>NZ_CP096389.1:100000-2957500 GCF_053903145.1 Bacillus sp. JZ39 | reverse complement strand
TGGCGGTTGTGGCGAAGTGGTTAACGCACCAGATTGTGGCTCTGGCATTCGTGGGTTCGATTCCCATCAATCGCCCCAAATAAAAATTGCGGGTGTAGTTTAGTGGTAAAACCTCAGCCTTCCAAGCTGATGTCGTGGGTTCGATTCCCATCACCCGCTCCATTTCTATGTCGTCATGGGCCTGTAGCTCAGCTGGTTAGAGCGCACGCCTGATAAGCGTGAGGTCGATGGTTCGAGTCCATTCAGGCCCACCATGACTTTTGTTCCACAGTAGCTCAGTGGTAGAGCTATCGGCTGTTAACCGATCGGTCGCAGGTTCGAATCCTGCCTGTGGAGCCAAATGGAGAAGTACTCAAGTGGCTGAAGAGGCGCCCCTGCTAAGGGTGTAGGTCGTGTAAGCGGCGCGAGGGTTCAAATCCCTCCTTCTCCGCCATATGATTACAGATATCATAATTATCGGCCCGTTGGTCAAGCGGTTAAGACACCGCCCTTTCACGGCGGTAACACGGGTTCGAATCCCGTACGGGTCATCCAGAAGCCTTGCATATCCTGCAAGGTTTTTTTGTTTTTATAAATCATGATATGTCTTAGATTTTGTTCTTTATTTTAAAAACAGACTACAAAAATCTCCATATATTTCGTTTTTCTTCAGAAAATGAAGTTAATTGTCTATAAGTATAAGCGCTTTCAGGAAAGGGCTTTTTTTTATTTCTTCGAATAAATACTATAAATGAAAACTATGATGTCAGAAAGGATGATTACATGGCCGCTGCCAGCCCGACAGCACATGATGTTTATCTTTTTCACGAAGGCAGTCTGTTTAAAAGCTATCAGCTGTTTGGCTCGCATTACCGCGAGCTGAATGGCAAAAGCGGATATGAATTCTGTGTGTGGGCGCCTCATGCGTCGGAAGTACGAGTGGCTGGAGATTTTAACAGCTGGTCTGGAGAAGAGCATGTGATGCACAGAGTGAATGATAATGGCATTTGGACGTTATTTATTCCAGGTATAGGAGAAAAGGAACGATATAAATATGAAATCGTGACGAATAACGGTGAGATCAGGCTGAAGGCAGATCCATACGCTATTTATTCAGAAGTCAGACCAAACACAGCGTCACTTACTTACGATTTGGAAGGATACAGCTGGCAAGATCAAAAATGGCAAAAGAAACAGAAGGCTAAGACGCTGTATGAAAAACCTGTTTTCATTTATGAACTGCATCTTGGGTCTTGGAAGAAGCATTCTGATGGCAGGCATTATTCCTATATAGAATTAAGTCAGACGCTTATCCCTTATATCAAGGAGCATGGGTTTACCCATATTGAACTGCTTCCGGTGTATGAGCATCCATATGATCGTTCATGGGGTTACCAAGGAACGGGGTATTACAGCCCGACAAGCAGGTTTGGCCCGCCGCATGATCTGATGAAGTTTGTTGATGAATGTCATCAACAAAATATCGGAGTCATTTTGGATTGGGTCCCCGGACATTTTTGTAAAGATGCACATGGCCTTTATATGTTTGATGGAGAACCGCTTTATGAATACAAAGAAGAACGTGATCGGGAGAACTGGTTATGGGGCACGGCAAACTTTGACCTGGGGAAACCGGAAGTTCATAGTTTTTTAATTTCGAATGCGTTGTACTGGGCGGAATTCTATCATATAGATGGATTTAGGGTTGATGCAGTGGCTAATATCCTGTATTGGCCAAATCAGGATGAACGCCACACGAATCCATATGCTGTTGATTTTTTAAAAAAACTCAATCAAACCATGAGAGAGGCATATCCTCATGTGATGATGATTGCGGAAGATTCTACAGAATGGCCTCAAGTGACAGGTGCCGTTGAGGAAGGAGGGCTTGGTTTTCATTATAAATGGAATATGGGATGGATGAATGACGTACTGAAATACATGGAGACGCCGCCCGAAGAAAGGCGGCATTGTCATCAGCTTATCTCTTTTTCATTACTGTATGCGTTTAGTGAGCATTTTGTATTGCCGTTTTCTCATGATGAAGTCGTATACGGAAAAAAATCACTTCTTAATAAAATGCCTGGCGACTACTGGCAGAAATTTGCCCAGTATCGGCTTTTGCTGGGCTATATGACAGTGCATCCCGGAAAGAAATTGATCTTTATGGGATCAGAGTTTGCCCAATTTGATGAATGGAAAGATACAGAACAGCTTGATTGGTTTTTGGACTCCTTCCCCATGCATCAGAAAGCCAGCGTTTTTACGCAAGATCTTCTCCGCTTTTACCAAAAAAGCAAAATCCTTTATGAGCATGACCATCGTGCACAATCGTTTGAATGGATTGATGTCCATAATGACGAACAATCAATCTTTTCTTTTATTCGTTATGGCAAAAAGCACGGTGAGGCGCTTGTCATCATTTGTAATTTTACACCCGTGGTCTATCATCAATATGATGTTGGAGTTCCTTTTTTCACTCAATACATTGAAGTGCTTAACAGTGACAGTGAAACATATGGAGGCTCAGGGCAAATCAACAAAAAGCCGTTATCGGCTAAAAAGGGAGCACTTCATCATAAACCGTGTTATATCACGATGACCATCCCCCCTTACGGCATCTCGATTTTACGGGCGGTTAAAAAAAGAGGAGAGATAAAAAGATGAAAAAACAATGTGTAGCCATGCTCCTTGCCGGCGGGAAGGGCAGCCGTCTCAGCGGATTAACAAAAAATATGGCCAAACCGGCTGTATCTTTCGGGGGAAAATACAGGATTATTGATTTTACCCTAAGCAACTGTTCTAATTCAGGCATAGACACAGTCGGGATTTTAACGCAATATCAGCCGCTTGAGCTGAATTCCTATATTGGGATCGGCAGTGCATGGGACCTGGATAGATATAATGGCGGCGTGACGGTTTTACCCCCTTATGCCGAGTCATCAGAAGTCAAATGGTATAAAGGGACGGCAAGCGCCATTTATGAAAATCTCAATTATTTGAATCAGTATGATCCGGAGTATGTACTGATTTTATCAGGAGATCACATATACAAAATGGACTACGGCAAAATGCTTGATTATCACATTGAAAAGAAAGCAGATGTGACCATCTCTGTCATCGAAGTGGGCTGGGAGGAAGCAAGCCGATTCGGCATCATGAAGGCCAATCCAGATGGGACGATCACACATTTTGATGAAAAGCCCAAATTCCCTAAGAGCAATCTTGCCTCAATGGGAATTTATATATTCAATTGGCCGCTTTTGAAACAGTATCTTGAGATGGACGATCAAAACCCTTATTCTAGCCACGACTTCGGCAAAGACATTATTCCTCTGCTTTTGGAAGAGAAAAAGAAGCTTTCTGCTTATCCGTTCAAGGGATATTGGAAGGATGTCGGAACGGTGCAGAGCTTGTGGGAAGCCAATATGGATTTGTTAAAAGAGGACTCGGAGCTGAAGCTGTTTGAACGCAAATGGAAAATTTACTCCGTCAATCCAAATCAGCCTCCGCAATTTATTTCATCTGATGCGCAGGTTCAAGACTCGCTTGTGAACGAAGGTTGTGTTGTATATGGAAATGTGTCTCACTCCGTTCTTTTTCAAGGTGTGACTGTCGGTAAGCATACGACTGTTACATCATCCGTCATAATGCCGGATGTGACGATTGGGGAGCATGTAGTCATTGAAAATGCCATTGTTCCTAATGGGATGGTGCTGCCGGATGGCGCAGTGATTCGCTCCGAAAAAGACATTGAAGAGGTGCTGCTCGTTTCAGAGGAATTTGTAGAAAAAGAATTGATTTAATTACTGAAGAGGGGGCAGAGTCAGTGTTCAATAATCAAATGTTAGGTGTTATAGATGAAACCACATATAAGCATTCTCTTCAGGATTTAACAGCACAGCGGTCGCTCGGGGCGATCCCTTTTGCCGGCAGGTACCGACTGATTGATTTTATGCTTTCCAACATGGTGAATGCGGATATTAGGAGTGTTGCAATTTTTCCGAAGTATCGTTACCGTTCGCTCATGGATCACCTTGGGGCGGGTAAGGAATGGGATTTGCACCGGAAAAAGGACGGCCTCTTTTTTTTCCCGTCTCCCCATCTTCATCACGAATACGATGAATTCGGTTCCTTTCGCCAGTTTTCGGACCATCTAGATTACTTCCACAGAAGCACTCAGCAATATGCTGTTATCTCCAACAGCCATACCGTATGCAACATTCAATTTCAATATGTGCTGAAACGCCACCAGGAGGTTGGCTGCGACGTCACCGAGGTATTTCAGGACGGCCAGTCGCTGCAAATCTATATCATGTCAACAACGCTTTTAAAGGATCTGATCTACGGACATAGTGAAAAAGGCTATAAAACCATTCAGGAGGCTGTTGAAAAGGAATCTTCCGCCCTGACCATTTGCCCTTATGAATATTCAGGTTATGCCGCAGTTATTGATTCGGTGGAAAAATATTATACCCACAGTATGGAACTCATTCAGCCCCGTTTTTGGCAGCAGGTGTTTTTGCCGCAGCAGCCTATCTACACAAAAGTGAAGGATGAACCGCCGACGAAATACGGAAAACACAGCACTGTCAAAAATTCTTTGGTGGCAAACGGCTGTGTGCTTGAAGGAGAGGTTGAAAACTGCATTTTGTTCAGGGCGGTCCATGTCGGAAAGGGGACGAAGCTGAAAAACTGCATTATTATGCAAAAAACGCAGATTGGCGAGGATTGCCTTCTTGAGCAGGTCATTTCTGATAAGGACGTTAAAATCGGCAAGGCGACGGAAGCTGCTGGAACAGCTGACCAGCCGCTTGTATTAAGAAAAGGTTTGGTGCAAGGAGAGCTGATGAATTCTTGAAGATATTATTTGCTGTGTCTGAATGCACCCCATTTGTTAAATCAGGAGGTCTTGCCGATGTAGCAGGCGCTCTTCCGAAGGCGCTTGCGCGATTAGGCAATGAAGTATATGTGATGCTGCCGAAGTACAGCCAAATACCTGAGCCGTGGAAAAAGCGTATGAAGAAAAAGGCTGAGTGCACCGTAGCTGTCGGCTGGCGGCAGCAATATTGCGGAATTGAACATATGGACGAAGATGATGTGAATTATTACTTCATTGACAATGAGTACTATTTCAACAGGGATTCGTTGTACGGGCATTATGATGACGGTGAGCGGTTTGCCTTTTTTTCAAGAGCTGTGCTGGAGGCTGCCAAAGTTGTGAATGTTCCAGCCGATATTGTTCATACTCACGATTGGCATACAGCGATGGTCAATTATTTGCTGAAAGAGGAGTACAGAAAACATCCTTTTTATGAACGTATGAAAAGCGTGCTCACGATCCACAACCTGCAGTTTCAAGGCATATTCCCTCCTGATGTCACACATGACTTGCTGGGTCTTGAGATGGATCATTTTCATTATGAAAGGTTAGAATGCAACGGATTTGTTAATTTTATGAAGGCGGGCATCATTGCGGCTGATCATGTGACAACTGTGAGCCCCACTTACAGAAATGAAATATTGACTCCGTATTATGGTGAGCAGCTGGAACAGGTTTTGCAATATAGGGAAAATGATGTAACCGGCATATTAAATGGCATTGATGATACGTTCTATCAGCCGAAAAGCGATCCTTATATAGAGGCGCAATACGATTCAGGGGATCTTGCATGCAAGTTGGAAAACAAAACGAAGCTTCAGCGGCGGATGGGGCTTCCAGAGAAAAACGATATTCCGCTGATCAGTATGGTGACAAGGCTCACTAAACAAAAGGGGCTTGATCTTGTCCGCAGAATTATGCATGAACTTCTTGAGGAGCAAGACATACAGCTGGTTGTGCTGGGCACAGGAGAACGTGAATTTGAAGATTATTTCCGGTATGCAGAATTTGCTTTTCATGAGAAGTGCCGTGCTTATATCGGGTTTGATGAGCCGCTAGCCCATCAAATTTATGCGGGCTCTGATATGTTTTTGATGCCGTCGAAATTTGAGCCGTGCGGTTTGGGGCAGCTCATTGCTCTTCAATATGGCGCCATTCCGATTGTCAGGGAAACGGGTGGTCTTTACGACACTGTCCGTGCCTATCAGGAGAAAGAGGGAACGGGCAATGGCTTTACGTTTTCTGCCTTTAATGCGCATGATCTGAAATTTACTATAGAAAGGGCGCTGTCGTTTTATCGCCAACAGGATGTATGGAAGAGCATCGTGAAGACCGCTATGAATGCAGATTACAGCTGGGGGAAGTCGGCTAAAGAGTATCAGCGTATTTTCGAGCAGGTGACAAGGAGTGGACGGGATGTTCTCGAGTAAAGAACGCTTTGCAGACTTATTTTTAAAGCGTCTGGAAATGACGTGCGGAAAAAGCTTTAAAGATTCTGCCAAGCTGGATCAATATAAAACGTTGGGCAATATGGTCAGAGAGTATATCAGCGCTGATTGGATCGAAACGAATGAAAAAAGCAGATCAAATTCCGGGAAGCAGACATATTATTTATCAATCGAATTTCTGCTCGGTCAGCTCCTTGAGCAAAACTTAATGAATCTTGGTGTTCGTGATGTTGTAGAAGCTGGTTTAAAAGAAATCGGCATCAATTTAGAGGAAATCCTTCAGATAGAGAACGATGCAGGTCTCGGCAACGGCGGGCTTGGCCGCTTGGCCGCTTGCTTTTTAGATTCTCTTGCTTCGTTGAACCTGCCGGGGCACGGGATGGGCATACGTTATAAGCATGGTTTGTTTGAGCAAAAAATTGTAGACGGGCATCAGGTGGAGCTGCCTGAGCAATGGCTGAAAAACGGGAACGTATGGGAAGTAAGGAATGCGGATCAAGCAGTGGACGTGCCGTTTTGGGGCGAAGTCCATATGACAGAAAAAAGCGGGCGCCTGCATTTTCGCCACGAACAAGCGACAATTGTTACCGCTGTTCCTTATGATATACCGATCATCGGCTATGAAACGGGCACTGTCAACACGTTAAGGCTTTGGAACGCCGAGCCCTATGCGCATTATCACGGCGGTAATATTTTGTCTTATAAGCGAGAAACAGAAGCGGTTTCTGAATTCTTATATCCCGATGACACCCATGATGAGGGGAAAATTTTACGGCTGAAGCAGCAGTATTTTTTAGTATGCGCAAGCTTAAAAAGCATTGTGAACAATTACCGTAAAACACATAAATCTTTATCCGGCCTGCATAAAAAAGTGAGCATTCATATTAATGACACTCACCCTGCGCTTGCGGTGCCTGAGCTGATGCGGATTTTGCTCGATGAAGAGAACATGAGCTGGGAAGAAGCTTGGCATATCACTGTACATACGATTTCTTATACAAATCATACAACATTGTCAGAAGCGCTCGAGAAATGGCCGATTCATTTGTTTAAGCCGCTGCTCCCGCGAATGTACATGATTATTGAAGAGATCAATGAGAGGTTTTGCCGCGCAGTTTGGGAAAAGTATCCGGGAGACTGGAAAAGGATAGAGAACATGGCGATTACAGCGCATGGTGTTGTCAAAATGGCTCATCTGGCCATAGTAGGCAGCTACAGTGTAAATGGCGTTGCAAAAATACATTCCGATATATTAAAGGAAAGGGAGATGCGCGACTTTCACTTGCTGTTTCCGAATCGTTTTAACAATAAGACGAATGGAATTGCCCACAGGCGCTGGCTGTTAAAAGCGAATCCAGGCTTGTCTGCCATCATTACAGAGGCGATCGGCGATGAATGGGTCAAACAGCCGGAATCACTGATCCGTTTAGAACCGTACGCCACTGATCCTGCATTTATTGAACAGTTTCAAAACAACAAAATCAAGAAAAAACAAGAGCTTGCCGATTTGATTTTTTGCACGGCCGGGGTGGTTGTGAACCCTGAGAGCATATTCGACGTACAGGTGAAACGGCTTCATGCATATAAACGGCAGCTGCTGAATGTTCTTCACATTATGTATTTGTATAACCGCCTCAAGGAGGATTCGGGGTTTTCAATCTACCCGCAAACCTTTATTTTCGGGGCAAAGGCTTCACCAAGCTATTATTATGCCAAGAAAATCATTAAGCTGATCCATTCTGTCGCAGAAAAAGTCAATTATGATCCGGCGGTCAAACAGCTGATCAAAGTTGTTTTTTTAGAAAATTATAGAGTTTCTATGGCTGAGCGAATTTTTCCGGCATCAGACGTAAGTGAGCAAATTTCAACCGCAAGCAAGGAAGCGTCTGGTACAGGGAATATGAAGTTTATGATGAACGGGGCTTTGACGATCGGCACGCATGACGGAGCAAATATCGAGATCCTTGAGCGGGTGGGCCCTGACTGTATTTACACGTTCGGCTTAAAGGCGGATGAGGTTCTATCGTATCAGGAAAACGGCGGCTATAGATCGAGGGAATATTATCAGCATGACAGAAGAATCAGGCAGGTAGCGGATCAGCTGATCAATGGTTTTTTTGAAGGAGAAGCAGATGAATTTGAATCGATCTTTGACTCGCTGCTTCCGCATAATGATGAGTATTTTGTGCTGAAGGATTTCAGCTCATATGCAGATGCGCAGGAGCGAATTCAAGCTGATTATCGAGAGCGAAGGAAATGGTCTGAGCGTTCGATTGTAAACATTGCTCATTCAGGATATTTCTCCAGCGACCGCACGATCCGGGAATATGCGAAGGACATTTGGGGCATCAAGCCGATGATGTGAAAAAGCTGCTGTATAAGCGGCTTTTTTTGTTCACAGATTCATTGAATTGATTGTAAAGGATAAGAACGTCGCAAATGCACTCCATAAAAAATAAGGCAAAAGAAGATAGCTTGCGGTTCTGCTGTATTTTTTGGCAATGATCAGTAATACGATTGCTGTGATGGCGACAAGCAGGCAGTCAAGCGATGCAGCCAGCAGATTTTTTTGCGTAAACTGGAAATAGCTGAAGGCTTGATTGAGCACGTAATTTATCAAAAGTGTAAACCAAAAGCTTTTCGCACCTTTAAATGAAAACGCAGCATATACAATGGCTGCTGAAAGGGAGATCAGGGCAAACAGGATGGCCCAAATGATGCCGATCGCAGTTCCGCTTGGCGTCCAGTCCGGTTTTTTCAATGAATTGTACCATTCTTGGTCCACAGGAAACAGGTAGCCTGCGGCTGAAAACAGCGCATATGTAATTACAAAAACCGCTATGGCGCCTAAAATCTTTTTCATGTTTGTACCCTCCGTATGTATTTATTTACCCTTTATCTTATAAAGATCAAACCCCCGATATGCGGGGGAAATGATGGGTTTAAATCAGCTGCTGCAATGCGTTTGATTTAATGCGTTCATATTCAAAAGCTGATTCTAATTCTTCCTTCGGTAAAGCAGACTTGCGGACGTATTTTTCGCGAATGACATCGTAAAGCTCATAAGGAAACAGCATATCTATAAACATGACTTGTTTTTGTTCTTCAGTTAATGGGGCTCTGGATTCGTATGCGTTCAGCATGACATGAAATGTCTCGTCATCCCAAACACCCGTCGTATCCAAAAGCGGAATAATCATTTTGCGCAAATCACGAATAGGCAGATCAAATGATACGGTATCTAAGTCGATGACCCAAATCTGTTCATTTTCTCCTAAGAGTGTATTCCCGGTTCCGTAATCCTGGTGGCAAAGGTTAGGGCTTTTTTTCAGCTGTTCAGTCCATGGAACATAGGTCGATTGCAAAAGCCGGTCTTTGATGCGCAGGCCGTCTTCAATGAAGCTGTCTATCTCCTGAAGATAAAGCTGTGAGAAAGGGTCTTCTTTTTCCGCTCTCGCCATCAGCTTCCACGTTTCCATCTGTTTGCACCGTTTCGTGTAGTGATTCGGCCAGCGACCTAATTTGGTAAATATGGGAACGCCATTTGGCGGCTGATATCCGACGGAAGCTGTATGAAAATCAGCAAGGCCTTTCATGATAAACTCCAAGTCCTGCTTTACAGTCAGCTCAAACGGTCTTCCTTCGATCCAGTCATATACGACAAATAGAAATGAGCCGTGCCTAGAATATAGGCTGCCTTTTTTGTTTGGGAGTATGCCAGGAACATTCATGCCTTTTTTTGCTAAATAGTCCTGCGCGAAAATGGAAAACAACGCTTTCTTTTCTGGCCTGTGTATTCGTTTTAGACAAACCGCGCCGGAGTCTGTGTGGACCTTCCAGACAAGCGCCATCTGGTTTCCCTGAATGACGTCTATTTTTTCAGCCTGCACATCCCATCCTTGAAGCACATTTTCAGCCAGCTCCGTTAATTTTTTTGCATCTTCTGCTGATAAAGGAAGCTCTGATGAATTCCCCTCCTCAATGACTTCATGGTTTTCTGCCATTAAAGGACACATCCTTACCTGTTTTACTCCTACCTTATGAATCAAAAGGAAAAAATGATTGAGTTATTTGACTATATTTAATAGATGAATCTGGTTGTTTACCCGTTTTGTTTTTAGGGCAGTCCCATTCCGCACAAGTTGGTTGTTCAGCCGTATCATGATTCTAACTAGTTAAAAATCATGCAGGAATGGAGGCTATGTATGAAAATAGCACTGATCGCCACAGAGAAGCTTCCTGTCCCATCGGTTCGAGGAGGCGCCATTCAAATCTACCTCGAAGCGGTTGCCCCTTTAATTGCAAAAAAACATGAGGTGACTGTGTTTTCTATTAAAGATCCGAATCTCGCTGATAGAGAGAAGGTAGACGGTGTCCATTATGTGCATTTGGATGAAGACCGTTATGAAGAAGCCGTTGGAGCAGAGCTGAAAAAGAGCCGTTTTGATCTTGTGCATGTTTGTAATCGCCCAAGCTGGGTTCCGAAATTGAAGAAACAGGCGCCGGATGCTGTTTTTATTTTAAGCGTTCACAATGAAATGTTCGCTTACGATAAAATCAGCCAGGCGGAAGGCGAGATTTGCATCGACTCCGTAGCGCAGATTGTTACGGTCAGCGATTATATCGGACAGACGATCACAAGCCGTTTTCCGTCAGCACGATCAAAAACAAAAACGGTGTATTCCGGTGTGGATTTAAAAACGTACCACCCTCGCTGGACGAATGAAGGGCAGCGAGCTCGCGAAGAGATGCGAAGCGAGCTGGGGCTTCACGGCAAAAAAATCGTCTTGTTTGTCGGCCGGCTTAGCAAAGTCAAAGGCCCGCACATATTATTGCAGGCTTTGCCGGACATCATTGAGGAGCACCCCGATGTCATGATGGTGTTTATCGGGTCAAAATGGTTCGGAGATAATGAATTAAATAACTATGTCAAACATCTTCATACCCTTGGTGCGATGCAAAAGGATCATGTCACATTTATTCAATTTGTGAAGCCAAAGGACATTCCGCGCCTTTATACCATGTCAGATGTATTTGTATGCTCTTCGCAATGGCAGGAGCCTTTAGCAAGGGTGCATTATGAAGCGATGGCTGCGGGACTTCCTATTATTACAAGCAATCGGGGAGGCAATCCAGAGGTCATAGAGGAAGGGAAAAACGGCTACATCATTCATGACTTTGAAAATCCTAAACAATATGCCGAACGTATCAATGATTTGCTGAGCAGCTCGGAAAAGCGGGAACGGCTTGGGAAATACAGCCGCCGTGAGGCAGAAAGCAATTTTGGCTGGCAGAGGGTGGCTGAAAATCTGCTCAGCGTCTATGAAAAGAACAGATAGAAGGGGTGAACAGAGTGTACCAAAAAGAGCATGAAGAACAGATTGTGTCCGAAATTCTCAGCTATTATCCTTTTCATATTGACAATGTGGCGCTGAAATCGAACAAAAGCGGACGCAAAATCTGGGAAGTCGAAACTGATCATGGCCCAAAGCTGCTAAAAGAAGCGCAAATGAAACCGGAGCGGATGCTTTTTATCACTCAGGCACACGCCCATTTACAAGAGAAAGGGCTGCCGATAGCGCCGATTCATCAAACAAAAAATGGCGGGAGCTGCTTGGGCACGGATCAGGTTTCTTACAGCTTATATGACAAAGTGACAGGAAAAGAAATGATTTACTATGATGCAGAGCAAATGAAAAAAGTCATGTCATTTGCCGGCCATTTTCATCATGCCTCAAAAGGATATGTTTGCACAGATGAAAGCAAGAAGAGAAGCAGGCTGGGAAAATGGCACAAATTGTACCGATGGAAGCTGCAGGAACTTGAAGGGAATATGCAGATCGCGGCATCCTATCCTGATGACGTATTTTCGCAAACTTTCTTAAAACATGCTGATAAAATGCTGGCAAGAGGAAAAGAAGCTCTTCAGGCGCTTGATGACTCAGAATACGAAACCTGGACAAAAGAAACGCTCGAGCATGGCGGATTCTGTTTTCAGGATTTTACATTGGCACGTTTGACAGAGATCGAAGGGGAGCCTTTTTTAAAGGAGCTTCACTCGATTACCTACGATTTGCCGTCAAGAGACCTTCGTATTCTGCTGAATAAAGTGATGGTTAAGCTTTCTGTATGGGATACTGATTTCATGGTTGCACTGCTTGCGTCCTACGACGCAGTGTATCCACTCACAGAAAAACTGTACGAGGTACTTTGGATTGATCTCGCGTTTCCGCATTTGTTCTGTGCAATCGGGCACAAATATTATTTGAAGCAAAAGAAAACGTGGTCAGATGAGAAGTATAACTGGGCGTTGCAAAACATGATTTCTGTTGAAGAATCTAAAGATTCGTTTTTGGATAAACTGCCGGAACTGTATAAAAAGATAAAAGCGTATCGGGAGGCGAATTGACATGAGGTCATCGAGACAAAAAGCCTCTATTTCTAAACTGGATCTCGACCAATTCGTATTTACACCGCCTGGACCGATGGGATGGCAGGCTCATGACTCAACCTCAGCTGAGAAGGAAGAAGAGGAGAAGCATTTAGATGTGGGCAGCATTCGAGAGCTCCCTCACATCAATGCACCGAAAGAATATCAAGAAGAAACGAAGGAAAAGGAAACAGATCACAAAATCGTCGATGATGAAGAAGAAAAGAAATTCGAAACCATTCTAGAGCCTGAGGAGGAACGTGATTCGAAACGCTCAGCGCCCCCATATGTAGAAGAAGAGGAGGAAGATGAAGAACCAGACTTAGCGGAGGAAGCTAGAGTGGAAATCATCATTCTTCCAAGTGAATCTAAACCAGCTCCATGGTTTTCTCATACCGTAAAGCGCAAGGCATAAAGTCATATTTATGCCTTTTTTCATGTTCTCTGCAGCAAAAAAACAGCCCGTTTTGCAACACGAGCTGTAGGTTTTATGTTTTTGCTTTCACAAAAAGCTGATTGATAGATGATAAATCAAAATTTTGCGTCAGAAAAGGCGGCGGAAATTGTTTGTTTTTCGGAGTGAGAACGGATTGGTAAACAGTATTGAGCCTTTTGGCCGCATGGGTAAAGGTAAATAAAGCTTCTACATGCTGTCGGGCGTTTTTTGTCATTTTGCTCATTAATTCTTGATCTGTAAAGGCTCTGTCAATTGCTTTTGCAAATGAAGAAGGTTTGTTGTATCTGTCGATGACAAGGCCGGTGACTTCGTCTTTTACGACTTCTCCGTTTCCGCCCCGGTTTGTGGTAATTAAGGGCGTGCCGGCCGCCATTGCTTCATAATTCACACGGGCGAGGGGTTCGTTCCACTGAGAGCTGCACACAAATACATCTGCCATCAGAAAAAGGTTTGGGATGTCGTCAGCGGGAATGAATTTTGTAAAGATTATGTGGTCTCTGTATGGCAGCGCCAGCGTGCGCAGATAGGTTACATATTGGTTTTCGCTGTCATCGCTGAACCACTTCCCGCCTGCTATGACCAGTACAGCATCAGGGTGCTGCTGCAAAATCCGTCTCATGCTGTGAATGAGAAGGTGAGGTCCTTTTGTCGGGCTTAAGCGGCCGGCGAATAAAATAACTTTTTTATCTTCAATACCGTATTTTTTCCGGTATGTTTTTCTGACAGCCGAGCCTTTCATCGTCCAGACGGGCGGATAAGAGTTTAAATCAACGCCGGAATACACAACTTTTGTGATGTCCTCTGCTTCAGGGAAACGTTCAATGACGGTTTGTTTAATAAATTCGCTCACAGTTGTGATCATGGAGACATTGTCGAGTACTTCTTTTCCTTGCGCGAAGGTCATCTTTTTTTCAGAAAACATTTCGTTATGCAGGCTCAGAACGATCTTGCTGTTTGGTGAGGCTTTTTTATATAAAGAGACATTTAAAGGCCTGTTGAACACATGAATGAGGTCAAAGGAAGAGGCTCGCAGCTCTTCGGCTACCGCCTCGCGGTAATGTTCTTTTGGCAGATGGATATAATGTACGCCGTCTTTTGTTTCTCTTTTTGGAAGCGATGGATCTTCAATTGAAAAAATGGTCAGGTCGTACCTGCTGCTGAAATAGGGCGTGACACCGTCAATCATCATTTGAATAGCGCCGCCGCGTACTGCGGGCGCCGGCAGCTTTTCTGTACAGATAAAGGCAAGCTTCATTTTTATTCCCCCTGATACAGCGACGATAAATAGGCGATTTCGTTGGTCAAGCCATCCTTTAAGGATGTGGCGGGATCATAATGCAAGAGCTGTTTTGCTTTTGAAATATCCGCCCACGTGTTGCTCGGTTCCCCTGCTATTTTGTCCGAAAAGTGCAGTGTTGCTTTTCTACCGGAAATATCCTCAATGAGGGAGACAACCTTTAAGACTGAGGCACGCTCAGCACCGCCGATATTTACTGTTTCACCAATAAGGTGGGGTTTCCCAAGAACAGCGGTGATGCCTTTGACACAGTCGCCGATATAAGTGAAATCTCTTGACTGCTGCCCATCACCGAAGATGGTAAGCGGCTTTTGCTGAAGGTGCTGCTTAATGAGCCGGTGAAAAGCCATATCCGGCCGCTGTCTTGGCCCGTATACGGTAAAAAAACGGAGAATCACAATTGGAATGCCAAAGCTCTGTTGATACACATGGCAAAGCTTTTCTCCCGTAAGCTTTGTTACCCCGTACGGAGATAAAGGAGAAAGCGACGTGTTTTCGCTGACTTTTCCTTGTTTTTCACCATAGACGGAAGAGGTGGATGCAAAGACGAACGTTTGAATAGAATGTTCCCGGCACGCCTCGAGGAGCCTTTGGAGCGCTTGGATATTATGTGCGGCATATGGGTGAAAATGACTGCCCCAGCTTGAGCGGACACCCGGTATGGCCGCCAAATGAAAGATGACGTCCACTCCTTCCAGTAAGGGAGCAAGATCCGCTGTCAGCAGATTTTCCTTTATGAACGTAAATCGCTTTTCCGGCAGCAGGTTTTTAAGGTTTTTTAATTTCAAGGAAAATGGAGTAGGACCGATAAAGTCATCGATTCCGATAACGTTATGTTTCTTATCTTTTAGTAATTCTTCGCAGAGGTGGGAGCCGATAAAGCCCGCTGCTCCTGTGACGAGTATTTTCATGGACGGCCAACTCCCGTACAGATCAGGCCGCAAGCCTCGATCAGTTCTTTTTTTAATACGTTGCGTCCGTCAATCACAAGACGCCCTTTCATGATGCCTGCAGCCTTTTTCCAATCAAACGCTAAAAACTCGGGCCATTCTGTCGCCAAAAATAAAAAGTCGCTTTCTTCGATCGCATCAAAAGCTTGAGAATGCTGAGTTACATGCTGCCGCAAATGTTCTGGAAGTACAGCTTCAGGATCATATGCATGAACATCACATCCCAGCTCCGCCAGCCTTTCCATCAGTCTGACAGCCTGAGAATTCCTAATGTCATCGGTATTCGGTTTGAAGGAAATGCCGAGTACAGCCGCTTTCTTGCCTTGAAGTGTTTCGAAGAATGACTGTATTTTTTTGATATACAGGCCGAGCTGGGTGTCATTAATGTGCTGCACGGCTTGGAGCAGGAAGGTCTCCGTGTTTTTTTTCTGGGCAGCAAATTGCAACGCCTGCAGATCCTTTGGAAAACAAGAGCCTCCGTATCCGATGCCTGCCTGCAAAAAGTGCTCCCCGATCCTTGGGTCTAGACCGATAGCGTGGGAAATATCTGAGATATCTGATTGATAGGCTTCACATATGCGGGCCATTTCGTTAATGAACGAAATTTTGGCAGCTAAAAAGAAATTGTTGGCATATTTGATCAGCTCTGCTCCCGCTAAGCTTGTAACGATAAAAGGGGTATCAATGTGTTTGTAAATGGATTTGACGATAGCTGCCGATACGTGATCTTCTTCCTGAACACCGATGACTGTTTTGTCAGGATGCAGCATGTCATATAAGGCATTGCCTTCCCGCAGAAACTCCGGATTGGATACGATATTAAAGAGGTTTTTAGACACTCCGGAGGCAATCAGCTGTTTTGCTATGTTTTCATTTGTCCCGGGCGGAACAGTGCTTTTCGTAATGATGGTTTTATACGATCGGATTGCCTCTCTTAAATCACCGATGACGGACTGCAGGGCTTTCGTATCAGCTGATCCGTCCGAACGCGGCGGGGTTCCGACTGCGATAAAAATAACGGGACATTCCTCCATGCTCGATTTCACTTCAGAAGAAAACGAGAGATTGCCGCAACGAAGTATTGCATCTGAAAGCCCAGGCTCGTAAAAGGGAATGACTCCTTTTTTCAGCTGCCCGATTTTTTTGACGTCTTTGTCTGTGCATATCATGTCATGTCCGATGGATGCCAGTGCCGCTGATAGGGTTAAACCGACATACCCGGCGCCAACCACACAAATTTTCATCACCTGAGCTCCTTTACAAGATTACTGGTCATATATCAATATCCTATTAAAAAAGGGCTGGTTCGTGATTCCGCTTTCTGCCCAGTTGCTTCCGCCTAATTTCAGATGTACAAACATCGGGATGCGCTCTTGGAATATCATGTAATAAACATGAGCTGAGGGGAAAATAACATGATAAAAAAAGCGATCATTCCTGCAGGCGGATTCGGCACGAGAAATCTGCCGGTGACGAAGGTGATTCCGAAAGAAATGTTTCCGGTAGGATCTAAGCCTGTGATTCATTATCTTGTTGAAGAATTAAAGGAGTCAGGCATTGAGGACATTTTGATGGTTGTATCGAGCCATAAAAATCTGATTGTCGACTATTTTGATTCCTCTTTGGCACTTGAGGCTTTTTTGGCCTCTAAGAATAAACTGCATTTGCTTAGTGAACATCCCATTCCGGATATACGGATTCACTATGTGCGGCAGCCTTATGCAAAGGGTCTTGGCGACGCCATTTCTTTCGGAAAGCAATTTGCAGGCGGAGAGCCTTTTGCCGTCGTTTTGCCTGATGATCTGATTTTTTCCGCTAATCAGCCGGCTTTGGGGCAGCTGATTGAAGTGTATACGAAATATCAGTCCAGTGTGATCGGCTTAAAAGAAACAAAAACGGAGGATTTACATCATTACGGTGTGATAAGGGGGGAGTCTGTTGAAAAAGGGCTTTATCGCATACAGGATATTGTGGAAAAACCTAAACAAAACCCTCCGTCTCATTTTGCCGCAGCAGGGCGTTATATTTTCACACCGGATATTTTTAATGAGCTGGAGGCATTAGAAGCTGATAGCGGAGGAGAAGTGCAGGTAACGGATGCGATAAAAGCTTCGCTCGGGGCATGTACCGTATACGGGAAATTGCTAGAGGGCGAGCGGTATGACATCGGCCTGCAAAAGGATTATCTGAAGCTGATTTACGATATGCTGAAAACGGAAAAGAACCCCCAATAATCGGGGGTTCAATCAGCGTGGAGATCGCCGAATGTGGTCATGATTCCCTCTTCGTCAAGTTCTTCTTCATAGCGCTCATGGGCTCTGCTTTGATAAACGGTAATTTCTTTTCCAGTGATATCTGTAGCGATGAAATTTTCGTAAGACTCCGTATTGCCGATATTCTCTTCGGCATTCATCGTCATATCATCATAGCTGAGCGGAGGGTTTTCCATATCCTGCGGCGTTTGTGAGTTACCATATTTTTCGACATCCTGATAGGAATCCTCACTGTCATATGGCGCTCTGATTTCTTCATCATCATCAAATTCAAATTGCCCGAATGGTGTTTCTTCTTCAATCGGACGGTCTTTGGAAACCACGTCCTGTGAAGAATACTCCGCGAGGGTTGTGGCAGTCGGAAGCGCTTCAAGTCGTTCGAAAGGGATTTCCTTTCCGCTGACTTCACAAATGCCATACGTACCATTTTCTATCGCCTTCAATGAATGCTCAATGTCCCGAAGGTGCTCTCGCTCATGCAAGTCTAGAGCGATGTCTTTCTCACGCTCGTAAAGTTCTGTCGCCTGATCGCCGGGATGGTTGTCGTATGCCGAAAGCTCACCCCACGAATCATAAGGAAAGGCTGAGTTAAGCTGAAAATGATCATTGTCTTTGAAACGGTTTAAGATATCTTTTTTCGTTTGTTCCAGTTCATTTTTTAAATGCTGAAGCTGTTCTTTCGTAAGCAATGTGATCGCCTCGTTTCTCTGTGATGCATACCTTTAGTATGAACAGATCGCCTGAGAACTTTCATAAATGGCGGGTGGAGGAATATAGGAGGTTTTCCTTTTATGGTAAGCGGATACAACCTTTGCTATCAGTGGAGAAAGAAATTTAAGCTTTGTTTCTTTTTCATTTCTGAAATTAGGTTTATAATAGGTAAGGCAGGCCATTTGGACTGCATGATCTGTGTTTGACACAAAGGAGACACAGGTGTATGGTATTAAAAGCATTTTAAGGATTATGGAGGAATGTCTCATGGTGACAACGGTGCAGCGTACGTTCCGAAAGGAAGTTCTACATGCATTACATAAAGCCAAAGAAGTCAACCATGCTGTCTTAATAAGCTATTCGAGACAAATCGAGTCTCTTGACCCTCTATCATTTTTCAATTACGGAGCAAAAAAATATACAGGCAATCGATTTTTTTGGTCAGATCCTGAAAGTGAATTGACAATAGTCGGTCTTGGCAAAGAAGCGGTTTTCCAGACAAATCAAAAAAACAGCGAGCGGTATCGTGAGGTTTTTGAACAATGGGAGCGCTTTAAAAAGACGGCTTTTCATATTTATGAAGAAGAAAAGCTGCAGCATTCTGCAGTGGGACCTGTGTTATTCGGAGGATTTTCTTTTGACCCTTGCGAAGAAAGAGGTTCACAATGGGACCATTTCTCGGAAGGGGATTTCTTTGTGCCTGCGCTTATGCTGACGATGACTGCTGAAGGCCCGTTCTTAACTGTTAACAGATGGGTAAGCGGAGGAGAAGATGCAGAAGCTGTTTTAGAAGGCTTAAAAGCTTTTACAGCGGAATTTATGGTTCCCGATTTCAAGCAAGAAGATCAGGCTGTGATTGCAGCAGCCGAAGAGCTGGATAAGGATGATTGGCTGAAAGCAATTGAAACAGCTACAAGCCAAATTAAAGAGAAACAATATGATAAGGTTGTTCTTGCCCGAGAGCTGCTGCTCACGTTTGACGGTCCAATCCAAATTGAACCGGTGCTTAAAACGCTTCTGGACGATCAGCAGACAAGCTATGTTTTTGCAATTGAACAAGAAGGCAAAACCTTTGTCGGCGCGTCTCCGGAAAGACTGATTAAAAGAGACGGCGGCACTGTCATGTCTTCCTGTCTGGCAGGCTCCATTAAACGAGGCGTGAATGAAGAAGACGACCGCCGGATAGGCCTTGAATTATTAAACGATGAGAAAAACCTGCTTGAGCATGATATTGTGGTAGGTATGATTCATAATGCTTTTGTATCAAGCTGTTCAGAGGTTGAAAAGCCTGATGGACCTGTTTTGTACAAAACAAAAAGCGTTCAGCACCTGTTTACGCCGATTGTCGGACAGCTGCGCGAGTCTGCTTCGATTTTTGACTTAATTGAGAAGCTGCACCCCACTCCGGCGCTTGGGGGAGCACCTCAGGAAAAAGCTGTTGACGTGATCAGAGAGATTGAACCGATGTCTCGCGGCTGGTATGCGGCCCCTATCGGCTGGATTGACAGTCAGGATAACGGGGAATTCGCGGTAGCCATTCGTTCAGGGCTGATCGAAGGAAACACAGCAAGGCTGTTTGCCGGGTGTGGTATTGTGGAAGACTCGGAACCAATCTCGGAATATGAAGAAACACAGATTAAATTGAAGCCGATGATCTCTGCATTAGGAGGTGAGAGGCGTTGACAGTCAACCCGATTACTCATTACATCGGAAGTTTTATTGATGAATTCGCCCTTTCCGGAATTACGGACGCCGTCGTTTGTCCGGGCTCAAGATCCACACCGCTGGCTGTTCTTTGTGCCGCGCATCCCGATATCAGCGTCCATGTCCAAATTGATGAAAGATCTGCCGGATTTTTTGCATTAGGTTTGGCAAAAGCGAAGCAGCGTCCCGTACTATTGATCTGTACATCTGGAACAGCCGCGGCCAACTTTTATCCGGCTGTGGTTGAAGCCCATTATTCAAGGGTGCCCATTATTGTGTTAACTGCTGATCGGCCTCATGAGCTGCGCGAAGTAGGCGCACCGCAGGCTATTAATCAGCACTTCTTATTCGGCAACTTTGTTAAGTTTTTCACAGACTCTGCTCTTCCTGAAGAGTCTCCGCAAATGCTGAGATATATCCGAACGCTGGCAAGCCGCGCTGCCGGAGAAGCACAAAAGCGCCCGATGGGGCCTGTCCATGTGAATGTGCCGCTGCGCGAACCGCTGATGCCGGATCTTTCAGATGAGCCGTTTGGAAGAATGAGAACAGGCCGTCATGTGTCTGTGAAAACGGGTACGCAGTCTGTTGACCGCGAGTCCCTGTCTGATGTGGCTGAAATGCTCGCAGAGGCTGAAAAGGGAATGATCGTCTGCGGAGAGCTCCATAGTGAAGCGGATAAGGAAAACATTATTGCGCTGTCAAAAGCGCTTCAGTATCCGATTTTAGCGGATCCGCTATCTAATCTGCGGAATGGTATTCATGATAAAAGCACTGTTATTGATGCGTATGATTCATTTTTAAAAGATGATGAGCTGAAGCGGAAACTTCGTCCTGATGTTGTGATCCGGTTTGGGCCGATGCCTGTTTCAAAACCGGTTTTCTTATGGCTTAAGGATGATCCGGCGATTCAGCAAATCGTGATTGACGAGGATGGAGGGTGGAGAGACCCGACACAGGCAAGCGCGCATATGATTCATTGTAATGCGTCTGTTTTTGCTGAGGAGATCATAGCAGGCCTTACTGCTGCCACCAGAGCCCCAGAGTGGCTGGAAAAGTGGCAGTTTGTCAATGGGCGGTTCCGCGAGCATCTGCAAACAATCAGCAGTGAAGATGTTTCGTTTGAAGGCAATCTTTATCGAATCCTTCAGCATCTTGTGCCTGAAAACAGCTCGCTGTTTGTCGGCAACAGCATGCCAATCAGGGATGTTGATACGTTTTTTGAAAAGCAGGATCGCCCTTTCCGGATTTATTCAAACCGGGGAGCAAACGGGATAGACGGTGTCGTCTCCTCTGCGATGGGGGTATGTGAAGGAACAAAAGCGCCTGTTACCCTTGTGATTGGAGATTTATCTTTTTATCACGATTTAAACGGCCTGCTCGCGGCCAAAAAACTGGGTATTCCTCTTACTGTGATTCTTGTCAATAATGACGGCGGAGGGATCTTCTCCTTTTTGCCGCAGGCTTCTGAGAAGACACACTTTGAAGATTTGTTCGGCACACCGACAGGGCTCGATTTCAAGCATGCGGCTGCACTTTACGGCGGAACGTATTCATGCCCGGCTTCTTGGGATGAATTCAAAACAGCTTACGCGCCGCAGGCAGACAAGCCCGGACTCCATTTGATCGAAATCAAAACGGATCGCCAATCGAGAGTCCAGCTTCATCGCGATATGCTGAACGAGGCTGTGCGGGAAGTGAAAAAACAATGGGAACTGTAAACATAACGGTATCAGATGGTGTCCGATATGCAGTGGCAGACGAGGGACCGAATGCTTCCGAAGCCGTCGTCTGTCTGCACGGGTTTACCGGCAGCAAACAATCATGGACTTTTCTTGATGAGATGCTGCCTGATTCCCGTTTGATCAAAATTGATTGTTTAGGGCATGGTGAAACCGATGCTCCGCTGAATGGGAAAAGATACAGCACAAGCCGGCAAGTTTCTGACCTTGCCGAGATTTTTGATCAATTAAAACTTCACAAAGTGAAATTGATTGGGTATTCTATGGGAGGAAGGCTTGCTTACTCTTTTGCGATGACATATCCCGAGCGGGTATCGGCACTTGTGCTTGAAAGCACGACGCCGGGGCTCAAAACACTTGGGGAACGGCGGGAACGAATCATGCGGGACCGGAAGCTTGCTGATTTTATTTTACGAGACGGGCTCAAAGCGTTTGTTGCGTATTGGGAGAATATCCCTTTGTTTTCATCTCAGCAGAGGCTGGCTGAAGATATTCGGCACAGGATACGATCGGGCCGTCTGCGGAACAATAAGATTGGGCTTGCGAACAGTTTAACAGGCATGGGCACCGGTTCACAGCCTTCCTTGTGGAGCCGTGTAGAGGAAATAGATGTTCCTGTGCTTCTGATCTGCGGGGAGTGGGACGAAAAATTTTGCGCCATCAATCAAGAGGTGCATAAGATGCTTCCTTCTAGTAGAATAGAGATTGTTCCAAAAGCAGGACATACGGTCCATGTGGAACAGCCGCGATTGTTTGGTAAAATAGTGATTGAGTTTTTGACAAGCATCTGACTCATTCACATAGAGAATAAAAGGAGGTCATCATATGGCTGAATGGAAAACAAAACGGACATACGATGAGATATTGTATGAAACGTATAATGGCATTGCAAAAATAACAATCAACCGACCTGAGGTACATAATGCGTTTACCCCTAAAACGGTTGCTGAAATGATTGATGCGTTTGCTGACGCAAGAGACGACCAAAACGTTGGGGTTATCGTGCTTGCCGGTGCAGGGGACAAAGCATTTTGTTCTGGCGGAGACCAAAAAGTGCGCGGCCACGGTGGATATGTAGGAGACGACCAGATCCCGCGTCTTAACGTATTGGATCTTCAGCGTTTAATCCGCGTCATCCCGAAACCGGTTGTTGCGATGGTGTCCGGATATGCGATCGGCGGAGGCCATGTGCTTCACATCGTATGTGACTTGACAATTGCTGCGGACAACGCAATTTTCGGACAAACAGGACCTAAAGTGGGAAGCTTCGATGCAGGTTACGGTTCTGGCTACCTGGCTCGAATTGTAGGACATAAAAAAGCACGTGAAATCTGGTACCTATGCCGTCAGTACAACGCACAGGAAGCACTGGACATGGGTCTTGTCAACACAGTCGTTCCTTTGGAACAGCTTGAAGAAGAAACGATTAAATGGTGTGAAGAAATGCTTGAAAAAAGCCCGACCGCACTGCGCTTTCTTAAAGCTGCGTTTAACGCGGACACAGACGGACTTGCTGGAATTCAGCAGTTTGCAGGGGATGCTACCCTTCTTTACTACACAACAGATGAAGCAAAAGAAGGCCGTGATTCCTTTAAGGAAAAACGCAAACCTGATTTCGGACAGTTCCCTCGTTTCCCGTGATCAGCAATACTTAGTAAACCAACAGCTTGAGACTTTGCGGTCCAAGCTGTTTTCTTTTCAATACAGACATTTTACCTCGGAGATGATGACATGCTGACAGAACAGCCCAACTGGCTCATGCAGCGGGCACAGCTGACACCTGAGAGAATCGCTCTCATTTATAGAGACCAAACCGTGACATTTGCAGAATTATTTGCCGCGTCTAAACGAATGGCGGCACAGCTTGCCGCTCATTCGGTTCGGAAAGGGGATACTGCGGCTATTTTGCTCCAAAACCGTGCGGAAATGGTATACGCCGTTCACGCTTGTTTTTTGCTTGGTGTTAAGGCGGTGCTTTTGAATACGAAGCTGTCAACACATGAAAGGCTGTTTCAGCTGGAGGATTCGGGATCCGGCTTTTTATTGACAGATTCAAGCTTTGAGAAGAAAGAATATGAACACATCGTTCAAACGATTGATGTGGATGAACTGATGAAAGAAGCAGCAGAGGAAATTGAGATCCAGGCTTATATGCAAATGGATGCAACGGCAACGCTGATGTATACGTCGGGTACGACAGGAAAGCCCAAGGGAGTTCAGCAAACGTTCGGAAACCATTATTTCAGTGCGGTGTCGTCCGCTCTTAATTTGGGTATAACAGAACAAGACCGCTGGCTTATCGCATTGCCGCTCTTTCACATCAGCGGCTTGTCCGCATTATTTAAATCTGTGATCTATGGAATGACTGTCGTGCTTCACCAGCGTTTTTCCGTAAGCGATGTGCTGGATTCTATCAACAGGCATGAAGTGACAATGATATCTGCGGTGCAGACTATGCTGGCCAGTCTTTTGGAAGAAACAAACCGCTGCCCTGAATCCATCAGATGCATTCTTCTCGGCGGCGGTCCTGCACCGCTGCCATTGCTTGAGGAATGCCGTGAGAAAGGATTCCCTGTTTTTCAGTCATATGGAATGACAGAAACATGCTCGCAAATTGTTACCCTGTCGCCGGAATTCAGTATGGAAAAGCTCGGATCTGCGGGGAAACCGCTGTTTTCGTGTGAAATCAAAATAGAGCGGGACGGACAGGCATGTGAACCGTTTGAACACGGTGAAATCATGGTCAAAGGCCCGAATGTCATGAAAAGCTATTTTAACCGGGAGAGCGCAAACGAAGCTTCCTTTCAAAATGGCTGGCTGAAAACAGGTGATCTTGGTTATTTGGACAGCGAAGGCTTTTTATATGTATTAGACAGACGTTCAGATCTGATCATATCCGGCGGAGAAAACATTTATCCGGCCGAAGTGGAGTCAGTGCTGCTTTCACACCCCGCTGTGGCCGAAGCCGGGGTTTCAGGGGCTGAGGACAAAAAATGGGGGAAAGTGCCTCACGCCTATCTTGTCCTTCACAAGCCTGTGAGCGCAGAAGAATTGACTGACTACTGCAAAGAACGCTTGGCGAAGTATAAAATTCCGGCAAAATTCTTTGTGCTTGACCGCCTGCCGCGCAATGCGTCTAATAAGCTCTTGCGAAATCAGCTGAAGGATGCGCGTAAAGGAGAACTGCTATGATCGAAATAGAAAAAATCACGCTTTACCATTTGAGCATGAACTTAAAGAAACCGTTTAAAAACAGTATCGAAACGCTTCAAGAGCGTAAATTTCTGATCGTGGAAGCCATTGATACAACAGGTGTCACAGGCTGGGGAGAAGTTTCCGCTTTCTCTTCGCCTTGGTACACCGAGGAAACCATTGGAACATGCTTGCATATGCTAAAAGATTTTTTTATCCCAAATGTGGTCGGCCGTGAATTCAATCACCCTTCAGAAGTGCCGGACAGCCTGGCGCGTTATAAAGGAAACCGGATGGCAAAAGCGGGACTTGAATCGGCTGTCTGGGATATCTATGCCAAAAAGAAGGGCGTATCCCTTGCTGAGGCATTGGGCGGAACAAGAGATAAAGTCCCTGCCGGGGTGGTAGTCGGCCTGGCGCCTCTTGATGATATGCTGAAGGAAATTGAGAGCTATCAAAAAGAAGGTTATCAAAGAATAAAAATTAAGATTCAGCCTGGGCAGGATGTGGAATTGGTCAAGGCCATCCGCAGCCGATTCCCAAACATCCCGCTTATGGCCGATGCCAATTCCTCTTACGAACTGAAGGATATCAGCCGCTTAAAGGAGCTTGATGAGTACCATTTAATGATGATTGAGCAGCCCCTTCAATCCGACGATATCGTTGACCACCGCCACCTGCAGAAACATTTGAAAACGGCCATTTGCCTTGATGAGAGCATTTGTTCAGTTGATGATGCGAGACGGGCGATTGAGCTAGGAAGCTGCAAAATTATTAATATAAAACCTTCTCGTGTCGGCGGCTTAACAGAAGCCTTAAAAATTCATGATTTATGCAAAGAGCATCATATGCAGGTTTGGTGCGGCGGAATGCTGGAAACAGGCATATCAAGAGCGCAGAACGTGGCGCTTGCTTCACTGCCTCAATTCACAATACCTGGCGATATATCTTCATCCTCACGCTATTGGGATGAAGATATTGTAACTCCTGATATTCGTATTGATAATGGATTTATTTCTGTGTCAAAACAGCCTGGTTTAGGGGTTGAGGTAAACCAAGACATTATGCGAAAATATGTGACCAAAATGGATGTTTTCACACAGCATGGTTAAGAAAAAAGCATTTTGCTATTTTGAATAAATGACACTGTGCTGTTACAGTAAAAGTGTTCGTTGAATACATCCCTTCTCGTTTGGACCGGCTGCTGACCCAGCCGGTTTTTTTATGTAAATTAGCTTGACAAAAATGGCCAAACGCGATAATTTTGCACAAAGGAAACTTTTTGTCCTGTGTAAATAAAACATGCTTTTGGCTAATTTAATGTCACATGTCTAAGAACTGACAACATAAGATAAAACAATCGGACATTGATGGCAAAGAGGAGGAGAAATATGAGACGAGGGCTGATGGCAGCAGTGCTTTTTGCGACCTTTGTTTTAACGGGATGCGGAACGGATTCAGCCGGAAAAAGCGCTGATCAGCAATTACAAGTGACAGCGACAACATCTCAAATTGCCGATGCAGCAGAAAACATCGGAGGTGAACATGTAAAAGTCACCTCTTTAATGGGACCGGGGGTTGATCCGCACCTCTACAAAGCTTCCCAAGGTGACACGAAAAAATTAATGTCTGCCGATGTTGTTCTGTACAGCGGGTTGCATTTGGAAGGGAAAATGGAGGATGTCCTCCAAAAAATCGGCGAACAAAAACAATCGGCGGCAGTAGCTGAGGCCATTCCGAAAAATAAGCTTATTCCCGCGGGGGAAGGCAAGACGTTTGATCCCCACGTCTGGTTCAGCATTCCGTTATGGATCTATGCGGTGGATGAAATTGAAGCGCAATTCAGCAAAGCAATGCCTCAGCACGCAGATGCCTTTCGGAAAAATGCCAAAGAGTACAAAGAAGATTTGCAATATTTAGACAAGTGGTCGCGTAAAGAGATCGCACATATTCCGGAGAAAAGCCGTGTGCTTGTGACTGCTCATGATGCGTTTGCGTACTTTGGGAATGAGTATGGATTTAAGGTAAAAGGCCTGCAGGGACTCAGCACAGATTCGGACTATGGATTAAGGGATGTTCAGGAGCTGGTTGATCTTCTGACAGAAAAACAAATAAAAGCTGTGTTCGTAGAAAGCAGTGTATCTGAAAAATCAATCAATGCAGTGGTGGAAGGCGCTAAAGAAAAAGGCCATACAGTCACAATCGGCGGTCAGCTTTATTCGGATGCCATGGGTGAAAAGGGCACAAAAGAAGGCACATACGAAGGAATGTTCCGCCACAATATCAACACGATTACTAAAGCGCTTAAATAAAGAAAAGAGGTGGAGGATATGTTCCCTGTTGAGCTTGATAATGTGACGGTTGCTTATCATAAAAAGCCTGTACTGCAGGACATTTCGCTGCAGGTACCGGAAGGAAAACTTATTGGCATTATCGGCCCAAACGGCGCGGGAAAATCAACCTTGATCAAAACGATTCTCGGTCTTGTGCCCCGGGCTTCCGGAGACATCTCTATTTACGGCAAAGACTATAAGGATCAGCGGACCAGAATCGGATATGTTCCGCAGCGCGGCTCGGTTGACTGGGATTTCCCCACAAGCGCGCTCGATGTCGTCCTAATGGGAAGATACGGGAGAATCGGTTTATTAAAGAGGCCAAAGAAAGCGGATGTGGAGATGGCGAAGGCCGCATTAGCAAAAGTCGGGATGCTTGATTATGCGAAGAGGCAGATCAGCCAGCTGTCAGGCGGCCAGCAGCAGCGGGTGTTTCTTGCCCGGGCACTCTGCCAGAACGCTGACATTTATTTTATGGATGAACCGTTTGCAGGTGTCGATGCAGCGACGGAGCGGGCGATTATGACACTGTTGGCAGAACTCAAAGAAAAAGGAAAAACCGTGCTTGTCGTCCATCATGACCTGCAGACCGCCGAGGATTATTTCGATTGGATTTTACTTCTTCATTTAAGAAAAATCGCTTTCGGACCGGCGGAAAACGTTTTTACGATCGAAAACCTGCAAAAAACATATGGAGGAAGGCTTACGTTTTTAAAAGATAAAGTGCTGGCAGAAGGACATAAGGAGTGAGCGCAATGTTTGAAAGTTTGTGGCTGCAGCTTCAGCATCCGAATACACAGTGGGTGCTGGCCGGTACGCTTTTGCTCGGGATGGCAAGCGGTGTTTTGGGCAGCTTTGTGCTGCTGAGAAAGCAAAGTTTAATTGGCGATGCGATGGCCCATTCAGCTCTGCCGGGAGTGTGTCTCGCTTTTCTGTTCACCGGGCAAAAATCACTGCCTTTCTTTTTGCTGGGTGCGGCGCTCGCCGGGCTGCTCGGAACGTTTTGTATTCAGCTGATTCCGCGGCTTTCAAAAACAAAGGAGGACTCGGCGATCGGGATTGTTCTTTCTGTGTTTTTTGGCGTCGGGATCATTCTGCTGACATATATTCAGCAACAGGGGGCGGGAAGCCAAAGCGGGCTTGATTCTTTTTTATTCGGCCAGGCTGCTTCATTGGTCAGGCAGGATATCATCCTTATTGCAGGAATATCCGCTGCTCTACTGCTCCTATGTATTGTTTTCTTTAAGGAATTTACATTGATTACTTTTGATCTCGCGTTTGCAAAGGGATTAGGAATCCCTGTGCGTTTTTTAAACGGGCTTTTGGCTTGTCTGATTGTCTGTGCTGTCGTCATTGGGCTTCAGACTGTTGGTGTGATATTAATGGCGGCTATGCTGATTACACCTGCCATAGCTGCGAGATATTGGACCGAACGATTAACCGGGATGATCGTCATTGCCGGGATTACAGGCGGGGTCAGCGGCGTGGCCGGAACCCTGCTTAGCACCACGATGAAGGGAATGGCGACAGGGCCATTAATGATCTTATCTGCAACGCTGCTCTTTCTTTTTTCAATGATTTGCGCGCCTAAGCGGGGATTGGCTGCTAAAGCCATAAGGCTGATGAGGCTGCGGCGCAGAACAAGCAGGGAGCAAGTGCTTTTGGAGATTTATGAACAGTATGAAAAGAATAATCTTTGTGTAACTGTTGAAAGTGTAAGAAAGAAAAGACGCCTATCCCCTTCATTATGCCTTAAGGCATTAAATGACTTGGAACAAGAGAGGTGCATTGAGCGTATCGAAAATGGGATTTGGCAAATCACAAGCAAAGGGATAGAAAAAGGCTATCACACAGCTTTGAAGCAGCGGATGTATGAAGTGTATCTCATGCATGAAATGGAACTTGCCAATATAGAATCCGATCAAGACTGCTTTGACCCGGACCGTTTACCGAGAGAAACGAGAGAGCGGCTTTATTCACTCTTAAAGCTGTATGGACGGATGCCTGAGCGTCGAAAAGCGTCTCATGATGCCGAGAAGGGACAGATCGCAAATGAGTTTTGAAGCATGGATTATAGCTACCGGTGTATTAGTCGGTGTAAGCTGCGGATTGATCGGCACATTTCTTGTGCTGAGAAGCATGGCGATGCTGGCCGACGCAATCAGTCATACAGTGTTGCTTGGCATTGTCGGCGCTTTTCTAGTGACGGGAAGTCTCGATGGGATTTCTATGTTTATTGGCGCAGCCGCAACCGGTCTGTTAACGGCTTTCTTGGTTCAGCTTCTTCATAGCAAGGGGGTTCAATCAGATGCTGCCATAGGAGTTGTGTTTACATCCTTATTTGCAATCGGGGTTATTTTGCTTTCTGTGTATGGAGCGAATGTCCATCTCGATATTGAGCACTCGTTAATGGGAGAAATCGCTTTTGTGCCGTGGAATACGGTGACGGTATTCGGGGTTGATATTGGGCCGAAAGCGTTTTGGATGCTGACATCTGTTCTGGTTTTAAACGTAGTGTTGATCAGTGTGTGCTATAAGGAGTTTAAAATCGCTTCGTTTGATCCTCAAATGGCTTTAGCCTTGGGAATACCAGTTTTGCTCATTCATTACGTGCAAATGGGCATGCTGTCCCTGACGACTGTTGCTTCCTTTGATTCGGTTGGTGCCGTATTGGTTGTGGCCATGCTGATTGTTCCGCCGGCTGCGGCACATTTGTTGACAGACCGGCTTCTTTATATGCTGATTCTCAGCGCGTTGATTGGCGGGCTGTCGGCGGTCATGGGCTATTTCTTCGCAACGTGGCTTAATGTTTCGATTTCAGGAGCGATGGCAGCCATGACAGGTGTATGTTATGCAAGCGCCTTTTTGTTTTCACCTGCAAACGGGGTCATAACTAAAAAGCTGAGAACACTCAACATGCAAAAAGAAAGAGCTGGCTGATGCAGCTCTTTCTTTTAATTATAAATCATGCGGCTTAAACGTTTTGCAGTCTGTTTCCCGGCTGTTTTCAGCCGTTTCACCAGTATGGCTGACAACATAAATGGCATCAGCGGTGCATTTGTTACCTTTGCCCCAATAAGAACAGTTGTTGACCTCACATAGAATTTTCTGCTCCATGCCATCCACTCCTTATAAAGGTTCTGGATTAGTATAGCCGGCTGGCTTGCCCTCTATTCCTCCTGGCGGATATAGCGTTTATCTCGCATAAACATTTTCCAGAAGAAAAAGAAGCCCGGAAATAGAATGATAAATGCAACGATATACGTTGCAAACAGCGCTCTGAACGTTGCTGGCTCTGTGAAGCCTGACATGACTGTCACATCGGGATAAATCATATACGGAAGATGCGCCCGCCCGTACGCGTAGCTTGCGAGAAAATACTGTATCCCAATCGCGACAAGTGCAAGCCGCGGTTTTCCGATGTTTTGCCCAAAGCTCTTATTAGGCAGAAAAAGGGCGATTCCAGCAATGACAAATGTAATGAACGATGCAATAATCCAAGTAAAATCATTCATCATTCCGCTGTACAGCCAGTTTGCTTCATTCCGCATTGTTACCATGATGCATACAGCAAACAACAGTGAAATCGGGCCGGTAATCAGGGCGCTTTTTCTGTAGGCTCGGTACGCATCCTGTTCCTCTGCCACATTTGAAACATCTGCAAGCAGCAGCGAGGACAAAAATAAGGTGCTTAAAATCGCAAACCCGATAAATGAATAGGCGTTGGGGCTTGAAAAGATTTTAGACATATTTAAGTTATAGATTCCATCCGTTTTTTCTATAAACCCTCCGTGTGTCACAGGAAGCACCAAAATTAAAATAGCAGGAATGATAAAGCCGGAGATGCCGGAAATATATCTTAGCGTTTTCCGCTCCTTTGCTGTATTTGAAAAAACGAGAAATCCGCTTCGAATCGCTAAAAGCAGCAAAATCATGCTTCCGGGAATTAATAAAACGGTTCCGAGCACAAATGTCGCGCCGGGGAAAAAACTGAAAAGCGCCACGACGATGGCCACAATAAAGACGTTTGTGACCTCCCAAGTCGGGGACAAAAAGCGATTCGCAATATCGGTGGCCTTCATATGCTCCTTATTTAAATAGATCATAGACCAAAATCCCGCTCCAAAATCCATTGTCGCCATGACGGCGTAAATAAACACAAAGCCCCAGATAATTGAGATGGCGATCAGAGCGTCAGTTGAAATCTCCATTTGTCGATCTTCCTTCCATTTGGTTTCCTGTTTGCGGAGCCATTACGACTCCGCTGTATTTAAATCTTCGTCAACCGGGTGCTTGCGGAAATAATACAGCAGCACGTAGACGACAGCTGCGCCTAACACGGCATAAACAAATGTGAAAAATAAGAACAGCACCCCGATCGAACCAGTCGTTGTTACGACATCTGACGTTTTCAACAGATGATAGATGACCCAAGGCTGCCTCCCCGTACATGCGAAAATCCAGCCGAATTCAATGCCGATGAGACTAAAAGGGCCTGCTGTCATGAAAATGACCAAAAGCCACGTTGGGAAACGGTCTTTCTTAAGCACCTTTCTCCAGACCACACCGATAATGGAATAAAGAATAAGCAGCATGCCTACACCGACCATCGCATTAAACAGCGTGTGAATGAAAAGCGGCGGCCATTCATCTCTCGGAAATGCATTTAATCCCTTTACAACAGTGTCAAAACGGTTCGCTGCCAAAAAGCTTAAAGCCCATGGAATCTCGATTGCCCATTTTACTTTTTCTTCATTCGGGTCGGTAAAACCGCCGATAGCGAGCGGGGCGTGGGATCTTGTTTCAAACAGGCCTTCCGCACCGGCTAATTTTTCGGGCTGGTATTCGTACAGCATCTGTGCAGATTCGTGTCCGTTCAAAGCGGTCAGCAATGAAAAAATACCGCCGATCGTCAGTGCGAGCAAAAGGGCTTTCCGGTGAAAGCGATAGACCTTTTCCTTTTTCCTCGTCCGGATCATTTTATACGCCGCAACAGAAGCCACGATAAACGCACCGGTCATAAACGCGGACAGCACGACATGGCCGGCAGTGATAAAAAAGCTAGGATTAAAAAACGCAGCCCACGGGTCAACATCTGTAATTTTTCCGTTTAAAATTTTAAAACCGGCGGGCGTACCTTCAAAAGCGTGAACATTCGTAATCAGAACAGCTGATGCTGCTGCCCCGACTAACACAAAGAAAACAGCAACAATCCTCATTGCAGGTGACAAACGGTCTGCAGCGTATACATAAATCGACATGAATAGGGCTTCAACAAAAAAAGCATAGATTTCAATTTGAAATGGCAGGGACATCACCCGGCCGATGACTTCCATAAATCCCGGCCATAAAAGCGCGAGCTGAGTGCCCGCGATCGTTCCGGTCGGTATGGCGACCCCCAGCAAAACGGCTTGTGCTTTCGTCCATCTTTTCGCCATGATCGCATAATGGTCATCTTTCGTTTTTTGATAGATCAATTCCGCCACTAAAATCATGAGCGGGAGACCGACTCCAAGCGTTGCGAAAATAATATGAAAGCCCATTGTCGTGCCAAAGAGGCTTCTGGCCAAAACTAAATCATCCACAATCGTAAACCACCTTTCTAAAAAGACGTTCTGTATGTATTTTGGGTTTATTATTTGCTTCCTCGGTTAGATTATTCTTCCTATTCTTAAATGCCATGAGGTTTACGATGTGAAAACAGAGGGAAGGATATAAGAAGATTGACAAAACGTTTGTAAGGTTATAAAATAAAACGTAATTATTACGATTTATTGGAAGGAGATACACATGAGAGAAGGAATTCATCCGAAGAACCACAAAGTGATATTTCAGGATGTCAACAGCGGCTACCGTTTTCTCAGCACCTCTACGAAAACATCTAATGAAACAGCAGAGTGGGAAGACGGCAACACATATCCTGTCATTAAAGTAGAGGTAAGTTCTGACACGCATCCGTTTTATACAGGCCGCCAGAAATTCAATGAAAAAGGCGGACGAGTTGAGCAGTTCAAAAAACGCTATAACATGGGGAAATAAGGCAGACCAGAGGGTTTGTCTTTTTTTATTATGACGAATAAACAAGGGTTGTGATATATTGAAGAGTAAAAAGAATAGAAAGGGACAACGAACATGAGTCTTCTAAATGATATTCTTGAATTTAACAAGACATTTACTGAACAAAGAGAGTATGAAAAGTATCAAACATCAAAATTTCCAGATAAAAAAATGGCGATTCTTTCTTGCATGGACACTCGTCTGGTTGAACTGCTGCCGCATGCGATGAATTTGCGAAACGGTGATGTGAAAATCATTAAAAGTGCCGGTGCGCTTGTGACACACCCATTCGGAAGCATCATGAGAAGTTTACTCGTCGCAGTGTACGAGCTGAATGCAGATGAGGTGTGTGTGATCGGGCATCACGATTGCGGCATGAGCAAAATCAGCAGCAAAAGCATGCTTGAAAAAATCAAAGCAAGAGGGATTCCGGAAGAACGCATCGAAACAATAAAGTACTCCGGTGTAGACTTTGATCAATGGTTTAAAAGCTTTGATTCAGTGGAAGCGAGTGTGAAAGACAGCGTAGACGTTATTAAACATCACCCGCTGTTCCCTGAAAACGTTCCGGTCCATGGCTTAGTCATTGATCCTAAAACCGGAAAACTGGATCTTATCGTAAACGGTTATAACAATTAATGTTTTTGTTTCTTTTCAGGAACGGGATCGACTCCTCCCGGATGGAACGGGTGGCATTTCAAAATCCGTTTGATTGTCAGCCATCCGCCTTTTAAAGCGCCATGTGTTTTAATCGCTTCGATTCCATATTGGGAACAGGTCGGATAAAAGCGGCACGTTGGCGGTGTCAGGGGCGAGATGAATTTTTGATATCCTCTGATCAGAGCGATGAATAGGGTTTTCATGTTTCTTCAGCAACCTTTCTGATGCAAGTATAAGAAAAAAAACACAGATTGAAAAGTTAATCAATAATTCTTATCGGAAAAGTATGTTATAATGAAATTACATTTTTAAAAAAGGGGAGAGTGCCATTATGCCTTCAGTAGAAAGTTTTGAGCTTGATCATAATGCGGTTGTTGCTCCATATGTAAGACATTGCGGCGTGCATAAAGTGGGAACAGACGGCGTTGTAAATAAATTTGACATTCGTTTTTGCCAGCCAAATAAACAGGCGATGAAGCCTGACACCATTCACACACTCGAGCATTTGCTCGCGTTTACGATTCGTTCTCATGCTGAGAAATACGATCATTTTGATATCATTGATATTTCTCCAATGGGCTGCCAGACAGGCTATTATCTAGTTGTGAGCGGAGAGCCGACATCAGCGGAAATCGTTGATCTGCTTGAAGACACAATGAAGGAAGCGGTAGAGATTACAGAAATACCAGCTGCGAATGAAAAGCAGTGCGGCCAAGCGAAGCTTCATGATCTGGAAGGCGCTAAACGTTTAATGCGTTTCTGGCTTTCACAGGATAAAGAAGAATTGCTAAAAGTATTTGGCTAAAATAGAAAGGACCTTTTTGCGCATAAGCAAAAAGGTCTTTTTTGTGACGTCTCATATTTTATGTACCATTTGCTGTAAGCGTTTGCTACTATTTAGGTAAACGATGAAAGGGTGATGGCATGAAAAAGATGTTGGTTGTTCTGCTTTTTTCTGCTTTATTGCTTAATGGATGCGGATCTGGTGAAAGCAAAGCAAATACAGCTGAGACGCCGGAGGTTTTGGATGTCAAGCTGACCGGGCCTGAAAAAGTAAATCCCGGAGAAAGCGCTGCTTATGAAGCAGCCGTATCATATGGTGATGAAGCTGTGACGGATGCCGATGAAGTAGAGTTTGAAGTATGGAAAGAAGGGGAAAAAGACGCAAGCCAAATGTTTAAGGCGAAACAAGAAAAAGGCGTATACCGATTGGAAACGACGTTTAAGGAAGATGGTGTATACACTGTCCAATCCCATGTCACAGCAAAAAAACAGCATAGCATGCCGACCTTAAAAGTCCAAGTCGGAGACGCCGATGCTGCCAGCAATCAGTCAGAAGAGGAGCATTCACATCATCATTGATTGTGTGAATCAGAGTGATTTTCTTGTGGTGGATCAATGGTATGCTTTACATTATAGGCTTTTACAGTCGTCCAAATGGTTACAAGCAAAACAGCCAGCACAATCAAAATACTTATCGTAATGAGAAGCGTCATGACATTCCACCTCCCGTTTTTTAACAATTGTAGCATAATAGAAGAAATCGTGACAGATAAGGGTAAAAAAGAGGTTTTAGCGTACGATATTAAGGGTATACATAGTCATATAACAAGGAGGAGATACCATGTCAGAACAATTGATTCAAGCAGTGAACAAACAAGTAGCCAACTGGACAGTCATGTATGTGAAACTACATAATTATCACTGGTATGTGAAAGGAAAAGATTTCTTCACTCTTCATGAAAAGTTTGAGGAGCTGTACAATGAAACGGCAACTTATATTGATGACTTAGCAGAACGTCTTTTGGCGCTGAACGGAAAACCGATTGCAACAATGAAGGAATCCTTAGAAACGGCTTCTGTCAAAGAAGCTGCTGGAAATGAAACAGCTGAACAAATGGTTCAAAGCGTATATGATGATTTCACAGTCATCGCGGAAGAACTGAAAAACGGCATGGATTTAGCTGATGAAGTCGGTGACGAAACAACAGGGGACATGCTTCTTGCGATCCATCAAAATATTGAAAAACATAACTGGATGCTAAAAGCTTACCTAGGTTAAACTCAAAAATAGAACGGCCGGATGTCTTAAAAAAGACGTCCGGCTTTTCTTTTTGTATCTTAAAAATAGGCGACAACCAGTCCATTTTTCTGAAAAATCCAAACCGTTCGGCTTGTTTACCATAGAATATCGTAAGGCCGTTTCTGTGAAAGGATGTTGGGATAAATGGATAGAGACTTTGGCATCTTTTCGTTTTTAGCAGTCAGCGTTTCAGCAGCGGGTTTTTTCTTTGGAGGTTTTCAGTATTCATTTCTGATTTTGCTCTCTCTTATGGCAATTGAATTTATCAGTACGACTTTGAAGGAAACCATTATTCACAAACTGTCATTTAAAAAGATATTTGCCCGGCTTGTCAAAAAATTAGTCACGCTGGCTCTGATCTCTGTATGCCACTTTTTTGATCAGCTGCTGAATACACAGGGATCAATTCGTGACTTGGCTATTATGTTTTATATTCTTTATGAATCTGTGCAAATTGTTGTGACAGCCAGCTCTCTTGGCATACCGGTTCCCCAGATGCTTGTCGATCTTTTAGAAACGTTAAAAAATAAATTTAAGCGCAAACCGTAACTTTTCCCTGTTCGAGGGTCATAATAAAGCCCAGAGCGTCGGCCGCACTTTTCGGCAAAAGCTATCGCAAAAAACTGTACGAGCTAGTCTGCATGCAGAACCTGACGGCGTGCTGGGTTTCCCTTATTTTTTGATAAAAGGCTTCCGAAGAAACGTAACTGTGGTATGATGTATGGAAGATAGCTAGGAACGGATTTGAGGGATAAACATGTACGAGTTTAAAGATTATTATCAGAATACTGTTCAGCTTTCCTTTGACGATCAGCCTTTCTCGGACAGCCCGAAGCATGTCTGGGTGATTTGCCGTTTTGGCGGCAAATGGCTTTTAACAGAACATGAGGACAGAGGCTATGAGTTTCCAGGCGGGAAAGTAGAGCCGATGGAGTGCGCAGAAGAGGCTGCGCTCCGGGAAGTAAAGGAAGAGACGGGCGCGAGAGTCAAAAGCCTCAAGTATCTCGGACAGTATAAAGTTCTCGGAAAAGAAAAAGTGATTGTGAAAAATATATATTTTGCAGATATAGAAAAGCTTGAAAAGCAGGCTGATTACTTTGAAACGAAAGGCCCGGTTTTGTTTCACGAGCTGCCGGAGAACCTTTCCCGCAATAAAAAATTCAGCTTTATTATGAAGGATTCCGTTCTTCCGATCAGCTTGAAAAAACTGAAAGAATCTGGATGGATTGAATAAAAAACCCGGCACATGTGCCGGGTTTTTTATGTCCTCCCCTTCGTCCATTTCTTTTCCAGCAGCTCGACGCCCTGATACATCAGAGTGGCGAAGATGGCGATGATCAGCAGGCTTAAGAAGACGAGTGTAAAATTGAAGACTTGGAATCCGTAAATAATCATATATCCTAATCCGACCTTCGAAACGAGGAATTCCCCTACAATAACGCCAACCCATGATAAACCGACGTTCACTTTTAGTGTTGAAATAATCGCGGGGGAGGATGCAGGCAGTATGACTTCTTTAAAAATAACCCACTTTTTTGCGCCGAATGTTTTCATGACTTTCGTATAGTTTTCGTCGACCTCTTGGAAGGCGGTGTAGACAACGATGGTTGTGATAATGACGCTGATGATGGCTCCCATCGCAATGATGCTGATAAAACTGGGACCGAGCGCGACAATCAGGATCGGGCCCAGGGCCACTTTCGGCATTGCGTTCAAAATCACAAGATACGGATCTAAAATTCTGGCAAGTCGGTTAGACCACCATAACAAAGCGGCGAGGCACGTGCCCATAAACGTCCCGAGCAAAAAGCCAAGCACCGTTTCAAATAAAGTGACGCCGATGTGTGACAGTAAAGAACCGTCACCAAGTTTCTCCAGCAATAATCGCCACACAGCTGATGGAGAGCTGAAGATCAGCGGATCGATCCAGCCCTGCCTGCTGGAGATTTCCCAGCCCGAGAAAAAGAGAATAAATATGGCAAGCTGAAAGGAATGGACCTTCCACTTTTCCTTTTTCTGTTTGAATTGATACTGCTCGTGAAGCAGATCAATGGTTTCTTTGCTGTTTCTCAAGAGAATTCAGCTCCTTCCATATCGTTTGAAACAGTGTCTGGAAGGAAGGTTCCTGACGGGCGTCAAAAGGCAACATCGCGGCCAATTCCTTAGGAATGGTAAAAATCTGATGGATGGTGCCCGGCTGATTTGAAAATAAAAAGATCGTATCGCTCATCGCTATCGCTTCCCCTATATCATGAGTGACAAGCACTGCTGTTTTTTGATATTCCTTTAATGTGCGGAATACCAGGTTTTCCAAAGACAGCTTTGTCTGAAAATCAAGCGCGGAAAATGGCTCATCCAGCAAAAGCAGACTAGGGTTAGGCGCAAGTGTTCTTGCAAGCGCAGCCCGCTGGCGCATCCCGCCTGACAGCTCTTTCGGATATTTTTTCTCCACATCTATGAGGCCGAACTCCGGCAATAGACCGAGTGCAGCGGCTTTGCTTTCTTCTGTCAGCGTGTCGGCGATTTTTAAACCGAGAAGCACATTTTCCTCGATAGATTTCCAGGGAAATAAGTAATCCTGCTGAAGCATATAGCCAATATTATGTTCTTTTTGATTCGGCTCACGGCCTTCAATCAGAACTCTGCCTTCTGATGGCTCAATCAAACCGGCAATAATGGAAAGCAGTGTTGTTTTTCCGCAGCCGCTTGGGCCGAGAAATGAGATGAAATCACCTTTTTCGGCATCGAAATGAATATCCCGCACAGCCGTTGTTTTTTCTTTAATAGAAAAATAAGTATGGGTTACATGGTCGACATGTAAGAAAGACATAGATGGCGCCTCCTATTTCTCCGAGGTGACTTTTTCAGCAATTTCTTTATTTACAAGCTGATTGTATGGAATGTGCTTCGGCAGTTCTCCCGATTGATCCATAATGGTTTGGAGAAGCTCCCATTCTTTTTCGTTAAGCAGAGGGTCTGGTGAATATGAATGCTGTTTTTTATAGCGTTCAATGGATGTTTCGATGACGTCTGGGTCGGTATCATCAAATTCATCTTTAATGGCATCTGTGATGTCCTTCGCAGAATGGTTTTCAACCCACTGCTGCGCCTTATAAATGGCCTTTGTAAACTTGACGGCTGTGTCTTCATTTTTCTTCAAATAGCTTTGTTTCGCCATAAAAGTCGTATAAGGAACCTCTCCTGATTCTTCTCCGAATGAAGCCACGATATGGCCGATGCCTTTTTTCTCAAAGAGAGAAGCCTGCGGTTCAAAGAGCTGTACATACTCACCGGTTCCAGAAGCAAACGCATTGGCAATATTGGCGAAGTCTATGTTCTGGATGAGGTCTATATCCTTATGCGGGTCAATCTTATGTTTGTTCAGTACATACTCGCCGACCATTTGCGGCATGCCGCCTTTTCGCTGACCGAGAAACGTTTTTCCTTTCAACTGATCCCAGTCGAAGTGTTCAACATCTTCTCTCGCGACAAGAAACGTTCCGTCTGTCTGAGTCAGCTGGGCGAAATTAATGACGGGATCTTTAGCCCCTTGCGCTTCGACATAAATAGATGTTTCTGACCCGACAAGCGCGATGTCGGAGCCGTTGGAAAGAAGCGATGTCATCGTTTTGTCTCCGCCCCAGGTCGTATTCACATCGACATCAAGCCCTTCTTCTTTAAAAAACCCTTTAGACTCAGCAACATATAAAGGTGCGTAAAAAATTGAATGGGTCACTTCAGCTACCTTGACTTTTGTGAGCGTTTCTTCCTGCTTGCAAGCCGCCAGGGCGAACATCAGAAAGATACTGCCGACACAGGCGAAGCTCAGCCTTAACCATCTGTTCACATAGACAACCTCCTTATTTCGCATCAAGTTAATATCCTTTTTTGCTTTACATATCGTATGATGGGTATAAAAATGTGTGAATGCCTAACCAGGTTCTCCGGATGTAATTTTGGAGTAAGGAAAGCATATAGAAAAAAAGGAGGCGGCTGTTTTGATTGTAGAGAAAAGAAGATTTCCGTCGCCAAGCCAGCATGTGCGTTTGTATACGATCTGCTATCTGTCAAATGGATTACGGGTTAAGGGGCTTCTGGCTGAGCCAGCGGAACCGGGACAATATGACGGATTTTTATATTTGCGCGGCGGGATTAAAAGCGTGGGCATGGTTCGGCCGGGCCGGATTATCCAGTTTGCATCCCAAGGGTTTGTGGTGTTTGCTCCTTTTTACAGAGGAAATCAAGGAGGAGAAGGCAATGAGGATTTTGCCGGAGAAGACAGGGAGGATGCATTTTCTGCTTTTCGCCTGCTTCAGCAGCACCCAAATGTCAAGAAGGACAGAATTCATATCTTCGGCTTTTCCCGCGGCGGAATTATGGGAATGCTCACTGCGATCGAAATGGGCGGGCAGGCAGCTTCATTTGTTTCCTGGGGAGGCGTCAGTGATATGATTCTTACATATGAGGAGCGGCAGGATTTGCGGCGAATGATGAAAAGAGTCATCGGCGGAACACCGAAAAAGGTGCCTGAGGAATATCAATGGAGGACACCGTTTGACCAAGTAAACAAAATTCAGGCACCCGTGCTGTTAATCCATGGAGAAAAAGACCAAAATGTTTCGATTCAGCATTCCTATTTATTTGAAGAGAAGCTAAAACAACTGCATAAGCCGGTGGAGACATGGTACTACAGTACATTCACACATTATTTCCCGCCAAAAGAAAACCGGCGTATCGTGCGGCAGCTCACACAATGGATGAAAAACCGCTGACAGTGAAATATGTTATGATAAAGAAAAAAGAGAACGAAAGGGGATTTCACTTTGGGAATGCCTGTTGAATTTAATACACTGATTGTGACAAAAGGAAAAGAAGTTCGCATAGATGAAAATATATTCACGTTAGAGAAGGACGGATACCGAGTATATCCGATGGAGATTCCAATGGATGTACGCAAAACAAAGTTTGGCGAAAAGTCAGGCACAGCTGAAGTGCAGAAGCTTCAATGGGAAGAAGGCCGGACCATCATTACATACAAGCTGACTTCTTTGCATTCCGTCAATTAAAACAAGCCAAGAGCATAATTGCTCTTGGCTTTTGTTTTTTATACGAGAGGGCCGCCTGCCTGGGCGATGGCATCGGTATGTGCGAACTTTTTAAAGTTCTCTTTGAATTCATTTGCAAGGTAGACTGCTTTTTCTTTGTATTCTTCCTTGTTGGTCCACGTATTTTCAGGCTGAAGGATATGATCAGGAACGCCAGGAACATGTGCTGGAATGTGCAGGCCGAAAATATCGTCAGTTATCATTTCAGCATCCTCTAATTTACCTTCAATCGCTGCTTTGACCATTGCTCTAGTGTAAGAAAGCTTCATTCGTTCGCCTGTGCCGTAGCCGCCCCCGGTCCAGCCGGTATTGACTAAGAAAACGTCTGCGCCGTGTTCATCGATCTTTTTGCCGAGCATTTCAGCATAGACGTGAGCAGGAAGCGGCAGGAACGGTGAGCCGAAGCATGTAGAGAACGTCGTTTCAGGAGACGTGACACCACGTTCGGTTCCGGCAAGCTTACTCGTGTAACCGCTCAAGAAATGGTACATGGCCTGCTCCTTCGTTAGTTTGCTGATCGGCGGCAGGACTCCGAATGCATCAGCCGTCAAAAATACAATTGCTGACGGATGGCCGGCCATGCTTGGAGTCACGATGTTGTCAATCATATGAATCGGGTAAGCTGCCCGCGTGTTTTCAGTATAGAAGGAATCATCATAATTGGCTTCGCGTGTATCTTCGTCAACAACGACATTTTCGAGAACAGACCCGAAACGGATCGCGTTAAAGATTTGCGGCTCCTTTTCCTCGCTTAAATGAATGCACTTAGCGTAGCACCCGCCTTCAATATTAAAGACGCCTGTATCAGACCAGCCATGTTCATCGTCACCGATCAGCTTGCGGTCAGCATCTGCCGACAGGGTGGTCTTGCCTGTTCCTGACAGTCCGAAGAAAAGGGCGACGTCGCCTTTTTCACCGACATTGGCGGAGCAGTGCATAGATAAAATATCTCTTTCAGGCAGCAGGAAATTCATAATGGAGAAAATGGACTTCTTCATTTCACCGGCATACTCAGTTCCGCCGATTAAGATCGTCCGCTTTTCGAAAGAGACAATAATAAACGTTTCGGAATGAGTGCCGTCTGTTTTTGGATCCGCTTTGAAATGCGGAGCAGAAAGAATGGTGAACGGCTGCTCAACTGTTTTCTTATCATTTCCTTCCGGACGGATAAACAGCTGCCGCGCAAATAAATTGTGCCATGCGAACTCATTTACGACAGTGATCGGCAGTCTGTATTTCTCGTCTGCTCCGGCAAATCCTTCGAAAACAAACAGCTCATCTCGCTCCTTTAAATAGCTGACAACTTTCGTGTACAGCCGCTCAAACGCTTCTTCTGAAATCGGCTGATTCACCGGGCCCCAATCGATCTTATTTTTCGTGCTTTCTTCCTCCACGATGAATTTATCTTTAGGTGAGCGTCCTGTGTAAGCGCCTGTAGTCGCACGAACAGCACCTGTGGATGTTAAAATGCCTTCGTTTCGGGAGAGGACTTTTTCTGTTAGCTGTGCTGCTGATAAATTATGACGCACATTTGGACATGTTAATAAGGCTTGTAAATCAGCGGTCAAATCAACTGAGTTCATATGAAACCTTCCTTTATCGTTTTTTGTGTTTTGCTAATTGTGAATTAGTATAACATATATTTTCAAATAGTCTATACTATTTATTATTTTTTGTGTGTGCATTTCCATTGTTTTCCCTCAATATAGGTGCCTATTTCTTCTGAATCATATTGACATTGCAAACCCTTTTACGATAAGATATTTCATTGAGCGGATACTCTTATCCCGAGCTGGCGGAGGGACAGGCCCTATGAAGCCCAGCAACCGGTTTCTCTGTTATTTATTATGTTCAACTGAGTGAGACAACCAAGGTGCTAACCTGTTGCAAGGTTGTATGATTCCTTGAGCGATAAGAGTGAAAGGCACAAAGACCAAACCCTTTCCTCGATGGAAAAGGTTTTTTTATTTCATAAATATGCCAATTAACATTCTCTAATATAACTGTACATTGTATAAGAGGGAGCGAGTTCCGTATCATATATACAAGGTCTTTCGGGAGGCCTTGTGCAGGAGGAAGCAAATCATGAGTAAAAATCGTCGTTTATTTACATCAGAATCTGTTACGGAGGGGCATCCGGATAAAATCTGTGACCAGATTTCTGACAGCATTTTAGATGAAATTTTAAAGAAAGACCCTAACGCGCGTGTTGCTTGTGAAACATCTGTGACAACAGGTTTGGTTCTTGTAAGCGGAGAGATCACAACTTCTACGTATGTTGACATTCCGAAAACGGTTCGCCAAACCATTAAAGAAATCGGATACACACGTGCAAAATACGGATTTGATGCGGAAACTTGTGCGGTTTTAACATCAATTGATGAGCAGTCTGCTGATATCGCGATGGGCGTAGACCAAGCGCTTGAAGCCCGTGAAGGCACAATGAGCGACGAAGAAATTGAAGCGATTGGTGCGGGTGACCAAGGATTAATGTTCGGTTATGCGTGCAACGAAACGAAAGAGCTTATGCCTCTTCCAATTTCACTTGCCCATAAATTAGCCCGCCGCCTAAGTGAAGTCCGTAAAGAAGATATTCTTCCGTACCTTCGCCCTGACGGCAAAACACAGGTAACGGTTGAGTACGATGAAAATAACAAACCAGTCCGCATTGACGCGATTGTTATTTCAACTCAGCATCATCCTGAAATTACACTTGAGCAAATTCAGCGCAACATTAAAGAACATGTCATCAATCCGGTTGTTCCTGAAGAGCTGATTGATGAAGAAACAAAATATTTCATCAACCCTACAGGACGTTTCGTAATCGGAGGCCCTCAAGGGGATGCGGGACTTACAGGACGCAAAATCATCGTTGATACGTACGGCGGCTATGCACGCCACGGCGGAGGCGCGTTCTCAGGTAAGGACGCGACGAAGGTAGACCGTTCTGCAGCTTATGCGGCAAGATACGTTGCGAAAAACATCGTTGCGGCTGAGCTTGCTGATTCTTGCGAAGTACAGCTTGCTTACGCGATCGGTGTTGCACAGCCTGTGTCAATCTCAATCAACACATTCGGTTCAGGAAAAGCTTCTGAGGAAAAACTGATTGAAGTTGTTCGCAATAACTTTGATTTACGACCTGCCGGCATTATCAAAATGCTTGATTTGCGCCGTCCGATCTACAAACAAACTGCTGCGTACGGCCACTTTGGACGTCACGATGTTGACCTTCCATGGGAGCGCACAGACAAAGCGGAGCAGCTGCGTAAAGAAGCGTTAGGAGAATAATTTTATAGCCGCTTACTGGTTAAGCGGCTTTCCCTTTTTTATCGTTGTATTCATGTTTATTTTTTTACATAACTGTGAAACCAAATACTATTCACAGCGTCTATAAATAGGGGTTCAATGATGACAATTTTAATTATGGAGGCAATACTATGTGTGGATTTGTCGGGGTTTTTAACAAGCATCCGTTAGCTCAAACCGCTGATCAAGAAGAACTAATCAAACAAATGAACCAAATGATCGTTCACCGCGGTCCTGACAGTGATGGATATTTCCATGATGAGCACGTCGGCTTCGGATTCAGACGGCTCAGCATTATTGATGTAGAAAATGGCGGACAGCCTTTATCATATGAAGATGAAACATATTGGATTATCTTTAACGGAGAAATCTATAACTATATTGAACTGAGAGAAGAGCTTGAAGCAAAGGGGTACACATTCAACACGGATTCGGACACAGAGGTTCTTCTTGCGACTTACCGTCACTATAAAGAAGAAGCGGCGTCCAAACTGCGCGGTATGTTTGCCTTTCTGATTTGGAATAAAAACGATCATGTGCTTTATGGGGCAAGAGATCCATTCGGCATTAAACCGTTGTACTACACAACGATCAATGATCAGGTTTATTTTGCCTCAGAGAGAAAAAGTTTAATGGTTGCTCAGAATGATATTGAAATAGATAAAGAGGCATTGCAGCAGTACATGTCTTTCCAATTTGTTCCTGAACCAAGCACGCTTGATGCCCATGTGAAAAAAGTAGAGCCGGGTTCACAATTCACAATCCGCCCGGACGGCGATATCACATTCAAAACGTATTTCAAAGCGAACTTCAAGCCGGTTCAGACTGAAGAAGACAAGCTTGTGAAAGAAGTCCGAGACGCGATCTATGATTCTGTAAACGTTCATATGAGAAGTGACGTTCCTGTCGGTTCGTTTCTGTCTGGCGGGATTGATTCTTCCTTTATTGTGTCTGTTGCGAAGGAATTTCATCCAAGCTTAAAAACATTCTCTGTCGGCTTTGAACAGCAGGGCTTCAGTGAGGTTGATGTAGCGAAAGAAACTGCAGCGGCGCTGGGCATCGAAAATATCAGCAAAGTCATTTCGCCTGAGGAATACATGAATGAGCTTCCGAAGATCGTATGGCATTTTGATGACCCGCTTGCTGATCCGGCAGCGATTCCGTTGTACTTTGTTGCAAAAGAAGCGAAAAAACATGTTACGGTTGCTTTATCAGGTGAAGGAGCGGATGAGCTCTTCGGCGGATATAACATTTACCGTGAACCGCTTTCGCTTAAACCGTTTGAACGGATCCCGTCCGGCTTGAAAAAGATGCTTCTGCACGTTGCTGCCGTTATGCCTGAAGGTATGAGAGGAAAGAGCCTGCTTGAGCGCGGCTGTACTCCGCTTCAAGATCGTTATATCGGTAACGCGAAAATCTTTGAAGAGTCTGTCAAAAAGCAGCTGTTGAAGCATTATAATCCGAACCTTTCATATCGCGATGTGACGAAGACTTACTTTACAGAAAGCAGCTCGTACAGCGATATCAACAAAATGCAGTATGTCGATATCCACACTTGGATGCGCGGCGACATTTTGTTAAAGGCGGATAAAATGACGATGGCGAATTCTTTGGAACTGCGTGTGCCGTTCTTGGATAAAGTCGTATTCGACGTCGCTTCAAAAATTCCTGATGAGCTGAAAACGAAGAACGGCACGACGAAGTATCTTCTTCGCAAAGCCGCTGAAGGAATTGTGCCTGAGCACGTATTAAACCGCAAAAAGCTCGGTTTCCCTGTACCGATCCGTCATTGGCTGAAAAACGAAATGAACGAATGGGTGCGGAATATTATTCAAGAAAGCCAAACGGATGCTTATATCCATAAGGATTATGTCCTTCAGCTTCTTGAAGACCATTGTGCGGACAAGGCTGATAACAGCCGTAAAATCTGGACTGTGCTAATCTTTATGATCTGGCACAGCATCAATATTGAAAAACGGTATATGCCTGAAGAGCTGAGCCATCAGCCTAAAGAAGTCATCTTTGTGTAACAGACAACAAGGCTTTCGAGTAGTCGAAAGCCTTGTTGTTATCCTTTTATTTCTCCATCATCATTGATTTACCCAATCCGTACGGAATATTCAGAAAAATGATATAATGATATTTTTTTCTAGGGGAGAAGAAGCATGCAAAAACAAAAACAAGAGCTGCACCGCGGACTCGAAGAAAGGCATATTTCTTTAATGTCTTTAGGAGCTGCTATAGGAGTAGGGTTGTTCCTCGGCTCCGCATCAGCTATTCAATTAGCAGGGCCTGGTATTTTGGTAGCGTATGCCGCAAGCGGCCTGGTCATGTTTTTTATTATGAGAGCGCTTGGGGAAATGGCCATTCAAAAACCGGTCGCAGGCTCCTTCAGCAGGTATGCGCGTGATTATTTGGGACCGCTTGCAGGCTATTTAACAGGGTGGAACTACTGGTTTTTATGGGTTGTCACCTGTATGGCCGAAATCACTGCTGTCGGCATCTATATGGGGTTCTGGTTTCCTGACGTGCCAAACTGGATTTGGGCATTATCGGCGCTGGTCATTATGACGGGTGTTAATTTCCTGGCTGTCAAAGCTTACGGTGAGTTGGAATTTTGGTTCGCATTGATTAAAATTGTTGCGATCTTATCCATGATTGCTGTCGGTTTATTGATGATTATTGCAGGAGTCGGCAATGGGGGCATTGCAACCGGAATCAGCAATTTGTGGAACAACGGAGGATTTTTCCCTCATGGTTTAAAAGGGGTTCTATTGTCTCTTCAAATGGTCATGTTCGCCTATTTAGGGATTGAAATGATCGGGGTGACGGCTGGCGAAGTAAAAAACCCGCAAAAATCGTTAGCCAAAGCAATCGATACAGTATTTTGGAGGATTTTGATTTTTTATGTAGGCGCTTTATTTGTCATTATGTCTATTTATCCGTGGCAGGAAATTGGCTCTCAAGGAAGTCCATTTGTTCTCACATTTCAAAAAGTGGGCATTCCATCGGCGGCAGGTATCATTAACTTTGTCGTGTTGACTGCCGCGCTGTCTTCATGCAACAGCGGTATTTTCAGCACAGGACGGATGCTGTTTAACTTGGCGGAACAGAAAGAGGCGCCACAAGCATACGGTCAGCTGACGAAAGGCGGCATCCCGGGTAAAGCTGTTCTAGCTTCAGCGGGGGCTTTATTAGTCGGAGTGCTGTTAAACTATGTTGTCCCTGCGAAGGTATTTACTTGGGTTACAAGTATTGCGACGTTCGGAGCGATTTGGACGTGGGCAATCATTTTGCTTTCTCAAATAAAATACAGGAAAAGTTTGAAGCCGGAAGAAAAGAAACAATTAAAGTACAAAATGCCTTTATTTCCGTTTACGTCTTATGTGTCATTGGCATTTCTAGCATTCGTCGTCATTCTTATGGCTTACAGCCCTGATACAAGAGTAGCCGTGATTATCGGGCCGATATGGTTTCTCATCTTGCTGGCTGTGTACTATGGAAAAGGGTTTCACAAAAAAAATGCGGCTGCTGCCAGCGAACGAAATATCAGCTGACAAAAAGAGCTCCCAGTGGGCTCTTTTTGTGTGTGCTCATAGAAAATAGAGAACAGGAAAGAATAGGTATGTGTGTTTGCAGAGGCTGTTTATAGTTTTGTGATAAGATAAAAGTCATACGTTTCATGCTATATGTGAACGTTTTATGGAAAAATTGAAACCCGAACTGTGATGACGTCCGGGTTAACGATGGTTATTGCTTTCAAATATAATTTGAAAAATGGTAAAGTAAGACGAAGCAGGTCTTATGTTTGTTGAAGAAATTTATAATATTGGCCCTTTTCTACATATTCTGACCGTATTCTTTGCATATCTTTTCGGTCTTCTTCCGTCAAAGGGCGGATGACTTTTGCAGGGCGGCCAAAGGCGAGATGGCCAGGCGGAATGGTTTTTCCAGGCGGGACAAGACTGCCGGCACCAATAAAAGCGCCTTCGCCAATTTCGGCTCCGTCTAAAATGATTGAGCCCATGCCGATTAAGGCGTTCTTGCGGATAACAGCGCTATGAAGTGTAACCTGATGGCCTATCGTGGCGTCATCTTCAATGAGCAGCGTCTGGTTCGGGCTTTGATGGAGGCAGCTTAAATCTTGGATATTGACTCTGTTTCCGATTCTGGTCGGCGCAACATCTCCCCTTATGACAACAGAAAACCAAATGCTGGACTGTTCTCCGATCACGACATCACCGGTAATTGTTGCATTATCAGCTATAAAGGCTGTTGGGTGGATATCTGGCTTGTGTTCCTTATAAGGGTAGATCATAAGATTCATCCTTCTTTCTCTATTTAAATTTCGTATGAGGTGAAGAGCATGTGGACCTGGAAAGCAGACAGACCTGCTGCCGTGATTGTAATCATTCACGGGGCAAGTGAATATCACGGACGATATAAATGGCTGATTGAAATGTGGCGGTCCTCGGGTTATCACGTTGTCATGGGCGATTTGCCTGGACAGGGAACAACGACAAGAGCGAGAGGGCATATTCGCTCGTTTCAAGAATACATTGATGAAGTAGATGCTTGGATAGATAAAGCGCGAACTTTTGATCTGCCGGTTTTTCTTCTAGGTCACAGCATGGGCGGTCTGGTCGCGATTGAATGGATTAAACAGCAAAGAAATCCCAAGATTACGGGAATTATTTTATCATCACCGTGTCTCGGACTGCAAATTAAAGTGAATAAAGCGCTTGATCTTGCATCAAAAGGCCTGAATGTCATCGCTCCGTCACTTAAGGTTGATTCGGGATTATCAATTGATATGGCGACGCGCAATGAGGACGTCATCGAAGCTGACCAAAATGATTCGTTATACGTCAGGAAAGTTTCTGTCAGATGGTACAGAGAGCTTTTAAAGACAATTGAATCGGCAATGGTGCCGACAGAGGCATTTTTGAAAGTTCCGCTTCTTGTGATGCAAGCCGGTGATGACAAGCTTGTTGACAAAACGATGGTCATCAAGTGGTTTAATGGTGTTGCTTCTCATAATAAAGCATACAGAGAGTGGGAAGGGCTTTACCATGAGATCTTCAATGAACCCGAGAGAGAAGATGTCTTTAAAGCAGCAAGAGCGTTTACTGATCAATATATTTGAACTAGTAGGGGGTGCATGTGTTGACAGTACCGGAACATCCTTTTGGATTGATGGCAAAGGTATATCGAGATATTTTTCCGCTCGTTCATCAAGAGCTGGACATATGGAAGCAAAAATCAGAATCGATTCATAACAGTGAATTGAAAGCACAGGCAACCGCAAGTATTCGGGACAAAACGTTTCACTGTGAAGGCGGCGGCATACTGGCCTTATTGTCAGGCAGCCAAAAGCAGAAATGTGTCGAGTTTATCATCGCGTATCAAACGATTAGTGATTATTTGGACAATCTGTGTGACCGCAGCACCTCGCTGGACCCGCAGGATTTTCGGATGCTCCATGCCTCAATGCAGGATGCACTGACAGTTGGGGCGGAACTGCAAAACTATTATCAATTCAGGGAAGAACAGGATGACAGCGGATATCTGCACGAACTGGTCAAAACGTGCCAGCGTGTCCTTGGTTCCATTGAGCACTATGACATGATTAAACCTTATCTGCTTGAACTGTGCGGCTATTATTGCGATTTGCAGGTGCATAAGCACGTTATTGAGCATGAGCGTGTTCCGCGGCTTGAAAAGTGGTTTACTCAATATGAATCAGAGCTGCCTGAGATGGAATGGTATGAATTTTCAGCCTGTGCAGGCTCAACGTTAGGCATTTTCTGTCTGGTTGCGTATTCGTTCCAGCCTGATTTCACAGAAAGCACCGCTAAAAAAATCCGCGACAGTTATTTTCCTTACATACAGGGCCTTCATATTCTTCTTGATTATTTGATTGATCAAGAGGAGGACTTGCTGGAAGGAGACTTGAATTTCTGCTCGTATTATCAGTCTCATGAAGAGATGATGAATCGGCTTGAACACTTTATCCATAAAGCTGACGAGCATTTAGAAGGCATTCCGCATGAAAACTTCCATCGTTTAATCAATCGCGGCTTGCTTGGCGTTTATTTGTCAGATGATAAAGTGGCGGGCCAAAAGGAAATGGGCCGGCTCGCAAAGAAGCTGATCAAAGCCAGCGGAAAAACCTCCCTTTTCTTTTATATCAACGGCAGAGCCTACCGGAAATTTCAAAAAATGTCCTGGATGAAAAACTCAAAGAAAAAAGCTCAAATCATTTGCTGATCTGAGCTTTTTTTTCGATGGCGACAATAAATGGCGGGTCATTTTGCTGATTGATAAATCCGTATGATAATACACGGGCTGTTTGCTGGTCCAAGTCCCGGCAAAACTCGAGCACGTCGTTTTTTTCAGCTTTGCCTTCCGGGTGGCCATGATAGACGACGAGAACAATCAGACCTTCGTCTTTCATGATGCCGAGAAGCTGTTCAATTGCTTTGATCGTAGAACTGCCGTTTGTCGTAATTGATTTGTCCCCGCCCGGCAAATAGCCGAGGTTAAATACCGCGGCCGCCACTTTGCCATGTGTTTCAGGCGGGAGGGATTCAGCGATTTTATCATGGCTTTTGTGAAATAACGTTGTTCGCGCTTGATACATGTCACCGAGCCGTTCCTTTGTATTGGCCACGGCTGATTCTTGGATGTCGAATGCGTACACATGACCGTTTTCACCAACAAGCTCCGCTAAAAACTGTGTATCATGTCCGTTGCCCATTGTCGCATCTACGACAATATCTCCTTCTCCCGCGGCCATTTTCAGCAGTTCTTTGCTGTAAGGAAGAATTTTCTTCAAAATCATAGCGCTGATTCCTCCTCAAGCCGCTGAAAGAACTTTCCTTGATAGCTGCCTCGGTTCTCTAGCTCTTTATTAATGGCGCCAAGCACTTCCCATTTGTTGACGCTCCACATTGGCCCGATCATCAACTCAATCGGTCCGTCACCTGTAATGCGGTGGACGATCATTTCAGGCGGAATGATCTCAAGCTGATCGCACACGAGCTGCACATAATCATCTTGAGAAAGAAATTCCAGCTTTCCCTTTTCATATTGCTTGACCATCGGCGTGCCTTTCAGTAGGTGAAGCAGATGGATTTTAATGCCCTGGACGTCCAAATCTGCGACGGCCTTTGCCGTTTCCATCATCATGTCCCGGTCTTCCAAAGGCAGCCCGTTGATAATATGCGAGCAGACACGTATGCCGTGTTTTCTTAATTTATTGACGCCTTCCACATAGCAGTTAAAATCATGTGCGCGGTTGATCAGAAGTGCAGTCCGTTCATGAACTGTTTGAAGCCCAAGCTCCACCCACAAATAGGTGCGTTCATTCAGCTCTGCCAGGTAATCAACGACATCATCAGGCAGACAGTCAGGGCGAGTGGCGATCGAAATGCCAACCACATCATCTAAAGCGAGGACGGATTCGAATTTCTCACGAAGCACCTCAACCGGGGCGTGAGTGTTTGTGAAAGCCTGAAAATAAGCGATGTACTTGCCGTCCTTCCATTTTTCGTGCATGCGGTTTTTGATGTCATGGAATTGCGTAATTAAATCATCGGCCCGGTTCCCGGCAAAATCGCCGGAGCCTGCTGCGCTGCAAAACGTACAGCCTCCGTGGGCTACGGTGCCGTCCCGATTCGGACAGTCAAAACCGCCGTCAAGCGCTACTTTAAACACCTTATGGCCGAAATGTTCTCTGAGATGATAATTCAATGTATGATAGCGTTTTTCCGTATTTGAATAAGGAAAAGGATTGTTCTGCATCACAATTCATGTGCCTCCTTGCGTACGATTGCATCCTAAAATTGTAGCACGCATTTCACAAGAGAACAAATGAATATCGACCATAAATTACTTTATTGAATAAAGTCAGATGAGGCTACAATATGAATGATGGATGAATTCCATTACCAAAAGGAGGGGTTACTGTGGCAACAAGACAATCAGTAGATGAACATCTCCAGCAATGTATGCAGGCCTATGATTATGCTGAAGAACAGCTGAAAATCGCTTCTAAACAAGAGCATTATAACGATCAAGAATATAGTGATGCACAAATGCAGCTAGAAGATGCGGTAAATGCCTTGAATAAACTATGGCTGTCGTCAAATGATCAGCAGAGAGAACAGCTGTACAGAATGAGACTTCAGCTTCAATCTTTGCAAAATAATATGATCCTGCAGCACCCTCTTGATGTGTAGGAAAACGGACCCTTTTAAAAGGGTCCGTTTTTTTGTAAAAAAAGGATTGACTTTGTGAGTCAAAGTATTTATTGTATTAATTGTACTAATTGAAGTAATACACTATAGACACTAATATAAAATCATTTATATATTGACATTAAGGGAGGCAGTTATGAAACATAAAAAACGAAACAAACGTAACGTGCCAATGCTGATTGCGGCATCTGTGATCGCTTGTTCTTTTTTTCTTGTTCTTGTGATGATCGGTTTTGAATGGCAAAAAAGTATAATTGATCATTTTTATCTATAAAAGGTTCAGATCGTATAGAAAGTAGGGAAGTAAATGATTCAAATCGATCCAAGAAGCTCAACACCCATTTACGAACAAATTATTCAGCAAATGAAAGAGCTTTGTTTGAAAGGGATCATGAAGCCTGGTGATAAGCTTCCTTCTGTCAGAGAATTGGCAACGATCATTATTGCGAATCCGAACACTGTCAGCAAAGCGTATAAAGAACTTGAGCGAGAGGGGATTATTGAAACGCTGCGGGGCAGAGGGACCTATATATCGGAGAATGCAAAAACGACACTGGTTGAAGGGAAGATGACGATGATTAAAGAGCAACTCAAACAGCTCATCATCGATGCACACTATGCAGGGGTTGAGCTGGAAAAACTGCACGAATGGATAAAGGAAATCAGCGCTGATGTGAAGGGAGGCAAAAAAAATGATTGAACTGCGGCAGCTGTCAAAAGCGATTGACGGCAATCAAGTATTAAAAGATGTTTCATTAACAATCGAAAAAGGAGAAATCTTTGGATTGCTTGGACGCAATGGATCGGGCAAAACGACGATGCTTCGCTTAATCCAGCAAATCATTTTCGCTGACAGCGGAACGATTTTATTTGACGGCGTAGAAATCAAAAAGCACCCGAAAGTCAAACAAAATATCATCTACATGCCTGTTCAAAATCCGTTTTACGATAAGTATACATACAAGCAGTTAGTCGATATTTTGAGAAGAATTTATCCGAAATTTGATGTCACGTACGCGAATGAGCTGATGAACAGATACGAAATTCCGGAAACGAAAAAATACCGCGAACTGTCGACAGGCTTAAAAAAGCAGCTATCACTCGTTCTGTCGTTTGCGGCGAGACCGGCGCTGATTCTCCTGGATGAGCCGACGGACGGTATTGATGCGGTAACTAGACATGATGTGCTGCAGCTGATGGTCGATGAAGTGGCAGAGCGTGATACGAGCATCCTGATCACGTCCCACCGGCTTGAGGACATAGAGCGGATGTGCAACCGAATTGGCTTTCTTGAAGATAACAGGCTGACCAACGTCATGGATCTTGATGAATTAAAAGAAGAATACATCAAAATACAAATGGCGTTTGACACAGATGTCAATCTGGCCATCAGAGAGCAAAACATTCCGATGCTCGATCAGGCCGGCGTGTTTTACACAGTGCTGATTCCGAAAAGCGATGAGGAGAAAAAGAGCTTTTTGAGAGAGCTGAAGCCAAAAGTATGGAATGAGCTTCCTGTCAACCTGGAAGAAGTATTCATTGCGAAGTTTGGAGGGAAGCGGAGATGGTAGACCGAGGTCTCCTCTATCGAGAGTGGAAGCAGAATCAAGTGGTGATTTTGTTAAGTATCGCGTTTTTAGTGCTGGCAAATCCGCTTTCTATCGTTAATACGTATTTGTCTTATCAAGGATGTCTTGATCGCCAAGACCCGCAATATTGTGATTTTATTGTGAATTATTCCATAAGCAATCTGATAGATCTCAACTGGGTGCCGGGTGTCATTTTGGCGGTCTGCTTCCTAGGAATGGAACGTTCGAAAGGCACGATGGATTTTATATTAAGCCTTCCATATAACAGAAGCCAAATTTTCCAGACGAAATTTTGGTTAGGCGGTTTTGTGATTGTGCTGTCGCAATTGATTGGCTTTTTACTCGCATGGCTGCTGATTGTTGTCTATAACCCTGAACACGTCTACTTTTTTGAGCACAGCAGCGTTGGAGTAATTGTGATTAGTTTTATGGCTTTTTCACTGGTGATGGCCGCCGGAGCGTTAACTGGAAATGCTTTTGCCCAGCTGTTAACGGCGTTTTCTGCAGCTATATTGCCGTATTTAATTATTGCATTGCCGGTTGGAAACCTTGAAGTTGTTTTTGGTGTGAGTATATGGGAAATGTTCCCTTCCCCTGAGAGTTATTTCTCTCTGGCAAGCAATTTATCGAACCTAGTACCGATTAGTTACGTTGTAAATGAATGGATGACTAACAGTAAATATCTTTTATTGATTCCAGCCGTAATGAGCATTCTATTTTACTTGATTGGTTTGATAAGCTTCAAAAAGCATCCAAGTGAACGAAACGGACACTTTTTCTTATGGAACAGATTAGACCGTCCGGTGCAAATTCTGGTTATGGCTTTCGGCATCCTTGGATTTGGTTTATTTGGATACTATACCGGACATTCCATTATTGGTTATATTTTGGGTATGATCATTGGGGCAGTGGCTGGATTCTTTGTGAGCTACTTCTCTATTTTTAAGAAAACGAAACATTAAGAAATACTTTCGGTTTGGAGGGAAGTGATGTGCCGGATTTCGGGCTGTTTTATAAAGAGTGGAAGCAAAATAAAGCTCTGTTGGTAATAATTATTTTAGTATTTATGCTTAGCAATCCTTTTACCGTTTTAAATACGTACATTTCATATCAAAGCTGTGTCACTCATCAGGACAAGTGGGTCGGAACCTGCGTATTTTCGATTAACTATTTAAACGGCACATTTATCTCAGTGTTCTGGATTTGGGGTGTCGTTTTGGCAATCAGCCAGCTTGGAATTGAACGAAGCAAGGGCTTCTTTGATTTTATATTAAGCCTTCCTTATACACGGGGCCAGATATTTAATGCGAAGTTCCTTACCGGCGGAATGGTGATTGTGGGACCGCAACTCATAGGATATGTTTTATCTATTTTCCTGATTTTGCTTTTGAATCCTGAAAAAGTGATTCATTTTCATCATCTTAGTATAGGGATGATCTTTATCAGCTTAATGGCTTATTCGTTAGTCATGGCCGCAGGTGCTTTAACAGGAAATATTTTATCGCAGCTGCTGGTTTCATTTACTGTTGCTATTTTCCCTTTTCTATTGATAGCTTTACCTGCCGGAAATTTAGAGATTGTATTTGGACAGAATGCTGCCGTTTTGAATACTGAAATACCTGATTGGTTTCGGTATATTATCCCAATTATGTTTGTTGTTCCTGAATGGGTGATGGATTCCGAACATTACCTTTTCTTTCCGATAGCCTGGAGCTTTATATTTTATATCATCGGGTACATCAGCTTCGTCAAACTATCAAATGACCGAAATGGATATTTCTTTTTGTGGAAAGCATTGGATCGCCCGGTGCAAGTGATCGTCATCATCATTGGCATTTTAGGCTTCGGCTACTTTGGATACGCTGCAAGCGAGAGCTTTGCCGGCTATCTTCTTGGTATGGCTGCGGGCGCAGTGATTGGTTTTTTCATCAGTTATTTTGCGATTTATAAAAAAACGAAATATTTGTAAGGGAGAGAGTAAATATGATAGATCTTCAGCATATTGACCATTCTTTCACGATCGGAAAAAAAGGCCGTGAAAATGAAGTGCCTGTATTAAAAGACGTCTCTTTAATAGTTGCGAAAGGAGAGATCGCCTGCATTCTTGGTCGAAGTGGGTCAGGAAAATCAACGCTTCTGAATTTAATTTCCGGCTACATATCCCCGACAAAAGGGCGAATTGTGATTAACGGCACTGATGTTACAGGCTTTAATGAAAGGGAATGGGCTCAGTTCCGCCTTGAACACTTCGGTTTTATTTTTCAAAGCTTCCAACTCATTCCAGGTTTAACGACGTATGAGAATGTTGAAATGCCGCTAGCGTTAAAAGGGATCAAACCGTCCGAGCGCAAGCAAAAGGTAAAGGATATGCTAAAGCGAGTCGGTCTTGAAAACCATGCTGCCCATTATCCGAATGAACTGTCTGGCGGCCAGCAGCAGCGTGTCAGTATTGCGAGAGCGTTAATTTTAAATCCATCGATTATTTTAGCGGATGAGCCGACGGGAAGTCTTGATTCAGAAACGGAACAGGAAGTACTTCAATTGATTCAGCAGCTGAACCGTGAGCGCGGTATTACATTCATCATCATAACTCATGATGATGAAGTGGCTTCCATCGGACACTCAAAATTTCAGCTTCATGACGGCATATTAAAAGGGGGAATTACTGTTGAGGTTTAAGGATCAGGTTCATTTTATCAGAAGAAATATGAAGAAAAATAAGCTGCGTGTTTTTATGACAATACTCGCAACTACTATGGCATGTTCGTTTCTAATCATATTGTCCTCTGTTGGATTTGGTCTGCAAAAGTCTATGACTGAAAATATAATGAGTCAAGGGATCATTACTGAGATTGCCATCAAGGGTCAAAAGAATGCTAAGGAAGTAACTGAGAAAGACTTAAGTGAATTTAAAACACATAAAAATGTAAAGTCAATAATTGAGCGTACAACAGTGTATGACCCTGTTGTAATAAAATACAAAAATTTAAAGGCAAACAATCTCAGTCTTATATTTACAAATATGAAGGAAGAACATAAATCAAAAATGAAACTCGATCAAGGCAGAATGCCCGAAGCGAATAATGAAATTGTGGTAGGCTACGATTTCGCAAGTCAATTATGGACGGATCAAGAAATCAAATCATTTGATAAACAAATAGAGTTAGGAAAAGATACTACAACTATAAAACAACCGAAAGGTTATACTGGAAATATACTTAATCAAACAATTAATGTTGAAGTGCCTGAAATTGATGCTGCTACAGGAAAACAAAAGACCGACAAAAATATTCAACTAAAAATTGTAGGTATAAAGGAGAAACCAAAACAGAGTTGGGAAACAGATAGCGATATTTTAGTTAACAGAGATATTAAAGGTTTTGAAAATTATATAGATAATGCAAGGGAAAATAAAAATATTAATAATTCATTAGTTGTAAATGTAGATAAGTTTGATAATGTTGAAAAGGTGACAAATGATTTAATTGACGAAGGTTTTTATGTGCGTTCTGTTACAACAGTAGTAGAAGATATCAATGTATTTTTTAATGTCTTTAAAATAGGTTTAATCTTTGTTGGAGCAATTGCGGTATTAATATCTGCTATTGGGATATTTAATACAATGACCATGGCAGTGACTGAACGAGTTCAAGAAATTGGTATTATGAAAGCCATTGGGGCTTCACCATCAGTTGTTCGAAAAATGTTTCTAATGGAGAGCATGTATATCGGCTTTATCGGCTCAATTTTAGGGATTGTAATTTCATATATTATAAGCTATGCAATTAATTTAATTGTTCCTAAGATACTCTCAGCAATAGAGAAGGGAGCATCTTCTGGGAGTTATGATATTACATTTTCTTACATCCCGATAAGTCTTGTTATTATTGCAGTTGTTATTTGTTCTGGAGTTGCAACTCTTTCTGGTTTAAATCCAGCCATAAAGGCTACTCGAATAAAAGTATTGTCAGCATTAAGAAAAGAAATATAACCAAGAATATATAATAGCTTGTCAACCAATCTAATAGACTGATTGACAAGCTATTTTTAATACATTTAAATAAAGCAAAGATTATTAGCAGTTGCTTAAAAGGGTTATTTTTTTTCACCCTATTAGATTCTCAATAATTGGAATATAATGAATTACGATAACGTTATCAAAAAAAATCAGGGGGAATAATAAATGGAAAACAACTTCAAAAATCCAGTATTGAGAAGCAAAAAGTTAAATGAGAAACACCCGGCAGGAAACTTGCTAGAAGAAATTAATGAACAAGACATGTCATCAATTGCAGGCGGAACTAATGACGCCTACTCAAAATCATTAGCAAATCGCGCAGGATTAGGTAATAACTATGGAAAATATTGTACGGTTTCTGCTGAATGTTTTGGAACTATTAGTTGCGGTTCATAATAACAGAGTAAATACAAAAGAGGTTGGTCTTATGCCAACCTCTTTTGTATTTATAAGATAGAATAAAAATAATAACTTTTATATTAATAAACTTAAAAGTTATATCGAAGACATTTTTCATATTTTTATTAAAAATCAGGTTAAATATATTTATTCGATTGATACTAATGTCTTATTAGTTTTATGTAAACGGCAACATGAACGTAATTCGTGGGTTGTTTTACATCCTGTTTTAGTAAGGATGCTTTTTATTTGTTTTTTAATTGTGTTTGGAGATTTAAAGGTCATATCTCCTATTTGTGATCGACTGAAGCCTTGGATAATAAGATAAAATACTTCTTTTTCAGCAGATGATAATTTATAAAGGACTTCTTGTTCCTTTAGTTTCAAATATTCTTTTAATAAAACTTTATAAGGATTAAAAGATTTAACTGCATATCTAATTTTGTTTGGAATATCAGACCAATTTTTTTTGAGTACATAATCGGTTGCCCCAGCAAGAAAACTTTCTTTGATGAGTCTCTCATCTTCACTCGAAGTTTGAACGATAATGTTCAATTCATGGTATTTATTAAATATATCATAACAGGATTTTATACTTTCATGAAAATCATTTTCAAGATCCAAACCCAATAATAATACATCAATTTTTCTGTCAGATAATAGTTGATTAATATTATGATCTATATAGTTAAACGAAGCAACTATTTGCATATCCGGTTCGGCATCTAGAAAGCAACTTAAACAATTAAGCCAATTATTATCTTCTTCGATTAGTGCTACTCTGATTTTTTCCACTTTTTACACCCCAAATAATTTATTTTTAAAAATTATTTTTTCATAGATAGATTGGAGGTTTGTAGTAGAAGTTTAAGTCGTCGCCACCTCTATTTCTTTTTTTATGGGAATAATATTACTAAAAGATGGGGAAATAGTCAAATAATGTATATGAGAATCAGGGGTGATCCTTTTTCACCCTATTCATTATAAATATTAGTAACTATACTTATATTTCATAGACAGCATTCAGGAATAAGTTCTATGTTGTAAATAGGAGGATAATATGAGTAGTGAAGCTATTTCTTTTAAAGACGTACTGGGATACTGGTCAACTTTCTTTCCGGAGAAAAAACACTCACTTAAAGAAATAGAAGAAGTAATTAAGAGTGTGACTAAAAAAGACTTCAATCATTTAAAACCCTCATGGGAAGCTCAGGAAAAGAATCAAAAAAGTTTTCAAACGGATGTTCAAGAAATTTTAAATTGTACTGCGAATGAAATGGTTGAGAAAGTAATGATTGGTCTAAATCATCTCGAATATAGCGGTTTTATATTTCCTTTTATTAGATATCACTTATCAGAGAAATTTTATGAAATAGAAAAAAATAGTGAAATCATTGATAGCAAAAAAGGAATTGAAATTATTGTTATTAATATTTATAACAGCCTGTACAAAATATTTTATAAAACAATGGTTTTAGAGATTAATTTAGCTCGAGAACAATCACTTCTACAAGGGGAATGCCCAGAAAGCAGATTTGACTACTTTAATAATGTTTTACTTAAAAGTAAAGAGTTCTTGATATATTTATACAGCGATTATTTGGAAATGTTTAATCTGTTAAATAAACGAACTAAAGATATTATTAATTTTATTATTTCTATAATTTCTCATACTAATAGGTATGCAAAATATTTAAAAACAGTGTTTAATATTAATTTTGAAAAGATAGAACATATCAATGCTGGTGGTGGCGATTCACATTGCGGTGCAAAATCTGTAAGTATCATCTTATTTGATACAGGGGACAAACTTGTATATAAACCAAGAAATATGGACCTCGAGCAAAATTTCAATCGCTTTATCGATTGGATTAACTCTTTGAAAATACCAGGTTTTTTAAACTTAAGTACAGCAAAAGTGTATTCAGCTTCATCTTTCGGATGGATGGAATACGTTCAACATAATGAACTCAAAAGAGAAGAAGATGCAAGCAAATATTACTCTCGTATAGGCCAATTGTTAAGTTTACTTTATATTTTTAATTCTAAAGATTTTCACCATGAAAATATAATTGCAAATGGGGAGAACCCAATTTTAATAGATTTAGAAACTTTATTTCACGGGGATTTAAAAAAAGAAACATATGGACTATCTGCTCAAGAAATATCTGAAAAACTTATAGATGAGTCTGTTTGTTCAATATATTTATTACCGAACCGAGTTGTATTTTCTAAAGCTAACAATGCTGGGTTTTTAGATGTGGGGGGACTAAGTGGGGGAGACATACAAAAAGCAACTGTTAAAACATCGACAATACAGAATCAAAGTACTGATCAGGTACGAATAGTTAGAGATTACGGATTTATTAAACCTGAGAAAAATTTGCCTTTATATGACAAAAGAGTACAAAATGCCAGTGATCACGTGCAAACCATAAAACAAAGTTTTAATTTATTTTATAATTGGATAAGAGAAAATAAAGAGTTATTGATTTTAAATATAACAAAGTTTTTTAAAGAGGGACAATGCAGATTAATTATAAAACCAACACATTTATATTCAAGTTTATTAAACTCCAGTTTCCATCCAGATCTTATACAAACACCTCTCCATAGAGAAATATTTCTAACAAGAATTGGTCTAAGCAAATTTGAAGAATACCATGAACATTTTTTTTTAAACGAATATGATGATTTAAAAAAAGGAGATATTCCGTACTTCTATATGGATCTAAACTCCAGATTTGTGAAGAATTCATATGGCGAAAAAGTAACAGGCATTACTTTAAAAAAATCACCAATAGAAGATGTTAAAATGAAAATTACCATGTTAAATAGTGAGGACTTAAAAAAACAACTTAATTTTATCGAGTTAAGTTTTCTTTATAGTGAATTTGAGGACGATAAAGCAATGACGGATATTGTTTTTAATCAGACATCTGAAAACTTAAAAAGAAATGTAAATATCGAATTAATGTTAGCTAAACAAATAGGTGATTATTTAATTACGGAAGCTGTTGAAGGGGTAAATGATAATAATAAAGAAATGACCTGGCTAGGTGTCATGGTTTATGGAAAAGAAGAAAGTTTAACTGAAGTTTCTGGTGTTGGATCGGATTTATATAAGGGCAACAGCGGTATTGCAATGTTTTTCTCTTATCTATATAAAAGTACTAATGAGTATAAGTATAAAGAAGCTGCAATAAAATCTTTAAATTATGTTGCCGCCTACATAAATGAACTATTAGAGTTAAAGGATAATGACTTGAATTTTGAATTAAACTTTGGAGGATTCAGTGGTATAGGTGGCATGTTATATGCTCTTTATCATTCGGGTGTTCAATTAAAGGAAGAACAATTTATAGAATTAGCAATTCAAGGAACAGAGATTATAAAAAAGTACAGTGAAGATATACAAAGTGAAGATATTATTGCAGGTATTACAGGTGCAATTTCAGCAATATTATCAATTTATAAAGATACAAAGATTAGCAATGTGCGTCAAAAACTTTATGAGGTATTAAAAACTTTGTATTTTAGGCTTTTAGAAATTGTTAACGTGAAAACTATAGATGATGAACCAGAGTGGAATAAAGTGGCGGAAGGATATACTGGTTATGCTCACGGAAGTAGTGGGATTTCAGGATCATTAATTCAATTATACTGTGTTTTTAAAGACGAGCTGATTTTACATCTTATCACTTCTTCATTAAAATTTGAGAGGCATTTATATTCAGATGAACAGAAAAACTGGTATATTCAGTCTAGCAAGAATAATTTAAGCAACGGTTGGTGTCATGGAGCTCCAGGTATACTTTTAAATAGGATGATCTTAAAAGCAAATGGTTATCATGATGAACATATTGATACCGAGATTGAAATTGCGATTAAAACGACTATAAAAAATGGCTTTGGAAATAATTTGACCCTTTGTCATGGTGACTTTGGTAACCTGCTAATTCTTGATTTTACAGCTGACGTACTAGGTGATTCAGTTCTTAAAAAATATTGTGAAAATACTTATGTACAAATGCTGGATGAAATAAAGAGGATCATAGATAACCCTAGGGATCCAAATAAGTATTTATTAGGGCTTATGATAGGTTTAAGCGGTTATGGCTATTTTATTTTAAAGAAATTAAACTCAGATATTAAGAATATAATGTTTCTTGAATAAATTTTAAATATAAAGGTTATGGTGATATGAAAAAAAAAGTCCCTTTTGTAGAGCAATTTCATCAGACTGAGTGCGGTTTGTGTTGTGCAGCTATGTTATTAAGGTATCATGGTTGTTTTAAACCATTAAATGATTTAAGAGAAATAGCTGAGCCTGGAAGAGATGGATTGAATTTAAAGCAAATCTACGATCTCCTTAAATCGTTGCAAATAGACCCTAAAGTGTATAGAACTGATACTAATGGTTTAGAACAAGTAACGCTTCCTGCGATATTGTATTGGAATGAAAACCATTTTGTTATTTTAGAAAAAATTAAAAAGAATAGTTTCGTCATTGTCGACCCTAATATTGGGAGAAGATCTGTACCAATTAAGGAGTTTGAAGAGTCTTTTTCAGCTATCGTATTGATTGGAAGACCAAATAAACATTTTATTCCTGAAAAAAGCAGAGAAAGAACCTTTCAGTTGGTGACTTCAAGCTTTACAGAAAATAGAATATTAATTGTTAGAATGTTTATCTTGTCATTTTTAACTGCTGCAGGCACGTTGGCCATACCTATATTAATTCAAAATTTAACTGACAAAGTGATGAATCATAGCTATATATCTATAACTGATGTTACTATATCAATATTAGTTTTAATATTATTCTTTTTCTTGCAATATACCCGAGGGGTTTACTTAATTTATGTCAAATCGGTTTTAGATCAGCACTTAATGAAAAAAATATTCAAACACTTGTTAAAGGTTCCTTATAAATTTTTCGATGCTCGTCCAACTGGTGATATTATACATAGAATGAGCAGTATCGATAATATAAGGGATTTATTATCTGAGACCGCTATAAAAGGGATATTAGATGTCATTTCTTTGTGTTTTATTTTTATATACATTGGGTATAAATCTATTACTGTTTTATCCTTAGTTTTACTTCTCTTTTTGATTTATGCGGCTGTATCCTTCTTAATAAGGCCTAAACTAAAGGAAATAACCCTTTATGAAATGTTAGAGAGAGGTAAACTACAAAGAGTTCAGATTGAAACCATCACAGCTATTTTTAATATAAAGGTTTCAGGATTAGAAAATGTAGTATACGATAATTGGAAAGACCAAATGAATCAAGTAATAAATAGGTATAAGTTAAAAGGTAAGATTTCGAATTTTTACAATATATTCACTCAAAGTATGCAGACTTTAGCACCGTTTGTAACTTTACTTTTAGGGTTTCAACAATATATTAACAACCAAGTTACTTTCGGAGAAGTTTTAGCCATTTTTTCGATTACAACACTATTTTTTACCACAAGTACTTCAATATTCCAAATTTTAAATGACGTATTGCTAGCGTCAACTAGTATGCAGAGAATAAAGGATATAACAGATGCAAAAGCAGAAAAAGAATCCTCAAAGAAAATTGACTCTTTTAAAGGAGACATACAAGTTAAAAATGTGAGTTTTTCTTATACAAAGTCTTCTGAGATAGTTCTGGATAATGTTAATATGCACATTAAAAAAGGACAAAAGGTAGCAATAGTGGGGAAATCAGGATCTGGTAAAAGTACTTTGGGTAAGCTGTTATTAGGTTTATATGAACCAACTAACGGCGATATTCTTTATGATGGAATCAGTGTTTCCGAAGTTAATAAAAAAGAACTTAGACAAAGCATGGGAGCTGTTCCACAGGATATTTACCTTTTTAATAAATCCATATATGAAAACATTAAAATGGGTAAAAAAGATATTAGTTATGAGGACTTTATCCGAGCATTGGAAGTAGCAAATATTGATAAAGAAGTTAATGAAATGCCCATGAAGCATAGGACATTAATTTCAAATATGGGTATGAACTTATCTGGAGGGCAGAGGCAGCGACTTGCATTAGCGAGAGCATTAGTTAATAAACCGAGTGTTATTCTTCTAGATGAAGCTACCAGTTCTTTGGATTCTGTTAATGAAGCTAAAGTAGCTGAATACTTCACTAATATAGGAAGTACGTGCATTGTAATTGCACACCGACTATCCACCATTATAGATTCGGATGTAATTTTTGTAATGAAGAATGGTTTAATTACTGAACAAGGCACACATCAAGAGTTAATGAATGCAAAAGGAGAGTACTTTACGCTTTATTCCAGCCATAAAAATGAAAATAATGCTAACCACTACGAGGAGCTTGTTTAGGTCAATTACTAATTATTGATTCTAATTCGCCGAATTTTAGGAGAGGAAAAGTTTGAAGCATCAGACTGCCGAGTATATTTCGACAGTCTTTTTGTTATTTTATTACATGTGATTTTCTTGTTGCACAACGTCATAATTTCACATTAATATGAAGTATTTATATTGTTTCATTTATAGCTTAACGGATGACTGTTCCTTTCTTACTGAAGCCGGAAAAAATAAATAATAAATAAATTTAATTATGATATTAAATTGAACTACCCTTCTTTATAGCACATGCTGGCGTTTTGCTATACACTTGATAAAAAAGGAAAAAGTGCGGTGAGTTGATTGTTTAAACTTTTGCTGATTGAAGATGATGAATCGCTGTTTCATGAAATCAAGGATCGTTTAACGGGATGGTCCTATGATGTATACGGCATTCAGAATTTCAGTCAGGTGCTGCAGGAATTTTCGGCGGTTAATCCTGATTGTGTCATTATTGATGTACAGCTTCCTAAATTTGACGGTTTTCATTGGTGCCGGCTGATCCGTTCCCGGTCAAATGTTCCGATTCTCTTTTTATCCTCCAGGGACCATCCTGCTGATATGGTGATGTCCATGCAGCTCGGGGCAGATGACTTTATTCAAAAGCCATTTCATTTTGATGTGCTGATTGCGAAAATCCAAGCGATGTTCCGGCGTGTGCACCATTATAATACGGAGCCGAGTACGATTAAAACGTGGTGCGGCGCTGCTGTAGACGCGGAGCAGAACCTCGTCAGCAATGACAAAGGATCTGTTGAACTGACCAAAAATGAAATGTTCATTCTAAAACAATTAATAGAGCAAAAAAACAAGATCGTCAGCCGTGAAGAGCTGATCAGAAGCTTGTGGAACGATGAGCGTTTTGTTAGTGATAATACGCTGACCGTCAATGTCAATCGCCTGCGAAAAAAACTGGACGTCCTGCAGCTTGGCGCATATATCGAGACAAAGGTGGGCCAGGGCTACATCGCGAAGGAAGAGGACAAGTTCTATGATTAAAGCATTCCTTATCGAAAGGCGGAGCTGGATTGCCGCGTTTTTGTTTCAGCAGGCTTTGATGCTGTTCATTGCTTTTGTCGATCCTTCCATATCATTTGGGAATGTACTTTATATGGTGTATTTGTGCATCTTGTTTTTTATCATATTCCTTTGGTTCCGTTATCGGAAAGAAACAGCGTTTTATAAAAGCTTGAAAACATGGGAGAACAATCTCGATGTGACAGCTATAAATGAACCGGAAACGCCGTTTGAAGCAATGGTTGAAAGAAGCATTGCCGGGCAAACAGAACACTTGAAGCAGACCGCAGCACGGCATCGCTTAGCATTGGAAAATGAAAAAGATGAGCTGATGGCATGGATCCATGAGGTCAAAACTCCATTAACAGCGATGCATTTAATCATTGATAGAATGGAAGAAAAAGCACTGAAATCCCAGCTGTCCTATGAATGGCTGCGTATTCACCTGCTTCTTGATCAGCAGCTTCATCAAAAACGCATTTCATTTATTGAAAACGACCTGTCAGTAGAATTCATTCAGCTTCAGCCTTTGATCTTTAAAGAAATCAAAGATTTACAATCGTGGTGTATCCAAAAAGGGATCGGTTTTGACATACAGCTCGATGCCAAAGAAGTGCTGAGCGATGCAAAATGGCTGGCGTTTATCATCAGGCAGCTGCTGACAAACGCGGTGAAATACAGCGAAGCCTCTGAAATCGAGATCAAAAGCTTTCAAAAAGGGGAACAGACGCAGCTCCAAGTGAAAGACTGTGGCAGGGGCATTGATCCAAAAGATGTACCGCGTATTTTTGATAAAGGGTTTACATCCACAACGGATCACCATGATCAAGCGTCAACTGGCATGGGCCTGTACTTGGCAAAAAAAGCAGCTGCGCCGTTATTGATCCTTATTGATGTTGAGTCGGAGTTCGGTGCGGGGACAGTTTTTACATTAACCTTTCCAATACGGAATCAATTTGAACATGTCATAAGCGTGTGACGAAAATGTCACATGCTTTTCTTTTTTGTTCGCCGTATCGAAGGAAAAGCCCGGCATTCCTTTTTATAATGAGATTATCCAATATAAAGGAGACTGCGTAAATGGTGATTTTAGAAGCGAATAAAATTCGAAAAAGTTATGGAAACAAGCTGAATAAACAGGAAGTGCTGAAGGGCATCGATATTCACATTGAAAAGGGCGAATTCGTCAGTATTATGGGTGCTTCCGGGTCGGGAAAAACCACTTTGCTCAACGTTCTGTCCTCAATCGATCAGGTCAGTCACGGAACCATTCATATTAATGGAAATGACATGACGGCTATGAAGGAAAAGCAGCTGGCTGAATTTAGAAAACAGCATTTAGGCTTTATCTTTCAGGATTACAATTTGTTAGACACATTGACAGTGAAAGAGAATATCCTTCTGCCTTTATCGATCACGAAACTATCAAAAAAGGAAGCCAATCGCAAGTTTGAGGAAGTTGCAAAGGAACTGGGAATATATGAATTGCGGGATAAGTACCCGAATGAAATTTCCGGCGGCCAGAAGCAGAGAACATCCGCCGGAAGAGCGTTTATTCATGACCCGAGCATTATTTTCGCTGATGAACCGACCGGCGCGCTTGATTCGAAATCGGCCTCTGATCTATTAAATAAGCTGAGCCAGCTCAATCAAAAACGAAACGCCACGATTATTATGGTTACCCATGATCCCGTCGCTGCCAGCTACTGCGGCAGAGTCATTTTTATTAAGGACGGGCAAATGTATACACAGCTGAATAAAGGGGGCCAGGACAGGCAGACGTTTTTCCAGGATATTATGAAAACGCAAGGCGTGTTAGGCGGGGTGCAGCATGAACATTAATCAGCTCATCCTGCGAAATTTGAAAAAGAATCTTCGTAATTACTATCTGTATGTGTTTGCGCTCATCTTTAGCGTGGCGCTTTATTTCGCCTTTGTCACGCTGCAGTATGACCCAGCAATTAACGAAGTGAAGGCTTCGATCAAGGGAGCTGCGGCTATTAAAACCGCTTCGATTTTGCTTGTGGCTGTGGTCGCGATCTTCATTTTATATGCCAATACGATTTTTATTAAGAGACGGAGTAAAGAAATCGGGCTGTTTCAATTAATTGGAATGACGAAGCATAAAATTTTTCGCATCTTAAGTGCAGAAAATGTCATGCTGTATTTCGGTTCATTAGCGATCGGGGTAGCGGCCGGGTTTTCGATATCGAAGCTTGTCTTGATGATTCTGTTCAAAATTGTCGATGTCAAAGCGGATGCGAAACTGCATTTTTCTGAGCAGGCCTTGGTCCAAACGGTCATTGTGTTCTGCGGCATTTACCTTTTGATCATGATCATGAATTATACGTTTATCAAAAAACAGAGTATTTTATCTTTGTTTAAAGTAACGTCCTCCACTGAAGACAAAGTAAAGAAAATATCATTTTTCCAAATGATAATCGGCGCTTTAGGCATCGTGCTGATTTTGACAGGATACTATGTGTCTTCTGAGCTGTTTGGCGGAAAATTTAAGACCATTAACGAACTGTTTGGCGCAATGAGCTTTATCTTGGGGGCTGTCATTATCGGGACGTTTTTGTTTTATAAAGGATCAGTTACGTTTATCTCGAATATCATTCGAAAAAGCAAGGGCGGCTACTTAAATATTTCTGAGGTTCTGTCACTGTCATCGATCATGTTCAGAATGAAATCGAACGCGCTGCTGCTGACGATTATTACAACCGTTTCAGCGCTCGCCATCGGGCTGTTATCTCTTGCTTACATCTCGTATTACTCGTCAGAAAAGACCGCTGAACAAAATGTAGCGGCTGATTTTTCATTCATGAATGAGAAAGATGCCAAGTTATTTGAAAACAGATTGAGGGAAAGCAACATCTCGTTTGTAAAAAAGGTAACACCTGTCCTGCAAGCAAATGTTGACATCGCAAATATTATGGATGGAACTCCGAAAGAGATGCAGGGCGACCCCAGCAATATGCAGCTTGCTGTTGTTAGCGACAAAGATGTAAAAGGAGTCGATGTGGCGGCTGGAGAAGCCGTTTTCTCAGGATACACCGACTTGCTGCAAAAAATAATGGTTTTCAAGGACTCTGGTGTTATTAAAATAAAAAGCAAGCATGAGACGCAGCCATTAAAATATAAAGGATTAAGAGAAGAGTTTCTTGTATCCTACACGTTTACAAGCGGGGGCATGCCCGCTGTCATTGTGGATGACAGCCTGTTTAAACAGCTGAACAAGGATAAGGACCCCCGCATTCAGCTGGCGCAATCTACCTTTATCGGCGTCAATGTGAAACATGACGATCAAATGGAAAAAGCAAATGAGCTTTTTCAACAGGTGAACAAGAAAAACGAGCATTTATCAAGACTGGATACAAGCGCTGCGCAAAAATCACTGTTTGGTATGGTGATGTTCATCGTCGGCTTCTTAGGGTTAACGTTCCTGATTACATCAGGTTGTATCCTTTATTTTAAACAAATGGGAGAAAGTGAAGATGAAAAACCGAGCTATACAATTTTAAGAAAACTCGGCTTTACGCAGGGCGACCTGATAAAGGGGATACGCATCAAACAAATGTACAACTTCGGCATTCCGCTCGTTGTCGGCCTCTTCCACAGTTACTTTGCCGTCCAATCCGGCTGGTTCTTATTCGGATCAGAGGTATGGGCGCCTATGATTATGGTGATGGTGTTATATACTGCGCTCTACTCCATTTTTGGTTTTCTGTCAGTTCTTTATTATAAGAAGGTCATTAACTCGTCGTTGTGAAACAGAAAAAGCTCCAGACATTCTGGAGCTTTTTGTTTATCGTTTTGGCGCCCGGTAACCGGCGGCTTCAGCTTCTTCAACTGAGCAAAACATTTCAGCCGGATCGGTTGTCCGGTCATAGTATGTACTGCCTGGCGTGTGGTAGATGCCGTTTTTGCTTCCTTTGATATTACAGCCTTCTGCTTTGTCAGCTGTTTTGGTTTCATCACTTTTACTCGTATTGTTTGAAGAACTTCCAGTGTCTTCATGAGAACTGGCGGTTTGGCTTTCCGTCTCTTTTAATTGATTTTCAAGCTTTGTTTTATCTTGTCGGAGTGTTTCATTTTCAGCCTTTGCCGTTTTTGCATCTTCTTTGAGCTGCTTTTGATTTTCTTGAAGCTCTTTAATCTCAGCTTTTAATGATTTCTGAGTCTTTTTTAGATCGCTATTTTCGTTTTTAAGCTTCTCAAGCTTGTCTTGATCTTCTTTGTTGTCTTTTAATTTCTTTGCTTCAGAGCTGACAGATTTATATTCTTTCTCAAGTTCTTCATGCTCTTTTGTGAGGTTTTTGTATTCGGCGTTTAGCGCTGAATATTTTTTCTCGGCATTTGCTGCGGAAGTGTCAGGTTCTGCCAATGCTGCCCCGGTAAAGAGCAGCACAAGGCCTCCAATGAAAAGCGGCCAAAAAAGTCTCTTGGAGAAACGTTTTTCCTTTTTCAGTACATATCTGACAAAGTGATATAATCCATAGCCCAGTGCAATGAGACATGCCAGAAAACCTAAGAATGCTAATACCATTTCCATAATATGACCCCTTTTTCTATTTATTTTACATTTTTCAAACAATATTTGTTAGATTTTTTCACGCTCATCAGTTGAAAAATGTGAGAGAGATAGATAGAATGAATGTGCTATGATAACTGGATTCGTACGGAGCCGTTTTAGGTTTCGTTTTTTTCATGAGCTTTTTTAGGTAAGAAAGGGGGATAAGTATGCCGCGTGCTCTTAAAATTTTAGTCATTGGAATGTTTATCAATGTGACGGGTGCTTCTTTTTTATGGCCGTTGAATACGATTTATATCCATAATCATTTAGGAAAGTCGTTAACGGTAGCCGGACTTGTCCTGATGCTGAACTCCGGCGCCAGTGTGGCTGGTAATTTATGCGGAGGTTTTTTGTTTGATAAAATCGGCGGTTTTAAATCGATTATGCTTGGGATAGCCATTACGTTAGCAAGCCTGATGGGCCTTGTCTTTTTTCATGATTGGCCGACCTATATTGTGCTGCTGACGATTGTGGGCTTTGGCTCCGGTGTAGTTTTTCCGGCCAGCTACGCAATGGCGGGATCGGTATGGCCTGAAGGGGGAAGGAAGGCATTTAATGCGATATATGTCGCGCAAAACGCGGGTGTGGCCGTCGGTTCAGCACTTGGCGGTGTCGTGGCATCTTTCTCGTTTTCATATGTATTTTTGGCAAATGCCGTATTGTATCTGATCTTTTTCTTTGTTGTATATTTCGGATTTCGAAATATTCAGACGGGTGATGCATCCCAAACATCCGTGCTTGATTATGATGCTGTGAACAGCAAAGCAAAATTTGCCGCATTGATCATTTTAAGCGGAGGCTATGTACTCGGATGGCTGGCTTATTCTCAATGGTCCACCACAATTGCTTCGTACACACAAAGCATTGGAATATCTCTTTCCTTATACAGCGTGCTATGGACAGTTAACGGAATTCTAATTGTGCTCGGCCAGCCGCTCGTCAGTTTTGTGGTGAAAAAATGGGCCGAGTCGCTAAAAGCGCAAATGGTCATCGGCTTTATCATTTTTATTGTGTCTTTCAGCATGCTGCTGACTGCAAAGCAATTTCCGATGTTTCTCGCTGCGATGGTGATCCTGACGATCGGAGAAATGCTTGTTTGGCCTGCTGTGCCGACAATTGCCAATCAGCTCGCCCCTAAAGGGAAAGAAGGCTTTTATCAAGGCTTTGTCAACAGTGCGGCGACAGGCGGCAGAATGATTGGTCCCCTGTTCGGAGGAGTGCTTGTCGATCATTACGGCATTAAGGCCCTTGTTTTATCTCTGTTGGTATTGCTGCTGATCAGTATTGCCACAACGCTTCTATATGACAAACGGATAAAATCAGCTAAAGAAACAAATAAGCAGGCATCAATCTCTTCATAATAAAAGATCCCGCCGGGTGAGCGGGATCTTTCAGCGTGTCGACATACCCTCGCATTCGTTGTCAGGCCTGCGCTTCGGTGTTCAATGCGAAGTGGATCAACGGCTAAATTCTCAGGCGTCCTGCCTAAACGCCGTCGTCATCACATCCTGTGAATGTCCGCTCCTATGCTCGTCCTTCCTAGACTTCAAGGGTATTCAATCACGCTGAAAAGATAACAAAATCCTAAAATGAAAACCATTTTAGGATTTTGTCAACAATCTGAAAGATCCCGCCGGATGAGCGGGATCTTTTTACATAATCGGAAGCACTTTAACGGCATCCTTTACATTTGAATATGTTTTCAGCGACGAAAAATTGGCATCCAGTTTATTCATTTTCATAGCCAATTCAGGCTTAATGCCGGTAATGATTAACTCAGTTCCGGTCAATTTCAGCAAATGGCTCAGCTTGAAAATTTGGTCGGCCGTTTGTTCGTTCACTTGGGCCAATCCGGATAAATCAATGATCAAATAATCATCTTTGGATGTTGATAAGATATTCGTCAATGTGCAAACGATGGAATTAAATCGCTCCTCTGTCAGGTTTCCGACTAGCGGAAGAGCCGAAATGCCATTGCGAATCGGGACAATAGGAGTTGAAAGTGCAGTAATTTCCGTGAGGGAATCCTCGAGAAGCTTTTCATACTCTTTTTGCTTGGTGATGTCTTTCTGAATTCCGACAAAATACGTTTTATCCTCTATTTCCATTGGATCAATATTTAATTCATTCCAGAACATCGTTCCGTCTTTTTTGTAGTTTTGAATCTGAACGGTGACCGGTTCTTTATTTTGTAAAGCGGTTCTGATGTTGTCCACTTCTGCAGGATCTGTGTGTTTCCCCTGTAAGAAGCGGCAGTTCTTTCCTAAAATTTCCTCGATCTCGTAGCCGGTCATTTGAACAAAGCCTTGATTTACGTAGACAATAGGATTATCTTCAAGTGCGGGATCTGTAATTACCACACCGACTCGCACGTGATCAAGCGCTTTTTTGATGACTTCCAGCTGTCCTGGTATCCCAAATGATTGAAAACTAGCCATATAAATCCCCCTTAGGCCGTCAGCTTGCTATGCGAAAGCCTGATATTCCCCTTTTTTAAAATGAATTCTACAGTAACCGTAGCACAACACATGTTCTGATTCAAGCAAGTGCAGTTTGTTGTTTGTCATTAGGGCTTGTCCTCGTATACACTAAAAATAAGAACAGAATTTGAACATATGAACGGAAAGGTTTTTTACATGCTAAATAGGTGACTAGGTCAATGTCACTGGGTGAAAAATGAATCCAATGCATCAAGCTTACCGATCATGTGTTCACATATAATGGAAGAAACAAGCTTTTTACAGATTTGCCGGTATGTAGATATCGAAAATCATCGGAATCGTTTAAGGGGGCTGGATGGCCTGAAGTCGCTTTACGAAATAAGGGCTTTAGGAAGGTGATGATGAAGATGCTGCATCAGGTACTTATTGCTTGTGTAATTGGAGGAATCATGGGGATTCTCGGTCATGTGAAAAAGAGAGGCAGGCTGGAGAAGCCCAGAATGACGAAGCGGTTTATCTACCTTGGATTTTTGGAAGATTGGTTTATCGGAATGACAGCTTCCATTTTACTTGTATTATCCGCTGACCCCGATTCAGGAATTCAACTTGTCATCTTATCCATTATCTCAGGCTACGGCGGTGAAGCTGTTCTCAGAAGTTTTGACTTTGTGAGAGAACTGAACAGCGGCGGCGAACCGGCCGAGTCCAAACGTCAAACCAAAACTCCACCCGAATAATTGTCCTCAATCTTCGCCCGTTCAGGGTACATTCCCATTGTATACAAACCTGCTTGCACTTATGAACAGAATTCTATAAAATACAGTTAGATTACGGTTGCGATAAGAACAATGAAGAGGAGCAGTAAGAAACAGATATTGTTGCAGAGAGTTGACGGCTGGTGAAAGTCAATCAAGTTTGTTTCCGAACTCACCTCAGAGTTGCAGCGGTGAAAAGCCGCTGACGCATAACTGCGTTAAAAGTATCAAGTGAGTGCGGCGTATGCCGCGCTAACGAGGGTGGTACCGCGGGAAAACGAAAGTCTCTCGTCCCTTTTTGGGATGAGGGAGTTTTTTTTAGTTTGGGAATATTCTGAATATAATTCTCTCCTTCCCGTCAATACTTGAACCATACACGCCGTATTCAATCAGAAGGAGGTTTTTACTTTGAGTTTTCAGCACAAAGAGATAGAAAAGAAATGGCAAACATATTGGCTTGAAAACAAAACATTTGCCACTCTTGATAATAATGAAAAACAAAAATTTTACGCGCTGGACATGTTTCCTTATCCGTCTGGAGCTGGGTTGCACGTCGGCCATCCTGAAGGATACACAGCTACGGATATTCTGTCCCGCATGAAGCGCATGCAGGGCTATGATGTCCTTCATCCAATGGGCTGGGACGCATTCGGCCTGCCAGCTGAACAATACGCCCTTGACACAGGGAACGACCCTGCTGTGTTTACGAAGCAGAATATTGATAACTTCCGCCGCCAAATTCAAGCGCTTGGCTTCTCATATGACTGGGATCGCGAAATCAATACGACTGACCCTGAATACTATAAATGGACGCAATGGATTTTCTTAAAGCTATACGAAAAAGGCCTTGCTTACGTTGACGAAGTGCCTGTAAACTGGTGCCCTGCGCTCGGTACGGTTCTTGCCAACGAAGAAGTCATTGACGGCAAGAGCGAACGCGGCGGCCATCCGGTAGAGAGACGCCCAATGAAGCAGTGGATGCTGAAAATCACCGCTTATGCGGACAGGCTCCTTGAGGATTTGGAAGAGCTTGATTGGCCGGAAAGCATTAAAGATATGCAGCGCAACTGGATCGGCCGTTCGGAAGGCGCTCACGTTCATTTTGCAATAGATGGACATGATGATTCCTTTACGGTGTTTACAACAAGACCAGATACGCTGTTTGGCGCTACATACACTGTCCTTGCCCCGGAACACGCATTGGTGGAAAACATCACAACGGCTGAGCAAAAAGAAGCTGTTGAAGCTTATATCAAAGAAATTCAATCAAAGAGTGACCTTGAACGCACAGATCTTGCGAAAACAAAGACAGGCGTATTCACAGGAGCGTATGCGATCAATCCTGTAAACGGAGAAAAACTGCCGATTTGGATTGCGGATTATGTTCTTGCATCATACGGAACAGGTGCTGTCATGGCAGTTCCAGGCCACGACGAGCGTGATTTTGAATTCGCCAAAACATTTGGCCTTCCGGTGAAGGAAGTCGTAAAAGGCGGGAACGTTGAGGAAGCAGCTTATACTGGCGACGGCGAGCACGTGAACTCTGATTTCCTGAACGGCCTTCACAAACAGGAAGCGATTGAGAAAGTGATCGCTTGGCTGGAAGAAACGAAAAACGGTGAGAAGAAAGTGACGTACCGTCTTCGTGACTGGCTCTTCAGCCGCCAGCGTTATTGGGGCGAGCCGATTCCGGTCATTCATTGGGAAGACGGAACGTCAACAGCTGTCCCTGAAGAGGAGCTGCCGCTGATTTTGCCGAAAACGGATGAAATCAAACCGAGCGGAACGGGCGAATCACCGCTTGCGAACATTAAAGAGTGGGTGGAAGTCACAGACCCTGAGACAGGGAAAAAAGGAAGAAGAGAAACGAATACAATGCCGCAATGGGCGGGAAGCTGCTGGTATTTCTTGCGCTATATTGATCCGCACAATCCGGATCAGCTGGCATCACCAGAAAAATTGGAAAAATGGCTTCCGGTCGATATGTATATCGGCGGTGCAGAGCATGCCGTGCTTCACCTTCTGTATGCCCGCTTCTGGCATAAGTTCCTTTATGATATCGGTGTAGTGCCGACGAAAGAACCGTTCCAAAAGCTGTACAACCAAGGAATGATTCTCGGCGAAAATAACGAAAAAATGAGTAAATCTAAAGGGAACGTTGTCAACCCTGACGAAATCGTGTCCTCTCACGGTGCTGATACACTGAGATTGTACGAAATGTTCATGGGGCCTCTTGATGCTTCAATCGCCTGGTCTGAATCAGGATTAGACGGTGCGCGTCGTTTCCTTGACCGTGTATGGCGCCTATTTGTTGAAGAAAACGGTGAACTTAATGGCAAAATCGTTGAAGGCGCTGGTGAAACATTGGAGCGCGTCTATCATGAAACGGTTATGAAAGTCACAGACCATTATGAAGGCCTTCGTTTCAACACAGGTATTTCCCAGCTGATGGTCTTTATTAATGAAGCTTATAAAGCAACAGAACTGCCGAAAGAATATATGGAAGGCTTCGTGAAGCTTCTTTCTCCTATCGCGCCACACTTAGCGGAAGAGCTTTGGGAGAAGCTTGGCCATTCCGGCACAATTGCCTACGAAGCTTGGCCTGTATATGATGAAACAAAACTTGTGGATGATGAAGTTGAAATCGTTGTTCAGCTGAACGGAAAAGTAAAAGCGAAATTACAGGTTCCTGCCGATGCAACGAAAGAACAGCTGGAACAGCTTGCTCAAGCAGATGAAAAGGTCAAAGAGCAGCTTGAAGGCAAAACGATTCGGAAAATCATCGCGGTGCCTGGCAAGCTTGTCAATATTGTGGCAAACTAAGCCTAGAAAAAATCCCCTTTGCCAAAAGGGGATTTTTTTCATCAGTCTCAGAATAGCAATCGTTCAGCTGACTTTGATATACTGAACATGATCACTGTGAATAGGAGTGTTTTCTTTGGAAATAAAAGAAATCAGCACAGCCGCTTTGAAAGAAAAAATTGAGGCGGACGAAGAATTATATTTAATTGATGTCAGAGAAGATGAAGAGGTAGCGGAAGGCATGATCCCGCAAGCCGTTCATATTCGCATGGGGGATATTCCTGAAAAAATGGAAACCCTTGATAAAGACAAAGAGTACGTATTTATCTGCCGCTCAGGAATGCGCAGCATGAACGTCTGCAAGTACCTGGATGAGCAAGGCTTTAAAACAGTCAATGTTGAAGGCGGCATGATGGCATGGGAAGGCGAAACAAAACCAAAAAACTAGGGGAGAGCGGTCCCCTAGTTTTTATTTGTATTCCGGAAGCCAATCGCCGTGTGCTGCAAATAAATCGTCACACATGGAGATGATGTCCTTCATGGAAAGCTCCGCACTTGTATGCGGATCAAGCATTGCAGCTTGGTAAACCGCTTCTTTTTTCCGTGTGACAGCCGCTTCGATTGTCATCAGCTGTGTATTAATATTCGTCCGGTTTAAGGCGGCAAGCTGCTCAGGCAGTTCTCCGGCGAAGCACGGTGTAATTTTTTTTATGTCGGCGACGCATGTCACTTCCACAACCGCTTTTGAAGGAAGGTTGGTGATCAGCCCTGTATTCAAGACGTTTCCTCCGAAGGTGAATGGTTCGTTTGTTTCCATTGCTTCTATAATTCTTGAACCATATTCCTTTGAGCGTTTGTGCGTAAGGTTTTTATTGTTGACGATGTCATCCCGCATTTTCTCCCAATTTTCAATCTGCTTGACGCACCTTCTCGGATATTCGTCGAGCGGGATTTGCAGCTCGCTGATCAATTCAGGGTAATTCCGTTTAATAAAGTATGGGTGATACTCTGCGTTATGTTCGGACGATTCCGTGACATAATAGCCGAACTTATCCATTAATTCAAACCGCACCATATCATGATGCTTTGTTTTTTGTTTTTCTTTCGCTCTCCTTTTGATTTCTGGATATAAATCTGTGCCGTCTTTTTTGACTTCCAAAAGCCAAGCCATATGATTGATACCTGCGATGCGTTCCTCAATTCCGTCATGCTCCATTCCGAGAGCTTTAAATAAATCCTTCGTGCACACTTGAACACTGTGGCAGAGCCCGATTGTTTTGATATTGGTATAGCGGAGCATGGCGCCTGTAAGAGTGGCCATTGGATTTGTATAGTTTAAGAACCATGCGTCAGGGCACATTTCCTCCATATCTTTTGCGATATCAAATAAGACCGGGATTGTTCTGAGAGATCTGAATATCCCGCCGATGCCGACTGTATCGGCGATCGTCTGGCGCAGCCCATACCGTTTAGGAATCTCGAAATCGATGACTGTGCTCGGTTTGTATCCTCCAACCTGAATCGCATTGATGACATAGCCTGCGTTTTGCAAGGCGAGTTTTCTGTCATCATAGCTGTTGATGGCCACACTTGGGTTATAACGGTCTCTTAGAATTTCGAGCATGAGCTGGGATTCCTGCAGGCGTTTGGGATCAATGTCGTAAAGAGCGAACTCAAATCCATTCAGTGCTTCTGTTAACAGGCAGTCTCCCAAAACATTTTTGGCGAAAATCGTGCTCCCTGCACCGATAAATGTAATCTTTTTCATATTGCTTCCTCCTTTAATGTTAACCCTTTACCGCTCCGGAAGACAGGCCGGCAATAAAGTATTTTTGCAGCGCCAAAAACAGAACAACCATCGGCAGCATTGCCATAAGTGCCGCTGCGGCAACTAAATGAAGGTTGTTTGCGTTTTCTCCGAAAAAACCTGCCATGGCTACTGTTAATGTCTGAACCTTTTGATCTTGTAAAAAGAAAATGGCAAATTGATAGTCGTTCCAAATAAAGACACAAGAAATAATACAGATGGTCGCAGTGATCGGCTTCAGCAGAGGAAACACAATCGTAAAAAAGATTTTCAGCATGCCTGCGCCGTCAATTCTTGCGGCTTCTTCAAGCTCTTTTGGAATGGTCGATCGGATAAAGCCTGAATATAAGAATACGGTTAAAGGCATGTAAGCCGCTGTATTGATGAAAATGGCGATTGCGTGTGTATTGACCATTCCGGCGTCCACGACCATTCGGTACAAAGGAACCATGGACGTTAACGGAGGGATGATCATAATGGAAATCAGCAAGGCAAAAACGGCTTTATTCAGTTTTGTTTCCCGCCGGGCAAGCGGGTAGGCGGCAAGTGAGCCGAATATAATTAATAACAAGGCAGAAAAACCTGTGATGATCATGGTGTTTATAAAAGAGTTTCCTAGCGAAGCGCGCTCCCACGCCTCTGAAAAATTATGAAAGGAGATGTCGGCTGGAAATATCCATTTCGAACTGTAGTCTCCTTTTGCTTTCAATGAAGTGGTCAGCAGGATATAAAAAGGAATAAAATGCGCACAGGCCACAATGGCTGCAAGAAGCGTAATGATCCGCATGCTTTTTGTACGGGCGGCTCTCATGACATTTCCGTCTCCTTTCTTTTAAAGTACGCAAGCGCGCAAAAGCTGATGATCAAAATGACAAATGCCATAAATATGCCTTGCGTTGCGGCATAGCCGGCATCCTGCCGTTTGAAATACAAATCATACATAAATGTGGACATGGATTGTGACGCATTTCCGGGGCCGCCAGCGGTGAGTGCAATGATGACGTCAAACAGCTTTAAGCCTCCGATAATGTTGATGACCATATTAATGGTAATGGAGGGCATTAACAGCGGCAGCGTGATGGTAAAAAACTGCTGGCCTTGTTTCGCGCCATCCATTTGCGCCGCTTCATAGTAGTCTTTCGGAATGCTTTGCAGACCGGCTAAGTAGACAACCATAGCGATCCCGACATATTGATAGGTGTTAATCATGACAATGATCCATGGATTGAGCGAGGGACTGGCGAGCGCATTAATAGGGCTGATGCCGAAGACCCCGAGCAAATCGTTGAGCGCGCCTCCGTCATAGGAGAAGAAAAAGTACCAAATGTAGCCCATAATGAGCGGGCTGATCATCACCGGCAAATACACAATTGTTCTTGTTACCGCTTTCGTTTTAATGCTTTGATTTAAGAGCAGAGCGTACAGAAGCCCGACCACATTTTGAAAAAAGGTGCTGCCAAGCCCGTAAAGCAGAGTGTTTTTTAAGATATGCCAAGTATCAGGATCAGAAAACAGCCTTTCATATTGCGCGAATCCAACCCATTGGTAAACTTGTGAAAAGCCGTTCCAGTTTGTAAAGGTAATCAATGTGCCTTTCACAAACGGATAAATCATAAAGACCAGAACGGAGAGCAAAGCAGGAATGTACATCCACCAAAGTGAGGACTGTTTTTTTGGCTTAACCTGTTTCACATGAACGTCCCTTGCGATCTCACTCATTGTTTTCAGCTCCCTGTGTTTCCGATTGCTCCCGGAGTCGTTTATATTCTCTTCCCAGCTTCTGCGAAATGTCTTGAGGCCCCAAAATGTCAGCCGCGAGCTCCTGCCCAACCGTGCCCAGGACATCCCACATTCCGTTTGGCAAGTATAACCGGTCGAAGTAAGGCTCGACTTTGACATCTTGATAATGCTCATAATCGTTTGCGTAGAAAATATCAGCTTTCACATTGGTCAGCCCTGAAGGAAGCGATGTGGCTTCAGCCATTTGTTTGGCATTGGCCGGGCGGGCCATAAATGCGATAAATTCTTTTGCCTCTATTAATTGAGGCGAATCTTTCCATGCTGCAAGCGTGTAGCGTTCACCGCCGATCCATATCGGGTTATCACCGGGATGTATGGCGGGTGTCGGGATAATGCCGATCTTGACGTTCGGATTGATCTGGGCAACGTCTTGGCCGAGGGTGCCGCCTTGCATTGTAAAGGCGATTTTGTTTTGGGCCATTAATTCAATGAGCTGTGATTTTTTTGCCGTGACGGCGTCGATGTTAATCAATTTTTCTTTCTGCATTTGTTTGAGGATTTCTGATAAATAAGTGAATTTACTCCATTGAAAAGTGCCATTGATGAGCTGTTTTTTTTCATTATGGGCAAGGTCTGTGATGAGAAGAGGTGTAGCGAATTGGTCGTAATATTGAGCGAATGAGCTTTTGTCATAGCCGGCAAACCAGAAGGGAACAATGCTTCCCTTGCTCTTTTCTTTAATCGTTCTCAGTGCTTTGATAAAGTCATCCATGGTTTCCGGCGGAGCAATGCCGTAACGGTCTAAAATATTGCGGTTATACGCCAGACCGTCTTTTGCCTGATTGATCGGATAGGCATACACCTTTCCGCTTTTATTTTTGAGGATGCTGTTTAAATTGGGATCAAGATCTTGAGTCCATTCCATATCCCGGAGATCCGCTGTATATTCACCGTACCTGATTTTCCCCCAGCCATGTGTATCGAATAGATCTGGCAAATCATTGGCCGCCATTCTGACACGCATCATATTTTCATAGTCATTGCCTGGGAAATGAAGGCTGACATGAATGTCACTGTGTTCCTTTTCGAATGCTGCCGCTAGTTTTCTGAACGTATCTCTTTCACTGTCGGTTGACATTGTAGAATAAATGGTTAACGTCTTTTTTGCGGTATCTGCTGAGCTTTTCTCTGCTGAACACCCGGGCAGAACAAGCAGAATAAGAGAGAGAAATAAAACAAAAGTGTGTTTCATCTTTTCCTCCTTATCATCGTGATGAATCTTTGCTTATGTCACCTCCTTTGCTGTACATCCGCAGCTTTGTCTTACGATTAATGTTGTAGGCAGGGTGACATGGTGAGGAAGCGTTCGGCCATTGAGACGGTCAAGCAGCAGTTTTACGCCTGTCCGGCCCATTTCCTCTGTGTATACCTTCACCGTCGTTAAAGGCGTGCTGGCAAATTCAGCTTCCTCAATGCCGTTAAAGCTGACGATTGCGGTATCCCGCGGCACTTGCAGTCCGGCTTCCTGAAGCGCTTTTAATGCGCCGATCGCCATAGAATCGCTGGCAATAAAGAATGCTTCCGGCAGATGGCCTTGATCGATTGCTTTCTTCATCAGGCGATAGCCCTCACGCATGCTGTATTCTCCGATCAGCACATGCTCAGGCTGGGGGGCGGCTGACTCCAAAAAAGCGGTCAGGCGTTTATCTTCAATCGTTCTGCGAATGCTTTGGCCGTCCTTCAGCGTATGCTCTTTTTCTTGTCCGCCAATGTAGCCTAACCGTTTGTAGCCTAAGTCGAGAAGGTGATCAATCGCCTGGCGTGAAGCCGATTCAAAATCGATTCCAATCGAATCGTATGCTTGCGGATCTGGTGAATGATTGATAAATACGGCATGCTCCAGCCTCCCGCTGATATGCTTAACCGCTTCATCATGAACACGGCCGATGACAATGACACCATCCAATTCCCGAAAGATATGTTCCTGAAAGGAGCCGAGATGAATCGAATTTGTAATGAAAATTTCCTGTTCAAAGCATTCCTTTTCAATCCCTTTCCGAATGGAAGAAAAATAAGGGTCCTGCCTTTCCTGATCAGGGGACAGACAGCTCAGCACACCGATCAGCGGCTGAGCCCGCTGTTTTTGCCCGCGGGATTTTCGGCGTTTGGCAACGGTTTGATAACCAAGCTCTTCAGCGATGTTGATGACTCTTTGTCTCGTTTCGCCCGCAACAGAAAGCGACTCATCTTCATTTAAAATTCTGGACACAGTTGCGCTGGAAACTTTAGCTTTCAAGGCGATATCTTTAATACGAACCATGGGTATCCCTCTCATCTATTTAGTAAAATATTAACTCATCTGTTTTTGATAAATTGATACTATCATATAAAAGTAAGCGGTTACAATAATTGTTTTCGGAATATTTCGTTATATTTACTAAATATTTAGTAAATGATGTGATTTATGTTGGAAAAATAAAGGGGAACCCAGATCTGTCTCGTAAATGTGAAGTAAGCGAATAAGGAAGGGTGATGGGATGAGAGTCGAAAGAAGAAAGCAACTGTTTCGTTTGCTTGGTGATTTGCCTGATCGGAGGCCAATCAGTGTTGAGACATTACGTATTGAAGAAAGAGAAGAAAATATTGTTGAAACGCTCCTGCTCGATTTAAATGGACATGAAAAGGTGCCCGCTTATTTTGTGAAGCCGAAGAAAACAGAAGGACCGTGCCCAGCCGTATTGTTTCAGCATTCGCATGGGGGCCAGTATGATAGGGGAAAAAGTGAGCTGATTGAGGGAGCGGATTATTTGAAAACGCCTTCTTTTTCTGATGAGCTTACTTCACTCGGATACGGCGTTCTTGCGATTGATCATTGGGGATTTGGAGATCGGCGGGGAAAAGCGGAAAGCGAGATATTTAAAGAAATGCTTCTCACCGGAAAAGTGATGTGGGGGATGATGATTTATGACAGTTTAAGTGCGTTGGACTATATGCAGTCACGCTCTGATGTTCAGCCTGACAGGATCGGAACCATCGGCATGTCTATGGGAGGTTTGATGGCGTGGTGGACAGCGGCGCTCGATGACCGGATTAAGGTGTGTGTGGATTTGTGCAGCCAGGTGGATCATCACGTGCTGATCAAAACACAGAATCTTGATAGGCACGGCTTTTATTATTACGTCCCATCGCTTGCAAAGCATTTTTCCGCATCGGAGATCCAAGGCCTGATCGCGCCGCGCCCGCACCTTAGTCTTGTTGGTGTACACGATCGGTTAACGCCGGCCGAGGGCGTGGACAAAATCGAAAAAGAATTGACAGCTGTCTATGCTGGACAGGGAGCTTCTGATTGCTACCGAGTGGTCCGTTCTGCTTCGGGACATTTCGAAACAGCAGTTATGAGGCATGAAGCTGTCCGGTTTTTGCAAAAGTGGCTGTGACTGTTAAAAGAAATCGAAAAAGACCGTTTTATGTGAAAACGGTCTTTTTGTTTCCTTTTAACCAACTGCCATAAATCGATGCTTTCTTCTATTGACAGAAACAGGAGAGAATAATATATTCTAATTGTTAACCTTAAAATATAATTGGTTAACAATTAGAATGAGAAGCACTGCACGTTCTTCAGTTATCAGTGAAAGGGCGAGAAATGATGCAAGAAGAAACTTTTTATAGTGTCAGAATGAGGGCTTCTATGAATGGATCTCATGAAGACGGCGGAAAGCATATATCCGGCGGAGAACGGCTTATTCCTTTCCATGAGATGAAGCATACAGTCAATGCTTTATTAGAAAAAGGGTTATCCCATTCAAGAGGAAAACCTGATTTTATGCAAATTCAATTTGAAGAGGTATATGAATCGATAAAAACCATTCAGCCATTGCCTGTGCATACGAATGAAGTGAGCTGCCCGGAAGAAGGGCAAAAGCTGGCCCGATTGTTATTGGAAAAAGAAGGCGTTTCACGAGACGTGATTGAAAAAGCATATGAACAAATCCCTGAATGGTCAGATGTCAGGGGTGCGGTGTTGTTTGATATTCATACAGGAAAGCGAATGGATCAAACAAAAGAAAAAGGGGTGCGGGTCTCCAGAATGGATTGGCCGGACGCTAATTTTGAAAAATGGGCGCTTCACAGTCACGTGCCAGCTCATTCAAGAATAAAAGAGGCCCTTGCGCTCGCTTCAAAGGTAAGCTGGCACCCGGCAGCCGTTGCAGAATTATGCTGGTCGGACGATCCGGATTACATAACAGGCTATGTTGCGGGTAAGAAAATGGGCTATCAGCGTATTACAGCAATGAAAGAATACGGGACTGAAGAGGGCTGCCGAGTCTTTTTTGTTGATGGATCCAATGATGTAAACACGTACATACATGATCTGGAGAAGCAGCCTATTTTAATAGAGTGGGAGGAAGATCATGACTCATGATTTGATAGAAAAAAGTAAAAAGCACCTCTGGCTGCCATTTACCCAAATGAAAGATTATGATGAAAACCCCTTAATCATCGAAAGCGGGACTGGAATCAAAGTCAAAGACATAAATGGCAAGGAATACTATGACGGTTTTTCATCAGTTTGGCTTAATGTCCACGGACACCGCAAAAAAGAACTAGATAATGCCATAAAAAAACAGCTCGGAAAAATTGCGCACTCCACGTTATTGGGCATGACCAACGTTCCAGCAACCCAGCTTGCCGAAACATTAATCGACATCAGCCCAAAAAAGCTCACGCGGGTCTTTTATTCAGACAGCGGCGCAGAAGCGATGGAAATAGCCCTAAAAATGGCGTTTCAGTATTGGAAGAACATCGGGAAGCCCGAGAAACAAAAATTCATCGCAATGAAAAACGGGTATCACGGTGATACGATTGGCGCCGTCAGTGTCGGTTCAATTGAGCTTTTTCACCACGTATACGGCCCGTTGATGTTCGAGAGTTACAAGGCTCCGATTCCTTATGTGTATCGCTCTGAAAGCGGTGATCCTGATGAGTGCCGTGATCAGTGCCTCCGAGAGCTTGAACAGCTGCTTAAGGAACATCACGAGGAAATTGCCGCGCTTTCCATTGAATCAATGGTACAAGGGGCTTCCGGTATGATCGTGATGCCGGAAGGATATTTGGCAGGGGTGCGCGAGCTATGTACAACATACGATGTCTTAATGATCGTTGATGAAGTCGCTACAGGCTTTGGCCGTACAGGAAAAATGTTTGCGTGCGAGCACGAGAATGTCCAGCCTGATCTGATGGCTGCCGGTAAAGGCATTACAGGAGGCTATTTGCCAATTGCCGTTACGTTTGCCACTGAAGACATCTATAAGGCATTTTATGATGATTATGAAAACCTAAAAACCTTTTTCCATGGCCATTCCTATACAGGCAATCAGCTTGGCTGTGCGGTTGCGCTTGAAAATCTGGCATTATTTGAATCTGAAAACATTGTGGAACAAGTAGCGGAAAAAAGTAAAAAGCTCCATTTTCTTCTTCAAGATCTGCACGCTCTTCCTCATGTTGGGGATATTCGGCAGCTTGGCTTTATGTGCGGTGCAGAGCTTGTCCGGTCAAAGGAAACCAAAGAACCTTACCCGGCTGATCGGCGGATTGGATACAAAGTTTCCTTAAAAATGAGAGAGTTAGGAATGCTGACAAGGCCGCTTGGGGACGTGATTGCATTTCTTCCTCCTCTTGCCAGCACAGCTGAAGAGCTCTCGGAAATGGTTGCCATTATGAAACAAGCGATCCACGAGGTTACGAGCCTTGAAGATTGATTCCTGGTTAAACGAGCGGTTAGACATAGTAAAGGAAGCCGGCGTACACCGTAACCTGCGGTCAATGAATGGGGCACCGGTTCCAGAGAGGAACATTGATGGCGAAAATCAAACGGTCTGGTCCTCAAACAATTATTTAGGGCTCGCAAGCGATAGACGTTTGATCGATGCAGCCCAAACAGCATTGCAGCAATTTGGGACAGGAAGCAGCGGTTCACGTTTAACGACAGGCAATTCGGTCTGGCATGAAAAGCTAGAAAAGAAGATTGCCAGCTTTAAACGGACAGAAGCGGCCCTGCTGTTTTCGAGCGGTTACTTGGCCAATGTCGGTGTCCTTTCATCCTTGCCAGAAAAGGAAGATGTCATTTTAAGTGACCAGCTCAATCATGCAAGTATTATTGACGGCTGCCGACTTTCTAAGGCTGATACAGTTGTTTATCGGCATATTGATATGAATGATCTTGAAAACAAGCTGAATGAAACACAGCGTTATCAGCGCCGTTTTATCGTAACAGACGGGGTATTCAGCATGGATGGCACAATCGCCCCTCTTGATCAGATCATCTCACTTGCGCAACGCTATCATGCCTTCGTGGTCGTTGATGATGCCCATGCAACAGGAGTTTTGGGTAATTCGGGAGGAGGAACGAGTGAATACTTTGGTGTTTGTCCTGACATTGTGATCGGCACCTTAAGCAAAGCTGTTGGTACGGAAGGAGGTTTTGCGGCAGGATCAGCGGTCTTCATCGACTTTTTGCTGAACCATGCCAGAACATTTATCTTTCAAACCGCTATTCCGCCAGCCAGCTGTGCGGCTGCTCACGAGGCTTTCAACATCATTGAAGCCAGCAGGGAAAAACGACAGCTTTTATTTTCTTATATCAGCATGATCAGAACCAGTCTGAAGAATATGGGTTATGTCGTGAAAGGAGATCACACGCCGATTATTCCCGTGGTCATCGGCGATGCCCATAAAACGGTCCTATTTGCTGAAAAGCTGCAGGGCAAGGGAATTTATGCTCCTGCCATTCGGCCGCCGACCGTTGCGCCGGGTGAAAGCCGTATTCGAATTACAATCACGTCTGACCACAGTATGGGTGATATTGATGATTTGCTGCAAACATTTCATTCAATCGGAAAGGAGCTGCATATCATTTGAGGGGTTTTTTTGTGACGGGAACTGATACAGAAGTAGGGAAAACGGTTATATCCAGCGGTCTTGCTGGCTTATTGAAAGAACATAATAGAGATGTCGGTGTGTATAAACCATTTTTAAGCGGGATATCGCGTCATCATCCAGATAGTGATACAAGTTTGCTGAAAGACATGTCACAGACCGGTCTTTCTCATGAAGACATTACGCCTTTTGCCTTCAAGGCGCCGCTTGCACCATACGTTGCAGGGAAACTCGAGGGAAAGACTGTCACCATGGAAGAGGTTTTAAGCCATTGGGGGCGGATTAGAGAAAAACATGAATGCTTCATCGTAGAAGGTGCAGGCGGTATTTCTGTGCCATTGGGAGAGGACTATTTGGTCAGTCATGTCATAAAAGCGTTGCAGCTTCCCATGATTATTGTGGCACGTCCTCACCTTGGAACCATTAATCATACCTTTTTAACTGTCAAATATGCAGAAAGCATGGGGCTTCCAATTGCCGGAATTATCATCAATGGAATCAGTGACTCTCCTGATGAAGATGAAAAAACCAATCCTGAGATGATTGAGCGCTTATGCGGTGTTCCGATTTTAGGGGTTACGCCAAAGCTTGCCAACGTTACGAAAGAAACGGTTCTACATATGGTAAAAGACCATATCAATCTATCATTACTGATGAATCAAGTGGGGGTATGAGAATGAATCAATGGATGGAACTTGCAGACCGGGTGCTGGCTGGAGCAGAAGTGACTGACGAAGAGGCGCTTTCAATATTACATTGTCCTGATGAAGATATTTTGCTATTAATGCATGGAGCTTTTCATATCAGAAAACACTTTTATGGAAAAAAAGTAAAGCTCAATATGATTATGAATGCGAAATCGGGGCTCTGCCCGGAAAACTGCGGTTATTGTTCACAGTCTGCGATTTCGAAAGCGCCGATTGAGTCTTATCGGATGGTGAATAAGGAAACGCTGCTTGAAGGCGCGAAGCGGGCGCACGATCTGAATATTGGCACATATTGTATCGTGGCAAGCGGCAGAGGGCCGTCTAACAGAGAAGTGGATCAGGTCGTAGATGCGGTTCAGGAAATTAAAGAGACGTATGGACTGAAGGTTTGTGCGTGTCTCGGACTGTTGAAGCCAGAGCAGGCGAAGCGTCTCAAAGATGCCGGAGTAGACCGCTATAATCATAATTTGAATACGTCACAGAGGAACCATTCAAACATCACGACCTCACATACATACGATGACAGAGTCAATACGGTTGAAATCGCAAAAGAATCGGGGTTGTCTCCGTGTTCAGGCGCCATTATCGGGATGAAGGAGACGAAACAGGATGTCATTGACATCGCCAAAAGCTTGAAGGCTCTTGACGCGGATTCCATTCCTGTGAATTTTTTGCATGCAATAGATGGCACGCCGTTAGAAGGCGTCAACGAATTAAACCCGCTGTATTGTTTAAAAGTGCTGGCGCTGTTCCGTTTTATCAATCCATCAAAAGAAATTCGCATTTCCGGAGGAAGAGAGGTCAATCTCCGCACATTGCAGCCATTAGGGCTTTACGCCGCAAACTCCATTTTTGTCGGAGACTACTTAACAACTGCCGGGCAAGAGGAGACGGAGGATCATAAAATGCTGAGTGATTTAGGCTTTGAAGTTGAATCAGTCGAAGAAATGAAGGCTAGTTTAAGTGCGAAAAGCTGAAAGAATCAATAAAAGCAATCGGTATGATGTCGATTGCTTTTATTTTTGAACAGAAAGGAGAAAATCACGTGACAATTGCATCGTCAACTGCATCTTCTGAGTTTTTGAAAAACCCATATTCTTTTTACGACACATTGCGAGCTGTTCATCCTATCTATAAAGGGAGTTTCTTAAAATACCCGGGCTGGTATGTCACAGGATATGAAGAAACGGCTGCTATTTTGAAAGATGCGAGATTCAAAGTCCGCACCCCGCTGCCTGAGAGCTCGACCAAATATCAGGACCTTTCACATGTGCAAAATCAAATGATGCTGTTTCAGAACCAGCCTGATCATAGACGATTGCGGACGCTTGCCAGCGGAGCGTTTACGCCGAGAGCGACAGAGAGTTATCAGCCGTATATCATTGAAACTGTCCATCAATTGCTTGATCAAGTGCAAGGTGAAAAAAAGATGGAGGTCATTTCGGACTTTGCTTTTCCTTTAGCAAGCTTTGTCATAGCTAACATTATAGGTGTACCTGAGGAAGATAGGGAGCAATTAAAGGAGTGGGCTGGGAGTCTCATTCAAACGATTGATTTTACCCGGTCAAGAAAGGCATTAACAGAGGGCAATCATATGGCTGTGCAGGCTATGGCATATTTCAAAGAGCTGATTCAAAAGCGAAAACGCCACCCTCAACAGGATATGATCAGCATGCTCTTGAAGGGGAAAGAAAATGATAAGCTGACGGAAGAGGAGGCGGCATCTACGTGCATATTGCTGGCGATCGCCGGACATGAGACAACGGTTAATCTCATCAGCAATTCAGTCCTTTGTCTGCTGCAGCATCCAGAACAGCTTTTGAAACTGAGAGAAAATCCAGATCTTATTGGTACCGCAGTTGAGGAATGTTTACGCTATGAAAGCCCCACGCAAATGACAGCCAGAGTTGCGTCAGAGGATATTGACATCAGCGGGGTGACGATCCGTCAAGGAGAGCAAGTCTATCTTTTGTTAGGAGCGGCTAATCGAGACCCAAGCATTTTCACGAACCCGGATGTCTTCGATATTACGAGAAGTCCTAATCAGCATCTTTCATTCGGTCATGGCCATCATGTTTGTTTAGGGTCCTCGCTGGCACGATTAGAAGCGCAAATTGCGATTAACACTCTTCTGCAGCGGATGCCCAGCCTTAAGCTCGCGGATTTTGAATGGCGGTATCGGCCGCTTTTTGGATTTCGGGCGCTTGAGGAGCTGCCGGTGACTTTTGAATAAGCCTAAGAATATGAGTGCCAAAAAAGTGTCAGCCCCGCCGAAAATGGGCAATCTATAAAAAAGGGGAGTGAACATCGTGAAAAAAGTGCTGATCGCCGGCGGAAATGGTGTGATTGGGAGACTGCTTGCTGAAGGGCTTATTTCAGACTATGAAGTGACAGTGCTTGATAAAGATCATTTCGATGGCAAAGTCTCTTCCATTCAGGCTGACGCGGCAAATTATGAGGAGCTGTTGAAGAAGATTCCAAAAGATACCGATGCCATCTTGAATTTACTCGCTGTTAAAATCAAATACGATATTATGGACATCGCTGAGTTTGAAAAAATGACGGATGTTTTCTATAGGGCAAGCTATTATCTGTGCCGTGCGGCAGCGGAGCTCGGCATTCAAAAGCTCGTGTTCGCCAGCAGCAATCATGTCACAGATGTATACGAAAAAGACGGGCGCTCGCTCTTAGGACGGGAAATCACAACAAGCGATTATCCGCTGTCAAAAAACTTGTACGGTGTATTAAAGCTGACCTCTGAACAGATTGGCCATTTGTTTTATTTGGAAAATAAGCTATCAGTAATCAACCTTCGAATCGGAACAGTCGTGACAGATGAAATGGATACGCTGCATGAAAAAGAACGGACGAAAAAGACACTGCTTTCTCACCCCGATCTGCTGTCGATTTTTAAAGCCGCTATTGAGACCAATATCCGGTACGGCACTTATTACGCCGTCTCTGATAATCCGGGCCGGCCATGGTCCATTGAATCTGCCGTGAATGAACTTGGGTTTTCGCCACAAATCAATACGGCCGAACTTCTGAACGAGGAGGAGAACGGAGCATAATCATTTTCTAAGATTATGCTCTTTTTCTTTTGTTATCGGTCTCAATTCGCGGAAGCCCCCGCCCGGCCAGGGACTCTGTTCAAATGATTATAGACATGGCAATCACAGATTTGCTACATTTTAGACACGATATCGTCACATGCTGAGCTCGGTTTTCAAAATATGATAACGCTTACAAAGAGAGGTGGGAGCTATCGCACATTCACTGAAAAACCGTCTGTTTGATATGTTGATTTATGGTTTCTTGCTGATGTTCGCTTTAATATGCGTACTTCCGTTCATTCATGTCATCGCAGCATCCTTTGCCACAGTAGAAGAAGTCGTGTCGAAAAAATTTATTTTAATACCGACCACTTTTTCGCTAGATGCTTATCGCTACATTTTTTCAACAGATATTATTTATAAGAGTTTGCTTGTTTCTGTGTTTGTGACAGTGATAGGCACTGCGGTCAGCATGTTTCTTTCTTCACTGATGGCTTACGGGTTATCCCGCCGTGATTTAATCGGCCGGCAGCCGCTCATGTTTCTCGTCGTATTTACGATGCTGTTTAGCGGCGGCATGATTCCGACTTTCCTTGTGGTCAAATCGCTTGGATTGCTCGATTCTTACTGGGCGCTTATTTTGCCGACAGCCATTAATGCCTTTAACCTGATCATTCTGAAAAACTTCTTTCAAAATATCCCGTCAAGCCTGGAAGAGTCCGCGAAAATTGACGGGTGCAATGATCTGGGCATATTCTTTAAAATTGTGCTGCCGCTGTCTCTTCCTGCGATCGCAACGATTTCACTATTTTATGCAGTCACGTATTGGAACACGTATATGACAGCGATCTTGTACTTAAATGATTCAGCAAAATGGCCGATTCAGGTGCTTCTGCGCCAAATCGTCATAGTATCAAGCGGTATGCAGGGGGATATGTCTGAAATGGGGTCGGGCAGCCCGCCGCCTGAGCAAACCATTAAAATGGCGGTCATAGTGGTGGCGACCATCCCGGTTCTGCTTGTCTATCCGTTTATACAAAAGCATTTTGCAAAAGGAGCTTTGCTGGGATCTGTCAAAGGATAAAGAAATATGAAACGGAGGGGTACGATGGGAAACAAATGGAGGGTGCTTTTGATTGTGCTTGTACTGGCACTCGGCGGAGTGCTGGCGGGCTGTAAAGGAGCTGATCAGTCTTCGGCTGAAGGCAAAGCTGGCCCAGATTCAAAGGTAAAGCTGTCTTGGATGGCGATTTTGTATCACCAGCAGCCGCCGAAAGACAGGGCGATTAAAGAAATTGAAAAGCTGACAAATACAGAACTCGACATCACCTGGGTTCCAGACGCGGTGAAAGAAGACAGGCTGAATGCGGCGCTTGCAGCCGGGAATCTTCCGCAAATCGTGACGATCCAGGATATTAAAAATTCGTCAGTCATGAATGCCTTCCGGTCAGGAATGTTTTGGGAAATTGGTGATTATATCAAGGATTATCCCAACTTAAACAAAATGAACAAACTCATTAATAAAAATGTGACAATTGACGGCAAGCTCTACGGGATATACAGAGAGCGCCCGCTTTCCAGACAGGGGATCGTCATTCGGAAGGACTGGCTGGACAATTTAAATTTGAAAACCCCGAAAACGTTGGATGAGCTTTATGAAGTGGCCAAAGCATTTACGGAGGACGACCCGGACAAGGATGGGAAAGATGATACATTCGGGCTGGCAGACCGTAATGACTTGATTTACGGCGCGTTTAAAACGATTGGCTCGTATGAAGGCATGCCGACAGATTGGAAGGAATCAGGCGGCAAATTCACGCCTGATTTCATGACACAGGAATACAAAGACACGATGAACTATATGAAGAAGCTGCGTGATAACGGGTATATGAATAAGGATTTTCCCGTCACAAGCAAAACCCAGCAGCAGGAGCTGTTTTCGCAAGGAAAAGCCGGAATTTATATTGGCAATATGGTAGATGCGGTCAATCTGCGCGACCATGCCTCTGATAAATCGATGAAGCTCGAGATCGTCAACCGCATAAAAGGCCCAGATGGGAAAGAGCGGGTATGGGCATCAGGAGGCCATAACGGCGTGTTTGCTTTCCCGAAAACGAGTGTGAAAACGGAAGCTGAGCTTAAACGGATCTTGGCTTTTTTTGACCGAATTGCCGAAGAAGATGTCTATAGCCTGATGACTTATGGCATTGACGGCGTTCATTACAACAAAGGTGAGGACAAAACGTTCACACGCAAAGAAAGCCAGGTAAAAGACTGGCAGACTGATATTCAGCCGCTGTCCGCCTTAATTGCCATTGATAAAGCCTACTTAAAAAACACTGGAGATCCGCTTCGGACGGCGTACGAGGAGCTGACCGAGGACAATGAAAAGATTATCGTCTCAAACCCGGCTGAAAGCCTGTATTCCGCATCGGAGTCGGAACGGGGGGATGAACTGAAGAAAATCATTGATGATGCGACCTACAAATATATGATTGGAGACATCACAGAAAGCCAGTTCGATAAAGAAGTGGAAAAATGGGAGTCAAGCGGAGGAAAACAAATTATTCAGGAATACGAAGAAGCATTTAAACAAACAAAATAATGTTGGAAAAACCCAAAACGCGCAAGCGGTTTTGGGTTTTTTACATGCTTCTTTTTTGCTGGCGGTAGTTTCCCGGTGTAATCCCCTCCAGCTTTTTAAAAGACCTGATAAAATTTTGCGAGTTTTTATATTTCAGCTTTTCGGCAATGTCCTTGACCGCCATGTCTGTTTCGGCAAGCCAGCTTTTCGCCATATGGTGTCGGTAGCTTGAGACATACTCGCTGAATGAAATACCCATTTCTTTTTTGAAAATGCTGCTTAAATAATTTGGGTTGTAATGCAGCCTGCGCGCGATTTCGTCCAGTGTCAATTCGGATTCAAACTCATGATGGATGATATGAATGATGTTGTCGGAAATATTTTTGTACTGGGCATCCGCGCGGGCGTTCACTTTGTCTGTCATCGGATCAATAAACTCATTCTTTAGCCAGTTTTCGGTATCCTCGAACGTTTTCAGCTCAAAAATTTGATCATACAGCATTTTGTTTTCTTCAAGCTCAAACAATTCGATCCCGAGTACATGCATCAGCTCAATCACATGGTTCAAAAAACGGGCGATGGCGATTTGAAATTGATACGGGTTGGTGTTCTGGGTGAAAATGGCTTGCAAAATCGCGTGCAGGCATTTATCCGCTTTCTCCTTGTCTCCTGCTTTGACAGCATCGAACAGCTCATGCTGAAGCTGCTTTGGAAAATGGGTTTTGAAGGTTTTTTTCTGGTCAAGGTCTTCGTAAAAGATGATCGACTTGTTTTCCGCTTTAAGCCGGTATTTCAACGCTTCTGAGCCTTCCGCATAGGCTGTTTTCGCTTTTGTCAGCACATCAAACGGCTGGCTGATGCCGATGCTGACAGACAGCTGCAGCTCAGCTTCCGCTTTTTCCTGAATCATCCTTGCAGTCTCATTCAGCTCAGCTATGAATTCTTCTTTTGTCCCGCTTTGGTTGATCAAAATCGTCGCCTGCTGTTTGTCAACTACGGCGGGGGCAAGATGTTTGTCCGTCGGGATGCTGCGCTCAATCATGCTGTTGACGGCAAACAAAAGCAGATCCATATCTTTTTTCTCATAAGGCGTATGATTCAGTGTGTCAATTTGGAGCACAAGCAGGGCAAGGTGCCGCCAATTTTGCTTTAAGCCGAGGCTTTCAAAACGGTTATCAACCTCCTCATCCGTCAGTTTTCCAAGCATAAGCCTGACCATAAAATATTGCTGCAGATGAGTGGCCTGCTGCTTCATCGTTTCCTCAAGGTCGTCATTTCTGTCCTTCAGCTGCTTAAAGCTCTGTTCAATTAACTCAAATTCATTTTGAGGAGGCTGCTGTTTCTCTTGTATGGCTCCATGTCTTGCGAATGATTCGTAAAGCATCCTGATCGGCTTGTAAAAATGGCGGGAGCCCAGCCAAGAGAACAATAATGAAAGCGTTAACAAAATAAGGCATACTGCAAAAGTGATCCAGCCAATTGACTTGGCTTCTTTTTTTAGCTCGGGCAGGGAAACGAGAGAAAAATAAGTCCATGTATTATAGTCAGATTTTTGATAGGTGACTTTATAATGAATCCGGTCAATCACTGTTTCAAACTGTCCGCTATTGGCGGTTTGCGCCAGCACTTTTTGGACAAAGCCGTCGTTATGAAGAGATTCACCGACATCAGACATGTTGTTATGAAGGATAATGCGGCCTTTTTCATCGATGATAAACAGGTTGTTGGCGTTTGAATAGCCAGGCATATTTTTGACAAGCGAACAGCTCGGAATGCTTGCGGCGGCCAATCCTTTTGTATTTGTGCTGTTCAAAGGAAGCTGCTTAATTAAATTGATATTGTAGCGGCAGTTTTCTGCTGTGCTTTCTTTGGTTGAAATCAAATGATTGTTTTCCTCAAGCGTCCAATAGGAGCGGCTCGCTTTGTGTTTCGTGTACGCTGAGGCTGCTTCATGAAGAGTGTCTGTATTCAAACGGTACAAACCGGAATTGTTCATGTACCATTTTTTCGTATAACTGACTAACGTCATGTTGGACAGATCGGTATCAAAGCTTTGCAGATAATTGAGCTCTTGGTTCACTTGGTTATAGATTTGAAATTGGTCTGAGTGCAAAGGCTCGGACAATGTGCGAAGGAGAGGCGGCGAACTCACATAGTGGGTTAAAGAGTGATCGACGGTTTTCAATATATGCTCGATGCTTTGCTGGGTCTGCTGGAGTGTGTCGAATTTTTCCTCCGAAACGTTGGAAATAGCCGTTTTCTGAGAGTGCTCGTACGAAAACAATCCGACCAAAATAACCGGAATGGTGCTGAGCAGGCAGAAAAACGTGATCAGTTTGTAGTAAAACTTGTATTGGCTTCTTTTCATAAAACCCCCCATTTCATAACATCCACTTCACCTTAATACAATTAATCCAAAGATTGATAGATATTGTCAATAATCATTTTCTAATATCGGTGTCTTTTTTTCAGGTGGACCTGCTGAACCCTTGATTATAAAGGGATAAAACAGGATGTGATCATATGATTGTAGACGGACTTTTGCCTCTGCGCTACAGTGAATGCAAGAACCCGTGAAAGGAGGCTAGGAAAAAATGAAAACAGCAGAAGCGCAAGCGCCGGCTGTTGATGCAGTCATTTTTAAAAAAGAAAAAAGAAAGCGCTTACTAAGTAAGCTGATTCAGCAAAAATATTTGTACTTGATGATTTTGCCAGGGTGTATTTATTTTTTGCTTTTTAAGTATGTCCCGATGTGGGGAATTGTGATTGCGTTTCAGGATTATCAGCCGTTCCTCGGCATTTTGGGCAGTGAGTGGGTGGGGCTGAAGCATTTTATCAGGCTGTTTACTGAGCCTACATTTTTTCTCTTGTTAAAAAACACGCTCGTGTTATTTGCTTTGAACCTGGCCATATTTTTCCCGGTGCCGATACTGCTGGCGCTTTTATTGAACGAAGTGCGGATTGCTCTCTTTAAAAAATTTGTTCAGACGCTGATTTATATCCCGCATTTTATGTCTTGGGTCATTGTTGTATCGCTTTCGTTTGTGCTGTTAACGGTAGACGGAGGCTTGATTAATGAACTGATTGTGTTTTTTGGCGGTGAAAAAATCAATTTTCTGCTGAACGAAGAATGGTTCCGGCCCCTGTATATTCTTCAGGTTATCTGGAGGGAAGCGGGCTGGTCGACGATCATTTATCTGGCGGCCATTACAGCGGTTGACCCCCAGCTGTATGAAGCGGCGAAAATGGACGGAGCGGGACGGCTGCGGCAAATGTGGCATATTACGCTGCCCGCCATTAAAAGCGTTATCGTCGTTTTGCTGATTTTGAAAATCGGAGACACGCTGGAGCTTGGCTTCGAGCATGTGTATTTACTGTTAAATGCGACTAACAGGGAAGTGGCGGAAATTTTTGATACGTATGTTTATACTGCAGGGCTGAAACAGGGCCAATTCAGCTACAGTACAGCAGTCGGCGTATTTAAAGCGGCGGTCGGGCTGATTTTGGTCATGCTAGCGAATCGTTTGGCGAAGAAATTTGGCGAGGAAGGAATTTATTAAGAAAGGGATGGGATCAATGGATCAATCAATCGCTGTAAAATCGCCTCTTACGTACGCGGAGGCATTGGCAAAAACCATTATGAATACGTACACAGTCGAGGAGCTGCCTCCTGCAAACCGCTGGCACTACCATCAGGGTGTTTTCTTATGCGGTGTATTGCGGCTGTGGGAAGCAACCGGGGAAAAGCGGTATTTTGAGTATGCGAAGGCCTATGCAGATCTCTTAATCGATGATTATGGCAATCTATTATTTAGAAGAGATGAACTGGACGCCATTCAAGCGGGTCTCATTCTTTTTCCATTATACGAGCAGACGAAGGATGAACGGTATGTCAAAGCGGCAAAAAGGCTGCGCGGCTTATATGGAACACTGAACCGGACGTCTGAGGGCGGTTTTTGGCACAAAGACGGTTATCCATACCAAATGTGGCTTGACGGCTTATACATGGGGGGGCCGTTCGCACTGAAATATGCCAATCTGAAGCAGGAGCCGGAGCTGTTTGATCAGGTCGTGCTGCAGGAGTCATTGATGAGAAAGCATACGAAGGATGCAAAAACCGGACTCTTTTATCACGCCTGGGATGAAGCGAAAAAAATGCCTTGGGCCAATGAAGAGACAGGCTGTTCACCGGAATTTTGGGCACGTTCCATCGGCTGGTACGTCATGTCTCTTGCTGACATGATTGAAGAGCTGCCGAAGAAGCATCCAAACCGTCATGTGTGGAAAAACACGCTGCAGGACATGATGGAAAGCATCTGCCGCTATCAAGACAAAGAGACGGGGCTATGGTATCAGATTGTTGATAAGGGAGACAGGTCTGATAACTGGCTGGAAAGCTCAGGATCCTGCCTGTACATGTACGCATTTGCGAAGGGAATCAATAAAGGCTATTTAGACAGAGCTTACGAAACAACACTGCTAAAAGCGTATCAAGGCTTGATTCAGCATAAAACCGAAACATCAGAAGACGGCGCGTTTCTCGTCAAAGACATATGTGTCGGAACGTCAGCCGGTTTCTATGACTATTATGTCAGCCGCGAAAGAAGCACAAACGACCTGCACGGAGCCGGCGCGTTTATTTTAGCTATGACAGAGCTGGAGCCTCTTTTTAGGTCAGCGGGGAAATGACAAAAAAGATACGTACGGCTTTGTGTGTGATTGTCTCAGTCCTCTTTTTGGCATCATGCTCAAGCAGGCCGGACGGAATGCATGTCATTCTCTTTTCTGATATGCAGGCTGGCGTACAGGAAAAAATAAAAAAGGCCGCCGAGCAGAATGCCGAGAAGGTCGATATCTTTCCAGCTTTTCAGGAAAAACTGCTGACTGAAATTACCGCCCATGAGGGAGATGTTTTCATCGTGCCTGAAGACATGTTTCAAGCTTACGATGATCCGGAAAATTTTCAGCCGTTAAACGGATTGCCTCCTAAAAAAACATGCCCTTATACAATTGTTAATAAAAAAACAGGAGAAAAAACGATCTATGCCGTTCAGATCGAAAAAGGGAAAAAACAGCTGAACGGCTATTCTTTTCGATTGAATCGCGATATGGCGGCGTTTATCCCTGTGTATGCTGAAAAAACAGAGGAAGCGCTGCAGCTGATTTCTCAACTAACTGAAGCCCGATAGAGGTGAGGATATTGAAGAACATCGTCTTTTGCGGATTGAGCAGCAGAGCATTCAGTATGTTTATCAAACCGCTGTTGGAGCGGTTTTCAACTCATTATGAGATTACGGGATTGCTGGATGCCGATCCGAAACGTTTTGCCGTTTGCAAAAAGAAATTTCCCGAGCTGGCCCACGTGCCCGAGTTTAGCGAAGATGCTTTTGACGAGATGATGCGCGTGTCAAAGCCTGATATCGTCATTGTGGCAGGCAGGGACGATACGCATGTCACATATATTGTGAAAAGCCTTCAGTGGGATACAGATGTAATTACTGAAAAACCAATGGTGACAACAGTGCAGGATGCGAATCGGGTGCTTGAAGCGGAGGCCAAAAGCGAAGGAAAAGTCACCGTCGCGTTTAACTATCGCTACAGCCCGTTTCATCGGAAAATAAAAGAAATGATTCTGGACGGAAAAATAGGCAGGGTCACCTCCGTTGATTTAAATTGGTATATTGATACGTATCATGGCGCCAGCTATTTTAAACGCTGGAACAGGTCGAGACAGTTTTCCGGCGGTCTTTCTGTCCATAAATCAACACATCACTTCGATCTCGTCAATTGGTGGCTCGGACAAAATCCGGAAGAGGTATTTGCTTATGGCGCCTTGAATTACTATGGGCCGGACAGTGAGTGGAACCCCTTGCCCGAAGAAGACGGGCGTTTTTGCGGGACGTGCCGTGTTAAAGAAAAATGCCACTACTATTCAAGGTGGCATCCCCGTTCCTCTAAAGCTTCTATAAAAGATGATCATCTCGAAGCAGGAGACCAGTCTAGCTTATATACTGCATACAGGCCTGACGCGTGTATTTTTGACGAGGAAATTGACATCGAGGATACGTACGTAGCGGCAGTCAAATATGATGACGGCGCACTGTTAAGCTACTCGATTGTTTTTTCGGCCCCGTATGAAGGCTACCGGCTGACGATCAACGGCACAAAAGGGCGTATTGAATCAAATGAATTTCACGAACCTTCCAGAATTCCGTTTGCTTTTCCTGAGCAGACAATCGAATACTATCCGCTTTTTGAATCAAAGCAGACGATACAAGTAGTCAAAAATGAAGGGGGGCATGGCGGAGGTGATCCGCTTTTGCTTGAGGATCTTTTTTTAGGGAAAGACCCGCTGCGCCGCTATGATATTTTAGCCGGGGCTGAAGCTGGAGCCTACTCCATCGCGGTTGGTGAGGGAATGTGGCGCTCGGTTGCCGAAAAGAAGCCGATCGGCATGAAAGAGCTTTTTCAGATGCAGAATGTATAATGCAAAAAAAGGAGGGGGCGCCATGGAACATGATGGCTCACTGGGACGGATGCTGCGTTTTTGCGAATGGATCATGAGATTTGCGTATACAAACTTGCTGTGGCTGTTTTTTACGTTGCTCGGTCTCGGTGTGTTTGGCATTATGCCCGCGACCGCGGCTTTATTTGCTGTCATGCGGAAGTGGATCCAGGGGCAGGACAACGTTCCGGTGCTCAAAACGTTTTGGCAGGAATACAAGGGTGAATTTTTTCGTTCGAATCTGCTCGGCGCTGTTCTGGCGCTCATCGGAGTGATCATTTATATTGATTTGGTTTTCATTTATCCAAGTCATTTCCTTCTGCACATCCTGCGCTTCGCCATTATGATATTTGGATTTTTGTTCGTATCCATGCTTTTTTATGTGTTTCCGCTGCTCGTCCATTTTGACTGGAAAAAACGTCTGTATGTGAAATTTTCGCTCTTGCTCAGTGTGGCGTATTTGCAATATACGCTTACTATGCTTGCGCTGACTGTTGCTCTCTTTTTCTTGCTTGCGTACCTGCCCGGCATTGTCCCTTTTTTCAGCGTCAGCCTTATCAGCTACTGCCATATGCGGATTGTTTATGCCGTGCTGCTGAAAGTGGAGCAGCAAGGCGGCGAGCCACAGAGGGAATCCCATATACGGAAAGCTTTTTATCCGGAAACGAGATAATCATCATTTCTCTATCATAAGGCTGTTCCAAACGGAATAGATTGATAGAGAAAGGAGAGCGGATAAAATGCTGAAGGTAGCGGTATTTGATGAAGAGCATGAAAAAGACTTACAGACGGAAATCAATTCATTTTTAAAAGGGATATCGGAGGAGCAGCTGATTGATATCAAATATACGGTTTCGGCCGCGTGCGACCCAGACGGCGAGCAGCTTTACTGTTTTTCCGCCCTTATTTTATATCGCAAATAAAAAGATCTTTCCGCAGGCGCGGAAAGATCTTTTTTGTTAATATGCTTTTTTCACTCTTGGACTTCTCGGTTTATCGAGTTTCTCCGCTTTTTTGATCTCTCTTCTTTCTTTTGAGAGCGATTGATAGAGAGAGGCAATCATCAGCAGGATAACGATAGAAAACGGCAGCGCTGCCAGAATCGCTGTGTTCTGCAAAGCGGCAAGCCCTCCGGAATATAGGAGCACAGCCGCCATGGCAGACTGAATGATGCCCCAGCTGAGTTTCACAGAATTCGCCGGATTTAAAGAACCGTACGACGTCTGCATGCCCAGCACGAATGTAGCTGAATCTGCAGACGTGATAAAAAATACTGCGATCAGAATCAATGCAAGGATCGATGTCACCATTGTCAGCGGATAGTGATCAAGTGTTCCGAACAGCATCGTTTCAGTGGACAGCTTTGCTACATTGAACGTGCCTTTTTGCTGGAGATCCATGGCTGATACGCCGAAAATGGAGAACCATAGAAATGTCAAAATACAAGGTGTCACCAAGACGCCAATTAAAAATTCGCGGATCGTCCGGCCTCTGGATACACGGGCGATGAAAATGCCGACAAATGGAGACCAGGAAATCCACCATGCCCAATAGAAAATCGTCCAGCTGTTAATCCATTCGCGTTTTTCAGGATCATTCGGTGTCAGTCTGAAGCTCATTTGAACAATATTTTGAATGTATTGTCCGATAGAATCTGTAAATGAGTTCATTATCAGCACTGTAGGACCGACAACGAGCATAAACAACATTAACAATCCGGCCAATACCATGTTTGTGTTGCTTAAATACTTAATTCCTTTTCCGAGTCCGCTCCACGCAGAAAGTAAAAAGAGCACTGTCACAATAATGATTAAAACCAATTGGACGATAAACGCATTCGGAATGCCGAACAGGTAATTCAAACCGCCGTTAATTTGGGTTGCGCCAAGACCAAGACTTGTTGACACCCCGACAACAGTGGCGAAAACTGCAATACAGTCAATGGCCTTTCCGATCGGTCCGTTTACTTTATCCCCGAGAATCGGTGACAGTGTGCTGCTGATTAATCCGGGCGCGCCTTTGCGGAATTGGAAATAGGCAATGCATAATGCCACAATGGCATAAATGGCCCAAGCGTGCAAACCCCAGTGGAAAAACGTATAGCGGAGTGCATCTCTGAAGGCTTGGGGGGTTTCTGTTTCACCTGATGGAGAGCTAATTGCGTAATGGCTGATCGGTTCAGCCGCACCGTAGAATACTAAGCCGATTCCCATGCCTGCGCTGAACAGCATGGCAAACCATGATAATAACCCGAATTCCGGTTTTTCATCAGGCTTTCCGAGTTTGATTTTTCCGATCGGGCTGAAAATCAAAAAGAGACAAAACCCGACAAACAAAGAGACAACTAAAAGATAATACCAACCAAATGAATCGGTAATAAATGCTTGTGCCGATTGAGACACATTTTGCAGGCTGTCAGGAGAAATAACACCCCATAATACAGCTGCAGCTGTGATTGCAATCACAATCCAAAATACACTAGATATATGTTTCAACATTTCTCACCCTCTAATTTTTTGTGTACGCCTATATCTTGCTCGCAGGCTTAGTATGGTCGTACGATGGCAGCTCATTCCTCTCTTAAAATTACCCCGCAATCAGGTGAAACAAAACAAGTCTCACCCTAACATGAATGCGGGGAATGTTCAAATGTGAGTTTGGAGGCAAGAGATTTAAAGAGTAATGATTAAGAACGGGCGTATTGCCCGGCATTTAGCCCTGCAAGCCTGCCTGTGACAAGGGCGGAGGTAATATTGTATCCGCCTGTGTAGCCATGGATATCCAGAATTTCACCGCAAAAATAAAGCCCCTCCATTTTTTTAGAAGCCATCTTTTTCGGGTCAATTTCTTTTACAGATACCCCGCCTCCCGTGACAAATGCCTTATCAAGCGACAGTGTGCCATTTGCGAGGACAGTAAACTGCTTGCAGTCCCTTACAAATTGTCTGAAAGGATCCTTCGGCAGCTCAGAAAACGATACGTTCGGAGAGATGCCGTTTTTTTCGAGCAGGAATAGAAGATAGCGCTCCTGCATCCAAGGCTTCAGCACGTTTTTAATGGTTTTTTTCGGTGCTTCCTTCAGTTCTTTATACATCTTTTGGAAAAGCGTTTCTTCATTGATATCCGGATACAAGTCGATTCTGATCGGCACTTGAGGCTGTTTTTTCAGCTCTTTTACGACAAATTGGCTGCATCTGAGAATGGCAGGTCCTGAGAGGCCGAAATGGGTAAACAGCATGTCCATTTTATGTGTGATAATCGGTTTGCCTTTTTTATTTAACACACTGACGGCTACATCTCTTAGTGATAAGCCCTGAAGTGTTTTTTGCTTAATGAACGGTTCGCCAGAAGTGACGGGAACCTCTGTCGGAAACAGCTCTGTTATGGTATGGCCCGCGGCTTCAGCCCATTCATAGCCGTCTCCCGTGCTTCCGGTATGAGGCACGCTTTTACCGCCGACAGCGATAATGACTGCCTGGCTATGGATCATTTCGCCATTATTCGTCACAATCCCTGCTGCCTGTCCATCTTCATATAAAACAGATTTAATTTTCTCGTTCGTTCTGATTGTTACGTGGAGCTGCTTCAGCCTGTTTAACAGCGCGTCAACGACACTTTGGGCTTTGTCGGTCACAGGAAACATCCGGCCGTGATCCTCTTCCTTCAATTGAATGCCGAGGTTTTCAAAAAACTTGATAATGTCCTCATTATTAAATTCAGAAAACGCGCTGTATAAAAAACGCCCGTTGCCGGGGATGTGCTTGATAATTTCTTCCACAGGAAGGCGGTTCGTCACATTACAGCGGCCGCCCCCGGAAATCGCGAGTTTCCGTCCTAATTTATTTCCTTTATCTATCAGCAACACGCCAGCGCCCTGTTCTCCTGCTGCAATCGCAGCCATCAAGCCTGAAGGGCCTCCGCCGATTACGATTACGTCATATTGTTTCATCTTTATCATCAACTTTCTTTTCATTTCGTGTGCGGACACCCCCGTCCGCAGTACTATTATAGCGAAAGAAAGCCGCTCCTTAAACGTCTTTTGCCGCGGACATGAATGTTCACAGGATTGCTTTTGTATTTATTACCGTCTAAATGCCCAGTTGTGGTAAAATAGAAAAGTTGAATCTTCGTAGAAAATGGTGATGAAGAAACATGTCAAGCAAACTGTTAAGAGGCACGTTTGTATTAACGCTCGGTACATATATATCGCGGATTCTGGGGATGGTCTATTTAATTCCCTTCAGCATTATGGTCGGGGCGACAGGCGGTGCATTATTTCAATACGGATACAACCAATACACTTTATTTTTGAATATTGCTACGATGGGCTTTCCGGCCGCTGTTTCTAAATTTGTTTCCAAATATAATTCAAAAGGGGATTATGAGACAAGCAGGAAAATGCTCAAGGCGGGCATGTCGGTTATGCTCGTCACAGGAATGATAGCCTTTTTCATTCTGTATCTATCGGCTCCGATGTTTGCGGAAATATCGCTGGGAGGCAAGGATAATAACGGCCTGACAATTGATCATGTTGTTTATGTCATCCGCATGGTCAGCTTAGCGCTTTTGGTCGTACCGATTATGAGCCTTGTCCGCGGATTCTTTCAAGGGCACCAAATGATGGGTCCGACAGCTGTTTCCCAAGTCGTTGAACAGATTGTCCGCATCATCTTTCTATTGAGTGCGACATTCTTGATTTTGAAGGTTTTCAACGGCGGCCTTGTCATCGCTGTGGGCTATGCAACCTTCGCAGCGCTGATCGGTGCCTTCGGTGGGCTGGTCGTGCTTTATATTTATTGGAACAAACGGAAGGGCAGCCTGCTGGCGATGATGCCGAATACGGGTCCGACAGCAAACCTAAGCTACAAAAAAATGTTTTTCGAGCTGTTCAGCTATGCTGCTCCGTACGTTTTTGTCGGACTAGCCATCCCTTTGTATAACTATATTGATACAAATACGTTTAACAAAGCGATGATTGAAGCCGGTCATCAAGCCATCAGCCAAGACATGCTTGCGATTCTAACCCTGTATGTTCAGAAGCTCGTGATGATCCCGGTTTCCCTAGCAACTGCTTTCGGACTGACATTAATTCCAACGATTACTGAATCGTTTACAAGCGGAAACTATAAGCTGTTAAATCAGCAGATTAATCAAACGATGCAGACGATCCTGTTTTTAATTATTCCGGCTGTTGTCGGGATCTCTCTATTGTCAGGACCGACGTATACGTTCTTTTACGGGTCAGAGAGCCTTCACCCTGAACTGGGAGCAAACATTTTGCTATGGTATTCGCCAGTCGCGATTTTGTTCTCTTTGTTTACAGTCAACGCAGCCATTCTGCAGGGCATCAATAAGCAAAAATTTGCGGTTGTCAGCCTTGTGATCGGTGTCGTGATCAAGCTTGTGCTGAATGTTCCGCTGATCAAGCTGATGCAGGCTGACGGAGCGATTTTAGCGACGGCGCTTGGATATATCGCTTCACTTTTATATGGGTTTATCATGATTAAGCGCCATGCAGGCTATTCGTATAAGATACTAGTTAAACGAACTGTTTTGATGCTTGTCTTATCAGCCATTATGGGTATTGCCGTGAAAATCGTGCAGTGGGTATTAGGCTTCTTTATTTCCTATCAGGATGGCCAGCTGCAAGCTGCGATTGTTGTGGTGATCGCGGCCGCTGTTGGCGGAGCTGTCTACCTGTATTGCGGCTACCGATTAGGATTTTTACAGAAAATTTTAGGCCGCCGTTTGCCAGGTTTCTTAAGGAAAGGCAGACATGCAGGCTGATGAACTAGATATGATGAAACTGAGGGCTCGCATGCTGCGGGCTTTCTTTTATAAAGGAGAGATTGGGAATGAGACTTGATAAGCTGCTTGCCAACAGCGGGTATGGTTCCAGAAAAGAAGTCAAAGCCGTTGTAAAGGCTGGAGCCGTGATGATCGACGGCAAACCTGCCAAAGATGTAAAGGCGCACGTTGATCCTGATACGCAGGAGGTGACCGTATACGGGGAACCGGTTGATTATCGAGAGTTCATTTATCTTATGATGAATAAACCGCAGGGCGTGCTGTCGGCGACTGAGGACAGCCGGCAGCAAACAGTGGTCGATCTGCTGACGCCGGAGGAGATGAGATTTGAGCCATTTCCAGCCGGCAGGCTTGATAAAGATACAGAGGGCTTTTTGCTGCTCACAAATGATGGCCAGCTCGCACATCGGCTCCTTTCTCCTAAAAAGCATGTTCCAAAAACATATGAAGTCCATTTAAAATCACAGATTTCTAGGGAAGACATCTCCGATTTGGAAACGGGTGTCTACATAGAGGGCGGCTATAAAACAAAGCCGGCAAGAGCGGAAATCAAAACAAACAACAGTGGCAATACCGTGATATACCTGACAATTACAGAAGGAAAATACCATCAGGTCAAGCAAATGGCAAAGGCAGTCGGCAATGAAGTGGTTTATCTGAAGCGGCTTTCGATGGGACGCGTTTCCCTAGATCCCGCTCTGGCACCCGGAGAATACCGTGAGCTGACAGAGGAAGAGCTTCATTTGCTCAATGAGCCGCAAGCATGACAAAAACCCCGCATATCGAATGCGGGGTTTTATTTATAAGCACACAAAAACAAGGCTCAGTAGTTTCTGCGCCCTATTATCTATCGGGCCGCTCTCAGGCGGCCCTATGTAATTTTTCAATTTATGAGGTAATCTTTACTTTCTTTCTCGTTGTCTCCCACTTGCCACGGCTTGGACTATGAACAAGATCATTATATGCCAACACATTTAAGTCTCTTTGAATCGTTCTAGGTGTAATGCCGAATTCGTCAACCAGTTCCTGTGTTGTCACAAGACCTTTTTCTTGGATAAACATGTAAACTGATTTGATTCGAGTTAGCATACGGTTTGTTGAAGGTTTCAAAAAACCACTCCCTATCATAAGATCGGATGGACTTGACTAACCACAACTCACGACTATCAACTGCGTACGAAATAGCAACAAAGGCAGACATCTGTAATTGTTATAATAATTCGCCCTCATTATACACGATATTGCAGTGATGAATCTAGGGATAACTCCTATTAATTTTTTCCAATTCGCGTTGGGCAGCCATCCTTGTTGGATTACTATGTATTTCGGCTCAATATTATTATGGTTAAAGAAACTTTTTTTATTCTGTTTCGTAGTAAATTTTGGAGGTGGGAGAGTTTTGACAAATTTGCTTGAAGCTTCAATAGAACAGGCCGGGTATACAAGCCGAAAAAAAGTGCTCACCGATGTTTTTCTGGAAGTCAGAAAAGGGGAACTGGTTGGACTGATCGGAGCTAACGGCGCCGGAAAAAGCACCGCAATCAAGGCGATACTCGGCCTTTCAGAAGATTTTAAAGGGCATATTGCCTGGAACGACTGTTCATTTGCATATATTCCGGAGCATCCGTCCTTCTACGAAGAACTGACGCTGTGGGAGCATTTGGATCTGATCAGCACACTCCACGGCATTGAAGAGAGTGAATTTGCGCATCGGGCCCAAAGCCTGCTGCAGACGTTTTCGCTTGATCAGGTCAAACATGAGCTGCCTGTCACCTTTTCGAAGGGCATGCAGCAAAAACTAATGCTTATCCAGGCCTTTCTCTCTAAGCCGGATATGTATGTGATTGATGAACCGTTTATCGGCCTTGATCCGATATCGACGAAACGCTTTGTGGACATGCTTAAGGCTGAAAAAGAACGTGGAGCCGGAATTCTTATGTGCACGCATGTACTCGATACCGCGGAAAAAATCTGTGACCGGTTTTATATGATTGAGAAAGGTTCATTATTTCTCCAAGGCACGTTAAAAGATATTCAGGACAAGACCGGATTAGAGGGGCAGTCATTGCTTGACTGTTTTTATAAGGCAGTTCAAGGTGATCGGCCATGAACGGGCGTACGCTCTTTTTTCGAAGGCTGTTTGACTATTACAAGTATCAGTTTAAAGTGTTGCATGCGGTCATTGACTGGACAGTCGCTCTCTATATTGTTTTGCCGGCGATTGCTTTTGTCATCTATCAGTATATTGATTTGATGAATGGAAGAGGCCTTCTTTATGAGTGGTCTGAAGTGGCGGAGTGGAGATGGCTGTACGCTGTGTGTGGGCTGATCATGTTTACAGGCTCGATTCGTACATTTTTAATGGAAGCGGACAAAGTGTTTTTGCTGCAAAAGAAAGAAATCATCTATCAGCTCAAACGGTACGCGCTTTTGTATTCTTTTCTCGTCACGATGGCTAAATGGCTGCTTCTCTTTTTCATTGTCCTTCCCTTGATCAGTCATTCTGTTCACATCACATTCGCAGAAAGCACTGCTCTATTGTGTTATTTGTTTGGCCTTCATATATTCTTTTTATCCTTAAAGCAAGACAGGATCAGAAAGCCGCGCTCTATTTCGAGATGGATTGGTGATATCCTTGTCAGAGCTATATTTTTTGCTGGTTCTGCTATCCTGATTGTTTTGACTCAGTGGCACTTGCTTGCGCTTTTTGGCATTTTATTTTTGCTTTTCTCAGTTATCCGCAGTTTGAAAAAGACAGCTTCGTTCACGGCTTTTGAAGCTGAGGTGACTGAAGAGAAAAAAAGCAGGCTTGCCCTTGCAGGACTTGTGATGATGATGAGTCAGGAGGCGGGAATGCCAAAAGTAAAAGACAGGATGAGAAGAAAACCGTTATTATACCGAAATTCAAAAAGGATATTTAAAAGACGAACGATCTGCACAGGCTATAAGGAATTGTTTTTTAAAGTCATGCTGAGGAATGGCGAGTATGCGAGGCAGATGTACATGCTATTGTCAGCTTTCACCGTTCTCATATTTGTTTCCCCAATTTGGCTGAAGGTGATTGCGCTGCTGGTCTATACAGGTGTTTGCCGTTATATCCTGACGCTTATTTTTGACAAGGTCATGGATGCCCCTTTTTTAATTGGCACCGATAAGGAAAGTGATGAATATTATCGGGCCAGAAAAAACTGTATCAACATCCTGCACTATGCGTTTGCCGCCTGTTGTTTTTTAGCGGCCGCTGTCTCTTTATTGTTTACATAAAAAACCCAAACGACGACGTTTGGGTTTTTTGGTCTATGTTATAAAATAAACAGCTGGATGAAAAACAGAATGGCGAAAACGATGACGAGCGGATGAATCTCTCTCCATTTTCCCCGCGCCGCTTTTACGATCGGATATGAAATAAAGCCAAGCGCAATTCCTGTTGAAATGCTGGATGTCAAAGGCATGGCCAGAATGACGAGAAACGCTGGAAATGCCTCGTCCATCTCTTTCCAGTTCATATTGGAAACCGAGCCCATCATCAAGCTGCCGACGATAATCAAAGCAGGCGAGGTGATGGCGGCTATACCGGACAAGGCGCTGACAAGCGGACTGAAAAACATTGAAGCCGCAAACATCACCGCGACAGTCAAAGCCGTAAGCCCCGTTCTTCCCCCGGCTGCGACACCGGCGGAAGATTCGATAAATGCGGTCGTCGGACTTGTGCCGAAAACAGCTCCTACTGTCGTCGCTGTTGAATCAGCAAGCAGCGCTTTTCGCACGTTAGGCAGCTTGTTGTTTTTCATCAGCCCGGCTTGCTCGGCAACTCCGATCATCGTGCCTGTCGTATCAAAAATGGTGACTAATAGAAAAGAAAAGACGACAGCGTACAGGCCGTGATGAATGACATCGCCAAAAGCGGTAAATGGATTTGAGATCATCAATCCTTCCGGCAAATGAGGAAGCGACATAAATCCCTTTGGAAAATGGAGCTGGCCGGTGAAAAAGGCGATCAAAGCGGTAGCTGCCATTCCGATAAATAAAGCGCCGCTTACATTCAGCACCATCAGGACCACGCTGATCAAAAGGCCAACCAGCGTTAAGATAACACCAGGTGAATGCAGATTGCCGAGAGTGACCAGGTTTGACTCATCAGCTGCCACAATGCCCGCTTGACGCAAACCGATAAATGCAATAAACAGCCCGATCCCTGTTGTGATCCCGTATTTTAAATTGTTTGGAATCGCTTCTATAAGTTGTTTTCTTAAAGGCGTTAACGATAGAATAATGAAGAGAACCCCTGCTGTAAATACTGCGCTGAAAGCTGTTGCGTACGTGATGCCGCCATCGCTTGCGCTTACGACATGAAAGGCTAAATAAGCGTTCAAGCCCATGCCGGGCGCAATAGCAATCGGATAATTTGCTGCCAGGGCCATCCACAGCGTTCCGACAATGGAGGCAATAATCGTTGCGGTGAACACCTGGTCGAAAGGAACCCCGGCGTTAGCCAGAATGACCGGATTGACCACGACGATATAGACCATTGTGAAAAAGGTCGTCAGCCCTGCTATGATTTCTTGCTTTATGGATGTTTGCTGCTCTTTTAGATGAAACATAGTATCCTCCAATTACGAACGTTTTAACAAAACACCATTAATATTATTCGTTTTATTTGGTTTTTGCAAGTCATTTCTTGCGGAAAGGGGATCATTATGAACTGGGAAGTTGAAGTGATCAGAAAAAAAGAGGATTTAATTCGTGATACGCAGGAATTTTTGAGAATCAACAGTGTCATGGACGAAACAACCGCCGGACCCGGTAAACCGTTTGGAGAAGGGGTAAACGCCAGCCTGACTTCATTGCTGGAGCTTGGAGAAAAAGAAGGCTTTACAACAAAAAATCTTGACGGCTTTGCAGGTCATATTGAATGGGGGGAGGGCGATGACATTATCGGCGTACTTTGCCATGTTGACGTCGTGCCGCCGGGAGATGGGTGGACGAGTGATCCATTTTCAGCTGAAATCCGCAACGGACGGATTTATGCAAGGGGCGCCATTGATGACAAAGGCCCGACAATGGCGGCATTCTACGCGCTGAAAATCGTGAAAGACATGAATCTGCCCCTGTCCAAGCGAGTCAGAATGATTATCGGAACAGATGAAGAAAGCGATTGGAGATGCGTAGAGCATTATTTCAAGCATGAAGAAATGCCAACAATGGGCTTTGCGCCTGACGCCGATTTTCCGATCATTAATGCGGAAAAAGGGATCATCGATGCTTCTTTACTTATTCCACACCGTCCAAATCAAGCAGAACCAAAGGCAGTGCTTGTCTCGTTTCAATCAGGCCTTCGTTTGAACATGGTGCCTGATGCTGCGGAAGCTGTCATTGAAGGGCCGAAAAATGAAGAGATTCTGTCTTCATTTAAAGACATGCTCCGCACGACGGACCAAAAAGGGGAAGCTGCAATAGAGAACGGACAGCTCATTTTGCGTATGTACGGTCTTTCCTGCCATGCGATGGAACCGAACAATGGGATCAATGCCGGTATTTTATTGTGCGAATTTCTCCAGCAGACTGAGCTTGACGATGCAGGAAAGCGGTTTGTGCAAGTTGTGACAGATAAGTTCTCAGGTGATACAAGAGGAAAAAAACTGGACATCGACTGTGAGGATGAAATCAGCGGTGAGCTGACATTAAATGTCGGAACACTGCGCTATAAAGAAGGGCAAGGAGGCGAGCTCGGGATCAATATCCGCTATCCTGTGACAGCAGAAAGCAAAGCGATTCGCGATGCATTCGAAAGTGCATCTGAATTTGATCTGGGAGAATTCAAAGACAGCAAGCCGCATCACGTGTCCGCAGATCATCCGTTAGTCAAAACCCTGCAAAAGGTTTATGAAGGCCAGCTGGGTAAAAAAGCTGACTTAATCTCAATCGGCGGGGGGACATATGCGAGATCCTTAAAAGCCGGTGTCGCGTTCGGCCCGCTGTTCCCCGGACGCCCTGACAGCGCACACCAAAAGGATGAATATATCGAAATTGATGACCTGCTGAGATCGACAGCGTTATATGCTCAGGCCATTTACGAGCTTGCAAAATAAAAGGACCGGCTTCTGCTGAAGCCAGTCCTTTTTTTAAATAAATGACCATAAATCAGTTGATAAGTACCGTTCTCCTGTATCAGCTGTCATGCAGACCACAACTTTGTCAGGAGAGAGGCGTTTCGCTGTTTCGATTGCCGCGAAGCAGGCAGCGCCTGATGAAGGACCGACAAGAATTCCTTCTTCAGCAGCAAGCCGTCTTGTCGTCGTATACGCGTCTTCATCAGAGATTTTGATAATTTCATCATAAACGTCTTCATTTAAAATCGGCGGTATAAAGCCTGGGCTCGTTCCTACAAGTTTATGCGCGCCAGGTTTTCCGCCGGATAATACAGGCGAACCCGCTGGCTCAACAACATGAACCGTGATATCCGGAAAAAGCTCTTTGAGCGCCTCACCTGTTCCGGTAATGGTTCCGCCCGTTCCGGAGGAGGCGACAAAAGCGCCGAGCGGTTTTCCGATTTCCTCTATTGCCCGGGCGATTTCAGGCGCTGTTGTTTTCCGGTGCGCATCAGGATTAGCAGTGTTATCGAACTGCATTGGAATATAGCTGTTCGGAATTTGTTCGGCAAGCTCCTTCGCTTTTTTGATGCTGCCCGGCATTCTTTCCTCTCCGGGAGTTAACACAACCTCTGCACCGTAAGCTTTAAGTAGGTTGATCCGTTCCTTCGTCATCGTATCAGGCATAACTAAGATTGCTTTATATCCGCGTGCTGCCGCATTCATGGCGAGCCCGATTCCGGTATTTCCGCTTGTCGGCTCTATAATAACTGATCCCGGCTTGAGTAAACCGTTTTGTTCAGCTTCTATGATCATTTGATAAGCGGCTCTGTCTTTCACACTGCCGCTCGGATTGAAAAATTCAAGCTTCAAATAGACTTGTGCCGCATTTTCCGGCTGAAGCCGATTCAATCTCACTAGCGGTGTATCTCCTATCAGATCAGCTGTGTTTGCAACGATTTTCAACATTGTCATTCCTTTCTGAATAAAACAAGTGTCATATAATATCCTAACATAATAAACGTTTGTGCGAGAGTGTTTTCATACACTGTTCCTCTATCCGCACAGCCTCTTTATTGATAAAATAATAGCTGTCAAAGAAGGGAGTGTCAGACGGATGCTAGATATACGGCCTCATTATTTCATCGGCGTTCCCATACCTGAGGGAATTGCAAATCCGATCTACCAGGCTGCGAAAAACGAACCGATATTGACGTTTCAAAAATGGGTGCACCCGCTTGACTATCATATCACGTTAATTTTTCTCGGAGCGGCGGATGAGACACAAATAAAGAAGCTTGAAGGTTCGCTAGCAGAGATTGCTTCAGAAATTGACCCATTTTCAATTGAGTTTGACAAGATAGATGTATTCGGCGACCGCAGAAGGCCGCGCGTTTTACATCTGGAGCCAAAGAAAAACAAAACGCTTGATAGACTGCGGGAACATACGAAGCAGGCTGTACTTCAGGCCGGCTTTCAAGTGGAAAAAAGACCGTATCATCCTCATATGACGCTGGCAAGAAAATGGACAGGCGAAAATGGATTTCCAGCTCATGTTCCGTTTGAAAGCGGCGAAGTTTCGTTGATGGCTGAACGATTTTCGCTCTTTCAAATACACTTGAACCAATCACCAAAATACGAGGAAATATTCAAATTTCAATTATCTTAATTCATTGCGGAGTGGAGAAACAAACATGGCACAAATCATCAAAATTCATGATTATATATCAAGATATGAGCTTGATCCGTACCATTATATCAACCAGTTTGTACGTCTGAAAAAAGAGCGCTGGCTTTCACTAGTAGAAGCAGCGGAGCGACAGCATGAAGAAAGGCAAGCCAGTGCTGAAGAACCGGAACCGGTGCAGAAACGAAAAAAATTTTCATTGAAAAGAAGAAAAGAAGAGATAAAAGCCGATATACAAGAAGAGAGACACCAATGGTTTGAGGACGAAGAAGATATTCATGTAAGGCTCCCGAAGAGCAGGGTGGCGCTTGCTTCTTTTTATAAAAGACATTTATATGATTTTCAGCTCAAATGGGCAAGCTCTACTCTTTCAGAAATATCTCAACTCTCAAACCAGGTGAAGCAGGACCGCATTTTGCGTTATCTGACCCAGCAGCTGCCTGATTCTTATTTTATTATGTATAAGCCTGTGCTGAAAATTCAGCAGGCGGCGGTTGAATTAAGCATTGTGATTATTTCTCCTCTGGAAATTTATTGCGTTTCTTTTTTAGAGGCTGAGGAAGACAGTGTCTACATAGGGTCTAAAAATCGTTTTTGGGACAAGAAAACAGCCTCTCAGACTGCATCAGTGTTAAATCCAGGGCTTAGCCTGTTTCGTACGGACTCGGTTGTGTCAAAGATCGTAAAGGAAAAACAGGCTGAGATTCCGGTTCGAAAATTGCTTCTGAGCAGAACGTCGTACATCGATTACCCGGAGCCGCCATACGGCTTAGAAATAGCGGATAAGCGGAGCGCGGAAGAATGGATTGAGCGGCAGAAGAAAAACACTGCTCCGATCAAACATCATCAGGTAAAGGCTGCAAAGGCTCTATTGTCTTACTGCATGTCTGACTCCTATCGCAGACAGGAGTGGCTGGAGTAAAAGAGAACGATTTGAGCGGTTTTCTCATAACATAAGCAGGTGAGAAAGATGAGCCATTGGTTTTTTATTATTAACCCGACAGCAGGACATCGAAACGGCCTGCGTGTTTGGAAGTCCATTCAAAAAGAATTGATCAAACGAAAGGTTGAGCACCGTTCATTTTTAACTGAACATCCGGGACACGCCGAGGTGCTCGCCAGACAGATTTCAACGATACAAGAATATAAGCTGAAGCGCCTGATCGTCATTGGCGGAGACGGAACCATGCATGAAGTTGTCAACGGGCTGAAAGATGTTGACGATATTGAGCTGAGCTTTGTGCCGGCGGGCGCATATAATGATTTTTCGCGAGGATTCTCTATTAAAAAAATCGATCTGATACAGGAAATCAAGAAGGTAAAGCGCCCGTTAACAAGAACCTTTCATTTAGGGAGCGTCAATTTCCTTCAGGATAAATCACAGATTCTTTATTTTATGAATCATATCGGGATCGGGTTTGACGCATATGTCAATAAAAAGGCGATGGAATTTCCGTTGAGACGGGTTTTTCTTTTTCTCCGCCTTCGATTTCTTGTGTATCCGCTTTCTCATTTGCACGCTTCGGCAACCTTTAAGCCGTTTACGTTAGCTTGTACGACGGAAGACGAGACGCTCGAATTTCATGATGTCTGGTTTGCCGTTGTATCCAACCATCCGTTTTACGGGGGAGGCATGAAGGCGGCGCCCCTAGCAAATCCGCGCGAGAAGACATTTGATATTGTAATCGTTGAAAACCAGCCGTTTTTGAAAAAATATTGGCTTTTATGTCTCATGGCATTTGGAAAACATACAAAGATGGATGGCGTTACGATGTTTAAAGCGAAGGACATTACATTTTACACGAAGGACAAAATCCCGTTCCATGCTGACGGAGAAATCATGGGCACTACCCCGTTTCGTCTGGCTTCTAGTCCTTCACCCCTAAGGATCAAAACATAAACGTGTTTGAAGGAGAGAGCTTCCGATGGTCAGCATCCGCCGCAGCTTCGAAGCGTATGTCGATGACATGAATATCATTACTGTTCTGATTCCTGCTGAACAAAAGGAAATCATGACACCGCCGTTTCGGCTTGAGACAGAAATAACAGATTTTCCTCTGGCTGTCAGGGAGGAATACTCCCTTGAAGCAAAATACAAGTACGTCTGCGTATCCGACCATCCTGTGACATTTGGAAAAATCCATTGCGTCAGAGCATCCAGCGGCCACAAAACGGATCTCCAAATTGGCGCGGTCATCCGGACGGCAGCGTTTGATGACGAATTTTATTATGACGGAGAGCTGGGCGCCGTTTATACCGCGGATCATACCGTATTTAAAGTATGGGCGCCTGCTGCAACCTCAGCTGCTGTCAAGCTTTCACACCCCAATAAAAGCGGGCGCACATTCCAAATGACTCGGTTGGAAAAAGGCGTCTATGCCGTTACGGTCACAGGTGACCTTCACGGATATGAGTATTTGTTTTGCATCTGCAACAATTCAGAATGGATGGAAACCGTTGACCCGTATGCCAAGGCTGTGACTGTAAATGGAGAGAAGGGCGTCGTCTTGCGCCCGGATCAAATGAAATGGACTGCTCCTCTTAAACCATTCTCACACCCTGTGGATGCCGTCATCTATGAGACGCACCTTCGCGACTTCTCCATCCATGAAAACAGCGGCATGATAAACAAGGGAAAATACTTAGCATTAACGGAAACTGATACACAAACCGCAAATGGCAGTTCTTCGGGACTGGCGTATGTAAAAGAGCTTGGTGTTACACATGTGGAGCTTCTGCCGGTGAATGATTTTGCCGGAGTTGATGAAGAGAAGCCGCTTGATGCATACAATTGGGGATATAACCCGCTTCATTTCTTTGCCCCGGAGGGAAGCTATGCCTCAAACCCTCATGATCCTCAAACGAGAAAAACAGAGCTGAAACAAATGATCAATACCCTGCATCAGCACGGTCTGCGAGTCATTCTGGATGTTGTTTTTAACCATGTGTATAAGAGGGAGAATTCCCCCTTTGAAAAGACAGTGCCCGGTTATTTTTTCCGGCACGACGAATGTGGGATGCCATCAAACGGCACCGGCGTTGGCAATGATATTGCATCAGAAAGAAGGATGGCAAGAAAATTCATTGCGGATTGCGTGGTCTATTGGCTTGAAGAATACAATGTTGACGGCTTCCGCTTTGATCTCCTCGGGATTTTAGATATTGACACCGTGCTTTATATGAAAGAGAAAGCAACTAAGGCAAAGCCCGGAATCCTGCTTTTTGGAGAAGGGTGGGATCTGGCTACACCGCTGCCGCATGAACAGAAAGCTGCTTTGGCGAACGCGCCAAGAATGCCGGGCATCGGCTTTTTTAATGATATGTTTCGTGACGCTGTAAAAGGGAACACCTTTCACCTTAAGGCAGCAGGGTTTGCGCTCGGCAGCGGTGAATCAGCACAAGCTGTGATGCATGGAATTGCCGGGTCTTCCGGATGGAAGGCATTAGCACCGATTGTTCCGGAACCAAGCCAGTCCATCAATTATGTCGAATCACACGACAATCACACCTTTTGGGATAAAATGAGCTTTGCGCTTCCTCAAGAAAATGACAGCCGAAAGCGAAGCAGGCAAAGGCTTGCAGCCGCGATTATTTTGCTTGCCCAAGGGGTGCCGTTTATTCACAGCGGCCAGGAATTTTTCCGGACGAAGCAGGGAGTGGAAAACAGCTATCAATCCAGTGACAGCATCAACCAGCTCGACTGGGATCGCCGTGAAACATTCAAAGAAGATGTTCACTATATCCGCAGGCTGATCTCGCTGAGAAAAGCGCATCCTGCATTCCGTCTTAGGTCCGCTGCAGACATCCAGCGCCATCTTGAATGCTTGACGCTAAAAGAACACCTTATCGCATACAGGCTTTATGATCTTGACGAGGTTGACGAATGGAAAGATATCATTGTTATCCATCACGCGAGTCCAGACTCCGTCGAGTGGAGGCTGCCAAACGACATACCTTATCGGCTTTTATGTGATCCATCAGGATTTCAGGAAGACCCAACAGAAATCAAGAAAACGGTTGCAGTAAACGGCATCGGAACGGTTATCTTATATTTAGCATCAGATCTTAAGAGTTTTGCTTGACGAAGTTTGTGCTATAGCGCTAAAATTTAAAGGACGGCTATTGATTAGCATATGAGACTCTCAATAGCTGTCTTTTTTATTTTTATACGATTCGTACGAAAAAGGCATTCGCTGGATAGACTAGAGACGATTAGCCTTAATTCTAAAATATTTTAAGAAATGATGGGTTGAACATTGATATGAACTGGTTGGGACAATTACTAGGTAGCGATTGGGAGATCTTCCCCGCCGGAGGAGCTACAGGAGATGCATATTATGCGAAACATAACGGGCAGCAGCTTTTTTTAAAACGTAATAGCTCACCTTTTTTAGCTGTTTTATCCGCCGAAGGCATTGTTCCGAAGCTGGTTTGGACAAAACGGATGGAAAATGGGGACGTCATTACGGCCCAGCACTGGATGACCGGCAGAGAGCTGAAGCCTAAAGACATGAGCGGACGGCCCGTTGCTGAATTGCTTCGTAAAATACACACATCAAAAGCCTTGCTGGACATGCTGAAGAGACTTGGAAAAGAACCGCTGAACCCGGGGGCTCTTTTGTCTCAGCTGAAGCAGGCTGTATTTGCTGTGCAGCAATCTTCGCCGCTGATTCAAGAAGGGATCAAGTATTTGGAAGAACACCTGCATGAAGTGCATTTCGGTGAGAAAGTCGTTTGCCATTGTGATGTCAATCATAATAACTGGCTATTGTCTGAAGACAACCAGCTGTATTTAATTGACTGGGACGGCGCCATGATCGCTGATCCGGCGATGGACCTCGGGCCTTTGCTGTACCACTACGTCGAAAAGCCAGCTTGGGAGAGCTGGCTGAGCATGTACGGCATAGAGCTGACAGAAAGCCTTCGGTTGCGAATGGCTTGGTATGTGTTATCTGAAACAATTACTTTCATTGCCTGGCATAAAGCAAAAGGCAATGACAAGGAATTTCATGATGCAATGGAAGAGCTGCATATCCTCATGAAACGAATTGTTGATTAATCAGGAATACGAATCCATTTGCTCTACCCATTGAGACAGGCTGTTCTGATGCTCTTGTATGTGTGAGTCGATGGATTTGGACGATATTCCTGATTGGCTGTAGCGGTAAACATCTTCAAGCACGTTTTTGAAATTTGAATCAAGCTCGGTGTTTGCCATCAGTGATTTAATCACACGCTCAAGCTGCTCGTACTCTGCGACTGTTCCGCAGCAGTCCAATTGATGGTCAGTCAAGATATCCTTCAATAAATGAACTTGATGCTCATAATGTAAACCCATAACGGTACACATCCCTTCAGTATCATACGGGTTAAATTGTTCAAAACAGAGCGTTTTTATACATGTGAAAGGAGTGTTCCAGCAGACGGGACCCTCTTTTTTTATGCGCTCGGCCTTAAGAGAGATACACTGGAAAAACGAGCTTGCGGGTCTTTTTAATTCATGGTATGTTGTTAGTCGAAATAATAGATAGAGGTGTCAATCATATGAGAATGCGCCACAAGCCTTGGGCTGATGACTTTTTGGCTGAAAACGCAGATATTGCCATCAGCAATCCTGCTGATTATAAAGGGAAATGGAACACAGTGTTTGGCAACGACAATCCGATACATATCGAGGTTGGTACAGGAAAAGGCCAATTTATTTCTGGTATGGCCAAACAAAATCCCGACATCAATTATATTGGTATTGAGTTATTTAAAAGCGTCATCGTAACAGCCGTCCAAAAAGTAAAAGACAGCGAAGCGCAGAATGTAAAGCTTCTGAATATAGATGCGGACACGCTGACGGATGTGTTTGAGCCGGGGGAAGTGAAACGGGTCTACTTGAACTTTTCTGATCCTTGGCCGAAGAAACGGCATGAAAAACGCCGCCTGACATATTCCCACTTCCTCAAAAAATATGAAGAAGTAATGGGCAAAGGCGGAGCGATTCATTTTAAAACGGACAACCGAGGTTTGTTTGAGTACTCTTTGAAGAGCTTCTCTGAGTACGGCCTCCTGCTGACATACGTCAGTCTTGATTTGCATAACAGCAATCTCGAAGGCAATATTATGACAGAATATGAAGAAAAATTCTCTGCACTCGGCCAGCCGATCTATCGGGCTGAGGTTGAATGGAGAACGTAAAGACAGACTCTGACAGGAGTCTGTTTTTTTTATGGGCCGTTTGCTACCATGATGACAGGGGGGATGAAAATGGAAACAATGAAAATTGGAAACATCACGTTGACCTGGCTTGACGGAGGCGTGACGCATATGGACGGAGGCGCCATGTTCGGCGTTGTGCCAAAGCCGCTTTGGTCTAAAAAATATCCAGTCAATGAAAAAAACCAGATTGAACTAAGGACAGACCCTATTTTGATTCAAAAGGATGGGCTCAATATCATCGTTGACGCCGGAATTGGGTCCGGCAAGCTGACTGATAAACAAAAACGAAACTATGGCGTGACACAAGAGTCGAATGTGAAACCCTCATTAGCTGCACTCGGATTAACGGTTGCCGATATAGATGTGATCGCAATGACACACCTTCATTTTGATCATGCATGCGGTTTAACGGAGTATGAAGGTGAACGGCTCGTCTCTGTCTTTCCGAATGCAGTGATTTATACATCTGCTGTTGAATGGGACGAAATGCGCCATCCGAATATCAGGTCGAAAAATACGTATTGGAAAGAAAATTGGGAGGCTGTAGCTGGCCAAGTCAAAACCTTTGAAGACACCTTAACGATCACAGAGGGTATTACAATGCATCACACCGGAGGCCATAGCGACGGACACAGTGTCCTGATATGCGAGGATGTGGGTGAAACTGCCGTACATATGGCAGATCTGATGCCGACACATGCCCACCGCAATCCGCTATGGGTGCTGGCTTACGATGATTATCCGATGACCTCTATCCCGCAAAAGCAGAAATGGCAGGCGTTCGCAGCAGAAAAAGACGCTTGGTTTATTTTTTATCATGATGCCGAGTATCGCGCCCTTCAATGGGAGGAGGACGGAAGCATCAAAGATTCAGTCAAGCGAATGAAGCAATAGCATATTTTTATGTTTACCCTGCATGTTTTCCGGCTAATAATGCAAACCTAGTACTAATTATGCTCAGAAAGGAAGAGGCAGGGTGAAACAATTCAAAGTAACAAACGAAGGAGACATTCAAACAACATTAAGAGGCCTTGAAGTGCTCTCTGTTCCTTTTTTGAACAAAGGTGTTGCTTTTACTGAGGAAGAAAGAAAAGAACTTGGTTTAAAAGGCTTTCTGCCGCCCAAGGTATTAACAATTGATGATCAGGCGAAAAGAGCGTATGAACAATATTCCGCACAGCCTGACGATTTGAGCAAAAATGTCTATTTAACGGCGCTGCACGATCGGAATGAAACGCTGTTTTATCGCCTGTTAAATGACCATTTAGGGGAAATGCTCCCGATTGTCTACACACCGACAGTCGGAACGGCAATCCAGAGATACAGCCATGAATACAGAAAACCACGAGGGCTCTATCTGTCAATCGATGACCCGGACGGTATGAAAGAAGCATTTAAACAGTATAAAGATCAAAGCGATACGATCGATTTAATTGTTGCCACTGATGCGGAAGGAATTTTAGGAATCGGTGACTGGGGCGTCGGAGGAATCGCGATTTCTATTGGCAAGCTGGCGGTTTATACAGCGGCTGCGGGCATTGATCCGAGCAGAGTGCTGGCTGTTGTTTTAGATGCGGGGACAAATCAGGAGAGCCTCTTGAACGACCCGCTTTATGTCGGCAACCAGCATTCCAGAGTGCGCGGCGAACGCTATGACCAATTTATTGACGACTACGTTGCGCTTGCGAGAGAAACATTTCCGAATGCATTGCTGCATTGGGAGGATTTCGGGGCGAAAAACGCGCGAAGCATTTTGAAACGCTATAAAGATAAAGTGTGTACCTTCAATGATGATATCCAAGGAACTGGAGCTGTTTCTTTGGCCGCAGTCTTATCCTGTGCAAAAGCGTCTAAAGTTCCGCTGAGGGATCACAGAGTTGTTATATTCGGAGCGGGAACGGCAGGAATCGGAATTGCCGAACAGCTGCGGGAAGCATTGGTGCGCGAGGGACTGAGTGAAGAAGAATCATACAAGCGCTTCTGGTGCATAGACAGAAACGGGCTGTTAACAGATGATATGGATCAGCTTCTTGATTTCCAAAAGCCGTATGCCCGTTCGGCTGATGAAGTGAAGGATTATCAGCGGAACGGAGACGGCGGAGGCATTGATCTTCTTGAAGTGGTCCGGCAGGCGAAACCGACGATCCTGATCGGCACATCTACAGTTTCCGGCGCTTTCACTGAAGAAATTGTAAAAGAAATGGCGTCACATGTGAAACGGCCGGCGATTTTGCCAATGTCAAATCCGACAACCCTTTCTGAAGCAAAACCGGAGGATTTAATCGAATGGACAGAAGGCCGTGCGCTGATCACGACAGGGAGCCCGTTCCCGCCAGTTGAATATAACGGAGTTACGTATCATATCGGGCAGGCAAACAACGCGCTTGTCTTCCCTGGTCTCGGTCTTGGAACGATTGTTACCAAATCAAAATTAATTACCGACGGCATGTTTGAAGCATGTGCCCGGGCAATCGCAGGTATGGTCAATGTCGGGGTGCCTGGCGCGCCGATGCTTCCAAAAGTTGAAGATTTGCGCACTGTTTCGGCAACCGTTGCTGTTGAAGTTGCAAAAACCGCAATGAAGGAAGGCGTCGCTACGGAAGAGCCTGAAGACATTATACAGGCAGTGCAGGATGCGATGTGGTATCCGGTATACAAACCGATTCGCGCGATATAATAAAAAAGAGCCGCTGCATAGGCAGCGGCTTCTATTTTTTGCTTGTCCGGTGTTAAGAGGCGATTGTATCAATGACATCAACAATTTCTCCCGTTTTCGCATCCACCATGACTTCATACTGTTCTAATTCTCCGAAAGCTGATCGTGTAATGCCGGTTTTGTATACCTGTACCGTTTCTCCGTTAATATTGTAAGGCTCCGGCTGGGTGTAAATCCATGATCCGTCAATCGGGCCCCGCTGCTTAAAAGCAGATTTTACAATTCGAAGCGCTTTTTCTGAAGAAATATAAGGCTTCATCACATATTGTTTCACAACGACAGCCGTACAAATTCCAAGTCCTGCTCCTAAAAGAAGATGACGCAATTTCAAAATAAAGCACCTCCTGGTTGATCGTACTTTTCATTATACAGAAACAGCCAAATCCTGTTAAGCAATACGCGGCTGATCGAGCAGATTGGGTCAGGGTGCTTGGAAAACTTCATTGTTTCTAATAAAATAAAAGGACTACATAGAAATGAGGGGAAAACATGAATCAAGAAACGAAAGCGCTTTTCCAAACACTGACGCAGCTTCCCGGCGCGCCGGGCAATGAGCATCAGGTTCGTGCTTTTATGAAGCAGGAGCTAGCCAAATATGCCGATGACATCGTTCAGGACAGACTGGGAAGTGTTTTCGGAGTCAGACGAGGCGCAGAGGACGCACCGAGAATTATGGTAGCCGGGCACATGGACGAAGTCGGCTTCATGGTGACATCCATTACAGACAACGGGCTGCTCAGGTTCCAGACGCTCGGAGGCTGGTGGAGCCAGGTTTTGCTTGCGCAGCGGGTTGAAATTCAAACAGATAACGGGCCGGTTCCGGGTGTGATTTCAAGCATACCGCCGCATTTATTGACAGATGCGCAGCGAAACCGTCCGATGGATATCAAAAACATGATGATCGACATTGGAGCGGATGATAAGGAAGACGCCATCAAAATCGGCATTAAACCGGGACAGCAGATTGTGCCTGTTTGTCCGTTTACGACGATGGCGAATGAAAAGAAAATTTTATCAAAAGCATGGGATAACAGATATGGATGCGGCTTAAGCATTGAACTTCTGAAGGAATTACACGGTAAAGAGCTTCCGAATACACTCTATGCGGGTGCAACGGTTCAGGAAGAAGTAGGGCTAAGGGGCGCGCAGACGGCTTCTCATATGATTAGACCGGACTTGTTTTTCGCCCTTGACGCCAGCCCGGCAAACGATATGAGCGGAGACAAAAATGAATTCGGCCAGCTTGGAAAAGGCTTTTTGCTGCGCATTCTTGACAGAACGACAGTCATGCATCGCGGAATGAGGGAATTCGTTCTTGATATGGCTGAAACGCATGATATTCCATATCAATATTTTGTATCCGGCGGGGGAACAGACGCAGGCAAGGTTCATATTTCGAACAGCGGTGTGCCGTCAGCGGTTATCGGAATATGTTCCCGCTATATTCATACAAACGCTTCTATCATTCATATTGATGATTATGCTGCTGCTAAAGAAATGCTCATCAAACTTGTAACAGCCTGCGATAAGCAGACGGTGGATGCGATTAAAGAAAATATGTAGGTTTCATAAAAGCTTGTTGAACGAGCAGTAAGCTCGGATCGACAAGCTTTTTTCTTATTCTGTTTCAAATAGATAGGAAAGGGCCTTAATGGCTTGGTTAACGGTTTCAACCGTAATATTCGCTTTATTGGAAAGCTCTTTTAAAGGATGGTGGAGCGATTCCGGCCGGATGATAATCAGGGGTTTTCCTTTTGCGATCGCATATGATGCATCCATTGCTGTGTTCCACTGTTTGTACTTTTCGCCAAACAGGGCGATCACAAAGTCTGCTTTATTCATCAGGACGGCGGTTCTGAAGTTGTTGATGTCAGAGGCTTTGTCATCCTTTAAAACGGCATTTGGCTGTACGCCCATAATTTCTTCACCAATATTGTCTGAGCGGTCATGATTCTCCATTGGGCCAACAAACGTAATCGGGAGCTTCAGTGATTTTGTTTTTTCTTTAATTTCCTCGCGCCAATTGCTGTGGATTTCTCCTGCTAAATAGACGATAAACTCCATATAAAAATCCCTCCTTATGTATGTCCATCTGTAAATTTTACCCTCATGTACACGATGTTAAACGAAACGAGCTTGATAATGCAAATAAAATATGATAATGATAATGGGAAAGCCAATCTTACATATTCATTCGTTGCATATAAGTGGTTTTGCCTCAAGCAGTTTGGTATGATCCAAATGGACGAGTATCGATAAAAAACATGTAAGAACATAAACAACTGGAGGGATATGAAATGAAAAAAATTGAATCAACTCAAGAGCTGGAAAAAGCGGTAAAGGATGATTGGTCTGTATTTATGTTTTCAGCCGATTGGTGCCCGGATTGCCGTTTTGTAGAGCCTTTCCTGCCTGAATTGGAAGCGAATTTCCCTGAATTCACCTACTACTACGTAGACCGTGACAAATTCATTGATACATGTGCAGAGTGGGAAATTTACGGAATCCCAAGCTTTGTGGTGTTTAATGAAGGAAAAGAAGTAAATCGTTTTGTGAGCAAAGACCGCAAAACAAAAGAAGAAATTGAACAGTTTTTAACAGACTCTCTCGCTAAAGCGTAAAGGAGGACATCGGTTTGAAAATGACCTCAAGGAAGCTGTCAGATATACTGAAGCAGCGCCTTCAGCACGAGAATCGCTCCTTTCTGTTTGACAGAGAAAAAGACACCCTCCGTGTTGAGGATCAAACGACTAAAAAAGGGATTACACTCGATTTGCCGCCGATTATTGCAAAATGGGAACTGAAAAAAGACGAAGCCATTGATGAGATCGTGTACTATGTCTCCGAAGCGATGACGGCAATGGAAGGGAAGGCTCAGGAAATGACCGGGAAAGAAACTCGCATTTATCCGGTCATCCGCTCGACTTCCTTCCCAGACAAGTCCAGCGAAGATATCCCGCTCATTTATGACGATCATACCGCAGAGACAAGAATTTATTACGCGCTCGATCTCGGGAAAACCTACCGTTTAATTGACCAGCGCATGCTTGAGAAAGAAAACTGGACAAAAGAGCGGATCAGAGAGACGGCCGCATTTAATCTCCGTTCCCTGCCGACGGTTGTTAAAGAGGATACGGTTGCCGGCAATTACTTTTATTTCTTCAGGGCAAACGACGGATACGACGCAAGCCGGATTTTGAACGAAGCGATCTTAAATGAGTATAAGCAGCATGCAGAAGGGGAGCTGGCGATCTCTGTTCCTCATCAGGACGTTTTGATTCTTGCTGACATCCGGAATGAATCGGGGTATGATATTCTAGGACAAATGTCGATGAGCTTCTTTGCAGGCGGCACCGTCCCGATTACCGCCCTTTCATTTTTGTACAATGAAGGAAAGCTGGAACCGGTGTTTATCCTGGCGAAAAGCCGTCCGAAAAAGGATTAGAAAGGATTTTTACTTATGAACGCTTTTTATAATAAAGAAGGTGTGGGAGACACGCTCCTGATCTCTCTTCAAGATGTGACACGCGAACAATTAGGCTATGAAAAACACGGCGACGTCGTCAAAATTTTCAATAACGAAACAAAAGAAACAACGGGCTTCAACATTTTCAACGCGTCTTCTTACTTGACCATTGATGAAAACGGCCCTGTTGCGCTCTCAGAAACATTCGTGCAAGATGTGAATGAGATTTTAAACAGAAACGGCGTTGAAGAAACATTAGTCGTTGATTTATCTCCGAAGTTTGTTGTGGGGTATGTAGAATCAAAAGAAAAACATCCGAATGCGGATAAATTAAGCGTATGTAAAGTCAACGTAGGAGAAGAAACGCTTCAGATCGTCTGCGGCGCGCCTAACGTTGACCAAGGCCAAAAAGTTGTCGTTGCCAAAGTCGGTGCTGTGATGCCTAGCGGACTTGTCATTAAGGATGCAGAGCTTCGCGGCGTTCCGTCAAGCGGGATGATCTGCTCAGCGAAAGAGCTTGATTTGCCGGATGCCCCTGCTGAAAAAGGAATCCTTGTGTTAGAAGGAGACTATGAGGCGGGAGACGCATTTCAGTTTTAGACTCCCATAAATCCGCCAAAAAAAACGAATCATGTGAAAAGCCGCTAAGCCCTTGTTTAGCGGCTTTGTTTCTGCTGATAGCTTAATCTTTTCTGGGCCGACCAGCAGTGGTATACTAAAAACCGTCCCAGAAAACTATAAGGGAGTTAGAGATAAATTATGAGTTGGCTTCATAAATTTTTTGATTTGTTTTTAGGCGAAAGCGAAGAGGATGCTGAACGGGAGACAAAACCCGCTCAAATTCCGCAGCAACAAGAAGTACATCATCCTGAAGGACAATTAAAAAGATTGGAAGATCCTAAAATATATTATGAATATCCAAAAGGCAAATTCCGTTTTCCAGTCGTGCCTGACGGATACAAAAATCATGACCTGAGAAGGCGCCGCACACCATCGGACGAACCGAAATCCGCGCCTCGTCCAAGTGCTGCACCTTACAGAGAGCGTCCCAGAAATGAAGAAGAGCAGCATACATATCAAGCAGCAGAGCCGGCGAAGAAACCGTTTAAACCGACAAATATCCCTTCGCCTGTCTATGGATTCAATCAAAAACCATCTGTTAAAAAGGATGTGCCGAAAAAGCCTTCTGAAACATTGAACGAACCGGATAAATCGGTAAAAGAGAAGGTAACACTGCTGTCAGAAGAGATCGAACGTGAACGCGGCTATCCTGCTTCAGACACACAGGCGCATTCCAAAAAAGAAAGTCCTTTCTTCCCGGATACCCAATTTAAAAAACAGCCTTCTGGCGTTTTAAACAGAAAGGAAACGGAGCATGATGAGGCGCTGGCGAAACGGCCAGCCGAGCCGTCAGGTAACAAAGTGCCATTTGAGTCAGGCGTTCAACAGCCGGAAAAAGAGGAGCCTTCCTTCCCAGCTGAACATGCCGAAAAGCAAACACCGCCTGAGATGCTCACAGATACGGCGGCTGAAGGGCTTTCAGACAGTGAAGTAGGCCGCGAAGAGCCTGCAACGGCTAAGGAAGAACAAAGGGAGCAGCAGCCAGAGAAAATTGAAGAGCCTGTTTTCTCCGCTGAACATGATGAAGAGCAAACAGCTCCTGAATCTCAGACTGAGTCAGTATCTGAGGATGAAAAAGCAAAAGAGCCGTCAGACAGCCCAGTATACAATCACCATGAAAACGCGGCAGAAGGTGCTGAGTCCCCGTTCGTTCAAGAAGAACAAATGGACATTCGTCAGGAAGAGCCTTTATTTACTGATCATGAGTATTCATCAGAGGCTCTGGCTCAAGCAGAAACTGTGGCAAAAGAATCAGTAGAGCCATCAGAAAGCATAATAAATAATCATTATGACACCCTGGGAGAGGCTCAGGAAACGAAGATAGATGTTCAGCCAGACAGCCATACAGAGCTTGAGAAAACTGAATGCTTGGAGCAGGGTTCCAAATCGTTTACTGCAACTCTTGAAAACCGGCAGGAAATTCGCGCAGACAAACCTCGCGAAGCTTCAGAAGAGCCGAAAAAAAGGCCTGGTGTACAGGAGAAAAGGACTGAACAAAGCGCATCTTCTCAAAAAGGGCCATCCGTTCCTTTTAATGTGATGATGCTGAAAAGAGATACGCATAAACAGCAAAAAGCAGAGGAGCGCCGCGGCAGCTATGTATTTCCGAATGTTGCACTGCTTGATGTCCCGCCAGCGCAGGTTCAAGATGATGCTGCGTGGATCGAAGAACAGCGTCAGCTTCTTGATTTGACCTTGAAAAACTTCAATGTCCGCGCCAATGTGGTCCATGTAACCCAGGGTCCGTCTGTCACGAGATTTGAAGTGCATCCTGAACCGGGTGTAAAGGTGAATAAAATCACCAACTTGTCCGATGATATTAAACTCAGTCTCTCAGCGAGAGATATTCGGATTGAAGCGCCGATTCCGGGGAAAAACACGATCGGAATTGAAGTGCCGAACCGCACGAGCAAGGTGGTTGATTTGCGCCAAATGATTCGCAGCTCAGCTTTCAGGACAAGCAAGTCACCGCTCACAGCTGCGCTGGGATTAGATATTTCAGGAAATCCTGTTGTTATCGACTTGAAGAAAATGCCGCATGGCTTGATTGCCGGCGCTACAGGCTCCGGAAAAAGCGTATGCATCAATACAATATTAGTCAGCCTGCTTTATAAAGCTGACCCGAGTGAGGTAAAGGTGCTGCTGATTGATCCGAAAATGGTAGAGCTGGCCCCTTACAATAAAATTCCTCACCTCGTCAGCCCGGTCATTACTGACGCTAAAGCGGCTACAGCTGCTTTGAAATGGGTCGTTGAGGAAATGGAGCGCCGCTATGAGCTTTTTGCCCATTCAGGTGTCCGCGACATTGACCGCTTTAATCAATTAACCGCTGAACACCAAATGGGTGAAAAGCTGCCATATTTAGTTGTCATTATTGATGAGCTTGCAGATTTGATGATGGTGGCTCCAAACGATGTGGAAGAAAGCATTGCGCGGATCGCCCAAAAAGCCAGAGCGTGCGGTATCCATCTTCTCGTCGCAACTCAGCGTCCGTCAGTCGATGTCATAACAGGTCTGATTAAGGCGAATATCCCGACGAGAATCGCCTTTTCTGTCTCAAGCCAGGTTGATTCCCGAACAATTATTGACATAGCCGGTGCAGAAAAGCTTCTCGGAAAAGGGGATATGCTCTTTTTGGAAAACGGATCGGGAAAACCGGTCCGTCTGCAAGGTAACTTTGTGTCAGACCGGGAAATCGACCGCGTCGTTTCCCACGTCAGAAGCCAAATGCCGCCGACCTATTTATTTGAACAAGAAGAGCTCGTAAGACAAGGATCAGCCCTGAAAGAAGAGGACGAACTGTTTTACGAAGCGTGTGAGTTTGTTGTAGAGCAAAACAGTGCGAGCACTTCAAGCCTGCAAAGAAGATTCAGAATCGGTTACAATCGTGCGGCAAGGCTGATCGACATGATGGAAGCGGAAGGCATGATCTCTGAGGCAAAAGGAAGCAAGCCTCGAGAGGTGCTGATCACAGCAAGTGATTTAATAAACGAATAATATGGGTTCATTTTCACACCAAACATGGTATGATAGTGTTTAGAGCATTTAACAGCTATCCGCTTTACAGCAGCTGTGCATAGACAAATCTTGATATCTGGGTTTAATCGGAAAGAAATAACCTGATACTAAACATAACAAAACATATAAAATACGCCGCTAAGGGAGGCTTTTCAGCCGCCGCGGTCGCAAATTGAAATGAGCGTCATATACTGGGGAACAGATAGACGTTTGTTGGAGGTACAATTATGACTGTTTATCATTTTGTTGGAATAAAAGGGACCGGTATGAGTCCGCTTGCCCAAATACTTCATGATAATGGATATACTGTCCAAGGATCGGATATCGAAAAATTTATTTTTACGCAAACAGCGCTTGAAAAAAGAAATATTACGATTCTTCCTTTTAGCGCGGAAAATATTAAACCCGGCATGACAGTCATCGCCGGAAACGCATTCCCAGACACGCATCCTGAGATAGAAAAAGCGATGTCTGAGGGAATTCCGGTGATACGTTATCATAAGTTTTTAGGCGACTACATGAAAAAATTCACGAGTGTTGCCGTTACGGGCGCACACGGCAAAACGTCGACTACGGGTCTGCTGGCTCACGTGATCCAAAACGCAAAACCGACGTCTTTCTTAATCGGAGACGGAACAGGCCAGGGAAATGAAAACAGCGAATACTTTGTGTTTGAAGCGTGCGAATACCGCCGCCATTTCTTAAGCTATCAGCCAGATTATGCGATTATGACGAATATTGATTTTGATCACCCTGATTACTTTTCAAGCATTGACGATGTATTTGACGCTTTCCAAGAGATGGCTCTTCAAGTCAACAAAGGCATTATTGCCTGCGGAGACGATGAGCATCTGCCGAAAATCCATGCAAACGTCCCGGTTGTGTATTACGGCACGGGGGAAGAAAATGATTTTCAAGCCAGAAACATCGTAAAAAGCACGGAAGGGACAACTTTTGATGTCTTTGTCCGCAATACGTTCTATGATACGTTTTATATTCCTGCGTACGGCCACCACAATGTATTAAACTCATTGGCGGTCATTGCGTTATGCCATTATGAAGAAATTGATTCCAGCATCATTAAGCATGCTCTCAAATCCTTTGGGGGCGTCAAACGCAGATTCAATGAGAAGCAGCTTGGGGATCAAGTGCTGATTGATGACTATGCCCATCATCCGACAGAAATAAAAGTGACAATCGAGGCGGCTAGACAGAAGTATCCTGATCGGGAAATTGTCGCAGTATTCCAGCCTCATACATTTACACGGACGCAGCAGTTCCTTGACGAATTTGCAGAAAGCCTGAGCGGCGCTGACTGTGTGTATTTATGCGATATTTTCGGCTCAGCCCGTGAGAATGCCGGAAAGCTGACGATCGGCGATCTCCAGGGAAAAATTCATAATGCCAAGCTGATTGAAGAAGATGACACATCTGTTTTAAAAGCTCATGATAAAGCCGTTCTCATCTTCATGGGAGCAGGAGATATCCAAAAATATATGAGAGCCTACGAAAACGTCATGGCATAATAAAAAGCAGTGATCTCACTGCTTTTTATTTATCTGATGGGAAAGCTTATTAAAGGATTTTCTTACATAACGGAGAATAGTATGTATACAGCCCAGTACACATGTTTATGATTGAAGAAAACGGGTAAACAGCAGTATATCCTGCAGCAAGGAGGTTTGAGATGATTATTATTCTTTATTTGAGCGTTGCACTCATCGCAGTTGCATTTCTCGTATTAGTGATCTACTTGTCTAAAACATTGAAGTCATTGCAGCTGACACTAAAAAACGTCGCATCCACTCTTGAAGGGCTGGAGGGACAAATGAAGGGCATCACAACTGAAACAGCCGAGCTTTTACATAAGACCAACCGCCTGGCTGAAGATATTCAGGAAAAATCAGAAAAGCTGAACACGGTCGTTCATGCTGTTCAAGGAGTGGGAGCTTCTGTACAGCAGTTCAATACATCCATGAAACAAGCGGCAGGGTCTGTATCGGCATCAGTTAGAGAAAATCAAGATAAGATCAATCAAGTTGTCACATGGAGTCAAGCAGCAATGGAAATTTGGGAGAAATGGAAGCAAAAGAAAAAATCAGCCCTGTAAGAGAAAAAATACTAAGAGGAGGAATAATGATGAGCAAAGATGGAATTAATAGTAAAGATTTTTTAATCGGAACTTTAATCGGGGGAATCATCGGTGCCACTACAGCTCTTTTTCTAGCGCCTAAATCAGGTAAAGAACTTCGCGACGATCTCGGCAGCCAGGCTGTTGCTTTACGGGACAAAACTGATAAAATGACGGCAGATGCGAAGGAAAAAGGCACGCAATATGTCAGCATCGCAAAAGACAAAACTTCCAACATCACACAGCTTGTAGCGGATCAGTCTGGACAGATCATGAACAAGGTAAAGGATTTAAGAGACCGTTCCAAATCTGACAAAACGGATTCATCGACTGCAATGCAAGATATGAGGGAAGAAGCGATGCAGGCGGCTGATGAAACAAAAGATCAAGTTCTCCAGACGAAAGAAGATGTAAAAGACGAACTGAAAGATGCACAAAAACAGGCTGAGCAGTTGAATCGCTGAGCAGGGAAGGAAGAGCTTGAGTCATGGCTAAACAGCTTATTCAATCTGAGGAAGAATTTAAACGGATTGCAGAACAGGAAGGCGTTTTCGTCTTCTTTAAACACAGCACCACATGCCCGATCAGCCAGGCAGCATTTCATGAGTTTGATGCCTTTGCAAATCAGCATGAGGATGTGCCGGCTTACTATCTTCAAGTACAAGAAGCCCGGCCGCTGTCAAATTTCATTGCAGAAACATATGGGGTCAAGCATGAAAGCCCTCAGATATTCATCATCCAGAACGGTGAAGTGAAATGGCATACCTCACATTCACAAATTACAGAAGCCGCTATTGAGCAGCATTTGTCATAGAAAAAAGCGTCCAGATATCATCTGGCGCTTTTTTTTGTAAAAAACCCTTGAACATTGCCCTCACATCATGTAGGATAGCTTCATAGATTACTTTATCACTTAAAAGCGTTTGGGTAATAAAGTAGAGTTTTTATAAAATTTTTTGTATTTCAGTATTTCCATTTGGAATTACTTATAGTAAGATGCATGATAACTACAAAATAAAAAATGAATGTGCAGGGAAAGGATGAAAAAAATGAGCAACACAGAGTTAGAGCTTTTAAGGCAGAAAGCAGACGAATTAAACCTACAAATTTTAAAACTAATCAACGAACGCGGAAATGTTGTAAAAGAGATCGGTAAAGCGAAGGAAGCACAGGGTGTCAACCGATTTGACCCTGTCAGAGAACGCACAATGTTAAACAATATCATTGAAAACAATGACGGGCCGTTCGAAAATTCAACCATCCAGCACATTTTTAAAGAGATATTCAAAGCCGGTTTAGAGCTTCAGGAAGAAGATCACAGCAAAGCGCTGCTTGTCTCCCGCAAGAAAAAACCTGAAGATACAATTGTTGATATCAAAGGCGAAAAAATCGGAGACGGCCAGCAAAGATTCATTGTCGGCCCATGTGCGGTAGAGAGCTATGAGCAGGTAGCTGAAGTCGCTGCAGCTGCGAAAAAACAAGGGATTAAAATTTTGCGCGGTGGAGCCTTTAAGCCTCGTACGAGCCCATACGATTTCCAAGGGCTTGGTGTTGAAGGCCTTCAAATTTTAAAACGTGTAGCGGATGAATTTGATCTGGCGGTTATCAGTGAAATCGTAACTCCGGCTCATATCGAAGAAGCGCTGGACTACATTGATGTCATTCAAATCGGAGCGCGCAACATGCAAAACTTCGAATTGCTGAAAGCGGCCGGCGCCGTGAAAAAGCCAGTGCTTCTGAAGCGCGGTCTTGCTGCAACGATCTCTGAATTCATCAATGCTGCTGAATACATCATGTCACAAGGGAATGACCAAATTATCCTTTGTGAGCGCGGTATCAGAACATACGAAACAGCAACGAGAAACACGCTGGATATTTCAGCTGTGCCGATTTTGAAACAAGAAACGCATTTGCCAGTCTTTGTTGATGTTACGCATTCAACAGGCCGCCGTGACCTCTTGCTTCCGACAGCTAAAGCCGCTTTAGCGATCGGTGCTGATGGCGTAATGGCTGAGGTTCACCCTGATCCGTCAGTCGCACTTTCTGACTCTGCTCAGCAAATGGCGATTCCTGAATTCGAAAAATGGCTGAATGAACTGAAGCCAATGGTGAAAGTCAACGCTTAATTGAACAATCCAAAAGGCCGCGCCTGCGGCCTTTTTTTATGCTTTCTCGTTTATTTAGTTATAAAAACCAAGTATACGTTTTCATCATCTATAAAAACGTGTATAATTTCATGAGAAGTAATTAAATTTGATGAATAATGAAAAATAATGTACACTACTGACTTACGCTTACAAATCATAAACGACATAAATTCGGACATTATGACATTTCTCTACATAAAGTGTTTATGCTATAGATAAGGATAAGTGTATCCAGTAAAAGGAGTGGTTTTAGGATGAGCAATATTACGATCTACGATGTAGCGAGAGAAGCTAATGTAAGCATGGCAACCGTTTCCCGTGTCGTGAACGGCAACCCGAATGTAAAACCGACAACGAGGAAAAAAGTCTTGGAAGCCATTGAACGTCTCGGTTACCGTCCAAACGCGGTGGCAAGAGGGCTGGCAAGTAAAAAAACAACAACTGTAGGTGTCATCATTCCCGATATCTCAAGCATTTTCTATTCAGAGCTTGCACGCGGAATTGAAGATATCGCGACAATGTATAAATACAATATTATTTTGAGCAACTCTGACCAAAACATGGAGAAAGAGCTGCACTTGTTAAACACAATGCTCGGCAAACAAGTGGACGGCATCGTGTTTATGGGCGGAAACATTACGGACGAGCATGTGGCGGAATTTAAGCGTTCTCCAGTGCCGATTGTACTTGCCGCTTCTGTAGAAGAGCAGGAGGAAACACCGTCAGTCGCTATCGATTACGAACAGGCGATTTATGATGCTGTGAAGCTTTTGGTTGATAAAGGACATACAGACATCGCATTCGTTTCCGGACCAATGGCAGAACCGATCAACCGTTCAAAAAAACTCCAAGGCTACAAACGTGCGCTTGAAGAAGCGAACCTTCCGTTTAATGAACAATTTGTAGCTGAAGGGGATTACACATATGATTCCGGACTCGAAGCACTGCAGCATCTGATGAGCCTGGATAAAAAACCGACAGCCATTCTTTCTGCAACTGATGAAATGGCACTCGGCATTATCCATGCCGCTCAGGATCAGGGCTTATCCATTCCGGAGGATCTCGACATTATCGGTTTTGATAATACAAGATTAAGCCTCATGGTTCGTCCGCAGCTTTCAACAGTTGTTCAGCCGACATATGATATCGGCGCCGTTGCGATGAGACTGCTGACGAAGCTCATGAATAAAGAGCCGGTTGAAGAGCATATCGTCGAACTGCCGCACCGTATAGAGCTTAGAAAGTCAACCAAGTCATAAGAAAAACAAAGAGCAAGCTTCACCTTTATGGTGAATTCTTGCTTTTTTCATGGGGAGAAATGATGAAACGTTTTGATTATCTTACACCTGTTGGATTTGTGTTAGGAACGATTATTATTGTTATCGGGATTATTTCGGGATCTGGAGTAAGCGGTTTCCGCTCTTTTCTTGATCTGACCTCTTTCTTCATCGTAACAGGGGGACTTTGCGCCGCTGTTTTTATCAGTTTTCCGCCAAGAGAGCTGAAAAAAGCGCCCTCTGTGTTAAAGCAGGCATTCATCCGCCAGGAAGACAATGTGAAAGATCTTGTGAAAACCTTTGTTTCCCTTTCCGATCACGCGCGAAAACACGGGCTTTTATCATTGGATGATCAGGCTCGGGAAATCAAAGATCCATTCTTGAAAAAAGGGCTGCTTTTAGCGATTGACGGCTGGGATGAAGAAACGATTCGGCTCGTCATGGATTCAGAAATCGCAGCAATGGAGGAACGGCACCGAAAAGGGCGGCGAGTTTTTGAAAAAGCGGGAGAATTCGCTCCGGCGTGGGGAATGATCGGAACACTCGTCGGGCTTGTGCTGATGCTTAAAAACTTAAATGACCCGCATATGCTCGGACCAAACATGGCCATTGCGCTTCTGACGACTTTATATGGTTCATTACTGGCAAATATGGTCTTCAACCCGATCGCGGCTAAGCTTGAAGAGAAAACAGAAAGTGAAATTTTTATCAAGCAGGTAATGGTGGAAGGGATTATCGGTGTTCAATCCGGAAAAAACCCGCGCAACCTTGAAAGCCAGCTGGTCGTTTTCAGCTCACGGGAAGAATGGCAGAAGCAGCCAAAACAAGTAAAAACAAAAAAGGGATCTGTACATGAAGCTTAGAAGAGAACGTTTTGAAAGAAGGAATGGAAGCGGAAAAAACAGTCAATCTTCATCCAGCTGGATGGTAACCTTTACAGATTTGATCACCTTGATCCTTGTGTTCTTTATTTTACTCTTTTCGATGTCCCAAATCGATCTGCAAAAATTTAAAGCGGCAGTGGACTCGATCCAGAAGGAAGGCAACGGGCTTCAGCCGGACCAAACATCCATAGAAAAAAAGAATACATCCCCATCTGATACGAAGAAGCAAGAGGATCAGCAGGATCAGCTTCTCAAGAAAGTAAATACATATATAAAAGACAATCATTTAAAGGCCCAAATGACAGCCAAACGGGATGAACGCGGTGTCGTGCTCGTTCTTCAGGAGGCTGTGCTGTTTGATACAGGTGAGGCAAAGGTGCTGAAAAATGCCGAAACACTTCTTCACCAAATTGCCGTTCTTCTTCAAACAATTCCAAATGACATTCAGGTGGAGGGGCATACAGACAGCCGAAACATTTCGACATACCGATACCCGTCGAACTGGGAGCTATCAGCAGCACGGGCAAGTGGAGTGATTCAATACTTCACGTCTAAAGAGAAGCTTCCCTCCAAGCGCTTTATTGCTGTCGGTTATGCGGATACAAAGCCGGTGAAGGATAACAAGACAAATGAACACATGAAGGAAAATCGGCGTGTGGAAATAGTGATAAAAAAATCAAAAACGACCTCTTCGTAAAGGTCGTTTTTTACTTTGTTCTTTGCTGTTCAGAACGTATCGCATATAATGCTTTGCTGACAGTTTGGGCATTTTTTTCTGTGATTTCAGGCTTGCGGGGAATCGGAGGATATAAATCAGCCGGATCGCTCCAGCTCGACGGAAGGGCCACGGGGCATTGTTTTTGCCATTTAGCAATCCATTCCGGCGGGATCTCGTGTCCCGGGTCAATTCCCTTCATTTCAAGCCATATTCTGGCCCAGGCGCGGGGCACGACACGCCAAATATCATATCCGCCGCCTCCGACTGCAATCCATTTCCCTCCGCAATATTGATGAGCCAAAGTGTGTGCAAGACGGGGGATTTCTTCGTATATATTGATTGTTGCTGATAAATGCGTCAGCGGGTCGTAGTAATGGGCATCGGCGCCGTTTTGGCTGATAATGACATCGGGCTTGAAATAAGCGGCGACTTCTGAAGCTGCTGTCCGGTAAGCCTCAAGAAAAGAATCATCCTCTGTAAAAGCGTCAAGCGGGATATTAAAGGAATAGCCATATCCTTTTCCGCTGCCTTTTTCTTGGATCTGACCGGTTCCAGGGAATAAATACCTTCCTGTTTCATGAATGGACAGCGTGCATACGTCAGGATTATCGTAAAAGGTAAATTGCACACCGTCCCCGTGGTGGGCGTCGGTATCAATATAAAGTACCCTGGATCTGTATTTTTTCTGGATATATTGAATCGCCACAGCGCTGTCATTATATATGCAAAACCCTGAAGCTCTCCCACGAAAGCCGTGATGAAGCCCTCCGCCAAGGTTTGCCGCATGCAGGGCTTGTCCTGACATGACCCAGTCTGCGGCCGTTAAAGTGCCGCCGACCAAGAGTGATGCCGCTTCGTGCATGCCGGCAAAGACGGGTGTGTCTTCAGTGCCGAGCCCGTAGCTTTCTCCTTCTTCAGCGGGAAGCTTTCCGGCGCCCGCAAGCTTTACGGCCTGAATGTAATCGTCCGTGTGGACAAGGGAAAGCTCCTCTTCTGAAGCGAGTCTGGGGGTGACAATGTCTCCATCATCAAAGGCATTGATCGTCTTAAGCAAATCATATGTTAACAGAACCCGCTGCTGATTAAAGGGATGCTCCTGATGAAACATATAGGTTTGGTAGGATGGAGAATAGATAAATACACTGTCTCTCATAGCAGGTCCCTTTGCTCTGACGGCCATACGACGTGGTGTCCATTTCTTTGTAATGCCTGCAAAAACGGCAGCGGATTCATCGTTTTTACACGGAAGACAAGCACTTTTACACCGGGATCGTCATGCGGATAAACAAGCACGCTTAATATTTTCACTTGAAGGTCTTGGCAAAGACTGCTGATCTCAGCGAGGCTTTTGGTGATGTCGTTTACTTTTATCTCAATTTGCGATCCCGGCTGGTCAGCGCCTGTCAATTTGACAAACGTCCGCAGCAAATCGGTTTTTGTTAAAATGCCTATTAATTTTTGATGGTGTACCACTGGAAGGCAGCCGATGCCATGCTCGTAGAACACGGCTGATATTTCTTCGACAAAATCTAACGGATGGGCGCAGACAACATCCTTTTTCATAATTGAATCTACGCTTCGTGTGAGAAATAGGCTTCGTTTGTTTTCTTCAAAAATACTCGGGCTGGCCTGTTTCATGTCTCTGTCTGTAATCATGCCGATCACGTGTCGTTCTTCATCTACAACAGGCAGATGCCTGATATGGAATTCCTTCAGTTTGCATATTGCTGTTTCAAGCGTATCCGTCTTCGTTAATGTAATGACATCTCTTTTCATGATTTGCTCAACAATCATTATTTTTTCCCCTTTGCCAGTGTCAGTTAATACATATAACGATGATAAAAACGGAGCCTGTCAAATTGCTCAATTGATTCTTGGCTGACGTTTTTTCCAATGCGGGCCATCAGACAGTTTGCAGGGTGGGAGCTGATCTCCGGCTCATCCGTTGCAAACCAGACCAATCCGCCTGCATTCATCATCTTTTCCATGATCTTTCTGTATTCCCACACATCTTTTTTCATCCCTTTTAAATCCCAATGCCAGTAATATTCTGTCGTCATCACAATGTAGTTTTCCATTTGTTCATCCATCATGCTGACGGTCAGGAGCGTCTTTCCGACAGCGCATCCCCGATAGTCCGGCGCTACTTCGATGGCTCCGAGCTCAATCAAATCCTCCATATTTCCTTCAGACCATCTTTCGAGCGGGTCAGGATATAAATACGTGACATAGCCGACAATGGTTCGGCCGTCTCTGGCAATAATAATGCGCCCTTCGGGAAGGCCTGCAATGTCGACTAGCGCTTCATGCTGCTCGCGAGGCGGGCGAAATGCGGTTAAATCTTTATGAAACTCATAACCTGCCAAATCCTCTGGAGAGACAGGCCCTTCTATCAGTAAAGAGCCGGTTGCTGTTTTGATGTTTGCTGAATGGTATGTTTTATGATGTTCCACTAATTCACCGTCCCATCAATTCTTATCAAAAATACATGCCTTCTTTAAGAATACCAAATTATAAAGCGTTTTCAACATGGTTTATATTTTAAAAATTGAGAAGAATATGAATATATACTATAATAATTGTGACAACTTCAGCAAAGGGGGATGTTTGGGCATGAATTTGAAAGCGTTACCAGCAATAGAGGGGGATCATAACTTAAAAAACTATGAAGAAACGTACCGGCATTTTGATTGGACCGAGGCGGAGAAACATTTCTCTTGGCATGAGACAGGGAAACTGAATGCGGCGTATGAAGCGATTGACCGCCATGCCGAATCGTTTCGAAAAAACAAAGTAGCGCTTTATTATAAAGACGCAAAAAGGGATGAAAAATACACATTTAAAGAAATGAAGGAAGAATCAAACAGAGCCGGGAATGTGCTGAGACGGTATGGAAATGTGGAAAAAGGGGACCGCGTTTTTATTTTTATGCCGAGATCACCCGAGCTTTATTTTATTATGCTTGGCGCAATCAAAATTGGCGCCATCGCCGGGCCGCTGTTCGAAGCATTTATGGAGGGAGCGGTGAAAGATCGGCTTGAAAACAGTGAGGCAAAGGTTGTTGTCACAACACCTGAGCTGCTGGAGAGAATACCGGTAGACAAACTGCCTCACTTGCAGCATGTCTTCGTAGTCGGGGGAGAGGCTGAGAGCGGCACGAATATCATCAATTATGATGAAGCAGCGAAACAGGAAAGCACAAGACTGGATATCGAATGGATGGATAAAAAAGACGGCTTTCTGCTTCACTATACATCAGGTTCCACTGGTACGCCAAAGGGCGTGCTGCATGTCCATGAAGCGATGATTCAGCAATATCAAACAGGAAAGTGGGTCCTTGATTTAAAGGAAGAAGACATTTATTGGTGCACAGCTGATCCAGGCTGGGTGACAGGTACGGTATACGGCATTTTTGCACCGTGGCTGAACGGAGCGACAAATGTCATCGTCGGCGGACGTTTCAGCCCGGAAAGCTGGTATGGTACGATTGAACAGCTTGGCGTCAATGTCTGGTACAGCGCGCCGACCGCTTTTCGGATGCTGATGGGAGCGGGAGATGAAATGGCTGCGAAATATGATCTAACTTCACTCCGGCATGTGCTCAGTGTCGGTGAGCCGCTAAATCCGGAAGTCATCAGATGGGGACATAAAGTTTTTAACAAACGAATTCATGATACATGGTGGATGACAGAAACGGGCAGTCAGCTTATCTGCAACTATCCTTGCATGGATATTAAACCGGGTTCAATGGGTAAGCCGATTCCAGGAGTGGAGGCAGCGATCGTTGACAATCAAGGCAACGAGCTTCCGCCGTACCGAATGGGCAATCTCGCCATCAAAAAGGGCTGGCCTTCCATGATGCATACTATTTGGAATAACCCTGAAAAATATGAATCGTATTTCATGCCGGGCGGCTGGTATGTGTCTGGGGATTCTGCTTACATGGATGAAGAGGGATACTTTTGGTTCCAAGGCAGAGTTGATGACGTCATCATGACCTCCGGTGAGCGCGTCGGCCCATTTGAAGTGGAAAGCAAGCTTGTCGAACATCCGGCTATTGCAGAAGCAGGCGTAATCGGAAAGCCTGACCCGGTGCGTGGAGAAATCATTAAAGCTTTTATTGCACTCAGGGAAGGATTTGAGCCGTCTGATAAACTGAAAGAAGAGATCCGCCTATTTGTAAAGCAGGGTCTTGCAGCCCATGCGGCTCCGCGTGAGATCGAATTTAAAGAGAAGCTTCCGAAAACCCGAAGCGGAAAGATCATGAGGCGCGTGCTGAAGGCATGGGAGCTTAATCTGCCGGCTGGAGATCTGTCAACAATGGAGGATTAAAAGGCGGCGTTGACACAGGATTTTATTTATGTTAAAAATGATATAGCTTCATATGAAAAGGTAAAGATTGAGACAAGTAGAATATCCTTACGTTCCAGAGAGCTGATGGCCGGTGAAAATCAGCACAGACGGATATATCGAATACACTCATGAACCGCTTTTGCAAACAAAGCCGGCCAGGCTTTCAGTAGTGAAAGAACGGACCTGATCCGTTATCAGGCAAAGTGATAAGACGAATGTTTGCATTCTCTTATTAGTAGGGTGGTACCGCGATAATCAATCGTCCCTTCGTGTAAACGAAGGGGCGTTTTTTATTTTAATCAAAAAAGGAGCTTTATCTTATGACTAACTTACTTGAAGACTTATCCTTCCGCGGATTGATTCAGCAAATGACAGATGAAGAAGGGTTAAATAAACAGCTGAATGAAGAAAAAATCCGCTTGTACTCAGGCTTTGACCCGACAGCAGACAGCTTGCATATCGGACACCTGCTGCCTATTTTAACACTTCGCCGTTTTCAGCTTGCAGGGCATCATCCGATTGCGCTTGTGGGGGGCGCGACGGGCCTCATCGGTGATCCAAGCGGAAAAAAAGCAGAGCGTACATTAAACACTGCTGACATCGTATCCGAATGGTCCCAAAAAATCAAAAACCAGCTGTCCAGATTTCTAGATTTTGAAGCAGCAGAAAACCCAGCTGTCATCGCGAACAACTTTGACTGGATCGGCAAAATGAATGTGATCGATTTCCTTCGTGACGTTGGTAAAAATTTCGGCATCAATTACATGCTGGCAAAAGATACGGTCAGCTCAAGAATTGAATCCGGCATCTCGTACACGGAATTCAGCTACATGATTCTTCAATCTTATGATTTCTTAAATCTTTACAGAGACAAAAACTGTAAACTGCAAATCGGCGGAAGCGATCAGTGGGGCAACATCACAGCCGGTCTTGAACTGATCAGAAAATCAGAAGAAGAAGGAGCAAAAGCGTTCGGCCTAACGATTCCGCTTGTCACAAAAGCAGACGGCACGAAGTTCGGAAAAACGGAAGGCGGTGCGATCTGGCTTGATAAAGAAAAAACATCGCCATATGAATTCTATCAATTCTGGATCAACACAGACGACCGTGACGTTGTCAAATACTTGAAATATTTCACGTTCCTTTCAAAAGAGGAAATTGAAGCATACGCAGAAAAAACAGAAACGGCGCCAGAAAAACGTGAAGCACAAAAACGCCTGGCGGAAGAAGTGACATCACTTGTTCACGGACGCGAGGCGCTGGAGCAAGCCATCAACATCTCCCAAGCGCTGTTCAGCGGCAATATTAAAGAGCTTTCTGCTCAAGACGTAAAAGTAGGCTTTAAAGATGTTCCATCTATGGAAGTTGACAGCACCCAAGAGCTTTCACTTGTAGATGTGTTGGTGCAATCTAAATTATCTCCTTCTAAACGCCAAGCGCGTGAAGACATTCAAAACGGAGCTGTTTACATTAACGGTGAACGCAAGACGGAAATAAATTATACCCTATCAGGTGAAGACCGTATCGAAGATCAATTTACTGTTCTGCGCCGCGGGAAGAAAAAATACTTCCTTGTGACGTATAAATAAGAAAAAGATCCTTTGCCACTGAAGGCAAAGGATCTTTTTGTTTACCGCATAGGAATGAAAGGAAAAGAGTATATTAGATAGGGCAAACACGACCAATCACCACCTTTTAAATGAAAGGAGCGCTAAAGCGTGAATCTCATGTGTACGATTGCAAAAGAACGGCTGCAGCGGGATCATTGGGAGCAGCAGGCGCAGGACAGTGTTGGCCAGCAAGAGGCGAATGACGAAACAGACGATAAAAAAACCCCGACCGCATAGCGGCAGGGGTTTTTAAAACGATTAACGAGAGTAGAACTCAACGATAAGCGCTTCGTTAATTTCCGGAGCAAGTTCAGAACGCTCAGGAAGACGAGTGAAAGTACCTTCAAGCTTTTCAGCGTCGAAAGTAAGGTATTCAGGAACGAAGTTGTTCACTTCAACAGATTCTTTGATGATAGAAAGGTTTCTTGATTTTTCGCGAACACCGATTGTTTGACCAGGTTTCACAAGGTAAGACGGGATGTCAACGCGGCTTCCGTCTACAAGAATGTGACCGTGGTTAACCAATTGGCGAGCTTGACGGCGAGTACGTGCTAAACCTAGCTTGTACACAACGTTATCAAGACGAGAATCTAAAAGAATCATGAAGTTTTCACCGTGTTTACCAGCTAGTTTGCCAGCTTTGTCAAACAAAGTGCGGAATTGACGTTCGTTTACACCGTACATGTGACGAAGCTTTTGCTTTTCTTGCAATTGCAAACCGTATTCTGATAATTTTTTACGTTGTCCTGGACCGTGTGGACCTGGAGCGTAAGGGCGTTTTTCTAATTCTTTTCCTGTACCGCTAAGAGAGATTCCTAGACGGCGGGACAGTTTCCAAGATGGACCTGTATAGCGAGCCATAATGTGACTCCTCCTTTGGTTTTATTTTTGTGGAAAATAAAAACCGTCTGCTCTATTCGACCATGCACATTTTGTTTTCATGTATCCTCGCTCCAGCAGCAGAGAGTTACACGATACACCTTATTGATAAGGAACAAAATGAAAACATAGAAGCTGAACAAAAAGGCTGCAATATTTCACACAAAGGTCATTATATAATTTATTTGTTTTGAAGTCAACCATTCCTCCATTATTGCTTCACCGTTTATGATATAATAAACAAAAATTAGTGGTAAACTTTTAGGTGATAAAAATATGGTAGAACAAACTAAAGATCAATTATCCGCCTTTCATTATCATATGCTCGATTTTTTATTAACCAAATCTGAAAAAGTCACATTCACCGACTCTTTCATATGGCTGACTTCGGCTATTCAAACCTATTTTTCAACCCTTTGTGTTTCGCTTACACCGTCACCATCAGGCTTTGTGACAAAATTGGCAGATGGTGAAGCGCGTTTTTCCGCTTCAAAAATAAACGCTTCATGTTATCTGATTGAGGACGGCTCCGGCAGGCGTTTTCATCTTGCGTGCAGGCAGGATGAAGAGATTCCTGAAGGGCTTCCGGACGTGGTTGCTTCATTTTTAAACCAGTCGATGAAACAGGAAAGACTCTATAACAAAACGATCTACCAAAAAAAGATATACAAAATGACAGAGCTGTTCCATTCACTGCTTGATCAGACAGATGTGCTGAAGCAGCTTTTAGAAAGCTTGACCAGCACATTTTCTCTTTTTGAGTTTTCTTTATTTATATCGCACGATCAAGACCAATGTTTAGGGATACCTGCAAAAGAGCTGTATATGGAAGGGGAAAAATCCGATTCCTTTGCGCTCAAAGTGTATTTGTCCGGAGACATTTTGCGGAAAAATGAATCTGTCGCCTATATTCCGATCAAAGGACAGCAGGGCACATACGGGGTGTTGAAGGCTGAGGGAACGGGTGACAGCTTTCTTACTGATGCCTGCCTTGATGAAATGTCGCTGTTAGCAAACGCGGCGGGAAAAGCGTTTGAAAATGCCCAGCTCTACGAACAATCCAAAGCAAGCATCGCAAATTTGGAATTGATTAATGAAACATCACGCCGCCTGAATCAGCGGCTGACACTGACTGATACAATGAATGATCTGGCTGTGAGAATGGCAGAATCGTTTCAGGCAGAAGAAGTGGGATTTTTTCATATAGACCATTTTGAAAACCTAACATTGCTTCCAGGCAGCACAGCATTTTTTAAAGAAGCGAAACCGTCAGATTTTTATAATGAGCTGAAAGAAAAGCTGTATGAAGGTGAAAAAGGGGTTTTCATCGGGAATGGCCAGTCTGTTTTTGGGAAGGCGGGGTACGGCTCGCTGATGGCTGCTCCGATGATTCAAAACGACCGGCTTCTGGGCTTTGCGGTTTTATTGAAACAGGAGCTGTACGCTTTTACATTTGAAATGTACAAGCTGTTTCAGGCGCTGATTCATCACGCGACACTGGCTGTAACCAATTCAATGCTTCGCGACCGTCTTGAGCACCTTGTGAAAACAGATCAGCTGACTGAACTGTATTCACGAGTGTATTTAGATGAAAAAATTCAATACAGCATGAAAATCCACCAAAAGGGTGTTTTTATTCTTGTTGATATTGATAATTTTAAAAATGTAAATGATACGTACGGCCATCAGACTGGGGACGAGATTTTAATTCAAGTCGCTTCAGTGATTAAAAGCAACATCCGAAAGCATGATGTCGGTGCCCGCTGGGGAGGAGAGGAGCTGGCGATTTATTTGCCAAATGTGCCGGTTGCAGTGGGGAAACGGATTACCGAGCGACTGGTTTACGCGGTCAGAAAAAATACGAAACCCGAGGTAACCATTTCCTGCGGTATCTCCTGCTGGACGACAGAAACAAGAAAATCGCTGAAAGAGCTTGTGCATGAGGCAGACGAAGCGCTCTACAGCGCGAAACGGAGCGGGAAAAACCGCTTGATGGTTCATGACTCAATAAAATAAAAAAAGCCCAAAACGATATCAGTTTTGGGCTTTTATATTACTGCGCTAACGCTTTTTCTAGCGTTTCGGCAAATTGAGTTAAGTATTTTTCATCAATTTCGTCGAAACGGTTTTTCACTGGGCTGTCGATGTCTAAGACGCCGACAATTTTTCCGTCTACACGAATCGGAAGCACAATTTCTGATTGAGACGCTGCATCGCAGGCGATATGTCCCGGAAACGCGTTTACATCCTCAACACGTTCCACTTTTCCGTTTGCGTACGCTGTGCCGCAAACCCCTCTGCCGAAAGGAATCCGAACACATGCCGGCAGGCCTTGGAACGGACCTAACACAAGCTGTCCATCCTCTTCTTTGGCAAAATAGAAACCTGCCCAGTTGACTTCAGGCAGCGAATGATACAGCAGTGCTGAGGCATTTGCATAGTTAGCTATTTGATCTGTTTCGTCTTCGGTCATGGCTTCGAGCTGTTTTAGCAGAAGCTGATAGCCTTTTTCTTTATCTCCAGATTGTTTTTCGACATGGAACATGGAAAACCCTCACTTTTTCTATAATATAAAACAAAGTTCCGGCTTTTCTGCCGGCATTTGTCGATAAGTTCTTACAGGAACAGCGGCTTTCTGCTTGAATAGTATCAAGAGGAAGGAGTGAGCCGTATGAAAGTAAGCACCAAAGACAAAATTATTGAATCTGCTGTCATGCTTTTTAACCAAAAAGGATTTTCTGGCACGTCTGTCCGTGAAATCGCAAAGTCAGCTGATGTAAATGTTGCGCACATCTCCTACTATTTTAAAGGCAAAGGAGGCTTGATGGAACACTTAGTTTCAGAGTTTTACGAAGGCTACAGCAAAACGCTTGAAACAGCGGCAAGCAATATCTCTTCTCAAAGCACGCAGGAACAGCTTCTTCAATTGGTTTTCGATATTTTATCCTATCAGCATAATCATCGTCAATTAACTCGTTTTGTCTACCGGGAAGTCACAATTGACTCCACATTAATCAGGGAAATTATGTCGACATATCTAATGAAGGAAAAGTATATCTTCCAGCTGATCATTGAGGAAGGAGAAAAACAGCGTGAATATTTAACGCTGCCGCTGCCTCATTTTATTCTCCAATTAAAATCTCTCTTGATGATGCCCTATCTCCAGCCTCAATATATTTCAGAAGTACTCTACATGCAGCCGCACGAGCCGTATTTTTATAAAATGTATTTTGAAGAAATCAAGATTTGGATCAGAAGCGTCTTCCGGACAGGAGACGTGGCGCTCACCAATTAGCACCGTTCCAAAAACGCCTCATACGCATATCCGACATCTCCCGCTTGATGGGCATCAGACCCAAACACAAGCGGGATCTTCTTTTGCTTCGCTTCATTCAGCATCCAATCCTCGATATAAATACCGCCAGCGTAAATTTTTCTTAAGCCGGAAGTATTGAAGTCGAGCTCCATTCCGTTTTCTTCAATGGCATTTAAGCACAGGGAAACGAGGCCGCGAATATGCTCTGACATGCTGTATGGAAACAGCTTGATGAATTTTTGGACGAGTGTGATGTGACCGACTCTTTTTGGCTTATAAACGCCGAGAGATGCTACAATGGAAGAATAGATACTCCGGTAATATTGTTCATATACCGCTTCAATGCTTCCGGAGGCTGAAATCAGCTCTTTGAAGGTATGCTCGTCATAATCAAGGCATAGATAGGAAGAGTCTGTGCGCAAAAAATGAACGGATAAGATGCTGTCATCTAAATATGGCCCGTATGTGTCCAGAAATAATGTAATTTCATCTTCAAATTCAGCGATATAATCGACTTCAAGCCCTGTCCGTATGCTAAGCTGTCCGCGATATTCTTTTTTTAATCCGGAAATTTCATGAATATAGCGTTCCAAAGAAGCTTGCGCCATCGCGCTGTCTTTCAGCGGCGTGGGATCGGTAAAAGAGGGCGGCAATGGGGCGTGTTCGGTAAAAGTAATCGATTCGAACCCTTTTTTTAAGGCTTCTTCTGCATATTGTCTGAGTGTGTCATTGGAACCGTGAGGGCAAAATGGTGTGTGAATATGTCCGTCTCGCTTTTGCATTGATGTCACCCCATGAAAAAATAGTCAAATCCTGCCGATTTTGCACAAAAAGTTTTTGATTTCTGGTCAAAAAATGTTTGTTACATGGTATCATAATAACAATGAAAACGACAGTTTTTCTCAATACATATCCTGAAATCTTTCTGAATAAATAAAACACCCTGACAGATTAAGGTAAACAGCAAGGGGGCTCATTATGGAGTTTGTCATTGGATTATTAATTGTACTGCTTGCGCTGTTTGCGGCAGGCTACTTTTTCAGGAAAAAAATCTACGCCGAAATCGACCGGCTGGAATCGTGGAAGATTGAAATTCTGAATCGGTCGATCGTGGAAGAAATGTCTAAAATAAAACATTTAAAAATGACGGGTCAGACAGAAGAGTTCTTTGAGAAGTGGCGTGAAGAATGGGACGAGATTGTCACAGCCCACATGCCGAAAGTTGAAGAGCTCCTTTATGATGCCGAGGAAAATGCAGACAAATACCGGTTTAAAAAGGCCAATCAAGTGCTCGTTCATATCGACGACCTGCTGACAGCGGCTGAATCAAGCATTGAAAAGATTCTTCGGGAAATCAGCGATCTTGTCACAAGTGAGGAAAAGAGCCGTGAAGAGATTGAACAGGTGAGGGAGCGCTATTCGAAATCTCGAAAAAACCTGCTGGCTTACAGCCACCTTTACGGGGAGCTTTATGACAGCCTTGAAAAGGATCTGGACGAAATTTGGAGCGGCATCAAACAATTTGAAGAAGAAACAGAAGGCGGAAACTATATTACTGCACGAAAAGTACTGCTTGAGCAGGACCGCAATCTTGAACGGCTTCAGTCATACATAGATGATGTGCCGAAGCTGTTAGCTGACTGTAAACAGACGGTGCCCGGACAGATTGCAAAGCTCAAGGATGGCTATGGCGAAATGAAAGAAAAAGGGTACAAGCTTGAGCATATCCAGCTTGATAAGGAATTAGAAAATCTGTCAAACCAGCTGAAACGAGCGGAACATGTCCTGATGACTGAGCTGGATATTGATGAAGCGTCCGCAATCCTGCAGCTCATTGACGAAAATATTCAATCTGTTTATCAGCAGCTGGAGGGCGAAGTTGAAGCCGGTCAATCCGTACTAAGCAAAATGCCTGAATTGATTATTGCTTACGACAAGCTTAAAGAAGAGAAAGAGCATACGAAGGCGGAAACTGAGCTGGTGAAGGAAAGCTACAGGCTGACAGCCGGTGAGCTCGGCAAACAGCAGGCTTTTGAAAAGCGCCTTGATGAAATTGGGAAGCTGCTATCATCCGTTAAAGATAAGCTCGATGCAGAGCATGTCGCCTACTCACTTTTAGTAGAAGAAGTTGCTTCAATAGAGAAGCAAATTGAAGAAGTGAAAAAAGAGCATGCCGAGTATCGTGAAAACCTGCAAGCGCTGAGAAAAGAAGAGCTTCAGGCGAGGGAGACGCTCAGCAATTTGAAAAAAACAATTTCTGAGACAGCAAGACTGCTGAAGACTAGCAACATTCCAGGCATTCCGAGCCATATTCAAGAGATGCTGGAGAACGCGCATCATCATATTCAAGAAACAGTCAATCAACTAAACGAACTTCCATTAAATATGGAAGAAGCCGGAGCCCATTTGAAACAAGCAGAAGATATCGTCAACAGGGCAAGCCGGGAATCAGAGGAACTTGTCGAGCAGGTCATCCTCATTGAAAAAATCATTCAGTTCGGAAACCGGTTCAGAAGCCAAAATCACATTTTATCTGAACAGCTGAAAGAAGCGGAAAGACGTTTTTATGCTTTTGATTATGACGACTCTTATGAAATTGCAGCTGCCGCTGTAGAAAAGGCTGCGCCAGGTGCAGTTGAAAAAATCAAAGCTGACATATCCGCTTAGATAATCACGACCATGAAAAAGAGCCCGCAGTGTAATGAGCAGGCTCTTTTTTTCATTACAAAACGCCTGCGCAATAACGCAGGCGTTCTGTGACATTAACTTATTTCATTAAGCTGTTTGGATGGTCCGATGAATAAGGTCAGCACATAGCCGATAACCGCTCCGACGATTCCTGGAAGCACCCAGCCGATGCCGAGGCTGTAAAGAGGAAGATTCGCATTTAGAAACACATCTAAAGATCCAAGTGAAAAACCGGCTGCTTTGATACCGTCTAAAATACTGAAAAGTCCTGTACCGATCAAGCATGCGATGTACACTTCGCGTCTTTCTTTAAAGATCTTATCGATGAAGGAAAGAACGATAATGACAATGGCAAGCGGATAGATAGCTGATAAAATAGGAACAGAAAACGCGATAATTTGCGCGAGTCCGAAATTCGCAATGATCAAGCTGAATAACGTGACAATCGTAACGACAATTTTATATGATAATGCCGGAATAAGTTTTGAAAAATATTGGCCGCAAGATGTGACAAGGCCGATGCTTGTTGTTAAACATGCGACTGTAATCGCTGCTCCGAGTACGATGTTGCCTAATGAACCGAATAAATAATGGGAAGACGCAGATAAAATTTTAGCTCCTTCACCAACAGGACCAATGGCATTTGTGCTTGTTGCACCTAAATAAGCAAGGGATACATAAATGAAAGTCAGGCCTAAAGCGGCAATCACACCTGCTTTAATGCAGGCTGCAGCAAGAGCTTTAGACTGTGTGACGCCTTTGCTTTTTACAGCATTTACAACGACAACGCCAAATACAATTGAAGCAAGTGCGTCCATTGTTTTATAGCCTTCTAAAAATCCTTTAAAAACCGGTGTTCCTTTATATGCTTCTGTCACGGCGCCCAATCCGCCCATCGGCGTGAAGATGGCTTTGAGAACAATGATTAAAATAATTGTGAATTTGATGGGAGTCAGAATTTTTCCGACTCGATCGACAACCTTGGATGGGTTTAACGCTAAATAGTACGTAACACCGAAAAAGATAAGTGTAAATATTAATAAAGAAAGTCTTTCTGGTACGCCAGTCAAAAATGGAACAGCGCCAATTTCATATGAAACAGTTCCTGTTCTCGGGATGGCGAATAATGGTCCGATTGATAAATAAAGCACGACAGTAAAGATTGTGCCGAAAACAGGGTGCGCTTTGTCAGCAAGGCCTTTAGCGTCCTTACCGGTTAATGCGATGGCGATAATGCCGAGAAGCGGCAGGCCTACCCCTGTCAGTAAAAATCCGCCGATGGCCTTCCAGACGTTGTGTCCGGCTGCTTGTCCAAGTTCCGGCGGATAAATCATATTTCCTGCTCCAAAGAATAACGCAAATAGCATGAAACCAATAATAATGGTATCTTTGACAGGCAGTGAGTGTTTCATGAAAAAAATCCTCCTAATAATTATGTTAAAATATTCTGTCAATTAATTGTCAGATAATATGACGAAACGAACAAATCTTATTATATGGTAAAAAAATTAGAAGTCAATACTAGTTTTTCGTAATTTTCTATTAAATTTTGTTATGGTAACATAAATATCATACCTTGTACCGCTTTCATAAAGGAGTAAAAAAGATGATATATTTAGATAATAGTTCAACGACTAAGCCTTACGATGAAGTCTTGAACGTATATGAACAGACAAGCAGCCGATACTTTGGCAATCCTTCATCTTTGCACCGATATGGAGCCGAAACGGAACAGCTGCTTCAAGCAGCCAAAAATCAAATCAAAAGGTCCTTAGGCCTAAAAAAATATGATATTGTATTTACGTCAGGCGCCACAGAAGCCAATAATGCGGCTTTAAAAGGAGCGGCTTTGTCAAAGATAAAAACAGGCAAACATATCATTGCCACTTCTATTGAACATCCATCCGTTACGGAATCGTTAGAACAGCTGAAAGAGTTGTTCGGGTTTGATATCACTTATCTTTCTGTGAATGAAGACGGATTTGTTTCTATTGAAGATCTAAAAGCAGCCATCCGTCCCGATACCGTGCTTGTCAGCATGATGCATGTGAACAATGAAGTCGGTTCCGTGCAGCCGATTGAAGCGGCAGGGGAAGTGCTGAAGAAGCACCCGAACATTTTGTTCCACGTCGATTATGTGCAGGGCATCTATAAAGTGCCCTTGGCAATTGAAAAGGCCGGCATTGATCTATGTTCAATTTCGGGGCATAAATTTCACGGCCTAAAGGGGACAGGCGCACTTATTGTAAAAGAGGGAACACCCCTTATTCCGCTCATAACGGGAGGCTCTCAGCAAAAAGGCATACGGGCCGGAACAGAACATACTGCTGGAGCGGTTTCGCTTGCCAAGGCCATTAATCTTGCCTCTGCTGATTTTGACACACGGCTTGACACGATGACTGCCGCAAAGGAATTGTTTATGAAAAGGCTGAGTGAAATTGAGGGCGTCGTTATCAACACGCCTCAAATGAATAGCGCGCCGCACATTATTAATTTCTCTGTACCGGGGATTAAAGCGGAAGTGCTTTTACACATGCTTGAGGAACAGGATATTTTCGTCTCCACAACATCGGCTTGCTCGGCAAAAGAACATAAGCCCAGCAAGGTTCTCTTAGAGATGGGCAAAGGAGAGCAGATTGCCGGAAGCAGCATCAGAATCAGTTTAAATTACAGCCAGACAAGCGATGTGGCAGAACCGTTTATGAACGCGCTTCGTCCTGGCATCAAAAAATTAAGGAAAATGATGAGGTAGAACATGAATTACGATCATATATTAATTCGTTTTGGGGAAATTTCGACCAAAGGCAAAAACAGAAAAAGCTTTATTGAGCGCTTAAAACAAAACATCAGACTCGTTTTGAAAGACTATCCGAATTTAAAATACTTTTCCAACAGGGATCGTATGACGATTACATTAAATGGAGAGGATCCTGAGGCTCTTTTTCCTCATTTAAAGCAAGTGTTTGGGATTCAAAGCTTCAGCCTGGCAATTAAATGTGACAGCCGCCTTGATGATATTAAGGCAACCGCACTAAAGGCTATCAAAGATCAGTATAAACCAGGTGATACGTTTAAAGTCGCGACAAAGAGAGCGTATAAGCAATTTGAATTAGATACAAACCAGATGAACGCTGAAATCGGCGGCCATATTTTGCGAAATACAGAAGGATTGACGGTCGATGTTCGCAACCCAGACATCCCGCTCAGAATCGAAATCAGGGAAGAAGCAACATTTTTGACAATTCGTGATGAAAAAGGTGCAGGCGGGCTGCCAGTTGGTTCAGCAGGAAAAGCGATGCTGATGCTTTCTGGCGGTTTTGACAGCCCTGTGGCCGGTTTTTATGCGATGAAACGGGGATTGTCGGTAGAAGCTGTTCATTTCTTCAGCCCGCCATACACAAGCGAGCGCGCAAAGCAAAAGGTAATGGATCTGGCGAAATGTCTGTCCCGTTTTGGGGGAAGCATGACACTTCATATTGTTCCATTTACAAAAACGCAAGAGCTCATCCAAAAACAAATTCCTGAAAATTACACAATGACGGCAACCCGCCGCCTCATGCTTCAGATAGCCGACAGAATCAGAGAAAAGAGAAACGGGCTTGCCATTATTACGGGAGAAAGCCTCGGTCAGGTAGCGAGCCAAACGCTTGAAAGCATGTATGCAATTAATGCGGTGACGTCAACACCGATTTTGCGTCCGCTAATCGCCATGGACAAAACAGAAATCATCGAAAAATCACGGGAAATTGGCACATATGAGACAAGCATTCAGCCGTTTGAAGACTGTTGCACGATCTTTACACCGCCAAGCCCGAAAACACGCCCTAAAAAAGAGAAAATTGAACACTTTGAAAGCTTTGTTGATTTCGAGCCGTATATTCAAGAAGCGGTAGATAACATTGAGACAATGACCCTGTATAGCGAACAAGAAGCTAACGATAAATTCGCTGAACTCTTTTAAATCAATTTTCAGCTCCTGTATACAATTACCAAAGTTTTTCTGAATGAAGCCATGTGTTTTGACACATTCTATACTCACAAGGAGGTGAGACACATGGCTAACAATAACTCAGGTAACAGCAACAACCTTTTAGTACCAGGAGCTGCTCAAGCGATCGACCAAATGAAATTAGAAATCGCTTCTGAATTCGGTGTAAACCTTGGAGCAGACACAACTTCTCGCGCTAACGGTTCTGTTGGAGGAGAGATCACAAAACGTCTTGTATCTTTTGCTCAACAAAACATGGGCGGAGGACAATTCTAATTTACAATTTCACATAATGGCTTAGGAGTGGGGGTATCCCCACTCTTTTTCATTTTTTACATATAAAAAAGGACCAGCGGCCTATAAAATCTATGTTTACAGAGGTTGCTTTTAGGCATATCCTTACGGAAAGAGCCTGTATTTATGTATAATGGGTGGAGAAAGTGAGGAGTTGTTCGTGTTAAAACGTGAAGATTTAATTGCCCCTGTGCAATATAATTTAGTGAATGAAATGGAAAAGTTCAGTGCTGCTGGACAAAAAACCGCTCTTCTTTGGGAGGACGAGTCGGGCAAGCAAGAATCTTGGTCGTATGAAAAGCTGATGGAAGAAACAAATAAAATCGGAGCGGCCTTAGCTGATCTTGGATTTAAAAAGGGAGACAAGCTGATTGTAATGGTACCGCGGGTGCTTGAAGCCTATGCTGTTTATTTGGCTATCCTGAAATCAGGAATGGTTGTCATTCCGTGCTCCGAAATGCTTCGCGCGAAAGATCTTGAATACCGGATTGAACATGCAGAGGTAAAAGGCGCTATCGTCTACTCAGAATTTATTGGCGCTTTCCGGGATGTCAGTACGACTGACAAACTGATTACACTGTCTATTGGTGAAAATGATGCCGGCTGGAAAAACCTCTTATCAATTGAAGCGGACGGAAGCCAATTTAAAACAGCTGACACAACAAGAGATGATATGGCTTTCTTATCTTATACATCCGGGACAACAGGTCAGCCGAAAGGTGTTGTACATACACATGGATGGGCATTTGCTCATTTAAAAACTTCTGCCGGCGCTTGGCTTGATATTTCTGAAAAGGATATCGTCTGGGCAACTGCTGCCCCTGGCTGGCAAAAGTGGGTATGGAGTCCGTTTTTAGCGGTGCTTGGCAGCGGAGCAACCGGTTTTGTGTATCACGGCAGATTCAAAGCAGAAAAATATCTAGAGCTTTTAAATCGCTACAAAATCAATGTTTTCTGCTGCACGCCGACAGAATACCGCTTAATGGCGAAGGTTGAAGGCTTGGACCGTTTTGATCTTTCTGCCCTGCACAGCGCTGTTTCCGCAGGTGAGCCGCTCAATCGTGAAGTCATTGATGTTTTCCAAAAGCACTTTGGCATTAAGGTACGGGACGGATATGGCCAAACAGAAAGCACGCTTTTGGTTGGTGTTTTGAAAGATACGCCTATTAAACCGGGAAGCATGGGAAAACCGACACCGGGAAATCAGGTGGAGATCATAAATGAAGACGGTGAAATCTGCAAACCTGGTGAGGTTGGCGATATCGCTGTTCACCTCAGTACGCCTGCGCTCTTTAAAGAGTATTTTAAAGATCCGGAAAGAATGAAAACACAAATTCGCGGCGATTATTTCCTAACGGGAGACAGAGCAAGAAAAGATGAGGAAGGTTACTTCTGGTTTGAAAGCCGAAATGACGATATTATTATCAGCTCCGGCTATACGATCGGGCCTTTCGAGGTGGAAGACGCGCTTGTTAAGCACCCAGAAGTAAAAGAATGTGCTGTTGTCGCGAGCCCTGATGAAATCAGAGGCTCCATTGTAAAGGCATATGTTGTCCTGCAAAATCATGAAAAACGCAGTGATGAGCTTGTCAAAATGCTGCAAAACCATGTGAAGACGATTACCGCTCCATACAAATATCCTAGAGAAATTGAATTTGTGGAAAGCCTGCCGAAAACGGCTTCTGCAAAAATCAGACGAGTGGAATTAAGAAAACGTGAAGAACAGCTCAAAGCCAATAAAAAGGCATAAAGAAAGAGAGTGAACGTGAATGAAGGCGATATGGCACGGCGGTTTCATTTATACGATGCTCAAAGAAGGCGATCGGACTGAGGCAGTTTATGTTGAGGATGGTGTCATAAAAGGCACCGGCAGCTATGAACGTTTGAAGGAAAAGTACGGGTCGCCGGAAACAGAAGAAATCAGCCTGAACGGAGCAGTGATGTTCCCCGGTTTTGTTGACAGCCATCTACATTTGATCGGCCACGGTGAGAAACAGCTTCAGCTCGATCTGTCCGCACTGACGTCGAAAGATTCAATTTTACAGGCTGCGAAGGAAAGAGAGCGGCAGCTTCCTAAAAACGATTGGCTCATTGGAGAAGGCTGGAATGAAAATCAGTTTGAGACACCTGACTACTTGACTAAGCATGATCTTGATCGCCTGTTTCCTGACAGGCCCGTCTTGCTCAAGCGTATATGCCGGCATGCAATAGCTGTCAATTCTGCGGCTCTTCAAGCAGCGGGAATTTCAAGAAATACTCCTGATCCTGACGGCGGAGTCATCGTAAAAGATGCAAATGGCGAGCCGACCGGACTCCTGTTTGATAAGGCGCAGGATTTGATTCTGAAGGCTGTCCCGCCAGTCTCCCAGCACTATGTTGATGAGGCATTAACGGCTGGAATAAAGGATTGCTGGACAAAAGGCCTGACGGGCGGTCATTCGGAAGACTTGTCCTATTATGGTGATGTTTCGGTGCCGTTGAAAGCTTATGAGAAAGCTGCCGCTGGCGGAAAGTATCCGTTCCGCTGCCATTTGCTCGTTCATCATGAAGCGGTCGATCGATGGGAGCAGCTGGATAAGCCGTCCGGCCCTTATGTGGAGTTTGGTGCGATGAAAATCTTTGCGGACGGGGCGCTTGGCGGGAGAACGGCTTTGTTGAAAGAACCATATCAGGATGATCCATCAACAAATGGTGTTCAGGTTCACGATGACGAAACCCTTGGCCGGCTCATTCGCAAAGCGAGAGAAAAAGGGATGGAGGTTGCTGTTCATGCAATCGGAGATCTTGCTTTTGAAAAAGTGCTGAACGCAATTGAAAAGCATCCGCCCAAAAACGGCCGGCATGATCGGCTTATTCATGCCCAAGTGCTTGATAACGAATTAATCGAGAGAGCAGCACGCATGCCGATCGCACTTGATCTTCAGCCGCATTTCGTTGCAAGCGACTTTCCATGGGTCATTGACCGTCTCGGAAAAGACCGGATGAAGACTGCATTTGCCTGGAAAACCCTCATATCTAAAGGCATTTTATGCGCGGGCGGTTCAGACGCCCCGATTGAGCCTGTTGACCCGCTTCTAGGGATCCAGTCCGCGGTCCTCAGGAAAAGCAGTCATGAGCAAAACGGGCCAAGCTATAATGAAAGTGAATGTTTACCTGTATATGAAGCGATAAAGCTTTATACAGAAGGTAGCGCCGGTATCATTTATAAAGAGAAGTCACGCGGGAAAATTGCGGAAGGCTATGACGCGGATTTTACAGTTCTCAGTGGTGATCCGTTTGCCATTGACCCCGCACAGCTTCATCTGTTAGATATTAAAAAAACCGTGATTAACGGCCAGATTGTATATGAGAAATCATAAAAGGACAGGCAGCAGCCTGTCCTTTTATTTTCTATAAAAAAGTACGCTTCACTTTTTCCCAAAATGAATTGTCCTTTAGTTTGACTGTTTTGATTTTCTTATTAGACAGTTTGATTTCGATCGTTTTCACATTTCTCGTGCTGAGTGCTTCATTGTCCAAGCCGATGATTGGGTGTTCGTTGCCGTCCTGCACCACACGAAGGGTCAGCTTTCGGTCAGAGCTGAGGACAAATGGCGAGCCGAGTGTCCGGTAGGTATTATTGTTAAGGGATGCAAGCTCTGATACCTGCATGCATGGAAGCAATGGATCAACAACCGCTCCTGCAACAGATTTGTTATAGGCGGTGCTGCCTGTAGGCGTTGAGATAATCATCCCGTCACCTCTAAATGTTTCAAAGTGCAGATCGTCAATCAGCACGTCCATCACAAAGGTTTTGATGATGCTTGAGCGGATGGATACCTCGTTTAAGCAGTGAAAAGGACTGGCGTGGTCCACTGTCACTTCAATCAGCGGGTATTTTCTCACTTCAATTTGTTCAAACGTCATTGCATCGACCATTTTTTCTCGCTCATCACTATGAAAGTCGCAATATAAATGAGCTTTCCCCTTTTTGGTAATGCCGACGTACAAGCAGTCGTCACGAAAATTCGTCTTTCTGACTGCCTGCAAAAATGTGCCGTCCCCGCCAATGCTAGCGATAATATTGGCGTCTGAGTGCTGGTTCACAACGGTAAATCCATGCTCTTCCGCTAATTGTGTTAACGAGCGGGCTTGTTCGTTCGTTTCCTGATCCTGTTTGTGAAAAAAATAAACATTACGGCGTTGATCGGTCATATCCCATTTCCCCTTTGCTGTCATATTTAAGTTTTTCTGCCATCCAGTATTTGTGATAAAATACCTTTGGCCATAAGTGTACCACGTTTGCCGGCAGCCCGTTAAGCCGGAGCTTTCTCATGAAGTGAAACATTTTTCATATTGAATCGTATAATGAGAGAGTTTAGGAAAAAGGAGGAGAAAAAATGAATGCAAAAAGATGGATTGCATTAGTGATTGCTCTGGGGATTTTCGGCGTGTCTATTATCGTCAGCATCTCTATGAGTTTCTTTGAAAGCGTCAAAGGCGCTCAAACGGATCTCACATCACTGACGGATGAATCGCAGGAAAAGACGCTGGAAAACGGCAGTCTCTCAAGTAAAATTGCCGTATTAGAGGTCAGCGGCACCATTCAGGATAATGGGGACTCAAGCAGTCTGCTTGGTGCAGACGGATATAACCACAGAACGTTCTTAAAAAACCTTGAGCGCGCAAAAGATGACAAGGCGGTCAAAGGTATCGTTCTGAAGGTGAATTCTCCGGGTGGCGGAGTGTATGAAAGTGCTGAAATACATAAGAAACTGGAAGAAATCAAGAAAGAAACGAAAAAACCGATTTACGTGTCAATGGGTTCGATGGCAGCATCAGGAGGCTATTACATCTCAACAGCGGCTGATAAGATTTTTGCGACACCGGAAACCCTGACCGGGTCACTCGGCGTCATTATGGAAAGCGTCAATTATTCAAAGCTTGCCGACAAGCTTGGCATTTCTTTTGAAACGATTAAGAGCGGGGCCCATAAGGACATTATGTCTCCTTCCCGTGAGATGACGAAAGAAGAAAAAAACATCATGCAATCGATGGTTGATAATTCGTATGAAGGCTTTGTTGATGTCATTTCAAAAGGGCGCAGCATGCCGAAAGCAGAGGTAAAGAAAATTGCGGACGGCCGCGTGTATGACGGACGGCAGGCGAAAAAACTGAACCTCGTTGATGAGCTTGGTTTTTATGACGATACCATTACGGCCATGAAAAAGGATCACAAGGATTTGAAAAACGCCTCTGTCATTTCTTATGAGGAAAGCTTCGGATTAGGCTCACTGTTTTCCATGGGCGCGAACAAAATGTTTAAAAGTGAAATTGATTTTTTGAATATGAGAGAAATTCTATCGCAATCCGGTTCGCCGAGAATGATGTATCTCTATGCGAAGTAGGAGGGAACAATAATGGACGCGACATATGAAGAGTTAGAGCGCAATGACATCAAAGGCCCGCAAGAAGCGGAGCAGCTGACACATGCCTATGCTGGCTTTTGGGTTCGTTTCTGGGCTTTCCTGCTTGATTGGCTCGTGATATGGGGATTAAACCATTTGCTCGTTTCTCCCCTCTTTACCGTATTGGATCTGCCGAAAACATCCGGCATGTTTACCTTCTCGGCCTACAGTGTGACAACGCTTATTGTGTATCTTGCCTACTTCGCACTCATGACTAAATACTTCAGGCAGACGCTTGGTAAAATGGTGTTCGGCCTCAAAGTGGTTTCTGTGAAGCGAGATAGCAAGCTGACATGGAGTACAGTGATTTTTCGTGAAGTGGTGGGACGGTATATTGATAAGATTTGGATTTTATATATCGTTGTTGCCTTTTCACCTACAAAACAAGGGATTCATGATTACATCGCGGATACCACCGTGGTGCATGAAAAATTATACCGCAAATAACCGATAACCCGGACCTCCGTCCGGGTTTATTTTTTTAGGAATTGGCGATAATGCTCCTAGAGGAAGTGAAGAATATGGTGTATGTACTGATAGCCATTCTTATTCTCATAGGGATCGTACTGCTTCTCAGAATGAAAATCCATGTCGCGCTGGAGTATCTTCATGCCGCTGATAATGACAAATTGACCTTGAAGATTACGGCGCTGTTTGGCCTTATAAGGATCAAAAAAACAATTCCGGCGATTAAGGTGAACAAAGAAGACGGAACAGTGGATATCAAACAAAAAACTGAATCTAAAATGAAAAAAAGCAGCGGAAAGAAAAAAATTACACAAAATGATGTGCAGCAAAGCATTAATAAAATTGAAATGCTTTTGCATCAGGTTACCAGACTGCGAAAAATCAGCGCGTCTTTTCTCGCGCATTTACATATCACAAAACTAGAATGGGTTACAGTAATCGGAATTCAGGACGCGGCAGTGACAGGTGTGTTAACAGGTGCTGTATGGGGTGTGAAGGGCGGTATCGCAGCAATGCTCTACGACCACCTGGACTTTGTGAATAAACCTGTCTATGAGGTGATCCCGTCGTTTCAAGTCCCTGTTTCCAAGACCCATTTTCAGTGTATATTCTTTTTTCGCTTTGGACATGCTATGCTTGCAGCTTTCAAATTCGTCAAATACGGACGGGAGCTATCCGTATTAAAGAAGAATCCGTCGGCTAGAATGACTTCAAAGAATGATTCATCAGTTTAAGGAGGAAGCGTATATGGCAGACCATCCCATCCAAGGTTTAATGAAAACCGCAATGGAAAACTTGAAGGAAATGATTGATGTTAACACCATCATCGGAGATCCAGTAGAAACGCCTGATGGAAGTGTGATTTTAACTGTTTCTAAAGTTGGATTCGGATTCGCCGCAGGCGGAAGCGAGTTTGGCGGAAAGCCGGCCGAAAAGAAATCGGAAGACGATGAGACAAGAGAACAGAAACTTCCTTTCGGAGGCGGAAGCGGGGGCGGTGTGTCCATTACGCCGATCGCGTTTTTAATTGTCGGATCGACAGGCATCAGAATGCTTCATTTAGATGAAAATACCCATTTAATAGAGAAAATTTTAGACGCAGCCCCTCAAACACTCGAGCGCATCCAGCAAATGTTCAAGAAAAATAACAAAAACCAAGGCCAGGGCCAAAATCAAAACCAAATGAACAATATGAATTATTAAAAAAGGTTAACTGCGCTGGCCGCAGTTAACTTTTTTTTGGCATAAACTTTGCAGTTTGCAGGAAACTTTACTATGATAGAGACATACATACAAAAGGGAGGAATTATAATGGCTGAAATTACATTCAAAGGCGGTCCGGTTACACTTGTCGGACAAGAAGTGAAGGTAGGAGATCAAGCTCCTGATTTCACAGTGCTGACTAACAGCCTTGAAGAAAAATCGTTAGCTGACATGAAAGGAAAGGTAACGATTATTTCTGTTATCCCTTCAATTGATACAGGTGTTTGTGATGCACAAACACGCCGTTTTAACGAAGAAGCTGCAAAGCTTGGAGATGTCAACGTCTACACAATCAGTGCAGACCTTCCATTTGCGCAAGCGCGCTGGTGCGGCGCTAACGGAATTGACAAAGTGGAAACACTGTCTGACCACAGAGATATGTCATTTGGCGAAGCGTTCGGTGTGTATATTAAAGAACTTCGTCTGCTTGCGCGTTCCGTATTTGTCCTTGATGAGAACGGAAAAGTCGTTTACGCTGAATATGTAAGCGAAGCAACAAACCACCCGAACTATGAAAAGCCAATTGAGGCTGCTAAGGCATTAGTGAAGTAAGCAGGGAAAAAAGCTCCAGGCTGCCGCCGGAGCTTTTTTCATGGCAAGGAGGAATACAATATGCAAAAAGACCATGTTGGTGCGGTGTATGAGCTGTTAAACGAAGCCGCGATTATGATAAAGAATGAATTGCAGATTTCATATATAGAGGCGCTGGCCGAAGCAGGAGAAATGTATTTTCTTGAAAAAACGGATCAGCTGAAACTGCCTGCTGATCAGAAAACCAAACAACTTCAGGCTCTGCTTGAAAAAGCGGAATTCGGCACGTATGAGCATGAGTGGGTACGCAAGGCTTTTCAGCTTGCCGTCCTTAAAGGAATGAAAGATATCTCCCATCCAAACAGACAGATGACGCCGGATACGATCGGGCTTTTCATCAGCTATTTGGTGAATAAGTTTATGGCGGACAAAAAGGAACTGACCATTCTTGATCCAGCCTTGGGAACTGGGAACCTTCTGTTTACCGTGCTGAACCAGCTGTCTGAAAAAACGGCAAACAGCTTTGGCATTGAAATTGATGATGTGCTCTTGAAGATCGCCTATGCCCAAGCGAACCTTCTGAAAAAAGAGCTTGAGCTTTTCCACCAAGACAGCCTTGAGCCGTTGTTTATCGATCCAGTTGACACGGTCATTTGTGATCTGCCAGTCGGCTATTATCCGAATGACGAAGGAGCAGAAGCGTTTGAGCTCAAAGCTGACGAAGGCCATTCCTTCGCTCATCATCTGTTTATTGAACAGAGCGTCAAGCATACCAAATCGGGCGGCTACTTATTTTTTATGATTCCGAATCATTTGTTTGAGAGCTCCCAAAGCGGCAAGCTGAAACAGTTTTTCAAAGATAAGGTTCATATCAACGCACTGTTGCAGCTGCCAAAATCTATTTTTAAAGACGAAGCTCATGCCAAAAGCATCCTTGTGCTTCAGAAACAAGGAGAGAATACGAAAGCGCCGGGGCAAATTCTGCTTGCGAATCTTCCGTCTTTCTCCAATCAAAAGGCGATGCTTGATATGATGGCTCAATTTGATGAATGGTTTAAAAAAGAAAAGTAAGTGTTTTAAAAGCAGCTTAGGCAGCCGTATGAGGTCGATGCCTAAGCTGCTTTTATTTATGCTTTTGAAGACCGGACTTGACGAATTGAATCCAGCTTTGAAACACAAAATACAGAGGGAAAAACCGCAAATTGTAAGCGTTCATCAATACAAAACCTATAGGGAATGTGTCTGAAAATAACGACTTCTTATTGTAAGCGTTATCAATACGCAAGTTGACTTGAAAAGCCGACATGACAATGTTTAAATGGAAAAGTCAGATATTTTTCGGAGAAGATGTTGATATTCACCGGGAAAAAAGTACGAAAAACGAAGTTGTTGATACAGAGTATAAAGGAGCGTCAATCATGTCCAAAATTATTGCAATTAACGCAGGAAGCTCGTCTTTGAAATTTCAGCTTTTCGAAATGCCTTCAGAAACCGTTTTAACGAAGGGTTTAGTTGAACGAATCGGTATCGCCGACAGCGTATTCACAATTTCTGTGAACGGCGAAAAAAATACAGAAGTAACTGATATTCCAGATCATGCGGTAGCTGTTAAAATGCTGCTGAATAAGTTAACGGAATTCGGCATTATTAAAGACTTGAATGAAATTGACGGAATTGGCCATCGTGTCGTTCACGGCGGAGAAAAATTCAGCGATTCTGTTTTATTAACGGATGAAACCATTAAGGAAATCGAAGATATTTCTGAATTGGCACCGCTTCACAATCCGGCAAATATCGTTGGAATTAAAGCGTTCAAAGAAGTGCTTCCAAATGTTCCTGCGGTAGCTGTATTTGATACAGCATTCCACCAAACAATGCCTGAGCAGTCTTACCTTTACAGCTTGCCGTATGAATACTATGAAAAATTCGGCATACGTAAATACGGCTTCCACGGCACTTCACATAAATATGTAACTGAGCGTGCGGCAGAGCTTCTCGGCCGTCCGTTAAAAGACTTGCGCCTGATTTCCTGCCACCTTGGAAACGGAGCAAGTATTGCCGCTGTTGAAGGCGGAAAATCTATTGACACATCCATGGGCTTTACGCCGCTTGCCGGTGTAGCAATGGGCACACGCTCTGGAAACATCGACCCTGCCCTGATCCCATACATCATGGAGAAAACAGGCCAAACGGCTGACGAAGTACTGAATACATTAAACAAAAAAAGCGGACTGCTCGGCATTTCCGGTTTCTCAAGCGATCTTCGTGACATCGTTGAAGCAACGAAAGAAGGAAATGAGCGCGCGGAAACGGCTCTTGAAGTATTCGCAAGCAGAATCCACAAATACATCGGTTCTTACGCTGCAAGAATGAGCGGTGTCGATGCGATCATCTTTACTGCCGGTATCGGTGAAAACAGTGTGGAAGTCAGAGAACGCGTTCTTCGCGGTTTAGAATTCATGGGCGTATACTGGGATCCTGCGCTTAATAACGTGCGCGGCGAGGAAGCTTTCATCAGCTATCCGCATTCTCCAGTAAAAGTCATGATCATTCCGACTGATGAAGAAGTCATGATTGCGCGCGACGTTGTTCGTTTAGCAAAATAAATTGCATGAAAGCACATTCTCTTGAATGTGCTTTTTTATTGATGCATGATAGTGACAGACAGAAAACATAAAAGAGGTGGGCCAATGAGCGTTCAAGAGCATAAACAAGAAGCTCCCGATATCGTTCGGTGCAAAGTGATTACTGTCAGTGACACGAGGACAGATGAAACCGATAAAAGCGGCAAGCTGATGATCTCATTTTTAGAAGAAGCCGGTCATCATATTGCCGCATATGAAATTGTAAAAGACGAAAAGGATGCTTTGCAGCGGTCAGTGCTTGCGGGCTGCATGGATGAACAGACAGACGCGGTACTCTTAAACGGAGGGACAGGCATAGCAGATCGGGATGTCACAATTGAAGCCATTACGCCGCTGTTTTCGAAAGAGCTGCCCGGCTTTGGAGAAATATTCAGGATGCTGAGTTATACAGAGGATATCGGCTCTGCTGCAATCATGTCGAGAGCAACTGCCGGCGTCATTCAGCATACCGCTGTTTTCTCAACGCCAGGCTCAAGCGGCGCGGTAAAGCTGGCAATGAATAAGCTGATTATTCCCGAACTTGCGCATGTGGTCAGAGAAATCAGAAAAGACAAGTAAATGAATAAATACTACGAAACTTCACCTGAAATTTAGGTGAAGTTTTTTTTATAAAAGGCTTGAAAAAACGAAACGTACTTGTTAAAGTGTATACATACAAAATGTATTTTTATTAAATATAATTTATTTTTATACAAAATAGAAACACGGTTGAGAGGGGAATTTTATCATGTCAGAACAGAAAAAAGTCGTATTAGCATACTCAGGGGGTCTTGATACTTCCGTCGCAATAAAATGGCTTCAGGAGCAAGGATATAATGTAATCGCCTGCTGTCTGGATGTCGGTGAGGGCAAAGATTTGGCATTTGTTCAGCAGAAAGCGCTTGAAGTCGGCGCGACAAACTCCTACGTGATCGATGCAAAAGAAGAATTTGCACAGGACTACGCGCTTATTTCTTTGCAGGCCCACACGATGTATGAAGGAAAATACCCGCTTGTTTCGGCATTATCTCGACCGCTGATCGCGAAAAAACTGGTTGAAATAGCGGAAAAAGAAGATGCACAGGCGATTGCCCACGGATGCACAGGGAAAGGAAATGACCAGGTTCGTTTCGAAGTCTCCATTAAATCATTAAACCCTGACCTTGAAGTCATCGCGCCGGTTCGCGAATGGCAGTGGTCACGTGAAGAAGAAATTGAATATGCGGCTAGCCGCGGCATTCCGATTCCGATCAATCTTGACAGCCCGTATTCTATCGACCAAAACCTCTGGGGACGTGCCAATGAGTGCGGCATTTTAGAAGATCCATGGGCGGCGCCGCCAGAAGGTGCATACGATTTAACAGCTCCGCTGGAAAAAACGCCGGACACGCCGGAAGTGATTGAAATTGCATTTGAACAAGGCGTGCCTGTCTCCATTGACGGTGTTTCCTACTCGCTTTCTGAACTGATCTTGAAGCTGAATGAAATGGCGGGCGCGCACGGTGTCGGACGTATCGACCACGTGGAAAACCGCCTCGTTGGCATTAAATCCCGGGAAGTATACGAATGCCCTGGTGCGATGACACTGATCAAAGCGCATAAAGAATTAGAAGATTTGACTCTGGTGAAAGAGGTAGCCCACTTTAAACCGATCATCGAGCAAAAAATGTCAGAAATCATTTACAACGGCTTATGGTTCTCACCGTTAAAAGAAGCGCTGCACGCTTTCTTAAAAGAAACGCAAAAGCATGTCACAGGCATTGTCCGCGTGAAGCTGTTTAAAGGCCATGCAATTGTAGAAGGGCGTAAATCGGAATACTCTCTATATGATGAAAAACTTGCAACATATACAAAAGACGATGCATTTGATCACCATGCAGCAATCGGATTTATCGAGCTTTGGGGACTTCCGACAAAAGTGAACAGCATCGTGAAAAAGAAGGAGCAGATTAAAGCATGAAGAAGCTTTGGGGAGGCCGATTTCAAAAAACACCGGAAAAATGGGTCGACGAGTTCGGCGCGTCCATATCATTTGACCAACATTTAGTTGCTGAAGACATTACAGGGTCTCTCGCACATGCTGCCATGCTGAAAAAATGCGGTATTCTGACAGCAGAAGAAGAGCTGAAAATCCGAGAGGGCCTGAATACCCTTTTGCAAAAAGCAGAGGAGGGAGCATTGGAATTCTCAGTCGATTATGAGGATATTCATTTGAACATTGAGAAAATGCTCATTGACGAAATCGGTCCTCTTGGCGGCAAGCTGCATACCGGCAGAAGTCGGAATGACCAGGTGGCGACTGACATGCATTTATACTTGAAGAATCATGTCGGCCACATCATCGAGCTGATTGAGGCATTCCAAAGTGCGCTGATTGAAAAGGCGGAAGCGAACATCGAAACAATTCTCCCTGGCTACACACATCTGCAGCGCGCCCAGCCGATTTCATTCGCTCACCATCTGCTTGCGTATTTCTGGATGCTGGAGCGCGACAAGGAGCGTTTTCAGGATTCAATGAAGCGGATTAACAAATCTCCGCTCGGCTGCGGGGCGCTCGCGGGAACAACCTTCCCAATTGACCGTGATTATTCAGCAGAACTGCTCGGCTTTGATGCCATTTATGAAAACAGCTTGGACGGCGTCAGCGACAGAGACTTCATTTTGGAGTTTTTAAGCAACAGCAGTATGCTGATGATGCACCTATCCCGTTTCTCTGAAGAAATCATTTTATGGTGCTCGCAGGAGTTTAAATTCATCGAGCTTGACGATACGTACGCAACAGGAAGCAGCATGATGCCGCAAAAGAAAAATCCTGATATGGCGGAGCTGATCCGCGGCAAAACAGGACGCGTATACGGCGATATGATGGGGCTGTTTACGATCATGAAAGGACTTCCGCTCGCTTACAACAAAGATCTGCAGGAAGACAAAGAGGGCATGTTTGACACGGTGAAAACGGTGGAGGGCAGTCTGCAAATCTTCACAGGCATGATCCAAACAATGACTGTAAACAAAGACGTCATGAAGCAAGCGACAAAACAAGACTTTTCAAATGCGACGGAACTGGCGGATTATTTAGCTAAAAAGGGAATGCCGTTCAGAGAAGCGCATGAAGTGGTCGGGAAACTTGTGTACACATGCATCGAAAGAGGGATCTATTTAAGCGATATGCCGTTTGGCGAGTTTCAGCAGGCTAGCACACTATTCGAAGAAGATATTTACACTGTGTTAGACCCTTACTACGCAGTTGAAAAAAGAATGAGCGCCGGGGGCACCGGATTTAAACAGGTAAAGCAGGCGCTTGAAAAAGCGAAAGCTTGCGTGGCAGCTGGAGTTTGTTAAAATTTCCTTCATAAAATCCCGTCATTATAGCCAACCTACCTCTATAATGATGGGAGGCAGAATGATGAAAAAAGAACCGGAACGCTATATTTATGATGAACAAGAAAGCCAGGAGACAACAAGGCTCATTTCAGAAGCATATCAAAGCGGTTATGTCGATATGCCTGATCAGGAGTCTTCATCTCCTGCAGAATAAGCTGTCTGTACAGGCAGCTTTTTTTGTATGCCAAAGTGTAAAAAGTGATATTGCAAGCCTTTTATAGTAAAGTAGAAGAAGAAACACTTTATTGAAAGCGGCGACGTTGCTTTGGGAGGTATTCATGTGCGACATGCTTTAATTACTGCCGGTTCGAAGGGTTTAGGCCGCAAAGTGACTGAAACGTTGCTTGCAAAGGGGTATTCAGTAACAGTCAATTACAGACAGGATGAGGAGGCAGTCAGCCGCCTGAAGGAAGCCTGTCCCGATTGTCTTGACCGGCTGCAATTTGTAAAAGGTGATGTCACCAAAAAAGAAGATCTGCTGCGTATTGCAGAGGCTGCCTTAAACCGCTTCGGAAGGATCGACTTTTTGATTAACAACGCGGGACCATACATATTTGAACGTAAAAAGTTAGCCGATTATACTGATGATGAATGGTATGGCATGCTGGAAGGAAATTTAAGCGCCGTCTTTCATTTATTCAAAGCGGTTATTCCTATTATGAGAAAACAGCAATTTGGACGCATCATTACGTACGGATTCCAAGGTGCGGCTCACGCGCCCGGCTGGCTTCACCGATCGGCATTTGGCGCTGCAAAAGTGGGCTTGGCTTCTTTGACGAAGACAATTGCCATTGAAGAAGCCGAATTCGGCATAACCGCCAACATGGTTTGCCCGGGAGACATTGTCGGCGACATGAAAGAAGCATCGATAGAGGAAGCCAGAATGCGAATCGGCAAAGAAAAAACGCCGATAGGAAGATCCGGTACAGGCGAGGATATCGCCCGGATTATCGCTTTCTTGTGTGAGGAGAACTCAGACCTTGTGACAGGGACTGTCATTGAAGCCACCGGAGGCCTCAATGTCATTAACAAGAATCAAACAACATAAGTTTTTCAGCTTTTTAAAAAGGGAAAATAAAAAAATCAAAATCATGTGACGAGGTGAAAGAAATGAAAGTGACATATCACGGACATTCTGTAATCACAGTGGAAACGAAGGACCATCATATTATTTTTGATCCGTTTTTAACAGGGAATTCATTAACGGATATAAAGCCGGAGGATGTAAAAGCGGATGTCATCTTACTAACGCACGGCCACAATGACCATGTCGGTGATACTGAACAAATCGCCAAGCAAAATAACGCGTTGGTTATAGCCCCGAACGAGCTCGCTGTGTACTTAGGCTGGAAAGGCTTGAATGTTCATCCAATGCATATTGGCGGCTCCCGCCAGTTCGATTTTGGAAAAGTGAAGCTTACACAGGCCTTTCATGGATCAGCCATCACAGACGAAGAAAACAAAACGATCACTTACACAGGCATGCCTGCCGGTATTTTGCTGACTGTAGAAGATAAAACGATTTTCCACGCGGGCGATACGGCTCTTTTCTCTGATATGAAACTCATTGGCGAATTGAATCATATCGACCTTGCTTTCCTGCCGATTGGCGATAACTTTACGATGGGGCCTGAAGACGCCAAGCTTGCCGCTGAATGGCTGCGCGCAAAACAGGTCGTGCCGGTGCATTACAATACATTCCCGGTCATCGAACAAGACCCAGAAGCATTCGCTGACAGCCTGCCGGGCGGAGTCGGCAAAGTCATGTCGGTCGGTGAGACGATCGAGCTTTAAACCGTGAAACCATCTCCTGATGAATCAGGAGGTGGTTTTTATTTTTTCAGTTATCCTGTAATGGTCTTATCAGAGGTTCCTTCCAATTCTTTGCTGCGCTGCTGAAAACGTTTGGTTATCCGGGCGATCAAGTCCTTCGTGGCGCGGTCAAAATGAACTTCTTTTTGATTTGTCAACAGCCCTATGGGCGGGGTGATATCCAGGTTCAGAATTGGAATAACTTTAGTGCCGTTGAACGGTTTAGAATGTGCGGTGCTGGTAAAGATTGAAATTCCGATGTTTTCACGTACGTAATATTCATGTGACATGCTGCTTGTGAGCTCCATTTTTTTGTAGCGATTCCCGAGTTCTTTATGTAAGTGCTGTTCAATTTGTAAGCGAATGGGGCAATTGGCGGGCGTAAATATGAAGCGCTCCTCTGCTAAATCAGACAAATGGACAGCCTTCTTCTCAGCGAGCGGATGTTGGTCAGATACAATCACATTTAATGTGTCATAAAAAAATGGATGGTAGTAATTTTCAAGAATCAGCTCCGGCTCGCCGCAGACTGCAAAATCAATCGTCCCGTCTAAGAGCTTTTGACTGCAGGTATTGGCGTCATCAACCTTGATATTAACTGTTATCTTTGGGTAATCCTTTAAGAAATCCTTTAAAATCTCGGGGAATATCAGACTGGCGGTTGGCTCTGAAACCCCTATGTTGATAATGCCTGCCTCTTCTTCCTTTAAGTCGGAGAGGTTGTGTTTAAGCGCCTCGTATTGTATCAAGAGATCTCCTGTTCGTTCATAAAAAAGCTTCCCTGCTTTTGTCAATTGCAGGCTTTTTCCTCTTTCAAACAGCAGTACGCCTAAATCCTGCTCCAATTGCTTCATACGCATCGATATCGTCGGCTGCGAGTAGTTGAGTATTTCTGCAGCTTTATAGAAGCTTCCAAATTTTACAATCGTATGAAACGTTTTGATTGAGCGTAACTCCAATGTGCTCCCTCCTGTTTTTCATCATTAAAAATACTGAAGTGAAGGTTTACTTTTTTTGATTAGTCAAAGATCAGAGTATGCTTTATAGTATAAACAATAAAAGCTTAGTAAACAAATAGGAATTATATATTTTGTGAAGAGGAGTGACAAAAATGAGTGAGGATATTTTTCGACTGGCAACTGTTGAAGATGCATCGGAGCTGTTGAAACTGGTTAACAGCGCATTTCAGCCCATTCGGCAGCTGGATATTGATTGGCCATCCACGAGAGCTGATATCCAAATGGTATCAGAAAATATTGAACATCATTCAGCGATTGTGCTGGAACGGGATGGGAAGCTGATTTCAACGATTACAATCAGGTTCCCGTGGGAGAGTGAGACGCCTCCTTCAAAATATCCGTTTGTGTGGTGGTTTGCGACACTGCCGGAATATAAAGGGCAAGGCGCCGGAAGTAAGCTGCTTACGTATGTTGAAGAAAAAGTGCTTCGAGATATGCTGAAGGCTCCTGCGCTGACACTCGGCACATCGGCGCGCAAGCATCCTTGGCTTGCTGACATGTACAGAAGGAGAGGGTATGAAGTGTATTTTGAGCAGGAAAAAGACGGGGACATAGGTGTGATGATGCACAAGGTTCTGATTCCGGAACGATTTAACCCAACGCTTTTAGGTGCGCCCAGCTGGGCATGATGTGAGGCAGCCTATGAATAAGCGTAAAGGATTGGTTTTGCTGCTGTCAGTGTTTGCATTACTTGGCGGGGGATGTTCGCAAACAAATAACAAAACAGATCGTCAGGCTCAAACAGTCATAATCGGCACTGGAACAGATTTTCCGAATATTGCGTTTTTAAATGAAAAAGGCGATTTGACCGGGTATGACATTGAAGTGATGAAAGCCATCGATAAGGAGTTGCCTCAATATACATTTGAATTTAAAACGATGGATTTCTCAAATCTGCTGACGAGTCTCGGAAATAAAAAAATTGATGTGATTGCGCACAATATGGCCAAAAATAAAGAACGAGAAAAGCGTTTTTTGTATCATAAAGTCCCATATAACTACTCGCCGATGTACATCACGGTGAAAGAGGATAATCACAAGATTCATACATTAAAAGACTTGCACGGAAAAACAGTCATAGTTGGCGCCACGTCAAATGCGGCAGATTATATTACAAATTACAACAAAACGCACGGCAGCCCGATTCATTTGAGATATGCGGGACAGGGAAGCAATGACACCGCCAATCAAATTGAAACCGGGCGCGCAGATGCAACGATAGCTACACCGTTTGCCGTCGATTTTCAGAATAAAACGCACGCCTTCCGCCAAAAGACAGTCGGTGACGTGTTATTAGATACCGAGGTGTACTTTATGTTTAATAAAGGCAGCCAAACCTTGGCGGATGACACGGATCAAGCGATTAAAAAGCTGGAGAAAAACGGAACGCTAAAAAAACTAAGCCGAAAATGGCTCGGGGCAGATTATTCAAAATCAAGTTTTGAAAAATAAATGGGGCGATGAGATGAAAATGAAAGCAGCATTTATGACAATATTATTTTCGCTTATAACAGTTCTGTCAGCTTGCGGTGCAGGCAGTCAAACGACGGGAGCCGGGCAAAAGAAGGTACAGACGATCACGGTCGGAACTGGAACCCAATTTCCGAATATTTGCTTTATCGATGAAAAAGGCGATTTAACCGGTTATGATGTCGAACTGATCAAAGAGCTTGATAAGCGCCTGCCACATTATAAATTCACATTTAAAACGATGGAATTTTCCAACCTGCTTGTCAGCCTCGGACAGCATAAAGTCGATATCGTGGCACATCAAATGGAGAAAATCAAAGAGCGTGAGAAAAAATTTCTGTTTAACAAGGTTGCTTACAACCATTTTCCTTTAAAAATTACTGTGCTTCAAAATAACGATACGATCCGTGGAATTGAAGACTTAAAAGGAAAACGGGTGATTACGAGTGCAACCTCCAACGGAGCGCTTGTACTGAAAAAATGGAATGAGGATAATGGACGGCCGTTTGAGATTGCCTATGAGGGCCAAGGCGCAAATGAGACTGCGAATCAGCTGAAATCGGGGCGTGCGGACGCAACGATCTCAACGCCTTTTGCAGTAGACTTTCAAAACAAGACGAGCGCTATTAAAGAAAAAACCGTCGGTAATGTGCTTTCAAATGCCAAAGTGTATTTTATGTTTAACAAAAATGAACAAACGTTAAGTGACGATATTGATAAAGCCTTACAGGAAATCATTGATGACGGAACGCTGAAAAGGCTCAGTTTGAAATGGCTTGGTGACGACTATTCCAAAGAGCAGTATTAGGTAAAAAGAGAGGGAGCAGTGATGGAAAAAGCGTTTGATATGAACATGATTGGAGATTTTGTGCCGACGTTAACCGCTTATTTACCGGTTACATTATACATTTTAACACTGTCCTTGCTTTTCGGTTTTGTATTAGGACTCTTTCTGGCACTGCCCCGCATCTACAATATTCCAATTGTAAATCAATTGGCAAAAGTGTATATCTCATTTTTCAGGGGAACGCCTATCATGGTGCAGCTTTTCATCGTGTTTTACGGAATCCCGGCGCTTACGGGGCTTATCGGGATTGATACATCAAAAATGGACCCGTTTTATGCTGCTGTCGCAACCTACGCGTTAAGCAATGCAGCGGCAGCCGCAGAAATCATTCGAGCGGGGGTGGGCAGTGTAGATAAAGGCCAAACGGAAGCGGCGTACAGTATTGGCTTAAGCGGTAGTCAGGCCTTCAGACGAATCGTTCTGCCCCAGGCACTTGTCCAGGCGTTTCCGAATATGGGAAACATGGTGATCAGTTCTTTAAAAGATACGTCTCTAGCCTTTTCAATAGGTGTTATGGATATGTCCGGAAGGGGCCAAACACTGATTACCTCAAGCAACCATTCTCTTGAAGTTTACATTGCGCTATCGATTGTTTATTATGCTGTAGCGATTTTATTCGAAGGGTTCTTTCGAGTGGCAGAAAAACGAATCAAGAAGAATCAAACAAGGATTGCTACTGTTTTTGACATGAACATACATTGATATATTTCTTCGGATGAGGGGGGAGAAGATTGCAATTTGACTTTCCATTTATCGTTTCCGCCATGAAAGAAATGGTAAAGACCATTCCTCTGACATTGATGATGGCTGTTTTGCCGATTGTGTTTGGATTTCTCGTGGCTCTTGGAAATATAATTGTTAGAATTTTTAGAATTAAGGGCTTGGTGGCTTGCTCAAGGTTTTATGTGTCTTTCTTTCGAAGTACACCTGCAATTCTTCACATTATGTTGATTTATTTAGGGATACCGCCTGTTGCAGATCAAGTCAGCAGTTTTTTTCATCTCGGCTGGTCCGCCAATGAGATACCGGTCTCCATGTTTGTCATTATGGCCTTGTCTTTAACTGCCGGAGCTTATCTGACAGAAATCATCCGGTCGGGCATTCTGGCGATGGATACCGGACAGGTCGAAGCGGCTTATTCAATCGGCTTGACACACAGCCAAACATTTCGGCGTGTAATATTGCCGCAGGCGCTGATGGTTTCCATCCCAAACTTCACAAATTTGGGTATCGGCTTTTTGCATACCACCTCTATCGCGGCTATAGTGGCTGTCCCAGAGATTACAGGGACGGCGACTATCGTTGCTTCTGATAATTATGCATTTTTAGAAGCGTTTATTGGAGCAGCGATTATCTATTGGGTGCTGACTCTAATCCTAGAATCCGTAAATGGAGTATTAGAGAGAAAGGCAGCCAGATTTCAAGGAGGCACTTTATGATTGAGATTAAAAATATCCATAAACAGTTTGGCATCCACCATGTATTAAAAGGGATAAATCTCACGGTACGCAAGGGAGAAGTTGTGACGATTATCGGGCCGAGCGGATCAGGGAAAACCACCTTTTTACGGTGCCTGAATTTATTAGAACGTCCAGACGAAGGGATCATTTCTATACATGACAAAGTGATTAATTGCAGCTTTCCGTCCAAAAAAGAGGTTCACCGGCTCAGAAAACAGACGGCAATGGTATTTCAGCAATACCACCTGTTTGCTCACAAAACGGTGATTGAAAATGTCATGGAGGGCTTGACGATTGCCCGGAAAATGAGAAAACAAGACGCGTATGCCGTAGCGGAAAATGAACTGAGAAAGGTCGGGCTTCAAGATAAATTGAACGCTTATCCGAGTCGGTTATCGGGAGGACAAAAGCAGAGGGTAGGGATAGCAAGGGCGCTTGCCATTCATCCTGATGTGCTGCTGTTCGATGAGCCGACGGCAGCGCTTGACCCGGAGCTGGTCGGTGAAGTACTTGAGGTAATGCTGGAAATCGTGAAAACCGGAGCCACCATGATTGTTGTTACACATGAAATGGAGTTTGCAAGAAGGGTCTCTGATCAAGTTGTTTTTATGGATGAAGGAGTCATTGTTGAACAAGGAACCCCGGAGGAAGTCTTTCGCCATACCAAAAAAGACAGAACGAGGCAGTTTCTCCGCCGTGTTTCGCCGGAATATTTATTTGAACCAAAAGAACACATAAAGGAGCCGGTGATATGATCCGCTTAAGTATTTTAGACCAAAGCTTGATTGGTGAAGGGGAGACAGCAGCTGATACATTACAGCATACAGTGAACTTGGCACAAATGGCTGAAGAGTGTGGATATCACCGATTTTGGGTGGCCGAACATCACAACAATGATGAGATTGCAGGGTCTGCACCCGAGGTTCTTTTAGGCTATCTTGCTGCAAGCACAAGAAAAATTCGTTTAGCATCAGGCGGAGTGATGCTGCAGCATTACAGCTCTTATAAAGTAGCGGAGCAATTCCATCTTCTATCAGCGTTAGCTCCCGGCCGTATAGATCTTGGAGTGGGCAAAGCGCCCGGCGGGTTTCAGCTGTCCACAGACGCGCTGCAGGCCGAATATAAAAAACCGGTGCGTCAGTTTGATGAAAAACTGGAGGAGCTTACTCATTTCGTACGGGACGATTTTCCTGATACCCACCGCTATGCCGCATTGCGTCCTAGGCCGCAGGTTGATCGGAAGCCGGGTATTTTTCTATTGGGAGGAAGCGCAGAGAGTGCCATTTCGGCTGCAAAACTGGGAATCTCTTTTGTCTTTGCTTACTTTATTAACGGTGAAGAGGAAGTGCTGAAGGAAGCCCGCCGAGCATTTGACGCGTATCTCCCGCCAGGATCTGAGGCTGAATTTCATCTTGCCCCCGCTGTTTTTGCGGCACATACAAAAGAAGAAGCGGAAAAACATATTGTGTCGCGTGAATCGATAAAAGTGGTTTTGAAAGACGGGCGTAAGGTCAACGTCGGTTCCCGCGAACAGGCTGAGGCCTATCTGGAAAACGTCACAGAGCCCTATGACATCATCGTGCAAAAAACCGGGATTATTGCCGGAACAAAGGAAGAAGTGGCAGAAGAATTAACACGTTTATCAGGCACATACAAAATCAATGATTTTGTTATTTTTACACCTATCAAAAATGCTGTAGAAAAACAGCTGTCTTATCAGCTGCTGAGCGATGCAGTTTTAGCTGCAAAAAATTAAGGAGGGACAGAAGAATGAGTGATGTTGTGAACATTGTGGTTTGGAGTAAAAAAGGCTGTTCGTATTGTGAGGAAGTCAAGAATTATTTGAATGAAAAAGGGTTCCCGTTCCAAAATATCGATGTTTCAGAGAAAGAAAAGCTTCGGGATATTTTACAGGTGAAATATGGGGTACGCCATGTGCCTGTGGTCGAAATCGGGCGCGGCAATCAGTATCAAGGGATAACTGAAATCGGCATTGAACACCTTGATCTTGCACTTGCTAATCATGCACAGATAAAGGAGGCAAAAAGATGACACGTTCAGATTTTATTCAGTTTGGAGCCATGATTCACGGTGTCGGGGGAACAACTGACGGCTGGCGTCATCCCGATGTTGATCCCTCGGCCAGCACGAATATTGAATTTTACATGAAAAAGGCGCAAACAGCTGAAAAAGGTTTGTTTAGTTTTATTTTCATTGCAGACGGCTTATTTATTTCTGAAAAATCGATTCCTCATTTTTTAAACCGTTTTGAACCGATCACCATTTTATCTGCGCTGGCATCGGTTACCAAAAATATTGGTTTAGTAGGGACGTTCTCTACATCTTTTACTGAGCCATTCACTATCTCCAGACAATTGATGTCGCTGGACCATATCAGCGGGGGCAGGGCTGGCTGGAATCTTGTTACTTCTCCACAGGAAGGAGCGGCGCGCAACCATAGTAAGTCTAATTTGCCAGAACACACTGAACGTTACGAGATCGCACAAGAGCATTTAGATGTTGTGCGCGGGCTGTGGAATTCCTGGGAGCATGACGCATTTATACACAATAAGAAAACAGGGCAGTTTTTCGATCCGGCGAAGCTTCATCGCCTGAATCATAGAGGAAAGTATTTTCAAGTAGAGGGGCCCTTGAATATCGGGCGCTCTAAGCAGGGAGAGCCTGTAGTGTTTCAAGCGGGTTCATCAGAAACAGGCCGGCAGTTTGCTGCTAAAAATGCGGATGCGATTTTTACCCATTCCAATTCATTAGAAGAGACAAAAGCGTTTTATGCGGATGTGAAAAGGCGAGCTGCTGATGAAGGGCGTGATCCTTCAAGTGTGCGGATTTTTCCAGGGATCAGCCCGATTGTGGCAGATACGGAAGAAGAGGCGGAAAAGAAGTATCGTGAATTTGCAGAATTGATACCGATTGAAAATGCTGTTACTTATTTGGCCCGTTTTTTTGATGATTATGATCTGAGTGTTTACCCGTTGGATGAGCCATTTCCCGATATTGGCGATGTGGGAAAGAATGCGTTTCAAAGCACAACAGACCGGATTAAGAGAGAAGCAAAAGCCAGAAATCTGACATTGCGGGAGGTAGCACAGGAAATGGCTTTTCCACGGACTCTATTCATCGGAACACCAGAGCGTGTCGCATCCTTAATTGAAACTTGGTTCAACGCTGAGGCGGCGGATGGGTTTATCATTGGGTCGGATATACCGGGAACACTTGATGCTTTTGTAGAAAAGGTGATTCCGATTCTTCAAGAAAGAGGGCTTTATCCTCAAGATTATCGCGGCGGGACATTGCGGGAAAATCTCGGTCTTGGCATTCCGCAGCATCAATCCGTTTTACATTCATCACATCGTTAGGTTTCGCCTGATCGAATGCGGAAGCTGAGAGGGGAGGCTGACTTTTTTGACGATCATTGCCGGTACGGTTGTGAAAGGAAAACAATTAGGCAGAAAGCTTGGATTCCCCACGGCAAATGTAGATGCAAAAATGCATGGGCTGCGTAATGGAGTTTATGGGGTTCTGGCGACAGTCAATCATCAATTTCATTTAGGGGTTATGAATATCGGTGTGAAACCGACGGTGGGCTCTAACCTTGAAAAGACATTGGAGGTTTTTTTGTTTGACTTTCATAGAGACATTTATGGAGAAAAAATCGAATGCAGCATTCTCTTTAAAATTAGAGAAGAAAGAAGGTTTGATTCTTTGGAGTCTTTAACAAAGCAAATTAAAAAGGATATTTCGTGCGTTGCAAAACGCTTTGAGCTGATTGGGATTATGGCACCGAACAAAAAAGAAAGCCTGCTTTCCCATCAGGAGTTAAATCTTCCGGATCTCTGCTTTTACAAGAAATGTAACAACCTATATGGCGTCAACCGAGGCGTATACAATGTCATTGATAACTGGTTTTTTGAGTACGGAATTACACAAGTAGTTTACAGGCGCATTTATATTTTATCTTTTTTAAGCTTTTTGAAAGAGGATAATCCGAAAGTTTCCAGTAAGTATATAAGATTTGGGGCGGGTGGTCTTGCTGATAAATTGAACCGATTTATTTCATCTTATGTTGAAGAGTCTGAAGAAAATATATTGGGATAGGGAAAGGAGCGGAACATATGTCTTTGGATTATTGGAGAAATATAGAAGGCTCCTATCCATATCAGACTACAGGAAATGACATCCTGAAGTTGAAAGGGGAGTCTAATCCCGTAAATCTCTCAACGCTAGAAAAGCAGCTCATCGGCATTCGCTGGCACCTGCACCAATATCCTGAACTGTCAAAAGAAGAATTTGAAACAACTGCTTTTATAAAAAAATGCCTTAAAGAAAAGGGGATACAGATTCGCCCTACTGCTCTAAAAACGGGTGTGTTCGCAGACATAGCAGGGGAGTCAGAAGGTCCGGCGATTGCTTTGAGGGCTGATATTGACGCCTTGCCAATTGAAGAAAAAACAGGATTGCCTTATGCGTCTAAACATAAAGGGATCATGCATGCGTGCGGTCATGATTTTCATACGGCAGCGCTTCTTGGTGCGGCCTTTTTATTGAAGGAAAATCAAGACAGTCTGAAAGGAAAGATTCGTTTATTATTTCAGCCGGCAGAGGGAGCGGGTGCAGGCGCTGCAAAAGTGATAGAGGACGGCCAACTGGATGGCATTGATGCGGTTATTGGCCTTCACAATAAACCGGATATCGCGGTTGGGACTGTAGGGTTAAAAACAGGCCCGCTTATGGCTGCTGTTGACCGATTTAAAGTAGAGATAGAAGGGAAAGGCGCTCATGCAGCATTGCCGCATAATGGTTTTGATCCAATTGTCGGCGCCTCTCAGCTTATTGTCGCCCTGCAAACGATTGTAAGCAGAAATGTAAACCCGCTGCAAAGCGCGATTTTAACCATAGGGAAAATCAACGGCGGCAGCACTTGGAATGTCATTCCGGATACAGTGGTCATTGAGGGCACTGTTCGTACATTTGATTCAGAGGTTCGTAATCAAGTGAAACAGCGTTTTTTTGCAGTCACAGAGCAGATTTCTGCCGCTTTCTCGTTAAAGGCAAATGTGAAGTGGCATTCCGGACCGCCGCCGCTTTGTAATGATGAGGCAATTACGGGGCTGGTGCGAGACGCTGCACATAAAGCGAAACTTCAAGTCATTGATCCCGCCCCATCAACCGCGGGGGAAGATTTTGCTTATTATCTTGAGCATATTCCGGGATCCTTTGCGTTTTTTGGAACAGACGGTGATCATGATTGGCACCACCCTGCATTTACAATTGATGAAACTGCCATTATCAAAGCCTCTTATTTTTTATATGAAAGCGCCAAGAGGTTGTTAGATTCGAATGAAGAGTCAAAAATATCTGATTGATATAGATGGGGTGTTCTGATGAAGAAATTAATCGTTTTTGCATTTATTGGTTTATTGTCGCAGTTAATAGACGGTTCGTTAGGTATGGCTTATGGGGTTACCTCAACTTCTTTGTTATTGGCGTTCGGCATCACACCTGCTGTGGCTTCAGCTTCTGTCCATTTAGCGGAAGTCGTAACGACTGCCGCATCGGGAGTGTCGCATATTAAATTTGGCAATGTTGACAAACAAACCGTTTATCAGCTTGTCATTCCCGGCTCTATAGGCGCTTTTTTAGGCGCGGCATTCCTCAGCCAATTACCTGGAGATGTGGCGAAACCCTATATTTCTTTGTTTTTGCTCCTTCTGGGCGGATATGTATTGATCAGGTTTTTATTTCAATATAAGCCGGCTCTTGAGAAGAAGCATGTGCCGTTAAACCGAAAACAATCCATCCCATTGGGCGTGATCGCTGGTTTTGCAGATGCCACAGGCGGAGGCGGCTGGGGACCGGTGACCACTCCGATTTTATTATCCCGCAAAGGCTTGAGCCCGAGGAAAGTTGTCGGGACTGTAGACACAAGTGAATTTGCCATCGCCGTATCTGCAACTGCCGGTTTTCTTATTTCATTAGGATGGGAGGACGTCAATTGGTTATGGGTGTTTTCACTAATGGCCGGCGGAATTATCGCTGCCCCTATCGCAGCATGGCTGGTGCAGAAGTTTCATCCGCAATTGATGGGTGTGCTTGTAGGAGGATTTATTATTCTGGTAAATGCCAGAACATTAATAAATGAATGGATCGCAAACACAGCTGTTTATCCATTGATCTATACAGCCATAGGGGCGATATGGCTATCCGCAGTTTTATTTGTTTTATCTAAAATAGGGAATCGAAATATTGTTAAGACAGCGGTTGATGTCCATTTAAAAGAAAAATAAAGGTTTTTCCGCTTTACGATGTAAAAGGAGCCACGGGGTCCTTGCGCTTGACTGGAACGAAATCAACGCTGTAAGAAGCCGGTCGGGCTTCTTTTTTATTTTCCAGCCTCATTGCGTATAAATCCTTTGAAACCTTATAATAAAAACAAGAAGACTGTCCTTAGAGGTGAAAGGCTTGGCAACGAAGCATGAACAAATTTTAACGTATATCGATTCACTGCCTGTCGGTGAAAAAATTTCTGTCCGAAGAATTGCAAAGGAAATGAAAGTAAGCGAAGGAACCGCGTACAGAGCGATCAAGGAAGCAGAGAATAAAGGGTTTGTCAGCACGATTGAACGTGTGGGCACAATCAGAATTGAACAAAAGAAAAAAGAGAACATTGAAAAGCTTACCTATGCAGAGGTTGTAAATGTTATAGACGGACAAGTGCTCGGAGGCAGGGCAGGGCTCCATAAGACATTGAATAAATTCGTCATCGGCGCGATGGAGCTTGACGCGATGATGCGTTACACCGCAGCGGGGAATCTTTTGATTGTCGGAAACAGAATCAATGCACACAGGCAGGCGCTTGAAGCGGGCGCGGCCGTATTGGTGACCGGGGGCTTTAACACGGATGACAGCATTGTGCAGCTGGCAGATGAGCTTGAACTGCCGATTTTATCCACGAGCTATGACACCTTTACAGTTGCCGCGATGATTAACCGGGCAATTTATGACCAGCTGATCAAAAAAGAAATTGTTTTAGTGGAGGACATCCTAACACCTGCTGACCGCACGGTATATCTTTCGCCTAAGGATAAACTTGAAAAATGGTATGAGAAAAATTTTGAAACGGGGCACGGCCGCTTCCCGGTTGTCGACGATCAAATGAAAATCCATGGCATTCTGACATCAAAAGATATTGCTGGCCATGACCGAAATGCATCTATAGAAAAAGTTATGACCAAAAATCCCGTCACGGTTATTGGGAAAACATCTGTCGCTTCAGCTGCGCAAATGATGGTATGGGAAGGGATCGAAGTGCTTCCCGTCACTGACGGCCACCAAAAACTCATCGGCATGATCAGCCGCCAAGACGTATTGAAAGCTCTTCAAATGATTCAAAAGCAGCCGCAGGTCGGGGAGAAGCTTGATGATATCGTTTCAAGGGGGTTTAAAGATGAGGGTGATGATAAAGAAGATCAAACGGTTTACGAGTATGAAGTCACGCCGCAAATGACAAATCAGCTTGGAACCATTTCTTATGGCGTATTTACTACCATTTTGACGCAAGCGGCAAACCGATTTTTGCGCTCGAAAAAACGCGGCGAACTCGTCATAGAGAGCATCACCATCTTCTTTTTGAAGCCTGTGCAGATGGAATCAGTCATCGAAGTCAAACCTCGCATCTTGGAGGCCGGCAGAAAGTTTGGGAAAATGGAAGTGGAAGTGCACAGCCAAGGTCATATCGTGTCTAAAGCGATGCTGATGGTTCAGCTGATGGAAAGAAGCTAAGGGACGTTCAGGCGCCCCTTACGCGTGATCTCTTTCAGCTTCTTTGGCGTGAAGGGGATTGTAATGCCTAAAGGCTTTATAACCTGCCCAAGCGCTTCCTGCTCCTATGACGATAAAGATACCGCCGATTACTAACGTTAATACTGAATGGAATAATATCATTTGGTTAAGCCCGTAGAACAGGACTAGTGACCCTAAGGCCATGCTTGATTTTGCTGAACATATTTCTTTTGCCAAAGATGGCTTTGCCCGTACGCCTTTTACTTTATAGTACACATAAAAGCAGGCTGAAAGCCCAATCAAAAAAACAAGAACCAGCATAAATGAAATCCTCCATCGTAAAAGTTTACAAACCCATTTTATACAAAAACGGGCTTGGTTTTGACGTTATTTTTCTTTTCCGTCGGCAGAGAATGTGATTTAATGAATAAAAACAATAAAGGAGTATCAAATGAAAACAGAATTGATCAGAACCATATCATTATATGACACGATTATCTTACATAGACATGTGCGTCCTGATCCGGATGCCTACGGATCACAGTGCGGGCTTACGGAAATCCTGCGTGAAACATATCCTGAAAAAAATATTTTTGCGGTCGGCACGCCTGAACCGTCCCTCTCTTTTTTATATTCCCTCGATGAGGTGGACAATGAAACATATGAAGGCGCACTTGTCATTGTCTGTGACACGGCAAATCAAGAAAGAATCGACGATCAGCGTTATCCTTCAGGCGCCAAACTAATGAAAATCGACCACCATCCGAACGAAGATCCATACGGTGACCTTCTCTGGGTCGATACAAGCGCCAGCTCAGTAAGTGAAATGATTTACGAGCTGTATTTAGAAGGAAAAGAGCACGGCTGGAAGCTGAATACGAAAGCGGCAGAGCTGATCTACGCCGGCATTGTTGGAGATACCGGACGCTTTTTATTTCCGAATACCACGGAAAAAACATTAAAATATGCAGGCGAGCTCATTCAGTATCCATTCTCTTCCTCAGAGTTATTTAATCAATTGTATGAAACAAAACTGAATGTGGTGAAGCTTAACGGCTTTATCTTTCAAAATGTGTCTTTGTCCGAAAACGGGGCTGCTTCTGTTTTCATCAAAAAGGATACGCTTGAAAAATTCGGCACAACGGCTTCTGAAGCGTCGCAGCTTGTCGGGACGCTTGGCAATATCTCAGGTATTCGCGCCTGGGTGTTTTTCGTAGAAGAAGACGATCAAATCAGAGTCAGATTCCGTTCGAAGGGGCCTGTCATTAACGGACTTGCCCGGAAATATAACGGCGGAGGGCATCCGTTAGCTTCAGGCGCCTCTATTTACAGCTGGGATGAAGCTGATCGGATTTTAGCTGATCTGGAAACATTATGTAAAGAACACGAGTAGAGGGGAGACCCTCTCTCTTAGTGTTCATCTGTGACGGGGATGAACCAGCAGCCGAAATCAGTAAGGTCCTCGTAGACTTGGAGATTGTGTGATTGAAGTTCTTTTTTGATGAGGGAAGCGAGTGAGTTTGTTTCGGCATATGCAGAAAAACCTTGTCTGAGACGGGCTGCTTGATCTTTTGCTAACTGACGGTCACTGTAAACCTCCATTTCCCTTCCTCCTTCCTTTCGCCATTAAGCCTCACATATAGTTTATAAAAAAGAATGGGAAAAAGCGACAGAAGTTTGGAGAATTTGAAAAAAATCCATAATTATGTGGCGAAAGATATTTCAAGTTCCACTGTCAGCCTCGTATAAATAATCAATTCTCTGACGGTTGCCTCGTATTTTTTTTCATTGATCATATAGACTTTATTTTCAATTGTCCGCTTCAAGAGATCCTTTGTTTGATAGACGCTCTCTATGTCTTTTGTAATCACCTCTGAAATATCATCCTTTACATGCTCCTCGAATTTCGTTTTATCCGGCTGTGATATTTTATATTTATCCCCATTCAGCAATTTGACGCTGACGCTTTGAATCAGCAGTTTTCTTTTATTATCTTCATTCAGTTTATGGAGGTCTTCCTGATAGATCGAAATTTGATTGTTCAAGTCTTTTACATGCTCTTTTTGCTTTTCGATGAGGCTGACCTGCTCCTCTTGGAATGTTCCGTAGGTAAACAGGAAAAAGAACCAGCTGATTACGGCCCCGCACATCATTCCCGCGAAAAAACGCTGCCATCCCGGTTTTTTGTAATGCTGGGGGACCCTCATGAAGAAAGATGCTCCTGGGTCAGCCATGATATAATAAGCCAGCCGCTTTGCGCGCCCCCCATGGCCGAAATAATTAAAAGAAGCTGTTTAAAGATATCTCTCGTATTGCCTTCGAGTATGCCGCGTTCAAAGCTGTATACCGCATCAAAGGTGCCTCCGATAGCTGCGACAAGCGCCCATATTTTTAACCGGTTGGCAAGCTTTGTTATGGCTGTAAGCGGGGGTTCGCCCGCCAAGTATGCTCCGAGCCCTCCAATGAGTGCGCCCCCGATCAGCACCCCTAACGCAATGAAGTAGCTATTGATAAAATTCACCATAAATCCTGCTTCCTGATCCATCTTTATCACCTCACCTTTTATATCATATTGAGCTTTCAGGACAAGTATGATGATGAGTCAAAAAAGAACATTTGTTTCTTTTGGAAACCGGCCTTATAATGAGGGAAGAAATGAATCGTAATGAGAAAGAGGTGATAGCATGTCTTTTGTTCACCTGCAAGTGCATAGCGGGTATAGCCTGCTAAACAGCGCCGCGGCTGTGGAAGAGCTCGTCAGTGAAGCTGACAGGCTCGGATATGCGTCTTTGGCGCTGACAGATGATCATGTCATGTACGGAGCTATTCAATTTTATAAAGCTTGCAAGGCGAGAGGGATCAACCCAATAATCGGTTTGACGGCTTCTGTTTTTACAGATGACAGCGAGCTTGAAGCATACCCGCTCGTCCTGCTGGCAAAATCAAATACAGGCTATCAAAACCTGCTGAAAATCAGCAGCGTTCTGCAATCTAAATCAAAAGGCGGACTGAAGCCGAAATGGCTTCACAGTTATCGAGAAGGGATTATCGCAATAACGCCCGGCGAAAAAGGATATATTGAAACGCTTCTTGAAGGAGGGCTGTTCGAACAGGCTGCTCAAGCCTCGCTGGAATTTCAGTCTATATTCGGAAAGGGAGCTTTTTATTTCTCCTATCAGCCTTTTAAAGGGAATCAAGTCTTGTCTGCGCAGATTCTAAAGCTATCAGAAGAAACGGGTATCCCTGTTACGGCCACAGGCGATGTGCATTACATAAGGAAGGAAGATAAGGCTGCCTACCGTTGTTTGAAAGCGATTAAAGCGGGGGAAAAACTGACGGATGCACCCGCTGAAGATTTGCCTGATCTCGATTTGAAACCTCTCGAAGAAATGCAAAACATTTATCGAGAGCATCCCGAGGCACTGCAAGCTTCTGTAGAGATCGCGGAACAATGCCGGGTTGACGTCAGTCTCGGGCAGACCCGTCTACCGTCTTTTCCGACCCCAGGCGGAACGTCCGCTGATGATTATTTAACGGATATCTGTATGGAGGGACTTCGCAGCCGTTTCGGCAAGCCTGATGAACGATACCTTCGCCGTCTTCAATATGAGCTTGATGTCATCAAGCGGATGAAGTTCAGCGATTACTTTCTGATCGTGTGGGATTTTATGAAGCACGCCCATGAAAAAGGGATTGTTACAGGACCGGGAAGAGGTTCTGCGGCGGGTTCTCTTGTGGCATATGTGCTGTATATCACAGATGTTGACCCGATTAAGCATCACCTTCTGTTTGAAAGATTTTTAAATCCCGAACGCGTCAGCATGCCGGATATTGATATTGACTTTCCCGATACTAGAAGGGATGAAGTCATTCAATATGTTCAGCAGAAATACGGTGCAATGCACGTCGCACAGATTATCACCTTTGGAACACTTGCGGCAAAGGCGGCGCTCCGGGACGTCGGCAGAGTATTCGGCGTCAGCCCGAAGGAGGCAGATCAGCTTGCAAAACTCATTCCTTCAAGACCGGGAATGACGCTGGATGAAGCGAGACAGCAGTCACCGCAGCTGGATAAGCGGCTTCGGGAGTCAAGCCTGCTTCAGCAAGTCTATTCAATTGCCCGGAAAATAGAAGGGCTGCCAAGGCATGCATCAACCCACGCAGCGGGCGTTGTCCTGAGTGAAGAACCGTTAACAGATGTTGTTCCGCTTCAAGAAGGGCATGAAGGGATCTATTTAACGCAATACGCGATGGACCATCTTGAAGACTTGGGCCTTTTAAAAATGGATTTCTTAGGCTTGAGGAATCTGACACTTATTGAATCCATCACTTCAATGATTGAAAAAGAAGAAAATATTAATATAGATCTTTCAAGTATATCCTACAGCGATGACAAAACGTTCTCCTTGCTGTCAAAAGGGGATACGACAGGCATTTTCCAACTTGAATCTGCAGGGATGAGAAGCGTCTTGAAACGGCTAAAACCTTCGGGCCTAGAAGATATTGTGGCGGTCAATGCACTGTATCGGCCGGGTCCGATGGAAAATATTCCGTTATTTATCGACCGTAAACACGGCCGGGCGCCTGTTCACTATCCTCATGAAGATTTAAGGAGCATTTTGGAAGATACATATGGCGTCATTGTGTATCAGGAACAAATTATGATGATTGCTTCCCGTATGGCGGGGTTTTCTTTAGGCGAAGCGGACCTATTGAGAAGGGCGGTCAGCAAAAAGAAAAAAGAAATCCTGGACAGAGAGCGAAGCCATTTTGTTGAAGGGTGCTTAAAAAAGGAGTATTCTGTAGACACTGCAAATGAGGTCTACGATTTAATCGTCAAATTCGCAAACTATGGCTTTAACAGAAGCCATGCGGTGGCATACAGCATGATCGGGTGCCAGCTTGCGTATTTGAAAGCTCATTATCCGTTATATTTTATGTGCGGATTGCTGACAAGCGTCATTGGCAATGAGGATAAAATCTCTCAATATCTTTACGAAGCAAAGGGGAGCGGGATTCGTATCCTTCCTCCGTCAGTGAATAAAAGCAGTTTTCCGTTTACAGTTGAAAACGGATCTGTCAGATACAGCCTCCGCGCAATAAAAAGTGTAGGCGTCTCAGCAGTCAAAGATATATATAAAGCAAGAAAAGAGAAACCATTTGAAGATCTTTTCGATTTCTGCTTTCGCGTGCCGTCAAAAAGCGTAAATCGCAAAGTGCTTGAAGCACTTATCTTTTCTGGTGCGATGGACGAATTCGGCCAAAACCGGGCCACGCTGCTCGCATCCATTGATGTTGCTTTGGAACATGCTGAGCTATTCGCCGCGGACGATGACCAAATGGGATTGTTTTTAGATGAATCGTTTTCAATTAAGCCGAAGTATGTGGAGACGGAGGAGCTTCCTCTGGTGGATTTACTTGCGTTTGAAAAGGAAACGCTTGGCATTTATTTTTCAAATCATCCTCTCTCCGCCTTCCGAAAACAGCTCACTGCGCAAGGAGCAGTCTCCATTCTGCAGGCTCAGCGGGCAGTCAAAAGGCAGCTTTCACTAGGCGTTCTGCTGTCGAAGATCAAAACGATTCGGACGAAAACAGGTCAAAACATGGCGTTTTTAACGCTCAGTGATGAAACCGGCGAGATGGAAGCCGTAGTCTTCCCTGAACAATTCAGACAGCTTTCTCCCGTTTTAAGAGAAGGCGTTCTTTTGTTCACTGCGGGGAAATGTGAAGTTAGACAAGATAAGATCCAATTCATCATGTCCCGGGCAGAATTATTAGAAAATATGGATGCAGAAAAAGCGCCATCGGTTTATATAAAAATAGAAAGCAGTCAGCACAGCCAGGAGATCCTGGCAAAGATTAAGCGCATTTTGCTGGAGCATAAAGGGGAAACAGGCGTTTATCTCTATTATGAAAGGCAAAAACAGACGATTAAGCTACCTGAGTCGTTCCATATCAATGCAGATCACCAGGTGTTATATCGCTTAAAAGAGCTGTTGGGTCAAAAAAACGTCGTTTTAAAACAGTGGTAACGATTCGCTTTTTGTTATACAATTGGAGCAATTATGTGATCCTGTTTAAATATTCAGATAGATTTACTCCGCAGAATGCAGCAATCAACGCAGCAGTATACGAATCAAAAAATATCCATAAGGAGTGTTTAGGAGAATGTCATTAAGAGAAGAAGCATTACACCTGCATAAAGTCAACCAGGGGAAACTGGAGTCTAAATCAAAAGTAGAGGTCAGAAATGCGAAAGATCTAAGCCTCGCGTATTCTCCGGGTGTTGCAGAACCGTGTAAGGATATTCATGAAGACATTAACAAAGTATATGATTACACAATGAAGGGGAACATGGTAGCAGTTGTAACTGACGGTACAGCTGTACTTGGCCTTGGAAACATCGGCCCTGAAGCGGCGCTTCCTGTTATGGAAGGGAAAGCAGTTCTTTTCAAAAGCTTTGCGGGCGTAGATGCGTTCCCGATTGCTTTAAACACAAACGATGTTGATAAAATCGTTGAAACTGTAAAATTGCTGGAACCGACATTTGGCGGCGTCAACCTTGAAGATATTGCAGCGCCAAACTGCTTTATCATTGAAGAGCGCCTCAAAAAAGAAACAAACATCCCGGTTTTCCATGATGATCAGCACGGTACTGCCATTGTAACCGTAGCAGGTCTTGTGAACGCGCTGAAACTGTCTGGAAAATCCATGTCATCCATTAAAGTTGTCGCAAACGGCGCGGGTGCGGCTGGCATTGCGATTATCAAGCTTCTTCATCATTATGGCGTTCGCGACATTGTGATGTGCGATTCCAAAGGGGCCATTTATGAAGGGCGCCCGAACGGCATGAACGATGTCAAAAATGAAGTGGCGAAGTTCACGAACCAAGATCGCAAAGACGGTTCTCTGAAAGATGTCATCGTTGATGCTGACGTATTTATCGGTGTCTCTGTAGCAGGCGCGTTAACAAAAGAGATGGTTCAAAGCATGGCAAAAGATCCGATTATCTTTGCAATGGCAAATCCAAATCCGGAAATCATGCCGGAAGATGCGCGTGAAGCCGGAGCAAGCGTTATCGGAACTGGCCGTTCTGACTTCCCGAACCAAGTAAACAATGTTCTTGCATTCCCTGGTATTTTCCGCGGAGCACTTGATGTGCGTGCCACTCATATTAACGAGGAAATGAAAATCGCAGCGGTTGAAGCCATTGCTTCACTGGTTTCAGAAGATGAGCTTAGCGCAGATTATGTCATCCCTGCACCGTTTGATAAACGTGTTGCGCCTGCTGTTGCGAAGGCTGTGGCAAAAGCTGCGATGGAAACAGGTGTTGCAAGAATCACTGTTGACCCTGAGGAAGTCGCAGAAAAAACAAGAAAACTTACGATTATTGGTGAATAATTTTAATTCATTCCAAAAATGGCAGCGCGTTGGCGGAGACCGGCGCGCTGTTCTCAAGTTAAACTGACGGCTGAAATTTTTTTAGGGGGTTAGCCTTAAAAAAATTTCAGCCGGGTTTAACATTATATTTGAATGCGCTGTCAACCTTGTCGTTTCAACACCTTATCTGATTTCATACAAGCCTTTCCGAGCACGTCATCGAATAAAAAGTTGTCGAATTGAGGATGACAGCGTTTGACAAAAAAAGTACAATAGTTTCGGTAAAGTTATTAGCAAGTCTATCTGTTTGATGACATGCGGTGAAGAGAACCCTTCACAAAAGGGAGGTAATCATTTGTTAAAGGATATATTCACGAAAAAGAAAAAGTATGCTTCCGTACCATCTGAACAAGCGAAGCACGATGTTCCGGAAGGCATTATGACAAAATGTCCTAAGTGTAAAAAAATCATGCTCACTAAAGAGTTGGATAAAAATATGCGGGTATGCATGAACTGCGATTATCATTTCCCAATGAACGCAAAACAGCGTATCGAAAGCTTGATGGATGAACAATCCTTTGAGGAATTCAATCAGGGAATGCTCTCGGAAAATCCGCTTGGTTTCCCGGGATATCTGGAAAAGCTTGAAAAAGATCGCGAGAAAACATCCTTAAACGAGGCTGTTGTGACAGGCAAAGGCACCATCGGCGGACACCCGGCTGTTGTCGCCGTCATGGATTCTTCATTCAGAATGGGCAGCATGGGTTCAGTCGTCGGTGAAAAAATCACGCTTGCGATTGAAAAAGCAAAAGCTGATAAAGTTCCGTTTATTATTTTTACGGCTTCAGGCGGCGCTAGAATGCAGGAAGGCGTATTAAGTTTGATGCAGATGGCTAAGACAAGCTCTGCGTTAAAACTGTTCAGTGAAGAACAGGGTCTTATTATTTCAGTAATGACGCATCCGACTACCGGGGGCGTATCAGCAAGCTTTGCATCCCTTGGCGATTACAATTTCGCTGAGCCTGGCGCGCTGATCGGTTTTGCCGGAAGACGAATTATTGAACAGACAATAGGAGAAAAACTGCCTGAGGACTTCCAAACGGCTGAATTTTTATTAAAACATGGACAGCTTGATGCGGTTATTCATCGCGACGATATGAAAAAAACGTTAGAAAATCTGCTGGATATGCATCAAACAGGAGGTGACATTGAGTGGCTCCAAGATTAGAATTTGAAAAACCGGTGATTGAACTGCAAACCAAAATTGCCGAACTAAAAAAATTCACCCAAGATTCCGATATGGATCTAAGTGCGGAAATCGAACGGCTCGAAGACCGTCTCGCTAAGCTTCAGGATGATATTTATAAAAATTTGAAGCCATGGGACCGGGTTCAAATCGCGCGTCTGGCGGACCGTCCGACAACTCTTGATTATATCGAACACCTGTTTACCGACTTTTTTGAATGTCACGGAGACAGAGCGTACGGGGACGATGAAGCCATTGTCGGCGGGATTGCGAAGTTCCACGGCCTCCCTGTAACGGTTATCGGGCATCAGCGCGGTAAAGACACGAAGGAAAACCTAGTCCGCAATTTTGGGATGCCGCATCCAGAAGGCTACAGAAAAGCGCTTCGTCTGATGAAACAGGCTGACAAATTTAACAGACCAATTATCTGTTTTATTGATACGAAGGGGGCATACCCTGGACGAGCAGCTGAAGAAAGAGGACAAAGTGAAGCTATTGCCAAAAACCTGTTTGAGATGGCCGGCCTTCGAGTGCCTGTTATCTGCATCGTCATCGGTGAAGGCGGAAGCGGCGGAGCCCTTGGTCTGGGTGTAGGCAATCACTTGCATATGCTGGAAAACTCTACTTATTCTGTTATTTCTCCGGAAGGTGCCGCGGCACTTTTATGGAAGGACTCCAGTCTTGCTAAAAAAGCAGCAGAAACAATGAAAATCACTGCGCCGGATTTAAAAGAATTAGGTATTATAGATCATATGATTAAAGAAGTAAAAGGCGGAGCGCACCATGATGTGAAGCTGCAAGCAAGCTATATGGACGAAACCCTTAAACAATCGTTAAAAACTTTGCTGAAGCTGAGCGAAGAAGAATTAGTTCAGCAGCGCTATGAAAAATATAAAGCAATTGGCAAAGTCTCGGTTGAAGATCAATATATCGGGGTAAACTAAATAAACGTGAAGCCTTTGGCTCACGTTTATTTTTTGTGACATTCCTTAAATTTTATTTAAAAACAATTTATTTAATTGTATAATAGGTAAGGTTTCATAGGGAGGATGGAGATCCCTTTTCATTGTTTTTAGGGCAATGATCATGTTATGTTTAATCATATATGTTGCTGAGGTGAATGGAGAATGAAACGTATAGGGGTATTAACGAGCGGCGGGGATTCCCCGGGAATGAACGCAGCAGTTCGCGCAGTAGTCAGAAAAGCGATCTATCATGACGTTGAAGTTTACGGTATTTACAACGGGTACGCGGGATTGATCAGCGGAAAGATTGAAAAGCTTGAACTCGGATCAGTAGGCGATATTATACATCGTGGAGGAACTAAGCTTTATACGGCAAGATGTCCTGAATTCAAAACAGTTGAAGGCCGTGAAAAAGGGATAGAAAACTTGAAGAAGCTTGGTATTGAAGGCCTTGTTGTTATCGGCGGAGACGGTTCATATATGGGTGCGAAAAAATTAACGGAACACGGGTTTCCATGTGTAGGTGTACCGGGTACAATTGATAATGACATTCCGGGCACTGATTTTACAATCGGTTTCGATACAGCTTTAAATACAGTAATTGACGCAATTGATAAGATTCGCGATACAGCGACTTCTCATGAACGTACATATGTAATCGAAGTAATGGGCCGTCATGCCGGCGATATCGCATTGTGGGCCGGTCTTGCAGGGGGCGCGGAATCGATCTTAATCCCTGAGGCAGACTATGACATGCACGAAATCATTGCCCGCTTAAAACGCGGCCACGAACGCGGCAAGAAGCACAGTATTATTATTGTTGCCGAAGGTGTAGGCAGCGGTGTTGAATTCGGGAAACGCATTGAAGAAGAAACAAATCTTGAAACTAGGGTATCTGTATTGGGCCATATCCAGCGCGGAGGTTCTCCGAGTGCTGCTGACCGTGTGTTAGCAAGCCGTCTCGGCGCATATGCAGTTGAACTGCTGCTTGAAGGAAAAGGCGGACGCTGTGTAGGTATACAAAACAATAAGCTTGTAGACCATGATATTATAGAAATACTTGAGACAAAACACACAGTTGAGCAAAACATGTATCAGCTTTCAAAAGAACTGTCTATCTAATGTACAGCTGAAGGCTGAAGATTTCAGAAGGAAGTGAACCAAATGAGAAAAACTAAAATTGTTTGTACCATCGGTCCGGCAAGTGAAAGTATTGAAATGCTTACGAAATTAATGGAGTCAGGAATGAACGTGGCTCGATTAAACTTTTCTCACGGAGATTTTGAGGAACACGGTGCAAGAATTAAAAATATCCGCGAAGCAAGTAAAAAACTTGGCAAAAACGTTGGAATTCTGCTTGATACAAAAGGTCCTGAAATCCGCACACATACAATGGAAAACGGCGGTATTGAGCTTGAAACAGGCAAAGAGCTCATTATTTCAATGGACGAGGTTGTAGGAACAACAGATAAAATTTCAGTGACATATGAAGGTTTAGTCCATGACGTTGAACAAGGTTCAACGATTCTGTTAGATGACGGCCTTATCGGTCTTGAGGTACTTGATGTAGATGCCGCTAAACGCGAAATCAAAACAAAAGTATTAAACAACGGAACACTCAAAAATAAAAAAGGTGTTAACGTACCGGGCGTAAGTGTCAATCTTCCGGGTATTACTGAAAAGGATGCGCGAGACATCGTTTTCGGTATTGAGCAAGGAGTAGACTTCATCGCACCATCTTTCATTCGACGTTCCACGGATGTGCTCGAAATCCGTGAGCTTCTTGAAGAGCACAACGCTCAGGATATTCAAATCATCCCTAAAATCGAAAACCAAGAGGGCGTCGACAACATCGATGCGATTCTCGAAGTGTCTGACGGCTTAATGGTTGCACGCGGAGACTTAGGTGTGGAAATTCCAGCTGAAGAAGTGCCGCTTGTGCAAAAAGAACTGATCAAAAAATGCAACGCGCTGGGCAAACCTGTTATTACAGCAACACAAATGCTTGACAGCATGCAGCGCAACCCGCGTCCGACTCGTGCGGAAGCAAGTGACGTTGCAAACGCGATCTTCGACGGAACAGATGCGATCATGCTTTCTGGTGAAACTGCTGCCGGAAGTTATCCGGTTGAAGCAGTTCAAACAATGCATAACATCGCGTCCCGTTCTGAAGAAGCTTTAAATTATAAAGAAATTCTCTCAAAACGCAGAGATCAAGTGGGCATGACAATTACAGACGCAATTGGACAATCTGTCGCACATACGGCGATTAACCTGAATGCTGCTGCGATCGTAACGCCGACAGAAAGCGGCCATACAGCACGTATGATTGCAAAATACCGTCCGCAGGCTCCGATTGTTGCGGTTACTGTAAATGACTCTATTTCCAGAAAGCTTGCCCTCGTATCTGGTGTATTCGCGGAAAGCGGCCAAAATGCGAGCTCAACAGATGAGATGCTTGAGGATGCTGTCCAAAAATCATTGAACAGCGGAATTGTAAAACACGGCGATCTTATCGTTATTACAGCAGGCACTGTCGGTGAGTCCGGCACTACGAACTTAATGAAGGTTCATACTGTCGGCGATATCGTCGCTAAAGGCCAAGGCATTGGACGCAAATCAGCTTACGGTCCGGTTGTTGTTGCACAAAATGCAAAAGAAGCTGAGCAAAAAATGACTGACGGTGCGGTACTTGTTACCAAAAGCACTGACCGTGATATGATTGCATCCCTTGAAAAAGCGTCTGCTCTTATTACAGAAGAAGGCGGTTTGACTAGCCATGCGGCGGTAGTCGGATTAAGCCTTGGCATCCCGGTTATCGTGGGTCTGGAAAATGCGACATCTATTTTGACAGATGGCCAGGATATTACAGTTGACGCTTCCAGAGGCGCAGTCTATCAAGGCCGTGCGAGCGTTCTTTAATTACAGGTGAAAATGGAAGGGGAATCCCTTCCTTTTCTCTTTATCATGCCTTTTGTTGAACAGAACGTGTTACACGTGTGGGGGGCTTGGATATGAGATTTTTGTTTTTGCTTTTTATTGTGTTTCCGGCAATAGAAATCGGCATATTCCTATTTTTAGGCAAGCTGATTGGCATTTTACCGACAGTTCTATTCATGATTCTGACTGGCATTATCGGCGCAGCAGCTGCAAAAAAACAAGGAACCGAAGTGTATTATAAGGTTCAGCGTGATCTTCAATATGGCAAAATGCCGGGGGAAGCGATTGCTGACGGTCTGAGCATTTTCATTGGCGGTCTATTGCTGATGCTTCCGGGCTTTTTATCAGATTTGGCCGGCGCCTGTCTTCTTATCCCGTTTACCCGCGGCTGGTGTAAGCCGATTCTGTTCAAATGGCTGAGAGGAATGTCGAAGAATAAGCGGATCATCATCAAATAAAAAACGGCAGCCATGAAAAAAACGGCTGCCGTTTTATTTTTGCTGAACGGTGATATAGGACCATATTTCTTTTAATGCGCCTGTTGTGATGAAAGCTTGGATGATGACGAGTACAGCCGGTCCCGCAATCAGTCCTAAAAACCCGAATAATTTAAAGCCGGCAAACAGGGCGATGAGCGTTGCCAGCGGATCGATCCCGATAGATTTACTTAGTATCTTGGGCTCTGTCAGCTGCCGCTGAATAAGAACGACGAGGTACAGGATACCAATTCCGATCGCTTGGGGCAGCTGGCCCGTAATCGATAAATACAAAATCCAGGGCACAAATACGGAGCCGGCACCTAAGTAAGGGAGAAGATCTACAAGCCCGATTAAAAAAGCAATTGTTGCGGCGTGTTCAACCTTTAAGAGAGAAAGGCCGATAAATACAATCACCATCGTGATGAAAACGAGGACGGCTTGTGCTTTGATAAAACCAGTCATTGCTTTTTTTAATTCGCTGCTGATTGCTTTGCTGTTAGCTGTCACACGATCCGGCAGAATTAAAACAAGCATGGCTTTCAGCTTGTGCCAATCCTTTGTCATAAAAAAGGTTGCCAGAAGAGAAAAAATCAGAACCGCCGCCGTATTGGGAAGAAGAGCGAAAAATCTCGGGATCATCTCTAGAATGTGGGACAGCAGGAGCCCGGCATTTTTAGCGGCAGAATCACCGAGTGTCTGGATATGAGTGACGATGGAAGCCTGCTGGTTCGTTTCCAATTCTTGAAACAAAAGAGTTAACTCGTTATAGAGCGGCTGAATATGAGTTGTAAACAATTTTTCGCAATATGAAATAAACGTGCTGATATGCGGAGGCAGCGTTTTTGCTAGATAGGCTGTTCCCGTTACGATTTCGGCTACCAGAATGGTGAGGACGCCGAAGGCTGCGAGCAGAAAAAAAGCAAGAACGCCCAGAACATTTATCGTTCGGGGGAATCCTGTCACTTTGTCCAAATAATCGACAACAGGATGAATCACTGAAGAAAGAATAAGGGCGATCAGGAACGGATAAGTTAACGGAAACGAATAATAGGCCGCAGCTATCGACCCTGCGGTCATTGATATGACAAAGAGGGTTCTGAAAAAAATAGTGATATAAGATTGATTCACGAAAACGGTCCTCCTCTCGTCAGCATGTCCTATTTTTTATATGTATTCACGCTGCGGCTGAATATGAATACATTCTCTTAAAGGAGGGATGGCATGTGTTTACACAAGCGAATTTATTTTTAATTTTACTCTTGGCTATCGCACTTATCGCAAAAAACCAATCATTGCTCTTTGCTGTATCCGTCCTTTTGATCATCAAAATCGTTGGGCTTGATCAGAAATTATTTCCGACCATCCAGTCAAAAGGCATTAACTGGGGTGTGACCATTATTACCATCGCCGTTCTTGTCCCGATTGCCACGGGAGAAATCGGATTTAAGCAGCTTGGAGAAGCAATGCGGTCTTCCTACGCATGGATCGCCCTTGGAGCGGGGATCGCAGTGGCGCTGATTGCAAAAAACGGCCTGACCCTGCTTGAAAATGATCCGCATATTACAACTGCTCTCGTGATCGGGACCATTCTTGCAGTCGCGCTTTTTGGAGGAGTTGCGGTGGGGCCGCTGATCGGAGCGGGGATTGCTTATTTAGCCATGCAGATCGTAAAACTGTTCACTTCATAAAAAAAAAAGCGGCCTGAAAGCCGCTTTTTTTTATGCAAAAACCCGCAAATAAAGGCGTTTTTTCGGGGAAATCACAGAATGAAAAAAAAAATTATAGGTAAACATTTAACAAATGTCTGATTATTGTTTATAATGAGAATAGGCTTAAACTTAAATAAGCTTATAAGAATTTGTTATGTTCTTTCATAAGCAAAGGGTTTTAGTTCCAGCAGCCAGTAAAATGTAAGCATTTTCTTTTTGGGGGAGAGAAATACTTGCATCGTGCTTTTTAAGTAAGCCTCATGTTTTTACAACACTCTTAAAGGGGAAATTTATTGAAAAGGAGATGTTATATATGACAGCGACACGCGGTCTTGAAGGGGTTGTAGCAACAACATCATCTGTTAGTTCTATTATTGATGATACCCTTACATATGTGGGGTATGATATCGATGATTTGACAGAGAATGCAAGTTTTGAAGAAATCATCTACTTGCTTTGGCATCTAAGGCTGCCAAACAAAAAAGAGCTTGAAGAGTTAAAGCAGCAGCTTGCAAAGGAAGCTGCCGTTCCGCAAGAAATTATTGAGCACTTCAAATCTTATTCCCTCGAAAATGTTCATCCCATGGCTGCTCTTCGGACAGCAATTTCATTACTAGGCCTGCTTGACAGCGAGGCTGATACCATGAACCCGGAAGCCAACTACAGAAAGGCGATCCGCCTTCAGGCAAAGGTGCCTGGCCTGGTTGCAGCGTTTTCCAGAATTCGCAAGGGTCTTGAGCCTGTTGAACCGAGAGAAGATTACGGTATTGCGGAGAATTTTCTTTACACATTAAACGGTGAAGAGCCTTCACCAATTGAAGTTGAAGCCTTCAACAAAGCATTGATTTTACATGCTGACCATGAGTTGAACGCGTCAACGTTCACAGCGAGGGTCTGCGTCGCAACACTTTCTGACATCTATTCAGGCATTACTGCAGCAATCGGCGCGCTGAAAGGGCCTCTTCACGGCGGAGCGAATGAAGGCGTTATGAAAATGCTGACAGAAATCGGTGAAGTGGAAAACGCTGAGCCGTACATCCGCGCTAAACTTGAAAAGAAAGAAAAAATCATGGGATTCGGCCACCGTGTGTATAAGCATGGTGATCCGCGCGCGAAGCATCTGAAAGAAATGAGCAAGCGCCTGACCAACCTGACAGGCGAAAGCAAATGGTATGAGATGTCGATTCGTATAGAAGACATCGTCACATCAGAGAAAAAGCTTCCGCCTAACGTTGATTTCTATTCGGCTTCTGTATATCACAGCCTCGGTATTGACCATGATTTGTTTACACCGATTTTTGCTGTAAGCAGAATGTCCGGCTGGCTCGCTCATATTCTTGAGCAGTATGACAACAACCGTCTGATCCGCCCGCGGGCAGATTACACAGGCCCTGACAAACAAAAATTCGTTCCGATTGAAGAAAGAGCCTAAAGAACCATTGGAGGCTGGCTTGCGTCAATGAGGTTAGCCTCTTGTTCAGAACATCAAAATTGGGTTACACTTTAAATTGAATGTTAGGAAAAATCATTTTATTTTCTATATAAGAAAAATAAAATGTTTTCTAAATATGAATTACATACTGGGAGGTTTTTATTGTGGCACAAGGTGAAAAAATTACAGTCTCTAATGGAGTATTAAACGTACCAAACAACCCGATTATCCCATTTATCGAAGGAGACGGAACCGGTCCTGATATTTGGAACGCGGCTTCGAAGGTTTTGGAAGCAGCAGTAGAAAAAGCATACAAAGGCGAAAAGAAAATTACATGGAAAGAAGTTTACGCCGGAGAAAAGGCTTATAATAAAACAGGTGAGTGGCTCCCTGCTGAAACATTAGATGTGATCCGCGAATATTTCATCGCGATTAAAGGCCCGTTAACGACACCTGTCGGCGGCGGTATCCGTTCTTTGAACGTAGCGCTCAGACAAGAGCTTGACCTATTCGTCTGCTTAAGACCTGTAAGATACTTTACTGGAGTGCCGTCACCGGTAAAACGCCCTGAAGATACTGATATGGTCATCTTCCGTGAAAATACAGAAGATATTTACGCAGGCATCGAGTATGCAAAAGGCTCTGAAGAAGTGCAAAAGCTTATCAGCTTCCTTCAAAATGAGTTAAACGTCAATAAAATCCGTTTCCCTGAGACATCAGGTATCGGCATTAAGCCTGTTTCAGAAGAAGGAACAAGCCGCTTGGTCAGAGCTGCCATTGATTATGCGATCGAGCATGGCCGCAAATCTGTAACGCTTGTTCACAAAGGAAACATCATGAAGTTCACAGAAGGCGCGTTCAAAAACTGGGGCTATGAACTTGCTGAAAAAGAATACGGAGATAAAGTCTTCACATGGGCTCAATATGACCGCATTGCTGAAGAAGAAGGAAAAGACGCTGCCAACAAAGCGCAAAGCGAAGCGGAAGCAGCAGGAAAAATCATTATCAAAGACAGCATTGCTGACATTTTCCTTCAGCAGATCTTAACGCGTCCAAACGAGTTTGATGTCGTTGCGACAATGAACTTGAACGGAGATTACATTTCTGATGCTCTTGCTGCGCAAGTCGGCGGAATCGGCATTGCTCCTGGAGCGAACATCAACTACGAAACAGGACATGCGATTTTCGAGGCGACGCACGGAACGGCTCCTAAATATGCAGGCCTTGATAAAGTAAACCCATCTTCAGTTATTCTTTCAGGCGTTCTGCTTCTTGAGCATTTAGGATGGAACGAAGCGGCTGATTTGGTTATCAAATCTATGGAAAAAACAATCGCTTCCAAAGTCGTAACTTACGATTTTGCTAGATTAATGGACGGGGCGACTGAAGTGAAATGTTCAGAGTTCGGAGAAGAACTGATCAAAAACATGGACTAAGCAAGGAAAAAGCCTAAAACTAGCCATAAAGGAGAAGAGAGACATGGGAAATACTCGTAAAAAAGTTTCTGTTATCGGAGCAGGTTTTACCGGAGCTACAACTGCATTTTTAATCGCTCAAAAAGAGCTGGCAGACGTTGTTCTTGTTGACATTCCGCAATTGGAGAACCCGACAAAGGGAAAAGCGCTTGATATGCTTGAAGCAAGCCCGGTTCAAGGCTTTGACGCAAAAATTACGGGAACATCCAATTACGAGGATACAGCTGGCTCTGACATTGTTGTCATTACAGCCGGTATCGCAAGAAAACCTGGTATGAGCAGAGATGATCTGGTCTCTACAAACGAAAAGATTATGAGAAGCGTTACCCGGGAAATCGTGAAATATTCTCCTGACTCTATTATTGTGGTGCTGACAAATCCTGTTGATGCAATGACATACGCGGTGTACAAAGAATCAGGCTTCCCTAAAGAGCGGGTAATCGGCCAGTCCGGTGTGCTTGATACGGCAAGATTCAGAACATTTGTGGCAGAGGAATTAAACCTGTCAGTGAAAGATGTGACTGGTTTCGTACTCGGCGGACACGGTGACGATATGGTGCCGCTTGTGCGTTATTCTTATGCTGGCGGTATCCCGCTTGAAACTCTTATTCCGAAAGAACGGATTGACGCAATTGTGGAGCGCACTAGAAAAGGCGGAGGCGAAATCGTGAATCTTCTTGGAAACGGAAGCGCGTATTATGCGCCTGCGGCTTCTCTGACTGAAATGGTCGAAGCGATCTTGAAAGATCAGCGCCGCGTTCTTCCTACAATTGCTTATCTTGAAGGGGAATACGGCTATGAAGGCATCTACCTTGGTGTTCCTACAATTGTAGGCGGCAACGGTCTTGAGCAAATCATTGAACTTGAACTGACAGACTATGAAAGAGCGCAGCTGAATAAATCAGTTGAATCTGTCAAAAATGTCATGAAAGTATTATCCTAATAAAAAGAGAGAAAGGCTTGCTTAATACAGCCTTTCTCTTTTTACTATAAATGAAAGCGCTATCATATACATCTTTATTTCTTTTAAAAATGATGTAAAAGGCGAATTGTCGGAATGTCCTGCTTTCGCTAAAATAAAATCATGAAACATGTTAAGATGACATAAAATAGAGAAATAGGATGTCGGGGAATTATAATACTGGAGGCACAGCATGAACAAGAAAATTTTAGTTGTGGATGATGAAGAATCTATTGTTACTCTTTTACAGTACAATTTGGAACGGTCAGGCTATGATGTCATTACCGCCTCGGATGGGGAAGAAGCACTCAAAAAAGCGGAAACAGAGAAGCCTGATTTGATTGTGCTTGATGTGATGCTTCCAAAATTGGACGGAATCGAAGTATGCAAGCAGCTGAGACAGCAAAAACTGATGTTTCCCATTTTAATGCTGACAGCGAAGGATGAGGAATTCGACAAAGTATTAGGGCTTGAGCTCGGTGCTGATGATTATATGACCAAGCCGTTCAGTCCAAGGGAAGTAAATGCGAGAGTCAAAGCGATTTTAAGGCGTTCGGAAATGGCTGCGCCCTCTAGTGAGATGAAGAACGATGAAATGGAAGGCCAGATCGTAATCGGCGATCTGAAAATCCTGCCTGATCATTATGAAGCGTACTTTAAAGAAAGTCAGCTTGAATTGACACCGAAAGAATTCGAACTGCTGCTCTATTTAGGCAGACATAAAGGCAGAGTTCTGACAAGAGACCTGCTGCTGAGCGCAGTCTGGAATTATGATTTTGCCGGAGATACGAGAATTGTTGATGTGCACATCAGCCATCTTCGCGACAAAATTGAAAACAATACCAAAAAACCGATCTACATTAAAACGATTAGGGGATTGGGGTATAAACTGGAGGAGCCAAAAATGAATGAATAAATACCGTGTGCGCCTTTTTTCTGTATTCGTTGTCTGTATGATTCTGGTGTTTTGTGTTCTCGGGCTGTTTTTACAGCAGCTTTTTGAAACATCTGATCAAAGGAAAGCAGAGGAACACATTGAAAAAGAAGCAAAATACTTGGCTTCGCTTCTTGATGCCGGCAATCTGAATAATCAAGCAAATGAGAAAATCATTAAAGATGCAGGCGGCGCGCTTGATGTGAGCGCATCCGTTATTGATACAGACGGCAAGGTGCTGTATGGGTCAAACGGGAGAGCGGCTGATTCCCAAAAGGTGCAGGCGCTTGTTTCTGGCCATGAGGGGATTCTGTCAACAACAGATAACAAGCTTTATTACGGACTTTCACTTAGAAGCGAAGGTGAAAAAACAGGATATGTGCTGCTTTCCGCCTCTGAAAAAAGCGACGGCTTAAAAGGCGAATTGTGGGGGATGCTGACGGCCAGTCTTTGTACCGCATTTATCGTCATTGTTTATTTTTATTCCAGCATGACCTCACGTTATAAAAGGTCAATTGAGTCAGCGACAAATGTAGCCACAGAACTCTCTAAGGGCAACTACGATGCACGGACGTACGGCGGCTATATTAGGCGTTCTGATAAGCTAGGACATGCGATGAACAGCCTTGCCATTGATCTGATGGAAATGACGCGAACGCAGGAAATGCAGCGGGATCGGCTGCTGACAGTCATTGAAAACATTGGCTCCGGGCTGATTATGATCGACGGAAGAGGCTTTATTAATCTCGTAAACAGATCTTACGCCAAGCAGTTTCATATCAATCCGAATCATATGCTGCGCCGTCTTTATCACGATGCATTTGAACATGAAGAAGTGATCCAGCTTGTCGAAGACATTTTTATGACGGAGACAAAGAAATGCAAGCTGTTAAGACTTCCGATCAAAATAGAACGGCGTTATTTTGAAGTGGACGGCGTTCCGATTATGGGGCCGGACGATGAATGGAAAGGAATTGTGCTCGTTTTCCATGACATGACGGAAACAAAGAAATTAGAGCAGATGAGGAAGGATTTTGTGGCCAATGTTTCTCATGAGCTGAAAACACCGATTACGTCCATAAAAGGGTTTACGGAGACGTTATTGGATGGGGCGATGGAGGACAAAGAGGCGCTTTCTGAATTTCTCTCTATTATTCTTAAGGAAAGCGAAAGGCTTCAGTCTTTGGTTCAGGATTTGCTTGATCTCTCAAAAATCGAGCAGCAAAATTTCACGCTCAGTATCGAAACGTTTGAACCGGCCAAAATGCTTGGTGAGATAGAAACGCTTCTGAAGCATAAAGCGGATGAGAAAGGCATCTCCTTGCACCTGAATGTCCCGAAAGACCCTCAATATGTATCTGGTGACCCGTACAGGCTGAAACAGGTATTTCTTAATCTCGTAAACAATGCGTTAACCTACACGCCTGAGGGGGGCTCCGTGGCTATCAATGTAAAACCCAGAGAAAAAGACATTCAGATTGAGGTTGCCGATTCTGGAATCGGAATTCAGAAAGAAGAAATTCCGCGAATCTTTGAACGCTTTTACCGCGTAGATAAAGACAGAAGCAGGAATTCGGGCGGAACAGGGCTGGGCCTTGCGATTGTCAAGCATTTAATAGAGGCTCATGAAGGGAAAATTGATGTCACAAGCGAGCTTGGACGGGGAACTGTCTTTACCGTGACGCTGAAACGGGCCGCTGAAAAGTCCGCCTAATGTTTACAAAGGTTTAACAATATCTTCATGCACTGTTAAACCTATGCTGGTAGGATGTAGTAGAACCCCTTCATCCAAGGAGCCAATTTTGACGGCGGGAACCTATTTGTGTTCCCGTCCTTTTTTGTGTCTTCTCTTATAGTTCACGTATTTTCCTTTCAAATTGAACTTTGTTAAAATAAGAGGAGCTAATGACTATGTAAGAGATGAATGGAAGCCTGAGGCTTCTTAGGAGGAAATTGAATGACGGAACGAAAAAAATTAGTGCTTGTAGACGGAAACAGTCTGGCTTACCGGGCGTTTTTTGCATTGCCGCTGTTAAGCAATGATAAAGGTGTTCATACGAATGCTGTATACGGCTTTGCGATGATTTTGATGAAAATGCTTGAGGATGAAAAACCGACGCACATGCTGGTTGCGTTTGATGCCGGGAAAACAACATTTCGTCACGGCACATTTAAAGAATATAAAGGCGGCAGACAGAAAACCCCGCCTGAGCTTTCCGAACAAATGCCGTTTATCCGCGAGCTGCTGGATGCCTACCAGATCAGCCGCTATGAACTGGAACAATATGAAGCGGATGATATTATCGGCACACTGGCCAAATCGGCTGAAAAAGACGGATTTGAAGTTAAGGTTTTCTCAGGAGATAAGGATTTAACCCAGCTGGCAACGGACAAAACGACAGTTGCCATTACGAGAAAGGGAATTACCGATGTTGAATTTTACACACCGGAGCATGTCAAAGAGAAATATGGGCTTACGCCTGAACAAATCATTGACATGAAGGGTCTGATGGGCGATTCCTCAGATAATATTCCGGGTGTGCCCGGCGTCGGAGAAAAGACTGCGATTAAGCTTTTAAAACAATTTGATTCCGTTGAAAAGCTGCTGGAGTCCATTGACGAGGTGAGCGGAAAGAAATTGAAGGAAAAGCTTGAGGAGTTTAAGGATCAGGCATTGATGAGCAAGGAGCTTGCGACAATTATGACGGATGCTCCGATTGAGGTATCTGTTTCCGGCCTGGAATATCAAGGCTTTAATCGTGAACAGGTCATTGCCATCTTTAAAGATCTTGGCTTCAACACGCTTCTTGAACGGCTTGGAGAAGACAGTGCAGAAGCAGAACAGGATCAATCGTTGGAAGACATTAATGTCAAAACAGTCACAGACGTGACAAGCGATATATTGGTTTCTCCATCCGCATTTGTCGTTGAACAGATTGGCGATAATTATCATGAAGAGCCGATCCTCGGATTTTCGATCGTAAATGAAACGGGAGCTTATTTCATTCCGAAAGACATTGCCGTTGAGTCTGAGGTGTTTAAAGAATGGGTGGAAAATGACGAGCAGAAGAAATGGGTCTTCGACAGCAAGCGGGCCGTTGTCGCTTTGCGCTGGCAGGGCATTGAGCTGAAAGGAGCCGAGTTTGATACGCTCCTTGCGGCTTATATCATCAACCCGGGCAATTCATATGACGACGTTGCGAGTGTGGCTAAGGATTACGGCCTGCATATCGTTTCAAGTGATGAATCAGTTTATGGAAAAGGAGCAAAACGAGCAGTGCCGTCAGAAGACGTACTGTCTGAGCACCTTGGCCGCAAAGCGTTAGCGATTCAAAGCCTTCGGGAAAAGCTCGTTCAGGAGCTGGAAAACAACGACCAGCTTGAACTGTTTGAAGAGCTGGAAATGCCTCTTGCGCTTATTCTCGGCGAAATGGAATCAACTGGCGTCAAAGTCGATGTTGACCGTTTAAAACGGATGGGTGAAGAACTGGGTACGAAGCTGAAGGAATATGAAGAAAAAATCCATGAGATTGCGGGAGAGCCGTTTAACATCAATTCTCCGAAACAGCTAGGCGTCATCTTATTTGAAAAGATCGGCCTTCCTGTCGTAAAGAAAACGAAAACAGGCTATTCTACGTCTGCCGATGTGCTTGAAAAGCTGGCTGACAAGCATGATATTGTCGACTATATTTTACAGTACAGACAAATTGGCAAGCTTCAATCAACATATATCGAAGGGCTTTTAAAGGTGACGAGACCGGATTCGCATAAAGTGCACACGCGATTTAACCAGGCCTTAACGCAAACTGGCCGTCTCAGCTCGACTGATCCGAACCTGCAAAACATTCCGATCAGGCTTGAGGAAGGGCGGAAAATTCGCCAAGCTTTTGTGCCGTCTGAAAAAGACTGGCTCATTTTTGCAGCCGATTATTCACAAATCGAGCTGCGGGTGCTTGCCCATATTTCAAAGGATGATAATCTGATCGAAGCTTTTACAAATGATATGGATATTCACACGAAAACGGCAATGGATGTGTTCCATGTCGCTAAGGATGAAGTGACATCTGCGATGAGACGCCAGGCGAAAGCGGTCAACTTTGGCATTGTATACGGGATCAGCGATTACGGTCTGTCACAGAACCTCGGCATTACCCGGAAGGAAGCGGGAGCATTTATCGACCGCTATCTGGAAAGCTTCCAAGGCGTAAAAGCATACATGGAAGATTCAGTACAGGAAGCGAAGCAAAAAGGATACGTAACAACGCTTATGCATCGCCGCCGCTACATCCCTGAGCTGACGAGCCGGAACTTTAATATCCGAGGTTTTGCGGAGCGGACGGCCATGAATACGCCGATTCAAGGAAGCGCCGCTGATATTATCAAAAAAGCCATGATTGACATGGCTGCCAAGCTGAAAGAAAAACAGTTGAAAGCAAGGCTTCTGCTTCAAGTACACGATGAATTGATTTTTGAGGCGCCAAAGGAAGAAATTGAAATTCTTGAAAAGCTTGTTCCTGAAGTGATGGAGCATGCGCTTGCATTAGATGTGCCGTTAAAGGTGGACTTTGCATCAGGCCCATCTTGGTACGATGCGAAATAAACAGAGATAGGAAGTGATGGATGTGCCGGAATTACCAGAGGTTGAGACGGTCCGGCGCACTCTGACCGGGCTTGTAAAGGGAAAAACAATCAAATCGGTAGAGATCAGATGGCCGAATATCATCAAACGGCCTGCCGAACCGGAGGAATTTGCGCGAAAACTAGCAGGAGAAACGATACAGTCCATCGGAAGACGGGGAAAGTTTTTACTGTTTCATTTAGATCATTATGTTATGGTTTCTCACCTTCGAATGGAAGGAAAATACGGTCTTCATCAAGCCGAGGAGCCTGACGATAAACACGTGCATGTCATATTCACGATGACGGATGGAACCCAGCTCCGGTACAGGGATGTGCGGAAATTTGGAACCATGCACTTATTTAAACCGGGAGAAGAAGCGGGCGAGCTCCCGCTTTCTCAGTTAGGTCCGGAGCCGGATGCAGAAGAATTTACAAGTGCGTATTTAAAAGAACGGCTTGCGAAAACAAACCGCGCTGTCAAAACTGCCCTACTGGATCAAAAAACGGTAGTTGGACTCGGGAACATTTATGTGGATGAGGCTCTTTTCAGAGCAGGTGTCCATCCCGAGACAAAAGCAAATCAATTATCAGATAAAACAATCAAAACCCTTCACGCTGAAATCAAAAACACTCTGCAGGAGGCGATTGATGCGGGCGGAAGCACAGTCCGTTCTTATATCAACTCCCAAGGGGAAATCGGAATGTTCCAGCTGCAGCATTTTGTGTACGGAAAAAAAGACGAGCCATGCAAAAATTGCGGAACGATGATTTCGAAAATTGTCGTTGGAGGAAGAGGCACGCATTTTTGCGCAAAGTGCCAGACAAAAAAGTAGCATAATGCTTCATTGTCCAAGCTGTCGGTGCATATATCAGTAACTCTGGAATTGAGGATGCCATTTTCGAAACACGGATTTTTCACTTTCCCATATATATGATTGTGATGAATCCCGGGCATTTCACATCTGATACAAGAGCACCAACAGAAAGGAAGAAACGGATATGCAAATGGTTTCTATACTGCTGCTGGCGTTGGCTGTCAGCTTGGACAGTTTTTCAGTCGGATTTACGTACGGATTGAGAAAAATGAAAATACCGTTTAAAGCGATTTTGGTTATCGCCTGCTGTTCCGGTGCTGTCATGTTTATATCCATGCTGATCGGAAGCTTTCTCACGAAGTTTTTTCCTGTATATGTGACGGAGAAGCTTGGCGGTTTGATATTGGTTGGAATCGGTGCGTGGGTTCTGTATCAATTTTTCAAACCGGCAAAAGATAAAGAATACCTATTGCATGAAAAAACACTGCTTAATCTAGAGGTTCGGTCATTAGGAATTGTGATTCATATTTTGAGAAAACCCATGAGTGCGGATATCGACAAATCGGGTGTGATCAACGGAATTGAGGCGGTCTTATTGGGATTTGCCTTATCGATTGATGCCTTTGGAGCAGGTATAGGCGCAGCCATTCTCGGTTTTTCGCCGATTGTGATGAGCATCGCCGTGGCAATCATGAGCTCGCTGTTTGTATCAATTGGAATCAATGCCGGCCATTTTCTGTCTAAGTGGAAATGGATCGATAAAATGGCGTTTTTGCCGGGGCTTCTATTAATCACGATTGGGCTCTGGAAATTGTAAAAAGGAGTGGATCTCTTGACCTTAGTCATTGGTTTAACGGGAGGAATAGCTAGCGGCAAAAGCACGGTAGCCAATATGCTGATTGAAAAAGGAATAACAGTTATAGATGCAGATATCATTGCAAAACAAGCGGTAGAAAAAGGGATGCCGGCCTACCGGCAAATCATTGACGAATTCGGTGAAGACATACTGCTCTCAAATGGCGATATAGATAGAAAAAAGCTTGGAGCGCTGGTATTTACAAATGAACAAAAACGTCTCGCTTTAAATGCAATTGTTCATCCCGCAGTCAGGCAGGAAATGCTCAATCGCCGTGATGAAGCCGTTGCAAATCGGGAGGCATTTGTTGTATTGGATATCCCGCTATTGTTCGAAAGCAAATTGGAATCATTGGTTGATAAAATTATTGTGGTCAGTGTGACAAAAGAGCTTCAACTGGAACGTCTGATGAAGCGCAATCAGCTGACGGAAGAAGAAGCAGTCAGCCGTATCCGCTCTCAAATGCCCTTAGAGGAAAAAACAGCAAGAGCAGATCAAGTCATTGATAACAGCGGCACGCTTGAAGAGACCAAAAGGCAGCTTGATGAAATCATGAACAGCTGGGCATAATCAAAAAACACCGTTCATATTGAACGGTGTTTTTTTGCCATTAAAAATCAAAGTTGTCCGGATCAGGACCGACGCGCAAGTTTTCATTCAGTGCATCGATTCGGTTCATGTCACCCTGCGTTAATTCAAAGTCAAATACGCTTGCATTTTCTTTAATGCGGTGTTCCTTCGTTGATTTAGGAATCGTAATAATGCCATGCTGCAGATCCCAGCGCAAAATAATTTGTGCGACAGATTTATTATATGTTTGAGCGATGTCAGCCAATACAGGGTGATCCAGCAGCTGTCCCTGCATTAAAGGTGACCAAGCCTCCATCTGGATGCCCTGATTTTGGCAGTATCTTATCAACTCTTTTTGTGTGAGGCGCGGGTGAAATTCCACTTGGTTAATCATAGGCTTAATTTCAGCTGCCGTCATCAGATCTTCAAGATGGTGAATTTGGAAGTTGCTTACGCCAATCGCTTTGATGCGGCCTTCTTTATACAGCGTTTCAAGCGCTCTCCAAGCTTCTTTATACTTTCCTTCTACAGGCCAGTGGATGAGGTATAGATCCAAATAATCCAGACCGAGTTTGGACAGACTTGTTTCAAACGCGGCGAGTGTTTCTTCGTAGCCTAAATCCGCATTCCATACTTTCGATGTGATAAACAGATCCTCTCTTGAAATGCCTGCTTCTTCAATGCCTTCCCGAATCCCTTCTCCGACTCCAGCTTCATTTCCATAGATTGCTGCAGTATCAATACTGCGGTACCCGTGAACAATGGCAGTTTTAACTGCGTTTACCAGTTCAGATCCTTCTTCCACTTGGAACACGCCAAGGCCGAACCAAGGCATTTCTACCCCATTATGAAGTGTTGCTTTTGCTTGTAAATGTGTTGTCATGTTCATTTCCTCCTTTAAAATTGTCAGGCTTCCTGCCGATCTCGTTTTTCCATCAAGCGGCTCCAGCCTGTTAAAATGACTGCACCGACCACCATTAATCCGCCTATCCAAGCGGTATGAATCAATCCGATTGAATCGGTGATCACACCGCCAAGGTATGACCCAAGCGCGATCCCTGCATTAAAGGCAGCGATATTCATCGCGGATGCGACGTCAACTGCACTCGGGACATAACGCTCAGCCAGCATGACGACATACACCTGAAGGCCGGGCACGTTCATAAAGGCCAGCAATCCCATACAGAGAATGGTAATGAGCCCAGCTGCTTGATACGGGGCTGTAAATGTCAGTACGAATAGAACAATTGCCTGTACGATAAACATATAGAATAAAGCGGCAATTGGATTTCGGTTTGACAGCTTTCCGCCAATCATATTGCCGATAGCAATAGCTATTCCGTATCCGAGCAGAATCACTGCAACAGTCCCGGCTTTGAAGCCTGTTACTTCCTGAAGCAGGGGAGACAGATACGTGAACACAACGAATGTTCCTCCGTATCCAAGCGCTGTAATGACAAATAAAAGCAATAACCGGCTGTTTGTCACAAGCTTCAATTGATCCCGCATCGTTGTTTTCGTCCCTTTTCGTAATTTGGACGGTACAAGAATGCCATTTGTAATGAAAGCAATGATTCCGACGGCGATAATGACCATAAAGGCGAAACGCCAGCCGAACTGCTGGCCGATAAATGTCCCAAAAGGAACTCCGGTTACAGTTGCCACAGTGAGGCCGGTAAACATAATTGAAATCGCGCTAGCCCTTTTATCTTCCGGGACAATATCCGCTGCGATTGTCGAACCGATCGACATAAACACACCGTGCGAAAATGCCGATATCACACGTGCTGCTAGTAAAATCCCGATGCTTGAAGCGGTTGCTGCCATCGTATTACCGGCAATAAAAATAAACATGATCCAAAGCAATAGTGTCTTGCGTGACATGCTTGAGGTCAATGAAGTTAATATAGGTGCCCCAAATGTAACGCCGAGCGCATAAAGGGAAACGGTCAATCCTGCTGTCGTGACGGGAATATCCAGGTCATCAGCAATGAGCGGCAAAAGGCCGACACTGATAAATTCAGTTGTCCCTATTGCGAATGCACTTACGGCCAAAGCCAGTAGTGCAGGAATACTACTTTTATTGGCTGAAGTCATGATGTTCCTCCTTTGTAAGATGTGTTGTATGATTGAAATTCTGCCGAGTAAGCTATATAAATAAAAAAGAGCAGATTCAAATCAGCCGGCAAATGTGATTATGAAACATATCGTTAAGAAATAAAAGTACGTACTTTGAAGTGCTATAGTCACTTTTTGGTGCCTGTGAGGAGAATGGATTGTATGGAGAAGAAAAAATATAACATTTCTGTTGAAGCGACTCTTGAAGTGATTGGAGGGAAATGGAAATGCGTCATTTTATGCCATCTGACGCACGGAAAAAAACGCACAAGCGAATTAAAACGCCTAATGCCCAACATCACGCAAAAAATGCTGACTCAGCAGCTGCGCGAGCTGGAAGCGGACGGTGTCATTAACCGAATCGTATATAATCAAGTTCCTCCCAAAGTGGAATATGAGCTCAGCGAATACGGCCGCAGCTTAGAAGGAATTTTAGATATGCTGTGTGCTTGGGGAGCGAATCATATTAACAGAGTGTACGGGGATACATTTTCTGTGCTAGAAGAAAGTGTGCTCAATGATAAGTTAAAACAGGAATCATAAAGCATGAGGGCAGTCAGTGCGGAGCGCTGGCTGCTTTTTGGTTCTTACGCCTGATATTCTGTGCAAGAAAACATAAGATGCATCATAAATTAGCGTTATAATCGTTGATTTTTATCAATATGTACTGGCGAATTTGTTTTAATGTGTTATACTAATTTTAGATAGTAACAAATTAGGATGGCATAATTGATAAGGGGTGTCCAACATGAAGGTAAAAGTAGCGATCAACGGGTTTGGAAGAATCGGAAGAATGGTTTTTAGAAAAGCGATGTTAGACGATCAAATTCAAGTAGTGGCCATTAACGCCAGCTATTCCGCAGAAACGCTGGCTCATTTAATAAAGTATGACACAATTCACGGCAGATACGACAAAGAAGTTGTGGCTGGTGAAGACAGCCTGATCGTAAATGGAAAGAAAGTGCTTTTGTTAAACAGCCGTGATCCAAAACAGCTGCCTTGGCGGGAATATGATATTGACATAGTTGTCGAAGCAACAGGGAAGTTTAATGCTAAAGATAAAGCGATGGGCCATATAGAAGCAGGCGCAAAAAAAGTGATTTTGACCGCTCCGGGAAAAAATGAAGACGTTACCATTGTGATGGGCGTAAATGAGGACCAATTCGACGCTGAGCGCCATGTCATTATTTCAAATGCGTCATGCACGACAAATTGCCTTGCGCCTGTTGTAAAAGTGCTGGATGAAGAGTTTGGCATTGAGAGCGGTCTGATGACTACAGTTCATGCGTATACGAATGACCAAAAAAATATTGATAACCCGCACAAAGATTTGCGCCGGGCGCGGGCTTGCGGTGAATCCATCATTCCGACGACAACAGGAGCGGCAAAGGCGCTTTCGCTTGTGCTGCCGCATCTGAAAGGAAAACTTCACGGCCTCGCCTTGCGTGTCCCTGTTCCGAACGTCTCATTGGTTGATCTCGTTGTTGATCTGAAAACGGATGTTACGGCTGAAGAAGTAAACGAGGCATTTAAACGCGCTGCCAAAACGTCGATGTACGGTGTACTTGATTACTCAGATGAACCGCTCGTTTCGACTGATTATAATACGAATCCGCATTCAGCGGTCATTGACGGGCTTACAACAATGGTAATGGAAGACAGGAAAGTAAAGGTGCTGGCGTGGTATGACAACGAATGGGGCTACTCCTGCAGAGTTGTTGATCTGATCCGCCATGTAGCGGCACGAATGAAACATCCGTCTGCTGTATAAAATAAGGTCATGGACACATTTTAAAGAAAAAACCCTTAACAGCATATTTCTGAAAAAACGCACCTTGCAAATTAGACTTAAACACAGTATACTATTTTTCGTGAACTTCTTGCTTGAGACTGTTTCGGAATTACTTAAAGGGTTAGGACCTCTCCGGACTAACTTTCCCCCGTGGTAAATGGCCGACCCAGTTGTTGGAATTTCACTTTTTAATTCTTGTTAAGGGGGGTCCATGACTATGGAAACAATGGGGCGTCACGTTATCTCCGAGCTATGGGGATGCGATTTTGATAAGCTGAATGACATGGATTTTATTGAAAAAACGTTTGTAAATGCTGCTCTAAAATCAGGTGCTGAGGTGCGCGAGGTTGCATTTCACAAATTTGCACCGCAAGGCGTAAGCGGAGTTGTGATTATTTCTGAATCACACTTAACGATTCACAGTTTTCCTGAGCACGGATATGCGAGCATTGATGTTTATACTTGTGGAGACTTAGATCCTAATGTCGCTGCTGATTACATTGCAGAGGCATTACATGCTGATACAAGAGAAAACATTGAAATACCAAGAGGAATGGGGCCTGTGCAAATTAAACAGGCGCAAGCGAAAGTACTATAAAGTAAATTGCGAACACAAAGGGAGCTGAAGCTAGAAAGCCATTATGCGCTTTTTAGCTTATGCTCCTTTTATTTTTATAAAGAAACGAGAGTGTCAGCTTTTTCTTTTTTCATTTTTTTTGTAAAATAAGAAGGAGATTTTCACAACCACCTAATGCTATAGAAACAAATTTAACAACGGCTCTCCCGACAGATGCTGTCACATCTATTTTTAAAAGGCGGAGGCTGCCGAAAATACATTGCAGGGAACGATATAGTTGGGAGCTGATTTTATTGAAATGTCCTTCATGCCAGCATAACGGAACACGAGTCCTTGATTCACGGCCTGTGGATGACGGAAAGTCGATTCGCCGAAGACGCGAGTGCGAATCCTGCCACTACCGGTTTACGACCTTTGAGAAAGTGGAGGAAACCCCGCTCATCGTCGTGAAAAAAGAAGGTGTGCGTGAGGAATTCAGCAGAGAAAAAATGCTGCGCGGCCTCATAAAAGCATGTGAAAAAAGGCCTGTTTCACTCAAAACGCTTGAAGACATGTGCTTTGATATTGAAAAAGAGCTTCGCAATCAAGGCTGCTCCGAGGTGAAGAGTGAGCTCGTCGGAGAAATGGTCATGGACCGGCTGGCTAAGATTGACGAAGTCGCATATGTGCGGTTCGCGTCCGTCTATCGGCAGTTTAAAGATATAAACGTCTTTATCGACGAATTAAAAGACTTAATAAAGAAAGAGCGTTAAAAGAGCTAAGAGGATTCTTCTAGCTCTTTTCTCATGTGCAAAATTGGCATTTGATAGATATAAGAAACGGTGTAAAATGAAAGGTAGAAACAAATTCGGAAGGTTTGAGAATGTATGGCTGACTATTGGAAAGATGTACTGCCTGTAGACCCGTATGTGGTTAAAAGCAGATCGATGCTGCAGGATATTGACAGACAAATTATTACACAACTGTACCAGCCCTTAATCGGCCCTGTTGCATTCTCTCTTTATATGACATTGTGGGGAGAGCTTGAACAAAACCGTCTGTGGGGCGGAGAGTCCACACATAGACAGCTGATGGGGATGACACAGTCCAACTTAAAAACGATCCATCAGGAACAGGGGAAGCTCGAGGGCATCGGATTGCTGAAAGTATATATGAAAGAATCCGAGCGGCAGGAGCGCCTCTTTATATATGAACTCCTTCCGCCGCTCAGACCGAATGAATTTTTTGAAGACGGAATGCTGAATGTTTTTCTGTATAATAGAGTCGGAAAAACGAAATATCAGCAATTAAAACAATTTTTTACGCACCCGGCCATTTCAGAAGATGCGAAGGACATTACGCGTCCGTTTAATCATGCGTTTGAATCGCTGCAGCCGAGTGAATGGAAGCTCACATCCGATATGGAGGAAACGGTAAGGCTTGCCGAGGGGTCCGAGTATACTTCTGTCGGACAGTCTCCGTCCTACACCATAACGGAGGATGTATTTGATTTTGATTTGTTTTTAGCGGGACTTTCTGAGACGATGATACCGAGAAAAGCGATGACCCAGCAGGTGCGGGACACAATCAAAAAGCTTTCTTATCTGTACGGAATTGACCCTTTGCAAATGCAAAATGTTGTAATGAGCGCAATTGATGAGCGTGACGTCATTACGACGGAGGCATTAAGAAAAGCGGCGAGCGACTGGTATCAAATTGAAAGAAACGGACAGCTGCCCGATTTGGTGGAAAAAACACAGCCGATGCATCTGCGTGAAGGCGAAAAACCGGCAGAAGAGGATTCTCTGGATGGGAAGCTGATTGCATTGCTTGAGGCGATTTCCCCGAAGAAGCTTCTGCAGGACATTGCTGACGGAACAGAGCCGTCAAAAGCTGATCTGAAGATCATAGAAGAAATTATGTTCGAACAGAAGCTCGAGCCAGGCGTCACAAATGTGTTAATTTATTATGTCATGCTGAAAACCGACATGAAGCTGTCCAAAAACTATATCCAAAAAATCGCTTCGCATTGGGCACGCAAAAAGGTAAAAACGGTCAGGGAAGCGATGAAGCTCGCAATAGAAGAAAACCGCCAGTATCTTGAATGGGCTGAAGGAAAAACAAAGTCTTCGAAACGAAACCAAAAAGTGATTCGTGAAGAAAAGCTTCCTGATTGGATGACAGAAAAGGAAACAGCGTCTGACTCAGAATCCGGACAGCAGAAGCTGCATCCGCAGGATTTGGAAGAACAGAAGAAAAAGATGATGGAAGAAATGCAAAAACTGAAAAAATACTCTGCCTATTAAAGACAGAGATGCGGGGTGAAGGAATAGATGGAACCAATCGGCCGTTCCCTGCAGGGCGTAACCGGCAGGCCGGATTTCCAAAAACGTCTTGAACAAATGAAGGAAAAAGTCATGAAAGATCAAGATGTTCAAGCATTTTTGAAGGAAAACGAAGAAGTGATTGACCAAAAAATGATCGAAAAGAGCTTAAATAAGCTTTATGAATATATTGAACAAAGCAAGAATTGCTCCTATTGTTCGGAAGATGAAAACTGCAACAATTTGTTGGAGGGCTACCATCCGAAACTTGTTGTCAGTGGGCGGTCTATTGATATCGAGTATTATGAATGTCCAGTCAAACGGAAGCTCGACCAGCAGAAGAAACAAAAGTCTCTTATGAAAAGCATGTATATCCAGCAGGATCTTCTCGGAGCGACGTTCCAGCAAGTTGATATCAGTGACCCGAGCAGGCTCGCGATGTTTCAGCATGTTACAGACTTCCTGAAAAGCTATAATGAGACGGGAAAAGGGAAAGGATTATATTTATACGGGAAATTTGGGGTAGGAAAAACGTTTATGCTCGCTGCAATTGCCAATGAGCTGGCGGAAAAAGAGTACTCCTCCATGATTGTCTATGTGCCTGAATTTGTGAGAGAGCTTAAAAATTCGCTGCAAGACCAGACATTGGAAGAGAAGCTCAATATGGTAAAGACCACACCCGTATTGATGCTTGATGACATCGGAGCAGAATCAATGACAAGCTGGGTAAGGGATGAAGTCATCGGAACGGTGCTTCAGCACAGAATGTCCCAGCAGCTGCCAACGTTCTTTTCTTCTAATTTCTCACCTGACGAGCTGAAGCATCATTTTACGTATTCGCAGAGGGGAGAAAAAGAAGAAGTAAAAGCTGCAAGATTAATGGAGCGGATATTATATTTGGCTGCTCCGATCCGCCTTGACGGAGAAAACCGCCGACATCCATAATTGCTGTGGTTCAAAGGGGAAGGAACTGAGGGTATGAAACGAAAAACGGCTGTCAAATGGCTGGCAGTGCTTGCAGGTGCTGGTTTACTCTATTGGGGAAATAAAACGTATTTGAATGTATCGCCGAAAGAAATCAGGGTTTGGGTATTGTCGTTCGGAGTCTTTGCACCTCTGATGTTTATCGGGATATCCATCGTCAGGCCACTTGTTTTATTTCCGGTGTCTGTTATTTCAATAGCTGGCGGACTTGCGTTTGGCCCGCTTCTCGGCACGCTTTATACGTTAGTCGGTTCAATGTGCGCTTCAGCTGTTTCGTTTTTTGCGGCCGGTTTGTTTTCGGCGAAAAAGAACGGGCATTACGAAAGGCTTGAAGCCATTCAGAAGCAAATGGAGGATAACGGATTTTTCTACATCTTTCTTTTGAGAATCCTGCCGATCAATTTTGATTTCGTCAGCTATGCGGCAGGTCTTTCCAATGTCAAAGCGCTGCCGTATTTTGCGGCGACGGCTGTGGGTATCATTCCTGGGACGATTGCGCTTAATGTGCTGGGTGCGAGCTTTTTGGCTGGCAATCTGCCCGCTTTCTTTCTTGTCCTAGCTCTGTATATCGTGTTTATCTCGCTGCCATTCATCCTCAGAAAGAAAATGCAAAACTTGTTCCAAGAATCAAATTAAGATTTGCCAGTGACCTTTACGTCTATTTTAAAAACATCCCCCATATACTTGTAACAGATGCCGTAAGGGGGGACAAACATGCTTGAAATAATCTTTGAAGATGACCATGATGCAGCCGCTTTTTTACATCTCATTCAGCATTCGGACGATCGGAACAATATCATTGTCCGTGAAGGCATACGAAAAATCGGGATTGAAAAAGCGAATCCGGCTTTTCCTATTCAGCGTTTTATGGAGCCGATTCTGGTCAAATTTTTTTTGGAATGCAAAGAAGACGAGCATATGCTGTCATTGATTGAGGAAACTTATTGTTTCACGGACCAGGATGAACAGCAGCAAATCCTTCAGCTCGCACACAGTATTATTGAAGGTGAAGCAGACGATCTTCCGTTTGAGCCGCTGAAGCTTTCACGGAAACAATCTATTTTGGATGAACTCCAAACGATCTGTTTAGAGGAAGGAGTATTTTACATTCGCTCCTTTCAGACCTTCCGACTTGGATCATACTATAAGCAGCTGAGAGATATTACAGAAGCAGCGATTGATGAATATAAGATGGAACAGGAATATCAAAACTTTATTCAAACACTCAGAGACTATGTGAACGCCAAACAGCCGCGAATCAAAAAAGTGCATATTGTCCATGATGGTTCCTTTACATTATGGGAGCTGCGCTATGTGCCGGAACGGGAAAAAATGAAATACATAGACAGAAGATTTGTCCGGGATCATCCTATGTATATTGATTCTCATTTGCTCGCGCCGCTGATTTCCATTGCGCCTGATGAAGTCGTGCTTTATACCGACCAGCCCGAGCACATGATGGCAAGGACCATTCAAAACGTATTTCAAGAGAGAGTGGAAATGCTCCCGCTGCATGCTTTTACAGATGCAGAAATACCGGTGAAGCACTCGGAAGGATGAGGGCCGGCAGCCTGTCTATATAAGGCTGTCGGTTTAAAAAAAGGAAACGCGATCGTGTTGATTTTTTGGATTGAACAATTTATAATACATAGGAGATTAAGAAAGACACACGTATTGATAAGGACACGAAGGAATGATACCGGCTCAAAGAGAGGGAAGCCCTGGCTGCAAGCTTCCCAGCTAAGGACCATTCGCTTTACCGCCTTTGAACTTCAGCTGTGAACCTCTTGAAAAGGAACAGTAATGGCTGACGGGAACTCCCGTTACAGAGCTTAGAGCCGCAGGTGCCGTATTGGCTTTGCGGAAAAAAGGGTGGAACCACGATTCCGTTTATTCAACCTCGTCCCTTTCATAGGGGGCGGGGTTTTTATATGCAAAAAAAGGAGTGACAAAGATGTCAGATATGGTAAAAATCACATTTCCTGATGGAGCAGTCAAGGAGTTTGCGAAAGGAACAACAACAGAAGATATCGCGGCATCCATCAGTCCGGGATTAAAGAAAAAATCATTAGCCGGAAAACTGAACGGAAAAGAAATCGATTTGAGAACGCCGATCAATGAAGACGGTACAGTGGAAATCATTACAGAAGGCTCAGAAGAAGGTCTTCAAATTATGCGCCACAGTACGGCTCACTTGCTGGCTCAAGCGATTAAACGCATCTACAAGGATGTTAAATTCGGCGTCGGTCCGGTTATCGAAAACGGGTTTTACTACGATGTAGAAATGGACGAAGCGATTACACCGGAGGATCTGCCGAAAATCGAGAAAGAAATGAAAAAAATCGTTAATGCGAACCTTCCGATCGTTCGAAAAGAAGTCAGCCGTGAAGAAGCGAAAGCCCGTTTTGCGGAAATCGGCGACGACCTGAAGCTTGAACTATTGGATGCGATTCCTGAAGGAGAAACCGTTTCGATCTATGAGCAAGGCGAATTCTTTGACCTGTGCCGCGGCGTCCACGTTCCTTCAACCGGAAAAATCAAAGAATTTAAGCTGTTAAGCCTTGCAGGCGCATACTGGCGCGGTGACAGCAAAAACCAAATGCTTCAGCGCGTATATGGCACAGCTTTCTTCAAAAAAGCTGATCTTGAAGAGCATCTTCGTATGCTAGAAGAAGCGAAAGAACGCGACCACAGAAAGCTCGGCAAAGAATTAAAGCTGTTTGCGAACTCTCAAAAAGTCGGACAAGGCCTGCCGCTTTGGCTGCCAAAAGGCGCGACAATCCGCCGCGTCATCGAGCGCTACATTGTTGATAAAGAAATCAGCCTCGGCTATGAGCACGTATACACACCTGTGCTAGGCAGCAAAGAGCTGTATGAAACATCAGGACACTGGGATCATTATCAGGAAGGCATGTTCCCTCCGATGGAAATGGACAATGAAACACTTGTATTGCGTCCGATGAACTGTCCGCACCATATGATGATTTACAAACAAGACATTCACAGTTACCGCGAGCTTCCGATTCGTATTGCAGAGCTTGGAACGATGCACCGCTATGAAATGTCAGGTGCGCTGTCAGGGCTTCAACGGGTACGCGGAATGACGTTAAATGATGCACACATCTTTGTGCGCCCGGATCAAATTAAGGATGAGTTTATCCGTACAGTCCGTTTAATCCAGGATGTTTATGAAGACTTCGGTTTAAGTGATTACACATTCCGTCTGTCTTACCGCGATCCGGAAGATACAGAGAAATATTTTGATGACGATGAAATGTGGAACAAAGCGCAATCCATGCTGAAAGAGGCAATGGACGAAATCGGCCACGACTATTACGAAGCAGAAGGTGAAGCGGCATTCTACGGCCCTAAACTTGATGTTCAGGTGAAAACTGCGATCGGAAAAGAAGAAACACTGTCTACGGTTCAGCTTGATTTCTTATTGCCGGAACGTTTCGACCTGACATACATCGGTGAGGACGGCAAGCAGCACCGTCCGGTTGTCATTCACAGAGGTGTCGTTTCAACAATGGAACGCTTTGTTGCCTTCTTAATCGAAGAACACAAAGGCGCGCTGCCGACATGGCTTGCACCGGTTCAGTTCCAAGTCATCCCGGTTTCTCCGGCTGTGCATTTAGACTACGCGAAAAAAGTGCAGGAACGCCTGCAGCGTGAAGGCCTGCGTGTTGAAGTCGACAGCCGCGATGAAAAAATCGGCTACAAAATCCGTGAAGCGCAAATGCAAAAAATCCCGTACATGCTGGTGGTCGGTGACCAAGAAGCAGAAAACGGAGCGGTAAACGTGCGTAAATACGGAGAACAGAACTCTGAAACCATTTCACTTGATGAGTTTGTGAAAAAGGCAGTAGCTGAAGCGAAAAAATAAAATAAAAAGCATGATCTCGTTGAAGAGATCATGCTTTTTTATTTCTCTAATATAGGAAACAAATCATGAAGGCTGCTGATGATGTAATCAGGCGTTACGTCAGTTTCGTTTTTCTTATCAGTCCGGTTGATCCAAACGGTTTTGATTCCGGCTCTTGAAGCGCCTAAAATATCAGTATTCAAATTATCGCCGACCATGATGGCATCGTCTTTTTCAATATTCATCAGCTTAAGGCAGTGTTCAAAAATTGAAACATCCGGCTTGCCCTTGCCGAATGCGCCCGAGATGACGATTTCATTGAAGTAAGGAGCGAGCTCAGGTACGCCGGCAAGCTTCTCCTTTTGCAGACTCGGATCGCCATTTGTCAAAAGCAATAATTCATACTTGCCTTTTAATTGATCGAGTACAGCAAAAGTTTCATCATATACAAACGGGCGTTTTCTGCGCTCTGCCGCAAAAAACTCTCCCAAGTATTCGCCATATGCAGGATCATCGATCCCAAGCGCTTTCAGTCCGTTTGTCCATGCATTTCTTCTGTACTCCGGCACAATCTTGTTCAGCTTTTGAAAGCCTTCACTGATTGGCTCTGAGAAATTGGACCACAGTCCTTCAAACGGGTTAATGCCGATCATCACTGTATATGGATACGTCTCATATGACATGTACAATTCTCTCGCCGCTTCGCGAACAGCTGCTTCGAATTCCTCAGGGTCAAGGCCATATTTTTTCTCCGCCTGTAAGCAAGTTTCTGCAAATGTTGTTCTGACGCTTTTTTCGTCCCAAAGTAGTGTATCATCTAAATCAAAAAATACGGCTTTCATGATCTTCTCCTCTGCTTCAGATTCAAATCTTTCTGCCAAAAGGCTCATGTTTTATTTTACAATAGATAAAAGCCTTGTGAAATATGTTTTCAGACGATTTTAAAAAAACAGTCAGCCGTAAAACGAAAACATGCTAGAATGAAAACGGAAAGAACAGGTGACATGAATGATTCATTTAATGATTATGATGCTGGAGAGAGTGGGGATTATTGTTATATTAGGGTTCATTCTCGCCCATACGAAACTTTTCAGACAAGCTCTTCAGAATCAGGACGGCTATAAAGGAAAAGCGATTTTAATTTCAATTTTTTCTCTTTTCAGCATCATCAGCAATTATACAGGCATCGAAATTCAAAGAAATATGATTGTAAACAATGACTGGGTGTTTACGATAGATCCATCGGGCTCTATCGCGAATACCCGTATTTTGGGCGTGGAAATCGGGGGCCTTCTCGGAGGTCCGTTTGTAGGAGCTGGGATCGGCATACTGGCGGGCCTGCATCGTTTTTCACTCGGTGGCAGCACGGCTTTAAGCTGTGCCGTATCATCTATTTTAGCGGGTGTTCTTGCAGGCTTGATCGGCAGGTATTTTACGAAGCGATATCGAATGCCGACACCGCGCATCGCCGCTCTTGTGGGAATCGGCATGGAGTCACTGCAAATGATCATTATTTTGCTGATGGCAAAGCCGTTCAGTGACGCTTGGGAGCTTGTCAGCATGATCGGAATTCCGATGATACTCATCAATGGAACAGGCAGTTTTATTTTTCTGTCTATTATTCAAGCGATCATTCGCAAGGAAGAACAGGCAAGAGCTCTCGAAACGCATCGAGTGCTGACGATTGCTGATCAGACACTTCCATTTTTTCGCCAAGGATTAAATGAAAACTCCTGTAAAAGTGTAGCGGCTATTATCCATAAGCTGACAGGAACAGATGCGGTGTCTCTCACTGATAAAGAAAAGATCCTTGCGCATGTCGGTGCGGGAATGGATCACCACATCCCATCGAAAAGTTTGATCACCGGCCTGTCCAAAAAGGTGATTAAAACAGGGCATATTATGAAGGCGATTTCGCAGGAAGAGATTGAATGCACGCATGCTGAATGCCCTTTGCACGCTGCAATTGTTCTGCCGCTGACATCGAACGGCAATACAATCGGCACCTTAAAAATGTACTTTAAAAGCCCGGCAGGCCTGAGTCAGGTAGAGGAGGAACTTGCCGAGGGGCTGGCCATGCTGTTTTCGACACAGCTTGAGCTTGGGGAAGCAGAGCTGCAAAGCAAACTTCTCAAGGATGCTGAAATTAAAGCGCTTCAAGCACAGGTGAATCCGCATTTTTTATTTAATGCGATCAACACGATTTCTGCGCTATGCCGTACAGATGTTGAAAAAACCCGTAAGCTCCTATTGCAGCTCAGTGTTTATTTTCGTTCAAACCTTCAAGGAGCGAGACAGCTGCTGATTCCGCTCTCAAAGGAGCTGAACCATCTTAACGCCTATTTGTCATTAGAACAGGCGCGTTTTCCCGGGAAATATAAAATTGAGCTTAAGATCGACACAAGACTGGAGCAGATTGAAATCCCTCCGTTTGTTTTGCAGGTGCTTGTCGAGAACGCGCTTCGGCACGCGTTTCCGAAAAAACAAGACATATGCAAGGTTACAGTCTGTGTCTTATCTGATGATGCATCCGTCTATATGAAGGTGGCGGATAACGGACGCGGAATTCCGCCGGACGTCTTGCCGGAACTGGGAAAGAAACCGTTTCCGTCTAAGGAGGGAACCGGTACAGCGCTTTATAACCTAAATCAGCGGCTGATCGGTTTATTCGGACAGCAGGCTGCACTGCATATCAGCAGTGAGGTTCATAAAGGGACAGAGGTTTCCTTTCAAGTGCCAATGCAACAGATGAAAGAGGGAGAAGAACATGCTCAGGGTGTTAATAGTTGATGATGAGATGCTGGCAAGAGATGAACTGGCTTACTTGCTTAAGCGGACCAATGAGGAAATGGAAATCAATGAAGCGGAAAATATCGAATCCGCTTTTGACCAAATGATGGATCAAAAACCTGATTTGCTGTTTCTAGACGTTGATTTATCCGGAGAAAACGGTTTTGATATCGCAAAGCGATTGAAGAAAATGAAGCATCCTCCTGCAGTTGTGTTTGCGACAGCGTATGACCAGTATGCGCTCAAAGCGTTTGAGGTGGACGCTCTTGATTATTTAACCAAGCCTTTCGATGAAGAAAGAATTCAGCAAACGCTGAAAAAATATAAAAAAGTCAATCGGGATATTGTAGAAATAGAGCAAAACAGCCATGCGGGCCAGCACAAGCTCGCGCTATCTGTGGGGGAATCGATTGTGATTGTGGATACGAAGGACATTATCTATGCCGGAACAGAAGATGGTCATGTCAATGTAAAAACCTTCGATCATTCTTATACGGTCAGCGATACACTCGTTGTGATTGAGAAAAAGCTGCCGGATTCTGATTTTATCCGCGTCCATCGGAGCTTTGTCGTGAATACCGAATATATTAAAGAAATTCAGCCATGGTTTAATTCAACGTATAATCTGATCATGAAAGACGGATCGAAAATACCGGTCAGCCGGACATATGCGAAGGAATTGAAAAAGCTGCTCCATATTTGATGGGCGGCTTTTTGCATTTCAGCCATTTGATTCTGCAACTCAGCCCAGCTATTCGGCATGTTATCTTGTAAGCGCTTTATAACAGGGGATTCTTATTTATAATGAGGGTACCAAAGAGAAAGAGGTGAAGAAAATGAGTGCTAAAAAAGTGTACGGGTTTTTAACACAAGCATTTATTTTTGCCGTCATTATGCTGGTTTCAAATATGATTGCCGCTATTGTCCCAATACCTATCCCGGCATCGGTTGTAGGGTTGGTCTTATTATTTCTCCTATTATGTTTGAAAGTCATTAAACTGGAACAAGTGGAAACGCTCGGAACGTCTTTAACCTCTCTGATCGGATTTTTATTTGTTCCGTCAGGTATATCTGTTATGAATTCGCTTGGTGTGATGCAGCAATACGGCCTGCAAATTGTTCTTGTCATTCTGCTCGCAACGATTATTTTGCTGGGGGCTACGGGATTGTTTTCTCAGCTGATTCTTTCGCTGAGCGGAAAACGCAAGACCGCAGCGGACATGAAAACAAAAACAGTACAAAGCCCGCAGAACAATAACGAACTCGTTCACCATTAAGGGAAACAGGAGGTTCTTCAAATGGAAAGCACAATGAGTCCTTATTTTGGGATTGTCGTATCACTTGCTGCATTCGGCATCGGCACCTTTTTATTTAAGAAAACGAAAGGCTTCTTCCTTTTCACTCCTTTGTTTGTTGCCATGGTGCTGGGGATCGCATTTTTAAAAATCGGCGGTTTTTCCTACGCGGATTATAATAACGGGGGAGAGATCATTAAGTTTTTCCTTGAACCGGCAACGATCGCATTTGCAATTCCTTTGTACAAACAAAGAGATAAGCTTAAAAAATACTGGTGGCAAATCATGGCCTCCATTATTGCCGGCTCTATCTGCTCTGTCACGATTGTTTATCTGCTCGCTAAAGGCATTCATCTCGATTCGGCCGTAATGAAAAGCATGCTTCCGCAGGCGGCTACAACGGCAATTGCGCTTCCTTTATCAAAAGGCATCGGGGGCATCAGCGACATCACAGCCTTTGCGGTCATCTTTAACGCTGTCATCGTATATGCGCTCGGAGCATTGTTCTTGAAGGTGTTTAAAGTGAAAAATCCGATTTCTAAAGGATTGGCTCTTGGAACATCCGGACATGCACTTGGTGTAGCGGTCGGGATTGAGATGGGAGAAGTTGAAGCTGCGATGGCAAGTATTGCTGTTGTCGTAGTAGGAGTGGTAACGGTTCTGGTCATCCCTGTGTTCGTGCAGCTGATCGGAGGATAAGCCAAGGCTGAATGCCTTGGCTTTTTTTATTTTATGGTGCGTCTTCGGGATCGATATACCCTTGTTTAATGCCCCATTCTACTTGATCGTCATGCCACTTTTTTCGTTCTTCATAACCATAACCATCGTCATCAGGAAGCTCTGAAGCTGGCTGTTGAATGGTTTTATCTGTCTGACTCGAGGAAGATGGTGGATTTTTACTATTAGATGAGGGTGCCTCGGTCTGCTGCCGTTGTGCCTGTGATTGCCGCTTTTTCTCAGCGTTCGCTTTCTGCTCTTTTTGGATTGCTGCCTGCCGCTGTCTTTCAAGTTCAGCTTGTCTTTTTGCTTCCGCTAATCGCTGATTCTCTGCCGCCTGCTGCTCTGCTAATCGCTGTCTCTCTGCTTTTTCCTCCTGCTGTTTCTTTCGTTTCGCCTCCCGCTCTTTTTCAAGCTTTTTCTCTGCGGCGATTTGTCTTTGCTTTTCAGCTTCTTCTTTTGCCTTCCGCTTTCCTAACTCAGTAGCAAGTGGACTCTCGAACTTCATGTCCAATGAAACGGGTTTTAGTTTTTTTAGCTCTTTCTCCAGCCCCTTTTGAGGAAATGCTGCAGTTGTCTTAACAGTTTCGACTTTTGATTCGGAAGATGTGCTGCTATTCGAGCAACCGGTTAATATCAATGTGAAAAATAAAGCAAGCTGTATCAGTTTGTTCATGTGTCAGGCTCCCTTCTGCTTCTTATATCGGTCAGAGATTAACTTTGTTTTACATTTCTTCCTGTCGGTGGTTTTGTTGTAAATTGCGAAATAAGGGGGGAATTGTTGGTTCTTTGCATTCTGGGTGGGGATGAAAGATTTTCTTTTTCTCTCTTGCGCTCATAGAAAACCCATGTTACAATGTAAAAGTTGTTCCGGATAAGTCGTCCTTGACTAAAGATCCGGTATTGTGTAGAATAGTTATTGAATTGAATATAAATCACAAGCAGAAGCACCCGCTTCTCACCTGATTGACACATGCATGTAGTTGGCAGGTTGACCGTACATTTTTATTGATACAGATGTTCGTAGTGTGGGTGTTTTATAATGCCCACACTTTTTGTTTGCCTGCAAAATGCATTCAAAATGAGTTGTGAATCAATTCGAAGAAACTATGGAGGTGGCTCATTATTAGCAAAGATCAATTGGTTAATGAGGGTATCCGTGCACGTGAGGTCCGTTTAATCGGACAAAATGGCGACCAGCTTGGAATCAAGTCCCGTCAGGAAGCACTTGAAATCGCCGGCCGCGCAAATCTTGACCTTGTGTTAGTTGCAGCGAATGCAAAACCGCCTGTCTGCCGAATCATGGACTACGGTAAGTTCCGATTTGAGCAGCAGAAAAAGGAAAAAGAAGCACGCAAGAATCAAAAAATCATTAACTTAAAAGAAGTTCGGTTAAGTCCGACAATCGATGAGCATGACTTTAACACGAAATTGCGCAATGCGATTAAATTCCTTGAAAAAGGCGATAAAGTGAAAGCTTCTATCCGCTTTAAAGGACGCGCAATCACTCATAAAGAAATCGGTCAGCGTGTATTAGACCGTTTCTCCGAAGCATGTGCTGAGGTTGCGACAGTCGAAACAAAACCAAAAATGGACGGCCGCAGCATGTTCTTAATGCTCGCACCGAAAAACGAAAAGCAATAAGGAGGAAATCCCATGCCAAAAATGAAAACTCACCGCGGATCTGCTAAACGTTTTAAAAAGACAGGTTCTGGGAAGTTAAAACGTTCTCACGCGTACACAAGTCACTTATTCGCCAACAAATCTCAAAAGCAAAAGCGTAAGCTTCGCAAGAGTGCTGTTGTAAGCGCAGGAGACTTCAAACGTATCAAACAAATGCTTGCTAACATCAAGTAATCGGATAAGGAACAATTAGGAGGGAAATTCAATGCCAAGAGTAAAAGGCGGAACTGTTACACGTAAGCGTCGTAAAAAGGTTCTTAAATTAGCAAAAGGTTATTTCGGTTCAAAACATACATTATACAAAGTAGCTAACCAGCAGGTCATGAAATCTGGAAACTATGCTTTCCGTGACCGTCGTCAGAAAAAACGTGATTTCCGTAAACTTTGGATCACTCGTATCAACGCAGCTGCTCGCATGAACGGCCTTTCTTACAGCCGTTTAATGCACGGTCTTAAGCTTTCTGGTATCGAAGTAAACCGTAAAATGCTTGCTGATCTTGCTGTAAACGATCTTACTGCATTCAATCAGCTTGCTGATGCTGCTAAAGCTCAATTAAACAAGTAATCATATAGAGCCGCTCTCCAGCAGAGCGGCTTTTTCTATATAAAGGATGAGGCAACATGATTATTGCTGCTTATTTGGTGTTGATTAATCTGTGCGGTTTTTGGGTGATGGGCATTGACAAACGCAAAGCGCAGCAGCACAAGTGGAGAATTTCTGAAGACCGGCTGTGGCTGATAGCCATCGTGTTTGGAGCGCTCGGTGTCTGGCTTGGCATGCAAACCTTCAGACATAAAACGAAACACGCTTCTTTTAAGTACGGAGTACCGCTTCTTCTGGTAATTGAAGCGATTCTCATCGCTATTTACTACAGCCCGTTTGATTTATAAAAAGCAGAAAAGCGTTTAACGCTCTTCTGCTTTTTTTGCGAGTTTAATGGGCTGGTCCCAGTCAATCTTACAATTTGGATATCGTTCCAGCACTTTTTCTTCAATGCTCTCAAAATCTTTTGCAGAGAAATGCTTCAGCTTCTCAGGAGATTCTGTCCAGACAAAGATCGTGTGAATAAACAGCGGATGATCCTTGGAAGGAATATGCTTTTCTCCCTCAAAAAGCACGCCTTTATACGTCAGCTGAAAATTCTTCCGGGTATTGTTTTGTTCATCAATAATATAAAAATGTTCTTTTGATTGGGCCAGCTTAAGCCTTCTCTTAGGATTCGCGACATATTTGACCACGGCATAAATACAATAAGCAAAAAGTGCAAGCAAAATAATCCTTAGAACCATGACAAACATTGTGTGAAGGCACCTCCCTTATGGTGATGATCTGATGTAATACGAAAAGCATAGAAAAAGGTTTCACTTTTTCTAAAAGAAAGCTGTAAAAACATATACCCGATTTTCAAGTGAAATAGTCGTATGGTTAGCGCTATGTTTTGTATAATAAGAATGCAGGACTGATGAAGGAGGGTTTGGAACATGGCAAAATTAGATGAAACATTGACCATGCTGAAAGATTTAACAGATGCAAAAGGCATACCGGGCAATGAAAGAGAAGTAAGGCAAGTGATGAAATCATACATAGAACCATTTGCTGATGAGGTGACAACAGATCGCCTGGGCAGTTTAATTGCCAAAAAAACTGGTGCAGAAAACGGCCCGAAAATTATGATCGCCGGACATTTGGATGAAGTCGGCTTTATGGTGACACAAATCACCGATAAAGGCTTTATCCGTTTTCAAACCGTTGGCGGCTGGTGGGCTCAGGTTATGCTTGCCCAGCGCGTCACCATTGTCACAAAAAAAGGAGAAATCACAGGGGTTATCGGATCTAAGCCGCCTCATATTTTGTCTCCTGAAGCAAGAAAAAAATCAGTGGAAATAAAAGACATGTTTATTGATATTGGAGCTTCAAGCCGGGAAGAAGCCTTGGAGTGGGGTGTACTCCCGGGAGATATGGTCGTTCCGCATTTTGAGTTTACGGTCATGAACAATGAAAAATTCCTACTCGCAAAGGCCTGGGACAACCGCATCGGCTGTGCGATTGCAATTGATGTGTTAAGAAACTTACAAAACACAGACCATCCAAATATAGTGTATGGCGTCGGAACCGTGCAGGAGGAAGTCGGGCTGAGAGGAGCGAAAACGGCTGCACACACCATTCAGCCTGATATTGCGTTTGGTGTTGATGTAGGGATAGCAGGAGACACGCCTGGCATTTCCGAGAAGGAAGCGCAGAGCAAAATGGGCAAAGGCCCGCAGATTATCGTTTATGATGCATCTATGGTCTCTCACAAAGGTTTGCGCGATGCAGTTGTGGCAACTGCAGAGGAAGCCGGCATTCCCTACCAATTTGATGCCATTGCCGGCGGCGGAACTGATTCGGGTGCCATCCATTTGACGGCAAATGGCGTTCCTGCGCTGTCCATTACCATTGCAACCCGCTACATTCATACGCACGCGGCCATGCTGCATCGTGATGATTATGAAAACGCGGTAAAGTTAATTACAGAAGTCATTAAGAAGTTAGACCGAAAAACGGTTGACGAAATTACGTACCAATAAAAGATACGGAAGAATCCGCCTATTGAGGCGGATTCTATTTTTTTGTCTGTACAAATTACAGCATAGTGACTACAATAAAGGGGATACCGAAAATTTCCTGAACATGACGATATACGATACGCAGCTCGATTTGATAGGAAGGGAGGATAAACAATCTAATTTGTAAGCGCTTTCTAATATAAAGGAGGTTAAACAAAATTGAAAAAGAAAAAAACATGGAAACGCTTCTTACATTTTTCGAGTGCAGCTCTGGCTGCAGGTTTGATATTCACTTCTGCTGCTCCCGCAGAGGCAGCGTTTTGGGGTGCATCCAATGAACTGCTTCATGACCCGACTATGATTAAAGAGGGGAGCTCATGGTATGCGCTCGGAACAGGGCTTACTGAAGAACGGGGACTGCGGGTTTTGAAGTCTTCAGACGCTAAAAATTGGACCGTACAAAAATCCATTTTCACTACACCGCTATCGTGGTGGTCCAATTATGTGCCGAATTATGGCCAAAACCAGTGGGCGCCGGACATCCAATACTATAACGGCAAGTACTGGCTGTATTATTCCGTTTCTTCTTTTGGAAGCAATACATCTGCCATTGGCCTGGCATCTTCAACAAGCATCAGTTCGGGGAGCTGGAAGGACGAGGGCTTGGTGATTCGTTCGACAAGCTCAAATAATTATAACGCCATTGATCCGGAGCTGACATTCGACAAGGATGGCAACCCGTGGCTTGCATTCGGCTCGTTTTGGAGCGGCATTAAGCTGACTAAGCTCGATAAGAGTACGATGAAGCCTACAGGCTCGCTCTATTCGATTGCAGCTAGACCGAATAATGGAGGTGCCTTAGAAGCTCCTACTCTTACGTATCAAAATGGGTATTACTATTTAATGGTTTCATTTGATAAATGCTGTGACGGGGTAAACAGTACGTACAAAATTGCTTACGGAAGGTCCAAAAACATTACAGGTCCTTATCTTGATAAAAGCGGAAAAAGCATGCTTGAAGGCGGAGGCACCATTTTGGATTCGGGCAATGACCAATGGAAAGGACCTGGAGGCCAGGATATTGTGAACGGAAACATTCTTGTTCGCCATGCCTATGATGCCAATGACAACGGCATTCCAAAGCTTCTTATCAATGATTTGAATTGGAGTTCGGGCTGGCCGTCCTATTGAATCAAAAAGCCGGGCTCTGCCCCCGGCTTTTTTTAAAAGAAAAGATTGACAGTATAATAGTCAATTACTATAATGAAATTGTTCGTACAAATATTTATTTATAGGTTTATTTTCTATTATTAGTACGTATCTTTTGTATTTGAAAGCGTTTTATTTTATGAGAAAGGGGCAGTTTACATGCTTCAGACAAAGGATTATGAATTCTGGTTTGTGACAGGAAGCCAGCACCTATACGGGGAAGAGACGCTGGAACTCGTAGATCAGCATGCTAAAAGCATTTGTGAGGGGCTCAGCGGGATTTCTTCCAGATATAAAATCACTCATAAGCCCGTCGTCACTTCACCGGAAACCATTAGAGAGCTGTTAAGAGAAGCGGAGTACAGTGAGACATGTGCTGGCATTATTACATGGATGCACACATTTTCCCCTGCAAAAATGTGGATAGAAGGCCTTTCCTCTTATCAAAAACCGCTTATGCATTTGCATACCCAATATAATCGCGATATCCCGTGGGGTACGATTGACATGGATTTTATGAACAGCAACCAATCCGCGCATGGCGATCGTGAGTACGGTTACATCAACTCGAGAATGGGGCTTAGCCGAAAAGTCATTGCCGGCTATTGGGATGATGAAGAAGTGAAAAAAGAAATGTCCCAGTGGATGGATACGGCGGCTGCATTAAATGAAAGCAGACATATTAAGGTTGCCAGATTTGGAGATAACATGCGTCATGTCGCGGTAACGGACGGAGACAAGGTGGGAGCGCATATTCAATTTGGCTGGCAGGTTGACGGATATGGCATCGGGGATCTTGTTGAAGTGATGGATCGCATTACGGACGACGAGGTTGACACGCTTTATGCCGAGTATGACAGACTATATGTGATCAGTGAGGAAACAAAACGTGACGAAGCAAAGGTAGCGTCCATTAAAGAACAGGCGAAAATTGAACTTGGCTTAACCGCTTTTCTTGAGCAAGGCGGATACACAGCGTTTACGACATCGTTTGAAGTGCTGCACGGAATGAAACAGCTGCCGGGACTTGCCGTTCAGCGCCTGATGGAGAAAGGCTACGGGTTTGCCGGTGAAGGAGATTGGAAGACAGCGGCCCTTGTACGGATGATGAAAATCATGGCTAAAGGAAAAAGAACTTCCTTCATGGAAGATTACACGTACCATTTTGAACCGGGAAATGAAATGATTCTGGGCTCTCACATGCTTGAAGTGTGTCCGACTGTCGCTTTGGATCAGCCGAAAATCGAGGTTCATCCACTTTCGATTGGCGGCAAAGAGGACCCTGCGCGTTTTGTATTTAACGGCATCAGCGGTTCTGCCATTCAAGCTAGCATTGTTGATATTGGCGGGCGTTTCCGCCTTGTGCTGAATGAAGTCAACGGCCAGGAAATTGAAAAAGATATGCCGAATTTACCGGTTGCCCGTGTTCTCTGGAAGCCGGAGCCGTCATTGAAAACAGCAGCGGAGGCATGGATTTTAGCCGGCGGTGCACATCATACCTGCCTGTCTTATGAACTGACAGCGGAGCAAATGCTTGATTGGGCGGAAATGGCGGGGATCGAAAGTGTTCTCATTTCCCGTGATACGACAATTCATAAACTGAAACACGAGTTAAAATGGAACGAGGCGCTTTACCGGCTTCAAAAGTAGAGGGGGATGTCACATGGCTTACACAATAGGGGTTGATTTTGGAACTTTATCAGGAAGAGCGGTGCTCGTTCATGTCCAAACAGGGAAGGAACTTGCGGCTGCTGTAAAAGAATACAGGCATGCTGTCATTGATACCGTCCTTCCAAAAACGGGTCAAAAGCTGCCGCGCGACTGGGCGCTGCAGCACCCTGCTGATTACCTCGAAGTCTTGGAAACAACCATTCCGTCTTTACTCGAACAGACGGGCGTTGAACCGAAAGACATTATCGGGATTGGAATTGATTTCACGGCATGTACGATCCTTCCTATTGACAGCAGCGGGCAGCCGTTATGCATGCTGCCTGAATATGAAGAGGAGCCGCACAGCTATGTGAAGCTCTGGAAGCATCATGCGGCCCAAAAACATGCTGATCGGCTCAATCAAATCGCGGAAGAAGAAGGAGAGGCTTTTTTACAGCGGTACGGAGGAAAAATTTCATCAGAATGGATGATTCCAAAGGTCATGCAAATTGCCGAGGAAGCGCCTCACATTTATGAAGCGGCTGACCGGATCATCGAGGCTGCGGACTGGATCGTGTACCAGCTGTGCGGCTCGCTCAAGCGAAGCAATTGTACCGCAGGGTATAAAGCGATGTGGAGTGAAAAAGCGGGGTATCCGTCAGATGATTTCTTTGAGAAATTAAATCCTTCAATGAAAACGATTACAAAAGACAAATTGTCAGGTTCTATTCATTCAGTAGGAGAAAAAGCCGGCAGCCTGACTGAAAAAATGGCAAAACTGACAGGGCTTCTCCCGGGAACGGCTGTTGCGGTTGCCAATGTGGACGCTCATGTTTCCGTACCGGCGGTCGGCATTACAGAGCCAGGGAAAATGCTGATGATTATGGGAACCTCAACGTGCCATGTTCTTCTTGGTGAAGAGGTGCATATCGTTCCAGGTATGTGCGGCGTTGTGGACAACGGAATTCTCCCGGGATATGCGGGATATGAAGCCGGGCAGTCCTGTGTCGGCGATCATTTTGACTGGTTTGTGAAAACATGTGTCCCGCCAGCTTATCAAGAGGAAGCAAAGGAAAAAAACATTGGCGTTCATGAGCTGCTGAGTGAGAAAGCAAACCATCAAGCGCCAGGTGAAAGCGGCCTGCTTGCTTTAGATTGGTGGAATGGAAACCGTTCAACTCTTGTTGATGCAGATTTAACAGGGATGCTGCTTGGCATGACCCTGCTGACGAAGCCTGAAGAGATTTATAGAGCGTTAGTTGAAGCGACAGCTTACGGAACCCGGATGATTATCGAAACATTCAAAGAAAGCGGTGTTCCGATTGAGGAACTATACGCAGCCGGCGGAATAGCTGAGAAAAACCCGTTTGTCATGCAGATATATGCGGATGTGACAAACATGGACATTAAAATCTCTGGTTCACCGCAAGCACCAGCCTTAGGATCTGCCATTTTCGGCGCGCTTGCAGCAGGCAAAGAAAAAGGCGGCTACGATGACATCAAAGAGGCAGCGGCGAACATGGGAAAACTGAAAGATATAACTTATACGCCAAATGCCGAAAACGCCGCGGTTTATGAAAAATTGTACGCTGAATATAAAGAGCTGGTTCATTATTTCGGAAAAGAAAACCATGTCATGAAACGTCTGAAAACGATCAAAAATCTTCAATTTTCATCTGCCGCCAAAAAGAATTGATAAAGGGTGATGGAGCATGCTTGAAACATTAAAAAAAGAAGTGCTGGCTGCCAACCTGAAGCTTCAAGAGCATCAGCTGGTAACCTTTACGTGGGGAAATGTCAGCGGCATTGACCGTGAAAAAGAAAGAATTGTCATCAAACCTAGCGGAGTCGAATACAGCGACCTGACAGCCGATGACTTGGTTGTTTTGAACCTTGATGGAGAGGTCGTCGAAGGCTCGCTTAAGCCTTCTTCAGATACACCTACCCATGTTTATTTATATAAAGCCTTTCCGAATATCGGGGGAATTGTCCATACCCATTCTCAATGGGCGACAAGCTGGGCGCAATCGGGCAGAGACATCCCTCCGTTAGGCACGACCCATGCTGATTATTTTGACAGTGCGATTCCATGTACTCGAGAAATGTACGATGAAGAAATCATTCATGACTACGAACTGAATACAGGAAAAGTCATAGCGGAAACCTTTCAGCATCATAACTACGAACAGGTGCCGGGTGTGCTCGTGAATAATCACGGACCGTTCTGCTGGGGCACTGACGCCTTAAATGCCATTCATAACGCAGTTGTATTAGAAACGGTTGCCGAAATGGCCTATCACTCCATTATGCTGAACAAGGATGTAACCCCAATCAATACAGTCCTGCATGAAAAGCATTTTTATCGAAAACACGGAGCAAATGCGTATTATGGCCAGTCATGATACGCCTGTGTCACCGGCTGGCATTCTGATTGACTTGGACGGTACTGTATTCAGAGGAAATGAGTTGATCGAAGGAGCAAGAGAAGCGATCAAAACGCTTAGGAGAATGGGAAAGAAAATCGTCTTTTTAAGCAACCGGGGGAATATCTCCCGTGCCATGTGCAGAAAAAAACTTCTTGGCGCGGGGATTGAAACGGACGTAAACGACATTGTTCTGTCATCAAGCGTGACAGCGGCTTTTCTGAAAAAACATTATCGTTTTTCAAAGGTATGGGTGCTTGGGGAGCAAGGCTTGGTTGACGAGCTGAGGCTGGCCGGTGTGCAGAACGCGAGCGAACCGAAGGAAGCGGATTGGCTCGTGATCTCCCTTCATGAAACGCTCACGTACGACGATTTAAATCAAGCCTTTCAAGCGGCTGCCAGCGGCGCTCGTATCATTGCTACAAACAAAGACCGCTCTTTTCCGAACGAAGACGGAAATGCCATTGATGTGGCTGGAATGATTGGGGCGATAGAGGCTTCCGCACAAGCGAAGACTGAACTTGTTGTCGGAAAACCGTCATGGCTGATGGCGAAGGCTGCCTGTACAGCAATGGGGCTGTCCGCACATGAATGCATGATTATAGGAGACAGCATTGAATCTGACATTGCGATGGGGAAGCTTTATGGCATGAAAAGCGCCTTAGTGCTAACTGGTTCTGCGAAACAGGGTGAACAGCGTTTGTACACGCCGGATTATGTGCTGGATTCTATTAAGGATGTAACCAAATTGGCTGAGGAGGGGATTCTGATATGAATCGTATCGCAGCTGACGTTCAGCGTGCTTTTGAACACGCCGGAGAAAAGACGTTGCCTATAAAAGTTGAAGAAATTGTTCTCGGTAAACAAGCAGCTGATTCGCTTTTGAATTATGTAAAACAAAAAAACAATAAACATATTGTCCTTGTCTGCGACGCGAATACACACCGCATTGCAGGAATTGATTTAGAAAACCGACTGAATCAAGCAGGATTTCAGGCCGAGTGCCTGATCATTCCAGAAAATGAAGCCGGAGATGTGACAGCTGATGAACGATCGCTCATTCATGTGCTGATCCATACGAAACAAACAACGGATGTCATGATCGCAGTCGGTTCGGGCACGATTCATGATATCGTCCGCTTTGCGGCGTTTCAAAGAGATTTGCCGTTTATTTCTTATCCGACTGCTCCATCTGTAGACGGTTTTACATCAGCCGGTGCGCCGATTATTTTATACGGCACGAAAACAACCATTCAAACGAAGGCCCCATCTGCGCTGTTCGCTGATCTGGATCTATTAAAAGCGGCACCGCAGTCAATGGTGGCGGCTGGATTTGGTGACATGCTCGGTAAAATCACGTCTTTAGCAGATTGGGAAATATCCCGGCATCTTGCCGGTGAGCCTTATTCGCCTGCAGGAGCTAAGATTGTTCAGGAGGCGCTTGCTGCCTGCATTGAACACACAGAAGACATTGCGATGAAAACGGAAACTGGCATACGGGTTTTGATGAAGTCTTTACTTGTATCGGGGCTTGTCATGCTGGCATTAGATCATTCCCGCCCGGCATCAGGCGGAGAGCATCATATTTCACATTGGATTGAGATGGAATTAATGGAGAAAAAACGGCCACAGATTCTTCATGGGGCAAAGGTGGGCTGTGCAGCTGTTTTATTAACTGACACATACAGAAAGCTCGCTCAGGATGACGGGCTGAACGAATTTTCACCGAGTCGGCGGCAAGCCATCCAATCGGCTTATCAAACTCTCCCGGAAGGAGAAGTGCTGGCTGATTGGCTGAGATCAGCCGGAGGCCCTGCGTATTTTGACGAAATCGGTGTCGGGCAGGATTCCGTCAAGAATGCCTTCAGACATGCGCACACCTTAAGAGACCGCTGCACCGGATTAAGAATCATTAATGAAAACAAAACGCTGATCAACCATGGTCTATATGAATAGCCCGCACCTCGAATGGAAGGGGTAACGCAGATGAAAAAAATGACTGTCTGTTTTCTTGTGCTCATGATGCTGCTGACATTAGTCATTGCCGGGTGTTCAGCAGAAAGATCATCCGGGAAGTCGGGTGAAACCGAGCTGACCTTTTGGACATTTAACGGGCTTCATGAGCAGTTCTATGTGGAAATGGTGAAGGAATGGAACAAAAAATATCCTGACCGCAAAATTAAGCTGAATACGGTCGTTTATCCATATGGACAAATGCACGATAACTTATCTATCTCCCTAATAGCGGGAGAAGGCGTTCCTGATATTGCAGATGTCGAATTGGCCCGTTTTTCAAACTTTTTGAAGGGCTCTGACATACCGCTTGCCGACTTGACTCCGCTGATTGAAAAGGATCGCGATAAATTCGTTGAGGCGCGGCTGACATTGTACAGCAAAAACGGCAAGCTTTACGGACTCGATACGCATGTAGGAACAACAGTCATGTTTTATAACATGGATGTTATGAAGAAAGCCGGCGTCAATCCTGACGATATTAAAACATGGGATGATTACCATAAAGCCGGACAGAAAGTGCGCAAAGTGACCGGGAAACCGATGGGAACGGTGGAAACAAATGATTCCGCAACGTTCTTATCTATGATTTCACAGCAAAACTCAGGCTATTTTGATAAAAACGGCAAGCTGATCCTCAATAATGACACCAACGTAAAAACACTTCAATATTTAAAAGACATGATCAATGATAAAACGATGATTCCTGCGCCGGGCGGCGGGCATCACAGTGAAGAATACTACGGCTTTATGAACCAAGGAGGAGCTGCTTCAGTCCTCATGCCGATTTGGTATATGGGAAGATTTATCGATTATATGCCTGATCTGAAAGGGAAGATTGCCATCAGACCGCTCCCGGCATGGAAAGAGGGGGGCGACCGCTCGGCAGGTTTGGGCGGTACGGCAACTGTTGTACCGAAGCAATCCAAGCATGTTGAGTTAGCAAAAGAGTTTTTGGCCTTTGCGAAGGGCTCTGAAGAAGGAAATAAAAAACTCTGGAGCGTACTCGGCTTTGACCCGCTTCGCTGGGATGTTTGGAGCTCCAAGGAATTGAAAGAGAAAAACAAATACACGGATTACTTCCAAAACGGAACAGGCATTTTTTCTGTGCTGCTCGATATCAAGGATGAAATCAATCCAATTTATTTACATGAGGATTTTGCCAAGGCTTCAGACCTTGTCAACAGAAGCGTATTGTTCGACGCGCTTAAATCTCAGCAAAAAACGCCTAAACAAGCCTTGGACAGAGCGGCAGGTGAACTGAAACAGAAATAGAATCCCATTCAAAAAGTGAAAGCGGGGAGGTTCTCATGAAACCTGTGAAAACGGGAACGGTTCATCCCGTTCCTTCAGCTGCGAAACAATCAGGCTGGCGAGATCTGTTTTATTCAAAAAAAGCGGCGCCCTATCTGTTTACAGCGCCATTCGTTTTATCCTTTCTCGTATTTTTTCTATACCCCATCATTAGTGTCTTCATCATGAGCTTCCAAAGAATTTTGCCGGGAGAGGTGTCCTTTGTCGGATTGTCTAATTATACAGCGCTAAACAACCCGACGTTCTATACCGCCCTTTGGAATACGCTGGAATACACCTTTTGGACGCTGATCGTGCTGATTCCTGTTCCATTGCTTCTGGCCATATTCCTGAATTCAAAGCTGGTCAAATTTAGAAATATATTTAAATCAGCATTATTTATCCCGGCATTGACCTCAACCATTGTCGCGGGGATCATTTTTCGGCTGATCTTCGGAGAAATGGAAACGTCTCTGGCCAATTCCATCCTACTTAAACTCGGCTTTTCACCTCAGAACTGGATGAACAATGAACATACCGGCATGTTTTTGATGGTGCTGCTTGCTTCATGGAGATGGATGGGAATCAACATCCTTTACTTTTTAGCCGGTTTGCAAAATGTGCCGAAAGAGCTGTACGAAGCCGCTGATATAGACGGCGCGAATACAATGAAAAAATTTCTGCACATCACGCTGCCGTTTCTCAAGCCTGTAACCGTATATGTGCTGACCATCAGCATCATCGGCGGCTTCAGGATGTTTGAGGAAAGCTACGTCCTTTGGCAGAATAATTCCCCGGGTAATATTGGTCTGACGCTTGTCGGATATTTGTATCAGCAGGGGCTTGCCTACAACGAAATGGGATACGGAGCGGCCATCGGCATTGTGCTTTTGATTGTGATCCTTGTTGTCAGCCTGATTTCATTAAAGCTGTCAGGCTCGTTTAAGGGGGAGGGATAAATGTTGCGGCACAGTCCTCAGTTTAGCGTTTATAGAATTGCGCTGACCCTGTTTTTTATGATGCTGAGCCTATTGTATCTTTTTCCGATTTTCTGTTTGCTTTTAGGATCATTAAAGCCGTCATCTGAGCTTTTGCGTGTGGGGCTGAATCTTGATATTGATCCAAAAGTGATGAGTTTTGATAACTACACATTTCTGTTTAATGGCGGCAGCATTTATTTCAAATGGTTTTTTAACAGTCTTGTACTCGGGCTTTTCACAACCGTGCTCACCCTGTTTTTTTCTTCGATGATCGGGTACGGGCTTGCGGTTTATGATTTTAAGGGCAGAAATATCATCTTTGTTCTTGTGCTGATTATTATGATGGTTCCGCTGGAAGTGATGATGCTTCCTCTGTTTAAGCTTACCGTCGGACTGCACTTGATCGATTCATATACGGGTGTCATATTGCCGTTTATCGTTTCACCTGTTGCCGTTTTCTTTTTCAGGCAATATGCCCTTGGCCTACCAAGAGATCTGCTGGACTCTGCAAGGATGGACGGCTGTACGGAATTCGGCATCTTTTTCAGGATTATGGCACCGCTGATGAAACCGGCTTTCGGCGCGATGATTATCCTCCAGTCCTTAAACAGCTGGAACAACTTCTTATGGCCGCTGATTGTGCTTCGGTCGAAAGAAATGTTTACGCTTCCAATAGGGCTGTCCAGCTTGCTGAGCCCTTATGGAAATAATTACGACATGCTTATATCCGGCTCAGTATTTGCGATTTTGCCGGTGATTATCATTTTCTTGTTTTTCCAAAAGTACTTTATCTCCGGCCTGACGGTAGGGGGAGTCAAAGGTTAATGAAGGAGGAAACGTGTGATGAAAAAAGCGCGAATGATTGTAGACAAAGAATATAAAATCGGTGAAGTAGATAAACGGATTTATGGCTCGTTTATCGAACATATGGGTCGTGCGGTATATGAAGGCATATACGAGCCTGATCACCCTGAAGCGGATGAAGATGGATTTAGAAAAGATGTCCAGTCGCTGATCAAAGAATTACAGGTTCCCATCATCCGCTATCCGGGCGGAAACTTTTTATCCGGATACAACTGGGAGGACGGTGTCGGACCAGTCGAAAACCGCCCGAGACGGCTTGACTTGGCATGGCAAACGACAGAAACCAATGAAGTGGGAACAAATGAATTTTTATCTTGGGCAAAAAAGGTGAACACTGAGGTCAATATGGCCGTCAACCTTGGCACAAGGGGCATAGATGCCGCTCGTAATCTCGTTGAATATTGCAACCATCCGAAAGGCTCTTACTGGAGTGATTTAAGAAGATCGCATGGCTATGAACAGCCGTATGGCATCAAAACATGGTGCTTAGGAAACGAAATGGATGGACCGTGGCAGATCGGCCACAAAACAGCTGATGAATACGGACGGCTTGCTGCAGAGACAGCAAAGGTCATGAAGTGGGTTGACCCATCAATTGAACTCGTTGCCTGCGGCAGCTCAAACAGCGGCATGCCGACCTTTATCGATTGGGAAGCGAAGGTGCTTGAGCATACGTATGAGCATGTCGACTATATCTCTCTTCACACTTACTACGGAAACCGGGATAACAATCTGCCAAACTACTTGGCACGTTCTATGGATTTGGATCATTTTATCAAATCAGTCGCTGCGACCTGTGACTATGTAAAAGCAAAAACACGCAGCAAGAAAACTATCAATCTTTCTCTGGATGAATGGAACGTATGGTACCACTCAAATGAGGCTGATAAAAAAGTCGAGCCGTGGATCACTGCGCGTCCGATTTTAGAGGATATTTACAATTTTGAAGATGCCTTATTAGTCGGCTCTCTGCTCATTACGATGCTGCAGCACGCAGACCGTGTGAAAATTGCGTGTCTTGCACAGCTTGTCAATGTCATCGCGCCGATCATGACGGAAAAAGGCGGAGAAGCATGGAGACAGCCGATTTTCTATCCATACATGCATGCTTCTGTTTATGGAAGGGGCGAGTCACTGAAACCGCTTATTTCTTCTCCGAAGTACGACTGTTCTGATTTCACTGATGTGCCATATGTTGATGCTGCTGTTGTGTACTCTGAAGAGGAAGAAACCCTCACTATTTTTGCGGTAAACAAGGCTGAGGATCAGATGGAGACGGAGATTTCGCTCAGAGGCTTTGAATCCTACCAAATCGCAGAGCACATCGTACTTGAGCATCAGGATATCAAAGCGACAAACCAGCATAACAGAAAAAATGTCGTTCCGCATTCCAACGGAACATCGTCTGTCAGCGAAAACGGCTTAACTGCTCATTTCACGCCGCTTTCCTGGAATGTGATCCGCCTGAAAAAACAGTCATAAGAGAAGCTAAGCCGGAGATTTCTCTCCGGCTTGTCTTTCAACTACCACGAGCCGGCCCGTTCAAGCCGGCTTTTTGTATAGGAAAAAATGACCGCTTTTCACCATGAAATTATGATATATTTATGAAAAACAGCAAAGGGGATGGGAGAAAATGAATGCGGTTACAATTGTGATAGCATCAATGTGTATTTTGGCTATTGCCTATCGTTTATACGGAACATTTATGATGGTGAAGGTTCTCAAAGTGAATGATGACAAGCCAACACCTGCTCATGCGCTTGAGGATGGGAAAGACTATGTGCCTACAAATAAATGGGTTTCGTTCGGCCACCACTTTGCCGCGATCGCAGCGGCCGGGCCGCTGGTCGGACCAATTCTGGCGGCGCAGTTTGGCTATTTGCCGGGATTATTGTGGCTGTTAATCGGGGCGGTAATTGGGGGAGCCGTCCATGATATTGTGGTGTTGTTTGCATCGATGCGCAAAAACGGAAAATCGCTGTCGGAAGTGGCAAAGGATGAGCTTGGCCCTGTTGCAGGATTTTGTACAGGCCTGTCCATGCTGTTTATCATCACGATCACAATGGCGGGTCTGTCGATGGTTGTCTTGCATGCGCTTGAACGTAATCCATGGGGAACATTTGCGGTAGGGATTACGATACCGATTGCGATGGGTGTGGGCTTATTTTATAAGAAAACGGGAAATTTAAAGCTCGCTTCAACGGTCGGCTTTCTCTTTTTAATGGCAGGAGTCTTTATCGGTCCATGGGTACAGACTACAGCGCTCGGTGACTTTTTAACACTAGATACGAAAACGCTTGCAATAGCGCTTCCTGTTTATGCGTTTTTTGCGGCTGCGCTTCCCGTTTGGCTGCTTCTTGCTCCGCGTGATTATTTAAGCAGCTTTATGAAAATCGGTGTTTTTATCGCTTTGATTGTTGGTGTGTTTGTCGTCAATCCGTCCATTCCGTTTCCTGCGTTTACAGAATTCGTAAAAGGCGGCGGGCCGGTGCTGGCAGGACCTGTCTGGCCGTTCATCTCAATAACCATCGCCTGCGGGGCGATCTCTGGGTTCCATGCCTTTGTCGGCTCAGGAACGACACCGAAAATGCTGAATAAATGGAGTGACATGAAGCCGGTTGCGTTTGGCGCAATGCTTGTTGAGTGTCTTGTCGGCATCATGGCGCTGATTGCAGCGACCGCTTTACAGCCTGCTGATTACTTTGCGATTAACAGCACGCCTGAGGTTTTCCGTACGCTTGGCATGAATGTCGTACATTTGCCTGAATTGAGCAGGGAAATCGGTTTGGACTTAGAAGGAAGAACAGGGGGAGCCGTCACGCTTGCGGTGGGAATGACTTATATTTTTACCGGAATGCCGTTTTTCAGCCATTTGGCCTCATACTTTTTCCAATTTGTCATTATGTTTGAAGCGGTCTTTATTTTAACAGCGATTGACGCCGGCACACGCGTCGCCCGTTATTTGATCCAGGATTTCTTCGGGGAGGTGTATAAGCCGCTGAAGAAAACAGACTGGATTCCGGGCTCTGTATTTGCCAGCGCGCTTGCCTGTTTGATGTGGGGGTACTTGCTGTATTCAGGAGATATCGGTTCCATTTGGGCGCTGTTCGGCGTTTCTAATCAGCTGATGGCTTCAGTGGGGCTGATTATCGGAGCGACCATCGTGCTGAAAATCGCTGATAAACGCCGATACATTCTGACTTGCCTTATCCCGCTTGCCTATTTATATGTCACTGTCAATTATGCGGGCTATTGGATGGTGCGCAATGTGTATCTCAATCCTGAAGCAGCAGGATATAGTGTATTGAATGGCGTATTATCTATCATCATGCTGGTGTTAGGCTTCATCATTATCGTGGCGGCTGTGAAAAAATGGGCGCAGATGTGGAAAGATCCGAGCTTAAGGATGGAAGCGTCTATACCGGGCTAGAAGGACTATTGAAAATGTTGAGGGGGTTTTCAATGAATCTATCAATGAAATATCTTATTCTATACGTATCGGACAGCAAGCGGGCTATTCATTTTTACCGGGATATTTTAGGACTGCCGATTCGTGTTGAACACGGCACTTATGTCGAATTTGATACAGGGTCTACGATATTGGCGCTTAATACGCGGGAAAGCGCCAGAGACATCACGGCGCTGGACATTCCGGATACATCTGCTTCAAACACATTTGAAATCGGGTTTGTTACTGAAAATGTAGAAGCGGTCATCAAAAGGATGAGAGAACAAGGCGTATCGATTATCGGGGAGCCGAAAGTGAAACCATGGGGGCAGACGGTCGCCTATATCGCTGATCCAGATGGACATTATATCGAAATTTGCAGTCCGATGGAATAACGCACAAAAGCCCAAAACAATGGTTGTTTTGGGCTTTCTCATAATGTTTTGTACCCGGCTGCTTCCAATAGCAGATCAGCCAGGTGAACAGCTCTGACTTTACCGCTTAGTCCTTCGCGTTCAATGCCGAGCTTCATCTGCAGCAGGCAGCCGGGATTTGCTGTTACAATGAGGATCGCTTCGGTTGCTTTGACGGCAGCCATTTTGCTGTCCAGTATTTTCATAGACATTTCAGCTTCGACGATGTTGTAAATTCCCGCTGACCCGCAGCAGCTGTCTGCTTTCTCCATTTCTTTGAATTCCGCCCCTTTGATGCTTTTAAGAAGCTGGCGGGGCTCGAGTGACGTATGCATCACATTTCTTAGATGACATGAATCTTGATAGGTAATGATCTGCGGCGTCTCGAGTGCTAGATCCATTTGATGGAAATCGAGCTCAACCAAAACGGACGAAAAATCTTTCAGCTTCTGAACAAACGCAGCAGCCCGTTCCGACCACTCAGGGTCATCCTTCAGCAAATGATCATATTCAGTGAGAAAGGCTCCGCATCCTCCTGCGTTTGTAATGACAGCATCCACGTCTAACGCTTCAAAAGCAGCGATATTTTGTTTCGCGAGCTCTTTCCCTGTGTTTTTTTCACCGCTGTGTCCATGAAGCGCCCCGCAGCAAGCCTGTTCAGGCGGAATGACAATGTCGCAGCCTGCCAGCTGTAAAAGCTTCAATGTGGCGTTGTTGGTCGGTAAAAACATTGTATCCATTAAGCAGCCCGAAAAAAAGGCGACCCGTTTTTTCATGGGACCAATGGACGGCAGGAAACGCGGCCGATGTTTCATGTCTTTGCTTTTTGGAACATCAGGAAGAACAGCTTCCATCGTCCGCAAATGCTCAGGCAGGACCCGAAGCATGCCTGATTTTCGCACAGCGGTTTGCAGTCCTGAACGCTGATACAAACCGATAAGGCTTACAGCTGAGCGCATGCGGTTTTGATGCGGAAACAGCTCGTGAAAAGCCGTCTTTCGCATGACACGTTCACCAAGCGAGTGTTTTTTATTTTGGTGGATAATATCTCTGGCTTCCTCAAGCAGCTGCCCGTATTTCACGCCAGACGGGCATACAGGCTCACAGGCGCGGCAGCCGAGGCAAAGTGACAGCGACCGTTCGACATCTTCATCCGGTTCAATCATACCGTCGGCTACGGCTTTCATTAAGGCGATGCGCCCGCGCGGAGAGTGTGTTTCCTGAAATCCCGATTCGATATAGGTCGGACAGGAAGGAAGACAGAAACCGCAGCGCATACAATTTAATAACTCGCCTTCATCCATACGCTCTTTAAATTCATTTTGGATCTGTTTCATTTCTTTTTCTGTTGTCATCTTTCCGTCACCACACGTTTTCTCGCATCTTTCGCAAACATTTTGCCGGGATTTAATATGTTCCGGGGGTCAAATGCCGCTTTCAACGCTTTCATCGCATCAATGCCTTCTTTTTTCAGCTTCATTTCCAAGTAAGGCGCTTTCATTTCCCCGACTCCGTGCTCTCCGGTTATCGTCCCGCCAAGTTCAATCGCTTTCTCAAAAATCTCGGCAAAAGCCTGTTCGACACGTTCCATTTCATCCTTATTTCTTATGTCTGTCGTGCATGTCGGGTGAAGGTTCCCGTCTCCCGCATGGCCAAAGGTGCAGATGGAAATATCATATTTAGCAGCAATATCATTAATCGCTTTAACCATATTGGCGATTTCTGAGCGAGGAACGGTCGCATCCTCTAAAATCGTCGTCGGTTTGAGGCGGGCTAGGGCAGAAAGTGCAGAACGCCGGGCTTCAGTCAGGGCAAACGCTTCCTCCTCTGTTTGTGCGGTCTGAACGGAAACGGCGTCGCCTTTTTTGCAGATCGCCTCAATCTTTTCCATATCCCGTTCAACAGTTTCAAATGGCCCGTCTTGTTCAATTAACAAAACTGCTTTTGCGCTTGTCGGAAGACCGATTTTGGCATAATCCTCAATCACCAAAAGTGTAGGCTGGTCGAGAAATTCAAGCGTGGCGGGTATGATTTTTGCGGCAATGATGTCTGATACCGTTTGAGCAGCGGCATCGATATTTTCATATAGGGCAAGCAGCGTCTTTTTTGTTTCAGGCTTTGGAACGAGCTTGACGATTGCCTCTGTCACAATGCCGAGTGTTCCTTCTGAGCCGACAAAAAGACGTGTGAGATCGTATCCGGCCACATCCTTTGCGAGTTTTCCGCCGGTGCGGATGATGTCACCATTTGCGAGCACAACCTCCAGTCCAATAACATAGTCGCGGGTGACGCCGTATTTTAATCCGCGGAGCCCGCCGGAGTTTTCATTGATGTTGCCGCCGATAGTTGAGATTTTCATAGAACTCGGATCGGGCGGATAAAACAAACCTTTGCTTTCAACTGCCTTGATCATATCCAGCGTAATAACGCCCGGCTGAACTGTGGCAGTTAAATTTTCTTCATCAATTTCAAGAATCCGGTTCATGTGCTTAAAGAGAAGCACAAGTCCGCCTTCAGTCGGGCACGTGCCGCCGCACAGGTTTGTCCCTGATCCTCTTGGAACGATCGGCACTCGATGTTCGCTGCAAATTGTTAAAATGCGTGCTACTTCATCAGTATTCCTCGGAGCAATCACGGCATCAGGCATAGACTGATACTGAGGCGTCGCATCATATGAATAGACGAGACGGCCGGCATTCGAGTCATCAAAGTTTTCTGGTCCGGAGACCCGAATCAGCTGTTCCTTTACATCCTTGGTGATCATTTCACCCATCCCCCTGTCAAAAAACGCTTTCAATCTATTGTAAAAGAAAAAAAGCAAAGCCTTCCATGGAGAAACATACAAAAAATGAAACTGAAACTCTCTCTATTTTGTATCTTGATCTAAAAAATAGAGGGCGACGTACATCGTGACGACGTCCTCGGTACGGTCAAAACGTAAACCCGTCAGCTGTTCAGCCTTAGACAGACGATAACGCAATGTATTGATGTGTATATGCATGTCTTCAGCGGTTTGTTTCAAAGACAAATCGTGATGAAAGAAAGTCCGTAACGTATTCATAAGTTCCTGATGCTCTAGCGCATCTCCTAATACTCTTTGCGGAAATTCGTTTCGGGTTCCCGGGCTGATCTCCGTCAGACACATATCAAGCTTCAGATCCTCTTCAAATATGGGCGTTTTTCGCTTAAGGCTGACAGCCAGCGCTTTTTCCGCTTGCTCGTATGACTCTGTCAGGCTGGAGCTTGCGACAGCTCTTCCGGCGCCAGCTGCTGTATATTGGCTGCTTGCGGTATTGGCAAACGAACAAATGTGAAGGATTTTCCGTAAAAGCCGATCCCTTTGTTCATGCTGCGGCACTTCATGATTAATCAAAATCCGTTCATTTCCCCACCTGATGAACAAATCCGCAGGGTACGATGATTTCCAGATGCGTGCCATTTTTTCAATATCATGACGTGACCACTCATACCCCTGAATAAGAATCATTTGGCGCCGGGAGGAAAGGTCAACACCAAGAAGTTGAGCTTTCTCAAGAAAACTGGGAGACCACTCCTTTAGTTGCAGCCAATCGATCATAAAGGACTCCAGCATTCTCTCACGCCACTGGGATTGCTCTAAATGCCGTGATTCCTTAATGAACAGCTCTGTCATTTTTCGAAGCAGTTCTCCGAATGGCTGAATCTCTGCAGGTTCACCTGTCAGCCCGAAGACGGCGATCACATCATGGTCAAAAAATACAGGGAGGTTTATGCCTGCTTTCACTCCTTTTAATCTTGTTTCATCTTCTTTTGTAATAATCACGCTGCGTCTTTCTTTTGCGCAGATAAGCGCTCCCTCATGAAATTGTCCGACACGCTCATCGTTTGTGCCTGCCATAATAAGACCGTCCGTGTTTACAATAATGACTTCACGTTCGTACATTTTTTTAACTTCAGCAATAATTTTTTTCGCTAATAACGGCTGTAAAAACATGGCGTTCCCCCTCATCATGTTTTTATTATATAAGAAAAAAACCGGGCGCTGTCACCCGGTTTCATGTCTTATTCGGCGGGTTTTAATCCGCCTTCAAGCGTTTTCAGCATTTCGTTTTTCTCACTTTCGGATGCGTGCTGCCAAATGACTTCGAATAAAACGCCGAGCCCTGGAAGCATTTTTTCTTCTCCGCTTTGAATCGCATCTACGATTGTATGCTCAAGCTGCTCCTGATTATTACCGGTGACATTGGAGATGACGGCATGACGTAAATTAAGATCCATGTAAAACGCTCCTTTTTCTAAAATGTAATACGTATATTCTAACCCTGCACCTGGTTTATTATGTGCTGTTCTTGCGATATAATAACATCATGTTAAAAAAAGGAGCGCCACATAGACAGTGAAACAAATAGAATCGGCAAAAAACCAAAAAGTGAAGGATTGGAAAAAGCTTCACACAAAAAAAGAACGAACAAAAACAAATACATTTCTGATAGAGGGAGAACACCTCGTTGAAGAGGCGTTGAAAAGCCCGGGCATTGTGAAAGAAATCCTTGTAAAGGATGAAACGAAGATTCCTTCAGATCTTGAGACTGGTATCCAGTGCTATATGCTGAGTGAAGATGCGTTTTCAGCTGTGACTGAAACCGAAACGCCGCAGCAGATTGCCGCTGTGTGCCATATGCCTGAAGAAAAGCTGGCAACGGCACGCAAGGTGCTGCTGATTGACGCTGTTCAAGATCCGGGCAACCTTGGCACAATGATTCGAACGGCTGATGCGGCCGGTTTGGATGCGGTTGTACTCGGTGACGGCACGGCGGACGCCTTGAACGGAAAAACACTGCGATCTGCTCAAGGATCTCACTTCCATATTCCTGTTGTGAGAAGAAACCTGCCTTCATATGTGGACGAATTGAAGGCAGAGGGCGTAAAAGTATACGGCACGGCGCTGCAAAACGGAGCGCCTTACCAGGAGATTCCTCAGTCTGAATCCTTTGCGCTCATTGTAGGAAATGAAGGTGCAGGGGTGGATGCTGCATTGCTGGAAAAAACGGATTTGAACCTGTACGTGCCGCTTTACGGACAGGCTGAATCACTAAACGTTGCGGTTGCGGCTGCCATCCTCGTGTATCACTTGCGAGGATAGTGTTGCGCCAAGCGTTGGATTTCTCTATAATAGAACATAATATTTCAAAAACCGTGACAGAGGACCTCAATTTCTGATCAACTGCTTTCCAGGGAGAAAATGCCGCTGACTGAGAGCATTTTTAACGCAGCCGGAAATTGGCTTCACCTCTTGAGTTGTCGCCGGGACCGCGTACACTGCGCGTAAAGGTGAACCGGAATCTGATTCCGTTATGTCAATGAAGCTGACGACAGCATCAGTCTGTCTGAAATAAGGGTGGTACCGCGGCCACAACTCGTCCCTTGTACAAGGGACGGGTTTTTTTTATTTTCCAAAGACATATGACGGTTTGTTTACATAAAAGGAGGATGCAAAATGGAAGAAAAGCTAAAACAGCTGGAACAAGAAGCTTTAGAACAAGTAGAAGCGGCAAGCTCATTGAAGGTTGTCAATGATATTCGGGTGCAATATCTCGGAAAAAAAGGGCCGATTACAGAAGTGCTGCGCGGAATGGGCAAGCTTTCTGCTGAGGAACGTCCAAAAATGGGGGCGCTCGCGAACGAAGTAAGGGAGCGTATTGCCAATGCGATTGCTGACAAAAACGAGAAGCTTGAAGAAGAGGAAATGAAACAGAAGCTTGCAGGGCAGACAATTGACGTCACGCTGCCGGGGAACCCTGTTGCAGTCGGCGGCCGCCATCCGCTCACTGTTGTCATTGAAGAAATTGAAGATTTATTTATCGGTATGGGCTACACAGTCGAGGAAGGGCCAGAGGTTGAAACGGATTACTACAACTTCGAATCGCTCAATCTTCCGAAAGAACACCCAGCGCGCGATATGCAGGACAGCTTTTACATCACAGAGGAAACTTTGATGAGAACGCAAACTTCTCCTGTCCAAACACGGACGATGGAAAAGCATGAAGGCAAAGGTCCCGTTAAAATCATTTGCCCGGGTAAAGTATATCGCCGTGATAACGATGATGCGACGCACTCTCACCAATTTATGCAAATTGAAGGGCTTGTCGTTGACAAAAACATCAGCATGAGTGATTTAAAAGGAACGCTTGAACTCGTTGCGAAAAAAATGTTCGGGCAAGACCGCGAAATCAGACTCCGCCCAAGCTTCTTCCCGTTTACTGAGCCTTCAGTAGAAGTGGATGTGACATGCTTTAAATGCGGTGGGAACGGCTGCTCAGTATGTAAAGGAACAGGCTGGATTGAAATCCTCGGCGCCGGCATGGTTCACCCGAACGTGCTTAAAATGGCTGGCTTTGATCCGAAGGAATATCAGGGCTTCGCATTCGGAATGGGTGTTGAGCGCATCGCGATGCTGAAATACGGCATTGATGATATCCGCCACTTCTATACAAACGATGTCAGATTTATTTCGCAGTTTAAACAGGCGTAAGAGGAGGATGCAAGGATGTTTGTTTCTTATAAATGGTTAGAGGATTATGTTGATTTAAAAGGCATGGACCCGGCTGTTCTTGCTGAAAAAATTACAAGAGCCGGTATTGAGGTTGAAGGAATTGAATACAAAGGAGAAGGCATCAAAGGCGTTGTCATCGGCCATGTGCTGGAGCGCGAGCAGCATCCGAATGCTGATAAACTGAATAAGTGCCTTGTGGATATTGGAGCTGAAGCCCCTGTACAAATCATTTGCGGCGCGCCGAATGTGGATAAAGGACAAAAAGTCGCGGTTGCAACAGTCGGAGCGGTGCTGCCGGGCAATTTCAAAATCAAAAAAGCTAAGCTTCGCGGTGAAGAATCAAACGGCATGATCTGTTCCTTACAGGAGCTTGGTATTGAAAGCAAACTTGTGGCGAAGGAGTATGCAGAAGGCATTTTCGTATTCCCGAATGACGCTGAAACAGGAAGCGATGCCTTAGCGGCTTTACAGCTTGACGATGCGATTCTTGAGCTGGGTTTAACGCCAAACCGCGCGGATGCCATGAACATGCTTGGTGTTGCTTACGAGGTTGCCGCGATTTTAGATACTGAGGTAAAGCTTCCGCAAACGGATTACCCGGCTGCTTCAGAACAAGCGTCTGATTACATTTCAGTCAAAATTGAAGATCAAGAAGCGAACCCGCTGTACACTGCAAAAATCATTAAAAATGTCACGATTGCTCCGTCACCGCTTTGGATGCAGACAAAGCTGATGAATGCAGGCATTCGTCCGCACAACAACGTCGTTGACATCACAAATTTTGTCCTGTTGGAATACGGACAGCCGCTTCATGCGTTTGATTATGACAGATTTGGCTCTAAGGAAGTGGTAGTAAGAAAAGCAGCTGAGAATGAAATGATCGTAACTCTTGATGATCAAGAACGTAAGCTGTCCGCCGATCACCTTGTCATTACAAACGGAACGAAAGCGCAGGCCGTTGCGGGTGTCATGGGAGGAGCAGAGTCAGAGGTTCAGGAAGATACGAAAACGATTTTGCTTGAGGCTGCGTATTTCAACGGGCAGACGGTTCGCAAGGCTTCCAAAGACCTTGGTTTGAGAAGTGAATCAAGCGTAAGATTTGAAAAAGGAATTGATCCGGCGCGCGTACGTCTTGCAGCAGAACGAGCTGCGCAGCTGATCCATCTGTATGCCGGCGGTGAGGTGCTTGCTGGAACAGTTGAGGAAGATCACCTGACAATCGAAGCAAATAACATTCACGTATCTGCTGATAAAGTGAGCAGCGTTCTAGGCCTGACGATCAGTAAAGAAGAACTGATTAGCATTTATAAACGTCTCGGTTTTACGGTCGGTGAAGCGGGTGAACTTCTCGTTGTGACTGTCCCATCACGCCGCGGCGACATTACAATAGAAGAGGATTTAATCGAAGAAGCGGCAAGACTGTACGGCTACGATAACATTCCGTCTACGCTTCCTGAGACAGCGGGAACTACAGGCGGATTAACGCCATACCAGGCAAAACGCCGTAAAGTCAGACGCTTCCTTGAAGGCGCAGGCTTATCACAAGCCATCACTTACTCACTGACAAACGAGAAGAAAGCGGCAGCGTTTGCGATTGAAAAATCACTGAATACTGTGCTTGCGCTTCCAATGAGTGAAGAAAGAAGCATTCTCAGACACAGTCTTGTTCCGAATCTGCTTGATTCTGTTTCTTACAACCTTGCGAGGCAGACTGACTCAGTTGCACTGTACGAAGTTGGCTCCGTTTTCCTGACGAAGGAAGAGGACACAAAACCTGTTGAAACAGAGCGCGTAGCAGGAGCTGTTACCGGATTATGGCGCAAACAGCTATGGCAGGGAGAAAAGAAACCAGTTGATTTCTTTGTTGTCAAAGGAATTGTAGAAGGGCTGTTAGACAAACTCAACGTCCTAGACAGCATTGAATTTGTACAGTCTGAACGCAAACAGCTGCATCCGGGCAGAACAGCGAACATTTTATTGAATGGTTCTCTGATCGGCTTCATCGGCCAAGTCCATCCTTCATTGGAAAAAGAACTGGATATAAAAGAAACATACGTATTTGAGCTCGATCTTCATGCGTTGCTCGCGGCAGAAACAGCCCCGCTTGTTTACACGGCGATTCCGAAATATCCGTCTGTGACACGTGATATCGCCCTTGTAACAGATAAAACCGTCACAAGCGGACAGCTCGAGAGCGTCATTAAAGAGGCTGGCGGAAAGCTTCTGAAAGAGGTAACCGTCTTTGACGTATACGAAGGAGAGCATATGGAGGAAGGCAAGAAGTCAGTCGCTTTCTCACTCCAGTATGTCAACCCTGAACAAACACTGACTGAAGAAGAAGTGACAAAGGCGCACAGCAAAGTGCTGAAAGCGTTAGAAGACACATATCAAGCTGTTTTAAGAGGCTGAGAAAAAAGCTTGCAGAGAAATCTGCAAGCTTTTTTCTATGAACGTTTTTTATCAGCAAGGCGCTGCGCTTTTTGCGTATTGGCGAAATGGAGTTTTGTAAAGGTTCTGAGTGCAGATGCCCCTTTTTTGAGGATTAGCTTGGCGGCCGCTTCATCGACGTGAGGACCGGCCCCTTTTGGAAGCGTCATTCCTGCCTCGCGTGATAGTTTATCGATTTCCATTAAAAACGAATATCTTGCAATGATTGAAGCAGCGGCGACAGCCAGGTGAATACCTTCAGCTTTTGTGCTAAAATAGGTCCGCTCCTTCACAATGTCTCTGCCCTTTAAATGATTGAAGTAGACGCCTGGCTCAGCGAATTGGTCAATCAAAATAGCTTCAGGCTTTACTCCATCCAATTTTCTTAATAAATGTGTGATCGCCTGATTGTGCAGCAAAGCTTTCATTTTCCCTTGGCTCATGCCTTTTTCCTGCATGCTGTTATACTTTTCATTTTTTAAAACCAGCAGGCTATATGGAATGGTTTTGATCAGGTTTCGGGCAATCTCGATGATTTGCGGATCTTTTAAATCTTTAGAATCCTTAACACCGAGTTCCTTCATTAAAGGAAGCATGGTTTTGTCGACGTATGCACATACAACCGTCATTGGGCCAAAGTAATCTCCGGTTCCGACTTCGTCAGAACCGATAACAGACATTCCGGCGATATCTGCCGGAGGGGCATAGCGGGGATCAGCCGGCTTTTTGGCCGTTTTCTTCTTTTCCTGAGGCTCTGCTGTTCCCCAGCGCGCGGATTCTGCCGCAGCGTTTTTGCCTTGAAACAAGACCTTGCCTGATTTATATGCTGTAATGGTACAGCCGGGCGGTTTCGCCTGAAAAACGGCTCCCTGCGGAACAGAGGCTGTAAGCGAACCGCTGTACGTCATTTTCATTTGGTCAATAGCAGACAACGATACTTTTATCACTGAATGGGACACGTAATAATCTCCTTTTTTTACACTTTTCGCTGTATATACCAGTGTATCATAACAGCGGGAGGCTCGTCTTTCCATTCATTTAATAAACGTGTTATGATAAGAACTAGGATTCTCGCGGAATGGAGGAGAAACGTTGTCTGACGGCAAAAAAACAAAAACAACCGTTGACATTTACGGCCAGCACTTCACGATTGTCGGTGAAGAAAGCAGAGCCCATATGAGGTATGTCGCCGGAATTGTTGATGATAAAATGAGAGAAATCAATGAAAAAAATCCATACCTTGATATAAATAAACTTGCAGTGCTGACAGCGGTAAATGTGGTGCACGATTATGTCAAATTACAAGAGAAATGTGAAAAACTGGAGCGTCAGCTTAAAGAAAAGGATTGAACAACTATGCTAGATATCATCATCTTAATCTTGCTCCTGATGGGGACTTTACTGGGGTTAAAACGCGGTTTTATCCTGCAGTTTATCCGCTTGACGAGCTTTATTTTATCAATTGCCTTTGCGGCTTTATTCTATAAAAACGTGGCACCGCATTTACATTGGATTCCCGCACCCGATTTTTCAGCGGGACAGCCGGCTCTTTCTTTTTTTACGGGGAATTTGGAAGCAGCGTACTATAATGCGATTGCGTTTATCGTTTTATTTATCATTGCTAAAATCTTACTGAGAATCATCGGCTCGTTCCTGAGTATTGTAGCCGGCATTCCGGTGATTAAACAAATCAACCAGATGCTGGGAGCCGTTCTCGGTTTTCTAGAAGTCTATTTATTTACATTTGTGCTGCTGTATGTCGCATCCGTTCTGCCGGTAGATGCGTTGCAGCAAATGATGGGGCAATCGTCTCTCGCAAATGTGATCATTAACCATACACCGTACTTGTCAGGGCTTTTACAAGAGCTGTGGACACAGTACGGGGCATAAAAAAACTTCTCTTGTCCGGAGAAGTTTTTTTCAAGTATGATGGAAACATATGTGAACGTCTGGGGGTTATGATATGCATAAAAAAGATATTATCCGGCTGCTTGAAACCATTGCAGTCTATATGGAACTCAAAGGGGACAACCCGTTTAAAGTATCCGCCTTCCGAAAAGCGGCGGCAGCCCTGGAACAGGACGACCGAAGCTTATCAGAAATGGACGATATGATGTCGCTGTCCGGCATTGGAAAAGGAACGTACAGCGTCATTAAAGAGTATATAGATGAAGGAAAGTCAAGCACGCTCGAATCGCTTCAGAAAGAAGTGCCGGAAGGACTCGTGCCTTTATTGAAGCTGCCGGGGCTCGGCGGCAAAAAAATCGCAAAGCTGTATAAAGAGCTCGGCGTACACGATGCAGAATCTCTAAAGGAAGCCTGTGAACAGCAAAAGGTGCAAGGTCTTGCGGGCTTTGGCAAAAAATCGGAAGAAAAAATATTACAGGCGCTCGGGGAAGCCGGAAAACAGCCTGAACGGTTCCCGATCGGCTACGCCCTCCGGATCGCGCGGGAAATTGAGGAGCATCTTTCTCAATTTACGCATATCATCAAATTTTCTCGTGCCGGAAGTCTCCGCAGAGCGCGGGAAACGGTGAAGGATCTGGATTATATCATTGCTACAGATCATCCGGCTGAAGTAAGAGAGCAGCTTCTTGAGCTGCCAAACATCAAAAGCGTGATCGCAAGCGGAGATACGAAGGTGTCCGTCATCCTTTCCTTTGAATATGAAACAAGCGTCGATTTCCGTCTTGTGACGGAAGAGCAGTTTCCGACAACACTCCATCATTTTACGGGATCAAAGGATCACAATATTAAGATGCGCCAAATCGCCAAAGAACGCGGCGAGCGGATCAGTGAATACGGCGTTGAGACAGTTGAAACCGGAGAAATCAAAACATTTCCGAGTGAACGTGAATTTTATGCGCACTTCGGCCTGCCGCTGATTCCGCCGGAAATTCGTGAAAGCGGACAGGAAGTGGAAACCTACAGCGACAGCATTGAACTGATAGAACCCGGGCAAATCAAAGGTGATCTCCACATGCACTCAACGTGGAGCGATGGTGCATTTTCGATCAGAGAGATGGCTGAAGCCTGCATCAAAAAAGGCTATCAATACATGGCGATCACCGATCACTCACAATATTTAAAGGTCGCCAACGGCCTTACTGCAGAAAGACTTAAGCAGCAGGCAAAAGAAATTGACGCACTAAATGCAGAGTTTGAAAACTTCCGTATTTTGAAAGGCGTTGAGATGGATATCCTGCCTGACGGTACGCTCGATTATGATGACGATGTGCTTGCGGAAATGGATATCGTTATTGCATCGATTCATTCCAGTTTTAATCAGCCGGAACACGTGATTATGAAACGGCTTGAGACGGCACTGACAAACAAGCATGTTGACATTATCGCACACCCGACCGGGCGCCTTATCGGCAGACGGGCCGGTTACGAAATCGATATTGATCAGCTGATTGAGCTTGCGAGGAAAACAAATACGGCGCTTGAACTCAACGCCAACCCTGCGCGCCTTGATCTACGCACAGAGCATTTAATGAAAGCAAACGAACAAGGGGTTACATTGGTGATTAATACTGATGCCCATAATATTGAGATGTTAGACGATATGAAAACTGGCGTTACTGCCGCGCGCAAAGGATGGACGGAAACGAAAAACGTTCTGAATGCCCGGTCGCTTAAAGACGTAGAGGCATTTCTGAAGCGCAACGATTAAGTAAGGAGGCTCACACAATCGTGCAGCAAAAAGTATTATCAGCTCTTGAATTTCATAAAGTGAAAGAACAGGTTATTGGGCATGCCGCTTCATCGCTCGGAAAAGAAATGCTTCTCGAGCTTAAGCCTTCTGCTTCTATAGACGAAATCAAAAAACAGCTGGATGAAGTAGACGAAGCTTCTGACATTATTCGGCTGAGAGGCCAAGCGCCATTTGGCGGCCTTGTAGATATCAGAGGAGCGTTAAGACGGGCGGAAATCGGCAGCGTTCTCAGTCCTTCTGAATTCACTGAAATCTCAGGCCTGCTTTATGCAGTTAAACAAATGAAACATTTTATCACCCAAATGGCTGAAGACGGTGTCGACATTCCGCTGATCCATCAGCATGCTGAACAGCTTATCACGCTGTCCGATTTAGAGCGGGACATTAATTCCTGCATCGATGATCACGGAGAAGTGCTTGATCATGCATCGGAAACATTAAGAGGAATCCGCACACAGCTCAGAACACTCGAATCAAGAGTCAGAGACCGGTTAGAGTCGATGCTGCGTTCCTCTTCCGCATCGAAAATGCTGTCTGATACGATTGTTACGATTCGGAATGACCGCTTTGTGATCCCGGTCAAACAGGAGTACAGATCCAGCTATGGAGGAATTGTGCACGACACCTCATCCTCTGGTGCGACACTATTCATTGAACCGCAGGCGATTGTAGATATGAACAATTCCCTTCAACAGGCGAAAGTGAAAGAAAAGCAAGAAATTGAACGGATTTTGCGTGTGCTGACAGAGAAAACGGCAGAGTATACAGAGGAGCTATTTCTAGATTTGCAAGTGCTGCAGACACTTGACTTTATTTTTGCAAAAGCTAGATATGCAAAAGCGGTTAAAGCAACAAAACCGATTATGAACGATACCGGCTTTATCCGTTTGAAAAAAGCCCGCCATCCATTGCTTCCGCCTGACCAGGTTGTTGCCAATGACATCGAGCTTGGCCGCGATTTTTCAACCATTGTCATCACAGGGCCAAACACAGGGGGGAAAACAGTCACCCTTAAAACGTTAGGCCTGCTAACCTTAATGGCGCAATCAGGTCTTCATATCCCGGCAGATGAAGGGTCAGAAGCGGCAGTATTTGAGCACGTATTCGCTGATATCGGTGATGAACAGTCGATTGAGCAAAGTTTAAGTACGTTCTCATCCCATATGGTGAACATTGTCGGCATTTTAGAACAGGTCAATGAAAACAGCCTTGTGCTTTTCGATGAACTTGGTGCAGGGACAGACCCGCAGGAGGGGGCGGCCCTCGCCATGAGCATCTTGGATGACGTGCATCGCACCAATGCACGAGTGTTAGCTACGACGCATTATCCGGAATTGAAGGCGTACGGCTATAACAGAGAAGGCGTCATGAATGCCAGCGTTGAATTTGACATCGAAACGCTGTCACCGACCTATAAACTTTTAATTGGTGTGCCGGGTCGAAGCAATGCTTTCGAAATTTCAAAACGCCTCGGGCTCCCGGACCATATCATCGGGCAGGCGAAGTCAGAAATGACGGCCGAGCATAACGAAGTCGATACGATGATTGCGTCGCTGGAACAAAGCAAAAAACGTGCGGAAGAAGAGCTTTCTGAGACAGAATCAATCAGAAAAGAAGCGGAAAAACTGCATAAAGAGCTGCAGCAGCAAATCATCGAGCTTAACAGCAAAAAAGACAAAATGCTTGAAGAGGCAGAACAGCAGGCTGCTGAAAAAGTAAAAGCGGCAATGAAAGAAGCCGAGGACATTATTCATGAATTGCGCTCCATAAAAGAAGAACACAAATCCTTCAAGGATCACGAGCTGATTAACGCGAAGAAACGGTTAGAAGGCGCTATGCCGGCTTTTGAAAAGTCCAAGAAACCGGAAAAGCCGAAAGCGCAAAAACGCGACTTTAAGCCTGGCGACGAGGTGAAAGTCCTCACTTTCGGGCAAAAAGGAACATTGCTCGAAAAAACAGGCGGCAATGAATGGAATGTTCAAATCGGTATTTTAAAGATGAAAGTAAAAGAAAAAGATCTGGAGTTTATCAAATCAGCTCCGGAGCAAAAAAAAGAAAAAATCATTACAGCGGTCAAGGGAAAGGACTATCACGTATCGCTTGAACTTGATCTCCGCGGCGAACGCTATGAAAATGCCCTCAGCCGGGTTGAAAAATACTTGGATGATGCGGTGTTAGCCGGATATCCAAGAGTGTCAATCATCCACGGAAAAGGAACCGGCGCTTTAAGAAAAGGCGTACAGGATCTTCTGAAAAACCACCGCAGCGTCAAAAGTTCCCGTTTCGGTGAAGCAGGTGAGGGAGGATCAGGCGTTACGGTTGTTGAACTAAAATAAAAGGGAGTATGGCCATGAGTGATTTTTGGGAAAACGAGCTTGTGGAAATCGCGGCATATTACAGTGTCGCGGTTCTCTGCCTCGTCCTCTTTTTGACTGTGTTTGAGCTGGTGACGGCTTATAAAAACTGGGAAGAGATTCAAAAAGGAAATCTTGCGGTGGCAATGGCGACCGGCGGAAAAATTTTGGGAATCGCAAACGTATTTCAGCATTCCATCTCCCAGCATAATTCGCTGCTGCAAATGATCGGCTGGGGCGTTTACGGGTTTGTTATGCTTCTGATCAGCTACTTTATTTTTGAGTTTTTGACTCCGCGGTTTAAAATTGATCAGGAAATCGAGAATGATAACCGGGCTGTCGGCTTTATTTCATTTGTCATTTCTGTCGGGCTTTCATTTGTAGTGGCAGCCGGAATATAAGGGGACGGAGAATAGATGGAAAAGCTTGCGAAAATACTGCTCGCCGCAGCGGGAATCTTTTTGTTAATTGGTCTTATATATCTGTTCATATTATGAGAAAAAGAAAGATTTACCTTTCTTTTTCTTTTTTTTGCCGTCCATCTGCTATAATGATAAGGTGGATCTCTAAAATCGAAAGGGGAGGTTTTATGCAGTCTCAAAAGCCGTGGCTTGCCGAGTATCCCAACGATATCCCGCATGAGCTTCCGTTGCCGAATAAAACCCTGCAATCCATCCTGACAGACTCCGCCGCACGATTCCCTGATAAAACCGCAATATCGTTTTATGGAAAAAAACTCACCTTTCATGACATTCTGACGGATGCTCTTAAACTTGCAGCTTTTTTGCAGTGCAATGGCCTGCAAAAAGGAGACAGAGTGGCTGTTATGCTGCCCAATTGCCCGCAAACAGTGATTTCTTATTATGGCGTCTTGTTTGCCGGTGGCATCGTGGTGCAGACGAATCCGCTTTATACCGAGCATGAGCTTGAATACCAGCTTAGAGATGCTCAGGTAAGTGTAATCATCACCTTAGATTTGCTTTTTCCGAAGGCAATAAAAATGAAAACGTTATCAATAATCGACCAGATTTTGATAACCAGCGTAAAAGACTATTTGCCTTTTCCGAAGAATATTCTTTACCCGCTGACGCAAAAACAAAAAGTGCATATCGACTTTGACAAAACAGCTAACATTCACACGTTTGCTTCCAGTATGAAGCAGGAAAAAACTGAACTCCTGACAATCCCGAAGATCGATCCTGAGCATGATATCGCTGTCCTCCAGTATACCGGAGGAACAACCGGAGCTCCAAAAGGGGTTATGCTCACGCACCAAAATATTTTGGCAAATACTGAAATGTGCGCCGCTTGGATGTATGACGTGAAAGAAGGCGCTGAAAAAGTGCTGGGCATCGTCCCGTTTTTTCATGTCTACGGACTGACGGCAGTCATGAACTATTCGATTAAACTAGGCTTCGAAATGATTCTTCTTCCTAAGTTTGATCCGCTCGAAACACTTAAAATCATCGACAAACACAAACCGACGCTCTTTCCTGGCGCACCGACAATTTACATTGGCCTTTTGCATCACCCCGAATTGCAGCATTATGATCTGTCATCCATTAAAAGCTGTCTTAGCGGATCAGCCGCGCTTCCCGTGGAGGTAAAGCAGAAATTTGAAAAGGTGACTGGCGGAAAGCTTGTGGAAGGCTATGGTTTGTCTGAGGCATCCCCAGTGACGCACGCCAATTTTATATGGGGAAAAAACAAGCCGGGCAGTATCGGCTGTCCTTGGCCGAGTACGGACGCTGCGATCTATTCTGAAGAGACGGGTGAGCTTGCCGCTCCGTATGAGCATGGAGAAATCATTGTAAAAGGTCCGCAAGTCATGAAAGGATACTGGAATAAACCAGAGGAAACCGCCGCAGTGCTGAGAGATGGCTGGCTGTTCACCGGGGACATGGGCTATATGGATGAAGAAGGCTTTTTCTATATTGCTGACAGGAAGAAGGATATCATCATTGCCGGTGGTTACAATATTTACCCGCGTGAGGTAGAAGAAGCGCTTTATGAACATGAAGCCATCCAGGAAATTGTTGTCGCAGGCGTTCCCGATTCCTACAGGGGAGAAACAGTAAAAGCATTTGTCGTATTAAAGAAAGGCGCAAAAGCCGATGCAGAAGAACTGGACGATTTTGCGAGATCACGTCTAGCTCCCTATAAGGTGCCCAAAGCCTATGAGTTCAGAAAAGAGCTGCCGAAAACGGCGGTGGGAAAAATTTTAAGAAGGCGTTTACTTGATGAGGAAACCGAAAATCATCATATCAAATAAAAAAAGAGAACGTCCATGAATAAACTTGACAAACCTGAAAATCCTTCTTATCATAAAATTATGAATGAATAGTCATTCATTTCTATAGGAAGGAACGATGAACATTGAAGCAAAAACGGCCAAAGTATATGCAGATTATTGATGCAGCAGTAGAAGTCATTGCAGAAAACGGCTACCACCAGTCACAGGTATCCAAAATTGCCAAACAAGCCGGAGTAGCGGACGGCACCATCTATCTCTATTTTAAAAACAAAGAAGATATTTTAATTTCTCTTTTCAAAGAAAAAATGGGTCAATTTATTGAGCGGATGGAAGAGGACATTAAAGAAAAAGCAACAGCGAAAGAGAAATTGGCGCTTGTGATTTCAAAGCATTTTTCCCTTTTAGCGGGTGACCATAATCTCGCAATTGTCACGCAGCTTGAGCTCCGCCAATCCAACTTGGAGCTGCGCCAAAAAATCAACGAAATATTAAAAGGCTACTTAAATATTTTGGATGGCATTTTGACGGAAGGCATACAATCAGGCGAATTAAAAGAAGGCCTCGACGTCCGCCTCGCCCGGCAGATGATTTTTGGAACGATTGACGAAACCGTGACAACATGGGTGATGAATGACCAAAAGTACGATCTTGCTGCGCTTTCAGACAGCGTTTTAGAATTATTGGTGTCCGGAATTCATCATAAGTAAAGGAGTTCTGTCCTATGAATGCAATATCACTGGCAGTTGATCAATTTGTGGCAGTTTTGACGATTCACAATCCGCCGGCAAATGCGCTTTCCAGCCGGATATTAGAAGAGCTGTCTTCCTGTCTTGATCAATGTGAGACAGATGCAGGCGTTCGAAGCATTATCATTCACGGCGAGGGAAGATTTTTCTCAGCCGGCGCTGATATTAAAGAATTTACATCGCTTAAAGGCAATGAGGATTCCTCATTGCTCGCTGAGCGCGGCCAGCAGTTAATGGAGAGAATCGAAAGCTTTCCAAAACCGATTATCGCAGCGATTCACGGCGCTGCTCTCGGAGGCGGGCTGGAGCTTGCGATGGCCTGTCATATCAGAATCGCAACAGAAGATGCTAAGCTGGGGCTCCCGGAGCTTAATCTCGGTATCATTCCAGGTTTTGCGGGGACACAGCGCCTTCCGAGATATGTCGGTACAGCCAAAGCATTAGAGCTCATCGGATCAGGAGAACCGATATCCGGAAAAGAAGCGCTTGATCTCGGACTTGTCTCAATTGGAGCGAAAGATGAGGCAGAAGTGATTGAAAAAGCAAAAGCACTTGCCGCTAAGTTTGCAGAGAAAAGCCCGCAAACGCTGGCATCTTTGCTTGAGCTTCTTTATTCCAACAAGGTTTATTCCTATGAAGGCAGCTTAAAGCTTGAAGCAAAGCGATTTGGGGAAGCATTTGAGTCAGAGGACGCCAAGGAAGGCATCCAGGCATTTCTCGAAAAAAGAAAGCCTCAGTTCAAAGGCGAATAAAAGGGGATATGATCATGAATCTATTTGTACTGATGAAACGGACGTTTGACACAGAAGAAAAAATCGTCATTGAAACAGGAAAGATTCAGGATGACGGAGCGGAATGGATCATTAATCCATATGATGAGTACGCGATAGAAGAAGCCATCCAGCTGAAGGAAAAGCATGGCGGCACGATCACCGCCGTCACGGTCGGCGGTGAAGAAGCGGAGAAAGAATTGCGTACGGCGCTTGCCATGGGTTGTGACCAAGCTGTTTTAATCAACATAGAAGATGATCTTGAAGAACCCGACCAATATTCCATTTCTCAAGTTTTATACCACTATATGAAGGATCAGGAGTTTGATTTGATTCTCGGCGGAAATGTTGCCATTGACGGAGGATCAGGACAAGTGGCGCCTCGGCTTGCCGAGCTACTGGACATTCCGTGTATCACTACGATCACCAAACTCGAAATCAACGGCACTGATGCAGAAGCAGAAAGGGACGTCGAAGGGGATGTTGAAAAAATCAAAACGACGCTCCCATTGCTTGTCACAGCTCAGCAGGGCTTAAACGAGCCGCGCTATCCATCGCTTCCGGGAATTATGAAGGCTAAGAAAAAGCCGCTTGAAGAGCTTGAACTTGATGATCTTGACCTGGACGAAGAGGATGCTGAACCAAAGCTGAAAACCATTGAACGTTTTCTGCCGCCGAAAAAAGAAGCCGGGAAGCTTCTCCAAGGTGAGCCTGCTGAACAGGCAAAAGAGCTTGTTTCATTGCTCCGCAGCGAAGCTAAAGTCATTTAAAGCTTGGACATTCAAAGAAACAGGGGGATGTTAGAATGGGAAAAAAAGTGATCGTGCTTGGAGAAATACGCGATGGGGAATTGCGGAATGTCACCTTTGAAGCAATAGCTGCAGGAAGAACCATTTCAGGAGATGGGGAAGTCATCGGTGTTCTCATCGGTGAAAATGTACAAAGCATTGCACAAGAGCTTATTCATTACGGAGCAGATAAAGTTCTTACCGCTGAGGACCCGAAGCTGAAAACATACACGGCAGACGGGTACAGCCAGGTCATGAGAGGTGTTATCGAGCAAGAAAATCCTGATTCAGTCATCTTCGGGCATACGGCAATGGGCAAGGATCTTTCACCGAAGCTTGCTGCCCGGCTGCAAACAGGCTTAATTTCTGATGCTATAGATGTAAGCGTTACCGGAGGAAATGTTGTGTTCACACGGCCGATTTACTCGGGGAAAGCTTTTGAACGTGTCATTTCAACCGATCCGATGATCTTTGCAACAATTCGCCCCAATAACATTCAAGCTTCAGAAAAAGACACCAGCAGGTCGGGGAGCATCGAAAGCATTGATGTTTCTCTTACTGACCTCCGCACTGTTATCCAAGAGGTCGTCAAAAAAACGGCGGACGGTGTTGATCTCTCCGAAGCGAAAATTATCGTTGCGGGCGGCCGAGGAGTCAAAAGCATGGAAGGATTTCAGCCGCTGCAGGAGCTTGCAGAGGTGCTAGGGGCCGCAGTCGGGGCTTCTCGCGGGGCATGTGACGCTGATTATTGCGATTATGCTCTCCAAATCGGGCAGACCGGGAAAGTCGTCACTCCGGATTTGTACATTGCATGCGGCATTTCCGGCGCCATCCAGCATTTGGCCGGCATGTCAAACAGCAAGGTGATCGTCGCCATCAATAAAGACCCCGAAGCCGATATCTTTAAAATAGCGGATTACGGCATCGTCGGTGATTTATTTGAAGTTGTCCCGTTATTAACTGAGGAATTCAAACAATTGAATATACACTCATAAAGGAAATCCCGGACTTTAAAAGTTCGGGATTTTTTCATATTTATAAATACATACGTACAAATATAAAAACAATAGAAAATGTCGTTGACATGTACGAACATATATAATATGGTTACTTTAAAAGCGCTTACATTCATGCTGACTCCTCAGGCAAAGACAGATCACATATTTGACTGTGGTGCTTTTCATATCCGTATGAAAGGAATGATCAGAGGCATGTCTGAACATCAAGCAGTGATTCAAACAGATATCGTAAAAGGAACCATTAACAAAAATATATACGGTCATTTTGCCGAGCATTTAGGAAGAGGGATTTATGAGGGGATCTGGGTCGGAACGGACTCAGACATCCCCAATATCAACGGGATACGAAAGGACGTGCTGGAGGCGCTCAAACAGCTGCACATTCCTGTCCTCAGGTGGCCGGGCGGGTGTTTTGCGGACGAATACCATTGGGCAAACGGTGTCGGTGACCGTAAGACAATGCTGAACACTCACTGGGGCGGTACAATTGAATCAAATGAATTCGGAACGCATGAATTTATGATGCTTTGCGAGCTGCTTGAATGCGAGCCATATATTTGCGGCAATGTCGGAAGCGGAACCGTTCAGGAAATGGCGGAGTGGATTGAGTATATGACATTTGAAGAAGGCACGCCGATGTCAGACTGGAGAAAGCAAAATGGAAGAGAAGAACCTTGGAAGCTGAAATATTTCGGCGTGGGCAATGAAAACTGGGGCTGCGGCGGCAACATGCATCCCGAATACTACGCAGATCTGTACCGGCGTTTTCAGACTTATGTCCGCAATTACAGCGGGAATGACATTTATAAAATTGCAGGCGGCGCAAATGTGGATGATTTTAATTGGACGGACATGCTTATGAAAAAAGCCGCTGGCCTGATGGACGGGTTGAGTCTTCATTATTACACGATTCCGGGGGATTTCTGGAAGGGCAAAGGATCAGCCACAGAATTCACGGAAGATGAATGGTTTATTACGATGAAAAAAGCCAAATACATCGATGAATTGATTCAAAAACACGGCACGATTATGGACCGGTACGATCCGGAGCAGCGGGTCGGGCTGATTATTGATGAATGGGGCACGTGGTTTGATCCCGAGCCAGGCACGAATCCCGGTTTCTTATATCAGCAAAACACCATTCGTGATGCACTGGTGGCGGCTTCTCATTTCCACATTTTCCATCAGCATTGCCGCCGGGTGCAAATGGCCAACATCGCCCAAACAGTAAATGTTCTTCAAGCGATGATTTTGACTGAGGGAGAGCGGATGCTTTTGACACCGACGTACCATGTATTCAATATGTTTAAGGTGCACCAGGACGCTTCTCTTTTAGCCACAGAGACAATGTCTGCCGACTATGAATGGAACGGTGAAACGCTTCCGCAAATCAGCATTTCAGCATCGAAACAAGCTGAAGGCGATATCAATATCACAATTTGCAACATCGATCACCAAAACAAAGCGGAGGCGGAAATCGAGCTGAGAGGCCTACACAAGGCAGCGGACCATTCCGGAGTCATTCTTACGGCAGAAAAAATGAATGCGCATAACACGTTTGACGATCCTCATCATGTCAAACCGGAATCCTTCAGGCAATACACGCTCAGCAAAAACAAACTGAAAGTAAAACTCCCGCCAATGTCAGTCGTCTTACTTACGCTGCGTGCTGATTCTTAATCACGCAAGAGCGCCGGAGCTTCATGCCGGCGCTCTTTTTCAGGTTTTGAAACAGCTCCGGCAGGGCATGGTAAAGTACATGACAGTGAAGAGGAGATGTGATCTTATGCTTCGTACCATTTTAATGATTATTGGGGCAATTGTAGTGATCGGGGCCATTATCAGATTTGTGTTTTAAAAAAAGAGCATATCCCATTCAACCATATAAAAATGAGTAAACCGGCTGTGATCAGGAAAAAATAATTTGTAAGCATTAAAATAGCGTGAACGAATGGGAGATGCTATACTAAAAATCATCATTTCACATTGGAGGAATTCAATAATGGCTATCGTAAAAGCAACTGATCAATCTTTCTCAGCTGAAACAAGCGAAGGCGTCGTACTGGCAGACTTCTGGGCTCCTTGGTGCGGACCTTGTAAAATGATTGCACCTGTTCTTGAAGAATTGGATCAAGAAATGGGAGACAAACTGAAAATCGTAAAAATCGATGTAGACGAAAACCAAGAAACTGCCGGAAAATACGGCGTTATGAGCATCCCGACTCTTCTTGTGTTAAAAGACGGCGAAGTAGTTGAAACTTCAGTCGGCTTCAAACCAAAAGAAGCGCTTCAAGAGCTTGTAAACAAACATCTTTAATTTTCCGCTGCTTACATGCCAGAGCGATTCCGATTGAGGGATCGCTTTTTTTATTCGCCAATTGTGAACCATAGAGAAAAACAAACGTTCGTGTTAAACTGGAAATAAAGGATTAAACATAAGGAAGGGTAACATATGAACAAACAACTGAAAGAAAAACTCGCCCTCCTTCCTGATCAACCGGGTTGTTATCTCATGAAGGACCGGCAGCAGACTGTGATCTACGTAGGGAAAGCAAAAGTGCTGAAAAACAGAGTGCGCTCCTACTTCACCGGTTCTCACGACGCGAAAACCCAAAGGCTTGTGACGGAAATCGAGGATTTTGAATATATCGTGACGTCCTCCAATCTTGAAGCGCTTATTTTAGAAATGAATCTGATCAAAAAGCATGATCCGAAATACAACGTCATGCTCAAAGACGACAAAACCTATCCTTTCATAAAACTCACCCATGAACGCCACCCAAGGCTGATTGTCACCCGCAATGTCAAAAAAGACAAAGGGCGCTATTTCGGGCCGTATCCGAATGTACAGGCAGCAAGGGAAACAAAAAAACTGCTCGACCGTCTGTATCCTCTCAGAAAATGCTCCAAGCTCCCGGACAGAGTGTGCCTTTACTATCATCTGGGCCAATGCCTCGCTCCGTGTGTAAAGGATATTTCCGAAGAGACGAACAGAGAGCTGGTTGAAAGCATTACACGTTTCTTAAGGGGCGGCTATAATGAGGTCAAAAAAGAGCTTGAAGAGAAAATGCATGAAGCTGCTGAGAATCTTGAGTTTGAACGAGCAAAAGAGCTTCGTGACCAAATTGCCCATATTGAATCAACGATGGAAAAACAAAAAATGACGATGAACGATCTAGTCGACCGTGATGTATTCGCGTACGCGTACGATAAGGGCTGGATGTGCGTGCAGGTCTTTTTCATCCGCCAAGGAAAGCTCATTGAACGCGATGTCAGCATGTTCCCGCTTTATCAGGAAGCAGATGAAGAGTTCCTCACGTTCATCGGGCAGTTCTATTCAAAAAACAACCACTTCCTTCCGAAGGAGATTTTAGTTCCGGACAGCGTAGATCAATCCATGATCGAGCAGCTGCTGGAAACAAACGTTCACCAGCCGAAGAAAGGCCCGAAAAAAGAACTGCTCATGCTTGCCCATAAAAATGCGAAAATCGCATTGAAAGAAAAATTCTCTTTAATCGAACGCGACGAGGAGCGTTCAATCGGGGCTGTGCAGAAACTAGGTGAGGCATTAAATATTTATACGCCGCACAGAATTGAAGCGTTTGATAACTCAAACATACAGGGGACAAACCCGGTTTCCGCGATGATTGTGTTTATCGACGGCAAACCATACAAAAAGGAATACCGCAAATATAAAATCAAAACCGTTACAGGGCCGGATGATTACGGTTCTATGAGAGAGGTTGTCAGAAGACGCTATACGAGAGTGCTTCGTGAGAATCTGCCGCTGCCCGATCTGATTATCATTGACGGAGGAAAAGGGCAGATCAACGCAGCAAGGGATGTCATTGAAAATGAACTCGGCTTGGATATCCCGATCGCCGGTTTAGCGAAAGATGAAAAACACAGAACCTCAAATTTACTGATCGGTGAGCCGCTGGAGGTGGTGTATCTGGAACGAAACAGCCAGGAATTTTACCTCCTGCAGCGCATCCAGGACGAGGTGCACCGTTTTGCAATCAGTTTTCACAGGCAAATCCGCGGAAAAAGCGCGTTTCAATCCGTTTTGGACGACATCCCGGGTATCGGAGAGAAAAGAAAGAAAATGCTGTTAAAGCATTTCGGTTCCGTTAAAAAAATGAAGGAAGCAAGCCTTGAGGACATCAAAAAAGCCGGTGTTCCCGCAGCGGCGGCTCAGCTCCTTTACGACAAATTGCAAAAATAATGTTGTCCTTTTAAATAAGATCTGATAAAATGTGAACTAATTTCATAGTTAGATCGTGTTATATGGTGAAGATAGAGGTGCGAACTTCAAGAGTATGCCTTTGGAGAAAGATGGATTCTGTGAAAAAGGCTGAAAGGGGAGCGTCGCCGAAGCAAATAAAACCCCATCGGTATTATTTGCTGGCCGTGCATTGAATAAATGTAAGGCTGTCAAGAAATCATTTTCTTGGAGGGCTATCTCGTTGTTCATAATCATTTATGATGATTAATTGATAAGCAATGAGAGTATTCCTCTCATTGCTTTTTTTATTGTGGACAAAGCGCTCTTTCTCCTCACCCGCACGAACCAAAATGTAAAGGGTGGTAATACATGGGTCTTATTGTACAAAAATTCGGAGGCACTTCCGTCGGCTCAGTCGAAAAAATTCAAAATGCGGCAAACCGCGCAATTGCAGAAAAACAGAAAGGCCATCAAGTCGTTGTCGTCGTTTCAGCAATGGGAAAATCCACTGACGAATTGGTCAGCCTTGCAAAAGCTATTTCTGACCAGCCCAGCAAACGCGAAATGGATATGCTGCTGGCGACAGGCGAGCAGGTCACGATTTCACTCCTTTCAATGGCATTGCAGGAAAAAGGCTATGACGCTGTGTCTTATACTGGCTGGCAGGCGGGAATCCGTACAGAGGCCATTCACGGAAACGCCAGAATTACAGATATCGACACATCGGTTTTAGCAGACCAGCTCGAAAAGGGAAAAATTGTCATTGTCGCAGGATTCCAAGGCATGACAGAGGATTGTGAAATTACGACATTGGGCCGGGGCGGTTCAGATACAACAGCAGTTGCTTTGGCTGCCGCTTTAAAAGCTGATAAATGTGACATATACACAGACGTGCCAGGCGTGTTTACAACCGATCCGCGCTATGTGAAATCAGCGAGAAAACTTGCGGGCATCTCATACGATGAAATGCTTGAGCTTGCCAATTTAGGCGCCGGTGTTCTTCATCCGAGAGCAGTTGAGTTCGCGAAAAATTACCAAGTGCCGTTAGAAGTGCGTTCAAGTACAGAAACCGAAGCGGGAACATTAATTGAGGAGGAATCATCCATGGAACAGAATTTAATTGTCAGAGGCATTGCATTTGAAGATCAAATCACAAGAGTAACCATTTACGGGCTGACTAGCGGCCTGACAACTTTGTCTACTATTTTTACGACACTTGCCAAAAGAAACATAAATGTGGATATCATTATCCAAACGCAGGCCGAGGACAAGACTGGAATTTCCTTCTCTGTCAAAACAGAAGATGCAGACCAAACCGTTGCAGTGCTTGAAGAGTATAAAGACGCGCTGGAATTTGAGAAAATCGAGACAGAAAGCAAATTGGCTAAAGTATCCATTGTTGGATCCGGCATGGTCTCAAATCCTGGTGTAGCGGCTGAAATGTTTGCTGTACTGGCGCAAAAAAATATTTTAATCAAAATGGTCAGCACATCTGAAATCAAAGTGTCAACAGTCGTAAGCGAAAATGACATGGTGAAAGCAGTCGAGTCGCTTCACGATGCATTTGAGCTTTCAAAACACCCTTCAGCTGTGTAATGACAATCAAAAAGGCGGGACTATGCAGTCACCGCCTTTTTGATTACACTGGGTCTTTCATATCCCATTTCACAGTCAGAACCACTTTATCGGCTCTCTTTTTCACTTGTTCATATGATTCGGCAATCTGATCATTCATCAATTGAATTTGTTCAGCGATAAAACCAGCCTCCAGCTGAAAGCATGGTTCTTTCTGATGTTTAAGCCGGTTGGAAATGATCGGCCCTTCAAGTTCAAATTCAAGCTCCTGTTTTTTAGCGCTTACGTTGGTGAGGGTTCCCCAGCCCGCTTCTTCAAAGAAGGCCGGAAACTCCTCCCATGATTCAAGAGGAAACTTACGGGCGAGATGTTTTCCTGCCCAATACATCATGGAAGAGTAATCTTGGCCAAGCATATCTGGGAGAACGATCTCTCGTATTAGTTCGTAGGCATAGGCGTTCATTTCAATTTCTTTTAGGTTGTCAATAGATGCTTCAAATTTAGACTTCATATCTGTCTCCCCTCTCTCCTGCGTATATTATAGCTCAAACAGGGGGGAGGATTACAGAATGATCCTGTAATTCTTATGAAAAATTAAGCAAGAAATATATATTGATAAAATAAAATTTTTCAATCAACTAATCAATTCGGAAAATTATAATTTATGTACGCGTTTTCTTGACGCCCTTTTGAGGGAGGAGTAAAATGAAATTGTCAATAAATCTTAATAAAGTGCTTACAATTGAAAGAAGTGGGGGAAGAGATTTAGCACATTTCGCACTTATCAAACAGGGGGTAAAGTAATGTCTGGGAACAGAGAGTTTTATTTTCGAAGATTGCATTCCTTGCTTGGCGTCATACCGGTCGGCATCTTTCTTATTCAGCATTTAGTCGTCAACCAGTTTGCCGCAAGGGGCGCTGAAGCATTCAATAGCGCTGCTCATTTTATGGATAGTCTGCCTTTCAGGTATGCCTTGGAAATTTTTATTATCTTCTTACCATTAATTTATCATGCAGTTTATGGTGTGTACATAGCGTTTACTGCGAAAAATAACGCAGGTCAATACAGCTACATGAGAAACTGGCTATTCGTCCTGCAGCGTGTAACCGGTATCATCACCCTCATTTTCGTCAGCTGGCACGTGTGGGAAACCCGCATTGCCGCGCAAATGGGTGCTGAGGTCAATTTCGACATGATGGCGAATATTTTGAGCTCTCCGGCTATGCTTGGTTTTTACATTGTCGGTGTTTTATCAACAATTTTCCACTTCTCGAACGGTTTATGGTCTTTCGCTGTTACATGGGGCATCACGGTAACGCCTCGTTCTCAAAGAATTTCGACATACGTTACGCTGATTATTTTTGTTGCACTGTCATACGTAGGCTTAAAAGCGATTTTCGCATTTGTTTAAGAGTACTAGATTACTAGAGGGAGAGGGGCTATCATGAGTCAATCAAGCATTATCGTAGTCGGCGGGGGTCTTGCCGGCCTCATGGCGACAATTAAAGCAGCGGAATCAGGAATGGCGGTTAAATTGTTTTCCATCGTTCCTGTCAAACGTTCTCATTCAGTTTGTGCGCAAGGCGGCATAAATGGAGCGGTCAATACAAAAGGGGAAGGTGACTCTCCGTGGGAACATTTTGATGACACGGTATACGGGGGAGACTTTCTTGCCAACCAGCCGCCGGTCAAGGCGATGTGTGAAGCGGCGCCTTCGATCATCCACTTATTAGACCGGATGGGCGTCATGTTTAACCGGACGCCTGAAGGCCTGCTTGATTTCCGTCGATTCGGGGGTACACAGCATCACAGAACGGCTTATGCGGGTGCGACGACGGGACAGCAGCTGCTTTATGCACTGGACGAGCAAGTGCGCAGATACGAAGTTGCGGGTCTGGTCACAAAATACGAAGGCTGGGAATTCCTTGGCGCTGTTTTAGATGATGACAGAACCTGCCGTGGAATTGTTGCACAAAACCTGACAAACATGCAAATTGAATCCTTCCGTTCAGACGCTGTCATTATGGCGACGGGCGGACCGGGAATCATCTTTGGAAAATCAACGAACTCCATGATTAATACAGGATCTGCTGCTTCAATCGTTTATCAGCAGGGAGCGTATTATGCAAACGGAGAATTCATTCAAATCCATCCGACAGCCATACCGGGCGATGACAAATTAAGACTGATGAGTGAATCAGCGCGTGGTGAAGGCGGTCGCGTGTGGACATATAAAGACGGCAAACCATGGTATTTCCTGGAGGAAAAATATCCGGCATACGGAAACCTGGTGCCGCGTGATATTGCGACACGCGAAATATTTGATGTGTGTGTGAACCAGAAGCTCGGCATTAACGGTGAAAACATGGTATATCTCGATCTGTCTCATAAAGATCCGAAAGAGCTTGATATTAAGCTTGGCGGCATCATTGAGATTTATGAGAAATTCATGGGAGACGACCCGCGTAAGCTTCCAATGAAAATCTTCCCTGCGGTCCATTATTCTATGGGCGGTTTATGGGTGGATTACGATCAAATGACAAACATCCCTGGACTGTTTGCGGCTGGGGAATGTGATTATTCTATGCACGGCGGCAACCGCTTGGGAGCGAACTCCTTGCTGTCTGCGATTTACGGAGGCATGGTGGCCGGACCGAATGCGGTGAAATATGTAAACGGCTTAGAATCTTCAGCGGAAGACATGTCTTCATCATTATTCGACGCTCACGTTAAGAAAGAAGAAGAAAAATGGGCTGATATTATGAGTATGGACGGAACCGAAAATGCCTATGTTCTTCACAAAGAGCTCGGTGAGTGGATGACGGCGAACGTAACGGTTGTCCGCCATAATGACAAGCTTTTGAAAACGGATGACAAAATTCAGGAGTTAATGGAGCGCTTCAAAAAGATCAACATCAATGATACGACAAAATGGAGCAACCAGGGAGCGATGTTCACACGCCAGTTCTCAAACATGCTTCAGCTTGCTAGGGTGATTACCCTTGGCGCATACAACCGTAATGAAAGCCGGGGCGCCCATTATAAACCGGATTATCCTGAACGTAATGATGATGAATGGCTCAAAACAACAATGGCTAAACATGTAAGCCCGTATGAAGCGCCGGAATTTGAGTATCAGGATGTCGATGTATCACTGATAACGCCTCGGAAACGGGATTACTCGAAGAAGAAGGTGGCGAAATAATCATGAGTGAACAAAAAACCATACGATTTATTATCACACGTCAAGATACAGCCGACAGCACGCCTTACGATGAAGAATTTGAGATTCCATACCGCCCGAATCTGAACGTCATTTCCGCTCTGATGGAAATCCGCCGGAATCCGGTTAATGTCAAAGGTGAGAAGACAACCCCTGTCACATGGGATATGAACTGTCTTGAGGAAGTATGCGGCGCATGTTCAATGGTCATAAACGGAAAACCCCGCCAATCTTGCACGGCGCTTATCGACCAGCTTGAACAGCCGATCCGTTTAAAACCAATGAAAACATTCCCAGTCGTTCGTGATTTGCAGGTTGATCGCAGCAGAATGTTTGATTCATTGAAAAAAGTTAAAGCGTGGATACCGATTGACGGTACGTACGATTTAGGACCGGGGCCGAGAATGCCGGAAAAACGCCGTCAATGGGCATATGAATTATCAAAATGCATGACATGCGGCGTCTGCCTTGAAGCTTGCCCGAATGTGAACAGCAAATCGAAGTTCATGGGGCCTGCACCGATGTCGCAAGTCCGCCTGTTTAACGCGCATCCGACAGGCGCCATGAATAAATCTGAACGATTAGAAGCATTAATGGATGAAGGCGGCCTTCAAGATTGCGGTAACTCGCAAAACTGTGTTCAATCCTGTCCGAAGGGGATTCCGCTTACCACTTCGATTGCAGCCTTGAATAGAGATACAAACTTACAAGCGTTCCGCAATTTCTTCGGAAGCGACAGAGTATAAGAAGAAAAAACCTCTTCCGCATGGGAGAGGTTTTTTTAAACAATAAGGAGATGAAAAAAGATGAAGCTTCCCGCTTATATTGATATGCCGTTTCAAGAATGGAAAACATCCTTTTCTTTTTTCAATAAGGTATCCGTAAGATTTTCCGAGACAGACATGTTTGGGCATATGAATAATGTAACCCCTTTTATATATTTTGAGGAGGCGCGGATTTCTTATTTTAAACAGCTGAATATGATGAGTGAAAACAAACAGACCATGACCGTCGTGGCAAGCCAGCAATGCGATTATTTGCGCCAAGTCATGCCTTATGAAGAGTTGCGCATCTATGTGAAAACAAGCGCAGTCGGCAGTTCATCTCTTACCTTGCACTATCTCGGAGAGAACCTCGAAGGCGAACCCTGCTTCACCGGGGCAGTCGTGATGGTTCAAGTCTCAAAGGAAAGCGGCAAAGCTGTCAGCTGGACAGATGAGGAGAAAGAAACGCTTCTTCATACACGATAAACTAATTATCTTGTAAACGTCACCTCCTGCGCCCTTCTTACATATGATATCTCGACTATATCAAAACCCATTCGTTTCTGATTCGCTCTCACCTTAGCAAGGAGGGTTACAATACTTGAAGGAGAAAGAATTTCAATCGAAGCCGCTGCTAACGAAAAGAGAAAGAGAAGTGTTCGAATTGCTCGTTCAAGATAAGACAACAAAGGAGATTGCAAGCGAGCTATTTATCAGTGAGAAAACCGTTCGAAACCATATTTCAAATGCCATGCAGAAATTGGGTGTGAAAGGGCGTTCGCAAGCCGTTGTTGAGCTTCTTAGAATGGGTGAGCTAGAGCTTTAATCCTTGCCGGTATTCCTTCTTTTGGAAGGAGCCGGTTATTGCTGTTTGTTTGGAACATTCGAAACCATATTTGGAATGCTGTGCAAAACGTAGGCAAGTCATAAATTAAATTTTATTTCTTGATGTTGTTTGACTAAAGTCCTCTATTTCTCTCCTGCGAGTCTTGCATTTTCTTCAAAAAAGAAGGAAAATAGACACGGAACGCTTTTGTGCGTAAGAGATCCTTGAGTGAGGGATGGACAAATGACATCAAAACCTTTGGAGCATGTTGCGGATATTGAAAAGTCACTCCGCCACATTGCCGCGATCATTAAGCAAAAAGGACGAGAAATCCTTAACCAATATGCGATTACGCCGCCGCAATTTGTCGGCTTGCAATGGCTTTATGAATTAGGAGATATGACAATCGGTGAATTATCGGGCAAAATGTATCTGGCATGCAGCACGACAACGGACTTAATCGACCGCATGCAAAAAAATGAGCTTGTTGAGCGGGTCAAGGACCCGGCGGACAGACGTGTTGTCCGGATACATCTGCTGCCTGAAGGAGAACGGATTATCCAAGAGGTCATTACAAAAAGACAGGAATATCTGCGTGATATGTTCGAATCGTTTACAGATGAAGAAATAGCCATCTTCGAAAAATCTTTGATGAAACTGCAGCATGAAATGAAGAGAAAATGAGGCGATTTTGTTGGAACAACCAATAGGAGTCATTGATTCCGGGGTTGGCGGTTTAACCGTTGCGAAGGAAATCATGAGACAGCTACCTAAAGAAAATATTATCTACGTCGGGGATACGAAACGGTGTCCTTATGGGCCGCGCCCTGAAGAAGAGGTGCTTCAATATACGTGGGAGCTGACGAATTATTTACTCGAAAACCACCACATCAAAATGCTGGTGATCGCCTGTAATACAGCAACAGCGATCGCATTGGATGACATCCAGCGAAGCGTCGGTATACCGGTGGTCGGAGTGATCCAGCCTGGTGCGAGAGCAGCGATAAAAGTGACGGATAATCAGCATATCGGTGTCATCGGCACAGAGAATACGATTAAGAGCAATGCATACGAAGAGGCGCTTTTGGCATTAAACCCTGATCTGAAGGTTGAAAACCTTGCCTGCCCGCTGCTTGTGCCTTTTGTGGAAAGCGGGAAGTTTCTCGACAAAACAGCAGACGAGATTGTCAAAACCTCGCTGTATCCGTTAAAAGATACATCGATTGATTCGCTGATTTTAGGCTGCACCCACTATCCCATTTTGAAAGAAGCCATTCAAAGATATATGGGAGAACACGTTAACATTATTTCGTCCGGCGATGAAACAGCCCGGGAAGTCAGCACGATTCTCTCGTATAAAGGGCTGCTGAACCAGTCTGCGAATGCCCCGGATCATCAGTTCTTGACAACAGGAGCGCGTGATCAGTTTGCGAAAATCGCAGACGATTGGTTTGGCCATGAGGTGGGCCATGTGGAATGCATCTCACTGCAAGAACCGATTAGAAGATAGTTTTCCCCGCAACGGTATGTTGCGGGTTTTTTCTGTTTTGCCGGAATTCTTCGGTCTATTTCCTAAAGAGGCTCGTATACATAATAGTACAAACATCCTTAGGAGGGAAAAGTATGCTGAAAAAAGGACCTGCAGTCATTGGTGCCACTTGTCTCACCTCTGCCTTGCTTTTATCCGGATGCGGTTTGTTTCAATCTGATAAGGCAGCCGAGGAAATTGATCCGCCTCAAGACGTTACATTCGTGAACGATGAAGCGGGTGCCAATTCAAATACAACAGCAGCCAAAAAAACAGAAAGTGAAAAAAGCGATACCGCAAAAGCGGATCAAGCCTCATCTACTGTTATGAGGGAGCTTTATCTCATTGATAAAAACGGGTATGTTGTTGCGCAAACGCTGCCTCTCCCTAAAAGTGAGAGCACGGCTAAGCAGGCGCTTGAATACCTCGTACAGGGCGGGCCTGTGTCTGAAATTCTTCCGAATGGCTTCAGAGCTGTATTGCCGGCTGACACCACCGTTAACGTTGACATCAAAAAAGATGGAACCGCGATAGCTGATTTCTCTAATGAGTTCAAAAATTATAAGAAAGAAGACGAACAGAAAATCGTTCAATCTGTGACGTGGACGCTGACGCAATTTAGTTCGATAGATAAAGTGAAGCTGAGAATAAACGGGCATGAACTGAAGGAGATGCCTGTAGGAGGGACGCCGATCTCAGATGATTTAAGCCGCAAAGACGGCATTAATTTGGAGACAGCCGGTGTAAATGATCTCACTGCTACCCATCCGCTGACAGTCTACTATTTGGCGGAAAATGAAGACAGTGAATACTACGTGCCGGTGACGAAACGAATCGACAATTCGGAAAAAGACGACATCACAGCAGCTATTAATGAATTGGCTAAAGGCCCAAGCAAGGTGAGCGGGCTGTTAACAGACTTCAGTGAAGATGTAAAGCTGGTCAGCAAACCGAAAATCAAAGACGGGCGTGTGACGTTGGATTTCAATCAATCTATATTCGGCAGCGCCGATGAGAAGACGAAAATGATTTCTTCAGAAGTGCTGAACAGCATTGTGCTCACGTTAACGGAGCAGCCGGATATAAAAGGCGTGTCTGTTAAAGTGAACGGAAAATCAGAGCTGGTAAATGAAAAAGGCGAAAAGCTCACAGAACCGGTCTCCAGACCATCTCAAGTGAATACGGGTAGTTTTTAAATTGGGATTTTTGATATACTAGGAAGAAAGAGGTTAGCGTTCCGGCTGCCTCTTTCTTTATTCAATTCCGGGACAAAAATGGTTTATGTACATACAATCGGAGGTAAAACATGAGACATGACGGAAGACAACACGATGAGCTGCGTCCAATCACATTCGATTTGGATTTTATCAGCCATCCGGAAGGTTCTGTTCTAATAACAGCGGGAAATACAAAGGTAATCTGCAACGCGTCTGTTGAGGACCGCGTACCGCCGTTTTTGCGGGGCGGAGGAAAAGGCTGGATTACAGCAGAGTACAGCATGCTGCCGCGGGCAACAAACCAAAGAACAATCAGAGAATCTTCTAAGGGGAAAATTTCCGGCAGAACAATGGAGATCCAACGCCTGATCGGCCGCGCGCTTCGAGCTGTTGTAGATCTGGAAAAGCTCGGTGAACGGACGATTTGGATTGACTGTGATGTCATTCAAGCTGATGGAGGAACTAGAACAGCTTCCATTACAGGCGCATTTCTTGCTATGGCGATTGCGATTGGCAAGCTGATCAAAGCAGGAACAATCAAGACAAATCCGATCACTGATTTTCTTGCTGCAATCTCTGTTGGAATTGATAAGGAACAGGGGATTTTGTTAGATTTAAATTATGAAGAAGATTCCTCGGCTGAAGTTGACATGAATGTCATCATGACAGGCAGCGGCCGTTTTGTGGAACTGCAGGGAACCGGGGAAGAGGCGACTTTTTCAAGAGAGGATCTGAACGGTCTTCTGGGTCTTGCGGAAAAAGGAATTCAAGAGCTGATTGACAAGCAAAAAGAAGTGCTGGGTGATTCTCTGCCAGAACTGAAATAAAGACAGAAAGGCTTGATCATCATGAAAGAAGCAATTATTGCGACACATAATCCGGGAAAAGTGAAGGAATTCAAAGAAATTCTTGAGCCAAGAGGCTATGATGTCAAATCTTTAGCTGAAATTGGATTCACAGAAGAAATTGAAGAAACAGGCCATACATTTGAAGAAAATGCCATTCTGAAAGCGGAAGCTGTTGCCAAAGCAGTGAACAAAATGGTGATTGCGGACGACTCCGGTCTATCCATCGATAATCTTGGCGGCAGACCCGGGGTTTATTCAGCCCGCTATGCAGGGGAACAGAAAGACGACCAGGCAAATATCGAAAAAGTGCTCAGCGAGCTGAAAGGTATCGAAAAAGAACAGCGCACCGCCCGTTTCCGCTGCGCACTGGCCGTGAGTATTCCTGGAGAGGAAACAAAAACAGTCGAAGGCCATGTTGAAGGGTATATTGCTGAAGAACCGAGAGGAGAATATGGCTTTGGCTATGACCCAATCTTTATCGTGAAAGATAAAGATAAGACAATGGCTGAACTGACTAGTGATGAAAAAAATAAAATCAGCCATAGGGCTGACGCGCTTAAAAAGCTGTCTAAGCTTTTGGAGGCATAAGGAGGAAGCTTGTACATGAACGTGCTGATTATCAGTGACAGCCATGGGCTTGAAGAAGAACTCCAGACCATTGCGAAACGGCATGAAGCAGAAGTTGACCTTATGATTCATTGTGGGGACTCTGAGCTTGAAACGGGGCACCCTGCATTGGAGCCTTATGCGGTTGTAAAAGGCAATTGCGATTTTGCCGGCGATTTTAAGGACGAGCTTCTACTGACTGCCGGTTCAAGAAAAATACTGGTCACACACGGCCACCTTCACGGTATAAAACAGACCTTGTTAAACGTATACTATCGTGCAGAGGAGCTCGGAGCGGATATTATCTGCTTCGGGCATTCGCACATCGCGGGAAGCGAAGTGCTGCGGGGCAAACTGATGATTAACCCAGGCAGCATCCGGCTTCCGAGGGTGCGCAGGACAGAAAGCTATGCTATACTGACATTAGAAAATGATGCTGCGACAGTCCGTTTTTACGACCAAGCAGGCAATGAAATTGAGGATCTGCAAAACCGATTCACACTATGAAAATGTCATGAGGAAGAAAATTTTCTTCCTCATGAAAAAAATTCTAAAAAACCGTTGACTTATTATTGCATCCCATATATAATAAATCTTGTCGCTGATAGTTAAAGCGAAAAACAAAAAACAAAACGTGTCCCAGTAGCTCAGCTGGATAGAGCAACGGCCTTCTAAGCCGTCGGTCGGGAGTTCGAATCTCTCCTGGGACGTACCAAAAAGTCTCAAACCTCTACATAGGGTTTGGGGCTTTTTTTATTTTGGTAATGGTAAAAATTCTTATGTTCAACAGAGTCAAAAACAGAGGGTGCCTTGAAAATGTTACCTAAAGAAAATGAAACTTTCAGTTCTTAACTTTGCCAAGCGAGAAACATTCGGAGATTGCATCTGTGACTCTTAAAATATTATTCCAGATGTTAAAGGGTGAAGCTTGAAGTTAAAGGGTAAAAACAATACTTTTTTTAGTAATATTGAAGTGTTGATCAAAATCATTAAATGTTTGAAAGCGATAAGGATTACTGAGGAAAGATTACACTGTGGCTCTGGGTAATTCAAATTGTTGCCTGATGTTACGCTGTCAATTACAACATCTTTTGGTGGTGATAATGGAGATCATGGATATAATTGAACAGTTTGAGTGGGGTAGGCTTAACTTTTATAAAAGAGGCCTCAAATTTAGGTAATGAGGTTGAAAAAGGATTATCGATAATTTTTCAAAAATTAAACCTTTGATAAGATGAGACGATATAATAAAACGCATTGTCTAATTTTATAAAAGGAGTGATATTTTTGAAAAAAATAATCTTGATATTTGCATTTATTCTTTGCTCAATCATGAGCCCTTTTTATCAAGTGCATGCAGCTGAAGAGGAAAAAGGCTGGGTGAGTCAGGCTGATTTACCGGAACCTAGAAGCCATGCAGCTACAGCTGTTGTCGGAGACAAAATATATGTTATTGGTGGGTACGGTAAAACTTTAGCCACAAATACTACATTTGTTTATGATTCTAAAAAAAATGAATGGTCAAAGAAATCGGATATGCCAATAAAATTAGCTGGCTCGGCCGTTGCGGTAGTTAAAGATAAGATTTATGTAATGGGGGGGAATACATATCGAACCAGTCATACTGAAAATTCTTCAAAACTATTAATTTATGATACCAAAGCTGATAAATGGGAAGAAGGAGCAGATGTCCCCAAAAAAAGCTTCTTAGGGACAGCGGTAGCTATTGATAATACCATTTATCTAATGACGCAGCAAGAAACATCTACACCTAATCATTTTGCTTATAATACCACAACAAACAAATGGGAAAATAAGGCGAATGGACAACCGAATTCAAAAGCAGCGGCATCCGCGGCAGTGAATGGAAAAATTTATTATATTGGTGGCGCGAGTGCGAATTCTGGAAGTAATACCATTTATGAGTATGACCCGGTGAAGAATTCATGGGTTAAGAAAGGGTTTTTAATTAATACTTCATATGCTTCTGCTGTAGCTTACGGCGGCAAGATTTATATAATTGGAGGCTACTTCTCAACGAATACTAACGCAACTAATTTTGTCCAAGTGTACGATCCAGTAACTAATACTACAAATACTATGGATCAAAAAATGCAGTTTGCTCGCGCCGGGGCAGGAGCTGTAGTAATAAATAATGATCTTTATGCGGTTGGAGGAGCTATAAAGAGACCTTCTGAAAGTAACTTTTTTAACTCTGTTGAAAAATACACAATTAAAAATACTTCAACTGCTCCTGATCCGGGAACTGACAACGGTAATGGAGCGAAGCCAGGCGAGGAAGCACCATCTGATGACGGCGACGCCATGCTTGTCATTACAATGGTTAACGGCTTGCAGAAAGAGTACCAGCTCTCCATGAAAGAAGTTAACGCATTTCTTAAATGGTACAAGGAGCGTGACGCTGGAGAGGGGCCAGGCTTTTATGAAATTGATGAGCATGACAACAACAAAGGGCCTTTCGAAAGTAAAAAGGACTATGTTGTGTTTAAAAATATATTGATGTATGAAGTGAATAAATACAAATAATAAACATCCATCCAATATAGTGCTTATGGATGTTTTACAGTGTCTCACTGTTGAGGAAAATGGATAGAAAGTGTGTGGAACTAACGAACGTTAGCTGGAGATATTAAGGGGAATTCAATTGATAGTACTCTTTCATATCACTTGTATTAGTAATGTGGTTCTTACCTCGTGGTATGGAGTCGAAAAAATGTTGAAAAAATGTAAAAATTATGTTGGATTTTTCTTGAAAGATACTTTCAGTCTTCAACATAGTATGGAAATAGGTTTGTAATAACTTGATAATTGAAGCTCTCACACAACTGTTTGGAACAAGCCTCTATTGGATAGATAAAGTTTTTAAAAGGCTGACCTAAAATCATGTCAGGTCAGCCTTTTGTTGATATTTTTATTTGTTATTTAACGGATCATCATCCAAGCCGTCAACTTTTCCTTCTTTATTCAGACGAGGTTCTTCTTTTTTCACAGTTTCAGAAATATGTTCATTTTCTTCAACAGTGCGTTTGCCGACAACCACTTCATCAGTGACAACCGGTTTTTTAGTCACTTCAAGCTTTTCCTCAACGATTGGCACTCTGATCTCTTCCGAATCGTTGACGGGAGCAGCGTCCGTTTTATTTTCATCCACTGGACGGCGTTCGACATAAATTTCATCATGTCTCACCGGGATGTCCATATCTCTTTTTTCTGTTTTCACTTCTTTTCCTATTTCTACTTCGCCGGTTTGAACGTCTTCCTTATCGACTTTCAGCTGTTCTTCCCGGAGCGGCATCGTTTTTTCTTCTTTCGTTGTATAATCCGCCACTTCATTTGCGCTTGAAAAGCCGCCTGAAAGGGCATTGCCGTTATCAATAGGAGCATTTACATCTGCATCTGTATCGACGGCTACCAGAAGTTTTCCGTCATCCAAATCTTCTTGATACTTGTCTATTTCATCAGTTTTAATATCCAAGTCGGATAATGCTTTGCTGTGTGTAGCAGTATCATCCATTGTGAAATAATCTTTCAGTTTATCGAAAAAAGATTCAGATTCGTCCTGATGTGCATCGATAGCTTGATTGACTTCTGTTCCTGTACGTGACTCCAAATAATCTGTATCTCGCCGGCTTGTCACAACAGAAATGTCATCAGAATCATAGCCTTTTGTGAGTAAGCCTTCAATCGCTGCGATGGTTTCCTGCGGAGTTTCGTATACACCAACTATGCTTTTCATATCAATCTCCTCCTTTATGAATTTGCATGATATCGTTCATGTCGTTTGTAATTCCCGCTGTTCTTTGAATTAAACAAAATTGAAAACATTGGCGTGTACATAAAGGTGAAATGTGTGAATTTAAAAAAAGATAGATAAGACAGACCTTCCCCTGCACTTATCTATCCTTATAAAGCCGTCTCACAATTCCTTCGTCATAAACACACTGTTTGGATCTTCAACATAGTCTGCAAACGGTTCACAGTACTGAAAATCGAAGCTTTCATACAACTTTCTTGCCGGCTCAAATGAAGCCATTGAACCCGTTTCTAAGCTTAACCGCTCATAGCCTCGCTTCTCGGCTTCTTCAATGATATGCTGGAGAACTTGTTTGGCAACGCCTTTTCTTAAATGTGATGCAGATGTTCGCATTGATTTGACTTCTCCGTGCCAGCTGTCCAGTTCTTTTAGCGCTCCGCAACCGGCTAGTTCATCACCCTCCCATGCACTCCAAAATGTTATTCCAGGCCCTCTTAGTTTTTCTAAACCTAAGGCATGAATGCTTTCCGGCGGGGACATAAGCGTCATGCTATGTAAATGCTCATTCACCAGTGAAACCACCTGATGTCCAGTTAAATCATCTATTTTTATATGCATTTTATTCCTCCTAAAACATTCATCTTAATCATATTCCATCCTGTTTCCAACTATAAAGACAGAAAATCTGACAGTATTGAAGCCTTTTTGGAATGTATGAGCTTCAAAAGATGCTTGAAAGCAACAAAGAGGCCGAAATCGTGTTCGGCCCTTGCAGTTTTCTTTAATATCTAAAGCCTCCATGCACACCGGCTGTTCCGCTAAAACCGCCGACATGTGTCGCCGGAATACTGAACCCGCCGCTATGGCCGCTGAAGCCAGTGCCTGAAAATTGCTGCCCGAAAAAATCTGAAGTGTATGGATAAGAGGAGTACATAGCAGAGGGAGTGGTTAACGGGCTATATGCCTGGCTGAACGGCTGTCCGTATCCGTAGCCTCCAAATGGCTGATGGCTTTGCTGGTAAAAGGGAGGGACAGCAGGATAATACTGCTGCGGAAAGCTCGGGAAGCTTGGAAAGCCTGCAGGGAATCCTTGCATGTCTGCTAATGATTTATTCATCGTATCACCTTTTCTTTGCAAGATACCATTAATGTATGCCGGGGAATAATAGGGGTGCCTATCCGAACTTGAAATGGATTGCAAGTTGATCTGTCAGACTCAATCCATATACGAACCATAGCGTGTTATAAAATCTTACATGTTTATATAAAATTAAATAATTCTGGGGTATTCTTGATAGATTAATAAAAAAATTATAAAAACTTTTAACATTTGCAATTCCTTTTGTACCAATAATGAAAGCGTATACAATATAGATTGATTAATCAAAATTGTCTAATAATTTTAAAAAATGCTGTTGACACTGCGTCCAAAGCGGCGTAATATGAGTTCAACAAAAGATAAACGCAAGCTTCACAAGCGAAAATCATCGCAGTATGATTCTAAAAAAATGAAAAACAAACGACCTTCTTGAACAGCTGGAAAGCCGTTCCGAAGGCTGAATATGAAAAGCGCAGATGAGGATAAGTAGCCTTGAAAAAGCTTTCCACAGAGAACCGGGTTAGCTGAGAACCGGCGAAGCTTTACAAGGTGAACTCGCCTCAGAGTGCCAGTCTGAAATGACAGTAGGACTTGGCCGGGTGAACTTGATTCACTCGTTACTAAAGCGGATAGAAATATCCATGAGACGGCCGACTAAGGCCGTAAACAAGGGTGGTACCGCGGAAAGAAAAGCCTTTTCGCCCCTTTTAGCTATCGCAGTTACTGCGCGGCTGATTGTGGGCGGAAGGGCTTTTTTTATTGAATAATCAGCTATCTAGCTAATGAAAAGATGATCTTTAAAGGATGAAAATCCAAAAGGAGGAACTAAAATGGGGACTAATGTACAGGTGGATTCAGCATCTGCCAAATGTACACAGACGATGAGCGGAGCATTAATGCTGATTGAATCATTAAAAAAAGAGAAAGTAGAAATGATCTTCGGTTATCCGGGTGGGGCTGTGCTTCCGATTTACGATAAGCTATACAATTCAGGGTTGGTACATATCCTTCCCCGTCACGAACAAGGAGCAATTCATGCAGCGGAGGGATACGCAAGGGTCTCCGGAAAACCGGGTGTCGTCATTGCCACGTCAGGGCCGGGAGCGACAAACCTTGTTACAGGCCTTGCTGATGCCATGATTGATTCATTGCCGTTAGTTGTCTTTACAGGGCAGGTAGCAACCTCTGTAATCGGGAGCGATGCATTTCAGGAAGCAGACATTTTAGGGATTACGATGCCAGTAACAAAACACAGCTACCAGGTTCGCCAGCCGGAAGATCTGCCGCGCATCATTAAAGAAGCGTTCCATATTGCAACAACTGGAAGACCCGGACCTGTATTGATTGATATTCCGAAAGATGTAGCAACAATTGAAGGAGAATTCAGCTACGATCATGAGATGAATCTCCCGGGATACCAGCCGACAACAGAGCCGAATTATTTGCAGATCCGCAAGCTTGTGGAAGCCGTGAGCAGTGCGAAAAAACCGGTGATCCTGGCGGGTGCGGGCGTACTGCACGGAAAAGCGTCAGAAGAATTAAAAAATTATGCTGAACAGCAGCAAATCCCTGTGGCACACACCCTTTTGGGACTCGGAGGCTTCCCGGCTGACCATCCGCTTTTCCTAGGGATGGCGGGGATGCACGGTACTTATACAGCCAATATGGCCCTTCATGAATGTGATCTATTAATCAGTATCGGCGCCCGTTTTGATGACCGTGTCACAGGAAACCTGAAACACTTTGCCAGAAACGCAAAGATAGCCCACATCGATATTGATCCAGCTGAAATCGGAAAAATCATGAAAACACAGATTCCTGTAGTCGGAGACAGCAAAATTGTCCTGCAGGAGCTGATCAAACAAGACGGCAAACAAAGCGATTCAAGCGAATGGAAAAAACAGCTCGCAGAATGGAAAGAAGAGTATCCGCTCTGGTATGTAGATAATGAAGAAGAAGGTTTTAAACCTCAGAAATTGATTGAATATATTCATCAATTTACAAAAGGAGAGGCCATTGTCGCAACAGATGTAGGCCAGCATCAAATGTGGTCAGCGCAATTTTATCCGTTCCAAAAAGCAGATAAATGGGTCACGTCAGGCGGACTTGGAACGATGGGATTCGGTCTTCCGGCGGCGATCGGCGCACAGCTGGCCGAAAAAGATGCTACTGTTGTCGCGGTTGTCGGAGACGGCGGATTCCAAATGACGCTTCAAGAACTCGATGTTATTCGCGAATTAAATCTTCCGGTCAAGGTAGTGATTTTAAATAACGCTTGTCTCGGAATGGTCAGACAGTGGCAGGAAATTTTCTATGAAGAACGTTATTCAGAATCTAAATTCGCTTCTCAGCCTGACTTCGTCAAATTGTCCGAAGCATACGGCATTAAAGGCATCAGAATTTCATCAGAAGCGGAAGCAAAGGAAAAGCTGGAAGAGGCATTAACATCAAGAGAACCTGTTGTCATTGACGTGCGGGTTGCCAGCGAAGAAAAAGTATTCCCGATGGTGGCTCCGGGGAAAGGGCTGCATGAAATGGTGGGGGTGAAACCTTGAAAAGAATTATCACATTGACTGTGGTGAACCGCTCCGGCGTGTTAAACCGAATCACCGGTCTATTCACAAAAAGGCATTACAATATTGAAAGCATTACAGTTGGACACACAGAAACAGCCGGCGTTTCCAGAATCACCTTCGTCGTTCACGTTGAAGGAGAAAATGATGTTGAACAGTTAACGAAACAGCTCAACAAACAGATTGATGTGCTGAAAGTCACAGACATCACAAATCAATCGATTGTCCAGAGGGAGCTGGCTTTAATCAAGGTTGTCTCCGCACCTTCAACAAGAACAGAGATTAATGGAATCATAGAACCGTTTAGAGCCTCTGTCGTTGATGTCAGCAGAGACAGCATCGTTGTTCAGGTGACAGGTGAATCTAACAAAATTGAAGCGCTTATTGAGTTATTAAAACCTTATGGCATTAAAGAAATTGCGAGAACAGGTACAACGGCTTTTGCGAGGGGAACCCAGCAAAAGGCGTCATCCAATAAAACAATATCTATTGTATAAAACATAACAAGGGAGAGATTGAAATGGTAAAAGTATATTATAACGGTGATATCAAAGAGAACGTATTGGCTGGAAAAACAGTAGCGGTTATCGGGTACGGTTCGCAAGGCCACGCACATGCCCTGAACCTTAAAGAAAGCGGAGTAGACGTTATCGTCGGTGTTAGACCAGGAAAATCTTTCACTCAAGCCCAAGAAGACGGACATAAAGTATTTTCAGTAAAAGAAGCGGCAGCCCAAGCCGAAATCATCATGGTTCTGCTTCCGGATGAGCAGCAGCAAAAAGTCTACGAAGCTGAAATTAAAGGTGAATTGACAGCAGGAAAATCATTAGTATTCGCTCATGGATTTAACGTGCATTTCCATCAAATTGTTCCTCCAGCGGATGTAGATGTATTCTTAGTGGCACCTAAAGGCCCGGGACACTTGGTAAGAAGAACATATGAGCAAGGAGCTGGCGTACCTGCATTGTTCGCAATCTATCAAGATGTGACTGGAGAAGCAAGAGACAAAGCCCTCGCTTATGCTAAAGGAATCGGCGGTGCAAGAGCTGGCGTATTAGAAACGACATTTAAAGAAGAAACAGAAACAGATTTGTTCGGTGAGCAAGCAGTTCTTTGCGGCGGATTAAGCGCGCTTGTCAAAGCCGGATTTGAAACATTAACTGAAGCAGGTTATCAGCCTGAACTTGCATACTTCGAGTGCCTTCATGAGCTGAAATTAATCGTAGACCTTATGTACGAAGAAGGACTTGCAGGAATGAGATATTCAATCTCTGACACAGCACAGTGGGGAGATTTCGTATCAGGTCCTCGCGTTGTGGACGCTAAAGTAAAAGAATCTATGAAAGAAGTATTAAAAGATATCCAAAACGGTACATTCGCAAAAGAGTGGATCGTCGAAAACCAAGTAAACCGTCCTCGTTTCAACGCTATCAATGCAAGCGAGAACGAACATCAAATCGAAGTAGTGGGAAGAAAGCTTCGTGAAATGATGCCGTTTGTGAAACAAGGCAAGAAGAAGGAAGCGGTGGTCTCCGTTGCGCAAAATTAATTTTTTCGATACGACGCTTCGTGATGGTGAACAGTCCCCTGGAGTGAACTTGAATACACAGGAGAAACTTGCCATAGCTAAGCAGCTCGAAAGACTCGGGGCAGATATCATTGAAGCGGGATTTCCCGCTTCGTCCCGAGGTGACTTTTTAGCTGTTCAGGAAATCGCAAGAACCATTAAAAATTGTTCAGTAACTGGTCTGGCCCGTTGTGTAAAAGGTGATATTGATGCTGCTTGGGAAGCGTTAAAAGAAGGTTCTCACCCGAGAATTCATGTTTTTATCGCCACATCGGACATTCATTTGAAGCACAAGCTGAAAATGACACGTGAGCAAGTCATTGAAAGAGCGGTTGAAATGGTGAAATACGCAAAAGAACGTTTTCAGATTGTGCAATGGTCAGCTGAAGATGCCTGCCGCACTGAACTGCCGTTTCTAGCAGAAATCGTCGAAAAAGTGATTGACGCAGGCGCCAGTGTTATCAATCTTCCGGACACTGTCGGCTACCTGGCTCCGGCGGAATACGGAAATATCTTTAGATATATGAAGGAAAACGTTCCGAACATTCACAAAGCAAAGCTTTCAGCCCACTGTCATGATGATTTAGGAATGGCAGTCGCAAACTCTCTTGCTGCGATTGAAAATGGCGCTGATCAAATCGAATGCGCTGTGAACGGGATCGGTGAAAGAGCCGGAAACGCGGCATTAGAGGAAATTGCCGTAGCCCTCCATACCAGAAAAGATTTCTACCAAGTCGAAACAGGCATTACACTGAACGAGATTAAGAGAACAAGTGATTTAGTAAGCAAACTGACAGGCATGGCTGTCCCGCGCAACAAAGCGGTTGTTGGAGATAATGCATTTGCTCATGAATCAGGCATCCATCAGGACGGCTTTTTAAAAGAAAAATCGACTTATGAAATTATTTCACCGGAGCTTGTCGGTGTAACCGCAGATGCGCTTGTCCTAGGTAAACATTCCGGACGCCACGCATTTAAAGACCGGCTGACTGCTTTAGGATTCCAATTTGACAGTGAAGAGATTAATAAATTCTTTACGATGTTCAAAGAGTTGACTGAGAAGAAAAAAGAAATCACTGATGAGGATCTTGTTTCTCTTATTTTAGAAGAAAAAGTAACAGATCGCAAGATTGGGTATGAATTTCTTTCTCTTCAAGTACATTACGGAACAAGTCAGGTCCCTACGGCTACTCTTTCGTTGAAAAATCAAGAAAACGCAGAGCTTATTCAGGAAGCTGCAACTGGAGCTGGAAGCGTGGAAGCAATCTACAATACGCTTGAGCGCTGCATCGATAAGGACGTAGAGCTCTTAGACTACCGCATTCAGTCTAACAGAAAAGGCGAAGATGCATTTGCCCAGGTGTATGTAAGAGTTTTGGTGAACGGAAAAGAATCAGCAGGGCGGGGCATAGCGCAAGACGTATTAGAAGCATCAGCGAAAGCTTATTTGAACGCAGTCAACCGTCAATTGGTTTTCCAGTCGAATATGAGCGGATTGAAAAACCACACAGCTGTCGGATCATAAAAGAAAGGAGAACGGTTAACTTGAAGAAACGTATTGCTCTATTGCCCGGAGACGGGATCGGCCCTGAAGTATTAGAATCAGCGACAGACGTACTGAAAAGTGTTGCCGAACGCTTTAACCATGAATTTGAATTTGAATATGGCCTGATTGGAGGGGCGGCTATTGATGAACATCATAACCCCCTCCCGGAGGAAACCGTTGCTGCTTGTAAAAATGCAGACGCGATATTGCTTGGTGCTGTCGGCGGACCGAAATGGGATCAAAATCCTTCGGAACTGAGACCGGAAAAAGGGCTGCTCAGCATCAGAAAACAGCTTGATTTGTTTGCGAATTTACGGCCTGTGAAGGTATTTGAAAGCCTTTCTGACGCTTCGCCTTTGAAAAAAGAATATATAGATAATGTTGATTTCGTTATCGTTCGTGAGCTCACAGGCGGCTTGTATTTCGGCCAGCCGAGCAAACGCTATGTAAACACTGAAGGTGAGCAGGAAGCAGTAGATACACTGTTTTATAAGCGAACGGAAATTGAACGAGTGATCAGAGAGGGCTTCAAAATGGCGGCAGCCAGAAAAGGCAAAGTGACCTCTGTAGATAAAGCGAATGTTCTTGAATCAAGCCGGCTGTGGCGTGAAGTGGCTGAGGACGTTGCACAAGAGTTTCCTGATGTGAAGCTTGAGCACATGCTTGTGGATAACGCGGCCATGCAGCTAATTTATGCACCGAATCAATTTGATGTCGTGGTGACTGAAAATATGTTCGGTGATATTTTAAGCGATGAAGCGTCCATGCTTACAGGCTCTCTCGGAATGCTCCCGTCAGCCAGCCTATCAAGCTCTGGTCTTCATCTGTTTGAACCTGTTCATGGCTCCGCGCCTGATATTGCCGGTAAAGGGATGGCAAATCCGTTCGCAGCCATATTGTCAGCGGCAATGCTTTTGAGAACATCTTTCGGGCTTGAAGAGGAAGCGAAAGCTGTAGAAGATGCGGTAAACAAAGTCTTGGCTTCCGGAAAAAGAACAAGAGACTTGGCACGGGGTGAAGAGTTCAGCAGCACTCAGGCCATTACAGAGGAAGTTAAGGCAGCAATCATGAGTGAAAATACAATGTCTAATGTGTGACAGCTTACGTTAAGCGGTCTTAGCTCTAGGTAGAGGGAGGAAATAAAAGATGATGCCTCGAACAATCATCGAAAAGATTTGGGATCAGCATATTGTAAAACATGGTGAGGGAAAGCCGGATCTTCTATATATTGATTTGCACCTCATTCATGAGGTGACGTCTCCTCAGGCATTTGAAGGCTTGAGACAAAAGGGAAGAAAGGTCAGAAGACCCCAAAATACATTTGCGACAATGGACCACAACATCCCGACTGTCAATCGTTTTGAGATAAAGGATGAAGTTGCGAAACGCCAGGTAACGGCGCTTGAAAGAAACTGTGAGGAATTTGGCGTGCGCCTTGCCGATCTTCACAGTGTGGATCAAGGGATTGTTCATGTCATCGGACCTGAACTAGGCTTAACGCTTCCAGGGAAAACGATTGTGTGCGGGGACAGTCATACATCAACACATGGCGCTTTCGGCGCTCTTGCATTTGGAATCGGGACGAGTGAAGTTGAACATGTCCTTTCCACACAGACACTTTGGCAGCAGCGTCCAAAAACACTTGAAGTGCGCGTAGATGGAACGCTTCAAAAAGGGGTAACGGCAAAGGATGTCATCCTTGCTGTCATCGGCAAATACGGTGTGAAATTCGGCACAGGCTACGTCATTGAATACACTGGGGAAGTATTCAGAAATATGACGATGGATGAACGAATGACCGTTTGTAACATGTCAATTGAAGCAGGAGCAAGAGCAGGTTTGATTGCACCTGACGAGGTGACGTTTGAATATTGCAAAAATCGCAAGTACACGCCAAAAGGCGAAGAATTTGACAAGGCCGTAGCTGAATGGAAGGCGCTGCGCACAGACCCGGGCGCTGTTTACGATAAATCTATTGTCCTTGACGGCAACAAAATTTCCCCTATGGTGACATGGGGCATTAACCCGGGAATGGTTCTTCCTGTCGATTCTGAAGTTCCTGCGCCGGAAAGCTTTTCTGCAGAAGATGACAAAAAAGAAGCGATTCGTGCTTATGAATATATGGGACTTACTCCTCATCAGAAAATTGAAGACATTAAAGTGGAGCACGTATTTATCGGTTCCTGCACAAATTCCCGCATGACTGACCTTCGACAGGCTGCTGACATGATCAAAGGGAAGAAGGTAGCTGACAGCGTAAGGGCCATCGTCGTGCCCGGATCCCAAAGCGTGAAGCTTCAGGCTGAAAAAGAAGGGCTTGACCAAATTTTCTTGGAAGCTGGATTTGAATGGAGAGAGTCAGGCTGCAGCATGTGTTTGAGTATGAATAATGATGTTGTTCCTGAGGGAGAGCGCTGTGCATCAACCTCTAACCGCAACTTTGAGGGCAGACAAGGAAAAGGTGCAAGAACACATCTCGTCAGCCCGGCAATGGCTGCGATGGCTGCCATTCACGGACACTTCGTTGATGTCAGAAAGTTTTATCAGGAAAAAACAGTTGTGTAAGGAGTGCGCGAGATGGAACCTTTGAAATCACATACGGGGAAAGCGGCCGTATTAAATCGGATCAATGTGGATACAGACCAGATTATTCCTAAGCAATTTTTGAAGAGGATTGAAAGAACAGGCTACGGGCGTTTTGCATTCTTTGACTGGAGATATGATGCGAATGGTGAACCGAACCCTGAATTTGAATTAAACCAGCCTGTTTATCAAGGAGCTTCCATTTTAATAGCAGGAGAAAACTTCGGCTGCGGGTCATCGCGTGAACACGCTCCGTGGGCACTTGATGATTATGGGTTTAAAATTATTATTGCACCGTCATTTGCTGATATTTTCCATCAGAACTGCTTTAAAAACGGCATGCTTCCGATCCGCATGCCATATGACAATTGGAAACAGCTTGTCGGCCAGTATGAAAACAAGTCATTGCAAATGACTGTTGACCTTGAAAATCAGCTGATTCATGACAGTGAAGGCAATCAAATTTCATTTGAAGTTGACCCGCATTGGAAAGAGATGCTGATCAACGGATATGATGAAATTTCATTAACGCTGCTGCTGGAAGATGAAATCAAGCATTTTGAATCACAAAGAAGCTCTTGGCTTCAAGCCTGAAAAAGCAGCCGGTATTTGTCCGGCGGCTTTTTTTGCCTGATGAAACCTTTCATTTCTTGTGTTTGTTCACAGGTGTTGATACACTTGAACAAAATAAATGCCTGAAAGGAATATAGGTATGACGCATGACAAGAAGAACGCAAAAATTATTCCTTTTCCTCATCTGAAAGACCGCCTTGTGGAAAAAGGGATGTCATCACTAAAGGAAAAAAAGTATCAAGAAGCGCTCGAACTGTTTTCAGAAGCGATGAAATATGATGATACTGAAGCCGATCTTCACTTAGGGATGGCCATCTGCTTTTTAGAGCTGGGCGAGTTGGAAGAGGCAAAAAGCGTGTGCGAGAAGATGCTCAAAGAAGGTTATGGCCATTATTTTACGGTTTTGCAGGTGTACATGACCATCTTAATTCAGCTCAAAAAATACGAGGAAGTCAAAAGCACCATTGAAGCCGTTTTGGAAGAAAATCAGCTACCGGCAGAAAGCGCCGAGCAATTTTATAAGCTGCTGGATTTCAGCCGGAAAATGACCGATCCGGATCGTGAGGACGAGGCTTGGGCTGAAGAATATGAGGATACAATTGACACCGAGAAAGTGCTGGCAAGCCCTGAGGAGCAAATGAATCTCATTCATTCCTTAAAAGACCGTAACGTAGCAAAGTATACAGGATTGCTCAAAACAATCCTCCAAGACCCCTCAGCCCATCCGATTATCAAAACGATGATTGTCATGCTGTTGGCTGAGCATGAGTACAGTAAACCTGTACACATTAGTAAATTTGGCGAGTCGTTGACAATTGAACCGTCTGAGATTGTTCCGCCTGATGCCGCGCCGATTCTGCACCGTGTTCTCAGGGTGCTGGATGAGACACTTGGAAATGAAAATCCAACCTTATATGCAGCAGTAGAGGAATTGTGGAGAAGACATTTGTACGTTTTATATCCGTTCCAGCCGAAATTGCTGTCGGCTGACCTTTGGGCGGCTGCCCTTCATAAAGTCGGTTACGAGATGCACGGGATTGAAATTGAAAGCGAAGAACTTCATATGATGTATGAATTTACCGACAGAGAACTCGATGAAGCTTGCACAATGTTAAAAGATATTGAAGAAATTTCTTATTTGTAAATCGCGCCATATAGTTGAAAGCGCTATGTGTTATGTTATAATATAGTGGTTGTATTTGTGTATAACGGGTTATAAGAAATACGGTTGGACAGGCTTTGCAGTTCATTATTAACATCTATACATAATGATTCTGATCTTTGGCAGCTTTGTTTTTGTTGGACGAAGCCGTATGATTGCTTTAGAATGGAAGACCGACACAACCTGAATAGATTTTTGGAGGGAAACACATGTCTGTAAAATGGGAAAAACAAGAAGGCAACGAAGGCGTTTTAACGGTTGAAGTTGATGCTGAAACGTTTAAAACAGCACTTGATGATGCATTTAAAAAAGTAGTAAAACAAGTTTCAATTCCTGGATTCCGTAAAGGTAAAATTCCTCGCGGATTATTCGAACAGCGCTTTGGCGTAGAAGCTCTTTACCAAGATGCTTTGGATATTCTTCTTCCTGTAGAATACCCTAAAGCGGTTGAAGAAGCTGGAATCGAGCCTGTAGACCGTCCTGAAATCGACGTTGAAAAAATCGAAAAAGGCGAAAGCTTAATCTTCACTGCGAAAGTAACAGTAAAACCTGAAGTGAAGCTTGGCGACTACAAGGGCCTGGGCATTGAAAAAGACGACACAACTGTAACTGACGAAGATGTTCAAAACGAACTAAAAGCGCTTCAAGAGCGTCAAGCTGAGCTTGTTGTAAAAGAAGAAGGCGCTGTTGAAGAAGGAAACACAGTTGTTCTTGATTTCGAAGGATTCGTTGACGGCGAAGCTTTCGAAGGCGGAAAAGCTGAAAACTACTCTCTAGAAGTAGGTTCTGGTTCATTCATCCCTGGCTTCGAAGATCAATTAGTTGGCCTTGAAGCAGGTGCTGAGAAGGATGTTGAAGTGACATTCCCTGAGGAGTACCACGCTGAAGATCTTGCAGGCAAACCAGCTGTGTTCAAAGTGAAAATTCACGAAATCAAAGCGAAAGAGCTTCCTGAGCTTGACGATGAATTCGCAAAAGATATCGATGAAGAAGTGGAAACACTCGCTGAATTAACTGAAAAAACTAAGAAACGTTTAGAAGAAGCAAAAGAAAACGAAGCTGACGCTAAATTGCGTGAAGAGCTTGTTCTGAAAGCTTCTGAAAATGCTGAAATCGATGTTCCGCAAGCAATGGTCGACACTGAGCTTGACCGCATGCTGAAAGAATTCGAACAGCGTCTGCAAATGCAAGGCATGAACCTTGAGCTTTACACTCAATTCTCAGGCCAAGATGAAGCTGCGCTTAAAGAGCAAATGAAAGAAGATGCTGAAAAACGCGTAAAATCTAACCTGACTCTTGAGGCGATTGCGAAAGCGGAAAACCTTGAAGTATCAGATGAGGAAGTTGATGCTGAGCTTACTAAAATGGCTGAAGCATACAACATGCCTGTTGAAAATATTAAACAAGCCATCGGTTCTACTGACGCGATGAAAGAAGATTTAAAAGTTCGCAAAGCAATTGATTTTCTTGTAGAAAACCGTTAATATGGTGCATAATAATAGTACTAATAAAACAGGGCGCGAATCATTCGTGCCTTGTTTTGTACAATTATGAGTTATCTCTTTTTCTTGGGGCAATATAGTTAATGCAGGGCTGTTTTTTGTCATACATATAGAATGTGCAAGTCAGAAACACATTGTTACCGTCTTTTTGGAAAGTATGGTAAAATGCAATACATACTCGTTCGTTTCAAGAATCATTTTCTTTTGCTCTGCCGGTAAAAGAAAAAGTGAGACAAGATTAAGGGGTGAAAGAATGTTTAAATTTAACGAGGAAAAAGGACAATTAAAATGCTCGTTCTGTGGAAAAACACAAGATCAGGTTCGTAAGCTTGTAGCTGGACCTGGTGTATATATATGTGACGAATGTATCGAACTCTGCACTGAAATTGTAGAGGAAGAACTCGGAACAGAAGAAGAAGTAGAATTTAAAGACGTACCAAAGCCTCAGGAAATTCGCGAAATTTTGAATGAATATGTCATCGGCCAAGATCAAGCGAAGAAATCACTTGCTGTTGCTGTGTATAACCACTATAAGCGCATTAACTCCAACAGCAAAGTTGATGATGTTGAGCTTTCAAAAAGTAATATTTCATTAATCGGCCCTACGGGAAGCGGTAAAACCCTTCTGGCGCAAACATTGGCTCGCATTTTAAATGTGCCGTTTGCGATTGCAGACGCTACATCTTTGACTGAAGCTGGATACGTGGGTGAAGATGTAGAGAATATTCTCTTGAAGCTCATCCAAGCTGCTGATTATGATGTGGAAAAAGCCGAAAAAGGCATTATCTATATTGATGAAATCGATAAAGTGGCTAGAAAATCTGAAAACCCGTCTATCACACGTGACGTGTCAGGTGAGGGTGTACAGCAGGCATTGCTTAAAATTCTTGAGGGTACAGTGGCAAGCGTGCCGCCTCAAGGGGGACGTAAGCATCCTCATCAAGAATTCATTCAAATTGACACAACAAATATTTTGTTCATTTGCGGCGGAGCTTTCGATGGTATCGAACAAATCATCAAACGCCGTTTAGGCCAAAAAGTGATTGGATTCGGTGCCGACAATAAAGCTGCTGATCTTGAGAAAGAAGATCTTCTTTCAAAAGTGCTTCCAGAAGATTTGCTCCGTTTCGGGTTAATTCCTGAATTTATCGGACGTCTTCCGGTTATTGCAAGCCTTGAAAAGCTTGACGAAGAAGCATTGGTTGCGATCTTAACAAAACCGAAAAACGCTCTTGTTAAGCAATTCAAGAAAATGCTTGAGCTTGACAACGTTGAGCTTGAGTTTGAAGAAGAAGCGCTTTCTGAAATTGCTAAAAAAGCAATTGAACGCAAGACTGGAGCACGCGGACTCCGTTCTATCATTGAAGGCATCATGCTTGATGTGATGTTTGAGCTGCCTTCTCGTGATGACATTGAAAAATGTGTAATTACCGGGGCGACTGTGACACACGGAGAGCCTCCTCGCCTCTTATTAAAAGACGGCACTGAGGTAAGCCAAGATAAAACATCTGCATAAAGATAAGTACAAACCTCCTGAGTGGTAACACTCAGGAGGTTTTTTTGCATGCAACTCTTCCGGAAAAACGTTTATTCCCGTCTTCTATGGGAGATACTAGCAATCAGAGGAATGAATTGGATACATAAATTGTTTTTCAGGAGGGACCACCATGAGTTGGACAGGGATCGCGTTATTTATTCAGCTGTTTTTTGGGATCATCATCGGTTTGTATTTTTGGAATTTGCTTAAAAATCAAAGGACACAAAAGGTCACGATAGATAAAGAATCAAAGAAGGAAATGGAGCAGCTTCGGAAAATGCGCGCTATCAGCTTGTCCGAGCCATTATCTGAGAAGGTCCGCCCCAAAAGCTTTCAAGATATCGTCGGACAGGAAGACGGGATTAAAGCATTAAAGGCTGCTTTATGCGGGCCAAATCCTCAGCATGTGATTGTCTATGGGCCACCGGGAGTTGGGAAAACGGCTGCTGCGCGGCTTGTGCTGGAAGAAGCAAAAAAACATAAACAATCACCGTTTAAAGAGCAGGCTGTCTTTGTGGAACTCGATGCGACAACAGCCCGTTTTGATGAAAGAGGAATTGCCGATCCGCTCATCGGCTCTGTCCATGACCCGATATACCAAGGGGCCGGAGCGATGGGACAGGCTGGGATTCCGCAGCCGAAGCAGGGAGCTGTCACCCATGCCCATGGCGGTGTGCTGTTTATTGATGAAATAGGGGAGCTGCATCCTATTCAAATGAATAAAATGCTGAAGGTGCTTGAGGACAGAAAAGTCTTTTTAGACAGTGCGTATTACAGTGAGGAAAATACACAAATTCCGAATCATATTCATGATATTTTTCAAAATGGGCTGCCGGCTGATTTTCGCTTGATTGGCGCGACCACGAGAATGCCAAACGAAATTCCGCCAGCTATCAGGTCCCGCTGTTTGGAAGTTTTTTTCCGCGAGCTTGAAAAGGACGAGCTGAAAACGGTTGCTAAAACAGCAGCGGATAAAATTGAAAAAAATATCTCCGAAGAAGGCCTGGATCTTTTGACCAGCTATACGCGGAACGGGCGGGAAGCCGTCAATATGATTCAAATCGCAGCGGGGATGGCTGTAACGGAGAATCGGAAAGACATTACGATTGAGGATATCGAATGGGTCATTCACTCCAGTCAGCTTACTCCAAAGCACGAGCAAAAAATCGGTGTTGAACCACAGGTTGGCATTGTAAATGGGCTTGCAGTCTATGGGCCTAACAGCGGATCGCTTCTGGAAATCGAAGTGAGTGTAACCGCGGCTCAAGATAAAGGATCAATTAACATCACAGGAATAGCTGAAGAAGAAAGCATCGGCAGCCAATCAAAATCAATCAGACGAAAAAGCATGGCGAAGGGTTCGGTTGAAAATGTATTAACCGTGCTCCGGACAATGGGAATGAAGCCTTCTGATTATGATATTCACATCAATTTCCCAGGAGGGATTCCGATTGATGGGCCGTCAGCAGGCATTGCGATGGCGGCGGGGATTTTCTCGGCGATACACAAAATTCCTATTGACAATACCGTTGCGATGACGGGCGAAATCAGCCTGAACGGTCTTGTGAAACCCATCGGAGGCGTCATTCCGAAAATAAAAGCGGCCAAGCAGTCCGGTGCGAAAAAGGTGATTATCCCATATGAAAATCAGCAGGCGATCTTAAAGCAGATTGACGGGATCGAAATTATTGCAGTGAAGACGTTCCAAGAAGTGCTTGATGAAATTTTAGTGAATCCGCCAACGGAACAAAAACCGTTTCATATTGAAATCAATAAAGAATCCGTTTAAACCCTATTTTGATAATAGGGTTTTTTTCATGAAGGACATCTTTTCCTTTTTCATATCAGAAAGAAAGGGTATACTACGAGGAGACTGTTTTATAGAAAATGGAACCATGCCGTTTATTGTACAAGGATGAAAAAGTTGTATTATAATGGTTCATACTAAAGTCACGGAGGTGTCAGTCACATGGCAGAAGAATTAAAACGCAGCATCCCGCTCCTCCCTTTAAGAGGTTTATTAGTGTACCCGACGATGGTTTTGCATTTAGATGTAGGACGTGACAAGTCGGTTCAGGCTCTTGAACAGGCAATGATGCATGATCATATGATATTTTTAGCCACTCAGCAGGATATTTCGATAGACGAACCTGGTGAAGACGAGATTTTCACTGTCGGCACCTATACAAAAATTAAGCAAATGCTGAAGCTTCCGAACGGTACGATTCGTGTGTTGGTGGAGGGCCTCAAACGCGCCCAGATCGTCAAATACAATGAACACGAGGATTACACGTCGGTCGACATTCAACTTATTCATGAAGATGATTCAAAAGATACAGAAGACGAAGCATTGATGCGGACTTTGCTAGACCACTTTGATCAGTACATAAAAATTTCTAAAAAAATCTCGGCCGAAACGTACGCCGCGGTTACTGATATCGAAGAGCCGGGGAGAATGGCAGACATCGTTGCTTCTCATCTGCCCCTTAAACTAAAGGATAAGCAGGATATTTTAGAAACGGCTGATGTCAAAGACAGGCTGAACAAGGTCATTGATTTTATTAATAATGAAAAAGAAGTGCTGGAGATTGAGAAAAAAATCGGCCAGCGCGTCAAACGTTCGATGGAGCGTACGCAGAAGGAATACTACTTGCGTGAACAAATGAAGGCGATCCAAAAAGAGCTTGGCGATAAAGAAGGCAAAACTGGCGAAGTTCAGACGCTGACGGAAAAAATCGAAGAAGCAGGCATGCCTGATCATGTGAAGGAAACAGCGCTTAAAGAATTGAACAGATATGAAAAAATTCCGTCAAGTTCTGCGGAAAGCTCTGTGATCCGCAACTATATCGACTGGCTGGTTGCTCTTCCGTGGACGGATGAAACAGATGATAAGCTTGATTTGAAAGAAGCAGGACGTCTCTTGGACGAAGAGCACCACGGGCTTGAAAAAGTAAAAGAACGTATTTTAGAATATTTGGCTGTCCAGAAGCTGACCAAATCCCTGAAAGGCCCAATTCTCTGTTTGGCAGGACCTCCAGGTGTCGGAAAAACGTCTTTAGCCAAATCAATTGCAAAAAGCTTGGGACGCAAATTCGTCAGAATCTCACTCGGAGGAGTTCGGGACGAATCAGAGATACGCGGACACAGACGGACCTATGTCGGAGCAATGCCTGGACGTATTATTCAAGGGATGAAAAAAGCGGGCAAGCTGAATCCGGTCTTCTTATTAGACGAAATTGACAAAATGTCATCTGATTTTAGAGGAGACCCATCATCCGCTATGCTTGAAGTGCTTGATCCAGAGCAAAACAGCAGCTTCAGTGATCACTATATTGAAGAAACCTTTGATTTATCCAAAGTGCTGTTTATCGCAACGGCGAACAATTTGGCCACAATTCCGGGTCCGCTCAGAGACAGAATGGAAATTATTAATATCGCAGGCTACACAGAAATAGAAAAACTTGAAATCGTAAAGGATCACTTGCTTCCAAAGCAAATCAAAGAACACGGGCTGAAGAAAAGCAACCTGCAGCTGCGTGATCAGGCGATTCTTGATATTATCCGCTACTATACGAGAGAAGCTGGTGTGAGAAGCCTTGAACGCCAGCTTGCCGCGATTTGCCGTAAAGCTGCAAAAGCCATTGTTGCTGAAGAGCGAAAACGAATTACGGTTACTGAGAAGAACCTTCAAGACTTTATCGGAAAACGTATTTTCAGATATGGACAAGCTGAAACAGAGGATCAGGTTGGTGTAGTGACAGGGCTTGCTTATACAACCGTTGGCGGAGATACGCTGTCGATTGAAGTATCGCTTTCTCCGGGGAAAGGGAAATTAATCCTGACAGGAAAGCTCGGAGATGTTATGAGAGAGTCTGCTCAGGCTGCATTCAGCTATGTGCGATCCAAAACAGAAGAACTTGGCATTGAACCTGACTTTCATGAGAAGTATGATATTCATATACATGTACCAGAGGGTGCGGTGCCAAAAGATGGTCCGTCAGCCGGTATTACGATGGCAACAGCGCTTGTTTCTGCTTTAACGGGACGGGCGGTTTCGCGTGAAGTCGGCATGACTGGGGAAATCACGCTTCGCGGGCGCGTGCTGCCGATCGGCGGCTTAAAGGAAAAAGCGCTTGGCGCACATAGAGCGGGATTAACGACCATTATTGCGCCTAAAGATAATGAAAAAGATATAGAGGATATTCCGGAAAGCGTCAGGGAGGGGCTGACATTTATATTGGCGTCCCACTTAGACGAGGTTTTGGAACATGCCTTAGTAGGAGAGAAGAAATGAAAGTCACAAAGTCAGAAATCGTGATCAGTGCAGTAAAACCGGAACAGTACCCTGAAGGGGGGCTTCCGGAAATCGCATTGGCCGGAAGATCGAACGTAGGAAAATCGTCTTTTATCAATTCATTAATCAATCGCAAAAATCTTGCGAGAACGTCATCAAAGCCGGGAAAAACACAAACGCTTAATTTCTACATTATCAATGATGAGCTGCATTTTGTGGATGTGCCGGGCTACGGTTTTGCCAAAGTGTCAAAGTCTGAGCGTGAAGCATGGGGCAGAATGATTGAAACCTATATCACGACACGCGAGGAATTAAAAGCTGTGGTGCAGATCGTTGATTTGCGGCATGCGCCATCTAATGATGATGTACAGATGTATGAATTTTTAAAGTATTACGGCATTCCTGTTATTGTTATCGCTACAAAGGCGGATAAGATCCCGAAAGGCAAATGGGACAAACACGCGAAGGTTGTCCGACAAACATTAAATATTGATCCGGAAGACGAGCTGATTCTCTTTTCTTCAGAAACGAAAAAGGGAAAAGACGAAGCTTGGGGAGCGATCAAAAAAATGATAAACCGGTAGAGGATCCTCTACCGGTTTTATTTATCGTATAGATTTTTTTCGTTTTATCAATAATAACAATAAACTGATTCCAATAAAGACAAACGGCCAATACTCCTTCAGAAGCGCTGTTGGAATATGCGCAGACTCAAGCCATGCCATAATTTGTTTGAAAAAGTACAAAAACAGGGAAAAACAAATCATCGACACAGCTTCATATACATATTCTTTTTTTTGAACGGCTGAAACGAGAAGTGAGAAGCCGATCATAAAGAGGAGCATTTCAAAATCATCCGGCCACCATACCCATTTCGGCTTGGCAAAAAAGTGTAAACCGATCCCGAAGAGAAGCAAACCGATAAAAAAATGGGGTGTAACGGCTTCTTTTTTTCCTTGATATACAAAGGCTGCGCCTAACAGCATGAGGAGAACAGGCCATTGATCCTGCCCTGAAAACAGTTCGGCTTGGCCGCTTTCAAGCCATGCATATACAGAAGCGGCAAGCAGCAGACAAGGGAATAAAATTGATTTTTGTTTCATGCATATCACCTTCTTGTTTTTTAGAGCTGATGTGTAGTAAATTTCTGCTGTTTTTGGTATTGTCAATAGGAATGCTTCTTTTCCCTGAAGCTTTTTCTAATATAGCATAAGAATTTTAAAATCTGTTCACATTTTGTGAAAGAAACTATGTTATAATTATTATAAATAATGAGTTCTATGTTAGAATGATTATAAATTAAGATTGGGTGTTGGGGGTGTAATTAGAGCGATGCATATACTTGTTGTGGGAGTAGATTATAAATCCGCCCCTATTGAGATACGTGAAAAAGTAAGTTTTCAGCCGAATGAGCTGGCAGAAGCAATGGTGCAGCTGAAAGAAGAGAAAAGCATTCTTGAAAACATCATTGTCTCAACCTGCAACCGCACTGAAATTTATGCGGTAGTCGATCAGCTCCATACCGGCCGTTATTATATAAAAAAGTTTTTAGCTGATTGGTTTCAATTAAGCAAAGAAGAGCTGTCACCGTTCTTAACGTTTTATGAGAGCGATGCCGCTGTTGAGCATTTATTCCGTGTAGCCTGCGGACTTGACTCTATGGTGATTGGCGAAACGCAGATTCTCGGACAGGTACGCGACAGCTTTAAAACAGCTCAGCAAGAAAAAACGATCGGGACTATTTTTAATGAGCTGTTTAAGCAGGCGGTTACAGTGGGCAAACGAACTCACGCCGAAACAGACATTGGCTCAAATGCGGTGTCAGTAAGCTATGCTGCAGTTGAACTTGCTAAAAAAATCTTCGGAAATCTTTCAAGCAAGCACATATTGATTCTCGGTGCGGGAAAAATGGGCGAGCTTGCTGCGGAAAACCTGCACGGACAGGGAATCAGCAAGGTCACTGTCATTAACCGAACATACTTGAAAGCGAAGGAGCTTGCAAACCGTTTCTCAGGTGAAGCGAGAAGCTTGAATCAGCTTGAAAGCGCGCTTGCGGAGGCTGATATTTTAATCAGTTCAACCGGTGCAAGTGAATTTGTCGTGTCCAAAGAGATGATGGAAAACGCGAATAAGCTTCGCAAGGGACGCCCGCTGTTTATGGTCGACATTGCCGTGCCTAGAGATCTTGATCCGGCGCTGAATGATCTTGAAGGTGTTTTTCTTTATGATATCGACGATCTGGAAGGCATTGTAGAAGCGAACATGAAAGAGCGGAGAGAAACAGCTGAAAAAGTTGAACTGTTAATTGAAGAAACCATTGTGGAATTTAAACAATGGATGAATACACTTGGTGTTGTGCCGGTTATTTCTGCATTGCGCGAAAAGGCGCTTGCCATCCAGTCAGAAACGATGGACAGCATTGAGCGTAAGCTGCCTCACTTAAGCACAAGAGAGAAAAAACTGTTGAACAAACACACCAAAAGTATTATTAACCAAATGCTTCGTGATCCGATTTTAAAGGTGAAAGAGCTTGCTGCAGATGCTGATTCTGAAGAAAAGCTTGCGTTGTTTATGCAGATTTTTGATATTGAAGAAGCTGCGGGCCGTCAAATGATGAAAACCGTTGAAAGCAGCCAGAAGGTCCACTCTTTTAAGAAGGCTGAATCAAAAGCGGGCTTTAGCCCACTTGTAAGTGAGTGAAAGCTGAATGATTGATACTGCAATGGCAAGACTTAATGAGGGGACAATCGTCATTTACGCGTTAAGTGTACTCTTTTATTTTATAGATTTTCTTCAACACAACCGGAAGGCTGGAAAAATGGCCTTCTGGTTGCTTTCTATTGTCTGGACTCTGCAAACCGTGTATTTGGCCTATTTTATGTGGGTGACGGGGCGGTTTCCGGTATTAAATGTGACGGAGGCGCTTTATTTTTATGCCTGGGTGCTTGTCACGCTGTCACTGGTACTGACAAAGCTTTTACGTGTTGACTTTATCGTGTTTTTTACAAATGTTATAGGATTTTCTATGATCGCCATTCACACATTTTCACCGACAGAGCAGCAGTCAGCTGCTTTTTCCGGGCAGCTTGTATCCGAGCTTTTGGTGATTCATATTACAATGGCGATTCTTTCATACGGCGCTTTTTCCCTTTCTTTCGTTTTTTCTGTGCTATATATGTTTCAATATCATCTGCTGAAAAAGAAAAAGTGGGGAAAATGGCTGTTGAGAATAGAAGATTTATCTAAGCTTGATTATATGGCGTATGTTTTAAATGTCATTGGGGTTCCGATGCTGCTGCTGAGTTTGATTCTCGGCGTCATATGGGCATATGTCTCACTAGAAACGCTGTATTGGTTTGACGCCAAAGTGCTTGGTTCGTTTGTCGTCCTGCTGCTGTACAGCTATTATCTTTATATCAGGCTGATTAAAGAGCTGCAAGGAAAGGTCGCTGCACTGTGGAATACGGCTTGTTTTCTGGTGCTGATGATCAATTATTTCCTGCTTGGAAGCCTGTCGCAATTCCATTGGTTCAGTTAAACGATGTCCCAAGCAGATTCGGGAGGAAAGAAATGATGAGAACGATTAAAGTAGGTTCCAGACGAAGCAAACTCGCTATGACTCAAACAAAATGGGTTATTCAAAAACTGAAGGAAATCAATCCTTCGTTTGCTTTTGAAATTAAAGAGATCGTGACAAAGGGCGACCGGATTGTCGATGTTACACTCTCAAAAGTGGGTGGAAAAGGGCTGTTTGTCAAAGAAATTGAACAGGCGCTTTTAAACGAAGAGATTGATATGGCAGTGCACAGCATGAAGGACATGCCTGCTGTTTTGCCTGAAGGCCTTGTGATCGGCTGCATTCCTGAACGGGAGGACCCGCGTGATGCCCTTATTTCAAAGAATCGCGTAAAGCTTTCAGAAATGAAGGAAGGTGCTGTCATTGGCACAAGCAGTTTAAGAAGAAGCGCGCAGCTTTTGATTGAGCGCCCTGACCTTACAATTAAATGGATTAGAGGTAATATAGATACAAGACTTCAAAAGCTGGAAACAGAGGATTATGACGCGATTATTTTAGCGGCTGCCGGCCTTTCTAGAATGGGGTGGAAGCAAGATGTCGTAACCGAATTCCTTGAGCCAGAGCGCTGTTTGCCTGCTGTGGGGCAGGGAGCACTGGCGATTGAGTGCCGAGAATCGGATGAAGCGCTGTTGGCGTTGTTTTCTCAGTTTACAGATGAATATACAAAACGAACTGTCTTAGCGGAACGTGCTTTTTTAAACGCGATGGAGGGCGGCTGCCAGGTTCCGATCGCGGGCTACTCCGTGTTAAATGGACAGGATGAAATTGAAATGACAGGTCTTGTCGCTTCACCTGACGGCAAAATCATTTTTAAAGAAACCGTCACCGGAAACGATCCGGAGGAAGTAGGAAAGCGCTGTGCCGCTCTTATGGCTGACAAAGGAGCAAAAGATTTAATTGATCGTGTAAAACGGGAGCTTGATGAGGATGGAAAATGATTTTCCGTTGAAAGGAAAAACAGTGCTTGTCACCCGGAATAAGGCACAGGCAACATCATTTCAGCAAAAAGTGGAGGCGCTTGGCGGTAAAGCTGTTTTAACCTCTTTGATTACGTTTCGCCGCGCTTTGCCGAATGATGTTGCGGAACAGGTAAGAGAGGATCTTGCCGCGCCAGGCTGGCTTGTTTTTACAAGTGTGAATGGGGCAGACTTCTTTTTTTCTTATCTGAAGGAAAATCAGCTTATTATGCCTGCGCATAAAAAAATTGCAGCCGTCGGTGAAAAAACCGCCCGCCGTTTAAAAACGCATAACGTATCGGTTGATGTGATGCCACAGGAGTATATTGCTGAACAATTGGCTGACGCTCTTAAGCAGCATGCTGAACCGGGGGAGCCCATTACCGTGATGAAAGGGAATTTGTCACGTGATGTGATAAAACAAGAGCTTGTCCCGCTCGGTTTTGAAGTAAAGGAATGGGTTCTCTACGAAACGATTCCGGATGAAGAAGGCATTGAGGAACTGAAAGACGTTGCGGGTCAATATTCCTTTGACTATGTAACATTTACGAGTTCATCAACCGTACATACGTTTATGCATGTCTTGGGAGAAGAATTAAAAAAGTGGAAGGCGAATGGGACGGCCTGTATCAGCATTGGACCTTTAACAAATGATGCCCTTCTGACGTACGGCATCACATCGCATACGCCTGATACATTTACAATAGATGGCATGCTTGAATTAATGTGCAGCATGTCAAGAGAGGAAGAGAGAATATGAGTCAATCATTTAATAGACACCGCCGCCTGCGGACATCAAAAGCAATGAGAGAAATGGTAAAGGAAACACGTTTGCATCCATCAGATTTTATTTATCCGATTTTTGTCGTTGAAGGGCTGGAGGGCAAAAAAGCTGTTCCGTCAATGCCTGATGTTTACCATGTATCATTAGATTTATTGAAGGATGAAGTAGCGGAGCTGGTCAAACTGGGCATTCAATCTGTTATCGTGTTCGGCATCCCGGAAGAAAAAGATGATTGCGGAACACAAGCGTACCATGATCACGGAATTGTCCAAAAAGCCATCACAGAAATTAAAGATCACTTCCCTGAAATGGTTGTTGTCGCTGACACGTGCCTGTGCGAATACACAGACCACGGCCATTGCGGACTTGTCAAAGACGGGGTCATTCTCAATGATGAATCGCTGGAGCTTTTGGCGCAGACAGCTGTCAGCCAAGCGAAAGCAGGTGCGGATATCATTGCGCCATCAAACATGATGGACGGATTTGTTACAGTGATCAGAGAAGCACTTGATAAAGAAGGATTCGTCAATATTCCAATCATGTCTTACGCTGTGAAATATTCTAGCGAGTTTTACGGTCCGTTCCGTGATGCAGCAAACAGCACACCGCAATTCGGAGACCGCAAAACATATCAGATGGACCCTGCCAACCGTATGGAGGCACTCCGCGAAGCACAATCAGATGTCGAGGAAGGCGCGGACTTTTTGATTGTCAAACCTTCGCTTTCTTATATGGATATCATGCGTGACGTAAAAAATGAGTTTACTTTGCCGCTCGTCGCTTATAATGTAAGCGGAGAGTATTCAATGGTGAAGGCTGCAGCGCAGAACGGCTGGATCAAAGAAAAAGAAATTGTGTTGGAAATTTTGACAAGCATGAAGCGCGCGGGTGCCGACCTGATTATTACGTATCATGCGAAAGACGCAGCGAAATGGCTTGCGGAGTAATTTTATTCAGTTGACAGGAGTTGAGGCAGATGAGAAGCTATGAAAAATCAAAAACGGCTTTTAAAGAAGCGCAAAAACTCATGCCGGGCGGTGTGAACAGTCCCGTTCGCGCATTTAAATCGGTAGACATGGACCCGATTTTTATGGAGCGCGGAAAAGGCTCGAAAATCTTTGATATTGACGGGAATGAATATATTGACTACGTCTTGTCATGGGGGCCTTTAATTTTAGGGCATACAAATGACCGCGTCGTAGAAAGCCTCAAAAAAGTGGCTGAATATGGGACAAGCTTCGGTGCTCCGACTGAAGTAGAAAATGAACTGGCTAAGCTCGTCATTGATCGTGTGCCATCTGTAGAAATTGTACGAATGGTAAGCTCCGGAACAGAGGCTACAATGAGTGCCCTCCGTTTGGCAAGGGGCTATACGGGCCGCAACAAGATTTTAAAATTTGAGGGCTGCTACCACGGACACGGCGATTCTCTCTTGATTAAAGCTGGTTCAGGTGTTGCCACTCTCGGTCTGCCTGACAGCCCGGGGGTGCCTGAAGGCATTGCGAAAAACACAATCACCGTTCCGTACAATGATTTAGAAAGTGTAAAGCTTGCTTTCCAGCAATTCGGTGAAGACATTGCGGGAGTCATTGTAGAGCCAGTTGCCGGAAATATGGGTGTTGTTCCGCCGCAAGAAGGTTTCCTGCAGGGTCTGCGTGATATCACTGAGCAGTACGGCTCCCTGCTGATTTTTGATGAAGTGATGACTGGCTTCCGGGTCGATTATAACTGCGCTCAAGGCTACTTCGGCGTAACGCCTGATCTGACTTGTTTAGGAAAAGTAATCGGGGGCGGACTTCCTGTCGGCGCTTATGGCGGAAAGGCAGAAATCATGGAGCAGATCGCTCCAAGCGGTCCGATCTATCAAGCTGGTACATTGTCAGGCAATCCGCTTGCGATGACGGCTGGCTTAGAGACATTGAAACAGCTGACACCTGATTCCTACAAGAATTTCATAAAAAAAGGCGACAGACTGGAAGAAGGAATTTCAAAAGCCGCCGAGGCTCATGGCATTCCGCATACCTTTAACCGTGCAGGTTCGATGATCGGTTTCTTCTTTACAAACGAACCAGTCATCAATTATGAAACAGCGAAATCATCTGATTTGAAGCTGTTCGCAAGCTATTATAAAGGGATGGCAAATGAAGGGGTATTCCTTCCGCCATCACAATTCGAAGGTCTTTTCCTCTCAACGGCCCATACTGATGAAGATATTGAAAACACAATCCAGGCAGCTGAGAAAGTATTTGCTGAGATCAGCAGCAGATAAGAGTAAAAACCGGTATCAAGGACTCCTTGTGCCGGTTTTTTCGTGCTCTCCCACTCATATTTTCTCCAGTTCATACATACACCTTTAGTGACATCTAATTTTAAGGATTAGATGAAAGGAGGATATGAACTTGCCGCAAAATCATCGATTGCAATTTTCTGTAGAAGAATCGATCTGTTTCCAAAAAGGACAGGAAGTTTCTGAACTGCTTTCTATTTCATTAGATCCTGATATTAGGGTTCAGGAAGTAAATGATTATGTATCAATCATAGGATCGCTTGAACTTACAGGTGAGTACAACATAGATCAAAACAAACATACCGAAGAGATTTATACAGATAAGCGGTTTGTTGAACAAGTCAGAAAGAGAGAGGATGGAAGTGCGGAACTGACTCACTGTTTTCCTGTGGATATTACCATTCCGAAAAATAAAGTGAGCCATTTACAGGATGTCTTCGTCTTTATTGACGCATTTGACTATCAATTGACGGATTCGCGCATTTTAACAATTCAAGCTGATTTAGCGATCGAAGGGCTTTTGGACGATACGCAAGACAAAGAGCCGGAGATACCTTTATATGAAGCTCCTGCGGCATTCAGGGAGGAAGAGCTTTCAGAGCCGCCGGCACATAGTGTAGTAGAAGAACCGGGTGCATCATCGGCAGAGGAAGCAGTTCTTCAGCATGAACCGCCAGCCGAACCGCCAGAACTTTTTATCTCAAAAGCGGGGCTCCGTGAAGAACTGGAGACAGAAAAAGCAGAATCTGAGCCGCCTGAATCGGTTGCTTCAGAACCAGAGGCCAGAGAAGATGTAAAAGAGGAAGAAGAGTCAGAAGAGCTTGCTGTGCCGGAAACGGAGGTTCGTGCTGAATCGGAAACAGAAGAATCTGAGCCAGAACCTGATCATTCAGAAATAGAGATTCAAGAGATCGTTAAAGCAAAAAAAGAAACGGCTGAGCCGGCAGCTGCAATAGCGGATGTTCGTGAAGAAGCAGACTCTCCAGCGGAGACTGAGCTTCGTGAACACGCCGGAGCAGAAGAATCGCCTGCTTTGGAAGCTGAACTTCATTCAGAGACTGTGATTGCAGAGGAAAAAGAGGAAACAACAGTGTCTTCTAATCATGAATATGCGCTGCGCCAAGAGGCTCAAAATGAAGAAGCAGCTCAATCAGATCAGGCTGATCCTGCGCTTTGCCAAGAAGAGGCGGAAGCGGATGAAGCTTTGGAGAGTGTATCAGAGGCCGCTCTCTCCATAGAAGATAGCAGAGAAACAATTTCAGCTGTATATGTGGAGAATGACAAAGCCGATTTACATTTCCATTTCAATCAAAAAACAAGCTCGGAGGAGGCAGCTCAAGAAGAATTGCCTGAACCGGCATACCGTACCTTCCTGCCTGAACAAGAAGAGGAGGATTCTTTTTATTCAGCGCCTAAGCTGCTGGAGGAGGAAGAACAAGAGGAAGAGAGCTTCGAAATTGAAGTGAGAAAAACACCATCAGCTGAAGAGCCTAAGGAAGAAACACCTTTTCAATCCTTCCAGCTGCCTGAATCTTCTGAGACTGAAAGGAAGGAAACGGATGCTGTTCCTAGGGTTGCTCCTGCTGCTGAAACGAAGGAACCTCAAACAAAGGAAAGTGATAATTCTCTTTATTTAACAAAACTCTTTACAAAAGAAGCGGATGAGTTTTCGAGAATGAAAATTTGTATTGTGCAGCAGGAAGATACGATCGAGCGTTTATGCGAACGGTATGAAATTACATCTCAGCAGCTGATCAGGATGAATTCTTTAGCCTTGGATGATGAATTAAAAGCAGGACAGATTCTCTATATTCCTCAATATAAAAATAGCCATGCGTAAACCGTAAGTGATCGGAAAATGTGGTGAATGAAATGGAAGATACCCAATCGGTTCTTCAGGAATACGGACTGACTGCTCAATTTATTGAGCCTGTCAGTCCTCTTGTTTGGAAAGTGTATACAGACTACGGCATATTTGCCCTGAAAAAATTGAAAGAGGGGCGCGGCAAGCATTTTACAGATCATATGGTGGCGATTGAGGAAAAAGGCTTTCGTTCATTCGTTCCCGTTTACAGAACAAATAGCGGTGAGTTTTTCTCAGCAGGCATACAATACGGAGATACCTACTATTTAATGCCTTGGCTCCAATTTGACCAAGAGGAAGAACGGGATCAGAAACATGCTTATTTATTTAGAGAAACAGCCCGTCTTCACGAGAGAACCGCGCAGGAACTAAAGGTTAGACGTGATGAGATTGAACGTTATTACGGGCAAACGAAAAAAAAGTGGGAACAAGATAAAATTTTCTATGAGCAGTTTGTGGATAGAGCGGAGAAGGAGTGGTACCTTTCTCCTTTTGAACTCCAGGCCATAACCTATTTTTCAGAAACCATTTCTGCGGTGAATTTTGCGCTGGAACGGTTGGAGGACTGGTATGAGTCTGCAAAGGAAAAGGACGTTTCAAGGGTTGTAATGAACCACGGCAGCCTGTCTATACACCATTTTCTGTATAATGATGCCGGGACCGGATATTTTACAAACTTCGAAAGAGCATCTGTCGGTCCGCCGCAAAACGACCTGCTCGGCTTTTATACAAAAATGTTCAGAGGCTTTCCGAAAGCTTGTCCGGAATGCGTCGAATGGTTTTATGGATATACGAAATCATTCCCTTTGCGTGAAGCGGAAGTCAGCCTTTTTCTCAGCTATATGGCATATCCGGCAGCCATGTACAAGGTGCTGAACGGTTATCAAACTGGGAAAAGACAGCATGAAAAAGAGGAATGTACACAATTATTAAAGGCTTATTGGCAAATGAAAAATATAGAGCCGTTTGTGATGAAAATCCATCAGATTGAACAAGAGAAAAAATTTCAGGCTGAAAACGAGTCCACGTCTTAATGGCGCGGACTTGTTTGTTTATATCCATTCTAAATGAAGGGCGCAAGCTAAAAAGATTAGGATTGCGAGCAGCAAAACATCAAAGGTTGTCGGAAAGAAAATGGTTCTGATTCCTTGAAAAATCGTAATGGGAATAATCACTTGTGCGGATACAAGTCGAATTTGCCTTACCCATGGCGGCAGCGAATAAGAGCTGAAACGTTTCTTCACGGTGCATCCTCCTCTACGCATTTACAAGCATCATATGTAAACTTGGGCAATAGGTGCCTGCCCATCTGTATAGAAAGCGGTGTTTTTGGAAAAGATGATTGACGAATCAAAAACACTTTTACTATAATAAAGAACATAAATAATGTATACAATGAGCTGATAAATACACCTGCTTAGAACGGGAAGAGTACAAAAAAGGCGCATGCAGAGAGAGAAGCCGTTTGCTGAAAGGCTTCTTATGTTGTCTGATTGGAAGGTCGCCCGGGAGCATAATTTCTTGAAAGAAGAGTAGAGAAATTCGGGAAACACCCGTTATCCGTTATAAGTGCATGAACTGATAGAGTTCATGAAAAAAGGTGGTACCGCGAAAGAGCTTTTCGTCCTTTTACAGGGATGAAGAGCTCTTTTTTCGTTCTCAGCCATTTTTAAACATGCTGGAGGGTTATGATGGAAACGAATGAACAAACAATGCCGACGAAATATGATCCGGCAGCGGTTGAAAAAGACCGATATGATTTTTGGCTAAAAGGCAAATTTTTTGAAGCGGGCAGTGACCAGACAAAAGAGCCATACTCTGTTGTCATCCCGCCGCCAAACGTAACAGGAAGACTTCACCTTGGCCACGCATGGGACACAACGCTGCAAGACATTGTAACAAGAATGAAACGCATGCAGGGCTATGATGTGCTGTGGCTTCCAGGCATGGACCACGCCGGCATCGCGACACAGGCTAAAGTGGAGGCGAAACTTCGTGAAGAAGGCAAATCCCGCTACGATTTAGGCCGTGAAAAATTCCTCGAAGAAACGTGGAAGTGGAAGGAAGAATATGCTGACTTTATTCGCAGCCAGTGGGCGAAATTAGGTCTTGGCCTAGATTATTCCCGTGAACGTTTTACGCTGGATGAAGGCTTGAGCAAAGCGGTAAGAGAAGTATTCGTTAAGCTTTATGAAAAAGGCCTGATCTACAGAGGCGAATATATTATTAACTGGGACCCAGCGACAAAAACAGCCCTATCAGACATTGAGGTGATTTACAAGGATGTTCAAGGCGCGTTCTATCATATGAGCTATCCGCTTGCTGACGGTTCAGGCTCAATTGAAATTGCGACGACACGTCCTGAAACAATGCTCGGTGATACAGCTGTTGCCGTTCACCCTGAAGACGAGCGCTATAAACACCTTATCGGAAAAACGGTGATCCTGCCGATTGTAAATCGTGAAATTCCGATTGTCGGTGATGACTATGTTGATATGGAATTTGGTTCAGGTGCCGTGAAAATTACGCCTGCTCATGATCCGAACGACTTCGAGCTTGGCAACCGCCACAATTTAGAACGCATCCTTGTCATGAATGAAGATGGCACGATGAATGAAAATGCTCTGCAATATCAAGGTATGGATCGTTTTGAATGCCGCAAAAAACTCGTGAAAGATTTACAGGAGGCGGGAGTTCTCTTCAAGATCGAGGATCATATGCACTCTGTCGGCCATAGTGAACGAAGCGGGGCTGTTGTGGAGCCTTATCTTTCTACACAATGGTTTGTGCGCATGCAGCCGCTTGCTGATGCAGCGATTGAGCTGCAAAAGAAAGAAGAAAAGGTCAACTTTGTGCCTGACCGTTTCGAAAAAACGTATTTACACTGGATGGAAAACATCCGCGACTGGTGTATCTCCCGTCAATTGTGGTGGGGCCATCGTATTCCTGCCTGGTATCATAAAGAAACAGGCGAGCTATATGTCGGGATTGAAGCGCCGGAAGACAGCGAAAATTGGGAACAGGATACAGACGTACTGGATACATGGTTCAGTTCTGCGCTATGGCCTTTCTCCACAATGGGCTGGCCTGATGTAACGGCTGAAGACTTTAAACGCTACTATCCGACAGATGTTCTCGTGACAGGGTACGATATCATTTTCTTCTGGGTATCACGCATGATTTTCCAAGGCATTGAATTTACAGGCGAGCGCCCGTTCAAAGATGTTTTAATCCACGGCTTAATCCGTGACGAGCAAGGCCGGAAAATGAGTAAATCTCTTGGCAACGGTGTCGACCCGATGGATGTGATTGACAAGTACGGAGCCGATTCTCTGCGTTATTTCCTTGCGACTGGAAGCTCTCCTGGCCAGGATCTGCGCTTCAGCTATGAAAAAGTGGAATCGACCTGGAATTTTGCCAATAAAATTTGGAATGCCTCCCGTTTTGCATTAATGAATATGGATGGCATGACGTACGATGAACTTGATCTGTCAGGCGAAAAGTCAGTTGCTGACAAGTGGATTTTAACGCGATTAAATGAAACGATCGAGCACGTGACCCAGCTTGCTGATCGATATGAATTTGGTGAAGTAGGACGCCATTTATATAACTTTATTTGGGATGATTTCTGTGATTGGTATATTGAAATGGCGAAGCTTCCGCTTTATGGAGAAGACGAAGCGGCTAAGAAAACTACCCGTTCCATCCTTGCTTACGTACTTGATCAAACGATGCGTCTGCTCCATCCGTTTATGCCATTCTTAACGGAGGAAATTTGGCAGCACCTTCCTCACCAAGGGGAATCGATTACAGTAAGTCAATGGCCTGTAGTAGTGCCGGAGCATACCGATACTGAAGCGGCAGCTGACATGAAGCTTCTTGTTGAGCTGATCCGTTCTGTGCGCAATATCCGCAGTGAAGTCAATACGCCAATGAGCAAGCAGGTTGAACTGTACATTAAAACAAGCACAGACGAAATAGCAGCCCGCCTCGAAGCGAACCGTTCATATGTTGAACGCTTTACGAATCCGAGCGTGCTTAAAATCGGCACCGATATTGAGGCTGTTGATAAGGCGATGACGGCCGTTGTCTCAGGAGCAGAGGTTATTCTTCCGCTTGAAGGCTTAATCAATATTGATGAAGAAATTGCCCGTCTGCAAAAAGAATTTGATAAACTGACAAAAGAAGTTGAGCGTGTCCAAAAGAAACTTGGAAATGAAGGATTTATGAAAAAAGCGCCTGCACACGTAATTGATGAAGAACGTGAAAAAGAAAAAGATTATGTGGCGAAGCGTGACGCTGTTCAAAAACGAATGGCTGAGCTGAAGGGTTAATGAAAAGCCGGGGCGGTTTCTAGAGAAACCGCCTTGTCTTATAAAAGAGGGGATTATCATTGTTTACTGCATATCAAGATGCGCGCAGCTGGATTCACGGGAGGCTGAAATTCGGGGTGAAGCCCGGACTTGGCCGAATGAAACAGCTGATGGCGCGGTTAGGACATCCTGAAAAAAAAATCCGAGCGTTCCACGTCGCAGGAACAAACGGTAAAGGATCAACTGTCGCTTTTATCCGTTCTATGCTGCAGGAAGCCGGATATACGGTTGGAACATTTACATCGCCTTATATTATTACGTTTAATGAACGGATCAGCGTAAACGGGATACCGATTTCAGATGAGGAATGGACAGCACTCGTCAATCAAATGAAACCGCACGTTGAAGCCCTTGATCAAACGGAATACGGACAGCCGACAGAATTTGAAATTATGACGGCCTGTGCATTTTTATATTTTGCAGAATTTCATAAGGTCGATTTTGTTATTTTTGAAACAGGTTTGGGCGGTAGATTCGATTCTACTAATGTGGTTGAACCGCTCTTAACTGTGATTACAAGCATCGGACACGATCATATGAACATTTTGGGAAACACCATTGAAGAAATTGCAGGAGAAAAGGCCGGCATTATTAAAGAAGGTATTCCAATCGTTACAGCAGTTACCCAGCCGGAAGCTTTACAGGTCATCCGCCATGAAGCTCAACGGCATGCTGCGCCGTTCCAGTCATTGCATGATGCATGTGTTATTTTCAATGAAGAGGCTCTGCCTGCAGGAGAACAGTTTTCATTCAAAACGGAAGAGAAATGCTATGAAGATATTCGGACATCTCTGATTGGCACCCATCAAAGACAAAATGCTGCTTTGTCCATTTTGGCTGCGGAGTGGCTCAATAAGGAGAATATCGCCCATATCAGTGACGAAGCGTTAAGGAGCGGGCTTGTGAAGGCTGCTTGGCCGGGACGGTTAGAGCTTGTTCAGGAACATCCTCCGGTATATTTAGACGGTGCGCATAACGAAGAAGGTGTTGAAAAGCTGGCGGAAACGATGAAGCAGCGTTTCGCCAATTCACGCATTTCTGTGGTGTTTAGCGCGTTAAAGGACAAACCGTATCAGAACATGATTAAAAGACTGGAAACCATTGCTCATGCGATTCATTTTGCTTCTTTTGATTTCCCGCGTGCTTCCCTTGCAAAAGATCTCTATGATGCAAGTGAAATCAGCAATAAAAGCTGGAGTGAAGATCCAGACGATGTGATCAAATTCATAGAAAGTAAAAAGGGCTCAAATGAAATTGTGCTGATTACCGGATCTCTTTACTTTATTTCTGACATTCGAAAAAGGTTGAAATAAAAGCATCCGGCTCCGGCAGAATCAAAAAAAAAGATTCTGCCGTTTTTTTTATGTGTAAAATTGAATATTCCCAATTGGAGCTCAGGATGTCCATTTTGCTACAATCCATACCAGAACTCAATGAGTAAAGGTGTGTTGTCTATGCTATCCATTCTTTTTATCTTCGGGCTGATCCTTGGTTCTTTTTACTATACGGCCGGGTGCCGTATCCCCTTACATCTATCTATTATTGCGCCCCGTTCATCATGCCCGTTTTGCCGGCGGACATTAACTCCTGCAGAATTAATTCCCATCCTGTCATTCCTATTTCAAAAAGGTAAATGTAAAAGCTGCGGGCATAGGATTTCTTTTATGTATCCCGCAGCAGAGCTTGTGACAGCGTGTTTATTTGCCGCCGCAGGAATACGCTTTGGCACGTCGCTGGAACTGTTTCCCGCTGTGGTGTTTATCTCTCTTCTCATTATTGTTGCAGTGACAGATATTCATTTTATGCTGATTCCAAATCGAATATTGATTTTCTTTCTTCCCTTTTTGGCGGCCGCGAGATTGATTTCTCCGCTTGATTCCTGGTGTGCAGGCCTGCTAGGTGCGGCAGCTGGATTTCTATTTCTGGCTGTAATTGCCGCAATCACCCATGGGGGAGTAGGGGGAGGAGATATTAAATTATTTGCGGTGATTGGCTTTGTGCTTGGTGTGAAAATGCTGGCAGCTGCCTTTTTCTTTTCTGTTTTGATAGGTGCATTATATGGAGTGGCAGCTGTTCTGACTGGTAGACTCGCTAAAAGGCAGCCGCTTCCCTTCGCCCCCGCTATAGCCGCAGGGAGCATTTTGGCCTATTTATACGGTGACTCTATCATTTCTTTTTATATCAAAATGGCATTGGGCTGACTGCTGAAAAATTTGACGAACGTTTTTTGGACAAGGCGACAAAAGTCTTGTTCTTTTTTTCTTTGCCTGTGCTAAAGTGTGTAGCATGAAAAGCCGACAAGAACGGTCAAGCAAATGAAGGGAGGAAGCGGAAATGAAAAAAAGAAAGAATAAAAAAAACAGTAAAGCCGCAGAAAAAGCCCTCAAGGTGACGATTAATGGAAAAGAAGAGACGGTTTACGAACAAGAGACACCAGATACAGAGGCAGATAAAAGCATGACATTCTCAAATTGGGAGGAAAAAAGACAGGCAGAACAAGAGGTTGCGGCATCCCAGGAACATCCTGATGAAGATGAATTTAATTGGGATTCCGAGGAGGACAAGGTGTTTAAAGAGGACCCCAAAGTTGTTCCTCCTTATCAAAAGAAAAAAACAAAGTCTTATGCAAAAGGAAAGACCGGGACTGCCAAACCAGTAAAAAGAGTGGCTGCGACGATTGCCTTCGCGGCTGTCATTGGCACTGGATTAGGGCTATTCGCGTTAAGCATATCGGGGAATAAAGAAGCGTCAGCACCGGCCTCTTTAGAGGATTCTCTGGGCAGCCAAACGGCAAAAGCCGGAGATACTTCTGCTGATAAACAAACCTCAGGCGCAGAAAAACAAGCAGCACAAACTGAAGGTACATACAAAACATACGCTGTGCAAGCCGGAAAATTTTCAAATGAAAAGGGCGCCGAAACGTTAACAGAACAATTGACCGAAAAAGGATATTCCGCCGTGTCACTGTCAAAGGATGATGGGTATACGTATGTCATCGCGGGCTTAGCCACTGATAAGGATGTCTCACAGCAGTTAGGACAGGTTTTAATCGACAGTGATTTTGAAGCCTGGGGAGGCAAGGAGCTTTCCTTATCAATAGAGTCAGATATGACAGATTCTTTTAAGGAAACAGCGGAGCTTGCAGCAAAGGCGATTCTCGGCGAAGACATTACAAAAGCGAGTGCAGAGAAAATAGAAAAGTCGCTTGGTGAAACAAAAGCGTCAGAAACAGGAGAGAAAAAAGCGATTTTGCAGGCTTTAAAGGAATTAGAAGATCCAAGTGCTGAAGCCGGGTGGAAGGCTCAGCAGGAGCTGTTAGCCGTCGTAAAATAAGAGATAGTGCCCTGAGCCTTCGTCCTTTAGTGACAGGCTTTTTTTATTTTGTCATGAAAAAGTTATTTTTCTGAAATTGTGACAAGCCTCGTGATTTGGTAGGATAAACGAGTATCTTTTTTTCTTAAGCAAACCCTGAAAGGATGACGAACATGACAAAACCGCTAATACTTGCATCCCAATCTCCGCGCAGGAAAGAACTCCTCGATCTTCTCCAGCTGCCCTACTCCATTATTGTCAGTGAAGTAGAAGAAAAATTAAATCGAAACTTTTCACCAGAAGAAAACGTCCAATGGTTGGCAAAACAAAAAGCTAAGGCTGTAGCTGATCTCCACCCGCATGCAATCGTTATCGGTGCTGATACAATGGTATGCCTTGACGGCGAATGCCTTGGCAAACCGCAGGATCAAGAAGAAGCTGCTTCTATGCTGCGGAGGCTTTCAGGCCGAAGTCACTCAGTAATAACCGCGGTCAGCATTCAAGCTGAAAATCACAGCGAGACTTTTTATGATAAGACAGAAGTTGCGTTTTGGTCCCTCAGTGAAGAAGAGATTTGGACGTATATTGAAACAAAAGAGCCGATGGATAAAGCAGGTGCATACGGCATCCAAGGAAGAGGCGCGCTTTTTGTAAAGAAAATAGACGGAGATTATTATTCAGTCATGGGCCTTCCTATATCAAAAACAATGAGAGCTCTTCGCCATTTTGATATAAGGGCATGACGGTTCTATAAACGGGAAGGGAAAGAAAAGGAGTGCTTGGTCATACAAGATCTGCCATTAAAACTCAAAGATTTCCCAATGAAAGAAAAGCCAAGAGAACGGCTCCTGAAAGTCGGAGCCGAGAACTTAGCGAATCATGAACTTTTGGCTATATTATTGCGGACAGGGACTAAACACGAATCTGTTTTGGACCTGTCAAACCGGCTGCTGCGCTCATTTGACGGGCTGCGTCTGCTCAAGGAAGCATCGGTTGAAGAGCTGTCAAGCATCCCGGGAATCGGTATGGTAAAAGCGATTCAAATACTGGCTGCAGTTGAGCTTGGAAGCCGGATTCATAAATTAGCCAACGAAGAACATTTCGTTATTCGCTCCCCGGAAGACGGCGCTAATCTTGTCATGGAGGATATGCGCTTTTTAACCCAGGAGCATTTTGTCTGTTTATACTTAAATACAAAAAATCAAGTCATCCATAAACGCACCGTATTTATCGGAAGCCTGAATTCATCTATTGTCCACCCGCGAGAGGTGTTTAAAGAAGCGTTTAAACGATCTGCCGCTTCCTTTATCTGTGTTCATAATCATCCTTCTGGAGATCCGACGCCGAGCAGGGAAGATATTGAAGTGACAAGACGGCTGTTTGAATGCGGAAACCTGATTGGCATCGAGCTGCTTGACCATTTGGTGATCGGGGATAAAAAATTTGTGAGTTTAAAGGAAAAAGGATATTTGTAACACTTTTTTTTTCGTCGAATTAAGCTATAATAGAGTTTATGAGTTTTTCCCTTTAGGGTATTTTTGCTTTAAGAAAGGAAGATACATACATATGTTTGGAATTGGTGCTAGAGACCTTGGTATAGATCTTGGAACTGCGAATACGCTTGTTTTTGTAAAAGGAAAAGGAATTGTTGTGAGAGAGCCGTCAGTTGTCGCTTTGCAGACGGATACGAAATCGATTGTCGCTGTCGGAAATGATGCGAAAAATATGATTGGACGGACACCGGGCAACGTGGTGGCTCTTCGCCCGATGAAAGACGGCGTTATCGCTGATTATGAAACAACGGCGACGATGATGAAATATTACATCAATCAGGCCATAAAAAATAAAGGCATGTTTGCCAGAAAACCATATGTAATGGTATGTGTCCCATCAGGCATTACAGCTGTTGAAGAACGCGCTGTTATCGATGCGACAAGACAGGCGGGAGCGCGTGACGCGTATCCGATTGAAGAGCCTTTTGCCGCAGCAATCGGAGCCAATTTGCCAGTTTGGGAACCGACTGGAAGCATGGTTGTTGATATCGGGGGCGGTACGACAGAAGTTGCGATTATTTCCCTCGGAGGCATCGTAACGTCTCAGTCAATCCGTGTAGCCGGTGATGAGATGGATGACGCGATTATCAACTACATCAGAAAAACGTACAATCTGATGATCGGTGACCGTACGGCTGAAGCGATTAAAATGGAAATCGGATCCGCAGAAGCTCCTGAAGAATCCGACAACATGGAAATCCGCGGACGCGATTTGCTGACAGGTTTGCCGAAAACAATTGAAATTACAGGAAAAGAGATTTCTAACGCTCTACGCGACACTGTATCTACAATTGTCGAAGCAGTGAAGAGCACACTCGAAAAAACACCGCCTGAGCTTGCAGCAGATATCATGGACAGAGGTATAGTGTTAACCGGCGGCGGAGCGCTTTTGCGCAATTTGGACAAAGTCATCAGCGAAGAAACAAAAATGCCGGTCCTTATCGCCGAAGACCCGCTTGATTGTGTAGCGATCGGAACAGGGAAAGCACTGGAGCACATCCATCTTTTCAAAGGGAAAACTAGATAATCGGGAGTTCAATAGAAGAGGTGTAACACGATGCCGAATAAGCGGTTAATGCTATTACTTCTGTGTATTATCATATTGGTGGCTATGATTGGATTTTCGCTGAAGGGCGGCCGCAATACCACCTGGCCTGAGAAAGTGATCGGCGATACGACGGGAGTATTTCAAAATATTTTTCATACGCCTGCCGAATTTTTTGCAGGAATATTTGAGAACATCAATGATTTAAAAAACACATACAAAGAAAACGAGCGTCTAAGAGAAAAACTTGACGGACAGACACAATATGAAGCCAAGCTTCAAGAGCTTGAAGAAGAAAACAAATCCTTGCGTGACGAGCTTGGCCATGTCAAATCGATTAAAGATTACAAGCCGATTTTAGCAACGGTCATCGCCAGAAGCCCTGATAACTGGGCGAAACAGGTCACCATTAACAAGGGGACTCAGCAAAACGTAGCGAAAGATATGGCCGTTACAAACGAAAAAGGCGCATTAATCGGCAAGATCAAAAGCTCCGGACTTAACAATTTTACGTCTGCTGTTCAGCTTTTAAGCGATACTGACCGCAATAACAGAGTCGCGACAAAAATTTCCGGAAAAAAAGGCAGCAAAGGCTACGGCTTGATCGAAGGATATGACAAAGAGAAAAAACGTCTTAAGATGACAATTATTGAGCGTAAGGATAAACAAGACGTGAAAAAAGGCGATCTTATTGAAACATCAGGGACAGGCGGTGTTTTCCCAGAAGGGCTGACAATCGGTGAAGTGACTGATATCGAGTCAGATTCCTATGGATTAACGAAGGTTGCTTATGTAAAACCCGCGGCTGACCTTACAGATTTAAATAATGTGATCGTTGTTAACCGTGACGTGCCGACTGTCGATACAGAGGAGGAAGGATCGTGAAACGTTTCCTTCTCCCTTTCGTTATGATGCTTGTTTTTTCTGCGGAAAGCATTTTTACAGATTTGGTGCATTTTCCTTTCGTTACAGATGACCAAGTGCTCGCCCCGCGTTTTTTGATGCTTGTATTGATATTCATGTCAGCTTTTATCAACCAAAAACACGCGATGATTTACGGATTTATTTTTGGTTTTCTATATGACATGAACTATACAAGTCTATTAGGCGTTTACATGTTTGGTTTTGCAGGGCTATGCTATTTGGCTTCAAAAGCGTTTAAAGTGTTACATACAAACGCATTTGTAGTGATATTGATAGCAGTTCTGGCTGTCTGTCTGCTCGAATTTTATGTATTCGGCATTCAGTCTTTGATTCATAAAGACATTATGACGTTTAACGGATTTGTGCTTGACCGGTTTATACCGACAATTTTATTAAATATTGCAGCAGCTCTTATTCTTGTTCTGCCATTTAGATTGTTTTTTATGAGTCTAAAGAAAGAATTGAGAGATGAGTAAAAAGGATTTTATCTTTTTTTGACGAAATGAGTATGTTGTTGAGGTGAATATTGTGAAGACCAAAAAGCAGCAATATGTAACAATAAAAGGAACAAAGAATGGACTAACATTGCATCTGGATGATGCGTGTTCTTTTGATGAGCTTCTCGATGGTCTTCAGAATATGCTGTCAATTGAACAATATACCGATGGAAAAGGCCAGAAAATCAGCGTTCATGTTAAGCTGGGAAATCGCTTTTTATATAAGGAGCAAGAGGAACAGCTAACCGAATTGATTGCGTCAAAGAAAGATTTGTTTGTTCATTCTATTGACAGTGAAGTCATTACTAAAAAAGAAGCACAGCAGATAAGAGAGGAAGCCGAAATTATTTCTGTTTCAAAAATTGTCCGTTCAGGCCAAGTGCTGCAGGTAAAAGGCGACTTGCTCCTGATCGGTGACGTGAATCCCGGCGGAACAGTCAGGGCCGGAGGGAACATTTTTGTTCTGGGCTCACTGAAAGGAATCGCGCATGCCGGATTTAATGGAAATAATCAAGCGGTCATCGCCGCCTCTGAAATGCTTCCGACACAATTAAGAATCAATCATGTGTTAAATCGCTCCCCAGACCACATTCAAAAAGGGAACGAAATGGAATGTGCTTATTTAGATACAGACGGAAATATGGTCATTGAACGCCTTCAACATTTGGCTCATTTAAGACCTGATCTAACAAGGCTTGAGGGAGGAATGTGAATTGGGTGAGGCTATCGTAATAACTTCGGGAAAAGGCGGAGTAGGTAAGACAACAACATCTGCGAACCTCGGTACCGCCTTAGCCATTTTAGGGAAGCGCGTATGCTTAGTAGATACTGATATAGGACTGCGCAACCTTGATGTTGTAATGGGTCTTGAAAATAGAATTATTTACGATCTGGTAGACGTTGTAGAGGGCAGATGCAAAATGCATCAGGCGCTCGTAAAAGACAAACGTTTCGATGATCTGCTCTATTTAATGCCCGCTGCTCAAACGAGCGATAAGACAGCTGTTGCTCCTGAACAAATTAAAAACATGGTCCAAGAGCTCAAACAGGAATTTGACTATGTCATCATAGACTGTCCTGCCGGAATCGAGCAAGGGTACAAAAATGCCGTTTCCGGAGCTGATAAAGCGATTGTGGTCACTACGCCTGAAATCTCAGCTGTTCGTGATGCTGACCGTATTATAGGACTGCTGGAGCAAGAGGAAAATATTGAACCGCCGCGGCTCGTTGTAAACAGAATCAGAAATCACCTGATGAAAAACGGTGACACGATGGATATCGATGAAATCGTACAGCATCTGTCGATCGATTTGCTAGGAATCGTGGCTGATGATGATGAAGTCATCAAAGCTTCCAACCATGGTGAACCGATTGCGATGGACCCGAAAAATCGCGCTTCCATTGCATATCGCAATATTGCCCGCCGCATCTTAGGTGAATCTGTTCCTTTACAGGTGCTTGAAGAGCAAAACAAAGGAATGATGGCTAAGATTAAGTCATTTTTCGGAGTAAGATCTTAATGTGATAGAATCAAAGAGAAGAATCTGACAAAGCATATGCTGTGTCAGGTTTTTTGTTTTTGCCTGCTTTGTTCTTGACTAAACCGAATATTTGCCATGGACAAGACATATGATGTACAAACCCAACGAATGCAAAGGATGATGGCAATGAGTCACAGAGCAGATGAAATCAGAAAACGATTAGAGAAAAGAAGAAAGCAGCTTTCCGGCTCAAAACGTTTCTCTACTCAGACAGTTTCTGAAAAGCAGAAACCCCCGTCCTGGGTGATGGTAACGGATCAGGAAAAGCATGGAACACTTCCGGTCTACGAAGATAACATGCCAACATTCAACGGAAAACACCCATTGGTGAAAACAGATTCAATTATCCTGAAATGTCTTCTGTCGGCCTGCCTTGTTCTCGTTTCAGCTATAGCCTATAAAACAAACATTGGACCCGTCAGTCAGATTAAACCCGCCGTAGCCAAAACCTTTGAAACTGAATTTCAATTTGCCTCAGCAAGCCATTGGTTCGAAACCAAATTCGGAAATCCGCTTGCTTTCCTGGCTCCTGAACACAAAAATAAGGAACAGCAAATTGAAGTAGGCAAAGATCTGATCGCGCCTGCATCTGGGAAAGTACAGCAGGATTTTCAGGACAATGGGGAAGGAATTAAAGTCGAAACAAGCAGCGATAAGATTGATAGTGTAAAAGAAGGCTATGTGGTTGAAGTCAGCAAAGACAGCCAGACGGGACTGACGGTTAAGGTGCAGCATGCTGACAACACCTATAGTATCTATGGCGAGCTCAAAGATGTGGATGTTGCTTTATATGATTTTGTGGATAAAGGCAAAAAGCTCGGTTCGATTAAGCTTGATGATCATAATAAAGGGGTCTATTATTTTGCCATGAAAGACGGCGATAAATTTATTGATCCGATTCAGGTGATTACATTTGAATAAATGGCTCGACCTTATCTTAAAGATCCATGTGCATCCTTTTCTTTGGATTATCGCGGCGCTGGGCTTGCTCACAGGCCATATGAAAGCATTATTATGTCTGCTCCTGATTGTATTGATTCATGAGCTGGGGCATGCTGCTCTGGCCGTATTTTTTTCTTGGAGAATCAAGCGTGTTTTTTTGCTGCCGTTTGGGGGAACGGTCGAAGTGGAAGAGCACGGGAATCGGCCGTTAAAGGAAGAGTTTGCAGTCATTATTGCCGGCCCTCTTCAGCACATCTGGCTTCAGTTTGCCGCCTGGATGCTTGCAGAAGTCTCAGTGATTCATCAGCATACCTTTGAACTCTTCACCTTTTATAATCTTTCTATCTTATTTGTCAATTTACTGCCGATCTGGCCGCTGGATGGAGGAAAACTGTTATTTTTGTTGTTTTCCAAACAGCTGCCTTTTCAAAAGGCTCACCGGCTTAATCTAAAAACGTCGCTCTGCTTCTGCCTGTTGCTCGGGTGCTGGGTTTTATTCGTGATTCCTCTGCAGATCAGCGCATGGGTTTTGTTTGTCTTTCTGGCTGTTTCCTTGTTTGAGGAATATCGGCAAAGGCACTATATCCATGTGAGATTTCTCCTCGAAAGGTATTACGGAAAAAACAGGGAGCTTGAGAAACTTCTGCCGCTGACAGTAAAGGCGGAGGATAAAGTCTATCATGTGATGGCCGAGTTCAAACGTGGCTGTAAGCATCCGATTATTATAGAAAAATCAGGCCAAAAGCTCAGCCAGCTTGACGAGAATGAAGTGCTGCACGCTTACTTTGCCGATAAGCGGACGAATTCTTCCATGGAGGAACTGCTTCTGCCCTACTAAAACTGATTGACAAACGCCTTGTATTTTGGTATATTTTTTAATGTTATGGATGTAGCACCATTGCTACAACCGCTCAGTACAGGTGTTAAGAGCTTTTACAGCCCCCTGGTATCTGGCGAGTCTTAGTCTAATAGGAGGTGCAGAGAATGTACGCAATCATTAAAACAGGCGGTAAACAAATCAAAGTTGAAGAAGGCCAAACTGTTTACATCGAAAAACTTGCTGCTGAAGCAGGTGAAACAGTTACTTTTGAAGACGTTTTGTTTGTTGGCGGAGACAACGTGAAAGTCGGCAACCCTACAGTTGAAGGCGCAACAGTAACGGCTAAAGTTGAAAAACAAGGCCGCGCGAAAAAAATCACTGTTTTCAGATACAAACCAAAGAAAAACGTTCATAAAAAACAAGGTCATCGTCAGCCTTACACTAAAGTGACGATCGAAAAAATCAACGCGTAAGCATGATTCAGGCAACAATCAGGAGGTCTCATGATAAAGGCATATTGTCTTTTGAAATGACGGGCCATGCGAATTTTGCTGAACATGGACAAGATCTTGTTTGTGCCGGAGTGACAGCCGTTGTGTTTGGAGCCGTTAACGCGGTCATTGTGCTCGCGGGCTTCGAGCCGCTTCTTGATATAGGGGAGGACGGGGGTTATTTTTATTTTGAATTCCCTGAATCTCTTGATCCAGAGGCACGCCAAAAAGCTCAGCTGCTGATTGAAGGCATGATTGTTTCGCTGGAGACAATCGAACGGGATTACAAAGACAACTTGCGTGTGACCACAAACATAATATAGGAGGTGAGCTACATGCTTAGATTAGATCTTCAGTTTTTCGCTTCTAAAAAAGGAGTAGGTTCTACAAAGAACGGACGTGACTCTGAGGCTAAACGTTTAGGTGCTAAACGTGCTGACGGTCAATTCGTAACAGGCGGTTCTATCCTTTACCGTCAACGCGGAACAAAAATTTACCCAGGTGAAAACGTGGGCCGCGGCGGAGATGACACTCTATTTGCGAAAATCGACGGAACTGTTAAATTCGAACGTTTCGGCCGTGACCGCAAAAAAGTGAGCGTATATCCTGTAGCTCAATAATGATTCAAAAAACTCCGGTCGATGATGACTGGAGTTTTTTTTGCAATATGCGGAGTAAACACCTAGAATGAAATGCAGAGTATGTGCGAGCAGACCCCGCCAAGAATGAGAATAAACATCTCAAACCCACTGGATATGTTCCCCAAGCAGTAATACATAAAATGTTCTGCCTGGCTGCAAATCAACCAAAGCCAGAAAAAAGGAACATGATATTTCTGGGAAAAACAATTGTTTTTCTAACAAAGCCTTCTCTGTTATAATTCATAATACACACTTATACAGACTCCTAAATAAGAAATTAAATGATTGGGAGTGCGAAAATGAAGGATGTTTCAAAAAATCAAGAAGAAAATATAAGCGACACGGCATTAACAAACGAACTGATTCATCTGCTTGGCCATTCCCGGCATGATTGGATGAATAAGCTGCAGCTGATTAAAGGAAACTTAAGCTTACAGAAGTATGACCGTGTCTTTGAAATGATTGAAGAAATGGTTATAGACGCAAAGCACGAATCAAAGCTCTCAAACCTGAAAACACCGCATTTGGCGTTTGATTTTCTTACGTTTAATTGGAAAACCCATTATATGACGCTTGAATATGAAGTACTCGGAGAAATTAAGGATTTGTCGGCTTATGATCAAAAGCTGGCGAAACTGATGAGAAAGCTGTTTCATCTGTTTGATCAAGCAGTCAGCAGAGAGAGTGAAAATCATTTAACGGTTTCGCTTCAAACGGATCATCCTGACAGACAGCTGATTCTGTACCTTGATTTTCACGGCGCCTTTGCCGATCCATCTGCTTTTGATGATATTCGGCAGAATGGATATGAGGACGTTGATATCATGCGTTTTGAAATCACGAGTCACGAATGTCTGATTGAAATTGGGTTGGACTAGCGGAGTTTTTAACGGTTTAGAACGGAGGACATTATGTTTGTAGATCAGGTCAAAGTATATGTAAAAGGCGGCGACGGCGGCAACGGTATGGTTGCGTTTCGCCGTGAAAAATATGTGCCGAAAGGCGGCCCTGCCGGCGGTGACGGAGGAAAGGGAGGAGACGTCGTTTTTGAAGTAGATGAAGGTCTCCGCACCCTGATGGATTTTAGATACAAAAAACACTTTAAAGCGATTCGCGGCGAGCATGGCATGTCCAAAAACCAGCACGGGCGAAATGCTGATGATATGGTCATTAAAGTTCCGCCAGGCACCGTTGTGACAGACGATGATACAAAACAGGTCATCGCTGATTTAACAGAGCACGGACAGCGGGCTGTCATTGCAAGAGGCGGAAGAGGCGGAAGAGGGAATAGCCGCTTTGCTACACCGGCTAATCCCGCGCCTCAGCTTTCAGAAAACGGCGAGCCGGGAAAAGAACGCTACATTGTTCTTGAATTAAAAGTGCTTGCAGATGTCGGACTTGTAGGGTTCCCGAGTGTGGGAAAATCTACTTTGCTGTCTGTTGTCTCATCTGCAAAACCGAAAATTGCGGACTATCACTTTACAACGCTTGTCCCGAATCTCGGCATGGTTGAAACGGATGACGGACGCAGCTTTGTCATGGCCGATTTGCCGGGGCTGATTGAAGGCGCACACCAAGGCGTCGGACTGGGCCACCAGTTTTTGCGCCATATTGAACGGACGAGGGTTATTGTTCACGTCATTGACATGTCAGGCTTAGAAGGCCGCGATCCGTATGAGGATTATCTTACGATTAACCAGGAGCTGAGCGAGTACAATCTGCGTCTCACCGAGCGTCCGCAAATTATCGTTGCAAATAAAATGGACATGCCGGAGGCTGCGGAAAATCTCGAAGCCTTTAAAGAAAAGCTGACGGATGATTATCCGGTATTCCCGATCAGTGCGGTGACAAGAGAAGGTCTGCGTGAGCTTCTTTTTGAGGTTGCCAATCAGCTTGAGAACACACCGGAATTCCCGCTGTATGACGAGGAAGAGCTTACACAAAACCGTGTCATGTACACGATGGAAAATGAAGAAGTGCCATTTAACATTACACGCGATCCAGACGGTGTATTTGTGCTTTCAGGAGACAGCCTTGAGCGGTTATTCAAGATGACTGATTTCTCACGTGATGAATCGGTTAAACGGTTTGCAAGACAGATGCGCGGAATGGGTGTTGATGAAGCACTCAGAGAACGCGGAGCCAAGGATGGAGATATAATCAGGCTTCTGGAATTTGAATTTGAATTTATTGATTAATGAATGTTGGCTGAAAAGAGAGCCTGGTGTCAGGCTCTCTATTTTAAAGGGGGGATGCAAATGAAAGAGGAGACATTTTATCTTGTCCGTGAAGATGTATTGCCCGATGCAATGAGAAAAACATTAGAAGTCAAAAAGCTGCTTGATCGAAAAAAAGCAGATTCAGTAGCAGATGCCGTTCAAAAGGTCGATTTAAGCAGAAGTGCGTTTTATAAATACAGGGATGCTGTTTTTCCATTCTACACCATGGTAAAAGAACAAATTATCACACTTTTCTTTCATTTAGAGGATAGGTCAGGTGCGTTATCTCAGCTTCTTCAGGCGGTAGCTGATTCTGGAAGCAACGTTCTTTCCATTCATCAGACCATTCCGCTTCAAGGCAGAGCAAATGTGACACTGTCTATCAGTACGTCGGCAATGGAAGAAGACATTCATACATTAATGAATAAGCTCAGGAAGTTTGATTTTGTAGAAAAGGTTGAAATATTAGGTTCAGGTGCATAAGGGAGAGAAAATCGTCATGAAAGTCGGTTATTTAGGTCCAGCAGCTACATTTACACATCTAGCAGTCAGTTCTTGTTTTCAAAACGGCGCCGAACATGTTGCTTACCGCACCATTCCGGAGTGTATAGATGCAGCCGTTGCAGGCGAAGTTGATTTTGCTTTTGTTCCTTTGGAAAATGCATTAGAAGGATCTGTTAATCTAACAATAGACTATTTAATACATGAACAGCCTTTGCCAATCGTGGGTGAAATGACGTTGCCGATTCATCAGCACTTGCTCGTCCATCCCTCTAGAGAGAATGCATGGAAAGAGCTCGACAAAATTTACTCGCATTCACACGCGATTGCGCAATGCCATAAATTTCTTCATCGACATTTTCCTTCCGTTCCATATGAATACGCCAATTCTACCGGGGCGGCAGCAAAGTTTGTCAGTGACCATCCCGAGCTGAATATCGGGGTCATTGCCAATGATATGGCAGCTTCTACATACGAATTAAAAATCGTGAAACGGGATATACAGGACTATAGGGACAATCATACAAGATTTGTTATCCTGTCTCCTGATGAAAACATATCTTTTGAAGTGAATTCAAAATTGAGTTCTAGGCCCAAAACGACCTTAATGGTCATGCTGCCGCAGGATGATCAGTCCGGGGCGCTGCATAGAGTGCTGTCTGCATTTTCTTGGAGAAATTTAAACTTGTCAAAAATTGAGTCACGTCCGACTAAAACCGGATTAGGTCATTATTTCTTTATTATTGATATTGAGAAAGCGTTTGATGATGTATTGATTCCAGGGGCCATGCAGGAGCTTGAAGCACTCGGCTGCAAAGTGAGGCTTCTGGGTGCATACCAGTCTTACCAATTATAAAAAAAGCCCACTAGAGGGCTTTTTTTAGTCTTTAATTAAAATGCCGGCTTCTTCGAGGGCTTGGCAGGCTTGATCGATGCGATGTTCATCAGGTGCTGTCAGTGTATGCAGGTGCACGCCGTCGGTCAGCTGTGATAAGTAGGCAGCATTCGTAGAATTGATTTTTTTGATGAAATGGCTAACTTCTTTCCGGGTGCCTACTTGGATGGCTGCAGTTAAATCTCCGTATACGGGATGCTCGATTTTTACGTCTTTTACTGTAACGCCTTCGTCGACGATGAGCTGCAGTTCCTCTTCTGTCCGTTCAGGACCGTGCAGACATGCTATGATTCTTTCTGCCTGCTGGTGCTGCTGAGCGGCTGCATCCATGTATACATATCCTTGGCTTGTGGCGATAATCGGTACATTTTTCGCTTTCAAGAGCGATATATCCTGTACAATAACCTGTCTTGAGACGTTCGCTTTTTTTGCGAGTTCTCCTCCTGTCAGCGGTGATTTAGATTCCTTCAGCCACAGAAGAAGCTGGTCACGCCTGTTGGCGCCCATTAGCTTTAATTCTTCGGTCAATATCAAATTCTCCTTTCTTTTGTTCCCAAAGCACTGTAAACGTATGTAATAACTGTTCCAGCTGTTCAGCTGTTGTATGCCTGCCAAAAGAGATGCGGATAAATTGCAGAGCTTCTTGTTCGGTTTTTCTTAATGCTTTCATTGTTTCAGACGGACCGTGGTAACCTGCAGAACAAGCGCTGCCGGTTGAAATGCAAATATTACTCCGATTACATTCTAACATAACATATTGTCCTTCAAATGAGTGAAAAAAACACCCTATAATATGCGGAAGACATTCTGCTTTCGAAGTGTCTGCTGCAAGGGTTACAGGGAGAGACCGAATACGGATTTGGTCTAGAAAGTATGTTCTTAATGCCTCATTGCGGGATATCTGTTTTTCCATTTCGCTTACGATCAATTCTGCAGCGGCAGTGAAGGCACCGATCCCGGGAACATTTACGGTGCCGGCTCTGAATCCGTATTCGTGAGTAGTCAGAGGATAAACGGGTTTCCAAGGGACATCCGGACGGATATAGACCGCCCCTACTCCTTTTGGACCGTGGATTTTATGGCTGGACATTGAGAGTGCATCTACTCCCAGATTTTTTGTATTGATCGGGATCTTTCCAAACGTTTGAACAGCGTCGCAATGAAGAAGAATCCCCTTATTGTGCAGGTATGAAGACAGGCGTTGAATGGGCTGAATGATCCCGGTTTCAGAATTTGCATGCTGAATAGATACAAGGCCTGTTTCCGGCCGGATATGGGCTAGTAATATTTCCTCGGTAATAAGCCCGTATTCATTCGGTTCAATGACTGTTACATCATATCCCTGCTGTTCCAAAAAAGCAGCGCAATTATGAATGGACTGATGCTCCATGGCAGTCATAATAAAATGTCTTTTCGTTTTTGGCAGGCCGTTTAGCAATGATTGAATGGCCAGAAAATTGGATTCAGTGCCGCCGCTTGTAAAATAGATGCCGCTTGCTTCTCCGCCAATGATGTTGGCGATTTTTTCACGGCAGTACTCCAGTATGTGCTTTGCTTTTCCTCCTGCATCATGCAGGCTGCTGGCATTTCCGTACATATCCATACTAAGCTTCTGATATACAGTAAGGGCTTCCTCACAAATAGGGGTTGTCGCTGCATAATCTAAATAAATCATCCGGTCTTCCTCCATCCGTTCTCCATAAAAAACTCTTGAGTTTATTTTATCCTTGTGTAAATATAGGTGTCAAGACAGGTGTAAACAACAGGAGGATGGCATATGTCTAAAAAGACGATTGCAGTTATCGGTTCAGGGGCGGCGGCACTTTCCTTAGCTGCAGCTTTCCCGCCCTCATACGAAGTGACTGTTATCACAAAAAAAAGCGTCAAAAACAGCAATTCTGTCTATGCACAAGGCGGGATTGCTGCGGCCTATGCAAAAGATGACTCGATTGAAGCCCATCTGGAGGATACGTTATACGCAGGGTGCGGCCATAATAATCTAGCTATTGCAGCAGACGTATTACATGATGGGAAAATGATGGTTCAAAGCCTATTGGAGCGTGGATTTCCATTCGACCGCAATGAACGAGGCGGTGTTTGTCTTGGAAGAGAAGGGGCCCACTCATACAACCGCATATTTCATGCTGGCGGAGACGCAACAGGCAGGCTGCTTATCAATTATTTGCTCAAACGGATCAACAGCAAAATCAAGTTAATCGAGAATGAAATGGCAGCAGATTTGCTTATAGAGGACGGACGATGTATCGGCGTCATGACAAAAGACAGCAAAGGGCGGCTCAAGGTAAGGCACGCAGACGAAGTTGTGCTGGCTGCCGGCGGCTGTGGAAACCTGTTTCTTCACCATACGAATGATCTCACTGTCACAGGTGACGGTCTTTCTCTGGCTTACCGGGCCGGGGCGGAATTAACGGATTTGGAGTTTACTCAGTTTCACCCGACACTGCTTGTGAAAAATGGTGTTTCCTACGGGCTTGTTTCAGAAGCTGTCAGAGGGGAAGGCGGATGTTTAGTAGACGAAAACGGCCGCAGGATTATGGCTGAACGGCATCCCTTAGGTGACCTGGCTCCAAGAGATATTGTCTCACGGGTTATTCACGAAGAAATGGCAAAAGGAAATCGCGTTTATATAGACTTCAGTGCGATTTCTGATTTTGAAACGCGTTTCCCTACCATCACCGCTATTTGTGAAAAAGCAGGGGTTGATATCCACAGCGGAAAAATTCCTGTTGCTCCGGGAATGCATTTCTTAATGGGAGGTGTTTCAGTTAATCGCTGGGGAGAAACGACAGTGCCGGGGCTTTATGCGATTGGCGAGACAGCATGCTCCGGTTTACATGGAGCAAACCGGCTTGCAAGCAATTCTTTATTGGAAGCGCTGGTATTTGGAAAAAGGGCAGCAGAGCATATTATCCAAAAACCGGTTTATAACAGGCAATATCAATCAGGGCTAGAAACCAGTGTCGTCTACGAGGTGCCGGATATAGAGGTGTATGAACTGCAAAGCAAAATGACAAGCCACATGTCTATTTTGCGGGAACAAAGCAGTTTGATTGAGCTTAGCATCTGGCTTCATACGCTGCCTTTTCAGGAAGTGAATGTGAAGGATATCACAATTCGGCAGATGGAGCTTTCTCATCTATGGCAAACTGCAAAGCTGATGACGTTTTCTGCGCTTTTGCGGGAGGAAAGCAGAGGGGCTCACTTCCGCACCGATTTTCCTCATGCTGAGGTGAGCTGGCAAGGAAGACAAATTGTCCATACAAAAAAAGGAACGAAGATCAGAAAAAACGAGGGGATTTGGAACAATGAATCATTTACAGCTGAAAAAATTACTGAATCACTTTTTTCTTGAGGATATTGGGACAGGGGATCTTACATCGCAGTCTATTTTTGGAGAACAGAGCTGTGAAGCGGAGATTGTTGCAAAGTCAGAGGGTATTTTTGCAGGAGCAGCGATCATAAAAGAAGGCTTTTCGTTATTGGACGAAAATGTTCGAATCATTTTACACAAAAAAGATGGGGACATGTTGCATAAAGGTGAAGTGATTGCCGAGTTACACGGTCCCGCAGCTGCGCTCCTTTCAGGAGAGCGGGTCGTATTAAATCTTATTCAGAGGCTGTCAGGAATTGCGACAATGACAAGAGAGGCTGTTCGGTGTCTGGATGATGAACAGATTAAAATTTGTGACACGAGAAAAACAACACCGGGGCTCAGAATGCTGGAGAAATATGCTGTCAGAGCCGGCGGCGGGTATAATCATCGATTCGGTTTGTATGACGGCATCATGATTAAAGATAATCATATCGCAGCATGCGGCTCTATTTTAGAGGCATGCAAAAAAGCCCGTCAGGCCGCAGGGCACATGGTAAATATCGAGGTGGAAATTGAAACGGAGGGACAGCTGCGGGAAGCAATTGCAGCTGGCGCGGATGTTATTATGTTTGACAACTGTCCGCCTGATACGGTCCGTCATTTTGCAAAGCTCACACCGGATCATATAAAAACTGAAGCCTCCGGCGGGATTACGTTAGAATCTTTGCCTGCTTTTAAAGGGACGGGTGTGAATTATATTTCATTAGGATTTCTGACTCATTCCGTCAAAAGTTTAGATATCAGCATGGATGTTACGTTATCAAATGAATCTGTGGAGGAATGCCGTTATGTCAATTCTTGATGTGATCAAACAATCGAATGATATGATGCCCGAAAGTTATAAAGAACTATCGAGAAAGGATATGGAAACGCGCGTTGCCGCCATTAAGAAAAAGTTCAGCAGCAGGCTCTTTATACCAGGCCATCATTATCAAAAGGATGAAGTGATACAATTTGCTGACCAAACAGGCGACTCCCTGCAATTGGCCCAAGTAGCGGAAAAAAACAAAGAAGCGGATTATATCGTATTTTGCGGCGTTCACTTTATGGCAGAAACCGCCGATATGCTGACAAGCGAGCAGCAAACGGTTGTCCTGCCAGATATGAGAGCAGGATGTTCTATGGCTGACATGGCTGACATGCAGCAGACCAATAGGGCATGGAAGAAGCTTCAGCATATATTTGGAGATACGATCATACCTTTAACTTATGTGAACTCCACTGCGGAGATCAAGGCATTCGTCGGAAAACATGGCGGAGCAACTGTGACTTCTTCGAATGCGAAAAAAGTGCTTGAATGGGCGTTTACACAGAAAAAAAGAATTTTATTTTTGCCTGATCAGCATTTAGGGAGAAATACGGCTTATGATCTGGGCATTGCGCTTGAAGATATGGCTGTGTGGGACCCGATAAAAGATGAATTAGTAGCTGAATCCGGGTATACGAATGTGAAAGTGATTTTGTGGAAAGGGCATTGCTCTGTTCACGAGAAATTCACCACTAAAAATATCCTTGATATGAGAGAGCGAGACCCCGACATTCAGATCATTGTGCACCCGGAATGTTCACACGAAGTCGTGACACTAAGCGATGATAACGGATCAACGAAATATATTATCGACACAATCAACCAGGCTCCGGCGGGAAGCAAGTGGGCAATCGGGACAGAAATGAATCTTGTTCAGCGGATCATTCACGAGCATCCAGATAAACAAATCGAATCACTTAACCCTGACATGTGCCCTTGCCTGACAATGAACCGAATTGATTTGCCGCATTTGTTGTGGTCGCTGGAACAAATTGAAAAAGGAGAACCTTCAGGCGTCATCAAAGTGCCAAAAGCCATTCAGGAAGATGCACTCCTTGCCCTGAATCGAATGCTTTCGATCACGTAGATCAGAAATATTTTCCCTTCCTTTACTCATAACTTCTTTTGTTCAGGCATATGTTGTGAAGAAACATATTGTAATCACAGCTGAACTGTTCACGTTTTGCATAGGAGGGGAAAACGTTGAAAATCCATATCGTTCAAAAAGGTGATTCGCTCTGGAAAATAGCTGAAAAGTACGGAGTCGATGTTGAGGAAGTGAAAAAACTCAATACACAGCTTAGCAATCCAGACTTAATCATGCCTGGAATGAAAATAAAAGTGCCGTCAGAAGGAGTGCCGGTCAGAAAAGAGCCAAAAGCGGGCAAAAGTCCTGCGGCCGGGAGTGTGAAGCAAGAACATCCATATGCGAAAGAGAAGCCTAAATCCGTTGTCGATGTAGAAGACACAAAGCCGAAAGAAAAAAAGTCCATGCCGTATGTCCCGCCGATGCCTAATTTGCAGGAAAATGTGTACCCTGAAGCTGATGTGAACGATTATTATGATATGAAACAGCTTTTCCAGCCTTGGTCGCCTCCTAAACCGGAGGAGCCGAAAAAACATCATGACGGAAATATGGATCATATGTATCATATGCAAGACCAATTTCCACAACAGGAGGCTATGAGTAATATGGAAAATGCAAATTATCCGAATATGCCTAATATGCCAAAGGCGCCAGAGGTAGGCGGTGTAGAAGAGGAAAACGTTCATCACACAGTTCCGAATATGCCGATGCCGGCTGTTCAGCCTTATTATCATTATCCGGCTCATTTCGTACCGTGTCCGGTGCCTGTTTCGCCAATTCTTCCAGGATCAGGATTATGCTATCCGTACTATCCGGCACAAGCTTATCCAATGCATCCGATGCATGGATACCAGCCAGGCTTTGTATCGCCTCAGTATGACCCGGGTTATGAAAACCAGCATCATGAAAACACCCATCACGGACATTACGGTTCATACGGTGCGCCGCAATACGCATCTCCGGCTTATGGATCTCCGTATGGACATATGCCGTATGGCCCTTATTACGGCACTCCCCAAGTAATGGGAGCATACCAGCCTGCTGCGGCTCATGGTTACATGCCATACAAAGATCATGACGACTGCGGCTGTGACGGTGATCATCAGCCATATTTCTCTGCGCCTGGCCATTCGGGAATGGGAGCTTATGGAAGCCCTAATATGCCATATGGCACAGCTAACCCAAATCCAAACCCATATTCGGCAGGAGTTTCTATGCCAATGACGAATCAGCCTTCTGTAAACCAAATGTTTGGCCGGCCGGAAGAAGAAAATGAGTGATCGTTCGGAACGATGTAAATCGTTCCTTTTTTTATTTTCAAGCTGATCACTGCCAAATGGAGAGAACTGACACGCTTAACATGCCCCCCATACGCACATGATAAAAGCGAGCAAACATGCTCAATTCGTCCACGGGGGGTTTTTCCATTGGGTAAAAAAATGACGATCGCTAGCCTGATTATAATGACAGCCGGCTTAACAGCATGCGGAGCAAACGATAATGCTATGAATGATACGCGCAATAACGGCAATACCCGTCCAATCGGATATTATACAAATGAAAATGACGCCGATAGACAGGGAGACGGAATCGACCACGATGGTCCTGTTTCTGAATTAATGGAGGATCAGAACGACGGTAACCGAAACACCACGAATGTAAATAACCGTGACCGTGTTACTGCTGACGATCGTGTTCCTTTGGCAACTGACGGAACATATAACAACACGAATAACCGAAACATGAATCGGAATGCAGCGAACAACGGGTATGACAACCAAGAAAACAGAAGACTGGCTGCAAAAATTGCCAACCGTGTGAAACAAGTGAAAAACGTCAATGACACACAAGTTATGGTATCGGATGACCGAGTAGTTATCGCAGTCAAAAGCCACAGAGAGTTCACAAAGTCTGACAGAGATAATGTCGTAAAAGCAGCGCGCAACTATGCAAATGGCCGTGACGTCCAGGTATCAACAGATAAAGGGCTGTTCAGAAAACTTCATAAAATGAACAACCGCTAGGAAGGAAGGGCTGCCGGAAGTGATATTCGGCAGCCTTTTTCTTTGCATCAGCGAACAATTCCCATTAAAGTGTACATAGAAAATGTAAAAGGAGGTGAAAACATGGCAGGCCATTCCAAGTGGAAAAACATTCAAAAAAGAAAAAATGCACAGGATGCAAAGCGCGGGAAAATATTTATGAAGCTTGCAAAAGAAATCTATGTCGCAGCGAAAGAAGGCGGAGCGGATCCAGAAGCAAATTCAGCATTGCGTCTTGTCATCGAAAAAGCAAAAGGCGCCAATATGCCGAATGAAAATATAGATCGGGCCATTAAAAAAGCTGCGGGAGGCCAAGACGGAAGCAGCTATGAAGAAATCACCTATGAAGGCTACGGCCCTTCAGGGATTGCCGTCATGGTTGAATGCGTAACAGATAATAAAAACCGAACGGCGTCAAATGTGCGGACAGCCTTTAATAAAAATGGCGGAAGTCTGGGAGAAAGCGGATGTGTAGCCTTTTTATTTGAACGAAAGGGGTTCATTACGATAGACCGTACTGAACGGCAAATAGAAGAAGATGAGCTCATGCTTGATGTGCTTGAAGCAGGAGGAGAAGAGCTGCGAATTGAAGAAGACCTATATGAGGTGTTCACAGAGCCTGAGCATTTTGAAGAGGTGAAAACAGCCCTCGAATCGAAATATCCAATTTCTTCGGCGGAGGTGACCATGCTTCCCAATACCTATGCAGATGCCGATGATCAGGCTGTTGAGAAGCTGGAAACATTAATAGACATCCTTGAAGATGACGATGATGTTCAAGAAGTGTATACAAACTATCGCTCATAAAAAACCGGCACGATGTAATATCGGGCCGGTTTTAGTATGTTCAGGAGACACGTTCACTATCATGAGTGTATTCTTTCTCCCAGAAATCAGCGTTTTTGATACCCAGCGCTTTTGGATCAAAGACCGGGTCTAAGCCCTGCTTCTTTTGGCGCTCATAATCCTTTAAAGCAAGAAGCGCCGGCTTGGCCAGCAGCACAATGGCAATGACGTTCAGCCATACCATAATGCCAAGCCCTGCATCCCCTAATGCCCAAGCAAGTGAAGCTGTTTTCACAGTACCATAGAACGTGGCGGCTAAAATAATCAGTTTTAAGCCAAGCATCGCCCATTTGCTTTCTCTGCCTCGTGCTAAATAGGCGATATTTGTTTCTGCGATGTAGTAATACGCCATAATTGTTGTAAAAGCGAAGAAGAATAAAGCGATGGCAACAAAGCCTGCACCGAATCCGGGAAGAACACTGTCAATTGCCGCTTGTGTGAAACCAGGTCCTGCTTCTACGCCTTTAAGCTGGTGAACGATAAAGGAACCATCTGCAGCCTGGGTATTGTACATGCCGGTAAACAAGATCATGAAAGCTGTAGCGGAACATACAAACAAGGTGTCAATATAAACAGAAAATGCCTGAACCAGTCCCTGCTTGACCGGATGAGAAACCTCTGCAGCGGCTGCCGGATGCGGGCCTGTTCCCTGGCCGGCTTCGTTTGAGTAAATGCCACGTTTAACGCCCCAGGAAATCGCCATGCCGATCAAGCCGCCAAAAGCGGAATCCAATGCAAAGGCGCTTTTGAATATTAATGAGATCACAGCAGGCAATTCAGACACATTCATGACAATAATAATCAAAGACAGCAGGATATATCCAATTGCCATAAATGGAACAATCATTTGCGCCGCATTGGCAATTCGTTTGACGCCGCCAAAAATAATGAACCCTAATAATAAAACCAGACCACACCCTGTGACGAAAGGAGAGATGCCGAATGCATTTTGGATCCCAGCCGCAATGGAGTTGGACTGTACGCCCGGCATTAGAAAGGCCATTGCAATAAGGGCAGCAGCGGCAAATAAGACGGCAAACCACTTAATGCCTAAGCCTTTTTCTATATAATAAGCAGGGCCGCCCCGATATTGACCGTCTTGTTTCACTTTGTAAATTTGAGCAAGCGTTGATTCTACAAAGGCACTCGCCGCCCCGATAAAGGCAATCGCCCACATCCAGAACACCGCACCGGGTCCGCCGAATGCAATTGCTGTCGCCACTCCCGCGATGTTTCCTGTGCCCACACGGCCGGACAGCGCAATCGATAACGCTTGGAAAGATGAAACGCCGGCTTCAGAGCTCTTGCCTTTGAACATCTGAACAATCATTTCTTTTAAATGTCGGACTTGTAAAAAACGGGTCATAATTGAAAAGGCGAATCCAATTCCCAATAAAATATAAATGACGGGCGTACTCCATAAGACCGCATTCAAACTAGCAACAAAATCTGCCATCAAGCTTCCCCCTCACTTCAAATTCGAATACATGTATAAAAAGGATTTTGGTCTAATCGAACTATTTCTACAATCGATTTGTCACATTATATGACCTGTAATTATCAATAAGAAGAGGAAGGGAAAAAGAAAAAACGCGGCGTATCGACTACGCTGCGTTTTTCTACAGAGGCAAACTTATGGCAATTGTTATAAAATCTTTCAGCAACAAATAGCCTAGTTCAGTCAAACCGTATATAAAGGATAAAGCAATCACAAAATGATTGAAATGCTTGTCATCATTTGTTCCGTTCATCTTATTCATGTTTCATCACCTCACTGACGCCTGCGGCGGTTCTTCACGGATCCAATGATCATCTTTTCGCCAATCATACGTTTCACCAGTATCAAGATGTAAAGTCTGATTGCCGATTTTCACTGTATTGTGATTGATCCACGTCACTGCTGGGCGGCTGTCCGGGTAATTCCAGTAGATTGTTCTCTTGACAAGTGTTTTTTCATTTACAAGTTCACCTCTGGCTGCATCTAAGCTCAAGGTGTTTTCGGATACATAAGTGTTTAACGTATAGCTGCCGTCCGGCGATTCAACCGATTGGACGAGATTGCCTTTCGGAACGTTTTTTAGTGAAAATAACATCCAATAGATGGCGCCGCCGAAGAAGACCAGCAGGGCAAACATAATAAGCGGGATGTTGCTGCGTGTCTTAATGTGACTCTCTCCCTTTTTTTCTCTCATTTTACTATATATCGGATTCATATGATCTTTACATTTCTTTAAAATTACCTTAATAAAGCAATGATAAGATGAAATAAAGCCAATAAAGGGTGAGGGGAGACAGAAATGGAAAAAACGTATTGTCATTCCGGCGAGAAGGACCCAGAAGCGGTCTACTTAACTGTGAGAGGCTATCGAATTAAGCTGTCGCCTGAACAAATGAAACTGATTTCTGCCGTCAGAAAGTAAAAAATACATGATAAAGGCAGCCGCTTGTGCGGCTGCCTTTTTGATTTAAGAATATTTTCTTTTCCGCTGTGCGAAATGCTTTTGAAACCAATCTTTCTTATATAAAAATGCGATGATCTCCAGCCAAAAACCCGGAATCTTTTTGGGGAATATCGGTTTTTTGTAGAGTGCATGATATGCGGATTTTAAGTCGTCCCACTGCGTGCATGTTTTTGTCTGCTCAAATCTCGCAACATCAATCACCCGCACCGCCCCGGTTTCTGTCAATATCAGATTCCGCAAATGAATATCTGACGGGTTCAGTCCGGCTGCCCGGGCGTCAGAAAGCGCTTCTTCAACCTGCTGAATCATGTCATCACTGATTGCAATGCCTTTCTTCAGACAGTTATAAAAGGTTTCACCTTTAATATATTCCATGAGAATAAATGAATCGCCAGTTTCGTAAATGTCAGGATAGAATGCGGACCCGGCTAATTTTTCATAGATCGCTGCTTCTTTGACTGCTGTCGCTTGATATTCCGGAAAAAATACTTTCAGCGCCATTTTTCGACCGCCTTCTGTTAAGGCAAACACATAGGCGCTTCTTCCCTTGCCGATTAGTGTTAATTCCTCGGATTTCTCTTTGACTTTATCAAATCTGCTGTTCTTGCGGTATATGACGGAATGGGCCAGTGCCTCTGCTTTTGTCAGCATTTCATTCACCTTCTTTGCTCTATTTTATGCAGCTGTTTATAGGAAAATCATAAACTGTTCAGGAAAAAGAGCCTAATTCTAGTGTATCTGGTCTTGAAGAAGAAGGCTACTTATAAGCATGAATTGTGATAAAAGAGACATAGAACGTTTAATTTCCATTCTTGAAAAGCGCTTACAAATGGGATAGTATTAATTTTAAATAAAGCGCTTTCGTGAATGATCAAGGGGGAAGAAGCCATGACAAAACAGATTGTGACAGGGATTATCGGTGCAGGCCGCATCGGCAAACTTCATGTTCAAAATATAAGCCGGATTCCTCACATGAAAATAAAAGCAGTCTCTGACATTCAGGCAAGCCGTATAAAAAGCTGGGCCGACAGTCATCAGATTGAATACATAACCTCTGATTATCGTGATTTATTACATGATCCTGATATTGATGCTATTTTTATTTGCTCTCCTACAGCCGTACATGCACAGATGATCAAAGAAGCAGCCGAGGCGAAAAAGCATATATTTTGTGAGAAGCCCGTTAGTTTCTCTCTGGACGAAACGAGTGAAGCGCTTGCGGCTGTCCGGAAACACGGTGTAACACTTCAAGTCGGATTTAACCGCCGCTTTGATCCTCATTTTAAGAAAATCAAAACGATTGTTGAAAATGGTGAAATTGGTACACCTCATTTATTAAAAATCACGTCCCGGGACCCAGAACCCCCGAATATAGATTATGTCCGTACGTCAGGCGGATTGTTTATGGATATGTCGATCCATGATTTTGATATGGCCAGATATATTATGGGAAGCGAAGTGACGGAAGTGTATGCCAAAGGGGCGGCTTTGGTGAATCCTTCTTTTGCGGAGCTGGGTGATATTGATACAGCTGTTATTACACTGACTTTTGAAAACGGTGCCATGGCTGTGATTGATAACAGCCGCCAAGCTGTGTACGGATATGACCAGCGGGTTGAGGTTTTCGGGACGAAAGGCTCTGCAGCGGCTGACAATAGCAGGCCGACAACGGTTGAGGTGTCAACAGCTGATTTTGTGATGAAGGATAAACCGCATTTCTTTTTCCTTGAACGCTATAAGGATTCATATGAGGAGGAGATTCTCCGTTTTGCAGAAGCGATCGGCACAAACCAGGAGACTCCCTGCACCGGCAATGACGGTTTACAGGCCGGAAGGATCGCCAGAGCAGCACAGCAATCGCTTGCTTTTGGCATGCCTGTCAGCATTGAGCACACTGAAAAAATCGCTTTTTAATCTAACAGGATTACAATTCAGCAAGCTTGGGTATATACTCCATTGATACTTTAAGTAGGCGGTGGAGAAAATGAATACAGTACATGCTAAAGGAAATGTTTTGAACAAAATCGGAATTCCTTCTCACATGGTTTGGGGTTATATTGGCGTTGTCATCTTTATGGTTGGAGACGGCCTCGAACAAGGCTGGCTGTCTCCTTTTCTCGTTGATCATGGTCTCAGTATGCAGCAATCCGCATCGTTATTTACCATGTACGGCATTGCTGTCACCATCTCAGCTTGGCTTTCAGGAACGTTTGTCCAAACTTGGGGGCCGAGAAAAACGATGACTGTCGGATTGCTTGCATTTATCCTCGGTTCGGCCGCTTTTATCGGCTGGGCGATTCCTCATATGTATTATCCGGCTCTCTTGGGCAGCTATGCTCTTAGAGGCTTGGGATATCCGCTGTTTGCATACTCTTTTCTCGTATGGGTGTCATACAGCACCTCTCAAAATATTCTCGGCAAAGCCGTCGGCTGGTTTTGGTTTATGTTTACGTGCGGCCTTAACGTGCTCGGCCCGTTCTATTCCAGCTATGCAGTTCCGGCCTTTGGAGAAATCAATACGCTTTGGAGCGCTTTACTGTTTGTGGCGGCAGGCGGAATTCTTGCCTTATTTTTTAACAAAGATAAATTTACTCCGATACAAAAACAAGATCAGCCGAAATGGAAAGAACTGTCGAAGGCATTTACGATTATGTTTGAAAACCCAAAGGTAGGCATCGGCGGAGTGGTCAAGACGATTAATGCGATAGGACAATTTGGATTTGCTATCTTTCTTCCTACTTATTTAGCAGGATACGGGTATTCGGTTTCGGAATGGCTGCAAATATGGGGGACGCTGTTTTTTGTGAATATTGTGTTTAATATCATTTTCGGTGCAGTCGGAGATAGACTTGGCTGGCGCAATACGGTCATGTGGTTTGGCGGTGTCGGATGCGGTATTTTTACGCTGGCGCTGTATTACACGCCTCAGCTGATCGGGCATCAGTATTGGGTGCTCATGATTATCGCCTGCTGCTACGGCGCGGCTTTAGCAGGGTACGTTCCATTAAGCGCGCTTTTGCCGACGCTTGCACCTGATAATAAAGGTGCTGCCATGTCAGTGTTGAATTTGGGATCTGGTTTATGTGCGTTTATCGCGCCGGGCATCGTGAGTCTTTTCATTGGGCCGCTCGGTGCAGGCGGCGTGATTTGGATCTTTGCGGCATTGTATTTTTTCAGTGCCTTTCTGACGCGATTCTTGACAATTTCTGAGCAAAGCACAGGTGTGTATACGGAGGAACGGTTTGTCAGGGAAAATGTGCAGACAAATTTTGATAAAACGGTTAAGCAGTAGCCTCTTTGGTCAAACTAATCATAAACGTGTGCAAAGAGGTGTAGAGGGTGAAACGATTCAGCACGGCGTATCTTTTGCTGGGCATTCTTTGCTCAGCGGCAGTATTTTTAATAGGAGCTCCTTCCCGCGCACTTGGCGCGGAAGTGGAGCACTATGAGCCGCTGCAGGTGCATGTGCAGCTTGAAAAGGTGTATTTGGACGGCGATGTCAGCATTGAGCATAAGCATGAAAAAGTGTTTTCTATGGATGATTTTTGGGCAGCTTATGCCGGATGGACGCTTGTGGAACAAAAAAAGGGATATGTGCTCTTCCGGAAGCAAATGGACGATATATCTCCGCTCAGCAAGGTCAACGGGTATATCGGTGTATCGGATAATGGAGTGATTTCCACTTTTCATGGGCGGCCTGAGCCAGCTTCCGAACCGATTCAGTCTTTTTTTCAAATTGATTTAGAAAGGCTGGAAAGCCATATGCAAAAAAATCTGCTGAAAGGCATTCCATTTCGGACAAAAGCGGAGTTTGAGGATGTCATCGAACATATGAAGACATACAGCGGGTAACGTCCGCTGATTGAAGACATGTATTCATGTCTTTTTTTTCGTGAAAGAATGAGAGAGAAGCGAACATATGTTAACTTTTCTATAAGACTTTGGCTGTTTTTATGGTACAATGAAGAACAGTCAAAGAGGTGAATTTGCGTGATTGAATTTGTTAAAGGGACGATTGATTATGTATCTCCCCAATATATTGTCATAGAGAACGGCGGCATCGGCTATCAGATTTTCACGCCGAATCCGTTTATATATAAGGAGAGAAGCCAGGAAACGATTTTTACATACCATCATATCAGAGAGGATGCTTTTTCGCTTTACGGTTTTTCAACAAGAGAGGAGAAGGCGCTCTTTACAAAGCTGTTAAACGTGACCGGAATTGGCCCGAAAGGAGCACTTGCCATCTTGGGCTCGGGTGATCCCGGAGCGGTCATCCAAGCAATTGAAAATGAAGATGAAGCTTTTTTGGTCAAGTTTCCTGGAGTAGGAAAGAAAACCGCACGCCAGATTATTCTAGATTTAAAAGGAAAGCTGGCAGATGTTGTGCCTGAAATGATTGAAAATCTGTTTAATCATGAAGAAAGGCTTGAAAAGCAAACAGCGGAAACGGCTCTTGAAGAAGCACTTGAAGCCCTCAGGGTTCTCGGATATGCTGAAAAAGAAATCAAAAAGGTGCTTCCTCACCTTAAAGAAGAAATTGGGCTGACAACAGACCAATATGTGAAAAAAGCATTACAAAAACTATTAAAGTAAGGTGATGTTCATGGATGAACGGCTCGTCTCAAGTGAAGCAGACAACCATGAATCAGTGATAGAGCAAAGCCTGAGGCCGCAAAATCTGGCACAGTATATCGGGCAGCATAAGGTAAAAGAAAATTTGCGCGTGTTTATAGATGCGGCGAAAATGAGACAGGAGACGCTGGATCATGTTCTTCTGTACGGGCCGCCCGGACTCGGAAAAACAACGCTTGCTTCGATTGTTGCTAATGAAATGGGAGTGGAATTGCGGACGACATCAGGGCCTGCGATTGAAAGGCCTGGTGATTTGGCTGCTATATTAACGGCGCTGGAACCGGGAGATGTATTATTTATTGATGAAATACATAGGCTGCACAGATCGATCGAAGAGGTGCTTTATCCTGCAATGGAAGACTTTTGCCTGGACATTGTGATTGGCAAAGGCCCATCTGCCCGCTCGGTTCGGCTCGACCTTCCGCCTTTTACGCTGGTAGGAGCCACGACGAGGGTGGGGCTTTTGACGGCTCCTTTAAGAGACAGATTCGGCGTCATGTCTCGCCTTGAGTACTATACACAAGAAGAACTGGCGGATATTGTCACAAGAACCGCTGATGTATTCGAGGTTGAGATTGATAAACCGTCGGCGCTTGAAATTGCAAGAAGATCGAGAGGGACGCCCCGCGTGGCGAACCGCCTGCTGAGAAGGGTGCGCGATTTCGCCCAAGTGCTGGGTGACAGCAGGATTACGGAAGACATTTCTCAGAATGCGCTGGAGCGGCTTCAGGTTGACCGCCTCGGTTTGGATCATATTGATCATAAGCTGCTGATGGGCATGATCGAAAAATTCAACGGCGGCCCAGTAGGCCTTGATACGATTTCAGCTACCATCGGCGAGGAATCGCATACGATTGAAGACGTATATGAACCATATCTGCTGCAAATTGGATTTATACAAAGAACGCCGCGTGGAAGGATCGTGACACCGGCCGTTTATCATCATTTCCAAATGGAGGCTCCCCGATATGACTGAATTTCCTAAGATCATTATGATTCTTGGTGCTGTTTTGCTTATTATCGGAGCAGTTTTGCATTTTGTCGGCAAGATGCCGGGAGATATTTTTGTAAAAAAAGGAAATGTCACGTTTTTCTTCCCGGTTGTCACTTGTATTATTATAAGTGTGGTATTATCAATTTTGCTTAATCTTTTTGGCAGAATGAAATAACAAAAGACTAGAATAAAGGTGAAATCATCATGAAAGTCGATTTATTTGATTTTGAACTACCAGAACGTTTAATTGCACAAGTACCGTTGGAGCAGCGTGATGCTTCAAGGCTGATGGTGCTCGATAAACATACAGGGCAGCTTACTGACAGCTCGTTTAAACACATTATCAGCTTCTTTAACGAAGGCGATTGTCTAGTCCTGAACAATACCCGGGTACTGCCTGCGCGGTTATTCGGCACAAAAGAGGATACCGGCGCGAAAGTGGAACTTCTTTTGTTGAAACAGGAAACCGGTGATAAATGGGAAACACTTGCCAAACCGGCGAAACGGGTGAAAAAAGGAACTGTTGTCACATTTGGAGACGGAAGATTGAAGGCAATCTGCACGGAAGAGCTTGAGCACGGCGGCAGAAAGATGGAATTTCAATATGACGGTATTTTCTACGAGGTGCTTGAATCCCTTGGAGAGATGCCGCTCCCTCCATATATCAAAGAACAGCTTGATGACAAAGAGCGCTACCAGACAGTATATTCAAAAGAAATCGGCTCTGCTGCTGCGCCTACAGCTGGCCTTCATTTCACGGAAGAAATCTTACAGCAGCTGAAAGACAAAGGCGTGCAAATTGAGTTCATCACACTGCACGTAGGCCTTGGAACGTTTCGCCCTGTGAGTGCCGATGAAGTGGAAGAGCATAATATGCATGCAGAGTTTTATCAAATGTCAGAAGAAACGGCTGCAGCCTTAAACAAAGTAAGAGAAAATGGCGGTCGGATCATTTCTGTCGGCACGACCTCGACACGCACGCTTGAGACGATTGCCGGGGAACATGACGGGCAATTTAAAGCATCAAGCGGCTGGACATCTATTTTTATTTATCCGGGCTATGAATTTAAAGCCATTGACGGAATGATTACAAACTTCCATTTGCCGAAATCGTCATTGATTATGCTGGTCAGCGCGCTTGCTGGAAGAGAAAACATTCTGCGTGCCTATAACCATGCAGTGGAAGAGGAATACCGTTTCTTCAGCTTCGGAGACGCGATGCTGATTATATAATTTGAGAACAGGAGGCCTCATCAAAAGTGGCTGAACAACCAATACGCTATGAATTTATAAAAGAATGCAAACAAACAGGAGCGCGGCTGGGCAAAGTGCATACGCCTCACGGCTCCTTCGAAACGCCGGTTTTTATGCCGGTCGGCACACTGGCGACAGTCAAAACAATGTCGCCTGAAGAGCTGAAAGCAATGGATGCAGGTATCATTTTGAGCAACACTTATCATCTATGGCTTCGTCCGGGCCAAGACATTGTCAAAGAAGCGGGCGGGCTCCATAAATTTATGAACTGGGACCGCGCAATTTTAACAGATTCAGGCGGTTTTCAGGTCTTTTCTTTAAGCAAGTTTCGTAATATAGAGGAAGAGGGTGTCCATTTCCGCAATCATCTAAATGGAGACAAGCTGTTTTTATCTCCGGAAAAAGCGATGGAGATCCAAAACGCACTCGGCTCTGATATTATGATGGCGTTTGATGAATGCCCGCCATACCCGGCGGAGTACGACTACATGAAGAGGTCAGTTGAACGGACAAGCCGTTGGGCGGAACGTTGCCTGAATGCCCACAATCGTCAGGATGAACAAGGGCTGTTTGGTATTGTACAAGGCGGAGAATATGAAGATCTGCGGACACAAAGTGCGAAGGACTTGATTTCCCTTGATTTTCCGGGATATGCTATAGGCGGATTGTCTGTAGGTGAACCGAAGGATGTCATGAACCGTGTACTCGAATTTACAACACCGCTCTTGCCGAAGGATAAACCGAGATATCTGATGGGAGTAGGTTCTCCGGATGCACTGATCGACGGAGCGATCCGCGGGGTCGATATGTTTGACTGTGTGCTGCCTACACGGATTGCAAGAAACGGCACAGTGTTTACTGCTGAAGGACGACTCAATATGAAAAATGCGAAATTTGAAAGAGACTTCCGTCCGATTGATGAAGAGTGTGATTGCTATACATGTAAAAACTACACTCGCGCGTACATTAGGCACTTGATTCGCTGTAATGAAACATTCGGCCTTCGATTAACAACTTACCATAACCTTCATTTTCTGTTACACTTAATGGAGCAGGTAAGACAGGCTATTCGCGAGGATCGTCTGGGTGATTTCAGAGAAGAGTTCTTTGAGCGTTACGGCTATAACAAGCCAAATGCGAAAAGCTTCTAAATAAACATAACAGGCTTACAGAAAGGGGTGAAAATGATGACTGGCACTTTAGGTACATTGGTTCCTATTATTTTAATGTTTGCGGTCCTTTACTTCTTGCTGATTCGTCCTCAGCAAAAGCAGCAAAAGGCTGTACGCCAAATGCAAGAGGAACTGAAAAAAGGCGATTCAGTAGTGACAATCGGGGGATTGCACGGTACTGTTGACTCTATCGACGAAAGCAAAGTCGTAATTAAGACTGGTGATAACACACGTCTTACGTTCGACCGCCGCGCGATCAGAGAAGTTTCTGCTGCTGAATAACAGCAGGAGCTATACATAGCAAACAAAAAAGAGCGGGCAAGTGAGCCCGCTCTTTTTTATGTGGAAGACCTGTTTCCCCTCATGTTCACGCCGAAAATCCCGCCCAGCATGCACACCCCTAAAAATCCCAGATGGAAGATCAGCTGTTCTGCTGTAAATGTCTTTCCGAATCCTAAATACTGAAACAATAAGATAATCAGAGAAAAACTTAAGGCAGTCAATGCTCCAATCATCCAGCCTCTTTCCTTGCCTTTCCCGCCTGAAATGAACCCGCCGATAAATAAAGAGAGAAATGAGATAGCTGTGATCAGCCAGTTAAATGATGATTCTTCCAGCGAGGTTGCGGTCAATAAAAGTGAAACCGCCAAACTTGTCAGGAGCATGGCTGCAAATATGGCGATTAAGCCGTAAAGAATGCCTTTTCCAACTTGTTTCGTCTCCTCCATGATTGTCTCCTTTCTGCCTGTATTAAAAGGCTTCTGTTCTTTTTGCACAAAGCCGTCAGACATGCTGATGGCTCGTCTTTGTAAAAATGTATTCCCTTATCCCATGAATTAGACGTAAAAGCTTTGTGAAATGCAATCGGTTTTTCTTACATAAATTGATCATTTTGTTGCAACCTATAATGAGTTGGAGGTGCATGATGGAAGAGCTTCTCACTATTGCGTTTCGCACAGTCGTATTGTATTTTGTGATATTGGTCATTTTTCGTCTCATGGGCAAGCGGGAGATCGGAGAGCTTAGTATATTAGATCTCGTTGTCTTTATCATGATGGCTGAAATTGCCGTTTTAGCCATAGAAAACGTAGACGATCATCTATTTCATACCATTTTGCCAATGCTTGTATTAATGATCATTCAAGTGACTTTGGCATACTTTTCTTTAAAAAACCGAAAAGTCCGCCAGCTTCTTGACGGTAAGCCGACCATAATTATCAAATATGGAAAAATTGACGAAGACGCCATGAAATCACAGCGTTATAATTTTGATGATTTAATGGTTCAGCTCAGAGAAAATAGCATCGACAGAGTAGCTGACGTATCATTTGCTATTTTAGAGCCGTCGGGCAAACTGACTATTGTTAAGAAAGAAAACAGCGGAGAGCATCGACAGCTCGAAATGCCGCTCATTATAGACGGCTTCATTCAAACAGAAAACCTGTCCAGAATCAGTAAAGATAAAAAATGGCTGCTCGAAAGTTTGCAAAAACACGGATACACAAACCCTTCAGATATTTCTTTTTGCTCGTTTACAGACGGAGAATTATTTATTGATGAAAAAGATGGGCACCGCCCGTAACCGTTATCGGACGATTAGACGTCCGATAATGGGAATGCGGCGAAGCTCATCTTTTTTAATTAAACGGAAAACGAGCAGGAGGATTATATAAATGGCGGCGCTCACCGCAATCCATCCGGCTAGATTGACAGCCTCAGATGCTCCAAAGCTTATATATTGTTTGATGGCGGAGCTGATAAATCCGCAAATTACAATAACAGCGAAGCTGAGCGCATACTCCTTGATTTTGATGCTGATCGGCAGCACTTTGCTTACGGTTGCTGCGTGCAATAGCGTGACGAGCACCATGCCTGTCACAATGGCTAATGCCGCGCCCATAATGCCAAGAGAAGGCCTTGTGGCAAGGACAAAAATAAGGCCTGTTTTGACAAGCGCTCCGATTAAGCTGTTCATCATCGCAGCTCCAGCCAAATTAAGCGCCTGCAGCACAGCTTGAAGCGGGCCTTGGAAATAATAAAGCAGAAAAAATGGGGCCATTACTTTTATAAATACAGCTGCGCCTGAGGAACCGTACATCACTCTCATCAGCTCATCTGCAAATACAAATAAAATAACAACTGAAATGCCTCCGCTGAGCAGACAGAGACGCATCGCCTGTTCCAAGCGGTATTCCACCACCTGCAATTTTTTCTGCTCCATTCCTTCACTGATCGCAGGAACAAGCGCGGTCGACAAAGAATATGTAATAAAGCTGGGCAGAGTCAGCAGCGTCATGGCAAAGCCGGTCAGTTCCCCGTATTGCTTTGTTGCGGCAACTGTTGCCACACCGGCGATGGCAAGGCTTTGAGCGACGACGATTGGCTCGAAAAACCAAGAGAGGTTTCCGATAAAGCGGCTCCCGGTTGTTGGAAGGGACACGCTCATTAATTGGGTAAAGGTTTGTTTTCCGTTTTTAATTGACTGGAAAAAATGCTTTCTGATTTTAATTGTCTTTTTATACTTAAAGCAAACGAATAAATAAAGAAGTGATGCCAGCTCCCCTGCCACTGAGGATAGCATTGCCCCCGCTGCAGCATATTCAATTCCGTAAGGGAGAAAAATCGTTGTGCAGACAGCCACGAGTGAAATGCGGACGACCTGTTCAAGGACTTGTGACATAGCAAGCGGGTTCATATTCTGTTTTCCTTGAAAGTATCCCCTCAGCACACTCGATATAGCAATAATCGGCACTACCGGCGTAATGGCCAGGAGCGGATACAGTGTTCGCTTATCTGTCAGCATCGTTTCAGCCATAACCGGGGCGAAAAACAGAAACAGCGGTGTAAAGATGAGGCTGAGCACTCCCGTGATGGTCAGAGACATGACTAAAATATTTTTCGTTTTTTGATGATCTCCGCGCGCACTGGCTTCAGCGACTAGCTTGCTGATCGCGACCGGCAGACCGAATTGAGTTAACGTAGTGGCCAAGAAGAAGGTAGGCGCCGCCATCATGTAAAGCCCGACTCCTTCTTCACCGATAAAACGGGCGATAACCACCCGGTTGACAAACCCGAGCATTCTTGTAACCATTCCTGCTGCGATAAGGATAAGAGTGCCCTTTAAAAACGTCTGTTTCGCCATTTTTACCCCCTGCCTTCTCAAACTACCTGGAATCATATACAATAAAGATATGCGTATATATCGTCCAAGCATGACAAGTCTTCTTGAAAAACAATAAAAAAGGAGCGTGGAATTCGTGGAGAAGCATCCAGCCGATCTATATAAAGACCACGTCAGGCCGTTTCTTTACAGCAAACTGGAAGAGTTCAAGATTCTCGGGTATGATGATGTTGAACTCGAAAGTTTGTGGTCATACTTAACAGATAAGAAGTGGAAAAAGAAAACGGAACTGAACATTTATGAACTGGCGAGTGATATTTTATCAGTGAAAATTGGCGAATTTATGAACTATGCAACCGTTGAGTCATTTAAAACGTCTAATTGGCTGGGCAGTGAAGAGGGCCAGGAAGCATTGGAAGAACTGCTGAGATAGCAGGTTGATTCGCACAGGTTTAAGGGAGGATATACATAATGAAAAAAGGACGCTTGATTGCGTTTTTCCTTTTCGTTCTATTGATCGGCACGGGCTTGGGCTACTTTACGAAGCCTGCCGCTAACAATATTACGTTAGGATTGGATTTGCAAGGCGGATTTGAGGTGCTGTATGATGTACAGCCTGTAAAAAAAGGTGACAAAATCACAAAAGACGTTCTGGTCAGCACAGTAGAGGCATTGAACCGCCGGGCCAATGTTCTCGGTGTCAGCGAACCGAACATCCAAATTGAAGGGAATAACCGGATTCGCGTTCAGCTCGCTGGTGTGACAAACCAAAACAGAGCGCGTGAAATTTTGGCGACTGAAGCGCAGCTTTCTTTCAGAGATGCAAATGATAAGGAACTGTTAAACGGTGCTGATCTAGTCGAAAACGGCGCTAAACAAACTTATGACAGCACAACAAATGAGCCAATTGTCACGATTAAGCTGAAAGACGCTGATAAATTTGGTGAAGTGACCAAGAAGGTCATGAAAATGGCGCCAAACAACCAGCTTGTCATTTGGCTGGATTATGATAAAGGTGATTCCTTTAAGAAAGAAGTTCAAAAAGAGCATCCTAAATTTGTATCCGCTCCAAATGTAAGTCAGGAGCTAAATACAACTGATGTAAAAATTGAAGGTCATTTCACAGCTCAAGAAGCAAAAGATTTAGCCAGCATTTTAAATGCAGGCGCACTTCCTGTGAAACTGACTGAAAAGTATTCGACATCAGTAGGCGCACAATTCGGCCAGCAGGCTCTCCATGATACGGTGTTTGCCGGTATTGTCGGTATTGCAATTATTTTCTTATTTATGCTTTTCTATTACCGTCTGCCGGGATTAATCGCGGTGATTACGCTATCTGTTTATATCTACATTACACTCCAGATCTTTGACTGGATGAATGCCGTACTCACGCTTCCGGGAATTGCCGCTCTCATTTTAGGTGTCGGGATGGCTGTTGACGCCAACATTATTACCTATGAGCGGATTAAAGAAGAGCTCAAGCTAGGAAAGTCAGTCCGCTCTGCCTTCCGTTCAGGAAACAGACGGTCATTTGCGACGATTTTTGATGCGAATATTACAACCATTATTGCAGCGGTTGTGCTCTTTATCTTTGGGACAAGCTCTGTTAAAGGGTTTGCGACAATGCTGATCCTATCGATTTTGACAAGCTTTATCACTGCCGTTTTCTTATCGAGATTTCTCCTCGCTCTCCTTGTGGAAAGCAGATGGCTTGATCGGAAAAAAGGCTGGTTTGGTGTCAATAAGAAACATATCATGGATATTCAGGATACGGATGAAAATACAGAGCCGCATACGCCATTCCAAAAATGGGATTTCACGAGCAAACGCAAATACTTCTTTATTTTCTCCAGTGCAGTCACGGTTGCCGGGATTATTATCCTGCTTGTGTTCAGGCTGAATCTTGGCATTGACTTTGCTAGCGGTGCACGGATTGAAGTACAAAGCGACCATAAGCTGACGACAGAGCAAGTTGAGAAGGATTTTGAATCTCTGGGTATGGACCCTGATACTGTAGTTCTGTCAGGCGAAAAGAGCAATATCGGTGTTGCCCGTTTTGTCGGGGTGCCAGATAAAGAAACCATAGCAAAAGTAAAAACGTATTTTAAAGACAAATACGGATCAGAGCCAAATGTCAGCACAGTTTCACCGACAGTCGGTAAGGAGCTGGCAAGAAATGCGCTGTACGCAGTTGCTATAGCTTCTATTGGCATCATTATTTACGTTTCAATCCGATTCGAATACAAAATGGCGATTGCTGCCATCGCCTCATTGCTATATGACGCATTCTTTATCGTCACGTTCTTCAGTATTACAAGGCTTGAGGTAGATGTTACATTCATCGCGGCCATCTTGACGATAATCGGGTATTCCATTAACGATACAATCGTTACATTTGACAGGGTCCGCGAGCATATGAAAAAGCGCAAGCCGAAAACATTTGCCGATCTGAACCATATTGTAAACCTGAGCCTGCAGCAAACCTTTACACGTTCAATTAACACTGTATTAACTGTTGTGATTGTTGTTGTGACATTGCTGATCTTTGGAGCATCTTCTATTACTAACTTCTCAATTGCTTTATTGGTCGGGCTGTTAACAGGCGTTTATTCTTCTCTATACATTGCCGCACAAATTTGGCTTGCATGGAAAGGAAGAGAACTGAAAAAAGATTCGGCGCAATAAAAAATATCAGGCTGTCCTCTGCAGGGCAGCCTGTTTTTTGAAGTTTCATTGAACTTAAAATAGACATTTGCTATAATGACATACGCTTACATTTAAACATATATATGGTGTTAAAAGTGTTTATGACTGGTTTTCAGATATGTAGGAGGGTTTATATATGAGGGTTCGCGAATCAGAGCTGCCGGGCATAGGACAAAAAGTTGAAATGATTACTAGAAACCGTGATAAAATTTCAATTATCATTCATCATGACGGACGAAGAGAGCTTTACTATTTTGACGAAAACGACCATGAGGAATGTGTTGCCTCCGTGCAGTTTGATGACGCTGAAGCAAGGCAAATGTCTGCAATTCTTGGCGGAATGGCATATAAACCGAAAGCGTTAGAACAGGTCGAGTCAGCCCTTGATGATTTGATTATAGAGTGGTGTAAAGCAGAGGCGGGAGCGCCTGCCATTCATCAGACGATTGGTGATTTGAATGTGGGTCAGGAATATCATGTAACGGTCATTGCAATTGTTAAAAAGAATCAGGATAAACAACTGAATCCGAGCTCTGAAACAGTCATTGACGAAGGCGATACACTTGTGATTTCCGGTGAGGGAACCGGACTGAAGAGGCTGATCTGGGAAAAATTAACAGCAAAGGGAGCTTAACCTAGTGTTAAGCCATGTTTAAAACCAGTCTTGATGGGGAAAGTTACCTCAATAAGAAGTTTGGGGGAAAAGAGAATGAATAAACAATGGACCATTATTTTCGCACTTATTTTCACCTTAATTGTCGCTATTTTCGCAGTCATTAATGTTCGATCCGTAGAAGTTGATTACCTGTTTGGAAGATCAGAATGGCCGCTCATTCTTGTTATTTTGGGCTCAGTTTTAATGGGAGCGCTGATCGTATTTTCTGTCGGCATTTTTCAGGTAATGAAATTGAAGCGGGAAATAAAAACCTTGCGGAAAGAAAATAGAACAGCAATACATAAACAAGAGGATACTCATCTTCCTAATCAGACTGACACACAGGATGCATCAGCCATGATTGAGAAAAAAGACTAGTTTTCGAATATTATTTGAAACCCCTCAGCCTGCTCTAGTATAATAGGGTGGTTGAGGGGTGAATTTATGTTAGCGTCAAAAATGCGATGGGAAATCCAGCGACCAGATCAGGATAAGGTCAAATCACTCACAGAACAATTGCATATAACACCTCTTGTTGCGTCCCTGCTTGTAAAAAGAGGCTTTGATACGGCAGAAAGCGCTAGGCTGTTTTTACATACAAAGGATGCCGATTTTTATGATCCTTTTGAAATGAAAGGCATGAAAGAAGCGGCAGATCGAATAAAACAGGCGATTTCACAACAAGAAAAGATTATGATATATGGCGATTATGACGCCGATGGGGTTACAAGTACGTCAGTGATGCTTCACACGCTGCAAAAACTGTCGGCTCAAGTTGATTTTTATATACCTGACCGTTTTAAAGAAGGATATGGACCTAATGAACAGGCGTTTCGTTCGATTAAAGAACGGGGCTTCTCTTTGATCATTACGGTTGATACAGGAATTGCCGCTGTGCATGAAGCGAAGGTGGCAAAGGAACTCGGACTGGATGTCATCATTACTGATCATCATGAACCGGGACCGGAGCTTCCAGATGTCCATGCGATCGTCCACCCGAAGCAACCTGGCTGCACTTACCCGTTTAAGGAGCTTGCCGGGGTTGGAGTCGCGTTTAAGCTTGCCCACGCTCTATTGGGTGAACTTCCTGATGAACTGCTTGACCTGGCGGCTATCGGCACCATTGCCGATCTAGTCCCGCTGCATGACGAAAACAGATTAATTGCAACACTAGGACTTGAAAGGCTTCGACGGACAAATCGGCTCGGCTTAAAAGAGCTGATTAAGCTGTCAGGCGGAGACATCGGAGAAGCGAACGAAGAAACAGTCGGATTTCAGCTCGCACCAAGGCTGAATGCCGTCGGAAGAATCGAACAGGCGGATCCCGCTGTTCATTTGCTTATGTCAGAGGATTCGTTTGAAGCGGAAGAGCTTGCCGAAGAAATTGACCAGCTGAACAAAGAGCGCCAAAAAATGGTCAGCAAAATGACGGATGAAGCGATTGAAATGGTTGAACAGCAAGGGCTCGATCAAACTGCAATTGTCGTGGCCAAAGCCGGATGGAACCCGGGAGTCGTCGGGATTGTGGCTTCAAAGCTTGTGGACCGCTTCTACCGACCGGCCATTGTTCTTGGCATTGATGAAGAAAAGGGAATCGCTAAAGGTTCGGCCCGAAGCATCAGAGGCTTTAATTTATTTGAGAGCCTTTCTGAATGCAGAGATATTCTTCCTCATTTCGGCGGCCATCCAATGGCTGCGGGGATGACGCTGAAAGCCGAAGATGTGCCGGATTTGCGAAGCAGGCTGAACGAAATAGCGGACAATACGCTTACGGAAGAGGATTTTATTCCCGTACAGGAAGTCGACCTTGTCTGCAGCGTCGAAGACATTACAGTTGAAAGCATCGCAGAAATGAACATGCTGTCTCCTTTTGGCATGCTGAACCCGAAACCGCACGTTCTCGTAGAAAACGCAGTACTGGAAGATGTCCGCAAGATAGGGGCAAATAAAACTCATGTCAAAATGACGATCAGAAACGAGTCGTCCCAGCTTGATTGCGTCGGTTTTAATAAAGGCGAGCTTCAAGAAGGCATCGTACCGGGTTCAAGAATTTCCATTGTCGGTGAGATGTCAATCAACGAATGGAACAATCGAAAAAAGCCGCAGCTTATGATAAAGGATGCCGCTGTTTCTGAATGGCAGCTGTTTGATTTAAGGGGAAAACGGACGTGGGAAGACACAGTTTCCGCCCTTCCATCTGCTAAACGGGCCATTGTCTCTTTCAAAGAAGACTCAACAACATTACTTCAAACTGAAGACCTTCGCCGAGAAGTGCACGTCATCAGTTCTAAAGATCAAGCAAAGGCGTTTGACCTCGATGGTGTATATATTGTATTACTGGATCCGCCGCCTTCGCTGGACATGCTCGCACGTTTGCTGGAAGGCAAGGCGCCTGAGCGGATATATTTTATTTTTCTCAATCATGAGGACCACTTTTTATCAACTTTTCCCGCAAGAGACCACTTTAAATGGTATTATGCGTTCTTGCTGAAAAGAGGCGCTTTTGACGTGAAAAAACACGGTTCAGAGCTTGCAAAACATAAAGGCTGGTCCGTTGAAACAATCAATTTCATGACAAAGGTGTTTTTTGATCTCGGTTTTGTTAAAATAGAGAATGGTGTGCTGTCTGTTGTGAGCGGAGCAAAGAAACGCGACTTAACAGACTCACAAACATATCAGGCGAAACAGCAGCTGATGGAACTGGATCAAAAGCTGAATTATTCTTCTGCTGAAGAGCTGAAGGAATGGCTGAATAAGCTGATGAAACAAGATTCAGAGGCTTATGAAAGTACGAGGAGGACATAAAACAGATGGATTTAAAACAATACGTAACAATTGTACCGGATTACCCGAAAGAGGGCGTGCAATTTAAAGATATTACGACACTGATGGATAAAGGCGATGTATACCGCTATGCCACAGATCAAATTGTTGAATATGCGAAAGAAAAGCAAATTGATTTGGTCGTTGGCCCTGAAGCGCGCGGCTTTATTATCGGCTGTCCCGTTGCTTACGCGCTTGGCGTAGGTTTTGCGCCGGTCCGCAAAGAAGGCAAGTTGCCTCGTGAAGTAATCAAAGTGGATTATGGCTTGGAATACGGAAAAGACGTATTAACGATCCACAAAGATGCGATTAAGCCTGGTCAGCGTGTGCTTATTACAGATGACCTGCTTGCGACAGGCGGCACAATTGAAGCGACAATCAAACTTGTTGAAGAACTTGGCGGCGTTGTTGCTGGTATCGCTTTCTTAATCGAGCTTTCTTACCTTGACGGCAGAAATAAGCTCGAAGATTACGACATCTTAACATTGATGAAATACTAAGGATAACCGCATAACGAAAAAGCACTCCATGTCAGGGTGCTTTTTTCCTATTGTTTTGCATTTATTTTATATAATATTTGGCTATTTGAACTTCTGCTCTTTACATCTTTCGTTTTTTTCTTGATAATAAACTACAATACAGTTTACATTTTAAAAAAGGTGATTCCATGGCGAACGAACAAGTATTGACTGCCGAGCAAGTTATAGATAAAGCGCGCAGCTATCTATCTGATGAGCATATCGCATTTGTCGAAAAAGCATATCTGTACGCTGAAGATGCTCATCGCGAGCAATACCGCAAATCGGGCGAGCCATATATTATTCATCCGATTCAGGTTGCGGGGATTCTCGTCGATCTTGAAATGGACCCTTCCACAATCGCGGGCGGATTTTTGCACGATGTCGTGGAAGATACAGATGTGACGCTCGATGACCTGAAAGAAGCATTTTCCGAAGAAGTGGCAATGCTTGTAGACGGCGTAACGAAACTCGGCAAAATTAAATATAAATCTCAAGAGGAACAGCAGGCGGAAAATCATCGCAAAATGTTTGTCGCTATGGCTCAAGATATCAGGGTCATATTGATCAAGCTGGCGGATCGTCTTCACAATATGCGGACACTGAAACATCTGCCTCAGGAAAAACAGCGGAGAATCTCCAATGAAACGCTGGAAATTTTTGCTCCTTTGGCGCATCGTCTCGGGATTTCAAAAATTAAGTGGGAATTGGAAGATACGGCGCTCCGTTATTTGAACCCTCAGCAATATTACAGAATTGTCAACCTCATGAAGAAGAAACGTGCAGAACGTGAGCTTTATGTCGATGAGGTTGTTAATGAAGTGAAGAAACGTGTCGAAGAAGTAAATATCAAGGCTGACTTCTCGGGACGCCCGAAACATATTTACAGTATTTATCGAAAAATGGTGCTGCAAAATAAGCAATTCAATGAAATTTACGATTTGCTGGCTGTCCGTATTCTTGTGAATAGCATAAAGGACTGCTACGCGGTGCTTGGCATCATTCACACATGCTGGAAACCGATGCCCGGCAGATTCAAAGATTATATCGCAATGCCGAAGCCGAATATGTATCAATCGCTTCATACAACGGTTATTGGGCCTAAAGGCGATCCGCTTGAAGTGCAGATCCGCACCTTTGAAATGCATGAAATAGCGGAATACGGGGTTGCGGCTCACTGGGCTTATAAAGAAGGGAAAGCAGCCAATGAAGGTGCAACCTTTGAGAAAAAGCTTTCTTGGTTCCGTGAAATTTTAGAATTTCAAAATGAATCGACAGATGCAGAAGAATTTATGGAATCGCTCAAAATTGATTTGTTCTCTGATATGGTGTATGTCTTTACGCCAAAAGGAGATGTAATCGAGCTTCCGTCCGGTTCGGTTCCGATTGACTTTTCTTACCGGATTCACTCTGAAATCGGCAATAAAACAATCGGTGCCAAAGTAAACGGAAAAATGGTTACGCTTGACCATAAGCTTCGGACAGGTGATATCGTTGAAATTCTCACCTCTAAGCATTCCTACGGCCCGAGCCAGGATTGGGTGAAGCTTGCCCAAACATCCCAAGCGAAGCATAAAATCCGTCAATTCTTTAAGAAACAGCGGCGTGAAGAAAATGTCGAAAAAGGCCGTGAGCTGGTCGAAAAAGAAATTAAAAACTTGGATTTTGAATTGAAGGATGTTTTAACGCCAGAGAATATTCAAAAGGTTGCTGACAAATTTAATTTCTCAAATGAAGAGGATATGTACGCGGCGGTCGGTTACAACGGCATCACAGCTCTGCAGGTGGCGAACCGCCTAACAGAAAAAGAGAGAAAGCAGCGCGATCAGGAAGAACAGGAAAAGATCGTTCAGGAAGTTACTGGGGAACCTAAGCCGTACCCGCAAGGAAGAAAACGGGAAGCTGGCGTTCGTGTCAAGGGCATCGACAATCTCCTTGTCCGTTTATCAAAATGCTGCAATCCTGTGCCAGGTGATGATATTGTCGGCTTTATCACAAAAGGCAGAGGGGTTTCGGTCCATCGCGAAGACTGTCCGAATGTCAAAACGAATGAAGCCCAAGAGCGGCTGATCCCGGTAGAGTGGGAGCATGAGTCACAGGTTCAAAAGCGCAAGGAATACAATGTTGAGATAGAGATTCTTGGGTATGACCGCCGCGGATTGCTGAACGAGGTGCTGCAGGCAGTGAATGAAACGAAAACAAATATTTCATCTGTCTCTGGCAAATCGGATCGCAATAAAGTGGCAACCATTCATATGGCGATTTTTATTCAGAATATCAATCACTTGCACAAAGTCGTCGAGCGTATTAAACAGATTAGAGATATCTATTCTGTGCGCCGCGTCATGAACTAAAGGGGTTAGAAAATGAGATTAGTTGTTCAGCGAGTAACAGAAGCAAGCGTTACAGTGGACGAAGAGGTCGTCGGCCAAATTGGACAAGGCCTCATGGTGCTGGTCGGCATCACTCATGATGATACAGAAGATGATGCAGCTTATTTAGCCGATAAAGTTGTCAATCTCCGTATTTTCGATGACAGTGAAGGAAAAATGAATCTGTCTCTTGTAGATATAGGAGGAGAGATTTTATCTGTCTCACAGTTTACGCTTTATGGAGATACGAAAAAAGGGCGCCGGCCGAACTACATGAACGCGGCCAAACCCGATAAAGCTTTAGGTCTTTATGAAAAATGGAATGACCTGCTTCGTGAAAAAGGAATCAAAGTGGAGACCGGAACGTTTGGAGCAATGATGGATGTTCAGCTTACAAACTCCGGACCGGTTACGCTCATTATGGATTCAAAATAAAAAAAGCTGCCAAAAGGCAGCTTTTTTTATTGGAAGTATTTCTCTAATCCGCTTTCGATCCCATCTGTTACTTTTTCTTGGTATGAATTGCTATGTACAATGGCTTCTTCCTGCGGATGGCTTACATATCCCAGCTCGTACAGCATAGCGGGCTGTCTGTTTTCCCGGAGCACATAATAATCTCCGAATAATACGCCGCGGTCTGGAATGGAAGAACGCTTCACCACTTCTGAGTGGACATCTGATGCGAGTTCCTGATCTTTGGCAGGACTGTAGTAATATGCTGTACTGCCTCTTGTAGAGGTATCCGCATAGCTGTCATAATGAATGCTGATAAAGGCGTCAGCGTTGCGGTAGTGAGACGTAGAGACCCGTGACTGCAGGCTGACAAAGGTATCATCCTGGCGTGTCACATATACATCCGCTCCAGCCGATCTAAGTTTGCTGGCGAGCAGTTTTGCCGTTTTGATCGTCAGGTTTTTCTCGAATTTCCCCGAATACCCGATCGTTCCGCTGTCTTTTCCTCCATGTCCCGGGTCAACAATAATCGTTTTATTGTTTAGAGAGCCGTTTCCAGACGGGGAATCAGAGACTGGCGGTTCACCTGCTTCTTCTGCGCTTTTAGACGTTTGGACCACCCAATTGGCTACATAAGCAGTTTGCCCGTTATCAAGCTTTATTTCATACCAGCTTCCCTTTGAACCGGTAATGGTGTATGAATCTCCTTTGGCAGCACGCTCAACGATCGAAGCTGATGTTGACGCATCACTTCTTAGATTCGTTCCTCCGTACATGATATAGGCTTTTTTAGCGGAGGATGAACTGCCGGCATTTGCTGAATCATCAGCTGGAACAGAACTAGTCAAAAGGTAATGGCTTGCAACCCAGCCTTTTAGCCCGTTCACCTCAATGTGAGCCCAGCCATTTTTCTCGTTGAGAACCGTCAGTTTCGTTCCGCGATCAAGTTTTGTTATAATTGCCGCGTCATGTGAGGCGGAGGCTCTTACATTTAGCGAAGAAACACCGACTGTGCCCGTCGTTGACGCACCAGAATCCTCGGTTTGGTCACTCTCATCAGACGCTGAACTGCTGCCTCCTGATGTGACATATTCAGATGATACCCATCCGGTGGCACTGTGATAGGATATCTTGATCCAGCCCGAATCTTTATCAATGACAGATGCTTGGCTGCCTTGCGGGAATTTGCCGATGACTTCGTAGGAAGTGCCCGGGCCGCTTCTCATCCGCAGATCGGGGTCTGTTGATGTCACAGTGTCACTGCTTCCTGAGGAGCTTGTGCTGGCCTGGTCTTCCTTTGTAATAAGCCAGGAGACTACCCAGCCCTTTTCTCCGGAACCAAGCTGTATCTGCACCCAGTCTCCATCTTCCTTTAAAATCGGATAGCGTTCTCCCTTTTTTACTTCCGCTGTAATGCCGTAGCTAAGCCCAGGGCCGCTTCTGACGTTCATTTCATCTGTTGCGATGACCGCTTCTCCTTGAGCAGCTGTAATGGATGAAAAGGTCGGAAATAGCGCTGCGGTGAAAATAATACATACAATAAGGACAAAGTATTTCTTGTTCATTGTGTCCTCCTTTCTGATGATCATTAAAAAAGCATTCTTGTTTAATATCGTAAAGTCCTTTCTGATTTTTAAATAAAAATAAAATGATTTGTTTATACTAAGCGTAAATACAATCAAAAAGGTGTGCAAATCATGAAATATCATCCAAAAATGGGACGTGCATTTCACGACGGTGAAGCGAATCTGCATTACAGCGATCACGCAGATCCCGATACGACTGGTTATCTTACGGAAACAGCATCTGAATTTGGTCTTATGTCCAAAGAAGCAGCGCTGAGGAAAAACAACCGGAATAAAGCTTGACAGAGAACCCCAATCCCATTATTATAATAGAAATTGAGTACATAGCAAATGATGAAAGATTTGAACCAATAATGGAGAAGAGTAGGTCAGATTGCATGATTAGAGAGGAACCCGCCCCAGGCTGAAAGCGGATCCCATTGCGTCTTTCTCGAAACAACACTCCGGAGGTTTCCTGCTGAACGCGTGAATAACGCCATTAGGCAGTGAACGTGAACCTGCGTTAAAGGATCGAGCGGGAATATGAACGTATTCCAACTAGGGTGGCACCACGGGTATAACTCTCGTCCCTACTATCATGTATAGTAGGGGCGAGAGTTTTTTTCATTTTCATCATTAACGATCATTGGATATTTTATAAGGAATACATAAGGAGGTCTACCTATGGGATATAACATTCCGAGAGGAACACAGGATATTCTGCCTGGAGAATCAGATCGCTGGCAGTATGTTGAACAAATTATGAGAGACACTTGCCGCACTTATCAATATAAAGAAATCCGCACACCGATTTTTGAGCATACAGAACTGTTTGCCAGAGGCGTCGGAGAATCAACGGATATCGTACAAAAAGAAATGTATACCTTCGAGGACCGCAAAGGCAGAAGCCTGACGCTTCGTCCGGAGGGAACAGCTGCTGCGGTTCGCGCTTTTAATGAAAACAAGCTGTTCGCAAATCCTGTACAGCCGACAAAGCTTTATTATGTCGGGCCGATGTTCCGTTATGAACGTCCTCAGACAGGCCGTTACCGCCAGTTTTATCAGTTTGGAATTGAAGCGATTGGTTCGAAAGACCCTGCAATCGACGCTGAAGTAATGGCGCTTGCGATGAGTATTTATGAAAAAGCAGGTTTAGAAAACGTTAAGCTTGTCATAAACAGTCTCGGCGATCAAGATAGCCGCAAAAGCTACAGAGAAGCGCTCGTGAAACACTTCGAGCCTCGCATCGAAGAATTTTGTTCAGACTGCCAGTCCCGGCTGCACACGAATCCGCTTAGAATCTTGGACTGCAAAAAAGACCGAGATCATGAGCTGATGAAATCGGCACCTTCGATTTTGACATATTTAAATGAAGAATCAGCCGCTTATTTTGACAAAGTGAAACAATACTTAAATGATCTGGGCATTTCGTATGAAATCGATTCGAACCTTGTGAGAGGGCTGGATTATTACAACCACACCGCATTTGAAATTATGAGCAATGCGGAAGGCTTTGGCGCGATTACGACACTTGCCGGCGGCGGACGCTACGACGGGCTTGTCGAACAGATCGGCGGACCTGAAGCACCGGGCATCGGATTTGCGATGAGCATCGAACGCTTGCTTGCCGCAATTGATGCTGAAAAAAGAGAGCTGCCTGTTGATAAGGGAATCGACTGCTATATCGTCACACTCGGCGAAAAAGCAAAGGATTATTCTGTTTCATTGGTGTACAAACTGAGAGAAGCAGGCATTTCCAGTGAAATCGATTATGAAAATAAGAAAATGAAAGGCCAGTTTAAAACAGCTGATCGCTTAAAGGCCAGATTTATTGCGATTTTGGGTGAAGATGAGCTTGCCCAAAACAAAATCAATGTAAAGGATGCACAGACGGGCGAACAGATTGAAGTGGCACTTGATGAATTTATACATGTGATGAAGGCAAACCAAAAGGGATAAGGAGTGAAACGCATTGTTTGGAAGAACATATTATTGCGGTGATATAACTGAAAAAGCAATTGGCGAATCTGTAACGCTGAAAGGCTGGGTCCAAAAAAGACGAGACCTCGGCGGATTGATTTTTATTGACTTGCGTGACCGTACGGGAATTGTTCAAGTCGTTTTCAACCCCGATGTGTCAAAAGAAGCGCTTGCTGTTGCGGAAGGCATCAGAAATGAATACGTGCTTGATGTTCAAGGAAAAGTAGTGGCGCGGGAAGAAGGAACAGTCAATCCGAATTTGAAGACAGGTGCGATCGAAATTCACGCTGACGGAGTGACAGTACTAAGTGCTGCAAAGACGCCTCCATTTGCGATTTCTGATCAAGCAGAAGAAGTGTCAGAGGACGTTCGTTTAAAACACCGTTACTTAGATTTGCGCAGACCGGCTATGTTTCAAACGATGCAGATGCGTCATAATGTGACGAAAGCTGTCCGCAGCTTTTTAGATGAAAACGGGTTTCTTGATATTGAAACGCCGATTTTAACAAAAAGCACGCCTGAAGGCGCACGTGACTACTTGGTGCCAAGCCGTGTGCACGAAGGTGAGTTCTACGCGCTGCCGCAGTCTCCGCAGCTATTTAAACAGCTTCTGATGGTATCAGGCATTGAACGGTATTATCAGATTGCCCGCTGTTTCCGTGATGAAGACTTGCGTGCGGACCGCCAGCCTGAGTTCACGCAAATTGATATTGAAATGTCCTTTATGAGCCAGGAAGACATTATGTCATTGGCTGAGGATATGATGGCAAAGATTATGCGTGAAACAAAAGGCGTGGAAATTAAGCTTCCTCTTCCTCGAATGACGTATGACGAAGCAATGAACAAGTACGGTTCTGATAAACCGGATACGCGTTTTGACATGCTTTTGACAGATGTGTCTGACATTGTGAAGGATACGGAATTTAAAGTATTCTCATCAGCTGTAGCAAACGGCGGTGTGGTCAAAGCCATCAACGTAAAAGGCGGTGCCGGCGATTACTCCAGAAAAGACATCGATGCTCTTGGCGCTTTTGCTGCAAACTATGGGGCGAAAGGACTTGCCTGGGTGAAAGTTGAAGCAGACGGAGTGAAAGGACCGATCGCTAAATTCTTTGCTGAAGAAAAGCAGTCTAAGCTAATTGAAGCACTTGATGCTACTGAAGGTGATTTGTTGCTGTTCGGAGCGGATCAATTTGAAGTTGTGGCCGCATCACTCGGCGCGCTGCGTTTAAAGCTTGGGAAAGAGCGCGGGCTGATTGACGAAAACCTGTTCAATTTCTTATGGGTCATTGACTGGCCGCTATTAGAGCATGATCCTGAGGAAGGCCGTTTCTACGCAGCGCACCATCCGTTCACAATGCCTGTCCGCGAAGACCTTGAGCTGATTGAAACAGCGCCTGAAGACATGAAAGCACAAGCTTATGACCTCGTCTTAAACGGCTATGAGCTTGGCGGCGGTTCAATCCGTATTTTCGAAAAGGATATTCAGGAAAAAATGTTTGCGCTTCTCGGCTTCTCACCAGAAGAAGCGGCTGAACAGTTCGGATTCCTGCTGGAAGCATTTGAATACGGCGCTCCTCCGCACGGCGGAATCGCACTTGGCTTAGACCGTCTCGTTATGCTTCTCGCTGGACGTACGAACCTGAGAGATACGATTGCATTCCCGAAAACGGCAAGTGCAAGCTGCCTGATGACAGAAGCGCCAGGCGAAGTAAGCGACGCCCAGCTTGACGAGCTTCATCTTTCTATCAAGAAAAAAGTTAAGAACTGAATGTGCAGTTCGATTCTTGAAAATCAAAATCGTCTGTGATATGATTTTGACAAGTTAAATAAAGTCCTGATGTGTTAGTTGTACACCTAGTTTTGACCGAACATTTTTTTGATTTGGGAGCCCGCATTTTTAAATGGCGTACATGCCTCTTTTCATTCGGTAAAGAGGACTTACAAGATTTAAAAGAGGGCACCCACCTGCTGAGAGCGGGTTCAAAACAAAGGAAAGCTGCAACGGCACTATTGGGACTTTATTTTTTGTGCGCAGAAAAAACGGCTGCTCATGGATCAGCCATTTTCATTTTATAGATGAAACCAGAATACGAATGTGGAGTGAGGTTCTTGTTACACCAGTTTTCACGCAATGAATTAGCTATCGGAAAAGAAGGCCTTGAAACGCTGAAAAACAGCACGGTGGCTGTGCTTGGGGTCGGCGGAGTCGGATCGTTCGCGGCAGAAGCGCTCGCGCGGTCAGGCGTCGGCCGCATTCTGCTTGTCGACAAAGATGATGTGGACATTACAAATGTAAACCGTCAGCTTCACGCGCTGCTTTCAACTGTGGGACAGCCGAAAGTTGATTTAATGAAGGAGCGGATCGCAGACATTAACCCGGAGTGCGAAGTGATCGCGTTAAAAATGTTCTATACGGAAGAAACGTATGAGCAATTTTTTGACTATGATCTTGACTATGTCATTGATGCGTCAGACACCATTTGTTATAAAATACATTTAATGAAAGAATGTCTAAAACGGGATATTCCGCTCATCTCCAGCATGGGTGCTGCAAATAAAACGGATCCGACACGCTTCCAAATCGCTGATATCTCAAAAACGCACACTGATCCAATTGCGAAGGTCGTCCGTACGAAATTACGCAAAGAGGGGATCAAAAAAGGCGTTCAAGTGATTTTCTCTGATGAAAGCCCGATTGTCATTCGGGAAGATGTCAGAAAAGAAGTGGGAAATGACGAAGCGAAAATCCGTAAAGCAAAAATGCCGCCTTCCTCTAATGCTTTTGTGCCGTCAGTTGCAGGTTTGATTATGGGCGGACATGTTGTCATGGATCTTTTGAAAGACATTGAAATCAAACGTGTGAAGGATAAATAATGCATAAAAACAGCCTTGATGATCAAGGCTGTTTTTGTTTTATTTTCTTTTCATTAATTTATCGTACACCTGCTTTAAGGCGGATTCGAATTTTCCTGTCTGTTTCGGCTTATAGTATTGCTTATTTTTCAGAGGATCAGGGAGGTATTGTTGTTCGACCCAACCGTTGTCGTAATTGTGCGGGTATTTATAGTCGATTCCTCTTCCTAATTCCTGAGCTCCTTTATAATGCGCGTCTTTTAAATGCTTCGGGACATCCCCAATTTTTCCGGCTCTGATATCTGCCAGGGCCTCATCGATTGCCAGAATGGCAGAGTTTGATTTCGGTGAGAGGCAAAGCTCAATAACTGCGTTGGCCAGCGGGATTCGCGCTTCAGGAAACCCGACTCGCTCAGCGGTCTGAATAGCGTTCAGCACTCTAGGGCCGGCTTGCGGGCTTGCTAAACCGATATCTTCATAGGCGATAACAAGCAATCGTCTTGCGATGCTCTCCAGATCACCGGCTTCAATTAATCTAGCCAAATAGTGAAGAGCAGCGTTGGCATCAGAGCCGCGGATCGATTTTTGAAAAGCGGACAGTACATCATAATGCGCGTCACCATCTTTATCGTGAGAAAAGCTTTTTTTCTGCAAGCATTCTTCCGCGGTTTCTAATGTAATGTGAATTTCACCGTCTGCTGACTCCTTCGTTGACAACACGGCAAGCTCAAGCGCATTTAAAGCGGAGCGGACATCTCCTCCGCATCCGTGGGCAAAATGCTCCATCGCCTGATCATCAATGGATACAGAATAGGTGCCAAGGCCCCGATGCTCATCATGGAGCGCACGTTCCAGTGCCTGTTTAATCAAATCAGGTGTTAACGGTTCAAGCTCAAAAATCTGGGTCCGGCTTCTGATCGCCGGATTAATGGCATGATACGGGTTAGCCGTCGTTGCTCCGATCAAAATAATCATCCCGTTTTCTAAATAGGGTAATAGAAAATCCTGTTTTCCTTTATCCAGTCTGTGGACTTCATCCAGAATCAAAATCACTTGGCCGGACATCTTGGCTTCCTGAGCTACGATTTCCATATCTTTTTTATTGTTAATGACAGCATTCAGCTTTCGAAAAGCAATACTTGTTGAACCGGCGATTGCTGTTGCGATTGATGTTTTTCCAATTCCGGGCGGCCCGTACAAAATCATGGATGACAAATGTTTTGCCTGGACCATTCTGCCAATAATTTTATCTTCAGCCACCAGATGCTGCTGGCCGATAATATCCTCTATTTTTGTCGGACGCATCCGATATGCCAATGGCTTCATCTATCATCTCTCCTTACTTAATTACAGGGTAACGGAAAACCGTACATTAGAAAAGGGTAAAGGCCCCTTTCCTTCTGCCTCAATGAAAATTCGCTGAAGGTATGTTATAATAACAGTTGGTCTATAAGATAATAAACGGACGAAACATATAGAAATTACCATTATAAATGTGGAAAATCATGAAATAACAGAGGTGTTCATGTTGAAAATATCAACTAAGGGAAGATACGGGCTCACCATTATGATCGAGCTTGCAAAAAAGCACGGTGAAGGCCCGACTTCATTAAAAAGCATCGCACAGACGAATAATTTGTCCGAGCATTATTTGGAGCAGCTGGTATCGCCGCTCAGAAATGCCGGTTTAGTGAAAAGCATCAGAGGCGCATATGGCGGATATGTATTAGGCAGTGAGCCGGATGCCATTACCGCGGGAGATATTATCCGTGTGCTTGAGGGGCCGATCAGCCCTGTTGAAGTGCTGGAAGATGAGGAGCCTGCCAAGCGTGAGCTCTGGATTCGCATCCGGGATGCTGTAAAAGAGGTTTTAGACAGTACAACATTAGAGGATCTTGCCAGCTATACAGACGGAGAGCAAGAAGCTTATATGTTCTATATTTAGATCAGAGGTGTAAACATAATGGAACGGATTTATTTAGATCATGCCGCAACGTCTCCGATGGATGAGCGCGTGCTGGAAAAAATGATACCGCACTTCTCCGGCAGTTTCGGTAATCCCTCCAGTATTCATTCATTTGGCAGAGAATCTCGAAAATGGGTGGATGAAGCAAGAGCGCAGATCGCAGCAGAAATCGGAGCGGCAGAGCAGGAGATCATTTTTACAAGCGGGGGAACGGAAGCTGATAACTTGGCGATCATGGGAACCGCACTTGCAAGAAAAAATCTTGGCAGACATATCGTCACAACAAAAATTGAGCATCACGCCGTGCTTCACACATGTGAAAAACTTGAGGAAGACGGATTTGACATAACGTATCTGGACGTTGACCAAAATGGGAGAGTCAGTGCAAAACAGGTGAAAGAAGCACTGCGTGATGATACAATCCTTGTGACAGTGATGTATGGAAATAATGAAGTTGGAACAGTGCAGCCGATCGAAGAAATCGGTGTGCTGTTAAAGGAACACAAAGCTTATTTTCATACAGATGCTGTTCAGGCATTCGGGTTGCTGCCAATTGATGTGAAAAACAGCCATATTGACCTTCTGTCTGTTTCCGGGCACAAGCTCAACGGGCCAAAAGGGACAGGCTTTTTATATGCTAGTAAAGATGTGAAGCTTTCACCGCTTTTATTCGGAGGAGAGCAAGAAAGAAAACGCCGTGCCGGAACCGAAAATGTTCCAGGCATTGTCGGGCTGAAAGAAGCGATCAAGCTGTCAAGTGAAGAACGGGACGAAAAAAACGAGAAGTATCAATCGTTTAAAGCAATCTTTGCCGACACGCTTAGAGATGCAGGTGTGGCATTCGAGATCAACGGGGACAAAGAGCATAGTCTGCCGCATGTTCTGAATCTTTATTTCCCCGGTGTGTCAGTGGAAGCGCTGCTGGTCAATCTTGATATGGCGGGTGTCGCTGTCTCCAGCGGTTCAGCGTGTACGGCCGGTTCAGTCCTGCCGTCACATGTTCTGATCGCTATGTTCGGCGAAGAGAGTGACCGGCTGACGTCCTCTATTCGAATCAGCTTCGGCCTCGGCAATACGGCTGAGCAAGTGAAAACTGCTGCCAAACATGTAGCCGACGTTGTCAAACGGCTGACATAATAAGGCGGCGTAGTAATTGGAGTGAATGAAATGGAAAAACGGCCGGAGGATACAAGAGTCGTCGTCGGCATGTCCGGCGGAGTAGACTCATCTGTGGCGGCCCTGCTGTTAAAAGAACAGGGCTATGATGTAATCGGAATCTTTATGAAAAACTGGGATGATACGGACGAAAACGGTTTTTGCACGGCGACAGAGGATTATGAAGATGTGATCCGCGTCTGCAACCAAATCGGAATTCCGTATTATGCCGTAAACTTTGAAAAGCAATATTATGAGAAGGTATTTCAATACTTCCTTGATGAATATAAAGCAGGCAGAACACCAAACCCGGATGTACTGTGCAACAAAGAAATTAAATTCAAGGCCTTTTTAGAGCATGCATTGTCACTTGGCGCCGACTATTTAGCGACTGGCCACTATGCAAGAGTAGACAGAAGCGGCGGAAAAGTCAGAATGCTGCGCGGCATTGATGAAAACAAGGATCAAACGTACTTCTTGAATCAGCTGACAGAAGATACGCTGAGCAAAGTCATGTTCCCGATCGGTGAACTTCAAAAAAGCCGTGTGCGTGAAATCGCCAAAGAAGCAGAACTTGCAACAGCGACGAAAAAAGACAGTACAGGCATCTGCTTTATCGGCGAACGCAACTTCAAAACGTTTCTCAGCCAATATCTCCCTGCACAGCCGGGCGATATGATGACGATGGACGGCGAAGTAAAAGGCCGCCACGACGGGTTGATGTACTATACGATCGGACAGCGTCACGGCCTTGGCATCGGCGGAAGCGGCGAGCCGTGGTTTGCGGTAGGGAAAGATCTTGAAAAGAACATCCTCTACGTAGATCAAGGGTTCCATAACCCTCTTTTATATTCCGACAAAATCACAGCAACAAATATCAGCTGGGTACGTTCGGATATCATGAAGGGCGAAGAGATTTCCTGCACGGCAAAATTCCGTTACCGCCAAGAGGATCATAAAGTAACGGTGCGCATGACTGGCGAGGGTGAAGCGGAAGTCATCTTTGATGAACAAGTCCGCGCTGTAACGCCTGGACAAGCCGTTGTCTTCTATGACGGCGAAGAATGCCTTGGCGGCGGGACAATTGATGATGTGTACAAAGACGGAACAAAATTGTGGTACGTATAAAAGATGAAAAACCTCAACACTGAGTTGGGGTTTTTTAATGAAAGGAAGATGATCGGTGGATTATAATCAACTCGGTATAGAGGCGATGCAGGAAGGCGATTACGAGAAAGCGGCAGAGGCATTTACAAAAGCGATTGAAGAAAATAAAGAAGACGCGATTCCGTATATCAATTTTGCCAACCTGCTTTCATCCGTAAACGAGCTGGAACGTGCGCTTGCGTTTTATGATAAAGCGCTTGAATTAGACAATAGCGCAGCCACTGCTTATTATGGAGCAGGAAATGTCTATGTTGTAAAAGAAATGTACAAAGAAGCCAAAGACATGTTTGAAAAAGCGCTTCGTGCGGGGATGGAAAACGGCGACCTGTTTTACATGCTCGGAACGGTACTTGTCAAGCTCGAACAGCCTAAGCTTGCACTGCCATATTTACAAAGAGCGGTCGAACTGAATGAAAACGATACGGAAGCGCGTTTTCAATTCGGGATGTGCTTAGCCAACGAGGGCATGCTGGACGAAGCGCTCAGCCAATTCGCAGCTGTGACAGAGCAAGACGCGGGGCATGCAGATGCATTTTATAATGCCGGTGTCGCTTATGCTTATAAAGAAAACCGAGAAAAAGCGCTTGAAATGCTGGACAAGGCAATTGATATCCAGCCAGATCATATGCTTGCGCTTCATGCTAAAAAACTGATTGATCCATCATAACAGGCACAGGAGGAGGGACAGCTCGTGCAGCAGCATCCGGATCAGCTTAAACTGGAGGAAGAGCCCTATTTAAAAGGGACAGTCAACACAGTCATCTATCATAATGACACCAATTTATATACGGTTCTGAAAGTGAAAGTCACAGAGACCTCCGAAGCCTTTGAAGATAAAGCCGTATCCGTGACGGGCTACTTCCCTGCGCTTCAAGAAGAAGAGACCTACACGTTTTACGGAAAGATCGTAACCCATCCAAAGTTCGGGCTCCAATTTCAGGCGGAGCATTTCAAAAAGGAGATTCCAACGACTAAGGAAGGCATCATTCAATATTTATCGAGTGATTTATTCGAGGGGATCGGCAAAAAAACAGCTGAAGAAATTGTGAAAAAGCTGGGCGACAGCGCCATTAATAAAATATTGGCTGATGCTTCAGTGCTTTATGATGTTCCTAGACTCTCAAAAAAGAAAGCCGACACGCTGGCTGGCGCATTGCAGCGGCATCAGGGACTGGAGCAAATCATGATTTCCTTGAATCAGTTTGGCTTTGGCCCGCAGCTGTCTATGAAAATCTATCAAGCCTATGAATCCGAGACGCTTGAAAAGATTCAGGAAAATCCTTATCAGCTTGTGAAGGATGTAGAAGGCATCGGGTTTGGGAAAGCGGATGAGCTGGGCAGCAGAATGGGTCTTTCGGGTAACCATCCTGAGCGGGTAAAAGCTGCTATTTTGTACACGCTTGAAACGACTTGTCTGTCAGAGGGGCACACGTACATAGAAACGGAACAGCTGATCATCGACACTCAATCACTGTTAAACCAGTCAGCAAGGGAAGGGCAGCGCATCACAGAAATGGATGCCGCTAACGCGATTATTGCCCTTGGAGAAAATAAAGACATTGTCATAGAAGATGGCCGCTGTTATTTTCCTTCGCTGTTTTACGCAGAACAAAACGTTGCAAAGCGTGTGAAACATATCGCTAGCCAAACCGAATATGAGAACCAGTTTCCCGAATCAGAGTTTTTGCTCGCGTTGGGAGAACTGGAAGAACGGATGAACGTTCAGTATGCCCCCAGCCAGAAGGAAGCGATTCAAAAAGCCCTTTCCTCGCCGATGCTTCTTTTAACAGGCGGTCCTGGAACAGGGAAAACGACGGTAATCAGAGGGATTGTCGAGCTCTACGGAGAGCTTCACGGTGTGTCACTAGATCCGTCAGCTTATAAAAAGGATGAAGCTTTTCCGATTGTTTTGGCCGCTCCGACAGGGAGAGCAGCAAAACGGATGAGTGAATCAACGGGACTCCCTGCAGTCACGATACACAGGCTGCTTGGCTGGAACGGTGCTGAAGGCTTTACTCATACAGAGGATCAGCCGATCGAAGGGAAGCTGTTAATTATCGATGAAGCCAGTATGCTTGATATTTGGCTGGCGAATCATTTGTTCAAGGCGATCCCTGATCATATACAAATCATCATTGTCGGAGACGAAGACCAGCTGCCTTCTGTCGGTCCGGGACAAGTGCTCAGAGACTTGCTGGCATCCCAGGTGATTCCGACTGTGAGACTGACAGACATCTATCGCCAGGCGGAGGGGTCATCAATCGTCGAGCTTGCCCACCAGATGAAAAATGGATTGCTGCCGAACAATTTGACTGCCCCGACAAAGGACCGTTCCTTTATTCGCTGCGGCGGGTCGCAAATCAAAGAAGTAGTTGAGAAGGTTGTCGCCAATGCATTGAAAAAAGGCTATACAGCAAAGGACATTCAGGTCCTCGCTCCGATGTACAGAGGAAAAGCCGGCATTAATGAATTGAATGTGATGCTGCAGGACATTTTAAATCCTCCTAAAGAAAAACGGAGAGAATTGAAGTTCGGGGATGTTGTCTACAGAACCGGAGATAAAATTTTGCAGCTTGTCAATCAGCCGGAAAACAATGTATTCAACGGAGATATTGGCGAAATCACGTCGATATTTTATGCAAAGGAAAATACAGAAAAAGAAGACATGGCCGTTGTTTCTTTTGATGGCAATGAAATGACGTTTACGAAAAAAGATTTTAATCAATTTACCCATGCGTATTGCTGTTCTATTCATAAATCGCAGGGAAGTGAATTTCCGATTGTGGTTTTGCCTGTTGTGAAAGGCTATTATAGAATGCTCAGAAGAAACCTTCTTTATACCGCGATTACAAGAGCAAAGAAATTTCTCATTTTATGCGGTGAGGAGGAGGCGCTGGAGTGGGGCGTAAAAAATAATGATGCAACTGTCAGACAGACCTCCTTGAAAAACAGGCTGTCCGTACAGGTTGAGGAAATGGATGCCGAGCTTGAGGCTTTGCAAAAAGAGCTCCCGTTCAGCGTACACGACGCCAACATTGGCATGGAAGGCATTACACCATTCGATTTTATGAAAGAAGAACAGCAATAAAATGCTCCCGTGCAAGCGGGAGTTTTTTCATTTGCAGTGGAATTGATTTCATCGTATGAGTCTAAGGCGCAAAGCAAAACCTAAGCCTGTTCAACAAAAGGTGGTTGATCACACTTTGAGAACATGCCATGAAGTAGAAGGATTCCCAGTATACTCAGAACGAACTTCTAGTTATCTCGGGACAATTTCCGATATTTGTTTTTCTCTGAAAGGAGATTGTCTTGGGTTTATTCTTGCACAAAAACGCTTTTTGCATCATCATCATGCGCTATTACGGGCGTGTGATATCTCTTCCATTCTTGATGACCGCATATTGGCTTCGGTCAGTTCAGAACAGCTTTTGCCTCTTCCGAAATCATGCTTCACATACGAGCAGATGAAGATGAAGCTTGTGAAATCGCAAGAGGGCGATATATTGGGGATGCTGGAAGATGTATACTTTTGTTTGGACAGGGGCATAATCGTAGCATATGAACTCTCGGACGGTTTCTTTTCTGACCTGGCGGGAAGCAAGCGCCAGATCCAAAGAGCGGATTCGCTTGTCGAGGTGCGGAAAGACGAGATCGTTCTGAACGGATAGAGGTGTGAGGTATGCTTATATGCCCGAATTGCAAAAGTAAGGATATCGGCAAAATCGGCGTGAACCAATATTATTGCTGGGGCTGTTTTATTGAACTGACAGTGGCGAAAGGGAAGATTGCAACTCATCAGGTGGAAGAAGACGGAACGTTAAGCAGCTTGGATGATTTGTTTTCTGAGGATGAACGCAGCATCAATTTTTAATCATGAAAGGAGATGCGCAGGATGAATCGGACGATGACTTCTCTTTTGGCAATGGGAGCCGGAGCTCTCGTGTACCGAATGGCGACTCAATCTGACATGCTGAATAATCGAAGCATGAAGCGGATGAGAAGAAGAATTACGAAAATGTTTTAATGCAAAAAGGATACTCTCCAAAGAGTATCCTTTTCTATGTTTGCCGGACCTCGAGGCGTCTTGCTGCGAGTGAAAGGCTGTAGTTGACTGCGAAATACATAAGGGCCGCAAGTAAAAAGATCGGGAAAAAATAACTGCCGTCTGCGCTTTGGCCGTTAATAATTTGCGCGTTGTGAATCAGTTCAGGCAGGGCGATCACAACAGCGAGCGATGTATCTTTTAATAAAGAAATAAACTGGCTTACGATGGGCGGAACCATGCGGCGAAGCGCTTGCGGCATAACGATAAAGAACAGGGTCTGTGTATAGCTCAGCCCGGAGGAGCGCGCCGCTTCAATTTGTCCTTTGTCAATTGATTTCAGTCCGCTTCGGATAATTTCAGATAGCATAGCGGATTCAAAAATCGTTAGTGCTGTAATTGCAGCAGCTGTTATTTCAAGCTTAATACCAATTTCCGGAAGGGCAAAAAACGTAAAGAAAATAATTAACAGCAAGGGGAGGTTTCTGATCGTTTCAACGAGAACCGCAATCAATTGAGAAAGAACGGGAACTTTCGCATAACGCAGGGTGCCTGCGATTAAACCGAAGAAAAAGCTCAGAATGATGGAGATGAAAGCAACGTACAAGGTGACGAGAAAGCCATCCCATAAAAACGCTAAATGCTCCTGTGAATAAGCACCGATGAAATCCAATGTAACTCACTCCTTATCAATAGCTTTTTTCCAGCCGTTTTTCCAGATAGTTAACACCGATGCTAAGCGGAATCGTCAGCACTAAGTAAAAAAGCGCCACAAAAATATAAACATCAAATACAACGAGTGTGCTCGACGAAACTAAATCGGCTTGGTACATAAGATCCAATCCGGCCACAACCCCAAGAATCGAAGAGTTTTTGACTAAGTTTAAAAATTGATTGCCTAAAGGCGGAATGACGATTTTGATTGCCTGCGGCAAAATGATATGGAGCATGGCTTGGCTGTAGGTAAAGCCTGACGAGCGTGCCGCTTCCATCTGTCCTTTTGAAACAGACTGGATGCCTGCTCTGATGGCTTCAGCGATAAACGCAGAGGTATAAATGGTGAGAGCAACCGTTCCCGCTTGAAAACCGTCAAGCCTCAGGCCTGCGTTTGGAAGTCCGAAATAGAAAACAAAGGTAATTAAAAGAAGAGGGATGTTGCGGATGAATTCTACATATGCGGTCCCTAGCCATTGCAGCGGCTTAAAGACTGTTATTCTCATAACCGCTACAGCGACGCCGAGGACAAAACTGCCGGCCAGCGCGATAACACTTGCGAGCAAGGTATGGTAAAAACCGTCCATATACATGCCGAAGTTATCGAAAAGAATTGACACATTCATCTGCCTATTCACTCCTTATCAAATTGGGATGAGCATCGCCTGCTCATCCCGGGATGGTTGTTATTCAGCTGGGTCTTCTTTGATCCATTTTTTATAAATTTCATCGTATCTGCCATCCGACTTCATCTTTTTAAGTGAAGCGTTGATTTCTTTCGCGAGAGCAGATTGCCCTTCTTTCACGGCGATCCCGTAAGGCTCATCTGTAAAAGGCTTTCCTGTTAATTGATAATTTTTATTTTCATCGGCCATTCCATATAAAATCGCATTATCTGTGGTGAGGGCATCGCCTTGCCCCGATTTAAGGGCTGTAAAGGCTTCTGCGTAGTTTTCAAATTCTAAAACAGATGCTTCAGGCGCCTTTTCACGAATGTTTTGAGAGGAGGTGGAGCCTTTTACTGCAAGAACTTTTGAGCCTTTGTCAAGATCCTCGACACTCTTGATTTTGCTGCCTTTTTTCACGAGAAGCGATTGCCCGGCCTCGAAATAGACATCAGAAAAGTCAACTTCCTTTTTTCGTTCATCAGTGATCGTCATTGTGGCGACAATGGCGTCGATATCCCCGTTTTGCAGCATAGGAATCCTTGTTTTTGAGGTGACCTCTTTAAATTCAGCTTTTTTCTCATCACCTAAAATGTCTTTAGCGATTTGTTTGGCTATATCAATATCAAAACCCTCAATCTCACCTGAGCTTGGATTTTTAAGACCGAACAGTCGAGTGTCCGTTTTTACACCGAAGACAATTTTGTCATTGTCTTTAATGGCGGCTAGCGTATCTTTTTTGCTCTCCTTTGAGGCTTCTCCGTTTGATCCCTTGCTGCCGCAAGCGGCAAGCAAGATGACAGCGAATAAAGAAATCAATGCTAAAGAAAAAATCTTTTTCATACAAGCTCCCCCATTCTGTTTTAATGATTTAAAATACGGCTTAAGAATAAGCGGGCCCGTTCTTCCTTTGGGTTCGCGTAAAACTCAGCCGGCATTGCTTCTTCTAAAATTTTTCCTCCGTCAATGAAGACAATTCGGTCGGCAACTTCTTTGGCAAACCCCATTTCGTGTGTCACGACAACCATAGTCATGCCTTCTTTTGCGAGTGTTTTCATGACATCTAACACCTCGCCGATCATTTCAGGATCAAGTGCTGATGTCGGCTCGTCAAACAGCATGACCTCCGGCTTCATCGCCAGTCCTCTTGCGATGGCAACACGCTGCTGCTGCCCGCCGGAAAGCTGGGAAGGATAGGCGTCAGCCTTGTCTGGGATGCCGACTTTTTCAAGATAGTACCGCGCCGTTTCCTTTGCTTGTTCAGGTGATTGTCTAAGCACTTTTACCGGAGCCAGCATGATGTTCTGCAGCACTGTTTTATGTGGATATAAATGAAAGTGCTGAAACACCATCCCGATATTTTGCCGCACTTTATTGATATCAGTTTTTCTGTCGTTAATGGCGGTGCCGTTTACTGTGAGCACTCCCTCATTGATCGTCTCAAGTCTGTTGATGCATCTGAGCAATGTGCTTTTACCGGAACCGGATGGGCCGATGATAACAACGACTTCACCTTTTTCGATTTGAAGATTAATTTGTTTTAACACGTGAAAATCTCCGTAATGCTTGTTTACATTTTGAAATGTGATCATCGCAATCCTCCTATCAGAAAATTTGACCAAAAAGTAAATGATCAAACTTTTCTGAAAATTAAATGTGAAAAAATGTCCATGACTTCTGACTGACTAAAGAAACATAAAGAATAATTCCGTGTAAACCTCAAAAGATATAGGTGAGGTGAAAGCAGATGCTCCAAAAACCGGTGCAGCTTTTGTTGTGGGTGGCTATTTGTTTGCTGGTTCTGTTAACAGTCTATGTCTTTTTTATGCTTGATATGTTATGGTCACCCTTTTGGCTCGTCATAAAAACGATCTTTATTCCCTTGATCATTTCTATTTTTATATCTTATTTATTGCTTCCGGTCACGGAATGGCTGCATGGCAAAGGATTGCCTAGGACTTTGAGCATCTTGGTCATTTATGTTCTTTTTTTTGGCGGGATTGGCTGGGCGTTGTATAAAGGGGTGCCTGTTTTAATCGTGCAGCTGACGGATTTGTCAGAAAATATACCCATGTTTGCCGAAACGTATAACGGGCTTCTTCTTCATGTGCATAACCATACGGATGACTGGCCTGATGGTATGCATCACCGTATAGATAAAATGATCCGCCAGACGGAGACGTTTTTTGCGGGAACGATCGAGGGTGCGATCAGCGGGATCCGCAATGTGCTTGATTACTTCTTAATTGCTGCAACAATCCCTTTTCTCGTGTTTTATATGGTGAAGGACATTGAGTTAATGAAAAAGACAGTATGGTACTTGACTCCGAAGTCGTGGAGAAAGCGGGGCAGCGCCTTTTTGCGGGATGTGGATGATTCGCTTGGCGATTATATCCGCGGCCAGCTTTTGGTCTGCTTGATTCTTGGCGTGATTGCAGGCATTTCGTTCTGGGTATTTGGGCTTCCATATCCGCTGATACTTGGCCTTATTTCTGGAGTAACGAATGTTATCCCGTATTTTGGCCCTTTCATCGGAGCTGTTCCTGCGTTGTTAATTGCGATGACGATCTCAGTCAAGGCGGTTCTTGTTGTGGTGATTACGGTGTTTATTCTGCAGTTTATGGAAGGAAATATCCTCAGTCCGTTCATTGTCGGCAGAAGCCTTAAAATGCATCCGGTGGTTATCATGCTTGCGCTTCTTGCCGGAGGGGAGCTTGCGGGAATCGTCGGGATGATTCTGGCTGTTCCTGCGACGGCTGTTTTAAAAGTAATGATGATCCATTTTTTGCGGATGAGGACGGAGCATTGACATCGGCGTGCCGCTTGTCTATAATTTCTCGTAGAATACATACGAATCTCGAGTGACGGATCTGAGTACGCCGAAGCCCTGTTAAAGAGAGAAGCTCCATAAGCTGAAAGGAGCTTTATCAGAAGATCGGAGGAAGCTAATCCTGAGTGCAGTTAATCACTGCCGCTTATCCTGCGTTACAGGGTTAAAGGTGACGGGCGAATAATGCCCGTAATCAGGGTGGTACCGCGAGACAGCTCTCGTCCCTGTGTAAACGTTGGTTTGCATAGGGGGAGGGCTTTTTTGCTGTCACTGAAGAGAATTTCGATTTTTATAGAGGAGGAAATACAATGAAACACTTAACTTCTGCGGAAGTGCGTCAAATGTTTTTGGATTTCTTTAAAGAAAAAGGACATGCGGTAGAGCCAAGCGCGTCATTAGTGCCTCATGAGGATCCTTCACTGCTTTGGATCAACAGCGGTGTTGCGACACTGAAAAAATATTTTGACGGCCGTGTCGTGCCGGAAAATCCAAGAATCGTAAACGCTCAAAAAGCGATCAGAACAAACGATATAGAAAATGTAGGTAAAACTGCGCGGCATCACACTTTCTTTGAAATGCTCGGAAACTTTTCCATCGGCGATTATTTCAAAGAAGAAGCCATTACATGGGCTTGGGAGTTTTTAACGAGCGACAAGTGGATTGGCTTCGACAAAGAGCTTCTCTCTGTTACGGTTCATCCTGAAGATGAAGAGGCATATGAGTTTTGGGCGAAAAAAATCGGTATTCCTGAAGAAAGAATTATCCGTCTGGAAGGGAACTTCTGGGATATCGGTGAAGGGCCGAGCGGACCGAATACGGAGATCTTTTACGACCGCGGTGAAGCATACGGTAATGATCCAGAAGATCCGGAGCTTTACCCAGGCGGGGAAAACGACCGTTACCTGGAAGTATGGAACCTTGTGTTCTCAGAGTTCAACCATAACCCTGACGGCACGTACACACCGCTTCCAAAGAAAAATATTGATACAGGCATGGGTCTTGAAAGAATGGTATCTGTCATCCAGAATGTTCCGACAAACTTTGACACCGATTTGTTTGTTCCGATCATTAAAGCAACAGAATCGATTTCTGGTGAAACATATGGCAAAGATAATGTGAAAGACACTGCGTTTAAAGTGATTGCTGACCATATCAGAACGGTTGCCTTTGCTGTCAGTGACGGTGCGCTGCCGTCAAATGAAGGCCGCGGCTATGTATTAAGACGCTTATTACGCCGTGCCGTGCGTTATGCCAAAACGATCAACATCCATCGTCCGTTCATGTTTGATTTAGTGCCGGTTGTCGCAGAAATCATGGCTGATTTCTATCCTGAAGTGAAAGAGAAAGCGGATTTCATCGCAAAAGTCATTAAAACCGAGGAAGAACGCTTCCATGAGACCCTTAATGAAGGGCTTGCGATCCTGTCAGAAATGATCAAAAAAGAAAAAGACAAGGGCAGCAGCGTTATCTCAGGTGCTGATGTGTTTAAACTGTATGATACGTATGGATTCCCGGTTGAATTGACTGAAGAATACGCAGAAGACGAGAACATGACGGTTGACCATGAGGGCTTTGAGGAGGAAATGAACCAGCAGCGTGAACGGGCAAGAAACGCCCGCCAGGATGTCGGCAGCATGCAGGTGCAGGGCGGCGCACTGCGCGACGTGACAGATGAAAGCACATTTGTCGGCTACTCTCAAACCAAAGCTGATGCCAATATCATTGTGCTTCTTCAGGACGGCCAATTAATTGAAGAGGCTCATGAAGGAGAAAGCGTTCAAATCATTCTTGATGAAACACCGTTCTATGCAGAAAGCGGCGGCCAAATCGGCGATAAAGGCTATCTCCGAAACGAGCAGGCCGTTGTAAGAATTAAAGATGTTCAAAAAGCGCCGAACGGCCAGCATGTGCATGAAGGTGTTGTAGAGAGCGGTACTGTTCAAAAAGGCCTGCATGTTACGGCTGAAGTTGAAGACCATATGAGAAGCGGCGTCATTAAAAACCACACGGCAACGCATTTATTGCATCAGGCTCTAAAAGATGTTCTTGGAACTCATGTCAATCAGGCGGGCTCTCTTGTAACGGAAAACCGTCTTCGTTTTGACTTCTCGCACTTTGGCCAAGTGACAAAAGAAGAGCTCGAACAAATTGAAAGAATCGTAAACGAAAAGATCTGGGCGAGCATCCCGGTCAGCATTGATTTGAAACCGATCGCTGAAGCAAAAGAAATGGGTGCGATGGCACTGTTCGGCGAGAAATATGGCGATATTGTCCGTGTCGTTCAAGTTGGAGATTACAGCTTAGAGCTGTGCGGCGGCTGCCATGTCAGAAATACAGCAGAAATCGGCTTGTTTAAAATCGTTTCTGAATCCGGAATCGGCGCAGGCACAAGACGTATTGAAGCTGTAACGGGACAAGGCGCTTACGTCGAAATGAACAGCCAGATTTCTGTATTGAAGCAGACCGCTGACGAGCTGAAAACAAATATCAAAGAAGTGCCGAAACGGGTCGCGGCTCTGCAGGCTGAACTGAAGGAAGCACATAGAGAAAATGAATCTCTTCTTGCAAAACTAGGCAATGTGGAAGCAGGAGCAATCCTGTCGAAAGTAAAAGAAGTTGACGGCGTAAACGTGCTTGCGGCAAAAGTAAATGCAAAAGACATGAATCATCTCCGCACTATGGTCGATGAACTCAAAGCAAAGCTTGGCTCTGCGGTGATCGTGCTTGGTGCGGTACAAAACGATAAAGTTAATATCTCTGCAGGAGTCACAAAGGACCTCATTGAGAAAGGCCTTCACGCCGGCAAGCTGGTTAAACAAGCTGCGGAAGTTTGTGGCGGAGGCGGCGGAGGCCGTCCGGACATGGCGCAGGCAGGCGGTAAACAGCCGGAAAAATTAGAAGAAGCTTTGGCTTCTGTAGAAGATTGGGTGAAATCCGTTTTATAATTCGCCCATGTAGTGTAGAATGATGGTAAGATTAGGACCCCAGGCTGAACTTTGCCTGCGAATTTGGGAAAGAGGTGCAAAACGGTGAGCTCGTTTGATAAAACGATGAAATTTAATTTCTCCGATGATTCTGCTGAGACTAACGTAAATGAGGTGCTGATTACAGTGTATGACGCGCTTCAGGAAAAGGGCTACAATCCAATCAACCAGATTGTCGGATACTTGCTGTCAGGTGATCCCGCTTATATTCCTAGGCATCGTGACGCTCGCAATTTAATTCGCAAACTTGAAAGAGACGAATTAATCGAGGAATTGGTAAAGTCTTATTTAGAACAGCATAAAGAGGCGTAAATAAAGAATGAGAATATTAGGACTCGATTTAGGAACCAAAACACTCGGTGTAGCTCTGAGCGATGAAATGGGCTGGACTGCTCAAGGCATTGAGACCATAAAGATAAATGAAGCAGAAGGCGATTATGGTTTATCCCGTTTATCTGAACTGATAAAGGACTATACTATAGATAAAATCGTGCTCGGCTTTCCTAAGAACATGAACGGAACAGTCGGCCCGAGAGGCGAAGCCAGCCAAACATTTGCGAAAGTGCTTGAAACAACGTACAATGTTCCTGTTGTGCTGTGGGACGAGCGTCTTACCACAATGGCGGCTGAAAAAATGCTGATTGCAGCTGACGTCAGCAGGCAAAAACGAAAAAAAGTCATTGATAAAATGGCGGCTGTTATGATTTTACAAGGATATCTTGACAGCTTAAATTAAAGCCAGAGGTGAAGAAAATGGAACACGGCGAAAAAAATATTACAATTGTTGACGATCAAGGAAATGAACAGCTTTGTGAAGTGCTGTTTACATTTGAAAACGAAGAGTTTGGCAAGTCTTATGTCTTGTACTATCCAATCGAATCAAAAGATGACGAAGAAGTAGAAATTCTTGCTTCCAGCTTCACGCCAAACGAAGACGGTGAAAACGGTGAGCTATTCCCGATTGAAACTGACGAAGAATGGGATATGATCGAAGAAACACTAAACACATTCTTAGCGGACGAAGACGAAGAGTAAAACATCGCGCCAAACCAAAGCCGGAGCTATACTGCTCCGGCTTTTTTCTGCTTTATGCAGGCCTCTTTTTGTAATAAATTGCCGAAATACAATGAATCATGTAGTATAAGAGCTGATGGGAGGAGACCTAATGTATATCAATCAGCAAAAAAAATCGTTTTTTAATAAAAAAAGAATCATACTGTCTTCCATAGTTTTGCTGTTTCTCATCATTGGCGGGGCATTTTTATATGGGAAATCATTGCTTGAACCTGTTGAAAAAGACAGTAAAACGACAGTTAATATTAACATTCCGAGCGGTTCGTCTGTTTCAGCCATCGCATCGATATTAAAGAAAAATGATGTCATAAAAAGCGAGAAGGCGTTTCAGTACTATGTGAAATATAAAGGTGCTTCCGGGTTTCAGGCCGGATTCTACCATCTGAATAAAGGTATGGATTTAGATGCCATTATTCAGAAGCTGACAAGCGGGGCTACAGGTTACGCTTTTCAAATCACAGTGACTGAGGGAGCACAGCTGACCCAAATCGCGGCTGCTATTGCTGATGAAACAAAATACTCTAAAAAACAAGTCATAGCGAAGCTGGACGATGAAACATTTATCAATCAGCTGAAGAAAGAATTTCCGGACACTGTGACAAATGATGTTTTCAATAAAAACATTAAGCACCCGCTTGAAGGGTACCTATTCCCGGCTACATACCCTTTTAACGATCCGGACACATCACTTGAAGACATTATCAAGGCAATGATTAAGCAGACAAATTCTTATGTGGAAACATATAAATCAGAAATGAAGAAAAACAAAGTTTCTGTGCATAAGCTGCTGACAATTGCTTCTTTGATAGAAGAAGAAGCGACTGAAAAAGCCGACCGCCATAAAATTGCGAGCGTCTTTTATAACCGCCTGAAAAAGAAAATGCCGCTCCAAACAGATCCGACCGTCCTGTACGCGGCCGGCAAGCATAAAGATCGGGTTCTTTATAAGGATCTGGAAATCGATTCACCATACAATACGTATAAAAACACAGGGCTGACGCCAGGGCCGATTGCCAATGCCGGCATGTCATCATGGGAAGCGGCGCTGCATCCGGATAAAACGGACTATCTGTATTTCTTGGCCAAATCAAATGGTGAGGTCGTATTTACAAAAACGCTAAAAGAGCATAATAAAGCAAAAGAAAAATACATTTCCTCAAAAAACGAGAAATAAAAGGAGAGCAAAAAGCTCTCCTTTTGTTCGCTTTCCGCAAGGTTTTATGATAAAATATATCGGGTTGTTTACCGATGTATCATGATGTATTCAGAGAGTGTCCTGCGCATAAGACTGGGGCACTCCTTTTTAGAACGGGAGGCTGTTTGTAGTGACTGACCGGTATGAACAAATAAATGACTATATAGAAGCATTATTAAAGCCTCGGCCGGATAACGTGAAGAAGCTTGAAGCATATGCAGAAGAACATCATGTCCCGATTATGGAAAAAGCGGGCATGGAGGTGCTGCTTCAAATTTTGTCTGTGAAACAGCCGAAAAAAATACTAGAAATCGGAACGGCCATTGGTTATTCAGCTATTCGGATGGCGCTGGAGCTGCCGTCTGCTGAAATATATACAATTGAACGCAATGAGAAGCGGCATGAAGAAGCGGTAAACAATATCAAGGAATTTCAGCTTGATGACCGGATTCATGTTTTTTACGGAGATGCGCTTGAATTAGCCGACGCCGTTCATGTAACCGCGCCTTACGATGTTATTTTTATTGACGCTGCAAAAGGTCAGTATCAAAACTTTTTTCATTTATATGAACCGATGCTTTCACCGGACGGGGTGATTTTAACGGACAACGTGCTGTTTAAGGGTCTGGTGGCAGAGGATTATAGCAAAATAGAACCGAAGAGAAGGCGCAGGCTTGTAGCAAAAATTGATGAATATAATCATTGGCTGATGAATCATCCGGATTATCAAACTGCGATTATTCCTGTCGGGGACGGACTTGCGATTAGTAAAAAGAAGAGGTGAACGTCATGAAAAAACCAGAGCTCTTAGTGACGCCGACGAGCACAGCGGACATTTTGCCGCTCATACAGGCGGGGGCAACTGCGTTTTTAGTTGGGGAACAGAGATACGGCTTGAGATTAGCCGGAGAATTTTCTCGTGAAGATGTAACAAAAGCCGTAGAGATTGCTCACAAAGAAGGAGCAAAAGTATACGTTGCTGTAAATGCAATTTTCCATAATGATAAAGTGGGTGAGCTTGGCGAATATCTGGCTTTCTTAGCAGAAGCCGGTGTCGATGCAGCGGTATTCGGCGATCCTGCCGTGCTGATGGCTGCCCGTGAATCTGCGCCTGATCTGAAGCTTCATTGGAGCACAGAAACGACAGGCACCAACTATTATACATGCAACTACTGGGGGCGCAAGGGTGCGGCGCGTTCTGTGCTTGCCAGAGAATTAAACATGGACAGCATTGTTGAGATTAAAGAAAATGCTGAAGTCGAAATTGAAATCCAGGTGCATGGAATGACGTGCATGTTCCAATCGAAGCGTTCTTTGATTGGAAACTATTTTGAATATCAGGGCAAAGTCATGGACATTGAAAGAAAGAAAAAAGAATCAGGCATGTTTTTACACGATAAAGAACGCGATAATAAATATCCGATTTTCGAAGATGAAAACGGCACTCACATCATGAGCCCGAACGATGTGTGCATCATTGATGAGCTCGAGGAATTGATAGATGCCGAAATTGATTCTTTCAAAATCGATGGTGTTTTGAAAACGCCTGAATACCTAATAGAAGTCACCAAAATGTACAGAGAAGCAATTGATTTGTGCGTGGAAAACCGTGACGAATATGAAGCGAAAAAAGAAGACTGGATCGAACACATTGAAAGCATCCAGCCAGTAAACAGAAAAATTGATACCGGATTCTTCTTCAAGGAAACGGTTTATTAATCAAAAGGAGGTTAAGCTATGACTGCCGTAAATGATAAAATATCCACAATCGTTAATGGAAAGCGTGTGATTACGAAAAAGCCGGAGCTTCTCGCACCTGCGGGTAATCTTGAAAAGCTGAAAATCGCTGTTCATTACGGAGCGGACGCGGTCTTTATCGGGGGACAGGAATACGGGCTGCGTTCGAATGCCGATAACTTTACGATCGAAGAAATTGCAGAAGGCGTTGAATTCGCAAAGAAATATGGCGCGAAGATCTACGTAACAACGAATATTTTCGCCCATAATGAAAACATGGACGGGCTTGAAGACTATTTAAAAGCACTTGGAGACGCCAACGTTGCCGGTATCATTGTGGCAGATCCGCTTATTATCGAAACATGCCGCAGAGTGGCGCCGAATGTTGAGGTTCACTTGAGCACACAGCAGTCTCTTTCGAACTGGAAGGCTGTCCAATTCTGGAAGGAAGAAGGTCTCGACCGCGTCGTGCTGGCACGTGAAACTAGCGCTCTTGAAATCAGAGAAATGAAAGAAAAGGTAGATATCGAAATCGAATCCTTCATTCATGGCGCAATGTGTATTGCATATTCCGGCCGCTGCGTGCTGAGCAATCACATGACAGCGCGGGATTCCAATCGCGGAGGCTGCTGCCAGTCATGCCGCTGGGATTATGATCTCTACCAAACAGACGGTGCCAACGCCGTTGCTTTGTATGGTGAAGAAGATGCACCATTTGCGATGAGCCCGAAAGATTTGAAGCTGATTGAATCCATTCCAAAAATGATTGAAATGGGGATCGACAGCTTAAAGATTGAAGGCCGCATGAAATCCATTCACTATGTAGCAACTGTTGTCAGCGTATACCGCAAAGTAATCGATGCTTATTGCGCTGATCCAGAGAACTTTGTGATTCAAAAAGAATGGCTTGAAGAGCTTGATAAGTGCGCCAACAGGGACACTGCGACAGCTTTCTTTGAAGGAACGCCAGGCTATGAAGAGCAAATGTTCGGCGAACACGCCAAGAAAACGACATATGATTTTGTCGGCTTAGTGCTGAATTATGATGAAGATACACAAATGGTCACGCTTCAGCAGCGCAATTTCTTCAAAAAAGGCGACGAAGTGGAATTTTTCGGACCAGAAATCGAAAACTTTACACATACGATTGAAACCATTTGGGACGAAGACGGAAATGAGCTAGATGCTGCCCGCCATCCCCTGCAAATTGTCAAATTCAAACTAGACAAAAAGATTTATCCGAGCAACATGATGAGAAAGGGGAAGTAACAGCCCATGGGTAAGAATCCAGTAGTCATTGGAATCGCAGGAGGTTCCGGTTCAGGAAAAACGAGTGTCACACGGTCCATTTATGAACAGTTTAAAGGACACTCAATTTTAATGATCCAGCAGGACCTTTATTATAAAGACCAAAGCCATCTTCCGTTTGAAGAAAGGCTGAACACAAACTATGATCATCCGCTTGCGTTTGATAATGACTATTTAATCGAGCATATTCAGGATCTATTGAATTACCGCCCGATTGAAAAGCCGATTTATGACTATAAGCTTCACACACGTTCAGAAGAAACGGTTCACGTAGAGCCAAAGGATGTTATTATCCTTGAAGGCATTCTTGTTCTTGAAGACAAAAGGCTTCGTGATCTGATGGATATCAAGCTTTATGTTGATACGGACGCTGACTTGCGTATCATCAGACGGATTATGAGAGATATTAATGAGCGCGGACGCTCTATTGATTCTGTCATTGAACAATATGTGTCAGTGGTCCGTCCGATGCATAACCAATTCGTCGAGCCGACGAAACGATACGCTGATATTATTATCCCGGAAGGCGGTCAGAATCACGTCGCAATTGATCTGATGGTCACAAAAATTCAAACCATTCTTGAACAAAACGCGATTTTGTAATACCATAGCATAGACATAAATAACTCTGACCATATTATGTATAGGCAGGAAGGGAATGTGCGAATTCCCTTCTTTCCCTGTTTATAAACGCGAAATATTTGCAGAACGACACGATTCAGTTTAAGATAAACAGTACCTATATGGGAGAGAAGAACGAGGACTGCCCTGTGTTCTCATTCTTGTATTTTTTAGTTTATGCTCTCATACATAATCGAAGATGTTGAGGGACAACCAGAAGGAGTGAAGGGACATGGCACAAGAGAAAGTATTTCCTATGACTGCAGAAGGAAAACAAAAACTTGAACAAGAATTAGAATATTTGAAAACGGTTAAACGAAAAGAAGTAGTAGAGCGAATCAAAATTGCGAGAAGCTTCGGAGACCTTTCCGAGAACTCTGAATACGATTCAGCGAAAGAAGAGCAGGCATTTGTAGAGGGCCGCGTGACGACTCTTGAAAATATGATTCGCAATGCGAAAATCATTGAAGATGACGGCGGCTCTAACGTTGTCGGTTTGGGTAAAACCGTCACTTTCGTCGAACTGCCTGACGGTGATGAAGAATCATATACGATCGTCGGAAGCGCGGAAGCTGACCCGTTTGAAGGGAAAATCTCAAACGACTCACCGATCGCAAAAAGCCTCTTGGGCAAAAAAGTAGATGAAGAAGTCACAGTACAAACACCGGGCGGAGAAATGCTCGTGAAAATTGTGAAAATTTCATAATATTTGTTTAGCAGCGAAACACCTCGTCCACAATGTGGGTGAGGTGTTTTTTTATGAAGATATCGAAACGAATGAAGCTGGCAGTCATCGCATTTTTGATTGTATTTTTTCTGCTTCTGCTTAGGCTTGCAGAAATCCAGCTGTTTTTCACAGAATCATTTTCTAAAAAGAAAATTAATTTGATTCAAGAAAGCGTGAAACAGCGGACGGAGGAAGTGCTCATTTCAGATGGAAGAGGCTCTTTTTTAGATCGAAACGGGCGGGCGCTGACAGGACAAAGCGAGCCTGCGGTTGTTTTGTTCCCTTTTCTGCTGACGCAGGATTGGCCGATCAAAAAAGTTGCGGACATCCTCGGCATGTCTGAAGATGATTTGCGCCAGACACTAGGTAAGGCAAAAAAACCGGTCATTTTGCAGCAAAAGAAAATCAAAACACTTTCAAAACAATCTATCACAAAAATCAATTCTTTGAAATATCCCGGCATTTACGGCGTATATATGGAGAATGAAGACAAGCCCAGCCTTGCTTCACATACGATAGGGAGCACGAACCAAGATCCGGCGCTGCTTCGCAAGAAATATCCTGACAAGGAGAGCCTTCCGATTACAACAGAAATCGGAACAACCGGTTTAGAACGGACATTTGACGAGTTTTTGCTTCCGGAACAAGACACAAAGCTTTTATATCATGTGGACGGAAAAGGAAACCCTTTGTTTGGCATGGACGTCAAATATACAGCTGAAGCCAATACATTTTATCCGCTCCAGGTCAAAACAACGATCGATCAAAGCATTCAAAAAGCGATGGAGGAGGTATTGGATGAACAGGGGCTGAAAAAGGGAGGAGCTGTGCTGCTGGACATCGAAAATAGCAGTGTTCTGGGAATTGTAAGCAAACCAGATGCGGATGTGTCCCGGCAAAACACACTTCAAAATTATATGCTGACGCCAATCTATCCCGGATCAGTTTTTAAAACAGTCATTGCCGCAGCTGCAATCGAAAATAATATGGTGAAGCCTAGTCAAACCTTTAATTGCAATTTAAACCTGTACGGGGAACCGGGGGACGACAAAGGAACCTTGTCTTTTGATGAAAGTTTTGCACAAAGCTGTAATTACACATTTACGAGTCTTGCAGAACAATTAATGAAAAAAGACAGCTCGGTTATTGAAGATATGTCCGAGAAGCTGGCTCTCACTGATCGGGCAGGCTGGGAGGGAAAACTGTACCACGAAACCGATTTCCGCCAGCTGTATAACGAAAAAAGTGGCGTGATTTGGGGGGATGAAAAAGACAAATCAGTCAAAAAAGCCATTGCGCAAACAGCAATTGGGCAGAAAAATGTAAAGGTAACCCCGCTGGAGGTAGCCAATATGATGGCGACAATCGCCCGCGGCGGAGAAAAACGGCAGGTGAAAATTGCCGAACAAATTGAGTATAAGAACGGCACAACGCTCGTTACGTTTAAAGATCAGAAGCTCAAAGGGGAGACGATAGACAAATATACGTCACAGCAGCTTCAAAAAATACTGCGGCGGGTGGTAGAATCTCCTTCCGGAACGGGCAGAAGGTTTCAAGATCTTCCGTATACTGTAGCAGGGAAGTCGGGCACAGCCCAGACAGGCAAGCTTTCAAAAGAGAAGGAAACGCTCTATGAAAAATGGTTTGCCGGATATTTTCCCGCGGATAAGCCGAAATACGCTCTGGTTGTTTTACACATGGATACACCGGGAGATAAGGCTCTGACAAATTCGGTGTTTTATGATATTGTTAAAAAAGTACACGAAATTGAAATCAATCAGAAATAGAACAACTTCTCAGCACATGTTAAAATATATGCTGAGCCAAGAGGGATAAAGGAGTGCAGAATTATTGAGCAATAATCAATCTCGTTATGAAAATCGTGATAAACGCAGAAAAGCCAATTTAGTGCTTAACATTTTAATCGCAATCGTATCCATACTAATTGTCGTAGTAGCAGCGAATCTCTTCATTAACAGTCCTTCTAGCAAAGATGTCAGCAAGGATTCTGAAACGGCGCAAAAACAGGAATCTCCGGCTTCAGGAAAGACGGAAAAGAAATCGGATGAGGATATAAAAGACAGCAAGAAAGATACATCTGACAGCGAAAAGGATTCTGAGAAGTCTTCTGACTCTGATTCCAAAAAAGATGATTCTTCTTCTAAAAAGGATGATTCTGATTCAGATTCAAGCTCAGATTCAGCCGGTAACGGGCTTAAAGATGCAAAAGTAACAGAAGGCGGCTCATCGAGCGATGTGGAAAAAACGTATGAAAATCCTGACTGGAAAGCAGTCGGAACTGAGCAGACTGGCGAGCATGCCGCTACTTATGATTCAAGCTCACAAGACTGGGCTGAGATGCTGAAAGCCATTTCGTACGCAACTGGTGTCTCAACAGATAACATGACGGTGCTCTGGCTCGGAAATAACGGCAGCCCTCAGGATGCCAAAGGCAAAATTTTGGACAAGGCGACTGGGAATAAATATCAAGTCACGATTACATGGGTCGATGGAAAAGGCTGGAAGCCGACAAAAGTAGAAAAGCTAAAATAAACAAAAGCAGCCGGGTTACAACCGGCTGCTTTTGTTTTAGGCTTCAGCTGCGAAATGAACCACCGCGCTGTACAATATTCTTCCTTCTGCCACAGCAGTTTGGTGTGAAACAGATTTCACCCGGAGCATGATGGCTTTATTGTTTTCAATTTGTGTATTGATTTTCTTTTCAAGCTCCTGCAATGAAGCCGCTTCAAAAAATTCCACTTTGTCTTTAATCAGATCTAATTGAAAATTCATGTCTTGACCCTCCAGCTTTCACAAGTCATATGAAGTATAAGCTTTTTTGCGGTCAATGCGCAATATGAGATGACATAAAATACACAAAGTGTTTTAGTACCTGCTTTTCAGAAGATGTGGTATTATAGGAACTGTTCCATCATTAATTCATAGTATGCTTATAGGAATTATTAAATATGGAGTGTGACAAATATGGGACGTGAATTTATCCCTCTCTTTGAAGATTGGGCAGCAACTTATGATCAAACAGTACAAGGTTTAGATATTCAGTATAAAGAAGCGTTCAGAGGCTACGATCATATCCTTGATGCCATCGTCAGCAAATCTGGAACGCATGTGTTAGAATTTGGCCCGGGGACAGGGAATTTGACGGCTAAGCTGCTCGATGCAGGCAAAACTGTATTTGGAATCGAACCTTCTCCAGCAATGCGTAAACTGGCTTCTGACAAGCTTTCAGGCAGGTCGGAAATCGTTGATGGAGACTTCCTGACATTCCCTGAGCCGCCATTTCAGGCTGATACAATTGTCAGTTCATATGCTTTTCATCATTTGACTGACGAAGAAAAGCGGGCTGCCATAAAGCAATATGGCAAATACCTTCACTTGCATGATAAAATAGTGTTTGCCGATACCGTCTTTGAAAATGCGCAAGCGTATCAACAGGCTATCGATAAAGCCCGTTCTCAAGGCTTTTATCAGCTTGCAAATGATTTAGAGACAGAGCATTATCCTACATTGGATGCGTTGAAAGAAATGTTTACAGCTGAAGGTTTTGCGGTCCGATTCACTCAGCAAAACGACTTCGTGTGGATAATGGAGGCGATCAAACGGTAAAGTGAAGGGAATGTGAATAGATGAAACTAGCAGTCATCGGAGCAATGGAAGAGGAAGTTACCATCCTAAGAAACAAACTTGAAAATGCAAAAACAGAAACGATCGCACACTGTGAATTTACAACAGGCGAATACGAAGGAACTGAAGTGATTCTTTTAAAATCAGGAATTGGAAAAGTAAATGCTGCTATCAGCACGACGCTTCTGCTTGACCGTTACAAGCCTGATTATGTCATTAACACAGGCTCAGCCGGCGGATTTCATCATACATTGAATGTAGGGGATGTCGTTATTTCCACTGACGTTCGTCACCACGATGTAGACGTAACGGCTTTTGACTATGAATACGGCCAAGTGCCGGGTCTTCCGGCTGCTTACGCAGCGGATGAAAAGCTGATTAGCATCACTGAAGAAGCGGTATCTGAACTCGACGGCATTCAGGTTGCAAAAGGAACGATTGCAACAGGCGATTCTTTCATGAACGATCCGAAGCGGGTTGAAGAGGTGCGTGCGAGATTTTCTGATCTGTACGCGGTTGAAATGGAGGCTGCGGCAGTGGCTCAAGTGTGCCATCAATTTAAAACGCCGTTTGTCGTCATCAGAGCGTTATCTGATATTGCAGGAAAAGAATCACATGTTTCATTTGACCAATTTTTAGAGCAGGCGGCTGTCCATTCAACAGAGCTTGTGTTAAAGGTGATCAAACGAATTCATTAAAACGGGGAGAACGTTCTCCTCCGTTTTTCTCTAAAAACAACCTCTAATTAGGAGGAGGACATATATGACAGTGATTACGGACATTACCGAGCTGATTGGGAATACACCGCTTCTCCGCTTGAAGAACTTTGATGTTCCAGAAGGAGTCGCGGTGTATGCCAAGCTTGAAATGATGAATCCAGGGGGAAGCATCAAAGACAGACTGGGAGATATGCTGATTCGTGACGCGCTCGATTCAGGCAAAGTGAAACCCGGCGGAGTGATTATAGAAGCTACGGCAGGCAATACAGGGATCGGCCTTGCGCTGAGTGCCAGAAAATATGGGCTGAAAGCGATTTTCTGTGTCCCTGAACATTTCAGCAGAGAGAAACAGCAAATTATGCAAGCGCTTGGCGCATCAATCATTCATACACCGCGTCAAGACGGAATGCAGGGCGCCATTCAAAAAGCCATTCAGCTGGAGACTGAAATTGAAAATTCTTATTGCGTTTTGCAATTTAAAAACCGAGTAAATCCATCGACTTACTATAAGACGCTTGGACCTGAAATGTGGAAAGCGCTTGACGGGAATATTCATACATTTGTCGCAGGGGCAGGATCAGGGGGCACGTTCGCAGGAACAGCTTCCTTCTTAAAAGAAAAAAATCCAGCAGTCAAAACGGTGATTGTTGAACCGGAGGGCTCGATTTTAAACGGAGGAGAGCCCCACGCTCATAAAACAGAGGGCATCGGCATGGAGTTTATCCCCGATTATATGGATAAGAGCCATTTTGACGAGATCTACACCGTAACAGATGAGAATGCGTTTAGACTTGTGAAAGAAGCGGCAGAAAAAGAAGGCCTGCTGATCGGAAGCTCTTCAGGTGCAGCGCTTTATGCGGCATTGGAGGAAGCGAAAAAAGCATCCGCTGGAACTAACATTGTCACAGTATTTCCTGACAGCAGCGATCGATATATCAGCAAACAAATATACGAAGGAGGCATCTGATATGAAGAAAAAAACGTTGATGATACATGGTGGAATCACAGGTGATGAGAAAACAGGCGCAGTTTCCGTGCCCATTTATCAAGTAAGCACGTACAAGCAGCCGAAAGCAGGGCAGCATACAGGCTACGAGTATTCAAGAACGGCCAATCCGACTCGAACCGCTCTCGAAGCACTTGTGACAGAACTGGAAAGCGGGGAAGCAGGTTATGCGTTCAGTTCAGGAATGGCTGCCATTACAGCAGTTATGATGCTGTTTAACAGCGGGGATCATGTCGTGTTGACTGATGATGTGTACGGCGGAACATACCGCGTGATGACAAAGGTGCTTAACCGTCTTGGCATTGAATCAACATTTGTCGATACGAGCAGCAGAGAAGAAGTTGAAAAAGCGATTCGCCCTAATACAAAAGCCATTTATATTGAAACACCGACAAACCCGTTGCTCAAAATCACTGACTTGACGCTCATGGCAGATATCGCAAAAAAAGCGGGTGTTCTGCTTATCGTAGACAATACCTTTAACACTCCTTATTTTCAGCAGCCGCTTACTTTAGGCGCTGATATCGTACTTCACAGTGCGACAAAATATCTTGGCGGACACAGTGATGTCGTCGGAGGTTTAGTTGTGACAGCTTCGAAAGAGCTTGGAGAAGAGCTGCATTTTGTGCAAAACTCCACAGGCGGCGTGCTCGGCCCTCAAGATTCCTGGCTGTTAATGAGAGGAATCAAAACGTTGGGACTCAGAATGGAAGCGATCGATCAAAATGCGAGGAAAATCGCAAGCTTTCTTGAGAATCACCCTGCTGTCCAAACGTTATATTATCCTGGTTCTTCAAATCATCCCGGACATGAGCTTGCAAAAACGCAAGGATCTGGCTTCGGCGGTATGATTTCCTTTGATATTGGCAGTGAAGAACGGGTTGATGCGTTTTTAGGAAATCTGAACCTGTTTACCATTGCTGAAAGCCTGGGGGCGGTTGAAAGCTTAATTTCTGTTCCGGCAAGAATGACACATGCCTCTATTCCGAGAGAACGCCGGCTTGAGCTCGGCATTACGGACGGCTTGATCAGAATTTCTGTAGGAATTGAAGATGCGGAAGACTTGTTGGAAGATATCGGCCAAGCGCTTGAAAATATATAACAAATGGATAGAATTACTTTCTCTGTAAGCCGCCGGATTATATTATAATAGTCGTATACTATGAATCTGGCAGGTGATTCTTTTGCACAAAAATAGAATGAAATCTTTAAAAGAAGACTACAAGCATTTTGCTTTTACATTGCTTGCAGTCAGCACTTTTTTATATATAGGCGCAGTTCTCCCTGATCAAGGCTTAACATTAGGCCAAAAATCGACGATGTTTTTAGCCGATTGCGTATTTTTAGCCGGTGCCTTCTTTTGCGCTGACCGTTCACTTATTTACAAGAAGCGTTTGGAAGAAGCCGACGAATAAAAAAAACAGCCATCATCAGCGATGGCTGTTTTTCTGTTATTGTTCTCGAAGTTCTTTTCCCATGCCTTTTAAAAACTGAAGGCCGAAGCCGACGGCTCTGTTGATGTCAGGGTCGTTCATTGCTTTTAACAGGTCTAGAACCCCGACTTTCTTGTCTTCTTTTAAAAAGCTTTGTGCCTGTTCAGTCCCAGCCATTACGCTTTCTAAAAGCTTTGCTGTAAACTCAGGATCGGCTTTTGTCAATGCGCCTCCGGCGGCCATCATCGTGTTGATGAGGTTGGTGACAGGCTCGCGGGAAACTTGGCCAAGCGCAATCTTGGCAATGTCTTCCTTCGCTCTGAGCATGCTTGTTGCCGCATCAAAAATTCCAAGATCATTGAGTTCATTCATTAACGTCATCGTTTTAGAGACGGCGTCCTCATTTTCCGCCAGCAGCTCTTTCAGTTCTTCTATTTTTTCAAGCTTAATTTGCTCAGCTGTTTTTGTTTCTTTTTTGATCGTCGTAATCGGAGTGGCCATTCGTTTTCCTCCTATCGTTTAATCAGTCAGATGGACATAGCCAGGGCGGTTCCATTTTCTTTCCGCTTCGACTCCGTTTTGCGGATGCCGTTTTTTGTTGCGCGGATTTGTTTTTGGAAGCGGCGCTGTTTCACAGCCGCCAAGCACTTCCATGCGGACCTTTGTCTGTTTATAAGCAGGCGTGTTCGTCCGTTTATCAGCTGCAGGGCCCGTCAAGAAGTTAATCGCTGACTCCTTGTCTGTCGAGTTCATTGGCAAATAGAGTTCATTTTTCCGTACCCGATCTGTGATCAGCGCGTTCAATTTGACTGCTCCGAACGGAGAAACGAGCCGTACAAGCGAACCGTCACAAACACCTCGCTCTTGTGCAAGCTCAGGTGAGATCTCAACGAATACATTCGGCACTTTCGCTTGGATGCCTTTCGATTTATTTGTCATGTTTCCTTCGTGGAAATGCTCCAGCATCCGGCCGTTATTGATATGAAGGTCATATTCCTCCGGAAATGCCGCTGGCTCGGTCCAATCAGAAAGGGCAAAGCGTGCTTTTTTGTCAGGGAAATTAAATCCGTCTTCATACAGAAGCGGTGTGCTTTCACCTGTGAAGCTGCCCCATAGGAAGCTGTTCCAGCCTTCAAGCACCTCATAGCTTGCTTTGGCAAACAGAGGAGAAAGACTCGCCATTTCAGAGAAAATGTCACTCGGATGGCTGTAATTCCAATTCGCTCCTAAACGGTTTGCCACCTCTTGAATAATCCACCAGTCCGGTTTTGCGTCACCAAGCGTCGGAAGCGCCTGGTACAATCGCTGGACACGGCGTTCTGTGTTGGTAAATGTTCCGTCTTTTTCAAGTGAAGGAGTGGCCGGCAAGACGACATCAGCATATTGAGCTGTTCTTGACAGGAAGATGTCCTGTACCACGAAGAAATCAAGGCTTGATAAAATATCATGCACATGGTTCGCGTTTGAATCGACCAGTGCCATATCTTCACCGACAAGATACATAGCTTTCATTTTTCCTTCTTCAATGGCATGAAGCATTTGAATATTATCTAAACCAGGCTTTCCATCAATCTCGACACCATATGCCTCTTCAAATTTAGCGCGTGCTTTGTCATCTGTAATATGCTGATATCCCGGCAGCCAGCCTGGCAATGTTCCCATATCACATGCGCCTTGCACGTTATTGTGTCCGCGCAGAGGATAAGCGCCGGCACCTGGACGGCGATAGTTGCCCGTAGCGAGAAGCAGGTTTGAAATGGCTGCTGATGTATCAGAACCGCCTGTATTTTGTGTGACACCCATTCCCCAAAGGACACAAGTGCCGTCAGCATCACGAATCATTTCAGCAATTTGAATGATGTTTTCTTTTGAAAGGCCTGTGATGCGTTCTGCATAATCAAGCGTATACGTTTTAAGGGTTTCTTTATAATCTTCAAAGTAATTGACGTTCTCATCAATAAACGCCTGATCGTGCCAGCCTTGGTCGATCATATATTTCGTAACAGCCATCAGCCAAACTTGGTCTGTGCCTTGTTTAGGGCTGATGAACAGATCGGATCGCTCAGCCATCTCATTTTTACGCAGGTCAGCAACAATCAGTTTTTGACCGTGGAGCTTGTGTGCCCGTTTGACGCGTGTTGCGAGCACTGGGTGTCCTTCCGCCGGATTGGCACCGACAATGATGACGAGACCTGCTTTGGCAATATCTTTAATCGTGCCGGCGTCACCGCCCATGCCGACAGTGCGGAACAATCCGTCTGTAGCAGGAGACTGGCAGTAGCGTGAGCAGTTATCGACGTTGTTTGTTTCAAATACCTGACGCGCTAGTTTTTGAATGACGTAGTTTTCTTCATTCGTAATTTTAGAAGAAGAAATAAACCCGACAGAGCCTTTACCGTACTGCTCTTTAATTGATCCTAATCTGCTTGCGACAAGATCGAGGGCCTCTTCCCAAGAAGATTCCACAAAGGCTCCGTTTTTACGGATTAAAGGCTTTGTGATCCGCTCTTTTGAATTGACAAAATCCCAGCCGAATTTCCCTTTGACACATGTGGAAATCGCGTTAACCGGAGCATCAGAAACAGGCTGGATCTTTAAAATATCCCGTCCTTTTGTCCATACTTCAAATGAACACCCGACACCGCAGAACGTACATACAGTTTTCGTTTTTTTCGTTCTCGTTTCACGCATTGCCGCTTCGACTTCAGAAATGGCAAAAATGCTGCCATACCCCGGTTCAACATTTTTCACGAGATCAATCATCGGTTCCATGACGTCCTCTTTAATGCCTGTCATAAAACCAGCCTGCCCGAGCATTGATTTTTCCATCAGTGCATTACATGGACATACTGTTACACACTGACCGCAGCTGACACAGGAAGATTCATTGATCGGAACTCCCTCATCCCAAATGACGCGAGGGCGTTCGCGTTCCCAGTCGATTGAGAGTGTTTCATTTACCTGAAGGTTTTGACAGACCTCAACACACTGGCCGCAGGCAATACATTGGTTTGGATCATAGCGGTAAAAAGGATGAGACATATCAACCGCGCAAGAAGGATCTTCTTTTGGCGTGTATGGGTATTTTTGATGCTCGATCCCCATCATTTCCGCTGTATTATGCAGCGTACAGTTTCCATTGTTGTTATCGCAAACTGTACAATACAGCAAATGATTTTCAAGAAGGCGGTCCATCGCTTCGGTTTGTGCTTCTTTCACTCGATTTCCTGAAAGATCAATAGACATCCCGTTTTCTGCAACCGTCGCGCATGAACGAACCAGCTTGCCGTTTGCCTCTACTATGCAAGTATCACAAGTTTGAATCGGGTCAACCTCTGGTACGTGGCAAATCTGCGGGTACTCAATTCCGTTTTCATTTAAAATATCTAATATTGTGGCCCCTGCTCGTGCTTGAATTTCTGTTCCGTCTACACGGACACTGATCGACTTACCGTCCATCATATTCATATTCCCCTCCATCTGTCTTTCAAGAAGTCAAAAAAAGCCATGTATAGATACACCTGCCCTTAATTCTAAGAAGGTGTAAACACACATGGCGGAATAGTTCACTAGCAAGTCTTACTAACAGACCAATCCTTGATTTTTATAAAACGATAGACTCATAACAAGATCCTATTACAAATCCATCAACACTGCTTTTATTATAATGTGATATTTATTATAATACAATATGGCAGGAAAATTTTAACCAAGTGAAATGTCCTGAGGGGAACCGGGAAAAGCCTTTATAAGGCAATATCGGAAGGGGTAATCAGCATGTCTAAAAAAATTCACGAATTCAATGATATCATTCGAAAACTTCGCAAAGAATTGTTCGGAAAAGGGCCTGAGAGAATTCATACTGTATTTGTAGAAAACATGGCAGTTTCAACACTATACGGAAATCTGAGTGCAAGCGAGCAGTTTATCGCCCGCACGCCTGAAGGAAGAGAGATGGTACATGCGGCCCGGACAAGCTTAATTCAAGACCTTTATTCCAAACAAACACCGGAAGGAATGGAGGAACTCATGGGAGCTAAGCTAGTCCATTTGTTTTCTGATATTAAAATTGAGGAAAACATCGCTGTATCTGTATTTGTTTTTGACCGAAAAATAGATGAGCAAAAAGAAGCTCTGCAAAGCTAGTATATTTGTCATTGACACAAATTTGTCACATTTGATATGATGTTGCTACAGTTATAGAAGGCTAAAGCAATGGAATGTATGCACGAACTGTATATATTCTCTTTCAATATCTCACATACTGCTTGATATTGTTGTATGGGTATGCATACAAGTTAGGCAGCATTCAAAACGCCTGGTTTGACACAGGTTATTTGAGTGCTGCCTTTTTTATTGCCTTTCTTGCATAACTGTGAGAAAAGAAGAAGTAATGGAGGCGTTTTATTATGGCTTTTCGAAAACCGGATGAAATAGCGGAAGCAGCAATTGAAGCAGGGATGAAAAAAATAAAGCTCCCGCTGCCGTCACTGCTTGTGCTGGGGTTTTTAGGCGGTGCATTTATCGCGCTTGGGTATTTGCTTGATATCAGGGTAATCGGCGATCTTCCGAAAGAATGGGGGAGCCTGTCCAGTTTGATTGGTGCAGCAGTATTTCCAGTCGGCCTGATCCTTGTCGTTCTCGCTGGCGCTGAACTGATCACAGGCAATATGATGTCAGTTGCGATGGCGTTATTTTCGAGAAAAATATCAGTAAAAGAGTTAGCGATTAACTGGGGAATCGTCACAATTATGAACTTAATCGGCGCATTGTTTGTTGCGTACTTTTTCGGGCATTTGGTTGGATTGACTGAAACAGGTCCTTATTTAGAAAAAACGATTGCCGTTGCCCAAGGAAAGCTTGATATGAGCTTTGGCAAGGTTCTCATTTCCGCCATCGGCTGTAACTGGCTTGTATGTCTTGCAGTGTGGCTTTCTTTCGGCGCCCAAGACGCAGCAGGAAAAATCCTTGGCATCTGGTTCCCAATCATGGCTTTTGTGGCTATCGGATTTCAGCACGTTGTCGCCAACATGTTTGTGATTCCTGCTGCCATTTTTGCAGGCTCATTCACGTGGGGGCAGTTCATCGGAAACATCATTCCGGCTTTTATCGGTAATGTCATCGGCGGAGCTGTATTTGTCGGTCTCATTTATTTTATTGCATATCATAAGAAAGACCGCTCCAGAAAAGAAATGAAGCAGGTGTCATGACCAACGGGCAAATTCATTCGATGATTTGCACAATTTCCGTCCATTTTTAGAAAAAGATGTTTACAAAATGGAATTTGGTGGATATACTTACAAAGTAAGAAAAAAAGCAAAGGAGGCTGAACCAAAATGACAATGAGACAACGACGTCAACCTGTACGTGATACACATGTAAAAGTTCATGGTTTATTCAGCCTGTGGAAGAGTTCGTGTCCTTCCTTAACCGATGCTTATCGCACGCATTAAATTCGGAATAGTCGGACATACGCAACTCCCCGCAGGCAGTAGAGGCATTGGTGTCTTCTTTTGTCTGCGGTTTTTATTTGCCCGCAGCAGAAGAGTGTGCCGCGGGTTATTTCGCTTGTGCGGACTTTGAAAGGGGGTGAGCGATATGACGATTAACCTATTCTTTTTAACGTTAACGATTAAAAAACGGTTTAAAAGCCTGGAAGAATTCGAACGAGAACAGCAGATTGAGCAGATTTATGATGAAATGAAAGAGTCTCAGTTAAAGCATCTTTATTTAACAAACTGGCGCTAAAAGCAATGAAAAAAACTGAAGGGGGAATGGCATATGCTTAGAATGGAACTATTGATGCATTATACAATGGAGAAGGACCAAGTTTAGCGAAATAGCTGTCAAGAAAATGCGCGCCTGCATATAGTAAATCAACGTTATTGTGAGGCAGGTGATGGCATGATGAACGATTATCAAAAAAGACTGCCGTCGATTGGCCATGGTTATGCGTCCATGCCGCATTCCTTCAAACATGGTTATGGAAATCCATTCCGACAGCAGAGGCTGATGGCAATGCAGCAGCAAAGGCTGTATGTATTCCCTTATCTTTGGCATTAGAAAGAGGGCAGAAAACATTATGTTTTCTGCTTTTTTTGCGGAAAAAAATGAAAAAGTTTAGTTCTATTGAAACATTTTTCAATACATTGCCGTCTAGTTGGTACCTTCCTTCACTTTTAGAATGAAGATGATGTTTATTTTTTGAATATAATAAATAAACATAGGAAACCAAAAGCAGGTGTTTAAAATGCTAGAAAATAGACTCTATAAACGATCGGATTTTTGGAAATTATTTTCTCGGAAATATAAGCTAACCAAAACAATTGAGCATATGATGATTGACTCTATAGATATACAAGAAAATGACAGAATTTTAGAAATTGGAATCGGAAATGGCACTGTCTTTAAAAGCATAACCAAGAAACTAGAAAAGGGAAGCCTAAAAAGCATTGATCCTTCAAAGCGAAAGGTAAGACAGATATCACGTGCGAATCGAAAGAATATGGGGAACGGGGAGGTTTTTCATGGCTATCCAGAAGACATTCCCTTTGATGACCGTACCTTTAATAAAGTCTTTTCTTTACATACAGTTCAGAGCTGCACCGATATTAGGCTTGCATTAAGAGAAATTTACAGGGTGCTTCAAATTGACGGCCGGTTTTATATCAGTATTGACACAAATACCGGTGAAAAAGAGAAAACGTATATTCAACTGCTGAAAGATCAGCATTTCAGGGATCTTTCTGTTATCAGGCGTGATTCCTGTCTATGTATTGTGGCTGTTAAATAAAAAATTTCTCGGGAAATATATCCAAGATCCTTACATTTGGATTTGGGTATATTTTCTTAATTTTTTATTTTTTGCATATACTTTATATTAAAAAAAGTTTTTTTCATTTAAACTTATAACAGAAGAAAGAACAAAGAGGTGATTTCAGACAGGGCAGACATTCTTTGTGAACAAAAGGAATGAATATTCATTCCGCAAACGAATCGGAGGTTGTCAGATTACATGCTATCCGCATCCAGCAGTAAATACGACATGATTATGAAAGCGTCGGTCTCACTTTTTACGGAAAGGGGTTTTGACGCTACCACTATTCCTATGATAGCTGAACGTGCTCATGTAGGGACAGGAACGATCTATCGTTATTTTGACAGCAAAGAAACACTCGTAAACGTGCTGTTTCAAGAAAGCATCCAGCGATTTACGGAAAAACTGAAGCAAGACGTTTCAGAATTGCCTGTCAGAGAAGGCTTTCACCACGTATTTTGCTGTCTCGTTCAGTTTACGAAAGAGAGCGACTATGCGCTTTTTTTTCTTGAAACCAAAAAAGATGCTCATTACTTAAATCATACAAGCAAAAAAATGATAGAAAATCTGACTCAAATGCTTGATGACTATTTTAATAAGGGAAAAGCGGAAGGCGTGATTCGCAGCCTGCCCTCTAATGTGTTAATTGCGATTGTATTAGGGGCGTTTCTCAAGATATATCAGCTCGTTCAAACAGGTGATATAGAGATGGACACTGATTTAATTACTGAATTGGAACAATGCTGCTGGGACGCCATTAAGCTTCATTCATCACAAAAATAGGAAAGGGAGATGTTAATGAAACAGGCAAGCGCAATACCTCAGCCCAAAACATACGGACCTTTAAAAAATCTTCCGCATCTTGAAAAAGAACAGCTTTCTCAATCCTTATGGCGGATAGCTGATGAATTGGGGCCGATTTTCCGTTTTGATTTTCCGGGAGTATCCAGTGTTTTTGTATCGGGCCACAATCTTGTGGCTGAAGTGTGTGATGAAAGCCGCTTTGACAAGAACCTTGGCAAAGGCTTGCAAAAGGTGCGCGAATTCGGGGGAGATGGCTTATTTACAAGCTGGACGCACGAACCGAACTGGCAAAAAGCCCACCGCATTTTGCTGCCGAGTTTTAGTCAAAAAGCGATGAAAGGCTACCATTCTATGATGCTGGATATCGCAACCCAGCTGATTCAAAAATGGAGCCGGTTAAACCCTAATGAAGAAATTGATGTAGCAGACGATATGACACGTCTAACGCTTGATACGATTGGGTTGTGCGGGTTTAACTATCGATTCAACAGCTTTTACCGTGATTCACAGCATCCGTTTATCACCAGTATGCTCCGTGCCTTAAAAGAGGCGATGAATCAATCAAAAAGACTGGGCCTGCAAGATAAGATGATGGTGAAAACGAAGCTGCAGTTTCAAAAGGATATAGAAGTCATGAACTCCCTGGTCGATAGAATGATAGCGGAGCGAAAGGCGAATCCGGATGATAACATCAAGGATCTCTTGTCTCTCATGCTTTATGCCAAAGATCCAGTAACCGGTGAAACGCTGGATGATGAAAACATAAGGTATCAAATCATCACATTTTTAATTGCTGGACATGAGACAACAAGCGGTTTGCTTTCCTTTGCGATTTATTGTCTGCTTACACATCCAGAAAAACTGAAAAAAGCTCAGGAGGAAGCGGATCGCGTGTTAACGGATGACACGCCTGAATATAAACAAATCCAGCAGCTCAAATACACTCGGATGGTTTTAAATGAAACCCTCAGACTGTATCCAACAGCTCCGGCTTTTTCTCTATATGCGAAGGAGGATACTGTTCTAGGCGGGGAATATCCGATCAGCAAAGGGCAGCCAGTCACTGTTTTAATTCCAAAACTGCACCGGGACCAAAACGCTTGGGGGCCGGATGCGGAAGATTTCCGTCCGGAACGGTTTGAGGATCCTTCAAGTATCCCTCACCATGCGTATAAGCCGTTTGGAAACGGACAGCGCGCTTGTATTGGCATGCAGTTTGCTCTTCAAGAAGCGACAATGGTTCTCGGTCTTGTATTAAAGCATTTTGAATTGATAAACCATACTGGCTACGAACTAAAAATCAAAGAAGCATTAACGATCAAGCCGGATGATTTTAAAATTACTGTGAAACCGCGGAAAACAGCGGCAATCAATGTACAGAGAAAAGAACAGGCAGACATCAAAGCAGAAACAAAGCCAAAAGAAACCAAACCTAAACATGGCACACCTTTACTCGTTCTTTACGGTTCAAACCTTGGGACAGCTGAGGGAATAGCCGGTGAACTGGCTGCTCAAGGCCGCCAGATGGGCTTTACAGCTGAAACGGCTCCGCTTGATGATTATATCGGCAAGCTCCCTGAAGAAGGGGCAGTCGTCATTGTAACGGCTTCTTATAATGGGTCGCCGCCTGATAATGCTGACGGCTTTGTAGAGTGGCTGAAAGAGCTTGAGGAAGGCCAATTGAAAGGTGTTTCCTATGCGGTATTCGGCTGCGGGAACCGGAGCTGGGCCAGCACGTATCAGCGGATTCCCCGCCTGATTGATGACATGATGAAAGCAAAGGGGGCATCGCGTTTAACAGAGATTGGGGAAGGTGACGCCGCCGATGATTTTGAAAGCCATCGCGAGTCTTGGGAAAACCGCTTCTGGAAGGAAACGATGGACGCATTTGATATTAACGAAATAGCCCAGAAAGAAGACAGGCCTTCATTATCGATTACTTTTCTCAGTGAAGCGACGGAAACGCCGGTTGCTAAAGCATATGGCGCGTTTGAAGGGGTTGTGTTAGAGAATCGAGAACTCCAGACAGCTGACAGCACGCGTTCAACCCGTCATATTGAATTGGAAATTCCGGCTGGTAAAACATATAAAGAAGGCGATCATATCGGAATCATGCCGAAGAACAGCAGGGAGCTTGTTCAGCGGGTTCTCAGCCGATTCGGTTTGCAGTCCAATCATGTGATAAAAGTAAGCGGAAGCGCTCATATGGCTCATCTGCCGATGGATCGGCCGATCAAAGTAGTGGATTTATTGTCGTCCTATGTAGAGCTGCAGGAACCGGCATCAAGGCTTCAGCTTCGGGAGCTGGCCTCTTATACAGTTTGTCCGCCGCATCAAAAAGAGCTGGAACAGCTCGTTTCAGATGATGGCATTTACAAAGAGCAGGTACTTGCAAAACGTCTTACCATGCTTGATTTTTTAGAGGATTATCCTGCTTGCGAAATGCCGTTTGAACGGTTTTTAGCACTTTTGCCATCACTAAAACCGAGATACTATTCCATTTCAAGCTCACCGAAAGTTCATGCAAATATCGTGAGCATGACGGTAGGAGTTGTGAAAGCCTCAGCATGGAGCGGCCGAGGTGAATACCGGGGTGTCGCCTCTAATTATTTAGCAGAGTTGAATACAGGTGATGCAGCAGCTTGCTTCATTCGTACGCCGCAGTCCGGATTCCAGATGCCGGATGAGCCTGAAACGCCTATGATTATGGTCGGGCCGGGCACAGGAATTGCGCCATTCAGGGGCTTTATTCAGGCTAGATCGGTTTTGAAGAAGGAAGGAAGCACCCTTGGTGAAGCACTTTTATACTTCGGCTGCCGCCGCCCGGACCATGACGACCTTTACAGAGAAGAGCTGGATCAAGCGGAACAGGACGGTTTGGTCACAATCCGCCGATGCTACTCGCGCGTCGAAAACGAACCAAAAGAATATGTCCAGCACTTGCTCAAGCAAGATACGCAGAAATTGATGACACTCATTGAAAAAGGGGCTTATATTTACTTATGCGGTGATGGATCGCAAATGGCTCCTGATGTAGAGAAAACTTTGCGATTGGCGTATGAAGCTGAAAAAGGAGCAAGCCAGGAAGAATCAGCTGAATGGCTGCAAAAGCTGCAAGACCAAAAACGTTATGTAAAAGACGTTTGGACAGGAATGTAAAATATAAAATCCCGCCAATCTGATTGGCGGGATTGCTTTGCATATGAGAAAACCGGCACGATAATGAAATCTACTGAAAAGGATGTTATAGGGAGTATCGCGCCGGCCTTATTATTCATATCGGCATGCAGAGGCAAAAGTTTAGTTCTTTTTACCTTATTTTTAAAAATAAATAGTCTAAAAGTCTTGTTTTTGATTTTCAACTCAGGCTTTTGGCATTTTGTTCTTGCTTATTCCTTAAGATCAGTCATCTGTTGAAGATTGATGCTTGAATTGCTGTTCCACATGCTTACGGTAATGAAAGTCATGAATCAGCCGAATGGTCGGCCTGATTAACAGCAGCAAACTTCCGATCGCAAACAGCCATATCCCTGCCGACATTAATCGGTCATAAAAAAAGAAAAAGCTCCCGACGAGAAACAAAGCACCAATGATAAAATCGTTTACTGTATAAAGAATCTTATATCGTTTTTTGAAAAAAAGTTCATATCGTTTCAGCTCTTTTTGGAAGTCATGTTCTTCATTTACTGTCACCATCATCCCTCCATTCTATTTTGGCTTACCCTTACGTAAACGGAATGTAAACATAAGGGCAGCCTTGCTGAAAGGAGACATAATCAACGATCAGAAACTAAAGTGAAAAAGTGATCCGCATAGGATCTCTTTTTTATGATTTCATCGCCTGAACAATAAGAGCGGTCAAAGCTTTTGCACCTTTAGGAACCAAGTGAACACCATCAGGGGTAAAATATTCCGGATGCTGAAGGGCTTCTGTATGCCAGTCAACTAACGTAACATTTTGATGTGCGTTTGCCTGGTGCTGTAAAGATTCATTAACCTTGCTTTCCCATTGGCGGGGAACCCGTGTATTGACAAGATAGATATGGGCTTTTGAGAAAGATTGAAGCAGTTGTTCGATTTGGCTGTTTGTAAAGTAGCCATTGGTTCCAAGCTCAATGATAACAGCCTTGTTCGGCTGATTAAAAGACTTGTACTCCCTTGCGAGTTCCAAAGCTTGAGACATTTGTCTTCCTACCTTTCCATCAATCGTCACATTTGAAAATGACTGACGCAGGTGTGAAGAAATATCAAGCATGACGGAATCTCCTATAGCTAAAACTTCTTTCGCAGTATCTGCGGGTTCTTTCGTCTGTTGAGATTGCGTGTCTTTCTTTTTATGAGTCTCTTGCCCACTATCTTTGTTTTCCTTTTGACCCTGAATGGAATCTGTTGTTTTTTGTTCAGGATTGTGTTTTTTATCTGCTGCAGCGTTCTTTTTATCCCCAGAAGCCTGGCTGGTGTCAGCATTTGTTTCTTGTGAGCTATAGGTCCATTTGGTAGGGTGCTTTTGCTCTCCGGCTAACCCAGACAGCCCGCCTGCAAAAATAAGTATAGCGAAAATGACGAAACCAATTGACAGTTTGCTGATGACAGATGTCGTTTTCCATTCCTTGATTCTATGTATAAATACACGGCGGAAAAATGACCTAAATCCCTGTGTCCGTATCGGCTTCTCAATAAAATGATAGGAAAGCTCGGCAAGTATACATGTCACAATGACCTTTAGCACGATATGCCAAAAAACAGGGTTTCCGATTTCTTGAACTGGCGTGCTTAACACAATAACAGGGTAGTGCCAAAGATAAATTCCGTAAGACCTCGTTCCAAGCCACCGAAGCGGCCTCCATGAAAGCAGATTGCCTAAAAAGCTGCTCGGATGGCAAACACATGCAATAAGGATTGCGGCAGTCACGCTAATGAATAGCATTCCGCCTCTGTAAAGAAAAGGCTCGTATTCATCTGTGAAATAGACACACAACACTAAAATACAAAATGCCAAAAATTCAGTGGCGTGCAAAGTGTGCTTCAGTTTGCTTGGCAGCCTGTTGGAAGACAGCCTTTTCATCGGCCATACCAAAGCCAAGGCACATCCGATGAGAAGTTCAAACGAACGAGTGTCTGTGCCATAGTAAACGCGGCTCGGATCTCCGCCAGGTTCATACAGTACGCTCATCATCACGGCTGAACAAAGCGCAAGCAATGATATCACCGCAGCCAATCTGGCGCGGCTTTTCATTATGTACATTCCAACAACTAAGAACATCGGCCATATGATATAAAATTGTTCTTCAATCGCCAGCGACCAAAGGTTTTTTAGAGGTGATGGGGAACCGAAACTATCAAAATATGATAGCTTGTGAAAAATAAACCACCAATTGCTCATATAAAAGAGAGAAGAGATCGCATCTCCACGTACAGTGTGCAATAGTTCTCGATCAAACAATACGACCCACACAACAGTGGAAAAGATCATAAGGTACGCTGCCGGCAGAAGCCGCCGAATGCGGCGCACCCAAAAGTCCCGAAAATCAAGATTGATATCATTTCCATATGCCGGTAATAGAATGGATGTAATCAAATATCCGGATAAAACAAAAAAGATATCAACTCCGATAAAACCACCGTTAGCCCAATTGAAATTTAGGTGATAAGCGATAACTGACAGGACGGCAAAAGCGCGAAGGCCATCAAGTCCAGGGATGTATCGATGATGCTGTGTCTTGTGATACATGGGTATTCCTCCAATAGTATGCAAATATTCTCGTTGTTTTTGATAGCGAGGTTACGACCTCGAATAGAGAAGAGAGAAAACATCCATAATCTTAGATGGATGTTTTTATTTTATCGAATATAACGTTCTCCCACGAGCAAGTTTGAAATGACGCTGGTTGGAATTGTAAACTCGGTAACGCCCATATAGCCGGGGGCGACTTCATATTCGTCAAATGAGATCACAAGTTTATGGTCTTCAGTAATGTAAAACGTTTGATCAGGAAGAATCGTTTTGAACGGTTCTGCATCTTCGTCAGTGAGCCAATATATTTTATTTGGATCTTCCTTCATTTGCTGTTTCATTTGCTCTCTAATATTTTGACTGATGACTTTAATATACCGCTCATCTTTGAATAAGCTTTTTAATGTAAGTAAAATATCATTCTTTTTGTCAATTGTAATATAACGGCTTTGTGTGTAGGAAGATGCTTGTGTTGTTTCAATATTGCGCCGGATAGAGAGTAAATCTGGCGTGTCTGTGACCGTCTCGTAATCACTGTAGATGCTGAGATGCCCTTTTTTGTTTTTGGATGTGGACTGTATAAACTCTTTATACAGCTGCTGGCTTTCTTTCAAGTATTTTTGGTTAATGCTGTTTTCCAGCTCTTTATTAGAAAGCCCGGACAAAGCAGGTGTTTTGACATCAATGCTTGATTGGTCTTTTTCCTCTTTGATTTCAATAAAGGTGATCGCTTTGACGATTTTGCCGATGACAGGGATCTTTGACATAGCCTGAGCAGCGTCAGGGTTGATATTAACAAGCGCAGTGAAAAAAATAGCTGCAGCGATTGCTGCTGATGTCGGCCACATGACGATTCTTTTCTTTTTTGGTTCTTGCTGAAGGGCTTTTTCAACAATGATATCCAATTCTTTAGGAATCGGAACATTTTTATATTCTTCTCTTAATTGCTGTAATCTCTTATCCATTAAGAAAGATCCTCCTTCGTCAGCTGAATGCGCATCAGCTTCAATGCTCTGTATAGGCGCGTTTTGACGGTATTCGTGTTTTCTCCTGTAATTTCCGCAATTTCTTCTAATTTGAGGTCTTCAAAAAAGCGTAAAATAATAATGGTTTTATAGCGGTATGGCAATTCGTCAAGCGCTTCATGGAGATCAGTATCCTTGTAATGGTCTTCCTTTCCTTTGCTTAAAAATTCTATCGTTTCGTCGTCCATCACTCTTATCTTTTTTTGTTTGCGCAAAAAATCAATGGCTGTCCGCACTAAAATTTTATAAAACCAGCTTTTTATCGTCTCAGGGTTCCTGACCGTTTCAACTGAGCTCAGCGCTTTTTTTATCGATTCCTGAACAATATCTAATGCGTCATCTTGATTTTTCACATAACTGAAAGCCAACCTGTAGAAATCTTGCTTATGGTCAGTTATGCATGTGACAAGCAACGCTTTTGTTGTTTGTTTTTTCTTCATTGCAATAAAGGGCTCCTTTTTGAATATACGTATATCGTAGGCTGTTACCTAGGATAGACGCGGCAGGCTGAAAAATAGTTTGCGCAGAATCACATTTTTTTAAAAGAGAGAAGTAAATCAGCATGGGGGGTTTATGCATAAAAAAACAAGGCTTGTTTTGTACAAGCCTTGTTTTGGTTAAGCGATGCGAATATTATTCCAAATAATGTTTTTTGAAATCTGAATGGATAGAAAATTTACGGCGCAACTGGATGAGATTTTTCCCGAAGCTCTCTTCTAAAAGCTCTCTATGCTTTTTCAGAATTTCCATGAGGTACAGATCATGAATGATCACTTCAGTAATAGGCATGACTAAACCTACATGCATCGTCCATGCAGCACGGCTGTCGTTGCCAAGTGAGACAATGCCTGCTACGACTTCTGAATCATCTCCGCTATAGACAAGCCACCGTCCGTCATACTCTTCTGTAATTTCACTGCTCATATCATGAAGATAAACATTGGCAAAATCAGATACGATGTCTCCGTACGCAATAATGGTGACAATAACGCCTTGTTCTGCCGCCTGTTTGAGCTCTGCTTCTATCTCCTTAAAATCCTCTTTCCATATTTCTAAGAGGATTCTTTTTTTGGCAGATAAGATACAAGCCTTCACCTTTTCAAGAATTTCACTGCGGCCGGTGATATTCCAGATGTTTTCCCGGTCATTAGCAGTCTGCTCGAACTTTTCAAAATATTTCTCAGCCTGATCAAAATGCTCTTCCGCTTTGAGCCGGCGGTTTTTAATCAGTTCTTTTGCGGGGACAGGAACATACTGAGGCGTATTTCCATGACTGACAAAAACATCTCCCCTTATGACAAGGCTTTCCAAGACTTCATAAATTTTAGAACGGGGAACTCCGGATTTTTTGGCAACGGCATAGCCTGTTAAAGGTGATTCTTGCAATAATGCCAAATACGCTTTCGATTCATATTCTGTAAAATTGAGGTTTTTTAAAATGTCTAACATATTTTCTTTCATATATCCTCCAATATAAAGAGCAATCGCTGCCTTAGTAATCGCTATTTTAACAAACCATATTGATTTATTCCAAACACATTGATACACTTTTTATAAGTAGTTACTTTTGTAGTCACTATATGATTAAGGAGATTTTTTAAAGGGGGAGAGAACAATGCACAGCTTACTCGCATACATACCGATCGCTGCCATGATGGTTATCATACCGGGGGCAGATACGATGCTTGTGATGAAAAATACGCTTAGGTATGGCCCGAAAGCCGGCCGTTATAACATTCTCGGATTGGCAACAGGACTTTCCTTTTGGACGGTGATTGCCATTTTAGGATTATCAGTGGTGATCGCAAAGTCAGTGATTCTTTTCACAACGATCAAATATTTGGGAGCGGCATACTTAATTTATTTAGGTGTAAAAAGTTTTTTTGCTAAAAGTATGTTTTCGTTAGATGACATGCAATCCCAAGCAAAAAATATGGCAAGTTCTCCGAAACGTTATTATAAAACTTCCTTTATGCAGGGATCACTCAGTAACATTCTCAATCCTAAAACTGTTTTGGTGTATGTTACAATCATGCCCCAATTTATCAATTTGAACGGAAATATAAACCAGCAGCTCATTATTTTAGCTTCAATCCTAACCTTATTAGCGGTGTTGTGGTTCCTGTTTCTTGTTTATATTATTAATTACGCAAAAAAATGGATGAAAAACTCGAAGTTCCAGAAAGTGTTTCAAAAAATAACCGGAATAATATTAGTAGGTTTCGGCATCAAAACTGGTTTGAGTTAACACTTAAATGAAGTGAATGAAATTTGAAACCAAAGTTTAATTTGTGTTTGACCCATAAAAAAGACAAGGGAGTGAGTATCCCTTGTCTTTTTTTTATTTCATCTTATGTCCTCTGCGGGTTTGTACCTTATACAAAATAATCAATAAAACAAACCAGACCGGGGTGACAAACAAAGCAATACGTGTATCATTCGCCAGTGCCAATATGACAAGAATGAACGCGAGAAATGCAAGTGTTAAATAGTTGGATAATGGGTAAAAAGGCATTTTAAATTTGTTTGCTTTCGCTTCATGCTGCCTTGTTTTTCGATATTTCAAATGGCAAATCACCGTGATGCCCCAAATAAAAATGAAGCATATTGTAGAAACACTTGTAATCAGTGTGAAGACTTGCTCGGGCATTAAATAATTCAGACTAACGCCAATCAGAATGGCGATGGATGAAAAGAACAGCGCATTGCTTGGCACGTTAGAAGAAGTCAATTTCTTTAATAGTCCAGGTGCGTGATGATCCTTTGCAAGTGAATAGACCATTCGGCTTGTGCTGAATAAAGCGCTATTTGCAGCTGATGCGGCTGATGTTAATACAACAAAATTGATCAAACTGGCAGCCACAACGATGCCTACTGCAGAGAAGACCTGAACAAATGGGCTTTCGTTTGGATTCAACACATTCCAAGGATAGATACACATAATCACGAAAAGTGCGCCAACATAAAAAAGGAAAATCCGGACAGGGATTTGATTGATGGCTTTAGGGATCACTTTTTGGGGATTTTCTGTTTCACCTGCTGTCAGTCCGACAAGTTCAATACCCACGAAAGCGAAGACGACCATTTGGAAAGATAGGATAAACCCATGCCATCCATTTGGGAACATGCCGCCGTGGCTCCAAAGGTTGTTGAGGCTGGCAGGGCCGGAAGCTGCGGAAAAACCTTTCGCAATCAGGAGAATACCAGTTACGATCAGAGCCAGTATGGCAATGACTTTGATCAATGCAAACCAAAATTCTAATTCTCCGAAAAGTTTAACGGTGGCAAGGTTCATGATCAGCAGGATAATAAGCGCAAGAAGACCCGGCAGCCATTGAGGCACATCGGGAAGCCAATATTGCGTATAAATGCCGACCGCCGTTAAATCAGCCATCGCGAGGGAAATCCAACAGAACCAGTAGGTCCACCCAGTGATAAATGCTGCCATGTTTCCTAAATAGTCCCTTACAAAATCAACAAAAGAGTGGTATCCCGCATTTGATAAGAGCAGTTCTCCGAGCGAACGCATAATGAAAAAGCAAAATACGCCGGTGATCAAGTAAGCAAATAAAATGGATGGTCCTGCAAAATGGATGGATTTACCTGAACCTAAAAATAAACCTGTACCGATTGCACCTCCAATCGCCATTAATTGTATATGCCTGTTTTTAAGGCCTCTAGACAATTTCTGTTGCTGGCCAAAATTGTCTTTGCTAGAATTGCCTATCAATTTTATTTTCCTCCAGTAATAAAAAGATGAGTAAAGTTTTATCGGATATTATAACATTTAAAAGAATAGATACTTTTATTTTTAAATTTTAAAACTATTTTAAGTGCTGTTACATGTCTTGTGGCTCTATTTTTACTCGTGATTCTACCTGAATAGCAGAGTAAAACAGGAAAGTCATTTGGACAATCTGACAGGCTAGTTTGAATCGGTAACGATTTGTATAATTCATACCCACTATGTTTGAGACCTGCAGGGGGGATCAAATCGAGAGAATCGGAGATAAAGTTTTTAAGCTTACAGATTTCTTAACCTTCAAAGTGGATTGCAAAAATGACGAAGTTTTGCAAATTGTAATACTGTGGCGGTCACATATTGTGTCCGTCTTTTTAGTTGTGAGCGAACTTAAGAGGTTATATTTGGGTAATTTGTCATGATCTATAAGATTCATTTTTTGTCATTGATGATTTTGACATCATTACATTCCCCGAGAATGATAAACTGTTTACTGATTATTACTTTTGAAGGGGACTGGCCCTCCAGAACTGAGCATCTATCATACTAATATGAGATGCAAATTTATTCAAAATGTAAACATATACGCATAAAAGCCAGTTTTGTCAATCTGCTATAGAGACCTTTTTAAACGTGTATCAGCAGATAATCTCAACGCGGACTATAAAGTTTCGAAATATTCTTGTTAATGGCTTATCTAATAAGGACAAAGGATGATAGACGTGAGAAGAATAGATAAAATATACCATCAGCTCAAGCATAATTTTCATGATTCAACCTTAGATCATCTTTTAAAAATACAAGGGAATTCAGCAAAGGAGATTGCCGAGCAGCTGAAAATGGAGCGGTCCAATGTCAGCTTTGAATTGAACAATCTCGTCCGGTCCAAAAAGGTCATCAAAATTAAAACGTTTCCTGTAAGATACATCCCAGTCGAGATAGCAGAAAAATTATTCAACAAGAAATGGGATACAGAGATGATGGAAGTGAAAGACCTTCAGGCGTTTTCCGGAAATTCAAAGCAAAATCATCAACACATTTCCACGAATCCCCTAGAGCTTATGATAGGGGCAAAAGGGAGTTTGAAGAAAGCGATCTCCCAGGCAAAAGCAGCTGTCTTTTATCCGCCGAACGGTCTGCATATGCTCCTCCTAGGGCCGACTGGTTCCGGTAAATCCCTTTTTGCGAACCGAATTTACCAGTTTGCCATTTACTCTGACATATTGAAGGCCGGCGCACCATTTATTACATTTAACTGTGCAGACTACTACAACAACCCTCAATTATTGCTTTCTCAATTATTCGGACACAAAAAAGGTTCATTTACAGGTGCTGCCGAGGATAAGGCGGGTTTAGTCGAACAGGCCAATGGGGGCATTCTTTTTATGGATGAAATCCACCGTCTCCCTCCCGAGGGACAAGAAATGCTGTTTTATTTTATTGACAGCGGTTCTTATAACAGGCTTGGAGAATCTGAACATAAACGAACATCGAACGTATTGTTTATTTGTGCGACTACAGAAAATCCGAGTTCTGCACTATTGAAAACGTTTTTGCGAAGAATCCCAATGACCATACATATTCCTTCGCTTGAAGAACGATCACTTAAAGAAAGAGTGGATCTGACGACGTTTTTATTAGGGAAAGAAGCAGAGCGAATTAAGAAGAATCTGAGTGTGCATATCGATGTCTATAATGCGCTTATTCACTCTGCGAAATTTGGGAATGTCGGACAGCTGAAATCAAATGTCCAGTTAGTTTGCGCACACGGATTTTTGCATAACCTTGACAGAAATGAAGTTATTGAACTGACTGTTCGCGATCTGCCTGATGAAATCAAGCAAGAATGGATGTCCAGCAGCAAAAACATGCAAAGAAGCAAAGCCATTTCTGAATATGTCAATATTACAACGATTATCTCTCCGATTGTAGAAGATGAAACAACAAAAATTGACGAAGACCTCTCATTTAACTTATATCATTTGATTGAGGAAAAAGTGAAAACGCTTATGAAAGAAGGTTTATCCAAAAAGGATATTAACCAGTACATCTTGACTGATGTCCATTTGCATGTCAGAAGTTTTTTTCATCATCAAGCTTTTCAAAAAGACAACCTGCTGACATTCGTTGAAGATGATGTGATTCAAATGACAAAACAGTTAAAAGAAATAGCTGAACATGAGCTGGATTGCACATTTGACCGTAAGTTTATTTATTTCTTGAGTATGCATATTGACGCATTTTTAAAGCGAGGAAAGCAAATTGATGTTTTGAATACACAGGAGACAGATGAAATTCGTGATACTCATGTGAAAGAATATCGGGTGGCGATGATTTTTAAAGATAAAATTCAGGAATATTTTAAAGTGGCTATTCCTGAAATAGAAGTCATCTACTTAACGATGTTAATTCATTCCATCAAATCGTTAAAGGAGAACAAAAGAGTCGGTATTATCGTGGCTGCTCATGGAAACAGCACGGCGAGTTCAATGGTTGAAGTCGCGACAGAACTGCTGGGGAGTACGCCGATTGCAGCAGTTGACATGCCGCTTACTGTTTCACCTTCGGACATTCTTGAATGCGTAGCAGAAAAAATGAAACAGGTTGATGAAGGCGAAGGTGTTTTAATGCTGGTAGATATGGGGTCGCTTGCAATGCTGGAAAGCAGGCTGGAGGAAAAGACAGGCATTTCTATTAAAACGATCAGCAATGTTACGACTTCAATGGTGCTGGATGCTGTCAGAAAGGTCAACTATTTGAATTTAAATTTGCATGCGATCTATCAATCGGTCACGAAGGATTTTATCGAGTTGTGGGAGCGTCAGCCAGCGGCACCCGGCAAAAAGAAGGCATTGGTATCCATCTGCACCACGGGCAGCGGGACGGCCAAAAAGCTGGAAGACATTCTAACCACGATCGTAAACAAGGCCTCCGATACACCGATTCACATATTGACCGTATCATCGATTAAGCTGGCCAACAGCATAAAAGAAATCGAAAAAGAGTATGAAATCCTTGCGACAGTCGGAACGAAAGACCCTAAAATCAATGCTCCGCATGTATCTTTAGAAGTGTTAATTGAAGGGGAGGGAGAGAAGCTGATTCAACAGGCGATTACAAAAGGAAGCATCCCCTTGAGCAATGGATTGAACGAAGCAAATATGATTGTCAGGGAGCTTTGCGAGGATAGCCTGAAAAAATACCTTGTCTTCTTGAATCCCCACCATGTGATCGAAATGTTATTGGAGTGGCTGCAAACCGTTCAAGATGAGCTGGGGGTCATTTTCAATAATGCGGTTTTGATCAAAGTCATTATGCACACGGCTTTCGCCTTTGAAAGGGTAATTAAGCAGAATCCGATCGCTTTCTCAGAGGAAGAAGAGATCAATGATCAGCTGAAGGAATTGGTGTACGTGACAGAGCGAACATTAGCCCCTTATGAAGAAAAGCTCGGACTTCGCATAAGTGATGATGAAAAATTATTTATAGCCGCCATATTTGCTGAAGAAGTGCATGGCCAGCTGTTTTAAAAACAGTTTTTTCATATGAACCTGTATTAAATGGAACACCATTTTAATACAGGTTTATTTTTTTCGTTTTAAGTGTTTCAACAACAAATTGCGATTGGCTGAAATAACAATGAAAACGCTTAACACAACTGTGTTGGCACGATCCTTGCATTATATATGGATGTACAAAACAGGAAAGGAGCAATAGACATGATTTCAGTTATTATCAGCGGTCATGGAGATTTTCCCATAGCATTAAAAGAGTCTTCAGGGATGATATTCGGTGAAGAAAATAACCTGATTGCAGTGCCGTTTTTTAAAGGGGAAGGAATACAAACACTGCAAGAAAAATATCATCAGGCGCTCAAGGATATCCCGGAAGAACATGAAGTGCTTTTTTTAGTCGATATTTTTGGAGGGACGCCATATAACGCGGCTGCTTCCTTTATTGCTGAGGATCAAAGAATGGATATGGCAGCCGGCGTAAACCTGCCGATTCTGCTGGAGGTATTAAGCCTGAGAGAACATCTGGCTCTCAAAGATTTGCTGAACAACTTAAAAGCAATGAGTCAGCAAAGCTTTCAAGTGTGCAGTGAACATTTAGAAAAAGTAAAAACAGCCAATCAAGATACAAGAGAGGATGAATTATGATGAACATTGTGTTAGCAAGAATTGATGACCGCTTTATTCACGGCCAAATCCTGACAAGGTGGATAAAAGTCCATGCAGCCGACCGAATCATCGTTGTCTCCGACGATATTGCTCAGGACGAAATGAGAAAAACGCTGATCCTTTCTGTTGCGCCTTCAAATGTAAAGGCGAGTGCCGTCTCGGTTTCTAAAATGGCAAAAGCATTTCATAGTCCGCGCTACGAAGGGGTATCGGCAATGCTCTTGTTTGAAAATCCGTCCGATATTGTATCTCTTATAGAAGCAGGTGTACCGATCAAAACCGTAAACGTCGGGGGAATGCGTTTTGAAAATCACCGCAGGCAAATCACAAAATCAGTCAGTGTCACAGAACAAGATATAAAGGCATTTGAAACATTAAGTGACAAGGGCGTGAAACTGGAATTGAGGCAGCTGCCTTCAGATGCCAGTGAGGATTTTGTACAGATTTTACGGAACGTAACAAAATAATCAAGGGGATGAGAATATGTCTTCATTACAAATTATTTTGTTGTTAATCATTGCAGCAATCACCGGAATCGCAAGTGTATTGGATGAAGGGCAGACACACCGGCCGCTTGTGGCCTGTACGTTAGTTGGCTTGGTGCTCGGGGACTTAAAAACGGGAATTATTCTTGGAGGCACACTGGAGCTGATGGCGCTCGGCTGGATGAACGTCGGGCTTGCCATGGCGCCTGATACAGCGATCGCCTCTGTCATCTCAACCATTTTAGTTATTACCGCTGATCAGGGAATTGGCGAAGGGATTGCTGTCGCTGTTGCTTTAGCAGCTGCGGGTCAGGCGCTGACGATTTTTGTTCGGACGATCACTGTCTTTTTCATCCACCGCGCTGATCAATATGCGAAAGCGGGAAATATAAAAGGAATTGAAATTATGCATATTACCGCGATGGTGTTTCAAGCTTTGCGCGTCATGATTCCTACATTGATTGTTGCTTTAATTAGTGTCAGCGCTGTTCAGGCGTTCCTGGGAAATATTCCTGATGTCATTACAAAAGGACTGCAAATAGGCGGAGGCATTATTGTGGTTGTCGGGTATGCCATGGTGATCAATATGATGAATATTCCTTATTTAAAGCCATTTTTCTATATTGGTTTCTTATTAGCGGCGTTTACCGATTTTAACTTAGTGGGATTTGGAGCCCTTGGTCTCTGTCTGGCGCTTTTATACCAGCAGGTGATGCAAAAACAAAGCGCTCACGGAGCAGTCGCGGCCGCATCAGACAGTGGCAGTGTTGCTGTTTATGATGACGATGATGATGATCTTGATGCCTAAACGATGAGGGGGGAAGAAAAAATGGAGAAAGAAAAACGATTAACGAAGAAAGAAATTTTCAGCATGTTTATTCGTTCAAATTTTTTACTCGGTTCCTTTAACTTCGAACGTGTGCAGGCAATGGGATATTGTTATGTCATGATACCGGCGATCAAAAAATTGTACGGTCCCGGAGCGAAAAGAAACGAAGCCTTGCAGCGGCATTTGGAATGGTTTAATACACATCCGTGGCTGACAGCGCCTATATTTGGCGTGACGGCAGCCATGGAAGAAGAAATGGCGAACAATAAAGGAATTGACGGAAAAGCGATAAGCGGAATGAAAATCGGTTTGATGGGACCAATAGCGGGCGTAGGCGACCCAATTTTCTGGGGAACGATTCGTCCTGTCTTAGCTGCGCTAGGGGCCTCCCTTGCTTTAGGAGGAAACATTGCCGGCCCTTTGCTATTCTTTTTCTTGCTGAATGCCATAAGATTAAGCACAAAATATTATGGATTAAAGTATGGCTATGTGAAAGGAATGGAGATTCTTCAGGATTTAGCGGGGAATCGCATTCAAAAGCTTACAGAGGGCGCTTCGATTCTCGGGTTATTTGTTATGGGGGCTCTCGTGTCCAAATGGACCACCATCAACATTCCAATCGTTGTATCCAGGATTAAGGATGAAAGCGGAAAAGTAGATGTTCAAACTGTACAAAACGTGTTAGACAGCATTATGCCGGGTGCGCTGCCTCTCGGATTAACGTTATTGGTGGCATGGATGCTTCGCAAAGGGGTGAATCCTCTTCTCATTATTTGCGGCATCTTTGTCATCGGGATTCTCGGGTATTGGGCTGGATTCTTAGCATAAGGTGTGTGAAGGAAAAAGAGAGAAACTGCAGCAGTCTTTTCATATATAAATCATTCGGATAACAGCGAAACAGAGGAGAATTGCCAGAAACGGACCAGCTTGCTTAGCAGTCTCTCTTGAAAGTGTTCAAACATGAAGAGAGGAGCGAAGGAACAAATGAAAAAGAGACTTATTCAAGTCATGATCATGTTCACCCTGCTGTTGACTATGGCATTTTCGGCAGATGCAGCCGATTCAAGCTACTATGATGAGGATTACCGTCCTCAATACCACTTCACACCAGAGGCAAACTGGATGAATGACCCAAACGGAATGGTATATTATGCCGGGGAATATCACTTGTTCTATCAATACCATCCATACGGGCTTCAGTGGGGACCCATGCATTGGGGGCATGCCGTCAGCAAAGATTTGGTTACATGGGAACACCTTCCTGTTGCGCTGTATCCGGATGAAAAAGGCACGATCTTTTCTGGAAGCGCAGTTGTAGATAAAAATAACACAAGCGGTTTTCAAACAGGCAAAGAGAAGCCGCTTGTGGCCATTTATACACAGGATCGGGAAGGCCATCAAGTGCAAAGTATTGCCTATAGCAACGACAAAGGAAGAACATGGACGAAATACGCTGGCAACCCTGTCATTCCAAACCCGGGTAAAAAAGATTTTCGCGATCCAAAAGTCTTTTGGTATGAAAAAGAAAAAAAGTGGGTAATGGTGCTTGCGGCCGGTGACCGTATCCTCATTTATACATCAAAAAATCTGAAGCAGTGGACGTATGCAAGTGAATTTGGCCAGGATCAAGGAAGCCACGGGGGAGTATGGGAATGCCCGGATTTATTTGAGCTTCCGGTGGACGGCAATCCGAATCAAAAGAAATGGGTCATGCAGGTCAGTGTCGGAAACGGAGCGGTCTCGGGAGGATCAGGCATGCAATATTTTGTAGGGGACTTTGATGGAACTCATTTTAAAAATGAAAACCCGTCAAACAAAGTTCTCTGGACGGATTACGGCAGAGACTTTTATGCGGCTGTATCCTGGTCCGATATTCCATCAACAGACAGCCGCCGGCTATGGTTAGGGTGGATGAGCAATTGGCAATATGCGAATGATGTTCCGACATCCCCATGGAGAAGTGCAACGTCCATTCCAAGAGAGTTAAAATTGAAAGCGTTTACTGAAGGGATTAGAGTGGTCCAAACACCAGTGAAAGAGCTGGAAACCATTCGCGGGACCTCTAAGAAGTGGAAGAATCTGACCATATCGCCTGCAAGTCATAATGTGTTAGCAGGGCAATCTGGAGATGCCTATGAAATAAATGCAGAATTTAAAGTAAGCCCTGGTTCAGCTGCTGAATTTGGTTTTAAGGTCCGAACAGGTGAAAATCAATTTACGAAGGTCGGCTATGACCGAAGGAACGCCAAATTGTTCGTTGACCGGAGCGAGTCGGGCAACAATACCTTTAATCCGGCCTTTAACACCGGAAAAGAAACAGCCCCATTGAAGCCGGTAAATGGGAAGGTTAAGATGCGCATTTTTGTTGACCGCTCTTCGGTTGAAGTATTTGGGAATGACGGAAAGCAGGTCATAACGGATATTATTCTCCCAGACCGATCAAGCAAAGGGCTTGAATTATATGCTGCAAATGGCGGTGTAAAGGTAAAATCTTTAACGATACACCCTTTGAAAAAGGTATGGGGAACGTCACCTTTTATGTCCAATTTGACCGGCTGGACGACTGTAAATGGCACATGGGCCGACACAATTGAGGGGAAACAAGGGAGGTCGGACGGAGATTCCTTTATCTTGTCTTCAGCATCCGGGTCAGACTTCACTTATGAATCTGATATCACCATTAAGGATGGAAACGGAAGAGGGGCAGGAGCACTTATGTTTCGCTCTGACAAAGATGCCAAAAACGGTTACCTTGCCAATGTGGATGCGAAGCATGATCTAGTGAAATTCTTTAAATTTGAGAATGGTGCTGCTTCTGTCATTGCTGAATACAAAACACCGATAGACGTTAATAAAAAGTATCATCTGAAAACAGAGGCCGAGGGCGATCGCTTTAAAATCTATTTAGATGATCGTCTTGTGATTGATGCAAATGATTCCGCATTTTCAGAAGGCCAATTTGGCTTGAATGTGTGGGACGCGACTGCTGTCTTTCAGAATGTAAAGAAGGAGTCTTAATGTTAAAAAAGGCACAGACCTGAACAGTCTGTGCCTTCTCGTTTTATTTTAACAAATTTAATGATTCGCGGTTAAATGCTTCCAAATCATCAGGTGTTCTGCTTGTGACAATGTTGTGGCTGACGACTACTTCTGCATCTTTGTAGTTTGCACCGGCATTGATTAAATCTTTGCGGATGCTGCGGTAGCCTGTGATATCTTTGCCTTTTAGAAGATCCGTATCAATCAGTACTTGCGGGCCGTGGCAAATTGCGAAAACAGGTTTTTTGTTTTCGACAAATGCTTTTGCGAATTCACCCGGACGGTCATCTGCACGAAGCAAATCCGGAGAGAATCCCCCAGGAATTAAAAGTGCATCAAAGTCACTTGCATCCACATCAGAGATGGCTTTGTCAATCTTTACTTTCTCGCCATGCTTACCGGTAACTTCTTTGCCGGCTTCCAAATCGATAGCCACAACACTGTAGCCAGCTTCTTCGTATGCTTTTACCGGACTTGTATATTCGATGTCTTCGAATTGGTCTGTAACAAGAACTGCAATTTTTTTGCTCATAAAAAACCCTCCTAATAACTCTCTATTCATAGAATAACAGGAAGATTGACCGGCCTTCAAAATATTTGCTTAACGAGATCGTTTTTCGTGAGTTTCATTATAAGCGGTTCAGCCCATATAAGGATTAACCTATTACAATGTGGAAATATCAATCACAAATCGATAACGGACATCGCTTCGGAGGATACGTTCGTATGCTTCGTCCACTTGGTCAGCTCCGATGACTTCGATTTTAGGTTCGATGCCATGCTCAGCTGCGAAATCCAGCATCTCTTGAGTTTCTTGAATTCCGCCGACTAGAGAACCTGCAATGCTGCGGCGCCCCATGATTAGGGAAAACACACTGTATGTGTCCGGCTTGGCAGGAGCTCCAACGTTTACAAGTGTCCCGTCTATACGAAGCAATGATAAATAGGCATCTACATCGAGATTTGCCGATACCGTATTTAAGATCACGTCAAAACGCCCGGCCAATGCAGTGAATGTGGCTGGGTCACTTGTTGCAAAGTAATGATTTGCCCCGAGTTCCAGAGCTTCCTCTTTCTTATTCATGGAGCGGCTCAGAACGGTTACCTCTGCACCCATCGCATGTGCAAATTGAATCGCCAAATGTCCAAGGCCACCCACGCCTACAATCGCAACCTTTTTACCAGGGCCAACATTCCAGTGTTTCAGCGGAGAATATGTTGTGATACCTGCACACAACAGCGGACTGGCAACATCCATTTCCAAACGATCTGGGATTCGAACAACAAATCTGTCAGTGACAACGATTTTTTGGCTGTACCCGCCATAAGTGGGGTTTCCGTCGTAGTCTACTGAGTTATACGTTTGAACAACACCCTTCGTGCAGAATTGTTCCTCTCCGTTGAGACAGTATTCGCATTCTCCGCAAGAGTCAACAAAACAGCCGACACCAACGCGGTCTCCGACAGCAAACTTGGTGACTTCTGTTCCAACGGCTGTTACAACACCGGCTATTTCATGTCCAGGCACCATTGGGAAGATGCCACCGCCCCATTCATCAAAAGCACTATGAATGTCTGAATGGCAAATACCGCTGAATTTAATATCGATTAAGACATCGTGCGGCCGTAATTCTCTTCGCTCAATCGTCGTTTGTTCAAATTTGGCTTTTGCATGTGACACGCTTAATACACGGGTTTGATGTTGATTACACATATGAACCTATCCTTTCTTCATCATAAGTGTTGTAAATAAAAACATGCACTTATTTATGTTTTATGGTGTCTTCAACATAACGATAAACCTTAAAGTCTGCTTTAAGGCAAGGGTTTTTTTAAAAAACCATTTAAAATGAACCTGATTTATAAGGTGAGATACAGTCAGAATGCAGAAGCTGTAATCATGCTGCGATCCCGGGGTGAAAGTTGTTCCTCTCTTGCCCAAATGTCACCGAATAGAACATCATCATGAAGTTCAGCAAACTTTGGCGTAAATTCTCCTAATTGTTCTCTTCCGGCAGTTTGTTTATTTGCCATTCAGCAATCCCTCCATCTACACTGTTTTTATTGCATGGAGAAGTATAGAGTTTAAAGTGTGCTTTAAGGCAAGTCCCGAATATATAAACCCAGATTCAGCACTTGTTTTGAGCTTGACTTAAAGTTAACTTTAAGTGTTACCTTCACAACATACAGGATAGAGAGGTGAAGATCATGAATATTGCTCAGGTGGCAAAGCAGTTTGGCCTGACAGCCGCAACACTCCGATATTACGAACGTGTAGGATTAATCCCGCCTGTAAAACGAAAAGACAGCGGCATTCGCGACTATGATGAAGAAGATATCAAATGGATTGAATTCATTAAATGCATGCGAAATGCGGGACTATCGATAGAAGCGCTAATTGAATATACAACATTATTTACCGAAGGTGACCGTACAGTAGAAGCTCGAAAAAATATCCTGGCTGACGAACGACAGCGGCTGATAGAGAAGCGGAAAGAAATTGATGAAACAATTAAAAGATTAGACACAAAAATTAAAGATTATGATGGGAAATTGCGCGAAAACGAGGCAAAGCTCAAAAGCAGGCCTAAAACGGAAAGTCTTCACGGATCAGTGGAGCAAAGAAGGTAGCATTCCTTGCGTTTGAAGAGGGCAGGTTAAAACGAAGGATTTTGATTCTGGCCTGTTTCTCCATCAAGAGATCGCATAAAAAGAGGTGGTTACGATTCCTTATTTGGATTGGAGAATTTGCAAACATTATCGGAGATCAGATGGAGAAAAGCGGTTAATCTATTTACGGTCATAGGACCTGAACAAACAGTGTTCATTTTGAAGCTGAGGAACAGTTGTGGCCAATCAATACTGTTCCTCAGCAAATCAGTCATTGTATGTTAAAGGGTTGGCAATTGAATGGCTGTATCAATATTTTTTAAATTCAGCTTGACTTGTTCGTCAGGGTTCCAAGGATGGTACCAGCCTTTTTCCATCATATAGCTCGAGAGTTGTTCGTGCATATCGAGTGCTTCTTCCAAATGGCGGATAAGGACTTCTTTTACTTCAGGCGTTCCGGCTTCAGTGGCTGCCATCGCATAATTTCTGACTCCGTTTTTTGCTGAAATTAATAAGTCCATAGCAATGATTTGGTCTGTTAGAACATTCATGCCAGTCAGATATTCTATGATAGGATTCATGATTTATTCATCTCCTCATTCGTGCTTTGCATTAGATAAAATAGAGGCAAATTCCTGCAGCTGGCGTGTGGTGATATCAACATCTTGCTGCATGATTTTTTTCAGCTTCGGATCAGATACCAGTGCTTTCATTGTTTTAGATTTCGTCAAACAAAGTGTCTTAAATGAAGTCATTTCCTGAACCTCAAGCACTTCGTGTAAGGCGTATTCCATTTCTGTAACCTCCGTTTTTTAAGGCTTTAACACAACTTTGATACAATCATCCATTTTTGAATCAAAAATGTCATAGCCATGCTTAGCTTCACTAAGCGGCAGGACATGGCTGACAACATCTCCCGGATCAATTTTGCCTGTCGATACTAGTTCAAACATGTACGGCATATAGTGGATCACCGGAGCCTGGCCAGAGCGTATATTGACGTTTCGCTGCATAATATCTCCTAACGGAAAACCGTTATATCTGCCTCCGTACACACCTGTAATTTGTATGGTTCCTCCTTTGCGAACAGCTTGAGAGGCAATGACCAATGCACTCATTGTTCCGCCATGAAGCTTTAATCCGCTGGCAAGGAACTCGAGATCGCTCATTTTACCATCCATCCCAACAGCGTCAATGACTACATCCGCTCCGCCTTTCGTGATTTCCTTTAAATAATTCCCTGTATTCTCATGGTCTTCAAAATTAACGATTTCTACTTTGTTTGTACGTTTCGCATGCTGTAAGCGATAGTTTACATAGTCAACTGCTATGACGCGTTTTGCGCCTTTTAGCCAACAAAACTTTTGAGCAAACAGGCCGACTGGTCCGCAGCCGAGAACGATAACTGTATCGCCTTTTTTTACGCCGGCATTATCCACACTCCAAAAGCCGGTGGTCATGGCATCGGCAATCACGCTTAATTTCTCATCGGGTTCCTCACAAGATTCAGGGATTTTAAAATGGGTAAAATTCGCAAACGGCACTCTTAAATATTCCGCTTGCCCGCCTGGATAACCGCCAGTTTGCCCTGAATAGCCGAAATAAGCACCCATTTCCCCATTGTCATTAGACTGATCACATTGGCTTTCCAGTTGGTTTTTACAAAAAAAACATTCACCGCAGGCGATCGTAAAAGGGATAATGACGCGGTCACCTTTTTTGACCTTTGTAACCCCTGGCCCAACTTCTTCAACAATTCCCATCGGTTCATGGCCGATGACATAGTCTTCATGGAGATTAGGAATCAATCCATGGATTAAGTGTAAATCTGATCCGCAAATGGCTGTACTGGTGACTTTGATAATCATGTCATCGGATTTTTCAATCTTTGGATCGGGGACATCTTTGACAACAACATTTTTAATGCCTTGATACGTTACTGCCTTCATGCTGTAAAACCTCCAGTGTTAGTGTTCATCAGGTGTCCGGTCAAACATCCCTTTGCGATTTGTTTCATCAGGAAAGAGGTTCATATTGCCGACCATGATCGTGTTTTTTGCAGAGAGCTGATCCAGCTTATACTGTTCGCTCAGCTCATATGGATGGAACCACTTTTTGCTGATCATCAGTTCCGTAATCTCTTGGTGCATCGCAATTCCTTGCATCAGCTGTTTCCGAAGCAGTGCTCTTACATCTGGTGAAGCGGTTTCTGTCAAAGCTACAGCAGTATTCCTTACGCCTTCCTTAGCTCGTATAAGAAAATCCATCGCGAATGTAGTGTCTGCTAGTTCAGGCACATTCAGCGAATTAATGGGGTCTAAATGATCATTATTCAAAGAGGCTTACCTTCCTTTCAATTGATGATTGGCGTTGGGCGGCTTTGAGGGACAGGGGCCTGAAATGAGGCACGCTCATAAACCGCTTGTAATTCAGTAAGGTCTTGAATGGATTGCTGTACATCTTTTTCCATCAAGTCCTTCAGTTCTTGGTCAAACACAAGCCCTTGCATTAACTTTGATTTCGCTATACAAAGTGTTTTAAAGTTCACGATTTCATGTAAGTCAACAGCCTCATGAGCTGCCAATGTTTGATGATCCATATTGATGTAACCTCCTTTTATCAACGTTACATTTCCCGAAATGAAGTTGAAGCATACAGAAAATACACTCGGTATCATTTTTTGTTTTAAGAATCGCTGTTTTTGCTCGTTCTTATGACATGGACTAAACTGCACTTAAATCAGATATAAGGGTGAAGTGTGGAAATTTATTTATGGAAACTTGACATAGGGCTGTCAGGTTTCTTTGGTATCATTAAATTGGATGACCAGTAAAAGTATGGTTTTATAGGAGGCACTCGATATGAAGCTGTTACAAATTAGACTGTTGGTGAATGATTTTAAGAAAAGCGTCGAGTTTTATAAAGATTCATTAGGACTTCCAATAAGTTGGTTAGAGAATGAAATGGAATATGCACTCTTTGATAATGGGGAAACGAAAATAGAGCTTTTATCTCGAGAAACGATGGCTGAAATCGTTGGAGAGGAAAAAAAGTCCTTGGAAGGAGAAGCTCAATCAAAATTTTTGCTTCAGTTTAAGGTAGAAGATGTTGATAAAACGTATGACGATTTACACGAAAAAGGAGTTAAATGTGAGAATAAACCGCATGATCGCAAGGAATGGAGTGCCCGAGTTGCTCACTTCAGAGATCCAGATCATAATCTGATTGAAATATATAAAATGTTATGATTTTTCGACTCGCAAAATCATAGAATAACGTTTGATAACGTACCTAATCATTTTTATACGCCCTGGTAAAAGAAAGCAAAGTCATAATAGGTTGCGGACACTGAACTTGCAGCATTTACGCTGATTTGTATGGTGTCCGTTTTTGATTGGTGAAAAAGGTGGAGTATCTATGAATCGAGAAGAAGCGTGGATACAAGGAAGCAGTACACTGATTGAGTTAATTGGTGGAAACGAAGCCGCTTGATCCATGTCCTTTTTCCTGATTGTCAATCGTGATTACCGACTGGACAAATGATTAAGAGCCAAATGTAACACACCATCAATATCAAGCCTGACTACCATTTATTTTGTATCCTTAATTGTCGAAAACATAGGAATAATTCCACTTTTGAAAGATCTAGTTTATGGTACATTGATAAATATATGGGAGGGGAGGGGGCATGGTATCTGAAAGTAAATCCTTAACTGGATGTAAGAAAGTCAAACGTACGGCATTTATAAGGGGAGGGTATAAGGTGAATAAGTTAAAGAGGCTAAGTATGCTAACGGTGATGATTGCATCTGTGTTCATTTTTTCTAGCCATGCACTTGCGGCTCAGTATTATACGGTTTCAACAAGCAGCGGTGCTCCTGTCAACATGCGCAGCGGCCCAGGTACAAGTTGGGGAATTGTAACGACCATTCCGAGCGGAACCCGCATCCCGATCTATTGCTACAAAACCGGTACAACTGTAACTGGAAAGTATGGAACGAGCAATATTTGGAATTACACAGAGCGGACGCTTGCCAGCGGGGAGATCGTTCCTGGATTTGTCTCTGATACATATATGTATACAGGCTCAGACGGTCCGGTTGTTCCTAAATGCAGCTGGTAGCCTATGTTCTATCGTTTCTTAAAATGAAGAAATTGAAGAAAGAGGGATGACATTGACTAAACTGAAAATGCTGAGTATGTTAACCGTTATGATTGCATCATTATTCATTTTTTCCAGTCAGGCACTTGCCGTTCAGTACTTTACTGTCTCAACAAGCAGCGGTGCGCCTGTCAATATGCGCAGCGGTCCTGGTACAAATTATCCTATTATGCTTTCCATTCCGAGCGGCTCCCGTGTTCCTTATTATTGTTATGCTTATGGAACGACTGTTACAGGGAAGTATGGAACGAGTAATATCTGGGACCAAATCCAGTGGAAAGATTCCCGGGGTGTCGTGAATATTGGATATGTGTCTGACACATATGTGTACACAGGATCAGACGGCCCTGTCGGTTACAAATGCAATTAGCTAAATACTCCGTACAATAGAATCTCTTCTTAAGGGCCTATCTAGGACGAACCATACCAACAACAGTAGTTGGTATGGTTTTTGTTGCGATGAAGTCTTCCATACCTGCATTTGTGGTGATTTTCAAAAGAGATTCATGATGTTAGACACTGGTTGTTGTTGAGGACAAAATAACGAGCCGCTTTAAAGTTGTATCTATTGGTATAAAATACGGAACTAAGATAGGAAATAATCAATAGGAGAACGTAATGTACAAACCTATTTTTCGATGAAATCCCTAATATCACTTTGGTTAGAGATCTCACATTGCGTTCTTGTTAGTGAAAAGTTCTTTTTACGCTTCGTGAAATCTTCTCCAATTCCATAGTTAGTTTTACCTGTCCTATTATGAAAATTTTAATGAATCCTTAACACGTATGTTTCTTTTCTTTTTCTAACATGTCGTGTAACCTCTCAGAAAATTCTTTATGGTATATTGTGTACCCCGTATGATTTCCGGGGAATTCAACCAATTCTGTTTTCAATTGTTCCGCTAGGGCGTTAGCGCAACGATAAGGAAAAAGCTCCCGAGAAGCACTTCCGCCAGCTGGGAGTACCTTCATCGGTGAAGATGTAAACACAGTTTTTAATGCTTCGAAATCTAATGTATAGTTGAGAATTCCTTGAATTTCATACTCAGTGAAATACGTTGAATTGCCGAGAAGCCGCTTTGTCAGCACAGCCTTTGATTGTTCGTCTGTCTCTAATCTTGACATTAACTTAATGACTTCACTTCGATGATTTTTCTTAAGGTCTTCCATAAATTGCTCGGCTTGTTTCAGCTCATTTCCATGCAGAAGCTGCAATAAGATTGGTTCGTGTGGGATCATGACATGTACTTGTTCGGGATGGCGTATGCACAGATCAAGCCCGATAACAGCCCCGGAGCTGCTTCCAAATACGTATGCCGGCTTATTGGTGATTTTGGCTAGAAGACGGTGAGCATCGTCACTGTGTGTTTCCACACGGTAATCCTCAATCTGATTGGCGAGATTGCTGCGGGAATGGCCGCGGCGATCATAAGTAACAACCGTGTACCTGTTAGCCAGATGATTGGCAATATGATGGAACTTGTCGGCATCACCGCCTCCGCCGTGGACCAAAAGAATGATTGGACCTGCGCCACGCACCTGATAGTGGATGTTCGCGCCGGGTACTTGCAACGTTCCATTGTTTATCGTCATTTGTAGGACCTTCCTTTCTTCTCATCTCCTTTAACTTTACACAATTGGCCAAAATGTTCATATGCAGGAAATAACGAAGAAACAAACTCGCCATAAAAAAAGCACTGATTATATTTCATCAGTGCTTCCTTTTTGTTTATTTAGAGTAGACAATTTTTTTTATTGTTTCAATAGAGAGGTGATATTCATCAGATAAATTATGAATGGTTTTGCCGTTTTTAAATGCTTTTTTAATAGAAGCGTTTCTGTCATCGATCAGCTTTCTTGTTCCTGAACACGCACCCCATTTTTGATGAGAGGATTCAGGTTTAGGGATATATATTGTTTTTCCTTGAACATACTTTTGAATTTCCGATATCAGCTTTTCAGGTAAAATAGCGGTTGCTTTTACATATGCCATTTCTGCCAGCTCCTTATTTTTTATGTTAAATAAGGTGCAAAGCCACTATATCAGAAAAGCTTACTAGGGCGATCTTTTAGAAAGTCTACCCCATGCAAAGTATCGCCTTCCCAATAATAGGCTTTGCATGGGACGTTGCGGAATCTGGCATTCTCATCTTGCTTGCCATTTACATCACCTCCCTAACGATTTTCGATGATCACTTCCATTATAAAATAGAGTAAAGCCTTATGGCATCTTGTTAATGAAAGTTGAAGCAGTATGAAAATCAAGGGACCTTCCCAGTGAGAGGGGCTAAGGCTGATTGGCAATGAAAAGAGTAAGATTCAAGCTATATTACTTTAGATTCAAAATATTGACAAATTGATGTATTTTCAACAATAGGGCAGTCTCTTCATGTATACTGAGTCTGTATTTACAATATTTAGAAAGGGGAAGTGCAATGAAAATCAGTATGCAAAAAGCAGCGATCTCATTACTTGTTTTCACCATGTTTTTTACCCTGATGATGAGCGAAACGGTTTTTGCGGCGGGACTGAATAAAGATCAAAAGCGCCGGGCGGAACAGCTGACAAGTATCTTTGAAAACGGCACAACGGAGATCCAATATGGATATGTAGAGCGATTGGATGACGGGCGAGGCTATACATGCGGACGGGCAGGCTTTACAACGGCTACCGGGGATGCATTGGAAGTAGTGGAAGTATACACAAAGGCAGTTCCGAATAACAAACTGAAAAAGTATCTGCCTGAATTGCGCCGTCTGGCCAAGGAAGAAAGCGATGATACAAGCAATCTCAAGGGATTCGCTTCTGCCTGGAAGTCGCTTGCAAATGATAAGGAATTTCGCGCCGCTCAAGACAAAGTAAATGACCATTTGTATTATCAGCCTGCTATGAAACGATCGGACAATGCCGGACTAAAAACAGCATTGGCTAGAGCTGTGATGTACGATACGGTTATTCAACATGGCGATGGTGATGACCCTGACTCTTTTTATGCCTTGATTAAACGTACGAACAAAAAAGCGGGCGGATCACCTAAAGACGGAATAGACGAGAAGAAGTGGTTAAATAAATTCTTGGACGTACGCTATGACGATCTGATGAATCCGGCCAATCATGACACCCGTGACGAATGGAGAGAATCAGTTGCCCGTGTGGACGTGCTTCGCTCTATCGCCAAGGAGAACAACTATAATCTAAACGGACCGATTCATGTTCGTTCAAACGAGTACGGCAATTTCGTAATCAAATAAGCAGTAAGGACAAGAAACCGTTGCGGATTGAACTCAATCTAAAAGATACCAATGATGTATGTTGGTATCTTTTTATTTGCAGTAAAAAGTATTCAATTCTCTATAATGATTAGGTCAGGCTTGAGGCAGATACCTTAAAGGACATTTGCGATTTCATGAAAAACAATATAGAGGCTTTTTTTAAAGCCATGCAGGATTACAATGGATCTGTGCAAGAAGGCGCCTTCAATCCATCTATTAACGATGGAAAGGGAGAGGCTTTTTGCACAGTCCATCTACATCATTTGATAGTCTCCATGCGTATAAACTGTTCCGTCCATAATACGTCGTGCGGTACGGACGATCTTTATACCAGTGGGCTCCACCATTGTTTCAATAATACCAGAAGAATGCGCTAGCCGAACCTTTGTAGAGTGGTTTTTTGCTATTCTTGCAGGAATTGCACCTTCCACTGAAAGGGCTCTTGTTGTACATATCGCTCCAGTGACAGCCAGTGCTTGATGTGGCTTTTGCATGGACATCATCCTGATGTGTAAGTCCATCTCAACGTTTGAATGCCAAGCACCTGTACTATCCTTATATTTCTCTGGTTTTGATACTATAGCCAGTTTGGGGACAGCCGGCGATAACTTTGTAGCTGAAAATCGACTGGCAAAGCCGCATTTCTCTGCCGCAATGGATCTTAATTCTTCAAATTGAGCCAACTGTAGATCAGTAAATTCTTCTGCAAGTTCCGTTCCATCCAGGCCGATACTGCTCGCTTCCACAAAAACTAATGGATTTGCATAGTCGATAATAGACACCTCTATTTGGCCTTGACTTGTATCTAAAATCTCCGAACTATTTCCAGTAGGCAATAAATGACCGGTAACTGAACCAGCGGCATCATGAAAGTTTAAATAGATTGGAGATCCAGATCCAGGTACTCCAGATATCGTAACATCTCCGTCATATTTGACCTGACCGTCTTCCACTTGCACTTCCGCAATGATCATTTTATTCGTATTGGTATTCAGGATCCTTACCGCAGTCATTGGTTCTGTCGCTTTTACAAGTCCTTCTTCGATAGCAAATGGCCCAACAGCAGCGGAGATATTTCCGCAGTTCCCCTTAAAGTCCACTTTTTCTTCTGAAATGCTGACTTGACCAAAAGTATAGTGAACATCAATATCCGAGGTATGTGCTTTCTTGATTATCGCCACTTTGCTAGTAAGAGAATTGCCGCCACCCAAACCATCTATTTGTCTTTTATCAGGACTTCCCATGATATCAAGCAAAAAGGGCTCCCATTCGTTTTTATTGTTAGGCATGGCTGATTCATGGAAAAAAATTCCTTTGCTTGTTCCGCCTCTCATGATTGTTACATTCGTCTTGACCATCGTCATCATCCTCATTTGAAAGGTAGTGTTTTATGTTTTTCAGTGTAGAAGGTAAAAAAATAAAAATAAAATATAAGTTTTCTTAATATTCAATAAAAAAACTTTTATAATTGTCAAAAAAGGACTAGAAAGGAAGATGAAAATGGATGAGAAAGATTGGATTTTATTGAAAATTCTTCGCGAAGAACAAAGTGTAACAAAAACAGCAGAACGATTATTTACATCACAGCCTTCCATCACTTATCGGTTGAATAAGATTGAGGAGATTTTCGGAATTGAATTATTCACCAAAAGGCATAAAGGAATTACCTTTACTGCGGAAGGAGAACACTTGGTTGCTTATGCAAGAAGAATGCTACAGGAACTTCAAGATACCAAAGATCATATTTCTAATCTAAGCAAAGAGGTGCAAGGACATCTAAGGCTGGGGGTATCAAGCAATTTCGCTCAATATAAGCTCCCTAAGTTATTAAGGGAATTTTCCACTATGTATCCTAATGTCCAATATAGTGTACAAACAGGCTGGAGCACAGATGTCATGAAATTATTAGATGCTGGTATTGTACAAGTCGGTATACTGAGAGGAAGCCATCGCTGGAAAGGGGTAGAGGAACGGCTGACACGGGAAAAATTACATATCATCTCAAAAAAACCAATAACGATAGAGCAGCTTCCTTTTTTACCTTTTATCAAATATAAAACGGATGCTTCTTTAAAAACGATTATAGAAGATTGGATGCATACGAATCTAAAACAAGCCCCCATTATTGCAATGGAAGTGGATCGACAAGAGACTTGCAAAGAGATGGTAAAGCATGGTCTTGGTTACTCCATAGCACCAGAAATTTGCCTGCAGGAATCTGATCATTTGTACACAATGGAACTGTATAATGCTAAGGGTAAGCCTCTAATGAGAGATACTTGGCTAATGTACGATCAAAAATCATTAGGAATCAAACTCGTTAAAGCATTCATTGATTTTTTAAAGGGTGAACAAATGGTAACCATTTAAAGTTATGATAGAATTTTTTTTGGAACACAGTAAAAAAATATTTATTTAACTTATTACACCGTATAAGATATGTTAATCAAAAGTCATTTGAAAGCGTATTCTTGGAGGTGTAATATGCTTACTATTTTAGGTTTTTCGATGGTAACTGTTTTTACAATATTAATAATGACAAAGAAAGTCTCGCCAATTGTTGCCTTGACCATCACTCCCATTGTTTTTGCTCTTATTGGAGGTTTTGGTAAGGATATTGGCGACATGATTTTAGAAGGAATTCAAACAGTTGCAAGTTCAGCGGCATTGCTATTGTTTGCTATTCTTTTTTTCGGAATTTTAATTGATGCAGGTTTATTTGATCCGCTAATAGAAAAAATTTTATCTATAGTAAAGGGAGACCCTGTGAAAATAGCGATAGGGTCTGCCGTCTTGGCAATGCTTATCGCTTTAGATGGGGACGGTACAACAACCTATATGATAACAGTCTCAGCAATGTTACCTTTGTATAAAAGAATTGGTATGAATCCCATGGTTATGGCGACATTAGCAATGCTGTCGTTGAGTATCGTTAGCGGAATGACTCCATGGGGCGGACCAGCTACAAGAGCGATTTCAGTGCTGGGTTTGGATCCTTCAGATTTCTTTGTGCCATTACTTCCGACCATGCTTGGAGGTATTGCTTGTGTGATATTTCTGGCTTTTCTAATGGGAAGGAAAGAGAGGAATCGAATAGGCATCGTTCAATTAGAGCCTAGACATATAACAAAGGACAGCTCTCAATCTTATATGGCTGCTACTTTGGAGAGCGAACAATTGAAAAGGCCACGCTTAATATATCTTAATTTATTCCTCGTTATAAGTATCATGGTGTTTATTGTGCTTGGAACTAAGCATCCGTCAGTTTTATTTTTAATTGGTTTTGTTCTTGCCCTTACTATAAATTATCCGAATGTAAAAATGCAGAAGGAGCGAATCGCCGAGCATTCTGGTAATGCCATAACCGTGGTATTATTGGTATTTTCAGCAGGAGTATTTGCTGGTATATTATCCGGGACAAAGATGGTGGATGCCATAGCAGGATCATTGGTATCCATCATCCCCTCATCAATGGGAGAGTTTTTCCCCATTATTGTAGCACTCACTAGCATTCCGTTTACTTTTGTTTTATCAAATGATGCATATTACTTTGGTATGGTACCTATCTTTGCAGAAGCTGCCTCAGCATATGGTATAGAACCAGTAGAAATAGCAAGGGCTTCTATAATGGGGCAGCCGGTTCATCTGATGAGTCCATTAGTTGCGTCAACACTACTGTTAGTAAGCATGCTTAAAATTGACTTGGGATCATTTCAAAGGTTTGCCGTTAAGTGGGCTGTAATTACATCATTAGTTATTACGTTGTTAGCAATAATTACAGGGGCTATTACTATTTTGTAAAGAAACAATAATAATATTTAGACTGCCAATGAATCATTAGTTTGATTGATTTAAATACAGCTGAAAGGGGTCCCAAGCTGATCAAGCCAGTTGTCTTTCCAGTACTCTATTGTTTAGGGTTCTTTTTTAGAAGCGGCAGCGTTTTTGTCGATGTTTAGCCAGCATTTTCAGCATGATGTGGAAAAGACAAGAGACAAACAAGCTCTTGTCTTTCCTAATATGATAGTTCAGTATAAATATATAAGAAAAATGTCAGTATTGAGTAATGAATGTATCACCAGGCGTATGCCTCAGGTGTCTCTCCTCCAGGTCCGGGAAAGATATCATTTAACATGCGGAGAATCTCCTTATCCAGACTGATTTCAACGGCTTTTATCGTATCACGCAGCTGCTCAACCGTTCGTGGTCCAATGATCGGCGCAGTTAAAACTGGATTCGCCAGCACCCATGCCAAAGCCACATTTGCTTCTTTTTCTCCTAGTTCTTTGCATAAATCTGAAAATTTCTCGAGTTGCAAACGATGTTTTTCAATTAAATCTGCTCTTTTTGCTGTACGAATTCCGGCATTGCTTTTCAATGCCTTCCCGCCAAGAAGCCCTCCTGCAAGGGGACTCCACGCCACTACTCCTAAACCAAGATCCCGTGCAGCCGGCAGCACTTCCATCTCAGCTGTTCGTTCTAATAAACTATACTTATGCTGTTCAGTGACGAGTCCCATGAATCGCCGTTTTTCAGCTTCAGCTTGCGCTTTAACTAAATGCCAGCCTGCAAAATTACTGGATCCAATATAGTCTACTTTGCCGGAGCGAACCTGAGTCTCAAAAGCTTCCCATATCTCATCCCACGGTGTCCGCCTATCGATATGATGCATTTGGTACAATTCGATATGATCTGTCTGAAGCCGCTTCAGTGATCCTTCCAGATGACGTCTGATTTTGTATAGAGACAAGCCCCTCATATCATTTGGTCCGTCATTCGAATCAGAAATCGGTTCATATACTTTTGTCGCCAGAACAACTTTCTCGCGGCGCTGTCCTCCTTGTGCAAACCATTTTCCAATGATGCTCTCTGTCAATCCTGCGTTTTTGCCCCAGCCGTAAATATTGGCAGTATCAAAAAATTGAATGCCGTTATCAAGCGCTTCATCCATGATACGGAACGCAGTCTTTTCGTCTGTATCAACTCCAAAATTCATCGTGCCTAAACATAAACGGCTCACCCGCAATCCTGTTCTCCCTAAATAGGTATACTCCACAACAAACCTCTCCTTTATCATTATTTTTTGCAACAGCTGCAATACAATTGATTCAACAATTGTTTCGCTCTTTGTTACGATTAAAAAGACGAAGCAAATGTAAAGCAGACGCAAAATTATAGGAGGTTTTTTCAAATGAATATAGAGGATCTATGGGATCAATTTCATCAGCCGTTAAAAACATATATTTCACATAGGGTTAACGATCAATCTATCGTTGATGACCTCTTGCAAATCGTATTTATGAAAATACAAGTGCATCTCCCAAATCTGATCGATGAACGAAAGATCGACAGCTGGATTTATCGGATCACTAGAAATACGATTATTGATTTTTACCGTACAAAAAAAACAAGCGAAATATTGCCTGATGTTCTACATTTTAATGACAGTGCAGAGGAAGAAAATTTCACCAAGGAAGCAACTGTGTGTATTCGATCGACCATCAAACGGTTGCCTGAAAAGTATCGAGAGGCTCTCGAGTTAACTGAATTCCAGGGGTTATCACAAAAAGAGTTGAGTGAAAAGCTCGGCATTTCTTACTCGGGAGCAAAATCAAGGGTACAACGCGGACGGAGAAAATTAAAACAGCTGCTTGAGGGGTGCTGTCATATTGAAGCGGATCGATATGGAAATATCGTAGACTTTCGTATTTTAAAGGAATAACTGATGAACAAAGTCAGTTATTCCTTTAAAATAGGCCATCCGCATGAAGAGCATTTTCCCTTTGATGTTTGAAAGAGATGTATGTATAATATAAATCGTAACGTTTTCGATTTAATAAAAAAGGAGTGTTGGAATGAACATTTTATTTTCAAAGCCGCTAGGCATATTAACGATTGGTTCATTACTCGTATTGGCAGGATGTCAGACTTCCGGTTCTTCTGCAGGTGAGTCTAATCAAACAACATCATCCTCCTCAGCAGTTGAAGAAGACTCTTCCAAAACGCAAGAGCAAACATCTCACAGGCATATACACGAACATTCTCACGATCATAGTCATGCGCATGATGAAGAAACAGAAAAAATATATGAAGGCTATTTTAAAAACAGCCAAGTAAAGGATCGCTTACTTTCTGATTGGGAAGGAGATTGGCAATCTGTATATCCATACCTGCAAGATGGTACTCTTGACGAAGTGTTTTCATATAAATCAGAACACGATGGCGGCAAGACAGCTGAAGAATATAAAGAGTATTATAAAAAGGGCTATCAAACAGATGTTGACCGTATTGTAATCCAGAAAGATACTGTAACGTTCTTCAAAAATGGAAAAGAATATTCTGGTAAGTATACGTATGACGGATACGAAATTCTAACCTATGATGCGGGCAATAGAGGGGTAAGATACATATTCAAACTAGCTAAAAAAGCAGAAGGGCTGCCTCAGTATATTCAGTTTAGTGATCATAGTATTTACCCGACTAAAGCTAGTCATTACCATCTCTATTGGGGGGACGACCGTGAAGCTTTACTTGATGAAGTCAAAAACTGGCCTACCTACTACCCGTCAAAAATGGATGGACACGATATTGCCCATGAGATGATGGCTCATTAAATGAGGATTATTCTATGAAGTATGGTGCTTTTTTATCATAAAGTATGGAATGAAATGTTTATACGCCCCTGTATTAGCTGCTGACCCTTCGCCAGCAGCTTTTTGTCCTCTTTAGTTTTTTGCGTTTCTTCTCTCCGCCGACGGTGAGTTCTAACAAAATAAAGGTGGTCTATAAGCCCGACAGCATCCAATTAAAAGTCAAGGGAAATAGTGTGCTGCCCTAATCTTACTAGTTATCATTTTCTCATTTTGTTGAAATAGAAACAAAAAATGAATATAATATGGCTAGTGCACCAACTGGTGGGAGGGCAGGCCATGAATAAAGAAGAACAGCTCATATTGAATTTCAGAGACTTATTTAACAAGATGGTGTTGCTTAATAAGTCTAAGATGGAAGACAGTTTGAAGGGGTACAAGCCTTCTGAAGTACATTGTATTGAATCCATTGGGAAAAATGCTGATAGCAATGTGAGAAAACTTGCGGAGTCCCTTTATATGACGAGAGGTGCCATAAGTAAATTAACTAAGAAACTGATAAAAAAAGACCTTATTGAAAGCTACCAGAAGCCGGATAATAAAAAAGAAATTTATTTTAGGCTTACTGCGCAAGGAAAAGTAATTTATAACATCCATGAGGAACTCCATAAAGAGTTTCGAGAACGGGACAAAGTCGTTTTTGAACAAGTTACCGAAGAACAATTTGACAGTATGCTCAGCTTCGTGGAAAAGTACAGCAGGCATTTGGATACTGAAATAAAGAAACAGGGAATAGCTGTTAATTAAATCGGATAAATAGAATAAAGAAACCATAGTCAGCCCAACTCTATTGTGAATGGGCTGTCTTTTTTATTCTTAATTTTGTTGACACGGAAACAATATGGTGCTATCTTTTTGTTGACGGGGAAACAAAATGGTTTCTGAGAGGAGAATAATATGTTAAAAGACAAAGTAAAGGAACCAGGATTACCAAAAGAAATCCTCATGGCTGCCTGGGCCATTGCACTTGGAGCAATTGCCCCAATGCTTGACTCAACTATGGTGAACATTGCCATCGACAAATTAAATAAGGATTTCAGTACGACGTTGGATACCATTCAATGGTCCATTACAGGTTATGTTTTAGCTCTTGCTATTGCAGTTCCAGTATCCGGATGGCTTATGAACAAATTTAATGGAAAGAAAATCTTAATCGGCGCAGTCATTGCCTTTGGTGTAACTTCAGTTTTTGCTGGAATTAGTTGGGATGTTTCTAGCTTTATCTTATTCCGTTTGCTTCAAGGATTTAGCGCTGGGATTATTACTCCACTTATGTCAACACTCTTGGTTAAAACAGCAGGTCCAGAGAATATAGGAAAAGTTATGGCTATCGTCAGCACACCTATGATTTTGGGCCCAATCTTAGGACCTGTAATCGGGGGCTTCATCGTCCAAGCTACATCATGGCATTGGATTTTCTTCATCAACGTGTTCATCGTTTTGATTGCTGCACCACTGATGATGAAAACTCTTCCAGACTTTGAGCCATTCAACAAAAATAGTAAACTTGATATTTTTGGAATTATCAATCTATCCTTAATGAGTGCAGCAATGATATACGGAATTACAAAAGCAGCAGACCATGCATCATTTAACAATAGCGAAACAATCCTATGGGTAGGCTTCGGCCTCGCTTTAGCTGTAATTTACATCGTATATAATCGAATCAGAAAAAATCAAACCGTACTCCCTATAAATTTGTTTGCACACAAAAACTTCTTAACATCCAGCGTCGGGTTATTATTAGCGAATATTGCCGTCATGGGACCCATGTTAATACTTCCATTGTTCTTTCAAAACTTCCGTCATTTCACGGCAATCGAAGCTGCGCTTGCATTAATCCCTCAAGGAGTTGGGATGCTCGTTACTCGGCCAATGATTGGAAAAATGATTGATAAGATCGGTGCAAAATACGTGGTTATGGTCAGTCTTGTTCTTTCGCTTATCGGATCTATTCCGCTTATCTTTATCACCGATAAAACAAGTATGATTTGGATTTCTATCATATTATTCATCCGCGGGACCAGTTTTGGAGGGATTATGCTTCCATTGACGAGTGATGCTTATACAGGACTTGGCAGCAAACAACTTCCAGAAGCAGGTGTCGGTATTCATATTATTGAAAATCTCGGTTCGAGCTTTGGTACAGCTGTTATCGCAACTGTAGTCGCAACTGTCATGCAAGGGTTACAACCAACGATTGCGAATGGCTTAAAAGGTTACCATGCTGGGTTCTTAGTTTCTGCAGTTATCCTTGCCACCATCTTCATTCCAAGTCTATTCCTCACACATAAAAAAGCTAAATAGAGAAATAGAAATTGTTGGATTGGTGTGTTTGTATCATATTTAATGTGCTGGAAGCATTTATGAGACTGAATAATCTTTCGCGGTAAGAGGTTAGCAGAAGCAGCGCCGTTACCCAGCCCAAGATACAAAGAAAAAAGAGGCCTGGTTATAGACATTCCAAACCTCTTCATACTTTTACTCCCTTCACATGTAACATCTCATCTTTTCCGATTTAGTACATTGATCTAGCTTATTTTGATATGAAGGTGTCGTTTTTTCTAATAATTGAGTGGATTTGCTCAAAAAAGATTTTAAGGGTAATAACCAGTTGACACTGGCGTGGTGGTGTCCTTATATCAATCTGAAATGGAGCCAAGCTAGATGTTAAGTATTTGAGCTTTAATCGATTTGATTTTAAATTTTCAAAAAACGGTAGACAAACGCTTTCAGGAGTTATATAGTGTTCTCATAAGTTACTTGTAATACAAGTGAACAAGTAACTGAGTATTCGTGTTTCTATCTTAATAATGACTGAGGTGATCGGAGTGAAAGAAATAAGTATTGCGGAACTCCAAGAGAAAGCCATTGAGCTTAGGAAAACAGCGGTAACAATGATTTACGAAGCGCAGTCCGGGCATCCAGGAGGTTCATTATCTGCTGCTGATATCATCACAGCCCTTTATTTTAAAGAAATGAAAATAGATCCCCAAAATCCCAAGTGGGAAGACCGTGACCGTTTTGTCTTATCGAAAGGCCATGTGGCACCTATTCAATACGCTGCCTTAGCGCTGCGAGGCTTTGTCCCTTATGAAAACGTATACAAATTAAGGCAGTACGGCTCGCCTTTTCAAGGACATCCTGATATGAAGAAATGTCCAGGGATCGATATTTCAACTGGCTCACTAGGCCAAGGGCTTTCCTGCGGTGTCGGTATGGCGCTTGCAGGAAAACGGGACGACAAAGATTACCGGGTGTTCGCTATGGTAGGTGACGGAGAATGCCAAGAAGGACAAATTTGGGAAGCGGTTCAAACAGCAGTGAAATATAGCCTTGATAACTTAATTGTTTTTGTCGACAATAACCGTCTGCAAATTGATGGATTCTGTGATGAAGTAATGCCACTTCAAGATATCGAGAAAAAGTTCGAAGTATTTGGTTTTGAAACAAAGCGAATTGATGGACACTCGATGGAAGAGATTGTAGAGACATTAGACATCGTAACAAAAACGAAAAATGGAAAGCCGAAATGCATTGTAGCAGACACGATTAAAGGCAAAGGCGTGTCTTACATGGAAAATATCTGCTCATGGCACGGAGTAGCGCCAAAGGAGAAAGAATACGAACAAGCATTAGAGGAACTGGCAGGAGGTTTAAGATCATGAGCCAAACCGAAAAAGCATTAATCACGAAAAAAGCGACGCGGGAAGCTTTCGGTGATGAAATCGTTCAATTGGGAAAAGAAAATAAAAATATTTACGTAATCGATATCGATATCGGCAAGTCATGCAAAACAGGAGAATTCATAAAACAGCTCCCCCATCAGCATGTGAACGTCGGGATTGCGGAACAAAACGGCGCCGGCCTGGCAGCAGGTTTGGCGACAACAGGTAAAATCCCATTTGTAAGCACTTATGCCGTCTTCGGTTCGCTGCGCATGGCGGAACAAATTCGCCAAGAAGTTTGCTATCCAAATTTGAATGTAAAAATCGCCTGCTCACACGGCGGACTAACGCCGGGAAACGATGGCGGGAGCCACCAGGCGATTGAGGATATGGGCGTTTTAAGATCATTCCCAAATATGACTGTGATCATGGGTGCTGACTACCACTCAACTAGAAAACTGATCAGGCAGGCAGCGAATACGTACGGCCCAATGTATCTGCGTTTTACCCGAGACGCAGTGCCGGTTATTTACGACGAAAATGAAGAATTTATCATTGGAAAAGCCAAACGATTAAAGCACGGAAAAGATATCGCAATCATTGCGAATGGCGATACAGTATATCTTGCCTTAGAAGCGGTCAAACAGCTGGAAGAGCAAGGGATTTATGCAACACTTTTAGACATGCATACAATCAAGCCTTTGGATATAGAAGCCGTGGTAGAGTGTCTGGATATCGGCAATATCGTGACTGTAGAGGATCACAACATCCTGAATGGACTGGGAAGTGCTATATGTGAAGTAGCAGCGGAAGAAGGGAGGGGCCGAGTCAAACGAATCGGAGTGCAGGACCGGTTTGGAGAATCAGCTCCTTATGAGAAGCTGCTGGAAATCAACGGCATTACCATCGAAAACATTATAAAAACGGCTAAGGATATGCTTAGAAGATAAAATATGAAAGTGGGAGAACGCCATGTTTACATTAAATGATCAGGTAGCTATCGTGACAGGAAGTGGGTCTGAAAAAGGAATCGGCAGAACCATTGCATTAACTCTTGCCAAACAGGGAGCTTCAATTGTAGTAGCAGATATGAATCAGACAGGTATTCTAAAAACAGTAGAAGCTATCACAGAAAGCGGAGGGAGAGCGGTTGGTGTAGAAGTTAATGTAACGAATAAAGAATCAGTTGACCATATGATAGCCAAAACACTTGAAGAGTTTGGGCGCATTGATATTTTAGTGAATAACGCAGGAATTTCTCAAAAAGTAACGGTACAGGATATGACATTGGAAGATATGACAAGAGTATTCAACGTCAATATGTTTGGGCTGTTCTTGTGCACACAAGCCGTTTTAGAAACAATGAAAAAGCAGCAATATGGCCGTATTATCAATCTTTCTTCTGTATCTGCAAAAAGGGGCGGCGGCGTTTTTGGCGGTGCCCATTACTCCGCTTCCAAAGCAGCCGTATTAGGCTTTTCTAAAAACCTTGCCCGTGAAGTAGGGAAGGATGGTATAACTGTGAATTGTGTAGCGCCTGGCCTTATCAATACCGACATTTGGAAATCACTTTCTGAAGAAGATGCGAAAAAAGTCATTGATAATATCCCCATGGGTCGCCCGGGTGAAACAAAAGAAATTGCCGCCGCAATTACGTTTTTGGCTACTAAAGAAGCAGCCTACATCACAGGGGAAGAAATTGATATTAATGGCGGTTCACACATGGACTAGTGGATCTATGCAGAGCAGGTATGTTAAACATGCCTGACCCTCTTCTATCAAAGACGAAACAAAACAAGAGAAAAATGTAAGCGTTTAACAAAAAGAGGAGAACTTTCTGTTTTTGAAGAAAATGTGATGCTTTTATCTTTGGACAGGACAGCACCTAGGAGGACAAAACTAGGGTTAAGGGGGAGTCTTTTTGGATCAATTAGCATTAGAGCGTTCAACCACTCGTAAAGTAACAATCCGGTTAATTCCATTTTTATTCTTATGTTTTATTATCGCGATTTTAGACCGAGTTAATATCGGTTTTGCAGCTCTCCAGATGAATGAGAATCTAGGGTTTTCAAATGCTGTATTTGGACTGGGAGCAGGGATCTTCTTTCTTGGTTATTTCATTTTAGAAGTTCCGGGTAGTGCTATCATGACAAAAATCGGGGCGAGAAAATGGATCAGCCGGATTATGATCACGTGGGCCATCATCGCGATATTAATGGCTTTTGTACAAGAACCATGGCAGTTTTATACTGCGCGGTTTTTATTAGGTGCTGCAGAAGCTAGTTTTTATCCATGTATGGTCTTTTATTTGAGTGGATTTTATCAAACGAAACATCATGCTAAAGCAATTGCTGGATTTATGCTGGCCATCCCTGGGGCGAATGCATTGGGTTCTCCGCTTTCTACATTTCTCTTAGGAATTGAATGGCTTGATATATCTGGATGGCAGTGGCTGTTTATTTTAGAAGCGATTCCTGCGCTTATACTTGGTGTAATTGCATTTTTTTACCTAGATGACAAAATCGAAGATGTGAATTGGCTGAATAAAGATGAAAAGCGGTGGCTTATTAACGTAACAACAAAAGAAAGGATGGAAAAAGAACAGGTAAAGCACTATACATTTGCTCAAGCCTTAAAAGATCGGGATGTGTTAATTCTATCGATCGGCTATTTTTGCTGGATGATTGGATATTACGGCATTAATATGTTCTTGCCGACGATCTCACAAGGATTATCTGAAACGATTTCTCTAAGCACACAGGGGATGGGCTGGCTGTTAGGTGTTATGTATTTCTGCGCTATGGTGGTTATGATTTTCGTTGGAAATCATTCTGACAAGAAAAACGAAAGACTCTGGCACGTAGCTGCTTGTTTAACTGTCAGTGCTGTTGCAATGGTCATTAGCAGCTATGTAGCAAATTCAAGTGTTATATTAGCATTTGTATTTTTAACAATTGCGTTATGCGGCGCTTTTGGTGCCTATTCTCCTTTTTGGGCAATTCCGCCTTCTTTCTTAACAGGAGCTGCAGCGGGTGGTGCGATAGCATTAATCAATAGTATCGGAAATCTTGGCGGATTTTTCGGTCCATACATTGTCGGTTATATTAAGGATATGACAGGTTCTTTTAATATAAGTATGATTTTCTTAGGCTTAAGCATGATCCTAGCTTCTCTAATTCTTGTAATTCTGGTGAAACAGTCTGGAAAAGCGCTTAAAGTAAAAAATGACACATATAAATCCAGCATTGAAAAGTCTAGTTGAAAAAGGTTTGTGATTAAGAGCCAATGGGTGATGTTCAGAACGACAGTCATTTTTTGAATATAGAAAACTCAAAATCTTGCAAAGTGTCCATAAAAAATTTAGGGCTAATCAGCGAAAGGGTGATCCAGGAATGAATACTGTCATTCGGGCTGTGGTCACAGACGTTGTGGGGAAGCGGCCATCAAGCCTTGATTTGATGAGGGCATTTGTGAAATAAAAATGATTGGAGGCAATAAAACCATGGTACAGAAATCAAAAGTGCAACAAGATACGATTGTATGCCAGGTGTGTGAAAAAGTGATCGATACAGTTTATAGTTCTGAAGGTGTTAAAGTGTTATATGGTATTTGTCAAAGATGTTTAGGATCAGAAGACCAAAAAGGAGAATAGGTAGGTAAAGGCGTATAGAAATGGAGGTCATATTATAGCCACTATACGCCAGATTTTTTTAAATAAAGGGCTTCTTCTAACAGAGTTTAGCTTTTCCAATATCGTTCATATAAGTTCTGCATGTGGGCAGTCATTCGCTCAACAGCTTCTTTTTCGTTACGGTCCTCAATTGCTTTAATAATCAGTTTATGTTCCTGAAAATTCACTTCGCGGTATTCTGAACGAGTAACGGTTCGGTCACGAATAAACCGCCACATTTCCTGCTGCTTCATAGCATTTGTGATAGCGGACATGAAGGTAATAAATAAATCATTATGTGATGCTTTCGCAATCCCCATATGCAATTGTTCGTCAGTTTCAGGAACGTACACACCAGACATCGTTTCTTCTTCCATTTTTTTTATTGTCTTCCTAAGCTCCTGAATATCATCGTCAGTCGCTCTCAAAGCCGCAAATTTTATAATTAAAGGCTCAATGTGCATTCTTGCCTCCACAATATCTTCCGGAGATGCTGACTCCATGGAAGCAGAAATCCCATTGGTTATTGTGGTATTCTTAACAAACACACCTTCTCCCTGGCGAGAATAAATGACCCCATTCATTTCCAAGGCACTCAAAGCCTGCCTAACCGGCGCGCGGCTGACACCAAACTGCTCACATAATTCCCTTTCTGAAGGCAGTTTATCACCTACTTTAAAAGAACCTAACTGAATTTCCGAAAGGATCTGATTATAAATTTGTATGTATAATTTTTTATTGGAAACAGGATTGAATTTAATAAAAATCATTCCTTTCAATTGTCATACAAGTATATTTATTATATACCTTTCAGATTTGAAGGGCAAAATAATTATTCCTCAAAATGTTTTTGTAATCGGGAACTAAAAGCCTCTGTGCTTACTAATCCTACGGAAATCAGAGGGGAATGAAAGCAAAAGAAGATTGATTAGAAGAGATGCCCGTCCAATGACTTTTATCCCTTAAGAGAGCGGTATGCATAGTAGACAACTGTAAAAAACAAATGAAGAGAATGTAAAGGGGAACCTTAATTTTTTCCGCGCTTATCACGTAGTATGTAGCTGAAAAGAAGGTGAACACAGACAAGTGATTCGTTTTAAAAAGAACCGCCTTCGACCATAATAAGTGTTAGCGGGTTTCCCGTACAATCAGCTGGCTGTCTAGCTGCCGGCAGGCTGCTTCTTAGACGGCATGAACCAAAGCTAACTGTTAAATCGAAATGAAAAAAGGGCCTTTTAAAGCCCCTTTTAAGCCAATTGCCGCACTGGTTGCTCAACATGTTTTAATTTTTCACAACGGACAAACTGACACTGTTGCCTGAGACTGTTACTTTAGCGAAGTCTTGTGTATCAATTACAGGTGTTATTGCTTTGTTGTCGATGGTGATGTTTGTAAAAGATGTTGAAAAATTTGATTTGATAGATTGGCGTGAACCTGTTGTTGCAACTGTAGCGAGCGCTTTCCATTTTGAGATGGAGCCGACATTTGTTTTGCTGATTTCTGAGATGAGACGGCCGTTGTATCCGGCATTGTTCGTGCCCCAGTATGTAGCGCGGGTATTGCCGTTAAGGTTTTTGTAGATGGTAAGTTGTACGGTGCTGCCGGGACGGAAGCCTTTCGTATTCGTGAATTGGCTTCCTCCTTCGAGGTACTGAACCTGATCCTGTCCTTTTGAACCAACTTTCATATATGGTTTCCATACATTATATTTATCACTGTACTGAAGCCCAATATCGGATTCTGTGCCTCCGCTAAAACCAGAGTAGATGTAGGCTGTCCCATTTGAAACCTGAGTGGAGCTAGGAAGCTGGATTTTCGTAACAAGAATGGCACCATTACTGTTCAAGTAAGCCCTCCCGCCGATTCCATCAGTTAGCTGTGATGCAGCTTCTGCGGTTTTTGGACTAATAATACCCGGTACATCTACTGCACATGTGCCAAAAAGCACGGTTGCCGTAAGCGCACCCGCAAGCAGACCTTTTTTCATCATCATTATTTCCCCCTATCATTATAATTAGAAAACGCTATCATCTTGTATTATAAAACATTATGAAAATAATTCCATAATAAACATGCACATAGATACAGAATTTACACATTATGACTTTGTGCATCTGGCAAACGGTCGATTCGCAATCGTGAAAAATCTCCTGTGAAGTGTAAATGTTACGATAACTTTTCAATCGAGACTTGTGTTTTATTGAAATAGAAAAGCTATAGAGAGGGGGGAGAAATAAGAGGGGAAAGAGAGAAAACACTGTAATCAGATATGTGTGTATAACTCAATTGTTTGTTAGAAAAAAAGTGGGCTTTTTAAGCCCGCTTCTTAGTTCATGTTTCTCTTCAGGAGATTGTCTTTTTCATTTACATTCAATGTCCAACATGACTCCTTTGAGTTTCATCTAATATTTCAAACAATCTTTTGTACTTTGATATGACTACTTGGTCCACAATTTTATGGCCAGAATTGAAAAAGGTGATTGAGCCCGATCCTTTACCAAGCTGGTTACGATCTGCAAGAACTTTTTTCAACTGTTTTGCAGTACCGACACTGCCTGAAATAATATCAACTTTTATCCCAAACAGTTTTTCAAAACTGTTTTTGAAAAACGGAAAATGAGTGCATCCTAACACAATCGTTCCATATTGTTTCAGATCAAAAGAAGATAGTTCGTTCTCTAGATATTTAATGATCTTGTCTTCACCAAAATCAAAGTTCTCAGCAAATTCAACTAGTCCTGGAAGAGCTAAGCAATCAACAAGGTCATGGTGATCAATTTCTTTAACTAGATTATGAAATTTCTCTTCTTTAAGGGTCAAATTAGTAGCAACTACCAGAACTCTTTTTCTTTCCTCTGTACATTTATTTATAGCAGGCTTTACAGCGGGTTCGATTCCGATTATCGGAAAGTCGAAATTTCTCCGAAGATCCTCTATCGCAATGCTAGTAGCTGTATTACACGCAATAACAAGAGCTTTGATATTTTGACTGGCCAGAAATTCAGCTGCATTGAAAATATATTCTTTAACTTTACCCTTTGATTTTTCACCGTATGGAACGTTTAACGTATCTGCATAAAAAATGTAATCTTCATAAGGAAGAACTTTTATGGCCTCATACAATACAGTCATGCCACCAATTCCAGAATCAAAAAATCCTATTTTCATCACTTCTCACGCTTTCTGTCTCATTCTTTTTTTTATCATATGACTTTATATCATCTAAATCAAACGAAAAAAAACCATTTTACTATTCGGATTTAATATGGGAGTTATCGATTATTCGAATAGGTAGCAAAACTTGAGAAGGGGAGATAAGATCGAAATGTTGGTGATGTATTGTGGTGAATTCATCAAGATCACACCAAATCAATGGGATGATTGATAACCCGAATCAATTAGCTTTGAAAATGTAGGAGTATTGAGATTTCCAGAGTCAGGGGATGAAATTACGAAAAAAAAAAGCAAACTGCCTGTCGAAGTTTGCTTTTTGCTCTATCAATGAGGTGCGCCTATATTTTTATATCCTCTTGGCAAAGCTGATTTAAAAGCTGCTTAACCGAAATTTCCTCAGTCAATGACCGTATCCCTTGACCTGCCCATAAAGACATCTGATCATGGTTATTTTGAAGTGAAGCCTTCTGTCTCATTGCCTTCGTTAGTGTATTTTGATAAGGGTACGGAAGGGTTTGTGTCTCAAACTGTTCTTTTTCTTCCATCCATTTATTTACGATTCCTCTGGCCTCTTTACCTGAAAATAATGTTGTAAGCTTTGTATCTGCTTCTTTTGCCTCTAGTATTTTCTGTTTATGTACTGGATGTGCGTTACTCTCGTGACAAATTAAAAAGGCAGAACCGATTTGAACGCCTTGGGCTCCAAGGGTTAAAGCTGCTTTTACTCCTCTGTGGTCTATCATTCCCCCAGCAGCTATGACAGGTACGCTCAGTGCATCTGCTGCTTGTGGAATCAGAGCCATTAAACCTACGGCAGATTCACCTTTGGAAGGTAAGAATGCTCCGCGATGTCCACCGGCTTCACTTCCTTGAAGGACTACTATATCCATTCCCCGTTCTTCCATTAACAATGCTTCTTCTACTGTTGAAGCGGTTCCTATTAAACAGCATCCAGCGGTTTTTAGCTCCTTTACTGCGTCTTCAGGCGGCAGATCAAAAGTGAATGAGCAAGCCTTAACCTTGTATTTTAAAATTAGATCAATTTTTTGATAGAAGTCATCCCACTCTTCTTGTACAGATGTGAATTGATTTACTTGATTAGCTAACGGTATGTTTTCTTTCCACTTTTTAATCTGATCTTTTGGTGGCATCTCTAGACCTAACGGAACAAACACATTAATTTGAAAAGGAGCGTCTGTCAGCTCAAACATTTCTTTTATTTGTTGTTCTAGGAGGTCTGGCGTAAGATACCCTGATGCTAAGCTGCCAAGAGCACCTTGATTCGAAACTGCAGATGCAAGTCGGGGCGTTGTAATACCGCCAGCCATTGGAGCTTGAATAATCGGTTTTGTTAAGGAAAACTTCTTCATAAATTCATTCATACCGAATCCCCCCGTTAAGACATGATTTTTGAAAAAAGTGTCATTTTAAAATTTGCTCAAAAACTCGTATTCGCTTAAATATATCGTTTTCCTTCTTTTTGTCAATCTCTCATACCAGTTAACATGACGATAAAGCAGGGGGGATTAAAGTGTATCAAAGATAGTGTCGTCCCATGGCGGCTCTACAAAAACTGAATATTCATGTAGTCCTTCATAGTTGATATCTGATATTGAGATGTCTTGCATCTTAATTTTGAATGATATATAGAAGGACTTCATGTAAAATAAAGCTTAGAAGAATACATCACATTCAAGAGTAAAAAAATCTATAAGACGTACAGATCAATATTCGGTTTTACAGTTAGATATTAAGGCTGAAACGGAGGAACATGCGATGCGAAGTGAGCAGGAAATGATGGACATTTTCTTGGACTTTGCTTTGAACGATGAGAGAATCCGATTGGTCACTTTGGAAGGGTCACGTACAAACAGAAATATCCCTCCTGACAACTTCCAAGATTATGACATCTCGTATTTTGTAACTGATGTAGAATCTTTTAAAGAAAATGATCAGTGGCTCGAAATCTTTGGGAAGCGCATTATGATGCAAAAACCAGAAGATATGGAGCTTTTTCCTCCCGAATTAGGTAATTGGTTTTCATACATCATTCTTTTTGAGGATGGCAACAAATTAGATCTAACCCTTATTCCAATTCGTGAAGCAGAAGATTATTTTGCTAATAACGATGGTTTGGTTAAGGTCTTGCTCGATAAGGATTCGTTCATCAACTATAAAGTGACCCCAAATGATCGCCAATACTGGATGAAAAAGCCGACTGCAAGGGAATTTGATGATTGCTGTAATGAGTTCTGGATGGTTTCGACTTACGTAGTAAAAGGACTAGCAAGAAATGAAATCCTTTTTGCCATTGACCATTTAAATGAAATTGTACGTCCTAATTTATTGAGAATGATGGCCTGGCATATCGCATCTCAGAAAGGGTATTCATTTAGTATGGGGAAGAACTATAAATTTATGAAGCGGTACCTTTCAAATAAAGAATGGGAGGAACTCATGTCTACATATTCTGTGAATGGGTATCAGGAAATGTGGAAGTCTTTATTTACTTGCTATGCATTATTTAGAAAGTATTCAAAAGCTGTATCAGAAAGTCTTGCATATAAGTATCCTGATTACGATGAAGGCATCACTAAGTATACGGAAGGTATTTATTGCTCAGTAAAGTGATAAGAATATAGGATTGTCTTCATATGATATTTGATTCTCGCTGACAATGGAGACCAAGGAGTCACCATGTTTGTAACAAGATGCGTAAATCGTTATGTTTAAGAATGTCTACGCATTTTACTATAATTATTCTTGTCCAAAATTTTTTGTTCTTTTTAACGAAACGAGGCATTATAATTAACCTATAGGCACATTGAAAAAACAAAAAGGAGGATTTTTGTGTTTCAAACCTTAGACCATTTTTTGAAATCTTGGGAGTTCGAAGCAGATGCTACACAGAAACTATTAAATAGTCTGACTGATGAATCACTTAAACAAGAAATAACTTCACAAAATTGGACTCTAGGCCGTATTGCTTGGCATACTGTTGCTGCCATTCGCATCATTACCTCAAACACAGACTTAACGTTCCATGCCCCAGCTGAAGATTATCCTGTTCCAACTTCGGCTCAGTTTATAGCTGACAGCTATCATCAAGCCAGTAATGCATTTGTACAGGCATTAAAAACCCAATGGACTGACCATACACTTCAAGAACGTATCAACTTTATCGGACAACAATTGCCTAACGGTTCACTTTTGATGTTTTTAATTCAACATCAAAACCACCATCGGGGACAAATGACTGTTCTTATGAGACAAGCAGGTTTAACTGTTCCAGGTATTTATGGTCCAGCAAAAGAAGAATGGGCAAAATTTGGTTTGGAAGCCCCGAAAATGTAATCAACCTTTTTATAAAAAGTTACGCTATGACAACATATAAGAAGATGTTTTGATCAATCTTTTTTCAAAACATGTTCTTTTTTTGTTCGTTTACCAATGATAAGAACATATTCGAATCATTTTTATTCCAAACCACTTCAAATGACAACGTTCTTCCGCTTTATTGTTGGCCTGTTCCCAACGATGTAAGTATAAATTTTAATGCTGTCAAATCTTCTAGATACACATGTCTATAGATTCCTCTCTAACAAAACTCCCGCTTTTTCTGCCATCACTCGAGGTGGGTAAGGCATTTCATTTTTCAACCACCATTCGACTACTCCTACGTATGCATTTGCAACAAATTCAGCAACGATCTATGGTTCAGAAATTCCAATCAAACATTCAGGTATTGCTCAATTTCGACTAGAAGCAGCTGCGCCAAAAGGAAGCCTATTGGAAGAGTCTAGCTAAGTTGCAACAAATGGATACAAGAGGGGAACGTTTTCTCAAAAGGGAAGGTAGTGTATTACTGTAATTCATACAATGAGTAAAGCCTCCCAGGTATAATCTTTACTTCGTTCGACAAATTCTGCAAATTGTAGACAACTTCCTGATTATTTGGATAATTAACTGGATAGGAGGGGAAAAGTTGTCATATTTCATTATACTTATCATCGTTCTATTATCGGAGCATTGGTAACAGCAGCAGTCGGTATCATCTCTTCAAAAGTAGAGGTAATCTCGCCGAAAAAAACAATAAAATCTAAAGAGGAAGAACAGAAAAGTTTTTATACGCTGAAATAAAGCAGAGAAAGAGCATCTCCTACGGGGGTGTTTTTTATAGAGGAGTTGGAAAAACTGAATCAGACTAATTTACTTTTAAGATTCACCCTTGAAATCGCTGCACTAATCTCCTTAGGGGTGTTTGCTTGGATAAGCTTTAATGGTTATTTTAAATATGTTTTAACTTGGGTTTTACCTATTGCAGTTATGATTGTCTGGTCTGTATTTGCAGTACCTAATGATCCTAGTCGAAGTGGACAAACTGTAATAGCTGTAAACGGGGTAACAAGGTTAGTTATTGAATTATTGATCTTTGCAATGGCTGTTGCAGCGCTTTATTTTAGTCATTTAAAACCAGTTGGTATTGTCTTTTTATGTCTAATAATACTCCACTACATCTTTTCAGCTGAGCGTATCAAATGGCTTCTAAATCAATAGTTTTTCATATCGGCACTCGTTATTAGAGTGCTTTTTATCATTCTCTGTAGAGCCAGTGATTCTCAGATTAGATTATTGAAGGTTAACGGCTTGGGCACAGTTGCAGTTTAGAACGCATTTTCCAATAAAGAAGGCGGTCAGTTGAAATTCATCATTAAACAATTGTACAAAAGTAAAATTTGTATTTAGAATGTAGTAATAAATAGAAATTCTATAGGAGGGTATCTTGTGGAAGAAAAGAAAAAAGCTTTAATCATTGTGGATGTACAAAAAGCCTTCGATGATAAAAAATGGGGAGAACGGAATAACGTAAAGGCGGAAGAAAACATTAGTAAAATACTAAAATTATGGAGAGAAAAAGGATGGACAGTCATATACATACAACACACTTCTGATAAACCTCATTCTTTATTCCATCCAAAGAATGAAGGGTTTGCGATAAAGGAAATAGTTAAGCCTATGGATGAAGAAGTCATTATAACCAAGACAGTAAATAGCAGCTTTATTGGTACGAATTTAGAAGAATTCTTAAAATTAAATGAAATAAACACTGTAGTCATAACTGGTTTAACCACGCCTCACTGTGTATCAACCACCACAAGAATGAGTGGTAATTTAGGGTTTGATACATACCTGATTTCAGATGCAACAGCAGCCTTCGGAATGAGAGACCAAAATGATACATATTATGATGCGGCGACTATTCATAATATATCTCTAGCTACATTGCATGATGAATTTGCCACAATATTGACAACTGATCAATTAATAAATGATTTTATAAAAACTCACTGATGAAAAACATTTTGGCACAGTAAAACGGCAGGCGCCTTTCCAATAGGAAGGGCGCTTTAATTCGATTTCCTGCTTTACTTGCTCAGAGGAGATGTATCAATGTTTCTTTATCGAATGAAGCAAAGTGGTAAAGCTATTCCATGAATCTTTCAATCAATATCCTTTTATGGATTTACTCGTAAAACGCGAAAAAAAGATCATTCATTTATTTTTGAAATGCATAAAGTACTGACAAGAGCATATTTTAAAAAGCATTTCTTTTTTGTTGACATTCAGAATGGTGAAATGGTTGTTGCTGCTCTATTAAAACATTGTGATAAACCAGACATTAACTTGATCGATTATATAGCAGCAGGGGGGATAACAAAATGGGGGATCCTCAGTATTGAACATGTTGGCGGTGACTAATGAGGCTGAAAAATCTTCCAAATCCTTATAAGAGTCGGCATGGTATTTAGAAGTATTAGGAGTTTCGCCATCTTATCAGGGAAAGAGTTTGGGCAGCAAAATGATTAATGACTGTCTCATATCTTTTATTTCAAAATGCGGGGCGGCATCTTGGCCCTTATCACGAATGCTGATCTCAATAGATCATTTTACAAATCGTATTGATTTTATATTTAAAGATTATCTTAACCTTTCATAAAGATGGAGGTCGAATGAATGTCTTCAAAAGAAAAAAATAGTGTAACCATTTTGACGGAAAGTCAATTGTCTTCGAGAGCATTTAAAGATGAAGCGTATGAATTTTATAAAGAAGTGCGAAAATCACAGCCTCTCTACCCATTATCTTTAGGAGCTCTGGGGAAAGGCTGGCTCATATCGAGATATGATGATGCAATATATTTATTAAAGAATGAAAAATTAAAGAAAAACTATGAAAATGTATTTACCGCAAAAGAAAAACGTCCTGCTCTATTGAAGAATGAAGAGTCTTTAACAAAACATATGCTTAATTCAGATCCCCCTGATCACAACCGCTTGCGAACTCTTGTTCAAAAAGCATTTACGCATCGGATGATTTTGCAGTTGGAAGACAAAATCCAGCATATCGCAGATTCTTTATTGGATAAAGTGCAGCCCAACAAATTCATGAACCTAGTAGACGATTATGCGTTTCCATTGCCGATTATCGTGATAAGTGAAATGCTCGGCATTCCCTTGGAAGATCGTCAAAAATTCAGAGTGTGGTCGCAAGCAATTATTGATTTTTCAGATGCCCCTGAAAGACTACAGGAGAATGACCACTTGTTAGGGGAGTTTGTTGAATATCTGGAATCCTTAGTTCGCAAAAAAAGGAGAGAACCTGCAGGAGATTTAATCAGTGCATTAATTCAAGCGGAAAGTGAAGGCACACAATTAAGTACAGAAGAATTGTACTCGATGATTATGCTGCTTATCGTTGCAGGTCATGAAACAACCGTAAACTTAATCACCAATATGACATATGCTCTGATGTGTCACGGTGATCAATTTGAAAAGCTCCGCCAGCAGCCAGACTTGATGAATTCAGCCATAGAAGAAGCATTGCGGTTTCACAGCCCTGTTGAACTAACGACAATTCGCTGGACGGCTGAACCGTTTATACTGCATGGGCAGGAGATTAAACGGAAAGATGTGATCATCATTTCTTTAGCATCAGCAAACCGTGATGAGAAGATATTTCCAAATGCCGACATATTTGATATTGAAAGAAAGAACAACCGCCATATTGCTTTTGGCCATGGCAATCATTTTTGCCTTGGTGCACAGTTAGCCCGCTTAGAAGCCAAGATTGCGATTTCCACCTTATTACGCCGCTGTCCAAATATACAGTTAAAAGGCGAAAAGGAACAAATGAAATGGAAAGGGAATTTTCTGATGAGAGCACTCGAAGAACTGCCGCTCAGTTTTTAATTTTTTTGGGGGATATGTGATTTTCAAACATATCTCGTTTTACTCCTCAATTAGATTAAACGATAGTAAAAGCTGTAACATAAAAATTTGATATGATAGCTTTTCAAAAACAAAATTTAGCATTATTTATGCCTACCGGGCATGAAAATGTCTTGCAAACACCAATAGTTTCATCCTATCGGTGTTTTTTATTTGTTTTCAGCCTCATTTGGACAAAAAGCTGTTACATAGTAAACGTTTGTTAAGATAAAATAAATGGAGGGCACAGTTTCTAATGAGAAAAATAATGATAGATGGAAGAGACTTTGAAAATATAGAAGTTTTACATGATGTTTTAAAAGATAAATTAGACTTCCCAAACTACTATGGGAGAAATTTAGACACTTTATGGGATTGCCTTACAGGGTGGGTGGATTTGCCGCTCACTTTAGTCTTGATAAATTTTGAGTTTAGTAAAAAGTTTTTAGGTTCATACGCTGATGATGTATTAGAAGTTTTACTAGAGGCTCAAGAGGAATTAGAGGACGAGTTTAAAATAATAATAGAGTAGACTTTCTGTTTTGTGAATTTTAACAATTTTCGTTCGCAGAAAAAGGCAATAGGGCACCACAAATTAAAATTTCGGTGAGACCGCAATAACTTTTTGGCTTCTGATAAGTTTCTTATGATGTTGGTATCAAGTCACACAAGTACATAACTCTCCCATGACTTCTTTCTGATGTAAGTTAATTTCATTATGAGTTAATCGCGAGGATAATTTCAATCTGTGAATAATACTTTAAAAGAATTTAAATTTAAATAATATTTAATTAACGAATAAAAATTCGTTATTATTTAAAATGGATGAAATATAATTCTGTTAAGTTGTATTGGGGGTTATCAAATGAGTATTATGCTTGACGAAACTGATAAGGCCATTTTAAGAGAATTGCAGGAAGATGCTTCAATATCAAATTTAAATTTATCTAAGAAAATTGGGCTTTCACCATCAGCTTGCCTTGCAAGAACAAAGAACCTAGTAGAAGCAGGTATAATTAAAAAGTTTACGACTATTGTTGATGAGAAAAAACTTGGAATCGAAGTCACAGCACTAGCTCTCATCAACTTATCACCCTTAAATAGGGAGACAATTCATTCATTTTTAGAGGATATAAACAAATTCCCACAGGTTCAAGAATGCTACACACTTACAGGAAGCCATGACTATATGCTTAAGATTGTGGCGAAGGACATGGAGAGTTATCGGAATTTTATCATTGATTCATTAATGCAGAACCCTGCTATTAGTGGAGTTGACACAAGCATAGTCATGAGTACAGAAAAAAGAACTGTCAGTGTGCCAATTGATGAAATGTAGGAGGTTGTTGATTTGAATAAAAATAAAGAATCGTTACATTTAAGCTCTCCTGCTATAAACACTCATATGAATAAGAGAGGTCAAATATGGGCTGCATTTCGTTCTGCATTCCCATATACAATTCCGATTTTTGCGGGGTTTTTATTTTTGGGGATAGCTTATGGAATCTTTATGCATTCTTTGGGATTTAGCGCAATCTATCCAATCATCATGAGTTTTATGATATTTGCGGGCTCAATGGAGTTTGTTGCAGCGAATTTTTTACTTGGTGCGTTCAACCCTATGAATGCTCTTTTTTTGACGTTAATGGTCAATGCCCGGCATTTGTTTTATGGAATTTCCATGTTGGATAAGTACAGAGGGACTGGAAAGAAAAAGCTCTATCTGATTTTCGGAATGTGCGATGAATCATTTTCTATCAATTATACCGCTAATGTTCCGGCGAATGTTGACAAGGGCTGGTTTATGTTTTTTGTGACACTGCTTAATCATTTATATTGGGTCGCGGGGGCAGCGATAGGAGGTATTTTTGGGTCGTACGTGAAATTTAATACCGAAGGGCTTGATTTTGTGATGACTGCTCTGTTTATTGTGATATTCATAGAACAATGGATGAAAGAAAAAAAGCATTACAGTGCTCTCACAGGACTTGGACTTTCAGTAGCCTGTCTTATCATTTTTGGCGGAAACCAATTTATTATTCCTGCTATGCTCGCCATTTTAGGGGTACTGACTGTTCTGAGAAAACCATTGGAGAAAGCTGAGGTTTCCGTATGACGATGACGATGACGCAGCAAATGATCACCATTGCAATGGTCGTGCTTGGAACAATGCTGACACGGTTCCTTCCATTCATGATTTTCCCGTCTGGCAAACCGACACCGAAATATGTACAGTATCTTGGTAAAGTGCTGCCATCAGCGGTAATCGGGCTTTTGGTCATTTATTGTTTAAAAGATGTGAGTCTGCTTTCTGGAAGTCATGGCATTCCTGAATTGGTTGGGGCAGCTGCAGTTGTACTGCTTCACTTGTGGAAGAAAAATATGCTTCTTTCCATAGCGGGGGGAACCGTTGTTTATATGGTTTTGGTGCAATTGGTTTTTTAACCGATATCGGAAACTATCAAAATGATCATGCTTTTATTGAACTTGATAAAAATATATAAAACTGACACAAACTTATTTTGGAATCAACACTGCGCCAGTGCAAATAGCATCTGTAATGTTTCCTGGCTATTCAAGAAGTGTCTACTTTAATCGGAGGCTATATAATGTCAAAAAAAGTGTCTGCTTCCTATATCATCATTATAGGATTAATGCTATTTGCATTGTTTTTTGGAGCAGGAAATCTCATTTTTCCGCCTATGCTTGGTCAAATGGCTGGAAAAAATGTATGGATCGCTAATGCAGGTTTCTTAGTGACCGGAGTTGGATTGCCATTACTGGCTATAACAGCATTTGTTTTTTCGGGTAAACAAAACTTACAGTCGTTAGCCAGCCGTGTTCACCCGGTGTTTGGCATTGTATTTACGACGATTCTCTATTTGGCAATCGGGCCTTTTTTCGCTATCCCGAGATCAGGAAACGTATCGTTTGAAATTGGGGTAAAACCTTTTTTATCAAATGATGCAGGCCCTGTCTCATTGATCATATTTACAATATTATTTTTCGGATTGGCATGCTTGTTATCACTTAATCCTTCAAAAATCATTGATATAGTTGGAAAATTTTTGACGCCAATTAAGCTGACATTTATCGGATTGCTTGTAGTGGTAGCTCTTATTCGCCCAATTGGAACCATTCAAGCACCATCAAAAGGGTACACATCACAAGCGTTTTTTAAAGGATTTCAGGAAGGATACCTTACTCTGGATGCCCTTGTAGCATTTGTTTTTGGAATTATCATCGTGAATGCATTGAAAGAACAAGGAGCTTCTACCAAAAAACAGCTGATGGGTATTTGTGCAAAAGCAGCCGCGATTGCAGCTGTACTCTTAGCAGTTATGTATACAGCCCTTTCCTATATGGGGGCTTCCAGCGTTGAAGAACTGGGGATTTTAGAAAATGGAGCAGAGGTCTTGGCTAAGGTTTCATCCTATTATTTTGGATCTTATGGTTCAATCTTATTGGGCTTAATGATTACAGTGGCGTGTCTGACGACAAGTGTCGGACTGATCACAGCGTGTTCTTCATTTTTTCATGAATTATTTCCGAACATTTCTTATAAAAAAATTGCTGTCGTTTTATCAGTGTTTAGTACACTTGTCGCAAATATAGGATTAACCCAGCTCATTAAGGTGTCAATGCCTGTCTTACTGACGATGTATCCTATCGCGATTTCCTTAATATTTTTAATGTTTTTGCATTCTGTATTTAAAGGGAAGACAGAAGTGTATCAAGGCAGTTTATTATTCGCATTCATCATCAGCTTATTTGACGGTTTGAAGGAGGCGGGAATAAAAATTGAAGTTGTGAATCATATTTTCTCTCAGATTCTTCCTATGTATAACATAGGGCTGGGGTGGCTCATTCCAGCTATTACAGGGGGAATATGCGGCTATATACTGAGTATATTCCGAACAAAAACAAGTTGATCAATCAACAGCAATATCACTCAGATCTGCAGGAAGGACAAAGTGCTTGTTCGCCGGTTGCATTGCTTATTAAATGTGTTCAACCAAATTTACAATCATCCTTCCTCTTGCTTCGCCTCTTCGTAAGGTAGGAAGAACATCCGGTAATTGATCAAGAGTTCCTTCATTCTGCACGAAATTTTCTAAATTTGCCGGCTTAAGTTCACTTTCAGTTACAAGTAAATCCCGACCGGAAGAGAAGAAACAAAAATTTTACAGGCTGTTAGCCGAAAGACTGGAATCTGAGTGTGGTATCGCAATTGTATCTATTGTTGAAAATGATAATGCTGACTGGAGTTTTGGACTTGGGGAGGCCCAATTTTTAACAGGTAAATTGTAGTTGAATACTACCCTCAAATGCTTGATTGAAGAAAAGGATAGAGAAACTAGGTTAGCGTAGCAAACCATGGGTTTGCTACGCTTTTTTATGTTTATAAGAGAATAATTAAGGAGGTATTGTGGATTTCTATAAAAATATTTTGACATTTCAGTAAAGAGTAGATATATTTATATATGAACACATGCTCATATATAAATATTATTTGCATCATGTTAGAATGCTTCATAACAGATTTGAAATAATAAATACATATGTATTAAAAACTTTAGTTAAGGAGGAGTTTTTTATGGGTCACAATCATAGTCACAATCATAATGAAGGAGCAAATAAAAAGGTTTTATTGATCTCTTTTATCATGATTACAGGTTATATGATTATAGAAGCTATAGGTGGATTTTTAACAAATAGTCTGGCGCTTTTATCTGATGCAGGCCATATGCTGAGTGATTCAATTTCATTAATGGTTGCCCTGATTGCTTTTACATTAGCTGAAAAAAAGGCAAATCACAATAAGACATTCGGCTATAAACGATTTGAGATTCTTGCAGCTGTGATAAACGGTGCTGCCTTAATTCTTATTTCTCTTTATATCATTTATGAAGCAATCGAACGCTTCTCTAATCCACCAGAAGTAGCAACAACCGGCATGCTTACAATTAGTATCATCGGGTTAGTTGTGAATCTATTGGTCGCTTGGATTATGATGAGTGGCGGAGATACAAAGAATAATCTGAATATAAGAGGAGCTTATTTACATGTAATAAGCGATATGCTCGGCTCTGTAGGTGCCATTTTAGCTGCCATACTTATCATCTTCTTTGGATGGGGCTGGGCAGATCCATTGGCTAGTATCATTGTGGCTATTCTTGTTCTAAGAAGCGGTTACAATGTGACTAAAGATTCCATTCACATCTTAATGGAAGGAACTCCAGAAAATATCGATGTCTCTGATATCATTCGTACAATTGAAGGGACAGAGGGAATTCAAAACATTCATGATTTACACATATGGTCTATCACAAGCGGATTGAATGCTCTTTCTTGCCATGCAGTTGTGGACGATCAACTGACCATTTCAGAAAGTGAAAATATTTTACGCAAAATTGAACATGAACTTGAGCATAAAGGCATTACGCACGTAACCATTCAAATGGAAACCGAAGCGCATAATCACGACAATGCGATCCTTTGTCAGCCCAAAATGGAGAAGCCGCGTGACCACCATCACCATTAAATTTTTTATCTAACTTTATAGTGAGGAGATCAACTAGCATTTTGCAGATTCTGTCTACTGACAATTTGAAATTGGCGGGGTGATAATGTGTACGACACTATAGTAATCGGGGCTGGTCAAGCAGGGATCTCGATAGGATATTATCTTAAGCAGTCCGATCAAAAGTTTATCATTTTGGATAAAAGTCATGAGGTGGGGGAGAGCTGGAAAGATCGGTATGACTCATTAGTTTTATTTACTTCTCGAATGTATAGCTCTTTGCCTGGAATGCATCTTGAAGGAGAAAAACATGGATTTCCTACAAAAAATGAAATTGTTGCTTATCTAAAGAAGTATGTTAAAAAATTTGAAATTCCAATCCAATTACGGACAGAAGTAATAAGTGTCCTAAAAATAAAGAATTATTTCTTAATAAAAACAAATCGGGAAGAATATCAAACGAAGAATCTTGTCATTGCTACAGGGCCTTTTCATACCCCTAGTATTCCATCAATATCAAAGGATTTAGCTGATCATATTAATCAACTACACTCATCACAATATAAGAATTCAAAACAATTGGCATATGGAAATGTACTAGTAGTTGGTGGTGGGAATAGTGGTGCTCAGATAGCTGTTGAATTATCCAAAGAAAGAGTTACATATTTAGCCTGTAGTAATAAACTAGTTTATTTCCCTTTAATGATCGGAAAAAGAAGCATCTTTTGGTGGTTTGATAAATTAGGAGTTTTACATGCAAGTCATACATCAATAGTAGGCAAATTCATTCAAAAGAAAGGTGATCCAGTATTTGGGCATGAATTAAAACATGCAATAAAACAGAAGGAGATCATCTTAAAAAAAAGAGTCATTGCCGCAAAGCAAAATGAAATCATTTTTAAAGATTCATCTACATTAGAAGTAAACAATATTATTTGGGCTACTGGTTTCAGGAATCCCTTATGTTGGATAAATATAAAAGGTGTTTTGGATCAAGAAGGTCGAATCATACATCATAGAGGTGTTTCACCTGTAGAAGGATTGTACTTTATAGGGTTGCCTTGGCAGCATAAGCGAGGTTCAGCGTTGCTTCAAGGCGTAGGAAATGATGCTGAATACATTGTAAAACAAATGAACGGTGGATAAACGAAGCAGAGCAGTAACTCACATGTTTACTGCTCTATTTTATTGTGAATAAGGGTAGCGAAGTGGAGATGCGCCTTCTCTTTTATTTAAGAAGTTAACATAGAAAGAGAAAAAGCACTTTAAGACATACTCATATTTTTATGTTCAACAATGGTCTTAAGGAGGCTGCGCATTGAATTTGTCAGGTACGCATCTTTATGGCGTATAAAGATTGTTGAGATACAGCTATCTTTCTCAGGTAATGGGTGACAATAAACCTTACCTTGTGCAGCTAGATGCATAACAGCAGATTCCGGTACCACTGTTATACCGAGTCCAAGTGCAACACTATTTAAGATTGTCTCCAGGATGTTAAATTCCATCATTCTGTTTGGGAGCACACCTTCATCTTTGAGCCATTGTTCAAGCCTAGACCGATACCCGCACCCCTGATTAAAAACAAGAATCGGAGTCGTTGAAAAATCCTCTATATTAAACGTTTTGTTACTGGTTACTAGAGTAAGTTTTTCAGTATAAACATCATACTGTTCCAGAATAGAATGTTTCAAAGGGCCTGAAATAAAAGCTCCGTCTAATTCGTGATTCATGACCTTTTTAATAAGTTCCTCTGTTAGACCAGCCTGCAATGATAAATCCACATTAGGATACTTTTTATAATAGGAAGCTATGATGGTCGGCAGTATCCTCACTGTTTCCACTGTACCGATTTTTAATATTCCAGATGGTATTTCAGTATCTAGAAAGACCTGCTCCAGTTCTTCAACATCTTTCAAAATTTTGTTAACGTATTCAATCATTTTTCGGCCCTCTGGGCTTAGTGAAACCCCTTTTTTATGGCGATTGAAAAGAGGTGTTTTGAGCTCATTCTCTAATTGCTTAATCCGCGCAGTTACATTAGATTGTACATAATTTAACTCTTTTGCAGCACCGGTAATACTCTTGTGATGGGCTACGCATTTGAAAATTTGTAAGTCTCGCAGTTCCATGAAGATCCCCCCTTCATTAAAGTATCATTATCAATGATGTTTTTCATCACTTTTGTTCATTTTACTTGATGCTTACTTCTTTTTATAATTCTCATTGTAATTTTAAAGAAAAGGAGGGGAATTCAATGAAAAAAAGTCAATTATTCATTGGTGCCCTTACATGTTTAGTGGCAAGTATGTCTTGGGGCGCGATGTTTCCAGTTGCAGATCATGCATTAGAATTTATTGATCCGTTTTATTTTTCATTTATTCGCTACGGTGTGGTAACAATTATGTTAGTGATTTTATTATTAGTGAGAGAAGGAAAAAAATCATTTCATTTAGAGGGTAAAGCAAAATGGATCATTTTATTTGGGGTGATGGCGTTTACTGTATACAATGTTCTTATTTTTTTAGGTCAAAGGTTGATGGGGAAGTCTGGAATTATGACAGCGTCCATTGCCGAGGCACTCATGCCGATGCTTTCAATTGTTATTCTATGGGGATATAAACATGTAAAACCTAAAAAATACACAATGATCAGTATATTGATTGCCTTTTTGGGGGCTTCGATGGTCATAACCAAAGGTAATATAAGTTTCTTTTTTTCATTAGGGGATCATCTATTCTCGCTACTCTTTATATTCATTGGTGTTTTAGGATGGGTTGTCTACACAATGGGGGGACAGTTATTCCAAGAGTGGTCCACACTTCGTTATTCAACATTGACATGTTTATTCGGCACAGCTATAACAGGAATCATGACAGCTATACTTACCGCGCAAGGTTACGTGTCGGTACCGAGTATTAAAGTAGTTGCAGCAATTAAGTATGATTTTTTATTTATGATTACTTTACCAGGTATCATAGCCCTCCTTAGTTGGAACTATGGCATTAAAATCCTATCATCCATTAACGGGATTTTATTTATTAACTTTGTCCCCATCACTACATTGTTAATCATGGTGATCAAAGGATATAACATAACTGCTTTTGATATAGTAGGAACACTGTTTGTCATTATTGGACTCATTTTAAATAACATATATCAGCGTAAGGAAGATTATAAGCAGGTATTGCAAAAAGAAAAAACACATTTGACTATCACTTAGACGGTGGGGGATTTAAAATGTTTGAAGGTTTATTGTTTTTCATTTCAGCTGGAATTGTCTGTGAACTTGCTGCAATTAATAGAAATGGCCGCAAAAATATAAAGCAACAGGCGGAATTGATTCAAATTTTAAGAGAAAACCTTAATAAAGACATCAAATAAATTAAGACGGTTGGGTATTATTGAACACACCAGAAAATTCAGGTGTGTTTTTATTTTGCTTTCTTTTTTAAGCCTTAAAACGTCACCAATCGCTAGTTAAATACTATGGGAACCACTCTTCATACGGAAAAAGATGATTATTTACATCATTCAGAGTTGATTTTAGGTTCTTTTGAACTTATAATGTTATATATACTGTTTTTTGTTTATTCAGAAAAAACGGGTTAGAAAAATAAATATTTATATCGGAGGTGTACGCCTTACTAAGTAAGGCAAATCATTGACAACCATTAACCTTATAATCTTTACTATTTTAATTGTCTTAACAGCATTTTTTGTTGCGACTGAATTTGCGATAGTAAAGATCAGGTCATCAAAAATTGACCAACTCATATTAGAGGGAAAAAAAGGTGCCGTATCAGCCAAAAAGGTCATTACTCATTTGGACGAATATTTGTCAGCTTGTCAATTAGGGATCACGGTTACAGCGTTGGGAATTGGCTGGGTTGGAGAATCGACTTTTGAAGTGATTTTGCACCCCTTATTTGCTCATTTTCATGTAAGTGAAACAGTCTCACATGTATTGATCTTAGTGATTGCTTTTGTGATTGCGACTTTTTTGCACGTTGTAGTTGGAGAACTTGCTCCTAAAACACTCGCTATCCAAAAAGCGGAAACCATCACTCTTTTGACTGCAAAGCCAATTATTTGGTTTTACCGCATCCTGTTCCCTTTTATATGGTTTTTAAATGGTTCAGCCCGGTTTATAGTAGGACTCTTCGGTTTGAAACCTGCATCAGAACATGAACTTGCTCATTCTGAAGAAGAACTGCGCATCTTACTGTCTGAAAGCTATAAGAGCGGTGAAATCAATAAAAATGAGTTGAAATATGTAAATAATATTTTTGAATTTGATGAAAGAATTGCCAAAGAAATTATGATTCCGAGAAGAGAGATCGTAGCGATTTCTAGTGAGGATTCTTATGAAACTATTGTTAAGACCATTAAGACAGAGAGTTATACAAGGTACCCAGTCCTAAATGGAGATAAAGATTCAATCATTGGTTTTATCAATGCTAAAGAATTCTTGTCAGCTTATATTGACACAGACCAGAAGATAAAAGAGGATTTCAAGTTAGAAAATCATATCACTCCTGTTATCCATGTTATTGAATCCGTTCCAATTCATGATTTATTGGTAAAAATGCAAAAAGAGCGAACACATATCGCTATTCTTGTGGATGAATATGGCGGCACTTCAGGTTTAGTCACTGTTGAAGATATTCTTGAAGAAATTGTTGGGGAAATCAGAGATGAATTTGATGAAGATGAAGTGCCTGATATTAGAAAAGTAAATGATAATCACTTTATCTTAGATTCGAAAGTGCTCATTGAGGATGTAAATGATTTATTGGGAACGACGTTAGCAAGTGACGAAGTGGATACGATAGGCGGCTGGTTTATGACTCAACAAATAGACGCTGCAGTTGGATCCGTTATAGAAGCCGATGGGTATATTTTTAAAGTACACAAAACAGTTGGCCGGCATATTAATTATTTAGAAATTGTCCGGAAAAAAGAATAACATCTGGATAAAGCACATGAGATTTTGACTAATAAGATGCTTAAAGCCTGAGATGAAATTTTCATCCAGGCTTTTTTAAACAATGATCTTGCAGTTTAAGCAGGTAATCATTATCGAAGTTCAAACGTTTCTCAGCAAACAAGGAGGCTTGGATATCTATAGCTCTTTTACCATTACCTTCTCACCATTAAAGTCGAGTTCACCATTAAATCGAAAACCAAACCTTTGATAAAGGCGTATAGCATGAATATTATTTTCAAATATACTTAAATAAATTCTCTTGCATTTATATAGCTCAGCAAGGTGCTGAATGAGGGCTTTAAGCATTTTCTTCCCTAATCCTTTTCCCTGATAGCGTTCGTCAATAAAAAATCGGTCAAGCCAGACTCGTCCGTTTTTATTATCTTCATCATACTCGGGAAACAATCCATACATTGCAAAACCGACTAGATCTCCATCATAGTAAAGCCCGACAGGTTTATAATAGTGACATTCTTTTGCATCCTCTAAACATACTTTTGTAGATTCAATATATGATAATTGATTCTGGCTGACATGCAGATCAAGAATTGCAGCACGATTATCATCAGTTACTGCTTTTATGTTTATACTCATACTACATTCTCCTTTTTTCTTATCCCGGTTAGGCTGCGGCTTAAGGTGATGGCAGATGAAATCCTGATATTGCTAAAACTCAGCATAAACTATTTTCACATCAAGCAACATGTAGCCTATCAAATTAAGTACCTTTTCTTATTGTGCCTAACCAGAGGCATTCCCTGCATCCAAATGACTTGACTTTATAGAAAATGAATTAATTCAAAGCTGCAGCATCATTCTTTTTTTCTTTCCAAACCATTGTAAGACCAAGGCCGACAATCATAACGAAACCTGCAAAAAGGAAAGGATAATGAATGTTAAGATCAAATAGTATACCGCCTAAAGCAGGTCCAAATATATTTCCCAGGCTGGTGTATGTGGAGTTCATGCCTGCTACGAAACCCTGCTGGTTACCGGCCATATTGGATAAATGAGCGGTTAAGGCCGGACGTAGCAAATCGAACGCTAGAAAAATAAAACAAGTTACAAGCAAAACAGTTAAAAATCCTGACATAACAGTAGACACGAAAGCCAAGATCGCACCGGTTATTAAGCACAGCTGAATCATTCTTTTCTCTCCAAGTTTGTTGACCAATTTCCCGAATAGTAAAACTTGAATAACTACCGCAACAATGGAGCTAATCGTAATAATGGCTGCAATATCTTTTGGTGTGAAGCCAAATTTATGATCAGAAAACAAGCTGAATACCGTTTCATAAGCTGATAAACCAAAAGCCATTACAAAGACGATAATAAATGCAATGAAATAGACAGGATGAATGGATCTCTTCAAGTCTTTAATAAAATTTGATTCCTTTGTATGAGATGAGAGTTGATGGCGTTCTTCTGTCGACAATGACTCTTTTAGTATAAAAACGGAAGTGACAGCTGCTATTAACGCGATGGCGGAGGCGAAGAAAAACGGCATGCGGATACCAAAGCCGGCAATAAATCCTCCCGCACCAGGCCCAATAATAAAGCCGGTGCTAATTGCAGCAGAAACATACCCCATAGCCTTTGACCTTTCCTTTAGGGTTGTAATATCAGCTACATATGCTGTTACCGCGGGCATGATAAAAGCCGCACTTATACCACCCAATATCCTCGAGAAATAAAATATTGAAACATGGGTCCCTAATCCGAAAATCAACTCAGATAAACTGAATATAAGCAACCCGAGAATAATCATTTTTTTTCTCCCGAAACGGTCAACCCACCTACCTGCAAAAGGTGAAGTAATTAACTGAGAAATGGCAAAAGCCGCAACAAGATAACCCATTGTGCTGCCGGATAAATGCATGATTTTCATAAAAGAAGGCATAACTGGAATGATTAAACCGATACCAAGAAATGCTACGAAGATGTTGCTTAATAGTATAATGAATATCGTTTTTTGCTCATTTATTGATTTTTTCATCTGAATTCCCCTTTTACTCAATTGAACCCTTTTTACCTATCCTTTTCGCTTGAAGCTTTTTTCAAGTACAATCAAATCATAAGGTATATGGTTACCGTATAGTCAAGGAGGTTTTTATGAGCGAAGATGTTAAGAAGTATTTCACAACAGGGGAGTTTTCGAAGCTCTGCCGTGTAAAAAAACAAACCTTATTTCATTATGATGAGATTGGTCTTTTCTCGCCGGAAATAAAAAAAGAAAATGGGTATAGATATTATTCCTATCATCAATTTGAGATTTTTCAAGTCATCAGTCTATTTAAAGAGCTTGGGGTTCCATTAAAAGAAATAAAGTGTCTAATAAAAGGAAAAACACCAGACAAGATCCTGCATGTTCTAAAAGAAAAGTCTATTGAGATTGATAAAAAAATAAATGAGCTTAAGCAGTTGCAAACGATCTTACAAACAAAAGTGACGCTTACAGAACAAGCACTTGAGACTGACTTTTCCTCAATTTCTTTTGAATATTTAAATGAAGAAACATTCATGTTAAGCCGAAAAACATTAAACTTACCGGAACGAAAATATGTGGCAGCCATTTCAGAACTCATTCATGAAGTTCAGCAATATGAATTAGATGAAGGATATCCGATAGGCGGAATCTTTGCACGGGAACAAATCTTAGAAAAAGACTTCTACAATTACAGTTACTTTTATATAAAAGTAAAAGATGGGGCAGAGAACATAAATTATCATGTACGGCCAAAAGGCCTGTATGCAGTTGGATATGAAATAGGCGGAAATACTGAAGAGGCATACCGGAGAATCATTGAGTTCATTGAAAGAAATGGAATGCAAATAGGGGAAAATGCATATGAGGAATATATGCTGGATGAGATGGTAGTTGACGGGTATGAAAATACATATGCCAAAATCCTCCTTCAAGTTAAAGAGGTGTAAGATTACGAGATTTTCATATGGAAAAATTGTTTCTGTTGTGTGCCCAAAAAGAATATAAACTGGTTTACTAAAAACGAGCCCACATACAGGTGACGGTACAAACGGCACTGGGAACCGCAAGTCTATCGGCGTTGAAATATGCTATAACGCTTCAGGAGGCGCTAAATACTACGCTGCTGAAAAGCTGGCCATCAAGGCGCATCCAAAGAGATAAATCTTAAAGAGCTGGGATAGGGGGGGGACAAACAACAGAATTCCGTATACTCTGTTGTTGTGCTATGTAAATGTTCAAAAGCCATTTAGGATCGTCGACCTTTGATAATCCATCATATAAAGGTGTCATTCGATGTCTTGTTAACAAAGGCTAGTGAAATTCAACATCCAGAAAACGATTACAAGGTCGGTGATAAATTATTCATCCGTGAATCAAACGGTGATCGAACATTCATTTTTGTGTTTAATCTGAATTTTCTTGATTTAGCACACTCCCTTAATAAATGCATAGGATACTATCACAAAAATTTATAATTGTGGGGATCAAAAAATGTACTATAACCCTTTTTCGCCTCAATGTTATTATTATGTGACTGTACCGATGTATAATGATGGAAGATCTGTTTATTGGACTATTCCAAATGAGATGGAGAACGTACACAGAGGTGCCGATTTGCGCTCTTCATATGAAGATAGAAACCTTCTTTTGAAGGATTATGGACCAAAACCATTTGTTGTAAATATCAATAGAGCCACAAAACAAAACAATACGTTCCGTACTGCTTTATGGACAGGAAAGCATTTTCAAGTTACTTTGATGAGTCTTGGTATTGGAGAAAACATTGGTTTGGAAATCCATCCTAACGTTGACCAGTTCTTACGGATTGAGCAGGGGCGTGGGATCGTCAAAATGGGAAAGAGCAAAGATCATTTGAACTTTCAAAGAAATGTTTATGATGATTCTGCCATTGTTGTACCTGCCGGCACTTGGCATAACGTGATTAATACAGGTAATACGCCATTAAAACTTTACTCCATTTATGCTCCTCCTAACCATCCATTTGGTACAGTTCATAAAACCAAAGCAGATGCAGTGGCTGCGGAAGATTAGCATAGTTATTCGCAGATTTCTGAGTAATTGGAGTCACATCCAGCATGAAACATGGGGAACCAGTACCTAAGAATTGTTTTTATGCAAATGAAACCCAATGTAATATCCAAGCAGTCTTGTGCTAATTTAAAAAGTAATTGATAAAATAAAGTCGATTTAAAATAAAATCGGCTTATTTCTTTATTCGAGTTCCTTTTAGCAGAATTGGCATTATCGAATGTAAGTATTTTTTCAATCCACGGATATCGAAATGAATCTATCAGCTCAAAGAAAGTAACTTTCACACTTGACTATATACCTATGGGGGTATATTATTGTTTTGTGAATAACAAAGAGTTAATAAGGTGGTGTAACTCGTATCAATTATTTAGTTATTGCATTCCTGCTTATTTTTGTGATTATCATTGCAACGTATAGACGTTATTATCCTATAGCCGGAATCTCTTGTATCCATAAAGATAAATTAGAGGCTATGGACATCACAATATTAGATATTCGTCATTATAACGATGTACCCAATTTTTCGGATAATATTATTTTAAACATCCCATATGCGTATCTAAAACGTTTTTATTTAGAGATTCCACGTGATAAAATACACATAATAGCTCGTGATCGGGTGGAATTAAATTTAGGAGTGCGTTTTCTAAAGCGCAAAGGTATCCATGTAAACAGTTATGAACTGGCAACATGTAAATGTAAAAATAAATGAAAGAAAGGATTTCATTGATATATGGAGTATGATCAAAAGATTAAAAACCGCTTACGACGGATTGAAGGACAAATTAAAGGTGTATTGACTATGATGGAACAAGGAAAAGATTGTAGAGAGGTTGTGACCCAATTAGCAGCTTCCCGTAATGCGATCGATCGAGCGATGGGTTTAATTGTGAGCACAAACCTTGAACATTGTGTTCGTGAAAGTTTAGAAAAAGGCGAAGACACACAAAATTTAGTAAAAGAAGCAGTTGACTTATTGGTAAAGAGCCGATAAAAATTCATCAACCTAAGGTTGACGAATTTTTATATGCGTCATATTATACCCCTACCGGTATTTAAAGAGTTGAATAATAGCAGATCTTTCGAAAAAATTTTTTGACTTTAATATACCCGCGGGGGTAATTAGTTAGGAGAATAAACATGACAGAACAAACAAAACGCACAACAATTGTTTTATTTAGCGGGGATTATGATAAAGCAATGGCAGCCTATATTATTGCAAATGGTGCAGCTGCCTACGATCATGAAGTGACGATCTTCCATACTTTTTGGGGATTAAACGCTTTACGTAAAGAAGAGCTGATTCCAGTGAAAAAAGGATTTCTTGAAAAAATGTTTGGAAAGATGATGCCTCGTGGTGCTGATAAGATGGGTTTATCTAAAATGAACTTTGCAGGTATGGGCCCTAAAATGATTAAAAATGTGATGAAAAAGCATAATGCACTTCCTTTGCCTCAGTTGATTGAGATGGCTCAAGAACAGGGGGTAAAGCTCGTAGCTTGTACGATGACAATGGATCTTCTTGGTTTACAGGAAAAAGAACTATTAGATGATATTGACTATGCTGGTGTAGCAGCTTATTTGGCAGATGCTGAGGAAGGCAGTGTCAACTTATTTATCTAATGTTACTCATTTACTCATTGCTAAGCGGAAGGAGAAGTTTAAAGGGAAGTAAAAATATTGAAGAAACAAGGATTTAAAGAGATCACAAATATAAAAGGGGCATGAATACATGGTATTAACTTCTAGTGAGAAACTTTTTGTATATTTATATACCCCCACCCCTATATGAGAAAAGGAGGAAAAAAATGATGAAAGCAACTATTGTACTAGACGCTAAAGGTTTGGCGTGTCCAATGCCTATCGTAAAAACGAAGAAGAGAATGAAGGATTTAAAAGCTGGTGAAGTATTGGAAATTCATGCGACAGATAAAGGTTCTACAGCAGATCTGGAAGCATGGGCAAAAAGTACAGGCCATGAATATCTCGGTACTGAAGCAGAGGGAGAAATACTTCGTCATTTTCTTCGAAAAGGAGGAGAGCATTCATCAGAAAATGCATCTTCAATTCCTGAGATTTCATTAGAAGCTTTCAAACAGAAAGTAGATAGTGACGAGTCTCTTAACATTTTAGATGTTCGAGAGATAGAGGAATATGAAAAAGCTCATATCCCAGGAGTTGTGCATATCCCTCTTGGTGAAGTGGAAAAGCGCTCTGACGAATTAAACGAAAATGATGAAATTTATATTATCTGCCATTCGGGAAGAAGGAGTGAAATGGCGGCCCGCACCATGAAAAAACAAGGTTTTAAAAAGGTTATTAATGTTGTCCCGGGTATGCGGGATTGGACAGGTAAAACCGAATAAATAAAAAGCATGATGAACAGATGAGTACAAGAGTAGCGATTATTGCGGCAAATAGCGGTCTGTTTGATGCTTATAAAGTCTGTAATATTGCGACAAGGAAAAGAGCATGTCGCAGAAGGTTGTAGGAACGCAAATGTGCCTTCTATTCTTAACTGATTGAAATGGGAGTTGCATGATTTGGTTGTCAAATAACGATGGACGTTATGGGTTTAACAAAAGATGATTTTATGGAAGGAATCGAAGTAGGCGGGGCTGTTACCTTTTTTGGTTTTGCTAAAGATGCTGATGTATCCTTAACGTTTTAGTCCCGCTAAAAGATTTGATATAGGAGGTATTGAAACATGACCGTAAAGGCAATGACCCCAAAAGAAGTGACAAAAAAAATCTTTAACAAAGAACCTTTATTTATTTTGGATGTGCGTAATGAAAATGATTTTAACGATTGGAAGATTGAAGGACATGACTTTGACCATTTAAATGTACCGTATTTCGATCTTTTAGATGGCGTAGAAGATATCTTGGAGAAAATTCCTTCTGATAAAGAAGTGCTGGTCGTTTGCGCAAAAGAAGGTTCATCCGTCATGGTATCCGAAATGCTTTCTGAAGCAGGTCATTCTGTATCCTACCTTAAGGGTGGAATGAAAGCATGGAGCGAACATTTAGAGCCGGTAAAAGTCGGGGATTTAAAAGATGGCGGTGAGATGTATCAGTTTGTTCGAATCGGTAAAGGCTGCTTGTCATACATGGTCATTTCCAATGGTGAAGCAGCAATTATTGATGCGACACGTATGGTGAATTTCTTTATAGATTTTGCGAAGGGGAAGGGTGCAACGATTACTCACGTATTTGATACACATCTTCACGCGGACCATATTTCAGGCGGCAGAGTCATTGCTGAAAAAACAAAAGCAACCTACTGGTTACCGCCTAAAGATGCTGAAGAAGTGGAATTCGATTATCAGCCGTTGGAAGAAGGAAATGACATGATCATTGGAAATACAACGATTAAAATTCAACCGATTTATTCTCCGGGGCACACGATTGGCTCCACTTCTTTCATCGTCGATGACCAGTATCTTCTTTCAGGTGATATCTTGTTTATTGATTCAATCGGCAGACCAGACTTAGCCGGTATGGCAGAAGATTGGGTAGGAGATTTAAGAAAAACGCTTTATAGCCGTTACAAAGCGTTATCAAAGGATTTAATTGTATTACCGGCACACTTTATGATCATTGACGAGCTAAATGAGAATGGAAGTGTTGGTAAAAAACTAAGTACATTATTTAGCGAGAACCATGGTTTGAACATTGCGGATGAAACAGAATTTAGACACCTAGTAACAGATCATTTGCCTCCGCAACCAAATGCATACCAAGAGATTCGAGAAACAAACATGGGGAAAATCAGCCCAGATGAAGAAAAACAGCGTGAAATGGAGATTGGCCCAAACCGCTGTGCAATACGGTAACACAAGTTTCTGCTGAAAAGAGGAGAGAAGAACATGAAATCAGATAAAGTATTAGACGCAAAAGGCTTGGCATGCCCAATGCCAATTGTCAGAACAAAGAAAGCGATGAATGAACTGGAATCAGGTCAAATATTAGAAGTGCATGCAACAGATAAGGGAGCTAAAAATGATCTTGCAGCCTGGTCTAAATCAGGCGGACATGACCTTTTAGAGCAAACTGATGAAGGTGATGTATTGAAATTCTGGATTAAAAAAGGCTAATAATGTGAAAGGGTATCGAATAAAAAGATACCCTTTTCCTTTGAAAGGAGGAAACCAAAGTGGATATTGCCTTTATCACAACTCTTTTCATTATAGGGTTTATTGGTGCCTTTATTTCCGGAATGATTGGTATTGGCGGAGCAGTTATTAATTATCCAATGCTATTGTACATTCCTTCTTTAGTGGGAGTGATGTCATTAACTGCCCATGAAGTTTCAGGGATAGGGGCTATTCAAGTTTTTTTTGCGACACTCGGCGGTGTTTGGGCTTATCGTAAGAGTGGTCTTCTAAATAAAGCATTAATGATTTACATGGGAAGCAGCATCCTTTTAGGGAGTGTATTGGGGAGTTACTTTTCTCATTATATATCTGAAAAAGGAATTAACTTTATATACGGAATTCTGGCTATTATAGCAGTTATTTTAATGTTTATACCTAAAAAAGGACAAAAAGGACAAGAACATAGCGAAGATAAGGAAGTGATATTTAATAAATGGTTGGCTTCTTCCTTAGCGTTTATCATTGGTGGCGTATCAGGTATTTTAGGAGCTGGCGGCGCCTTTATCCTAGTCCCCATTATGTTATCGATTTTAAATATTCCTGTTAGAGTCACAGTCGCTTCATCTCTTGCGATTACATTTCTTTCATCTATTGGCGCAACAGTTGGAAAAGTAATCACGGGCCAGGTTCTTTTTGTACCAGCTCTGGTTCTTATGATTGCTAGTTTAATTGCTTCTCCTATTGGTGCATCAGTTGGGCAAAAAGTAAACACAAAATTCCTGCAATGGATTTTAGCGCTATTAATAGGTGCGACAGCCATTAAAATTTGGTTAGAGCTCCTTTGATATGAGTCATCGGGTAAAATGAAAGATTAAAAGATTCATCACTTGTTGGTTTCTTATTAATGTTATGACACTTGGCCGCGTTCAATAAATATTTCAAGTGTTTGATGAAATTCTTTTTGATAATGGTGACTTGGACAAGTCTTGACTATAGTACCATGAAATGCATTTGACTTAGTGGTGTCCAGTGTTTTTTTGCATTAGGGCAGCGTTAAGAAAATAAAAAAGACCATAACGTCACCTTTGATCACCTTTTTTAAAACATTTTAATCCTGATTGGTTTAAGGGGTATGGTATGTGATGGGTATAATGAGTCAATATAAATTATGTCTATTTTGTGCCCAAAATAAATAGAGGGACTCGAACTAAAAAAGAGGATGCCAAACTATATAGGTATCTTTGTTTGCTTTAGAGTTATTATATTTGAATATGACATGCCACGTAACAACACGTTATTGCACATATAATTAAGAAGCAACTACTAAGGCAGATTCTTCTCTCTTTTAACACCATATCCAATCAGCCTCAAATGTAATATAATGTTGCCAAACCATATTGGTTGTGGCACCGAGGAGGAAATGATAGGTGGTTTATTTCGTAGCATTTTTTTGTTTTGCTATTACGCTGCATAATATTGAGGAAGCTATTTGGTTACCTGAGTGGTCACAACAATCTTCAAAGTTTCAAAAGCCAGTAACTTCAAATGAATTTCATTTTGCTGTCATTGTTATTACTATGTTGGCTTATTTATCTGCATTTGGTTTTTTATATATGCCAGAATCAGATATTGCAAAATGGATTTTCATTGGCTTTCTAGGTTCTATGGTTATCAACGCGATTTTTCCACATCTTATCGCAACTGTTGTAATGAAAAAGTATGCACCTGGACTTCTTACGGGCTTATTGCTTAACATTCCAGTAAACTCATTAGTTATTTATCAAATGTTTTTAAAGAATTTGATTGTATGGAAGGAGTTAATAATATCTACGTTGGTTGTAGGAATTATTTTATTAGCACTTATTCCATTATTATTTAAAGTTGGTGATAAAGTATCTCCTTAATGAGTTTAAATTGGTAAGGATTGAGGAAAAAGGTGGAAATTTTCTAAATGAGGGATTATTCTGTTATATCGTATTTCTACAAAACAATGTCTTAAGTCATCGTTGATTTTGGTGCCCAATTAGTTGCCCTGAATTCATGAAAAAGGATAAAATAGGTGTAAATAAAGTTGCTATTTTAAAATTAGAATCAATTCATTATCGTAAAAGCAATAATAACTATTTGGCAAAGAAAGGATAATCAGTCTAATGAAAACATTAGTTATCGTTATACATCCTAACTTGGAAACGTCTGTTGTCAACAAAACCTGGATGAATCGTTTAAAGCAAGAGAAAGACATTACGGTTCATGACCTGTACGGTGAATACCCTAATTTTATCATTGATGTAGAAAAAGAGCAGCAGCTCCTGTTAGATCATGAGCGTATCGTTTTTCAGTTCCCAATGTATTGGTACAGCAGTCCCGCGTTACTCAAACAATGGGAAGATGATGTGTTAACACATGGCTGGGCTTATGGAACTGGAGGAACTAAATTGCATGGAAAAGAACTACTCTTAGCTATCTCCTTAGGCGCACAGGAATCTGATTATCAAGCAGGCGGAGAATATAATATCACGATCAGCGAGCTTATCAGACCGTTTCAAGTCACTGCTAACTATATAGGAATGCGTTTTCTTCCTGCGTTTACACAATATGGGACACTTCATCTTTCAAAAGAAGATGTTAAGAACAGTGCGGAGAGATTGGTTGACTATCTTAAAGCCGAGCATTAATCCGGTATTCGCGAGGGAAGCTGAAACAAATGATGTGTTATGAAAATAAGGGTTTGTGACAGATTTTCATAAACTTAATTTCAAAGTTACATCGAATACTTAATTCAGGGGGGCATAGTGCGAGGGCTTAAAATTAATTAAAGCAGGGCAATGAGTACGTATTTCTTAATGAAATGTAGAGTTCCTTGGTCTCTAATAGGTACCCGATTAGTGTCCAGAATTCTGAAAAATGATGAAAATAAGTATAAATAAAGTAAACATATGCTTTGAATAAAAGCTTTTGTAACTCATGATATGTTTTTACTATGTTGAGGGACTAGTGGGCGTGGTATATGTCAGAAAAGAAACCGATGATTCAAAGGTGTTTTGACCCCTGTTTATGAGACAGGGATCAAAACACCTTTTAAACATCATTATTACCTTCCTCTGATAATGAAATATAAAAAAGTTACCAGCAACTCTCTGTGGCATCTCGCCGTGTTCAATTGTTTAGTCCTTTTTTTTCATAATCTTTACAAATCTGAAAAAGTCATCATCATTCAGTAGGGGCTTGTCATCTTCACGTCCATTGCGATGCATATGCGGATCAGAGTGATGTTCATTGTAGAACTCTACGATATGGAATCCACACTTATTCACATAGAAGTTGATATTTCGCTTTTCGAAATAAGGTGTCACGGTTTCCCAAAGCACAGTATCCGGATACTGTGCTTCAATGGCTTTCCAAGCAGAAAGACCAATCCCTTGGCTGTGATATTCTGGAGATACATAGAATAAATCTAGCGAATTATGATTTGTTTGGCTGTTGATACGTACTACTGCACCACCGACATTCTTACCATCCTGAAGAATATGATATACCACTGCTCCGGGAGCATTGAAAGACTCCTGAACATCATTGTCCGATGGAATCGGCCCATCTTCGCAATCACCGAACGTTTCAATCACGGCGATCGCAAAGGCTTCTTGTAATTTTTTTTGGAATTCTGGCAGATCAGATTCCTTTGCTAGTTCCAGAATAACTTTTGGTTCATTTTTAGTTTTCATGATTGTTCACTCCCTCAGTTGCTAAAATATAGAGTTCAGTCGTTCAGTAAAACATTCGAGATGCTCTGCGAAGTCTTTTCACAAAATGTGATTCCGTCGCTCTTTCTTCCGCGGTAAATTTGGCGTTAAAATACTTCAAAAGCTTTCTCCTGTCTTTTTGTATGATTCTTTTTCTTTGTTTCATTGGAAAACAAGCTGCATGTAACCCTAATTTACTATTGTTCACTACCGTATTAAGTGTCGTATGCGGGATTTGTCATCATTCTCGAATTTTTCCTGCGAAAAGTTACAAAAATAGTCGAATGAGGCGCCTTTGACTATGAACATGCGTAAAAGATTCAATTTAGATTCGATCATGAGCAATGCACATTGAGTAAACTCTGGTGGATTTATTAGCCCAAAGAAGCCTAAATGATATAAAAATAACTAGTCCATATATCAAATCTGTCCGTTTAATGCCCGCTTCATTCAACAACACTAATTTGAAGTCATGCAATCTGTGCAAGGGGGTTATTTCTGAATAGATTTTTCCGAATGCAGCGGAGTTGCTTTGGGACTTCCGTTTACTTTGCCGTACGTCAGCTTGCGCCATACTAATTCCATCGGACCGTACCTAAACCGTTTCAACCACAATGTACTAAAGCTCATAAGAACGAAGTACACGGCCAGACTGAACATGAACGTGCCGGCGGATTGAATATGATCCGCAAGCCCGAATCCGTACCTGAGGAACAGAACTGTTCCAATGATAGAGTGAAGCAGATAACAGGTCAATGACATTCGTCCGACTTTGGTGAATATCATCATAGGGCCTCGCAGCTGAGGAACGTATAGAAACAGCATTGCAAAAGTGCTCATATAAAACATACTTCCGGTTAAGCCGCCATTTTGACCCAAGACAGAGGAAATGTCCTTCCACAGCATATTCTCAGAAAGATTAAACATGTCTAGTAATATACTGCTTTGTGTTATTAGAAAAGCGATTGTGCTAATGATCCAGATACGCTTCCATATAGGCTTTTTCGCTTCCATGTCTTTGAAAAATTCCATCTTAACAAAGTACACGCCCAGCAGAAACATGAGAAACATGGAATAGATCATAGAGAAAGAGCCGGCAGCCATCGTGACCATATCTGTCCACCGAGTGCTGATAGATTCCATGTAGGTAAGGCTGCTGTGGCTAAACAAAGTAAACTCTGAAAAATTCGGGTTTTTTGACCCTGCAGTATTGATGACATTGTACAACATTGTGAAAACAGGAGTCAGGAATTGAAACACGATAAGTGCGATAATCCATCTAAGCACCGTTTTGGCCGTGCGTTTATAGAAGGCGAGTAACAGGAAGCCACTTACGGCGTAAAAGGCCAATATGTCACCGACCCAAACAAATGTGATGTGCAAAATGCCAAATCCCAACAGGATAGATAACCTGCGGGCAAACAGCTTGTTGGGACTCTCTACCTTCTGCGCGGCTCGATCCATAAAGATCATAAACCCGACTCCGAACAGGAAGGAGAATAACGTAACGAATTTCCCTTCGGCAAACCAGGAAACCAGCTTATGCAGTACGTCATCGGAGGCCATTTCGAATCCCTTTACTGAATCTACGATCAGAAAATAATTGACAATAATAATGCCAAGCAAGGCAAATCCTCGTACGATGTCCAGAAAATGAACCCGTTCCCGCAGACTCACCGGTTGCCCGCGTCCTTCTTTTTGTACAATCATATCAATACTCCTTTCCCATTTATCACGGCAATGTGTAGTGCGGATCTGAAAAACTTGAGCCTTACAATGGATAAATATAAAGACCGAATCTTAACAATTTATGAAGAGTCATCATTTTTTTAGAAAATGTGACAAATTTGTGGCGAGCATCAGCTTTCATAAATTGTTAAGATTTACGTAGTATCTTATAACGTACTTATTACTATGAACGATATATAGTAAGGACACACGAGAAATAACAACAAGAATCATGAGGTGAGAGAGACATGGCCTATCGAATATTAGTCGTAGAGGATGATGAGGATATTGGTGATCTTTTGGAGGAATCCCTTACACGTGCAGGTTACGAGGTGCTAAGAGCCAAGGATGGAAAGCGAGCATTGCAACTTGTGAATGACTCGCTTGATTTGGTTATTTTGGATATTATGATGCCAGGCATTTCGGGAATTGAAACATGTCAGCACATCAGGAAATCCTCTAACGTCCCGATTCTGTTTCTGACGGCCAGATCGAGTACACTCGATAAAACTGAGGGGTTACTCGCCGGCGGCGATGATTATATGACTAAACCATTCTCGGAAGAGGAACTTCACGCTAGAGTGATTGCTCAATTACGCAGATATACTATCTATCAGGAAAAGAAGGAACAGGAAGAAACATTTCTTATCGGGGGCAAACTAAGAGTGAGCGAAGAATTTAATGAGGTGTGGAAAGAGGAGAAGCAAATCAAGTTGTCAGATCTGGAGTATCGTATCCTGAAACTTCTGATGAGCAAACGCAACAAAATATTTTCTGCCCAAAATATATATGAGAGTGTGTGGGGACAGCCTTACTTTTACTGTTCCAACAATACGGTGATGGTGCATATACGGAAGCTGCGCTCCAAAATTGAGGATGATCCGGCACGTCCGGTTTATATAAAAACTGAATGGGGAAGAGGATATCGATTTGGCGCATCTTAAATTTACGCTAACCAAAAAACTGGCTTTGCTGATAATGGTTGCTGCGATTGTGAGTGGTGTGATCTTTCTGACGTTGCAAAAGATCACAGATGATCTGATCGAGGGATATCTGAGTTCGGAAGAGTATTATCACGAGGAGTCAGCAAGATACATTCAAAAATTCAGCAAGTACGTTTCAGAAAATGAGTTGTCTACATCAGATAGAAAAGCGTTTGGCGAGTGGGTCAAAAAAGAAAATTACATTAACCTCACCATATTCAAGGATCAGGAGCTGCAATATGATTCTATTTATTCCGAATCGGATTATGGAAAGGAAAAGCTGACTCAGTACGCTCAAAATCATTCACATCCTGTCAAGTTTAGCGATGGTGAAGGACGAGTCATTATCGACGGTTTCTACTCTTCCCGATATTATGATCTGGCCTTTGCATTGGATTTGCTCGGGGCAACCCTCATCTTTTTAATCATTGTTCTCTTCGGAATTCGCCAAAGTCTTCGCTACCTTAAAACGATTCATCAAGAGATTCATATTCTTGAAGGGGGCGAACTGGACTACGAGATGACGATAAAAGGGCATGATGAATTAGCGATGATTGCAAAGAGCATTGAGGATCTGCGGAAAGCTTTCCTGGATAAACTTAAAGCTATCGAGGAATTGCAAGCTGAGAGCCGCAGCCTGGTTACCGAAATGTCGCACGATATGCGCACACCGCTGACGTCGCTGATCATGAATCTGGAGTTTGCCAAAAAAGAGGGAGGCGAAGCGGGTGCCAGCAAAGATCGGTATGTAGCCAATGCTTATGGTAAAGCACTGCAATTAAAAAGCTTGTCTGACAATCTGTTTGCGTATTTCCTGCTGGACAAGGAATATGAGGCCGATCTGGAGACCGTTGCAGTGAAAGAAGTGATCTACGATCTAATATCAGATCAGATTGCTATCCTTCATCAGGAGCATTTTCGGGTTCATATTTCAGGCGAGCTGCCGGAAACCTATATTAACGTGAATTTGGAGGAGCTTGGTCGTGTATTTGATAATGTGATGTCAAACTTATTGAAATACGCAGATCCGGAAGAAAAAATCAGCATCACGTTTGTATCGGATCAAGAGATATTTGAGATCCATGTTAGCAATACGATTAAACTTGCAGATATAACACCGGAAAGCAACGGACTCGGTGAAAGAAGCATTGCGCGAATGATGTCCCGCATGCAGGGACAGTTTCACAGTATACAAAAGAATTCTAAGTACTACATTGTGCTACGATTTTGGAACACCAAGATGTAGGCTGAGAATAAAAACCACGAATATATTGAAATAGGAGACAACATGATGAGATTTTCTAACAAATTCAAAAAGGTGCCTTACCTGTTACAAGCGCTTCTCAACGTCTGTCTGTTCTTTCTGGCGTTAGCCTTAAGCGCACTTCTGATCAGCGAGACTTGGTACATTGTGCTATTCGTATACAAGTCACTGTTCAACAAAGTGGACAGCTATTATGAGATGCTTGGAGAACTGCTTATCTTCTTCATGTACTTTGAGTTCATTGCTTTGATTATCAAATACTTCAAATCAGACTTTCATTTTCCGCTTCGCTACTTCATTTATATTGGCATCACAGCTGTCATTCGTTTGATTATCATCGATCATGATCAGGCGATCTCAACGTTCTGGTGGGCGATGGCCATTCTTGCAATGATTTGTGGATTCTTTATTGCCAATAGACGAAATTCTGTTGTTGAACATTAATAAATTAGTTCGCATTATGCCGATACGCCGCCGAAATGTCCTAATTGTGAAAGGGAACTGGTACAGATTTTTATAAGTCTATCTGTTTAATGTCAGCAGAAATCTGTAGTGGATCAAATTGAATCGTGGTTGTAAGTGGATATCCGAATGTATTTATTGGCTACTTTAACAGACATGTCCCGATGAAATAGCATTAACTGTCTGGAGATGAAAATCGCTCTTTATTTTACAAGGAAGAGGTTAAAATTCTTAATAAATAAGATGAAAAAGTTAGGATGGACGTTTATTGGTTTTTTGTCACCATTTTTTACCATAATTGATATAAACGTATAGAAATGATAACAAATGAATATAGAGTGTGTAATGAAAATAAGCTTTCATAACCAATGAGCTAGATTTACTATATTGATGGCCCAGTGATATAGAAAACAGATCGATGGTTCAAACCATCGGTTTTTTTATTTGTTTTCATACTCATTGAAAATCACCTCATTAGGACAAACACTTATTACATAGCATTACCCAAGGGGTGATGCATTTTATGAAGGTAATAATCATCGAAGGAGCGCAAGCTGACAAATGCATGAACGATTGCTATCATTATTTAATAAAACTTTATAGGAAGGAGATCCAGGGTGATAGCAATATATGTAAGGGTATCGACCGAGGAACAAGCGATCAAGGGATCGAGCATCGACAGCCAGTTCGAGGCCTGTATAAAGAAAGCAGGGACTAAGGATGTGCTGAAGTATGCCGATGAAGGATTTTCTGGAGAGCTTTTAGAACGTCCGGCTTTGAATCGCCTGAGGGAGGATGCAAGCAAAGGACTTATAAGTCAAGTTATTTGTTATGATCCTGACCGTCTTTCTCGGAGAGCTTATCAGCGATGAAAAAAATGATTTTCATAACTCTTTCAAATAGAGAAAGCCGGAATATGAGATCCGGCCTCTTCTGCATTATTTCCCCTTCGCCTTCTTCCGCTTTTCCTTCTCAGCCCGATAAAACTCATGAAACATCTTCATCAGCGCCCTCTTTTCAATCCGCGATACATAGCTGCGCGAGATCCCGAGCTCTTTGGCAATCTCACGCTGCGTTTTTTCTTTCTTCAAATCAAGCCCAAACCGCCCGACAATCACTTCCTTCTCACGGTCATCTAAAATGTCAATGTATTGTTTCACTTTTTCAAGCTCCATATTGAGCTGGATCGTATCTATCACGTCTTCGTTTTCTGATTTCAAAACGTCAATCAGGCTTATTTCATTCCCTTCCTTATCCTGCCCGATCGGATCGTGAAGGGAGACGTCTTTTTTTGTTTTTTTCAATGCGCGCAAATGCATGAGGATTTCATTTTCAATACACCTCGCAGCATACGTCGCCAGCTTTGTCCCTTTACCAGCGGAATAGCTTTCAATTCCTTTTATCAGCCCGATCGTTCCGATGGAGATTAAGTCCTCTGCATCCTCACCTGTATTTTCGAACTTTTTCACAATATGGGCGACCAAGCGAAGATTATGCTCAATCAGCATGTTTCTGGCATGTTCATCCCCTTTAGCCATGAGCTCTAAGTATTTTTTTTCTTCGCTGCTTGAGAGCGGTTGTGGAAAGGCATTGTTTTTCACGTAAGATACTAAAAAGACAAGCTCTTTAACAACAAAGCCGAGCGCTGCGAAAACACCTGTCACCATCGTCACCTCCACAAAAGTATGTAGGCAAAAGCCTATATGTAAATGTATGTGACCGGGAGGCTGTCTGTGTCTGTACCGGGAAATTTCTCGCGGGGGAGTCCGGCTTTTGTAAGCAGCATACTAACTTCAAATGTTAAAAATAATCTTTATCAAGCGCCCATACATTGAAATGAACAAAGGTATGGGGGGATGGGAATGAAAAAATGGATGGCAGGCCTGTTTCTTGCTGCAGCAGTTCTTCTTTGTTTAATGGTTCCGCAACAGATCCAAGGCGCATCTTCGTATGACAAAGTGTTATATTTTCCGCTGTCTCGTTATCCGGAAACCGGCAGTCATATTAGAGATGCAATTGCAGAGGGACATCCAGATATTTGTACCATTGACAGAGATGGAGCAGACAAAAGGCGGGAGGAATCTTTAAAGGGAATCCCGACCAAGCCGGGCTATGACCGGGATGAGTGGCCGATGGCGGTCTGCGAGGAAGGCGGCGCAGGGGCTGATGTCCGATATGTGACGCCTTCTGATAATCGCGGCGCCGGCTCGTGGGTAGGGAATCAAATGAGCAGCTATCCTGACGGTACCAGAGTGCTGTTTATTGTGCAGTAGTAAAGAAGAGGCTCTTTCTTGAGCCTCTGTTGTTACAATCCTTCGCCGTGCTGAATTTTCGGGGGATAGGTTTCTGCTTTTCGCCAATATTGGCGTGTGCCTTCGTCCCGTACAACGATGCCCAGCTGTGCCAGTTCGAGACGGAATTCTTCAATATCGTCTTTTTCTTCGTCCTGCAGCGCTTTATGACGAGCTTTTAATAAGGCATGGGCGCCTTGCGATAGGTCTGGTGCATCAGGAATCCATCGGCGAAATTGATCTTTAAACGGATCACCATCTGTTGCCCATTCGTAATGATGCTGTCTAAAGGCCTTCTCAACGTTTACTGGTTTTTCATCAATTTCTTCCCGTACCAATTCATATCCGGCTGTTCCCAGGAGGACAAGCCGTTTGTGATCCATAAATACAAGAGCGATGTCATCGGAATGAATTGTTTGCACTTTTTTTCCTTTGATGAATTCCACTGTGTGATCTGTAATTTTGACAGACAGCAGCATTGCAATAACAGAATGAGCGAACCAAATCCCCGCACACATACCGAGAAGAGCAGTGATAAATGCAGCTGTAGATCCCTGAAAAGAGGTAATGAGCCGAAGCGGTCCTTCAAGAGGGATCCAGGGGAGGGATAATGCCCATTTCGCAATCTGCGGGATAAAATACCCGATTGCAAAACCGATGATTGCAAGTGCAGCGTATAAAAAGAATACAGCGGTTTTCGTAACTCCAATAAGAGTATGAGATTGATTCTGCAACATGTCACCTTCTTTTTACTGAAAATATCGAATTCCTTCCCATATTTTAACTTATGCTGATGGTAAATCAAGGATAAAGCGATAATTATGGATATAAAGAGATTCAGTAATAGAACTGGCAGGCGCCGTCGGTCATGAAAAATAAAATTTACATGCGCAGACGATGTAAGCCCCATTTGTTTTCTGCGTATCACAATACAATCCAAAGGGAACATAAAGAGTAAAGGCTTTTTAGACAATCAGGAGGAACAGATATGAAAATCGGATTAATCGGCTTAGGGAAAATGGGCATAAACATAGGAAAGCAATTCATTGACCGCAATCATCAAGCGGTAGGATATGATGTAAATCAAGCGGCTGTTGATGAACTGAAAGCATACGGGGCTGAGGGGACAACGAATCTTAAAGAGTTAATTTCTTTATTAGACCCGCCGCGTATCCTATGGGTTATGGTACCGCATAGCATTGTCGATGCTGTTTTGCGTGATGTATCACCTTTATTAAGTAAAGGCGATATGATTATCGAAGCTGGAAACTCTCATTATAAAGAATCAATTCGCCGCTACAATCAAATGAAAGAAGCGGGTATCCATTATCTCGATGCCGGAACGTCAGGCGGAATGGAAGGCGCACGGCATGGAGCCTGTTTTATGGTGGGGGGCGACCATGAAGCATGGGAGATTGTGGAACCGCTTTTTCGTGATACCGCCGTCGAAAATGGTTATCTATACGCTGGTGAAGCGGGAAGCGGACATTTTTTAAAAATGATCCATAATGGAATTGAGTATGGAATGATGGCCGCGATTGGTGAAGGATTTGAAGTGCTTGAAAACAGCCAATTTGATTTTGACTATGAGAAGGTTGCCAGAGTGTGGAATCATGGTTCTGTCATTCGTTCTTGGCTTATGGGACTGACTGAGCGAGCTTTCTCTAAGGATGCGAAACTGGATCAGATCAAGGGCATTATGCATTCCTCAGGTGAAGGAAAATGGACGGTGGAAACCGCGCTTGATCTGCAGACGGCAACTCCGGTCATCGCCATGTCACTGATGATGAGATACCGTTCTTTAACAGACGATACGTTTACAGGAAAGGTTGTCGCTGCGCTTCGAAATGAATTTGGAGGCCATGCGACAGAAAAAAAGTAAGGGGGCCAAACAAGCCTCCTTATTTTTTTGGCACCTTCAGAAGATGAGGGAACTTTTTATAAATGACCACCATGATGATCAGAATATATGTACCGTAAATGCTGATAGACAATAATTTATTGCTGGTGAAATTGGCACCTGCAATAGTGACAACAACAATATTGGGGATTTTCCCTATTAAAGACGCAAAGAAAAAAACATGCCAGCGAACTTGGCTCAGCCCGCAGATCACGTTCATTACAAGTGAAGGTATGACAGGTATCAGCCTTCCTAATAAAACAGCGGTAAAAGCGTTTTTGTTGAAGGAAGCCTCGTAGCTCTGTATGGCAGGATAGGCCTGAACTTTTTTTCTGGCCCAATCTCTAAAACTGTACCTGGCGAGAAAAAACAGCAATATAGTACCAAGCATTGAGCCGGTCAGTGTAATCCAAATTCCATTTGCAGTCCCGAACACTGCGCCATTTAAAGCAGCAACCAAAGCAAACGGCACTATTGGGAAAAAAACATCGGCAGCAATCAGCAGCATACTAAATAAAACGGAAAACATCCCTCCTGCTTTGATTGCATCAAGCCAAGCTTCTTTCTGAAAAAAAACGACTGCAATGATAGCGATAATCACAAGTATACCTATTACTTTTTTTAACATGTCTATGGTCACTCCCAACTTAGGTGATGTCAGGAGCCAAAACCTCCGTCATCTAAATTAGTATAACTGGTGCCATTTCAGCGGTTCAACTGAAAACCAGGTTGAGAACACAATTCTTTTTTACTTCATAAAAAAGGCTGTCCATCTCTCTGTTTTCTGCATTCTTAATAATAGGGAGGGATAGAAATGGTAACCATAAAAAAGGATTTTATACCGGTATCAAATGATAATCGTCCTGGCTATGCGATGGCGCCTGCTTATATTACGGTGCATAATACAGCGAATACAGCCAAAGGCGCTGATGCGAAAATGCACGCCAAGTTTGTGAAAAACCCGAACACATCCGAAAGCTGGCATTTTACAGTTGACGATTCAGTCATTTATCAGCATCTCCCGATAGATGAAAACGGCTGGCATGCGGGAGACGGTACAAACGGGACAGGAAACCGCAAATCGATCGGGATTGAAATCTGTGAAAATGCTGACGGCGATTTTGAAAAAGCAACATCAAATGCCCAGTGGCTGATCAGAAAGCTGATGAAGGAAAACAATATTCCGTTAAATCGTGTTGTTCCCCACAAAAAATGGTCCGGGAAAGAATGTCCGCGGAAACTCTTGGACCACTGGAACTCTTTTCTAAACGGAATTTCTTCCTCGGATACACCTCCAAAAGAAACTTCACCATCATATCCTCTGCCGTCTGGGGTTATAAAGCTCACTTCGCCTTATCGAAAGGGCACAAACATTCTCCAGCTGCAAAAGGCTTTAGCTGCACTTCACTTTTACCCTGATAAGGGAGCCAAAAACAATGGCATAGATGGAGTTTACGGACCGAAAACAGCGAATGCCGTCAAGCGTTTTCAACTCATGAACGGATTAACTGCAGACGGGATTTATGGGCCAAAAACAAAGGCCAAGCTTAAATCGAAGTTAAAGTAAATGCAGGATTTAACGGATAACCTGTTTCCAGTGCGGATTCAGGTTATTTTCTTTTCTTTGGTTTGTGTGTTTTTCAGATTGGAAAGAAGGGAATTTTAAAAAATCATCAGCTGCGCCGCAATGAAAGCAGAATGATATTCACTGAGGGGGACACGTTAACTATAGGAAAAAACAGTGATAGCGAAAAACTCTTCATTGAACGAAGAGAAACAGAGGTATAACATTAAAGTGAGGCTTTTGGGGGTGTAAAGATGAAACATTTTATCATCCTTTTCCTTCTGCTGTTCGTTACAGCAGGATGCGAGGGAAGGGGATACGAAGACGTTGTAGCATTTGGTGACAGTAATACGCGTGGCTCAAATTGGGATTATCGCGATTATCCAAAAGCACAGCAGTGGGTCAATATATTAAAAACAGCTGAGCGCGGTAACCTTGATATACTCAATGCGGGAATCGGCGGACAGACGACAGAGGATGCCCGTCTCCGATTTCAGACAGATGTGCTGGATCAAAAACCGAAGTATTTGTTTATTATGTTCGGCACCAATGACGCTGCCATACTGACTGAAGGGAAACCGAGAGTGTCGAAGCAGCGTTTTAGAGAAAATCTGGTTTATTTTATTGAAGAAAGCAGAAAACACGGGATCAAGCCTATCTTAATGACGTGTATCCCAATTATAGAAGGTAATGGGAAGCATCATCTGTTTTACTATTCCAGATACCAAGCAGCTGCTTTTGAACCAAAAGGCGGAGCAAGGAAATGGCACAACTCATATAACGATATTACAAGAGATGTGTCGAAGCGCCTGGATGTCCCTCTTGTAGATAACTGGAAGCATTTTATAGAAGCAGACGGCGGAAAAGCAACTGATGAAGCGCTTATCCAATCTGGTTTAATAGATCCTTCTGGAAATCATATGACACCTAAAGGGGCAAGGATCGTATATGAAGGAATACAAGATGGGCAGATCCTGCAGCGTTGAGCCGGACAACCGCCTAGTCCGATTTATTTCTCCTACATAGGCTGTTATAAAACCTTATTAAGGAGGCGCTTCACATGTATGGCGCAGGCAGAGCATATGGATACGCTTTTATTGTTGTTTTAGTTGTTGTTCTCCTGGTTGTGGGCGGGATATACTGGTTAGCATAATAACCGGCCCTTTAAAACACCTCTTTTTAGGGGTGTTTTTTGCTGAAAATAGTAGTAAAGCGCGCAGCCAAAGTGATATAATATCAGTCATCTGAGTAAAAAAAGGAAATACGCCCGGAAAAAATAGACAAATTCCTATTAAGAAGATACGGAAATAATATGTCCGAGCGATCTTCTTTTTATTTCGTTTTCAATTAACTCGATAAAGTCACGGTTTAAATTCATTTCGGTGGCTTTGAAATAAGATTCTATTAGTAATTCATCAGACAGTTTTCTCATGCTAGGAACCCAATTAATGGGAGAGGCACCTCCTTAAAAGTTGGAATCATTCATGATTTTAACGCATACAATGATAAGTTGCGTTCATCTGAGGTTGAAGTTATCTTTAATCTACCATGAAATGCATATAAGAACAATCGTTCTGTTATCCACACCAAAAAGTGGATAACTTGTGAGTATCGTGTTTATAATTTGTCTAAAGAGTGATGTAATAAGAGTGGATAGTGTGTGTAAATTTATCCACACCTGGTGAAGAAACCCAATTTTTGTCGAAATTTTTTTGCTCAGTTTTTCTTTAGGCGCAAGTTCGATTTTTTTCGACAATCATTTTGAAAGATAGAAAAAGGGAAGGGTGCGGGTTTTGTTAAAAAAGTTTTTTTTACCTGACGAGTTTGTAAAAAATATTTTTCATATTACACCTGAGAAATTAAAGGAACGAAATGTAAAAGGGATTATTACTGACCTGGATAATACGCTTGTTGAATGGGACAGACCGAATGCGACGCCGCGATTGATCGAGTGGTTTGAAGAAATGAAGGAACACGGCATTAAAGTGACAATTGTCTCTAATAATAACGAAAGAAGAGTGAAACTTTTCTCAGAACCGCTTGGAATCCCATTCATCTATAAAGCAAGAAAACCGATGGGTAAAGCCTTTAATAGAGCGGTGCGCAATATGGAGCTGAAAAAAGAGGACTGCGTTGTCATCGGAGACCAGCTGCTGACCGATGTACTCGGGGGAAACCGAAACGGCTACCATACGATTTTGGTCGTGCCAGTCGCTTCCTCTGACGGATTCATTACGCGCTTTAACCGCCAGGTCGAACGCAGAATACTGAGTGCTCTCAAACGAAAAGGGCACATTCAGTGGGAGGAGTAAGAAATGGAAAAGGTTGTTTGTATCGGGTGCGGAGTTACGATCCAAACCGAGGACAAAACAGGTTTGGGGTACGCGCCGCCTGCATCGCTTACGAAAGAAAATGTGATTTGCCAGCGTTGCTTCAGACTGAAAAACTATAATGAAATACAAGATGTCTCCTTAACTGATGATGATTTTTTGAACATTCTTCACGGTATTGGAGAAACGGACTCTCTTGTCGTAAAAATTGTTGATATTTTTGATTTTAACGGCAGCTGGATTAATGGGCTGCAGCGCTTGGTGGGGGGAAACCCTATCTTATTAGTTGGCAATAAAGCGGATATTTTGCCTAAGTCACTGAAAAGAGAGCGTCTGATCCAATGGATGAAGCGTGAAGCGAAAGAGCTTGGCTTAAAACCGGTTGACGTATTTTTGGTCAGTGCGGGACGCGGCCAGGGAATAAGAGAAGTAATTGACGCGATTGAGCATTACCGCAACGGAAAAGACGTCTATGTTGTCGGATGTACAAATGTAGGAAAGTCAACCTTTATTAACCGGATTATTAAAGAAGTGTCAGGTGAAGAAGATATTATTACAACATCCCAATTTCCTGGCACAACCCTTGATGCGATTGAAATCCCGCTGGATGACGGTTCATCGCTTTATGATACACCGGGAATTATCAACAACCATCAAATGGCGCATTATGTCAATAAAAAGGATCTGAAAATATTATCTCCTAAAAAGGAGCTGAAGCCTCGCACATTCCAGCTTAATGATCAGCAAACACTGTATTTTGGCGGACTTGCAAGGTTTGATTATGTGTCTGGGGAAAGATCTCCTTTTATTTGCTATATGCCGAATGAGCTGATGATTCATAGAACAAAACTTGAAAATGCAGACGCGCTTTATGAAAAGCATGCAGGGGAATTGCTCACACCTCCGGGTAAAGATGAAATGGATGAGTTTCCGGAATTGGTCGCCCATACGTTTACGATAAAAGACAAAAAGACAGATATTGTTTTCTCTGGGTTAGGCTGGGTTACTGTCCATGACGCCGATAAAAAGGTAACTGCATACGCGCCAAAAGGCGTTCATGTATTTGTTCGGCGTTCATTAATTTAAGAAAAGGGGAGAGGAGTATGAAAAAGCTGTACGGGGTTATCGGAAATCCGATTGGCCATTCTATGTCACCTGATATTCATAACGCATCATTGAAAGACCTCGGGCTTGACGGACATTATCATGCCTTCAAGGTAGAAGAGAATGATCTGGAGGATGCGGTAAAAGGAATAAGAGCTCTAGGCGTACAAGGAATCAATGTGACTGTTCCGCACAAGGTTTCCATTATGGATTATCTGGATCATATTGATGAGAGTGCAAAAGTGATCGGTGCCGTAAACACGGTCAGAAGAGAGGGAGATAAGCTTGTCGGATACAATACCGATGGGGAAGGCTTCGTGAAGTCATTAATGAAGGTATTAGACAAGCCCATCTCTGAACTGTCATTCTTAATGATCGGCGCTGGCGGAGCGGCGAGAGCCATTTTTACAACAATTGTCCGAAATACCCCGAAAAAATTTGACATTTGCAACCGGACGTTAGAAAAAGCAAAGCGGCTTACAGAAGCTACTCCCTCGTTTCACAATAAAGAAGTATTAAGCATAAAAGAAGCAGAAGAACGTCTTGAGCAGTATGATGTTATCATCCATACAACGTCTGTGGGCATGTATCCGAACGTGGACGATGTGCCGCTTTCATTACAGCGTGCCGCGAGCAGTGCCGTCGTATGTGATATCGTGTATAATCCAATACAGACGGCCCTTTTAAAGGAAGCAAGCCAAAAAGGCTTGAAAACACTCGACGGTGTGGGCATGTTTGTTGAACAGGCAGCATTGTCTTTCCAATTGTGGACTGGACAAGAGCCTGATATTGAAAAAATGAGATCCATTGTAATAGGAAAATTAGGAGGAACAGAATGTTAACAGGTAAACAAAAACGTTTTTTGCGTTCTAAAGCGCATCATTTAACGCCGATTTTTCAAGTAGGTAAAGGCGGAGTAAACGACAACATGATTAAACAAATTGCTGAGGCGCTTGAAGCGAGAGAGCTGATTAAAGTCAGCGTGCTTCAGAATTGCGAAGAGGATAAAAACGATGTAGCGGAAGCTCTTGTAAAAGGAAGCCGCTCTCAATTGGTGCAGACAATCGGCAATACGATTGTGTTATATAAGGAATCAAAGGAAAATAAACAAATCGAGCTTCCTTAAAGGTGGTTGAAATGAAGAAAATCGGAATTTTCGGAGGCACGTTTGACCCTCCGCATAATGGTCACCTCTTAATGGCGAATGAGGTGCTGTACCAGGCGGGGCTTGATGAAATTTGGTTTATGCCTAATCAAATTCCGCCGCATAAACAGAACGAAGACTATACCGACAGCTTTCATCGCGTGGAAATGCTAAAGCTTGCAATTCAATCTAATCCGTCCTTTAAGCTGGAGCTTGTTGAAATGGAAAGAGAAGGACCGTCATATACCTTTGATACCGTTTCTTTACTGAAGCAGCGTTATCCAAATGATCAGCTGTTCTTTATTATCGGCGCTGATATGATTGAATATTTGCCGAAATGGTATAAGCTGGACGAGCTGCTGAACCTCATTCAATTTATTGGAGTAAAGCGCCCCGGTTTTCATGTTGAAACCCCTTATCCGCTTCTCTTTGCAGACGTTCCGGAATTTGAGGTATCATCAACTATGATAAGGGAACGGTTTAAAAGCAAGAAGCCCACTGACTACTTAATCCCTGATAAAGTGAAGAAGTATGTAGAGGAGAATGGTTTATATGAATCGTGAGGAGGCACTTGCATGCGTGAAGCAGCAATTGACCGAACACCGATATATCCATACGGTTGGCGTGATGAACACGGCGATCGAACTTGCGGAGCGTTTTGGAGCCGATTCTAAAAAAGCGGAAACAGCGGCAATCTTTCATGATTACGCCAAATTCCGCCCGAAAGAAGAAATGAAACAAATTATTGCGCGAGAAAAAATGCCTGCGCATTTATTGGATCATAATCCGGAGCTCTGGCACGCTCCGGTCGGCGCTTATTTGGTCCAAAGAGAGGCAGGGGTTCAAGATGAAGACATTCTTGACGCCATTAGGTATCATACCTCAGGGCGCCCCGGCATGACACTTTTAGAAAAAGTCATTTACGTTGCCGATTACATTGAGCCAAATCGGGCATTTCCCGGTGTCGATGAGGTGCGTAAGCTTGCTGAGACAGATTTGAATCAAGCGCTGATTCAGTCCATTAAAAATACAATGGTTTTTCTTATGAAAAAAAATCAACCGGTTTTTCCAGACACATTTTTAACATATAACTGGCTTGTGTCTGGCAGCTGAACAGGAGGAATTTGTGAATGAACCAAAAGTCCATTTTAAAGATCGCAGCTGCGGCTTGCGACGATAAACGGGCAGAGGATATTTTAGCACTGGATATGGAAGGTATTTCTCTGGTTGCTGATTATTTTCTGATCTGCCACGGAAATTCAGATAAACAGGTACAGGCGATTGCCCGTGAAATCAAGGATCAAGCTGATGAAAACGGCATTCAAGTCAAAAAGATGGAAGGCTTTGATGAAGCAAGATGGGTTCTCGTTGATCTAGGCGATGTAATTGTCCATGTCTTCCACAAGGATGAAAGAAGCTACTACAACCTTGAAAAGCTGTGGGGAGACGCTCCGCTCGCAGATCTTGACTTTGGAATGAATCAATGATTTATCAAGGCTTTGCAAGCGTGTATGACGAGTTAATGTCACACGCGCCTTACGATCAATGGACAAAATGGATTGAAGCATCTCTCCCGGAAAAAGGCCGTATTCTCGATCTGGCATGCGGCACGGGGGAAATCTCCATCCGGCTTGCCGAAAAAGGCTTCGAGGTTACAGGCATCGATCTCAGCGAAGAGATGCTTTCTTTCGCCCAGCAAAAGGTATCGAGTAGCCAGCCTATTTTATTTCTTCAGCAGGATATGAGAGAGATTACCGGCTTTGACGGTCAGTTTGACGCTGTTGTGATATGCTGTGACTCATTAAATTATTTAAAAACAAAAAATGATGTGATCGAAACCTTTAACAGTGTTTTTCGGGTATTAAAGCCTGAAGGCATTCTGCTGTTTGATGTTCATTCATCTTTTAAAATTGCGGAAGTCTTTCCGGATAGCACATTTGCTGACCAGGACGAAGATATCAGCTATATTTGGCAGAGCTTTGCCGGAAGTGACGAGCTTTCTGTCATTCATGATATGTCGTTTTTTGTGTGGAACGGAGAAGCGTATGATCGTTTTGATGAGACACACGAGCAAAGAACGTTCCCGGTGGAAGAATACGAAGAAATGCTTAAGAACTGCGGCTTTCAGCTCCATCGCGTGACAGCTGATTTTACGGATACCGAGCCATCAGCACAATCAGAACGCCTCTTTTTCAAGGCGCAGAAATCAAAAACCATCGTTTCTTAAAACGATGGTTTTTTAAAATGCTTTTTTATGCTTTTGCAGTACAGACGAAAGTATGACATACTCGTCTACACATGAAACTGCTTTTTCACTGCAGAAATATCCTCCTCGTACTTCATATGAGTATTTTGAAATACCCGGTGAAACATATCCTGCACACCGCTTTCCAGCGCTTTAATGCCTTCTCCTGTTACACCGCCTTTAACGCAAACCTTTTCCTGTAATGCAGGCAGGGTATACAATTCGGTTTCTAACAGTTTTCCCATTCCGACAAGCATTTCCTTACACATCAAAATCGCGTCCTGTTTAGATACTGATGTTTCCGTGACAGCTGCATCTATAAACCGCTGAATCAGATAGCTCATAAAAGCGGGGCCGCAGCTTACGATGTCTGATGCAACCCTTGTGATGTCACTTTCAATTTGCAGCGGATGAGAGATATGCTGCATCAGCTCATTGATTTTCGTTTTTGCAGATTCGCCGCAGCTTGTGCCGAACGTGACGAGAGAAACACCTGCCAGCGCTCTGTTCGTAATACTTGGGATCACTCGCGCCACTTGACACGGCACATATTGTTCGAGCTGTTCGGTTTGAACGGGGCTTGTAATTGAAATGAGAATATGATCTTTTCTTAAATAAGGTAGCGCTCTTGCCAGTAAAGGATATATATCCAGCGGCTTAACACAAATAAAAATCATCTCATTTTCAGAAACGAGCTTTTCGAGGCTTTCGGTAACGTTGATGCTGTTGTAGCGGTTTTTTATGTGCAACGCTTTTTCAATTGTGCGGTTTGTGATTGTCATGTTTGAGGGATCGGCCGCTTTTGATTCAATAAATGATTCGATAAGGATCGTACCCATATTTCCTGTGCCGATAAAGCCTATCTTCAATGGTTTCCCCTCCTTTGAGCTATTATCCTCTAAACCATATGTGTTATGAAAATAAAATATGACGAAAGCGGGGAACATGCACGATGAATTGGTTGAATCAGCATAAGAAAGCAATTGTTTTAGCGGCTTCTGCGGCTGTTTTCACAGCGATTATGATCTTTCTGGCCACAGGGAAAAATAAAGAGCCGGTGAAGCAAGCTGTACCAACAGAGGCAGAAAATACAGTGGTAAAGCAGGAAGCAAACAACGACGAGTCAAGCGAAACAATTGTGATAGACATCAAAGGTGCTGTTCAGCATCCAGGCGTTTATGAAATGCGTACAGGGGACAGAGTATCTCAGGCAATTGAGAAAGCAGGCGGGACCAAAGAACAAGCAGACGAAGCGCAAGTAAATTTGGCGGAGATTCTGCAGGACGGGACAGTGGTGTACATCCCGAAAAAGGGAGAGGAAACAGCAGTGCAGCAAGGTGGCGGAGGGTCTGTCCAAAGCGTTGGAGGGAAGGGAGCGCTGGTGAATATCAATACAGCAACCTTAGAGGAGTTACAAGGCATCTCAGGGGTGGGGCCATCCAAAGCTGAAGCTATTATTGCATACCGGGAAGAAAACGGGCGTTTCCAAACAATTGAAGAAATCACTAAGGTTTCAGGAATAGGTGAAAAGTCATTTGAGAAAATAAAGTCTTCCATTACAGTAAAGTGATTTGACGGTCATGCATTATGATAGGTAAACTAAAGGTCAGGCAACACAACATTTGGAGGGAACAACGTGGAACGAATTTCATGGAATCAATACTTTATGGCTCAAAGCCATTTATTGGCGCTGCGCAGCACATGTCCGAGATTATCTGTCGGCGCTACTATAGTCAGAGACAAACGCATGATAGCAGGAGGCTACAACGGGTCAATCGCGGGCGGCGTACATTGTGCAGATGAAGGATGCTTAATGATAGATGATCATTGCGCAAGAACCATTCACGCTGAAATGAATGCGATTCTTCAATGCTCTAAGTTTGGGGTGCCGACTGATGGAGCGGAGATTTATGTGACGCATTATCCGTGCATTCAATGCTGCAAATCTATTATTCAAGCTGGTATCAAAACGGTTTATTATGCTGAGGATTACAAAACACATCCGTATGCGCAGGAATTATTTGAACAGGCGGGTGTAACTGTTGAACAGGTTGAACTCGATGAAATGATCGTTGATCTGAAAAACAGAGAAAAGCTTTCATTTGTAGCGGGTCTTATAGGGAAATTGGCCGATGCCGGTTTAGCGGAGGAAGAATTGAAAAAGATACATGAACAGGCGAATACACTTTTCACGAGCTACGTGTGATGAATGCGTAATTCGCGTTTGTTATTGCCTATGGCGGCAGCTTCGGCAACGGTTGGAATTACTGCCGCCGCTTATTTCCCCGCTATTTTTCTTTTCATCCTCCTTCTCCTCATCATTTTAATCAAAACGAGGCACGCTTTTCTTATTATTGTTTGTTTCTTCTCTTTTATATTGTTTTTTGTACTGTATGCAGTCACAGATTCTCAGAATGTCTCTTCCTATCGGCAGGGAACTTATCAATTCAAGGCAGTGATTGACACTATTCCCAAAATTGACGGCGACCGTATGTCTATGATGGTTGAGACACCTGATAAGGAAAAATGGGCTGCCGCGTATCGCATTCAGTCTGCTGGTGAAAAAGAACAGCTGTTATACATAGAACCAGGAATGTCATGTGAATTGACTGGTACATTGGAAGAACCGAAACACGCAACTGTGCCGGGTGCATTTGATTATAACGAGTATCTCTATCGGCAGCATATTCATTGGAACTACTCTGTCACGTCTATCCAAAACTGCAGCGAACCTGAAAATTTCAAGTACAAGGTGCTCAGTTTGAGAAAACATATCATATCATTCACAAACAGCCTTCTGCCTCCTGATTCGGCAGGGATTGTACAGGCACTTACAGTTGGTGACAGATTTTATGTGGAGGATGAAGTGCTTACCGCGTATCAAAAGCTTGGTGTTGTCCATCTCTTGGCAATATCAGGACTCCACGTGGGGATTTTGACAGCAGGTTTGTTTTATATCATGATTCGCCTTGGTATAACTAGAGAAAAGGCGTCAATTCTGTTGCTGTTATTTCTGCCGCTCTATGTGATGTTGACCGGCGCTGCTCCTTCAGTGCTACGCGCTGCTCTCATGGCGGGTGTTTACTTAGCTGGAAGCCTTGTCAAATGGCGTGTCCACTCTGCAACTGCAATTTGTCTTTCATACATCGTCCTTCTGCTCTTCAATCCTTATCATCTCTTTGAAGCCGGTTTTCAGCTATCGTTCGCCGTCAGTTTTTCTTTAATTCTATCCTCTTCTATTTTTCATCAGGTTAAAACCTCCTTGGGGCAGCTGACAATTGTATCACTCATCGCTCAGCTGGGCTCGCTTCCGATTCTCCTATATCATTTTCATCAGTTTTCTATCATCAGCGTACCGATGAATATGTTGATGGTACCATTTTATACCTTCTGTATTTTGCCGGGAGCTGTAGCAGGTGTTCTTCTATTAAGTCTTTCCGTTTCGTTTGGGAGATTGTTTTTCAGCTGGTTTGATTTATTGATAAGCTGGACCAATAGGCTAATCACAAACATTGCAGACGTTGAAGTGTTCACGATTATGATCGCACATCCTGCACCTGTTTTGCTTTTTTTATTCACGGTCACGATCATCCTATTGCTTATGGCGATTGAAAAACGCTCCTTGTCGCAGTTGATGGTAACCGGAGGCATTTGCTGCACGGTGATGTTTCTGCTCTTTATATATCCGTGTCTTAGTTCCGAAGGAGAAGTGGATATGATAGATATTGGACAGGGTGACAGCATGTTTGTAGGTGCTCCGCATCAGCGGGGTCGTGTCTTAATTGATACCGGCGGCACTTTGTCTTACTCGTCAGAGCCTTGGCGCGAAAAACAGCATCCGTTTTCACTGGGGGAAAAGGTGCTGATTCCGTTTTTAACTGCTAAGGGAATCAAGCAGCTTGACGCTTTAATTCTGACGCACGCTGACCAAGATCATATCGGAGAGGCGGAGATTCTGCTGAAGCATCATAAAGTAAAGCGCCTCGTGATTCCGAAAGGGTTCGTTTCTGAACCTAAAGATGAGAAAGTGCTGCAGGCAGCCAGGGAAGAGGGAGTGGCAATTGAAGAGGTGAAGCGAGGCGATGTGTTGCAAATAAAGGATTTGCAGTTCCATGTACTGTCACCGGAAGCACCTGATCCGGCAAGCAAAAATAATTCATCTCTCGTTCTTTGGATGGAGACGGGCGGTATGAGCTGGATCTTGACGGGTGATCTGGAGAAAGAAGGGGAACAAGAGGTGATGAACGTGTTTCCGAATATAAAAGCAGATGTGTTAAAGGTGGGGCACCATGGGAGCAAAGGCTCTACCGGTGAAGAATTCATCCAACAGCTTCAGCCGAAAACGGCCATTATCTCAGCCGGGAAAAACAATCGGTACCATCATCCTCATCAAGAAGTTCTGCAACTATTACAGAGACATTCTATCCGCGTGCTGCGAACAGACCAAAACGGAACGATCCAATATAGATATAAAAACAGAGTTGGAACCTTTTCTGTCTATCCTCCATATGATACATCAGATATAACAGAGACGAACTAAAAAAAGACTGCCGAGAAATCAGCAGCCCGGGCAGTCGCTGTTATGAACCAACTAGGTGAATAACCGTTGCCATGACAAACAAGAAGGCGAAAAATCCGAAGGACACAACAAAACCAACAGCTGAATCTACAGCATCATTTCGTTTGCTTTGAACGTTTTTTTCAAAATCATTCAACTTTATCCCTCCTGACTGATTTAAGTATAATCGAATCGTTTTGAAAAATCTAGAAGCTTAGGTAACGTTTTCTGTTCTGGTGATTATCGCCTTTTTACAAGCTGTCCCGGGGGCTTGCGAACAGGCGTTTAATATAAATGGGGAAGCAGCAGTCAGGCTTCCTCTTTACTATTTTGCAAACTCAATTTAGGATAGAGGGGGATGATGAAAGAGAGGAAGTCGTACAACAATGGTATTTGATGTGTGGAAAAGCCTAAAAAAAGGAGATGTCCATCCGGTTTATTGCTTATACGGAAAAGAGACATATCTGCTGCAAGAAACCGTCAGCAGGATCAGACAGACGGTCGTTGATCAGGAGACAAAGGATTTCAATCTATCCGTTTTTGATCTGGAAGAGGACCCGCTGGATCAAGCGATTGCAGATGCTGAAACGTTTCCGTTTATGGGAGAGCGGCGTCTTGTCATTGTGAAAAATCCATATTTTTTAACAGGTGAAAAGAAAAAAGAAAAAATTGAGCACAACGTCAGTGCGCTTGAATCATATATACAATCACCTGCGCCTTACACAGTCTTTGTCCTGCTTGCTCCGTATGAAAAGCTTGATGAGCGGAAAAAGCTGACGAAAGCGTTAAAGAAGCACGCGTTTATGATGGAGGCGAAGGAATTAAACGCAAAGGAAACGACAGACTTTACTGTCAACCTTGCAAAAACAGAGCAGAAAACAATCGGCACGGAAGCGGCGGAGCATTTGGTTCTGCTTGTGAACGGGCATCTGTCATCGATTTTTCAGGAGATTCAAAAGCTCTGCACGTTTATTGGAGATCGTGAAGAAATTACGCTGGATGATGTGAAAATGCTTGTTGCTAGAAGCCTTGAACAAAATATTTTTGAGCTGATCAATAAAATCGTCAACCGAAAACGAACTGAGAGTCTGCAAATTTTTTATGATTTGCTTAAACAAAATGAAGAACCGATCAAAATTATGGCGCTTATTTCGAACCAGTTCCGGCTGATTCTGCAGACAAAGTACTTCGCGGAACAGGGATACGGACAAAAACAAATCGCTTCTAATCTAAAAGTTCACCCATTTCGGGTAAAGCTGGCGATGGATCAAGCAAGGCTTTTTTCAGAGGAGGAGCTCCGTTCAATTATTGAACAGCTTGCCGTCATGGACTATGAGATGAAAACCGGAAAAAAGGACAAGCAGCTTCTGCTCGAACTGTTCCTTTTACAGCTGTTAAAAAGAAATGAAAAAAACGATCCCCATTATTGAGGATCGTTTTTATATTATGCAGAAAGTCCGTTCACTTTTTTCGCTAGTCTTGATTTGTATCGAGCTGCGGTATTTTTGTGTACAAGACCTGTTTTCACTGCTTTATCAATACGTTTAGCTGCTTCAGTAAGAGCAGTTTTCGCTTTGTCAGCTTCGTTGTTGGCAACAGAAGCTTCAACTTGTTTGATTGCAGTACGCATAGCAGATTTGATTGTCGCGTTATGAACGCGGCGTTCGTTGTTTGTTTTTGTACGTTTAATCGCTGATTTAATGTTTGGCATGTGTTTCACCTCCTAAGATACAACCTGTAGCACAGTGTCTTAAGGTTAAATCTTCTTCACAATAGAACAAATTGTATTCTATCAAACACACCTTTAGATTGCAATATAAATGTAAAGTATTTTTCATTGAAGGTTCTCTTTTTAGCATGATTCATTCAGCAAATGGCAACAATATAGGTACTTAATGTGAAGGAGGCCCCTGTATGAAAAAGAGTGAGCTGGATGTGAATCAGTATTTGATACGGACCGATTTGGCAGTGGAAACGAAGGAAGCAATGGCCAATCAGCAGGCTGTGCCGACAAAAGAAATTAAAGGCTTTATTGAAAAAGAGCGTGATCACGGCGGCATTAAAATCCGCACAGTTGATGTTACAAAGGAAGGCGCAGAGCTTTCGGGAAAAAAAGAAGGGCGCTATTTAACGCTTGAAGCACAGGGAATCAGGGAGAATGATTCGGAAATGCAGGAGAAGGTCTCTGCTGTCTTTGCGGAGGAATTCTCAGCTTTTCTTGAAAACCTTAATATCTCAAAAGATGCGAGCTGTTTGATCGTTGGGCTCGGCAACTGGAACGTGACACCTGATGCGCTTGGACCGATGGCAGTAGAAAATCTGTTGGTAACAAGGCACTTGTTTAAGCTTCAGCCGGAAAACGTACAGGAGGGTTACAGGCCTGTCAGTGCATTTGCACCGGGTGTAATGGGGATAACAGGAATCGAAACAAGTGACATTATTAAAGGTGTGATTGAGCAATCGAAGCCTGATTTTGTCATAGCCATTGATGCGTTGGCGGCGCGGGCGGTGGAAAGGGTCAACACAACCATTCAAATATCGGATACAGGCATTCACCCGGGATCTGGAGTGGGGAATAAACGAAAAGATTTAAGCAAAGACACGCTTGGTGTTCCGGTGATTGCTATCGGTGTTCCGACAGTAGTTGATGCCGTGACAATTGCCAGCGACACGGTGGACTACATATTAAAACATTTTGGCAGAGAAATGAAGGATAACAGGCCATCAAGATCGCTTGTTCCGGCAGGCATGACGTTTGGGAAAAAGAAAGTGCTCACTGAAGAAGATCTTCCCGATCAAAAGCAGCGCCAATCGTTCCTAGGGATTGTCGGAACCCTTCAAGAAGATGAAAAACGGCAGCTCATTCACGAGGTGCTTTCGCCTTTAGGGCACAACTTAATGGTTACGCCGAAGGAAGTCGATTCATTTATCGACGATATGGCAAATGTTTTAGCAAACGGACTAAACACAGCGCTTCATGAAAAAGTGTCACAAGAAAACAAAGGCTCCTACAATCACTAAACAGTTCTACTTCCTCTAGCTTGTTCATAGAGTAATTACTAGACAAGCGCTGGAGGGATTCAATGAGAAATAAACGCAGAAACAGACAGATTGTTGTTGCGGTAAATGGAGGGAAAGCGGTAAAAGCCATCTTTCTATTTATCGTAAGCCTTATCGTGATTTTTGTTCTATCCGGTGTGCTGACGTCTCTCCGGCCGGAACTTAGGCCGTCGTCTGACTCTTTTTATGGGATTGCTGAAGAATTGCCGGGTGACGTATTTGCACATTTGCTGCGGATGGAAAACCATTATTTCGCTTCTGACCTCTCTCAAACCGACAGCTCATTTCATCTTTCTCGTCTTTCTTTAAAGCTGGCGACGAGCATTAACCTCGAAGATCCGCGGAGCTTTCTCGGTCGGGAGCTGCCAGGGTTTGCACAATTTGATACCGAGATTTTGTTAGCTGGACAAGGAACCGATTATACGAATATGCCTGCGGAATCGCCGCCGCCGTCTAAGGTGATGGAGGAAGAAAGGGAAGCGAATTTGGCAGAGATTGAAAAACAGCAAACGCAATCAGATAATGCGCAAAAAGATCCGCCCAAACAAACAACAGGAGATAAAAAGGTCGTGTTTATCTATCACACGCACAATACCGAATCATATCTCCCTCTATTAAAAGGCGAGACCGATCCTGACATGGCGCGCCATTCTAAAGCCAATGTCACGCTTGTAGGAGATATGTTCGGACAAGCGCTTGAATCCCAGGGAATCGGAGCCACAGTGAATAAAACCGATATACAGTCAAAATTGAATAAAAAAGGCTTAAACTATGCCAGGTCCTATGATGAATCAAGGCCGGTCGTGAAAGACGCCCTCGCTTCAAACAAAAATCTGCAATATATCATTGACATCCACAGAGACTCACGGCGCAAAAAAGACACAACCGCAACGATTAAAGGAAAAAGCTATGCCAGGGTAGCCTTTGTCGTCGGGAAAAAAAGCAAAAACTTCGAAGAAAACTATAAAATTGCGAGTGAGCTTCATAAACTGATGGAGAAAAAATACCCCGGACTTAGCACAGGTGTCTTTTCCAAAGGCTCGCCAGGCGATAATGGTGTTTACAATCAGGATTTAACCGATAGAGCGCTTTTGCTCGAGTTTGGCGGAGTAGATAATAATCTCGAAGAGCTGCAGCGTGCGGCTAACGCGGCCGCGGACGTATTCAGCGAAATGTACTGGGATGCTGAAAAGGTCAACGCAGCGAGCGGGGAGACGAAAAAACAATAAGAAATAGGTGGTTGATTTGATTGCATACTTTGGAAAGTGCTTACTGCTTGTCACGATCATGTTTTTAGGCGTTCTGTTCGGCATGCAGCAGGCAAACAACGGGATGCTGAGTATGAAAGGCTATCATGACCCTTCACTGAAGGGGGCGTTTACGCTCACCGACGGAAAAGATAATGAAAAAGAAGCCTCAATCCTAGGAGAAACAGTCACGGCAAAAGATTTAGAAGAAAAACAAAAAGAGCTGGAAAAGGTGGAGACATTCAATATGTTTTCAAAAGCCGGACAAGTACTTTCGAACACCGTAACCAATACTGCCCAGTCAATGTATGAATGGATACGGGATATGAATCAATAAGTACGTGAAAGAGAAAAGCAGCCCAGATATGATAGGGAACTTTTCTCTTTCTTGTTTTACATTGAATCTTTACAATCCTATTGATATAATCTAAGCTAGTGTATTTTGCGTTTAATAGTAGGAGTGATAGATTGTGACAGATAAAGAAAAGCGTTTAGAGAGGCAATCGAGAATACGGAATTTCTCTATCATTGCCCATATTGACCACGGAAAATCGACCTTAGCGGATCGAATTTTAGAAAAAACGTCGGCAATCACTCAACGAGAAATGAAAGAACAATTGCTCGATTCTATGGATCTTGAACGTGAGCGGGGCATAACCATTAAATTAAACTCTGTTCAGCTTAAATATAAAGCAAAAGACGGAGAAGAATATATCTTTCATCTAATCGATACGCCGGGACACGTCGACTTCACGTATGAAGTATCCCGAAGCCTTGCTGCCTGCGAGGGAGCGATTCTTGTCGTGGATGCAGCCCAGGGGATTGAAGCGCAGACGCTCGCCAATGTCTACTTAGCGCTTGACAACGATCTTGAAATCCTTCCGGTCATCAATAAAATCGACCTTCCGAGCGCCGAGCCCGAACGTGTGCGCCAAGAGGTAGAAGACGTTATCGGCCTTGACGCATCAGAAGCCGTGCTTGCTTCAGCAAAAGCCGGTATCGGGATTGAGGAGATTTTAGAACAAATCGTAGAAAAGGTGCCAGCTCCGACCGGAGATCCGGAGGCGCCGCTCAAAGCGCTGATCTTCGACTCGCTTTATGACGCCTACCGCGGTGTCGTGGCTTATATCAGAGTCGTTGAAGGAACGGTAAAGCCGGGACAAAAAATCAAAATGATGGCAACCGGCAAAGAATTCGAAGTAACAGAGGTGGGCGTGTTCACGCCGAAAGCAACTCCGACAAATGAACTGACGGTCGGTGATGTAGGCTTCCTGACTGCCTCAATCAAAAATGTCGGTGACACACGTGTCGGTGATACAATAACGAGCGCTGCCAATCCTGCAGAAGAAGCGCTGCCGGGATACCGCAAGCTAAACCCGATGGTGTACTGTGGTTTGTATCCGATTGATACAGCGAAGTATAATGATTTAAGGGAAGCTCTTGAAAAGCTTGAGCTGAATGATTCCTCCCTTCAATATGAAGCGGAAACTTCGCAAGCGCTTGGATTCGGGTTCCGCTGCGGATTTTTAGGCATGCTTCACATGGAGATCATTCAGGAGCGAATTGAGCGTGAGTTCAACATCGACCTGATTACAACAGCGCCAAGCGTTATCTATGACGTGTATATGACAGACGGCGAAAAGGTCGTTGTCGACAACCCATCCAACATGCCGGATCCTCAAAAGATCGAAAGGGTTGAGGAGCCATACGTAAAAGCGACGATGATGGTGCCGAATGACTATGTCGGCGCTGTAATGGAGCTTTGCCAAGGAAAACGCGGCAATTTTATTGATATGCAGTATTTAGACGCAAACCGTGTCAGCATCATTTATGATATGCCATTAGCGGAAATCGTATATGAGTTTTTTGATCAGCTGAAATCAAGCACTAAAGGCTATGCGTCCTTTGATTATGAACTGATCGGCTACAAACCGTCCAAGCTTGTGAAAATGGACATTATGCTGAATGGTGAAAAAATCGATGCCCTTTCCTTTATCGTGCATCGTGATTACGCATATGAACGCGGAAAAGTGATCGTTGAAAAACTGAAAGAACTCATTCCGCGCCAGCAGTTTGAAGTTCCGGTACAAGCCGCAATCGGCCAGAAAATCGTGGCCCGCTCCACCATAAAAGCAATGCGTAAAAACGTATTGGCTAAATGTTACGGAGGGGACATCTCGCGTAAACGGAAACTTCTTGAAAAACAAAAAGAAGGAAAACGCCGTATGAAGCAGGTCGGCTCAGTTGAAGTGCCGCAAGAAGCATTTATGGCAGTTCTGAAAATGGACGACAGTCCGAAAAAACAATAGAAGCCGCCGCAGTCTTGTACTGCGGCTTCTTTCTGTAAAGAAGGTGATCCATTTGAAATCAGCTTATATCCATATCCCATTTTGTGAGCATATTTGCCACTACTGCGATTTCAATAAATATTTTATTCAAAGTCAGCCAGTCGACGAGTATTTAAACGCACTCGAACAGGAAATGATAAATACAATAGCAAAAACCGGGCAGCCTGATCTCAAAACAATCTTTATCGGAGGAGGCACGCCGACCTCCCTGTCTGAGGAACAGCTTAAAAAGCTGATGGACATGATCAACCGCGTGCTGAAGCCCTCAAGCAACTTATCGGAATTTGCGGTTGAAGCGAATCCGGACGACTTGTCCGCAGAGAAATTAAAAATATTAAAAGAAGCAGGCGTAAATCGCCTCAGCTTTGGTGTGCAAACGTTCGAAGACGATCTGTTAGAAAAAATCGGCCGAGTGCACAAGCAAAAAGATGTATTCACCTCTTTTGAAAGAGCGCGGGAAATTGGTTTTGAGAATATCAGTCTTGATCTAATGTTCGGGCTTCCGGGGCAAACCCTCAAGCATCTGGAACATTCCATAAACACTGCTTTATCATTGGACGCCGAGCATTATTCCGTTTACTCCCTTATTGTAGAACCGAAAACGGTATTTTATAATTTGATGCAAAAAGGGCGGCTTCATCTTCCGCCGCAGGAGCAGGAAGCTGAAATGTATGAAATGGTGATGAGCCAGATGGAAGCTCACGGCATTCATCAATATGAAATCAGCAACTTTGCTAAGGCAGGCATGGAATCTAAGCACAATCTAACGTATTGGAGCAACGAACAATATTTCGGTTTCGGAGCCGGCGCTCACGGATATATTGGCGGCACACGAACAGTGAACGTCGGACCTGTTAAGCATTACATTGACCTGATAGCTGAAAAGGGTTTTCCGTACAGAGATACACATGAAGTGACAACAGAAGAACAGATTGAGGAAGAAATGTTTTTAGGTTTGAGAAAAACAGCCGGTGTCAGCAAAAAACGATTCGCAGAAAAATACGGCCGCTCACTGGATGGACTTTTCCCAAGCGTGTTAAAAGACCTCGCTGAAAAAGGGCTGATTCACAATTCGGAGTCTGCCGTTTATTTGACTCATCAAGGGAAATTATTAGGCAATGAAGTTTTTGGCGCTTTTTTGGGTGAGTTATAATTGACATTTTTCTTGTGGTTTGATACTTTTGTTATAGAATTAGCACTCGCTTATTGAGAGTGCTAACAGAGGTGATGATGATGTTAACAAATCGTCAGCTGCTGATCCTTCAGGTTATAATCAACGATTTTATTAAATCGGCACAGCCTGTGGGGTCAAGAACTCTTTCGAAAAAAGATGAAATCACATTTAGCTCTGCAACAATAAGAAACGAGATGGCTGACTTGGAGGAATTGGGCTTTATTGAAAAAACCCATTCATCCTCAGGACGTGTTCCGTCAGAAAAAGGGTATCGGTACTATGTTGACCATTTGCTGTCACCTGTCAAACTGACGAAAAGCGACCTGGACCAAATCCACTCGATCTTCAAAGAGAAAATTTTCGAGCTGGAGAAGACAGTTCAAAAATCAGCGCAAATTTTGTCCGATCTGACGAATTACACATCCATCGTACTCGGGCCGAAGCTGAGTGAGAATTACCTTAAACAGATTCAAATCATTCCGATTCAGCCTGATATGGCGGTAGCGATTCTCGTTACCAATACGGGGCATGTGGAAAACAAAACGATTAACTTTCCGACCAAAATGGATCTGTCTGATATTGAAAAACTGGTCAATATACTGAACGACCGATTAAGCGGCGTTCCAATGGATGAACTGAATGAGCGCATATTTAAGGAAGTTGTCATGTACCTAAGACAGCACATTAAGAACTATGACAATATACTCGACGCGCTTCGTTCAACCTTTCATTCCACAAATCACGTTGAAAAGTTGTTTTTTGGCGGGAAAATCAATATGCTGAACCAGCCTGAGTTCCATGATATCACCCGAGTTCGGTCGCTGCTTTCATTAATTGAGAAAGAACAGGATGTTTTAAAGCTGGTTCAATCCCCGCACACGGGAATTTCGATTAAAATCGGAAAAGAAAACGACTATGAAGAGATGGAAAATTGCAGTCTGATTACGGCTTCTTATTCCGTAGACCAGAAGCAGATCGGCTCAATTGCGATTATCGGCCCGACCCGCATGAATTATTCCAGGGTTGTCAGCCTGCTTCAGCATGTGACTTCGGACTTGTCAAAAGCATTAACAAGTCTGTATGATGAATAAGGGAATTTTGGCAAATTTTATCGAAGGGCAGCACCTGTCCTTCTCCTTACACTTTGAGGGAGGTGAACACAATGTCAGAAGAAAAACAAACCGTTGAACAAAACGAAACAGAAGAGCAAGAAATCATTGAAGAACAAGCTGCCGCTGATGAACAGCAGGAAGAAACAAATGAAAGCGAACTTCTTCAAAACCAAATTAACGAATTGCAAGGTTTGCTTGAGGAAAAAGAAAACAAACTTTTGCGTGTTCAAGCAGACTTTGAAAACTATAAACGACGCAGCCGTTTAGAGATGGAAGCGTCCCAAAAATACCGTTCTCAAAATATCGTGACTGATTTGCTGCCGGCTCTTGACAGCTTTGAACGAGCGCTTCAGGTTGAAGCCGACAATGAACAGACGAAAAGTTTGCTCCAGGGAATGGAAATGGTCCACCGTCAGCTCATAGAAGCCTTGAAAAAAGAAGGCGTCGAAGCCATCGAAGCTGTAGGGCAGGAATTTGATCCTAATCTGCACCAAGCTGTTATGCAGGCTGAAGACGAAAACTACGGCTCCAACATTGTTGTTGAGGAAATGCAAAAAGGCTATAAGCTGAAGGATCGCGTCATTCGCCCTTCCATGGTCAAAGTGAATCAATAATTACATAGCAGGAGGTTATTCAAGTGAGTAAAGTTATCGGAATCGACTTAGGAACAACAAACTCATGTGTGGCAGTGCTTGAAGGCGGCGAGCCTAAAGTTATTGCTAACGCTGAAGGAAACCGCACAACGCCATCAGTTGTTGCGTTTAAAAACGGCGAACGTCAAGTAGGGGAAGTGGCTAAACGCCAATCTATTACAAACCCTAACACAATTATGTCAGTCAAACGTCATATGGGTACTGATTATAAAGTTGAAATTGAAGGAAAGGATTACACTCCACAAGAAGTGTCTGCTATCATCCTTCAACACCTTAAATCATACGCTGAAAGCTATCTTGGCGAAACAGTATCAAAAGCAGTTATCACAGTTCCTGCATACTTTAACGATGCTGAGCGTCAAGCAACAAAAGACGCTGGTAAAATTGCAGGTCTTGAAGTAGAACGTATCATCAACGAGCCAACTGCAGCAGCGCTTGCATACGGACTTGATAAAACAGATGAAGATCAAACGATCCTAGTATACGACCTTGGCGGCGGTACATTCGACGTTTCCATCCTTGAGCTTGGCGACGGTGTATTCGAAGTTCGTTCAACTGCCGGCGACAACCGTCTGGGCGGGGACGATTTTGACCAAGTTATCATCGATCATCTTGTGTCTGAATTCAAAAAAGAAAACGGCATTGATTTATCAAAAGACAAAATGGCGCTTCAGCGTTTGAAAGACGCAGCTGAAAAAGCGAAAAAAGATCTTTCCGGCGTATCTTCTACGCAAATTTCTTTACCGTTTATCACAGCTGGAGAAGCAGGACCGCTTCACCTTGAACTTACATTAACTCGCGCTAAATTCGAAGAGCTTTCTTCTCATTTAGTAGAGCGCACAATGGGTCCTGTCCGTCAAGCGCTTCAAGATGCAGGACTTTCTGCAAGCGAAATCGACAAAGTCATCCTTGTCGGCGGATCAACTCGTATCCCTGCCGTACAAGAAGCAATCAAAAAAGAAACTGGAAAAGAAGCGCATAAAGGCGTAAACCCGGATGAAGTTGTAGCGCTTGGTGCTGCGATTCAGGGCGGCGTTATCACAGGTGACGTAAAAGATGTTGTTCTTCTTGACGTTACACCGCTTTCTCTCGGTATCGAAACAATGGGCGGCGTGTTTACAAAACTGATCGACCGCAACACGACGATCCCGACAAGCAAATCTCAAGTGTTCTCAACTGCTGCTGATAACCAAACAGCTGTTGATATCCATGTTCTACAAGGTGAGCGCCCAATGTCTGCCGACAACAAAACCCTCGGCCGCTTCCAGCTTACTGATATCCCGCCAGCACCGCGCGGCGTGCCTCAAATCGAAGTTTCTTTCGATATTGACAAAAACGGTATCGTAAACGTAAGAGCAAAAGACTTAGGCACAGGGAAAGAACAAAACATTACAATTAAATCTTCTTCAGGTCTTTCAGATGAAGAGATCGAACGCATGGTTAAAGAAGCGGAAGAAAATGCTGACGCTGATGCGAAGAAAAAAGAAGAAATCGAAGTCCGCAACGAAGCAGATCAGCTTGTTTTCCAAACTGAGAAAACATTAAAAGATCTTGAAGGCAAAGTGGATGAAGAACAAGTGAAAAAAGCCAACGATGCCAAAGACGCTTTAAAAGCAGCAATTGAGAAAAACGAATTTGAAGAGATCAAAGCGAAAAAAGATGAGCTTCAAACAATCGTTCAAGAGCTTTCTATGAAGCTTTATGAAGAAGCTGCTAAAGCACAGCAAGCTCAAGGCGGAGCAAACGCTGAAGGCAAAGCGGATGACAACGTTGTCGACGCTGAATACGAAGAAGTAAACGACGACCAAAACAAAAAATAAGTTCTTTTTAGTGTCAGCCCCGCTTCCGGAGCTGACCGAAAAGAACACATTTCATAATCTGATTCAATGATTAGAAAGTCAAAGTCAGGCATCTCTTGGCTTTGACTTTTTTTCTTGCCCGGGATAAAAGGAATTGAAAAATCATAATTCAAAATGATACAATCTAATTTATGTGAGAAATTCGGGAGAGTGAAGCGAGATGAGTAAGCGTGATTACTATGAAGTGCTGGGAGTAAGTAAGAGCGCTTCAAAGGATGAAATTAAAAAAGCTTATCGGAAGCTGTCAAAAAAATATCATCCTGATATTAACAAAGAAGCCGGATCAGATGAAAAATTTAAAGAGGTAAAAGAAGCGTACGAAACGCTGTCAGATGACCAAAAACGTGCGCATTACGATCAATTTGGTCACACTGACCCTAACCAAGGCTTCGGCGGCGGAGGTTTTGGCGGCGGCGATTTCGGCGGTTTTGGTTTCGATGATATTTTCTCAAGTATTTTCGGCGGAGGCACAAGACGGAGAGATCCAAATGCTCCGCGCCAGGGTGCTGATTTACAGTATACGATGACCCTGTCGTTTGAGGATGCGGCTTTCGGTAAAGAAACAACCATCGAAATTCCCCGCGAGGAAACGTGCGAGACATGTAAAGGCTCAGGTGCGAAACCTGGAACAAATCCAGAAACATGCTCCCACTGCGGAGGCTCCGGCCAGTTAAACGTGGAGCAAAATACACCGTTTGGAAAAGTCGTTAACAGACGGGTCTGCCACCACTGTGAAGGTACAGGCAAAATCATTAAAAACAAATGTGCGGATTGCGGCGGCAAAGGAAAAATCAAAAAACGCAAGAAAATCAATGTGACAATTCCAGCCGGTGTAGATGACGGGCAGCAGCTTCGTCTCTCGGGACAGGGTGAACCAGGAATAAACGGCGGCCCTGCCGGGGATTTATTTGTCGTGTTCCATGTACGCGCACACGAGTTCTTCGAGCGTGACGGCGATGATATTTACTGTGAAATGCCGTTAACGTTTGCTCAGGCTGCTCTTGGAGATGAGGTAGAAGTGCCGACGCTGCATGGAAAAGTGAAATTGAAAATTCCGGCCGGTACACAAACAGGAACGAAATTTAGATTAAGAGGCAAAGGCGTTCAAAATGTCAGAGGCTATGGACAGGGTGACCAGCATATCGTCGTCCGCGTCGTTACGCCGACAAATCTGACTGATAAACAAAAAGACATTATCCGCGAATTTGCCGAAGTCAGCGGAAACCTGCCTGACGAACAGGAAATGAGTTTCTTTGACAAGGTAAAACGCGCGTTTAAAGGCGATTAATTATTGGATGAGGAGTTGGTAGTTTTGAAATGGTCCGAATTAAGCATTCACACAACACATGAAGCGGTCGAACCTATCTCAAATATATTGCATGAAGCTGGTGCAAGTGGGGTTGTGATAGAGGACCCGCTTGATTTAATTAAAGAACGTGAGAATGTGTACGGGGAAATCTACCAGCTCGACCCCAATGATTACCCAGATGAGGGTGTCATTGTCAAAGCATATCTGCCGGTTAACAGTTTTCTGGGCGAAACTGTAGACGGCATTAAAGAAACGATTAATAATCTCCTTCTTTACAATATTGATTTGGGCAGAAACCAGATCACTATTTCTGAAGTAAATGAAGAAGAGTGGGCGACTGCCTGGAAAAAGTATTATCATCCTGTGAAAATTTCTGAAAAGTTTACAATTGTGCCGACGTGGGAGGAATATACGCCGGTCCATACTGATGAACTGATTATTGAAATGGACCCGGGAATGGCTTTCGGCACAGGGACACATCCGACAACCGTACTCTGCATTCAGGCGCTTGAACGCTTTGTGCAAAAGGGTGATAAGGTGATTGATGTCGGCACTGGTTCGGGAATTTTAAGTATTGCGGCTGCAATGCTTGAGGCTGAATCGGTTCATGCCTACGATCTTGATCCCGTGGCTGTAGAAAGTGCACGCCTCAATCTCAAGCTGAACAAAGTCAGCGATATTGCTCAAGTGAAGCAAAACAATTTGTTAGACGGGATTGAAGGGGAACATGATGTGATTGTGGCCAACATTTTGGCTGAAGTCATTCTTCGCTTTACTTCACAAACGTACAGCCTGTTAAAAGAAGGCGGCCACTTTATTACGTCAGGAATCATCGGTCATAAAAAACAAGAAGTTAAAGAAGCACTGGAACAAGCTGGCTTTACCATTGTAGAAATCCTTTCAATGGAAGATTGGGTCAGCATTATTGCGAAAAAATAACAGTTAGTAGGTGTCACAGCGTATGCAACGATATTTTATCGAGCTCACGAAGCAGCAAATAGAGGAAGCGCCGGCTTTTTCGATTACCGGCGAAGATGTTCATCATATTGTGAACGTGATGAGAATGAATGAGGGAGATCAGATTATCTGCTGCTCTCAAGACGGCTTCGAGGCAAAATGTGAACTTCAATCTGTTTCCAAAGATAAAGTGTCCTGCCTTGTGATAGAATGGACGAATGAAAACAGAGAGCTTCCGATAAAGGTCTATATTGCGAGCGGCCTTCCGAAAGGAGATAAGCTTGAATGGATTATCCAAAAGGGGACTGAGCTCGGAGCTCATGCCTTTATTCCTTTCCAAGCCGCGCGTTCTGTTGTCAAGCTGGATGACAAAAAGGCAAAGAAAAAGCGGGAAAGATGGACGAAAATTGCGAAGGAAGCGGCTGAACAATCGTACCGTAACGAAGTGCCGCGAGTGATGGATGTCCATTCTTTTCAGCAGCTTCTTCAAAGGATGCAGGATTTCGATAAATGTGTCGTTGCATACGAGGAGTCATCGAAGCAAGGGGAAATAAGCGCATTCAGCGCGATTGTAAGCAGCCTTCCGAAAGGATCATCTCTATTGATCGTATTTGGTCCCGAAGGCGGCTTAACAGAAGCGGAGGTTGAACGGCTCACAGAGCAAGACGGTGTGCTGTGCGGCCTTGGACCGAGAATTTTAAGGACAGAAACCGCTCCGCTATACGCGTTGAGCGCGATTTCTTATCAAACAGAGTTATTAAGAGGTGATCAGTAATGGCAACTGTTGCTTTCCATACGCTTGGCTGTAAAGTCAACCATTATGAAACAGAAGCAATCTGGCAGCTTTTCAAAGAAGCGGGCTATGAAAGAAGAGACTTTGAACAAACAGCTGATGTATATGTCATTAATACATGTACGGTTACAAATACGGGAGATAAAAAAAGCCGCCAAGTGATCAGACGCGCCATTCGTCAAAATCCTGACGGTGTCATCTGTGTCACAGGCTGCTACGCGCAAACCTCACCTGCTGAGATTATGGCGATCCCCGGTGTCGACATTGTAGTCGGAACACAGGACCGTGAAAAAATGCTTGGCTACATTGACCAATACCGAGAAGAACGCCAGCCGATTAATGGCGTCAGCAACATCATGAAAGCAAGAGTATATGAAGAGCTTGATGTGCCTGCTTTCACGGACCGCACAAGAGCGTCATTGAAAATACAGGAGGGCTGCAATAATTTCTGCACATTCTGTATCATTCCGTGGGCGAGAGGCCTGCTCCGCTCCCGCGATCCTGAAGAAGTCATTAAACAAGCGCAGCAGCTTGTTGATGCCGGATATAAGGAAATTGTTCTTACGGGTATTCATACAGGCGGCTACGGCGAAGATATGAAAGATTACAACTTCGCGAAGCTTTTGAGCGAATTAGACACCCGTGTGGAAGGCGTGAAACGGATCAGAATTTCTTCAATCGAAGCCAGCCAAATCACTGACGAAGTGATCGAGGTCTTAGACCGCTCAGATAAGATAGTGAATCATCTGCATATTCCTATCCAATCCGGATCAAACACAGTGCTTAAACGGATGAGACGCAAATATACAATGGAATTCTTTGCAGACCGTTTAAATAAATTGAAAAAAGCACTGCCAGGCTTAGCTGTTACTTCTGATGTCATCGTCGGATTCCCTGGAGAAACAGAAGAAGAATTTATGGAAACCTATAACTTTATTAAAGAACATAAATTCTCTGAACTGCATGTTTTCCCTTACAGTAAACGTACAGGAACACCAGCTGCGCGAATGGAAGACCAAGTGGATGAAAACGTGAAAAACGAACGTGTGCACCGCCTGATTGCTCTTTCTGACCAGCTTGCAAAAGAATACGCTTCTCAGTATGAAAATGAAGTGCTTGAGATTATCCCTGAGGAAGCGTTTAAGGAAACAGAAGAAGAAAATATGTTTGTCGGTTACACAGACAATTATATGAAGGTTGTTTTCAAAGGTACGGAAGATATGATCGGCAAAATCGTAAAAGTCAAAATCCTAAAAGCAGGTTATCCTTACAACGAAGGACAGTTTGTCCGTGTGGTTGAGGATGAAATAACTGAACACATGCGTTTGTCTTCTTAACCTAAAAAATCGGTGCATTAAAATGTACCGGTTTTTTATTTAGCCGGGATAAGAAGGTGAATCAATCGGTAAAACAAGTTTGTAAGCGGAAGAAATAAAAGAGCTGTTACTACATTAAATAAAAGGCTGAAATGAGCAATCCTTTGGGCAGGATCGGGTGATAACTGCTCTACAAAGCCGGTCGCTGCGGTCAGAAAAGGCAATACTAGAGCCACCCCTAGCACGTTAAATACCACATGCGCATACGCTGTCTGTTTCGCCGCATATCCGCCGGATACAGCAGCCATGACAGCTGTAATGCATGTCCCGATATTGGATCCGAGTACGACGCTCATCGCCTGTGTCAGTCCGATAATCCCTTCATTCATAAAACTCATCAAAATGCCGATACAGACAGAACTGGAGTGAATGATGGCAGTTAACACCATCCCGATGAGCAAAGCGGACCAGTTTGAATCGTTAACATGGTATAGAACGTCGGCTCCCGTTTTCAGCTTCGTCAGCGGCCCGGCAAGGTGGCTGAATCCGCTGATGCAAAAGAAGATGATGCCCAGTCCGAGGAAGCTTGTTCCCAGCTGTTTCAAAGGATACCTGCCAGTCAGAAAAAACAATAAACCTCCTATTAAAAGAACCCAAATCAAAATATCCATTTTGATAGCAATAAATTCAGTTGTAAAGGTAGACCCAACGTTTGTTCCGAGAATCATCGGTATCGTCCGCTTAAAAGAAAGCACACCCGCACTAACAAAGCCGATGACAATGACCATAAAGGCTGAACTGCTCTGAAGTATCCCCGTAAATACAATGCTGATAAGAAACGCTTTTAATGGATGGTCTGTAAATAAAAGCAAACGATCTTCAATTTTTGAGTACGCCATAGAAATTAAGCCTTTTCGAAGCATGTTCATGCCTGTGAGAAAGAATAATATAAGAGCAGTAAAGCTAATCAGAATTAACATCCTATTCACCAACCCCTTTCTATCATTATATAGACAGGCAGTCGCACTCATGACGGAAAAGTGAACTCACTTAGTTGACCTGACTGATGGCTTATATTATAATGTCAAAGTACATGTTTATATGTGTAACTTAAAGGTAGTCGATTGGTGTATTCGGAGGGAGGGAAAGAGAATGTCAAAAACGGTCGTTAGAAAAAACGAATCGCTTGAAGATGCTCTTCGTCGCTTCAAACGCAGTGTATCAAAGACAGGTACTTTGCAAGAAGCAAGAAAGCGTGAATTTTATGAAAAACCTAGCGTAAAGCGCAAGAAAAAGTCTGAAGCTGCTAGAAAACGCAAATTCTAAAAGAGGGTGGATTTATGAGTCTTCTTGAGCGTCTCAACCAGGATATGAAGCTGTATATGAAAAACCGTGAGAAAGACAAACTGACTGTCGTTCGAATGGTTAAGGCTTCACTTCAAAATGAAGCAATTAAGCTTAAGAAAGACAGTTTGACCGAGGATGAGGAACTCACTGTCCTTTCTCGTGAACTTAAGCAACGTAAAGACTCCCTCCAGGAATTTTCAAACGCTAATCGTTTAGATTTAGTAGATAAAGTTCAAAAAGAGCTGGACATTTTAGAAGTTTATTTACCTGAGCAGCTGTCAGAAGAAGAGCTGCGTACAATCGTAAATGAAACCATCGCGGAGGTCGGTGCGAGCTCAAAAGCGGACATGGGCAAAGTGATGGGGGCAATTATGCCTAAAGTAAAAGGTAAAGCTGACGGAAGTTTAATTAATAAGCTTGTGAGCAGTCAACTGTCTTAAATGGCAAAGAAAAGGACATCTTTCTAAGAGAGATGTCTTTTTTTATACATAAAAAAATGAAACCTTTGATACATTTGTTACGTATGAAGAGAAGGCACTTATTATAAAAGGAAGGAGGGATACACCGCCCTTGCTTCAAATCAAAGGATTCCGTGCTGCTCTTTTGGGTATATTTTTGCTTTCTTTATTAGGCGTACAGCTGAACGCTAAAGCAGAAAAACAAACTGTTTATGTGATTCCGGTTGAAAAAAATGTCGAACAGGGTCTCGTCTCGTTTTTGTCCCGTTCGTTACAAGACGCAAAGGATGCACATGCAGACCATATTATTCTTGATATCAATACCCCGGGGGGATTGGTCAAATCTGCTATTGATATGGCCGATTTGATAACCGATAGCGAGATCCCCGTAACTGCATATGTCAACAAACGCGCGTTGTCTGCTGGTGCATATATTGCACTTCAAGCAGATCACATTTATATGGCGCCTGGCGGAAAAATGGGAGCCGCCGCGATTGTTGATGGCCAAGGCAATGCCGCTGACCAAAAAGCTCAATCACTTTGGCTGGCAGAGATGGAAGATGCCGCAGTGAAAAATAACCGCGATCCAAAATATGCGCTCGCAATGGCTGACCCGGATATAGATGCCAAGGAAGTCGGCGCGCCTAAGGGAGATCTGTTGACACTTAACGCAGACAAGGCAATTGAGGTAGGCTATTCAGAAGGCACTGCTGACAATTTGTCCACGCTCGTAAAGAAGCTTGGGTTCGAAAAGGCGCAGATCAGCTACGCAAAGGAGAGCTTTGCGGAAAAGACAGCAAGATGGCTGACGAATCCGGTCATTGTCCCTATTCTGCTGACAATCGCTTTTTTAGGTCTGACGGTGGAGCTTTTTTCCCCGGGTGTCGGCCTCCCTGGAACGGCTGGACTCATTGCGTTATTGCTGTTCTTTTACGGGCATCTTGCAGCCGGTCTTGCCGGGTATGAGACGGTTCTCCTCTTTATAGCAGGGGTGATTCTCATTCTGCTTGAGATTTTTCTTCCCGGAGGAATCATTGGATTACTGGGCTTGGGAGCGATTATTGCGAGCCTGTTTTTAGCTGCGGGGAGCTTCACTGTCATGGCGGTTTCTCTCTTGATCGCCTCAGCTGTTTCGATTACAGCGTTTATTTTACTGACAAGGGTGTTGGGAAAACGTATGAAATTCTTTAAGAAATTGATATTAAATGATTCTACAAATACGGAGAGCGGCTACGTTTCAAATCAAACGCGAACGGACTTAATAGGAAAAGTGGGTATAACCTTTACACCGCTGCGTCCTTCCGGTACCGTGATTATTGATGATGAACGCCTTGACGTTGTTTCGGAGGGATCGTTTACAGAAAAAGATAAAAAAGTAAAAGTGATTAAAGTAGAAGGCTCACGCATTGTTGTGAGAGAAATTTAAATAGAAACGAGGAGAAGTTATATGGATCCGTCAACACTTATGATTCTGGCAATTGTCGCAGTAGCGATCATTGTTTTGGCAGTATTTTTTACATTTGTGCCTGTAATGCTTTGGATTTCAGCTTTGGCAGCCGGAGTGAAAATCAGCATTTTCACTCTAGTTGGGATGAGGCTTCGCCGCGTCATTCCGAATCGGGTTGTTAACCCGCTGATTAAAGCGCATAAAGCGGGACTTAATGTTGGAACAAACCAGCTTGAAAGCCACTATCTGGCTGGAGGTAATGTTGACAGAGTCGTCAACGCGCTTATCGCCGCTCAGCGAGCTAACATTGAACTTACATTCGAGCGCTGTGCTGCCATTGATCTTGCAGGCCGGGACGTGTTGGAAGCTGTTCAAATGAGCGTTAATCCTAAGGTGATTGAAACACCATTCATAGCCGGTGTCGCAATGGACGGGATTGAAGTCAAAGCGAAAGCGAGAATCACAGTAAGAGCGAATATCGAGCGCCTCGTTGGGGGAGCAGGGGAAGAAACCATTGTAGCTCGTGTAGGTGAGGGGATCGTTTCTACAATCGGTTCATCTGATAATCATAAAAAAGTGCTTGAAAACCCTGACATGATTTCTCAGACAGTCCTTGGAAAAGGATTGGACTCAGGAACTGCGTTTGAAATTCTCTCAATTGATATTGCAGATGTAGATATCGGCAAAAACATCGGTGCAATTTTACAAACCGATCAGGCCGAGGCTGATAAAAACATCGCGCAGGCAAAAGCGGAAGAACGACGTGCGATGGCTGTCGCTCAAGAACAGGAAATGCGTGCCCGCGTAGAAGAAATGCGCGCGAAAGTGGTAGAAGCCGAGGCGGAAGTGCCGCTTGCGATGGCAGAAGCTTTGCGTGAAGGGAATATTGGCGTCATGGATTACATGAATATCAAGAACATCGATGCTGACACAGAAATGCGTGATTCATTCGGCAAGCTGACGAAAGACCCTTCGGATGAAGACCGCAAATCATAATCTCTCTAAGAAGGGAGAACGCTGATGGAAGATTTACTGACCAATCCGCTTATTATTGCAGCGATCATCGGAATCATTTCTGCGATTTTCGGCAAAAAGAGCAAAGAAGAAAAGCAAAACAGCCAAAAAAGAAAAAAACCTCAACACGTGCAATCTGCTTCTCCTCAAAAGAAGCAGTCAAAAGAAGATGCCCCTGCACCTATCCCTAACCGTATGGAACAGGCAAGACGGGAAGCGGAAGAAAGACGCAGGGAAACAGCAAGAAACCTGAAAGGGCTGGAACGAGATCTTGCTGCTGCCAAACAAAAAACAGTATACACAAAACAAAAAATGCTTCAGGTGAATAAGGACACCGTCGTACAGGGGATCGTTCTAGGAGAGGTGTTCGGGCCTCCACGGGCGAAAAAACCTCACCGTACGATGCGCTCAGCCCGTAAAAATTAAAGTGTTAGAACCTCCTTTCAAATCATACATATGAGATGAAAGGGGGTTCTTTTTGTATGGGGCAAAGAAAGAATCGTATGAAAGCTTGGCTGACAAGAGCATTGGAAATTCCCCCGGACGTTATGATGGATCTGCCGAGGATTACAATGGTTGGCAGACTTCATATCTACATAGAAAACCACAGAGGCCTTTTGCTTTTCAGTGAGAATGAAGTGAGGCTGATGCTGAAGCAGGGCCAGTGCATCATATCTGGTAAAAATTTTGTCATCAAGGCGATTCTTCCGGAAGAGATACTTTTGGAGGGTACGATTGATGTCGTTCGATATGTTGAGTCATAAAGCCGAGGGGGAAATGTTGTGAAAAATAAATGGCTGTCTTTTTTTTCGGGTAAGGTCCAGCTTGAATTGACGGGAAGAGGGATTGAGCGGCTCCTTAATGAATGCACAAGACAGGGGATTCCGGTCTTTCATGTCAAAAAAAAGAAAGAAGCCGTATCGTTATATATACAGCTTCAGGATGTACATGCCTTTCGGCGGGTGAGAAGTAAATTTAAATGTAAAGCCCGATTTATCAATCGGAAGGGATTTCCCTTCCTGTTGCTGAAATCAAAGCTGAATATAGGGTTTACGATCGGTTTTGCGATTTTTTTCATCCTTTTGTTTTTGCTGTCCAATATGGTGTGGAAAATTGATGTGACAGGCGCTAAGCCTGAAACAGAACATCAAATGAGGCAGCATCTTAATGAAATCGGCGTCAAAAAGGGCCGTCTGCAGTTTTTAATGATGTCGCCCGAAAAAATACAGAAATCATTAACCAATGGAATAGACAATATCACTTGGGTCGGAGTTGATCTGAAGGGGACGACCATTCACATGAAAGTTGTGGAGAAAAATGAGCCCGAAAAAGAAAAGTATGTTAGCCCGCGCAATATTGTCGCCAAAAAGAAAGCAACCATTACGAGAATGTTTGTGCAAAAAGGACAGCCCATGGCCGCCATACACGATCATGTTGAAAAGGGGCAGCTGCTTGTTTCGGGACTGATCGGCAGCGAAGACCATCAGCAGGAAGTCGCCTCAAAAGCAGAAATTTACGGAGAAACCTGGTATAGATCAGAAGTGACAGTCCCGCTTGAAACATTATTTAACGTTTATACGGGCAAAGTAAGGACAAAGCACAAGCTTTCTTTTGGTTCTTTGGCAATCCCGATCTGGGGGATGACGTTTAAAAAAGAGGAATTGAAGCATCCAAAAACAGAACAAGAAAAGCATTCGCTTCATTTTCTCGGATTTAAGCTCCCTGTATCCTATGTCAAAGAGCAAACGAGAGAAAGTGAAGAGGCTTTGCGAAAATATACGAAAGAAGAAGCAGTTCAAGAAGGCATTAAATTGGGTAAACAGGATGTAGAGGATAAAATAGGCGAAAACGGCGAGGTGAAAAGTGAAAAAGTTTTGCACCAGACTGTTGAGAATGGTAAAGTAAAGTTGATTATTCTCTACCAAGTTATAGAAGATATCGTTCAAACCACACCTATTGTCAGGGAGACTGAAGAATGACAGAACATTTACTTGCGATGAATCAAAAACTGAAAAACCCGGACGAGGCGCTTTCACTCTTCGGGAACCAAGATTCTTTTTTGAAATTGATGGAGAAAGATCTGAATGTAAATATCATTACGCGCGGCGAGACGATTTATGTTTCAGGCGATGATGAATCGTTTCAGATTGCAGACAGGCTGCTGGGATCGCTCCTCGCTTTAATTCGCAAGGGGATAGAGATCTCTGAACGTGATGTGATTTACGCCATCAAAATGGCAAAGAAGAATGAACTTGAATACTTTGAAAGCATGTATGAAGAAGAAATTACAAAAAACGCAAAAGGCAAATCAATCCGTGTAAAAACAATGGGACAGCGGGAATACGTGGCCGCTATGAAGCGGAATGACCTTGTATTCGGCATTGGTCCGGCGGGAACCGGGAAAACGTACCTGGCTGTCGTAAAAGCAGTCCATGCTTTAAAAAACGGACATATCAAAAAAATCATTTTAACAAGACCTGCCGTGGAAGCCGGTGAAAGCCTCGGTTTTCTCCCAGGTGACCTAAAAGAAAAAGTAGATCCTTATTTGCGCCCGCTGTATGACGCTCTCCATGATGTGCTTGGGGCAGATCATACAGAACGTCTGATGGAAAGAGGCATCATTGAAATTGCTCCGCTCGCATATATGAGGGGACGGACGCTCGATGATGCTTATGTTATACTTGATGAAGCACAGAATACCACGCCTGCTCAAATGAAAATGTTTTTGACGAGACTGGGTTTTGGCTCTAAAATGATCATTACAGGTGACGTTAGCCAAATTGATCTGCCGAAAGGCGTCAAATCGGGACTTGCAGTAGCGAAGGAGATGCTAAAAGGAATAGACGGCATTTCTATGATTGAGCTGGACCAGACAGACGTGGTCAGACATCCGCTTGTTGCGAAAATTATTGAAGCATACGATAAGCAAAATTAATGCTGAATGACCCGATCGCGCGTTATCGGGTCATTTTTATGATTGCTTGTGGGCTTGATGTTTCAAGAGGAGGTTCTTGTGTTGAAAAAGAAGGCTAAGACCAAAAGCAGCTCAAAAAAATGGAGCAATTTTAAAAATGCCCGCTCCATGCATGTACTGCTGTATCTTCTGCTGGCTGCCATTATGTTTGCTTTGCTCTTTGTACATGTTAAGCCGGAAACACTTGATTTAGACCTGTTTTCAGTCAGCGACAAGACCATTTACGCTCCGGCAACCGTGGAAGATCAAAAAGCCACAGAGGAAAAAAAGCAAGCCGCTGAAGACGCGGTTGAAGATCAATATACATTAAAAAAAGAATACACAGATAATCGGATAGACCTAGTGTCATCAATATTCGACAGTATTAGTGAAGTGAAAAAATCATCGGAAGAAGGCAGCAAATCACCATCGGAAAAATCAATGGTCAAATCCGTAAAGGATAAATTGACGTCAGATGTGAATGATTCCATATCCGAGGATTCCATCAAGACATTGCTGAAAGCAGACAGTGAAGACTTTTCTTTTGTCAGAGATACGGTCATTACCGCAGTAAATACGGTCATGAGCAGTGAAATCCCTTCGGATAAACTATCTGATGCAAAGGATAAGGTAGAAAAAGAGCTAAAGAGCAATTCTATTCCGTCTAAATACTTGGGAGCCGCGACAGAAATCGGGCGTTTTGCTATTATTCCGAATTACGTCTTCGATCCGAAAGCAACAGAGGCAAAACGGCAGGAAGCCTCAGATAATGTCCAGCAGGTTCAAATCAAACAGGGACAAGTGCTCGTGGAAGAAAATGACCTCATTGATCGGGAAGTGTACAGGAAACTTGAGCTGACCGGGTTATTAAATAACTCAAATCTCTTTAAACCGATCAGCGGGCTATTGATTATGATCGGACTTTTCATTGCAACACTTGTATATTATTTTGAAAAACAGAAACAAAATCTGAAGTTTAAAAATAAATCCATTCTGTTATTCTCGATTATCACAACACTTTTGCTTGTGATCATGGAGGTTGTCAGTTTGTTTCAGAAGATGGAGTATAATAATATCGGCTATCTGGTCCCCATTGCGGCCGGCGCCATCTTAATCAAACTGCTGATGAATGAACGCATTGCCATATTGGGAAGTATCATTCTTGCGATTTGCGGAAGTATGATGTTTAATCAGGGTGTGACAGGAACATTCAATTATGTCATAGGGATTTATTATTTGATCAGCGGCATTTCAGGTGTATTATTTTTAGGAAAACACAATGCAAGATCAAAGATTTTGCAGACCGGACTTTTCGTGGCGTTTATTAATATGGTTGTCGTTTTATCCTTATTATTGATCCAGAACACTGCGTTGTCGGGTCTTGAAATCGGCACGTTAATGCTCATGGGGGTTGTGTCGGGGTTTGCTTCATCTGTATTGATCATCGGCCTGATGCCGTTTTTTGAGACGGGCTTTGGCATTTTATCCACCATGAGGCTGCTTGAGCTGTCTAATCCTAACCATCCGCTATTGCGCAAAATACTGACAGAAACACCAGGTACATATCATCACAGTGTAATGGTTGCCAATTTATCAGAGGCAGCCTGTGAAGCGGTTGGGGCTAATGGTTTGCTTGCAAGAGTCGGCGCATATTATCACGATCTCGGAAAAACAAAGCGCCCGCAATATTTTATTGAAAACCAAATGAATATTGACAATCCGCATGACAAGCTGTCACCTCAGTTGAGTAAAAATATTATTATCTCGCATACGACAGACGGTGCGAATATGCTGAGAAGCTATAAATTTCCGAAAGAGCTTGTCGATATTGCTGAGCAGCATCATGGAACCTCGCTTTTAAAGTTTTTTTACTATAAAGCGAAGGAAAAAGGCGACCAGATTACAGAGGAAGAGTTCCGTTATCCGGGGCCGAAGCCGCAGTCAAAGGAAGCCGCAATTATATCAGTGGCCGACAGTGTTGAGGCGGCCGTCAGATCTATGCATAATCCAAATCCTGAACGAATTGAAAAGCTTGTCCGGGGTATTATATCCGATAAGCTTCAGGACGGACAGTTCAGCGAATGCGATTTGACATTTAAAGAGCTGGATACAATCGCAAAAACGCTCTGTGCAACATTAAAAGGAATTTTCCACTCCCGGATTGAATATCCGGAGGCTACTAAGAAGGTGAAATAGATGAGTTTACTGATTGATATCGTTGATGAAACGGGAAGCGTCTCAGAAGAGATGCTCAAAGAAGTAGAAAATCTGCTTCAATTTGCTGCTGAGCGTGAAGGCGTTCAAGACCAGGCTGAAGTTTCTGTCACGATTGTTTCCAATGATGACATACATCAGATTAACAAAGAATACCGGGGAAAGGATGCTCCGACAGATGTCATCTCATTTGCTCTTGAAGAAGAGGGAGAAGGCGAGATCGAAATCGTGGGCGCCGAAATGCCTCCGGTTTTAGGTGATATTATCATCAGTGCCGATCGCACAAGAGAGCAGGCAGAGGAGTATAATCATTCTTTTAAAAGAGAGCTCGGATTTCTAGCTGTACACGGATTTCTGCACCTTTTAGGATATGACCATATGACGAAAGAGGAAGAAGAGGAGATGTTTACTAAGCAAAAGGAATTGCTGGACGCTTATGGACTCAAAAGATCATAGAAATGAGCTGAAGCGGTTCTTCAAAAGCTTCGTGCATGCAGGCCGGGGCATCTGGGAAACAGCGCGGACGGAGCGGAATTTCCAATTTCATGCCGCAGCCGCCTGCGCTGTTCTCATTTGCGGCTTCCTTGTAGAGCTCAGCATGATTGAGTGGATGATTATATTCCTTTTGATCGGCGGTATGTTTTCGCTTGAGCTTTTAAATACAGCCATTGAACATACGGTTGATTTAATAACTGACAAACATCACCCTCTTGCTAAAGCGGCCAAGGACGCTGCCGCCGGGGCTGTTTGCGTTTTTGCCGTGATTTCGTGTATCATTGGTTTACTTATTTTTTTGCCAAAGCTGTAATGGCTGAAAATTCTTACATTTATTTTACATTTTTAGAAATGGGCGTGAAAAAAAGCGCGCGATTATGTAAAATATAAAGTGATAGCGGTACCATTATAGGTAAGAGAGGAATGTACACATGAACAGACAAGAATTAATAACAGAAGCTTTAAAAGCGCGTGATATGGCATATGCGCCGTATTCCAAATTCCAAGTAGGAGCCGCTCTTCTTACCAAGGATGGAAAAGTGTACAGAGGCTGCAACATTGAGAACGCGGCATACAGCATGTGCAATTGCGCCGAGCGTACCGCTTTATTTAAAGCTGTTTCTGAAGGGGATACAGAGTTTCAGATGCTGGCCGTTGCGGCTGACACCCCTGGACCAGTATCTCCGTGCGGAGCCTGCCGCCAGGTGATTTCTGAGCTTTGCACAAAAGACGTTATTGTCGTACTGACTAATTTACAAGGACAAATAAAAGAAATGACTGTGGAAGAATTATTGCCAGGCGCATTTTCATCGGAGGATTTACATGACGAACGAAAGCTTTAAATCAGGATTTGTATCCATTATTGGAAGACCAAACGTAGGAAAATCTACATTTTTGAACAGAGTCATTGGACAAAAAATCGCGATCATGAGCGATAAGCCCCAAACGACGAGAAACAAGGTGCAAGGAGTACTGACGACAGGCACATCACAAACCATTTTTATTGACACACCAGGGATTCATAAACCTAAGCATAAGCTTGGGGACTTTATGATGAAAGTGGCGCAAAATACATTAAAAGAAGTCGATTTGATCTTGTTTATGATCAATGCTGAGGAAGGCTACGGGAAGGGCGACGAATTCATCATTGAGAAATTGCAGACGATGTCTACGCCTGTATTCTTAATCGTAAACAAAATCGATAAAATTCATCCCGACCAATTGCTTCTGCTAATTGACGAATACCGCAAACGTTATCCTTTTAAGGAAATTGTTCCGATTTCTGCTTTAGAAGGAAATAACATCGAAACCTTGCTCGCTCAGATTGAAGCGTATTTGCCGGAAGGGCCGCAATTCTATCCGAGTGACCAGGTAACTGACCACCCTGAGCGATTTATCATTTCTGAATTAATCAGGGAAAAGGTGCTGCATTTGACGAGAGAAGAAATCCCGCACAGCATTGCGGTGGCCATCGAATCCATCAAAGGGCAGGACAACGGTTCTGTACACGTAGCGGCAACGATTGTGGTCGAGCGGGATTCTCAGAAAGGCATCGTGATCGGTAAAAAAGGAAGCCTTCTAAAAGAGGTTGGAAAAAGAGCGAGAGCGGATATTGAAGCACTATTGGGCTCCCGTGTCTACCTTGAATTGTGGGTGAAAGTGCAGAAGGACTGGCGTAATAAAATGTCCCAGCTTCGCGATTTTGGCTTTAAAGAGGACGAATATTAATCTCTTCCCGTGTGTGTCATTATCTCACAGGAACAGGGATACATTAGCAAATTTTGTTTAACATGAAATGGAGGACATCTGGTCAAGATAAAGGTAAGAATTTGGAGTTTAGGTAAGCTAGTTTAACTACAGAAAGGTGGGTTTCTTGTGTTGAATTTTACCTGGAACGTATTTTCTCAAACAGGAAATGTTGATACGTATCTTCTTTTTAAAGAACTGGAAAAAGAGAACATGGAAAGACCCGAAGAACTAGAAGATGAGCTAGCCCGATTTGATTATCCAATTTTATAAACCTCTTGGCCGCTCCTGCTTGAGGAAGGTGCGGAAATGCTGACAAAATGTGAAGGAATCGTTCTTCGCACAAATGATTACGGAGAGACGAATAAAATCGTAACATTACTGACAAGAGAACACGGAAAAATAGGTGTTATGGCACGAGGCGCCAAAAAACCGAACAGCCGTTTATCAGCAGTCAGCCAGCCCTTTTTGTATGGTTCTTTCTTAATGCAAAAAACATCGGGCCTCGGAACGCTTCAGCAGGGGGAAATGATCCTCAGCATGAGAGGCATCAGGGAAGACTTGTTTTTAACAGCATATGCTGCCTATATTGCTGAGTTAGTCGACAGAGGTACTGAAGAAAAAAAGCCAAACCCTTATTTATTTGAATTCATATTAGAATCATTAAAACAGCTGAATGAAGGAACAGATCCGGATGTTATCACCTTCATTGTTCAAATGAAGATGCTCGGTGTCATGGGCCTGTATCCTGAGCTAAATCATTGTGTTCATTGTAAAAGCCAAGACGGAACCTTTCATTTCTCTGTTCGTGATAATGGTTTTATATGCCACCGCTGTTTTGAAAAAGATCCTTACAGGATACCGATTAAACCGCAAACGGCAAGGCTGTTAAGACTCTTTTACTATTTTGATCTGTCGAGGCTCGGCAATGTGTCCTTAAAAGAGGAAACAAAAGCTGAATTAAAGCAAGTGATTGATTTATATTACGAAGAATATTCGGGATTGTATTTAAAATCAAAGCGCTTTTTAGATCAAATGGAAAGTATGAAACATCTTATGGGTGAAAACAAAAGTTGACATTTGGTCCATCTTTTTATATGATCATTTATTATAAAATATGTTGCAGTGAGAGAAAGAAGTACTTGCGTTTACCTCATGAAAGCGACCTTAGGGCGGTGTAAGCTAAGGATGAGCACGCAACGAAAGGCATTCTTGAGCAATTTTAAAAAAAGAGGCTGGGATTTGGTTCTCAGCAACTAGGGTGGAACCGCGGGAGAACTCTCGTCCCTATGTTTGCGGCTGGCAAGCATAGAGACGGGAGTTTTTTGGTTGCTGCCGCAGTCAACTTATGAAAGAAAAGTGGAGGTGCTTGAAATGAATATTCAAGACATGATTCTAACCTTGCAAAAGCATTGGTCCAGTCAGGGCTGTGTGCTTATGCAGGCTTACGATGTAGAAAAAGGAGCCGGCACGATGAGCCCGTATACATTTTTGCGCAGTATCGGCCCTGAGCCGTGGAAAGTGGCTTATGTAGAGCCTTCCAGACGTCCTGCAGACGGCCGCTACGGGGAGAACCCGAACAGACTGTATCAGCATCATCAGTTCCAGGTCATTATTAAACCGTCACCTGATAACATTCAAGAGCTGTATTTGGATTCCTTGCGTGCTCTTGGAATTGATCCGCTTGAGCACGATATTCGCTTTGTTGAAGACAACTGGGAGAATCCGTCTTTAGGCTGCGCGGGTCTAGGCTGGGAAGTTTGGCTTGACGGAATGGAAATCACACAATTTACGTATTTCCAGCAGGTCGGGGGATTAGAGTGTAAACCCGTTTCTGTAGAGATTACGTATGGAATTGAGCGTCTCGCGTCTTATATCCAGGATAAAGAAAACGTGTTTGACTTGGAATGGACGTCAGGGTTTACAGTAAAAGATTTATTCATGATGGCTGAATATGAGCATTCTGTTTATACGTTTGAAACATCAGACGTCGATATGCTGTTCCAATTGTTCAGCACATATGAAAAAGAAGCGATCAAGCAAATGGACAACGGACTTGTTCATCCAGCATATGACTATGTGCTGAAATGCTCGCACACTTTCAACCTGCTTGATGCCAAAGGTGCGATCTCTGTTACCGAGCGGACGGGCTATATCGCAAGAGTGCGGAATTTAGCTAGAAAAGTAGCAAAAACCTACTATGAGGAACGAGAAAAACTAGGGTTCCCAATGCTTAAAGGGGAGGGTTCTTCTCATGAGTAAACAGGATTTACTTTTAGAGATCGGATTAGAGGAAATGCCGGCGCGCTTTTTGAATGAAAGCATGGTTCAGCTTGGCGACAAGCTGACAGGCTGGCTTAAAGAAAAAAATATTACTCACGGTGAAGTGAAACTCTTCAATACACCGAGACGTCTTGCTGTGTTCGTTAAGGATGTCGCAGAAAAGCAGGATGATATAAAAGAAGAAGCAAAAGGGCCTGCGAAAAAAATTGCCCTTGATGCGGACGGGAACTGGACAAAAGCGGCAATCGGCTTTTCAAAAGGCCAAGGCGCGAATGTGGAAGACCTGTACATTAAAGAAGTAAAAGGCATAGAGTATGTATTCGTGCAAAAATTCCAAGCCGGCCAAGAAACGAAGTCGCTTCTGCCGGAACTGAGCGGTTTAATTACAAGCTTGCATTTCCCGAAAAACATGCGCTGGGGAAATGAAGATTTGCGTTATATCCGACCGATCAAATGGATTGTCGCATTATTTGGACAGGATGTCATTCCATTTTCGATCACAAACGTTGAGTCTGGACGGACAACACAGGGACATCGTTTCCTCGGACATGAAGTGTCAATTGAATCACCTTCAGCTTATGAAGAGCAGCTCAAAGGACAGCATGTTGTTGCTGATCCTAGCGTCCGAAAGCAAATGATTCAATCTCAGCTGGAAGCAATGGCTGCTGAAAACAATTGGAGCATTCCAGTTGACGAAGACCTTCTTGATGAAGTGAATCATTTGGTAGAATACCCGACAGCTCTTTACGGTTCATTTGAATCCGAGTTTCTGTCAATTCCTGAAGAAGTGCTTGTCACGACAATGAAAGAGCATCAGCGCTACTTCCCTGTCAAAGACAAAAACGGTGACCTGCTGCCTCACTTTATCACAGTCCGAAACGGCAACAGCCACGCGATTGAAAATGTGGCCCGAGGCAATGAAAAAGTGCTGCGCGCACGTTTATCTGATGCTTCATTCTTCTACAAAGAAGATCAGAAACTAAACATTGATGCAAATGTGAAGAAGCTTGAAAATATCGTTTTCCATGAAGAGCTTGGTTCTCTTGCTGATAAGGTTAGAAGAGTCACATCAATCGCAGAGAAACTTGCCGTTCGTCTTCAGGCTGATGAAGATACATTAAAACATGTGAAGCGGGCTGCTGAAATTTCTAAATTCGACCTTGTGACGCATATGATATATGAATTCCCTGAACTTCAAGGAATTATGGGCGAAAAGTATGCGAGAATGCTTGGCGAAGATGAAGCTGTGGCGGCGGCAGTTAATGAACATTATATGCCTAGATCAGCGGGCGGAGAAACGCCTTCTACTTTCACCGGAGCTGTTGTAGCAATGGCGGATAAGCTTGACACAATCGCTTCATTCTTCTCTATCGGCGTAATTCCGACCGGTTCCCAGGACCCTTACGGACTGCGCCGCCAAGCAAGCGGTATTGTTGCGATTCTTCTTGACCGCAACTGGGGAATTTCATTTGAAGAGCTGCTTACTTTCGTTCAAACCGATAAAGAAAATGAACTGCTGGATTTCTTCACTCAGCGCTTGAAATATGTCTTGAATGCTGAACAAATCAGACATGACGTCATTGACGCCGTGCTGGAAAGCTCTGAGCTTGAGCCGTACTCTGCGCTGCATAAAGCACAAGTACTGGAGCAAAAGCTTGGTGCACCTGGCTTTAAGGAAACAGCCGAAGCGTTAGGCCGAGTGATCTCTATCAGCAAAAAAGGAGTCCGCGGAGACATTCAGCCTGATCTGTTTGAAAATGAATACGAAGCAAAACTGTTTGATGCCTACCAAACAGCGAAGCAAAATCTGCAGGAAAACTTCAGCAAAAAAGATTATGAGGCGGCGCTTGCTTCACTTGCAGCCTTAAAAGAACCGATCGATGCTTACTTCGATCATACAATGGTTATAGCGGATAATGAGTCATTAAAGGCAAATCGTTTAGCGCAAATGGTAAGCTTGGCGGATGAGATCAAGTCCTTTGCGAATATGAATGCCCTTATTGTAAAATAAAGAGAGAAAAGGCGGTTGCTGTGTGATCGGTAATCGTCTTTTCCCCATTTATAAGTTTTTTGTTTGATTACAAGATATTTACGTTATAATATGGATTATTATTTCTTTACATAGCTATGAAGTGAAAAGGTGGTGAGTACGATCGAACTAAATAAACGGCAAGAACATATTTTGCAGATTGTAAAAGAAAACGGGCCGATTACAGGGGAGCATATTGCAGAAAAGCTGAACCTAACCAGGGCGACATTGCGCCCGGATTTAGCCATACTCACCATGTCAGGATTCCTCGAGGCGCGCCCGAGAGTCGGTTATTTCTATACGGGAAAAACCGGCACGCAGCTTTTGGCGGATAAACTCAAAAAGCTTCAGGTGAAAGACTTTCAATCTATCCCCGTAGTGATTCACGAAAACGTTTCTGTGTACGATGCGATTTGCACCATGTTTTTAGAAGATGTAGGTACTCTGTTTGTGGTGGACCGCGATGCTGTTTTAGTCGGGGTGCTTTCACGAAAAGACTTGCTCAGAGCGAGCATTGGCCAGCAGGAGCTTACATCGGTCCCTGTTCACATCATCATGACAAGGATGCCGAACATTACGGTGTGCAGACGCGAGGATTATGTGATGGACATTGCAAAGCACTTAATAGAAAAACAAATTGATGCACTGCCTGTCATCAAAGACACCGATAAAGGCTTTGAAGTGATCGGCAGAGTGACAAAAACAAATATGACCAAAATACTTGTCAGTTTATCTGAAAATGAAATCCTATAAGATTGCAAACTAACGGGGGGATAATATGAATAACCGCATCATCTATGTTGTATCGGATTCCGTCGGTGAAACGGCTGAATTGGTAGTAAAAGCAGCACTCAGCCAATTTAACGGATCAGCGGATGATACTCATGTAAGAAGAATTCCTTATGTTGAAGATATAGGCACTATCAATGAAGTGATTTCACTTGCAAAGGCAGACGGCGGCATTATCTGTTTTACACTCGTGGTGCCGGAAATCAGAGAATATTTGATAGCCGAAGCGGAAAAAGCAAAAGTTTTATATTATGATATTATCGGCCCGTTGATTGATAAAATGGAAACAGCCTACGGTTTAACAGCGAAATACGAACCGGGGCGGGTGCGCCAGCTTGATGAAGATTATTTCAAAAAAGTGGAGGCCATCGAGTTTGCAGTTAAATACGATGATGGACGTGATCCAAGAGGAATTTTAAAAGCTGATATCGTTTTGATCGGCGTGTCAAGAACGTCTAAAACACCGCTGTCTCAATATCTCGCACACAAACGCCTGAAGGTTGCCAATGTTCCGATTGTACCGGAGGTTGATCCGCCGGAAGAACTCTTTAACGTTGATCCGAAAAAATGCATCGGTTTAAAGATTAGCCCTGATAAACTGAATCATATCAGAAAAGAACGTTTAAAATCACTCGGGCTTAATGATAAAGCGATTTATGCAAATATCAACAGAATCAAAGAGGAACTCGAGTATTTCGAAAAGATTGTGGATCGGATCGGCTGCCAAGTTGTTGATGTTTCAAATAAAGCGGTTGAGGAAACAGCAAATATTATCCATCATCTCAAAACAAAAAACATATAACTCAGGACGCTCTATCCTGGGTTTTTGGCTGTGCCAAAAGGGAATAATGAAAAACAATAGCATCTTTGTGAAGTTTGTATTATAATAAAAAATTGTGATAAAATGATTAATTTTAGGTTTAAGGATCGTGTGATACGAATAAACTATTATGGGTAAGATGTCAAGAATTTCTCCCGGAAATTTTTCGACAAATTCATATACATCCACAATAATAAAGGATGTGCGATTTTGCTTGCTTTTATGCAGGAGTTTAATGGAGGGATGGAGAATTACTCTTCTTAATGAACAAGAAAAGACGATTTTTGTCGATGCTGATGCTTGTCCGGTAAAAGATGAAATTTTACAAACAGCATCCGAGTATGAAGTTCAAGTTCTTTTTGTCGCTTCATTTGAACATTATCAGCTTTCCAGAAGCAATGAAGAAAAATGGAAGTATGTTGATCCTCATAAAGAAGCTGCTGATTTATATATCGCAAATCACGTGAAACCGGGAGATATTGTTGTGACGCAGGACATCGGATTAGCATCTCTGCTGTTGAACAGAAATGTCTCCGTTATGTCGGAAAGAGGTCGTCTTTACAAAGAAGACACGATTGATTTTGCTCTAGAGGGCCGTCATTTTTCCGGCAAACAAAGAAGAAAAGGCGTATATGCCAAAGGGCCTAAAAAATTGAATAAAGAAGATCGAGAACGATTTATTACACTGCTGCAAAAAATCCTGTCGAACGATGAAGGGATTTTGCACTAAAGCATCGAATAATGTACGACGGAGTGTTATAAGATGGGAAATCGGATACCAGATGAAATTGTGGATCAGGTGCAAAAGTCGGCAGATATCGTTGAAGTCATAGGTGATTATGTTCAATTAAAGAAGCAAGGCCGAAACTACTTTGGACTCTGTCCTTTTCATGGAGAAAGCACACCTTCGTTTTCCGTATCGCCCGACAAACAGATTTTTCATTGCTTTGGCTGCGGAGCGGGCGGCAATGTTTTCTCTTTTTTAAGGCAGATGGAAGGCTACTCATTTGCCGAGTCGGTTTCTCACCTTGCTGACAAATACCAAATTGATTTTCCAGATGATATAACAGTCCATTCCGGAGCCCGGCCAGAGTCTTCTGGAGAACAAAAAATGGCTGAGGCACATGAGCTCCTGAAGAAATTTTACCATCATTTGTTAATAAATACAAAAGAAGGTCAAGAGGCACTGGATTATCTGCTTTCTAGGGGCTTTACGAAAGAGCTGATTGATGAATTTCAGATTGGCTATGCTCTTGATTCTTGGGACTTTATCACGAAATTCCTTGTAAAGAGGGGATTTAGTGAGGCACAAATGGAAAAAGCGGGTCTCCTGATCAGACGCGAAGACGGAAGCGGATATTTCGACCGCTTCAGAAACCGTGTCATGTTTCCGATCCATGATCATCACGGGGCTGTTGTTGCTTTCTCGGGCAGGGCTCTTGGCAGTCAGCAGCCTAAGTATATGAACAGTCCTGAAACCCCGCTCTTTCATAAAAGTAAACTGCTTTACAATTTTTATAAGGCCCGCCTTCATATCAGAAAGCAGGAAAGAGCAGTCTTATTTGAAGGGTTTGCTGATGTCATATCGGCTGTAAGCTCGGGTGTAAAAGAAAGCATAGCCACGATGGGAACGTCTCTTACAGATGATCATGTCAAGATCCTGAGAAGAAACGTCGAAGAAATCATTCTTTGCTATGACTCTGATAAAGCCGGTTATGAAGCCACCTTAAAAGCTTCGGAGCTTCTGCAAAAAAAAGGCTGCAAAGTCAGAGTTGCAATGATTCCTGACGGATTGGACCCTGATGATTACATCAAAAAATTCGGCGGGGAAAAATTTAAAAACGACATTATTGACGCCAGTGTCACCGTAATGGCGTTCAAAATGCAATATTTCCGAAAAGGAAAGAACCTGTCCGATGAAGGCGACCGCCTGGCTTACATTAAAGACGTACTGAAAGAAATCAGCACGCTTTCAGGGTCTCTAGAGCAGGAAGTCTATGTAAAGCAGCTTGCTTCAGAGTTTTCGCTTTCACAGGAGTCTTTAACTGAGCAGCTGTCTGTTTTCAGCAAGCAAAACAAACCTGCTGACAATAGCGGTGAAACAAAAACGCGGCGAGCGCATCTGACGACAAAAGCAAGGCAAAAACGTTTGCGTCCGGCGTATGAAAATGCAGAAAGGCTGTTACTCGCTCACATGCTTCGAGATCGGAGCGTCATCAAAAAAGTGATTGACCGGGTAGGGTTTCAATTTAATATTGATGAGCACCGGGCATTAGCCGCCTATCTTTATGCTTTTTATGAAGAGGGAGCCGAGCTGACGCCTCAGCATCTGATGGCCAGGGTGACGGATGATCATATAAGCCAGCTCTTGTCTGATATATTAATGCTTCAGGTTAATCAAGAGCTTAGCGAAGCCGAGTTATCAGATTATGTAAAAAAAGTGTTGAATCAAAGAAATTGGTCAATGATAAAAGAAAAAGAGGCGGAAAGAGCCGAAGCCGAAAGGCAAAAAGATTTTATAAGAGCTGCTTCTCTGGCTCAAGAAATCGTTACATTGAACCGATCTTTAAAATAACTGGAGAACTGATGAGGAGCATGTATTGGCAATGATTCCTTGCGGAGGAGCAAATAGATCGCTTAACCTCATCATGAATTGTCATTTCATTATTCGCACATTGTTAAAGGCAGTTCACATAGAAAACGCCTGAATGGACCGAATAAGAATCATACCGCTTATAGAATTCGTTGCAAGCTTTGGAAGGAGGGATCCATAATGGCTGATAAACAAACCCACGAGACAGAATTAACATTCGACCAAGTAAAAGAGCAATTAACAGAGTCTGGTAAAAAACGTGGCGTTTTGACATATGAAGAAATTGCTGAGCGTATGTCCAGCTTTGAAATTGAATCAGACCAAATGGATGAGTATTATGAATTTTTAGGTGAACAAGGTGTTGAATTAATTAGTGAGAATGAAGAAACAGAAGATCCTAATATTCAGCAGCTTGCCAAAGCCGAAGAAGAATTTGACCTTAATGACCTAAGTGTACCGCCTGGCGTTAAAATCAATGACCCAGTTCGTATGTATTTAAAGGAAATCGGTCGGGTTAACCTTCTTTCTGCAAAAGAAGAAATCGCCTACGCTCAAAAGATTGAAGAAGGTGACGAAGAATCTAAACGCAGATTGGCTGAAGCGAACCTGCGGCTTGTTGTCAGTATCGCAAAACGGTATGTCGGACGCGGTATGCTGTTCCTTGATCTGATCCAGGAAGGAAACATGGGTCTGATGAAAGCCGTTGAAAAATTTGATTATCGCAAAGGTTATAAATTCAGTACGTATGCTACGTGGTGGATCAGACAGGCGATTACACGCGCCATTGCCGATCAGGCGAGAACGATCCGGATTCCCGTTCATATGGTTGAAACCATTAATAAATTAATTCGTGTGCAGCGTCAATTACTGCAAGACTTAGGCAGAGAACCAACACCTGAAGAAATTGCGGAAGATATGGATTTAACGCCTGAAAAAGTACGCGAAATCTTAAAGATTGCTCAAGAGCCGGTATCTCTGGAAACACCGATCGGTGAAGAGGATGACTCGCACCTTGGTGATTTCATTGAAGATCAAGAAGCAACTTCACCTTCTGACCACGCTGCATACGAGCTATTGAAAGAGCAGCTGGAAGATGTGCTTGATACGTTAACTGATCGTGAAGAAAATGTATTGCGTCTTCGATTCGGTCTTGATGACGGCCGTACAAGAACATTAGAAGAGGTCGGCAAAGTATTTGGAGTAACGAGAGAGCGTATTCGACAAATCGAAGCCAAAGCGTTGCGGAAACTAAGACATCCTAGCAGAAGTAAACGTTTGAAAGATTTCCTCGAATAAGATGGAACGGGTCTTGAAGATCCGTTCTTCTTTTTTTAAAAAGATATATGGATAATATGCCTTTATTTTACTGAAAAATGATGTCATTTGCAAATGAACATTGTGGTGAAAAATTTCAAAATCTAATTCCATATTTTCTATTGTAAGCGTATACAATACATTATACAATAGAATAAAAAGGATATTAGAGATTTAGGCATGTTTCTATTCAATTTTGTATAAAGTGTGAATAAAAAACTTTTGTATAGCAATCCATTTACTTTTTGTAAAAATAAGTTAGAATTAGAAGTGTTTACATAGGGGGAAGGATCAAAAAGGGGGAAGGGAAATGAAATGGAACCCGCTTATTCCATTTTTGCTGATCGCTGTTTTAGGAATTGGTCTAACTTTCTTTTTATCAGTAAAAGGACTTGATGACTCTCGGGAGATTGCGAGCGGAGGAGAAAGCAAATCTGCTGAAAAGAAAGATGCGAACGCTTCACCAGAAGAAATTTACAAGGCAAACTGCATCGCATGCCACGGAGAAAATTATGAAGGTGTTTCGGGTCCGAGCTTAAAAGGTGTAGGGGATAAGAAAGATGTCGCTGAAATTAAAACAAAGATCGAAAAAGGCGGTAATGGAATGCCTTCCGGTCTTGTTCCGGCCGATAAGCTGGATGATATGGCAGAGTGGGTGTCAAAAATTAAATAAAAGAACCATTTTTCTCTTTATACATTCACAGGCCGCCGAGATGTTCTCGACAGCCTTTTATTTTTGATGCCGCGTGCAGACCGGCATCAAAAGAAATAATTTCAAAATCATTTGCTTCAGCTTGGATTCCGGGCTGATTTTTTATATGATAGTAAAGGAAAAATTGATTGAGAAAAGTTGTGATGACAAGTGAACGAATTAAAATTATCTAAACGATTGCAAACAGTAGCGGAGTACATACCGAATGGAGCGGTGATGGCCGATATCGGCTCTGATCACGCATACCTTCCTTGTTATGCGGTGCTGAATCATAAAGCCAGCGGAGCGATTGCCGGAGAAATAACAGACGGCCCGTTTTTGTCTGCAAAGCGGCAGGTTGAAAAATCAGGCTTAAACTCGCACATTTCTGTAAGGCAGGGAGACGGACTGGAAGTGATTAAAAAAGGTGAAGCTGATGCCATTACGATTGCCGGAATGGGCGGGGCTTTGATCGCTCACATTTTAGAAGCGGGCAAAGACAAATTAACGGGGAAGGAACGGCTCATTTTACAGCCGAATATTCATGCTGTTCATATCAGGGAGTGGCTTTATAAAGAAGGATATGCGCTGATAGATGAGGTAATCCTTGAAGAGGACGGAAAGTGCTATGAGGTGCTGGTAGCAGAAGAGGGAGACAGGGATGCGGCTTATGACGGTATTTCTTTATCAGCCGGGATGCTCGTCGGCCCTTTCTTGGCAAAAGAAAAAAATGCTGTCTTTTTGAAAAAGTGGACACAAGAGCTTCAGCACACTCAAAGCATCTATGAACAGATCAGCCAAGCGGCAGATACAGAGCAAAACAAACAAAAATTAAAGGAGCTCGCCGATCGAATGGAGCTGTTAAAGGAGGTAATCGATCATGGCTAAAAGTGTAAATGGGCAGCAGATCATCCAGCTGTTTGAACAATTTTCCCCGAAAGCCTATGCGGTTGAAGGAGATAAAATCGGCCTGCAAATCGGCACTTTAAACAAACCAATTAAAAATGTGATGGTTACACTTGATGTGTTAGAGAGCGTTATCGATGAAGCGATTGAAAAAGAGGTTGACTTGATTATTGCACACCATCCTCCTATTTTCCGGCCGCTAAAGCATATTTCAACAGATCAGCCTGCCGGAAGGTTAATTGAAAAGTGTTTGAAGCATGATATTGCTGTTTATGCAGCTCATACAAATTTAGACGTTGCGGACGGCGGCGTGAATGATTTGCTTGCTGAAGCATTAGAGCTGAGTGAGACGGAAGTGCTGGCGCCTACTTATACGGATCCTCTGAAAAAGCTGGCAGTTTACGTGCCGAAGGAATATGAAGAGCAGGTCAGAGCCGCGGTCGGAAATGCGGGGGCCGGCCATATCGGTGAATACAGCCATTGCGCGTTTTCATCTGAAGGAATCGGCAGCTTTAAGCCATTGGACGGAGCTAAGCCTTTTATCGGTGAAGTGGGAGAGCTTGAGCTTGTTCATGAAGTAAGACTTGAGACTGTATTTCCTAACAGCATCGAAAAAGCTGTTATCAACGCAATGATAAAAAGCCATCCATATGAAGAAGTCGCTTACGATATCTATCCTGTCGAACAGACTCCCGCCGAAAAAGGGCTCGGCCGTGTCGGAACCCTTAAAAATGAGATGACGCTTAAGGAATTCGCTTTATTTGTGAAAGACAAGCTTGACGTCAATGGTGTCAGAATGGTGGGGGATGCTGACAGCATGGTGAAAAAGGTAGCTGTTCTTGGTGGAGATGGAAACAAGTATATTCATCATGCAAAACGAAAGGGAGCCGATGTTTACGTCACAGGAGATTTATACTTCCATGTGGCCCATGATGCGATGATGCTTGGCCTAAATGTGGTTGATCCGGGCCATTACGCGGAAAAAATCATGAAAGAAGGCGTCACGAGAAAACTGACATCAATGTGTAATGATAAAAAGTTTGATGTGAATATCTTTGTTTCTGAAACAGATACAAATCCATTTACATTTCTATAAAAAAACTGAGGCTTTTACAGCCTCAGTTTTTTGCTTTTACTTTTGGAAGTATTTTTTTGAGCGGTATATTATGTTCAGTTGTCCAAGTTGATGGATCTTCGTGATCAAACTGCTCTAAAAAGCGAATGACTTCTTTTGTGATCGGCGTCGGTGTTGAAGCTCCCGCTGTAACTGCAACGGTATTAACGCCTTTCAGCCATTCGAGCTTCAATTCGCTTAAGTCGCCGATCCGGTATGCTTTTGTCCCGGCTATTTCCTCTGACACTTGAGCAAGCCTATTTGAATTGTTGCTTTTCGGGTCTCCGACAACGATTGTTAAGTCCGCTTTTTTTGCCTGCTCTGATACAGCTTCCTGCCGCACTTGAGTAGCGAGGCAAATCTCTTGGTGATATTCGACATGAGGATATTTTTCTTTGACAAGCTCCATAATGTCGTGGACATCCCATTGAGACATTGTTGTTTGATTCGTCACGATTAACTTCTCTGCTTGGATATCAAGGTTCTTTACATCTTCTTCTGTTTCAACTAAGTGAACGATCTCCGGCGCTACGCCAACGGCTCCCTCAGGCTCTGGATGCCCTTTTTTGCCGATATAGATTACGTGATATCCTTTTTCTTTCATCTCTAAGATTAGATTATGAGTTTTCGTCACATCCGGACATGTAGCATCAATTGCGACTAACCCTTTTTCTTCTGCGATTCTTCTGACTTCGGGAGAAACACCGTGCGCAGTGAAAATGACAGTTCCTTTGTCAACCTGCTTTAAGATGTCCAGACGGTTAGAGCCGTCCAATGTAAAAATCCCTTCCTCTTCAAACGCATCAGTGACGTGTTTATTATGAACAATCATCCCGAGTATATAGATGGGTCTTGGCAAGCTTTTATCTAGTGACGCATTTTTGGCAATGACCATAGCATCAACAACACCATAGCAATAGCCGCGCGGTGAAATTTTAATTACGTCCATTTTCGGTTGTCCTCCAATACTGAAGTGAGTAAAGGCAATATAAAAAGCCGTAATCAAACGGCTCTATTCTTGCATTCTTCTGATCTCATTATAGCCAATCTCACTTCAGATATCAAAGAATGTTAAATATATAATCTCGGTTTTGAACTGCCTGATGTTCTTTTCGGAGCAGGAGAGGCAGCTTCCTTTTTCATCGGGGCAGATGTTTTTGATTCTTGTTCTTTATTGTCAGTTGTTTTAGATTTTTTTGGGAGAGAAGAACTTTTTGGTTTTGATTTTTTGTTCCCATCTGAGGTTTTTGTTTCAGTCTCTTTTTCTTTTTCTGATGATTCTTCTGAAACGGATTGTTTTTCACTTTCCTCATTGGCCTCTGTTTCAGTATCATCACTTTTACTTAATTGGCTGTACAGCTTCATCATTGCTGGCAGATTTCGGACTAATGGGCCGTACTGCTGGATCATAGGGGTGACTTGCTGCGCCATGCCGAGTACTTTTTGCACATTTCCAAGCATACTGGATAATGATGCAGGATTGGCGATATTTTGAATGCCTTGCAGGCCAGCACCTCCGCTCGCTGCGGCACCTGCTCCTGGAACTCCGGCGCTGCCAGCGCCTCCCCCGCCGGGTAGGAATCTTGACAGCATTCCTTTTAAGCCTCCGCCTGCACCTGCACCATTTCTCGCTCCGGCATTTGCCTGAGGAAGAAATTGTCCGGCTTGCTGAAAACCTTGCTGCTGTGCTCCAAATGAAGGTCCTCGCATATTAGGCGGTCTTCTGCCCATCATTCGCTGATTTGGCATGGGGCGGGGCGGTCCGGGCTGTGGGTAATTTCTCATTGGCTGCTGCGGTGAAAACATACTTGTACCTCCTTTCAGCTCTCTCTGCTATTAGAATATGCATGGGCTGCGGTATTTGCTTTACATAACTGAATAAAACAAACGCCTTGCAAACGTGGTGTTTTTAAGCAAAATCGGGTATAATGTGATGATGGACACATAATGTGCCGCTTTAAGGAGCTGGGAAAAATGAAAGAAACGAAATTTGAACTTTATGAATTGAAACCATTTATTATAGATGCAGTACATCGCCTTGGTTTTTACGAACCGACTGATATCCAGAAAAGGCTGATTCCTGCAGTGTTAAAAAAAGAAAGCGTCATCGGCCAGTCTCAGACGGGTACTGGAAAGACTCACGCTTATTTACTGCCTTTATTAAACAAAATCGATCCTGCTAAGGATGTCGTTCAGGTAGTCATTACGGCTCCGACAAGAGAGCTAGCCAACCAGATTTATCAGGAAGCGCTTAAAATCACGCAGGGTGAGGAAGGCAGTCAGATTCGCTCGAAATGTTTTATCGGAGGCACTGATAAACAAAAATCAATTGATAAATTGAAAATACAGCCGCATCTTGTTGTCGGTACACCCGGACGGATTGCTGACTTAATCAAAGAACAGGCGTTAAGTGTTCATAAAGCGGAATCTCTTGTTATTGATGAAGCGGATTTAATGCTGGACATGGGATTTCTTGCAGATGTAGATTACATCGGTTCCCGCATGCCTGAGGATCTGCAAATGCTTGTGTTCTCAGCGACCATACCGGAAAAGCTGAAACCATTCTTGAAGAAATACATGGAAAATCCGAAATACGCCCATGTGGAGCCAAAACAGGTGACTGCTGCGAAAATCGAGCATATCCTCATTCCTTCGAAACATCGTGACAAGGACAAGCTCCTTTTTGACATCATGTCGCATCTGAATCCATACCTGGGGATTGTGTTTGCCAACACGAAAAATACGGCTGACCATATTGCCCAGTATCTGACTGGCAAAGGCATGAAAATCGGCTTGCTGCACGGCGGATTAACACCACGTGAGCGGAAAAAAGTCATGAAGCAGATCAATGATTTGGAATTCACATATATCATTGCAACTGACCTTGCCGCAAGAGGTATTGATATTAAAGGTGTCAGCCATGTTATCAACTATGAGCTGCCGGATGATCTCGATTTCTATGTTCACCGTGTGGGCAGAACGGCTCGTGCCGGCTCATCAGGACAAGCGATGACCATTTATGAGCTTACTGATGAGGATGCATTAGTAAGACTTGAAAAAATGGGCATCGAATTTGATTACTTAGAGCTTGAAAAGGGCGAATGGAAAAAAGGCGATGACCGTCAGCGCCGCAAAAAGCGTAAAAAAACGCCGAATGAAGCGGATGAAATTGCTCATCGTCTCGTGAAAAAGCCGAAGAAGGTTAAGCCTGGGTATAAAAAGAAAATGAGCTATGAGATGGAGAAAATCAAGAAAAAACAGAGAAGAAACCAATCTAAGAAAAGAAAGTAGGGGAACCTGTTGCTGAGAATAGGCTCACACGTCTCTATGAGCGGAAAACATATGCTTCTGGCTGCAAGCCAGGAAGCAGTCTCTTATGGGGCGAATACGTTTATGATCTATACAGGCGCACCGCAAAATACGCGCCGAAAGAAAATTGAAGACTTAAATATAGAAGCAGGCCGGGCACATATGCAAGAAAATGGCATTGACGAGATTATCGTACACGCGCCTTATATTATTAATATTGGCAACACGACAAATCCGTCCACTTTTGAGCTGGGTGTTGATTTTCTTCGTTCAGAAATTGAACGGACAGCGGCCATCGGAGCCAAGCAAATTGTCCTTCATCCTGGCGCTCACGTAGGGGCAGGAGCTGAAGCCGGCATCAAAAAAATTATTGAAGGCTTAAATGAAGTGATTGATCCGAATCAAAATGTCCAGATTGCATTAGAAACAATGGCTGGAAAAGGATCAGAATGCGGCAGAAGCTTTGAGGAGCTTGCGCAGATTATCGAAGGCGTTACACACAATGAGCAGTTGTCAGTGTGCTTTGACACGTGCCATACACATGATGCCGGGTATAACATTGTCGAAGACTTTGACGGAGTGCTAAATGAGTTCGATAAAATCATTGGCATTGACCGTATTAAAGTGCTTCATATCAATGACAGCAAAAATGTCAAAGGTGCGAGAAAAGACCGCCATGAAAATATTGGCTTTGGTGAAATAGGTTTTGACGCACTGCAATATGTTGTTCACCATGAGCAGTTAAAAGACATTCCAAAAATTCTTGAAACACCATACGTCGGTGAAGATAAAAAGAACAAAAAACCGCCATACCGTTTTGAGATTGAAATGCTGAAAGAAAAACAATTTGATGATACATTGCTCGAAAAGATTTTACAGCAATAAAAAATGGGGGATAACACCCCCATTTTTTAGCTTGTAAATTGTTTGAATAGTTCATTAACTGTTTGAGCTGTTTCTTTCGATGTAATCGTCTCTACTTGTTTCAGCAGCCGCATTCGTTCACTCTCATTAAAGATGTTTACATTTTTCCCGTATAACAGGTTCGCTACTTCAACGGCCTGCGATCTTGTTAAGCTGATTCCGTATTGTTTTGAGTACTTCAGCAAATCATCAGCAGTAGCCTGATTAAGCCGCTGTAAAATAATTCTTTGAAATAAAATCATCGGTCAATCCACCTCCAGACTTAATGTATGGGCAAATCAGTAAAATGTGTCAGTGTTTAATGGTAAAATAGATTTATAATGTATTTAAAATAGTTATTGCAGGAAAGGAGATTTTATGACCCCAACAAAACAACATAAGAAAGAAACATTTACCCATTTTATTTTCAGGGTCTTTATGATTCTGGTAGGAGCTGCATCTGCGGCTGTAAGTATTGAATTATTTTTAATCCCCAATGATTTTATTGATGGCGGGATTATCGGTGTATCACTTATTTTAGACCACCTCTTTATGTCAAACCCCTTTCTGAATTTCGCTTTTTTCGTTGTCATATTAAATATTCCTTTTATGATCTTCGGATATAAATATATCGGTAAGACCTTTCTAGTCTCTACGTTTATAGGGATTGTCGGGCTTGCCGTTATTGAATCCTCACTTCACCATGTAGAAGCCATTACAACCCAGCCTATTTTGGCTACTGTGTTCGGAGGTCTTTTACTCGGCTTTGGCGTCGGGCTTGTTATTCGAAACGGAGGTTCAATGGATGGTACAGAAATTCTCGGTATTTTGCTGACCAAAAAACTCCCGTTTTCAGTAGGTGAGTTCGTTATGTTCATCAATGTGTTCATTTTCATTTGGGCAGTTTTTGTGTTCGGTCCTGAGCAAGCGATGTACTCATTCATGACTTATTATATTGCGATGAAAACGATTGATGCCGTGATCCAAGGGCTTGATGAAACAAAAGCTGTCATTATTGTGTCTGAGCAGTATGATGAGATTTCCGACGCGATTTTGCACCGTCTCGGTCGGGGCACAACGAAGCTGAAGGGGAAAGGCGGATATACGGACGAAGAAAAAGACGTAATTTACGCGGTTGTCACAAGGCTGGAAGTGACAAAGCTCAAATCGATCGTGTTTGAAGTTGATCAAAATGCATTCATAACAATTATGAATACTCATGAAACGAGAGGCGGAAAATTCAAAAACGCAATCCACTAGGCTTTCATTTACTTTTATTCATTTTATGGGTATAATTTTATCTGCAGTAAAGAAAATGGCTTGCTGGACAGACAGCTGCCATTTTCTTTTTCATACATGTGATACGTTCTTAAGCAAAGCGAAAAGGGGGACCCTTCATGAACGTACAAGAAGCGTTGAACCTACTAAAAGAAAACGGATATAAATATACAAACAAACGGGAGGATATGCTGCAGCTTTTTGCTGATTCAGACAGATATCTTACCGCTAAAAACGTACTGTCTGCACTGAATGATGATTATCCAGGCTTAAGCTTTGATACAATCTACAGAAATCTTTCTTTATATGAAGAACTTGGGATTTTGGAAACAACTGAGCTGTCCGGTGAAAAGCTCTTCCGATTTAAGTGTTCATTCACCCATCACCACCATCATTTTATTTGTCTTGCCTGCGGCAAAACAAAGGAAATTGAATCATGTCCGATGGACAAGCTTTGTGATGATTTGGATGGCTATCAGGTCAGCGGGCATAAATTTGAGATTTATGGCACATGCCCTGATTGTACAGCGGAAAACCAAGAAAACACTACTGCGTAAAATGCGTATATATGAATAAGGGGCCCGGTTTGGGCTCCTTTTTCAGTTATTGACGCGTATTAAGTGATGTTTGTTGTTGTTCATCCATTGAACGGCTTCTAGCCAGTTGTTTACTCTGATGATGTTTGAATCAATCGGAAGCTGATTATAAGGGGAATTGAACAAAATCACCGGTATCCCGGCTTCTTTCGCAATCATCATGGCGTTACCGTGATGATCCTCAAAAAACAGGTCGATGTTATGATTCTTGACCGCTTCAACTTTGTGATGACCGCCAACGAGTTCGATGTGGTCATAATGAATGTTTTGTCTCTCAAACCATTCATAGGTAATATCAGTTAAATGAGTCCGTCTCGCTGTAATATAAATAAGCTTGTGCTCCTCTTTGAGAAGATCAAGTGACTGTTTCGCATGCTGTGCAAGCAATGCTTCCTTATATATGATCGCTTCATTTTGATTCATCCAATCCCAAAATTCTTCCTGGGTAATGTTTAACAGCTTTGTTAAATCATAATCCGTCATATCGTTTAATGAAATGGAAAGATTAAACGAACGGTTCAAATAAGGGACGAATGTATCCTGAGCCGTGATTGTGCCGTCAATATCTATTCCTAAGCGTAACATGCCCACACTCCTTCAGTTTCATCCCTTCAAGTGTAACATAAACAATTGACATTAACAGAAAAGTTTAGCAAACATGAATCAGGCAAAATGGATCAAACTATAAAAGCTCCTTTAATAAAACAGAAGGGGGAATTGAAGGTGGCAAACGATTACGAAAAGCGTGATAACAACAGTTACTATGTTGATCATGGATCTGAAGGGACAAATATTACCCGCGACAATGACGGTTTTTTTGAGGAAACAGCTGCTGAAATCGCAGAGCCTTATCGTGCTGCTGACCGCAGCAATGACCAAGACAATGATCGCAGCGGCGGCAATGTCAATGAAGGACGTGGAATAGGGTACATCGCTTTAGCCTTGTCCATCATTTCATTGTTTGTACTGCCTGTTTTATTGGGAGCTGCCGGTATTATTGTCGGCTATATCGCAAGAAGAAGAGGTGCTCAAGGCCTTGGTGCCTGGGCAATGGGTATCGGTGTCGTTTCATTAGTGCTTGGAATATTTATTATTCCATTTTTCTAACACAAAAAAGCTTGACGGGTTCCCGTCAAGCTTTTTGTGTTTCTTCTTTTAATTTTGCTTTTTCAGCTTCAAGTTTTGCGTAGTGTTCCTCAGCAAGAATGTCAATTTCTTTTTTGAGTTCTTCTACCATCGTTTCCTCTGGAACCTTACGGACAATTTTCCCTTTCCGGAACAGCAGTCCTTCACCGCGTGCGCCGGCGATTCCGATATCAGCTTCTCTCGCTTCACCAGGTCCGTTTACAGCGCAGCCGAGAACAGCAACTTTAATCGGCGCTTTTATCTTAGAAATATACTCTTCCACTTCATTGGCAATGCTGATTAGATCAATCTCAATACGGCCGCAAGTCGGACATGAGATGAGCGTGGCAGCATTGGAGGCTAAGCCGAAAGATTTCAGAAGCTCCCTTGCTACTTTTACCTCTTCTACAGGGTCTGCGCTTAGTGAAATGCGCATGGTGTTCCCGATGCCTTTGCTTAAAATGGCGCCGAGTCCTGCTGCGCTCTTTACTGTGCCGGCAAACAGCGTTCCTGACTCGGTGATCCCGAGGTGAAGCGGGTAGTCAAACGCTTTCGCCGCTTTTTCATAAGCCTCGATTGCAAGGTTCACGTCAGAGGCCTTCATGCTGACAATAATATCGTGAAAATCAAGATCCTCAAGAATTTTAATGTGATGAAGTGCGCTTTCTACCATTCCATCGGCAGTCGGATAACCGTATTTTTCTAAAATACGTTTTTCCAATGAACCGGCGTTTACTCCGATTCTGATCGGAATGCCTTTGTCTTTGGCCGCTTTAACAACCGCTTCAACTTTTTCGCGCCGGCCGATGTTGCCGGGGTTGATTCGGATTTTATCTGCGCCGCCTTCAATGGCTTTCAACGCAAGTTTATAATCGAAATGTATGTCAACAACGAGAGGAATGGAAATGCGCTTTTTAATATCCGCAATGGCGTTTGCTGCCCGTTCATCCGGACATGCTACCCGAACGATTTGGCATCCGGCTTCAGCCAAACGGTTAATTTCCGCAACCGTTGCTTCTACATCATGTGTTTTTGTTGTTGTCATGCTTTGGATGACAACTTCATTGTTGCCGCCTATTGTTAAAGGTCCCACTTTGACGGGACGCGTTTTTGTACGATGTGTGATTTCACTCACTTGCAATCGCTCCTTAATTGTAGTTGCCGCTTCTAGATATAACAATTCTAGTATGGTTTATGTGAATTTTTTTTTACAAATTACATTGTAACAGTGTCTTCGCCGAACTGACAAGAAATTAACGTTAAATTAAGGGTAGACCGGGAATTTATACGCTGTTCCCGCTTGAATGTCATTGGCTTTCACATTTGGATTCAGTGCTTCAAAATCCTTTACAATGTCATCCGGAGAACCTGCTGATCCGACTATCGACATAACCGTATCACCCGGCTTTACCTTCACCGTTTTATAAGCCGGTTCTTGTGCAGCCGTTTTTGCTGATGCTTCATAGACAGGGAGGTCCTGAATGGGTATTGTTCCAATTTTAAGGTCATAAAAAAGAATAAAAAGTATAAAAACAATGCTGCATACTAAGGTGAGACGCTTCATCGCTTTTCCTCCCGCATACGAAATTTTATATCATAGTATGCTTGTCCATTTCGATTCATGACAAAAGAAAAGAGACTGCGAATGCAGCCTCGGTTTATACAGCAGCTTTTTTGGACGGAATCTCTTTTAAAACGAGAAACAGGATGACAAAATTGACAAACCAGTTCAGTAAAAATTCACTTGGTACGGTTGCTTCTAGTGCCCGCATGATTGTAAAGAATACAGTTGAAAGGGTGATGGAATAAGCAGAAAGCTTCCAGAGCTGATGATAGGATAAATGTTTTTTCTGCGAATTCTTAATGATTAACCCGATAAGCGCTAAAAACGATACTTCAATAAATTTTCCCGCTGCTGTTACGAGAAAAATAAGAGCTGAGAGAACAGTTACAATCATCGCTTTATTTTGGTTTAACCCTGCAATGACATCTTTTTTCTGTAACTCTGACGGCATCATTGAGTAAGACATTTCTTGGGCCTGTCCGTCAATGGCCAAAACAAATTTGTTCTGAAGGATGCCGATCGCGTTTTGCTTTGCTTCAATTTGTTCAGTGCCATAGGAGTCTGTCGGATCGAACACGATAACGAAACCATTTGCTTGAGATTCCGTGGCTTTTTTCTCATCCGTTTGAAGTTTGCCGTTTGAAATTGTGAAATCAGGGAAATCTTTGTTTAAAACAGTTTTAAAGCCGTTCATTGATTTTACGGTCCCTGTACTTACATAATAAGCGGTAGGGATTGCAAACAGGACAGAGAGCAAAAATACATAAAGAATCGCTTTTCCGATTCCTTGAAATCTTGTTTTTGCAATATCACGGGGAGAGTATGTACTTTTAATGAAAAGCTGAAACACATTCACTATCTTCACTTCCTAGCTAAACTAATATATGTTGCTTATTGTATCGTTGCATGCGTGTGAATACAAGGAAGACATGAAGAAGTAGAGTAAAATGGGAGGATGGAAGCTATGGATATGTTGTATTGGCTGTTGATTGCAGCGGTTTTTATCATTGCCTTTATCGGGCTGGTGTATCCTGTTATTCCGAGCGTAGTATTTATTGTTGCCGGATTTGTATTGTACGGATTTTTATTTTCATTCAGTCCGTATTCTTATATGTTCTGGCTTGTTGAGGCAGTTTTTGCCGCAGTATTATTCGCAGCAGATTACGTGTCGAATCTGCTTGGAGTAAAAAGGTTCGGAGGAAGCAAAGCTGCCATATGGGGAAGCACGATCGGTTTATTAATCGGGCCTTTTGTCATTCCGGTTGCAGGGATCATATTGGGGCCGTTTATCGGGGCTGTTTGCGCAGAACTTATCGTCCATCAGAAGGACTTAAAGTCAGCGTTTAAAATTGGTCTCGGCTCACTCATTGGTTTTTTAACAGGGGTTATTGCAAAGGGCATCATACAGCTTTTGATGATCGGATACTTTTTATGGACGGTCCTATAAGAAATGCTGGCGGCAGGTTTAATGGGGCAGATTATCGGTTAAAGTGAAATATGTCCGCTGAAATGAGCCAAATCGTGAGCTTTTTCATTGATTACAAAGCATTCTTTTGTTACATTGAATGAAGAAAGGCTCGCTGTGAAGCGGCATTTCAGTACATATATACTAAGGAGGAATTATCATGGCTTACGAACTTCCAGAATTACCTTATGCGTACGATGCTTTAGAACCGCATATCGACAAGGAAACTATGACTATTCACCATACGAAACACCACAACACATACGTTACAAATTTAAACAAAGCGGTTGAAGGAAACACTGCTCTTGCCAACAAATCAGTTGAAGAGCTTGTTGCAGATCTTGATTCTGTTCCTGAAAACATCCGCACTGCAGTCCGCAACAACGGCGGCGGACACGCAAACCACAAATTATTCTGGACACTTTTATCTCCAAACGGCGGAGGCGAACCGACTGGCGCGCTTGCTGAAGAGATCAACAGTGTATTTGGAAGCTTTGACAAATTCAAAGAGCAATTCGCAGCAGCAGCAGCTGGACGCTTCGGTTCTGGCTGGGCATGGCTTGTTGTGAACAACGGTAAACTTGAAATCACAAGCACGCCAAACCAAGATTCTCCGCTTTCAGAAGGCAAAACGCCTATCTTAGGTCTTGACGTTTGGGAGCATGCTTACTACCTTAACTATCAAAACCGCCGTCCTGATTACATTTCAGCTTTCTGGAATGTTGTAAACTGGGACGAAGTGGCTCGTCTATACAGCGAAGCAAAATAATGGCACAAACAAGGTCCTCATTATGGGACCTTGTTTTTTTATGTCTTCTTTTTACATATCTCGGTTTGAGTGAGACAGACTAAGGGATAGTAAAGGGGAGTCAGTAATGAGCAAACTAAAAAAAGTGATAGGCGATGTAGACGTAAACAAAGGGTTACTCTTTCTGCTGACCATTGGCGGGCTTTACTCGCTGGGAATTGCACTGTCCAATACATTTGTTAATGTGTATCTTTGGAAGCAGTCAGGGAAATTTATTGATTTGGCGATATATAATTTATCCATTGTGACAATGCAGCCGATAACCTTTTATTTGGCTGGACGGTTAGCCAAAAAAATAGACAGGGTATTCATTTTAAGGTTCGGCGTCATTTTTTTAGCTGCCTTTTATTTAAGTGTGCTTTTAGCCGGAGAAACGGCGGCCAGCCGCCTCGTGCTAATCGGCGCGGTGCTCGGAGTTGGCTATGGCTTTTATTGGCTAGCGTTTAACGTACTGACCTTTGAAATAACAGAGCCGGATACACGAGACTTTTTCAACGGGTTTATGGGCATTCTGTCTTCCTCTGCAGGAATGATCGGCCCGATTGTAGCCGGATTCGTGATCTCAAGGCTTGAAAATAATACGGGTTATACAGTGATTTTCAGTCTCTCCCTCAGTTTATTTGCCCTGGCTGTCGTAATGAGCTTTTTCTTAAAACGGAGAGAATCAAAGGGCCGTTTTATGCTGAGCAAAGTATTTGGAGAGCGCCATAGCAATATGAATTGGCGGAGAATCACGAATGCGCATTTTTTTCAGGGTTTGAGAGAAGGGATTTTTGTCTTTTTAATCAGTGTGTTTGTATTTATTGAGACAAACAGCGAACTTGCTCTCGGTACATTCGGTCTTGTCAATTCAGCTGTTTCCTTCTTTGCCTACTACTTTGCATCCAGGCTGATTAAGAAAAAGGCGAGAAAAAAATCGATTTTGCTGGGCGGACTTATTTTGTATGGGGCGCTGTTTTTGATTCTGTTTCATATGAGCTTTTCGACATTATTAACGTACGGCGTTTTTATTGCCATCGGCTATCCTCTGTTGCTTGTGCCATATGTATCACTTACATATGATGTGATAGGGCGGGCGAGGCATGCCAGAAAAGCAAGAATTGAATATATCGTGCTTAGAGAAATGTTCTTGAACGCCGGCAGAATTGTTTCCATTTTGTGCTTTCTCCTGATTGTGGCCCTTCTGAAAGAGGATGTGGGAATTCCTTTGTCACTTGCGATATTGGGTATAGGACATCCTTTGATTTATTACTTTGTCAAGGATATCCGTTTTAAGGAGAAAGAAGGGGAAAATGAAACCATGGAAGAAGATGGCCAAAAACGGGTAACAGAACCGACCCTGTTAAAAGGCGAGAGATAATTTTTTTGCCAAAAAGGGGTTATCTGTAGAAAAAAGTCGAAAAAACCTTTAAAATGAAAACTGGCACTCTTACTTGAGTGTCTTTTCTTTCTGTAAATAGAAAAGGTGATGTTATGAGGAGAAATAAACCAAAAAAGCAAAATCATAAAGAGAAAAAGAAGTCGCTTCCGATCCGGCTGAATATTTTATTTTTAGCTGCCTTTGTTATATTTACCTGGATTATTGTGGAACTGGGCATCAAGCAGATCGTGCAAGGCGATGATTACAAAAACCAAGCGAATAAGCAGGAACAAAGTGAAGTCAGCTCAGCGGTACCGCGCGGGAAAATTTATGATCGAAACTTTAATGCCATTGTGACAAATAAGGCTTTAAATGCAATCACATACACGAGATCTAAATCGACCACGCAAGAACAGCGCTTAAAGATCGCAAAAAAGCTGTCTGACATGATCAAAGTCGATACAAAAAAAGTAACAGAACGGGATAAAAAAGATTATTGGATTTTGACTAGACCGAAAGAAGCGAAAAAGCTGATTAGCTCTAAAGAAAGACAGCAGGTTGAAGACAAAAAAATATCCGATGACGATTTATACCAGCTTCAGCTAAAACGGATTACTGATAAGCAGTTGAATGAATTGACGGATAAAGATATGCAGATCCTCGCTATCAAAAGACAGATGGATTCGGGCTATGCATTGACCCCTCAATATATCAAAAACGAAGATGTATCAGCGAAGGAAATGGCAGTGGTAAGTGAACATTTAGACGAACTGCCAGGTGTTGATGTCACGTCCGATTGGGAACGTGAATATCCGTATAAAAACCTTCTTCGCTCAGTCCTCGGAAGTGTTTCCAGCTCTAATGAAGGATTGCCGTCCAACTTGCTCGACCATTATCTGTCGCTTGGCTACAGCCGAAATGACAGGGTCGGAAAAAGTTATCTGGAATACCAATACGAAAGCCTTCTGCAGGGCCAAAAAGCCAAAGTCGAAAATATCACAGATTCAAACGGCAATGTCACGGGAACGAAAACCGTTTCTGAAGGTAAAGCCGGTAAAGATCTCGTGCTTACGATTGACATTGATTTGCAAAAAGAAGTGGAAAAAATCATTGAGAAGAACCTCAAATCTGCTAAAGCAAGACCAAGCACTCAATTGTTAGACCGGGCATTCGTTGTCATGATGGACCCAAGAAATGGTGAAGTGCTTTCAATGGCGGGCAAGCAGATTAAACAAGAAAATGGGAAATATAAAATTGATGATTACGCTTTAGGTACAATGACGTCATCTTACGCCATGGGTTCAGCAGTCAAAGGCGCAACAGTCTTGACAGGCCTTCAAACCGGAGCTATCAATCTGAATACTGTTTTTCAAGATGAACCTTTATATATTGGTCAGGATAAACGCGGTAAAAAGTCATGGACTAACTTAGGACCGGTCAATATTCAAAGAGCCTTAGAGCAGTCTTCTAACGTATTTATGTTTAAAACAGCGATCGCGCTCGGAAAAGGTGAATATAAACCGCACCAAGCTTTACCGATTGATACGACGGCCTTTGATACGTTCCGTAATTATTTCAGCCAATTTGGATTAGGTGTCAAAACTGGAATTGATCTTCCGAATGAAATGACAGGCTATAAAGGAACAGACAGATTGACGGGATTCTTGCTTGACTATGCAATCGGCCAATACGACACATATACACCGCTGGAACTGGCGCAATACGTATCAACGATTGCAAACGGCGGGTATCGCTTAAAACCTCAGCTTGTGAAAGAAGTCAGGGATCCTAATCCTGAAAAAGGAATCGGTGCTGTCGTACAATCCGTTCAGCCGGAAGTGCTGAATAAAATCGACATGAAGAGTGAATATATTAAAGAGGTTCAGGCCGGATTCAGACGGGTGATGACAAAAGGGACAGCTGCCAGCCAATTTGCTTCAGCGTCATATCAGCCAGCCGGTAAAACAGGAACAGCACAATCGTTCTATGATGGACCTGATAAATCAAAAACAGGAACATCGACTTATAATACGACACTTGTTGCCTATGCACCGGCTGATAATCCTGAGATTGCGATCTCTGTAGTAGTCCCTTGGGCTTATATTGATTACAGCGCTAAATATACCATTACAAACGAAATCGGCAGGGAAGTAATGGATAAATATTTTGAGCTGAAATCGAAGCAGGACAAAGAAGATACTCAGCAAAAGAATAAAGACAAAATTGAAGAAAATGCAGAAAACACAACGTCTTCTGATAACTAAAAAGAAACGCTCACATGATGTGGGCGTTTTTTTTTATACAAAAAAACGCACTGATTTACAAAACCTTAACATTCGGTTCAAACCCTTTTTACATAGAACCTTTACTCTATACGTGTAGGACAAATTACACATTATACGCAGGGGGAATTCAGGAAATGAAAAAAAACAAATTGGTGCTTATGCTTCTGATGGCTGCATTTATGATGATTGCAGCTGCATGCGGAAATGCAGGAGAAAGTAAAAAATCGAATAGCGATTCTGCAAAAGGAGAAGAAAAGGCATCAGGTTCTTTAACCATTTCTGGTTCATCGGCAATGCAGCCACTAGTACTTGCAGCCGCGGAAAAATTTATGGAAGAAAACCCTGATGCTGATATACAGGTACAAGCTGGCGGTTCTGGAACAGGGCTTTCTCAAGTCTCTGAAGGAGCTGTTCAGATCGGGAATTCAGACGTTTTTGCAGAAGAAAAAGAAGGCATCGATGCAAAAGCGCTTGTCGATCATCAAGTCGCTGTAGTTGGTATGGCAGCAGCTGTAAACCCTGATGCTGGTGTGAAGGATATTTCAAAAGATGAATTGAAAAAAATCTTCACTGGCAAAATTAAAAACTGGAAAGAGCTCGGCGGCAAAGACCAAAAGATTACACTTGTAAACCGTCCTGATTCTTCTGGCACACGTGCTACATTTGTGAAATATGCGCTTGACGGAGAAGAACCTGCAGAAGGCATTACTGAAGATTCCTCCAACACGGTGAAAAAAATCATTGCTGATACTCCGGGAGCGATTGGATATCTTGCATTCTCATATTTAACAGATGACAAAGTAACTGCTCTATCTATTGACGGTGTTAAACCTGAAGCGAAAAATGTAGCAACTGGCGAGTATCCGATCTGGGCTTATCAGCATTCTTATACAAAAGGTGAAGCGACAGGTTTAGCTAAAGAATTTCTTGATTATCTAAAGAGTGAAGACATTCAAAAAAGCATTGTTACTGACCAAGGCTACATTCCGGTTACTGATATGAAAGTGACACGCGATGCCAACGGGAAGCAAAGCTGATCTTAATAAAAAGAGGAGTGCGGGGACAACCGTTTCTCCTCTTAACACATTCATAGGAGTGTAAAACAATGATAAACAATAGAGAAAATATGTCTGTGAGCGAGCGTTTAATCAGCTCAAGGCAAAATCGGCAATTGGATGAAGTTCGGGGAAGAATGATAGTCACAGCTTGTGCGCTGATTATGATTGCGGCATCTGTTGCAATCACCATTTTCCTCGGCGTGAAGGGGCTGCAATCTTTTCTTGTAAATGGTGTAAGCCCAATTGAATTCTTAACGAGCTTAAATTGGAATCCTACAGATAGTGATCCGAAATACGGAGTGCTGCCATTTATTTTTGGCTCATTTGCAGTAACGATTCTTTCTGCTCTAATCGCTGCGCCGCTTGGCATTGCAGGTGCGATTTTTATGACAGAGATTGCCCCGAATTGGGGAAAGAAAGTGCTGCAGCCGGTGATTGAGCTTTTAGTCGGTATTCCATCTGTTGTTTATGGATTCATAGGTCTTACAGTATTGGTGCCGTTTATCGCCCAGTTCAAATCGAGCGGAACAGGGCACAGTTTATTGGCGGGAACGATTGTCCTTTCCGTCATGATTCTCCCGACGATCACATCGATTTCTGCTGATGCAATGGCTTCTCTTCCGAAGAGTTTACGAGAGGGTTCTTACGCGCTTGGTGCGACAAGATGGCAGACGATCAGAAAAGTACTTGTGCCTGCAGCTTTTCCAACATTGATGACAGCTGTTGTGTTAGGCATGGCTCGGGCGTTCGGTGAAGCTTTGGCTGTTCAGATGGTCATTGGAAATACAAGAGTATTGCCGGAAAGCCTGTTTGACACTGCGGGAACGCTGACAACGATCATCACGCTGAATATGGGCCACACCACATACGGAAGTGTTGAAAACAATACGCTGTGGTCAATGGGGCTTGTGCTTCTGGTGATGTCATTCCTGTTCATCCTGCTTATTCGCTACTTGTCATCTAGGAGGAAAGTGTAATGAACCGCAAAATAACAGATAAACTGGCGACCGGAATGTTTGGTTTGTGTGCAGCCATTATCGCTGCCATTTTAGTAGGTTTGTTTTCCTATATTATTATAAACGGTGTTTCTCAGCTCAGTTTTCAATTTATTACAACAAAATCGAGCGCCATTGCAGCTGGAGGAGGCATACGAGATCAGCTGTTTAACTCCTTTTATATTTTGTTTATTACAATGCTGATTACAATCCCGCTCGGTGTGGGCGGCGGAGTCTTCATGGCTGAATACGCGCCTAATAATAAAGTAACTGACTTCATCAGAACATGTATAGAGGTGCTTTCATCTCTTCCGTCTATTGTCATTGGGATGTTTGGATTATTGATGTTTGTCAACTTAACAGGCTGGGGATATACGATCATAGGCGGAGCGCTTGCGTTAACTGTTTTTAACCTTCCTGTCATGGTGCGTGTGACAGAAGACGCGATCCGTTCAGTCCCTAAAGATCTGAAGGAAGCCTCTCTCGCTTTAGGTGTATCACGCTGGCATACCGTAAAAACAGTTTTAATTCCAAGTGCGATTCCTTCTATCATCACAGGAGCAATTTTAGCGTCAGGAAGGGTGTTCGGGGAAGCGGCCGCATTATTATTTACGGCAGGCCTGACAACACCGCGTCTTAATTTTACGGAGTGGAACCCGTTTTCGGAAACATCACCGCTTAATATTTTCAGGCCCGCTGAAACACTTGCGGTCCACATTTGGAACGTCAATACACAAGGAATGATTCCGGATGCTGAAGCGATTGCCAACGGTGGTTCTGCCGTGCTGGTGATTTCTGTTCTTGTGTTTAATCTCGCGGCGAGATGGCTTGGCACGATGATCTACAAAAAGCTTACGGCAAATTAGAACGGAAAGAGGCGAAAAACATGTCTGAACAAATGGTAAAAGAAAAAACTGAGCGAGCTGTTATTGTTCCGAAGCAGAACCACGTGCTTGAGGTCAAAGATCTGTCCATTTATTACGGAAATAAACAAGCCGTTCATCATGTAAACATGGATATTGAAAAAAATGCGGTGACTGCTTTAATTGGGCCGTCGGGATGCGGAAAATCCACTTTTTTGAGAAATATTAACCGAATGAACGATTTAATTCCATCTGCAAGAGCGGAAGGTGAAATCCTTTATGAGGGATTAAATATATTGGGCGGCAATATTAACGTTGTCAGCTTGAGAAGGGAAATCGGAATGGTTTTCCAAAAACCAAATCCATTTCCGAAATCGATCTATGCGAATATCACACATGCATTGAAATATACCGGAGAGCGGAATAAAGCTGTTTTAGATGAAATTGTGGAAGAAAGTTTAACAAAAGCGGCCCTCTGGGATGAGGTGAAGGATCGTTTACATTCATCCGCACTCTCGTTATCCGGCGGCCAGCAGCAGCGTTTATGCATCGCGAGAACGCTTGCGATGAAGCCGGCTGTTCTTCTGCTTGATGAACCAGCTTCAGCGCTTGATCCGATTTCAAATGCGAAAATAGAGGAATTAATTACAGGATTGAAAAGAGAATACTCAATTATTATTGTCACGCACAATATGCAGCAGGCTCTGCGGGTTTCTGACCGGACGGCATTCTTTTTAAACGGCGAGCTTGTAGAATACGGACAGACCGAACAGATTTTCACGAGTCCGAAAAAGCAAAAGACAGAGGATTATATTAACGGGAAATTCGGATAGGAGGGCGGCAATGAGTATTGCTACCGAAGCTGTAATGAAACAGGAAGTCTATCAAGTCAATGGAATGAACTTATGGTATGGACAGCATCATGCTTTAAAAAATATCAATTTGAGCATTTATGAAAATGAGGTTACGGCGATTATCGGTCCATCCGGATGCGGGAAATCGACCTTTATCAAGACATTGAATTTAATGATTCAAATGACGCCAAATGTAAAGCTTGCAGGTGAGCTGAACTATAATGGCAGCAACATTTTAAAGGATAAAGTGGACATCGTGGATTTACGGAAAAATATCGGCATGGTATTCCAAAAAGGGAACCCGTTTCCGCAATCTATTTTTGATAATGTGGCTTACGGACCGAGAGTCCACGGCACCAAAAATAAGAAGAAGCTTCAGGAAATTGTGGAAAAGTCATTAAAAGACGTGGCGTTATGGGATGAGGTGAAGGATCGATTGCATACGTCCGCTCTTTCGCTGTCAGGGGGCCAGCAGCAGCGTCTTTGCATCGCCAGAGCACTTGCGACCAATCCAGATATTTTGCTGATGGATGAACCGACATCTGCACTAGATCCAATCTCAACGAGGAAAATTGAAGAACTCATTCTAGAGCTAAAAAATAAATATACAATTGTCATTGTCACGCATAACATGCAGCAGGCAGCAAGGGTTTCTGATCAAACCGCCTTTTTCTACATGGGCGAGCTTGTTGAATGCGACAATACGAATAAAATGTTCTCTAACCCGAAGGATCAAAGAACGCTCGATTACATTTCAGGAAAGTTTGGATGAAAAAAACAGGCTGAGTCAGCCTGTTTTTTATCGTGTTAACGTTTTTACGATCTTTTTGAAACTCATGTCTGATTTTACTTTAAACTCGCCGGCACGAATTTCTTTGTGATAGCCGGCATCAATGACATAGTCATTAAAGTCTTGAGCCGAAGAGATAATGCCCTCTTTTTCAAGAATAGCAGATACATCCGCAGTGCTCATGCCATCTTTAATTTTGAGCTTGTACGTTTTGACTTTGTCTGTTTTCGTGTCTGAGCTGCTGTCATCGGTCAACGATTTCTCTTTTGAATCAAGAAGTTTTTGATATTCATCACGGTTCACAGAAACCATTTTTTTAGAATCAAGGTAATTGTTCACGTCTTGTTCAGTTACTGTTTTATTATCTTTTACAGCAGCGGCCTGGTCTTCGTCAGTCAGATAAAAAACAGCTGCAAGAACGGCTGTCGCTAAAATGATGCCGCCAGCAAATGCCTGAATGCCCCGTTTTGTCATACGAGCACCTTCTCATTATCTTTGATAATCGTATTCACGTCTTCCACTGATACATGCTCAGCTTTAGCAATCGCTTCAGCTGACATACCGTTATTATATTTAGAAAGTATTTGTTTAGCGATTTTTTGATTGATGTCGTTCTGCTTTGATTTGCGAATGACAAGGTTTGTTTCCAGTAATTCTTCCTCAAGCACTGTCATTTTCTTTTTGAGCTTGTAAATTTCCTGCATCGCAGAAAGCTGCAGTGTTTCGAGCTCCTGTTCTACATCTTTCATCGGGTCTCTTTGAGAATATGAGAATGCAATTAGCGCTATACTGACGATAAACAACGCAATAATAGCAATTTCCACGTTTCATCACCTTCTATTCTTTTTTTATCCTTCTTTTTTATACCATAAAACCAATAGTTTCTAAAGGAATTCGCGAAAAAAACGAGATTTTGTCGAGAAATCTTTCTTTGCTTCTTCTTTATGTAATGGTTTAATAGGAACACGAAGTGAACGATTGGAAAGGAGAATGTTAGGAGTCCATGGATAAACACCCATTTCCCTATAATATACGACATAAGCTTTCCTTTTTTAGGGACACATTCGACATAATCATTCAAAACGCCCACACCTTGACCGTAAGCTGGGAAATCTCAGAAGAAACAATGCGGCTGGCTGAAGCGGTCCTTTTCGAAAAAACGCAGGATATGATAAAAGAATTGCGCATTGTCATCAAAAGAAAAGACATTGAAGCTGTCAGGACAAAACGCACAACGTATGATAAAGGCGAATGGACGATTAGACAGGCGGCTGGTGATGCTGTATATCGGGCTGAATACAGAATTGTGAATTCAATGAATGTCTCTCTCAAGCTTGCCGGTACAGACGACATCTATCTTGATGAAAATGGGATTCGTCATATAAACAGTTTTCAGATTGAAGAAGCGCACACCAGTTGGGAGGCGCAATTTTCTGCATACACCTGTTATGGGAGAGGGGAAAAAGAACGGTGAACATTCTCATGCTTTCACCCGAACATCCCGATGAGCCGAAAAGCGGGCTCGGTGTCCATTTAAACCGCCTCATTTCCTATTTAAATCCTCATATCAACATTACAGTTTGTACTCCGAGCGGGCAGTTGTTTTCGTATGCGAAGTTTGAAGATTGCATAGCTGATGCTAACTTTACAATGGTTCGCCATGTGTTATCACACAATAAACGCTTTGATCTGATTCATGCCCATGATGACACAACTGCCCCTGCCGCCCAGTATTTGAAACAACGGCTTGGCCTTCCGCTTACTGCGACAATCCACGGTCTTGAAAGAGAAAGGAAGAAGGTGTGCCGAGAAGCCCCACACCCATACAGGCTCAAGACCGAACGGCTCCTTATAGAATCCGCTGATGCATTGATCGTATTAAGCACATTTATGAAGCGGTCTCTTAATAAGGCAGCACATAAAAAAATAACTGTTATCCCAAGCCCTGCATCTATGGAGGAAGAGAAGGGGAAAATCCAAAGAAGCATAAATAGAAGATTCCTCTTTTCATATGGAAGGTTCGTTCCGGAAAAAGGATTTTCGCAGCTGTTAAAGGTATTTGCCATCTTGAAGCAGCGTCAGCCTGACCTCTATCTAGTGCTGGCTGGGGAGGGGCCGTCTCTGTCCTCCTATGAGAAATTGGCTGCGGCATATAACCTGAAGGATCGTGTCATGTTCCTGCCGTTTCTCAATAGGAAAGACATCAGAACGTTACTGTCTCACTGTGAAATGGCTGTTTTCCCTAGTTCTTATGAACCGTTTGGGCTTGCCGCGCAAGAAAGCATGGAACAAGGTGTGCTGACTGTCGTTTCTCAGTCGGGTGGTTTTTGTGATTATGCCGTTCATGACAAAACGGCAGTCATCGCTAATTTTACGCTCGTACAGGAAGCGGCTGATCTGCTGGACAGCTTTTTAAAAGACCGGGAAAAAGCCCGCCGGATAAAAGAAGCTGGCAGACAACAAGTGTTCAAGCTCCACCACCCCCGACTCATTACGTCATCATATTTGCAGCTTTATGAGCGTATCTTCAATAATTCAGCAATTCATTGAAAAACAGCCTAGCATTCCGTCCATTATAGTGGTATTATATATAAGTCTGAATAAGTAAATGATTTTAGTTTGGAGGGAAAATAATGCGCGTTAATATTACTTTGGCTTGCACTGAATGTGGTGAGCGTAACTATATTTCTAAAAAGAACAAACGCAACAATCCAGACCGCGTTGAATTTAAAAAATATTGCCCACGTGATAAAAAATCTACGTTACACCGTGAAACAAAATAACAGCCTTGCTGTTTGAGGTGTAAGAAAAAAGCCAGAGCTTTGAAAAAGGTTCTGGCTTTTTTTCTATTCCGAGGGGGATGAGAGATGAAATCACAATTAAGAAAAAAGACGCTGGAGGCACTATCTGCTTTATCAAATGAAGATATTCTTCAAAAAACGGAACGTATGTATAAGTACTTGTTTTCTCTGCCGGAGTGGCAAAATGCCGGCACCATTGCCGTCACTATTTCCAGAGGATTAGAGATACCGACGCGTCCTGTCATTGAGCAGGCTTGGGAAGAAGGGAAACAAGTTTGCATCCCAAAATGCCATCCGGACACGAAGAAAATGCAATTTCGCACATATCAGACTGATGATCAGCTCGAAACCGTGTATGCCGGACTGCTCGAGCCGGTAATTGAAAAAACAAAAGTAGTAAACCCATCACAAATTGACTTGATGATCGTTCCAGGTGTTTGTTTTGATGTTAACGGGTTTAGGGTCGGCTTTGGAGGCGGCTATTATGATCGCTATTTAAGTGAATATGAAGGGAAGACAGTCTCATTGCTTTTGGAGTGCCAGTTGTATGCGCACGTACCCAGTCTGCCACATGACATCCCGGTACAAAAGCTGATAACAGAGGATCGGATTATTTCTTGTTTTTCATAACTTTCCTGTCCCTTATTCGAGAATAAATAAGGCAGAATAACAAACCCTATTGGCAGGAGGGATATCATGAAAAAACTTTTGATTTATGCCATTTTCGCGGTTTCTGCCGTCATGTTTTATCAAAATCGCTACCGTCTTATGAATACTGTACTCAGCCAGCCAGGAATCAGGCGGTCTTTTATCCATTTGTTTTTAAGAATTCCATTTATCCGCAATAAGTTTATACAGCAAGCTTTCTAAAATCCCGTGAAAAACGGGATTTTTTGCTTTCAGTAGGCGTTTCGGAGCGCCAGCTGTTATAATGAAAAAAAACTATTGGAGCGGTAAACATGTTTTTGCTGGAGTATACATATTGGAAAATTGCGGCGCACCTGGTGAATAGCGGGTATGGCGTCATACAAGCCGGTGAGTCAGATGAGATATGGCTGGAAGCTCCGGACAAGTCCTCTCATGATCTAGTTCGTCTTTATAAGCACGATCTTGATTTCCGTCAAGAAATGGTTAGAGACATCGAAGAGCAGGCCGAACGAGTAGAACGAGTCAGACATCAATTGGGCAGACGAAGGATGAAGCTGCTGAATGTGTTTTTTTCAACGGAAGCCCCTGTTGATGACTGGGAAGAGATTGCAAAAAAAAACGTTTGAGAAGGGAACTGTGTCAGTTGAGCCGGCGATCGTTAGAGGAACGATGCTTCGAGATGATCTTCAAGCGGTTTTTCCATCATTTCGTACAGAAAATTGTAGAGAGGAACACGCTTCGTTTGAAGACGTGCAAATGGCGCGAGAACGCTTCCTTTCGCTAGTGCTGAAACAAGAAGAACAGAGAAAAACTGAAGCGGCGGTTTTTCAAAATGGAAAACCGATTTTTACATATTTATTTATTGCGCTTCAGATCCTAATGTTTTTCTTGCTCGAAATAAACGGGGGCAGCACAAATACGGAGACGCTGGTCGCTTTTGGAGCAAAAGAAAACAGCCTGATTGCACAAGGAGAATGGTGGCGGCTTCTGACACCGATCGTGCTTCACATCGGCATAGCGCATTTAGCTTTTAATACGCTGGCTTTATGGTCGGTTGGTACAGCGGTTGAGCGGATGTATGGATCGGGGAGATTTTTGCTGATTTATCTGGCTGCTGGCATTACGGGTTCGATTGCGAGTTTTGTGTTCAGCCCGTATCCTTCGGCAGGGGCATCAGGAGCCATATTCGGATGCTTAGGTGCATTACTGTATGTTGCTTTATCTAATCGAAAAATGTTTTTAAGAACCATAGGAACCAATATTATTGTCATTATTATCATCAATCTGGGCTTTGGTTTTGCAGTTTCAAATATTGATAATTCAGGACATATCGGCGGCTTGATTGGCGGCTTTTTCGCTGCAGCGGCATTGGGGTTGCCCAAAGCCAGAGCCTTTGGAAAAAGAGTGTTGTCAGCGGTTTTGCTGATTGCTTTGGCTGCCGGTTTTTTATATTACGGATTGCATTCGCCTTCACACCAGGAGTCAGCGCTGATTCAGCAGGCAAGCGAGCTGTATCAGGAAGGAAAGTATGAAGAAGTAACAGAATTGCTGAACGGAGAAGCAGAGCAAAAAGATGCCTCTGCCGATCTTTTGAAAATTCTTGCTGTATCTGATATTCAAATCGGCGAATATGATCAGGCGGTTTCCCTTTTGGAACGAGCAGTGAAAAAAGAACCTAAAGACCATGCTTCCTATTACAATTTAGCCTTATTGTATGCGGAAAAAAATGAGCTTGCACTAGCAGAAAAGGCCATCAGGCTGGCTTTAAAATTGGAGCCGAAGGAGCAGCGCTACAAGGAGCTGCAGCAACAAATTGAAAACAATAAAGAATCATAAAGGTGGAATATGGAAAGGAGGCTGGCTTTTTTGTCAGCGTTTTCTTCTTGACTGACCGCTTCCTTATGAATACGCTTATGATAGTTAAGTTCAAGAAATGGTGAGGAAAATGAATACATTTTATGATGTGCAACAGCTGTTAAAAACGTTTGGCCACATTGTTTATTTTGGAGACAGAGAGCTTGAAATTGAGTTTATGCTGGATGAATTAAAGGAATTATACATGAACCACATGATTGAAAAGGAGCAGTGGGCCAGAGCGGCAGCTGTCCTTCGAAAAGAATTGGAACAAACAAAAAACGGAAGAGATTTCTATAAAGGCTAAGGTGATAAAAATGGACGAGATATGGTTTGCGGGCATTGACCTGGGAGGAACGACGATTAAACTCGCTTTTATTAATCAATATGGTGAAATTCAGCATAAGTGGGAAGTTCCGACTGATAAAACTGGCGACACGATTACTGTCACAATTGCAAAAACAATCGACAGCAAGCTGGATGAGCTGCAAAAACCGAAGCACATCATCAAATACATCGGAATGGGTGCACCAGGCCCTGTAGATATTTCGTCAGGAGTTGTTTATGAAACAGTAAATCTAGGGTGGAAAAATTATGCTTTGAAAAACCATCTGGAGACAGAAACCGGCATCCCAGCTGTTATAGAAAATGACGCGAATATTGCTGCGCTCGGGGAAATGTGGAAGGGAGCGGGTGATGGCGCAAAAGACGTCATTCTCGTGACGCTTGGCACAGGAGTTGGCGGAGGCATCATTGCAAATGGTGAAATTGTACATGGCATAAATGGCGCCGGCGGAGAAATCGGCCATATTTGCAGCATCCCTGAAGGCGGAGCGCCCTGCAACTGCGGCAAAACGGGCTGTATCGAAACAATTGCGTCAGCAACCGGAATTGTAAGAATTGCAAAAGAAAAAATAGCAAATGCTAAAAAGACGACACGTTTACAAGCAACCGAACAATTGTCAGCGCGGGATGTGTTTGAAGCGGCGGGTGAAAATGATGAAATTGCCCTTGAGGTGGTTGATTATGTAGCCAAGCACCTTGGTTTGGTGCTCGGAAATTTGGCAAGCTCGCTTAATCCATCCAAAATCGTTCTTGGCGGCGGCGTATCGAGAGCCGGAGAACTGCTGAGATCAAAAGTTGAGAAAACATTCCGCAAATGCGCGTTTCCGCGGGCTGCCCAAGCTGCTGATATTTCAATCGCAGCACTTGGAAATGATGCCGGCGTTATCGGAGGCGCTTGGATCGCTAAAAATGAATGGCTGAAACATCAAAATTGTTAAAATTGTGTAAATCAAATTGATTTTTTGTTGTGCTCAGGTTAAGATTTAATTTGATGTGTTAATAAGAATGTTGGGAATAGACTGATTTTTTGAGCGTGCTGCATAGGAGGTTGAAATGCGAAAAACGTTTTTTTCGAAGATTTCATTTATGCTGATTGCCATTTTATTGATGTGGCTGAAAACGTATGCTGTTTACAAAACCAGTTTTCATATTAAAATCGACAATCTAACACAGGAATTTATTCTGTTTATCAACCCATTGAGTTTTTTGTTGCTTATTTTTGGCCTCAGCCTGTTTTTAAAAGGCAAAAACAGAAATCGCTATATTATCGCGATGAGCTGTCTTGTCACGTTTGTATTGCTGGCAAATATGGTTTTTTACCGTTTTTACAATGATTTCTTAACAATCCCTGTTCTTTTTCAAACGAGCAATATGGGTGATCTCGGAAGCAGCATCGGAACACTTCTTGAGCCGACAGACCTCCTATTAGCTGTAGATATTGCGGTTTTAATATGGCTTCACATCCGGCAAAAAGCTTTTCAATCGGACATTCCCTCAACGAAAAATGAACGGGCGGCTTATTTTTTGTTCGTTGCTTCTGTTTATTTCTTCAACCTGGGCTTGTCTGAGGCGGAAAGACCTCAGCTATTGACACGCTCATTTGACAGAGAAATGCTTGTTAAAAACATTAGCCTGTTTAATTTTCATATTTACGATGGCGTTCTTCAGTCAAAGCAATCCGCACAGAGAGCGTTGGCAGACAGCAACAGCCTGACGGAGATTGAAAACTATGTAACCGCTAATGCGAAGGATGCCAACAAACGCTTATTCGGCGCTGCAAAAGGAAGGAACGTCATTCTCGTATCCTTAGAGTCGACGCAAAGCTTCGTGATTAATGAAAAATTGAATGGAGAAGAAATCACGCCTTTTCTGAATGACTTTATAAAACAGAGCTACAACTTTAATAATGTTTACCACCAAACAGGCCAGGGGAAAACCTCGGATTCTGAATTTATCGTGGACAATTCACTGTATCCGCTTGGACGAGGTGCCGTGTTTTTTACGAATGCGGGCAATCAATATATGGCCGCTCCTGAAATTTTGAAAAACAGCGGATACTATTCAGCGGTGCTCCACGCTAATAATAAGAGCTTTTGGAATCGTGATTTAATGTACGACTCATTTGGATATGATTCGTTTTTTGATATTAACTCATATGATGTAACTGACGAAAATTCAGTCGGCTGGGGACTGAAGGATAAAGAATTTTTTGAGCAGTCTTCAGAGCTGATGAAAAATCTGCCTCAGCCGTTTTACTCGAGGCTGATTACACTGACGAACCACTTCCCGTTTGATCTTGATGAAGAGGATCAATTGATTGATGAATATGATTCAAGCAGCCAGACGCTAAATAAATATTTTCCGACAGTGCGTTATCAGGATGAGGCGCTAAAACGGTTTATCGAAAAGCTGAAGGAAGACGGATTATACGACAACTCTGTTATTGTATTATATGGTGACCATTATGGTATATCAGAAAACCATAATGAAGCGATGGGGCAGTTTTTAGGAAAAGAAATAACCCCATTTGAAGAGGTGCAGCTCCAAAAAGTGCCGCTGGTCATTCATATTCCGGGTATTACTGATAAAAAGCCGCAAACCATTGAAACAGTAGGCGGGCAGATTGATATCAGGCCGACGCTAATGAATCTTTTAGGGATTGATACGAAAGATCAAATTCAATTCGGCAACGATCTGCTTTCAGACGAAAAACTGGACTTTACGGTGCTCCGGGACGGGAGCTTTATCACAGATCAGGTTGTTTATACAGACGGTGCGTGTTATGACAAAGAGACGGGAAAACCATTAGAAGAGACAAAACAATGTGAAGCATTTGCTGATAAAGCAAAACAGGAGCTATCACTTTCTGATGAAATCATTTATGGGGATTTGTTGCGATTTTATGACCAGAAAAGGCTGGACAATTCATCAAAACGGAAAGAAAAACAAATGCTTGATCAGGCATCGTAATCACAATGTCTCCCGCGTCAAAGTGAGCGGGAGGCTTTCTTTTTTTAAATACGCTGTCATATAGTAACAAAAAAGGGGGATGATGATGGCGTTTATTACGGTGAAACCTGAGATCAAGAACAATTTGGCCAGAGTGGCGAAAGAACTGAAGATAGACGAGGAATTGCTTAAAAGTGCAAATCGCTCCGCACAAAAACATCAATTGTACTGCCCTGGTTATGTGATAGAGGAGCATAGCGGCAAAGAGCTTCAAACCATTCAGGACATAAAGCGCTTTTTACAGCCTCGGCAGCTGAAACTTTCTGATAGCTGGATTGAGCAAGAGAAAATCTATGATGATTCAGCTGTTGAAAAGGAAATAAAGAAGATTATTGATGTTTTTCCGTTTGTCTCATGCCGGGAAATTGGCCGTTCTGTACTCGGCAGGCCTATCTGGGAGCTGAAGGCTGGTGGGGAGCATGCCGTAAAAAAGGTCCATATGAACGCGTCATTTCATGCGAATGAGTGGATTACAACGTCTCTCCTGCTAAAATGGTTTAAGGAATACTGTATGTCATTATGCTGCAATTCGCCTTTCTTTGGCTTTTCTCCCATAAAGCTGTTTAACAGCACATCCTTATCCCTCGTTCCTCTTGTCAATCCGGATGGCGTTGATCTTGTTTTAAACGGATCAGAAGTCATGGGAGCCAGAAGAGATGAGCTCGAAAGGCTAAATGAACATCGTCCGAATTTTAATGAATGGAAGGCGAATATAAACGGGGTTGATTTAAATAAACAATTTCCATCATTATGGGAAATTGAAAAATACCGAAAACCGACAGCACCCAGCTACCGCGATTTTCCGGGAATCTCTCCGCTTACGGAGCCGGAATCTATTGCGATGTACCGGCTGATCACGGAGAATCCGCCTGACAGACTGCTGGCTCTTCATACTCAAGGAGAAGAAATTTATTGGGGCTATAAAGGCCTTGAGCCTGAGGAATCTGCTGCCGTCATAAAGGATTTTGAGGAGTTAAGCGGGAACATTTATAAGGGAGTAAGGGATATAGACAGCTATGCTGGATTTCGTGATTGGTTTATTCACCATTATTTTAAGGAAGGGTATACGGTGGAACTTGGAAAAGGCCAAAATCCTTTGCCGTTTCAGCAGTTTTCACACATATATAACGCCACAAACGGCATCTTGTGGAGGGCGTTATTTTTTCATGAGTAACTGAAACTTTTTCTTTTTTCTGCTGAAGCAAATATGAGAGAATAAAGATGATCGGAGGGGAATGCTGATGAGATCAGTTTGTTTTATTCTGCTGGCGGTATTGCTGTTTAGTTTATCGGCATGCGAACCATCTCATCAGCAGCAAAAACAGGCATCGGCGGCAAAAGATGAGAAAAAAGACATCATACCGCTTTCCTCGGAAAAAGCGGATGGGGCGGAAGGCTGGCTGAATAACAGCACAATATTATATACTGCGTCTAATCCGACGAAAACAGAGCTTTTTGCGTACCGCATCTTTACAGGCAAAGCGAAAAAGCTCTATCAAACGGATGGTCAAATCGTTGATGTTCAAATCAATGCGAGGGAGCAGATGATTCTGCTGCAAATCACACATAGCCAAAAGACAGCAGTGGTTTTGCTTAATGCAGAAGGAGAGACGCTTTACGAAAAAGATTACGAAACGTATGAGCTTGAGGCTGCTTGGAATCAGTATGATCCTTATCAAATGATGGTGACGGAATTCAATGAAAACTGGGATTTCCATACATATCAGGTGAATGCTAAAAAAGACGAATCTTTCTTAAGCCCAGTACAGGTTCCGTTCATTCATTGGACATCCAAAAATACATTTGATTATGTAAAAGAGGGAAGAGACGATAAAACAGGGCCTTTATATACGTTCGATACAGCTTCTAAGACGGAACAGAAGCTTGAGGATGACGTTCTATTCTTCGATTCTTTCCATCAAATGAGTTTTACTGTCAAATCAGCTTCCGGAGGAAAAGGGACGTATCAGTTTAAAACGCCGCAATCAACATCACCTGTTACAGCGAAATGGCCGCTCCAAGCGAAATATACAAATTTGGCTCCAATGGAGTATGACTATGATGAAGCAGGAGGCCTGTTTTATACATTCAAACAAAGCGGCGATGCATATAAGCTCGCAGCAATCAATGTAGCATCGGGAGAGACAAAAGATCTTGTGTCTCTGCGGGAAATGGAGCCGATTCAAATATCTCCGAACGGGAAATATGCGTTATACGGCTTTCATTTTGAGCAAATTATTTTATTGAAATCACATGAAACGAAGCAACTCATCATTGATCAAAAGGAGATGGAATAACGATGGCTATCGCAGATGTAACCATTATCCCAATCGGTACGGAAACACCCAGTGTCAGTGCTTACGTAGCCGATGTGCAAAAGATATTAGAAGGATATCAAGCAGAAGGGAAAATCAAATATCAGCTGACACCGATGAATACGCTGATCGAGGGAGAACTCAGTGACCTTTTTGCAGTCATTCAGGCAATTCACGAAGCGCCATTTCAAAAAGGATTGCACAGAGTGGCAACGAATATCCGTATCGATGACAGGCGTGACAAAAAAACGACGCTTGAGAGCAAAATAGAAAGTGTCAATAAACATTTACAGCCATAAAAATAAACCTGTATCCGATCGGATACAGGTTTTAATGTGCGGTTGGATACCCGCTGTTTATTACGGTCATCACGGTAAACCATCCAAAGACAAATAAGGTGGCACCGGCTAATAAAAACCCGAGTATATTTTTATTTCTAACAGAACGCAAGACTCCCCATAAAGCGAAAAGAGCGACAAGGCCGAAAATCACGACAAGTAACATAACACAGCCCCCTTTACATTGAAAAACCTGCAATTCTTTCCAGTTTTATTCTACCTGTTTTTTATAGGTTTGTCGATAGCGTTTTCATTGCGATTGTTTGAATCTTTTTTAAAAAACCCTCATAATAAGAGCATAAAAAAGAAAGAGGTGATAATAGTGAAATGGAGACGAATGCCAGTAGGGCCGATTCAAGCGAACGCATATTTTCTCATCAGTGATGATCAATGCCTGATTTTTGATCCGGGCGGCGAGGGACATAAAATCAATCAATACATAAAAGAAAAAGGGCTGACGCCTTTAGCCATTTTGCTTACACATGCCCATTTTGACCATATTGGGGCGCTTGATGAAGTGAGAGAAAAATGGGATATCCCTGTTTACCTGCATCAAAATGAAAAAAATTGGCTTACGGACGCTTCTTTAAACGGCTCCGGCATGCTGCGAGGGATAGAAGTCACAGCTAAGCCTGCAGATCATCTAATTGAAGGCGACGGTGAGTTGAATATCGGGCCGTTTCATTTGGAAACATTATTTACGCCGGGACATTCACCAGGCAGTGTGTCTTACTACGTGAAAGATGCAGACTTGGTCATCTCCGGAGATGTCTTGTTCCAAGGCGGTATAGGACGTACGGATTTAATAGGCGGCGATCAAGAGACGCTGCTGACGTCCATTCATGAAAAACTGCTTACGCTTCCGGAACACACGCTGGTGTTAAGCGGCCATGGACCTGAAACAGACGTACTGACTGAGCAGGATCAAAATCCGTTTTTAAATGGGTTTTCATTGTAAAAAAAGAGACAAACCGATAAGGTTTGTCTCTTTCTGCATTTAATGGCCTCCGCCGCCGGGCACCATAATAAAAATTGAGTAATATGTAAAGCCGGCGAAGAAAATTGTTAAATAAGCGCCAAAAATATAAATATACATGCGTTCGGTTAAGTTCAAATACGATAGAAACACAAATAAGATCGTCTGTCCAAAAAATAAAAGGGAAGCATCTTTCATATCACCTAAATAAAACATGACTGCAAAAATTCCCGTCCAAAATCCTAACACCCGGAACATGCGATTCATTTTTATCCCCTCCCGAGAGTCCCTCTGACTGTTATTATAATAGATCACACCTAGAAATGTAAACATTTTCATTATTAATATACAAATGGAATTTGTCCCTTTGATTGTGTTTTCTATTGTATGAATGTTTTTTAAAAAATAATCCGAAAAAAGTTCTGTAAATGGTTTAAATGAAAAATGATCCGGGTAGTTATTCTACAAAGAGATGGTTAACTGAGGAGGAAAAAACGAATGGAACAACAATTAACTTTTTACTCATATCCAAGCTGCACGTCATGCCGAAAAACAAAACATTGGCTTAAAGCACATCAAATTGAATTTAACGAACGGCATTTATTCAGAGAAACCCCGACAAGAGAAGAATTAAAGTACATTTTATCGTTAACGACAGAAGGAATTGATGAAATTTTGGCGACAAGAAGCCAGACTTTCAAAAATTTAAATTTAAACATTGAAGAAATGACGGTAAATGAGGTGCTGGAACTTTTAATCGAGAAGCCGAAGCTTTTGCGACGCCCGATTCTAGTAGACAACAAAAAGCTGGTGATTGGTTATAACCCGGGAGAACTGCTGAAGTTATCGAAGAAGAAAACGGTTCATCAATCTGCATGATGAAAAACCGAAGATCCGCTGATTTATTCGAATCAGCTTATCTTCGGTTTTTCACCTGTTCAGAAACTGGGCTAGCTGGATTCGAACCAACGATCACGGAGTCAAAGTCCATTGCCTTACCGCTTGGCTATAGCCCATTGAATCTAAACATAGTATGTGTAAAGGCAGACGCGTTATACATATATAGCGTACATTTTTCAAAAACAGGAGGGAGCTCATTAAGATGATAGCTCTTGATCAGCACTTAACAGAGCACAAAGAAGATATCACGCAACAATGGCTGGAAGTTTGTACGTCAAAAGGCAGCTGGCTGTATTCAGCGAAAGATCAGCAAAAACTAGAACAAAAGTTAAAAGACCAGCATGAATTATTGGTGACCATCGTAGCAAAATCCCTTAGAAAAGAAGACGTAGAGGATGAGCTCAACCGGTGGTCTCTTCAATGCGCCAGAGACCGTGCCGTTCATGAAGTGACGGTTACACAAAGTGTCGGCCAGTTTAACACCTTCAGGCACATCATGTTTGAATGGATTCAGAAATTCAGCGAAGCTTCTTCTCAAGACATCAGCATTCAGGAATTTTATGAGTGGAGCCGGATCTTGAATCAAAACATTGATGAGATCATCGAAGTGTTTACGGAAGAATATCACCAGGTGACCATGATACAATTAAACGCGCAAAAAGAAATGATTAATGAATTGAGTGCGCCGATTATGCCGATTACTGATGGAATTGGGATTCTTCCGCTTGTCGGTGAAATTGATACGCACAGAGCGAGGACGATTTTGGAGTCTGTGCTGGAGCAGTGCTCAGCGTTAAAGCTCTCGTATTTATTTTTAGATATTTCGGGCGTTCCTATCGTTGATACCATGGTAGCCTATCAAATTTTTAAAGTGATTGACAGCACCAAATTGCTCGGCATTGAGACGATTATTTCAGGAATCAGGCCGGAAATTGCCCAAACTGTCGTGAAGCTGGGTCTGGATTTTTCGAATGTGAAAACCGAGCAAAGTCTTGCTAAAGCCCTGGCCAATAAAGGGTTTAAAATAAAAGAGTGTTGATGCCTTTGCCATGTTTATCTTGAAAGATAGCAGCTGAACAGCCTTTCACGGGCTATTCAGCTTTTTTAACTTCTATAAATAAAATGTGATGGCTGTTGATGTCTTTTACCTTAAAAGAGTAGCCATCATATTCTATGGCACTTTCAGGCTCAGCGTCTATGTTTTGTGTCAAAAACCAGCCGCCCAAGGTGTCTACTTCAGCCTCTGATAAATCGGTTCCAAGCAGGCTGTTAACATCGCTGATTAATAATTTTGCATTTAACAAGTAATGATCCTTTCCAAGTTCGCGGATATGAGGCACTTCATCCGCATCAAATTCATCACGGATTTCTCCTACAATTTCTTCGATAATATCCTCGACAGTGACCAAACCGGACGTCCCGCCATATTCATCTATGAGGATCGCCATATGAGTACGTTCCTTTTGCATTTTCAGCAGTAGTTTATAAATAGGAATCGTCTCAATGACATGGATAACGGGCTGTACGAAAGGTTCAATTTGATGCTTCTTGATTGAAAAATCTTTCGTCAGCATGGAAAACAGCACTTCTTTCATATTAATCACGCCAATAACGTTATCTTTATCCTCTCTTACAACTGGATACCGTGTATATTTTGTTTGCTTGACTGTTTCCTGAAGATTTGAAATGGAGTCTTCATCTAGTGACAAACTGACCATTTCATTTCGCGGCACCATAATTTCCTTTGCCATTCGTTTATCAAAGGTGAAGATATTATTCATGTACTTTAATTCACTTTTTCTAATCTCGCCGCTTTTATAGCTTTCAGCCAATAGGACCCGAAGTTCTTCCTCTGTATATGCCAGCTCGTGCTCTGATGCCGGCTTTAGTCCAAACACTCCTGTAATCAATCGGGCAGAGTGGTTCAACAGCCAAATGAATGGAAACATGATCTTATAAAACCAAATAAGCGGTTTAGCGAACAACAAGGTAATGCTTTCTGCTTTTTGAATGGCGAAACTCTTTGGCGCCAGCTCCCCGATAACGACATTTAAATACGTAACCGCTAAAAATGCGATGACGAGTGAAAGCAGGTGGGTAAGCGATTCATTTAAGCCTGCTTTATGAAAAAGCGGTCGAAGCAGAGTTTGCACAGTCGGTTCCCCAAGCCATCCCAGTCCTAAGGCTGCGACTGTGATGCCCAGCTGACAGGCTGATAAATATTCATCAAGGTGAGTGATGACATGCTTTGCCGCTTTAGCACCTTTCTTTCCTTTTGCGACAAGCTGATCAATTTTGGATCGCCGCACTTTTACGATTGAAAATTCTACGGCAACAAAAAATCCTGTTAACAAAATGAGAATAGCGACTGCTAGTAAATTGACAAATTCCAAAACAACTGCCTTCTCCAAGGAAGGCATGCACCTCCCTTTTCCGATGTCTTTCTACATTCCATACCACCTGAAAATGCTCATAAAACATGTGTTGAAGCGGCAGACTGGTTTAGTGACGCGGTTATTGGGCAATTAAAGAATAAAGAACAAAAGTTTGGAGGAGCTTGACATGAAGGCACATACGGGAAAGGATTGGTTTTGGTACCAAATGGGGCCTCAAGAAAGAAGTAAGGCAAGGGATCTAATCCATTTTTCTCACTGGCCTCAGTGTGAAAAGTGGTTTGAAAATAACCATCACGTTAATTTTTTACGAGTAGATACAACTGAAACGGAAAATGAAGCGGTATTTGGGTCGATTGTTTATGATCAGGGGCTTGGTGAAGAAAAAGATCATACTGTTTTTCACTTTTATATCACCAGACAATATTTTTTTACAATCAACTTTGATTTTTCAATTTTGAGAGAGATTAAAGGAAAAGAAGTTGTCCGGCAAATGGAAAGAGCGGACAATGCGATAGAGGGGTTTTTAATTCTTCTCGGCGAACTAATGAATGCGTATTTAATCGGTGTTGATGAATTTGAAGTAAAGCTGAGAAAGCTTAGATGGCAGATTAAAGACGACAATAGCAAAAGCATTTTAAACCGCGTCCATCTCCTGCGCCATGAACTGATGATTTGGAAAAATTTAATATTAAGCGCCAAAAAAATTGAAATGGCGTTGAAAGAAACTTTTTTACCTCAAAATGAAGGGAAAAAGGATTATCAGCGGACACAACTGAAGATTGACAGGGGATTTACATATATCAGCGAATTTGAAGGGGAGCTTAACAATCTGTTGCATTCAGAGGAAGTCATTACCTCACATAGGGGGAATGAAATTGTAAAAGCGCTGACCATTTTCACGACGCTTTTTACGCCGATTACAGCTCTGGGGGCCTTATGGGGGATGAACTTTTCTGTGATGCCGGAACTGAATTGGAAATACGGATATCTCTTTTCTCTCTTATTGATTGTCACATCTACAGTCCTGATCTATCTCTATTTGAGGAAAAAAGGCTGGACGGGAGATATGCTGCAGGAGCGGAAGAAGAAAAAGAAACCTCGAAAAAGGCGGACTCTATAGGGTGTTTCATATTTTGTGCAGCGTGCCCCGCTTTTTCACCAGACATATCAGGGTGACCGGATACGATGACAAGGCGCTTATGGCAGAGCATCAAATCCGCAGTTTATCGATTCTTGAAAATGACCAAATGACCGGTATTGTTGCATTAGGCGACCTTTCCGTTGAGAAAGATACTGGTCAAAAAGCGAAAACAGCATAATGAAAATGGAATCAAGCAGGCATGGTGACCATGTCTGCTTTTTTATTATTGGGAAAATTATAATGAAAGGGGCACATTCAGTTGAAAGTTTTTTTCTTGCCAGAAAGAATTGGTTTTTCAGCATATAACATCTCACAAAATCACGTTTTCCCTGTTTGATTACCGCTCCTTCTTTTTCTACAATACGCATTGAAAGGAGAGGGAATCAAATTGGATTCAATAGAAAATGTAAGCAAAAACTTGATTGAAGAGGCATATCTAACAAAGGCTTCTGATATTCACATCGTGCCGAGGGAGCGGGACGCTATCATTCATTTTCGGGTCGATCATGCCTTGCTGAAAAAAAGGGACATGAAAAAAGAAGAGTGCGTAAGACTGATTTCACATTTTAAATTTCTTTCAGCAATGGATATAGGTGAAAGGCGAAAGCCGCAAAACGGTTCGCTTACGTTAAAGCTGAAAGAGGGAAATGTTCATTTAAGAATGTCAACGCTGCCCACAATTAATGAAGAAAGCCTCGTGATCAGAGTGATGCCCCAATACAATATCCCTTCGATTGATAAATTGTCGCTATTTCCGAAGACAGGAGCCACATTACTCTCGTTTTTAAAACATTCCCATGGCATGCTCATTTTTACCGGGCCGACTGGTTCAGGGAAGACTACCACATTATACTCTCTCGTTCAATATGCAAAAAAACACTTTAATCGAAATATTGTCACATTAGAGGACCCTGTTGAAACAAGGGACGAAGATGTTCTTCAGGTTCAGGTGAATGAAAAAGCCGGTGTAACTTATTCTGCAGGTCTGAAAGCAATTTTGCGCCATGATCCCGATATGATTATTTTAGGTGAGATCAGAGACGCGGAAACAGCTGAAATTGCGGTGCGGGCAGCGATGACGGGACATCTGGTACTAACGAGCCTTCATACGAGAGACGCAAAGGGCGCCATTTACAGACTGCTTGAATTCGGTATCAATATGAATGAAATCGAACAGACTGTCATTGCAATAGCGGCTCAGCGCTTGGTTGATTTGGCTTGCCCGTTTTGTGAAAACGGATGTTCATCAGTGTATTGCCGACAGTCACGAAATACCAGGAGAGCTAGCGTTTATGAGCTTCTATACGGGAAAAATCTTCAGCAATGTATCCAGGAGGCAAAAGGAAATCATGCAAATTACCAATATCAAACGCTTCGTCAAATTATCAGAAAAGGAATTGCGCTCGGCTATTTAACGACAAACAACTATGACCGGTGGGTTTATCATGAAAAAGATTAGAAAAGTCTGGTCATTAAAGGATCAAGCCAGGTTATTAAAGCGGCTCGGTGAAATGACTGCGGGGGGATATACGCTTCTGGATGGATTACGCCTGATGGAACTTCAGATGAATAAGAGGCAGGCGGCTGACTTGACTGATACGGTCACTTGTTTGAGGGAAGGGGCTCCGTTTTATCAAGTACTAAAGAGTTTGTCATTTCATAAGGAAGCCGTAGGTATTTGTTATTTTGCTGAAACACATGGTGAACTGCCTGCTTCCATGATCCAGAGCGGAGAGCTGCTGGAACGAAAAATTGCACAGGCAGACCAGCTGAAAAGAGTGCTGAGCTATCCGCTTTTCCTCATCTTTACGGTCGCTGTCATGTTTTATATGTTACAGTCCATCATCATTCCTCAGTTTTCCGGTATCTATCAATCGATGAATATGGAAACCTCACGTTCAACCGATATGCTTTTTGCTTTTTTTCAGCATATTGATCTTGTGATCATTTTGCTTGTTCTTTTTACAGCAGGTATCGGGATTTATTATTGGCTTGTGTTTAAGAAAAAATCACCTGCCCGGCAAATGCTGATTTGTATCAGGATTCCTTTGGTTGGAAAGCTTGTCAAGCTGTTTAACAGCTACTTTTTTTCTTTGCAGCTAAGCAGCCTTTTAAAATCAGGCCTCTCAATTTATGACAGCCTTAATGCATTTAAACATCAAACGTTTCTCCCTTTCTACCGCTGCGAGGCTGAACAATTGATTGAACGGCTAAAAGCCGGTGAGTCAATTGAATCCGCTATTTGTGGAAGCCCTTTTTATGAAACTGATTTATCAAAAGTCATATCTCACGGCCAGCTGAGCGGCCGATTGGATCGGGAGCTTTTCACATACAGCCAATTCATATTACAGCGGCTGGAACACAAAGCGCAAAAATGGACAGGCATCCTTCAGCCAATGATTTATGGATTTGTTGCAGCGATGATCTTACTTGTGTATTTATCTATGCTTGTGCCTATGTATCAGATGATGAATCAAATGTGAAAGGAAGAGGCTGATGAATGAGAAAGGATTTACACTTGTTGAAATGTTAATCGTGCTCTTTATTATTTCGATTTTGCTTTTAATTACGATACCGAACGTCACAAAACATAATCAAACCATTCAAAAAAAGGGCTGTGAAGGCTTACAAAACATGGTTAAGGCACAAATGACTGCATTTGAGCTTGATCATGAAGGACAAACTCCGAGCCTTGCCGATTTACAGTCAGAGGGCTATGTGAAAAAGGATGCTGTCTGTCCAAATGGTAAGCGCATTATCATCACCGGCGGAGAAGTTAAGGTTGAACATTAAATTAAACGAGGAGGAGGGGTTTACCCTTTTAGAAAGTTTGCTTGTGTTAAGCCTTGCCTCTATCCTCCTGGTGGCCGTCTTCACTACACTTCCTCCTGCTTATGACAATACAGCTGTCCGACAGGCAGCAAGGCAGCTGAAAAATGATATTATGCTCACACAGCAGGCTGCTATTTCCCGTCAACAAAGAACAAAAATTTTCTTTCATAAAAAAGAATATCAATTAGTCATTGGTGATACGGTCATTGAACGTCCGTATGCAAGGGGACTTTCTATAGAACTGCTGACATTAAAAGACCGTTTGGAATTTAATGAGAAAGGGCACCCGAATGCAGGCGGAAAAATACGAGTAAATGGCCATGCCGTATATGATATAACAGTTTATCTAGGGAGCGGGAGAGTCAATGTGGAGAGAAAATAAAGGTTTTTCTACAATAGAAACAATGTCTGCGCTAAGCCTGTGGCTGTTTGTGCTGCTGACAGTCGTCCCCTTGTGGGACAAGCTGATAGCTGATGAAAAAATGGCGGAATCACGAGAAATTGGCTATCAGATGATGAATGAGAGCATTAGCAAATATGTCATGAGTGGTGAAGGAGCCGCGTCAAAAACGATTACAAAGAACAATCATATCTATGCAATGAAGTGGGAGGAGGAGGGCGAATATCAAAACGTATGTATCAAAGCCGCAGCTTATAAAGAGAAATCATTTTGCCTCAGCATCCTGCAGACAGAATGGCTACACGCTTCTTAACGTATTATTTTCGCTCTCAGTCTTTTTGCTCATATCAGGATCGTTAGCTGCTATTTTCCATCTGTTTTTATCTCGACAGCAGGAACATGACGGTTTCACACAGCAAGAATGGATGATTTCGATAGAACAGATGATGAATGAATGCAAGGAATCACAGGCAGTTAAGACAGCCGAGCATGGGAGCGTGTTAATCTGCACCAATCTTTCCGGACAAGACATCCGTTTTGACATTTATCATTCAATGATCAGAAAAAGAGTGGATGGCAAAGGGCATGTTCCGATTTTAGATCATATTACTGCCATGAAAGCTGATATTGAAAATGGTGTTGTTTTGCTGAAAATTGAGAGTGAGGACCAAAAAGTGTATCAAACTGCTTTTCCAGTCTATTCATATTTAGGAGGGGGGTGAATGTATCGTACAAGAGGGTTTATTTATCCAGCTGTTCTTTTTGTGTCAGCGCTTGTGCTGTTAATCGTGAACTTTGCTGCTGCTCAATATATTTCACGCTGCATGTTTGAAAAGGAAACAAAAGAGTTATACATAGGAGAGAATTTGCTTCAAAATGGTACGCTTCTTTCGATTCGGCACGTTCTAGAGAAACGGAAAGGCCAGGAGGGTACGCAGCAATTTCCATATGGACGGGTTTCTTATTACATTCATGATACATCGATAAAAGAGCAAAAAGAAATCAACTTAAGAGTGTCAACGGAGTCGGGAACAGAAAGAACTGCACAGATCGTGTTTGATCAAAAACAGAAAAAACTGCTGAGATGGACAGAATAAAACAGTGTAAAGGGTATAAAAAAAGTCATGTGAGACAACACTTCATAATAATTGAATGATGAGGTGATCACGTGAAAACGAATGATTATGTTAAATATATGACGCAGCAATTTGTCAAATATATAGATACACCGAGAGATGAGCGAAAAGAACGAAAAGAGGTGCGGAAAGAAACAAAAACGCCTGCTTCTCAGCAGTGGTTCGGTATTTTACCCTATGGCTTCCGGCTTTGGCTGAAACGGAAAAAATAACCGCAAATAAACGAATAAGGTCCTTCAAAAAATGGAGGACCTTATTGATATTCTTCTAATATGGCGATTTTATTGACCTTTTGGCTATAAGGATCAAATGAAATCGTCACAAAAACGCCGAATTCTTTTGATCCTTCCCTCAGAGTTAAATGGTATTGCTTCACTGCTTCATCTTTTCTTTTACGGTCCCATACTTTTTGTTTGAACAGTACCTGTGCGAGCGGGTACCTTTTTTTTGCTTCTTTTACAGCAATCTCTTCCCATTTGGACATGTGACGGGAGGTTACAAGCGGTGTTTCTTCTGCGTGAGCGGCTGTGGTGCCAAAGACGAGAAGAGTTAGACAAATCATACATTGTTTGATCATCATGCTGTCACCCTTTCTTGTTTATTATTACCAAATAATAACGGGATATGCATTTAAATTCTCACATAACAATCCCAAAAATTTCAAAAAAATTGAAAAGATGAGCAATACTGAGCAAGACTTTGTAATATGATGAAAATATTCTTTTAAACGAACAAAATGAGTGATTTTGGTGTTTTTAAATCTATAAATCGTTGATTATACTCTACTTGTGTAGTTCTTTAAAAAGAACGATTGTCATATCAAGTTACAGTGTTTTACAGGAGGTAAGATATGTTTCGATTGTTTCACAATCAGCAAAAGGCGAAGACGAAACTGAAAGTTCTGCTAATCTTCCAGCTTTCAGTCATTTTCAGTCTGACTGCCGCAATATGCTTACAATTTTCCGATGATACAAGCGCTGCTTTTCATGATATTGAAACATTTGATGTCTCACTTCAAACGTGTAAAGACTTTCAGCATACAGATAAAAACTGCCATTATGATAAACGCTGGGATCAAAGTGATTTGCACATATCAGATCAAACGGATACGAAAGGAACTGTATGCTCACCTATCACCTTATTTGCTGAGCTCGAAAATACAGGTGAGAAACTTAAGAAATCAAAGTGGAAGTGGGAGCTTCATAAGCTTGAAAATGCCCGAAAACCGTTAAAGGATGGGAACGTGATCGAAAAAGGATTTGTCTCCAATCAAATCAGCGATTCACTTTATAAAATTGAGACGAAGAAAAAAATGAAACCCGGCATTTATGCATTTAAAGTATATAAACCGGCAGGCTACCCGGCAAACGGCAGTACATTTGAGTGGTCGGAGCCTATGACGCTTGCAAAATGCGATGAAAAACCGACAGTCCCTAAAAAAGAAACAAAGTCGGACGTCAAAAAGGAGAATGAAACAACACAAAAGGATATACAGGAAAAAACAATGAAAGAAGAAACATCTCAAGAAGCTGTAACCAAAGAAAATGAAACTCAATCAGACCAGAAGGAAAGCGGGGAAGAGGATGAAAAAAGCAATGAAGCTGATCAGTAATATTTTATACGTGATCATCTTTACTCTTATTATTGTGCTGACACTTGTCGTGATTTCAACACGTTCATCCGGGGGAGAGCCGGCTGTGTTTGGGTATACATTGAAATCAGTTCTGTCAGGTTCGATGGAGCCGGAGTTCAATACAGGTTCCTTAATATTGGTCAAAGAAATCACTGATGTGAAAGAGCTCCAAAAAGGTGACGTTATTACATTTATGCAGGATGCAAATACGGCGGTCACCCACAGAATTGTTGACATAACAAAGCAAGGAGACCATTTGTTATTTAAAACAAAAGGTGATAATAATGCAGCAGCTGATTCAGCGCCTGTATCGGACGAAAATGTTCGCGCGCAATACACAGGTTTTCAGCTTCCATATGCCGGCTATATGCTTCATTTTGCCAGCCAGCCAATTGGAACGGCTGTATTATTGATTGTTCCCGGCGTGATGCTGTTAGTGTACGCTTTTGTGACGATCAGCAGCGCCATTAGAGAAATTGAAAGAAAGACAAAAGCCTTGGAAACAGATACAAAGGACAGCACCATGTCCACTTAACTTCAGTTGTAAACCTGGCAACAGGTTTCGATATAAAACATTCAATAAAAGGGGAGTTTTAACCATGGGTATGAAAAAGAAATTGAGTTTAGGAGTTGCTTCTGCAGCACTAGGATTAGCTTTAGTTGGAGGAGGAACATGGGCAGCATTTAACGACATTAAATCAAAGGATGCTACTTTTGCATCAGGTACGCTTGATTTATCTGCTAAAGAAAATTCAGCGAGTGTGAACTTATCAAATCTAAAGCCGGGAGATAAGTTGACAAAGGATTTCCAATTTGAAAATAACGGATCACTTGCGATCAAAGAAGTTTTAATGGCGCTTAATTATGGAGATTTTAAAGCAAATGGCGGCAGCAATACATCTCCAGAAGATTTCCTCAGCCAGTTTGAAGTGACATTGTTGACAGTTGGAAAAGAGGGCGGCAATGGCTACCCGAAAAACATTATTTTAGATGATGCGAACCTTAAAGACTTGTATTTGATGTCTGCTAAAAATGATGCAGCGGCTGCTGAAAAAATCAAAAAACAAATTGACCCTAAATTCTTAAATGCAAGCGGTAAAGTCAATGTAGCAACAATTGATGGTAAAACCGCTCCTGAATATGATGGTGTTCCAAAAACACCAACTGACTTCGATCAGGTTCAAATGGAAATCCAATTCAAGGATGATAAAACAAAAGATGAAAACGGGCTTATGGTTCAAAATAAATATCAAGGCAACTCCATTAAGCTTCAATTCTCATTCGAAGCTACACAGTGGAACGGCTTGACAATCAAAAAGGACCATACTGATAAAGATGGTTACGTGAAAGAAAATGAAAAAGCGCATAGCGAGGATAAAAATTAATAACAGCAAAAAAAGAGACGGCCCAGTAAATTATCACTGGGCCGTCTCGATGTTTATTGACAAAAGAGGAGTTAGTGCCTCTGCTCAGGCACTACTCCTCTTTTTGGGATTTTCTCCATTTTTGATAATCTAAAAATTCACGAAATTGTTTTTTCGATACCCCGGATGTCATTGCATCGCGAACCAATTTCTCCCATTCACTATCTAATTGACCATCGTATTCGGTTTCATGTTTCTCATCGAGCAAAGTATGAACCGAGACGTCCAGAACAGCGGAGACTTTTTCGAGAAATTGAATGGAGGGGTTCGTTTGTAGATTTCGTTCTATTGAGCTTAAATAAGACTTCGCTACCCCAGCTTTTTCAGCTAGTTCTGATAGTGAGTAGCCTTTTTCTTTACGGTATTGTTTAATACGCTGGCCAATCAATGTCATCACCTTCCTTGTGATATTATAGCACATTCAGAAAGGATTTACGGTATGACTTCTGGCTGCCGGACCAGGATGAGCAGACTTTTTGTTTAAAAGTAAATATTTTCGTATTTCTTCCGGGCTGATATTTGCCTCTTTGGCTTCCATCATCAATTCAACCCATTCTTGATCCAATTCAAAGTGCTCTTGTTTTGCATTTTTCATGCAGTTTCTCCTCCTAAAATACTTGTTTATGTATTTCAGCCAGTCCGGCCATGACTCATTGTATGCTTCATTAGTCTCTGGAAGTCATTTCCCCTTTAAAAATGCCAGAATTTTTTTCCAATATACCTTTATTATAATCGCATTTTTTCAAAAAAAACGAGAACGATGTCGAATGAATAAAAGTTAGCTTGAAATATTATTTTGCAGATAAAATAATCCGCCATTTTCAATTTCAACTGATATCTTTGGTTGATACAAGGTTTTCAGCGCCTGTTTTTCTAGATGGTATTCTTCTGGTTTTTCTTCTATATGCTCGTAAAACTTATCAAGCAATATCATGTCATTTCTCCACCTATTAACCGCCTGTTCCGCCCAGTCGGACGGCTCCTGCATAGCGGATTTGGAAATATAGTTTTCCATACGCTTAAGTCCGCTTTCTGGTTTGATCATAGGTGAAATGGTGAAGCAATAGTCACATATTTGTGATGTCAGTGAAAGCTGGGTCAGCTTGCTTTGAAAATCTTCAATTATCGTTCCAGAGACTAGGTGAAGACCTAGTGACAATAACTTATCCTTTTTCATGTCGGACTGGTATGAAATCGTGACATTTATACCAAGCCAAGGCTGAAGTGGGACTTTGGCTCCGGCTGATTCAATTTTCTCATACATTCTGGTAAATCTCCCATTTTGTTTAACAGCTTTAAATATTTGAAAAAGACGCGGGGCCCCAAAATATATAAATTCACCATCTAGGTCTTTTGGCGCATTTTCTTTATCTGTAATAAAAGTGATTTTCATTGGATTCGGATCACCGCCTGTCTTCTCGCGCCAATGCCAGTAGAAAGGGCGGTTCATGATTTGTTTGTCCATTTCAACTGTAAGCTGCACTGTCATATAGCCTAAGCCTTGATCGACGATTTGGCAGCTGTTTGCTTGAAAAAAACGCAGCAGAAAATCGTGAACCTCTTGCTGTCTCACTAGTAAAACCTCCTTACAGGCTAAGATCCTCTTTTTTCAGCAGGCTGCTGTTTTTTATAAGACAAAAATGAGGTTAAGTTATCCATTTTTATTTTCATTTCTTCTTCTGTTGCTGAGTGATACAAAATGTCATGAAGGTGCTCTTCAAAATTGTTCACTTGAATTTTCGTTAAAATATCATCAAGTTCGCCGACCACTTTTTCAAACAAATGAATTTTTTCATATAAAAGCTTTAGAATATGCTCTTCCACCGTATGTTTTGTTGCCATGTTATAAATGTGCACGTCACGCTCCTGCCCGAGTCTGTGAATTCTTCCGATTCTTTGCTCAAGTCGCATCGGGTTCCATGGAAGATCATAGTTGATCATGTGATTGCAAAATTGCAGGTTAATTCCCTCACCGCCTGCTTCAGTTGCAATAAGGACTTGGATCTTTCCGCGGAAAAGATCCTTCATCCAGTCTTTTTTCCCACGTTTAAATCCGCCTCTAAACGGCACAGAACTGATGCCGTTTTGCTGAAGAAACCACTGCAAATAAATCTGGGTTGCACGGTATTCTGTAAAAATGATGACCTTATCGTCGATCTTTTTGATTAAATCAACGACTTGAAGCGCTTTAGAATTTTGTGTCACTTGATTGATGCGCTCTATTAAAACTGAAATCGTATGTTCATCAATGGCAGGTGCTTGTTTCTCTTTTTGATCAAGCATCTTTTTCAGCGTCATATACACCGCTTCTCTGCTCGAACAGCATTCTCTTTGCAAGGTCATAATCGAGAACATGCTGGCTGGTTTATTGATACTTTCCTTCAAGCGAGAAATTTCATCATAAAGCGCCTGCTCTGATGGAGAAAATTCAATCGGCACTGTTTCAACATGGCGCTGTTTCCAATTCAGCCCGGTATCATGCCGCCTGTTACGGATCATGACTTTATTCACAAGATCTTTTAAATGTTCATGCGCTTCTAAACTGGATTTCTTCTTGGCGAACTCCTCCTGAAAGTGATTCTGACTGCCTAAATGGCCGGGTTTTAATAAGGACACCAAATTGAAAATCTCTTCGATACGGTTCTGGATTGGCGTCGCGGTAAGAAGCAGGCAATATTTTTTTACGAGATTCCGGACAAATTCATAGTTCTTCGTTTTGCTATTTTTCAGTTTGTGTGCCTCATCAATAATGACAAGATCATATGGGATTGACAGAACGATTTCGCGATGGGGCGAGCGCTTCGCGGTGTCTATTGATGAGACGACAATATCGCATTGCTCCCACACATAGCTTTTCTTTTGTTCAACAGCCGGAATCAAAAATTTTTCCTGAAGCTCTTTGACCCATTGTGACACAAGGGAAGCGGGCACAAGGATCAAAATTTTTTTTGCTAACCCGCGAATCATATATTCTTTTAGAATCAGTCCAGCTTCAACCGTTTTCCCGAGACCAACCTCGTCTGCTAAAATCGCTTTGCCGTTCATTTTTTCAACCACTTTTTGCGCCACCTCAAGCTGGTGGGGGAGCGGCGTAAAGGAAGGCAGATATAAAGGAGCCCGTAAACCTTCAAACTCTGGAATTGCTAATGTTTTCTGGATTTCTGCAGAGAGCTTGTACAGTTCCCAGTTTGCCCAAGGGCCATCGTTTTTCAGTCTTTCAGCAAATTCTTCAGGCCATTTTGCATCGTAGATCATTTCTGTATTCATTGCTTTGAAACCGCCTTTCTTATTCTTCGATTCTTAAGATGAATAATATGAGAAAAATCTGCCCAAATTGCTGTTGCCCAGCATATAGTGATGATGGTAGGATATGAGTATGTATTTGATGTAAGATATTGCTATAGTATGTCCATAACAGCATGAAAATATGAGCGAATGACAGCAAGGGGAGAGACCTGACCGAAAACCTCGGGATACAGGCGCCGAAGGAGCAAACTGCGGAGTGAATCTCTCAGGCAAAAGAACTCTTGCTCGACGCAACTCTGGAGAGTGTTTGTGCGGATGCGCAAACCACCAAAGGGGACGTCTTTGCGTATGCAAAGTAAACTTTCAGGTGCCAGGACAGAGAACCTTCATTTTACATGAGGTGTTTCTCTGTCCTTTTTTGTATGTTTTTTAGCTGCGCCGTTGATAAAGGGGAGGAATTAGATGCTGAAAAGAACGCCGTTATTTGACCTGTATAAGGAATATGGAGGAAAAACGATTGATTTCGGAGGTTGGGAGCTTCCTGTTCAATTTTCTTCTATAAAAAAAGAACACGAGGCTGTCCGAACTGCAGCCGGTTTGTTTGATGTATCTCATATGGGAGAAGTCGAAGTGTCAGGGAACGACAGTCTGTCTTTTTTGCAAAGATTGATGACAAATGATGTTTCCGCGTTAACGCCAGGCCGTGCTCAATATACAGCGATGTGTTACCCGGATGGCGGAACCGTCGATGATTTGCTTATCTATCAAAAAGGGGAGAACCGCTATCTGCTTGTCATTAATGCTTCTAATATAGATAAAGACTTGGCTTGGATGAAAGAACATGCAGCAGGTGATGTGCAGATTGACAATCAGTCAGATCAAATCGCGCTCTTGGCTGTACAGGGACCGAAAGCAGAAGCGATCTTAAAAAATCTGACAGATGCAGATGTGTCTGCATTAAAGCCGTTTGCGTTTATTGATGAAGCCGATATCAGCGGCCGCAAAGCACTTATTTCACGCACTGGCTATACGGGAGAAGACGGGTATGAAATTTACTGCCGCAGTGATGATGCTATGCATATTTGGAAAAAAATCATCGATGCAGGGGATGCATACGGATTGATTCCATGCGGTCTCGGTGCACGTGATACACTCCGGTTTGAAGCGAAGCTCCCGCTCTACGGTCAGGAGCTGACCCGGGATATTACACCGATTGAAGCAGGTATAGGCTTTGCTGTAAAGCACAAAAAGGAGTCTGACTTTTTCGGTAAGTCAGTATTGAGTGAACAAAAAGAAAACGGAGCGAAGCGCAAACTTGTCGGTCTCGAAATGATTGAAAAAGGGATACCGCGGCACGGATATGAGGTTTTCCAAAATGGCAAGTCTGTCGGAAAGGTGACAACCGGCACGCAGTCACCGACATTAGGGAAAAACGTCGGCCTTGCCTTAATTGATTCGGAAACGAGTGAGATCGGGACTGTTGTAGATGTAGAGATTCGCAAAAAATTAGTGAAAGCAAAGGTTGTCAAAACACCATTTTATAAACGCTAATATTTTTTCTTGGAGAGAGGAGACAACACATGAAGCACCGTTATTTGCCCGCAACAGAAAAGGATAAACAGGAGATGCTTGCTACTATCGGCGTAAGCAGCATCGATGATTTATTTGCTGATATACCGGAAAACGTCAAATATAAAAAAGAGTATCAAATTAAAAAAGCGAAATCAGAAACTGAATTAACAAGAGAACTGACAAAGCTGGCCTCTAAAAATCGTGATACCGTACAATACGCTTCTTTCTTAGGAGCGGGTGTATATGACCATTATCAGCCTGTCATTGTGGATCATGTCATTTCGCGCTCTGAGTTTTATACCGCATATACGCCTTATCAGCCAGAGATTTCACAAGGAGAGCTCCAGGCTATTTTTGAATTCCAAACGATGATCTGTGAACTGACAGGCATGGATATCGCCAACTCCTCGATGTATGACGGCGGAACAGCCTTGGCGGAAGCAGCAATGCTTGCTTCAGGCCACACGAAAAAGAAAAAAATCGTTGTGTCAAAAACCGTGCATCCTGAATCGCGAGAAGTGCTGAAAACGTACGCAAAAGGTCAGTATATTGATGTAGTTGAAGTACCCGCTGCGGATGGCGTTACGGATCTTGATGCATTGCGCCAAACCGTTTGCGAGAACACAGCCGCAGTGATCGTTCAGTACCCGAATTTTTTCGGCCGGATCGAGCCGCTAAAGGATATTGAGCCTATCGCTCATCAAGGGAAATCCATGTTTATTGTTTCAGTTAACCCGCTTGCGCTAGGTCTTCTCACTCCGCCGGGTAAGTTTCAGTCTGATATCGTCGTCGGTGATGCGCAGCCTTTCGGCATTCCTTCAGCATACGGCGGCCCGCATTGCGGCTTTTTTGCCGTTACTAAAAAATTAATGAGAAAGGTGCCGGGCCGTCTCGTCGGACAAACGGAAGACGAAAACGGAAAAAGAGGCTTTGTGCTTACCCTGCAAGCCAGGGAGCAGCATATCCGCCGAGATAAAGCAACATCAAATATATGCTCGAACCAAGCTTTAAATGCGTTGGCAGCATCAGTGGCCATGACTGCTCTCGGAAAAAACGGCGTAAAAGATATAGCCCGCCAAAATCTCTTAAAAGCCAACTATGCAAAGCAAGAAGCAAAAAAAGCAGGCCTTACTGTTATGTTTGACGGGCCGATATTTAATGAATTTGTCATCAAACTGGATGAGCCGGTGAGAGCTGTGAACAAGCGTTTGCTGGCAAAAGGCATGATTGGCGGATATGATCTTGGGTTGACGTATCCGGAGCTGGACTGCCATATGCTGATTGCTGTAACGGAGCTGAGAACAAAAGAAGAAATTGACGCACTCATTCAGGAATTGGGGGATCGCCATGAGTAATCAGGACCAGGCACTTATTTTTGAACTTTCAAGAGAAGGTCGAATCGGCTATAGTCTGCCGGAGCTCGATGTACCGGAAATCGAATTGGGGGACCTCTTGTCAGACACCTATATTCGTGACGAAGACGCAGCGCTGCCGGAGGTTTCAGAGCTGGACATCATGCGCCATTATACAGCGCTGTCCAAACGCAATCACGGGGTGGATTCCGGTTTTTATCCTCTCGGTTCTTGCACGATGAAATATAATCCGAAAATCAATGAAAAAATCGCACGTATTCCTGGTTTTGCTGCGATTCATCCTCTTCAGGATGAAGACACGGTGCAAGGCGCATTAGAGCTTTTATATGATTTAAGCAAGCACCTTGAAGAAATAACGGGAATGGATGAGGTTACGCTTCAGCCTGCTGCCGGAGCGCACGGCGAATGGACGGGGCTGATGATGATCCGTGCCTATCATGAAGCTCGCGGGGATTTCAAGCGGACGAAGGTCATTGTCCCTGATTCCGCGCACGGGACGAATCCTGCATCAGCGACAGTAGCAGGCTTTGAAACTGTTACGGTGAAATCGAATGAAAATGGGCTTGTTGATTTAGAGGATTTAAAAAGAGCAGTGAATGAAGAAACTGCAGCTCTCATGCTGACGAATCCGAACACGCTCGGCTTGTTTGAGGAGCAGATTACAGAGATGGCGGAAATTGTACACCAAGCGGGGGGGAAACTGTATTATGACGGCGCTAATTTAAATGCCGTTTTAAGCAAGGCGAGACCTGGAGATATGGGATTTGACGTGGTGCACCTCAACCTGCATAAAACATTCACAGGCCCTCATGGCGGCGGAGGCCCCGGCTCAGGCCCTGTCGGCGTAAAAAAAGATCTGATTCCTTATTTGCCAAAGCCAGTTTTAGTTAAAAAAGAAGGGCGCTTTACGTTTGATTATGACCGCCCTCATGCGATCGGCCGTGTGAAGCCGTATTACGGCAACTTTGGCATTAATGTGAGAGCGTATACGTATATTCGCTCCATGGGGCCTGACGGATTAAAGGCTGTTACTGAGAACGCAGTGTTAAACGCCAATTATATGATGAGAAAGCTCGCGCCTTATTACGATCTTCCGTTTGACCGCCATTGCAAGCATGAATTTGTATTATCAGGGAAGCGGCAGAAAAAGCTGGGAGTGCGTACGCTTGATATTGCAAAACGGCTCCTTGATTTCGGCTATCATCCGCCGACGATTTATTTCCCGCTTAATGTTGAAGAATGCATCATGATCGAGCCGACGGAGACCGAATCAAAGGAAACACTGGACGCGTTTATTGATGCTATGATTCAAATCGCAAAAGAAGCGGAGGAGAATCCGGAGCTTGTTCAGGAGGCCCCGCATACAACGATTGTAAAAAGAATGGATGAAACAAAAGCGGCGAGACACCCGGTGCTCAGATACGAGGCGGTAGAAAGATAAATAAAAACAGCTGTCTACCAGACAGCTGTTTGCTTTATTTCTTCGCTTTAATCTTTCCGCCCCATTTTTTAAAGCCGCCTTTTAGGTTGTAAATCTCAGTGCAGCCGTTTTTGCGCAGGGTTTGTGCCGCGCGTCCGCTGCGGACACTGTTTTGGCAGTACAGGTAAACAGGCTTGTCCGTACGGATCTCATTTTTTCTCTGTTTCAGCTGGGAAAGCGGGATGTTGCGGGCGCCTAAAATATGTCCGCCCTCAAACTCATTTGGCTCACGAACATCAATAAGCTGCGCTTTGCGGTAACCCGCGCGGAATTCTTCTTCGGTAAGTGTTTTCATAATTCGCTGCTGATAGACATAGGAAGCAATCATATAAATGATAAACGCAGCAAAAATAATCAAAACGATCATATTAGACAATGTGATTCTACTCCTTTAGCATATAAAATCAAAACCCTGCTTCATAAAACAAGGTCATAGAGCCGTTTTCGACAAATACTATTATAGTAAAGCACAGCGTGATTGTCATCTATAATGGAACTAAAATATTTTTCATTTTCCCGACAGTTTGATAAACTGATTCTATTAAAACGGTAAGGAAGGTCTTAAAATGCAAAAAGAAACTTGGCGGTTTATAGACTCAGGCAATGCAAGTCCTGCATTCAATATGGCGCTTGATGAAGCGCTTTTATATTGGCACAGCGAAAAGAAAATCCCCCCGGTTATCCGTTTTTACGGCTGGAATCCGGCGACACTTTCTGTAGGGTATTTTCAAAATATTAAAAAGGAAATCAATTTTGAAGCAGTACATAAATATAATCTCGGATTCGTCAGACGCCCGACCGGCGGGAGAGGTGTGCTTCACGATCAGGAACTGACATACAGCGTAATTGTTTCGGAAGAGCACCCCGAGATGCCGGCGACTGTTACTGAGGCTTACCGGGTTATTTCAGAAGGCATACTTCAAGGCTTTAGAAATCTCGGTCTGGACGCTTACTTTGCCATCCCGAGAACTGAAAAAGAAAAAGAAAGCTTAAAAAATCCGCGGTCATCTGTTTGTTTTGACGCGCCTTCGTGGTATGAGCTAGTGGTTGAGGGGCGCAAGGTGGCGGGAAGCGCGCAAACGAGACAAAAAGGCGTGATTCTTCAGCATGGCTCCATTCTTCTTGATTTAGATGAGGACAAGCTGTTCGATCTGTTCTTATATCCAAGTGAAAGAGTAAGAGAGCGGATGCAGCGCAATTTCAAAAATAAAGCGGTTGCCATTAATGAACTCACTGAAAAGCGGGTGACGATGGATGAGGCTCGTAAAGCCTTTAAAGAAGGATTTGAAACAGGTCTTAACATTCATTTGGAGCCATATGAACTTTCTCAGGAAGAGCTTGGTTTTGTTCATCACTTGGCTGAAACAAAGTACGCTTCAGATGAATGGAATTATAAGCGGTAAACAGGGCTTTTGACCCGCGGAGCATCCTTGTTTTTTCAAGTTCATTAGTGTAAACTTGTAATGGTTTATAAAGTTAAGGTGCTTTTTGGGAGGGTTTCGATGACAACACCAAGTATGGAAGATTATATTGAACAGATTTATATGCTGATTGAAGAAAAAGGATATGCACGAGTTTCCGATATCGCGGAAGCATTGGCAGTCCATCCCTCCTCTGTAACAAAAATGGTTCAAAAACTAGATAAAGACGAATATTTAATTTATGAAAAATATCGCGGTCTCGTGTTAACGTCTAAAGGGAAAAAAATAGGCAAACGGCTGGTATACAGACATGAATTGCTTGAGCAGTTTTTAAGAATCATTGGTGTTGATGAAGAGAAAATATATAACGATGTCGAAGGAATCGAACATCATTTAAGCTGGAACAGTATTGATCGCATCGGGGATCTTGTTCAATATTTTGAAGAAGATGATGCCCGTAAAAAAGATCTGAAATCAATCCAAAAGAAAACAGAACATCATAATCAGTAAAAAGGCGGTCTCGAAGGAGGCCGTCTTTTTTGATACGCTGACGCCACCCGTCATTCGTTGGTCTATTTCTTCGCGTGTTTTCTTAAAATGGTAATAAACGATCGGATGGAGGGGGAGGGAATGAGATGTATATTGACGGTGTTTTTTCCGGCGGAGGAGTAAAAGGCATTGCGCTCGCAGGCGCTTATGAAGTGCTTGAGGAAAAAGGCTTCCGCTTTAAAAGAGTTGCGGGTACAAGCGCCGGCGCCATTATTGCCGCTTTCATTGCGTCAGGTTACACCAGTAAGGAAATCCACGCTTTAATTGAAGAAGTGGACGGAGAGAAATTGCTGGACCAGAGGTACTCATTTCTCCCCTTAAAGATGCTCCAGTGGGTGTCCATCTACTGGCGTCTTGGCTTATACAAAGGCGATACGATAGAAAAATGGATTGCTGATCTGTTAAGAGCGAAAGGCATAAGGGTTTTCGGCGATTTGCAGAAAGGGTCTCTGCGCCTTATTGCTTCTGATTTGACAAACGGCACCATGATTGTTTTGCCGGACGATTTGGCCCGTTACGGGTTAAATCCTGATATGTTCCCGGTTGCCAGAGCGGTCAGAATGAGCTGCAGCATCCCGTATTTCTTTGAACCGATAAAATTAAAAACGGACACAGGCACCGCCACGGTTGTCGACGGAGGCGTGTTAAGCAATTTTCCAATCTGGCTGTTTTCAAAGGAAAGAAAGCGCCCTGTGATCGGTGTCACACTTGCGCCGCGTGAAAGAGAGCGTCCGAAAAAAAATATCCGCAACGCTTTTGAACTGTTCGGCGCCCTGTTTGAAACGATGAAGGATGCTCATGACGCAAGGCACATTGCGTCACGCTATGAACAAAATATCATTTTTCTCCCTGTCGATGACGTAATGGCCACTGATTTTCATTTAACACAACAAAAAAAACTAGCCCTGATTGAGCTAGGTAAAAGACGGACAGAGCTGTTTTTAAAGCAGTGGACCTATTAAAAAAGCGCTCTGTTTTTCTTTTTATTTTTTTTCCCTTCTATAACAGTCAGCTGAGTCTGGCTTTTTTTCTTGAGAATCATCGGTTTAGGCTTGCTGGCGCTCGGAACGCTTCGCAGGTGGCTGACACGTCCCTTATGTCCGGCGCGGTGTTTTGCTTTTTGTTCTTTCATCCGGCGCCGCGATTGTTTCGCCGCTTTTTTGAAGGCTGCTCCTTCGCTGCCCGCATTTCGATTCATTACATATTTCACAATAAAATAAATAATGATACCTGCCACGATGACGGTTACCGCCATTTTTGCCATTTCTCCGGGATTGGTTACCAGCACATAGAGGAAACCGAACGCTCCCAGCGCAATTAATACAGCAATAATAGGTTGTACACGATGATTCATAACTGTCCACCTCCGAAAGTAATAGCAGGGCAACGGATTTTAGATGACGTTGTGAGAAGGCTTCTGATTTTGCTCAGACAATGCTTCGAGTCTGAGAAGTTCGTTAAAGCTTTCGATGGCAACTTCAACCTGGTCATCCTTAGGTTCCTTTGTGGTTAACAGCTGAAGCCAAAGTCCCGGGTACCCAAGTAATTTCAGACCGGGAATGTCACGCACTTTGTTTGTCAGCTGCAGAACTTCAAAGGATAGACCAAGCACGACCGGTATCAGTGCGACACGATCTATAACACGCAGCCAAAGCGGATCTGTCGGAACGAGTAAATAAACAAACATGCCGACAATAATCGTAAATAAAATAAAGCTTGATCCGCAGCGGTAATGAAGCCGAGATTGGTTTTGGACATTCTCCACAGTAATTGGCAAATTCTGTTCATAACAGTTTATGACTTTATGTTCGGCTCCATGATATTGAAACACTCTTTTAATAAGCGGTGTCATGGACAAAAAATAGATGTAACCGAGCAGCAAAATCAACTTAAACAGGCTTTCAACCGCGATTTGCGCCGTGTCCGAGGAAAAAATCGGCCTTGTCAGTTCCGCTAAGAAAACTGGAACCAATGTAAATACGAATTTACTGAACAAAAATGATAGGACGCCTATAACTGCGAGGCTGAGATACATAGACAGCCCGGAGGATTTTTTTTCTTCCTGCTCAAGTGTCTCGTCTTCAGATGGATCGAGCCCGTAACGTTCGCTTGAAAAATTCAAATGCTTTGTGCCGTTTGCACTCGCTTCGATAATGGCCGCGATCCCCCGTAAAAACGGTATCTTTTTCACGATGTTCAGTTTCGGGTTGTGTTTGCGTGGAAGCTTAAAAAAGTCAATGCTTCCATCCGTTCTTCTGATGGCTGTAACGTAATGATGCTTTCCGCCAAACATAACGCCTTCCACAACAGCCTGCCCGCCGTAAGCGGGCGGAACTTTATGTTTTGACATATTATCAACCTGCCTATTTCTTTAGGATTGCTAACCATTTCCTTTCACTCTATTGTACAGGAAACAGCGCTAAACCTCTAGATTGACAGGCTGAAAAAATTGCCATAGCCTTGCTTTTTCTACATGCATTATACCCTTTATTTTCAAATTTTACTCGCAGCTGTCAAAAAGTGTGAGCTTTTTTATTGACATTTCATTTTTTGGGCACACTTTAACTGGAGGTGCCATGATGACAAGCGAAAAAGATACAGAACAAAATGAAGAATTGAATGAGAAGCAAAAGCCGCCTGTTTCAATGGCCGGCAGAGTGGCGGCAACAGGTTTTTGCGGAGGCGTACTTTGGAGTTTCGTTGCTTATATCGCATACTTGTTTCATTTTTCCGAAATCAGCCCGAATATGATATTGCAGCCGTTTGTGCTCGGAGAGTGGAAAAAACATGGGCTGGGAACGGTAATCAGCATCATTTTGATTGGAGTAATTTCAATTGGCGCAGCGTTTCTTTATTTTCTTCTATTGAAACGTTTAAAAACAATGTGGCCGGGTATTTTATACGGCTTGGTGCTTTGGCTGCTCGTGTTTTTTGTTTTTAATCCGATTTTTCCAGATGTGCGCACGGTGACCGAACTGACATCAGATACAATTATTACGACCATTTGCATTTATTTGCTTTACGGGCTGTTTGTCGGGTATTCCATTTCATTTGAATACAATGAGCTGAATTCGGAAAAGCTTGCACGTGCGCTGGGAATGCATAGAGAATAGTGTATAATCCTTTTCCAGTATGATAAAATGTTCACGAGAAGTGAACATTTTTTACATGAGAAACCCTCGCGAAAAGGAGAGATTATGTGCCTCATTTTTTGATTTTAAACGGACCGAATGTTAACCGGCTTGGGAGTCGTGAGCCTGAAGTATTCGGACGCCAGACACTGACCGATATTGAAACAGATCTTTTTCAGTTTGCTGAAGCCTTACATATCCAGCTCACTTTCTTCCAGTCTAATCACGAAGGTGATTTGATAGATGCGATACATGAGGCTGAGGAGCAATACAGCGGGATTGTTCTGAACCCTGGCGCCTTGAGTCATTACAGTTATGCGATCAGGGATGCTGTTTCAAGCATCAGTCTTCCTGTGGTAGAGGTGCATTTATCAAACTTATACGCCAGGGAAGAATTCAGGCATCAGTCGGTTATCGCTCCTGTTGCGAAAGGGCAGATTGTCGGTCTTGGAGCTGAAGGCTACAAGCTTGCTGTTCGCTACTTATTAAGCCAGCAAGGGGGAGAATCAAGATGAAGCTAGAGAAATTAAGAAACCTGTTTGGACAGCTGGGAATTGACGGCATGCTGATTACAAGCAGCACGAATGTACGCTATATGACAGGGTTTACAGGTTCGGCGGGTTTGGCTGTTATATCGGGTGACAAAGCAGCGTTTATTACGGATTTTCGTTATACTGAGCAGGCGAAGGTTCAGGTAAAGGGTTTTGAGATCATTGAACATGGCGGCAGCTTGATTCAGACCACTGCCGACACTGTTGAATCGTTTGGCATCAAGCGTCTCGGCTTTGAACAGAACAGCATGACATATGGCACTTACGCTTCATACAGCGCCGTTATCAGTGATGCCGAATTAGTGCCTGTGGCTGAATCCGTGGAAAAGTTGCGCTTGATTAAGTCTAGTGAAGAGATTAAGATATTAGAGGAAGCTGCGAAGATTGCAGATGATGCCTTCAGACATATCTTGACGTTTATGAAACCCGGCATTTCTGAAATCGCTGTTGCCAATGAGCTGGAGTTTTATATGAGAAGACAGGGAGCAGACAGCTCTTCTTTTGATATGATTGTCGCCTCAGGCCTTCGTTCAAGCCTTCCGCACGGTGTGGCCAGTGACAAACTGATTGAAAGCGGAGACCTTGTTACGCTTGATTTTGGCGCTTATTATAAAGGATATTGTTCTGATATTACCCGGACGGTCGCTGTAGGTCAGCCCAGTGATCAATTGAAGGAGATCTATCAGGTTGTATTTGATGCTCAGGCGCTTGGCGTCGCACATATTAAGCCGGGAATGACAGGAAAAGAGGCTGACGCCCTCACAAGGGATCATATTGCTGCAAAAGGCTACGGTGACTATTTCGGCCATTCAACCGGGCACGGGCTCGGCATGGAAGTTCATGAATCGCCGGGATTATCCGTCAGATCTTCAGCTATCCTTGAACCGGGTATGGTGGTCACAGTGGAGCCGGGCATTTACATACCAGAAACAGGCGGTGTCCGCATTGAAGATGACATCGTGATTACAGAAAACGGCAACCGGACAATCACCCATTCCCCAAAAGAACTTATTATTTTGTGATTGGAATATAGGAGGACATTAAACATGATTTCAGTTAACGATTTCCGTACAGGATTAACAATTGAAGTAGATGGCGGCATTTGGCGCGTCGTTGACTTCCAGCACGTAAAACCTGGAAAAGGTGCGGCATTTGTCCGCTCTAAACTCCGCAACCTTCGCACTGGCGCGATTCAGGAAAAAACATTCCGCGCTGGTGAAAAAGTAGCGAAAGCGCAAATCGAAACCAAAACAATGCAATATCTATATGCAAACGGAGATCAGCACGTATTTATGGATACTTCTTCTTATGAGCAGCTTGAACTGAGCGCAACTCAAATCGAAGAAGAATTAAAATACCTGCTAGAAAACATGTCTGTGCATATCATGATGTACCAGGATGAAACACTTGGTATCGAACTTCCAAACACAGTTGAGCTGAAAGTTGTTGAAACTGAACCTGGTATTAAAGGTGATACAGCGTCAGGCGGTACAAAACCTGCGAAAACTGAAACCGGGCTTGTTGTAAACGTGCCGTTCTTTGTGAACGAAGGCGACACACTTGTTGTCAATACATCAGACGGTTCTTACGTTTCAAGAGCATAGAAAGAAAAAAAGAAGTCTGTTCCCAAATGGGAGCAGGCTTTTTTTGTGCCCAAAAACAGAATCTTTCTTTTATACGAAAATGACAAGACTACTTCAGCAAGCTAGAGCATATCATATAAAAAAATGGGAGGTTGGGAGAGTGCTATGAAATTTTTACTTGGAAATATCAATTCTACTGTTTTAACAATGGCGGGATTACGAGTTTTATCCTCTATGATTGAGCTGACGGCAGCAATTGTCATGCTTGTGACCAACGATGTCCGGAAGGCGGTTGTGGTTAACAGCATTCTCGCTATTGTCGGTCCGTTGATTTTTATCATTACGATGACTGTCGGAATCTACCAAATTGCCGGGCAGCTTTCGTATGCAAAGCTGATTCTGATTTTTACGGGTGTTGTTTTGATTTTGGCGGGTGTTCATAAATAAAGAGAGGCTTGTCATAAAGTCTGCCTCACATCATACATTTTAAAGAAGCCAATCGGTAGAAAGGAGGAGGCTCTGTTGAATGAAATCGCTGAGGTTCTCCCTGAATCCATGAAAAACGCCCTTTCTGAAATACCGGAACAACAATGGCTGGAAATCGAAGAAGTCAGAATTCGGATCAACCGCCCTGTTGAATTGATTCGAAGAGGACAACCTGTGTATTTGTCCTATGCGGGCACGGCCGAGGATGCCCATCTGATCCTGAGCCGGCTCAGCAACTATAGTATGTATACACTTGAAGAAGAGCTGAAGAAAGGGTATGTCACGATCAGAGGCGGCCACAGAGTCGGACTGGCGGGCAGAGTGATTACGGAAAACGGAGGTGTGAAAGGCCTCCGTGACATCGCATCTTTTAATATACGAATTGCCCGGCAAAAGCTGGGGATTGCAGAGCCGCTGCTTCCATACTTATATCAAAGCAGCTGGCTGAATACGCTGATTATCGGACCGCCCCAAACCGGCAAAACAACACTTCTCCGGGACCTTGCGAGGCTCTCAAGCACCGGCAAAAAACCCATGCTGCCCGTTAAGACAGGAATCGTCGATGAACGGTCAGAAATTGCCGGATGTCTTCGCGGCATTCCGCAGCATCAATTTGGTCAGAGAATTGACGTGTTAGACGCCTGTCCAAAAGCTGAAGGGCTGATGATGATGATTCGATCCATGAGCCCTGAGTTGATGATTGTCGATGAAATCGGGCGTATGGAAGATACAGATGCACTTCTGGAGGCACTGCATGCCGGTGTTTCAGTAATCGTATCGGCGCATGGCTGGAGCATATCCGACCTGATGAAGCGGCCTTCATTGAAGCGTTTGTGGGAAGAAAGAGCCTTTGACCGCTATTTGGAATTATCAAGAGCAAAAGGGCCGGGCACAGTGAGCCAAATTTATGACAAAGACGGAAATGTGCTGTCTAGGACGACGGGCGTGAAAACATGCTGAAGCTGCTGGGCGCTGTATTCATTGTGGTAGCGACAACATGGACAGGTTTTGAGATGGCGAAGATTTATACAGAACGGCCGCGGCAAATCCGCCAGCTGCGTGCGGCGCTTCAATCCCTCGAGGCTGAAATCATGTACGGCCATACACCGCTTCATACTGCTTCACAGCAGATTGCCAAACAGCTCGCACAGCCTGTTTCAGCTCTTTTTTCCGCATTCAGTGATCAGCTGGACAAGGGAAGTGATTCCGCGAAAACGGCGTGGGAGCAAAGCTTAAAGAAGGTATGGGACACCCTGTCTTTGAAAAAAAGCGAATACGAAGTGCTGAAGCAGTTTGGCGAGACGCTCGGGATTCATGATCGAATCTCTCAGCAAAAGCACATCAAGCTGGCGCTGACACATTTGGAAGCCTCTGAAGCGGATGCTGAGCAGGCGCAAGCGAAAAATGAAAATATGATAAAAAGTTTGGGCTTTTTAGCGGGCTTGTTACTCATTCTTCTATTGATGTAAACGTGAGGGGAGCAAAAATAAAATGGGAGTAGACGTGAATGTCATATTTCAAATTGCCGGAGTGGGAATCGTGGTCGCTTTTTTACACACGATATTGGATCAGATGGGCAAGAAAGAATATGCTCAGTGGGTGACGCTGTTAGGTTTTATCTATATTTTATTTATGGTCGCCACGATTGTAGATGACCTATTTAAAAAGATAAAAGCTGTGTTTTTATTTCAAGGATAGGGGGGCTTGCAGATTGACATTGTTCAAATTGTAGGTTTAGGGCTGATCGCCACCTTCCTTTCTTTAATTGTAAAAGAACAAAAGCCGACTTTTGCGTTTTTAATCGTCGTTTTTGCCGGATGTGCCATTTTTCTTTATTTGGTAGACCAAATCTACGACATTATTCGAATGATAGAAAAAATTGCGATTAATGCAAATGTCAACATGGTCTATGTTGAAACCATTTTAAAGATTATCGGAATCGCCTATATTGCTGAATTCGGGGCACAGCTCACAAAAGATGCCGGTCAAGGAGCCATCGCCTCGAAAATAGAATTGGCGGGGAAAATTTTAATACTCGTAATGGCTGTGCCTATTTTAACCGTCATTATCGAAACGATTCTCGGACTTATACCTTCTATGTCATAACCGAAAGGAGGCGGTAGATTGAAGCGCTTTCAATGGGTTTTGCTTTTGGCCGTGCTGATCATAGCAGGCCGTGCAGAAATTGTACAAGCAGCTGGTAATGCAGAACAAACGGAAGACCATGCTGAAACAGCCGAGCAATTAGCGGAAAGGACAGCAGCCTCGCTTGAAACAGATAAGATCGGGGAATTTTGGAATGACATTATGACAGAATACGGCGGACTGCTGCCGGAAAGCCAAAAAGGTAGCTTAATGGAGTTTATCAATGGCGATAAATCATTCTCACCGCAAGAATGGCTGAAAGCTCTCTTTTCTTATTTGTTTCATGAAGTGCTTGCCAACGGAAAGCTGCTGGGCACATTGATTTTGCTCACGATTTTTTGCGTCATTCTGCAGCTTCTGCAAAATGCTTTTCAGCAAAGCACCGTCAGTAAGGTCGCTTACTCAATTGTGTACATGGTGCTGATTATCCTTGCGCTTAATAGCTTTCATGTGGCAATTAACTATGCAACTGAGGCGATTCAAACGATGACCAGCTTTATCCTGGCGCTCATTCCGCTCCTCTTGGCGCTTTTGGCTTCCTCAGGCGGAGCTGTATCTGCTGCCTTCTTTCATCCTGTTATCCTCTTCCTGATGAACACGAGCGGTCTCTTGATTCAGAATATCGTCATGCCGCTGATTTTCTTATCAGCGATTCTGAGCATTGTCAGCACCATGACCGAACAATACAAAGTAACACAGCTGGCCAACCTGCTCAGAAATATCGCCATCGGAGCGCTGGCTGTTTTTCTTACCATCTTTCTCGGCGTCATCTCTGTTCAGGGAGCCTCAGCTGCAGTGACAGACGGCATTACGCTCAGGACGGCTAAATTTATAACCGGAAATTTTATTCCTGTGCTTGGCCGAATGTTTACAGACGCAACAGATACAGTAATCAGCGCCTCTTTACTGCTGAAAAATACGGTAGGGATTCTCGGTGTCGCTATTTTGATCTGTATCGCGGCATTTCCGGCAATCAAAGTGCTTTCCCTCGCTTTTATTTATAAGCTGGCAGCCGCGATTCTTCAGCCGCTTGGAGGCGGACCCGTCATCACCTGCCTCGACGTCATCAGCAAAAGCGTCATTTATATTTTTGCAGCTCTCGCTATTGTGTCTCTCATGTTTTTTTTAAGCCTTACTGTCATAATCACAGCCGGAAACCTCACGATGATGATGAAATGAAGGAGGCAGGCGAATGAGTTTTTTAACGGAATGGCTTACCACTATCGTGTTGTTTATCCTATTTGCAATTGTGATTGATATGCTGCTGCCGAGCTCCAGCATGCAAAAGTACGCAAAAATGGTAGTCAGCCTGCTCTTGATTGTCGTCATGCTTACGCCGATTTTTAAACTTTTCAAGACAGACCCCGAAATCATCTTTGAATATCTCACAAAAAACGGGCAGTCAGAGTCTGCCGACATAAAAAATCAAATCAATTCAAAAAAAATAGAAATACAAGCTTCCCAGCGCGCATATATTCTAGAAGAAATGGCTGTCCAACTAAAAAAGAAAGCGGAGGAGAGATTCAGTCATGATGAATATAAAGTAGGCCGCATCAAACTCACGGCAGGAGAAAAGGTAGATTCAGAAGAGGATATTAAAACAATCAGCGTGTATATGGCCCCGTCTTCTGAAAAAACGGTCCAAACGGTCGCGCCGGTCCACATTGATACAGATCATGCATACGTAACGAAAGAAGCAGCCGAACAAAAAGAAGCCAAACAGATAAAAACGCAGCTCGCGGACATTTGGGAAATCGGAAGTGAGAAAATTACGGTTCATATGGAAGGCGGGGAGAGTGTCGGCAATGAATAAAAACGGATTATGGAATGTATTGAAAAAGCAGTTTCTTCCGGGACAAACGAAGGACGGCGAAAAGCCGAAGCTGACCAAATATCATTACTTTCTATTCGTTTTTGTTCTCGGAGTTTCCTTTATGCTTGTCAGCCAGCTGTTTTCTTCACCTGAGAAAACAGAAAACGCCAAAACGATAACGGCCGTATCATCACAACATTCCGCGGGCAGTAAAGAGAAAACAGCTGAAGTGTTTAAAGCCTCAAAATCTGATAAACCTAAAGACTCGATCGATGACTATGAAAAAGAATACGAAAATCAACTGAAAGAAATTCTTGAAACAATCATTGGTGTGGACGATGTCTCGGTTGTCGTGAATGTAGATGCAACGTCGCTGAAAGTATACGAAAAAAACAAATCAAACAAAAATACAACCACTGAAGAAACTGATAAAGAAGGCGGAAAAAGAAGCGTTACAGACCAATCATCGGAGGAAGAAATCGTCATGATCAAAAACGGCGATAAAGAAACACCTGTCGTCGTCCAAACGAAAAAACCTGATATACGCGGTGTACTCGTTGTTGCTCAAGGAGTGGACAACGTTCAAATAAAACAAACCATTATCGAAGCGGTGACACGGGTCCTGGATGTTCCAAGCCACCGGGTTGCGGTTGCCCCTAAAAAAATAAAGGAGGATTCATAAATGCTTAAAAAACAAACCGTTTGGCTATTAACAATGCTTAGTCTTGTCGTGGTGTTAAGCGTCTACTATATCATGTCGCCGGAAAGCAAAAACGCCGTTCAGATGCAAAGTGAAAAAAGCGCGTCTGACAGCGGAGAGGTCGCAACTGAAAAAGCGCCTGCCAAGCAAGACACGAAGGAAAAAAGCGGTACAGAAACTGAAAAAGGAAAAGAAGATGGAACAAAGGGAACGAAAGATTCATCAGCAGACAAGGAAACATCCGCTGAAGCCAGTGAAAAAGGAACTGTTGTTACGGAAACAGCCGATGATGATCTGTTTACAACGTACCGTCTTGATTTAGAAGATGCCAGAAGCAAAGAAAGAGAAGAGCTGAATGCCATTGTGTCAAGCGATGATGCAACAGCCAAGGAGAAAAGCGAAGCATACGATAAAATGACGGCTCTCAGTGAAGTGGAAGGAACAGAAAAACAGCTTGAAACGCTGATTAAAACACAAGGTTACGAGGATGCGCTTGTTAATGCTGAAGGAGATAAAATCAATATTACAGTCAAATCAGACAAACACTCCAAAGCGAAGGCGACAGCCATTATAGACCTTGTGGCAAAAGAAATCAAAACAATGAAAGATGTCGCTGTCACATTTGAACCATCCAAGTAAGAAAGAGGAAAAAGAAGCCCGCTAAACAAGCGGGCTTTTTGCGTTGCTGTCATATTAGAGTTGAATTCAAAAGTCCGCTCCTGTAAGATGAACATAGTATGTACTTTTAGTAGTAACCTATAAAAAAGAAATTTCATACATAGGAGTGCGATTGAATGTTAAATATCAAAGAAATCCACGAGCTGATTAAAGCAATTGACGAGTCTACAATTGACGAATTCGTATATGAAAATGAAGGTGTATCCTTAAAACTGAAAAAACACGAAGCAGGCACGGTTCAAGTCATGCAGCAGGCACCGGCAGCACCTGTACAAGCACAGGCTCCGCAGGCAGTTCAGCCGCAAGCGCAGCAAGCAGCGGCACCTGCCCAAGAAGCACCAAAGCAAGATGAGAATCTGCATAAAATCACTTCACCAATGGTAGGAACATTTTATGCTTCTTCATCACCGGAAGCTGGCCCGTATGTAACAGCCGGTTCAAAAGTAAATGAAAACACAGTTGTCTGCATTGTAGAAGCAATGAAGCTTTTCAACGAAATCGAAGCAGAAGTGAAAGGCGAAATCGTTGAAGTATTAGTAGAAAACGGCCAGCTGGTCGAATACGGACAACCTCTATTTCTTGTAAAAGCGGAGTAAGGAGACTGAACATGATTAAAAAGCTATTGATCGCCAACAGAGGAGAAATTGCTGTCAGAATCATCAGAGCCTGCAGAGAGCTCGGAATTGAGACTGTCGCTGTTTATTCAGAAGCTGATAAAGATGCCCTTCATGTTCAAATGGCCGATGAAGCTTTTTGTATCGGACCGAAAGCATCAAAAGACAGCTATTTAAACGTTACAAATATTGTGAGTGTTGCAAAGCTGACTGGCACGGACGCCATTCATCCGGGATACGGATTTTTAGCTGAAAATGCTGATTTCGCTGAATTATGTGAAGAAGTGAATGTCACGTTTGTCGGCCCGAGCGCTGACGCCATTTCAAAAATGGGAACAAAAGACGTTGCGCGGGAAACGATGAAACAGGCCGGCGTGCCAATCGTACCGGGTTCACAGGGAATTATAGAAAATGTGGAAGAAGCGGTTTCGCTTGCTAATGAAATTGGGTATCCTGTAATTATAAAAGCCACCGCAGGCGGAGGCGGAAAAGGAATTAGGGTTGCCCGCACTGAAGAGGAACTGATTAATGGCATTAAGATTACACAGCAGGAAGCGGCAACTGCATTCGGAAATCCAGGTGTATACATCGAAAAATACATAGAAGATTTTCGCCACGTTGAGATCCAAGTGCTTGCTGATAACTACGGAAATACGATCCATTTGGGCGAACGCGACTGCTCGATCCAAAGACGCCTGCAAAAGCTTTTGGAAGAATCACCATCTCCTGCCCTTGATTCAGAAATCAGGGAGCAAATGGGAGATGCAGCGGTAAAGGCTGCAAAAGCGGTTGGCTATACAGGTGCTGGAACAGTTGAATTTATCTATGACTACAATGAACAGCGCTATTACTTCATGGAAATGAACACGAGAATTCAGGTAGAGCACCCAGTCACAGAAATGGTGACGGGAACTGACCTGATCAAGGAACAAATCAAAGTGGCATCAGGAATGGAACTGAGCCTCAAGCAAGAAGATGTTGAATTTGAAGGCTGGGCCATCGAATGCCGAATCAACGCAGAAAACCCAAGTAAAAATTTCATGCCGTCACCTGGTGAAATTAAAATGTACCTGCCTCCTGGCGGTCTTGGTGTCCGTGTTGATTCAGCTGCGTACCCTGGCTATTCCATCCCACCGTACTATGACAGCATGATTGCAAAGGTCATCACATACGGAAAAACGAGGGATGAAGCGATTGCCCGCATGAAGCGCGCATTGAGCGAATTCGTCATCGAAGGCATTGAGACAACAATCCCTTTCCATTTAAAACTGCTTGAACACGAAACATTTGTGAGCGGAGAGTTTAATACGAAATTTTTAGAAACATATGATGTAATGGGCTCATAATTTTTACGGAGGTGAATTGAATGAAAGACAACAGCTTGCTTAAAATGGATCACGAAGATACGCATTTGGGTAAGGTTGAGATTGCACCGGAGGTCATTGAGGTCATTGCCGGCATTGCAGCATCAGAAGTTGATGGGGTTGCCGAAATGCGCGGAAACTTTGCGACAGGCGTCGTTGAGCGCTTTGGCAAAGTGAATCATGGCAAAGGTGTCAAAGTCGACCTGGCGGAAGACGGAATTACGATCGATGTATACTGTGTCGTTACATTTGGCGTTTCGATTCCGAAAGTTGCAGCATCCGTTCAGGAAAACATTCGTCAAACCTTATTAAATATGACGTCTCTTTCGATTAACGAGATCAATATTCACATCGTCGGCATTCAATTTGACACAAAAGCCCAAGAAGTCCAAATCGACGAAGAAATGTAAATGGCTTAACACGAAACCAAGGGGAGGGCGGCCCTTTGGTTTTTTTACACGTTACCCTTTATTTCAAAGCATGAAGAAAGCCGGCTTACATAGCCGAGTTTCTTCATGAACGTGAAATCCGAATAATCATATTAAGGTGTGTGAAAATATTCGGTAATAGGGTAAAAAACCTTGATTTCAATATGCGGATACGAAAAAAATATGTTATGATCTCTTTGTGGCTTAACGACAAGCGGATAAAGAGGATCAAAGGAGAAAGAAAATGAAAAGAAGAACAGCAAGAGAAAAAGCTTTGCAGGCACTATTTCAAATTGATGTCAGCGATATTGCAGTGAATGAAGCCATAGAACACGCACTGGATGAAGAAAAAACAGATCCTTTCTTTGAACAGCTTGTACACGGGGTATTGGAACACCAAGACCAGCTGGATGAAATGATCTCCAAGCATCTGGTGAATTGGAAGCTCGATCGGATTGCCAATGTTGACCGTGCGATTTTGCGCCTGGCAGCATATGAAATGGCATATGCCGAAGACATTCCGGTGAATGTCTCCATGAACGAAGCGATTGAGCTGGCAAAACGGTTTGGTGATGACAAAGCGACAAAGTTTGTAAACGGGGTTCTTTCTAACATTAAATCTGATATTGAACAATCATAGGAGGAAAGAAAATGACTGCAACAATCATCGACGGAAAAGAAACGGCTAGAGAAAAACGCGAACAATTGGCAAAAGAGGTAGAAGAGCTTAAAAAGCAAGGCGTCACTCCCGGACTGGCGGTTATTTTGATTGGAGATGATCCTGCTTCTCACTCTTACGTGCGAGGAAAGAAAAAAGCGGCAGAAACAATGGGAATGAATTTCAAGCTCGATCAATTTGACAGCAGCCTCACAGAAGCTGAACTGCTTTCCATTATTGATCAATATAACCAAGACCCTGAGTTTCATGGCATTCTCGTTCAGCTTCCGCTCCCAGACCATATTTCTGAAAAAGCGGTGATCGAACGTATCTCCCCTGATAAAGATGTAGACGGTTTTCATCCGTTAAACGTAGGGAAAATGCTGCTTGGCGAAGATACGTTTCTTCCTTGCACGCCTCATGGAATTGTTGAGCTTTTGAAGAAAACCAATATTGACCTTTCCGGTAAAGAGGTTGTTGTAGTCGGCCGAAGCAACATTGTCGGCAAACCTGTCGGCCAGCTTTTATTAAATGAAAACGCGACGGTTACTTACTGTCATTCAAGAACAGAAAATATTACTGAACATACGAAAAAAGCGGACATCCTGGTGGTGGCAGTCGGCAGAGCCAACTTCATCAGTGCAGACCAGATCAAAGAGGGCGCTGTTGTCATTGACGTCGGCGTTAACCGTCTGGAAAACGGAAAGCTTTGCGGAGACGTTGAATTTGAAGGGGCAAAGAAAAAAGCGTCCTTCATCACGCCGGTTCCGGGCGGAGTAGGTCCGATGACCATCACGATGCTTGCGCATAATACTGTTAAATCTGCGAAACGTACGTTATCATAGATAATTGGAGATATTCACAGGCGAAATGTTTGCCCGCCTTGAATATGAGCACGATACCCGCTTCTTCAGGCTCCTAAAGCCAGGGCGGGTTTTCTTTAGTTATGGTGCAGGAATGCTTAGGAGAGGAGTTTTTAGACATGGGTGAAGCAGCGTATGTGACCGTCTCAGCGCTGACAAAGTATATAAAACGAAAATTCGATGTAGATCCTCACCTTGAAAATATTTGGATTAAAGGCGAATTGTCGAATGTAAAGATACACACACGAGGGCATATTTATTTCACTTTAAAAGACGAAAACGCAAGAATGCAGTCGGTGATGTTCGCGAGACAAAGCGAGCGTCTGCCTTTTAAACCTGAAAACGGAATGAAAGTGCTGGTAAGAGGCGGAATTTCCGTATATGAACCGAGCGGAAACTATCAATTATATGCCAAAGAAATGCAGCCTGACGGGATTGGAGCGCTTTATTTAGCGTACGAAGAATTAAAAAAGAAGCTTGCCGGAGAAGGTTTATTTGACGACCGCTACAAAAAACAAATCCCCGCATTTCCAGCCACAATCGGGGTTGTGACATCTCCAACGGGTGCCGCTGTCAGAGACGTTATTACAACTCTAAAAAGAAGATATCCCCTTGTAAAAGTCATTGTTCTTCCAGCGCTCGTACAAGGTGAAAATGCGAGCAGATCCATCGTTACGCGCATTGAAGAGGCAAATGAAAAAGAGATTTGCGACGTATTAATTGTCGGGAGAGGCGGCGGTTCGATAGAAGAACTGTGGGCATTCAATGAAGAAATTGTAGCACGCGCCATCTTTGCTTCCAATATTCCGATTATATCGGCAGTCGGACATGAGACGGATTTTACGATCAGTGATTTTGTCGCCGATATCAGAGCTGCGACGCCGACAGGAGCAGCTGAGATTGCTGTGCCTCATACCACTGATTTAATCGAACGGACAAAAACAGCGGAAGTCAGAATGACAAGAGCAATGCAGCAGCATCTCGGCCAGAAAAAAGAACGGATACAAACGCTGCAATCGTCCTATGCCTTTCGTTTTCCAAAGCGTTTGTATGCGCAAAAAGAGCAGCAGTTTGACCTCGCGTACCAGCAGTTTCAAGCACAGCTGACCGCTCTTTTAGATCGGAAAAGCAGACAGCTGGAGCGTGAAACGTACAGATTAGAGGCACTGCATCCTCATGAACAGCTGAAACAAGCAAGAACACGATATCAGGAACAAACAAATCAGCTGAGAAAAAATATGAATATCCAAATGAAGCAGCTGCATTCCCAATTTCAAACCGTTCTTGGCAAGCTGAATGCACTAAGTCCTCTTCAAGTGATGGAAAGAGGATACAGCTTGGCTTATAAAGAAGATAAACTCATTAAAAGTGTCAGTCAAATAGAAGAGCAGGACCGGCTTGAAGTCAAGCTGAAGGATGGCGTGCTGACCTGTGAAGTATTAGAAAAGAGAGGGGAAGAAAAATGACAGACGTGAAAAAAAATGAAAACATGACATTTGAAGAAGCGATGAAAGGGCTTGAGAGCATTGTATCAAAGCTTGAAGAGGGAGATGTGCCTCTAGAGCAAGCCATTAACTATTTCCAAGAAGGCATGGCTCTGTCAAAAATGTGCCATGAAAAGCTGCAAAAAGTCGAAAAGCAAATGGACTTCATTTTAAAAGAAGACGGCGAACTGGCACCTTTCAGTGTTCAGGAGGAAGACGAAGGTGACAAATAAATTAACGAGCTTTCTGGCGGACCGGAAAAAAACAATTGAAAATCAGCTTTCTGTCTATACAGAAAAGCTTGATATGCCGGACTCATTAAAGAAGTCTATGCTGTATTCTCTACAGGCCGGCGGAAAGCGGTTGCGGCCTCTGATTGTACTGGCTGTTTTAAACGCATATGGAAAAAGCGAAAAAGACGGCATTCCGGTGGGCTGTGCTGTCGAAATGATTCACACGTATTCGTTAATTCATGATGATCTTCCATGCATGGATGATGACGATTTGCGCCGCGGGAAGCCGACAAACCATAAAGTGTTTGGTGAAGCGACGGCAGTATTAGCGGGTGACGGGCTGCTCACAGAAAGCTTTAAGCTGATTACCTCCCACGTGTCAGACGAGGTGTCAGCAGAAAAGCGCCTGCGGCTTGTGAATGAACTGATTTCAGCGGCAGGCACCGAAGGCATGGTCGGTGGGCAAGTAGCTGATATGGAAGCGGAAAACCGACAAGTCACGCTTGAAGAGCTCGAATCCATTCATGAACGGAAAACTGCCAAGCTCCTTGGCTTTTGTGTAATCGCCGGTGCTATTTTGGCTGATGCGCCTGAGGAAGACATTGAAACACTGCGTACCTTCAGCAGCCACATTGGAATCGGATTTCAAATCAGAGACGATATTTTAGATTTAGAAGGCAGTGAAGAGAAAATCGGCAAACGTGTCGGCTCGGATACCACAAATGACAAATCGACATACCCGTCGCTTCTTTCATTGGAAGGGGCCAAACATAAATTGGATGTTCATATAAAAGAGGCGAAGCGATTGATCGGCGGACTCTCTCTTCAAAAAGACCTTTTATATGAGCTTTGTGATTTAATTGCGGCAAGAGATCACTAAAACGATCCTAATTTGAAGCGGCTGCACGAGATATGGTAAAATGTAAGCAGTTTATATGAAAAATGAAAAGGAAAAGCGCGTTTGTCTTTTTTTATGTCTGAGATTATTGTCAGCTCGGCATGCAAAAGACATGTATCATTGCAGAAATTCATGCTGAAAGTGAGTTGATCCGCTTTGGATCTTTTATCAATACAGGACCCGTCGTTTTTAAAAAACATGTCCATTGATGAATTAGAGAAATTAAGTGATGAAATCCGTCAGTTTTTAATTACAAGTTTATCCGCTTCTGGCGGCCACATCGGCCCAAACTTAGGTGTCGTAGAGCTTACTATTGCTCTGCATAAGGAATTTAACAGCCCGAAAGACAAATTTTTATGGGATGTAGGCCATCAATCGTATGTCCATAAGCTGCTGACAGGACGCGGAAAAGAATTTGCGACGCTTCGCCAGTACAAAGGGCTTTGCGGATTTCCAAAGCGGAGTGAAAGCGAGCACGATGTTTGGGAAACCGGGCACAGCTCGACTTCTCTGTCAGGCGCGATGGGAATGGCAGCTGCCCGTGATATTAAAGGAACGGATGAATATATTATTCCGATCATTGGTGACGGCGCGCTGACCGGCGGAATGGCGCTCGAAGCCCTTAACCACATCGGCGACGAGAAAAAAGACATGATTGTCATCCTTAATGATAATGAAATGAGTATTGCGCCGAATGTCGGTGCCATTCACTCTATGCTCGGACGGCTCCGTACTGCGGGGAAATACCAGTGGGTTAAAGATGAGCTTGAATACTTATTTAAAAAGATTCCGGCAGTTGGGGGCAAGCTTGCCGCCACGGCGGAACGAGTCAAAGACAGCCTGAAATACATGCTCGTCTCCGGAATGTTTTTCGAGGAGCTCGGTTTTACGTATTTGGGCCCGGTGGACGGACATTCTTATCATGAGCTGATTGAGAATCTTCAATACGCCAAAAAAACGAAAGGCCCTGTTCTTCTGCATGTCATCACGAAAAAAGGGAAGGGGTACAAACCGGCTGAGACCGATACGATTGGGACATGGCATGGTACCGGACCATATAAAATTAATACCGGTGACTTTGTAAAGCCGAAAGCCGCAGCTCCTTCGTGGAGCGGTCTTGTCAGCGGAACTGTGCAGCGAATGGCGCGCGAGGACGGACGCATTGTAGCCATTACGCCGGCTATGCCTGTCGGTTCAAAGCTTGAAGGTTTCGCAAAGGAATTCCCTGACCGGATGTTCGACGTAGGAATCGCAGAACAGCATGCCGCAACGATGGCGGCAGCTATGGCAATGCAGGGTATGAAGCCGTTTTTGGCGATTTACTCAACCTTCTTGCAAAGGGCATATGACCAAGTTGTCCATGATATCTGCCGCCAAAAGGCCAATGTGTTTATTGGAATTGACCGTGCAGGACTCGTTGGCGCTGATGGAGAGACACATCAAGGCGTGTTTGATATTGCGTTTATGCGCCACATTCCAAACATGGTCTTAATGATGCCGAAAGACGAAAATGAAGGCCAGCACATGGTTCATACAGCACTTAGCTATGACGAAGGCCCGATAGCGATGCGTTTTCCGCGCGGAAACGGACTCGGCGTAAAAATGGATGAACAGTTGAAAACGATTCCGATCGGTACGTGGGAGGTGCTGCGTCCGGGGAACGATGCTGTCATCTTAACATTCGGCACAACAATCGAAATGGCGATTGAAGCAGCCGAAGAGCTGCAGAAAGAAGGCCTTTCCGTGCGCGTTGTGAATGCGCGTTTTATTAAGCCGATTGATGAAAAGATGATGAAGAGTATCCTAAAAGAAGGCTTGCCAATTTTAACAATTGAAGAAGCGGTCTTAGAAGGCGGTTTCGGAAGCTCGATTTTAGAATTCGCTCATGATCAAGGTGAATATCATACTCCGATTGACAGAATGGGTATACCTGATCGGTTTATTGAACACGGAAGCGTAACGGCGCTTCTTGAGGAAATTGGACTGACAAAACAGCAGGTGGCAAATCGTATTAGATTACTGATGCCGCCAAAGACACACAAAGGAATTGGATCATGACGTCAAAGAAAGAACGATTAGATGTGTTATTAGTGGAAAGAGGGCTGGCGGAAACGCGTGAAAAAGCCAAAAGAGCCATTATGGCGGGGATCGTCTATTCAAACGAAAACCGCTTGGACAAGCCTGGAGAAAAAATTGACCGCGACCTTCCGTTAACCGTCAAAGGAAACCCGTTGAGGTATGTGAGCAGGGGCGGCTTAAAGCTCGAAAAAGCGTTGAAGGAATTTCCCGTCTCTGTCAAAGATAAAATTATGATTGATATTGGCTCCTCCACCGGCGGTTTTACGGACTGCGCTTTGCAAAATGGAGCTAAACAGTCATACGCTGTGGATGTAGGCTATAATCAGCTTGCATGGAAGCTTAGACAGGATGAACGGGTCGTCGTGATGGAACGGACGAACTTTCGTTATGCAACACCGGCAGACTTTACAAAGGGCATGCCGGAGTTTGCCACAATTGATGTGTCCTTTATTTCACTGCGGCTCATCCTGCCTGTCCTAAGGACTTTACTCGTACCGGGCAGCGACTGCATGGCTCTAGTTAAGCCTCAGTTTGAAGCGGGACGGGAATCCGTTGGCAAAAAAGGGATTGTCAGAGATCCTAAAGTGCATGCTGATGTGCTCAAGCGAATGATCAGTTTTTCTGCCGCTGAAGGCTATATCTGTAAAGGCTTGTCATTTTCTCCAATCACGGGAGGAGACGGAAATATTGAGTTTCTCCTTCATTTGCATTGGCCGGGAGAGGGACAGGAAGGCCAGGAGCTGCCGGAAGAAGAGATCATGCGCGTTGTAGAAGAAGCACATAAGACGTTAAAAGAAAAAAAAGCAGATGTACCGGAATAATAGGGCGCTATTATTCCTTTTTTCTGCATTCATGTACAATGTGCAGAGAATCATATAACATAAAAGAACAGATAAGCTTGGAAATAGAGGTGCTTACATGAACAAAGGCCAGAGGCATATTAAAATTAGAGAGATCATTACAAGCAATGAAATCGAAACGCAGGATGAATTGGTCGACATGCTAAAGCAGGATGGATACAAAGTAACGCAAGCCACGGTATCACGGGATATTAAAGAACTTCACCTTGTAAAAGTGCCTACAAATAATGGTTCTTACAAATACAGTCTTCCGGCGGACCAGCGTTTCAATCCGCTGTCTAAGCTAAAGCGGGCCTTGATGGACGCATTTGTGAAAATAGACTCTGCAAGCCATATGATCGTACTGAAAACGATGCCGGGCAATGCTCAGGCAATCGGGGCGCTGATGGACAATTTGGACTGGGATGAAATTATGGGGACCATTTGCGGAGATGACACGATTTTAATTATTTGCCGGACTCCTGGAGATACAGAGGGTGTAAAAAACAGACTGCTTGAACTGCTGTAAGAATCTAACAAAGATAAGAGGTGTAATGCTGTTTGTTAGCTGAACTATCGATTAAAAACTTTGCCATTATTGAGGAACTGACGGTTTCTTTTGAACGCGGGCTTACGGTTTTAACAGGAGAAACCGGAGCCGGCAAATCCATCATCATAGATGCCATTTCTCTTTTAGTCGGAGGCCGCGGATCATCTGAATTTGTTAGATATGGGGAAGCAAAAGCCGAACTTGAAGGGCTGTTTCTGTTGGAGAGCGGCCATCCTGTTTTAGGCGTATGCGCTGAACAGGGAATCGACGTTTCAGACGAAATGATCGTCATGAGAAGGGATATCAGCACGAGCGGGAAAAGCGTTTGCCGTGTCAATGGCAAGCTTGTCACGATTGCTTCGCTAAGAGAGATCGGCAGGCTTTTATTAGATATTCACGGGCAGCACGATAACCAGCTGTTAATGGAAGACGAAAATCATCTCCAGCTTTTGGACAAGTTTGCCGGGGCCGAAGTGGAAAGCGCGCTTAAAACGTATCAGGAAGGGTACCAGCGGTATATGAAGCTGCTCAAAAAGCTTAAGCAGCTTTCTGAAAGCGAACAGGAAATGGCCCATCGTCTTGATCTTATTCAATTTCAGCTCGAAGAAATCGAATCGGCAAAGCTTGAGCTTAACGAAGATGAACAGCTCCAAGAAGAGCGCCAGCAAATTTCAAACTTTGAGAAGATATATGAATCGCTGCAAAATGCATATAACGCGCTTCGCAGTGAGCAGGGCGGATTGGACTGGGTCGGAATGGCATCTGCGCAGCTTGAAGATATCTCTGATATTAACGAACCGCTGAAAAAACTGTCTGAAAGTGTTTCGAACTCCTACTATTTGCTTGAGGATGCCACATTTCAGATGAGAAATATGCTGGATGAGCTTGAATTTGATCCGGAACGCCTGAACTATATTGAGACACGACTTAATGAAATCAAACAGCTGAAACGAAAATACGGTGCCACTGTTGAAGACATTTTGGAATATGCTTCTAAAATTGAAGAAGAGATTGACCAAATTGAAAACAGGGACAGCCACCTTCAAAGCTTGAAAAAGGAGCTTGACTCCGTCGGCAAAGATGTCGCAGTGGAAGCGGCAAATGTTTCACAAATCCGAAAAACATGGGCGAAAAAGCTGGCTGGTGAGATTCATCGGGAATTAAAAAGCCTGTACATGGAAAAATCAACTTTTGATACGGAATTTAAGGTCAGAACAGTGTCACGCAATGAAGAGGCGCCGATTGTAAACGGCCAGCCCGTTCAGCTGACTGAACAAGGGATTGACCTTGTGAAGTTTTTAATTTCAACCAATACAGGCGAGCCTCTGAAATCCCTTTCGAAAGTCGCTTCAGGTGGAGAGCTGTCACGGGTGATGCTTGCCATAAAAAGCATTTTTTCCTCACAACAGGATGTGACATCGATCATTTTTGACGAGGTTGATACCGGTGTAAGCGGCAGGGTCGCACAGGCAATCGCTGAGAAGATCCATAAGGTGTCAATAGGTTCACAAGTGCTGTGCATTACACACCTGCCTCAGGTGGCTGCCATGGCAGATACGCATCTTTATATTGCGAAGGAGTTAAAAGACGGCAGAACGACGACACGTGTTAAGCCGCTCTCTAAGCAGGAAAAGGTAGCGGAAATCGGACGCATGATTGCAGGTGTCGAAGTAACCGACTTAACGAAACGCCATGCGAAAGAACTTTTAAAACAAGCGGATCAAGTCAAAACAACTGGGTAAGCTGCGCGAGAAGCGCAGCTTATTTTTTTCGTGCGCATCCATTCGTTCATCAGTATATCCAATGTTTTTCTTCATATGACAGTTATAAATAAGCCGTCAGAAGGCAAAATTAAATGATGTAGCAGCAAGTCATAAAGAAGGTGTGGGATAGGAGCGAGGAGAGTGAAGTAGTGAATGCCCGATAACATCAGAAAAGCAGTAGGTTTAATTCTCCTTGTTTCGTTATTAAGTGTAGGTTTATGCAAACCGCTAAAAGAATATTTACTGATTCCAACGCAAATGAGAGTATTTGAAACCCAAACACAAGCGATTGAAACGAGTTTATCGGTAAACGCTCAGCCATCAGAATCCTCGGAAGCGTTTACAGTAAAGAAAGATCCGCATGAAATCAAGGTGACGGGCAAAAAATCAGGTGAGTCAGAATTGGTATACGATCTTGCCGGATTTCCAATAAAAAAAACAAAAGTGCATGTTCTTCCTGATTTAAAGGTTATACCTGGCGGACAATCAATCGGTGTAAAACTTCATTCCGTCGGTGTTCTTGTCGTCGGATTTCATCAAATCAATACAAGTGAAGGCAAAAAATCTCCGGGAGAAACGGCCGGAATTGAAGCGGGCGACATCATTATTGAGATGAATGGACAGAAAATTGAAAAAATGAATGATGTAGCCCCATTTATTCAAAAGGCTGGGAAAACTGGTGAATCTTTAGATTTACTGATCAAACGTGATAAACAGAAAATCAAAACGAAGCTGATCCCAGAAAAGGATGAAGGAGAAGGCAAATACAGAATCGGGTTATATATCAGAGATTCTGCTGCCGGCATCGGCACTATGACCTTTTATGAACCGAAAACAAAAAAATACGGAGCACTTGGCCACGTGATTTCCGATATGGACACAAAGAAACCAATTGTAGTGGAGAATGGAGAAATCGTTAAATCCACTGTAACATCAATTGAAAAAGGGATAGGCGGTAATCCGGGTGAAAAACTGGCGCGATTTTCCTCAGAACGCAAAACGATCGGGGATATTAACAGAAACAGCCCGTTTGGGATTTTCGGCACACTGCATCAGCCGATTCAAAACAACATATCAGATCAAGCATTGCCGGTTGCGTTTTCTACCGAAGTCAAAAAAGGGCCGGCTGAAATTTTAACGGTTATTGATGATGACAAAGTAGAAAAATTCGATATTGAAATCGTCAGCACAACGCCGCAAAAATTCCCTGCGACAAAAGGAATGGTGTTGAAAATTACCGATCCAAGGTTGTTGAAAGAAACAGGAGGCATCGTACAGGGGATGAGCGGAAGCCCGATTATTCAAAATGGAAAAGTGATCGGTGCTGTCACCCATGTATTTGTAAATGACCCGACAAGCGGCTACGGTGTTCATATTGAATGGATGCTGTCAGAAGCAGGAATCGATATTTACGGAAAAGAAAAAGCAAGCTGACTGCCGGAGTTTCCGGCAGTTTTTTTATTTTGATCCCTCTTCACTTCTCAGAATACATACGGTAAAATATACAAAAGAAGATTTTTCGACAAATTCACGTTTCCTTGTTTGTCAAATTTCATTTTTAGTCGAAAAACAGAGAAAAACATAGAATAACAAAGATATGCCACTAATATTGGTGATTATGATTTTTTTAGAGGGTATATAGCGGTTTTGTCGAATGTAAACATGTAGCAAGGGTGAATCCTGTTAACTACATTTGGGGAGGAAGAAACGTGGAGAAAATTAAAGTTTGTGTTGCTGATGATAATCGAGAGCTGGTAAGCCTGTTAAGTGAATATATAGAAGGACAGGATGACATGGAAGTGATCGGCGTTGCTTATAACGGACAGGAATGCCTGTCGCTGTTTAAAGAAAAAGATCCCGATGTGCTCGTATTAGATATTATTATGCCGCATTTAGACGGACTTGCGGTTTTAGAGAGGCTGAGGGAATCAGATCTGAAAAAACAGCCGAATGTCATTATGCTGACAGCCTTTGGACAGGAAGATGTCACGAAAAAGGCCGTCGATTTAGGCGCGTCCTACTTTATTCTCAAACCGTTTGATATGGAAAACCTTGTCGGCCATATCCGCCAGGTCAGCGGAAATGCCAGCAGTGTGACGCATCGTGCGCCATCATCGCAAAGCAGTATTATACGCAGCAGCCAGCCTGAACCAAAGAAGAAAAATCTCGACGCGAGCATCACAAGCATTATCCATGAAATCGGCGTCCCAGCCCATATTAAAGGCTATCTCTATCTGCGCGAAGCAATCTCAATGGTATACAATGACATCGAATTGCTCGGCAGCATTACAAAAGTCCTCTATCCAGACATCGCCAAAAAATTTAACACAACCGCAAGCCGTGTAGAAAGAGCGATCCGCCATGCAATTGAAGTGGCATGGAGCAGAGGAAACATTGATTCCATTTCCTCGTTGTTTGGTTATACTGTCAGCATGACAAAAGCTAAACCGACAAATTCGGAATTCATTGCAATGGTTGCGGATAAGCTGAGATTAGAACATAAGGCTTCTTAAACATGAGCTTATTAAGTGGTCATTAAATCAAACGTCTTTTATTTATTAGTTTGCGCTGATAAATAGGAGGCGTTTTGTTTTGGGGACATTTGTAGTATGGGAGAAGAATATTAAGTATCCGCATATAGTAAAGGATAGGTTTGAAAAGTAAGGAAAGGCAAATGGCGATATTACCTGCACTCTTGGTCCATTCATACATCTTATAGGATCACGAAGCATGATCGACCCTAAATGTGTCCGTTATAAAATGAAACCTTTCTCCTGCAAAATCGTAAGTAAGGCGTATTCATGTAAAAAGGAGACGTACGAATGAAAAAGAAAAAAGCAAGAAAGCGTGAGGGGTTTTTCCTGGATTTTCTTTTCGAAGTTGGTGGGGAGCTCTTTCTTTTGCTGTTTAGATGTGTACACAAACTATTTATATAAAGGGAAAAAGACTGCCGAATCGTTTCGGCAGTCTTTTGCACATTAATCTTTATAAGGCACCCAGCCTGGCGTGTTCACAATTGCTTTCCAAAGCGGTTCAGGCAAATGATATTTTTCTTTATCTGTGCCTTTGATCACTGTTTCGATTTGCTTTTCACGGCCTTCTTTTACTTTTACCGTCCAGTTAGGGTCAACTAGAATTTCGCGTCCCATAGCGACTAACGGAATACCGTTTTCGATGACGGCAAGCGCGTCATCAGCGGAATGGATGGAACCGACGGCGATCAGCGGCACTTTGTTTCCGACACGTTCATTCAATAAGTCCATGCGTGTGCGAGTCGGATCTGCACCGCGGCGCGCTTTTGAATTCACGTCCATCAGTGAGATATGAAGATAATCCAATTCTTTATCCCCTAAAGCATCAACAAGCGTATAAGTTTCAGTCATTGTCAATCCCGGTGTCTCAGGTTCTTCCGGAGACAGACGGTAGCCGACTAAGAACGCACCCTTCGCATGTTCTGAAGCGGCTTTTTTCACTTCATCGACAATAGCGAGCGGGAAGGCTAATCGTTTTTCATCGCTTCCTCCCCAGCGATCCGTGCGCTGGTTGGTTTTCGGAGAATAAAACTGCTGAATTAAGTAGCCGTTTGCACCGTGAATTTCGACACCGTCAAAGCCGGCTTCAATGGCGCGTCTTGTCGCTTCTCCAAACGCCTTCACAATGTTTTCCACTTCTTCTTCTTTTAATGCGCGAGCAATTTGTTTGCCGTTATCAAACACGTCACTTGGCCCCACAACATCCTGTTGAGGAACGAGCTCAGACGGGCACTCAATACCGCCGTGATGAATTTGCACAACGGCTTTAGCGCCTTGTGCCTGAATGGCTTGTGCTAACTTTTTTAAACCTGGAATGTTGGAATCGTCATGGATGGCCGGCTGCCCGGGGAATGCTTTTCCGTCCGGTGTAACATTTGCGCAGGCTGTAATCACCATTCCCATCTCTTTTGAACGGGGGATGATGTAGTCGAGCTCCGCTTCAGATATTGTACCGTCTTCATTAGAAGCGTAATGAGTCATCGGTGCTACTGCGATCCGGTTGTTGATTGTAACGCCGCTTTTAAACGTAAATGGTTCAAACAGAGGCTTATACTTAGGATTCATTTGATCATCTTCTTTCGTTTGGATTCGCACATATTCTAGCCTATATGTAAAAATTAATGCAATTGATCTGCTTTACCGACTGAATATCTTGAGTGCAGAGTGATGTTTTCGCCGCTCTTTTTCGGGGCCTTTGTAGCCGCCGCTGATTTGGTGGCCGATGGAGCATGTGATGACAGCTGCCGCCAGCAGCAGAACGAATTTTTTCATGGCTTTAACTTCTTTCAATAAAGTAAATATCCTTTAAAAGGTTACGCTTGGCTGACCCACCCGTCAAACGATTTGCTCACCCTATTCTCAAATTTTTTAAAATGAATAAAAAGTTGCTTCTTTCCGCTAATTTTTTCTAATTGACGCCTCAATTAGAGCCATCCTCATAGACAAATCTGCTCGTTATCTTTCTAACAACAGGAAATGATCGGGTCGTATAGCCCTTTTGAAAATCATGGAACTTGCTCGCCTGCATTCGCGTTGTCTTTACAAATTCGCCATTCTGGTCAAAGATAAAAGCCAAACATCAGGAAGAGGTGGTCATGTGAAACAAACGGTTCTTTTGCTGTTTACTGCGCTCTTTCTTTCGGGGTGCAGTGTTGCAAGTGCGGATGACTCAGTGCCAAGGTTTACCGAAGAGGGAAAATACATTGGCTCGGCTGATCCTCATACGATTGCGGTTTCTCTTAATGGAGAAGAAACCATGATACAAGTTCCGAAGGATAAACGTGATGAATGTGAATCACTGCCAGATCAGACACATGTCCTGGTGAAATATACAAAGAAGGATAATGGAACTTTACAGCTGGAAGATATTCAGCTGCGAAAGAACTCGTCATAAAAAGACCGGAGGGAGTAAGTTGAGAATGTTATGGAGGAGCTTGGCGCTGTGCGGATTGGCTTTGACGCTCGCGCCTTGTGCACAGGCAGCAGAGCCGATAGAAGGAAAAACAGTGTATATTGATGCCGGACACGGCGGTGAAGACAGTGGAGCGGTCGGAAACGGGCTCTTTGAAAAGGATATTAATTTGGCTGTCTCAGAGCATGTGACAGACAAACTAAAAGAGGAGGGAGCCAATCCTGTTGCATCCCGGTCTGACGATCATTTTCTGACCTTGGAGGAAAGAGTGGCTAAGGCAAGTGCCAATCAGGCTGACCTTTTTGTCAGCATCCATGTGAATTCAGGGGTTACTTCAGCTTCAGGAACAGAAACGTATTTTCAATCTGATTATGAAGGGGAGAGCAGCCGGCGTCTAGCATCCGATATTCAGTCAGAGCTCGTTTCTTCCTTACAAACGAGAGACAGGGGCGTGAAAGAATCAGACTTTTACGTCATTACATATTCACAAATGCCAAGTGTGTTGGCGGAGCTTGGGTTTATCACGAACAGCTCTGATGCGGACAAGCTGGGAAGTGAAGAATACCAGCAAAAGGCCGCAGATGCGATTGTCAACGGCATTGATTCTTATTATGATCAGTAGATTGATACAGCCTTAATCCTAGAGTGGAGCCGACAAAATAAGTATAATGGAGAAAACTTTAGGGTTTGAGGTGAAACGATGACAAAGATTTTTGCCCACCGGGGGGCCTCAGGTCAATTTCCCGAAAATACAATGCTTGCATTTGAAAAAGGAATTGAAGCCGGAGCGGATGGGATAGAGCTTGATGTACAGCTGACGAAAGACGGACGCATTGTTGTGATTCATGATGAAAGACTTAATCGCACGACATCACTTAAAGGATTCGTGAAGGATACAGCCTATGATGAGGTAAAGACTGCGAATGCGGCCGCTGGTCACGATCAAGCGTACAGCGATATAAAAGTGCCGCTGCTAGAAGATGTGCTCTCGTGGGCGGTAAAAAAGGATTTTCTCATCAACATTGAATTAAAAAACAGCGTGATCCGCTATGAGGGAATGGAAGAAAAAGTGCTGGAGGCAGTGAAGCGATTCAATGTAGAGGAGAGAGTCATCCTATCCACGTTTAATCATGACAGCTTGGCGCTATGCGCCCGGCTTGCACCGCATATCGAACGGGCAGTATTAACTTCAGATGTGCTTTATCAGGCAGATCGATATATCGCGTCTATTCCGGCTTCCGGCTATCACCCGAAGTTAAACAGCCCAGGGGTCACAGATGAAGTGCTGAAGAAAATGAGGAACAGTTCGATTAAGGTAAGGCCGTATACAGTCAATCGTCCGGAAGATATGAAGTGTCTCATTGAAGCGGGAGCAGACGGCATGTTTACCGACTTTCCAGAAAAGGCTTCGGCATTGCTGAAAAATGAATAGTTGTTAGAAGGAGGCTGTTTGACGCAGCCTTCTTTTTTCATTCATTCATGCCCGTTTCAAAGCATACATTCATAGAAGACAACTAGAAATTGTAAGCGCTGTCTATCTTCTGAATGAGGTGAAACCATGAGGAAAACAGTCATTGTAAGTGCTGCAAGAACGCCATTTGGCAAATTCGGCGGAGTATTGAAAGAGGTGAAAGCTGCTGAGCTTGGGGGCATTGTGATGAAGGAGGCGCTGCAACGGGCTGGAGTCTCTGGAGATGATGTAGAAGGAAACGTCATGGGCATGGTTGTCCAGGCCGGCTCAGGGCAGATACCTTCCCGTCAAGCTGCCCGTCTGGCGGGAATGCCTTGGAGTGTGCCGTCAGAAACATTGAATAAAGTCTGTGCTTCCGGCCTTCGCGCTGTCACTTTATGTGATCAAATGATTCGGGCGCAGGATGCGGACATACTTGTTGCGGGGGGAATGGAAAGCATGAGCAATATTCCGTATGCCGTTCCCGCCGGGCGCTGGGGAGCACGGATGGGGGACGGCGAGCTTAGGGACTTAATGGTGTATGACGGATTAACGTGCGCATTTGACGAGGTGCACATGGCTGTTCACGGAAATACAGCTGCCATGGAATATGCAATCTCACGAAGAGAGCAGGACGAATGGGCGTTGAGAAGTCATGCAAGGGCAGCTAAGGCCGCCGATGAAGGGAAGTTTCAGGATGAAATTGTTCCCGTCAACTGGATCGGTCGAAAAGGAAAACCAAACGTTGTTGATAAAGATGAAGCGATTCGCCGTGACACAAGTCTGGATCAGCTCGCGAAACTTGCTCCTATTTATGCAAGTGACGGTTCTATCACAGCCGGCAATGCTCCTGGAGTCAATGACGGAGCCGGCGCGTTCGTGCTGATGTCTGAGGAAAAAGCTGCTGAGCTTGGCAAACGGCCTCTGGCTACAATTCTTGGTTTTTCAACTACGGGAATGCCAGCGCACGAGCTGGCGGCAGCGCCGGGATTTGCCATTAACAAGCTCCTGAAAAAGAACGGTTTAACTGTCCAAGATATTGACTTGTTTGAAGTAAATGAAGCTTTTGCTTCAGTTGTTTTGACATGTGAAAAAATCGTAGGTTTCGATCTTGAAAAAGTAAATGTAAATGGCGGTGCGATCGCGATCGGCCATCCGATCGGCGCGAGCGGGGCGAGAATTCTCATGACGCTTGTTTATGAATTAAAGCGGCGGGGAGGGGGGCTGGGCGTTGCCGCTATTTGCAGCGGGGCAGCACAGGGAGACGCCGTCTTAGTGCAGGTTCATTAAAACATGATGAAAAAGGGGATTTGAATGGAAATCAAACAAATCATGGTAGCTGGCGCAGGTCAGATGGGAAGCGGAATTGCTCAAACAGCTGCCGACGCGGGCTTTTATGTGCGGATGTATGATGTGAATCCAGAGGCCGCGGAGGCAGGATTGAAACGGCTGAAGAAACAGCTGGCCCGCGATGCTGAGAAAGGAAAAAGGACCGAGACGGAAGTGAAGAGCGTAATCAGCCGCATTTCGATTTCTCAAACGCTTGAGGAGGCAGAGCATGCGGACATTGTGATTGAGGCTATCGCAGAAAACATGGCGGCAAAAACTGAGATGTTTAAAACACTTGATCGCATGTGCCCGCCTCATACGATTTTGGCCAGCAATACATCTTCCTTGCCTATTACAGAAATCGCTGCTGTAACAAGCCGGCCTCAACGGGTTATTGGCATGCATTTTATGAATCCCGTCCCTGTAATGAAGCTGGTTGAAGTGATTCGCGGCTTGGCTACATCAGAAGAAACGGCCTTAGATGTTATGGCATTAGCGAAAAAGATGGGGAAAACAGCGGTAGAAGTCAATGATTTTCCTGGGTTTGTTTCCAACCGTGTGCTTCTTCCAATGATTAATGAAGCCATCTATTGCGTGTATGAGGGAGTGGCGAAGCCGGAGGCAATAGACGAAGTGATGAAGCTGGGCATGAATCATCCGATGGGTCCGCTTGCATTAGCGGATTTTATCGGACTGGATACGTGTTTATCAATTATGGAAGTCCTTCACTCAGGCCTTGGCGATTCCAAATACCGTCCTTGCCCGCTGCTCCGCAAGTATGTCAAAGCAGGCTGGCTTGGCAAAAAGAGCGGACGCGGTTTTTATGACTATGAGGAGAGGACTTCCTAAAGTCTATTCCATCCGGGGGTGGCCGAGTTGCATGTAACCCAAGAGCAAGTCATGATGCGAAAAATGGTGCGTGATTTTGCACGAAAAGAAATTGCTCCCGCTGCGGAAATCATGGAGAAAACGGACGAATTTCCCTTTCAGCTGATCAAAAAAATGGGTGAACACGGACTGATGGGAATACCGGTGCCGGAACAATACGGCGGTGCCGGGGCGGACGTTGTTTCTTATATTTTGGCGATTCATGAGATTTCTAGAATCAGTGCGGCTGTCGGCGTGATACTCTCCGTTCATACCTCAGTCGGCACGAATCCGATTCTGTATTTCGGCAACGAAGAACAAAAGATGAAATATATACCAAAGCTCGCGTCAGGAGACCATTTGGGCGCATTTGCACTAACGGAGCCTCACTCGGGGTCGGATGCCGGGAGCCTCCGCACAACAGCAATCAAAAAGAACGGCAAATATCTATTAAACGGATCGAAAATATTCATAACGAATGGCGGAGCAGCTGATATCTATATCACATTTGCTTTAACAGCTCCAGATCAAGGCAGGCACGGGATTTCGGCTTTTATTGTTGAAAAAAACACACCCGGTTTTACCGTTGGAAAAAAAGAAAGAAAGCTGGGGCTTTATGGCTCCAATACTACGGAACTGATTTTTGATAATGCAGAAGTGCCTGAAGCCAATTTGCTTGGCAAAGAGGGGGATGGCTTTCACATTGCCATGGCGAATTTAAATGTCGGCCGGATCGGCATTGCGGCACAGGCCCTCGGAATTGCAGAGGCAGCTCTTGAGCATGCCGTTGATTATGCGAAGCAGCGAGTGCAATTTGGAAGGCCGATCGCAGCCAATCAAGCCATTTCATTTAAGCTGGCTGATATGGCAACTAGAGCTGAGGCGGCAAGACATCTTGTCTACCACGCTGCAGACCTTCATAACCGCGGCCTAAACTGTGGAAAAGAAGCGTCTATGGCTAAACAATTTGCTTCCGATGCAGCCGTAAAGGCGGCGTTAGACGCCGTTCAAATTTATGGAGGATATGGCTATATGAAGGATTATCCGGTTGAGCGCTTGCTTCGCGATGCAAAGGTGACGCAAATCTATGAAGGGACGAACGAGATTCAAAGACTGATTATTTCTAAGTATTTGCTTGGCGGAACCTGATGGACAAAAAACGCATAAACGGAGGTTGAGGATATGGAGGAGAAACAGCAATATTCTCCAGGGTTGGACGGTGTGATTGCGGCAGAAACTCATATTTCTTATCTTGACACGCAGTCCAGCCAGATTTTGATAAGAGGCTATGATTTAATAGAACTTTCTGAAACAAAAAGCTATCTGGAGCTTGTCCATTTATTGCTGGAGGGCAGGCTGCCAGAAGAAAGTGAAATGGAGACGCTGGAACGTAAAATAAACAGTGCCGCAAGCCTGCCTGCTGATCATCTCCGTCTGCTTGAGCTGCTCCCTGAGGACACTCACCCAATGGATAGTCTGCGTACCGGCCTGTCGGCACTTGCTGGCTATGATCGGCAAATTGATGATCGGTCTCCCTCCGCAAACAAAGAACGCGCCTATCAGCTTCTTGGGAAAATGCCTGCCCTCACTGCTGCCAGCTACAGGATCATTAATAAGAAAGAACCGATTCTTCCGCTTCATACCTTATCCTACAGTGCGAATTTTCTATACATGATGACAGGGAAATTGCCGTCTTCATTGGAAGAACAGATTTTTGACCGGTCGCTCGTCCTGTACAGTGAGCATGAGATGCCGAATTCAACCTTTGCGGCCAGGGTCATTGCATCTACACATTCAGATCTTTATGGGGCTTTGACTGGGGCTGTCGCTTCCCTGAAAGGGAATCTTCACGGAGGAGCAAACGAAGCTGTGATGTATTTGCTTTTGGAGGCAAAAACGACATCTGATTTTGAGCAGCTTCTGCAAACAAAACTGAAAAGAAAAGAAAAAATCATGGGCTTCGGCCACCGGGTGTATATGAAAAAAATGGACCCAAGAGCACTCATGATGAAAGAGGCGCTGCAGCAATTATGCGATAAAGCCGGTGACCATCGTTTATATGAGATGTGTGAAGCGGGTGAGCGGCTGATGGAGAAGGAAAAAGGGCTTTACCCGAATTTGGATTACTATGCTGCCCCGGTGTATTGGATGCTCGGCATACCGATTCCTTTATATACGCCGGTCTTTTTCAGCGCGAGAACGTCCGGTTTATGCGCCCATGTGATCGAACAGCATGCCAATAATCGGCTCTTCCGTCCCCGTGTCAGTTACATGGGCCCGCGATATCAAACAAAATCATGAAAGGAGCTGGTAGAATGCCGAAAACGGATCGTGTAATCGTAGAAATCACAGACTATGTGCTTGAAAAAGAGATTACTAGTGCCGAAGCGTATACAACAGCGGGGCATGTATTGCTGGATACCCTGGGCTGCGGGATCTTGGCGCTACGATATCCGGAATGCACAAAGCTGCTTGGCCCGATTGTTCCAGGAACGACTGTGCCGAATGGAAGCAAAGTGCCGGGAACGTCATATGTTCTCGATCCTGTGAGGGCAGCGTTTAATATCGGCTGCATGATTCGCTGGCTCGATTACAACGATACGTGGCTGGCGGCGGAGTGGGGGCATCCATCCGATAACTTGGGAGGAATCCTTGCCGCTGCTGATTATGTATCAAGAGTGAGGCTGTCTGAAGGAAAAGAGCCGTTAACAGTACGCGAAGTACTTGAGATGATGATCAAAGCACACGAGATTCAAGGTGTGCTGGCGTTAGAAAACAGCTTAAATCGAGTTGGCCTTGACCATGTGCTGTTTGTCAAAGTTGCGACAACCGCTGTTGCGGCAAAGCTTTTGGGCGGCGGAAGAGAAGAAATCAAAAATGCGCTTTCGAATGCATGGATTGACAATGCAGCATTGAGGACATACCGCCATTCACCGAATACAGGCTCGCGTAAATCATGGGCGGCAGGAGATGCAACGAGCAGAGGTGTTCATTTGGCGCTGATGTCGTTAAAAGGGGAAATGGGTTATCCGACAGCCCTGAGTGCACCGGGTTGGGGGTTCCAAGACGTTTTATTCAATAAGAAAGAGATCAAGCTTGCCCGTCCGCTTGACGCTTATGTCATGGAAAATGTGTTATTTAAAGTGTCTTATCCTGCGGAATTTCACGCCCAGACAGCGGCGGAGTGCGCCGTCATTCTTCACCCGCAGGTAAAGAACCGGATTGACGAGATAGACCGAGTTGTTATCAGAACGCATGAATCCGCTATCCGTATCATTGATAAAAAAGGCCCGCTCCACAATCCGGCAGACCGTGATCACTGTCTCCAATACATTACAGCAATCGGTTTGCTTTTTGGTGATATCACCGCACAGCATTATGAAGCTGAAACAGCGAATGATCCGAGAATAGATAAACTTCGTGATAAAATGGAAGTGACTGAAAATAAAACATATACCGAGGATTATTTGAAGCCTGATAAACGCTCCATCTCAAATGCCGTTCAGGTTCATTTTAAAGACGGAACGAGCACGGAAATGGTGGAATGTGAGTTTCCCCTCGGCCATCGTTTTCGAAGAGAGGAAGCAGTGCCTAAACTGCTGGAAAAGTTTTCTGACAATCTCAAAACCCATTTTCCTGATAAACAGCACAAACACATTTATGAGCGCTGTACCAGCTATGAGACATTACAAACGATGCGCGTAAATGAATTCGTAGACATGTTCTGCATGTAAAAGGGGGATTTTGTTTCATGTCGTGGATCGTCAATAAGCAATCGTCACAAGAGGAGCTTGCCGGGCGTTTCCGCAAGCTGATGTCAGCACCGGACATTCTTCAAATTCCCGGCGCCCATGACGGGATGGCCGCTTTGCTTGCGAAAGAAGCCGGTTTTTCTGCTATTTATTTGTCCGGTGCTGCCTATACAGCCAGCAGGGGGCTGCCTGATTTAGGGATCATCACATCGGCAGAGATAGCTGAACGTGCCAAAGATCTTGTGCGTGCAGCTGATCTGCCTTTGCTTGTGGATATCGATACGGGATTTGGCGGTGTCTTAAATGCCGCCCGAACAGCCCGGGAGATGCTTGAAGCCAGGGTAGCAGCCGTTCAAATAGAAGACCAGCAGCTCCCAAAAAAATGCGGACATTTAAATGGCAAACAGCTAGTTCCGATAAAGGAAATGGCGCAAAAAATAAAAGTCATTAAACAAACGGCACCCTCCCTTATTGTTGTTGCCCGTACTGATGCCAGGGCGCAGGAAGGGCTTGATGCCGCAATAAAACGTTCAGAGGCTTACATTGGGGCGGGAGCGGACGCAATTTTCCCGGAAGCGCTACAGGCGGAGAATGAATTCCGCCAGTTTGCTGAGCGTATCCCCGTTCCGCTCCTTGCGAATATGACTGAATTTGGGAAAACGCCGTATTATCGTGCCGATGAATTCGAAGATATGGGGTTTCACATGGTGATATATCCTGTCACCTCGCTTCGAGCGGCGGCAAAAGCTTGTGAGCGGATGTTTGGTTTGATGAAGGAGCACGGCTCACAAAAAGAAGGACTTCATGATATGCAGACACGAAAAGAACTGTACGATACGATTTCTTATTATGACTATGAAGCGTTAGACAAAACGATTGCCAAGACCGTTTTGCCTGACGAATAGTGCAACAAAAAAAGCCGGAGCATTCTCCGGCTTTTTTTCAGCTATCGTTTTCTGAATCGCGGGCTGACTTGATTGCGTTTTCTGTCTCTGTATAAAATGAACCCGGCCAGCACATAGAGGCCGATCGCAAAAAAGATGAATCCTGACAACCCTTGGAGCCAAAGAGCTGAAAATGGCTTGATTGTATGGCCGAAAAGTGTATCTCTCATCAGTTTAATGCCTAAAGCAGAAATAGCCCCGGGGATGACTAATATTAAAAGCGCAAGAAGTCGGCTCATCTTCAGAAAACCCCTTTATCTTTTCATTTCCTTTATTGTCCAGCGGAAAAAATATTTTGTCAAGAGAAGAAAACGTGGTAACATAGGGTTGTGCAAATTATTGCAACGGAATAAATAGGTGTGCAAATTTTTTCATGCAAAGGGGTATCGGGATGCAAAAGGTACTGATAGTAGGTGCCGGCAAAAGGGGAACGGCGTTATTACATATTCTGATTAAAACAGCCATCATAGATATCATTGCCGTAGTTGACAAAGACCCCGAAGCGCCGGGATTGAAAGAAGCAGAACAGTATGGGATTGCCGTATCATCTGATTGGAAACCTTACATACAACAAAAACCGGATATCGTCATTCATACCACCGGCGATCAAGCCGTGTTTGACGAGCTCCTTCAAAGAAAGCATGAAGATACCATTGTCATGCCAGGAAAAATGGCATACATCGTTTTTCAGCTGATGGAAGAAAAGCAGCACCTGATTCAAATGCTAAAAGAGCAAACCTATAAATATGACAGAATTTTTAATTCCACCCATGATGGAATGATTTTTATTGATATCAATGAAGAAATCATTCTCTTTAACCATATGGCCGAAAAAATGGTCGGAAAAAAACGTGAGGAAGTCATTGGGCGCCCAATAAAAGAAGTGATTCCGAGCACTAAGATGCCGCGGATTTTAAAAACAAGAGTGCCTGAATACAACCAGAAGCAGCTGTTAGGCGATCATTTGCAAATTGTGACCACAAGACTGCCGATTATTGATGAAGGCGGACGTCTGCTCGGGGCTCTTTGTGTGTTTAAAGATATCACTGATGCGGTCGAGCTGGCAGAGGAAGTGACCAACTTAAAGCAGGTCCGTACGATGCTGGAGGCAATTATTCAATCCTCCGATGAGGCGATTTCTGTCGTTGATGAAAACGGCATCGGCCTGCTAATCAATAAAGCGTATACGAAAATGACGGGGCTTTCTGAAAAAGAAGTCATCGGCAAGCCTGCAAACACTGATATTTCCGAAGGCGAAAGCATGCATTTAAAGGTGCTTGAAACAAGACGTCCTGTCCGCGGTGTCAGAATGAAGGTCGGCCCGAATGAAAAAGAGGTCATCGTTAATGTAGCACCGGTGATTGTGGACGGGATTTTGAAAGGCAGCGTCGGCGTGATTCACGATGTTTCCGAAATTAAAATGCTGACAGCGGAGCTTAACCGCGCCAGACAAATTATTCGCACGCTTGAAGCGAAATACACGTTTGACGACATTATCGGCAAAAGCGAGCAAATGCTGGTTGCGCTTGAGCAGGCGAAGCTCGGTGCGAAAACACCTGCAACCATCTTGCTGCGCGGGGAATCAGGAACAGGAAAAGAACTGTTCGCCCATGCCATCCATAACGAAAGTGACCGGAAATACAATAAATTTATTCGCGTGAATTGTGCAGCCCTTTCTGAAAACCTGCTCGAATCAGAATTGTTCGGCTATGAGGATGGTGCGTTTTCAGGAGCGAAGCGCGGCGGTAAAAAGGGTTTATTTGAGGAAGCAAATAACGGCAGTATTTTCTTAGATGAAATCGGTGAGCTGACACAAAATATGCAGGCCAAATTGCTACGCGTCCTTCAAGAAAAGGAAATCGTCAGAGTGGGCGGCACGAAAGCGATCCCTGTCAACGTCAGAGTGATTGCGGCGACAAATGTAAATATTGAAAAGGCGATGGCGGACGGAACATTCCGGGAAGACCTGTATTACCGGATCAATCGCTATCCGATCTCCATCCCGCCTTTGCGGCAGCGGTTGGAGGACATTGAAGCATTGAGCGTCAGACTTATCCAAAAGATCAACCGGGATTACGGCAGGAATGTAAAAGGGCTCTCACAGCAAGCCTTGCGCGCCTTATCTGCCTACCATTGGCCTGGGAATGTCCGGGAGCTTGAAAATGTCCTTGGACGAGCCATGATTTTTCTGAATCCGCATATGGAATGGATTGAAAAAGATCACTTGCCTGTATTCGAACTTGAGCAAAAAGAAAATGACACAGATCAGGGAACAGGTTTTGATTTTCCGGATATTGAAGGCGAAAAGCTGTCTGTCGCAGTAGAAAAATTTGAAGCGCATTTGATCCAGCAAACGCTTGAAAAGCATCATTTTAACCGGACAAAAACAGCAAAAGCTCTCGGTGTCAGCATTCGGAACTTATATTACAAAATGGATAAATATGGCCTTGCAAATGAAGGCATGCAATAATTTGCAGAATAAACGCAAACATCTGCACGAATGTTTCGGTATACCTGGTATGACAGCACCCTTAAGAGCTGGCATGGAACTTGCATAATAAAAGGCGGAGTCGAAACAAGAAAGGTGGTAACAGATGAAGCTGAGAGATTTAATCGGCAAAGCGTCGATACACAAAAATAAGACCATTGCGGTTGCTCATGCTGAGGATGAGGAAGTGATCCGGGCTGTAAAGCTGGCAGCCGAGCACCTATCCGCCCGTTTCTTGTTAACGGGCGACAGCAAAAAACTGAACGAGCTGACATCATCCATGCAAGGGCATCAAGTGGAAATCGTCCATGCCAATACTCCTGAGGAATCGGCGAAATTAGCGGTTCGTGCTGTGCATCATAAAACAGCGGACGTTTTAATGAAAGGCAATGTGCCGACTTCTGTTTTGCTTAAAGCGGTATTGAACAGACAGGAGGGGCTTCGGTCAGCAAGTGTCCTTTCTCACGTGGCTGTCTTCGATATACCGGATTTTGACCGGCTGATGTTTGTGACAGATTCGGCAATGAATATTGCTCCTTCGCTGGAAGAGCTCCGGCAGATTTTGCAAAATGCCGTTCATGTGGCCCATGCAGTGGGGAGCAATATGCCAAAAGCAGCTGCCCTTGCAGCGGTCGAAACGGTGAACCCTAAAATGGAAGCGACCGTGAATGCAGCTGCTCTAGCTCAAATGTACAAAAGGGGCCAGATCAAAGGCTGCATTGTTGATGGACCGCTTGCTTTGGATAACGCAGTTTCACAAATTGCCGCGGCCCAGAAAAAAATTTCGGGAGACGTAGCGGGCAACGCAGATATCCTTCTCGTCCCAACAATTGAGGCCGGCAATATTTTATATAAATCACTGATTTATTTTGCCAAGGCCAGCGTGGCGGCTGTCATTACAGGAGCAAAAGCACCGATTGCTTTAACAAGCAGAGCGGACTCTGCTGAAAATAAACTGTATTCCATTGCGCTGGCAATATGCGCATCTGAAGAATACACACATTAGGAGGAACGAACATGGAACTTTTTAAATATATGGAGAAATACGATTACGAACAATTGGTATTCTGCCAGGATGAACAATCTGGATTAAAAGCGATTATCGCCATTCATGATACAACGCTTGGTCCGGCGCTTGGCGGAACGAGAATGTGGACATATGAAAATGAAGAAGCGGCAATTGAAGATGCGCTCAGATTGGCAAGAGGCATGACCTATAAGAACGCGGCGGCCGGCTTAAACCTTGGCGGCGGAAAAACAGTCATTATCGGCGATCCGCGCAAAGACAAAAATGAGGAAATGTTCCGCGCGTTTGGCCGCTATATTCAAGGACTGAATGGCAGATACATCACGGCTGAAGATGTGGGCACAACGGTCGAGGATATGGATATCATTCATGATGAGACAGACTATGTCACAGGGATTTCTCCTGCTTTCGGCTCTTCTGGAAATCCGTCCCCAGTCACAGCGTACGGGGTGTACAGAGGAATGAAGGCAGCAGCTAAAGCTGCTTTCGGAACCGACTCTCTTGAAGGAAAAACCATTGCTGTACAGGGTGTTGGGAACGTAGCCTATAACCTTTGCCGCCACCTGCATGAAGAAGGAGCAAACTTAATCGTTACGGATATCAACAAACAATCTGTACAGCGTGCAGTTGAAGATTTTGGCGCCCGTGCGGTAGATCCTGATGACATTTATTCACAAGACTGCGATATTTATGCGCCGTGTGCCCTTGGTGCAACGATTAACGACGACACCATTAAACAGCTGAAGGCGAAAGTGATCGCAGGTGCGGCTAACAACCAATTAAAAGAGACACGCCATGGTGATCAAATTCACGAAATGGGCATCGTTTATGCACCGGATTACGTGATTAACGCGGGCGGTGTTATCAACGTGGCAGATGAGCTTTACGGCTATAATGCAGAACGTGCATTGAAAAAAGTTGAAGGCATTTACGGCAATATCGAGCGTGTACTAGAGATTTCTCAGCGTGACGGCATTCCTGCATATTTAGCGGCTGACCGCTTGGCAGAGGAACGAATTGAACGCATGCGCCGCTCAAGAAGCCAGTTTTTGCAAAACGGCCACAGTGTATTAAGCAGACGTTAAGAAATTGATCTGGAGGTTATGAAAGTGCTACATGACGAAAAACGCATTCTCACAATTAATCCAGGCTCAACTTCAACGAAAATCGGTGTTTTTCATAACGAAAGAAGCATTTTTGAAAAAACATTGAGACACAACATAGAAGAGCTGCAGCGATTTGACCGAATTATTGATCAGTATGAATTTCGTAAAAACCATATTCTCGAAACGCTTCATGAACAGGGAATCAATATCTCAAAGTTTGATGCAGTCTGCGCAAGAGGCGGCCTTCTCCGGCCAATTGAAGGCGGGACCTACGTGGTGAATGATGAGATGATTGAGGATTTGAAAAGCGGCTACGCCGGTCAGCATGCTTCTAATCTCGGCGGCATTATCGCGCGGGAAATCGCTGATGGCCTGAATATCCCTTCGTATATCGTCGACCCTGTTGTCGTAGACGAAATGTCAGTGCTTGCGAAAGTTTCAGGCATGCCTGAAATTGAACGGAAAAGCATTTTCCATGCGTTAAACCAAAAAGCTGTCGCTCGTAAAGCGGCAGCCTCTCTTGGCAAACGATATGAGAACATGAAAATGATTATTACCCATATGGGCGGAGGTATTACAATTGGCGTCCATGACCGCGGGCGAGTGGTAGATGTCAATAACGGCCTGCACGGCGAGGGACCATTCAGTCCTGAACGAGCAGGAACAGTGCCTGCGGGAGATCTTGTTGATCTATGTTTTTCAGGGGAATATACAAAAGAAGAAATCATGAAAAAGCTTGTTGGCACCGGCGGACTTTTAGGCTATCTCGGTACAAATGATGCAGTAAAAGTAGAACAGATGATTCAAGGGGGCGATGAAAAAGCCCGCTTCATTTATGATGCCATGGCATATCAGGTAGCAAAGGAAATCGGGGCAGCCAGCGCGGCGTTAAAAGGCGAAGTTGAAGCGATTGTGCTGACGGGAGGCCTTGCGTACGGCAAAAGCTTTGTTTCTGCTATCAGATCATACATAGATTGGATTTCAGACGTTTTAGTCTATCCGGGTGAAAATGAACTGCAGTCTCTTGCCCAAGGGGCGCTCAGAGTATTGCAGGGCGAAGAGCAATCCAAACAATATCGTATTGAATAGACAGACAGGAGTGAGTCACCATGGCAACTGAGTATGACGTAGTCATTCTGGGCGGCGGTACCGGCGGTTATGTTGCGGCCATCAGAGCCGCTCAGCTCGGCTTAAAAACAGCCGTTGTGGAAAAGGAAAAACTCGGAGGAACATGTCTGCATAAAGGCTGTATCCCGAGTAAAGCGCTGCTTAGAAGCGCAGAGGTATACCGGACAGCTCGTGAAGCCGATCAATTCGGGGTGGAAACGGCTGGCGTGTCCCTCAACTTTGAAAAAGTGCAGCAGCGTAAGCAAGCCGTTGTTGATAAGCTTGCAGCGGGTGTAAATCATTTAATGAAAAAAGGAAAAATTGACGTGTACACCGGATATGGACGTATCCTTGGACCGTCAATCTTCTCTCCGCTGCCGGGAACAATTTCTGTTGAGCGGGGAAATGGCGAAGAAAATGACATGCTGATCCCGAAACAAGTGATCATTGCAACAGGATCAAGACCGAGAATGCTTCCGGGTCTTGAAGCGGACGGTAAGTCTGTACTGACTTCAGATGAGGCGCTCCAAATGGAGGAGCTGCCACAATCAATCATCATTGTCGGCGGAGGGGTTATCGGTATCGAATGGGCGTCTATGCTTCATGATTTTGGTGTGAAGGTAACGGTTATTGAATACGCGGATCGCATATTGCCGACTGAAGATCTAGAGATTTCAAAAGAAATGGAAAGTCTTCTTAAGAAAAAAGGCATCCAGTTCATAACAGGGGCAAAAGTGCTGCCTGACACAATGACAAAAACATCAGATGATATCAGCATACAAGCGGAAAAAGACGGAGAAACCGTTACCTACTCTGCTGAGAAAATGCTTGTTTCCATCGGCAGACAGGCAAATATCGAAGGCATTGGCCTAGAGAACACCGATATTGTTACTGAAAATGGCATGATTTCAGTCAATGAAAGCTGCCAAACGAAGGAATCTCATATTTATGCAATTGGAGACGTAATCGGTGGCCTGCAGTTAGCTCACGTTGCTTCACATGAGGGAATTATTGCTGTTGAGCATTTTGCAGGTCTCAATCCGCATCCGCTTGATCCGACGCTTGTGCCGAAGTGCATTTACTCAAGCCCTGAAGCTGCCAGTGTCGGCTTAACCGAAGACGAAGCAAAGGCGAACGGGCATAATGTCAAAATCGGCAAGTTCCCATTTATGGCGATTGGAAAAGCGCTTGTATACGGTGAAAGCGACGGTTTTGTCAAAATCGTAGCGGACCGAGACACAGATGATATTCTCGGCGTTCATATGATCGGCCCGCATGTCACCGACATGATTTCTGAAGCCGGTCTTGCCAAAGTGCTGGACGCAACGCCGTGGGAGGTCGGGCAAACGATTCACCCGCATCCAACGCTTTCTGAAGCAATTGGAGAAGCAGCGCTTGCCGTAGATGGCAAAGCCATTCATTTTTAAAAGCATAAAGGAGGGGCTTGAATGAGTACAAACCGACATCAAGCACTAGGGCTGACTGATCAGGAAGCCGTTGATATGTATAGAACCATGCTGTTAGCAAGAAAAATCGATGAAAGAATGTGGCTGTTAAACCGTTCTGGCAAAATTCCATTTGTAATCTCTTGTCAAGGACAGGAAGCAGCACAGGTAGGAGCGGCTTTCGCACTTGACCGTGAAATGGATTATGTATTGCCGTACTACAGAGACATGGGTGTCGTGCTCGCGTTTGGCATGACAGCAAAGGACTTAATGATGTCCGGGTTTGCAAAAGCAGCAGATCCGAACTCAGGAGGCCGCCAGATGCCGGGACATTTCGGACAAAAGAAAAACCGCATTGTGACGGGATCATCTCCGGTTACAACGCAAGTGCCGCACGCAGTCGGTATTGCGCTTGCGGGACGTATGGAGAAAAAGGATATCGCAGCCTTTGTTACATTTGGGGAAGGGTCTTCAAACCAAGGCGATTTCCACGAAGGGGCAAACTTTGCCGCTGTCCATAAGCTGCCGGTTATTTTCATGTGTGAAAACAACAAATACGCAATCTCAGTGCCTTACGATAAGCAAGTCGCATGTGAGAACATTTCCGACCGTGCCGTAGGCTATGGGATGCCTGGCGTAACTGTGAATGGAAATGATCCGCTGGAAGTTTATCAAGCGGTCAAAGAAGCACGCGAAAGGGCACGCAGAGGAGAAGGCCCGACATTAATTGAAACGATTTCTTACCGCCTTACACCACATTCCAGTGATGACGATGACAGCAGCTACAGAGGCCGTGAAGAAGTAGAGGAAGCGAAAAAAAGTGATCCCCTGCTTACTTATCAAGCTTACTTAAAGGAAACAGGCCTGCTGTCCCATGAGATAGAACAAACCATGCTGGATGAAATTATGGCAATCGTAAATGAAGCGACGGATGAAGCGGAGAACGCCCCATATGCAGCTCCTGAGTCAGCGCTTGATTATGTGTATGCGAAGTAGGGAGGAAGAACAAATGTCAGTAATGTCATATATTGATGCAATCAATTTGGCGATGAAAGAAGAAATGGAACGAGATTCTCGCGTTTTCGTCCTTGGGGAAGATGTAGGAAGAAAAGGCGGTGTGTTTAAAGCGACAGCCGGACTCTATGAACAATTTGGGGAAGAGCGCGTTATGGATACGCCGCTTGCTGAATCTGCGATCGCAGGAGTCGGTATCGGAGCGGCAATGTACGGAATGAGACCGATTGCTGAGATGCAGTTTGCTGATTTCATTATGCCGGCAGTCAACCAAATTATTTCTGAAGCGGCTAAAATCCGCTACCGCAGCAACAATGACTGGAGCTGTCCGATTGTCGTCAGAGCGCCATACGGCGGAGGCGTGCACGGGGCCCTGTATCATTCTCAATCAGTCGAAGCAATTTTCGCCAACCAGCCCGGACTGAAAATTGTCATGCCGTCAACACCATATGACGCGAAAGGGCTCTTAAAAGCCGCAGTTCGTGATGAAGACCCAGTGCTGTTTTTTGAGCACAAGCGGGCATACCGTCTGATAAAGGGAGAGGTTCCGGCTGATGATTATGTCCTGCCAATTGGCAAGGCTGACGTAAAACGGGAAGGCGACGACATCACAGTGATCACATACGGTCTGTGTGTCCACTTCGCCTTACAAGCTGCAGAACGTCTCGAAAAAGATGGCATTTCAGCGCATGTGGTGGATTTAAGAACAGTTTACCCGCTTGATAAAGAAGCCATCATCGAAGCTGCGTCCAAAACTGGAAAGGTTCTTTTGGTCACAGAAGATACAAAAGAAGGCAGCATCATGAGCGAAGTAGCCGCAATTATATCCGAGCATTGTCTGTTCGACTTAGACGCGCCGATCAAACGGCTTGCAGGTCCTGATATTCCGGCTATGCCTTATGCGCCGACAATGGAAAAATACTTTATGGTCAACCCTGATAAAGTGGAAGCGGCGATGAGAGAATTAGCGGAGTTTTAAAGACGTAAGGGAGGATACAATCATGGCAATTGAACAAATGACGATGCCGCAGCTTGGAGAAAGCGTAACAGAGGGGACGATCAGCAAATGGCTTGTCGCCCCCGGTGATAAAGTGAACAAATACGATCCGATCGCGGAAGTCATGACAGATAAGGTAAATGCAGAGGTTCCGTCTTCTTTTACGGGTACGATAACAGAGCTTGTAGGAGAAGAAGGCCAAACCCTGCAAGTCGGAGAAGTGATTTGCAAAATTGAAACAGAAGGCGCGAATCCGGCTGAACAAAAACAAGAACAGCCAGCTGCATCAAAAGCCGCTGAGACGCCTGCGGCAAAAAGTGCCGAAGCCGCTGATCAGCCCAATAAAAAGCGCTACTCGCCAGCTGTACTCCGTTTGGCCGGAGAGCACGGCATTGATCTAGAACAAGTAACAGGAACAGGTGCCGGCGGGCGCATCACACGAAAAGATATTCAGCGCTTAATTGAAACAGGCGGCGCGCAAGAACAGAAGGCTGAGGAGCCGAAAACAGCAGCTCCTGCACCGAAGTCTGCATCAAAACCTGAGCCAAAAGAAGAGACGGCATATCCTGCGTCTGCAGCCGGTGATAAAGAAATCCCTGTCACAGGTGTAAGAAAAGCAATTGCTTCCAATATGAAGCGAAGCAAAACAGAAATTCCGCATGCTTGGACGATGATGGAAGTCGACGTCACAAATATGGTTGCATATCGCAACAGTATAAAAGATTCCTTTAAGAAGACAGAAGGCTTTAATTTAACGTTCTTCGCCTTTTTTGTAAAAGCGGTCGCTCAGGCGTTAAAAGAATTCCCGCAAATGAATAGCATGTGGGCGGGCGACAAAATTATTCAGAAAAAGGATATCAATATTTCAATTGCAGTTGCCACAGAGGATTCTTTATTTGTTCCGGTGATTAAAAACGCTGATGAAAAAACAATTAAAGGCATTGCGAAAGAAATTACCGGTCTTGCCAAAAAAGTAAGAGACGGAAAACTCACTGCAGATGACATGCAGGGAGGCACGTTTACCGTCAACAACACAGGTTCGTTCGGCTCTGTTCAGTCAATGGGCATTATCAACTACCCTCAGGTTGCGATTCTTCAAGTAGAATCCATCGTCAAACGCCCGGTTGTCATGGACAATGGCATGATTGCTGTCAGAGACATGGTTAATCTGTGTCTGTCCTTAGATCACAGAGTGCTTGACGGTCTCGTGTGCGGACGATTCCTCGGACGAGTGAAACAAATTTTAGAATCGATTGACGAGAAGACATCTGTTTACTAAATAAGAAAAAAGAGCATTTTTTGAAGTTTTGTTTCAAAAAATGCTCTTTTTCTATTATTCAGCGATTCGTATTTTCATTTCGACACGATATTCTTCTTGTTTTTTCGGGGAGTAATGAATCGGTATGATTAACTCGTATACATCACTGACAACTGTTAATTGGCGGTCTGCGATATACTTGATAAGCTTCTGTAAGTTGAGAAAATAATGTTCAGGCGAAAAATTATACGCGATACACGCATACCTCCCTTTAGGGATTGTTGTGATTTCCATATCCGGCGTAATTGATGAAATCTGTTTATTCGTCAATACAGGCGTGAAAATATGACGGTAAGTCATTTCATCAATGCTGGTGTAGGGCTGAAAAGAGAAAGTAGCGCCGTAGCTATTGTTCGTAAATCCATCTGCTGATTCGATAAATTTTTTTAATTTGCTGTAGGAGGCGTTGAGCACGTTTTCAGGCCCGATTCCTTCTGCCTCTGTCTGAATAATCCGTATTTCTTCTTCATTTAAAACAAATACCTCACCGAGCGCGGGATATTCCATCTGCCGTTTCATCCGCTTTTTCACCAACGAAATGGTTTGCTCCAGTGCTGATAAAAAGACTAATTTCTCCCTGATTTGCCTCTCCTGCTCTGTATAAAAAGCAAACAGTTCTTCCATCTCTAAGTCCTGTGCTTTTTTCATCTCTTCTAAAGGTGTGCCGATATATTTCAATGATTTGATCAAATCCAGATGAATGAGCTGAGCATCTGTATAATAGCGGTAGCTGGTATCTGGGTCGACGTAGGCGGGTTTAAATAAATCAATTTTATCGTAATAACGGAGCGCTTTAATCGACACGTTTGCCAGTTTTGAAACTTCCCCAATTGAGTAATACGATTCCTTCATGTCATCACTCCTTCTATCATCAGTATAAAGAAGAAGCGCATTCTTTGCAGTACACAAAGAATGCGCTTCTTATCACGTGCTGGCTTTAAGATGTGCAGGCGCTTTCCAAGCAATGGTCAGTGCAATCCCTATGGCTAAGGTGACCGTTGCAAAGTAGAAAGGATAGTTTACATCAATATCGAACAGCATTCCGCCGATAATAGGCCCGAATACATTGCCGATACTTGTAAACATTGAATTCATACCGCCGGCAAACCCCTGTTCATTTCCCGCAATCTTTGACAGGTAAGTCGTTACCGCAGGCCGCATGAGATCAAATCCGACAAATACGGTGACCGTAACCAGCAGAATCGCAACATATGAATGGACTGTTGTTAGCAAGAATACCAGACTCGTAGAGAGAATTAAGCTGTACCGAATTAAATGGATTTCGCCAAACCATCTTGTGAAGCGGTCGAATAAGACGACTTGCGTAATGGCGCCAACAATCGCTCCTCCTGTAATCATAATGGCAATGTCGCTGGCCGTAAATCCGAATTTATGATCCACGAATAATGCAAATAAAGATTCAAATGATGCTAAACCAAAAGACGAAATTAAGATAATGAGAAAAGCTATGAAATACATGGGGGCAAAAATCCGTTTAAAGCCTGTCTTCTGTCCTTTTATTTCCTGATTTTCAGGGTTTCGTTCCGGCTCGCGCAGCGTGAGGATTGATAAAATGGCTGCTAACAGTGCAAAAGCTGCCGCAAAGAAAAAAGGCAGCCGGGAATGGACTTCTGCTAAAAATCCCCCGATGCCGGGGCCGATAATAAATCCTGTTGAAATAGCGGCTGACATATAACCGAGCGCTTTTGGCCTCGTTTTAATGGTCGTGATATCTGCAATAAAAGCCGTGACCCCGGGCATAATGAAGGCTGCGCTGATACCGCCCAGCATACGGGAGATAAATAACATCTCAACTGTTTTTCCAATGCCGAATAAAAACTCCGACACACTAAAGAACAACAGGCCGATCACGATCATGATCTTGCGCCCGAAGCGATCAACCCATCGTCCGGCTATTGGTGAGACAATGAGCTGTGTAATAGCGAAGCAGGCAACCATATAGCCGACCGCGCTCCCCGATAAATGCAATTCATTCATAATGGTCGGCGTTACTGGAATCACAAGCCCGATCCCCAAAAAAGCAATAAATAAATTGGTTAATAATATCGTTAAGGTAATATTTTTCTTCTCCATATGACTTCCCCTTTTTCAAGTGTGTATCCCTTATACTGTAAGACCTCCTCCTAGGGGAGAGTCAACGGATTTGCAAAATCTTTCTAAAGCCTTATGACAGTTATTCATTTGCGGGAACAAGCATGTCGATATGCTGCGGCAGGACCTGAATGACTGCGGGTGTATGTGTATAAACTTCTCCATCCATATCCGCCTTTTTGGCAGTGTCTGTTTCAATTTCGATACGGGAGGCCTGGACATAGGACAGCTCTCCGGTAAAACGATCAATTGAGCCCTGTTCCATGCTCATCAGCTCCCGCAGCGCGGTGAGGTTGGTATTGCGGCATATGAGAACATCAAGTAAGCCGTCTTCAATACTGGCATCGGGCAGAGGAATTCGATTCGTTCCAATGTATTGGCCATTCATCACAAGCAGCATAACGGCTTCTTCTTTAATTTCTTTTCCGTCAATTTTTAATGTCATCGGAAACGATGCAGCGGATGAGACGGTTCGCAACGCACTTGTAAAATAGCTGATTTTTCCCAATAATGCTTTTTCCGTTTCATTAATTTGATTCGACGTTTCTGCAATTAAGCCGATCCCCCAGAAATTTAAAAAATAACGGTCATTCATCTGACATACGTCTACGCTGGTTTTATTTCCTGCCATAAGTGCTTCCGCGGCCTTTGCAAGATTTTGAGGGATGCCAAGCACTCTTGAAAAGTCATTGCACGTGCCGCCGGGCAAAATTCCGACCGCGGGTTTTCTTTCTAGAGCGCTGATAGCATTTATGCATTGATGGATCGTGCCGTCGCCGCCGAGAATGAAGACGGTGTCGACAGAATCATCAATGGATCGGCAAAAATGATACGCATCATCCTTTTTCTTTGTCTGCTTAATAATCACCTCATCTAAATGGTGAGATAAAACCGGCACCACAGCACCAAGTGCTTTTTCTATATTTTTGTTGCCGGCATTTCCGTTATGAATCAGTAACGCTTTCCGGTGGCTCATATACAACTGCTCCTTTATTTTACTTCTGGTTATATAATCCCCTTTTTCTGTAAGCAGTAAACGAAGAGCAAAAAAAGTGCACGGCGAAGCAAAGTCATTTGCCGATATGGACGTTTCCTTGCTATCATAAGAACAGATGATGAAAAAGGAGAGGTCTTCATTGAACATGGACTTTAATTTATTTATGAATGATATTGTCCGCCAAGCGAGACAAGAAATAACAGCTGCCGGATACACCGAGCTTAAAACAGCCGAAGAGGTGGATGAGGCACTTACGAAAAAAGGAACGACGCTCGTCATGGTAAACTCTGTTTGCGGATGCGCCGGAGGAATTGCAAGACCGGCAGCCTACCATTCCGTTCACTATGATAAAAGACCTGATCAGCTCGTCACCGTTTTTGCCGGACAGGATAAAGAAGCGACAGCGCGTGCGCGTGACTATTTTGAAGGTTATCCGCCATCTTCTCCGTCCTTTGCGATTTTGAAAGACGGAAAGATCATGAAAATGGTAGAGCGCCATGAAATTGAAGGCCACGAGCCGATGGCCGTAGTGGCAAAGCTGCAGGAAGCCTTTGAAGAATATTGTGAAGAAGTATAAGACGAACAACCCGGATGCTCAAAGCGGCCCGGGTTTTTTTGTGCATAAATTTCCAAGAGTATATGAATAAATATTAAGGGATTATTCAATCGGATTGTACAGTGATTTTATTTTTATCTAGTAATATCAAAAAGAGATCACTGGAAAGATAAGCTTGAAGATAATTTTTAAAAATAGTATTGCATAAAAATAAGAAACTGTTTAAAATACAAATTAACGAATAAATATTCAAATACACCAAAAGTAATGAATACGGGGGAAATGGATCATGAAAAAATGGCTCTTATTACTTGTAGCTGCTTGCATCACCTTTGCATTAACTGCGTGCGGCTCAAGCAATTCAGGTTCAGAAAGCGGAAAGAAAAAATTAATTATGGGTACTTCGGCGGATTACAAACCGTTTGAATATAAAGAAGGAGATAATATTGTCGGCTTTGATGTAGAGCTGGCAAAAGCTCTGGCAAAGAAGGCAGGCTATGAAATTGAAGTGCAGGATATGGACTTCAACAGCTTAATTACAGCGCTTAAATCAAAACAGGTGGATCTCGTTCTGTCAGGAATGACACCAACGCCTGAGCGTAAAAAACAAGTTGATTTTTCAGATGTGTATTACACAGCGAACCATATGATTGTCAGCAAAAAAGACAGCGGCATTCAATCTTTGAAAGACCTGAAAGGAAAAACAGTTGGCGTTCAGCTTGGCTCTATTCAGGAAGAGAAGGGGAAAGAGCTTTCTCCGGAATATGGTTTTAAAACAGAAGACCGCAACAGAATTTCTGATTTGGTGCAGGAAATCAAATCTGACCGCTTCGATGCCGCGATTATTGAAGACATTGTTGCAGAAGGGTATTTCAAATCAAATGATGACCTGCAAGGCTTTGTGATTCCTGATGCGAAAGCGGAAGAAGCCGGTTCAGCAATTGCTTTCAGAAAGGACAGTGAACTGACAGACAAATTCAATAAAGCGCTCAAGGAAATGGAAGATAACGGAGAGCTTGAGAAATTGAAGAAAAAATGGTTCACTGGCGAGAAGTAAAAAAAGCGGCTCAACTTTTTCGTTGAGCCTTTTTATTGAATAGGAAACTTTTTTCCTGTAAGAAAAGGAGACAAAGGCTATGAATTTGGATTTTTCAGCAACGATCCCCCAAATTCCTTTTATATTAGAAGGCTTGGCAATTACATTAAAAATTGTTGTTGTATCTGCTATTATCGGACTTATACTCGGTATTGTGCTAAGCTTATGCAAGATCAGCACATTCCGCCCGTTTATCTGGATCGCTGATTTTTATACATCAGTGTTCCGAGGCACGCCTTTAGTGCTGCAGCTTATGATTGTCTATTTTGGCCTTCCTCAGCTGCTCGGATTTCAAATTGACCAGTTTTGGGCTGCGGTTGTCGCATTGTCTTTGAATTCCGCCGCTTATGTATCGGAAATTATTAGAGCCGGAATCAATGCCATTGATAAAGGGCAAAAAGAAGCTGCTGTTGCACTCGGTGTCCCGTATGGAAAAATGATGAAGGATCTGCTGCTGCCGCAGGCCTTCAAAAATATATCACCTGCAATTGTGAATGAATTAATTACGTTAACAAAAGAATCGGCGATCGTTACCGTCATCGGGCTTGGTGATGTCATGAGACGCGCATATCAAGCTGGCGCCGCCACTTACAATTACCTTGAGCCGCTCATTATCGCGGGATTGATTTATTATGTGCTTGTCCTGATTTTAACGTTTATCGGCAAGGCTGTAGAAAGGAAGCTGAAATCCAATGATTAAGGTTGAAAAGCTGTCAAAATCATTTGGGAAACACGAAGTATTAAAAAACATTTCAACAACAATCGCTGAGGGTGAGGTTGTTGCCGTGATCGGTCCTTCAGGCTCAGGCAAATCAACGTTCTTACGCTGTTTAAACCTGTTGGAAAAGCCTAACGGCGGAACCATTACAATAAAAGACACAGAGATTACGAAGCCAAAAACCAACACATTAAAGGTCCGGGAAAACATCGGGATGGTTTTTCAGCATTTTCATCTCTTTCCGCACAAAACGGTTCTCGAAAACATCATGTACGCGCCGGTCAATGTAAAAAAAGAAACAAAACAGGCTGCACAGGAGAAAGCTGAGGACCTGCTCCGCAAAGTCGGTTTGTTTGAAAAGCGAAATGACTATCCAAACCGTTTGTCTGGCGGACAAAAACAGCGTGTCGCGATTGCCAGGGCTCTTGCGATGAATCCGGACATCATGCTGTTTGACGAGCCGACCTCCGCCCTTGATCCAGAGATGGTTAAAGAAGTGCTACAGGTGATGAAAGAGCTGGTCGAAACCGGCATGACCATGGTGATTGTCACACATGAAATGGGCTTCGCAAAAGAAGTGGCAGACCGTGTGCTGTTTATGGACCAAGGAATGATTGTCGAAGACGGCAATCCGAAGGAATTTTTTATGTCGCCAAAATCCAAAAGAGCGCAGGACTTTTTAGAGAAAATATTATAGAATATAAAAAAGAAGAAGGCTGGCCGCCTCTTCTTTTTTATTGAAGAAACAAATAGAAATGGAGTCCGACATGTTTAAAATTGGTTATCGCACAATAAAGACCGCGCTAGGAACAGCTTTGGCTATTTATATAAGCCAGTTATTGCATTTGCAAAACTTCGCATCAGCAGGAATCATCACCATTTTGTGCATACAAATCACACAAAAACGGTCGCTTCAGGCCTCATGGGCCCGCTTTGCGGCATGTTGTCTGGCAATTGTTTTTTCTTATCTCTTTTTCGAGCTTATTGGCTACCACCCGTTTGTGATCGGAGCGCTTCTTTTGATATTCATTCCGATAACGGTTCTGTTAAAAATTAACGAGGGTATCGTCACCAGTTCCGTTATTATCCTTCATTTATACATGTCCGGCGGCATTACGCTTGCTTTCATCTGGAATGAAGTTCAGCTGATTACGGTTGGCATCGGCGTCGCTCTATTGATGAACTTGTATATGCCTAGTCTTGACCGGAAACTGATTGCCTACCGCAAAAAGATAGAGGATAACTTTGCTGTCATTTTTGCAGAAATCGAACGGTATTTGTTAACTGGTGAGCAAGATTGGTCAGGAAAAGAAATTCCGGAAACGCACCAGCTCATTACGGAGGCTAAAAACCTGGCATATCGAGATGTGCAAAACCACATTTTGCGTTATGAAAATCTGCATTATCATTATTTTAAAATGAGAGAAAAGCAATTTGAAATTATCGAACGCCTTCTCCCTAAAGTGACATCGATCTCCATTACGGTAGATCAGGGAAAAATGATCGCTGAATTTATTCATGATTTGCGGGAGGCGATACACCCTGGGAATACAGCGTACAAATTTCTGAAAAGACTTGCTGACATGAGAAAAGAATTTGAGGAGATGCCGCTTCCTGCGACTAGAGAGGAATTTGAAGCGAGGGCCGCTCTCTTCCATCTTCTCGGCGAAATGGAACAATATTTAGTGATTAAAAGTTATTTTAAAGGAATAAAAGCGCAAAAATCACTCGGATGATTCGCATGAGCTCTTCCTTCATTGGTCAACCTAATGAAAAAGGAGGAGCTTATGCGTTTTTTCTTATGTTCGATTTTTATGATGATTTCACCGATTTGGCCGCTCGGCGAAAATCCGCTGCCGGGTGATCCATATGTTATTGTCAACAAGCAAACAAATGAACTTGCTGTTATCCTCGACAACAAAGTAGAAGGCGTGTACAGTGTGGCGACTGGAAAAACAGATGATTTGACGCCTGAAGGAGAGTTTTCGGTAACGGTAAAAGCTGAAAATCCTTACTACAGAAAGAAAAATATTGAAGGGGGATCTCCTGACAACCCGCTTGGGGCCAGATGGATCGGATTTGACGCGAAAGGAACGGACGGGCGGATTTATGGAATTCATGGGACAAACCGAGAGGAATCAGTAGGGAAATTTGTGTCTAACGGCTGTATACGTATGCATAACGATGAGGTCGTTCATTTGTTTCAAACGATACCAGTAGGAACGAGAGTGCTGATCACGGACGACAACCGCTCTTTTGAGGAGATTGCCATCGAGCATAAAGCTCTGATAAAAAAGCAGGATATTCCCATTGAATAAGGCGCCTGCTTTTTTATCGTTATAAAAACATAACGATTCCTGAGAGTACAGTTGAAAGAATAAAAACTCCCAAAATCACGATCAAAACGCTTTTCATCAGTTTTTGAGACATGATTTTCACTCCTTAAACAATCTGTCTATATTTTAGCGTGTTTTGAATGGGTGGACAAGCGATATCTATTAGCGAAAGCAGGGATGCAAATGAACAGGCTTGACCATATCGGGATAGCCGTTTTTTCGATAAAAGATGCTAGAAGCTTTTATGAAAATGTATTGGGGCTTGCATTTCTTCATCAAGAAACGGTTGAAGAACAAAAGGTGAATGTTGCTTTTTTTCAAGCTGGTAGCGTCAAACTTGAGCTGATAGAGCCGTTGACAGCTGACAGCCCCGTCCGTTTATTTTTGGAGAAGAAAGGGCAGGGACTGCATCATATTGCGTTTTTGTGCAACGGCCTATCTGAACAGCTTCAAGCATTGTCTGACCGGCATGTTCGATTGATTGACAGGTATCCAAGACAGGGGGCAAATGGGAAAAAGATCGCGTTTATTTCCCCTCGGGAAACAAACGGTGTTCTTATAGAGCTTTGTGAACCGAAAGGAGACCAACACAATGAGCATGAATGAGCACATGGATCATTTATACACGAAACGCAAGCAGGCAGAAGAAGGCGGAGGACAGGAAAAGCTGGCTCAGCAGCGGCAAAAGGGCAAGCTCACTGCTCGGGAAAGGATCATATTTCTTCTAGATCAGGACAGCTTTATCGAATTACACCCCTTCATGGAAAGTCAAGTGTTAACAAGAGAACAGCGCATGTTAGGGGATGGGGTCGTGACAGGGTACGGCACAATTGACGGCCGCTCAGTTTATGTATTTGCGCAAGACTTCACAGTATTCGGAGGGGCGCTTGGCGAAACCCATGCCAGGAAAATCTGCGCTTTGATGGATCTGGCAGCAAAAAATAAGGCGCCGATTATCGGGCTGAATGACTCAGGTGGTGCGAGAATTCAAGAGGGTGTGGTATCATTAGATGGATACGGTCACATATTTTACCGAAACGTCTTATATTCCGGAGTCATTCCGCAAATATCGGTTATTTTAGGGCCGTGCGCTGGAGGCGCTGTATATTCTCCGGCACTCACAGATTTTATATTTATGGCTGAACAGACCGGCCGGATGTTTATTACCGGCCCGAAGGTGATTGAAAAAGTGACAGGGGAACAGGTTGATGCGGAGAGCTTAGGCGGAGCGGGGATACATAATGCCGTCAGCGGAAACGCCCACTTTTCCGGGCATACGGAGAAGGAGGTTCTGACAGGGGTGAGAAAACTGCTGTCTTATTTGCCGCTGAATGGCCGGACAACAGAGCCGAAGCCAGAGAAAGAGGCGTCCAGACCGTTATTAAACCGTCTAGTGCCTGCTGACACGACAAAGCCGTATGATGTTCGGACGGTGATTAAGGAGATGGCCGACCCGCAGTCTTTTTTTGAGATTCAGCCATTTTTTGCGAAGAACATTGTCATTGGGTTTGCAAGGCTGGGTGAAAAAACAATCGGCATCGTGGCGAGCCAGCCGAAGCATCTGGCGGGAAGCTTGACGATTGACGCTGCTGATAAAGCAGCAAGGTTCATCCGTTTTTGTGACGCATTTGATATCCCGCTGTTGACTGTTGAGGATGTCCCGGGGTTTCTGCCCGGTATTCAGCAAGAGCACAACGGAATCATCAGGCATGGAGCAAAATTATTGTTTGCTTATGCAGAAGCGACTGTCCCAAAAGTCACACTCATCATTAGAAAAGCGTACGGCGGCGCCTATGTGGCCATGAACAGCAAAGCAATCGGAGCGGACCTTGTGTTTGCATGGCCGAATGCTGAAATCGCAGTGATGGGTCCAGAAGGTGCGGCATCGATTTTGTATGAAAAGGAAATCAAAGCTTCAGCTGACCCGCAAAAGACGAAACGCGAAAAAACAGCTGAATACAAAAAGCAAAACGCCGGCCCATACAAAGCGGCCGCTTGTGGAATGGTCGATGACATCATTTTGCCGGAAGAATCAAGGGGAAGACTGATTCAAGCTTTTCATATGCTTGCACATAAGACAGAAGAGAGACCGAAAAAAAAGCACGGTAACATACCGCTTTAATATGGAGGGACTTACAAATGGTGAATGAAAAACGCCTGCTGGAAGAATTTTTAGAGCTTGTCCAAATTGACTCAGAAACAAAGCACGAAGCTGAAATCTGCAAAGTGCTGAAACGAAAATTTTCTGATTTAGGTGTGGACGTTAAAGAAGACGATACAATGGATATCACGGGCCACGGAGCCGGTAACCTGATTTGCACGCTAAAAGGGACAAAACAAACAGATACGATCTATTTTACATCTCATATGGACACAGTTGTACCCGGAAACGGCGTAAAACCAGTTGTAGAGAACGGTTACGTCAAAACTGACGGCACGACGATTTTAGGCGCTGATGATAAAGCGGGATTGGCTGCAATGTTTGAGGCGATTAAGGTGCTGAAAGAAGAAAACATTGAACACGGCACGATTGAATTCATCATCACAGTAGGGGAAGAATCGGGTCTGATCGGAGCGAAGGCTCTTGACCGTTCTATGATCACTGCATCCTACGGCTATGCCCTTGATTCAGACGGAAAAGTCGGAAATATCATTGTGGCCGCGCCGACACAGGCGAAGGTAAGAGCGGCAATTTTCGGGAAAACCGCTCACGCCGGGGTTGAACCTGAAAAAGGCATTTCAGCGATTACAATCGCTAGCAAAGCCATTTCAAAAATGCCATTGGGCCGTATCGATGAAGAAACAACAGCTAATATCGGCCGGTTTGAAGGCGGCACACAAACAAACATTGTGTGCGACGAAGTTCATATTCTTGCTGAAGCGCGCTCTTTAGTTCCTGAGAAAATGGAAGCTCAGGTTCAAAAAATGAAAGCTGCTTTTGAAGAGGCAGCTGCTGATATGGGCGGACGCGCAGAAGTCGAAATTGAGGTTATGTATCCGGGCTTTAAATATCAAGACGGCGACCAAGTTGTTGAAATCGCGAAGAAAGCGGCTGCTAAAATCGGACGTCCAAGCGAGCTGCAAACGAGCGGCGGCGGAAGCGACGCGAACGTAATCGCTGGTCATGGCATCCCGACGGTCAATCTTGCTGTCGGTTATGAGCAAATCCATACAAAAAATGAAAAAATGCCGATCGAAGAGCTCGTTAAAACGGCAGAAATGGTTGTTGCCATTATTGAAGAGGCGGCAAAATAAAAAAAGAAAACCCGAGTGCGATTTCCCGCATCGGGTTTTTTTAGCTCCGTTTCCTAAGCGGCCAAAATAACACATCCTGTTTTTTAGCGTAATGAAGCAAGGGATCTGACTCTGGCAATGTAATGCCGTGAGCATCAGTCACCGTATTGACTGAAATTTCCGCTTCGGCGTTTTGCAGCAGCCATGGATGATGATGGATGTCTTCGTAATAGAGTTTGCTTTGATTGGTAGTATAGAGTCTATACCGTTCTGTCAGCCAGTAATCGAGCGAATCCTTTTCTGCTGTAAAAGGCGCTGAAATGGGCCGATATGCGGCGTGGAATGCTGCTTCTTTGTCATCTTTCCGCTTGCTGACATAGTCAATGGCATCACCGTTTTTTTCGGCTTTCATATCCGCGTAAAAATAAGGCAGATGAAAGAATGTGCGAGCGCCAAGGACCGCCAGACGATGATCGGCATCTAAGCTAAAAAAATAAATGCCGGGCTTACCTTTATACGTGACATAGGTGCGGAGGTTAAGCTCAGGAAATGCACGCGCACCGGGAATGGCAGGAAGATAACGCGCCCTCAGGTTCGTGAGCATAAAGGGAAGCATGCTGATCCAAGCTTGCCCGTTATATGTATCTAATTCTAAAACGGACGGTACCAAAGCGCGAAGGATAGAAACATCAACAGGCCAGTGAGCAAATAAGACATCATTCCAGGTTTGTCTCATGATCCAGATTCCTTCAGGTACAGAAATGTTTTTTTGCTGAAAGTGTTCCGTCAACGTATATGCTCCTTTCGTTTGGAGATGAGTAAAGGTATTCCCGATTTCCTTCTTTTTAAACGATACGGCTATTTTTTGGATGGCCATTTCTGCTTCAGCCATGATAAACAAGACTGTTTGGCGCGGTATGCTTTGCAAGTAACAAAAAACAACCCCGGCTTTTCGCACGGGGTTGCTTTTTTATTTCACCGACTCAGTAAGAGCGGCTGTTTTTTTACTTTTATGATGCGTCATCTGAAGGACGATGTTTTGCACTGTCAAAAACAGTCCGCTTGTAAACCAGTACAGCGGAAGGGCTGCCGGCACATTAAGCGAGAAAATCGTCATCATCACAGGGAAGATGAACACCATCAATTTTGCGGATTGCTGCGCCGCAGGGTTTTGCGGGACAGCGGAATATTTCGCGCTCAGTTTTTGAGCGATATAGGCTTGGACAAAATACATAATCCCTGCACTAAGGGACATGAGAATATCAGATTGCCCTAAACTGAACCATAGAAACGAGTGTGACGCAATTTCAGGTGTTGAGCGAATCGCGTAATAAAGCCCAATCATAATCGGAGACTGAATCAGCATTGGAAGACAGCCCATCGCAAGCGGGTTGATATTATGCTCCTGATACAGCTTCATCATTTCCATTTGCAGCTCTTTTTGCTTTTCCGGGTCCTTCGTCTTTTTCAACTTAACCTGGATACTGTCAACCTGAGGTTTAATAACGGCCATTTTCTCTTGGAAGATGCGCTGTTTTTTGAACTGATTGACAAACAAAGGCAATACAACTATACGCACAATAATGGTTACGAGGATAATAGAGAGTCCGTATTCTCCGTGAAACAGCCCGGCAACACCCTTAAGCAGAGCGGAAAACGGTTCGATTAAATAATCGTGGAAAAAACCTACGTTGCTGAGGCCTCCCACCTGATTAGTCGCTGCAAATGCAGCATTGCCCGAGCATAATACGATCAAAAAGATACCCATAGCCAAAAGTTTTTGATATGTTTTTAACAATTTTGTTCTCCTCCTTTTTATAAATGCGGTTTATAAAAGAAGAGAACCGGCGTCTTCCTCATCGTTCACAGGCGAATTCATGCGGAAGACTTTACGTATCCAAGTTGTAATGCGATGATATATAATAATAAGAAAGTCTGTTCGGTTAATGTGAAAGACCGTCTGATGTTCATCTGTTCGTTTTGATTTCCATTGCTCGCCCGCACGGCACTCCCGTAAGAGAAATGCAATTCCGATTGCCGTCAGAGCAGGAAGAATAATTGTGAAAAAATCGACTAAGAATAAAACGTCATTTATCGATTCCACAAACATTGTCATCACATCCATTCAATAGCTTCATTTTACTATATGTACAAGCTGTTGTCTAATGACCGAAAAGGAGATTTGTTTATGCCGGGAAAGAGCCGAATTATTTTCCATATTGATATGAATAGCTTTTATGCGTCGGTTGAAATGGCATATGATCCGGCTCTCCGGGGAAAGCCGGTCGCAGTTGCCGGAAACGTAAAGGAGCGAAAGGGCATTGTGGTAACATGCAGCTACGAAGCAAGAGCGCGCGGCGTCAAAACAACGATGCCGGTTTGGCAAGCGAAGCGCCATTGTCCTGAGCTCATCGTTCTTCCGCCGAACTTTGACCGCTATAGAAACTCTTCCAGAGCAATGTTTACCATTCTCCGTGAATATACTGACCTGGTGGAGCCTGTCTCCATCGACGAAGGCTATATGGACATGACCGATACACCATACAGCAGCCGCGCTCTGGAGACGGCAAAAGAAATCCAAAGCAGATTGCAAAAAGAGCTGCTGCTTCCGTCAAGCATAGGAATCGCGCCGAATAAATTTCTCGCTAAGATGGCGTCTGATATGAAAAAACCGCTTGGAATTACGATCTTAAGAAAGAGGCAAGTGCCTGATATCCTGTGGCCGCTTCCTGTTGGAGAGATGCACGGAGTCGGCAAAAAGACAGCGGAAAAACTGAAGGGACTCGGCATCCATACAATCGGAGAGCTAGCTGCAGCTGATGAACACTCGCTGAAGCGCCTGCTTGGCATCAACGGTCCGCGCCTTAAAAATAAAGCAAATGGCATTCACCATGCGCCGGTTGACCCGGAGCGCATTTACGAATTTAAAAGCGTCGGCAACTCATCGACACTTTCCCATGATTCCAGTGATGAAGAAGAGCTGTTAGGCGTTTTTAGAAAGCTTGCCGCTTCTGTGAGTGCCCGTTTACAGCGAAAGGAAGTCATGGCTTCGAAGCTTTTTATTATGATTAGATATGCGGATTGGAAAACCATCACAAGAAGCACCACGCTGAGAAACCCGATTGATCAAAAAAACGACATTTTGAAAGAAGCGGAGCACCTCTTTTTTAAACATTGGAGTAAAAATCCTGTCAGGCTGCTTGGCATTACCGGAACGGATTTAGTAGAAAAAGAGCAGGCCTATAAGCAGCTCGATTTGTTCAGCTTTAATGAGGATGCGAAGGATGAGCCCATTCAGCAGATGATGGAAAAGCTGAATAAAAAGTACGGTACCAAACTGATCAGAAAAGGGGCAACATTAAAAAAAGAGGAGAGCAAAACACAGGGAACAAGCTTTAATAAAGATTTTTTTCAAGATGAAAAGAAAAGCTGAATCGCTTGAAAAAAAGGGTGAATGTATGGTAATTTCTTTATTATAAATATCATTTTATTTTAATTTAAATTTTAAAATGATTAAACGTTTGCAGAAGGGACGTTAGAATATGTCAAAACAACAAATCGGCGTTATCGGACTTGCGGTCATGGGTAAAAATCTGGCTTTAAATATCGAAAGCCGGGGATTTTCTGTTTCTGTTTACAACAGATCAAGCAGTAAAACTGAGGAGTTTTTACAGGAGGCAAAAGGAAAAAATGTTGTTGGCACTTACAGCATTGAAGAATTTGTCCAATCCTTGGAAACACCGCGCAAAATCTTATTAATGGTTAAAGCGGGAACTGCAACAGATGCGACAATTCAATCTCTTCTTCCTCATCTAGAGAAGGATGATATTTTAATTGACGGCGGTAATACATACTATAAAGATACACAGCGCCGTAACAAAGAACTCGCTGAAAGCGGCATTCATTTTATCGGAACAGGCGTTTCCGGCGGAGAAGAAGGGGCGCTTAAAGGACCTTCTATCATGCCTGGCGGACAAAAAGAAGCACATGAGCTTGTAAAACCGATTCTTGAAGCCATTTCTGCAAAAGTTGACGGAGAACCTTGTACGACATATATCGGTCCGGACGGCGCCGGCCATTACGTAAAAATGGTGCACAACGGAATTGAATACGGAGATATGCAGCTGATCTCTGAATCATATTTCATTCTGAAACAGGTGCTGGGCCTTTCTGCTGATGAGCTTCACGAAGTTTTCGCTGAATGGAATAAAGGTGAGCTTGACAGCTACTTGATTGAGATTACAGCTGACATCTTTACGAAAAAAGACGAAGAAACAGGCAAACCGCTTGTTGATGTGATTCTTGATAAAGCAGGCCAAAAAGGAACAGGAAAATGGACAAGCCAAAGCGCACTTGACTTAGGTGTTCCGCTTCCGATTATTACTGAATCTGTATTCGCGCGCTTTATCTCAGCTATGAAGGAAGAGCGTGTGAAAGCGAGCGGCCTTCTTTCAGGACCAGAAGTGAAGCCTGTTACAGAAAATAAAGAAGAGCTGATTGAAGCGGTCAGAAAAGCGTTGTTCATGAGTAAAATCTGCTCGTACGCGCAAGGATTTGCCCAAATGAAAGCTGCTTCTGAAGAATACAACTGGGATCTGAAATATGGTGAAATCGCTATGATCTTCCGCGGTGGCTGCATCATTCGCGCGGCATTCCTTCAGAAGATCAAAGAAGCTTACGATCGCGAGCCTGAGCTTGACAACCTGCTTCTTGACAGCTATTTCAAGAATATTGTAGAAAGCTACCAAGGAGCGCTTCGCCAAGTGATTTCACTTGCAGTTGCCCAAGGTGTGCCGGTGCCATCATTCTCAAGCGCATTGGCCTACTATGACAGCTACCGCACAGCCGTACTGCCTGCAAACTTAATCCAAGCACAGCGCGACTACTTTGGCGCTCATACGTATGAGCGTACTGACAAAGAAGGCATCTTCCATACTGAATGGATGAAGTAATCAATAGAAACCCCCGAAGCTCTTAAGCTTTGGGGGTTTTGTTATTAAAGAGATTGTTCAGCGTAAAAAAGCCGAAAATGCTTGTAAACATTTTCGGCTTTTTTCTTCTTATTATATATTCCACCAGTGTAAGCCGTCTTTCGCCAAAAGATCATCAGATTCTTTCGGTCCCATGGAGCCTGATTCGTAGTTAGGAGATAAGGTTTTGTTTGCTGCCCATGTTTCAGAAATAGAGTCGACAAAGCTCCAAGAAAGGGCAACTTCATCCCAGTGTGCAAAGTTTGTTGCATCGCCAAGAAGACAGTCGTGAATTAGTTTTTCATATGCTTCAGGGGTGTTCAACTCGTCATTGCAATTGCTGCAATAATCGAGTTTGATTGGCTGCGCGTGTGCTGCTCCGCCAAGCTTTTTAGCATTTAGGTAAAGCGTGATGCCTTCGTCAGGCTGAATATGAATGACAAGCAAGTTGGGATTCATGTTGTTTTCATTGCCGTAGTACAGGTTCATCGGAATGTCCTTAAATTGAACGACAATTTTTGTGGTCTTTTCTTTCATTCGTTTTCCTGTACGGATATAGAATGGAACACCAGCCCATCTGAAGTTGTCAATCAAGAGCTTGCCGGCAACAAAGGTTTCTGTATTGGAGTCAGAAGCGACATTATCTTCTTCTGTATAAGAAGGAACCGGTACACCGTCAATTTCACCAGCTTGATATTGTCCGCGCACAAAGTATTCATCCACTTCGTCTTTTGCAATAGGACGCAGTGCTCTCAGCACCTTCACTTTTTCGCTGCGGATTTCTTCTGTGTTCAATTTGATAGGCGGCTCCATTGCAAGAAGGGCAACCATCTGCATAATATGGTTTTGCACCATGTCGCGAAGGGCGCCTGATTTTTCGTAATATCTTGCGCGGTCTTCAACGCCTAGTGATTCGCTAGATGTGATTTGAATGTTTGAAATGTAGCGGTTTGTCCAAAGCGGTTCGAAAATCGCATTGGCAAATCGAATCACTTCAATGTTCTGAACCATTTGTTTGCCTAGATAATGGTCGATTCTGTAAATTTGATCTTCCGTAAATGCTTCGCGGATTTCTTTATTCAATGCCTGTGCGCTTGGCAGATCATGGCCGAACGGTTTTTCGATGACAAGGCGGGACCAGCCGGTTGTAGCTGTTACACCCTCTGATTTTAATGTTTTTGCAATCGTTCCGAAGAATTCAGGAGCCATTGCCAAGTAGAACATTCTGTTGTTAGGAATTTGATATGTATCTTCCAGCTGGTTAAGCAATACGTTTAGCTCTTGATAAGAACCAGGGTTTGTCACGTCAAACGGGTGATAGTAAAAATGAGACGTGAAATCATCTATATGCTTATCTGCAGATGAGGAAATGGATGTTTTAACAGTTTGGCGAAGATCCTCATTAGACCAAGGTCTTCTTCCAACTCCTACCACTGCAAACTCTTCTCCGATTTGTCCGTTTTGATATAAACGGTGAATAGACGGATACAATTTTCGTTTTGCTAAATCTCCAGTTGCACCGAATATGACAATTACTGCTTTTGGTTGTTGGTTTGTTTTCACTAAAAGTACCTCACTTTATTCGAAGCTTTATTTTAGTACACCCCGTATATTTCCTTCATTTTAAATCTAAAATTCAACGAAAGCAAACATTTAAGCCCTTTTTTAAGCAGAATGCTGAAAAAATGTTTCTAGCACGAAAGGATTGTTCTTTTCAGAGGCAAGATTCACATTTTGAGCTTGATCCTGTATTCTTGTAGGTATCTGGTTCTAGTAGGAGGAAGGAAACGTGGAATTACTTTTTTTAGGGACGGGAGCCGGCATTCCCGCCAAGGCGAGAAATGTAACGTCGGTGGCATTAAAATTGCTTGAAGAAAGGCGTTCGGTATGGCTTTTTGACTGCGGGGAAGCCACACAGCATCAAATTTTACATACAACGATTAAACCTCGTAAAATAGAGAAAATCTTTATTACACACATGCACGGCGATCATGTATACGGACTTCCGGGGCTTCTGGGGAGCCGTTCCTTTCAAGGCGGAGAGGACGAGCTGACAGTGTACGGACCTAAAGGGATCAAGGCGTTTATTGAAACAAGCCTTGCCGTCACGAAGACCCATTTGACATATCCGCTTGCGGTCCAGGAAATTGAAGAAGGAATCGTGTTTGAGGACGATCAGTTTATTGTCACAGCGGTATCTGTTATTCATGGAGTGGAAGCCTTCGGGTACCGTGTGCAGGAAAAAGACGTACCGGGTTCCTTGAAGGCTGATGTATTAAAAGAAATGAACATCCCGCCCGGACCTGTATATCAGAAAATCAAAAAAGGCGAAACGGTAACGCTTGAAGACGGACGAATCATCAATGGGAATGATTTTCTGGAGCCTCCTAAAAAGGGAAGATCTGTTGTGTTCTCCGGTGATACGAGAGTAAGTGACAAACTAAAAGAGCTTGCGAGGGATTGTGATGTGCTTGTTCATGAAGCAACCTTTGCTAAGGAAGACCGTAAACTTGCTTATGATTATTATCACAGTACAACGGAACAAGCGGCTGTAACAGCGAAAGAAGCAAGAGCGAAGCAGCTCATTTTAACCCATATCAGCGCAAGATATCAGGGAGATGCTTCTTTGGAGCTTCAAAAAGAAGCGGTTGACGTTTTCCCCAATAGCGTGGCGGCATATGATTTCTTAGAGGTAAACGTCCCGCGAGGCTGAAGGCGGAGCTCTTATTTGACAATTTGTGATGACGTTGTATAATAAAACGTAATAATTACGTTTTATAAGGAGGTGTTAATTATGAGAGTAAATGTTACTTTAGCCTGCACTGAAACGGGAGACCGAAATTACATCACAACAAAAAATAAACGCACCAATCCAGACCGTTTGGAGCTGAAAAAATATTCACCGCGTTTAAAGAAATATACCCTTCATCGTGAAACAAAATAATATAAAAGACCGGGAATCCCTTACGGCCCGGTCTTTTTTACGTTAATTGACTGCCTGGTAAAGAGGAGCGGCCTGCTGGCACGCTGCGCACCATACGTCATAAATAGCCAAGTGAACGATATGAGGTTCATCATGATGGATGTTGTGGGAGCTGTTTTTAGCTTGAATCCAGCCGCTTTGGTTAGATAGAGACAATATGCTGCTGTGCAAGTTTTGCCACTCCTGTTCAGCAGCGAATTTCTCAGTCCGTTCTCCTGATGACAACACAAGAAGAGGCATGTTTCCTAAGTGGACTTGCCGCTTTTTGAGCTCCTGCAGACTTTTTGAAAACTCAGCATGTGTGCCCTCAAGCATCATCTTTCTCGTATGTGATTTGTGCATTTCTTCGGGTATAAAGGTAAAGCTGGCGCAATCGCCTAAAGCTGGGTCAAGAAGGACCATGCCGATAATATCATACTTGTTTTTGCAGGCCCATAAACCGGTGATGACAGCTCCGTATGAGTGTGAAACAGCCAAATAAGGAGGTTTTACATCAGCTGCTTTAAGCAAACTCTCCAATTCTTTCACTTGTTGATCAGCTGTTCGTTTAGCTCTGCTTTGCCCGCTTTTTCCTATGCCTGCCCGATCATATGTGAAAATGCCAAATTCATCATCAATGTCCGCCATTAATGGTTTCCACGTCTCAGAAGAAGTACCATAGCCGGCCTCAAAGACAATCGTTACACCGCTTGATCCTTTCCGGTGTTGTGTATGAAACGCACATCCGTCAATTGTATATGTCTTTTCCATCCAAGCTGATTTCATTGGAGTCATCTCCTCTAATTGGTTCTACTAGGGAGACGGAGAACCTTAGCCGATCGTTTCTCTAAAAATAAAAAAAGAGATATCCTCTACAGGATATCTCTTATGGGCATTACCAGCCTCTTTCGTATTGGACAGGGGCCGGAATCTCTGTATTGAGCTGTTTCGCAGCAGTTCTTGCAAAGAATGGATCCCGCAAAAGCTCTCTGCCGATAAAGATGAGGTCAGCACGTCCGTTTTGCAGAATTTCTTCAGCCATTGAACCGTCTGTAATCATGCCGACGGCACCAGTAGCCATGTCCGCCTGTTCACGGATTTTCTCAGCGAAGCTGACCTGATAGCCAGGGAATACGTTAATGTCTGCGTGAACAAGGGCGCCTGAGCTGCAGTCAATTAAGTCAACTCCCTGCTCCTTCATCCATTTTGCAAAACCGATGTGATCGGCAATGTCTAAGCCTTTGTCAGTGTAGTCAGAAGCAGATACACGGACAAATAAAGGACCGTCCCATACTTGTTTGACTTCATCAATGATCTCTCTCAAGAAACGATAGCGGTTTTCAGGTGAGCCGCCGTATTCATCTGTGCGATGGTTGGAAAGCGGAGACAAAAATTCGTGAATTAAATATCCGTGTGCCGCATGAATTTCAATCACATCAAAGCCGGCTTCTTTTGCGCGGGCAGCCGCTTGCTTGAACTCCTGAACTGTTTCTTTTACTTTTTCTGCTGACATTTCTACAGGTGTTGCTGATTGTTCGTCAAACGCAATCGCCGATGGAGCGAAGATATCTCCTTCAAGCTCAGCTTTACGTCCGGCATGGGCAAGCTGAATGCCGATTTTTGAACCTTGTTCTTTGACCTGCTCAGTCAGTTTGGCAAAGCCTTCAATATGCTCGTCGCTCCAAATGCCTAAGTCTTGGTCAGTGATTCGTCCTTGAGGGTTAACCGCTGACGCCTCTACAATAATCAGTCCGACCTGGCCGATTGCGCGCGATATGTAATGTGCCATGTGGAACGGTGTTAATTTTCCGTCCTTTTCATGAGAAGAATACATGCACATTGGCGACATGACAATGCGGTTTTTTAACGTCATATCTTTAATTGTAATAGGTGTAAATAATTTTCTGGCCATTTCTTTCGCCTCCCGTAAGGTTTTTAGAGATTGATTATATCAAGTCATTTCTTTCCCGTCATATAAACTGCTCAAAAGAACCGCTTTTGTCAAACATTTCTGTATAATAAACGAGAAATCAGTTTATTTTTCAGTATAGAAGCATTTTTATTCATAGGAGGGGCGAAATCAATGAATTGGCAGACGAAGGACGAATTGCTGGCACTTTTAACTTCTCTTGTGCAATACGAAAGCATCACCGGTTCAAAGGGCGAGGCAGCGCTTGCAGAGTATCTTTATTTTATTTTGAAGGACAAGCCCTATTTTCAAAAGCACCCTGATGATGTAACACTTCATCCGATGGACGATGGCAGATCTTTTCTTACGGCTCTAGTCAAAAAGAAGAATGTCAAAAAGACAGTGCTTCTGCTGAGTCATTTTGATGTCGTTGACATAGAAGATTACGGCGAATTTAAACATATGGCTTGCAAGCCTGCTGAGCTTTTGAGCTCCTTTTTAGAGAAAAAAGAGCTGCTCCCGGAAAGTGTGAGAAGAGATGCCGAAAGCGGAGACTGGCTGTTCGGAAGAGGGACGATGGATATGAAAGCGGGGCTTTGTGTTCAACTGTCGATGCTGGAGAGGGCAATGAACGGGCATTTTGAGGGCAATCTGCTGTTGATAACGGTTCCGGACGAGGAAGTGAATTCAAGAGGCATGATTGAAGCGGTTCCTGCATTGAAGGAAATGGAGAAAAAGCATGATATCACATTAACCGCTTGCCTGAATGCCGAACCGATGTTTGAAAAATTTCCCGGCGATCAGCAGCAATATTTTTATACAGGAAGCATTGGCAAGGTGCTTGCGGGTTTTTTCTGCAAGGGGATTGAGACACATGTTGGAGAGCCGTTTTCAGGCCTAAACGCAAATTTAATGGTATCTGAGATTAACCGTTTGCTTGAACTGAATGCTGATTATTGCGAAAAGGTTGATGGCGAGGTCACTCCGCCGCCGGTAAACTTAATGCAAAAGGACTTGAAAGAGGCATATTCAGTCCAGACACCGCATACAGCTGTCACATTATTTAATGTGCTGTCAATGAAACGCTCAGCTAGTGAGCTGCATCAGATGCTGCTTAAAACAGCAGAACAGGCGGCGGAGGAAATCATGTCGAACGTTCGGAAGAAAACACAGGATTTTCAACAATTTGAGCCATTTCAGCCGATTGAGCGGGACGTCACTGTTTTGACATTTGATGAGCTGGTCTCGCGTGCAAAAAAGCGTGCGGGGATCTCGGAAACAGAGCGGGCTCTAAATTATGCCTTTGCTAACAGGGGCGAGCTTGGAGACAGGGATTTTTCGACGAAAATTGTTTCTGAGCTTGCTTCGCTTTGTAAGGAGGATGCGCCGCTCATCGTTCTGTTTTATAGTCCGCCGCTTTATCCAGCTGTTTCTTCAAAGGATGATCAATTGATCAGAAATACAGCAGATCAGTTAAAGCATTATGCGGCTGAGCGATACGGCATTGCATTACGGGAGGTTCAGTACTTCCCCGGACTTTCGGACTTGAGTTATCTTCAGCTGGAAAAGCAGGAGGTTGATGCATACACAAGCAATATGCCGCTCTTTAACAGAGGGTATTCATTGCCAAGCGGTAAAAATCAGGCTTTATATGTCCCGGTTTTAAATGTCGGTCCGGCTGGTAAAGACCCGCATAAATGGACGGAAAGATTGTATATGCCTTATTCCTTTGAAGTGCTTCCCGATTTGCTTTCATTTACGATCTCCGCGCTATTAAAGCAATCAGAATCTGCCGGCCAGCTGCTGCGGGAAAAATAAAAAACAGAAGGCACTGTGCCTTCTGTTTTTGTCCTTACATCTAAGAGTGTCTCTCTAAGGCGGCACCGGCAAACTGTTCTTTGATTTCTGCGCTCCGTTTAGCTGTTTCTTCAATACAGTGAATAATTGCTTCTTCAAAGCGGGAGTCCTGTAAAGCGCGAAGACCTGCCTCTGTAGTGCCCCCAGGACTGGTGATTTCTTTACGCAGCTTTTCCGGCTGTTTGCCGCTTTGGAGGAGCATATCTGTTGCCCCTGCCATTGTCTGCAAAATGAGTGCTTTTGCCGTTTCTTTATCTAATCCTACTTTTTGTGCTGCTTTTTCCATCGCCTCAATATAACGATACACATAGGCCGGGCCGCTGCCTGCGATTGCAGTGACAGCGTCAAGATGCCGCTCCTCAACCAGTGTTGCATCACCGATTGTTTCCAATAGAGCTTTTGCGGCAATAATATCATTCTTGCTTGCTTCCGTGCTTACGGAAAATCCGGTTGCTGATTTTCTGATTGCCGCTGATGTATTAGGCATGACGCGAATGACCGCGAGCTTTCTGCCAAAATAATGCTGAATGGTTTCGATGGTAAGGCCTGCAAGTACTGAAATGACAAGCTGGTCCTTGATATACGGCCGGATGCTGTCGATGCTTTCCGCCGCGTCTTTCGGTTTGAAAGCGAGGATAATGATATCGGTGTGAGTGAAAAACTCATTTTTATCTCTGCATGGACGCACGCCGTACGTTTCCTTTAATTCAATCAGACGCTCGTCATTTGAGCGATTTGTAATATAGATATGTTCTGGTTTTGTGATGCCGCTTTGCAAAATGCCGTTGATCATTGCTTCTGCCATTGACCCGGCGCCGACAAATCCTATCTTTTTCATTGATATCCTCCTTCTATCAGAACAACAAAAAACCTTTTCATCACGTAAAGGACGAAAAGGTTCGCGGTACCACCCTCATTAGCACAAATTGTGCTCAGCTCAAATCCCCGTAACGCGGGAAACGTTTAGGTTTTCCTAACCGCGACTTGAGGGCAGGTTCTACAAACAAGCGGGCCGCAACACCTTTCAGCCGGGGGTATCGCTCTCTTAGGCCATTGCCTTGTATACTATTCCTCGTCATAGCGTTCCAATGGTTCTCGTTTTAGTTTGTTGTTCATTATGCAATGGCGGACAAGCTAATGTCAATAGCTTTTTCAAAAAGGTTTGTTCTCATTCTGCAATAATGACACAAGACCGAGAAAAAGCTAAAATATGAATAATGAATGAAGACAAGGAGCGAAAGGATGACAACTGAAGATGTAATTGCGATCCGCGTCCCGACACCGTTTGCTGTCGGCGATGTTATCGTTTACCTCGTAAAAGGTGATGCGCTGACACTTATCGATGCCGGGCCGAATACAAAAGAGGCTGCCAGAGCCCTACAAGAGCAGCTTGCTGCTGTAAATGTGAAAATATCAGATATCGAGCAGGTTGTACTGACTCACCATCATGCTGACCATGCAGGCTTGCTTGATGTCTTTTCAGATGAAATCGAAGTGATTGGGCATGCGTTCAACGAACCTTATATCAGCCGAAATCAAGCCTTTGTGGATTGGCAAAAACGTTTTTTTCAAAAGCTGCTGCCTGAATTAGGCGTTCCATTTGATACGGGGAAGGCGGAAAAGCTGATTCGGTCAGCGTACGCATTTTCCTGTACGAGATCTCTGACAAAATCAATCAGAGAAGGTATGGGCATAGATGGGCTTGAGGGCTGGTCTGTGTTGGAGATGCCTGGACATGCTGAATCGCATATCGTTCTGTTCCATGAAAAAAGCGGAAGGATGCTTGGCGGCGATCTACTGCTGGCAAACAGCTCATCTAATCCGATTTTGGAAGCGCCGAAAGCGGGAGACGTCAGGTCAAAGCCTTTAGTGGATTATCAGCGGTCATTGCGAAGGCTGTCTCAACTTGATCCAACAATCGTATTTCCTGGTCACGGCGAGCCTATCACCAGTGTACAAGCGCTGATTGAGAAGCGTTTTGACAAGCAGAGGAACAGGACGGAGGATGTTCGTCGCATGCTGGATGAAAAGCCGATGACCGCTTTTCAGGTCTGTCAGCAGCTTTTTCCTGCTGTATATGAAAAAGAATTGTTTTTAACGATGTCAGAAACGGCAGGTCACCTTGATGTGTTGGAGGCTGAAGAAGCCATCACGTCATATTGGGAAGGAAATACCGCATACTTTAAAACAATGAAGAGGTGAAATGGGTGAAACATATAGCGGGAAAAAGGATTTGGATAACCGGCGCTTCAGGAGGGCTTGGTGAAAGAATCGCATACTTATGCGCGGCTGAAGGAGCCCATGTCCTTCTGTCGGCTAGACGCGAGGATCGTTTGATAGAAATCAAAAGGAAAATAACCGAAGAATGGAGCGGACAGTGTGAGCTTTTTCCTCTGGATGTCGGCCGCCTAGAGGATATCGCCCGGGTCCGCGATCAGATCGGCTCGGTTGATGTACTGATTAACAATGCGGGCTTTGGTATATTTGAAACGGTTTTAGACTCTACATTGGATGACATGAAAGCGATGTTTGATGTGAATGTCTTCGGCCTGATCGCCTGTACAAAAGCGGTGCTTCCGCAAATGCTTGAGCAAAAAAAGGGCCATATCATCAATATCGCCTCTCAAGCGGGGAAAATCGCAACACCGAAGTCTAGCCTGTATTCCGCGACCAAACATGCCGTGTTAGGTTACTCAAACGCTTTGCGGATGGAGCTTTCAGGAACCGGCATTTATGTGACAACAGTCAACCCGGGACCGATTCAGACGGACTTTTTTTCCATTGCTGATAAAGGCGGGGACTACGCCAAAAATGTCGGCCGCTGGATGCTTGATCCTGATGACGTGGCAGCTCAAATTACAGCTGCAATTTTTACGAAAAAGCGGGAGATCAATCTTCCGCGTTTAATGAATGCCGGCACTAAACTGTATCAGCTGTTTCCAGCTCTTGTAGAAAAGCTGGCAGGACGCGCGCTCATGAAAAAATAATATGGAACTGCCTGTTATGGAATGGCTTGATTCGAACGAGGCAGTTTTTGATAGTGGAAGGGAGAGATTGTTGAATGTTAGTTCATTCAGAAGTCCTTCATGCTCTGCTTAAAGATCCGTTTATTCAGAAACTGATTGATGCAGAGCCTGTATTCTGGGCAAATTCAGGCAAGAAAGAGGGGCCAATACCCCGTGCAGATGAGTGGGCAACCGAGATAGCGGAAGCGGAAAAAAGAATGCGGCGGTTTGCATCTTACATTGCCGAGGTGTTTCCTGAGACGAAAGGCGCTAAAGGAATCATCGAGTCTCCGCTTTTTGAGGTGCAGCATATGAAGGAAAAGCTGGAAGCAACATATCAGCAGCCATTTCCGGGAAGATGGCTTTTAAAGTGCGACCATGAGCTTCCGATTTCAGGATCGATTAAAGCGAGGGGCGGGATTTATGAAGTGTTAAAGCATGCTGAAAATCTCGCGCTTCAAGAAGGGATGCTTCAGGAAACCGATGATTACCGCATCTTACAGGAAGAGCGGTTTACCGGGTTTTTCTCCCGCTATTCGATTGCTGTCGGTTCGACAGGAAATCTAGGTTTAAGCATCGGCATCATCGGCGCGGCACTCGGGTTTCGCGTGACAGTGCATATGTCCGCCGATGCTAAGCAGTGGAAAAAGGATCTCCTCCGCCAAAAGGGAGTCATTGTTATGGAGTACGAAACAGATTACAGCGAAGCGGTGAACGAAGGGAGACGGCAGGCGGAACAAGATCCATTCTGTTATTTTATTGATGATGAACATTCTCGTCAGCTGTTCTTAGGATATGCTGTTGCTGCAAGCCGATTAAAAACACAGCTTGACTGTATGAATATAAAGCCAAGTCTTGAGACGCCCTTGTTTGTGTATCTGCCGTGCGGAGTCGGCGGAGGACCGGGCGGTGTAGCATTTGGGCTGAAGCTTTTATACGGAGATCATGTTCATGTGTTTTTCGCAGAACCAACTCATTCACCTTGTATGCTGTTAGGGCTTTATTCAGGACTTCACGAGAAGATCTCCGTCCAGGATATCGGCCTGGATAATCAGACGGCTGCTGACGGACTTGCCGTAGGGAGGCCGTCAGGATTTGTCGGCAAGCTGATTGAACCGCTTCTGAGCGGCTGTTATACGGTAGAGGACAATACGCTTTATACTTTGCTTCATATGCTGGCTGTATCTGAAGATAAATATTTAGAGCCCTCTGCTCTTGCCGGCATGTTCGGGCCGGTTCAGCTTTTTACGACAGAAGAGGGAAGGCACTATGCTCAGAAATATAAGATGGAACATGCCGTACATGTCGTCTGGGGAACGGGAGGAAGCATGGTTCCAAAAGATGAAATGGCTGCGTATAACCGAATCGGTGCTGATTTGCTAAAAAAACGAAATGAAAAATAAGCAGACAGTGAAAAGGTTTTCCGTTACAATCTTTGTAAGGGTTTTAACCTACAGAGAGTCAGGTGTAAACAGTGAAAAATAAAGAACTTAACCTACATACTTTATATACACAGCACAATCGGGAGTCTTGGTCTGGTTTTGGGGGGCATTTGTCGATTGCTGTATCTGAAGAAGAGGCAAAAGCTGTGGAAGGATTGAATGATTATCTATCTGTTGAAGAAGTGGAGACGATCTATATTCCGCTTGTTCGCTTGCTTCATTTACATGTCAAGTCTGCGGCTGAACGCAATAAGCATGTCAATGTTTTTTTGAAGCACCCACATTCAGCCAAAATTCCGTTTATTATCGGCATTGCCGGCAGTGTCGCAGTCGGAAAAAGCACGACGGCGCGGATCTTGCAGAAGCTGCTTTCGCGTTTGCCTGACCGTCCAAAAGTGAGCCTTATCACGACAGATGGTTTTTTATTTCCTACTGCCGAGCTGAAAAAGAAAAATATGATGTCTAGAAAAGGGTTTCCTGAAAGCTATGATGTAAAGGCGCTGCTTGAGTTTTTGAATGACTTAAAATCAGGAAAGGACAGCGTAAAGGCCCCGGTGTATTCCCATCTAACCTATGACCGCGAGGAAGGTGTGTTCGAGGTTGTAGAACAGGCGGATATTGTGATTATTGAAGGCATTAATGTTCTTCAGTCGCCCACCTTGGAGGATGACCGGGAAAACCCGCGTATTTTTGTTTCCGATTTCTTTGATTTTTCGATTTATGTGGATGCGGAGGAAAGCCGGATTTTCACTTGGTATTTAGAGCGTTTTCGCCTTCTTCGGGAAACTGCTTTTCAAAATCCTGATTCATATTTTCATAAATTTAAAGACTTGTCCGATCAGGAGGCTGACGAGATGGCAGCCTCGATTTGGGAGAGTGTCAACCGGCCGAATTTATATGAAAATATTTTGCCGACTAAATTCAGGTCAGATCTCATTTTGCGTAAGGGAGACGGGCATAAGGTCGAGGAAGTGCTGGTAAGGAGGGTATGAAATTGTGCATCATATTGAACTGTATGTCTCTGATTTGGAGGCGTCTAGGCGGTTTTGGGGCTGGTTCTTAAAAGAACTTGGCTATAAAGAGTATCAAAAATGGAGCTCAGGCATCAGCTGGAAGAAAGATCGTTTTTACCTAGTGATTGTGCAGGCGAAAGAGCCATTTCTAGAGCCGGAATACCATAGATGCCGAGTCGGTCTGAACCATCTCGCATTTCATGCTGAATCCAAGCTTCAAGTCGATCAGATGACTGAAAAATTGACGGCAAAAGGCTATCGTGTGTTGTACCGAGACAGGCATCCTTTTGCCGGAGGAGACGGGCATTATGCAGTCTTTTGTGAGGATCCAGACCGGATTAAGGTAGAGCTCGTTGCCCCAAGCTGTTAATCGTGATCTTCGGACAGGCTGTTCAGCTTTTTCTCAATGCGATCCAGCTGCGCTTTTCGGTTTTTCGCATACTTGAAGCCTGTAACAGCCGCAAAGACGACAGCGGCAAATATAATAAATACAAACAGCTGAAACATCACATCACCTATATTCATGTTCTTCACCTCATGTTTGCGGGAGAGATTCATTCTCTTCCGTTTTTTATGTAAAGCGGCTTTTCCAGACGGGAACGGTGTTTTGTGGTCTCCATTTTCATTTGCCGATAGGCGAACGCTAAAAATGGCAGGCCGAGCAGGGTAATGCCGCTCAGGACAGAAAAAATATAAATCGGCCGGCCAGCGCCAAACAGGTCTATACATATCCCCCCGACCCAAGGGCCGATGACGTTTCCGAGCTGTGAAAAACCGATTGCCCCGAAATAAGTGCCTTTTAATCCTGGTTTTGCAATCTGGTCTACATACAAATCCATCATAGAGAATAAAAGCACTTCGCCAATTGTAAATGTGATGACAATCATCACAATTGATGGAACACCGTGTGATACGGTGAAAATGGCCATGCTGATGCTAACCATCACATTACCGAGCATCAGAGAACAAAGCGGCGAAAACCGTTTTGCAAAATGGACAATGGGAAATTGCGTCGCCAACACAACGATTGCGTTTAATGTCAGCATCAGCCCATACAGCTTCGTTCCATTGCCGATCAAGGGGTTCTGCGCCATATACTGAGGGAATGTGGAACTGAATTGTGAGTAGCCGAAGGTGCATAGCGTAATGCCGACCAAAGCAATGGTAAAAAGATAATCCTTTTGCGTGACCATAAACGCTTCCCGCACGCTCATATTTCGGGACTGGGCTGGTGCTGATAAGGATGGATGTTTTTTAAATTGGAGGGCAAGCACAATTCCGTATAGTCCGTAAATGACTGCAGGCACCAAAAAGGGCGTAGTCGATTGCGATGAGCCGAAATATAGGCCAAGCACAGGTCCGAAGACAACGCCGATATTAATAGCCGCATAGCGTAAATTAAAAACTAGCAGTCTCGTTTTTTCTTCTGTCATATCAGACAGCAAGGCCTTTGAAGCGGGCTCAAACAGTGATTTGCAAAGACCGTTTAATGCGTTTACTACAAAAAACACCCAGAGATGAGATGCTGCCGCAAAGCCTGCAAATACCAGCATCCATCCGAAAATCGATACAAGCATCATGTTTTTTCTGCCGAATTTATCTGAGATATATCCGCCGTAAAAGCTTGCGAGGATGCCGACTGATGAGCTCGCGGCGATGACCAGCCCTGCATAGGAAGCTGATGCGCCTTGGACGGCTGTCAAATAAATCGCTAAAAAAGGAATGCTCATCGATGTTGCCATTCTGCCGAAAATGGTTCCGATTATAATTGTCCAGCTGATCGGGTGGATATCTTTCCATTTCTTCATGAATTATATTCTCTCCTGTATGTATGATCTTTCTCTATCATATATGAAAAAATTTCCTTCTCCAATAGATCGTTCAAAATATTTCGTTATTGACATGTAGTATGCCTGATTGTATGGATGGCAATATACTATGCGTTGAGGATGCGTGTGGCGGGGGTTACATCTTGAATTTGAAGGTGATGACAGAAGGAAAATGACGGTATGTCCGAATTCAGTGAGGGTGTGTTTGAAACATTAAAAGAGTTTAAGCCGCCAGGACGTAGATCATATCGGCAGTGAAACCGGCTATGAGATCAAGATGTACGCTGAAAACCGATGGACCGCATGACAGAACAAGAGAGCACATCTCTTCGAAAAAGTGTATACGCGTGATCATGGACAGCTTATTCCGTTTTGCGCGAGCATTGAGGGGAATTTTACGCCAGGCCATATGAATCTATGGAGCGTGAGAAAATCCTGCTTTTTTTCTGTAAGCCTGAGACTGTTTATTTGTTTCAGGCGGTGTTTTCAAGGGGAAGCCGCATCAGCGGCTAAAAGTCATGCGTTTAAGAGAACAAGCCTTGGTTTGTGACATAGTCATAAATGATATCTTCTATATGCGCATGCAAATCCTCATCCGGTTCTTCATTCCGTCTCTCTTGTAGAGCCGCTTTCAGGCTTTGTTTTTCATACGGGCTTAACGGATCTATAGCAACGTTTCTGCCGTATTGCCGCAATGCTTGTTCCATCATTTTTTCGACAAATTTCTCCATCATGACTCTCCTATCCTTATGCTTCGCTTTTATTCTACTAAATGTTTTTCTTCTCTCAAACCCTTGGATCATATTTTCTGTCAGACAAGAATCATTTACCAGTATAAAACGAACATACTTTCGCATATAATGAAAAACGAACATAAGTTCTTTTTAGAGGTGTGTATGATGAAAGAAAAAGTGATTTTTCTCGTTGACATGCAATCGTTTTATGCATCTGTAGAGAAAGCGGAAAATCCACATTTGAAAAATAGGCCCGTCATTGTTTCGGGTGACCCTGAAAAAAGGGGCGGAGTCGTATTGGCTGCCTGCCCGCTGGCGAAACAAAAGGGTGTGGTGAATGCTTCACGGCTGTGGGAGGCGCAGGAAAAGTGTCCTGAGGCTGTTGTGCTCCGGCCGCGTATGCAGCGGTATATTGATGTATCACTGCAAATTACGGCCATTCTCGAGGAGTATACAGACCTTGTGGAGCCTTATTCTATCGATGAACAGTTCATGGACATTACAGGCAGCCAGAAGCTGTTTGGGACGCCGATGGAGATCGCGAAAAGCATTCAGGGCAGAATCATGCGGGAGATCGGCGTTTATGCACGGGTCGGAATCGGCCCTAACAAAGCGCTGGCCAAAATTGCGTGTGACAATTTTGCCAAAAAGAATAAGAACGGTATTTTTACCTTAACGAAAGAAAATATGAAAACCGAAATGTGGCCGCTCCCGGTGGGCAGCATGTTTGGCGTCGGGAGCCGCATGAAGCATCATTTAAATCGGATGGGCATCAGCACGATCGGCGGGCTCGCGGCTTTTCCGCTCGATCTTTTAAAAAAGAAATGGGGCATTAACGGCCACGTGCTGTGGATGACGGCAAACGGAATCGACTATTCCCCTGTGTCAACTTCGTCTCTGGACGGGCAAAAGGCGATAGGCCATGGAATGACTCTCCCGAGAGACTACGAACACTTTGACAAAGAAATCAAGGTCGTATTGCTTGAGCTGAGTGAAGAAGTGTGCAGGCGAAGCCGAAACGCCGGAGTCATGGGGCAGACGGTGTCAGTGAGCTGCCGGGGTGCTGATTTTGATTGGCCGACGGGCTTCAACCGGCAAGTGAAGCTGGCAGAGCCGACTAATTCTACTCAGGATGTATATGAGGCTGTACGCCGGCTGTTTCTTACATTTTGGGACGGGAAACCTGTCCGCCGCCTCGGTGTCAATCTGTCTCAGCTCTCATCTGATGACATATGGCAGCTCAATTTATTTCAGGATTATGCAAAGAAAATGAGCCTAGGCTATGTGATGGATGGCATTAAAAATCGATTCGGCGATACAGCAATCATCAGGGCGGCGTCACTGACAGCGGCAGGCCAGGCATTTGAACGTGCGGCTAAAATAGGGGGGCATTATAAATGAACGATCATTTAAAAAGGGGCAACCTGCTGTGGGAAGGGAGCAGGATGTTTCTGCCGGAACATAAGCAAAGCCTGCTGGAGAGAAAGCGACTTAAACAGAAGCTGCAAAAGCCGATCCTTGACCCCAATAAGCTGGAAGAGATGAATCAAACGCTTTGCGCCGCGATGGAGTTCGCTCAGGATATCACTGTCAGCTGCTTTCAGGACGGTGAGATTGTCCGCTGCACCGGGAAGATCTGCCGGTATGAAGAGTTTGAAAAAGCAGTATGGATAAAAGGAGACGAGGATCAGCTTTATAAGCTGAGACTTGATCAAGTGCTTGATATTGTGCTGTAAAGTCTCTCCTCCTGCTTGGGGGAGAAATAGGCTAAAATGATGAAACATTGTTCCCTCGGCAGTCTGGAAACGTATGATAAAGGAAAGAAGGCATTTACAATTCCAGCCAGGCAAAATATAATTTTTATATTGTGAGAAAAAGAGCTGACATTCGTTTTGCCAGACGGAGGGAGATCAAATCGTAATGGATATTCGAACAATCACGTCTTCAGATTATGAAATGGTAACGTCTGTACTGAATGAATGGTGGGGCGGCAGACAGCTGAAAGAAAAATTGCCGAGACTATTTTTTGAGCATTTTCAGGACACAAGCTTTATTACATCCGAACATAACAGCATGACGGGATTTTTAATCGGATTTCAATCGCAATCGGATTCTGAAACGGCGTACATTCATTTTTCCGGTGTGCATCCAGATTTCAGAAAAATGCAAATTGGGAAACAATTGTATGATGTATTTATCGAAACAGTAAAACAAAGAGGCTGCACCCGGGTAAAGTGCGTCACTTCACCTGTGAATAAGGTATCAATCGCATATCACACAAAATTGGGGTTTGATATTGAAAAGGGCACCAAGACGGTAAATGGCATCTCAGTGTTTGCAAACTATGATGGCCCAGGCCAAGACAGGGTACTGTTTGTCAAAAACATATGAGGGGGAAATATGATGAATTTTTTATCAAAAACACCTGAGCCTCCTTACTATGCAGTCATTTTTTCTTCTGTCAAAAGCGAAAATGACACAGGATATGGAGAAACAGCGGAGCGGATGGTATCGCTTGCGGCGGATCAGCCTGGATTTTTAGGCGTGGAAAGCGTACGTGAAGCGGATGGAAGGGGCATCACAGTTTCCTATTGGGACAGTATGGACGCAATTAACCATTGGAGGCATCACACTGAACATCAAGCAGCAAAAGAAAAAGGAAAAAGCCTTTGGTACGAGTCGTATGCAGTCCGCGTCGCAAAAGTCGACAGACAGCGGCTGTTTCAGGAGAACACGAATGATTGAATTTCTCCAGCATAAGGAAGCCGCTATAGCGCGTGAGATTTTAGCCGTACAGATCCCCGCCTACATAAAGGAAACAGAGATTATCGGTTTTGACGGTATTCCCGCTTTACAAGAGAAGGTGAAGGATATTCAAGCATCCCATGAACGGTTTGCGGGATATCGGGAAAACGGCAAGCTGATCGGTGTCATTTCATATGAGAAAAACATGCATCATCTCACCATTTGCAGGCTTGTTGTACATCCTGACGGTTTCAGAAAAGGAATTGGACGAGCGCTTCTGCAATTTGTCATTGATCATAATGAAGACGCTGAGAAAATCGAAGTAGTCACAGCCGAGAACAATATCCCGGCCGTGTCACTCTATACACAGGCCGGATTCCAAAAGGCAGAAACCGTCAAAGCAGCGCAGGGTCTATTGCTGTCGGTCTTTCATTTGTATCCGAAAAGAAAAGTTGAGGTCATTCTCTACAACGAAAAATGGGCAGAATGTTTCGATGAAGAAAAAGAACGGCTGAAACTTGTGTTCGGGTCGGAGATTATCGCTGTTCATCACATCGGAAGCACATCAATACCGAACATGGCAGCGAAGCCAATCATTGATATGTTAATTGAAGTCAGAAGCATTGAAGCCGTGAGCCAATTTGATGAACAAATGAAGGCTAACGGCTATATACCAAAAGGTGAGAACGGCATAGCGGGCAGGCGTTATTTCCAAAAGGGCGGAAATAAACGCACTCATCATGTCCATATGTACGAACAGGGAAACCCTGCTATTGAAAGGCATCTGTTATTCAGAGATTATCTCAGAGCTCATCCAAACATAGCGAAGGAATACGCCGTTCTCAAAAAACGGCTGGCGGCCCAGCATCCTGACAGCATCAATCAGTACATACAAGGGAAAGATGAGTGGATCAAGACTGCAGAAGAAAATGCGAAGCGGTGGAAAAAAGGCAGAAACAATGCGAATGGCAGTGTTGTATGCTACAATAGCGAAAATGATGAAAACGGGGGTTTCACCTTATGAACATACATGTGACAGATGCAGCAAAACAGGCACTGCAGCAGGCGTTTGACGCCAACCCGGGGAAAAAAGCCCAGCTTCGTTACGATGCAGAAGGATGCGGCTGCGCGGTAAGCGGTGTCCCGACAATCTGGCTGGCAGAAGAATTAACGGGACAGTGCGAGCAGCTGGAAACGAACGGCATTCCGCTGTATATCCAATCGTCACAAAAAGTGTTTTTTGACGATCAAATGACGATCGATTACAATGAAAAAGCCAAAACATTGGCGCTGAAAAGCCCGGCTGAAATGCTCAGCCCCAGAATGAGCATATTAGTAAAGTAGGAGACGCGAAACGTGGAACAAAAGCTGAAGGCAATGAAGAACACAGCACAAAATAAAACGTGGGTATCCTTCCTGAATCAAAACCATCCCTATACCTTGCTTCACTGGTCAATTGGAGGAGCAGAGTCCATCAAGAAAGATGTCTGGCTATTGCAGGATGAAATGACCTTCGAGACGCAGGAGTTTACAACGATAGATCTTGCGATTGAATGGATCAGAGAAAATATGGATGGCATTACCGACGTTCTGTAACATAAAAAAGCGAAAGAGCCGAAGAGGCCTTTCGCTTTTTTATTCTGTTGAATCATTCATGTTGTCTAAAAACTCCTGCACTGTTTTTCGGTACGTATCCCGATTTTTGGTATATGACATGGCGTGTTCACCGTTCTCGGCAATGTACAGCGCTTTCGGCCCGCGTTTCTTTTCATAAAGCCGCTCGGTTGAAGAAACAGGAATGTAGTCATCATCCTTACTGTGAATAAAGAGGACCGGCTTTTCGATTTTATCAATGACAGCAAGCGGAGATACTTCACGTGCGCGATAGCCGCCTCTCAGCTTCAAAAAGAAGTCGGCGATAGGAAGCAGGGGCCAAGACGGGAGCCTGTATTCCGCTCTCAGCCGGTAGGCAAGCTGTTCATCAAAACATGCGAACGGACAATCGGCAATATAAAAATCAGCGCCATCGCTGCAGTGTGCACCAGCATAAAGCAGGGCGGTCGCAGCTCCCATCGACTCACCGTGAATTCCGATCAATCCGCGATGATTTGTTTTGTTTTTGAGCCAGCTGACAACCTTATTGAGATCATCCTTTTCGTAAAACCCGTAGCTGGTCGTCTTTCCGCCGCTTTGGCCATGCCGGCGATGGTCATAAATGAGCACATTCCAGCCGAGACCAAGAAATAAATGCATATACTTAAGAGAATTCAGCACATTCATGGTTACCCCGTGGCAGATGATGATGGTATTTGGTGTGTCATGCGGTGCGACATGGTATCCTTTTATGTCGTACCCGTAAGCGGATGGTAACACAAAAGCGGTTTTCTCCATTTGTTCAAATGATTCAAACACATCATGTCCGTCGTCTGTCTCTCTTTTGATAATGTCTTCATCCGTTTTTTTCTTGATGTATAGAATCATATTCGAAAAAACAATTCCGATTGCGATGACAGCTGTTACGAGAGCACCAATGGCCAAAAAGATTTTCTTCAACAAGTCACAGCACCTTTCAACTAAATATAGGTAATTCGTGTTTAAAATCATTATACCTAAACACTGCTTCGCTGAGAAAGTAATCAGAAGAGAGTCTGCTTGTTCAGTGTATATGCTCCGTGATAAACTGTCTTCAAAACAAAACATGGGGGAAGTCTGAATGAAAAAACAAAAATCCGCTGACAAACACCAGCTAAAAGACGGCCTTCAATCCGATATCAAAGCAAAGCTTATGGAGATGAAGAGCCAATTGAAGGAAGAGGATGAAAAGAGGCAGGAAAGAGAAAAAGCAGAACAGATCAGAAAGAAAAAAGAGATCGAAAAAAATAAGAGCTTTGAAGAACTCCTAAATGAAAGCCAAATGGATTGGCATCAATATAAATAAACCAGCACCCGTACGGGTGCTGGTTTTTCTGCTATGAGCGATGAGCTTTGTAAATGTCTTGTTTCGCATGAGATTGGAGCGCTTTGATTTCCTCTTCGGTTAAACGCCGTGCATTTGCTGCCTGAATATTTTCCCGTAACTGCTCAATCTTACTGGCGCCTGTAATCACTGAAGCGACAGCCGGCTGTGCTAGCAGATACTGCAGCGACTTTTCTGTCATGGAAAGATCGGGAGCCACTTCCTCCATTGCCTTGCGGGCGTTTGTCAGTTCCTCGAATGAATAGGACAAGTACCCGTTTTGTTTCATGCTGTCTGAAGCTTGATCAAGCGGTTTTTCAGTTAAGAGCCCTTTGGCAACAGGACCTCTGGCGACTACGCTGATTTGATGTTCCTCTAAAAGCGGGAGCCATTCCTCAGGGCGTCTGTCAAACAGGCTGAATTGCATCATAATGCTGACGATGTTTGATTTTTTTACATATTCTTTAATCACATTCGGGCGGATGGAAGAAATGCCGTAGTAGCGGATGACACCTTCTTGTTTTAATTCCTCAAACGCTTCGATCGTTTCATCAATGTTGTCCTCTATCGTGCCGCCGTGAAGCTGATAAAGGTCGATATAATCTGTTTTCAGACGTGTAAGGCTCTTTTTTACCGCCTCTTTTATGTAAGCTTTTGAAGGGTCCCAATACCAGCCCTCGCTTCCGTCATCCCAACGGTTTCCCGCTTTTGTTGCCAGTATAATATCCTGGCGTCTGTTTTGGATCGCATCACCGACAATTTCTTCATTGCGGCCTCGGTCATACAAATCTGCTGTGTCCAAATAGTTGATGCCAAGCTCGATCGCTTCATCCAGAATGGACAATGCTTTGTTTTTTTCAGTTCCAAGAGACATACAGCCGAGTCCGACTTCACTAATGTCTAAATCAGATGTACCCAATTTGCGCTTTTTCATGTGCACACTCCTTTTTTAGGCTTTGTATTGACCGTAATATAAAGGAGCTAAAGTTTCAACTTTTATGGCTTTGAGATCCAATCTTTCACATATTGAAATGTGCGTCCATACTCTTTTAACTTCGCCCGAATTTCCCATGCTTTTCCGACTAAGACAACACCTTTTGGCATGCGGTGCACTTTCACGAAGAAGCCCCCTTTTGCTCTAGTATGATAAAATGTATGGGGCATCATATAGAGACAGAACGGGAGATGAAGAAATGAAATCATTAGAAGAAAAAACAATTGCCAAAGAACAGATCTTTTCGGGTAAAGTCATTGATCTTTATGTCGAGGATGTAGAGCTGCCAAACGGCAAAGCCAGTAAACGTGAAATTGTGAAACACCCTGGAGCTGTAGCGGTACTAGCCGTCACAGATGAAGGGAAAATCATCATGGTCAAACAATTCCGTAAGCCGCTTGAGCGGACGATTGTTGAAATTCCGGCCGGTAAGCTTGAAAAAGGTGAGGAGCCGGAGTATACGGCACTTCGGGAACTTGAAGAGGAAACCGGTTATACAGCAAAAAAACTGACAAAAATAACTGCGTTTTATACATCACCCGGATTTGCAGATGAAATTGTTCACGTTTTTCTTGCTGAGGAGCTTTCTGTGCTTGAAGAAAAACGGGAGCTTGATGAGGACGAGTTTGTTGAAGTGATGGAGGTGACGCTTGAAGATGCGCTAAAGCTGGTTGAATCGCGTGAAGTATATGATGCTAAAACAGCCTACGCGATTCAGTATCTTCAACTGAAAGAAGCGCTCCAAGCACAAAAATGAAAAAGATTTACGCGGATTTGCACATTCATATCGGCCGGACCTTTACAGGAAGGGCTGTCAAAATAACAGGCGCCAAAACATTAACGCTGGACAGAATTTTGGTTGAAGCCAGTGAACATAAAGGAATTGAACTCCTCGGCATTATCGACTGTCATTCTCCGGAAGTCATTCTAGAGCTTGAGGAAGGCATTTCATATGGAAAATATCGCGAGCTTGACGGGGGAGGAATCCGTTATCGCAGCACGACTCTTTTATTGGGGAGCGAGCTGGAGATTTATGATGAAGCTTGTAGCGGACCGATCCATGTGCTCGTATTTATGCCGACGCTGTCTGATATGAAACAGTTTTCAAACTGGCTGTCAGCCCGGCTGAAAAATATTCATTTAAGCTCGCAGCGGATTTATGAAACGGGCTTAAACCTGCAAAAAAAAGTGCAGGATATGGGCGGCTTGTTTATCCCCGCCCATATCTTTACGCCGCATAAAAGCTTATATGGAAAAGGGGTTAAATCAAGCTTAACTGAGGTTTTTGATCCATCTATGATAGACGCGGTGGAGCTTGGATTAAGCTGTGATACAGACATGGCATCACAGGTATCTGAATTGAATCCGTATCCTTTTTTAACAAATTCTGATGCGCATTCGTTGGGGAAAATCGGCAGAGAATATAATGAACTATATGTGCAGTCAGCTGATTTTACTGAATTTGCTCTTGCATTAAAGGGACAAGATGACAGGAAAATTATCGCAAATTATGGCTTGGACCCGTTATTGGGGAAATATTATCAGACGGCTTGCGAAGCGTGCGGAGAGCCTGCTGTAAGCGGGGAAACAGCGTGCGCGAATTGCGGAAATGCCAGATTTACCAAGGGAGTCAGCGAAAGATTGCGTGAATTGAGTGATCAGCTTGAAGTTCGCGTCCCGCGTCCGCGATATGTACATCAGATCCCGCTGCAATTTGTTCCGGGTGTAGGCCCGAAAACGCTGGACAAACTAAAAAAAGCCTTCGGAACAGAAATGGCTGTTCTTCATGAGGCTGCAGAAGAAGATTTGGCTCGCGTTGTCCCGCCGAAAACCGCGGCGCTTATCGTAAAAGCGAGATCCGGAAAACTGGAATTGAAAGCCGGAGGAGGAGGAACCTACGGTAAAATTAAACCGTGAGCTAAAGATTAACTCAGTTCCTCCTGTACTTTTCTTTTTGTGCGTATAAAGGTAATCAGCTGGATGATTTCATCTTCACTCAGCGGCTGGCCATCAACAGAAATGGTAAAGTCAAGGCTGCTCCACGTGGCCAATTCTATGGCCTGAGGAGCAGTCTGCTTTTGTTTCTCGCGGCCTAAAAGTTCATCGCAGGTTGTGTCAAAGAGGTCAGCCAGCATGGCAAGCGCTTCAAGTGAAGGCCGTCGGTAGCCTGACTCGTAGCCGGCATATGTGCTTTTTGCGATACCGAGAAGGTCAGCTGTATATTGAAGCGACCAATTTTTCTTTTTTCTCAATTCAGTTAAACGATCTAGATTCATGAACTTCCGCTCCTTTTTCACCTTGAGCTGATTATATCATATAGGTATTAGGAAGTGTACGCGAATTGAATAATAATGTCTTGCGTATTTTATTTTCCGTGTCTATAATTGCATTAAAAGTATGCGAAAAGCGAATACCTTCTCGCAACCCATCTTTAGATACAGTGAAGAGGTGCATGGTATGAAAAAATTATTGATGTTGACAACTGGGGGAACGATTGCTTCAGTTGAAGGGGAAAATGGGCTGGCTCCCGGAGTCAAGGCTGATGAATTATTAAGTTACGTATCAAAACTTGATAACGATTACACAATGGAAACTCAGTCGCTTATGAATATAGACAGCACCAATATGCAGCCTGAATACTGGGTGGAAATAGCGGAAGCCGTTAAGGAAAATTATGATGCCTATGACGGGTTTGTTATTACTCACGGTACAGATACAATGGCCTATACATCTGCAGCACTTTCGTATATGCTGCAGCATGCCAAAAAGCCGATTGTCATCACCGGCTCGCAGATTCCGATCACGTTCCAAAAAACCGATGCCAAAAAAAATATTACTGATGCCATTCGATTTGCCTGTGAAGGCGTGGGCGGCGTTTATGTTGTATTTGACGGCAGAGTCATTCAGGGAACGCGTGCGATCAAATTAAGAACGAAAAGCTACGACGCATTTGAAAGCATCAATTACCCATATATCGCTTTTATCAATGAAGACGGGATAGAATACAACAAACAAGTAACGGAACCTGAGAACGACACCTTCACAGTTGACACTTCACTATGCACAGATGTATGTCTGCTGAAGCTGCATCCAGGCTTAAAGCCTGAAATGTTTGATGCCCTGAAAAGCATGTACAAAGGAATTGTCATTGAGAGTTATGGCAGCGGAGGGGTGCCGTTTGAAGGCAGGGACATTTTGTCAAAAGTGAATGAGCTGATCGAAAGCGGCATTGTCGTCGTCATTACGACTCAATGTCTTGAAGAAGGCGAAGACATGAGCATTTACGAGGTTGGCCGCAGAGTCAACCAAGACTTAATTATCCGATCAAGAAATATGAACACAGAAGCAATTGTGCCAAAATTGATGTGGGCGCTAGGTCAGTCTTCGGATCTTCCTGTCGTCAAGAGAATTATGGAAACGCCGATAGCTGATGACGTTGTCCTGTAAAATGTAAAAACGATAACCAGCAAAGAGAAAGAAGGTTAAAGATTATGTTAAACGGCCAAAAAGAATATCGCGTGGAAAAAGACTTCCTTGGGGAAAAACAAATTGAGGCAGATGTTTATTACGGAATTCAGACGCTCCGTGCTTCTGAAAATTTCCCGATCACAGGATACAAAATCCATGAGGAAATGATTAACGCACTGGCGATTGTGAAAAAAGCTGCGGCTCTTGCCAACATGGACGTGAAACGGCTGTATGAAGGAATTGGCCAAGCTATCGTACAAGCCGCTGACGAGATTCTGGAAGGCAAGTGGCACGATCAGTTTATCGTCGATCCGATTCAGGGCGGTGCCGGAACTTCTATGAACATGAACGCGAATGAGGTTATCGGAAACCGGGCGCTTGAAATCATGGGACATAAAAAGGGAGATTATATCCATTTAAGTCCAAACACACATGTGAACATGTCACAGTCTACGAACGATGTGTTCCCGACTGCTATTCATATTTCCACATTGAAGCTTTTAGAAAAACTGCTGAAAACAATGGAAGATATGCATAGTGTGTTTAAGCAAAAAGCACAGGAGTTTGACTCTGTTATTAAAATGGGCCGGACACACCTTCAAGATGCGGTTCCGATCCGTCTTGGCCAGGAATTCGAAGCTTACAGCCGTGTTCTCGAGCGTGATATCAAACGAATCAAGCAATCGCGCCAGCACCTATATGAAGTCAACATGGGCGCAACTGCTGTTGGTACAGGGTTGAACGCTGATCCTGAATATATCAAACAGGTAGTAAAGCACCTTGCTGATATTAGCGGGCTTCCTCTTGTCGGCGCTGACCATCTTGTTGATGCAACACAAAATACAGATGCCTATACAGAGGTATCAGCTTCATTAAAAGTCTGCATGATGAACATGTCGAAGATCGCAAACGACCTGCGCTTAATGGCGTCGGGCCCGCGCGCCGGACTTGCGGAAATTTCTCTGCCTGCACGTCAGCCGGGTTCATCTATTATGCCGGGGAAAGTCAATCCGGTTATGGCGGAGCTGATCAACCAAATTGCGTTCCAGGTGATCGGAAACGACAATACAATCTGCCTTGCTTCAGAAGCCGGCCAGCTTGAGTTGAACGTCATGGAGCCCGTGCTTGTCTTTAATTTGCTTCAATCCATCAGCATCATGAACAACGGCTTCCGTTCGTTCACTGACAACTGCTTAAAGGGCATTGAAGCCAACGAAAAGCGGTTGAAGCAATACGTAGAAAAAAGCGCAGGCGTGATCACAGCTGTCAATCCGCATCTTGGATATGAAGCGGCTGCCAGAATTGCCCGGGAAGCGATTATGACAGGCCAATCAGTCCGTGACCTTTGCCTGCAGCATGATGTGCTGACTGAAGAAGAATTGGATATTATTTTAAACCCATATGAGATGACCAAACCAGGTATCGCAGGGAAAGAACTATTAGAAAAATAAAATTTGTATAAAATACAGCTTATTCATCTCTGAATAGTCGGATGAATAAGCTGTTTACAACATAGGGATGAGGAAGTATAGTATACGTGTTGCACTATATATTGAAAGCGTTTTAGCTTTTACATGAAGGGGGACTTCTTTTGAAGGATGTAAGATTGCCAACACTATTTGAAATTATTATTGTACTAGGAGTATTTTTAGCACTTGTTCTATCGTTTACAGTCTTTCTCGACTTGCCGATACAGCTGGCGCTTTTTGTTTCATGGTTTATTGCAATGCTTTTAGGTATAAGACTCGGTTATTCTTATAAAGATTTACAAAATGCGATTGTACATGGGATATCAAATGGCCTTGAAGCCGTACTGATTCTCGTTTCAGTTGGGGCGCTCATCGGAACATGGATTGCCGGAGGCGTTGTGCCGACTTTGATTTATTACGGACTGGAATTTATTCACCCAAGTATCTTTTTACTGGCAACGTTAATTATTTGTTCCATTATGTCTGTGGCAACAGGAACGTCATGGGGAACAGTCGGAACTGCCGGCATTGCCATGATCGCAATTGGAGAGGGTTTAGGCATTCCGCTTCCTCTAGTAGCGGGAGCTATTCTTTCAGGTGCTTATTTCGGGGACAAGCTGTCTCCGCTGTCTGACAGTACAGTTCTAGCTTCTTCACTATCAAAAGTCGATGTATTGGCTCACGTGAGAGCAATGCTTTATTTATCAATACCTGCTTATGTCATTACAGCTATACTCTTTACAGTTGTTGGATTTATGTACGGCGGGAAAAATATTGATCTTGATAAAGTTGAATTCTTAAAATCATCTTTGCAAAACACGTTTGACATTCATATTTGGATGCTGATCCCGGCAGTTGTCGTCATAGTCTTATTGGCGATGAAAAAGCCATCTATGCCGGTTATCGTAATTGGTGCTTTACTCGGTGCAATCTGGGCTGTCGTTTTCCAAGGGATGGATATTGCCCATGCGATTGCAACTGCGTACAACGGCTTCTCTATTAAAACTGATGTTGAATTTTTGAACGGCTTGTTAAACCGCGGTGGAATTGTCGGTATGCTTGATTCTCTCGTCGTCATCATCTTTGGCCTTGGTTTTGGCGGTCTGCTTGAGAAACTCGGCGTGTTAAAAGTCATTGTTTCAACGTTTGAAAAGAAATTAACTTCAGCCGGCAATGTCACATTGTCTACACTGATCGTAGCGTTTTTAGCAAACATCTTCGGCTGTGCGATGTATGTATCTCTTATTTTGACTCCGAAAATTATGGAAGACAGCTATGATCGCTTACATCTGGACAGAAGAGTGTTATCACGTAACTCAGAGGTCGGGGGAACATTGACTTCGGGGATGGTTCCTTGGTCTGATAATGGGATTTACATGGCTGGTATTTTAGGTGTTTCTACCTTCTCTTATCTGCCGTTTATGTGGCTCAGTTTTGTAGCAATAGGTCTTGCAATTATCTATGGTTATACAGGAAAATTTATATGGTATACGAAAAACAATACAGTTAAAGCCGAAAAACTAGGCTAATAGGGGAGGATCACTGAATGATAGCGAAACACATGATTCGGACACTGATGATCGAAACGCCTTCGGTTCCCGGAAATCTTGGAAGGGTGGCTACGGCCATCGGCCTTCTGGGCGGGGATATTGGTGAAGTGGAGACGGTAAAAGTCGGACCCAATTACACAATGCGGAATATTACCGTTCAAGTGGAGAATGAAGAACAGCTTCAGGAAGTGATCGCGGCTGTACAGGCCCTCGGAGAAGGGATCAGGCTTCACACCGTATCTGATGAAGTCCTGTCCGCACATGAAGGCGGAAAAATCCAAATGAAAAGCAAAATGCCGATCCGTTCACTGGCAGAGCTGGGACGTGTCTACACACCAGGTGTTGCGGACGTGTGCCGACTGATCGAAAAAGAACCTGAAAAAGCTTCTATTTATACAACGATCAGCAATTCTGTTGCAATTGTAACGGATGGAACCGCAATTTTAGGCCTTGGGAATATCGGCTCTGTGGCTGGCATGCCTGTCATGGAAGGAAAGGCTGCTTTGTTTGATCAGCTGGCGGGTATTAGCGGCATTCCGATACTGCTTGATACGAGTGATCCTGAAGAAATCATCAAAACAGTAAAACATATTTCTCTGGGCTTTAGCGGCATCCTTCTTGAGGATATCGGTTCGCCGCATTGTTTTGAAATCGAGGATCGCCTAAAAGAGGAGCTGAACATCCCTGTTATGCACGATGACCAGCATGGTACAGCTGTAGTGACGCTGGCAGCTGCCATTTCGGCATGCAGGAGTGCGGGGGTTGACCTGAAGGAAGCGAAAGTGGGGCAAATCGGCCTTGGTGCAGCAGGCGTGGCCATCTGCCGGATGTTCATGGCTTATGGTGTGAATGCTGTGTACGGAACAGATAAATCAGAGTCAGCAATGAACCGTCTCGAACAATACGGCGGACAGGCAGTTTCCAGTATTGAGGAGCTTATGGAAACATGTGATATTGTCATTGCAACAACGGGCGTTCCGGGTTTAATAAAACCGACATTTGTACGTTCTGGTCAAGTGATTTTGGCTTTATCGAATCCGAAGCCGGAAATTGAGCCGGAGGCCGCACTGCAGGCTGGCGCCGCATATGCAGCTGACGGGCGTTCTGTTAATAATGTACTCGGTTTTCCGGGGATTTTTAGAGGAGCGCTTAACGCAAAAAGCACGGAGATTAATCATGATATGCTTGTCGCAGCAGCAGAGGCCATCGCAGCTTGCACTAAACAAGGTGATGTTGTCCCTCAGCCGCTTGATTCAAAAGTCCATCATGCTGTAGCGGCAGCTGTCGAGCATGCAGCTCTTACAGCAGTGAAATAAATGTAGCTAAACAGCACCTGTCATAGCAGGTGCTGTTTTTTTCTTATCATTGTTCAATTTTGTTATCATTACTATGAAAAAAAAGGGAGTGATCACATGGCAAAAAGCCAAGCGAAAAAGAAGCGGGAGCATCGATTGAGAAACGGCGGACGTGACGTCTTATTATCAAGAGGCAGCACACCATCTTTCAGCACACATGAAAGAATGACAAAAAGCAAAAAAGAGTTTTTGAATAAACGGAAGCATAAGAATCCTTATGATCATACAGCAGTTGATGATAAGGATTTTTTTGTGCCCCAAAAAGCCGCCTAGCATTCGTCTCTATCGTTTCTTTTTGAAAAAGGGCATGTTTTTCCGTTTCTTTCATACAATCTATTAAATCAAATCACTAGAACGGGCGGGAGGAAACGGTATGCGAAAAATCTCTTATAAGGACATGTTTCTCAGGCATGTCAAAGATCATCTCTCTCTTTATATATTTGTGTCAGTGCTGTTTTTCATGGGTGTCATCTTTGGCGCGATTATTGTCAACAGTATGACCATCAGCCAGAAAGAAGATTTATACTACTACTTAAGTCAATTTTTTGGACAGCTTTCGGATGGAAAACAGGCAAGTTCAGCTGATATGTTTGGGCAAAGTATCTTTCATAATGCAAAGTATTTAGGCCTGATGTGGATACTGGGAATTTCCGTCATTGGAATGCCGATTATTTTCATCATGATCTTTCTGAAAGGGATCGTCGTCGGCTTTACTGTCGGGTTCCTAGTCAATCAGATGGGAGTAAGCGGGTTTTTCCTATCTTTTGTCTCCGTTTTGCCGCAAAATGTGCTGCTGATTCCGGCTTATCTCATTATGGGCACATGTGCAATTGCGTTTTCTTTAAAGTTAATCAGACAGCTGTTCGTGAAACGAAGCCTGCATGACGCGCCGATTCAATGGTTCGGGCGGTATGCCTTTGTGCTGCTGGTCATTCTGTTTTTAGCGCTGATCTCATCTCTCTTTGAAGCATACTTATCTCCTGTTTTAATGGAAAAGCTTACATCTAGACTTTTTTAAAATTATTATTAAAAGAAAACCGTTTTATTTATCAGTTTATAATAATTATAGTTGGAACTCTGCGCGTATTTTGTTATAATGAGTCATGGAATGCGGCGTAGGAGGGAAAGACATGGAAAACCGTATTGATCGAATTAAGAAACAACTGCACTCATCCAGCTATAAACTTACGCCACAGCGTGAAGCGACAGTAAGAGTGCTGCTTGAAAACGAAGAAGACCATTTAAGCGCAGAAGATGTATACCTCCTCGTAAAAGAGAAATCTCCTGAGATCGGTCTCGCTACAGTATACCGTACGCTTGAATTATTAACTGAATTAAAAGTCGTAGATAAAATTAACTTTGGAGACGGTGTGTCCCGTTACGACCTTCGGAAAGAGGGCGCAGCTCACTTTCATCACCACTTGGTGTGCATGGAGTGCGGAGCCGTTGATGAAATTGAAGAAGATTTGCTTGAAGACGTGGAAGAAATCATTGAACGTGATTGGAAATTTAAGATTAAAGATCATAGATTGACGTTTCACGGCATTTGCCACCGCTGTAACGGAAAAGAAACTGAATAGACGGTGCCGAGCGCGAACCTTTTCTCATGGGGAAAGGGTTTTTTGCTGTTTCTATGTATAAAACCTTTCTGATTTGGCATATGGTTTATATAACTGGAACCATAGGGAAAGGATCGATTAGGACATGGGAAGATTCCTGAAAACAGCTGTCGATGCATTGAAAGTTTTCATCCTGTTTACCGGTTTTACCGCTTTGTTCTATTATGCTATGATATGGGTGAATCAAGAGTATGAAAACTATCATCGGTATGATAAACCGGAAGGCTCCGCTGTAAAAGTTGTTGAAATGGATCAGGATGAAAAAGGCGGATGGTTCGACCGGTTGATCTTTTTTTACCAAAACGGGGAGTAGATCAAGAGTGAAAGATCAAATAAAGGATTTCATCCACTACGTCATGGTAGAGAGAGGGCTCTCTCAAAATACGATCGTATCCTATGAACGTGACTTGAAAAGCTATTCTCTCTACTTAACAGAAACCCTTCATGTTACAGATTGGAATCACGTTACCCGCATACATATTATCCAATACTTAAAGCATTTGAAGGACTCGGGGAAATCCGGCAAGACATCGGCGCGGCATTTAGCATCCATTCGCTCTTTTCATCAATTTCTGCTCAGGGAAAAAGTAACGGATAAGGACCCTTCCGTTCATATCGAAACACAAAAGACGGAACGGGCGCTTCCGAAGGTGCTCGCACTCAATGAAGTCGAGCGATTATTGGACACGCCTAAGCTGACGAGCCCTTTCGGATATCGGGATAAAGCAATGCTGGAGCTGCTTTATGCGACAGGCATACGAGTCAGTGAAATGACTGAGTTGAAAACGACAGATGTTCATTTATCTATGGGGTTTGTCCGATGCTTCGGCAAAGGAAGAAAAGAACGGATTGTGCCAATTGGTGAAGCCGCCGCTTCCGCCATTGAGGAATATATGACAAAAGCCAGGGGAAAACTGTTAAAAAATAATGTATCTGACGCCCTCTTTTTAAATCATCACGGCAAACAGATCAGCCGCCAGGGATTTTGGAAGAACCTGAAAAAAATCGCGTTGGAAGCCGGCATTAAGAAAGAGCTGACTCCGCATACGCTCAGGCATTCCTTTGCGACGCATCTGCTTGAGAACGGGGCAGATTTAAGAGCGGTGCAGGAAATGCTCGGTCATGCGGATATATCCACGACGCAAATTTATACGCATGTGACGAATACAAGGCTGAAGGATGTGTACAAGCAGTTTCATCCGCGAGCATAGCCGCAGGTGGCTGCGGCTTTTTTGTTTAGAGCGACAGAAAATATTGAAGTTTCTCATTATTTCCAAATGCATTGTCAACGGGAATGAAAACGGTTTATACTTGAGTTGTCAGACCTCTTAGCGATACAATAGACGTATAGAAAAAAAGGAGGCTTTCAAGATGCCTGCATACAAATATAATCGTGTGTTTTTAATTGTGATGGACTCAGTCGGAATCGGCGAAGCGCCGGATGCCGCTGACTTTAATGATGAAGGCGCTCATACGCTCGGTCATATTGCCGAGCATATGAACGGATTACATATGCCGAATATGGCAAAGCTCGGCCTTGGTCTTATCGAAGATATCAAAGGTGTAGAAAAAACAGAACATCCGCTTGCCTACTATGGAAAAATGCAAGAAGCGTCAAACGGAAAAGATACGATGACCGGCCATTGGGAGATTATGGGTTTATACATTGATAAACCATTTAAAGTGTTCCCGGAAGGCTTTCCTGATGAATTGCTTCAAGAGCTGGAAAAGAGATCTGGCCGCAAAATTATTGGAAACAAGCCGGCTTCCGGCACAGCGATTTTGGATGAGCTTGGTCAGGAGCACATGGAGACAGGGGCTTTAATTGTTTACACGTCTGCTGACTCTGTTCTGCAAATTGCCGCTCACGAAGAGGTTGTGCCGCTTGAGGAGCTGTATCGCATTTGCGAAACGGCGAGAGAGCTGACGCTTGATCCGAAATATATGGTTGGCCGCATTATTGCACGGCCGTTCGTCGGAGAGCCGGGTCAATTCAAACGGACGCCAAACCGCCATGACTATGCCCTTAAACCGTTTGATCGCACTGTCATGAATGAATTGAAAGACAGCGGCTTAGATGTGATTTCAATCGGTAAAATCTCTGATATTTACGACGGAGAAGGCATTACTTCTTCACGCAGAACGGTTTCTAATATGGACGGAATGGACAAGGTGATCGATACGCTGGGAGAAGACTTTACGGGTCTGAGCTTTGCGAACCTTGTTGATTTTGACGCGTTATTCGGACACCGCCGTGACCCTGAAGGCTACGGACGCGCGCTTGAAGAATTTGATGCGCGGCTTCCGGAAGTGTTTGAAAAAATGAGAGAAGACGATCTGTTAATTATTACAGCCGACCACGGCAATGATCCGATTCATCATGGGACTGACCATACACGCGAGTATGTGCCGATTCTCGCTTACAGCAAAAAACATAAGAAAGCGCAAATGCTGCCGCTTGCAGATACATTTGCCGATATTGGCGCAACGATCGCTGATAATTTCCAAACAAATAAACCGAAATACGGGAAAAGCTTTTTATCTTTATTACAATAGGGGGACTGTTTCTTGAAGGACAGAATTGAACGCGCAGCCGCTTTTATTAAACAAAACCTGCCGGAATCTCCGAAGATCGGCCTTATTTTAGGCTCAGGTCTTGGCATTTTGGCGGACGAAATCGAAAATCCGGTCAAGCTGAAATATGAAGATATACCTGAATTCCCGGTATCTACTGTTGAAGGGCATGCCGGACAGCTTGTGCTTGGCACTCTTGAAGGAGTTTCCGTCATTGCAATGCAGGGCCGCTTTCATTTTTATGAAGGCTACTCAATGGAGAAAGTCACATTCCCTGTACGCGTGATGAAAGCGCTCGGTGTGGAAGCGTTGATCGTGACAAATGCCGCAGGCGGTGTCAACACTGAATTCCGTGCGGGAGACTTAATGATTATTACCGATCATATCAACTTTATGGGAACAAACCCGTTAATCGGGCCAAACGAAGCAGATTTCGGCGCCAGATTTCCAGATATGTCTTCAGCCTATGACAAAGATCTGTCCAGCCTGGCTGAAAAGATTGCGAAAGACCTTAATATCCCAATTCAAAAAGGCGTGTACACTGCTGTGACAGGACCTTCTTACGAAACACCGGCAGAAGTCCGTTTCTTAAGAACGATGGGCTCTGATGCAGTCGGCATGTCTACTGTTCCGGAAGTCATTGTGGCGAATCATGCGGGAATGCGGGTTCTTGGCATTTCCTGCATCTCTAACGCGGCAGCCGGAATTCTGGATCAGCCTTTAAGTCACGATGAAGTTATGGAAGTGACCGAAAAAGTAAAAGCTGGATTCTTAAAGCTTGTTAAAGCGATCGTCGCTCAGTACGAATAAATATGAATCAATGCAGGACCAAAAGACAGCTGTGTCTGATATCACACAGCTGTCTTTTTTTATGCCCAAAATTCGAAACATTTTCCATCAGTGGCGTATAAAACCATCCCGGTTGGAAAAAATAAAAAGGATTATGAAATGGAGGGCTTTTGAGATGAAACGTCTTTTATCCACTTTGTTGATTGGTATAATGCTGCTTACATTTGCACCGTCTGCATTTGCAAAACAAGACGGAAAACGTACATCGGAGCTTGCTCATGAAGCGAAGTCTGCGGTGCTGATAGAACGTGACACGGGAAAAGTGCTTTACAACAAGAACAGCAATGAGAGACTGGCGCCTGCAAGCATGACGAAAATTATGACGATGCTTTTGATTATGGAAGCTTTAGATAAAGGCAAAATCAAAATGAGTGATAAGGTCCGTACAAGCGAACATGCGGCGTCAATGGGCGGCTCACAGATATTCCTTGAGCCCGGCGAAGAAATGACTGTCAAAGAAATGCTGAAAGGCATCGCAATCGCTTCGGGGAATGACGCTTCCGTTGCCATGGCTGAATTTATTTCCGGCTCTGAAGAAGAATTTGTGAAGAAAATGAATAAAAAAGCAAAAGAGCTGGGATTGAAAAATACATCCTTTAAAAACCCAACAGGACTGACCGAGGAAGGACACTACAGCTCTGCTTATGACATGGCAATCATGGCTAAGGAATTATTGAAATACGAATCAATTACGAAGTTTACCGGCACGTATGAAGATTATCTGCGTGAAAATACAGATAAAAAGTTTTGGCTTGTAAATACAAATCGCCTTATCAAATTTTATCCTGGTGTAGACGGCGTAAAAACAGGCTATACAGGCGAAGCGAAATATTGTCTGACTGCTTCGGCTAAAAAAGGAAACATGCGGGCCATAGCGGTTGTATTCGGAGCGAGCACGCCTAAAGAAAGAAACGCGCAAGTGACAAAAATGCTTGACTTCGCCTTTAGCCAGTATGAAACGCATCCTTTATATAAACGAAATGAAACAGTAGCAAAAGTAAAGGTCAAAAAAGGGAAACAAAAATTTATCGAACTCACTACATCTGAGCCGATTTCAATATTGACGAAAAAAGGCGAGGATATGAACGATGTGAAAAAAGAAATCAAGATGAAGGACAATATTAGTGCTCCGATTCAAAAAGGCCAAGAGCTTGGCACTCTTGTTCTGAAAAAGGATGGAGAAGTACTCGCTGAAAGTCCTGTTGCTGCAAAAGAAGATATGAAGAAAGCCGGGTTTATCACATTCTTGAAGCGGACGATGGGAGACTGGACAAAATTTAAGTAATTATGCCGAATGACCACTAGTTTTGTCACGGTGAAGGAATTCATTCCGTCGAAATCGAAACACTCATTATCCGATCATATCAAGGAGGAATGAGCATGAGCCTTGGAATTGACATGCATGTCAAAGAATCTGTGCTTTGTATTCGATTAACAGGCGAACTCGATCACCATACGGCTGAAACCCTGAAGCAAAAAGTGACTCAATCATTGGAGAAGGATGATATTCGCCATATCGTGCTGAACTTGGAGGACCTCTCCTTTATGGACAGCTCGGGGCTTGGCGTTATTTTAGGAAGATACAAGCAAATTAAGCAAATTGGCGGGGAAATGGTCGTATGCGCTATCTCTCCTGCGGTGAAGCGATTGTTTGATATGTCGGGTCTGTTTAAAATTATCCGATTTGAACAATCTGAACAGCAGGCGCTCCTGACACTGGGGGTGGCATCATGAAAAATGAAATGCACATTGAGTTTTCTGCCCTCAGTCAGAATGAATCGTTCGCCCGTGTGACAGTTGCTTCATTTATAGCTCAGCTGGACCCGACAATGGATGAACTGACTGAAATCAAAACAGTCGTGTCAGAGGCTGTCACAAATGCAATTATCCATGGATATGAAAAGAACTGTGAAGGGAAAGTTTACATTTCAGTAACGCTGGAAGATCATGTCGTATATATGACCATTCGTGATGAAGGCTTAGGCATTACAGATCTTGAAGAAGCCCGTCAGCCTCTATTTACGACTAAGCCTGAGCTTGAGCGCTCTGGAATGGGCTTTACCATTATGGAAAATTTCATGGATGATGTCAGTGTCGATTCATCGCCTGAAATGGGAACAACGATTCGCTTAACAAAGCACTTATCAAAAAGCAAAGCGCTTTGTAATTAAGGAGATTTGTTATGGATGTGGAGGTTAAGAAAAACGGCAAAAACGCTCAGCTGAAGGATCATGAAGTAAAGGAATTAATCAAACAAAGCCAAAATGGCGACCAGCAGGCAAGAGACCTCCTCATAGAAAAAAACATGCGTCTTGTTTGGTCTGTCGTACAGCGGTTTTTAAACAGAGGATATGAGCCTGACGATCTCTTCCAGATCGGCTGCATCGGGCTGTTAAAATCTGTTGACAAATTTGATTTAACCTATGATGTGCGTTTTTCAACGTATGCAGTGCCGATGATTATCGGAGAAATCCAACGATTTATCCGTGATGACGGAACCGTAAAGGTATCACGGTCATTAAAAGAGCTTGGAAACAAAATCCGGCGCGCAAAGGATGAGCTTTCGAAAACACTGGGCAGAGTGCCGACGGTGCAGGAGATCGCTGACCATTTGGAGATTGAAGCTGAGGATGTTGTACTGGCCCAAGAGGCGGTAAGGGCTCCATCTTCGATTCACGAAACCGTTTATGAAAATGACGGAGATCCGATTACCCTGCTTGATCAAATCGCTGACAACTCAGAAGAAAAATGGTTTGACAAAATTGCGCTGAAAGAAGCAATCAGCGATTTGGAGGAAAGGGAAAAACTAATCGTCTATCTCAGATATTATAAAGACCAGACACAGTCCGAGGTGGCTGAGCGGCTCGGGATCTCTCAGGTGCAGGTTTCCAGGCTTGAAAAGAAAATATTAAAACAGATCAAGGTTCAAATGGATCATACGGATGGCTAGTCTGCAGTGCAGGCTAGCTTTTTTGTGTGCAAAAGCGTGGTAATTTATGGTCTTTTCGAGCGGATGAATGAGAACAAAATCGAACCACATACTACATATATAACCACCGAAAGATGGTGATCAATGATGGAACGACGAATATTTATCCGGCTTCGCCACCGGGTGCTGGCACATCCAGGGGATATTATTACCGTTGGAGATGCCGCGCAAATAGAAGGGCAGCTTCAGCTGAAAAAGAAACTTTCGGCTATGCCGCTTTATCAGGTGAGCGAAAAAGATAAAAATATCGTAATTCTGGATATCATACAAGTCCTCAGAGCCATTCATTTACAAGATCCGACACTTGATGTTCAAACCGTAGGCGGAGCAGAAACCATTGTTGAAATTCAGTATCGAAAGCGAAATTTATCAACGGTTCTATTTATCGGTGTCTGGCTGCTTCTGTTTATTGGATCGTGTCTTGCCATCATGAACTTTCATGAGGATGTAAGCATGAGAGATGTTCATATCGCACTATATGAAATCATAACCGGAGAGAGGAATGACTATCCATATTTGCTTCAAATCCCATACAGCATCGGTTTGGGACTGGGGATGATCGTGTTTTTTAACCACATATTTAAAAAGCGCCTAAATGAAGAGCCCAGCCCGCTGGAGGTTGAGATGTTTAACTATCAGCTTGATCTCGATCAATATGTGGCCATGCATGAGAATCAAGAAACCATAAAGGATCTGCATGATCGTTAGTGTATTGTTCATTATTTTTGTAGGGCTCGGCGGAGGCATAACGGTGGGGGCGGGTTTCGTTGCTTTTTTAACCGTAATGGGAATCATTCCGCGGCTGATGCAGCTCACCAAAACAATGAGATTTGTTCAGGCTTATGAAGCGGCTGTCATTCTTGGCGCGGTTTGCGGGGGATGGGAGACGCTTCATATGAATCATCTTTATCTAACAAAATGGATAGCTGTGCCGGTCGGGCTTCTGGCAGGTTTGTTCGTCGGGATGCTAGCGGCTGCTCTTACAGAAGTTTTAAATGTCCTGCCGATTTTGGCGAAACGAATCGGGCTCAGAAGTAAAATCATTATTTTATTAATGGCCATCGTGATTGGGAAAATCGCGGGATCTTTATTTCACTGGCTGTACTTTATTGACCATTCATAAGGAGGTTTCAAGATGACAAACATAAAAGAAAATTACAAATCAAAAGTGAAAACATATCAGCCTAAGCCGCCTTACGTCTGGAACTGTGTAAAAGCCTTTTTAGTGGGCGGACTGATTTGTGCAATCGGGCAAGGTCTGCAAAATTTTTATATCCATTTTTTTGATTTCAATGAAAAAACTGCGGGGAATCCAACAGCTGCAACGCTGATATTAATTTCTGCCCTGCTTACAGGGTTTGGCATCTATGACAGAATCGGACAATTCGCAGGCGCAGGTTCAGCCGTACCTGTCACAGGTTTTGCCAACAGTATGGCAAGCGCGGCTCTTGAATATAAAAGCGAAGGATTAGTGCTTGGAGTAGCGACAAATATGTTTAAACTGGCAGGAAATGTTATTGTTTTCGGAGTTGTAGCTGCATACATCGTTGGAATGATTCGGTTTGCTTTTGAGAAACTGATGTCATAGGAGGAGAAGAAAATGAAATTAACAGGAAAGCAAACCTGGGTATTTGAACATCCCATATTTGTCAACTCAGCGGGAACGGCAGCAGGACCAAAGGAAAAAGACGGACCGCTCGGCTCTTTATTTGATAAAACCTATGACGAAATGCATTGTAATCAAAAAAGCTGGGAAATGGCGGAACGGCAGCTGATGGAAGACGCTGTTAATGTTGCACTTCAAAAAAACAATCTGACAAAAGATGATATTGACCTATTGCTGGCAGGCGACTTGCTGAACCAAAACGTGACGGCTAACTATGTGGCAAGACACTTGAAAATCCCATTTCTTTGTATGTTTGGCGCCTGTTCAACATCAATGGAAACAGTGGCTGTCGCATCAGCCTTAGTTGATGGCGGGTTTGCCAAAAGGGCACTCGCTGCCACTAGCAGTCACAATGCAACTGCGGAAAGACAGTTTCGCTATCCGACAGAATACGGAGGCCAAAAACCGGACACTGCTACCTCCACTGTAACCGGAAGCGGTGCAGTTGTCATCAGTCAGACACCGGGTGATATCCAAATCACAAGTGCGACTGTCGGAAAGGTTTCTGATTTAGGAATTACAGACCCTTTTGATATGGGATCGGCTATGGCTCCGGCTGCAGCTGATACGATTAAGCAGCACTTTAAAGATCTCAACCGGACAGCGGATGATTATGATCTAATCCTGACAGGTGACCTGTCAGGCGTCGGTTCTCCAATCGTAAAAGACATCTTAAAAGAAGATGGATATCCAGTCGGCACAAAGCATGATGATTGCGGGCTTCTGATTTACACTCCGGATCAGCAGGTCTTTGCCGGGGGGAGCGGCTGTGCTTGTTCAGCGGTTGTCACCTACTCTCATATTTTTAAGCAGCTGAGAGAAGGAAAATTAAACCGTGTATTTGTCGTAGCGACCGGGGCACTATTAAGCCCGACGATGATCCAGCAAAAAGAAACCATCCCGACTATCGCCCACGGGGTTGTATTTGAGCGTGCAGGAGGTGCATCTTAACATGGACTACCTTTTGGCTTTTGTCTGCGGCGGGGCCATTTGTATCGTCGGCCAGCTGCTCTTGGATATTTTTAAATTGACGCCAGCTCATGTCATGACATCATTTGTTGTAATCGGTGCAATATTAGATGGTTTCGGCATTTACGATAAATTTATTGAATTTGCCGGAGGAGGCGCCACCGTTCCGATCGTCAGCTTTGGTCACAGTCTTCTGCACGGCGCCATGCATCAGGCGCATATACACGGATTTATCGGAATCGGCATGGGGATTTTTGAGCTGACCTCGGCCGGTATCTCAGCCGCTATTCTTTTCGCCTTTATCGTAGCTGTTATTTTCAAACCGAAAGGATAATGCCGACATGACGACAAAACGCAAGGTCATACTGGTAACAGACGGGGATGTTTATGCCGCTAAAACAATTGAATACGCCGCAAGCAAAGTGGGAGGTCGATGCATTTCACAATCAAAAGGGAATCCTTCCACCCGCAGCGGCGCCGAGCTTGTCAAGCTGATCGCCTCAGCACCGTATGATCCTGTATTTGTCATGTTTGACGACTCCGGCCTTCAAGGAGAGGGTCCGGGAGAAGCCGCTCTAACCTATGTCGCAACCCATCCGTCTATTGAAGTGCTCGGTGTGATTGCGGTCGCGTCAAAAACACATCAGGCTGAATGGACCAGGGTCGATGTAAGCATTGACCGCAATGGAGAAATAACTGAATACGGCGTCGATAAAGTCGGGGAAAGAGAATTTGATGACCACAGAATGAGTGGAGATACAGTCTATTGCCTTGATAAACTTGATCTCCCGCTTATTGTCGGTATCGGGGATATCGGCAAAATGGGCAGAAAAGACGATATCTCAAAAGGGTCGCCAATCACCATGAAAGCGGTCGAGTTTATTTTAGAAAGGAGCGGGTATCATGCCGGACCACAAGGAAGAGAAAATTCGGGTTTATCGGAATCCAGCTAAAAATGAAGAGTATTTCAAAAACCGTGTTGGGATGGGGACGAGCTATGATGTAGGTGTTCGCAAGCTCACGATTTTAGATAAAGAGATCCAGCTTTACTATCTAAATGGATTATGCGATACAGCCTATATTATTCATTTAATGAGAGAGCTTGTTGCCATTAACAATCGGAAAGAAGACCCTGATGAGCTGGTCGACATCGTCGAAAACAGGCTGCTTAACGCCCAGGTCGAAAAAGTAAAAACCTTGGATGAAACCACCGACCAAGTGCTGTCTGGGCTCGTCGCTGTCATTGTTGAAGGTGCAGGCTTCGCATTTATAATTGACGTCAGAAGCTATCCGGGCAGAAACCCGGAAGAACCTGATACGGAAAAGGTGGTCAGGGGAGCCAGAGACGGATTTGTTGAAAATATCGTCGTCAATACGGCCCTTCTCAGAAGGCGGATCAGAGACGAGCGCCTTCGAGTCAAGATGACTAAAGTTGGTGAGCGGTCAAAGACGGATTTAAGCATTTGTTATATAGAAGATATAGCTGATCCGGATCTGGTTGAGATCGTAGAAAAAGAAATTGCATCCATTGATGTCGATGGATTAACAATGGCAGACAAAACTGTCGAGGAATTCATTGTTAATCAAAGCTATAATCCTTTTCCGCTCGTGCGCTATACAGAAAGACCGGATGTGGCCGCAAATCATGTTCTAGAAGGCCATGTTATCATTATAGTGGACACATCGCCGAGTGTGATCATTACCCCGACGACTTTATTTCACCATGTGCAGCATGCTGAAGAATATAGGCAGGCGCCTTCAGTCGGGACCTTTTTAAGATGGGTAAGATTTTTCGGTATTCTTGCTTCTACTTTATTTCTTCCGATCTGGTTTCTCTTTGTGCTTCAGCCTGATCTGCTCCCGGACAACATGAAATTTATCGGTTTAAATAAAGATACGCATATCCCGATCATCCTGCAGATATTTTTAGCTGACTTAGGAATCGAGTTTCTCAGAATGGCTGCCATTCACACCCCGACGGCTTTATCGACAGCAATGGGTTTAATTGCCGCTGTTCTGATCGGGCAGATTGCGATTGAGGTCGGCCTTTTTTCTCCTGAGGTAATTCTGTACGTCTCACTTGCGGCGATTGGAACCTTTACGACGCCTAGTTATGAATTAAGCTTGGCAAACAAAATGAGCCGTCTTGTCCTCATGATACTCGTTGCCTTATTTCATATAAAAGGGCTCGTCATCGGATTTACAGTGCTAATTATTGCCATGGCAAGCATCAAATCCCTTCAGACACCGTACTTATGGCCGCTGATTCCCTTTAACGGAAAGGCGCTGTGGCAGGTTCTTGTCCGTACAGCGAAACCTGGCGCAAAAGTAAGACCCAGTATCGTTCACCCCAAAAATCGTTTAAGACAGCCTACCAATTCATAATCGCATTGAAACTGACTGAAGAGTATGATAATGTATGTCTTAATTATGAAGGGACAGTCCATAAAACTGTCCTTTCATCCATAAGCGGAGAAAGAGGGAATGACATTGTTCTTACACGGCACAAGCAGACAAAATCAACATGGTCATTTAGAAATCGGAGGTGTGGATGCTCTCTATTTAGCTGAGAAATATGGTACACCTCTTTACGTATATGATGTGGCTTTAATACGTGAGCGTGCTAAAAGCTTTAAGCAGGCGTTTATTTCTGCAGGGCTGAAAGCACAGGTGGCATATGCGAGCAAAGCATTCTCATCAGTCGCAATGATTCAGCTCGCTGAGGAAGAGGGACTTTCTTTAGATGTCGTATCCGGAGGAGAGCTATATACGGCTGTTGCGGCAGGATTTCCGGCAGAACGCATCCACTTTCATGGAAACAATAAGAGCAGGGAAGAACTGCGGATGGCGCTTGAGCACCGCATCGGCTGCATTGTGGTGGATAATTTCTATGAAATCGCGCTTCTTGAAGACCTATCTAAAGAAACGGGTCACTCCATCGATGTTCTTCTTCGGATCACGCCCGGAGTAGAAGCGCATACGCATGACTACATTACAACGGGCCAGGAAGATTCAAAGTTTGGTTTCGATCTTCATAACGGACAAACTGAACGGGCCATTGAACAAGTATTACAATCGGAACACATTCAGCTGCTGGGTGTACATTGCCATATCGGCTCGCAAATCTTTGATACGGCCGGTTTTGTGTTAGCAGCGGAAAAAATCTTCAAAAAACTAGACGAGTGGAGAGATTCATATTCATTTGTATCCAAGGTGCTGAATCTTGGAGGAGGTTTCGGCATTCGTTATACGGAAGATGATGAACCGCTTCATGCCACTGAATACGTTGAAAAAATTATTGAAGCTGTGAAAGAAAATGCCTCCCGTTACGGTTTTGATATTCCGGAAATTTGGATCGAACCGGGCCGTTCTCTCGTGGGAGACGCAGGCACAACCCTTTATACGGTTGGCTCTCAAAAAGAAGTGCCGGGTGTCCGCAAATATGTGGCAGTAGACGGAGGCATGAACGACAATATTCGTCCTGCGCTTTACCAAGCTAAATATGAAGCTGCGGCAGCCAACAGGATCGGAGAAGCGCATGACAAAACGGTATCGATTGCCGGAAAGTGCTGTGAAAGCGGAGATATGCTGATTTGGGATATTGACCTGCCGGAAGTAAAAGAAGGCGATCTTCTTGCCGTTTTTTGTACAGGCGCTTATGGATACAGCATGGCCAACAATTATAACCGTATTCCGAGACCCGCCGTTGTATTTGTCGAAAACGGTGAGGCTCATTTAGTCGTGAAGCGAGAAACATACGAAGATATTGTAAAACTTGATCTGCCATTTAAAACGGGTGTAAAGCAATAAAAGAAAGCGCCGATTTTTCGGCGCTTTTCTTATTTGAATATAGACACAATCGCGTTCCAGATAGATACGAAGAAATCAATGACTTTCTGGATGAAGTTTTTGCCTTCATCTGATTCTATGAATTTCGTAATCTTATCTTTCGCTTTATCAAGCTGGTCACTGACCTGTCCCCAGTCAATGTCAGCATTTTTCATCTTATTGAATAGGGAGACAAGCTGATTCTTTTGGCTGTCTGTAAGCGTGACATTTAAATCAGAAGCTGCGTCATCCACTTGTTTTTCGATGTCAGCTTTATTATCAGGCACCCCGTTTTTAGCAAACTCTTCTTTGATTTTTGCAATCAGGGCTGATGCATTTTCGTTACCGATTTTGTCTCCAAGCTCTGATGTCGTGACAAGCTCTTGGTTGGCGACCTGCTTAACATCCTCCGAGATCGCTTCGTCAGAAGAAACTTCATACGCCTTAATCAATCCAGTTAAAGCCGCAGTCCCAGATACTTCAAACGGTGCTGTAACATACACCTTCGCATCTTTAACACCGGCTGTCATCAGTGCATTCAGGTACATTTCATCCGTGATGCCGCTGATATTATGGGTCTCAACATTCAATCCGGAGCCTTTTTTGGCAATGGTGATTGAGGATGAAGAAATCGCTCTCGATCCGATTTGCGCGTTTGATATATATTTTCCTAAATATTCATGTTCTTCTTTATTGGTCACGGTTACCGTTGTGGCATTATCAGGGACATTGATTTCATCAAGCACTTTTTGTTTGTCGGATTCTGACAAATCAGCACCCAGTGTTACAATGACATCTCCAACTGCGGCATCCGCGAGACTGACCTTCGGAACCGTCAGCAGCAAAACGGCCGCTGCCAGCATTCCAATCCAAATTTTCTTCAAAGCAGTTTGACCTCCTTCAATTTCACAAGCAGCTGGATAGTGCTGCTTTGTGAGGACCTGAATCATGAAAAATACAGTTCCGTTAGGTTAGACGGAGATAAAGAGATTCAGGTTTCATTTTTATTTTTTAGTAAAGCTCGGGAGATTCGTTTTCCCCCGAAAGGTGTGGTATAATAGCCGCGACAAGGAGAGACAGGCTATAACCTATCATACATAATCTCCTTTGAAAATTAAAATAAAGAAAGTAGGCATACAATTGAAAACAGGTTACTTTTTATTAGAAGACGGGAACAAAATTGAATTTGAACTTTATCCTGAAGCTGCACCTGGAACTGTTGCAAACTTTGAAAAGCTTGCAAACGAAGGCTTTTATGACGGGCTTACATTCCATCGAGTGATCCCTGGCTTCGTCAGCCAAGGCGGATGCCCGCACGGAACTGGTACTGGCGGCCCAGGATACACAATCAAATGTGAAACAGAAGGAAACCCGCATACACATGAGGCGGGCGCACTTTCTATGGCACATGCCGGAAAAGACACTGGCGGCAGCCAATTTTTCATCGTTCATGAGCCACAGCCTCATTTGAACGGTGTTCACACTGTATTTGGTAAAGTAACAAGCGGATTAGAATTCGCGAAAAACATGTCTAATGGCGACGTCATGAAAGAAGTTCGTGTAGAAGGCTAATCGGCAGGCAAAAGGCTTCCTCTTAGAGAGGAAGCTTTTTTTATTGGCCAAAAATGTTCAATAAAAAACCGCCGAATGCTGATGGCGGTTGGCAAAACCAGGTGTTTAATTAGTGACCCCCGTGTATTGAATACATTAAAAAGTTTTGGTGACGTTCTGATCAGTAAATTGATGATTAATCATTTTAGCCTTGCTTACAAAGTTATTTTCAAAGACAATTCCTGTGTTTAAACCTCCGGAGCCAAACACAGATTTGGACAAAGTTAAAGGCCTGATCATAAAAGCGCCGCCTACGTTAATTACACTGTTCCCGGAAACGTTGTTTATATTAATAGGATAATCAATCATACTATCAAGTCTCCTTTCATATCATTCTATTTTTTATATGTATTAGTGCTAAAGTTGATTAGCGTAAACTTAATGGCAAAAATATTTAGGAGATGCCTGTTCATTGGGATTGGTATTTTATAGTAAAATAAATCAAATAAACGTGATGTAATGAAAAGGAGATCGCGATATGGACAACAAAGGCTGTATAAAATGCGGCAGTACTGAAGCAGGACAAAAAGAAATAGCCACAACCGGCACGGGATTATCAAAGCTGTTTGACGTGCAGCATAACCGATTTCTAGTGGTTTACTGTAAGAACTGCGGATATTCAGAGTTTTATAATAAAGAGTCTTCAACTGCCGGGAATATATTGGATTTACTTTTTAGAGGCTGATCCATGTTTTCGAGCTTGAATGATTTTAAACATATTATGAAAGCAAAAACGGATGCGGTTACACCTGTGAAATAGGTTGCCGCCAACATTCCAGTAACCTTTATGACGTGAATTGTTTTTTGTCAAGTGCCATGGGTATCATGGACTGAGAGATCATGGAATGCAGTAAATGAACAAACTGTTCGTAACCTCATGCCTTATATACGATCTAAAGATTTAGCATATAAGAACTCTCTTTCTTCTGAGTCCATCGCTTCTGAATTATGCGATTCATTTCTTACAATATTTGCAGGCTTAGTTATGATCGATAAGAAAAAATAGGCATGATGTGGGTAGAAGATGAAGATTAACAGTTTGTAAAATCACTTCAATGGTCCTAATGGGATTTTTTTTCGATTCGTGATAACATAAATTGAAGACCGTTGTTTATTGGAGGAAATCAGTTGAAATCAGAAAATGTTTCGAAGAAAAAATCAATATTAGAATGGGCAAAAGCAATTGTGATTGCTGTCGTTCTTGCTTTGCTCATCCGCAACTTTATTTTTGCGCCGTATGTCGTTGATGGTGACTCTATGTATCCTACACTTCACAACCGTGAAAGGGTCTTTGTCAATATGACAGTCAAATACATCGGCGAGTTTGATAGAGGAGACATCGTCGTGTTAAACGGAGATGATGTTCACTATGTCAAACGTATTATTGGCCTTCCCGGCGATACGGTTGAGATGAAAAATGACCAGCTCTATATCAACGGGAAAAAGGTGGACGAACCTTATTTGGCAGCTAATAAAAAGAGAGCGAAACAGGACGGTAAACCTTTGACCGATGATTTCGGCCCGGTTAAAGTGCCTGATAACAAGTATTTTGTGATGGGTGACAATCGTCGGAATTCCATGGACAGCCGTAACGGACTTGGCCTCTTCACGAAAAAACAAATTGCGGGTACGTCAAAGTTTGTTTTCTACCCGTTTAACGAAATGCGCAAAACAAATTAGGATCAAGCAGTTTCCCATTGGGGCTGCTTTTTTTATATCTTTTTTACGGTCATCCCCTAAAAACAGAACATAAATTCGTATATCTATAGAAAAGAAATTTTTGCAGAAATGTGAAACATATTCCCGTTATGCATCGTTATATTAATAATTTACGAGAATTTACGGTTTTTTATTCATGAAAAAAAGGAATAACTCATATGAATGAATAGATTCATATTGGCTGGAGGTTTAGAAATGGGAAGAATAAAAACCAAGATTACCATTCTGTTAGTGCTTTTGCTTTTACTTGCAGGCGGTTATATGTACATAAATGATGTTGAGCTGAAGGATGTTCCGACAGCAATTGGACAAACCTTGTCCTCGGAAGAAGAGGAATACACCATCCAGGAATATAAAGTGACGAAAATTGACGGCTCAGAGTATCATGGAGTAGCAGAAAACGGAACGAAAATCATCTTCAACGGAAAAAAATTAAATCAGGATTTATCTGATATAAAAGAAGGTGACAAGATTAAGGCATACTTCAGCAAATCAAAGCGGATCGACGGATTAATCAAGGTTGCAAAAGTGAATGATTAACAAAACATCACCTTTCGGATCGAAGGGTGATGTTTTGTTTTTCTCAAATTGTAAGTTTATTTCATTGCGTACTTTAAAAAGGATCGCTATAATAGCCAATAAGGACAAATGAATAAAGATTGTATCCTTCGGGGCAGGGTGGAAATCCCGACCGGCGGTAGTAAAGCACATTTGCTTTAGAGCCCGTGACCCGTGTGCATAAGCACGCGGTGGATTCAGTTTAAGCTGAAGCCGACAGTGAAAGTCTGGATGGGAGAAGGATGATGAACCGCTATGCAAATGGTTCAAAAATGCATAGTGTTATTTCCTATTGCGTAAAATACCTAAAGCCCCGAATTTTTTATAAATTCGGGGCTTTTTTGACGGTAAATAACAAAAGAGGGGAGGGAAACAAATGGAAGAGTATTATATGAAGCTGGCGTTAGATCTTGCGAAGCAGGGCGAAGGACAGACCGAATCCAATCCGCTCGTCGGCGCTGTTGTCGTAAAGGACGGACAAATTGTCGGAATGGGCGCCCATTTAAAATATGGGGAAGCTCATGCAGAAGTTCATGCCATCCATATGGCTGGAGCACATGCAGAGGGTGCCGACATTTACGTTACACTCGAACCGTGCAGCCATTACGGAAAAACACCGCCATGTGCAGAATTGATTATCAACTCTGGCATCAAAAGAGTGTTCGTGGCGATGAGAGATCCTAATCCGCTTGTGGCTGGAAGAGGGATCAGCATGATGAAAGAAGCCGGCATTGAGGTAAGGGAAGGCATCCTGGCAGACCAGGCGGAGAGGCTGAATGAAAAATTTCTGCACTTTATGAGGACAGGCCTTCCGTACGTCACGCTAAAAGCGGCTGCCAGCCTTGACGGCAAGATAGCTACCAGCAAGGGTGACAGCAAATGGATCACGTCAGAGGCTGCAAGACAGGATGCTCAGCAATACAGGAAAACACACCAAAGCATTTTAGTCGGAGTTGGCACAGTGAAAGCCGACAATCCGAGCTTAACCTGCAGACTGCCGAATGTAACAAAACAGCCGGTTCGGGTCATACTTGATACCGTACTCTCGATTCCTGAGGACGCTAAAGTGATTTGCGATCAAATAGCGCCGACATGGATTTTTACGACGGCACGCGCAGACGAGGAAAAGAAAAAACGGCTTTCAGCTTTCGGAGTGAACATATTTACACTTGAAACCGAGCGCATTCAAATTCCCGATGTTTTGAAGATCCTAGCGGAAGAAGGCATCATGTCGGTGTATGTGGAAGGCGGTTCAGCTGTTCACGGAAGCTTTGTCAAAGAAGGCTGTTTTCAAGAAATCATCTTCTATTTTGCCCCTAAACTAATCGGAGGAACGCATGCTCCCAGCTTAATCTCCGGTGAAGGTTTTCAATCAATGAAAGATGTCCCCTTATTACAATTCACTGATATAACCCAAATCGGCCGTGATATCAAACTGACGGCAAAACCGACAAAGGAATAGGATGGTGACCATGTTTACAGGAATTATCGAAGAAACAGGCACAATCGAATCCATGAAAAAAGCAGGGCATTCAATGGCCTTAACAATTAAATGCTCAAAGATTTTAGAGGATGTTCATCTTGGCGACAGCATTGCAGTGAACGGCATTTGTCTGACTGTCACTGATTTTACAAAAAATCAATTCACAGTGGATGTTATGCCTGAAACAGTCAAAGCTACGTCACTGAATGATTTAACAAAAGGAAGCAAAGTAAATCTGGAAAGAGCAATGGCGGCAAACGGCCGTTTCGGAGGCCATTTCGTCTCAGGCCATGTCGACGGAACTGCGGAAATCACACGAATTGAAGAGAAAAGCAACGCAGTTTACTATGATTTAAAAATGGACCCGTCATTAACAAAAACATTGGTTTTAAAGGGATCAATTACTGTGGATGGCGTGAGCTTAACCATATTCGGCCTGACAGAAGACACAGTGACGATCTCCTTAATACCGCATACAATCAGCGAAACGATCTTTTCAGAAAAAACGATCGGCTCTAAAGTGAATATCGAATGCGATATGATCGGAAAATATATGTATCGATTTTTGCATAAAGCCAATGAAAATAAGACCCAACAAACCATTACAAAAGCCTTCTTAAGCGAAAACGGCTTTTAGAGAGGAAGATTTGCATGTTTCATCCGATAGAAGAAGCACTGGACGCTTTAAAAAAAGGCGAAGTCATCATCGTTGTAGATGATGAAGACAGAGAAAATGAAGGAGACTTTGTGGCTCTTGCCGAGCATGCAACGCCGGAAGTCATTAACTTTATGGCGACACATGGGAGAGGACTGATCTGCACGCCGCTCAGTGAGGAAATCGCAGACAGGCTTGATCTTCACCCTATGGTGGAGCATAATACAGATTCTCACCATACTGCATTTACCGTAAGCATAGACCATCGTGAAACGAAAACAGGTATCAGCGCTCAAGAAAGATCTTTTACCGTTCAAGCATTGCTGGACAGCACATCCGTGCCATCTGATTTTCAGCGTCCGGGGCACATTTTTCCGCTGATTGCGAAAAAAGGAGGTGTCCTGAAAAGAGCGGGCCATACAGAAGCTGCTGTTGATCTTGCTGAAGCCTGCGGATCTCCAGGAGCCGGCGTCATTTGTGAAATTATGAATGAAGACGGAACGATGGCGAGAGTGCCTGAGCTCATTGAAATTGCGAAAAAGCATCAATTAAAAATGATCACCATTAAGGATTTGATTCAATACCGTTACAATCTGACAACACTCGTCGAGCGTGAAGTTGACATTACGCTGCCTACTGATTTTGGGACATTTAAGGTTTATGGATACACAAATGAGGTAGATGGAAAAGAGCATGTCGCATTTGTGATGGGAGATGTGCCGTTCGGAGAAGAACCGGTATTGGTCCGGGTGCATTCAGAATGTCTCACAGGTGACGTGTTTGGCTCTCATCGCTGTGATTGTGGACCGCAGCTGCACGCCGCGCTGAACCAAATTGCCGCAGAAGGCCGTGGAGTGCTTCTGTACTTGCGCCAAGAAGGACGAGGCATCGGTTTAATCAATAAATTAAAAGCTTATAAGCTTCAGGAACAAGGTTATGACACCGTAGAAGCCAATGAGGCGCTTGGATTCTTGCCGGATCTTCGCAACTATGGCATCGGAGCACAAATTTTACGCGACCTCGGTGTCCGGAATATGAAGCTTTTGACGAATAATCCGCGAAAAATCGCAGGCCTTGAAGGCTACGGACTCAGTATTTCAGAAAGAGTGCCGCTTCAAATGGAGGCGAAAGAACACAATAAAAAATATTTGCAAACCAAAATGAACAAGCTAGGTCATTTACTTCATTTCTAATCACAAATATCACAAAAAAGGATGGGAATCATATGAATATCATACAAGGAAATTTAGTTGGTACAGGTCTTAAAATCGGAATCGTAGTAGGAAGATTTAATGATTTTATTACGAGCAAGCTGCTGAGCGGAGCAGAAGATGCGCTGCTCAGACATGGCGTAGACACAAATGACATTGATGTGGCTTGGGTTCCAGGCGCATTTGAAATACCGTTTGTTGCGAAAAAAATGGCGGAAACAAAAAAATATGATGCTATTATCACATTGGGCACTGTCATCAGAGGCGCTACGACACATTACGATTATGTCTGCAATGAAGCTGCAAAAGGCATCGCGCAAGCAGCAAACACTACTGGTGTACCTGTCATCTTTGGAATTGTAACAACTGAAAACATCGAACAGGCCATCGAGCGTGCGGGAACAAAAGCGGGCAACAAAGGTGTAGATTGTGCTGTTTCTGCCATTGAAATGGCAAATTTAAACCGCTCATTTGAATAATTTGCTGAAAACAGTTTAAAAATATGGCGAAAATGATATAATGTGAGAAAACGGATCACCTATTCGTATCCGTTAATAGCAGACTGGACATTTTGGATATAGAGGGGTTTTTATGTTAATTCGTTATAAAAAATCGTTTGAAAAGATTGCGATGGGGCTTCTTTCGTTTATGCCGAATGAAAAAGACCTTAAGCAGCTTCAGCAGACAATTAAGGACTACGAAACGGATACAGACCGCCAGCTCTTTCTTTGGAAAGAGGACGAGGATATCGTCGGAGCAATCGGAGTCGAAAAAAAGGATTCTGAGGTTGAGATCCGGCATATCAGTGTGAATCCTTCTCATCGCCATCAAGGAATCGGAAAACAGATGATGGATGCTTTAAAGCATTTATTCAAAACGCAAGTACTGGTTCCAAATGAATTAACGCAGAGCTTTTTCGAACGTTGTCAAGGTCAGCAGGATCAAGACATTTCATACAATAATTAAGCAGAGGCTGTCATCAGCCTCTGCTTTTTTTTCTGCGTTCTATTTCTTTTTCACGTTCACGGATGACGTCAGTCCGATCCCGCAAACGGTGTTTGTCGATAAGAAATATGTTCCTGAGTGCACTGGGCTGCCCCCATGTATACTTTTTTTTCCTGCATTCGATCCTGCATGCTTCCTCCAGTTTCTCATCTTTGATTGGCAGCATAATGCTTTTATAGGCAGAGCCCGTCTCGATTTGTTCGTAAACCGATTGCATAAGTTCGAGCAAACGGCCATGATCAAGCCCTAAGTCTTCGACTGCCCGGTGTTCTGCTTGAAGAATCCGGATGCTGTTCGCCATCAGTCTTTTTGCCCCGGCTGTATTCTGCCTTCTGTGATGATATAAAGCCACTGCAAGCTGAATAAAGCCCACCCAATAGCGTTTTCGTTTCTTTGGCGGATCTTCCTTCCAATATTCTTCTAATATTTCATGGCATTCAAAATAATCCCGTGTCGCGTGAAACTCAACGAGATAATCTATATAAGCTTTCGGATACAAGGTGTTTCCTCCTTTAATGTGCTTTTAGTGTACCATAGAAGGGATAAAAGGAAAAAAGAACGCTCGGCCTCTATTGCTTCTTAGAAAGGAAAACCAGAAGCTAAGGCTTTTTCTCCTGCTTCTGCGCTCCGAGCAAACACCTCTCGTGTTTTGAATATTCTGTACAAACTTGTTCAAAACAGGAAATGAAATAGTATTGGACGAGAGCTTTTTGGTGGCTTATACTATAGGGTAGCCAGTTTTTCCGGCAATGAGAGTGATACTTGAAAATGGTGAGATGATGGAAGAATATCAAGTGAAAATTGATACGTTTGAGGGCCCATTGGACCTGCTGCTTCATTTAATCAATCGTCTTGAAATTGACATATATGATATACCTGTGGCGAAGATCACTGAACAATATTTATTATATGTACATACGATGCGTGTGCTTGAGCTCGATATGGCCAGCGAGTATTTGGTTATGGCTGCCACGCTGCTCAGCATTAAAAGCAGAATGCTGCTCCCGAAGCAAGAGGAGGAGCTTTTTGAAGATGAATTACTTGAAGAAGAAGATCCGCGGGAGGAACTGATTGAAAAGCTGATTGAGTATCGAAAATATAAAGATGCGGCGAAGGATTTAAAAGAACGGGAAGAAGAAAGACATAAATCGTTCACGAAACCGCCGAGTGATTTGAGTGAATATGCAAAAGATGTAAAACAGTCTGAGCAAAAGCTCTCTGTCACGGTCTATGATATGATCGGAGCTTTTCAAAAAGTGCTGAAACGCAAAAAAATAAACAGGCCGATGGAAACAACAATTACAAGACAGGACATACCAATCGAAGCCAGAATGAACGAAATCGTGCACAGCTTGAAATCTAGAGGAACGAGAATCAACTTTATGGATCTGTTTCCATATGAGCAAAAAGAACATTTAGTAGTGACCTTTCTAGCTGTTCTCGAGCTGATGAAAAATCAGCTGGTCCTCATTGAACAGGAGCACAATTTTTCAGATATTTACATTACGGGGAGTGAATCCATTCATGGGGCTTGATATCGTGAATTGGAAAGCTATTGTAGAAGCCCTTCTTTATGCTGCAGGCGATGAAGGGCTTACAAAAAAGCAGCTGTTAACAGTGCTTGAAATCGAAGAGCCTGAACTGAACACGATCATGGCGGATGTGGCGGACGAATACCGCGGAGATACACGAGGGATTGAACTTATTGAGTATGCAGATACGTACATGCTCTCTACCAAAAAAGACTTTGCGCCTTACTTGAAAAAACTGATTGAAGTGCCGTCAAAGGGCCTTTCTCAGGCATCTTTAGAAGTACTGGCCATTGTTTCATACAAACAGCCAATTACGAGAGCAGAAATTGAAGAAATCAGAGGAGTAAAATCAGAGCGGATTTTACACAGTCTTGTCGCGAAGGCGCTATTGTGTGAAGTAGGGCGTGCCGATGGTCCGGGGCGGGCCATTTTATACGGTACTACGCCGACTTTTCTTGAACAATTCGGTCTGAAAACGCTGGACGAGCTTCCGCCGCTGCCTGAAAATGCGGAAGAAGACGTTCTTCAAGAAGAAGCAGATTTATTTTTTGAAAACTTTAACCAAACCTTCGAAGATATAAAATAGAAGTTTAATGAATCGCGCTTTTTCATCATCATAAGATATAAGGAAGAAGCTATCATGAAAGAAGCAAAATGTGAGAGACAAAGACATGAGGGGAAGATACCAAACGAAATGGGACATTCGATTGTGCGAGCGCAGACTCAAAAAACAGGCGAATTCTTATCAATGGTTGTCAATACCGTGAACGATTACCTAAATCAAACGACGCTTGAGTCCTTACAGGCTGAATTGCCTATTGAAAAAGGATACTGCTGTGATGTGCTGAGCACTCTGAGAAGAATGGCAGTATTTTGTGAAGGAGGCGCAGAAGCGTGCCGCCGTCTCCTGATGCAGGAGCCTTTTCAGGAAGCCAGAGCGGAAAAAACACTTTATAATGTGTATCACCAATGCATTGAAGAGTTCTTTATGCCGAAAAAAGACACGTGGTGTGAAAATAGCCGGGCGTCTTATACCGGGGTCAGCGCAATTGAGTTTTATCATGCTGTTCCTGCGTCGCTTGAGCAATTATTATTGCCGTTGAGCGCGGCCTTTCTGAAGATGAGGGAAGAGCTGGCTCATTACGAAGCGTCCGGATCAAGCATGGCGCCAATCAGATAACGTTTACTCTCCCTTTTTCAGGGAGAGTTTTTTTATGTTTGCTTCCAGAAATATAATTGTTATTCATAACTGATGGACATGCGCATAAACTTGTACAAACCACCACAAGGACGTGAGCAAACATGCGCATTTTCAAAAAAGCAGTATTCGTGATCATGATTTCTTTTCTAATTGCAACCGTAAATGTGAATACAGCACATGCTGCTATAGATGTCAGTGCAAAAAGCGCGATCATTATTGACGGTGCGTCAGGCAGAGTGTTATATGCCAAGGATGAGCATCAAAAAAGGCGGATCGCGAGCATCACAAAAATTATGACCGCCGTCCTCGCCATCGAATCCGGCAAAATGGATCAAACGGTGACGGTTTCGGCAAATGCTGTCAGAACAGAAGGCTCCGCCATTTATTTAACAGAAGGTCAAAAAGTGAAGCTAAAAGATCTTGTGTATGGCCTGATGCTAAGATCAGGAAACGACGCCGCTGTCGCGATTGCTGAGCATGTCGGTGGGAGCCTCGATGGGTTTGTTTATATGATGAATCAAAAAGCCGAGCAGCTTGGTATGAAAAACACCCGTTTTCAAAACCCGCACGGATTGGACGACCATGAAAATCATTATTCAACAGCCTATGACATGGCCATTTTAACTAAGTATGCTATGAAGCTGAAAGACTATCAAAAGATTTCAGGCACAAAAATATACAAAGCGGAAACGATGGAAAGCGTATGGAAAAACAAAAATAAACTGCTGACCATGCTATATCCGTACAGCACAGGAGGAAAAACAGGCTATACAAAACTTGCAAAACGGACACTGGTCTCTACGGCTTCAAAGGACAGCATTGACCTGATAGCCGTCACCATTAATGACCCTAATGATTGGGATGACCATATGAAGATGTTTAACTATGTGTTTGAGCATTATCAAACCTATTTAATTGCAAAAAAAGGGGATATTCCAAAGCTGAAAGGCACATTTTATGAATCGAAGGCTTTTATCAAACGTGATATCACCTATTTGCTGACTGAAGAGGAAAAAGAAGATGTGAAAATTAATACCACACTGCTCAAGCCGAAAAAAGCATGGGAAAAAGATGCCTCGAAAATCCCTGACATCGTAGGGCACATGGAGATCATGTTCAACGATGCAACCATCGCAAAAGTGCCGATCTATTATGAAAATGAGCGGCATCAAAAACCGAAGAAACAATTTTTTGAAACGTTTAAATCAATCTTTCTGAATGCGGCAGGCGGAGCAAAATGGTCAATATAATTTGGGTCAGTTTAACCGTGATCGGACTCGTTTTTGCGATGTGCAACGGAACTCTGCAAGATGTAAATGAAGCCGTGTTTAAGGGTGCGAAAGAAGCGATTACGATTTCATTTGGATTGATGAGCGTGCTTGTTTTCTGGCTTGGCTTAATGAAAATCGCCGAGCAGTCAGGTCTTTTGGATATTTTCAGCCGGATGTGCAGGCCTTTTATATCTAAACTGTTCCCTGATATACCGCCAGATCACCCGGCGATGGGCTATATTTTATCTAATCTTATGGCGAATTTCTTCGGCCTCGGAAATGCAGCAACTCCGCTTGGCATTAAAGCAATGGAACAAATGAAAAAGCTGAATGGAAACCGATCGGAAGCAAGCCGGTCAATGATTACTTTTTTAGCTGTTAATACGTCCTGCATCACACTCATCCCGACAACGGTGATCGCTGTCCGAATGGCTTATTCCTCCAAAACGCCGACAGATATCGTCGGGCCAAGCATTTTGGCAACGCTTATTTCCGGAATCGGTGCCATTATCATTGATCGGTATTTTTATTACCGCCGCAAAAAGAAGGGAAGGTGAGCGGATGGAAATCATCAACTGGCTGTCTTTAGCCATGATTCCAATCATTATTGCCGGAATTCTTCTTTATGGAACGATCAAAAAGGTTCCGACATATGAATCGTTTGTCGAAGGCGGGAAAGAGGGGATAGAAATTGCCTTTTCCATTATCCCCTATTTAGTCGGAATGCTTGTCGCTATAACTGTTTTCAGATCATCAGGCGCGCTTGATTTTATAATGGATCTTTTAAAACCGGCTTTCTCCGCTATCGGCATTCCTGCTGAAGTAGTGCCGCTTGCTCTGATCCGCCCGATCTCCGGTACGGCCGCTCTCGGAATGACGACCGATTTAATTGCAGTATACGGGCCCGATTCCTTTATCGGCAGGCTGGCTTCCGTCATGCAGGGATCTACAGATACAACGCTTTACGTACTGACTGTGTATTTCGGAGCAGTCGGCATTAAAAAAATGGGTGATGCATTAAAGGTGGGACTTCTTGCAGATTTAATCGGCGTAGTTGCATCTATCATCATCGTTACGTTATTATTTGGGAGCGCCTGAAAACGGCGTTTTTTTTAGATTTGGCATAGGAATTTGAAAAAGCTTGTTTGTTAAGGTTGAAAAAAGTAAGATAATACTTGAGGTGAAAGACATGGAAAGACTGCAAAAAGTGATTGCTCATGCCGGAGTTGCGTCGCGCAGAAAGGCAGAAGAGCTGATTAAAGAAGGAAAAGTAAAGGTGAATGGCAAAGTAGTAACAGAGCTAGGTGTTAAGGTCACCGGTTCTGATCAGATTGAGGTAAACGGGTTAAAGGTTGAACGCGAAGAGCCGGTTTACTTTCTCTTATATAAACCAAGAGGCGTTATTTCCGCAGCGCAAGATGATAAAGGACGCAAAGTGGTGACGGACTTTTTTAAAAATATTCCGCAGCGCATTTATCCGATTGGGCGTCTGGACTATGATACGAGCGGTCTTTTGCTTTTAACCAATGACGGCGAATTCGCCAATAAGCTGATGCACCCTAAGTATGAAATAGACAAAACATACGTGGCGAAGGTGAAAGGAATCCCGCCTAAAGAGCTGCTCAGAAAGCTGGAGCGCGGAATTAGGCTGGAAGAAGGCAAAACAGCGCCTGCTAAAGCGAAGCTGCTGTCCTTGGATAAGAAAAAGCAGACAAGCATTATTCAGCTGACGATCCATGAGGGACGCAACAGACAGGTGCGCCGCATGTTTGAAGCGATCGGACATGAGGTAATCAAGCTGAAGCGTGAGGAATACGCGTTTTTAAACCTGCGAGGCCTGCACACGGGCGATGCCAGAGAGCTTACGCCTCACGAAGTAAAAAGGCTCAGAGCACTGGCGGATCACGGTAAAAACGCTTTCTAAATTTCACATAACCTTCAAAAAGTAAGAAATGTGAAATGAACGTGCAATGATATAATTGAATGGATCTGCAATAGGGGGAAGGGGGCAGTGGACAATGAAGAAAAAAAGGCGTTTATTCATTCGGACCGGCATCCTTCTCGTTTTAATCTGCGCACTCGGCTATACCATTTACAATGCTGTATTTGCCGGCAAAGAGAGTATATCCGAAGGGTCCGACGCACCGAATTTTGTCCTTGAGGATACGAATGGGAAACGTATCGAGCTCAGTGACTTAAAAGGGAAAGGTGTTTTTTTGAATTTCTGGGGTACATGGTGTGAACCGTGCAAAAAAGAGTTTCCTTATATGGCAAACCAATATAAGCATTTTAAAAGCCAAGGTGTTGAAATTGTCGCTGTAAATGTTGGGGAGTCAAAGATAGCAGTACATAATTTTATGAAATCCTACGGAGTCAATTTCCCGGTTGTTCTGGATACAGATCGCCAAGTGCTTGATGCCTATGACGTATCTCCGCTTCCGACAACCTTTTTGATCAATCCGGAAGGAAAAGTTGTCAAGGTGGTGACCGGCACTATGACAGAAAGCATGATACACGATTATATGAATCTCATAAAACCCGGAGAGACTTCGGGATGAAGCAAGTCAAATGTGAATGCGGACATATAAACCCGGTCGGAACCGTTTTATGCGAATCGTGCGGAAGAGCTCTTCAGGAAACTCAACCTCCGCTCGCTGATATGAGATATGACGGAAGCGCAAGACGTTCGCAAACCTATAACAAAACGATCATCGATAAAATTTGGAATTTCTTTTCCTCGGTTAAGGTGGGAATATGGCTTATCGTCATAACCCTTGCCGCATCAGCGTTCGGCACCATTTTTCCCCAGGAAGCCTATCTGCCTCCGGGCGCACAGGCTGATACTTATTACAAGGAGCAGTACGGCACGTTCGGCCAGCTTTATTATTTGCTAGGGTTTCATCATTTATATGGTTCTTGGTGGTATTTGCTGCTCATTGCCTCGATCGGCATTTCACTTGTGATTTGCAGCCTTGATCGGGTCATTCCGTTGTACAGAGCGTTAAAAAACCAAGGCGTCAGAAGGAGTCCGGCTTTTTTAAGAAGGCAGCGCTTGTTCAGTGAAACAGTTACTGTACTGAACGGGGAATCGAAAGAAAAGATAGTTGCTCTATTAAAGAAAAAACATTATAGAATCAGAGAAAAAGAGGGCAGCATTCTTGCTGAAAAAGGACGCTTTTCCCGATGGGGCCCGTATGTCAACCACATTGGATTAATCATCTTTCTGGTTGGTGCGATGCTGAGATTTGTGCCTGGCATGTATGTCGATGAGACGCTTTGGGTCAGAGAAGGCGAAACCGCCGCAATTCCGGGTACAGACGGAAAATATTATTTGAAAAACAATCAATTCAGCGTAGAGACCTATAACAGCAAAACAGAAAAAAAGGTATTTGCAGATGCCATTGACAGAGTCGGGGACGGTAGAGTGGCAAAGAACTTTCAAACCGATGCCGTACTCTACAAGAGAGAAGGAAAAATTGTTTATGGCGAGAAGCCGAAGCTGAAAAAAGTAACAGAAGAAGACATCCGTGTCAATCAGCCGCTGCGTTTTGATTCTTTTTCCGTTTACCAGGTGGATTACAAAGAGAATCAGCTTGACCAAATGGTGTTCCAGCTGATTGATAAAAAAACAAAAAAATCCTTTGGGAGCCTGAAGATCAACCTTCTGGATCCAGATTCGGTCTATGATCTTGGCAACGGTTACAAGGTGGAAATCGCCAGCTACCTGCCTGACTTCTATTTTAATCAGGACGGAGAGCCGAGCACAAAAACAAAGATCCCTAACAATCCGGCTTTTGTCTTTAATATTATAACGCCAGACAAACCGAAAGGCGAAAAGAGCTTTGTCGCCATCCAAGAAACCATCGAAGGATCAGGCAATAATAAATACAAGCTGAAATTTGACCATGTCGAAACGAAAAACATTACTGGACTTACAGTCAGAAAGGATCTGACACTCTGGGTGCTTGCTGTCGGCGGAGCCATTTTTATGATCGGTGTTATTCAAGGTATGTACTGGCAGCATCGAAGAATTTGGCTGCACTCACAGGACGGTGCAGTTATGGTAGCGGGGCATACCAATAAAAACTGGTTTGGCCTGAAGAAGGATTTAGCATTTATATTGGCTGATTCCGGACTGACTGAACCGGTGGACCAAAAAGAATTAATCAAAACACAGAAATAGGCGAAAAGGGAGTGATGTCATGGCAGAGCTGAGCGGAAATTTTCTTTATGCGGCCTTTCTTGTGTATTTAATCGCTGTCCCGATCTTCGGCGGGGCCATACGCGGGAATAAAGATAAAAAGGGCAAGCCAAACCGATGGGCCAACATTGGAATCACCCTTTCTATTGTCGGTTTTTTCTGCCACCTTGGATATTTCATCACAAGGTGGGCTGCCAGCGGCCATGCGCCGGTCAGCAATATGTTTGAATTCACCACCGCTTTTGGCATGATGCTTGTTTTGGCGTTTATCATTCTTTATTTTCTCTATAGATTGCCTTCATTAGGCCTGTTTACGCTGTCAATTGCTTTATTGCTGATTGCCTACGCCAGCATGTTTCCGACAGATATCTCGCCTTTAATTCCTTCGCTCCAAAGCAACTGGCTGTATATTCATGTAACAACGGCCGCGCTTGGGCAAGCTATACTTGCCATCAGCTTTGTCGCTGGTGTCATCTTTCTTTTGAAGCATGTAGACCAGACAAAGCCAAGCAAAAAGACCTTCTGGCTTGAAGCGATTATGTTTATCCTGGTCACAACCGTCGCCTTTATTGCAATCACATCAGCATTTCGTCTTGCAGGCTATGAAGCGGAGTTTAACTGGGTGGACAAAAGTAAAGAAAAAAGCGTGATGGTGTACGAAATGCCCGCGCTTGTCGGTCCGCATCAGGGAGAGCTTTTGACCGAAGGAAGAATGGAACCGCTTGTTGATCTTCCCGCGCTTTTCTCAGGCAGAAAAGTGAACACTGTCATTTGGTCATTTGGAGCAGGTCTTGTGTTGTATGGGGCTCTCCGTCTGATCATCAGAAAAAGAATCAGCGCTCTATTACATCCGCTGGTGAAAAACGTCAATCTTGATCTGGTGGATGAGGTTGGGTACAGGGCCGTATCAATCGGATTTCCGATCTTTACACTCGGCGCGCTGATCTTTGCAATGATTTGGGCTCAGCTCGCGTGGACTAGATTTTGGGGCTGGGACCCTAAGGAAGTATGGGCGCTGATCACATTTTTGTTCTATGCCGCTTACTTGCATTTAAGACTGTCAAGAGGCTGGCACGGTGAGAAGTCAGCATGGCTGGCCGTAATCGGTTTTGCTATTATTATGTTTAATTTAATATTCGTAAATCTTGTGCTTGCCGGACTTCATTCTTATGCATAGTCCTTTGAAAGCGACACAGTTCTCAAACTTTCTCACGATTTGATAAAATGAAAGTAACAGAAGGAAAGCAGGGGGAAAACATGGACCAAACGAACGAAACAAAAATATTAGTAGTTGATGACGAAGCCAGAATTCGCCGCCTTTTAAGAATGTATCTTGAACGTGAAAATTATGCTATAGATGAAGCTGAAAATGGTGATGAAGCCATTACTAAAGGGCTTGAAGCCAATTATGACTTAATTTTGCTTGATCTGATGATGCCGGGGACTGATGGAATTGAAGTGTGCCGGCAAATTCGTGAAAAAAAAGCGACACCCATTATCATGCTGACCGCAAAAGGAGAAGAAGCAAACCGGGTGCAGGGGTTTGAAGCGGGAACAGATGATTATATTGTTAAGCCGTTCAGCCCGAGAGAAGTCGTGCTGCGTGTAAAGGCCCTTTTGAGAAGAGCATCCCAAACCTCTTATTTCAATGCCAATACACCGACGAAAAATGTGCTCGTGTTTTCACATCTGTCAATAGACCATGATGCTCACCGCGTAACAGCTGATGGAACAGAAGTGAGCCTGACGCCAAAAGAGTATGAGCTTCTATATTTCTTAGCGAAAACGCCTGACAAGGTGTATGATCGGGAAAAGCTTCTGAAAGAAGTGTGGCAATATGAGTTTTTTGGTGATTTACGCACAGTGGACACTCACGTCAAACGCTTGAGAGAGAAGCTGAACAAGGTATCTCCGGAAGCTGCGAAAAAAATTGTCACCGTATGGGGTGTAGGTTATAAATTTGAGGTCGGCGCTGAATGAAATTTTGGAAAAGCGTAGTAGGCAAGCTGTGGTTTACGATCCTTTCACTCGTCTTGATCGTATTGTTCATTTTAACGGTTCTTTTGCTGGAGTTTATTGAAAACTACCATGTGGAAGAAGCCGAGAATGATTTAACACAGCTTGCGAATAAAGTTGCTGTCATCCTAGAAAATCACGAGGACCAGGCACTGGCAAGGTCAATCACTTGGGAGCTCGCTGATAACTTAACAAGCATTGCCATCATCCAGGATGAGAAGAACCACTGGTATTCTCCGAATGATAAAAATCGCCTGTCGTCTATAACGGTTGAGCAAATACAGCATGACAAAGACTTAAATAAAGCTCTCCAAGACCATAAAAAAGTAAGCAAACGGACGGGACTGAGCGATACAGACACGGATAATGAACGCCTGATTGTAGGTGTCCCGTATGAAAAAGACGGAAAGAAAGGCATGGTCTTTTTATCCCAGTCTTTGCTTGCCGTTAAAGATACAACAAAACATACGACCCGCTATATTTTTCTTGCCGCTGGAATTGCGATTGTGCTGACCACATTTTTCGCATTCTTTTTATCAAGCAGGGTCACCTACCCTCTCCGAAAAATGAGAGAAGGCGCGCAGGATTTGGCGAAGGGCAAGTTCGATACAAAAATCCCGATTTTAACTCAGGATGAAATCGGTGAACTGGCGACCGCTTTTAATCAAATGGGCCGGCAGCTTAACTTTCATATCAATGCGCTCAATCAAGAAAAAGAGCAGCTTTCTAACATTTTGAGCAGTATGGCTGACGGGGTTATTACCATTAATATTGACGGTACGATTCTTGTGACCAACCCGCCGGCTGAACGTTTTCTTCAGGCTTGGTATTATGAACAGAACATGAATATCAAAGAAGGCGACAACCTTCCGCCTGAAGCAAAAGAGCTGTTTCAAAACGCTGTCAGCACTGAAAAAGAACAAATGATTGAGATGACGCTGCAAGGCAGATCATGGGTGCTTTTGATGTCGCCGCTTTATGCGGAATCGCACGTCAGAGGAGCGGTTGCCGTACTGCGTGACATGACAGAAGAACGCCGCCTTGATAAGCTGCGGGAGGACTTTATCGCAAATGTCAGTCATGAGCTGAGAACACCAATCTCCATGCTTCAGGGATACAGTGAAGCAATTGTCGATGACATTGCAAGCTCTGAAGAAGACCGGAAAGAAATTGCCCAAATCATTTATGACGAATCGCTCCGAATGGGCCGTTTAGTTAATGATTTGCTTGATTTAGCCCGAATGGAATCAGGCCATACAGGCTTACATTATGAAAAAATCAATGTGAATGAGTTTTTAGAAAAGATCATTCGGAAGTTTTCCGGTGTTGCGAAAGAAAAAAATATTGCTTTACATCATGACATTTCTCTCACAGAAGAGGAATTTATGTTTGATGAAGACAAGATGGAGCAGGTATTTACCAATTTGATCGATAACGCGTTGCGGCATACTTCATCCGGTGGCAGTGTCTCCATTTCAGTCCATTCTGTGAAGGATGGATTGAAAATTGATATCAAAGACTCCGGGTCCGGCATACCGGAAGAAGATCTGCCATTTATCTTTGAGCGGTTTTATAAGGCAGATAAAGCGCGAACAAGGGGCAGAGCAGGAACCGGGTTAGGGCTGGCTATCGTTAAAAATATCGTGGAAGCCCACAACGGATCAATTACTGTGCACAGCCGAATAGATAAAGGAACAACATTTACTTTTTATATTCCGACAAAACGGTAAAATCGAGTCTGAATTTGCCGAAGAATCTTGTTCCATAAGAAACACCCGCTGACTGAGCGGGTGTTTTTTTAATAGCCAACATTAATAAAATTTAAGGATATGTTAATATAAATTCCCTTCCAAATTCCAGTTACTCGTAATATAGTTGTAATGTAACTTTTCAAGCTATTCATACGACAAAAAAGTGAACGGAGGGGTTTCAAATGGAAGAAACCTTTCAATTATTATATGATACATATCATCAAGATTTGTACCAATTTTTATTTTATATGGTAAAGGATAAAAACCAGACAGAAGACCTTCTTCAAGAGGTTTATATCCGGGTATTAAATTCTTATCATACGTTTGAAGGAAGAAGCAGTGAAAAAACATGGCTTTTGTCTATCGCACGCCATGTTGCGATAGACTGGTTCCGTAAACAGCAAACAATCAGACAGCGTATACTCGGTACATTTGACTGGGATACACAGGATGTCAGGGATCAGCAATTGCTGCCGGACGAACTTGCGGTTCAACATGAAAATGTCCGGGAAATTTATGCTGCGCTTGATCAATGTACAATCGATCAAAGAGCTGTGATTATCTTGCGGTTTATTCAGGGATATTCAATACAGGAAACAGCCAAGGCTCTGCGCTTCTCGGAAAGCAAAGTAAAAACGACCCAACACAGAGGGCTCAAAGTACTTCGGAAACATATGGAGCTTTTGAGGGAGGAGCTAATGGATGATGAAGTCAGAATGGAACGAAGAACAGATAAAGGAGTTGTTAAGTCAACTTCCGGCAGTTAAAGACCATCGTTCGCCTCAGGATATTTACAAGCGGCTGACGATGGCAAAGCGTAAAAATAAGCCCGCTGTCAGGTGGATTGGCCCCGCGTGCGCCGCTGCAATTGCGGTTTATATCGCCTTCATTATTTCTCCTCATTTCTTTGATCAGGCACAGCCTCAACAAAAAGAAGCGTCCCAAGAGAACGCAGTAACGAAAACTGAGCCAGAAGACAGCCCAAAAGCTGCATCATCCCTGGATCAGACATCGTTTGTCGTTCCTGAAAAGGAACAGAACAATTACATAACTGTAGCGGTTGCTGATGCCGATACATCCGCAATCATACCCGTCAGCATCCAAAAAACAAATGCAGACCAAACGATCCAGGATATGCTGTTTGAAAGTAGTGAATTGGGCATCCTTGATCATGCCATTACAATTCCATCCTTCATAGATGAAGTAGAAATAAAAGAAAAACCAAAGCAGAAGGAATTAAGTATACGAGTCCATCAGCCAGCTACGGCATTTTCTGTAAAAGATGATACACTGTTAAAAAAATTGCTTAAAGAATCCTTAAAATGGAGTCCTTATGAAAAAGTCAAATTTTTATCGGATCAAAATGAGACTGGGGTTCGGATTGGCTCATATGGCACTTTTACGGAAATTTCGATTCCAAAACAGTCAAAAAGAGCTTACTACTTGTACAAAAATAAACAAGGGAACTTTCTCATTCCGTCAGAAAAAACATTTGATACGGTAAAAGAAGCGATTAATGAAATGGAATCGAGCAGTCAAAAAGATACAACACCGCTTATTCAAGCGGGTACTGTCCAATCTGTAACGAAGAAACAGAAGCACTTATATATCCGTTTCTCAAAGGACTCAGAAGTTGAGGATTCTATTGCCAGTATTTTAATGATTGAGGGACTTCTTTTAACCGCAAAAGAGTTTGGCTTCACAGAAGTGACCTTTACCGAAACCAGAACAAACAAAATCGGCAAATATGACGTATCAGATGCAATTCCGGTACCGGCCGCTCCAAATCCGATTTTCTTAAACTAAATTGGGCCCTTTGAGGCTCTTTTTTTAGTTGCTATTCATATAATAGAAATTTTCAAAAAAAAGTTGTGCGTGTATAATAAAACAAGGTAACGATTGAAAGGATTTGAGATGAGTGAACGTGTTAACAATTAAAGGAGTTTCTATCGGGGAAGGAATGCCGAAAATCATCGTTCCGCTGATGGGAAAGACGGAAAAACAAATTCTGAATGAAGCAGAGGCAGTAAAATTACTGAATCCGGACATTGTTGAATGGAGAGTCGACGTATTTGAAAAAGCTAATGACAGAGAAGCGGTCACAAAGCTCATGTCTAAGCTTCGTAAATCTTTAGAAGACAAGCTATTTCTATTTACATTCAGAACCCACAAAGAGGGCGGGAGCATGGAGATGGACGAAAGCTCCTATCTTGCTTTGCTGGAATCGGCAATCCAAACAAAAGACATCGATCTGATAGACATCGAATTATTTTCAGGAGATGCAAATGTAAAAGCGTTAGTATCGATGGCGGAAGAAAACAACGTCTATGTGGTGATGTCAAATCACGACTTTGAAAAAACGCCTTCGAAAGATGAGATTCTTTCAAGACTTCGGAAAATGCAGGATTTAGGGGCACATATTCCCAAAATGGCTGTTATGCCGAATGATACTGGAGATCTCCTAACGCTGCTTGATGCGACGTATACAATGAAAACAAAATATGCAGACCGCCCCATTATTACAATGTCAATGGCTGCAACAGGGCTCATCAGCAGGCTGAGCGGTGAGGTTTTTGGATCGGCTTGTACTTTTGGAGCTGGAGAAGAGGCGTCCGCACCAGGTCAAATACCTGTTTCTGAGTTAAGGAGTGTCTTAGCTATTTTGCATAAAAACACACGAGGATAGAACAATAAAAAAACTCAAGCTATATAGCTTGAGTTTTTTTATTATGGCAGATCAATGAGCTTCACAGACACAATATCAGGGACATTTGTTAGTTCTTTCACAATTTTATCTTCCAGATGTCTGTCAAAGGAAAGCATCATGATGGCTTCTCCGCCTTTTTCCTTACGGCCAACCTGCATAGTTGCAATGTTAATATCATTATCTCCGAGAATACGTCCTACTCGGCCGATGACACCTGTTGTATCTTGATGCTGGATATACACCAAGTGACCTGTCGGATAAAAATCAATATTAAATCCATTGATCTCGACAATTCGTTCTCCGAAATGAGGAATATACGTAGCCGTTACAGTAAAGGTGCTGCGGTCTCCTGTCACTTTTACGCTGATGCAGTTATCGTATCCAGATTCAGAAGAGGAAATTTTTTCACTGAAGCTGATGCCGCGTTCTTTTGCGACACCCCCGGCATTGACCTCGTTAACAGTAGAGTCAACGCGCGGTTTTAAAAAGCCTGACAGAAGGGCTTTTGTAATGAACGATGTTTCAAGTTTAGCAATTGTGCCTTCATATTGAATGGCAACATCCTGTACTGGTTCTTTCATGCACTGTGATACAAGGCTGCCAATTTTTCCTGCAATTTGATGGTAGGGCTTAATTTTAGCAAATTCATCTTTTGTCATGGCAGGCAGGTTGATAGCTGACATGACAGGCAGGCCTTTTGCGAACTGCAGAACTTCTTCTGACACTTGGGCGGCGACATTGAGCTGTGCTTCTTTCGTTGATGCTCCTAAGTGAGGAGTGGCAATGACTAATGGATGATCAACAAGTTTGTTGTCAACTGGCGGTTCAACTTCGAAAACGTCAAGAGCCGCTCCCGCAACATGCCCGTTTTCCAAAGCTTCGAGAAGTGCTGCTTCATCGATAATTCCGCCTCGCGCACAGTTAATTAAGCGAACGCCTTTTTTCGTTTTTGCAATCGTTTCTTTATTCAATAAGCCTTTTGTTTCTTTTGTTAAAGGCGTGTGAACGGTAATGATATCCGCACTTTCAAGCACTTCTTCAAATGTACGGCTGTTTACGCCGATTTTTTTCGCTCTTTCTTCCGTTAAGAAAGGATCAAAAACGTGCACTGTCATACCGAACGCTCTCGCACGCTGTGCAATTTCACTTCCGATTCGGCCTAATCCTACAATACCAAGCGTTTTTCCATAGAGCTCTGAACCCACATAAGCTGTGCGGTTCCACTCTCTGGATTTCACTGAGATATTAGCCTGCGGAATGTGTCTCATTAAAGAAGAGATCATTGCAAATGTATGCTCAGCTGTCGAAATGGTGTTGCCGTTCGGAGCATTGATCACGATTACCCCGTGTTTCGTAGCCTCATCAATATCGATATTATCGACACCGACACCGGCTCTTCCGACAATTTTTAAAGAAGTCATTTTGTTGAAAAGGTCTTCTGTTACTTTTGTCGCACTTCGCACCAAAAGAGCATCAAAAGTATGTAATTCATCTTCTGCATCTGCTACGTTTTTTTGAACGATTTCAATAAAGTCTGATTCAATAAGTGGCTGTAAACCGTCGTTGCTCATTTTGTCTGAGACCAATACTCGAAACATCGTTAGATTTCCTCCTAAATTGACAAACTAAATATCTGATAATTTAACATATTCTCAAAAGAGTGTCAACGTGTATTGACGCAGTAAAGGATAAAAGTAAAGCCTAATAAATCAATGATTTGACAGCTTGCAGGTAATATATATAATTTGAAGCAATTCTCTATACAGCCAACCAGTTATCGTTTATAATGTAATTAAATTTCATATGATCAATCTTCGGGGCAGGGTGAAATTCCCTACCGGCGGTGATGAGCCAATGGCTCTAAGCCCGCGAGCTGTCTTTACAGCAGGATTCGGTGAGATTCCGGAGCCGACAGTACAGTCTGGATGGGAGAAGATGGAGGTTCATAAGCGTTTTGAAATTGAATTTTTCAAACGTTTCTTTGCCTAGCCTAATTTTCGAAACCCCGCTTTTATATATGAAGCGGTTTTTTTATTGGCTGGAAAAGAACCTTTCCGTTTTCGAGTAAGATGTGATCGAAAAGGAGAGAATGAAGTGAAAGTAAAAAAATTAGTTGTGGTCAGCATGCTGAGCAGCATTGCATTTGTTTTGATGCTGTTAAATTTCCCGTTTCCGGGTCTTCCGGATTATTTAAAAATCGATTTTAGCGACGTTCCCGCTATTATTGCCATTCTGATTTACGGACCTTTGGCGGGTATTGCCGTAGAAGCGATAAAAAATGTTCTTCAGTATATCATTCAGGGAAGCATGGCCGGAGTTCCTGTAGGGCAAGTTGCGAATTTTATTGCAGGAACACTCTTTATATTACCGACTGCTTTCTTATTTAAAAAACTCAACTCAGCAAAGGGCTTGGCTGTCAGCCTGCTTTTGGGAACTGCAGCGATGACCATTTTAATGAGTATTTTAAATTATGTTCTGATTCTTCCGGCATACACGTGGTTTTTACATTCACCGGCATTATCCGACAGCGCGCTAAAAACAGCTGTCGTCGCAGGTATCCTGCCGTTTAACATGATAAAAGGTATTGTAATTACGGTTGTATTCTCACTAATTTTTATCAAGCTTAAGCCATGGATTGAGCAGCAGCGAAGTGCACATATCCATTAAATAAAAAAGCTCCCGTTCGGGAGCTTTTTTTAGTTACTTCTATTCAAATTTAAGCGGGTCGCCTTCAAATGGCTCATCCGCCACTTTGATGGAATCAGTAGGGCATCCTTCAAATGCGTCAATCATATCTTCTTCCAGTACCTCAGGAACTTCGACAACACCTTTGTTTTCATCAAGCGTTACGAACGCGATGCCTTCATCATCGTAATCGTAAATGTCTGGTGCAGCAGCTCCGCAAGCGCCGCATGCAATACATGTATCTTTGTCTACGATTGTGTACTTTGCCATGAATAAAACCTCCCAGATTGTTCTTGGTGGAACAAATGGATCAATCTTTATATTTAATCAATTTAACACCTATTCCTCTTACTTATTGTAATGATGTTGCTGCTACATTTCAACAGAAAAATGATTGAGAATGCTTATCACATAAGGGGTTATCTACATAACATCCCCCTTAATGATGACTTTAAACGTCGATTTCTGTTTGAAATCTGTTAAAATAAAAAGAGCAAATCAACGATTTTTGTCAGGAAGAATGTAGGTGGATAGGTTGTCATTAAATTACTTCGATATTATGGTTCTCGATTGTCTTTGCAAAATAAACGGGGAACGGTCGGGAAGCGCTGTTTTTCACCTATTCAAAGGCAAGAGATCGTCACAAACCATTCAAGATGCCGGCTTATTTCAGACTGCAAAATACTTTGGAATGGCGGCAAAATGTTCGAGAAGCGATATTTCTGCGTCGCTTGACAAGCTTGAAAAGCATTCATATCTCGCGCCAATGTCTGAAACAGATACATACAAAGTGACAGCCAGCGGCGCAGCAGTTTTGAGACATTCCATTAGCGAGCGGCCGTGGCCCGTTTATTGTCACGGTGCTCATTATCAGCAGGCTGCCGGCGTGCTTTGGAAAAGGCTTTCGCTGCTTGTGCAGGTCTTATCCCATAAACAGCAAGGGAGCAGGCAGTATATCCCTGTCACAAAGGATCATAAGACACTTCACTGGGTAAAGAAATACCTGTCCCGGCATACGGATCATATAGAGATGGCAAAAAGCCTTTTTGCCATGCTTGAGGCACATTTGAAAAAGATTGAAAACAAAGCAGCGCAAATTTTTGTCTACTCCTTAACCTCGCACCATCGGATCGGTTATACGAGCAGGCAGCTTGCTGATACGCTGAAAGAAGACGAATGGTATGTCTATATCATGTTTTGGGCTTCGGTACATTATTTTATTCATTCTCTTCCGGAGTGTGAAGATGCTTTGTTAAAGGATCTCCTTTCTGATGTGCACTTAGATAATGCCCTGACAGAGTCGACGAGGAAAACATGGCAGATGGTCAAACAAGGGTTTCCGATACATCGAATTGCTGAAATCAGAAAGCTGAAAACAGCGACGATTGAAGACCACATTGTCGAGATTTCTCTCCATGAGCCTACGTTTATGATTAATGACTATGTATCAGCAGAAGACCAGCTCCAAATCGCAGAGTTTGCCAAACGGATGCGGACGAATAAAATCAAACAAATTCGCGACGGGCTGGAACAGCGGTTCAGCTACTTTCAAATCAGACTGGCATTGACAAAGCAGGTGCAGCAATATGACTAAATTACAGCAAACGTTATATCAGTTTTTTGGTTTTACTTCCTTTAAAAAAGGGCAGCAGGACATTATTGAAAGCATACTCAGCGGGAAGGATACCATTGCAATGCTCCCGACTGGGGGAGGGAAATCGCTTTGCTACCAGCTGCCTGGTTATATGCTTGACGGCATGGTATTAATCGTTTCTCCACTGCTTTCTTTAATGGAGGATCAGGTGCAGCAGCTCAAAGCCCGGGGGGAAAAGCGTGCTGCAGCTTTGAACAGCATGCTTAACAGGCAGGAAAGACAATTTGTTTTAGAACATATTCATCGATATAAATTTTTGTACTTGTCTCCTGAAGCTTTACAGTCTCCATATGTATTGGAAAAATTGAAAAGCGTCCCGATCAGCCTATTTGTTATTGACGAAGCGCATTGTATTTCTGAATGGGGACACGACTTCAGGCCTGATTATTCAAAGCTCGGACAGCTGAGAAAAAAACTTGGACACCCGCCCGTTCTGGCATTGACCGCCACGGCTACAAAGGAAACGCTGCAAGATGTCATGAACCTGCTCGAGCTGCAGCATGCTGTACGGCATCTCAACTCAGTCAACCGCCCAAACATCGCACTGAGGGTTGAAAATGCGGCGGATACTGCCGAAAAAATAGATAGGGTCATTCAGCTGGTTGAAAACCTGCAAGGCCCGGGAATTGTTTATTGTCCGACACGGAAATGGGCTGAGGAATTAGCGGGTGAAATTAAAAGCAAAACGAGCAGCAGAGCCGACTTTTACCATGGCGGTTTGGAGTCAGGGGACAGGATTTTAATTCAGCAGCAGTTTATTCATAACCAGCTTGATGTGATATGTTGTACGAATGCGTTTGGAATGGGTGTCGATAAACCTGATATCAGATATGTAATTCATTTTCACCTCCCGCAGACGGCAGAAGCTTTTATGCAGGAAATCGGAAGAGCGGGCCGCGACGGAAAGCCGAGTGTCAGCATTTTGCTGCGGGCGCCAGGGGATTTTGAATTGCAGGAACAGATTATCCAGATGGAGAGTGTCACAGCTGAAGAAATCGCCGACGTGATCCGTGTGCTAGAGAAGACGGAGGAGCGGGATGAGAGAAGGCTTCGTGACGTATTACTTCAGTATGGCGTCGGAGAGACACAGGCCCGTATGATGATTCATCTCTTTATGCAGGGAAAAACATCAGTTGAACTGATGAAGAAAGAAATTTCATATCGCATGGAGCTGAAGCTGGAAAAAATGCACCGTGTATCATTTTTGCTTCAGCGTGACGGCTGTTTAAGGCAGGCACTGTTAACCTACTTTGATGAATCATACGAGCCTGATGACGGAAACCTCCCGTGCTGTTCATATTGCGGTTTTGATTTATCCTTGTATGAACAAAAAGGGGAACGGAGAAAAATGGCGCCATTAGACAGCTGGAGTTCGGAATTGCACCGGATATTCAACTTGCAGACTGTAGGTGAGCTGAACTGAAACAGCAAAAAGATTATATTCAGCATATGTCTGACCGTGATATGCTGAAGCAGTTATATTTGACGCAGCTACTCATCATCTTTGCCGCTGCTGCAGCAGGACTGTTCTTTTTTGAGGATGTACGGGACGTATTAAAGCTCTGGGACATTCGCGATATGCGAATCATCTGGTATGGTGTTTCTATAGCTGTTATTGTTATTTTAGCCGATGTGGCAGTAATGAAATGGTTTCCGTCTCATTTATATGATGACGGCGGAATCAATAAAAAAATATTCAGTAAGAGGTCAATCCCTCATATTATATTTTTAACGCTTCTGATTGCTTTCGCGGAAGAAATGTTATTCAGAGGAGTGCTGCAGACTCATATCGGTTTATGGGCGGCCAGTCTTATATTTGCCGCTCTGCACTTTCGGTATTTGTCAAAATGGCTGTTATTTATTATGGTGACAGCAATCAGCTTTTTGCTCGGTCTGATGTATGAATGGACCGGCAACTTATTTGTTCCGATGACGGCGCATTTTATCATTGATGCCGTGTTTGCCTGTCAGATTCGTTTTGAACATGTGAGGAGGGATAAACATGACGAACATGTCAAGAGTAGAGAGAAGAAAAGCCCAGAATCTTTATGAAGATCAAAACGCCGCATTGGCGGACGATTATGTCGATGATGGAGAAAACCTTCCGACAAGACAATCTGTAAAAAATCAAAGAGAACAGAAAAAAAAGCAAGGCAAAACAAAAACGCCATTATTCACAGTACTCGCAGTAATATTTGTATTTGTGCCGGTTATCGTTTTAGTCACCTTATTTTATCTAAAGAGCCACCCGGATAATCATGACGATTATGAAGATGTTTTTATTGACAGCAGCCAAAGCAAATATGAGGTTGTCCCGAAATCAGAGGATAAAAACGATACCGCAGACACTAAAGAGACCGCACTGCAGAAGGAGTCAAAAAAAGAGCCTGAAGATTCCAAGCCAAAAGAGCCGGCAAAAACCGCTGATGATAAGAAACAGACTGCTGTAGCGGAAAAAGAAGACTCGGCAAATAAGGAGGAAGCAACCGCCGCGGCTGCTTCCTCTTCCCAATCAACAGTACAACAGCAAGAACAGCAACAGCAGCAACAGCAGCCGGCTGAGCCAGTTCAAAATGTGCCGAATCGCGTTGTCAAGCACACCGTCCAAAAGAAAGAAACGCTATACCGTATTTCCATGAAGTATTATAAAAGCCGGACAGGAGAAGAAAAAATTCGAGCGTATAATCATCTGAATGGAAATGATGTTTACACCGGACAAGTTTTGGACATCCCCTTAATGGATGAATAGGGTATTATTTTTATTTTACGTTCATATATTATAGCAATGAAAATGGACAAGGTGTGAAGCGTATGGAATCCTTATGGAATCAGCTGGATCAGTTTACAGACGCGCCGACCAAACAGATGCTCCAAGCGCTGGTAAAACGAAAACAAAAATTCGAAAATTATGCAGCACAATGCCGCAGATGGCGATGGGCTTCACTTATCTGCCTAGGCTTATTATGTGTTATGATCATGATCAAAAGCCCGGAGCCTCAGCTTATACTTCAAGAAATACTTAGCCATACCTTTTATTTATTTTGGATGCTGGCAACCGCTTTTGCCTACTGCACTTCATATTATTTCAAGAAAAAGGAAGAAAAATCCGAGACTGATTTCCATAAACTGAGATGTGAAATTATTCAGAAAAGTACTGATCTCTGGCCGCAGCCCGATAAATGGAAGGCGAGAGAGTCTGTTTTTCATATGATGAAGCACAAATATGACATTAATCTATATTTTGAAAGTAAATAAAATGGGGCGTTTTCTCAAACGATAGAAACGTCTTTTTTTTATTGTCCGTCTTATTGATAAGTTCTAAAAAGAATGGAGAGTTTTTTATGAAGCTATCAGTGAAAATTGCCGGTGTACTAACTGTTGCGGCAGCGGCAATGACGGCAAAAATGTATGCAACAGCAAAAGGCAATCATTTGAAGACACATACGTTTCCTTTATCAAAGATGAAGGGCAAGCCGCCTCTGACAATCTTTTTTATTTCAGACATTCACAAACGTCTCATTGATCAAGACCTTTTAGAAAAAGCGCGAAGCCATGCCCCTCACTTGGTTATAATCGGCGGTGATTTAGCTGAGGGCGGGGTGCCCAGTGCGAGAATCGAGGAAAACATCAAAAGGCTTGTACATTTCGGGGTCCCTATCGTGTTTGTGTGGGGGAATAATGATTATGAAGTCAGGCAGCATAAGCTGTATTCCATATTTAAAGCGCACGGCGTCATCACTCTGAGAAATGAGTCAGTCCCGTTTTCATACAATGGGCATACGATTGCGATTGCGGGGGTTGATGATATCAGGATGGAGATGGATCATTATGAGGAAGCCATCAAAGAACTTGATGAAAGCCAGCTGAATATTCTGGTTTGTCATAATCCGGAGATTCATGAACAAATCAATGAAGATGACGGTATTGATGTGATACTCAGCGGACATACCCATGGAGGCCAGATCAGGTTTGGAAAATTTGGCCCTTATGAACTGGGGAAAACAGGTATTGTTAAAAACGCGGCATATCTGATCAGCAACGGCTACGGCACGACAAAAGTGCCTCTTCGTTTAGGTGCTGAGCCTGAAACACACATTGTGACTCTTTGCGGGCCAGAATAACTTCTAAAAAGCAAAAATCAATATGGCAATAAAAACTGCATTGTGCTTGTCTTACTAGTGAACTCAGTGTAAACTGATAACAATTAAGAACCTATGACTCATCATCTCATATAATGTGTTATATGATTTGTGTGCAAGTAGAGGCAGGAGGGAACGTTATGCGGCTTGAGCGTCTGAATTATAATAAGATCAAAATCTTTTTAACCCTCGATGATTTGACAGACCGGGGATTGACAAAAGAAGACCTCTGGAAGGACTCATTTAAAGTCCACCAGTTATTTAAAGATATGATGAATGAAGCAAATACAGAGCTCGGCTTTGAAGCGAATGGACCGATTGCAGTGGAAGTGTATTCTCTCCAAGCACAAGGGATGGTCGTGATTGTAACAAAGAACCAAGACGCCGATTCAGAAGACGATGAGTATGATGATGATTACATCGAAATGCAAGTCAAGCTTGATGAAAGCGCGGACATCATATATCAATTCCATTCCTTTGAAGATATCATTCAGCTTTCAGAAAGCTTACAGCGAATCGGTATCACAGGGGGAACTGTCTACCACTATGACGGGCAGTACTTTTTAAGCCTTGAAGATCTAGGGTCACATACGGCTGAAGGGGTTGTGGCGGTTCTGGCTGAATACGGCAATCCGACAACTTTAACGATTTATCGCCTGCAAGAGTATGGTAAGCTCATTATGGACGGTAATGCCGTAGAAACGATACAAACTCATTTTTCATAAGAATGCAACGGAAAACTGCTGATTTCAGCAGTTTTTTTTCGTTAAAAAACATGGAAAAACATAACGTTTATTCTATGCACAGATCATATGAAGGTGTATACTATTCTCTGAAAGGGAGCATGTGAGAAACAGAAGATTCTAGGAGGTTAACTCAAATGGCAGCCGATCGAAACACCGGTCATACAGAAGAGGACAAACTTGATGTATTAAAATCAACCCAAACCGTAATACATAAGGCTCTGGAAAAATTGGGATATCCCGAAGAGGTATACGAATTGTTAAAAGAGCCGATGAGATTATTAACGGTAAAAATACCTGTTCGTATGGACGACGGTTCAGTAAAGATTTTCACAGGATATCGTGCGCAGCACAATGACTCTGTCGGTCCAACGAAAGGCGGGATACGTTTTCACCCGAACGTAACAGAAAAAGAGGTGAAGGCGCTTTCAATTTGGATGAGTTTAAAATGCGGCATAATTGATCTTCCATATGGCGGTGGTAAAGGCGGAATTGTTTGTGATCCAAGGGATATGTCGTTTAGAGAGCTGGAGCGTCTGAGCAGAGGGTATGTCAGAGCGATCAGCCAAATTGTCGGCCCGACAAAAGACGTGCCGGCACCGGATGTATTTACAAACTCACAAATCATGGCTTGGATGATGGATGAGTATTCAAGAATTGATGAATTTAATTCGCCTGGATTTATTACAGGCAAACCGCTTGTGCTTGGCGGATCTCACGGGAGAGAATCTGCGACAGCAAAAGGTGTTACCATCTGTATTAAAGAAGCGGCTAAGAAGAGAGGCATCGATATTAAAGGTGCGCGTGTCGTTGTCCAAGGCTTCGGAAACGCGGGAAGCTATTTGGCAAAATTTATGCATGATGCGGGGGCAAAAGTTGTCGGCATCTCAGATGCGTATGGCGGACTTTATGATCCGGAAGGCCTTGATATCGATTATTTACTCGACCGACGCGACAGCTTCGGTACCGTAACAAAGCTTTTCAACGATACCATTACCAACCAAGAGCTGCTGGAGCTGGATTGTGATATTCTCGTTCCTGCTGCGATTGAAAATCAAATTACAGAAGAAAATGCCCATAATATCCGGGCTAAAATTGTCGTTGAAGCAGCGAACGGACCAACAACGCTTGAAGGAACAAAAATTCTTTCAGACCGGGACATTCTGCTTGTACCAGACGTGCTGGCAAGTGCCGGTGGCGTAACAGTTTCTTATTTTGAATGGGTTCAGAATAACCAAGGCTTCTACTGGAGTGAAGAAGAGGTAGAAGAAAAATTAGAAAAAATGATGGTCAAATCATTTAACAATATTTATGAAATGGCTAACAACCGAAGAATTGACATGAGGCTCGCTGCATATATGGTCGGCGTTCGCAAAATGGCTGAAGCTTCGCGTTTTAGAGGCTGGATATAAGTTGATGATTTGCATAAAAATAAAAAATCTCCTATGATAAAATAGGAGATTTTTTTATTCGGAAATAGAAAATATGAAGTGGAATGCCAATCGCAGGAGTTGACAGAAATGATTCAAGAAAAAGCAATTATTATAGGCGGAGGGCCTTGCGGACTATCTGCTGCCATTCACCTAAAACAAATTGGCATTGATGCCCTCGTCATCGAAAAAGGCAATGTCGTTAACAGTATTTACAATTATCCGACGCATCAAACCTTTTTCAGCTCAAGTGAAAAGCTCGAAATCGGAGATGTGGCATTTATTACGGAAAACAGGAAGCCTGTCAGAATTCAGGCTTTATCGTATTACCGGGAAGTCGTCAAACGGAAAAACATCCGTGTTAACGCATTTGAAATGGTGCATAAAGTGACGAAAACGGAAAATAACACATTTGTTATTGAGACGTCAAAAGAGACCTACACGACGCCATATTGTATCATCGCCACAGGCTATTATGATCATCCAAACTATATGAATGTACCCGGTGAGGATTTGCCGAAAGTATTTCATTATTTTAAAGAAGGCCACCCGTATTTTGATAAAGATGTTGTTGTTATCGGCGGGAAAAATTCAAGCGTGGACGCTGCCCTTGAACTCGTGAAATCTGGAGCGCGTGTCACAGTTTTATATAGGGGCAATGAGTATTCTCCAAGCATTAAGCCGTGGATTCTGCCGGAATTTGAAGCCCTCGTCAGAAACGGTACAATCCGTATGGAATTTGGCGCTTGTGTCGAAAAAATCACCGAGGATGAAGTTGTGTTTCGCTCCGGAGAGAAAGAACTCATTACCATTAAAAATGATTTTGTATTTGCCATGACAGGCTATCATCCTGATCATCAATTTCTTGAAAAAATTGGTGTTGAAATTGATAAAGAAACAGGGCGTCCATATTTCAACGAAGAAACGATGGAAACGAACGTTGAAGGTGTCTTTATTGCCGGTGTTATTGCTGCGGGAAATAATGCAAATGAAATATTTATTGAAAACGGCAGGTTTCACGGGGGGCATATCGCAGCGGAAATCGCCAAAAGAGAAAACCATTAAAGATGAGGAGCATATGATGCATTCGTATGCTCTTTTTGTTTTTTTAAGTGCAGACAGATGTAAAATTTTAAACAACATGGTAGGATAGACGTAGGAATATAAAGGAAAGAGGTTGCCTGATGTTTGCAATCATCTCTGCAGGAATTGCCCCCGGCATCGCGTTATTAAGTTATTTTTATTTAAAAGATCAGTATGATAATGAACCTGTACATATGGTGCTACGGTCGTTTTTTCTCGGGGTTGTTCTTGTATTTCCCATCATGTTTATCCAGTATGTACTTGAAAAAGAGAATGTAGGAGGCGGAAGCTTTTTCGTTTCTTTTTTATCTTCGGGGTTTTTGGAGGAATCATTAAAATGGTTTATACTGATGATCAGTGTTTACCCGCACGCCCACTTTGATGAGCATTATGACGGGATTGTGTACGGTGCAAGTGTATCACTCGGTTTTGCAACCCTCGAAAATATTCTTTATTTAATTGGCCACGGCGTGGAGCATGCGTTTGTCAGGGCGCTGCTGCCTGTTTCATGCCATGCCTTGATTGGCGTTATAATGGGATTTTACCTTGGAAAAGCCCGTTTTTCCGCTGATAAGGCGCGTGTAAAGTGGCTTACTCTTTCTTTAGTTGTCCCATCCCTTTTGCATGGATCATATGATTTTATCCTAACAGCGCTTAGCAATTGGATTTATTATATGCTTCCATTTATGGTGTTTTTATGGTGGTTTGGTTTGCGTAAAGCGAAAAAAGCCCGTTCCGTTAATATGATGCAAGTATAGAAGCCGCACAGCAACCGTGCGGCTTTTTTGTGTGCAGTTTTTATGTTCTGAGGGATAACAAGGAAAGAGTGTATAAAAATAACCTCGTTACAGAAAATACGATTACACTTAAAAATTTGCAGTAGGAGGCTTGAAAAGATGAAGTCCAAAGGATCGATTATGGCATGTCTCATCCTTTTTTCCTTTACAATAACGACGTTTATTAATACTGAAACGATCTCTGCCTTTTCGAATCAGGTCATTCAAAGAGGGGCAACCGGGGATGATGTGGTCGAGCTTCAGGCGCGTCTTCAATACAACGGATATTATAACGGAAAAATTGACGGGGTTTATGGATGGGGGACGTACTGGGCAGTTCGGAATTTTCAGGATCAATTCGGGTTAAAAGAGGTTGACGGCCTTGTAGGAGCTAAAACAAAGCAAACCTTAATATGTAAATCAAAATACTATCGTGAATATGTTATGGAACAGCTCAATAAAGGGAATACATTCACGCATTACGGAAAAATCCCGCTGAAGTATCAGACGAAACCGTCAAAAGCAGCAACACAAAAAGCAAGACAGCAAGCGGAAGCGAGGCAGAAACAGCCTGCGGAAAAAACAACGCAGCAGCCTAAAGCGAATGCGAATAAACAGCAAAACAATACACCAGCAAAAGCAAGAAAACAGGATGCGGTAGCAGCGAACATGCCTGGTGGATTTTCCAACAACGATATCAGGCTGCTTGCTCAAGCGGTTTATGGCGAAGCCCGGGGCGAGCCGTACGAGGGGCAGGTTGCTATTGCAGCAGTCATTTTAAACCGTTTGAACAGCCCGTTATTTCCAAATTCAGTAGCGGGGGTTATTTTTGAGCCGCTTGCCTTCACAGCAGTAGCCGACGGACAAATTTACATGCAGCCGAATGAAACGGCACGAGAAGCAGTGCTGGATGCCATCAATGGCTGGGACCCATCAGAGGAAGCACTTTACTACTTTAATCCGGATACGGCTACAAGTCCGTGGATTTGGGGGCGTCCGCAGATTAAAAGAATCGGTAAACACATTTTCTGTGAGTAGCAGATATGAGAAAGCATAAAAAGAGGTGTGATAAATGATCAGAGGAATTTTAATCGCCGTGCTTGGTATTGCAATAGTCGGTACAGGCTACTGGGGATACAAAGAACACCAGGAAAAAGACGCAGTTCTTCTTCATGCTGAAAATAACTATCAGCGGGCGTTTCATGAGCTTACCTATCAGGTGGATCAGCTTCATGATAAAATCGGAACAACACTTGCCATGAACAGCCAAAAATCACTGTCGCCTGCATTGATCGATGTGTGGAGGATTACATCAGAAGCTCATAACAGCGTCAGTCAGCTGCCGCTTACATTAATGCCGTTTAATAAAACTGAAGAGCTATTATCAAAGATCGGCGATTTCAGCTATAAAACGTCAGTCAGAGATTTGGACCAAAAGCCGCTTGATAAAAACGAGTATACATCACTAAATAAGCTATATCAGCAGTCCGAAGATATACAAAATGAATTGCGTCATGTTCAGCACCTTGTCATGAGCAAAAACCTTCGCTGGATGGACGTAGAAATGGCTCTGGCTTCTGACGAAAAACAAAGTGATAATACGATTATCAACAGCTTTAAAACAGTCGAAAAAAATGTTGGTGCATTCTCCACTGGCACTGATCTTGGCCCGAGTTTCACCAGTACGAAAAAAGAAGAGAAAGGCTTCAGCCATCTGAAGGGAAAACAAATTTCCGAACAGGAAGCAAAACAAATTGCTGAGCGCTTTGCCCCAGATGACAATTATTCAATTAAAGTGGTAAAGAGCGGAAAAAAAACAAATCGCGATGTATATAGCATCAGCATGAAAGACCCAGACCATAAAGCAGTGATTTATATGGATATTACGAAGAAGGGCGGGCATCCGGTATACTTGATCCAAAACAGAGAAGTGAAAGATCAGAAAATCAGTTTAAATGACGGATCGAACCGAGCGCTTGCATTTTTAAAGAAAAACGGATTTGAAACAGATGATTTGGAAATTGATGAAAGTGCCCAATATGATAAAATCGGTGTATTTTCATATGTTCCTGTTGAAAATAAAGTCCGGATGTACCCCGAGGCAATTCGTATGAAAGTGGCCTTGGATGACGGTGAGGTTGTCGGCTTTTCAGCAAGAGACTTCCTCACATCTCACAGAAAAAGAACCATACCTAAGCCTGCAATTACTGAAGCAGAGGCAAAGTCTAAATTAAATAAAAATGTACAAGTGAGAGAAACAAGGCTCGCTTTGATTACAAATGAACTAGGTCAAGAAGTGTTATGCTACGAAATGCTTGGGACAATTGAAAATGACACATTCAGAATGTATATCAATGCCAAAGACGGATCGGAAGAAAAGGTTGAAAAACTAAAAAATGCAGAACCTATATATAAAGACCTATAAAAAACAGGAGGAAAGGACTAAATGTCTTTTCCTTTTTTTCATTACGTGCTTTAATAAAAACGTGAGTATATTGAATGCGAAAGAGTGAAGTCAATGATAGAGATTGGAGAAAATGTACTTTTAGAATATATAGAAGAAAATGAATTGAAAAAGGCAAAAAGCAAGGCGGTCAGCATCGAAAACAATGAACTTTTGATCGCGTATCCTGTTGATGTAGTTACAGGGCGAACTGTGATTTTACATAACGATATGGAAGTAACGGTAGAGTTTGTGGGAAAAGACGAAGTTCCTTATCGCTTTATAAGCCGTATAAAAGGTAAAGTGAAGGACAAACTTCAAATGATCTGTCTTGAAATGCCTCCCCGTGAAAAAATGAAAAGAATCCAGCGCCGCCAATATGTAAGAACTGATGCGGTATTAGATGTGCAAATTCAGCCGGGAAATGAAGAAGAGTTCCGCACACTATCCTATAACATCAGTGCAGGCGGCATCGCCGTGGTTTTAGATGATGGCCTTTCTTTTCAATCGGGGGAATCATTGCGCCTGATCATCCGTCTTCCTGAAGAGGAGCACACACGTCAAATAGAAACAGAAGCAGTTGTCAGACGAATCTTTAATGACCCCAAGTCAGGAAAACGCAAAATGACTTTAGAGTATTCAGAAATTGCAGCAGGTGACCAGCAGGCTTTGCTTCAATACTGCATCAGGCGCCAGTTAAATAAGAGAAGAAAGGCCCGAATGGAATAAACATCGGCAAACACTTCCATACTATTTGTAATGGAGGTGCTCCAATGAAAACATTTGAACGGTTGCTGATCAAATTATTGTTCATTCAGGCCATCATTTTATTTGGTGTCCAATTTCTTTTTTACTACCAGCATATTGAACCATACGTATCAAAAGTGATTCAATATGAAGGGGTGGATAACATGGAGGGGGACAATAAGATTGAAACCTTCAAACATTAATTTTTCATCAATTTTTCACCCTTTTTCATAAAGTTCGTGATACAATCCATAGAGGAGAAAAGAGCAAGGAGAGGAATTATGGAAAAGAAATTATCGATTGCAATTGACGGCCCGGCAGCTGCAGGGAAAAGCACCGTTGCCAAAATTGTGGCTGAGAAAAAATCGTACATATATATTGATACAGGAGCAATGTATCGAGCAATTACGTACGCGGCTTTACAAGAAAACGTTGAGCTGACAAATGAAGAAAAACTGGCTGAGCTGCTAAAGCGGACAGACATTGAGCTGATTACAACAAAAGATGGACAAAAAGTGCTTGTAAACGGTACCGATGTAACTGATGCGATCAGAACAGATGAAGTCAGCAACCAAGTTTCAATTGCGGCCAAGCACAGAAGTGTCAGAGAAGAAATGGTGAAACGCCAGCAGCAGCTTGGGGAAAAAGGCGGCGTCGTCATGGATGGTCGTGACATCGGGACGCATGTGCTGCCAAATGCAGAAGTAAAAATCTTTCTTTTGGCATCTGTTGAAGAGAGAGCGAAACGCCGTTATGAAGAAAATGTGAAAAAAGGCTTTGATGTCAACTACGAAACATTAATTGAGGAAATTGCAAGAAGAGACAAGCTTGATTCAGAGCGCGAAGTATCTCCGCTGCGTAAAGCAGAAGACGCTATTGAAATCGACACGACATCGCTTTCCATTCAAGAGGTAGCTGATAAAATCCTCGAGGCTGTGGAGCAAAAGTCCCACTGAGGATGGCAAATGCCACTTTTTTTGAATTTTTCAACGAAGATAGAATGTTATTGCTTGACAAACCTGTCCTTTTATTAGAAGTTAATACTAATAAAACTTTTTATTGATCATTCAAAAAACTTTTTTGGATGATTCTTTAATACATATTCGGCTAAAAGCGGGCATGTTATATGTTCAGCTTTCAAACCGTTTTAATTAAGCTGTGTAGGTTTGGACCAAGGAGGTTATTCAAATGACAGAGGAAATGAATCAAATTGATGTTCAAGTGCCAGAGGTTGGAGATGTAGTTAAAGGGATTGTGACAAAGGTAGAAGACAAACATGTAGATGTAGAAATTATCAATGTCAAACAATCCGGTATTATTCCAATCAGTGAATTATCAAGTCTTCATGTAGAGAAAGCATCGGATGTTGTTAAAGTAGACGACGAGCTTGACCTGAAAGTAACAAAAGTGGAAGACGATGCTTTGATTTTATCTAAACGTGCTGTTGATGCAGACCGCGCTTGGGAAGACCTTGAGAAAAAATTTGAAACAAAAGAAGTGTTTGAAGCTGAAGTGAAAGATGTCGTGAAAGGCGGCCTTGTCGTTGATATCGGCGTTCGCGGTTTTATTCCGGCATCGCTTGTTGAAGCACATTTCGTTGAAGACTTCACTGACTATAAAGGAAAAACACTGTCACTGCTCGTTGTAGAGCTTGACCGTGATAAAAACCGCGTGATCCTTTCACACCGTGCTGTTGTTGAAAGTGAACAAGCGAATAAAAAACAAGAACTTCTTCAGTCTCTTGAAGTTGGAAGTGTACTTGATGGCAAAGTACAGCGCCTGACTGATTTTGGCGCGTTTGTTGATATCGGCGGCATCGACGGACTTGTACACATTTCACAGCTTTCCCACTCTCATGTAGAGAAGCCGTCTGACGTTGTTGAAGAGGGGCAAGAAGTAAAAGTGAAAGTGTTATCGGTTGACCGTGATAATGAACGTATTTCTTTATCAATCAAAGATACACTGCCTGGACCTTGGAGCCAAATCGGCGAAAAAGTGAAGCCTGGAGATGTGCTTGAAGGAACTGTACAGCGTCTTGTAAGCTTCGGTGCCTTTGTTGAAATCCTTCCAGGTGTTGAAGGTCTCGTTCATATTTCTCAAATTTCCAATAAACACATCGGCACGCCGCATGAAGTCCTTGAAGAAGGACAGACTGTAAAAGTGAAGGTTCTTGATGTGAATGAAAATGAGGAGCGCATTTCACTAAGCATGCGTGAACTTGAAGAAACGCCTAAAGCTGACCAGGAAGATTACCGTCAGTATCAAGCGAAGGAAGAAACAAGCACTGGCTTCCAGCTTGGAGATCTGATCGGAGATAAGCTGAATAAACTAAAATAATTGGTGATAAACGTGACTCGAGCAGAACGAAAAAGACAACACATCAATCATGCCTTGTCCACCGGCCAAAAGCGGGAAACAGGTCTTGATGATATTACGTTTGTTCACGTCAGTCTGCCCGATCTTGCATTAGAACAAGTAGATATTTCCACAAAAATCGGCGAACTTTCAAGCAGTTCGCCGATTTTTATCAATGCAATGACTGGCGGCGGCGGAAAACTTACATATGAGATTAATAAATCGCTTGCGCGAGCGGCTTCTCAGGCTGGAATTCCCCTTGCTGTGGGATCGCAAATGTCAGCATTAAAAGAGCCATCAGAGCGTCTTTCCTATGAAATTGTTCGAAAGGAAAACCCAAACGGGCTGATTTTTGCCAACCTGGGAAGCGAGGCAACGGCTGCTCAGGCAAAGGAAGCCGTTGAGATGATTGGAGCAAATGCGCTGCAGATCCACCTCAATGTGATTCAGGAAATTGTGATGCCTGAAGGAGACAGAAGCTTTAGCGGCGCACTGGAACGTATTGAACAAATTTGCAGTCATGTCAGTGTACCAGTCATTGTGAAAGAAGTCGGATTCGGTATGAGCAAAGAATCAGCAGGAAAGCTGTATGAAGCTGGTGCTGCAGCTGTTGACATAGGTGGTTACGGGGGAACAAATTTCTCGAAAATTGAAAATCTCCGAAGACAGCGGCAAATCTCCTTTTTTAACTCGTGGGGCATTTCGACAGCTGCAAGTTTGGCGGAAATCCGCTCTGAGTTTCCTGCAAGCACCATGATCGCCTCTGGCGGTCTGCAAGATGCACTTGACGTGGCAAAGGCAATTGCGCTTGGGGCCTCTTGCACCGGAATGGCAGGGCATTTTTTAAAAGCGCTGACTGACAGCGGTGAGGAAGGACTGCTTGAGGAGATTCAGCTGATCCTTGAGGAATTAAAGATGATTATGACCGTGCTGGGTGCCAGAACGATTGCCGATTTACAAAAGGCGCCCCTTGTGATCAAAGGTGAAACCTATCATTGGCTCACAGAGAGAGGGGTCAATACATCAAGCTATAGTGTGCGATAAATGATGAAAGCCCAAAACCGTATGTGGTTTGGGCTTTTTGTATTATGATTTTCGCTTTTTGAATCTTCCGTTTTGTTCAAGGCTTGTCGCTCCGTCATAGTGAATGGACTGGTCGCGGTCTGATTCGACTCTGCCTGAAGCTTTGAGTTTTTTCTCTTGTCTGTCTTTTCCCATGATCATACTCCTTAATGTGAGATCGATTGTTTAAAAAATGTGCTTGAACTCCATACTGGGAATATGGAGGAAGTAAAATGGAACAATTTTATTACTATTGGTCAATGTGGTTTCTGTGGGTTCTGACAACATTTATTTTTGAAAAGACGAAAAGACGAATTGCCGTCTCTGTCTTTATTTTAACTAATATTATTCTAAGCATACATGACATCGCTTTATATTTTTCCCTGAATGCTGCATATTTGATGTTTTTCGTTTGCGGATGTGTCTATGCCGGGTATTTGGGAATGTATCGTTTTCGTTATATCATGGTCTATCTGACGCTTGTTGCCGCGTATGCGTTTGTTTATCTTTTTGCATTATATGACCCGGTTTGGTTCATCATAAAACCTGAGTGGGCTGCTGTTATATTAATAGTGCTTTTAACAGCTTCTGTTGAAAGGAATTTTGAGAAGCAGCTTGTCTTATTTGTCCTAGGGATGTGCCAAGGCGAACTGGTGTATTCATTTGTGATCCAGAAGTTGGCCGGGGCTATGGCTGTCGGCGGCTTTCAATGGCTGAATGCGTGTTCTGCGGGGATGATATTGCTGTTTGGCATATCTAAATACGAACACCTCGCAAGCCAGATTGGTCAGAAAAGCAAAAGATCAAACAAAGGAGCTACCAAAATGTCATGAGTGATTACATCTATCCGATTATTGCTGGGGTCATTGCCGGAATTGCGACAAGGCTTTATATGCTGAAAACGGATTACCGCCAGTATCCGACCTATGTTCATGGGAAAGTGATTCACATCGCGCTGGGGTTGATAGCGGCTGGTTTAGGTGCAATTATTATGCCGGCGCTTTTGCAGGAGGAATTTACGGCCATCACATTTTTAACATTGGCAGCGACGCAATTTAGAGATGTCCGAAACATGGAGCGGAACACATTGACGCAAATGGATTCGTATGAACTTGTCTCAAGGGGAAGCACATATATTGAGGGGATTGCCATTGCGTTTGAAAGCAGAAATTATATTGTGATCTTTACAGCGCTTTTGACAACCTCTGCGTATGTGTTTTTATCCATCTGGGCTGCTGTCATAGCGGCTGTCGTTTGTTTTTTACTGGCCATGAAATTTATGTCGGGCAGTGTGTTGAAGGATATTGTAGACATCGAGTACATAAAGCCGCGCTTTGACGGTCCGGGACTGTTTGTTGATAATATTTATATGATGAATATCGGGCTTCCAGAGAAACAGGAACTGATTTTAAAGCATGGCATGGGCTTTATTTTAACGCCAAAAAACTTTAATTCAGCAGCGACGATAGCAAATTTAGGGCAGCGTCAGGCCATTTTATTTGATGTTTCCAATGTGCTTGGGGTTTATCGGGATTCAGGAGAGCCATCTTTGACACCAATTGCAAAACGGGATTTAAATGATGGGAGAGTGGCGGTATTTGTTCTCCCGCAAATTCACCATCCCGAAACGGCTGTTCAAATTATTAGCAATGTTCCAACCCTGGAAAATGCGATTAGAATGCCGACTGAATTTATCAAGAATCAGGATAAGGTGATAGGATGAGTGAATCTCTTACGAAAGTGATTTTGTCTGTAATCACGACAAATCCAAACCGGGCTGCAGGGGGAGCACCTGTCTTTTTTTGCAATGACCAAAAGGAGATGGAGCTTTTCGCTAAAAATCTTGAGGCGATCCTTGATGGAATAGCACACAGAATCGGAGATGACGTGTATTTGATCGTGAAACATTTTTAAGAATAGTTGTGATCCCAGTAAAAACTGATATAATAAATGAGTTAAGCCCTTCCTCTGAAGGGTTTCTTTTCATAAAAGTGAATGAAATGATTTTAATAACCGGTTGAAAATTTATGTAAAAATGAAAGCGGCTGGATTGAAAGGAAGGGTACTATGGGTAAACCTGTCGTAGCCATTGTCGGGAGACCAAATGTAGGAAAATCCACAATCTTTAACCGGATTGCGGGAGAAAGAATTTCAATAGTAGAAGATACCCCTGGCGTGACAAGGGATCGGATATACAGCTCGGCTGAATGGCTGAATTATGATTTTAATTTGATTGATACGGGCGGTATTGATATCGGTGATGAGCCGTTCTTAGCGCAGATTCGCCAGCAGGCTGAAATCGCCATGGATGAAGCGGACGTGATTATTTTTATGGTGAACGGCCGTGAAGGCGTGACAGCTGCTGATGAAGAAGTGGCGAAAATTTTGTACCGCACAAAAAAGCCTGTTGTTTTAGCGGTTAATAAACTGGATAACACAGAAATGAGAGCGAATATGTATGATTTTTATTCGCTAGGCTTTGGTGAGCCGTATCCAATTTCGGGAACACACGGACTCGGACTGGGTGATTTACTGGATGCCGTTGCAGAGCATTTTAAAAACATTCCAGAAACGAAATACAATGAGGAAGTTGTTCAATTCTGTCTGATCGGACGTCCGAATGTCGGAAAGTCTTCACTTGTGAACGCAATGCTCGGCGAAGAACGCGTTATTGTCAGCAACGTGGCTGGAACGACAAGAGATGCTGTTGATACGTCATTTACTTACAACCAGCAGGAGTTTGTCATTGTCGATACTGCAGGTATGCGAAAAAAAGGGAAAGTCTATGAAACGACTGAGAAGTATAGTGTACTGCGGGCGCTGAAAGCGATTGACCGCTCAGAAGTCGTGGCAGTTGTGCTGGATGGCGAAGAAGGCATTATTGAACAGGACAAGCGTATCGCCGGTTATGCACACGAAGCGGGCAAGGCCGTCGTAATCGTCGTAAACAAATGGGATGCTGTTGACAAAGATGAGAGCACAATGAAAGAATTTGAAGAAAATATTCGCGATCATTTTCAATTTCTGGATTATGCGCCAATCCTATTTATGTCTGCCTTAACGAAAAAACGGATCCATACGCTGATGCCTGCGATTATTAAAGCAAGTGAAAATCATTCACTTCGAGTTCAAACAAACGTCTTAAATGATGTCATTATGGACGCTGTGGCAATGAATCCGACACCGACTCATAACGGTTCTCGTTTGAAGATTTACTATGCGACTCAAGTGTCGGTAAAGCCGCCAAGCTTCGTTGTGTTTGTAAACGATCCGGAATTGATGCATTTTTCATACGAACGGTTTTTAGAAAACCGAATCAGAGACGCGTTCGGTTTTGAGGGGACACCAATCAAAATATTTGCAAGAGCTAGAAAATAAAAAGGTGTGAATCAAACATGAAAAAAGTCACAATGCTTGGAGCAGGGAGTTGGGGAACAGCACTGGCTTTAGTTCTAACTGATAATGGAAATGAAGTGTGTGTGTGGGCTCACCGTGCAGATTTAATTCATCAAATTAATGAGTTGCATGAAAACAAAGATTATTTGCCGAATGTTAAGCTGTCTACATCCATTAAAGGAACAACAGATATGAAAGAGGCTGTTTCAGACGCAGATGTCATTATCGTTGCGGTCCCGACAAAAGCAATTCGGGAAGTGCTGAGACAGGCTGTCCCTTTTATAACGAAAAAGGCAGTCTTTGTTCATGTCAGCAAGGGTATTGAGCCAGATTCACTTCTGCGCATTTCTGAAATTATGGAAATTGAGCTCCCGAGTGATGTCAGAAAAGATATCGTTGTCCTTTCCGGCCCGAGTCATGCGGAAGAAGTAGGGTTGCGGCACCCCACAACTGTTACTGCATCTTCAAAGAGCATGAGGGCAGCAGAAGAGGTGCAGGATCTATTTATTAATCACAATTTTCGGGTGTACACAAATCCTGACATTATCGGAGTTGAAATCGGAGGGGCTTTAAAAAATATTATTGCCCTTGCTGCAGGAATTACAGATGGTTTAGGGTACGGCGACAATGCCAAAGCTGCTTTGATTACACGCGGACTTGCCGAAATCGCGAGACTCGGAACGAAAATGGGCGGAAATCCCTTGACGTTCTCTGGATTGACAGGAGTAGGCGATCTGATTGTGACGTGCACAAGTGTTCATTCCAGAAACTGGCGTGCGGGCAATTTGCTCGGAAAAGGGTACAAGCTTGAAGATGTTCTTGAAGAGATGGGAATGGTAGTCGAAGGCGTCCGCACGACGAAAGCGGCTTACCAGCTTTCGAAGAAATATGATGTTAAAATGCCGATTACAGAAGCTCTCCATCAGGTCCTATTCAACGGACAAAAAGTGGAAACCGCTGTTGAATCTTTAATGGCGAGAGGGAAAACCCACGAGATGGAGGATTTGGTAAATACGTTTGAAAATCAAGTGAAGTAAAAGTGTCAATCGTATGATGAAACGCATATCTTAATTGAACGAAAGCCCGAAAAACAGAAGAACACCCAAGTCTTGGGATCTCCTGAAACATTTTGCCGATTTAGGCAATAGAGGATGCATCTGTATGCCAAGTCGCATACTATAGCATCGAAGTCCAAGAGAGTGTTTCTTAAACGTGCAGGTGAATATAGTCAAGTTGACTGAAGCGAAGGTCCCCCTCTTTGCTTCAGTTTTTTTGTTCTATCAAAGGATGGAAAATCCGGTTGATCTTTTCCGGCGCTGTATATTAAAATATAATATAACGCTTACATCATACATATCGGGGAGGCGCACGTCATTGAATCTGGCATTGATGAAAATGTGGTTTGCTCTAGGGTCCATGGGTCTGATGTTTCTGGCTGTAGCTTCCATCTATTTAAGCCGCTTTAAGTGCCAAAACCGTTTTTTGAAGATTACGATTTCATCATTCGCATACATGTGTATGCTCATATCTGGAATTATTGTGTTTGTCGTGGTTTTTAGCGGCCCTGTCAATGAATAAAGCTGTAAAAGGAAGTGCTGTATGGGTAAACTGAAGTGCGCAATCATTTTTGCGGCAGTCGTGTTTTTATCCGGATGTTTATATCCAAATGAACGGAAAAGCAGTGTGCATGCCATTCCTTATCAAGACCAGCTAAAGCAGGTTCAATCTGCTGTTGATGAATTTCAAAAGGCAAATGGAGGGCTGCTTCCCATTCAAACAAAAGATATGTCGACACCGCTATATCAAAAATATCCGATAGACTTTAACCGGTTAGCGCCAAGATACATAGCTGAACCTCCAAGTACGGCATTTGAAAGCGGGGGAGACTATCAATATGTGCTTGTTGACGTAGAGAACGATCCGACTGTTAAATTAATTGATCTAAAGATGGCAGAAAAAATTCGCGATGTGAAATTGCGCATCCAAATGTATCGTCAGGAGCATCAATATCCGCCTTACAAGGATGTGCTATCTCGCGATTTATTTACACTCGATGAGAAGAAGCTTGGGGATGGAAGCTCTCTTACAGTGACAAGCCCAATCTCAGGGAATTCCTTGCCGCTTATGATTGACGGAGACGGAGAAATATATGCTGATTACCGGACTGAGCTGGCTTCTTGCCTCAAAAAAAGCAAAAAAACGTTTAAACCCGGGACTGAAATCCAGGATATGATTTGGGAGGAAACCCCCTTTGTCCCCGCGTTTTCTGTAAAATATACGGTAAATGACAAACAGGAACCTGTTTTTTTAGAAAATGATATGAAAAAGGAATGAACCTTTCTCCCTTGCATACAAATAGGGAGAAAGGTTTTTTTATATTAATAGATTGAGGATGAGAAATTTTCTAAAGATGTCATATTCAAATAGGACAACGTCATACACATATAGTGTCCTGTGTTTGATTGAAAGAGCTTAATAAAATTGAAAAGGATAGGAAGTCCGGGAGGGGATCACTTGGAAAAGGTCGATATTTTCAAGGATATCGCTGAACGAACAGGAGGCGATATATACTTAGGAGTCGTAGGTGCTGTCCGTACAGGAAAATCCACGTTCATTAAAAAATTTATGGAGCTTGTGGTGCTCCCGAATATCAGTAACGAAGCAGACCGGGCCCGAGCGCAGGATGAACTGCCGCAAAGCGCAGCCGGCAAAACCATTATGACTACAGAGCCTAAATTTGTTCCGAATCAGGCGATGTCTGTTCATGTGTCAGACGGACTCGATGTGAATATAAGATTAGTAGATTGTGTAGGTTACACAGTGCCCGGCGCTAAAGGATATGAAGATGAAAACGGGCCGCGGATGATCAATACGCCTTGGTACGAAGAACCGATCCCATTTCATGAGGCTGCTGAAATCGGCACACGAAAAGTCATTCAAGAACACTCGACCATCGGAGTTGTCATTACGACAGACGGCACCATTGGAGATATCGCCAGAAGTGACTATATAGAGGCTGAAGAAAGAGTCATTGAAGAGCTGAAAGAGGTTGGCAAACCTTTTATTATGGTCATCAACTCAGTCAGGCCGTATCACCCGGAAACGGAAGCCATGCGCCAGGATTTAAGCGAAAAATATGATATCCCGGTATTGGCAATGAGTGTAGAGAGCATGCGGGAATCAGATGTGCTGAATGTGCTCAGAGAGGCCCTCTACGAGTTTCCGGTGCTAGAAGTGAATGTCAATCTCCCAAGCTGGGTAATGGTGCTGAAAGAAAACCATTGGCTGCGTGAAAGCTATCAGGAGTCCGTAAAGGAAACGGTTAAGGATATTAAACGGCTCCGGGACGTAGACAGGGTTGTCGGCCAATTCAGCGAGTTTGAATTCATTGAAAGTGCCGGATTAGCCGGAATTGAGCTGGGCCAAGGAGTGGCAGAAATTGATTTGTACGCGCCGGATCATCTATATGATCAAATCTTAAAAGAAGTTGTGGGCGTCGAAATCAGAGGAAGAGACCATCTGCTTGAGCTCATGCAAGACTTCGCCCATGCGAAAACAGAATATGATCAAGTGTCTGATGCCTTAAAAATGGTCAAACAGACGGGATACGGTATTGCAGCGCCTGCTTTAGCTGATATGAGTCTCGATGAGCCGGAAATTATAAGGCAGGGCTCGCGATTCGGTGTGAGGCTGAAAGCTGTCGCTCCGTCGATCCATATGATCAAAGTCGATGTCGAAAGCGAATTCGCCCCGATTATCGGAACGGAAAAACAAAGTGAAGAGCTTGTACGCTATTTAATGCAGGACTTTGAGGATGATCCGCTCTCCATCTGGAATTCCGATATCTTCGGAAGGTCGCTGAGCTCAATTGTGAGAGAAGGGATTCAGGCAAAGCTGTCATTAATGCCTGAAAACGCACGGTATAAATTAAAAGAAACATTAGAAAGAATCATAAACGAAGGCTCTGGCGGCTTAATCGCCATCATCCTGTAATACCGGTAGACCTCTTTATAGAATGGGAGGTCTTTTTTCTTTGCTCTTAATAATGGAAAAGGATCAAGGAATAGGATGAAAAAAGGAAAAAAAGGAATATTTGTTCGGTAAATCACCTTAAATCCTTGACGAGCAAGGGATTGACGCTTTAAAATGCTTGATATGGCTTTTTATATGTGTTACTCTACATACAGAAATTCTTCACTTTGTTGGACAAACATTCCTCAGAGTGCAGTTTTTCTTAAAAAGCCGTTTAATTGTCTTTCTCTTGCCTGCTCTCATTTTTTTGTGAGACAGGTTTAGAATCAGACTGAACTGTGAAGAAATGATAATAAACGAACTGAATGTATCCTTTTGGGAGGAGGTGAAAGGCATGAACAAAACAGAACTTATCAATGCGGTTGCTGAAGCAAGCGAATTGTCTAAAAAAGACGCTACAAAAGCAGTTGACTCTGTTTTTGATACGATCTTAGATGCACTTAAAAACGGTGATAAAATCCAACTGATCGGTTTTGGTAACTTCGAGGTGCGTGAACGTTCTGCACGTAAAGGACGCAACCCTCAAACAGGTGAAGAAATCGAAATTCCAGCAAGCAAAGTACCTGCTTTCAAACCAGGTAAAGCGCTTAAAGACGCAGTTGCCGGAAAATAATTGTGAATATAGATCGTGTATGCATCTAGCTTACATACACTTTATTTCTTCACAGAAAAGCCCCTTTCTAAGGGGCTTTTCATATTTCAAGAGCATGGGCTTCCTGACAGGGCATTCACTTTGCTTTTAGCGGGACATATGTGCTAGAATCGAAATTAAATGTATTCATTGGTGGAGGACATAGAACATGAAAGAAGTTAATAAAGAGCAAATCGAACAAGCTGTTCGTCAAATTTTAGAAGCGATCGGAGAAGACCCGAATAGAGAAGGGCTTCTTGATACTCCGAAAAGAGTCGCAAAGATGTATGCCGAAGTATTCTCCGGCTTGAATGAAGATCCAAAAGAACATTTCCAGACTATCTTCGGTGAAAACCATGAGGAGCTTGTTCTTGTAAAAGATATCGCGTTTCATTCTATGTGTGAGCATCACCTTGTTCCCTTTTATGGAAAAGCACATGTTGCATATATCCCGCGAGGCGGAAAGGTCACAGGACTCAGCAAACTGGCACGTGCCGTTGAAGCCGTTGCAAAGCGCCCGCAGCTTCAGGAACGCATCACTTCTACAATTGCAGAAAGCATCGTAGAAACGCTTGATCCGCATGGCGTAATGGTAGTGGTTGAAGCGGAACACATGTGCATGACGATGCGCGGTGTAAGAAAACCGGGTGCGAAAACTGTGACTTCAGCAGTCAGAGGCGTTTTTAAAGATGATGCCGCTGCCCGTGCAGAAGTATTGGAACATATTAAACGCCAGGACTAATAAAGATAGAGGGTGCTATAAATGAACCAAAAGCATTCAAGTGATTTTGTCGTCATTAAAGCCGTTGAGGACGGAGTGAATGTGATCGGCCTGACAAGAGGAACAGACACAAAGTTTCACCATTCCGAAAAACTCGACAAGGGAGAAGTGATCATCGCTCAGTTTACAGAGCATACTTCTGCCATTAAAGTCAGAGGAGAGGCACTGATTCAAACCGCGTACGGAGAAATGAAAAGCGAAAAAAAATAAGCTGGCTGTCCCCGCTGTTAAAAGCAAATGCTCGCAAACAGCGGGAGGATACAGCCAATTTCTTTTTTTTATGCTATAATGATACCTGCGTAAGCGAATGAAAAGATAAAACTCATACATAGATTAAGAAATAAATGTGAATTTGGGGACAAGGGTGATATTTTTGCAAGACATCTACGGAACTTTAGCCAATCTGAACACGAAATTAAAACAAAAGCTGTCTCATCCTTATTTAGCGAAGCATATTTCTGCGCCGAAAATTGATGAGGATAAGCTTCTTCTTTTTCATGCTTTATTTGAAGAAGCTGACATAAAAAACAACGACAGAGAAAATTATATTGTAACAGCGATGCTTGTACAAAGCGCCCTTGATACCCATGATGAAGTGACGACAGCTAGAGTCATAAAACGAGACGAAAACAAAAACCGCCAATTGACTGTTCTCGCGGGCGATTATTTCAGCGGGCTGTACTACTCTTTACTATCTGAAATGAAGGATATCTACATGATTCGGACGCTTGCTACAGCCATTAAAGAAATCAACGAACATAAAATTCGTCTGTATGACCGTTCTTTCAAGGACGAAAACGATTTTTTCGAAAGTGTCGGCATCGTTGAATCAGCTTTATTCCATCGTGTGGCGGAACACTTCAGCCTCCCGCGCTGGAAAAAGCTGTCGAGTGATTTTTTTGTATTTAAGCGGCTTATGAACGGAAATGATGCATTTCTGGATGTGATCGGCAGTTTTATACAGCTGGGAAAAACAAAAGAAGAGATATTAGAAGATTGTTTTAAAAAAGCGAAAAACAGCATTGAGTCACTTCTGCCTCTAAATTCACCTATTCAGAACATTTTAATAAACCGTCTGAAGACAATCAGCCAAGATCAAACCTATCATCAGAAAGTGGAAGAAGGGTAAACCATTATGCAGGACTCAAAAGAACAGCGCGTACACGGAGTATTTGAAAAAATATATAAAAACTATGACCAAATGAACTCTGTCATCAGTTTTCAGCAGCATAAAAAATGGCGCGATAAAACGATGCGCATCATGAATGTAAAAGAAGGCGCAAAAGCACTTGATGTCTGCTGCGGAACGGCTGACTGGACGATCGCTCTTGCAAAAGCGGCCGGCAAAAGCGGCGAGATCAAGGGCTTGGATTTCAGTGAAAATATGCTGAGTGTCGGCGAGCAGAAAGTAAAAGACGGCGGATTCAGCCAAATTGAACTGCTGCACGGAAATGCGATGGAGCTTCCTTTTGATGATGATACATTTGATTATGTCACCATTGGCTTCGGACTCCGCAATGTCCCTGATTACTTGACTGTACTGAAAGAGATGAGACGTGTAGTGAAGCCGGGTGGGCAGGTGGTATGTCTGGAAACGTCCCAGCCGGAAATGTTCGGATTCAGACAGGCTTACTTTATGTACTTTAAGTATATTATGCCGTTTTTCGGGAAACTGTTTGCGAAGAGCTATAAAGAATATTCTTGGCTTCAAGAATCAGCCAGAGATTTCCCTGGAATGAAGGAACTGGCAGGCCTGTTTGAAGAGGCGGGCCTGAAAAATGTTAAATATCATTCGTTTACTGGCGGAGTCGCTGCCACGCATATCGGATGGAAATGAAAACACAGATGTTTGGGTGAATGATATGAAATTTAAAATGGCCTACTCTTTTTTAAATGACGATATTGATGTAATCGAAAGAGAACTGGAACAAACCGTACGTTCCGATTACCCGCTTTTAAGCGAGGCAGGTCTTCACCTGCTGCAGGCCGGAGGGAAACGTATTCGGCCTGTTTTCGTGCTGCTTTCCGGCATGTTTGGCGATTACGATATTAATAAGATTAAATATGTCGCCGTCACTCTGGAAATGATTCACATGGCATCTTTGGTCCATGATGATGTCATTGATGATGCGGAGCTTCGCCGAGGAAAACCGACAATCAAAGCAAAGTGGGACAATCGTATTGCGATGTACACAGGCGATTATATGCTTGCGGGATCTCTTGAAATGATGACGAGAATTAACGAACCGAAAGCCCATAGGATTTTGTCACAGACGATCGTTGAAGTTTGTCTAGGGGAAATTGAGCAGATCAAAGACAAATACAACATGGAACAAAATCTCAGAACGTATCTCCGGCGTATCAAAAGAAAAACGGCTCTCTTGATCGCGGTCAGCTGCCAGCTTGGTGCCATTGCGTCTGGAGCTGATGAGAAGATTCATAAGGCATTGTACTGGTTTGGGTATTACGTCGGCATGTCTTATCAGATTATTGATGATATTCTTGATTTTACTTCAACTGAAGAAGAGCTGGGTAAACCCGTTGGAGGAGATTTGCTTCAAGGAAACGTCACATTGCCAGTGCTGTATGCCCTGAAAAATCCTGCATTAAAAAACCAGCTTAAATTGATTAACAGTGAGACAACGCAGGAACAGCTTGAACCAATCATTGAAGAAATCAAAAAAACAGATGCAATTGAAGCATCTATGGCAGTAAGCGAAATGTATCTGCAGAAAGCTTTTCAGAAATTAAACACGCTTCCTCGAGGGCGCGCACGCTCGTCTCTTGCAGCCATCGCAAAATATATCGGTAAAAGAAAATTTTAATTTTTGTAGATATTAAGAAATTTCTCCGCCCCGGATTGATTAATTATCAGAAAGATGTTACGATTTCGGTGTGCAGTGTGAAAGCCTATACATACATAATGATGGGGTGGAGAATATGATGGAAAAGACTTTTATCATGGTGAAACCAGACGGTGTCCAACGTCAGCTCATTGGGGACATTTTATCTAGATTCGAACGTAAGGGCTTACAATTAGCTGGCGCCAAGTTAATGAGAGTGACTGAACAAATGGCTGAGAAACACTACGCCGAACATCAAGGAAAGCCTTTCTTCGGAGAGCTCGTTGAGTTTATTACTTCAGGACCTGTATTCGCAATGGTGTGGGAAGGCGAAAATGTCATTGAAGTGACGAGACAGCTGATCGGAAAAACAAACCCTAAAGAAGCTTTACCTGGTACGATTCGTGGGGATTATGGCATGTTTGTCGGAAAAAACATCATCCACGGCTCTGATTCTCTCGAAAGTGCAGAACGCGAGATTAACATTTTCTTTAAGAATGAAGAATTAGTATCATATCAGCAGCTTATGGCAGGCTGGATCTATTAATCATTGTGAAAATAAGTAACAGAGCCGGCATCATATAACGCCGCCGGTTTTTGATCTGTTTTGTAAAGGTTTACATTAAAGTGAATAAAGGGTTGAATGGCAGTGTGCATCAGACCTCTGCCTTTCCCAACGATCTAAAATCAGCTGAAAAGCTGATTTTTTTATTGAAACAATACAATTTCCTGATAAAACAAGCTATACTAGGACAAAAAGACAGCGAGACTGGGAGAGTAGAGATGGATACATACAGCGTATTTACAACGAAATGGAAACAATTAACCGGAGTCGATTTAACATTATATAAAGAAGCACAAATGAAGAGAAGGCTAACGTCACTTTATGAGAAAAAGGGGTTCCAAAGCTTTAAGGACTTTGCTGCGGCATTGGAAAAGGATCAAGCTCTCTTAAATGAAACATTGGACAGAATGACGATCAATGTTTCAGAATTTTATCGTAATTATAAAAGATGGGAAGTTCTTGAGACTGCAATTCTGCCGTTAATCAAGAGCTCTAGGCCTTTAAAGATTTGGAGTGCCGCCTGCTCAACGGGTGAGGAGCCATACACGCTTGCCATGCTTTTGGACCAGCAAAAAGGTCTTCCGGGTTATCAGATTTTGGCGACGGATATTGATGAAAAAGCATTGGAAAAAGCGAAAAAAGGCGTTTATCAGGAGCGGTCTTTACAGGAAGTGCCGCTATCTGTGAAAGATCGTTATTTTACGCAAAACGCAAATAGAAGTTATGAAGTGAAACCGGAAATCAAAAAGAATATTACATTCAAAAAGCACAATTTGCTGGCGGATCGTTATGAACAAGACTTTGACTTAATCGTGTGCCGCAATGTATTTATTTATTTTACAGAAAGCGCGAAGGAAGAGCTGTATTTAAAAATGGCACATAGCTTGAAGAAGAATGGAGTTCTTTTTGTCGGCAGCACCGAGCAAATCTTCAATCCCGAAAAATTTGGCCTAGTCCCAGCCGATACATTCTTTTATCAAAAAAGATAGACTGACTTTTTGCTGAAAAATATGTTATAGTAGTCTTACTTAAAAGCGTTAATGCGATGAAGGGAGAAGAAGTCATGAGATATTTAACAGCCGGAGAATCACACGGCCCCCAACTGACAACCATTATTGAGGGTGTACCTGCCGGGCTTTACATAACGGAGGAAGATATCAATTTTGAGCTTGCCAGACGCCAAAAAGGACACGGCCGCGGCCGCCGCATGCAGATCGAAAAAGACCAGGCCAAAATTATGAGCGGGGTGCGCCATGCACGTACACTCGGTTCACCAATTGCTCTCGTAGTTGAAAATAACGATTGGAAGCATTGGACAAAAATCATGGGCGCCGCTCCAATTACAGAAGATGAAGAAAAGGAAATGAAGCGCCAGATTTCCAGACCGAGACCTGGGCACGCTGACTTAAACGGTGCAATTAAATATAATCATCGTGATATGAGAAATGTGCTTGAGCGTTCTTCAGCAAGGGAAACAACTGTCAGAGTGGCGGCAGGGGCTGTAGCTAAAAAGATTCTTTCTGAGCTTGGCATTAAGGTGGCGGGCCACGTGTTGCAAATTGGCGCTGTTAAAGCTGAAAAAACAGAATATACGTCAATTGAAGACCTGCAGCGCGTAACGGAAGAGTCTCCTGTCAGATGCTACGATGAAGAGGCAGGCAAAAAAATGATGGCTGCCATTGATGAAGCAAAGGCAAACGGAGATTCCATCGGCGGAATAGTAGAAGTCATTGTCGAGGGAATGCCGGTAGGCGTGGGCAGCTATGTCCATTATGACCGCAAGCTGGATAGCAAGCTTGCTGCCGCTGTACTGTCAATTAATGCATTTAAAGGTGTGGAATTCGGGATCGGATTTGAGGCGGCAGGCCGAAATGGAAGCGAAGTCCATGACGAGATCATTTGGGACGAGGAAAAAGGATACACCCGTGCTACTAACAGACTTGGCGGACTGGAAGGCGGCATGACGACAGGGATGCCGATTGTTGTCCGCGGAGTCATGAAGCCGATTCCGACTTTGTATAAACCGCTGAAAAGTGTCGATATTGAAACGAAAGAACCGTTTTCTGCCAGCATTGAACGTTCAGACAGCTGTGCTGTTCCTGCGGCAAGTGTAGTCGCTGAAGCGGCTGTCGCTTGGGAAATTGCGAACGCAGTCGTTGAACAATTCGGATTAGATCAAATTGACCGCATTAGAGAAAATGTGGAGAATATGAGAAAACTGTCGAGGGAATTTTAATGAAGACACTGCATGTTCAAACTGCTTCCTCGTCATATCCTGTTTTTATCGGACAAGGTATCAGAAAAAAGGCCTGCGAACTATTAACCTCTTTAAACAGGCCTTTAACAAGGATTATGCTTGTCACGGATGAAGAAGTGGACCGCCTGTATGGTGATGAAATGCTCCATTTGCTGCAAGAAAAATGGCCTGTGAAAAAAGTGACGGTACCGAGTGGAGAGCAGGCAAAATCCATGGACATGTACACAAAGCTGCAGAGTGAAGCGATTCGATTTCATATGGATCGCTCCTCATGCATCATTGCTTTTGGAGGCGGTGTTGTAGGAGATCTTGCCGGTTTTGTGGCTGCCACTTTTATGCGCGGCATTGATTTCATCCAAATGCCTACGACGCTCTTGGCGCATGACAGCGCAGTCGGAGGAAAAGTAGCCGTGAACCATCCGCTTGGAAAAAATCTAATCGGTGCGTTTTATCAGCCGAAAGCCGTGCTCTATGATACAGATTTCCTGAGGTCTCTGCCTGAAAAAGAGCTTCGGTCCGGAATGGCAGAAGTGATTAAACACGCGTTTATCTATGACAGAGCGTTTCTGGAGGAGCTGCTGAATATCCACTCACTGCGTGATATCACAAGTGATCAGCTGAATGACATGATTTTTAAAGGTATTTCAATTAAAGCTTCTGTCGTTCAGCAGGATGAAAAAGAAGAGGGGATAAGAGCTTACTTAAACTTTGGGCATACGCTCGGTCATGCCGTTGAGGCGGAATATGGATACGGGCAGATCACTCACGGTGATGCCGTAGCCCTCGGAATGCAGTTTGCTTTATATATAAGCGAAAAGACTGTAGGCTGTGAAATGGACAGAAAACGTTTGGTCGGCTGGCTAAAAAGCCTGGGTTATCCAAGTCAAATCAGAAAAGAGACGGAAACTTCGGTTCTCTTGGACCGCATGATGAATGATAAGAAAACCCGCGGCGGGAAGATTCAGTTTATTGTGCTCAACGAATTAGGGAAAGTTGCTGATCATACATTTTCCAGAAATGAACTTGAGAGCTGGCTGAACAAATGGCGATTGGAGGAGACATCATGATGATTCGCGGAATTCGCGGAGCAACTACAGTTGAACGGGATACTGAAGAAGAAATTTTACAAAAAACAAAACAGCTGTTAGAGAAAATCATAGAAGAAAATCATACAAAACCGGAAGATGTTGTTCAAATGCTTCTTTCGGCTACACCTGATTTGCACGCTGTTTTCCCGGCAAAAGCTGTTCGCGAGCTTTCAGGATGGCAGTATGTACCGGTAACATGTATGCAGGAAATGGACGTAACAGGCGGTCTGAAAAAGTGCATAAGAGTCATGATGACCGTCCAGACAGATGTCCCTCAGGACCAGATCAGACATGTATATTTAGAAAAAGCCGTCGTATTGAGGCCCGATTTATCATTGACAAAAAATACTGAATTGTAATACGATAAGAATAGCTTAGAAATACACAAGAGTGTGTATAAAGCGATTAGAATGAGTTGAGTTAGAGAATAGGGTAGCAGAGAATGAGTTTAGTTGAGCTGAGACATGTATGTTTATTCTACCCAAAAGAAGTCTTTCTTTTGGGTTTATTTGTTATATAGTATTTTATCCTCTCATGCCATCTTCTCATTCTCCTTGCCATAAGGAGTGAGAGCAATGAATTTCCAATCAAACATTTCCGCATTTTTAGAGGACAGCTTGTCCCACCACACGATACCGATTGTGGAGACCTTCACAGTCGATACACTGACACCCATTCAAATGATAGAGAAGCTTGACAGGGAGATTACGTATCTTCTTGAAAGCAAGGACGATACATCCACTTGGTCCAGATATTCGTTTATCGGCCTGAATCCATTTCTCACAATTAAAGAAGAGCAGGGCCGTTTTTCGGCCGCTGATCAGGACAGCAAATCTCTTTACACAGGAAAAGAACTAAAAGAAGTGCTGAACTGGATGAATACCACATACAAAATCAAAACACCTCAGCTTGGCATTCCTTTTGTCGGCGGAGCTGTCGGGTACTTAAGCTATGATATGATCCCGCTGATTGAGCCTTCTGTTCCTTCGCATACAAAAGAAACAGACATGGAAAAGTGTATGCTGTTTGTTTGCCGGACATTAATTGCGTATGATCATGAAACCAAAAACGTCCACTTTATCCAATATGCAAGGCTTAATGGAGAGGAAACAGAAAACGAAAAAATGGATGTATTCCATCAAAATCATCTGGAGCTTCAAAATCTCATTGAAAAAATGATGGGCCAAAAAAACATAAAAGAGCTGTTTCTCTCTGCTGATTCATACAAGACACCCAGCTTTGAGACGGTATCTTCTAATTATGAAAAATCGGCTTTTATGGCTGATGTAGAAAAAATCAAAAGCTATATAAAAGCAGGCGATATCTTCCAGGGTGTTTTATCACAAAAATTTGAGGTGCCGATAAAAGCAGATGCTTTTGAGTTATACCGAGTGCTTAGGATCGTCAATCCTTCGCCGTATATGTATTATATGAAACTGCTAGACAGAGAAATAGTCGGCAGCTCTCCGGAACGGTTAATACACGTTCAAGACGGGCACTTAGAAATCCATCCGATTGCCGGTACGAGAAAACGCGGTGCAGACAAAGCTGAAGATGAGAGACTGAAGGTTGAGCTCATGAAGGATGAAAAAGAAAAAGCGGAGCATTACATGCTCGTTGATCTTGCCCGAAACGATATCGGCAGAGTAGCAGAGTATGGTTCTGTTTCTGTGCCGGAGTTCACAAAAATTGTTTCCTTTTCACATGTCATGCACATTATCTCGGTGGTTACAGGCCGATTGAAAAAAGGGGTTCATCCTGTCGATGCACTGATGTCTGCTTTCCCGGCGGGGACTTTAACAGGCGCACCCAAAATCCGTGCCATGCAGCTTTTGCAAGAGCTCGAGCCAACACCGAGAGAGACATACGGAGGATGTATTGCCTACATTGGGTTTGACGGGAATATCGACTCTTGTATTACGATTCGCACGATGAGTGTAAAGAACGGCGTTGCATCGATACAGGCAGGTGCTGGCATTGTTGCTGATTCTGTTCCGGAAGCCGAATACGAAGAAAGCTGTAATAAAGCCGGTGCGCTGCTGAAAACGATTCATATTGCAGAAGACATGTTTCATAGCAAGGAGGATAAAGCTGATGAACAGATTTCTACAATTGTGCGTTGACGGAAAAACCCTTACTGCCGGTGAGGCTGAAACGCTGATGAATATGATGATGGCAGGGGAAATGACTCCTTCTGAAATGGGTGGTATATTGTCTATTCTTGCTCATCGGGGGGAGACGCCAGAAGAGCTTGCGGGTTTTGTGAAGGCAATGCGGGCACACGCTCTTACAGTCGATGGACTTCCTGATATTGTTGATACATGCGGAACAGGGGGAGACGGTATTTCCACTTTTAATATCTCAACGGCCTCGGCAATTGTTGCCTCGGCAGCTGGCGCGAAAATCGCTAAGCATGGCAATCGCTCTGTCTCTTCTAAAAGCGGAAGCGCTGATGTTTTAGAGGAGCTAGAGGTTTCTATTCAAACCACTCCCGAAAAGGTCAAAAGCAGCATTGAAACAAACAACATGGGATTTCTTTTTGCGCCGCTTTACTATTCGTCTATGAAACATGTAGCAGGTACTAGAAAAGAGCTAGGTTTCAGAACGGTATTTAATCTGCTTGGGCCGCTCAGCAATCCTTTACAGGCGAAGCGTCAGGTGATTGGGGTCTATTCTGTTGAAAAAGCTGGACTGATGGCAAGCGCACTGGAGACGTTTCAGCCGAAGCACGTTATGTTTGTATCAAGCCGTGACGGTTTAGATGAGCTTTCAATTACAGCACCGACCGACGTGATTGAATTAAAGGACGGAGAGCGCCGGGAGTATACCGTTTCACCCGAAGATTTCGGTTTCACAAATGGCAGACTTGAAGATTTACAGGTGCAGTCTCCGAAAGAGAGCGCTTATCTCATTCAGAATATTTTTGAAAATAAAAGCAGCAGTTCCGCTTTATCTATTACGGCTTTTAATGCGGGTGCTGCGATTTACACGGCGGGAATTACCGCCTCACTGAAGGAAGGAACGGAGCTGGCGTTAGAGACGATTACAAGCGGAGGCGCTGCCGCGCAGCTTGAACGACTAAAGCAGAAAGAGGAAGAGATCTATGCTTGAAAAAATCATCAAACAAAAGAAAGAAGAAGTGAAAACACTGGTTCTGCCGGTAGAGCAGCCTTTCGAGAAACGTTCATTTAAGGAGGCGCTGGCAAGCCCGAATCGGTTTATCGGGTTGATTGCCGAAGTGAAGAAAGCATCGCCGTCAAAAGGGCTTATTAAAGAGGATTTTGTGCCTGTGCAGATTGCAAAAGACTATGAGGCTGCGAAGGCAGATGCGATTTCCGTTTTAACAGACACCCCGTTTTTTCAAGGGGAAAACAGCTATTTATCAGACGTAAAGCGTGCTGTTTCGATTCCTGTACTTAGAAAAGATTTTATTATTGATTCTCTTCAAGTAGAGGAATCAAGAAGAATCGGAGCGGATGCCATATTGTTAATCGGCGAGGTGCTTGATCCCTTACACCTTCATGAATTATATCTTGAAGCAGGTGAAAAGGGGATGGACGTGTTAGTGGAGGTTCATGATGCATCAACGCTAGAACAAATATTGAAAGTGTTCACACCCGACATTCTCGGCGTAAATAATCGAAACCTAAAAACGTTTGAAACATCCGTAAAGCAGACAGAACAAATCGCATCTCTCGTTCCGAAAGAATCCTTGCTTGTCAGCGAAAGCGGAATCGGTTCTTTAGAACATTTAACCTTTGTCAATGAACATGGGGCGCGAGCTGTACTTATCGGTGAATCATTGATGAGACAAACTTCTCAGCGTAAAGCAATCCATGCTTTGTTTAGGGAGTGAGGTTTTGAAGAAACCGGCATTAAAATATTGCGGTATTCGGTCACTAAAGGATTTGCAGCTTGCGGCGGAATCACAGGCTGATTACCTAGGATTTATTTTTGCTGAAAGCAAACGAAAAGTATCTCCGCAAGATGTGAAAAAATGGCTGAACCAAGTTCGTGTCAAAAAACAGGTTGCAGGTGTTTTTGTTAATGAATCAATAGAGACGATGTCACGTATTGCCAAGAGCTTGAAGCTCGACGTCATTCAGCTTCACGGTGATGAAAAACCGGCGGATGCTGATGCTCTTCACAAGCTGACAGGCTGTGAAATATGGAAGGCGCTTCACCATCAAGATAACACAACTCAAGAAATAGCCCGCTTTAAAGATAATGTTGACGGCTTTGTGATTGATTCATCTGTAAAAGGGTCTAGAGGCGGAACTGGTGTTGCATTTTCTTGGGAATGTGTGCCGGAATATCAGCAGGCGGCTATTGGTAAACGCTGCTTTATCGCTGGCGGCGTGAATCCGGATAGCATCACAGGCCTATTGAAATGGCAGCCAGAAGGAATTGACCTTGCCAGCGGAATTGAAAAAAACGGACAAAAAGATCAGAATCTGATGAGGCTTTTAGAAGAAAGGATGAACCGATATGTATCCATATCCGAATGAAATAGGCAGATACGGTGATTTTGGCGGAAAGTTTGTTCCGGAAACACTCATGCAGCCGTTAGATGAAATAGAAACAGCATTTAAGCAAATCAAGGATGATCCTGTTTTTCGTGAAGAATATTATAAGCTGTTAAAGGACTATTCCGGACGGCCGACTGCATTAACATACGCTGATCGAGTCACTGAATACTTAGGCGGCGCGAAAATCTATTTGAAACGAGAAGATTTAAACCATACAGGTTCTCATAAAATCAATAATGCGCTAGGTCAAGCGCTGCTTGCTAAAAAAATGGGCAAAACGAAAATCATTGCTGAAACTGGTGCCGGCCAGCATGGCGTTGCCGCTGCAACAGTTGCAGCCAAATTCGGCTTTTCCTGTACTGTGTTTATGGGTGAAGAGGATGTTGCCCGCCAGTCTCTGAACGTTTTCCGCATGAAGCTTCTTGGAGCGGAGGTAGTGCCTGTAACAAGCGGAAACGGAACATTGAAGGATGCCACAAATGAGGCGATCCGGTACTGGGTTCAGCATTGTGAGGATCACTTTTATATGATTGGATCAGTTGTCGGCCCGCATCCTTATCCGCAAGTGGTCCGTGAATTTCAAAAAATGATCGGAGAGGAAGCGAAGGACCAGTTGAAACGTATTGAAGGCACTCTGCCTGATAAAGTAGTGGCATGTGTAGGCGGAGGAAGCAATGCGATAGGTATGTTTCAGGCATTTTTAAATGAAGATGTTGAACTGATCGGCGCTGAAGCAGCAGGAAAAGGAATTGATACGCCTCTTCATGCCGCCACTATTTCGAAAGGAACCGTAGGGGTTATTCACGGTTCATTGACTTATCTCATTCAGGATGAATTCGGGCAAATTATTGAGCCCTACTCTATTTCAGCCGGTCTCGACTATCCTGGAATCGGTCCGGAGCACGCACACTTGCATAAGAGCGGCCGTGTCACTTATGACAGTATCACTGATGAAGAAGCGGTGGATGCATTAAAGCTTTTGTCAGAAAAAGAGGGGATTTTGCCGGCAATCGAATCTGCCCATGCGTTAGCGAAAGCATTCAAACTCGCCAAAGGAATGGATCGCGGTCAACTCATTCTCGTCTGTTTATCAGGACGGGGAGACAAGGATGTCAACACATTAATGAAGGTATTGGAAGAAGAGGTGAAAGCCCATGTTTAAATTGGATCTTCAACCATCAGAAAAATTGTTTATCCCGTTTATTACGGCGGGCGATCCAGTTCCTGAGGTTTCGATTGAACTGGCGAAGTCGCTTCAAAAAGCAGGCGCCACTGCATTGGAGCTTGGTGTTGCATACTCTGACCCGCTTGCAGACGGTCCGGTGATCCAGCGGGCTTCAAAGCGGGCACTTGATCAAGGAATGAATATCGTAAAGGCAATCGAATTAGGCGGAGAAATGAAAAAAAACGGAGTGAATATTCCGATTATCCTCTTTACGTATTATAATCCTGTGTTACAATTGAACAAAGAATACTTTTTCGCTTTACTGCGGGAAAATCATATTGACGGTCTGCTTGTTCCGGATCTGCCACTAGAAGAAAGCGCCAGCCTTCAAGAGGAATGTAAAAGCCATGAGGTGACGTATATTTCTTTGGTTGCGCCGACAAGCGAAAGCCGTTTGAAAACCATTATTGAACAAGCCGAGGGCTTCGTCTACTGTGTGTCTTCTCTGGGTGTGACCGGTGTCCGCAATGAGTTCAATTCATCCGTGTACCCGTTCATTCGGACAGTGAAGAATCTCAGCACTGTTCCGGTCGCTGTAGGGTTCGGTATATCAAACCGTGAACAGGTCATAAAGATGAATGAAATTAGTGACGGTGTCGTAGTGGGAAGTGCGCTCGTCAGAAAAATAGAAGAATTAAAGGACCGGCTCATCAGCGCTGAAACGAGAAATCAGGCGCTGCAGGAGTTTGAGGATTATGCAATGGCGTTTGGCGGCTTGTACAGTTTAAAATGAGGTGACTGATTTGCGTATCAAAGAACATTTAAAACAGCTGAAGCCTTATCAGCCTGGAAAGCCGATTGAAGCAGTGAAATCAGAATATGGCTTGGATAAAGTTGTGAAGCTTGCTTCAAACGAGAATCCTTACGGCTGTTCAGAGGCTGCAAAAGAGGCGCTTCATCATGAGATTCAACAGCTAGCCCTTTACCCGGACGGGTATAGCGCCGCTTTGCGGACAAGGCTCAGTAAGCACCTCGATGTCAGCGAAACATCACTTATTTTCGGCAACGGTTCCGATGAAATCATTCAGATCATCTGCCGGGCATTTCTAAACAATAAAACCAATACGATCACTGCTGCCCCGACTTTTCCGCAATATAAACATAATGCGGTTATTGAAGGTGCTGAAGTACGTGAAATTGCACTTCGTCCCGACGGCTCACATGATTTAGACGCCATGTTAGAAGCCATCGATGAACAGACACAAGTCGTTTGGATATGCAGCCCGAATAATCCGACTGGCACTTATACATCTGAAGGAGAATTACTCACATTTCTGGAGCACGTTCCTTCTCGTGTCCTTGTCGTTCTTGACGAAGCATATTATGAATATGTAACAGCAGAGGATTACCCGGAAACCGTGCCGCTCTTAAGCAAGTATTCCAATTTGATGATTTTGCGCACATTTTCAAAGGCATACGGTCTGGCAGCGCTCAGAGTCGGATACGGAATTGCTGACGAGAACCTGATTCGCCAGATAGAGCCGGCGAGAGAGCCGTTTAATACGAGCCGTCTGGGCCAGGCTGCGGCGATTGCCGCTCTTGATGATCAAGCGTTTATTGCTTCCTGTATCGAGCAAAATAATGCAGGCCTTCAGCAGTATTATGATTTTGCAAAAACTCATGGTTTAAAGTGCTACCCTTCACAGACAAATTTTGTGTTAATTGACTTTAAACGTCCTGCTGATGAACTGTTTCAGGCTCTGCTGGAAAAAGGCTATATCGTCCGGTCAGGAAATGCATTAGGTTTCCCGACATCACTCCGGATTACGATCGGAACAAAAGAGCAAAATGAAGAAATACTTGCCATTTTAGCTGAAATTTTATAAGAGGTGATCAAATATCACCTCTTTAGTCTATAAACCAGGTGATGACGTATGAATCAAATGAAAGATACAATATTGCTCGCCGGTCTCGGATTGATAGGCGGTTCGATTGCCCTAGCCATCAAAAAAAATCATCCCGGCAAACGGATTATCGGAATCGACATCTCTGATGAACAGGCGGTAGCGGCATTAAAATTAGGTGTGATAGACGATCGTGCTGATTCGTTTATTAGCGGTGCGAAAGAGGCAGCTACAGTAATCATTGCGACACCTGTTGAACAAACACTGGTTATGCTTGAAGAGCTGGCTCATTCAGGAATTGAACATGAGCTTTTGATTACGGATGTAGGAAGCACAAAGCAAAAAGTGGTTGATTACGCTGATCAAGTGCTGCCTAGCCGCTATCAATTTGTCGGAGGACATCCGATGGCGGGTTCACATAAATCAGGAGTGGCCGCTGCGAAGGAGTTCCTGTTTGAAAATGCATTTTATATTTTAACGCCAGGCCAGAAAACGGACAAACAAGCTGTGGAACAGTTAAAAAACCTGCTGAAGGGAACGAATGCCCATTTTGTGGAAATGTCGCCGGAGGAGCATGATGGCGTTACAAGTGTAATCAGTCATTTTCCGCATATTGTAGCAGCCAGTCTTGTTCACCAAACCCATCATTCGGAAAACCTGTATCCGCTTGTTAAGCGTTTTGCTGCCGGCGGGTTCAGAGATATTACAAGGATTGCATCAAGCAGCCCGGCAATGTGGCGGGATATTTTATTACATAATAAAGATAAAATCTTAGACCGTTTTGATGAGTGGATTCGTGAAATTGACAAGATCCGTACATATGTAGAACAAGAAGATGCGGAAAATCTATTTCGTTATTTTAAAACCGCCAAGGATTATCGCGACGGGCTGCCGCTTCGGCAGAAGGGAGCGATACCTGCATTTTATGATTTATATGTGGATGTACCCGATCATCCGGGTGTAATATCCGAGATAACAGCGATCTTAGCTGCGGAGCGCATCAGTATCACGAATATCCGCATTATCGAAACACGAGAGGATATTAACGGGATTTTAAGGATCAGTTTTCAGTCTGATGACGACCGCAAAAGGGCAGAACAATGCATTGAAGCCCGGGCGGAATATGAAACTTTTTATGCTGATTGAGGTGGAAAAAATGAAACGAGAAAAGGTGCAGACCTTACATGGAGAAATACATATTCCCGGTGATAAATCCATTTCTCACCGCTCTGTTATGTTTGGCGCACTAGCGGCAGGCACAACAACAGTTAAAAACTTTCTGCCGGGAGCAGATTGTCTGAGTACGATCGATTGCTTTAGAAAAATGGGTGTTCACATTGAGCAAAGCGGCAGCGATGTCGTGATTCACGGAAAAGGAATCGATGCCCTGAAAGAGCCAGAAAGCCTTTTAGATGTCGGAAATTCAGGTACAACCATTCGCCTGATGCTCGGAATATTGGCGGGCCGTCCTTTTTACAGCGCGGTAGCCGGAGATGAGAGCATTGCGAAGCGCCCAATGAAGCGTGTGACTGAGCCTTTGAAAAAAATGGGGGCTAAAATCGACGGCAGAGCCGGCGGAGAGTTTACACCGCTGTCAGTGAGCGGCGCTTCATTAAAAGGAATTGATTATGTATCACCTGTTGCAAGCGCGCAAATTAAATCTGCTGTTTTGCTGGCCGGATTACAGGCTGAGGGCACTACAACTGTCACAGAGCCCCATAAATCTCGGGACCACACTGAGCGGATGCTTTCTGCTTTTGGCGTTAAGCTTTCTGAAGATCAAACGAGTGTTTCCATTGCTGGTGGCCAGAAACTGACAGCTGCTGATATTTTTGTTCCTGGAGACATTTCTTCAGCCGCGTTTTTCCTTGCTGCTGGCGCGATGGTTCCAAACAGCAGAATTGTATTGAAAAACGTAGGTTTAAATCCGACTCGGACAGGTATTATTGACGTCCTTCAAAACATGGGGGCAAAACTTGAAATCAAACCATCTGCTGATAGCGGTGCAGAGCCTTATGGAGATTTGATTATAGAAACGTCATCTCTAAAAGCAGTTGAAATCGGAGGAGATATCATTCCGCGTTTAATTGATGAGATCCCTATCATCGCGCTTCTTGCGACTCAGGCGGAAGGAACTACCGTTATTAAGGACGCGGCAGAGCTAAAAGTGAAAGAAACAAACCGTATTGATACTGTTGTTTCTGAGCTTCGCAAGCTGGGTGCTGAAATTGAACCGACAGCAGATGGAATGAAGGTTTATGGCAAACAAACGTTGAAAGGCGGCGCTGCAGTGTCCAGCCACGGAGATCATCGAATCGGAATGATGCTTGGTATTGCTTCCTGTATAACGGAGGAGCCGATTGAAATCGAGCACACGGATGCCATTCACGTTTCTTATCCAACCTTCTTCGAGCATTTAAATAAGCTTTCGAAAAAATCCTGAAGTTTTACTTCAGGATTTTTTATGCAGATCATAATTCGAGGCGAAAAAACATAGCTTGTCTTATAGAGGGGATAGAAAAACAAAAAGGGGGGATGTGCTTTACTTACAAGCCGGCAGGTCAAAGAGCTGCTTTACTGTACAGAGGGCGATCTTCCTTTTTTCATTTTCTATCTCAAGATCTTTTGGTAAACTAATAAGACTCAATAATTCCCTTCCGTACAGAAGCATCTTATTTGCCGGGGGCATTCGTCTGAATTATGATAAGATTAACCCGAACAAATAAAGCTTTTTTGTATGGTTGATGTTGTATAGGAAAAGAAAGGACCGGTCCGATTTGAATACATTGATTCAAGAAGCCATAAAATTAGTTGAAGCAGGTGAAACAGAAAAAGGCCTCAACACGCTCTCGAAGGCTGAAAAACAGCTGCATGATGAAGATAAAGCCATTGCAGCCCAGCTTTATTACGAGTGGGGCGATGTAGAAAAAGCAATTTCACTGATTAGTGATCTACATGATTTATATCCAAATGAAACAGAACTGACGAATTTCTACGCTGAACTTTTAATAGATATTGACGAAGAAGAAAAAGCCCTCGCTGTGCTGGAGACTATTCCGGAAACAGATCCATCATATCCGGAAAGTTTGCTGCTTATGGCGGATCTTTATCAGATGCAGGGGTTATTCGAAGTCAGTGAACAAAAGCTTTTACAGGCAAAGTCCATTCTGGACAATGAACCTGTTATTGATTTTGCACTGGGAGAACTTTACTTTGCTCAGGGAGCCTATGCAAAAGCGGTTCAATATTTTAAAACAACGGCTGAGGAGCAGAGTGAGATCGGAGGCGTTAATGTCCATCAAAGACTGGCAGAATCGTTAAGTGCCTCAGGTGAATTTGAGGATGCCATTCCATGGTATGAGAAAGCTGTCGATGAGAATCCTGATCCTAATACGATTTTCGGCTATGGTTTTACAGCCTTACAGGCGGGGCTTGTGAAAACAGCTATTAAGCAGCTGTCTGATTTAAAGGAGCTTGATCCATCTTATACTTCACTTTATATGCCGCTCTCGAAAAGCTATGAAGCTGAAGGGATGTATGAAGAGGCATTAAAAACGGCAAAAGAGGGGATCAGATATGATGAATATAACAAAGAACTTTTCCTTTATGCCGCCAAAATGGCCTTAAAAATCGGGAAGTCAGAAGAGGGGAAAAAGCTGCTTCAGGAGGCGCTTGCGCTTGATCCGGGCTTTGTCGAGGCGCTTCATACACTTCTTGCCGTGTATCACAAAGAAGAGGATTATGATCAGATCATTGATCTTATTCAAGAGGTTCGAAGCTACGGTGAAGAAGATCCGAAATACAATTGGTATCTTGCAAGCGCATATACTGAATTAGAGCAATACGAGGAAGCAAAACAATCCTTTGAGGCTGCCTATCTTCATTATCGGGAGGATAGAGATTTCTTATATGAATACGCAAGCTTCCTATTAGAAGAAGGCCTTCAAAAAGAAGCGCTGCCGCTTTTGAAAAAGGTTCTTGAAATGGACGGAGCCAATGAAGAGCTTGAAGAAACGATTTTGCGAATCGAGGATGAATTTTCTAGATAAGCAGGAATATTAACCATTCATGTGGAACATATAAGTATATAGATTATACGAACGATAGAGGAGGGAATTACATGCAGACCCCTGTTTCTGTCAATGAGAAAAAAGATTTTATCCGTTGGTTTTTAAACCATTATCAGTTAAAGCGCCGAGAGTGCGTTTGGATCTTGAACTACTTAATGAGCCATGATTCTCTCATGGAGAAGGTTCATTTTGTGGAGCAGGCTGAATTTTGCCCGAGAGGCATTATAATGTCAACACATTGTGTTGAAGAAGTTCCGTTCCGGTTCTATAAAGAGAATGTCATGACTACCGACGCGGAAAAATCTTTTCATGATATTAGATTAAATAAACAGCAGGATTTGTTTATCCAGCTTAATTTCCGTTCGGCTTACAGCTCACCTGAATATGCGGCGGTGCTGGAGTCCAACCCGCATATTCCGAAAAACCTTTTTGAGAATAAAAAAGATCAGGGATTGGCGGAACAGATTTTAGAGCACGCTATTTCCACATTCCAAAGAGAAAAATTATTAAAAGACATTGACGACGCGTTAGATCGTCATGATAAAGAGGCATTTGAACAATTATCGCGCCAATTAAATCAGCTCACATAATATGACCAGCCTTGCAGTGAATTGCAAGGCTTGTTGCCGTAAAGGGGGAGAACGATGAGGTGGAGAATCACTGATGCCAAGGACTATTTACAAGCTAAGGATTACATTGATACCGCTGTCATACCATTAATTAACATAAGGGTTAATAACCATTTTAAAATGGCGGCGGAGAAAGGCGAGTTTACGCAGCTTCTCTCAGAAGAACTTGAAAGGCAGTTAAAGGGACGGGTATATTTACTTCCGCCTTATACATATGTTGATAGAAATGAAATAACCGTTCAAGGGCTTAAGGATTTGCGGGAAGAGCTGATAACGGAATTTCCGCATGTTGTCCTGCTCACATCTGACGAAAGTTGGAGAGCTGAGGATGCGTTAGGCAAAATGATTGTTACACCGTCTGTTCCATTAGAGCATTTAAATGACTCTTTAAAAAGAAAAATATTGGATGAACGCACTGCTGAAATTTTGAACGTTTTGTTACAGTTATGGAGCACTTCATAAAAACACTTACATTTCCTTATGAACAATATTTTGGCTATATTGACCTTGCTGAGAGATTCATATATTATGAGGGTGTCTAGAGTTATTGCAATATTTTCTATTTTAGTCAGTTTGCAGGGGTGACCTAGAGGGGGGAGAAGAGATGGGCGGAAAACATGATATATCCAGACGTCAATTTTTGAATTACACGCTCACAGGCGTAGGAGGTTTTATGGCGGCTAGTATGCTCATGCCTATGGTTCGCTTCGCACTCGACCCGGTATTAAAATCGACAGGGAAGCAGGATATGGTTCAGGTTGTCAGCGTTGATGAGTTGACAAAAGAGCCGCAGCGCTTTGATTTTAAAATTAATCAAGTCGATGCCTGGTATGAGTCAGAAGAGTCAAGATCAGCCTGGGTCTTCAAAAACGGGGATGAAATTGTAGCACTTTCGCCAATTTGTAAACATTTAGGGTGTACGGTGAACTGGAATAGTGATCCTAAAAACCCGAATAAATTCTTTTGTCCATGCCATTACGGACTCTATGAAAAGGACGGCACCAATGTCCCTGGCACGCCGCCGCTTGCGCCTCTTGATCATTATGAGCAAGAAGTAAAAGACGGCTTCCTGTATCTTGGAAAAGCAAAGCCTAAGGGGGAAGGGTGACATGCTGAACAAAATTTATGACTGGGTAGACGAGCGGCTTGATATTACACCGATGTGGAGGGATATTGCCGATCACGAAGTACCGGAACATGTGAATCCCGCCCATCATTTCTCTGCGTTTGTGTATTGCTTTGGGGGACTGACGTTTTTTGTAACCGTTATCCAAGTATTATCTGGAATGTTTTTAACGATGTATTATGTGCCTGATATCAAAAATGCCTGGGAATCGGTATATTATTTGCAAAATGAAGTGGCATTCGGCCAGATTGTCAGGGGGATGCACCACTGGGGTGCGAGCCTGGTCATTGTGATGATGTTTTTACATACGCTGAGGGTCTTTTTCCAAGGCGCGTATAAAAAACCGCGCGAGCTGAACTGGATTGTCGGTGTGCTGATCTTTTTTGTTATGCTCGGTCTTGGCTTTACAGGCTACTTGCTTCCTTGGGATATGAAGGCTCTGTTTGCAACAAAAGTCGGGCTGCAGATCGCCGAAGCCACGCCTTTGATCGGAACGCAAGTTAAAACGCTCCTTGCAGGGCATCCGGATATTGTAGGCGCCCAAACGCTGACTAGGTTTTTTGCGATCCATGTATTTTTTCTTCCTGCCGCATTGTTCGGGCTGATGGCTGCACATTTTATTATGATCCGGAAGCAGGGGATTTCAGGACCGCTTTAAACTCTTGATCTGCGAATAAAAGGGAGGGGATGACATGCACCGGGGCAAAGGGATGAAATTTGTAGGCGACTCAAGGATACCGGCTGAAAAAAAGCCGAATATACCGAAGGATTATTCGGAGTATCCCGGTAAAACAGAGGCTTTCTGGCCAAATTTCTTGTTAAAGGAATGGATGGTTGGAGCTGTCTTTCTCATCGGTTTTCTCGTTTTGACGATTGTGCATCAGCCGCCTTTGGAGCGGATGGCGGACCCGACTGATACTGGTTATATTCCGCTGCCGGATTGGTATTTTCTTTTCTTATACCAGCTGTTGAAATATGAATACGCCGCTGGAAGCTTTACAGTGGTCGGCGCCATGATTATGCCAGGTCTCGCTTTTGGGGCCCTGCTATTGGCTCCATTCCTAGACAGAGGGACAGAAAGAAGGCCGTGGAAGCGTCCGGTCGCTGTCGGTATGATGCTTCTGGCCATTTCCGCTGCTGTATTTTTGACGTGGCAGTCAGTTGCTACTCATGACTGGGCCAAGGCAGAAGAACAGGGGAAAATTACAAAAGAAGCCGACATTGACACCAATGCAGAAGGATATAAGGTTTTTAAGGAACAGGGCTGTATTTCTTGCCATGGGGATAACCTTCAGGGAGGAGCGGCCGGGCCTTCATTGGTTGACAGCGGGCTGAAACCGGATGAAATCAAAAAAATAGCTGTAGAAGGGAAAGGCAAAATGCCGGCGGGTGTGTTCAAAGGAAATGATAAGCAACTCGAAGAACTTGCAAAATTTATTTCTGAAACAACCGCAAAATAACGTATTGTGAATTGTCAAATGGAAGGATATACTTTTATTATCAAAAGCTGACCCGGCGTCAGCTTTTTTATATGGACATATTATTTTTACAGACTGAGAGTTGATTCGATGTGAAATGGTTTCAATATGTATTAGGGCAGCGGCCGATGCTTATTCTTGTCTTAGCCATTAATTTTCTGGGAACGGTTTACGGCTACTATTGGTACTTGCCGCAGCTTTTGGAGACACCGGCCCGTTTCCTGATTTTTGTTCCGGACAGTCCCACAGCAACGTTTTTCTTTCTGTTTGTGCTGCTTGCCTTTCTCATGAAACGGAATGCTCCGTTCTTTGAGGCGCTTGCGCTAGTTACCCTCGTAAAGTATGGCCTATGGGCGGTGGCTATGAATTTTCTTGTGCTTGCAGTAACTGGTGACTTGCCGTGGGAGGGCTACATGCTAATTGCTTCGCATTTTGCAATGGCAGTTCAAGGCGTATTATACAGTCCGTATTTTCGTTTTTCATTTTGGCATCTTGCAATTGCTGCAGTCTGGACACTGCATAACGATGTCATTGACTACTTGTTTGATATGATGCCGCGATATTCAATGCTTTCTGATTATATGACTGAAATAGGATACGGAACATTTTGGCTAAGCATCTTCTCAATCGCGCTTGCTTACTTTCTTGTGGTCTCAAAAAAGCAAACGAAGCTTGAGCTGATGTAAAGACAATGTTGGTCTATCCTTGTCCCTTTCTTCATATTCTGTAAGGAGAGAGAGTGGGAGGGACCTGCATGAAACGAAAGCTGACGATCTGTTTGTTGATTGCACTTATTTTTTATAATGGAAATGCCAAGGCTGCAGAGCGGGGAAGCCTCGAGGAATTGAATGATTTATCCGATACAGTCTTTCAAATGACCCGACAGGCGAAATATGAAGAGGCGCTTCAAGTCTTGGAGTATTTTGAAAAAACATTAAAATCCGCTGAGAAAAAACAGCAAGACCCCATGCTAACGGGAGCCCAAATTCGTCAAATCACATTGGGCTATAATGATATGGTTCGGAGTTTAAAGCAAGCTGATACATCAGACACACAAAAACTCAGAGCAGCCGCGCAGTTCAGGATGCTGATGGATGCGGTTGACAATCGGTCTGATCCGCTATGGGGCTCACTGGAAAAACCGATTATGGAAGCTTTTACTGAGCTGAAGCGAGATGTCCAAAAGAATGGAAGCACAAGCTTTCATGAAAAATGGAATGAATTTATCAGTTTATATGACTTGATTTACCCCAGTCTTACAATCGATGTATCAGAGGATCAGCTTAAAACAGTCGGAAAACATATAGACGTCATTGAGCAAGAGGAATTTCAGCAAATGACAGAGAGCACGAAGCTTGAACGGCTTTCCCTTCTTCAGCATGACCTGAAAAATGTGTTTGACAGGGTGGAGGAGGATGATGCCGATCCGTCTTTACTCTGGGTGATGATTACAACCGGCAGTATCATCATTACTGCTCTTACCTATGTCGGTTACAGAAAGTACAAGGCGGAAAAAAACAAGCTGAAAAAAAGGGACTACCCTAAATAAGGATGAGGGGCGGCGGTCAGCCGCCTTTTTTCTATTACATGTCAGCGCGGAAGCGGATTTTTATTTTCATCAAGCGTAAATCCTTCTCCGAGCACATCGTGAACATCGCTTACCGCTACAAAGGCATGGGGATCAATGGAGTTAATCACGCTTTTCAGCATCACCAATTCGTTTTTCGGCACCACACAATAAAGTACATCTATATCCTCTTTTGTGTAGGAACCTTGTCCTTTCAAAATGGTGACGCCTCGTTCCATTTCTTCAAGAATCTTTTTCTGAATCAGGTCGTTTTTCGAAGAGATGATCGTAGCGCCTTTAGCAGCGTATCCGCCTTCCTGAATAAAATCGATTAATCTTGCCGCTACAAATACAGCTACCAGCGTATACATCGCTTCTTTATAGGAGAGATAAGTAAGCAAAGACAAAATGATGACGCAGGCATCGAAAGCAAACATCGTTCTGCCCATCGGGATCCCAAAATACTTATTCACTAAACGTGCGATGATATCAACACCGCCTGTCGTTCCGCCGAACTTGAAAATAATTCCCAGTCCGGCTCCGATGAATACGCCGGCAAATAAAGCGGCGAGCGCTAAGTCGTGCTGAAGGGGCATATGTATTTCATATCGCTGAAAGATGCTGAGGAACAAAGACAATGCTACAGTGCCGACAAGGGTATAAACAAACATTGTCCTGCCGAGCAAACGCCAGCCAATAAAAAAAATCGGAATGTTCAACACCAGGTTCGAGATAGAGGGGCTGATGTGGAAAAGGGCATAAAGCAAAAGTGTAATACCTGTAAAACCGCCCTCAGCCAGATTGTTCTGCATATTGAAATGAACCAAGCCAAATGAAAAAATTGCCGCTCCGATTAAAATAAAAAATATGTTTTTTAATCTAATTTCTCCAAGCATCACACAAAACCCCTTTTCCTTCCATTAGATAGCGTTTATATTATAGTGGATGAAAAAGAAAACAGCAAACGTGCTTAAACATTTGTCAAACGTATCTGAATTAGCTAACATGTAAGAGGATGATAGGAGGTTTCGTTCAGTGAGTGATAAAACAATGAAAGACATACAGGCTGAAGTAGACCGTTACATCGGCCAATTTAAAGAAGGATATTTCAGCCCGCTGGCCATGATGGCGAGGCTGACTGAAGAACTGGGCGAGCTTGCCAGAGAAGTGAATCACCGTTATGGAGAAAAACCAAAAAAAGCGACTGAAGATGATAAAAGCATGGAAGAGGAAATGGGCGATGTGCTATTTGTATTGGTTTGTTTAGCCAACTCCCTTGATATCTCTTTAGAGGAAGCCCACGACCGAGTCATGCATAAATTTAATACAAGAGATAAAGATCGCTGGACCAGAAAAGAAGAAGGAAAGTAGAGGAGATCGAGATGTCAAACGAAACAATTAAAGTAGTCATTGCGGGACCGCGTGGAAGAATGGGGCAGGAAGCTGTTAAATTGGCAGAACGAACACCTCATTTTGACCTTGTCGGGGCCATAGACCATACATACGATCAGCAAAAATTATCTGATGTGATGCCTGTTGAGTCAGATGCTTTCATTTACACAGATATCCATGCCTGCTTTACAGAAACACAACCGGATGTTTTGATTGATTTAACAACGCCCGAAATCGGAAAAGTACATACAAAAATTGCATTAGAGCACGGAGTCCGTCCAGTTGTCGGAACAACCGGTTTCTCAGAAGCTGATTTAAAAGAGCTCACGTCTTTAACAGAAGAAAAAGGGATCGGAGCCATCATTGCGCCAAATTTTGCGCTCGGTGCGATACTGATGATGAAATTTTCAAAAATGGCTGCCAACTATTTTGAGGATGTTGAGATTATTGAGCTTCATCATGACCAGAAGCTTGACGCACCAAGCGGAACTGCGCTTAAAACAGCGGAAATGATTTCAGAAGTCCGTAAAGAAAAGCAGCAAGGACATCCGGATGAAAAAGAAATTCTCCCAGGAGCAAGAGGAGCGGAGCAAAACGGCATTCGCTTGCACAGCGTCCGTCTTCCGGGACTGATCGCGCATCAGGAGGTCATGTTCGGCATGGATGGCCAAACGCTTCAGATACGCCATGATTCTTATAACCGTGCTTCTTTCATGTCAGGCGTTAAACTGTCAGTCGAACAAGTCATGAAGATTGATCAGCTTGTGTACGGTTTAGAAAATATCATTGATTAGACGGGGGGATAAACAATGAAAATTGCTTTGATCGCGCATGACAAGAAAAAACAGGATATGGTTCAATTTACGACTGCCTATCGGGATATTTTAAAGAATCATGATCTATACGCAACCGGAACCACAGGGTTGAAAATTCAAGAGGCGACAGGTCTTAAAATTGAACGTTTTCAATCCGGCCCTTTAGGGGGAGACCAGCAAATCGGTGCACTGATCGCTGCCAATGCACTCGATCTTGTCATTTTTTTGCGCGACCCGCTGACCGCGCAGCCGCATGAACCGGATGTCTCGGCATTAATCCGGTTATGTGATGTGTATTCCATTCCGCTCGCCACAAATATGGGTACTGCGGAAATTCTCGTCCGCACACTTGATGAAGGTGTTTTCGAATTCCGTGACCTTCTTCGGGGAGAAGAGCCGAATGTATAATGCTGACGTTCTTGCTTTTGGTGCCCACAGTGATGATGTCGAGATCGGAATGGGCGGCACAATAGCGAAGTTTGTCAAACAGGAAAAAAAAGTAATGATATGCGATTTGACAGAAGCGGAACTCTCTTCTAACGGTACGGTCAGTTTGCGTAAAGAAGAAGCAGCTGAAGCAGCCCGCATATTAGGCGCAGATAAAAGAATTCAGCTAACGCTTCCAGACCGCGGCCTAATAATGAGTGATCAGGCAATTCGGTCGATTGTCACTGTCATCAGAACCTGTCGGCCAAAAGCGGTTTTTATGCCGTATAAAAAGGATCGCCATCCGGATCACGGCAATGCGGCTGCACTGGTGGAAGAAGCGATCTTTTCCGCCGGAATCCATAAATATAAAGACGAAAAAAGCCTTCCGGCGCATAAAGTCAGCAAGGTTTACTATTATATGATAAATGGTTTTCATCAGCCGGATTTTGTTATTGATATCTCGGATACAATAGAGGCAAAGAAACAAAGCCTCAACGCCTACAAAAGCCAGTTTATCCCGTCAAAGGATTCCGTTTCTACTCCTCTGACGAATGGGTATATTGAAATCGTTGAAGCGAGAGAAAAGCTTTACGGTAAAGAAGCGGGCGTGGAGTATGCCGAAGGTTTCTTTTCCAAACGGATGCTGATGCTTGATCATGATGTGCTTGGGGGCGAACAATGAGAAAACTAAAAATAGGAATCACATGCTATCCGAGCGTTGGAGGCTCAGGTATCATTGCGACAGAACTGGGGAAGCAGCTTGCTGAAAAGGGACATGAAATCCATTTCATCACATCAAGCATTCCGTTTAGACTGAATACATATCATCCCAATATTCATTTTCATGAAGTTGAGGTTAATCAATATGCTGTTTTTAAGTATCCTCCGTATGATTTGACATTGGCAAGCAAAATCGCAGAGGTGGCGGAACGGGAGAATTTAGACATTATCCATGCTCACTATGCTCTCCCGCATGCCGTTTGCGCCTATCTTGCAAAACAAATGCTGAAACGCAATATCGGCATTGTTACCACTTTGCATGGCACGGATATCACGGTGTTAGGTTATGATCCGTCTCTAAAAGATCTGATCCGTTTTGCCATTGAGTCATCAGACAGGGTGACTGCCGTCTCCTCAGCGCTTGCGGCTGAAACATACGATTTAATTAAACCGGAGAAAAAAATTGAAACGATTTATAACTTTATAGACGAGCGTGTGTATCTGAAGAAAAACACAGCGGCAATTAAAGAGAAACATGGAATTTTACCAGATGAAAAAGTCGTCATCCATGTGTCCAACTTCAGAAAAGTTAAACGCGTGCAGGATGTCATCCGTGTGTTCCGCAATATCGCTGGCAAAACGAAAGCGAAGCTGCTTTTAGTCGGAGACGGTCCGGAGAAATCGACAGCCTGCGAGCTTATCAGAAAATATGGCTTGGAAGACCAAGTCTTAATGCTTGGAAATCAAGACCGTGTTGAAGAGCTTTATTCTATTAGCGATTTGAAGCTGCTGCTATCTGAAAAAGAAAGCTTCGGTCTTGTCCTGCTTGAAGCGATGGCTTGCGGAGTGCCTTGTATCGGAACAAACATTGGCGGTATCCCTGAGGTTATTAAAAACAATGTGAGCGGATTTTTGGTGGATGTCGGTGATGTTGCGGCTGCAACAGCCCGCGCGATGAGCATTTTAGAAGATGAACAGCTAAGCAATCGTTTTACAAAGGCGGCAATAGAGATGCTTGAAAATGAATTTTCTTCCCAAAAAATTGTCAGCCAGTATGAACAGATTTATGGCGATTTAGCAGAACCGGAGTGATCACATGGAAAAAGTTTTTATCAAAGCACTTCCCGTGCTCCGCATCTTAATCGAAGCGGGCCATCAGGCTTATTTTGTCGGGGGCGCAGTTCGTGACAGCTATATGAAACGAACGATCGGAGATGTCGATATCGCGACAGATGCGGCACCTGATCAAGTAGAACGGCTGTTTCAGCGAACTGTTGATGTAGGCAAAGAGCACGGGACCATTATTGTGCTCTGGGAGGATGAAACCTATGAAGTCACGACATTCCGAACTGAATCTGATTATGTTGATTTCAGAAGACCGTCAGAAGTGCAATTTATCTCATCATTAGAAGAGGATCTAAAACGAAGAGATTTAACGATCAATGCGATGGCCATGACAGCGGACGGGAAGGTGCTTGATTATTTTGGCGGCAAGAAAGATATTGATCAGAAAGTGATTCGAACCGTTGGAAAGCCTGAGGATAGATTTCAAGAGGATGCGCTTCGTATGCTGAGAGCCGTACGCTTTATGAGTCAGCTTGGCTTTACGCTTTCACCGGAAACAGAAGAAGCCATTGCGAAAGAAAAATCACTCCTCTCCCATGTTTCAGTCGAACGAAAAACTATAGAGTTCGAGAAATTGCTGAAGGGAAGAGCTTCTCGCCAGGCGCTTCAAACGCTCATTCAAACGAGATTGTATGAAGAGCTTCCTGGTTTTTATCATAAACGAGAAAACCTGATTTCAACGAGTGAGTTTCCATTCTTCTCTTTAACATCCCGTGAGGAGCTTTGGGCTGCTCTTTTAATTAACCTTGGCATAGTTTTAAAAGACGCGCCCCTTTTCCTGAAAGCCTGGAAGCTCCCGGGAAAAGTGATCAAGGAAGCCATTCACATTGTCGATACGTTTGGCCAGAGCCTTGACGCAATGACAATGTACAGAGCTGGGGAAAAAGCACTGCTCTCAGCGGCCAAAATATCGCAGCTTCGTCAAAACGAAAAACTGGATGAAAAGAAACTGAAGGACATTCAGTACACTTATCAAAACCTGCCGATCAAAAGCCTTAAGGATCTTGATATCACGGGTAAGGACTTGCTTGCGCTTCGAAACCAGCCGGCCGGAAAATGGGTGTCGGAAGAATTACAGCGGATCGAGCAGGCTGTTGTGACAGGGAAGCTCTCCAATCAAAAGAAACACATAGAGGAGTGGCTGAAGACATGCGGTCAACATTAAGAAAAGACCTTATTGAATTATTTTCTCAGGCCGGCAATGAATTTATTTCCGGCCAAAAAATCAGTGATGCTCTCGGCTGTTCAAGAACTGCTGTGTGGAAGCATATTGAAGAGCTTCGGAAAGAGGGTTATGAAGTAGAAGCCGTTAGAAGAAAGGGATATCGGCTCATCAAAAAGCCCGGAAAACTCAGTGAAAGCGAAATTCGTTTTGGATTAAAAACGGAAGTGATGGGCCAGCATCTTATTTACCATGACGTTCTTTCAAGCACGCAAAAAACGGCTCATGAGCTCGCGAATAATAACGCACCGGAAGGCACCCTCGTGGTGGCTGACAGACAAACAGCCGGAAGGGGCCGAATGTCTAGGGTATGGCATTCTCAAGAAGGAAACGGTGTTTGGATGAGCCTGATTTTGCGGCCTGACATTCCGCTCCAAAAAACACCGCAGCTGACTCTTCTTGCTGCAGTAGCTGTTGTGCAGGGAATAGAAGAGGCAGCAGGCATCCAAACGGATATTAAATGGCCAAATGATATTTTGATTAACGGAAAAAAAACAGTCGGTATTCTAACGGAAATGCAGGCTGAAGAAGACCGCGTACGTTCAGTGATCATTGGGATCGGCATTAACGTTAACCAGCAGCCTAATGATTTTCCAGATGAATTGAAGGACATCGCGACAAGCCTCAGCCAAGCTGCTGGGGAAAAAATTGATCGGGCCGGCGTCATCCAGCATATTTTACTATGCTTTGAGAAACGGTACCGGGATTATATGACGCACGGATTTACGCCGATTAAGCTTTTATGGGAAAGCTATGCGCTCGGTATTGGCACTAATATGAGAGCCAGAACGTTAAACGGAACCTTTTACGGGAAGGCGTTAGGTATAGATGATGAAGGCGTTCTGCTTTTAGAAACGAACGAAGGCATTAAAAAAATCTATTCTGCCGATATCGAATTGGGCTAATGTGTTGGTACAAGCCCGTTGATTTTGGTATACTTCCATTGGGCAGTATCGCCTGCGAACTGCACCTATTATTAAAATAGATAGACATTGCAGCAGTCTGCCTTGATCCAAAAAAGGACTGGGACAGAGGGATGAAACTCGCCGAACTTTAGAAAGTGAAGAATCCTTCTCGTTGTAACGGAAGGTTTTTTGGCTTGCAGAAGAAAACGGCAGATCATCTCCTCTAAACATGAGGAGGAGAAAACATGAAAACAAAACTGGATTTTCTAAAAATGAAGGAGTCTGAAGAACCGATTGTCATGCTGACCGCTTATGATTATCCGGCAGCTAAACTTGCTGAACAAGCGGGAGTTGACATGATTTTAGTCGGTGATTCACTTGGAATGGTCGTCCTCGGCCTTGATTCAACTGTCGGTGTGACAGTTGCGGACATGATTCATCATACAAAAGCCGTTAAAAGGGGTGCGCCGAATACCTTTATTGTGACAGATATGCCGTTTATGTCTTATCACCTATCTAAGGAAGATACGCTGAAAAATGCAGCGGCTATCGTTCAGGAAAGCGGAGCTGACGCACTGAAGCTTGAGGGCGGAGAAGGCGTGTTTGAATCCATTCGCGCATTGACGCTTGGAGGCATTCCAGTAGTCAGTCACTTAGGTTTGACACCGCAGTCAGTCGGCGTACTGGGCGGCTATAAAGTACAGGGCAAAGACGAACAAAGCGCCAAAAAATTAATAGAAGACAGTATAAAATGCGAAGAAGCAGGAGCTATGATGCTTGTGCTGGAATGTGTGCCGGCAGAACTCACAGCCAAAATTGCCGAGACGCTAAGCATACCGGTCATTGGAATCGGTGCTGGTGTGAAAGCGGACGGACAAGTTCTCGTTTATCATGATATTATTGGCCACGGTGTTGAGAGAACACCTAAATTTGTAAAGCAATATACGCGCATTGATGAAACCATCGAAACAGCAATCAGCGGATATGTTCAGGATGTAAGACATCGTGCTTTCCCTGAACAAAAGCATTCCTTTCAAATGAACCAGACAGTGCTGGACGGCTTGTACGGGGGAAAATAAGATGAGACAGATTACTGATATTTCACAGTTGAAAGAAGCCATAAAACAATATCATTCAGAGGGCAAGTCAATCGGATTTGTCCCGACGATGGGGTTTCTGCATGAGGGCCATCTAACCTTAGCAGACAAAGCAAGACAAGAAAACGACGCCGTTATTATGAGTATTTTTGTGAATCCTGCACAATTCGGCCCTAATGAAGATTTTAAAGCATATCCGCGCGATATTGAGCGGGATGCAGCTCTTGCAGAAAACGCCGGAGTCGATATTTTATTTACGCCAGATGCTCATGATATGTATCCCGGTGAAAAGAATGTCACGATTCATGTAGAAAGACGCACAGACGTGTTATGCGGGCGCTCAAGAGAAGGACATTTTGACGGGGTCGCGATCGTACTGACGAAGCTTTTCAACCTAGTCAAGCCGACTCGTGCCTATTTCGGTTTAAAGGATGCGCAGCAGGTAGCTGTTGTTGATGGGTTAATCAGTGACTTCTTCATGGATATTGAATTGGTTCCTGTCGATACGGTCAGAGAGGAAGACGGCTTAGCTAAAAGCTCTCGCAATGTATACTTAACAGCTGAGGAAAGAAAAGAAGCGCCTAAGCTGTATCGGGCCCTTCAAACAAGTGCGGAGCTGATCCAAGCCGGTGAAAGAGATCCTGAAGCGGTGATAAAAGCTGCAAAAGAAATCATTGAAACGACTAGCGGAACCATAGACTATGTAGAGCTTTATTCCTATCCGGAACTCGAGCCTGTGAATGAAATTGCTGGAAAGATGATTCTCGCTGTTGCAGTTGCTTTTTCAAAAGCGCGTTTAATAGATAATATCATTATTGATATTCGAGAAATGGAGAGAATATAATATGTATCGAACAATGATGAGCGGCAAGCTTCACAGGGCAACTGTTACGGAAGCAAACCTGAACTATGTGGGAAGCATTACAATTGATGAAGATCTCATTGATGCTGTGGGAATGCTTCCTAATGAAAAAGTACAAATTGTGAATAATAATAATGGAGCACGTCTTGAAACGTATATTATTCCTGGTAAACGGGGAAGCGGCGTCATATGCTTAAACGGTGCAGCCGCACGCCTTGTGCAGGAAGGAGATAAGGTCATTATTATTTCCTACAAAATGATGTCTGATCAAGAAGCGGCAAGCCACGAGCCGAAAGTGGCTGTTCTGAATGATCAAAACAAAATTGAACAAATGCTGGGGAACGAACCAGCCCGTACAATTTTGTAGAAGAAAAGCCCCCTTTATCGGGGGTTTTCTTTTAAGATTTTGAGAGTAAAACGGTTTTGCCGCTCCATTTCCGTACAAAACGTGTTACACTTTTGTCGTATGCAAGAATTGAGGTGTCCATTTTAATGAATAAGCAACGGTTCGTTGTTATAGATGTAGAGACAACAGGGAATTCGCCGAAGAAAGGCGATAAAATCATACAAATCGCAGCGGTTGTAATCGAAAATGGACAAATTACTGAGCGGTTTTCAAAATACATTAATCCAAATAAATCAATCCCTGCTTTTATTGAGCAGCTTACTGGAATCTCTAATCAAATGGTCGAGAATGAACAGCCATTTGAAGCAGTTGCTGAAGAAGTATTCCAATTGCTTGACGGCGCTTATTTTGTCGCACACAATATCCATTTTGACCTTGGATTTGTCAAGTATGAGCTACATAAGGCGGGCTTTCAGCTCCCAGATTGTGAAGTGCTTGATACTGTCGAGCTCTCACGTATTGTTTTTCCGGGATTTGAAGGGTATAAGCTGACGGAATTAAGCGAGGAGCTTCAGCTGCGGCATGATCAGCCGCACCGGGCTGACAGCGATGCTGAAGTGACAGGGCTTATTTTTTTGGAAATCCTTGAAAAGCTGCGGCAGCTTCCTTATCCGACATTAAAGCAGTTAAGAAGGCTTTCGCAGCATTTCATCAGTGATCTGACGCATTTGTTGGATATGTTCATTAATGAAAACAGACATACCGAGATACCGGGCTATACGCGCTTTTCTTCGTTTTCTGTCAGAGAACCTGAAGCTATCGATGTTCGTATAAATGAGGACGAGAACTTCTCATTTGAGATCGAAAGCTGGGAAGCGGGAAATGAAAAAGCGCTGTCAGAGTTAATGCCTGGGTATGAAAAAAGAGACGGCCAAATGATGATGATGAGAGAGGTGGCTGATGCGTTTGCCAATCGTGAGCATGCGCTGATTGAAGCTCCTCCAGGCATCGGAAAAACGATTGGCTATCTTATTCCGGCTGCGCTTTTTGCCAAGAAATCAAAAAAGCCGGTCATAATCAGCACGTATTCGACGCTTTTACAGCAGCAGATTCTCACAAAGGATTTGCCGATTGTCCAAGATCTGTTTCCATTTCCGGTAACAGCGGCGATTTTAAAAGGGCAATCGCATTATTTATGCCTGTATAAATTTGAGCAGGTGCTTCATGAAGAAGATGATAATTATGATGCCGTACTGACAAAGGCACAGCTTCTCGTTTGGCTGACAGAGACAAATACAGGAGATGTAGCGGAACTGAATTTGCCTTCAGGCGGAAAATTGCTGTGGGACAGATTGGCTTATGACGATGACTCCTATAAAAGAAGTCGCAGTGAGCATGTGATCGGTTTTTACGAGCGGGCCAAACAGATTGCTATGCGTTCCGATTTGGTGATCACCAATCATTCTCTTTTGCTGACCGATGAAGGCAGCCAGAAAAAAAGGCTTCCCGAAAGCGGCACATTTATTATTGATGAAGCACACCATTTTGAACGTGCGGCAAGCGAACATTTAGGGAAAAGAGCCACGTACATAGAATTGCATACGAAATTGAGCAGAATCGGCACTCTGAAGGAGCAGGGACTTCTAAAAAAGATGAGACAGCTATTCCAGCGAAACAGCCTGCCGGTTGATTCATTTTTCGAATTGGAAGAGTGGCTTCAGCACGTTCAAGCAGAAAGTGATGCTTTCTTCAGCTCTGTACATTCTTTTGTCAAACGAAGAAAACCTAAAGAAGACTTAAACCGTCTAGTGTTTAAGGTGAACAAAGAAAGCCAGGATAAAAGCTGGTCGATCTTAACAGATGGTGCGGAGAGGCTTTGTTCCATGCTGACACATTTGCAGCAGCTTTTTGAGGCGCAGTCATCCCTTATGGAAAAACATTTGAAGGGTATGAAGAGCAAAACCGTCTTTTTAGCCGATGAATACCAAAGAAGCATGAAAGGCTTGCAGCATTACTGTCAGACGTTGCAGAAGCTCTTCTTTGGGTCTGATGACGATGAAGCGGTTTGGATTGAAATAGATGCAAAGGGTGCGAAAAATGCAGTGGCCATTTACGCACAGCCTCTTGAACCTGGTGAACTTCTGGCTGATCAGTTTTTCGCGCGCAAAAATAGTGTGGTGCTGACATCTGCAACTCTTACAGTCGAAGGTTCTTTTCAATTTATGATTGAACGACTGGGACTGAGTGACTTTTTCCCGCGGACAATGAGAATTGAATCACCTTTTTCTTACGATGAGCGTATGCAGGTGATGATTCCAAAGGAAATGAAATCAATTCAGGATACAGGACAACCTGAATTTATACAGGATACAGCCCGTTATATCGAACTGATGGCAAAGGAAAAACAGCCTAAAATTCTTGTGCTGTTTACATCCCATGATATGTTGAAAAAGGTTCACCAGGAGCTTAAGCATAACATGAGTGCTTCCGGCATTCAGCTCTTGGCACAAGGGATTACAGGCGGAAGTCCCGGCAAGCTGATGAAGACTTTTAAAACATCCAATCAGGCGATCCTGCTCGGAACAAATCATTTTTGGGAAGGCGTTGATTTCCCTGGTGATGAGCTGACGACAGTAATGATCGTGAGGCTCCCATTCCGGTCCCCTGATCACCCGCTTCATGCTGCAAAATGTGAGCTTGCCCGCAAAAAAGGAAAGAATCCGTTTCAAACAGTGTCATTACCGGAAGCTGTGCTGACCTTCAGGCAAGGAATCGGACGCTTGCTGCGTTCTGCGGGAGACAAGGGAACGATTATGATATTGGACAGACGGATTAAAACCGCTGGTTACGGCCGGCTGTTTCTTGATGCCTTGCCGACAACCTCAGTATCCGAAATGACTGACAGCGAGCTTGAAGCTTATGTTGCAGGGGAAAAAGAATAAAAGCCGCATAAAGCGGCTTTTGCGGTGTGGGAGTAGGATGGTGTTTTATTTAAAAGCGGATTTCCCGCTCTGTGATACTAGTATGGCGTGTCCTGAAATGGAGTATGACTAACAATATTTGTTCAAACTGGAGGATGAAAAAATGGAAAGTAAAATCGAAATTCTTTCAACAATTAATGTAGAGCATTCTGATGATCTGTATAAAATTGTGGACACATTGAATCGTACACTGAAAAGAGAAAATCTGATGTTCGGCCTTGCGCTGGATGAAGAAAACAAAAACCAAGCCGTTTTTACCATTTATCGTACGTAGGTGAGAAGATGAGAAAAAAAGCATTAATATTTACCGTCATTTTTGGTATTATTTTTTTAGCAGTACTTCTTGTCTCGGCAAGCATTTATAAATCAGCCATGGCACAAAAGGAAGAGGGGCACGAAGCAGCAGCTGCTGAAGCTAAAAAAGAAACCGATCTCGCCCATGTTGATCAAGTCGAAACATTTGTCGGAAAAGAAAAATATTATGTTGTAAAGGGAACGGATAAAAAAGGCACTGCATTATATGTCTGGGTTCCTGCTGATAAAAAAGCAAAAATTCTCTCAAAAGAAGCGAAAGAGGGAATCTCTGAAGACAAAGCGGCGAAAATCATAAAGGGTGAAGGGCTGGTTTCAAAGCAAAAAGAGGTTCATCTGGCAAGAGAAGGAAACGTCCTGCTTTGGGAAGTGACGTACTTAAACAAAGAAGGGCAATACAGTTTAAGTTATGTGGACTTTACAACTGGAAAGATTCTCAAAAATATCACGCCTTAAGACGAATTAGGGGGAGTTCAAGTTGAAACTGGCAAAAAGAGTATCCGCATTAACACCATCAACCACACTGGCAATCACAGCGAAAGCGAAAGAACTGAAAGCCGCAGGCCATGATGTCATCGGCTTAGGAGCAGGCGAACCTGACTTCAATACACCGCAGCATATTATTGATGCCGCTGTGCGTTCGATGAACGAGGGCCATACGAAATACACGCCTTCCGGTGGTTTGGCTGAACTGAAAAACAGCATTGCAGAGAAATTTAAACGCGACCAGAATATTGAATACAAACCGTCTCAAATTATTGTCTGCACTGGTGCCAAACATGCTCTGTATACCCTTTTCCAAGTGATTTTGGATGAAGAAGATGAAGTTATTATTCCAACGCCTTACTGGGTAAGCTACCCGGAGCAGGTGAAACTCGCTGGCGGAAAGCCTGTTTATGTAGAAGGGCTTGAGGAAAATCACTTCAAAATTTCGCCTGAGCAGCTGAAAAATGCAATTACGGAAAAAACAAAAGCAATCGTTATTAACTCTCCAAGCAACCCGACTGGTGTCATGTATACGGAAGAAGAACTATCTGCGCTCGGTGAAGTGTGCCTTGAACATGATATCTTGATTGTGTCAGATGAAATTTATGAAAAACTTACATACGGCGGAAAGAAACATGTTTCCATTGCACAGCTGTCAGACAGACTGAAAGAGCAAACGGTCATTATAAACGGCGTATCGAAGTCCCACAGCATGACAGGCTGGAGAATCGGTTATGCGGCAGGCTCTGAAGACATTATTAAAGCGATGACGAACCTTGCAAGCCACAGCACGTCAAACCCGACATCAATCGCACAATACGGAGCGATTGCTGCTTATAACGGGCCTTCTGAGCCATTGGAAGAAATGAGAGAAGCATTTGAACATAGATTAAATACGATCTATGCAAAGCTCATAGAAATCCCAGGGTTCAGCTGTGTGAAGCCGGAAGGTGCTTTTTACTTGTTCCCAAATGCAAAAGAGGCAGCTCAATCTTGCGGTTTCAAAGATGTAGATGAATTTGTTAAAGCGCTTCTCGAGGAGGAAAAAGTTGCGATTGTTCCAGGATCCGGATTTGGCTCTCCTGAGAATGTCCGTCTTTCTTATGCAACATCGTTAGATCTTCTTGAAAAAGCCATTGAAAGAATCAAGCGTTTTGTAGAAAAACATAGCTAACAGATCAAAAAGCGGCTGACAGAAAAGCCGCTTTTTATCTGCATTGACCCGGTTAGTTAAGAGCGGGTATAATAAAGTGATGATAAAAGAGTTCGCGGGGCAATGAGCTTCCGAATGTCTTTCTTGTTTTGGAGGGAAATATGTTGAAAACAACAATCAACCAAGTGTACAAGCACGTAGGTGAGGAAGTAACGATCGGAGCTTGGGTCGCTAATAAGCGTTCAAGCGGGAAAATTGCGTTTTTACAGCTTCGGGACGGTACCGGTTTTATTCAGGGTGTCGTAGTAAAAGCGGAAGTGGAAGAAAGCATTTTCCAAACAGCTAAATCAGTGACGCAGGAAACGTCGCTCTATATAAAAGGGATTGTCAAAGAGGACGAGCGTTCTCCGCTTGGATATGAACTTGCTGTGACAGATATTGAAGTCATTCACGAAGCGACCGATTATCCAATTACACCAAAAGAACACGGAACGGAATTTTTGATGGATCACAGACATTTATGGCTGCGTTCAAAGCGCCAGCATGCGATCATGAAAATCCGTAATGAAATCATTCGCGCGACTTACGAATTCTTTAATAACGAAGGCTTCGTAAAAGTGGATCCGCCGATTTTGACTGGAAGCGCACCTGAAGGTACAACAGAACTCTTTGCGACAAAGTACTTTGATGAAGATGCGTATCTGTCTCAAAGCGGCCAGCTCTACATGGAAGCTGCGGCAATGGCTTTAGGAAAAGTATTCTCTTTCGGACCGACATTCAGAGCGGAAAAGTCTAAAACAAAACGTCACTTAATCGAATTCTGGATGATCGAACCGGAAATGGCGTTTGTAGAATTTGAAGAAAACCTTCAAGTACAGGAAAATTACGTTTCTTTCATCGTACAATCAGTTCTTAAGAATTGTAAAATTGAATTAAACACATTGGGAAGAGACACGTCAAAACTTGAGCAAATCAAAGCCCCGTTCCCAAGAATCACGTATGATGAAGCGATTGAATTTCTGAAAGAAAAAGGCTTTGACGATATCGAGTGGGGAGATGATTTCGGAGCGCCTCATGAAACAGCGATTGCTGAACATTATGACAAACCGGTATTCATCACTCGCTATCCGACGTCCTTAAAACCGTTCTATATGCAGCCGGCTTCTGACCGTGAGGACGTTGTGCTTTGCGCTGACTTGATTGCGCCGGAAGGCTATGGAGAAATCATCGGCGGGTCTGAACGGATTCACGATATGGAACTTTTGGAATCGCGTCTTAAAGAACATGGACTGGATTCTGACGCATATAAATGGTATGCTGAACTTAGAAAATATGGATCAGTTCCTCATTCCGGCTTCGGCCTTGGATTAGAGCGGACAGTAGCTTGGATCAGCGGAGCGCCTCACGTTCGTGAAACGATTCCGTTCCCAAGACTGTTAAACCGTCTGTATCCGTAATACATTCAAATGAAACAAAAAAGAGTCTCCTGCAAGGGAGACTTTTTACAGTAAAGGGGCAATCACAATCCTTTACAGTAAGAGGTGTGACGATGAAAAAACAGCAATTTATTGATATGCAGGAGCAGGGAACATCAACCATCCCCAATCTTCTGCTTACGCATTATAAACAGCTTGGGCTTAATGAAATAGAACTTATTCTGCTGTTAAAAATTAAAATGCATTTAGAAAAAGGATCATATTTTCCTACACCGAATCAGCTGCAGGAAGGTATGTCAATTTCTGTTGAAGAATGCACAAACAGATTGCGGATGTTTATTCAAAAAGGCTTTCTGTTTATTGAAGAATGCGAGGATCAAAACGGCATCAAATTTGAGAAATATTCTCTTCAGCCTTTATGGGGGAAACTGTACGAGTATATTCAGCTTGCACAGAATCAAACACAGGAAAGAAAAGCAGAAGGGGAACAAAAAAGCCTTTATACCATTTTTGAGGAAGAGTTCGCAAGGCCGTTATCGCCTTTGGAGTGTGAAACGCTGGCGATCTGGCAGGACCAGGATCAGCATGACGCACAACTGATCAAACACGCGTTAAAAGAGGCTGTACTATCAGGAAAACTCAGTTTCCGCTACATTGACCGGATTTTGTTTGAATGGAAGAAAAACGGGCTTAAAACTGTGGAGCAGGCAAAAATACACAGCCAAAAATTCCGGCGTGTACAAGCAAAGCAGAATGAACCGCAAAAAGAGTATAAAAGGCAGGTTCCTTTTTACAATTGGCTTGAACAATAAAGTGAAAAGGTGACAATCGTGTTAAATCTAAAACAAATTGAATTCTGTTTAGACAAGATAGGTGACATGTTTCCTCATGCGGAGTGTGAACTGGTTCATTCCAATCCTTTTGAATTAGTGGTGGCTGTTGCTTTATCTGCGCAATGTACAGATGCACTTGTAAACAGAGTGACCAAAACATTATTCCAAAAATATAAACGGCCGGAAGACTATTTGGCTGTTCCGCTGGAAGAGCTTCAGCAGGATATTAAATCAATCGGTTTATATCGTAATAAAGCGAAAAATATTCAAAAACTGAGTAAAATGATTATTGAAGATTACGGCGGAGAAGTGCCGAGAGACCGCGATGAGCTTGTCAAACTGCCAGGGGTCGGGAGAAAGACTGCAAACGTAGTGGTATCCGTTGCGTTTGGCGTGCCGGCCATTGCCGTAGATACCCATGTGGAGAGAGTCAGCAAACGATTGGGCATTTGCCGGTGGAAGGACTCGGTTCTGGAAGTTGAAAAGACGCTGATGCGCAAGGTTCCCAAAGAAGACTGGTCCGTTACGCATCACCGGCTTATTTTCTTCGGCAGATATCACTGTAAAGCCCAATCTCCGCGCTGTGCGGAGTGTCCGCTGCTTTCTTTGTGCAGAGAAGGGCAGAAGAGGGATAAAAAAGGACTGGTGAAACGATGACGCAAGCAAAAGAAGTGTTGGCTTCCTATGAGCAATACTTGCGCAGTCTTGACCAGAAGAGTTCCTCGGATATGAAGAAAACCTTGCAGACCAATCCCGTGTATTTTGATTTCTGCACGGAATTACAAGGCGATTTGCCATGGGAGGACAGCGGCAAGAATGTTCCGCTTTTATTTGAAGTGTGGGATGACATCAAAGCATCACTTCTTCCAGTCTTTCAAACACGAAAATCGAGATGTGACCAAAACGAAATGTTAAAGGGCATTGTGTGTTTGCTGGCTTCGTTACATTGGACAGCAGGTGAGCCGGTGAAATCGCTCGATTGGCAAGAACTGAGAGAGAAATCATATCCCGCAAAGCCGATTAATTGGGCTGAACGAGTGGAATTTATTCTTCTTAAGCCGACCCAATACCATTGCTTTATTCAGCTTGACGAGCTGATTACCGAAATGAAAAAGCATTTTTATAAATATTATGCGATGAATCGATAAAACCTCCTGTTAAAACGGGAGGTTTTTTATTGTGTACCAAAAAAGCCATCACCCCAAAGGTGACGGCTTTTTTGGTTAATTTGTTTTTCCAATTGATGATGAGTTTGTTTGTGTTTTATTAGATGTGTCTGTTTTATTTTTATTCGTGTCAGAACCTGTTGAATCATTCTTACCAGAGTTCGAATCACCATCCGACGTATCCTGGTTGTTACTGTTGTCGTTATCGTTATCGTTTGATTGGTCTTGGTTATTGTTGTCGGACGGATTGGTGTTCGTATTGTCTTGTTTTTTGTCTTGATCGTTTGTTGAATCATCTGTCTGATCTTGATCCGTCTGACCGTCATCTTTTTGAGAATCATCAGTTTGGGTATCATCCTGAGTCTTCTCATCATCTTGTTTTTCATCATCCGTTTGTTGCTGGTCTTTTTTATCTTCATCGTCTTCAGCTTTTGGCACCTCATAAGATGTGGAAGCTGTACTTTTGCCATCATCACTGACGGCTGTTACCTCGAATTTGTACACAGATCCTGGCTGCACACCCGAAATGACTGCCTCTTTTGCAGAGCTGTTTTGAATTTCCGAGTAGCTGCTGCCGTCAACAGATTGCTTAACAGCAAAGGTCGCATCTCCGTCATAATTCCAGCTTAACGTTAAAGATTGATTGTCTTTATCGTATTTCACGTTTAAACCAGACAGTTTAGCTGTTTCCTCTTTTTCTTCTTTCTCATATGTTTTAGAAACAGTAGAAGGAGCTGTGCCTTTAACAAAGTACTCTGTGAGCTTCTTATCGCTTGGCGTATTTGGCCCTGCCAGTTTTGCCGGATTAGAACCTTTTTCTACGGTGGCTTCCACTACGCTGTCAGGCTTCTCAAATGATCCGCTTCCGTCATCGACATCGGCAATGAGCTGGGCGAAGATGCGCTTTGCAACTTTTTGTTCTTCAGTTGAAAGAGATTTCTTTCCAGCTTCGTTTTCTCCCATACCCGTCCAGACGGCTGCTGTATATTGCGGTGTGTAGCCGACAAACCAAGAATCTCGGGCACCGTCGCTTGCGATATTGTACCTTTGGATTTCACTTTCTTCAAAGTTGGTCGTCCCTGTTTTTCCTGCTACTTCTACACCGGGTACTTGTGCAAGCTGTCCAGTACCTGTTTTAACAGCTGTTTTCAGCATATCTGTAATCATAAACGCAGTATAGTCGCTCATTGCTGACTTTGATTTTGGTGTTAAATCAAGCTTTGTGCCATCGTTAAATTCAATAGACTTTACAAAATGCGGTTCATTATATGTTCCGTTATTTCCGAAGGCGCTGTATGCTCCTGCCATTGTCAGTGAAGAGACACCAACATTCCCTTTTCCGAATCCTCCAATAGAGTAGGATTCATATACAGTGTCTTTATCTAATCCCAGCCCAAGTCCATTGGCAAAGTCTACCGCCGCATCTTTTCCGACTGCTTGGAATGCTTTTAAAGCCGGAATATTACGAGATTGTGCTAGTGCTTCACGCATAGACATTGGTCCTTTATATCTGCGGTCAAAGTCTCGAATAGGTGTTCCATCTGAATAAGTGTAAGCTGAGTCATCAATTTGCTCGTAAGTTGACCATTTTTTATTTTCAATAACTGGACCGTAGTCGAGAATAGGTTTAATGGTAGATCCAGGCTGTCGCTTAGCTTGGGTCGCGTAATTATAGCCACCAACCGTAGAATCTCTTCCGGCGCCAATCGCCCGCACTTCTCCGGTTTTCGTATCAAGAAGGGTAACGCCGCCCTGCATGCCTTCAGTAAATCCGACGGTGTCTCCGTCCATTAATTCATCTAGTTTATCTTGTGCTTTTGTATCTAATGTCGTATAGATCTTTAATCCGTCAGCAGATGGATCGACATCAGATTTTTCATCAATTTCCTTCATAACCTCTTCAACAAATGCGCTGTATTTGTTTGTACTTGCTTTTTCATATTCCTTCTGTGACACGACGCCTTCGTCTTTCACTGCCACTTTTTTCGCTTTGTTATATTGAGAATCAGAAATAAATCCTTGTTTTTTCATCAGACTGAGTACGATGTTCCGTCGTTTTTCCGCTTTATCCGGGTTTTTAACGGGATTGTACGCTGTCGGGCTTTGCGGCATTCCTGCAAGAGTCGCAGCCTGTTCGACAGTCAATTTGCTTAAATCTGTAACGCCGAAAAATTCTTCCGCCGCTTTTCCGATTCCGTATGCTCTAGGAGAAAAATAAATCCGGTTTAAATACATTTCTAAAATTTCATCTTTAGAGTAATTGCGCTCCAGCTGAATCGAAAGCCATACTTCCTGCACCTTCCGTTTCAACGTCTTCTGATGTGAAAGAAGGGAGTTTTTGACGACCTGCTGGGTGATCGTACTTCCGCCTTCAGCCCCGAAGCCGTCTTTAAAGTTGGCAACTAAAGCACCGCCGATACGGACAGGGTCAATCCCGTGGTGCTCATAAAAACGAGCGTCTTCTGTCGCGATAAAGGCTTCTTTTACAACATCGGGAATTTCATCTATCGAGACATAGGTCCGTTTTTCGGCGCCGACTTCGGCGATCTCTTTTCCATTTTTATCATAAATCGTTGATGAATAAGGCGTCTTCAATTTGCTTTCATCAAGGGACGGCGCATCAGAAACCATGACGGCAAATGTAACAGCACCGCCGACTACGCCTAAAACAAACAGAATGAGTAAAGTGAAAAGGGTCTTTTTAAACAATCCGCCCTTTTTTCGTTTCTTGCCTTTTTTCGGTGAAGGACTCGACTTGCTGTTCGCTTTTCGTCGAGCTTCACGGCTGTTAAATTGATCTGACATAACATCTCAACCTTTCGTTAATCAACCTTTCGCACCAGATGATGGCGAAAAATAAAGCTGTTCAATAATACTAATATAATCAATTCTGGGTGCGTATCCAAGAGAAATCGGATAAGCTGTTTCTTCCAACTCATCTTTTCGAATTGATTTTCTGCCGTTTTTTTCTTTTCTGTCCCAGAAATAAAACAGCTTATCGGCTTCCAAAAAATAAACCTGGTCGAAAGCGGATATAATAACAAAACAAATACCGTCTTGAGCCTTTACCTGCTTCATATGCTCGATTTGATGGTCATGAAAATTCTGCAGGGGGAAAGAGGTCTTGTTTTTCGTTTCTTTCGCCTCAAAATCAATATACCGCCCTTTGTAAATCCCATTGTAGTCTGTTGTCGATGATTGTTTAAAGTAAGCTTCTTTAATCACTGCGGCACTTCTTTTTGGATAATGGACATTTACAATTTGAACAGGTGTCGGCTTTTTGTGTATAACGGCAATTTGGTTTGTCAGATAATACTTATTCGTTTCGTTTAAGTCATCTTCGAGGGTCATTCCGCGATTACTGTAAGACGGGGCCCTTTTCTGACTGTTTTGGGATGAAACCGAATGTTTCGGCTGAAATGTTTTTCCGTTAGGATACCGAATCACTTTCTCATCCTCCTTATTAAACTAATCATGACGGAAGTGAATGAACGTGCAAGAACAACAGACCATCAGAAAGCTTCTGAGCCGAATTGAGCGGCAGACAAAAATAAAAAACGCGGATAACATTTCAAGAACAAATGCTTATAAAGCATTTTACGACCGTCATCCGGAAATCAAATGGTCGCTTTTGGCTTCTTTCGTTTCTCGTAATGCCGGCTGGTCAATGACTGACTTAAAAGGCAGTCTGTTTCAGCTTGGACTCCGTGAGAGACAGCAAAAATGGTTCTTTTTAGCCTATGAAAGAGCGAACTGGCTTATATTTTCGGATGCCTATCCGCAGCTTCTATTATACCAATGGTCAAAAAGAGTCGGGAAACCGCTGTTTCATCTGCTGCATGTGTTTGGCGTCTCACAATTTATGACGGAAGAATGGACCCGTTTTTGGCATGAGCGAAATACGGAGCGGCTAATGTATGCCCTCATTATAAATGAACAAAACACTATCCAAACACCTATTATACAAAATCCTTCGTTTAAAAAGAATGTTTTTGACACGATTCCTTTTTATTTAAGTGATTGGTTACATTTTAACACCGTTATTTTTCCTTCCTCAAATGGGTTTCTTTACGGCATTTCAGTGAAACGCTTTTCAAAGGCGGAGGAAAGGATAAGGCTGGGAAAGCAGCTGTCTCAATTGCTGTTCAAGCCAGAATTGTTCTCCTCTTTTTATCACTTTTTGCACACAGTGCCGCACACAGGTTCCCGTTTTGATATGGAAAAGATAATCGGGATTACAAAAAGAACATCTCCTATGCTAAGGACATGCTACCCTGAGTTAATCCACTCATTAGACGGAACGAAAACAGATTGGTTTCATGGAAAGATAAAGAAAACGTTCTTTAGGCGCGAGGAATTGCCGAAGCAGATTGAATTGACAGACTGGTATTTACATAAAAAGCGCCAGCTTCATGCGCTTTTTGCGGTGGAGCAGTGGCTGAAAAAATAAAGAAGCAAGGAAATTCCTTGCTTCTTACGTAGAAGGGCGGTTTGGGCCGCCTAATTTTTTATCTAAAGAATCGATTGCCTTTGATTCAGTCTTTTTTTGCTGGCCGGCTTTTTTCGGTCTTGTTTTCATACGGCACCTCCTCACAAGTATCGTTTGCATTAACGAGGAGGATCATACAATTTTTGCGGGTGTTTTTGTCGAAAACTTCAGCTTTTCGTGGAATACCTGTTTGTTTGGCGATTTGCTTCTAGTTTTGTCATGAGGAAGGAAAGAGCCTTGAGAGCAAAGAATGTTAACCGGGAGAGACGAGGAAAGGGAGGTACACGAATGTCCGGTTATGTTAGCAAGACAGATATTCTCCGTATGCTTTCTGATATAGAAGATGAATTAACGCGAGCTGAGCAAAGCCTGAATCATTCTGTAAATGCATTAGAGGCTGAGATGCGGGAAACGGAAAACGATCGCCTGAGTGTGCTGGAAGAAGAAATCATAGATCTTCATATTTGTATAAATGAGCTGTATCAATCGCCTGAACACAGGTATGCGTTTGAGAAGGTATACCGCATCGGCTGAATTTGCGAGTGAAATTTGGTACGATAGGCATTGAGGTGAAAGGTATTGTTATCACAAACATTGCTGGAAATGACCGAGCAAATGATTGAAGTTGCTGAAAAAGGCGCTGATCGGTATCAGGAAGGAAAAAACAGTAATCATTCTTATGATTTTTTTGAGACGATAAAGCCTGCAGTTGAAGAGAATGATGAACTGGCGGCTCGCTGGGCAGAGGGTGCTCTAGAATTGATAAAAGTCCGCCGGCCAAAATATGTGCATAAAGAGCAAATTGAGGCCGTAAAGGATAATTTCCTGGAATTGGTCCTTCAATCATATGTTCATCATATTCATAAAAAACGGTTCAAGGACATCACTGAGTCAGTCCTTTATACATTGCACGCAGTAAAGGATGAAATTGCAAGAGAAGACAGCCGGTAAAAGGCTGTCTTCTTTTCGTTTTTATAGGGGGCCGGACGTTAATTCATCTCATATGCCGGGCTTTCTGCTCCATTTGCTTCGAGAACCTTCATACTGTTACGAAACTCAGTTATGCTGAGATGTCCTTGAATATAGAGGAACTTGGCAAAGTCCATCAGTTTATTCATACAGTCTGTTTCATATTTCTTCATTTCTGCAAAACGTTTGCTTAAGTATGATACGTTCATTATGGTGCATCCCCTCTCATCTGTATTGAAAATATGGTACCATAATGATTCGACTTTTTTCTGTTTTTAAAAAATTTAAACTTTCGACACAATTTGACAAATGCTAATCATCACTTGTGACACAAACAATAGAAGTCATTCATACATATATAGAAGAGAAATATGTTGTGTTTAGGGGGAATCGCAATGAACGGGAGCTCTCGAAGCTATCCTCGGCAAATGGGCTATTATTATTCTCAGCAAATGCAAGGATATTATCAGCAGGCTGCACCCGGTTATTTAGAGCAACAACTGCCTCAGCAGCATTATGGACAGCAGGATTATTATCAGCCTTATGCTCCGATTCAGCCTATGCCTATGCAGCCGCCTGTATTTTCTAACCCTTATCCTATCCCAAGGCCTAATCAACAGCAGCCTTCGCCATTTCAAAGCATTATGTCGCAGTTCAAAAAAGCCAATGGGCAATTTGATTTTAATAAAATGATGGATACGACAGGTCAAGTAATGAGTGCAATGAATCAGGTCGGATCTTTAATAAAGGGATTTACCAGCTTTTTTAAATGATAGAAGCATGAATGAATCGTTCATTCATGCTTATTTTTTGGAAAGAAAAGTGTCATTGTCTGCTCGTTCCAAGACGTTTCCATATCTTCTTGGCGAACTTCATAAGGCAGCTGAACCGTTCTTGTCATGCTTGTAAAGGTAGCCTCATTTTGGTGTTTCTGTTTTTCTTGGAGTGTTACATGGAGATACCTCGATTTAACATCAACGACGATCTCGCCATCCCGAAACGTCTCCGGAATGGTAATATCGATATACAGCCCAGTATCTCTTTCTCTGACATGTATGGTCGTCTGCACATCCTTTAAACTCGAGTTGATCAGGTTCTGAAATCCGTTTATAAGGTTGCCGAACGCTGAGGATTGAAAAAGAGTGTCGATTGCCTCCGTTATGATTTCTTCTTTCTTTTGCAGTTCGTTCTTTTTGTCATCATAGAATTCCAATTTCGCCACCGCCTTTTTTAATCAGATTATGCGTCTATGCCAAATGTTGTTATAAATTGAAGCAAAATTGAAAGTGTGGTTAAATAGTGGTGAATGAAGGGATAACGGTTGAAGTGAATGAGAAGGGAGAAAATACATTGCTGAAAAAATTATTCGGAATGGGCAAAACTCAGGAAAAGGTGACAGAAGAGGTTATTTATTCTCCGGCAGACGGTACAGTAATGGACCTGTCAGATGTGCCGGACCCTGTTTTTTCACAGAAAATGATGGGAGAAGGAATAGCGGTGGAACCTTCTAGCGGTGAAATCGTATCTCCCGCTGAAGGTGAAGTCATTCAGATTTTCCACACCAAACACGCCGTTGGCATTCGGACTCGCTCGGGAATTGAGCTGTTAATTCATGTCGGGCTGGAGACAGTCAATATGAACGGAGAAGGATTTACTGCCCACATTAAAGAAGGGGATAAAGTGAAGGTCGGTGACCCGCTGATTACATGTGATTTGGAATTAATAAAACAAAAAGCGAGCAGCACAGTCATCCCAATCGTTATAATGAATGGTGAGGCTGTAGGATCAATTGTACCGGCAGGCGAAATTGCTGCTCGTAAAGGCGAATCAAAGCTCCTTACAATAAAAGCGAAATAAGCAGGGCGTATGCCTTGCTTTTTTTATTCAACTGTATAAAATTTGCACCTAGCCATGCAAACAAATATTCGGTAAACTGTACTTGACAAAGAGGTGTAAAGAATGAAAAAGAAATCACTGACTGAACTCATTTCTGATTTAAAAGGAAATGAAAACGTTGTGAATTGGCATGAAATTGAGCCTCGGGAAGCAAAAACAAGGCCTATGCCCGAAAGTATAGACGAGAGAATCAAAGCGGCCCTTTCGAAAAGGGGCATTGATGAACTATATACTCACCAATATTCCGCTTTTCAATATGTGCAAAAAGGAGAAAGCATCGTTACCGTAACGCCAACAGCATCAGGAAAAACGTTATGCTACAACCTCCCAGTCCTGCAGTCCATCGCCCAAGATGAAACAAACCGGGCGTTATATTTATTTCCGACTAAAGCGCTGGCACAAGACCAAAAGAGCGAGTTAAATGAAATTATTGATGAAATGGGCATTGATATTAAAAGCTTTACATATGACGGGGATACGTCTCCGGCAATCAGACAAAAGGTGAGAAAAGCAGGTCATATTATCATTACAAACCCCGATATGTTGCATTCTGCCATTCTACCGCATCATACGAAATGGGTCAGTTTGTTTGAAAACCTTAAGTATATCGTCATCGATGAGCTTCATACGTATCGAGGTGTGTTCGGCAGCCATGTGGCAAATGTGATCCGGCGGCTAAAGCGGATCTGCCGGTTTTATGGAAGTGATCCGGTTTTTATTTGTACTTCCGCAACAATTGCCAACCCAAAGGAATTGGGAGAGCAGCTGACAGGCAACCCGATGCGGCTGGTCGATGACAACGGCGCACCGAGCGGACGCAAGCATTTTGTGTTTTACAATCCGCCAATTGTGAACAAACCGCTCAATATTAGAAGGAGCGCAACCGCAGAAGTGAATGAACTGGCGAAAGAGTTCCTTAAAAACAAAGTGCAGACCATTGTTTTTGCCAGAAGCAGAGTTCGGGTGGAAATTATTTTAAGCCATATTCAGGAGCTTGTGAAAAAAGAGATTGGAACAAAATCAATCAGAGGCTATCGGGGAGGCTATCTGCCGAAAGAGCGAAGAGAAATCGAAAAAGGCCTGAGAGAAGGCGACATTTTAGGAGTGGTCAGTACGAATGCCTTAGAGCTTGGTGTTGATATCGGCCAGCTGCAAGTGTGTGTAATGACGGGGTATCCCGGAAGTGTTGCAAGTGCTTGGCAGCAGGCGGGACGAGCCGGCAGAAGACACGGTGAATCTTTGATTATCATGGTAGCCAATTCAACACCGATTGACCAATATATTGTGCGGCATCCTGAATATTTCTTTAATCGTTCGCCGGAATCTGCAAGAATCAATCCGGAGAATTTGATTATTTTAGTAGACCACTTAAAGTGTGCGGCTTATGAGCTTCCTTTTAGAGCTGATGAAGAATTTGGACCCATGGAAGTCAGTGATATTCTTGAGTATCTTCAGGAAGAGGCTGTTCTTCACCGCAACGGCGAACGGTACCATTGGGCAAGTGAGTCGTTCCCTGCTTCAAACATCAGTTTGCGTTCCGCCTCCCAGGAAAACGTCGTTATAATTGATCAGTCGGATATTGCAAATGTAAGGATTATAGGTGAAATGGACCGTTTTAGCGCGATGACGCTTTTACATGATGAAGCGATTTATTTGCATGAAGGCGTTCAGTATCAAGTTGAGAGGCTCGATTGGGACCATAAAAAGGCGTATGTCAGAAAAGTCGATGTCGAATATTATACGGATGCAAACCTGGCAGTTCAGCTGAAGGTTTTAGAAATCGATAAAACGAAAGAAAAAAGCCGTACGTCATTGCACTACGGAGACGTCACTGTCAATGCCCTGCCGACCATTTTTAAAAAAATAAAAATGACCACTTTTGAAAATATTGGGTCTGGACCTATTCATTTGCCGGAAGAAGAACTGCATACAAGTGCAGCTTGGCTCGAAATCAAAACAGCGGATGAAGACATCGGGGAAAAGACACTGGAACAGCTGCTTCTTGGCATCTCGAATGTGCTGCAGCATATTGTCCCTGTGTATATCATGTGTGATCGAAATGATGTTCATGTTGTTTCTCAAATTAAAGCAGCCCATACCGGATTGCCAACCATATTTTTATATGATCATTATCCGGGCGGTATCGGTTTGGCGGAGGAAGTCTTTAAACGTTTTTCAGACATTAATGAAGCGGCGAAACAACTGATTACACATTGTCCTTGTCATGACGGCTGTCCGTCTTGTATAGGTACGGAAATAGAAGGGATAAAAGCAAAGGAAAGAATTTTGCAGCTGTTGGATCAAATGTCGTAAGGAGGGAGGCCGGATATGTCATTAAAAGGGAAACTCCAGCGGATGAAAAAGCACATGGTGCTCGATGAAGGAGAACAAAAAATAGAAGCAGGCAAACAAGAAAACCACTTTGATGACATCCCGTTTTTAGAAGAGTGGGAGGCTTTTGGCATGAAGCCTTTCATCTTCGAAGATGAATATTGCCTCATCAGAGAAGTAGAATATCCGCTTTCTCACAACCATGGGTTATACAGCTTTTCTGAGCTTGAGGAAGTGATCACACTGTGGAATCAAAGCGGCCTGTCGCATACGTTGTCAGCAAAAGGGTATAACAAAAACAACCTCTTTTTCTTTGATACAGAAACAACCGGTCTTGGGGGTGGAGCTGGGAATACCATTTTTTTGCTTGGGCATGCGAGAGTATATGAAGACCGAGTGACAGTCAAACAGCATCTTTTGCCCAAACCGGGGAACGAAGTCGCCTTGTACCAAAGCTTTTTAAGCGAGGTTGACATTACATCACTTGTGACCTACAACGGCAAAGCCTTTGATTGGCCGCAGGTGAAAACAAGGCACACCTTGATCCGTGACAGACTTCCGAAGCTTCCGGAGTTTGGCCACTTTGATCTTTTGCATGGAGCTAGACGCCTGTGGAAACACAAAATGGACCGCGTATCTCTTGGCACGGTTGAAAAAGAGGAGCTCGGCATCCGCAGACTAGAAGACACACCGGGCTACTTGGCGCCAATGCTTTACTTTCATTTTATCAAGGCACAAGAGCCGGATCTTTTAAAAGGTGTCCTGCATCATAATGAAATGGATGTGTTATCACTCATTTCATTGTACATCCATATGTCTAAAAAAATCCTTTCAGAATCACATGCGCCAAAAGAACACAGTGAAGCCTATGCTATGGCGAAATGGTTTATGGCTCATAAAGAAACGGACCAAGCGATCAAGCAGTTGGAAAGGCTTATAGAAAAATCGTTTAAGAATCAGGACAGTGCACGGCTGGATTTATCGCTCCTGTACAAAAAACAAAACCGCTTGGAAGAAGCAGTGCCGCTTTGGGAAAAGCTGTCCCGCTCGCAAAACCAGAAGTGCAGATACGCTGCTGTAATAGAGCTCGCGAAATATTTTGAGCATAAGAAAAAAGAATTCGGAAAAGCATTGCAAATAGCAGAGCAATTGCTTAGCGATGCGGCATGCTTATCAGAGAAAGAAACTGAAAAACTGCATGTGAGAATTGCCCGGCTGAAGAGGAAATATTCCTCTTAAATATTCCCCGGGAAAGCGCAAAAGACGACTTGTTTCGCCATGAATTTTTTTTGCTGAATTCACATTGATTTTGTTGTAGAATAGCGGCGAATCCTGTAAAATGACGTTAGTTATTTTTAAAGGGAGAGTTGGTATGTATAAGGGTGTTTTTTACTTGTTCTTTGTTGTGGTATTTTTGATTGCTTTTGTATTTTCAAACTTTAAAGACAGCTTAATTGCACACTTTTAAAATAGGTCTTTGCATCAGAACATGTACCCCTTATTTTTCATAGCTTAGTATTGTAATAAAGTTTATGGAAAGGGGATTTTATCATGCATCACTGCAGACCGCATATGATGGCGCCAATTGTCCATCCTACTCATTGCTGTGAACACCATACGTTTTCGAAGACTATCGTGCCGCACATTCACCCACAGCATACAACAAACGTAAACCACCAGCATTTTCAGCACGTTCACTACTTTCCACACACTTTCTCAAATGTTGACCCGGCTACGCATCAGCATTTTCAAGCAGGAAAACCTTGCTGCGACTACTAGTATGGAAACGTGCAGCTTGATGGTGTAAACAATGCAGCACAACAAATGGGGCCCACGGGAGCCCCATTTTTTAAAGCAGGTGAAATGATGAAAGTACTGGCAATTACGGGCTATAAACCGTTTGAACTCGGGATATTTAAGCAGGATGACAAGGCGCTGTATTACATAAAAAAAGCCATTAAGAACCGGCTGATTGCTTTTTTGGATGAAGGATTAGAATGGATTTTAATTTCGGGCCAGCTTGGAGCGGAGCTGTGGGCGGCAGAAGCTGCATATGATTTGCAGGAGGAATACCCTGACTTAAAGGTAGCTGTCATCACACCATTTTACGAGCAGGAAAAGAACTGGAAAGAACCGAATAAGGAACTGTATGAAGCAGTTCTGGCTCAGGCAGACTATGAAGCAAGCCTGACTCACCGTCCTTATGAAAGCCCGCTTCAATTCAAACAAAAAAATCAGTTCTTCATTGATAAGTCCGACGGGCTTCTGCTTTTATATGACCCGGAAAAGGAAGGCTCCCCTAAGTATATGCTTGGGACAGCGGAAAAAAGGCGCGAAAAGGATGGCTATCCCATCTACTTTATTACAATGGATGACTTGAGAGTGACAGTAGAGGAAGACAGCTACTCATAGCAATAAGAGAAATTTGACAACCGTACAGATTTCTGAAAAAATATATGTGATGATTCACGATACGAGGTGAAAAAGATGCTTGCTGATAAAGTAAAGCTTTCTGCGAAAGAAATTTTGGAAAAAGAATTTAAAACAGGCGTTAGAGGCTACAAGCAAGAAGACGTTGACAAATTTTTAGATATGATTATTAAGGATTATGAAACCTTCCATCAAGAAATTGAAGAACTGCAGCAGGAAAATCTGCAGCTGAAAAAACAGCTTGAAGAAGCAAGCAAAAAACAGCCTGTGCAATCTAACACAACAAACTTTGATATTTTAAAACGGCTGTCTAACTTAGAAAAACACGTTTTTGGTAGCAAGCTTTATGATTGATCACGCTTGAAAAAAATGGCGCTTGTAAATTGTAATCAGTTGTTATATAATAATTCATGTTCTTAACGTTCGGGTAATCGCTGCAGATCTTGAATCTGTAGAGGAAAGTCCATGCTCGCACGGTGCTGAGATGCCCGTAGTGTTCGTGCCTAGCGAAGTCATAAGCTAGGGCAGTCTTTAGAGGCTGACGGCAGGAAAAAAGCCTACGTCTTCGGATATGGCTGAGTATCCTTGAAAGTGCCACAGTGACGAAGTCTCACTAGAAATGGTGAGAGTGGAACGCGGTAAACCCCTCGAGCGAGAAACCCAAATTTTGGTAGGGGAACCTTCTTAACGGAATTCAACGGAGAGAAGGACAGAATGCTTTCTGTAGATAGATGATTGCCGCCTGAGTACGAGGTGATGAGCCGTTTGCAGTACGACGGAACAAAACATGGCTTACAGAACGTTAGACCACTTACATTTAAAATGATGAAAACAAGCTCTCCCGTATAAGGAGAGCTTTTATCTTGAAAAGAGAAAAGTTTTAAAAGACAGGGTGATACGATGAAGAAGTATACACTAATTGCAACGGCGCCGATGGGCATTGAAGCTGTTGTCGCAAAGGAAGTACGAGATTTAGGATACGAATGCAAGGTTGATAACGGGAAAGTTATTTTTGAAGGTGATGCACTTGCCATCTGCCGTGCGAACCTTTGGCTTAGAACAGCCGACCGCATAAAGGTTCAGGTTGCTTCTTTTAAAGCGAAAACATTTGATGAACTGTTTGAAAAAACGAAAGCGATTAACTGGCGCTCATTTATACCTGAAAACGGGAAATTCCCTGTCATCGGAAAATCGGTAAAATCAACACTTGCAAGCGTTCCCGACTGTCAGCGGATCGTCAAAAAAGCAATTGTCGAAAAGCTCAAGCTGCAGTCCGGCAAAGCCAATGATTGGATTGAAGAAACAGGTGCCGAGTATAAAGTGGAAATATCTTTATTGAAAGATCAGGCTTTGATTACACTGGACTCATCAGGGACGGGCCTTCACAAACGAGGATACCGTGTCGATCAGGGCGGTGCGCCGATTAAAGAAACACTTGCTGCCGCTTTGGTGCAATTAACCAATTGGACGCCTGACCGCCCGTTTGTTGATCCTTTCTGCGGCTCCGGAACAATCGCGATAGAAGCGGCGCTAATCGGTCAAAACATCGCCCCGGGATTCAATCGCGATTTTGTTTCAGAGGATTGGGAATGGATCGGTAAAGATCTGTGGAACAAAGCGCGGCTTGAAGTCGAAGAGAAGGCAAATTATGACCAGCCGCTTACAATTTTCGCTAGCGACATAGACCACCGCATGGTTCAAATCGCAAAAGAAAATGCAGAGGAAGCAGGATTGGGAGATCTAATCCAGTTCAAACAGATGCAGGTCAAAGACTTTACCACAAATCTGGAGTTTGGCGTAATTGTCGGCAACCCGCCATATGGAGAGCGTCTCGGCGAGAAAAAAGCCGTTGAGCAGATGTACAAAGAAATGGGGAAGGCGTTCGAGCCGCTTGATACTTGGTCTGTGTATATGCTGACATCAAATGAAAACTTTGAGGAAGCATATGGCAGAAAAGCAACGAAGAAACGAAAGCTCTTTAACGGGTTTATTAAAACGGATTATTATCAATATTGGTCAAAAGTAAGGCCGCAGCGAAAGAAAACAGAAAACGCATAAAAAGAAGACGCTCTGCATGCGTCTTCTTTCATCTTTCAGCCCTATTCTATCGTTACCAACGGTGAGCTTTCGCGTTGCTTCTCAATATAATGTTGGTTTGGGACATTTCAGTGTGACCGTTTACTTGAGACTTAGAACGTTTAGGCCGCGTCCAATTGTGATGAAACAGTTCAGAATGCTGATCTAATCGGTTTCTATAACTCATCTCAACATCACTCCCTGATAGAATATTGTTGATAAGACGGATAATCCGGAGACGGAATATCAAGTGTAGTTTGTGCATGTTTCGGTGATAACATGCGGTAAAGCATGTATATAAAATGAAAAGTTCGCATACAATGATGATTATTTCCATCAGAGGTGATCTCATGCTGAACAGCGAACATTTTAATCTTATTCAAAGGGCGCTTGACGCAACAGCAAACGAGCTGAAGGATCTCAGGACTGATTCGTCTCCGTCTGTGATTTCGCATGCGCAAACTGATTTAGAAAAAGCGGTAGAACATATTTATTCAACAGACCATCCTTTTTTATCGTCGCATGTGATCAATCGTAAGTAAACTGCAAAAAACTTGGCATTGCCAAGTTTTTTTATTGTATTCATCAGCGGAAAATGATATTATTGGTGGTCTGAATGTCGAATAGTTGGGGGTTGGAACTAGGTGACAACATCACGTTTGCCTTTTTCTTTAACGAAAACAAAGAATTTTTATGAAGAATTGAACAATTGGATTGGTGACGTGTTTTACGATATCCTTCCCGAAAAAGGGTTTGATCTTCGGGACGAGCAAGTATTTATGGCTTTTCAGCTGGAGCGGGCGTTTAAAGAGAAAAAAGTCATGTTCGCCGAAGCTGGAGTGGGAACGGGGAAAACGCTGGTTTATCTTCTTTTTGCAATCAGCTATGCAAGGTATGTCGGCAAACCCGCCATCATCGCTTGTGCAGATGAAACATTAATTGAACAGCTGGTGAAAAAAGAGGGCGATATTTCTAAGCTGGCTGAGCATCTTGATCTGAAAATTGATACAAGACTGTCAAAATCACATGAACAATATTTATGCTTGAAGAAGCTTGAAAAAACAATGCAGCGTTCTGATGATGATAAATGGCTGGATCTTTATGAGTCGTTACCGTCATTTGTCCACGAGTCACAGGCGATGCAGCGCTTTTATCCGTATGGCGACCGTAAGCAGTACGCAAATCTATCGAATGAAGAGTGGTCTGACGTAAGCTACGACTCGTTTCAGGACTGTCTGACTTGTGATATGAGACACAGATGCGGTCTGACACTTTCCAGAGATTACTACCGCAAGTCAACGGACTTAATCATTTGTTCCCATGATTTTTATATGGAGCATGTGTGGACGGAAGAATCACGCAAACGAGAGGGCCAGCTGCCGCTCTTGCCTGATCATAGTGCAGTTGTATTTGATGAGGGGCACTTGTTAGAGTTTGCTGCGCAAAAAGCGCTAACCTATAGAGTGAAGCAGTCTACTCTTGAATTGTTTTTAGAACGATTGCTGCAAAATGACATCAGAGAAGAGTTTGCAGAATTGATTGAAGATGCGCTTCTCGCAAACGACGAATTTTTCTATGTTCTTTCTGAAGAATCAAAGGAAGTAGCCGGTTCACACCGTTTAGAAATAAAAAATGACCAGCGTGTCAAAAAGGCGGCGGACGAGCTTTGCCGTTTACTTGATAAAATCGGTGAGGCACTTGTATTTGAGTCTGAAATGTATACGATTGATCAATACGAGCTGTCAGTAGTGGAAGAATATGTTGAACAAATGGCGTATTCATTATCTCTATATCAAAAGGATGCGATCAGCTGGCTGGAGAAAAAGGAAGCAGAATCAACTTTTGTCGTGATGCCGAGAACGGTAGCAGAAGTACTTGGCGAAAAAGTGTTTTCTAAGAAAATTCCTTATATCTTTTCTTCTGCTACGCTGTCAGAAGGCGGTTCGTTTGATTATATTGCCGACAGTCTTGGGATTCATGATTATTTGTCATTAACTGTTGATTCCCCTTATGATTATGACGAGCAAATGAGTATTAATCTATACGCAAAAACAGATATGGCCGCTGAACAAAAAACGGCTGAAACGATTGAAACAATCAAACGTTACAAAGGAAGAACGCTGGTGCTTTTCCCTTCTTTTGAAGAATTAAACGAGTTTAAAGAGCTGTCGGCGGCATGGGAGCTGCCGTATCCAATTTTCTTCGAAGGTGACGAGGAAATCAGCAGCTTAGTAGAGAAATTCCAAGAGGAAGAAGAAACAGTACTTTGTTCAGTTCACTTATGGGAAGGACTCGACATTCCCGGTGACGCATTGAAGAATGTTACCATTTGGTCATTACCGTTCCCGCCACACGATCCTGTATTTACAGCGAAGCGCAACGGAGCGAAAAAAGATCCGTTCGAAGAAGTTGATCTGCCATATATGTTGTTACGTGTACGGCAGGGCATCGGGCGCCTGATTCGCTCGAATCAAGACAGCGGCTCGATTCACATTTACGCTGGCGGAGAAAATGAACGCATCATTGATGAGGTCAAAAAGGTCTTGCCTGTTGAACCGCACATGATGTAATGGAAAAAAGCTGACGATCGTTCGTCAGCTTTTTTTATTTGTCAGCGGGATAGCCAGCCGCCATCAACTGCTAAAATATGTCCATTTACATAATCTGAAGCACGTGATGCCAAAAAGACTGCAGTCCCCCCGATATCATCCGCTTGGCCCCAGCGGCCGGCAGGAATTCTCTTTAAAATGTCCTCATTTCGCTTTTCGTCATCCCGAATAGGCTTTGTATTCGCAGTAGAAATATAGCCTGGGGCGATTGCGTTGACCTGAATACCTGACGCTGCCCACTCATTTGCAAATGATTTTGTCAAACCGGCAACAGCGTGTTTGCTCGCGGTGTAAGCCGGAACGAGGATGCCTCCTTGAAAAGACAGGAGAGAGGCAATATTAATAATCTTTCCATGACCTCTTTTCAGCATGTGCCTGCCAGCAAGCTGTGTCAGAATAAACAGGCTGTTTAGATTGACATTCAGTACGTGCTGCCAGTTCTCTTCTGAAAAATCTTCCGCTTTTTCCCGATGAATAATGCCGGCATTATTGACAAGGATGTCGATCTGCCTGTTTTCAAACAGCTCAGCTGCAGAATCCTTTATCGCTTCCGGCTTGCTCATGTCCAATGTAAAAGATGTAAATATCCGGCCTTCCTGTTCCACAAGCTGCTGTGTTTCAGATAGGCTGCTTGTATGTGATGTGCCGATAATATCAGCGCCAGCCCCGGCTAGGGCTTTGGCTATACCTTGACCGATCCCTGTTCCCGGGCCTGTCACAAGCGCTGTTTTTCCTTCTAATGAAAAGGCGTCATGTAGATAACCCATCTTATTTCAGCCCATCCATCGGAACGAGATCCATGTCCGTAAATGTGTAATTTTCTCCAGCCATCGCCCACACAAAGCTATAGTTTGATGTTCCTGCGCCAGAATGAATAGACCAGGCGGGAGAAAGGACAGCCTGCTCATTTCCAACAACAAGATGGCGTGTTTCGTCCGGCTGGCCCATGAAATGAAATACCTTTGAATCCTTTTCAAGATCCAGATAAAGATAAGCCTCCATCCGACGGTCATGAACGTGTGCTGGCATCGTATTCCAGTTGTTGTTTTGATCTAACATCGTTATTCCCATCATCAGCTGACAGCTTTTAATGCCATCCTGATGAATGACTTTGTACAGACTTCTGACATTAGACGCTGCATCATCACCAAGGCGGTCCGGTGTCAGTTCAGCTAGGGCGGCTTTTTGTGTCGGATAGCTTTTGTGGGCGCAAGCGGAGACGAAGTAAAACTTCGCTTTTTCACCGTTCAGGCTTGAAAATGATACATCCTGATTACCCATTCCGATATAGAGAAAATCCTTTGTTTGAAGCACATATTCATCATCGCCGACTCTAACGGCACCAGGCTGGCCGACATTAATAATCCCGATTTCACGCCGTTCCAAAAAGAAGTCTGTTTTTAGAAAATCACCTGCATCAAGCTTCAGTTCACTTTGCCCTGGAGCCGCTCCGCCGATGACAACCCGGTCTTCATGTGAGTAATACATCGTAAGTTTGTTTTCTGTAAATAAAGGATCCATTAAGAAATGACTGCGAAGCTCCTCTGTTGTAAAGCGTTTTACTTGTTCAGGATGTACAGAATAACGATTTTCCATTATATTTCCCCCTTGGTTAGGATTTCAGCAGCACTTGAATGAAAATATTTTGGTAACGGTTTCAAAGAAAATTTTAGGATAAATAGTGAAAAGAGTCAACGAAAAAATAATGAATTGACACATTATTAAAAAAACTCTTTCCAAATTTTAAAATTATGGTATCCTTTTGTTGTAACAGTTTTGAAATCGGTTTCAAATATATGAGATACAGGAGCACTTGAATGAAAAAGAAAACAACAGGCCATACAACCATCAAAGATGTAGCTGAATGTGCAGGAGTTTCGAAATCGACAGTTTCCCGCTATATTAACGGAAAAATTGACGCGATTTCTCCTGAAAAAGTGAAAAACATTAAAAAGGCAATCGCAGAATTGAATTATCGGCCGAGTAAAATGGCACAAGGTTTGAAAATAAAAAAAAGCAAGTTAATCGGATTTGTTGTAGCTGACATTACAAATCCTTTTTCGGTCGCTGCTTTCAGGGGAGTCGAAGAGGTTTGTGATCAATATGGATACAGCATTATGGTGTGCAACACAGATAACAGTCCTGAAAAAGAGCGGGAAATGCTCTTAAAGCTAGAAGCCCATTCGGTTGAGGGCTTGATTTTAAACGCAACAGGGGAAAACAAGGATGTACTCCGTGCTTTTGCTGAACAGCAAATTCCAACAATCTTAATTGACCGGAAACTGCCGGATCTGAAACTGGATACCGTAACGACTGACAACAGATGGATCACAAAAGAGATTCTTCAGAAGGTGTACAGCAAAGGGTATACTGATGTCGCGCTGTTTACCGAACCGATTTCCTCTATCAGCCCTCGTGCAGAAAGAGCAGCTGTGTATCAGGAAATGGCTTCGGTTCAAAATGTGAACGGGCTTGTCAGATTGCATGAAATTGACGTAAAAGACAAGGAGCAGCTTAAGGCGGCGCTTCGTTCTTTTCACAAGGAAATGCCGGAGCAAAAAAAAGCGATTCTGGCTTTGAATGGCTTGATTATGCTGAAAATCATCAGCTGTATGGAAGAGCTTGGCCTGCGCATCCCTCAAGATATAGGGATTGCAGGATTCGATGATACGGAGTGGTACAAACTGATCGGTCCAGGCATTACAACGATCGCCCAGCCGTCACATGATATGGGCAGGACGGCGATGGAACGTGTATTAAAAAGGATTGAAGGTGACAAAGGAGCGCCTCAAACCATTGAATTAGAGGCAAAAGTCATCATGAGAAAGTCACTTTAATCCTAGGTGCCCTCAACTAAGAGGAGGTTGGGAAGAGATGAAGCTTGATGCGGTGACATTCGGGGAATCAATGGCCATGTTTTACGCAAATGAGTATGGAGGCCTTCATGAAGTATCCACTTTTTCTAAAGGGCTTGCCGGAGCAGAAAGCAATGTCGCCTGCGGCCTTGCCAGACTCGGATTCCGAATGGGATGGATGAGCAAGGTCGGCAATGATCAGCTCGGAACGTTTATTTTACAAGAGCTTAAAAAAGAGGGAGTGGATGTGTCCCGCGTGATCCGCTCGCAGGACGAAAATCCCACCGGGCTGCTGCTGAAGTCAAAAGTGAAAGAAGGCGACCCGCAAGTTACCTACTATAGGAAAAACTCAGCTGCAAGCACATTAACTTCAGCTGAATATCCAAGAGATTATTTTCAATGCGCAGGCCATTTGCATGTGACAGGCATTCCGCCTGCTTTATCAGCCGAGATGAAAGACTTCACGTATCATGTCATGAACGACATGAGAAACGCAGGGAAGACCATTTCATTCGACCCTAATGTAAGACCTTCGCTTTGGCCTGATCAAGCAACAATGGTACACACAATCAATGATCTGGCTGGGCTTGCAGACTGGTTTTTCCCGGGTATCGCAGAGGGAGAGCTATTGACCGGAGAAAAAACACCTGAAGGCATTGCCGACTATTATTTGAAAAAAGGTGCCAGCTTTGTTGCTATTAAACTTGGAAAAGAAGGCGCTTACTTTAAAACGGGGACAAGTGAAGGATTTCTAGAAGGCTGCCGGGTCGACCGGGTGGTTGATACGGTCGGCGCCGGAGACGGATTTGCAGTCGGTGTAATCAGCGGTATCCTAGACGGTTTGTCGTACAAGGATGCGGTGCAAAGGGGAAATGCGATTGGCGCTTTGCAAGTGCAGGCACCGGGGGATATGGACGGTTTGCCGACCAGGGAGAAATTAGCTTCTTTTTTATCTGCTCAAAGAACGGTTCACCAAAAGAAAGGGGATTATTAATATGGAGTCCAAAGTCGTTGAAAACCGTCTGAAAGAAGCAAAGCTGATTGCAGTCATTCGTTCAAAGGATAAGCAGGAGGCCTGTCAGCAGATTGAGAGTTTATTAGATAAAGGGATTCGTGCAGTTGAAGTGACGTATACGACCCCCGAGGCATCAGATATTATCGAATCCTTCCGTAATAGGGAAGATATTTTAATTGGCGCGGGCACGGTCATCACCGCGCAGCAAGCTGGGGAAGCTGCTGAGGCTGGCGCGCAGTTTATTGTCAGTCCGGGTTTTTCAGCTGATCTTGCTGAACATCTATCTTTTGTAAAGACACATTATATCCCCGGCGTCTTGACTCCGAGCGAAATTATGGAAGCGTTGACATTCGGGTTCACGACATTAAAGCTGTTCCCAAGCGGTGTGTTTGGCATTCCGTTTATGAAAAATTTAGCGGGTCCTTTCCCGCAGGTGACCTTTATTCCGACAGGCGGGATACATCCGTCTGAAGTGCCTGATTGGCTTAGAGCCGGAGCTGGCGCCGTCGGAGTCGGCAGCCAGCTGGGCAGCTGTTCAAAAGAGGATTTGCAGGCTGTTTTCCAAGTGTAAGTGGAATTGTTTTTTCATAACCGGAGGATGGGAGAATCCACAATATGAAAATCAAGGCGACAATTGAACGGGTACCTGGCGGAATGATGATTATTCCGCTATTTCTTGGAGCGGCGCTCAACACGTTTGCGCCTGGAACAGCGGAGTTCTTTGGAGGGTTTACGGGTGCTTTGATTACCGGAACGCTGCCGATACTGGGTGTATTTATCTTTTGCGTAGGAGCAACGATTGATTTTCGTTCTTCAGGCTATATCGCAAGAAAAGGAATCACGTTATTATTGGGGAAGATCGGATTTGCGGCGCTGCTCGGCGTGATCGCAGCGCAATTTATACCTGACGAAGGCATACAATCCGGCTTTTTTGCAGGTCTTTCTGTTTTAGCAATTGTCGCGGTAATGAATGAAACGAACGGCGGACTGTATTTAGCGCTCATGAACCATATGGGAAGAAAAGAGGATGCGGGCGCTTTCGCCTTTATCAGTACAGAATCTGGTCCTTTTATGACCATGGTGACGTTTGGTGTGACGGGACTTGCCGCATTCCCATGGGAAACGCTGGCAGCGACAGTCATCCCGTTTTTACTTGGATGTATACTTGGAAATCTGGATCATGATCTCAGAGACTTATTCAGCAAGGTTGTGCCGGCGATCATTCCATTTTTTGCCTTTTCGCTCGGCAATACCTTGAATTTTGGAATGCTGATCCAATCAGGGCTGCTCGGCATTTTTATCGGAGTTTCTGTCGTCATTTTATCGGGCAGTTCCTTGTTTTTGCTTGATCGTTTTATTGCGCGGGGAGATGGTGTCGCGGGAGTGGCCGCTTCTTCTACGGCGGGGGCGGCTGTAGCCGTGCCATATGCATTAGCGGAAGCGAATGCCTCATTTGCGCCAGTTGCTGAGTCGGCAACTGCAATTATCGCGACAAGCGTTATTGTCACCTCGCTCTTAACCCCGCTTGCAACAGTGTGGGTAGATAAAAAAATCAAGCAGAAAAAGCGGAGAACACCTCCGCCAAAAAATCAAATGACGATCAACTGAATAAAAAGGCTGCCATAAAAACATACCGGCAGCCTTTTATACAAACAATTTGACTTTCATACCCCCTTCCATTAGCCTGTAATGGAACGGCTAGAATAGGGAGGGAATGGATATGGAGATACATACATATGAAAAAGAATTTTTTGATCTTTTAAAAAGAATCTCACATTACAGCGAAGCAGTTGCGTTAATGCACTGGGACTCCAGAACAGGCGCGCCGAAAAACGGCTCAGAGGATCGTGCCGAAAGTATCGGCCAGCTTTCAACAGATATATTCAATATCCAAACATCAGATCGAATGAAGGAGCTTATCGATGTCCTGTATGAACGATTAGATGACTTGTCGGAAGATACGAAAAAAGCAGTGGAACTGGCGAAAAAAGAGTATGAAGAGAATAAGAAAATCCCTGAGGCTGAATACAAAGAATACGTGATTCTGTGTTCAAAGGCAGAAACAGCGTGGGAGGAAGCGAAAGGAAAATCTGATTTCAGCTTGTTTTCTCCTTATTTAGAACAGCTGATTGAATTCAATAAACGTTTTATTACGTATTGGGGATATCAAGAGCATCCTTATGATGCATTGCTTGATTTGTTTGAGCCCGGCGTCACGGTAAAGGTGCTTGATCAGCTGTTTGCTGAGCTGAAGGAAGCGATTATCCCTCTTGTTAAACAGGTGACAGCTTCCGAAAATAAACCAGATACAAGCTTTATTACAAAAGCGTTCCCGAAAGAAAAGCAAAAAGAGCTCAGTCTGTATTTTTTACAGGAGCTTGGCTACGATTTTGATGGCGGAAGACTTGATGAAACCGTTCATCCGTTTGCAACTACGCTGAACCGGGGAGACGTTCGGGTCACGACGAGATATGATGAAAAAGATTTCCGGACGGCGATCTTTGGCACCATTCATGAGTGCGGGCACGCGATATACGAGCAAAATATTGATGAAGCACTCAGTGGCACGAACTTGTCAGACGGCGCATCAATGGGAATTCATGAATCGCAATCATTATTTTACGAGAATTTTATCGGCCGCAACAAGCATTTTTGGACACCGTACTATCAGAAGATTCAAGAAGCATCACCTGAACAGTTCAAGGACATCTCCCTGGATGATTTTGTCCGGGCAATCAATGAATCAAAACCTTCATTTATCAGGGTCGAAGCGGATGAATTAACGTATCCTCTTCATATCATCATCCGTTATGAAATTGAAAAAGCGATTTTCAGCAATGAAGTGTCTGTGGAAGATCTGCCGTCGCTTTGGAATCAAAAATACCAAGATTATTTAGGGATTACACCGCAGACTGACGCAGATGGGATTTTACAGGACGTCCATTGGGCAGGTGGTGATTTCGGCTACTTCCCATCCTATGCGCTCGGCTACATGTATGCGGCTCAGCTGAAACAAAAAATGCTTGAGGATCTCCCTGAATTTGACGCTCTCTTGGAAAGAGGAGAGTTCCATCCGATAAAGCAATGGCTGACGGAAAAGGTGCACATTCACGGAAAACGGAAAAAGCCGTTAGACATTATTAAAGATGCAACAGGAGAAGAGCTGAATGTTTGCTATTTAATTGATTATTTATCAAACAAATATTCAAATCTCTATCTGTCATAATCAAAAGCCTGGCGGCGCGGTCGTCAGGCTCTTTTATATCGTATACCCTTGAAATACGAATGATATCTAAAAAAACAAAAATAAAGTTCGGGAATTTTTATTTTCAGCCTATGCAAGAGATTAGAATCTTGATATAATTTATTACAATATAATAGGAACACTCATATAATCGCGTGGATATGGCACGCAAGTTTCTACCGGGCACCGTAAATGTCCGACTATGGGTGAGCAATGGAACCGCACGTGTACGGTTTTTTGTGATATCAGCATTGCTTGCTCTTTATTTGAGCGGGCAATGCTTTTTTTATTCTCATAACGGAGGTAAGACAGGATGGAAGCACTGAAACGGAAAATAGAGGAAGAAGGCGTCGTATTATCTGATCAGGTATTGAAAGTGGATTCTTTTTTGAATCACCAAATTGATCCGCTGCTTATGCAGAGAGTTGGTGACGAATTTGCGTCCAGATTTGCAAAAGACGGTATTACCAAAATTGTGACAATCGAATCATCAGGTATTGCTCCCGCTGTAATGACGGGCTTGAAGCTGGGTGTGCCAGTTGTCTTCGCGAGAAAGCATAAATCGTTAACACTCACCGACAACTTGCTGACAGCGTCTGTTTATTCCTTTACGAAGCAAACAGAAAGCCAAATCGCAGTGTCTGGGACCCACCTGTCGGAACAGGATCATGTGCTGATTATCGATGATTTTTTGGCAAATGGACAGGCAGCGCACGGGCTTGTGTCGATTGTGAAGCAAGCGGGAGCTTCTATTGCGGGAATTGGCATTGTTATTGAAAAGTCATTTCAGCCGGGAAGAGAAGAACTTGTAAAACTGGGCTACCGAGTGGAATCTTTGGCAAGAATTCAGTCTTTAGAAGAAGGAAAAGTGTCCTTCGTACAGGAGGTTCATTCATGAGAAATGGATTCGGCAAAACGCTGTCTTTAGGGATTCAGCATGTTCTCGCCATGTATGCCGGCGCCATTGTCGTTCCTCTGATTGTCGGAAAAGCAATGGGACTGACCGTCGAGCAGCTGACTTACTTAGTATCAATTGATATTTTTATGTGCGGTGTGGCTACACTTCTGCAAGTGTGGAGCAACCGATTTTTTGGGATCGGGCTTCCGGTAGTGCTTGGATGTACCTTTACAGCTGTATCGCCAATGATTGCGATTGGATCTGAATATGGGGTTTCAACAGTTTACGGCAGCATTATCGCTTCAGGCATTCTTGTCATTCTTATTTCATTTTTCTTTGGAAAGCTCGTATCGTTTTTTCCGCCGGTCGTGACAGGCTCTGTTGTTACGATTATCGGTATTACACTGATGCCGGTTGCCATGAATAACATGGCCGGCGGAGAAGGAAGTGCAGATTTCGGAGATCTCTCCAACCTTGTTCTTGCTTTTACCGTGTTGAGTATCATTGTGCTTCTGTACCGTTTTACAAAAGGCTTTATCAAGTCCGTCTCGATTTTGATCGGTATTTTGATTGGCACCTTCATCGCTTATTTTATGGGGAAAGTTCAATTTGATAATGTTTCGGACGCGGCAGTTGTTCAAATGATTCAGCCATTTTACTTCGGCGCGCCGTCTTTTCATGCAGCGCCTATCATTACGATGTCCATCGTTGCAATTGTCAGCCTTGTGGAGTCAACTGGTGTTTACTTTGCTTTAGGTGACCTGACAAACCGCCGTTTGACAGAGAAAGATTTGTCTAAAGGCTATCGAGCTGAAGGACTGGCTGTGCTTCTGGGAGGTATTTTTAACGCTTTTCCTTACACGGCATTCTCTCAAAACGTCGGGCTTGTTCAGCTCACAGGGATCAAAAAAAATGCCGTCATTGTGGTCACAGGTGTGATCCTAATGGCATTTGGGCTGTTTCCAAAGATCGCTGCTTTCACGACCATTATTCCATCCGCTGTTTTGGGCGGTGCAATGGTGGCGATGTTTGGAATGGTGATTGCTTACGGAATTAAAATGCTCAGCCGCATTGATTTTGCGAAACAGGAAAATCTGCTGATTGTTGCTTGCTCAGTGGGATTGGGGCTCGGTGTGACCGTTGTGCCGGATATTTTCAAACAGCTTCCGAGTGCCTTAACGCTGCTTACAACGAATGGCATTGTGGCGGGCAGCTTTACTGCAGTCGTCTTAAATATTGTATATAACGTTTTTTCTAAAGCTAAAAAAACAGAACAAGAAGCTGACCTCGCTGAACAAAAAACAGCAGTCTAACTCCGCCGCGGCGGAGTTTTTTTGCATATAAAAAAGATTGTTGCGGCACAATGTATGCAAAGAGGTGATCGCATGGCGTTTATTTTATCCATTGGAACAAGTCTTCCTGCGTATAATGTAAACCAAGAGAAAGCGGCCGAGTTCGCCCGCTATATGTTTCAGCATTCTTTTAAGGATATTGACCGGCTGTTATCCTCCTTTAAAAACGGGCAAATCCATTCGAGACAGTTTGTTAAGCCGATTGAATGGTATAAAGAGGGGCACAGCTTTGAAGAAAAAAATCAAATATACATAGAGGAAACACTTAAACACAGCAGAGCGGCTGTTCATGAGTGCCTCTCTCATCCGGAATTTTTTCAAGAAGCCATTCCTTATGAGAAAGTGGAAGCTGTTTTTTTCGTCTCCAGTACAGGTCTTTCCACACCGAGTATCGAGGCGCGGCTTATGAATGAACTTCCGTTTTCTCCATATACGAAGCGGATTCCGATTTGGGGGCTTGGCTGTGCAGGAGGAGCCAGCGGAATTGCGCGTGCAGCCGAATACTGCAAAGCGTATCCTGAGGCTTTTGTGCTTGTCATTGCTGCTGAGCTGTGCAGCCTGACATTTCAGCCGGAAGATAAAACGAAAAGCAATCTGATCGGCACCTCGCTTTTTGGTGACGGCATTGCCGCAGCTTTATTATGCGGAGAGAAGGCGGGCCGCAGGATGTCAAAGCTGAAGCTTGCGCCGAAGATAATGGACGCCCAATCTGTTTTGATGAAACAATCAGAAGATGTCATGGGCTGGGACTTTACCGATCAAGGATTCAAAGTCATTTTCTCACGAGACATTCCGACTTTGGTGGAAAAATGGCTCAAAACAAATGTACAGATTTTTTTGGACAAACATAAGCTGTCATTCCATGATATCAGTGTTTTTTTGGCGCATCCAGGTGGGAAAAAAGTGATCGATGCATACATCAAAAGTCTCGGGCTGTCGTCAGAAAAGCTTTCATCTGCGCAAAGCATTTTGCAAAAGCACGGAAATATGTCTTCAGCCACAATCTTGTATGTGATCAAAGACCATCTGGAGAACGGACATAAAAAGGAAGCTGAACGAGGACTGATTGGCGCATTAGGGCCGGGTTTCTCATCAGAATTGCTGTTATTCAGCTGGGAAAAGGGGGCCTGACTCATGTTTTGGTTGTTGATCGCCATTCTCATTGTTCAAAGAGCAGCAGAAATGGCAGTGGCCAGGCAAAACGAACAAAAGGTAAAGAAGCAAGGAGCAATTGAATTTGGCGAGAGCCACTATCCGTATATCATTACGATGCATATCCTTTTTTTCCTGTCCTTAATTGCCGAGGTGCTGCTGATGAATAAACAGCCGTCCAGCTGGTGGCTCGGTATCGCTGCAGTTATTTTAAGCGTACAGATCGTACGGTATTGGGCGCTTTGTTCCTTAGGGGCATATTGGAATACGAAAATCCTTGTTGTTCCAGGTGTAGAGCTTGTAAAAAAAGGTCCATATAAATGGATGAAACATCCAAACTATGCCGTTGTTATACTCGAAATTTTGTTGATTCCGCTGCTTTATCAAGCATACGTCACCATGTGTCTGTTTTCCATTTTCAATGCAGTGTTGTTAAGCGTCAGAATTCGCGCAGAAGACAAAGCATTACAGGAATACAGCGTAAAATAGCGATTGAAAATCATTCTCAACCATGTTAAAATGAATTTGAAAAAGATTCTCAATCAGGATGGTGAAGCAAATGACAATGTTGTTTTTGCTTGGAGCGGTTTGTACATATAGTGTATTAATTGGTTTTGTATTAAAAGGAATCTCTAATAAATCTGTTTGATGAATCTGGAACTTGTAAAAGTTGCAGATTTTCTTTTATAGAAGCTGCCGTAATGGCGGCTTTTTTCTATTCTCCTAAAGAAATTTGGTTTATTCTTGTGTAAAATGAAAAGGGAATGAATTCAGATCTTTCGAAAAAGGTTCACAATTGAAACGGCACAAAGGGGTTCAGACTTATGACAGATCAAAACAGAAAAAAGCTTTTGCATAAAACTGGGGAACTTTATAAGCAATTTATTGAGAATCAAGATGAACAAAGGGCTGCTAAACTGGCTGCGGTCATGAAAAAAGCGGCTGATGAAGAGGTTTATATCGCGTTTACCGGGCATTATTCAGCGGGAAAATCGTCACTGCTGAACTGCCTGTTAATGGAGAATATTTTGCCGACAAGCCCGATTCCGACAAGCGCTAACCTTGTTGTGATCAGAAACGGGGAAAAGCGAGTTCGGCTTCATACAACAGACGGAGCGTGTGCTGAGCTGGAAGGGACTTACCAGAAAGACAAGGTGCAGCAATATTGTAAAGACGGGGAACAGATTGAAAGCGTCGAAATTTTTGACAGATATACTGAGATCGATTCCGGGGTTGCGTATATTGATACTCCAGGGATAGATTCAACAGATGATGCGCATTTTCTATCGGCTGCTTCTATTCTTCACCAAGCGGATGCGCTGTTTTACGTCGTTCACTATAATCACGTGCACTCTGAGGAAAATGTAAAGTTTCTCAGATCAATAAAAGAAAGCATTCCGAATGTGTATTTTATCGTCAATCAAATTGACCGCCATGATGAGACGGAGACGAAATTTGGAGACTATAAAGCGCAGGTAGAGGAGATGCTTTGCAATGAAGGGATTTCAAAGGAAGCGCTCTATTTTACGTCAGTAACAGAACCGGACCACCCGTTCAATCAGATGGCGGCCCTGAGAGAAGAGTTAAGAAGAATAGAACAGCAATCAAAAAGCAATATGCAGGCTTTAACCGAACAAAAAGTCCGTAATCTGCTAAAGGAACATACGGAAATGCTGAAGAAAGACGAAACAGGCGCTCCGAGTTTCGCGGAACAGCTTAATATCCAAACTGGACTGGTCCAATCGCTGCGTGATCAATTGGATGAGGCCGAAAAACAAACGACTGAGGCAGAGAAGAGGATGCAGGAAGAAATCAATCGTATTTTAAAAAACGCCAACCTGACGCCTTTTGAAATGCGTGAATTGGCGGCTGCATTTTTAGAATCACAAGAGCCTTCCTTTAAAACCGGCCTTTTCTTTTCTAAAGCGAAAACTGCACAGGAAAGAGATAAAAGGCGGAATGCTTTTTTCTCTGATGTGGCAAAACGAACAGAGGCCGAAGCGGATTGGCATATGATAGACACGCTTCATAAACTCGCCAAGGCATTTGATGTCTATACCGCTGAAAGTGAAAAGCTGATTCAGGCCTATCGCACACCGCTTGATATAAGCATCATTGAACGCGCGGTCAAGCATGGTGCAGCCTTTTCTTCTGAATATGTATTGCAATATACAAAAGATTTGGCAGAGCTCATCCGGAAAGAGGCGAAAAGAGAAGCCGCAGACATCATAAAGGTGCTCTCCGCTATGGTGAAAGAGCGTGTTTCCAAAGACGTGCAAACGATTAACGACCGGCTCGTCCAAGAATCAGAAAAACTTGTCTTTCTTCAAGAACAGGCGCGTTTAGAGAATAATGCCCGAGAGAAAACCGATCGCCTGTGGGCCATTTGGGAAGAAGAGTCCGCATGCCCAATGCATATAGACACAGAATGGTTTAAATCGAAGAAAACAAGAGTGGCGGCTCCAGAGCAGAAACAAGGCCGAAGCCAGCTGACGGCGCAGCCGATGCCGAAATCAGAAATCAAAATGGAACAAGAAATGCCGCTTCAAGACCAAATCAAACGCTTTTACACTTTGTCTGACCTTTTAGGCGAATGCAGCATGTTGTTAAAGCAAACTTCAGCGTTTCGTGAAAGGGTGAAAAGGCTTGAGGAACGGAAATTTACACTCGCTCTTTTTGGAGGCTTCAGCTCGGGGAAATCATCATTTGCCAATGCGCTTGTCGGCGAAAGAGTGCTGCCATCCTCTCCAACGCCAACCACAGCGACAATAAACAAGATCACAATGCCAATCAATGGCAACTTAAACAAAACAGCGGATGTAGTGTTTAAGACAGAGGATGACATAACGACTGAAATTTTGCAGCTCACCGGAATACCAAAGGAACCGGCAGGCCGTTCCTTCACAGAGAAGTGGGAAAAGGCAGTCAAAAAAAACAGGCTGCAGGAAGAACACGTGAAATTGATCAGCAATTTCCTGCTTGCATATGAGAAGTATCAGCAGTATATACAGGAACAGAAGAAATTAACGATTCCGCTATCTGAATTAAAGCCGTATGTAGCAGAGGAAACAACGGCCTGTGCTGTGAAAGAGGTAACGGTCTACTATACATGCCCGCTCACTGAAAAAGGGATTACGATCGTTGATACACCCGGCGCGAGCAGCATGAATAAACGGCATACAGAACTGGCATTCCAATATATCAAAGATGCTGATGCATTTTTTTATATGACTTATTATCAGCACTCTTTTTCAAAAGGAGACCGTTCATTTTTGCGAAAGCTTGGACTTGTGAAAGAATCGCTCAGCATGGATAAAATGTTTTTTATTATTAATGCTGCAGACCTTGCAAAAGATAAAACAGAGCTCGAAACAGTGACCGATTATGTCAGCGCAGAGCTTGTAAAAGAAGGGGTTTATGAGCCGCAGCTCTTTACCGTATCAAGTAAGGAGGAACTGGTGGGAAAACCGGAGTCATTTTATAATCAGTTCTCGAAAGTAAGAAAACACTTAGACCGGTTTATCGAAGTGGATGTAAAAAAAGCGTCAGCAGCGCAGCTCAGTTCGGAGGCAGACAAACTATGCGAAACTGTTTTTCAGCTTCACCAATCCCAGCATCAGTCCCGAGAAGAGAAGGAAGCGCAGAAACAGCGCCTTATGCTGTCATTTGAGCGGACAGCGGCCGATATCGAGAAACGGCGGAACTCAGAAACCATCATTGAAAAAGTAAAAAAAGATACAAGAGAGCAGCTATATCACATTACACAGCGATTATCATATTTTGCAAATGATTTATTAAAATCGGCATTTCATCCCGGGCTGCAAAACGGGGATTGGAAAAAGAACGTCAGTAAGGCGATGACAACAGCCTTACATGAATATCAATTTGAATATATTCAGGAAATCAAAACGCTTGATGTTCGTATGAGCGGTTTCATCGAACGGCATATCAATGAAGAATGGCTGGATCAATTTCAAAAAACATTAAACGAGGACGGCTATTTTTCCGTTTATGCGGGTGATCAGCATTCAAACGGCATACAGTTGAAGGAAGTTGAACCAGAAATAGAAGAACGTGCTTTTGAGCAGGAACTAAAAGAGGTCAAATCACCGAAGCAGTTTTTTGAGCAGAAAGGAAAATCGGCCTTTATCGAAGCTGTACGGATGAAACTTACGAAAATCACAGAGGCATGGATAAAAAATGAAGAAGAAAGCCTGATTTCTCATTACACAGCTCACCTCAGACGCTTACAGGAAGATATGGGCGAAAAAGCAATCGCGCAAATAACGGATCAAAAAGAGACATATTTAAGAGGATATGCGGAAGGGGAACATGCGAAAGAGATTGAAATAGCGTACCAGGCGTGCATCTCCTGGAAAAATTCAGACAATACAATAAAAATGTAAAATTCAGTTGGCTTGTATTTCAAGTCATGGTAGACTAAATAGAAAAAAGCGAGATGAACGATTAATGTCAGAGGTACATAAAGCAATTTCAGCACATTCATCAAAACAGCACGAGCATATCAAAGCATTTATGCGTCTTGAAAATATGCGTGAATTGGCGATTGAAGAAGCTGTTGCGAAATGCAAAAACGATGAGCCTTATACTACAGAAGCAATTAATGAAATTACCGAGCAAATGAATCAGCTCGCTAAAAAAGGCATCGTCCCGACAAGACGGCTTGTATCAAAAGAAATGGTCAGAGAATACGTAAGCCGCATGTAAGCTGGATGATCCTGTCGCGAGTGAACCTCCTGCCGGAAGCATATACTATATGCATCCGACGTAAGGGGGGATTCATGTTGGGCAGAACAAAGCTCGGAAACAGAAATGCACAGGCGAATAACAATGCCAAAAAGAAAAACGGATTTCAAACCCATTTTGACTCTTACGCAGGACGCGAAGCTGAAAAGCTGATCGCCAGCAACAAAAGACACAACGATTGATAAATATCCAAACAGTATCTCTAATTAAAGAGATACTGTTTTTTATTTTTGGGCTGCTTTATGATAAAATAGAAGGAATGAAAGAAAAGGGAGTTATTTGATGAATAATAATAAACTATTGCTGGTTGACGGCATGGCTCTTTTATTCCGGGCCTTTTTTGCCACGGCCGTACATCGCAACTTTATGATAAATGACAGCGGGGTGCCGACGAACGGCGTCAACGGCTTTTTAAAGCATTTGATTACAGCTGTGGAAACATTCCAGCCGACACACGTCGTCTGCTGCTGGGACATGGGGAGCAAAACGTACCGAAATGACTTGTTCCAAGATTATAAGGCCAACCGCAGCGCGCCGCCTGTGGAGCTGATTCCGCAGTTTGATTTGGCAAAGGAAGCAGCCGCAGAGCTTGGAATCATGAATATTGGCTTTGCCGGCTATGAAGCGGATGACTGTATCGGTACTCTTGCCGATTTATTTGCGAATGAAGCGGACATTACGGTCGTAACAGGGGACAGAGATTTACTTCAGCTGTTAACGGATAAAGTAAGCGTTGCTTTGCTTCAAAAAGGAATCGGAAATTATAAAGTCTATACAAAAGAGACTTTTTATGAAGAAACAGGCGTAATGCCGAAGGCTTTGATTGATATTAAAGCGCTTATGGGAGATTCCAGTGATAACTATCCCGGAGTCAAAGGGATTGGAGAAAAAACAGCCTACAAACTGATTCGTGAATACGAAACGATTGACCGTTTATTGGAAAATCTTTCTCTTCTTCCAAAAGGACAGCAGGGAAAAATTCAGCAAGGTTTAAGCGATTTGGAGATGTCGAGGAAGCTTGCGGAAATTCATTGCTCAGTGCCGCTGGCCTGCACACTGAAAGACGCTTTATTTACTTTGCAAATGGAGCAGGCGGCTGACATGCTTCGCCGCCACCAAATCAAAGGAATTGAGCGTATGCTTGAAAAGCTGAACGCTAGAGAGATCGTTTAGATCTTCTCTAGCGTTTTGTATTGCTTTTTTTTGCTCTCTCCTCAAGCTCTGTTTTAGGGTCATTATGTGTATTGCCTTCCAGGTCGCCTTGCGGAGTAACACCGCCGGTCAGCCGGCCTTTATCTTTCTTTTTCATGTTAGTTCACCTCGCCATTAGGATGAACCAATCATCAAGATTTAATTCTTTTCATTCAGCCGAATCGCTTCTTTTGCCAGAAGATCGGCTTTTTGGTTTTGCTTGCCCGGTATCCATTTGATGAAAAAAAGAGGGAATGCCGCTTTTAATCGGATGATTTCTTCTACGAACGGTTGAAACGTTTTATTTTTAACCATTTCAAGCTCAGTGGCGCGTTCCACAATATCTGAATCGGTTCGAAAGGAAACCGATTGATACCCGCGCGTTGCACATAGCTTCATCCCTTCAATTAATGCAAGAAATTCCGCTTCCTGATTTGTATGCACTCCGATTGGAATAGAGAAGGATTCTGCTGTTCCCTCATGTTTGATAAAAATGCCGATACCGGAAGGCCCGGGATTACCAGCGCTTGCGCCGTCTACGTATATTTCTGTAGGCATTATGAACTCCTTTCATCTTTAGGTATCATTTTTTTGGCTGCATAAGCATAAGGCAATGAAATCAAAGATACCGCAAACTTAATCAAATATGTAGAAATAAAAATATGAAGCCACACGCCTGCCGGATAAATGCCGAGAAAGGCGACTGCAGTGAATATGAATGTATCAAACAGCTGGCTGACTGCTGTACTGCCGCCGTTTCTGAGCCATAAAAGCCGATCAGAAGGAAATATCCTTCTAATTGCCGAATATACATAAACATCCAGCGTTTGGCTGAAGATAAAGGCAAGCAGACTTCCTAACGCAACTCGCGGAAGGAATCCGAAGATCGTTTCCAGCGCTGTTTGTGATATGTCGCTGGAAGCCGGTTCGAAAAGCAGCACACCCTGCATGACAAATGTCAGCGTCAGGAGCGTTGAGAATCCGAGCCATACCGCTTTTCTGGCTTCAGCTGGTCCGTATTTTTCATTCAGCACATCTGTCGCAAAAAAGATTGTGCCATACATCACATTCCCGAGTGTCGCTGTTAAGCCAAACAGTTCAACTGTTTTGACGACTTGGAGGTTGGCGCAGACTGTCGCAAAACCGATCCAAACAAACAGTCCCATTTTGCCAAATCCTTTATAAAATAAAAGAACAATGATAAAATGAATGATCGCAAAAAAGATCCAAAACGAATTATTAAACAAGATGAAAAAGCTTCCTTTCCGGGGTAAGATTGGTTTGATTATAGCATAAGCCCGGCAACTAATGAATGGTAAGGTGATTGTAATGAAGCTCAGACCGCATTTGAAAATAGAAGCAAAAGGAACGGGATCCGTCTCATTTTTTAGCGAAGACTGGCTGACAGCACAGCAGGCACGTATGCTCGCCAGAGAACTTGGCCGTTTTCCATACATGAAAGAGCTAGAGTTCGAAGACGAGAAAGGCGGCAGCTGGACGCTGAAGGAATTGGAAAAGCTGACAGAGGAGCTTGCTCAAGAGCCTGATGACATTACTGTTTATTTTGACGGCAGTTTCGATAAGGAGAGCGAACTGGCCGGTCTCGGGATCGTCATCTATTATTCATTGGGAGGAATCCGGCATCGTTTGAGAAAAAATAAAAGCTTCCGGCTGAAAACCAATAATGAAGCTGAATACGCAGCGCTTTATGAAGCAATAAGAGAAGTAAGAGAGCTTGGGGCAAGCAGAAATTCAATTACAATCAAAGGGGACTCGCTTGTTGTGCTGAATCAGCTTGACGGCAGCTGGCCTTGTTATGATCCATCTCATAATGAATGGCTCGACAAAATAGAAGCACTCCTTGAATTGCTGAAGCTTACTCCAACCTACGAAACAATACAACGAAAAGACAATCAGGAAGCTGACGGCCTCGCTAAAAAAATTCTATCCCATCAATTCGTAGAAAGCCACACGAAATTAGACCGTAACGGAGATGACGATATTGGATAAGAAAATGATCTTTAAAGAGCTGACAGAACTGCACGATGAATATTGCAAGGACTGTTTTATTAAGAAGCAGTTTCGCAAAGAATTTGGCAAAACTTATGCGCATTCATTTTGTATCAATAAATGTACGGTTGGTGAAAAGCTGAAACAATACGGAGATGTCTTAACCAATCACTAAAAATAAAAACCGCAGAAGCTGCGGTTTTTATTCTTTGAATTCATCCAGCTGATGCTCGCTGTCATCTAGCAGCTGCTGTTGCTGCTTTACAAATTCAGGATCATCGAGAGCTGCCAGCTCTTCAGATTGTGACAGTTCTCTAGCATCCTCAATGGCTTGGTATGCAGAGTCAACTAATGTTTTGCTTTGGCCTCTCGTCGCAGCTCCTGTTGTTTTCTGCGCTGTTTCCACCGCTAGTTCCAGCTGCCGCTTATCCGTAAAGCCAGTCTGATCCTCTTTATGAAATTCTGAAGTCACCAAAAACACCTCCGCCATTATTTTGCAGAGTTTTTTTGAAATTTATGTACCAAAATAGAAAAGAAAATAAAAATAAGCCGATATAACTATTGAACCAGAATAAATAGGACTGTTTTACTATTTGAGGTATCTTGATAGAGAAGGGGAACGCAGCTATGGATGATAAAGACTTGAAGTTGATCCTTCACAAAACATTTATAGAAATATACAGTGATTTAGAAGAACTGGCGGATATCGCGAAAAAAGGAAAACCGTCAATGGAAAAGTATGTTGAAGAGATTGAACAGAGGTGCAAACAAAACATTTTGGCGATTGAAATCCAGATGAAAATCAAATAGGAGAGGCGAATGCCTCTCCTCTATTTGTCATCTCATCATCATGTATTGAGTTTAGAGTTTTACAACATTAGAAGCTTGAGGTCCACGATTACCTTCGACAATTTCAAAAGAAACTTCTTGTCCTTCTTCTAATGATTTGTATCCTTCTCCTTCGATAGCTGTGAAGTGAACAAATACATCGTCTCCGCCTTCAACTTCAATGAAGCCGAATCCTTTTTCGTTGTTGAACCATTTTACTTTACCGTTTTGCATATTGCTTAATTCCTCCTAGTACTGTAGCACCCATGTGCTAAAAAAAATTTTGTCATCATTTAACTTTGATTCATTGTTAAATGATGGTTCAACTATACACCATCTGGGAGCACCCGTCAAGTTGCGAAACGGCTTATTTTTCAAAAGAAGGGCAAGTTCCATAAAAAAATGTAACCGCTTTTATTGATGGCTGAATATAAATAAAAAGAGCACACGATTTTCGTATGCTCTCAAGTACGCCATTACGATAGCACTTTGGCTTTTTGTTTGGCAGTCATCATTTCTGATTCCTTCAGGATATCCTCTAAAATCACTTCAGAGGAGTTTGCTAAATGAAGGTCCTTAATGTTTTTCTTCATGCGATGCAAGGTATCTTCATCTGCAAGAAGGGAAGTGACTGATTCGAGAATCTCTTCATGACGGTTCACAACGATGGCAGCTCCGCGGTCTTCAAAGAAGTTTGCATTTTCTTTTTCCTGGCCAGGCACGGGTTTGTACAGAATGACAGGCACTCCAATGGCTGTGGCTTCTGTCAAAGTAATGCCGCCGGGCTTGGTAATCATGCAATCTGTGATCCGAAATAGCTCATCAATGCGCTCCACATAGCCCAGAACTTTTAATTTGTCACCATTTTCCGCCTCAAGCGCACTCAAAGATTCTTTTAAAGCCGTATTTTTCCCGCACACGACAACCACTTGCACTTGGTCATCCTTGACAAGGTTTTCGCACAGCTCTTTTACGTTCTTTAATACACCGTGAGCACCTGCCATGATCAGAAGCACTTTTTTGTTTGGTGAAAGATTGTACTTTTTATATATCGGGCCAACCGGCATGGATTCTTCAAATTGCGGCCTGATTGGAATTCCTGTGATTTTTACATTGCTTGGATGAGTGCCGATCTCCAGCAGTTTTTCCTTCACGTAATCTGTTGCCACATAATATTTATCCACGTTTTCGTGAACCCAAATTTTATGAAGACAAAAATCAGTCATAACGTTGAAGGTAGGAATGACTCTTCCAGTTCGGCGTCTGTATTCCGGCACGACGATCATCGGAAATGTATTAATAATAATATCGGGCTGATGTTCATCGACAAGTTCGCCCAATCTTTTATTACCCATTTTAAAGTAAATATTGAATTTACGTTTATTATAGATTTTGTCAACTCCGTAATAAAACAAACGATAAAACTGTTTCCCGATTGAGAAGCTTTTTAAATAAAGGTATTGAGTTACCTCTGAAACAATCGGATTTGACTCTTGGTACAAATTAGAAACTGTTACATGCTGAAAGCCGAGCCGTACACATTGTTCATAAAGTGTTTTGGCTACCTGCACATGTCCATTTCCGTAATTTGCAGTCAAAATTAATACTCTTTTATTGGTATTCAAGTAAATTCACCTCAATGTAATCAACAACAAGCAAGCTTCATGCATCGTAAGGAGTTATTGTCTATACATAAACATAACACAAATACATAATCGAATTATTAATGCAGTGAAAAAGTTAAGCTAATTTTAAATGATTTGGATTCCAGTATTTTAAATTTTTGTTATACGCAGACTGAATCAGATGTATTTTATCATATTTTTTGCTCAGCGTATCACTAAAAAAAGAAAAATTAGTCCCATTCATAAGGAGTTTCTTGGTAAACGTAATAATTCAGCCAATTCATAAACAATAATGTGGCATGCGCTTTCCAGCGATTCACTGGCTCGTTGCTGCCTTTTGCAAAATAATGTTTAGGCTCCTCGACAGTAGAAAGGTTTCGTTCCAAATCTCTTTCATACTCTTGAAGAAGCGTATTTGTATCATATTCAGGGTGCCCTGTCAAAAAGACTTGTTTTTCGTCTTTTGACACAATTAAGCAAACCCCGGCTTCCTTTGATGCGGTAAGAATGTTTAAATCGGGCACTGCTTGAAGCTGTTCCATATTTATATCTGTATGCCGGGAATGCGGCACGTAGTATAGCTCGTCAAAACCTCTTACCAATCTTTCGTGTTTTGAAAGAACGGTATGTTCGAACACACCGAAGATTTTTTTCGGCATTTGAATTTTTTCCACACCGTAATGGTAATACAAACCTGCTTGAGCACCCCAGCAAATATGCAAGGTTGAAGTGACATTTGTTTTGCTCCACTCCATGATTTCCTTGAGCTCTTCCCAATATGAAACATCTTCAAACGCCAAATGCTCGATCGGCGCACCGGTGATAATCATGCCGTCAAACCTCTTGTGACGGATATTGGAAAAAGTCGTGTAAAATTCGTCAAGGTGTTCTCTCGCAGTATTTTTCGGCGTGTGTGTGCTTGGGATTAAAAATGTGAAATGAACCTGTAAAGGCGAATTTCCAAGCAATCTGAGAAGCTGAGTCTCTGTTTGGATTTTTTTCGGCATCAAATTTAATATAATAATTTTTTGCGGCCGGATATCCTGATGAAATGCTCTGCTTTCATCCATTACAAATATATGTTCACTTTCAAGCACCTGTTTTGCCGGCAGGTGTGTTGGTATATTAATAGGCAACGTGCCACCTCCATTATTTCCCCGTTTAATTTTCTTCATTATAGGAATTTTCACGCCAATTTTCAATCTATCTATACGTGTTGAGGGGGAAACAACAGAAAACTCTTTAAATAAAACGCACTGACACGCCTTTTGGTTTCACAGTAAAATGATTTTCAAAGATGTCAGAGGGAATTGTAATGTTTTATAGAATGATAAGATAAAAAATGAGCCATATGAATTGATAATGAACGGACGCTCATATCGTTAGGTTTCTTATGAGTTCTTAATTGATGTTTACATTTTGAATTGCGATTTAAAAAAGGTAAAATAATCAGCACTAGGGACATAGGAGGGACTTACATGTCTATTTATCATATGAAGGTACGTACAATCACAGGGAAAGACACGACACTTCAGCCTTTCTCAGGAAAGGTACTGATGATCGTGAATACAGCAAGTAAGTGCGGTTTTACTCCCCAATTAAAGCAGCTGCAGGAATTATATGATACATATCAGCAGGAGGGGCTGGAGATCTTAGGGTTCCCCTGCAATCAATTCATGAACCAAGAGCCTGGTGAAGAGGCTGACATACAGGAATTTTGTGAAACAAATTACGGTGTTACATTTCCTATGTTTTCAAAAGTGGATGTAAACGGGAAAAACGCCCACCCGCTGTTTGTGTATTTGACAGAACATGCGAAAGGGATGCTGGGAACTAAGGCGATCAAGTGGAATTTCACGAAATTTATAGTGGATAGAAATGGAGAAATCGTTGGCCGTTATTCACCAAATACAAATCCGAAAGAGCTGGAAAACGATATCGTGAAGCTATTAGAGCAATAAAAAGAGGGTGTTTTTGTGAAGGAATTGAAGCAGGCAGAGCAAATCAGGACATGGGTTCAATCTATCCTGACTGACGAAAGCTCTGGACATGACTGGCATCATGTATCAAGAGTAGCAGATCTTGCAGCGTATATTGGAGAAAAGGAAAAAGCGGATTTGTTCATTGTTGAAACGGCGGCTTTGGTTCATGATTTAATTGATGTGAAGCTGCCTGACACGGTCAGGCTTTCTGTGAGCGAAGTATATGATCAGCTCGTTTTTTTCGGAGTAGGAAAAGAGAATGCTGACAGGGTGATTCATATTATAACAAGGATGTCCTTTCGGGACAGGGGGAAATTGGCGAAGGAGCCGCTCTCAATTGAAGGAAAAGCTGTACAGGATGCTGACAGACTTGATGCGATTGGTGCTGTCGGCATTGCGAGAGCTTTCATGTTTGCGGGCGCAAACGGGCATGGCCTTTATGGAGATGAGCAAAGCGCCTACGCTCATTTTTTTCATAAGCTGCTGCGGCTGAAAGATATGATGAATACAGACACTGCACGGGAACTGGCAGAAGAAAGACACAATTTTATGCTTCAGTTTGTCCGCCAATTAGAAAAAGACATACCCGGGATTGATGCCGAAACGTCGTAATAGAAGGCTTGGAGCGACTATGATAGAATAAGTCACAGATATGCTATAGGAGGACGATCATGAAGATAAAATCAATTGAACCTACACCAAGCCCGAATACAATGAAAGTCATCTTAACGGAAGAGCTTCCGGCGGGCAAAAGCAATAACTATAAACCTGAGCAAGCAGAAGGCGCACCGCCTGTTATAGCGGAAATTCTTAAAATAGATGGAGTTAAAGGGGTATATCACGTCGCAGATTTTCTTGCTGTTGAACGGAATGCAAGATACGACTGGAAAGACATATTACCGCAAGTCCGCACTGCATTTGGGATGGAAAGTGCTGAAAGCGGAGAAGAAAATCGTTCTGATCAAGAATCTTTTGGAGAGGTAAAAGTTTTTGTGCAGATGTTCAGCGGCATTCCTATGCAAGTTAAATTAACCGATGGAGAGCGGGAAGAACGCTTCGGCTTACCTGAACGCTTTCAGCAGGCGATCTTAAAACTTAGATCTGAAGCTTCCAATGTTGTGTTTGAGCGGGCTTGGAAAGAACAAGGTGTCAGATTCGGTGACTTTGATGAAATCGGCCATGACGTGACAGAAGAGCTTCAGGCGGCATACAGTGATGAACGGCTGAAACGACTGACTGAAGCAGCCGCTCAAGGAAAGGGCGAAGCAAAACAAACTGTACAGCGCAAAGCGTATAAAGTAACGCTTGACATGCTGGATGATGAGGACTGGAAAAAGCGTTATGCACACTTGGAACAGATGGATCCGAAAGAAGAGGATATCCCGGTTTTACAGAAGGCATTGGATGATCCAAAGGTGTCCATCAGAAGACAGGCTGTTGTGTACTTAGGGATGATTGAAACACCTGATGTTCTTCCTCTATTGTATAAAGCACTTGAGGACAAAGCTGTATCAGTCAGAAGAACGGCCGGAGATTGCCTGTCTGATATCGGCGATCCTCAAGCCATTCCTGCTATGATCAAGTCGTTAAGCGACTCCAGCAAGCTTGTTCGCTGGCGTGCGGCCATGTTCCTATACGAAGTCGGGGATGAAAGTGCAATTGAAGCTTTGCGCGCTGCCGAAGATGACCCCGAATTTGAGGTCAGCCTTCAAGTCAAAATGGCGCTTGAACGTATTGAGCATGGAGAAGAAGCAAAAGGTTCTGTTTGGAAACAAATGACGGAAAGCAGAAAAAAAGGCGAATAGAAATAAAAAAGGTGCAGATCATGCACCTTTTTTATGTGAATTCACTTTTTATAAAAATTATTTCGAATATTGTTGAAAAATATCCGAAAACTATTTATAGTAAGTAACAATATTAATAGTTGGAGGGTTCAAATCGAAAGAAAGCTATATAAATATAAAAACACGAAAGAACAAAACAAGGTGAGGGCGGCCTGTATTTATCTTATTTGCAAAAACAGCCCATAAATAAACTGAAAATTGTCAAAATAAAATCCAATCAAACAATTGAAAGAATTTAGGAGGATCACCATGGCAGAATTACGCAGTAATATGATCACACAAGGAATCGATAGAGCTCCGCACCGCAGTTTGCTTCGTGCAGCAGGGGTAAAAGAAGAGGATTTCGGCAAGCCGTTTATTGCGGTGTGTAATTCATACATTGATATCGTTCCCGGTCATGTTCACTTGCAGGAGTTTGGGAAAATCGTAAAAGAAGCAATCAGAGAAGCAGGGGGCGTTCCGTTTGAATTTAATACCATTGGGGTAGATGATGGCATCGCAATGGGGCATATCGGTATGAGATATTCGCTGCCAAGCCGTGAAATTATCGCAGACTCTGTGGAAACGGTTGTATCCGCACATTGGTTTGACGGAATGGTCTGTATTCCGAACTGCGACAAAATCACACCGGGAATGCTTATGGCGGCAATGCGCATCAACATTCCGACGATTTTTGTCAGCGGCGGACCGATGGCGGCAGGAAGAACAAGTGACGGGCGAAAAATCTCCCTTTCCTCAGTATTCGAAGGGGTAGGCGCCTACCAAGCAGGGAAAATCAACGAAAACGAGCTTCAAGAACTAGAGCAGTTCGGATGCCCAACGTGCGGGTCTTGCTCAGGCATGTTTACGGCGAACTCAATGAACTGTCTGTCAGAAGCACTTGGTCTTGCCTTGCCGGGTAATGGAACTATTCTGGCGACATCTCCGGAACGCAAAGAGTTTGTGAGAAAATCGGCTGCGCAATTAATGGAAACGATTCGCAAAGATATCAAACCGCGTGATATCGTTACAGTAAAAGCGATTGATAACGCGTTTGCACTCGATATGGCGCTCGGAGGTTCTACAAATACCGTTCTTCATACGCTTGCCCTTGCAAACGAAGCCGGCGTTGAATACTCTTTAGAACGCATTAACGAAGTCGCTGAGCGCGTGCCGCACTTGGCCAAGCTGGCTCCTGCATCGGATGTGTTTATTGAAGATCTTCATGAAGCGGGCGGCGTGTCAGCGGCTCTGAATGAGCTTTCCAAGAAAGAAGGAGCGCTTCATTTAGATGCGCTGACTGTTACAGGAAAAACTCTTGGAGAAACCATTGCCGGACATGAAGTAAAGGATTATGACGTCATTCACCCGCTGGATCAACCATTCACTGAAAAGGGTGGCCTTGCTGTTTTATTCGGTAATCTAGCTCCGGACGGCGCTATCATTAAAACAGGCGGCGTACAGAATGGGATTACAAGACACGAAGGGCCGGCTGTCGTATTCGATTCTCAGGACGAGGCGCTTGACGGCATTATCAACCGAAAAGTAAAAGAAGGCGACGTTGTCATCATCAGATACGAAGGGCCAAAAGGCGGACCTGGCATGCCGGAAATGCTGGCGCCAACATCCCAAATCGTTGGAATGGGACTCGGACCAAAAGTGGCATTGATTACGGACGGACGTTTTTCCGGAGCCTCCCGTGGCCTCTCAATCGGCCACGTATCACCTGAGGCCGCTGAGGGCGGGCCGCTTGCCTTTGTTGAAAACGGAGACCATATTATCGTTGATATCGAAAAACGTATCTTGGATGTACAAGTGCCAGAAGAAGAGTGGGAAAAACGAAAAGCGAACTGGAAAGGTTTTGAACCGAAAGTGAAAACCGGCTACCTGGCACGTTATTCTAAACTTGTGACAAGTGCCAACACCGGCGGTATTATGAAAATCTAGATAGCTGGGGACACTTTCTTTTATTTTAAGGTGTGAACATTTGAAATCCGGCCCTCTCTATAGTATCCTTTACTTCAGATGAAGGATACTAGAGGGGGCTTTTTTTATGTCAATGGCTTATGAAGAATACATGCGCCAGCTTGTCGTACCGATGCGCCGCGAGCTGACTGGAGCAGGTTTTGAAGAGTTAACAACAGCGGAAGAAGTAGAAAACTTTATGGAAAAGGCAGAGGGCACAACTCTTGTAGTCGTTAACTCTGTATGCGGCTGCGCGGCAGGCCTTGCGCGTCCTGCGGCTACACAGGCAGTCCTCCAGAATGACAAAACACCTGACAATACGGTGACTGTATTTGCGGGCCAAGATAAAGAAGCTACTGCGAAAATGCGTGAGTATTTTACTGGCCAGGAGCCTTCTTCACCATCAATGGCTCTTTTGAAAGGCAAAGAAGTCGTACATTTTATTCCGCGTCATGAAATTGAAGGACACGATATGGAAGAAATTATGAAAAATCTGACTGCTGCCTTCGATGCGCACTGCTAAATGCCCGTTTTCCGGGCATTTTCTTTTTGGGAGTACAGAAGATGATAACAACAAGCTATAGACCGTCTGAACACACCATAAAAACCGCAAAGCAGCTTTCTAAAGAGCTAAATATGCCATACTGCGGCCGGAATAAACAAACGGTTGAACACCTGCTGAAGTCAGCTGAACGCGATTTGCTTGTGGTCGGCAAAGAGCGGTTTGAGCTGTATACGAAACAAGGTGCCAAATTCTTTTTTCATCCGAATACAGCGATGTTTAGAGCCAAACGCTTCTTGCAGGGGGAGAAAGAGCCTATGCTTCGGGCTGCCGGCTTATCTGAAGGGGATGCGTTTTTAGATTGCACACTCGGGCTGGGGTCAGATGCCATTATCGCAAGTATGGCAGTAGGCGAAACGGGTTCTGTTGTTGGGATTGAAAAAAACCATCTTGTGTCTGTTTTAGTGAGGACGGGACTGCATTCATGGGAAACGGGTATAGAAGAGCTTCAAGCTGCGATGAGAAGAATCCAGGTGAAGAATGGTGATTGCTTTGAACACATCAAGCAGCTTCCTGACAACTCTGTTGATGTGGTTTATTTCGATCCAATGTTTCATGAACCTGTAGAAACCTCTGACGGTATCGCGCCTTTACGTGATTTGGCAGAGGATTCCGTTTTGCGCGAAGGATGTATCAATGAAGCGGTACGAGTTGCCAGAAAAAGCGTTGTGCTAAAAGACCACTGGAAAAGCCCGCGGTTTGAACAGTTTGGTTTTAACGTCATGAAAAGAAAAACAGCACTGTTCCATTATGGCGTCATTCAAACAAGCCCGTGATTCATATCACGGGCTTTCTGTTAATCGGTGACCTCCATGACGACAAAGTATAACAATGTTAAGAGTGAAACTGTGGCAAACAGAGCGTCAATCATGCGGAAAGCCTCCTTTCATGGAATATTGTAAGCGTTTTTACGCAAAGTGCATAGCAACGAATCTCCTAATTTGCATATCAGTTTCATATAGTACATGACTTGCATGTTTTGGATGTGCTAAAATAAGAGAAACATGACAATAAAATAGAGAGGAATAAGCAGTCATGAAATTGTGGATGAGAAAGACCCTTGTGGTTTTATTTACCATTGTAACATTCGGGCTCGTATCTCCTCCGGCTGCCCTTATGGCGGACAAGCCTTCCGGACAGCCGAGCAGTCTTGAGCAGAATGATTACACCGCTTTTTATGATGAGCATGACCTGTACGATGATGAGTCGGATGACAGGCGAGATCCTGAACTGCTTTTTCAATCGTACAAGGAACAGCTCCTTGACAGCGCTGAGGATCAGTCCTTTTTAAAATTCGGCAGCAGAATCGCTCCTGTCATTGAGGATGACTATCGGAAAGAGATCCTGCCAAAAATCGAAAATGTGATTAGTGATTATTTAGCGACATTGCAAGATGATGAGGCGTACCAAGATGTTGTGATCTCAAGCATGCCTTCAGCGGGCAAAACGGAAAAAATTTTCAACGTTTACAATCGGACAACTGGAGAAGATCTTCTCAGATTCCATGTGCGAAGAGACCACCCGCCTCATGACGGCTACTGGTTTAATTTTCATTATCATACAGCAGAAGATGGATTTCAATCACATCATGAGCTTGGGAGTATTTACTGGGACCGCAACACGCCTCCCAACTGGATGAGTGCCTAAAGGAGATGCCATTAGACATGAAAAAGTACACAATGAATGAAATGGTCGATATAACAAAGGATATGCTGAACAAACGGGGCGTTATGATAGAAGATATTGCACGGATTGTTCAAAAACTTCAGGAAAAATACAATCCAAATCTGCCGCTCAGTGTTTGCATGGAGAATGTAGAAAAAGTCCTGAACAAACGTGAAATTATTCATGCTGTTTTGACAGGCCTTGCACTCGATCAGCTTGCAGAACAGAAGCTTCTCCCCGAACCGCTGCAGCACCTTGTTGAAACGGATGAACCGCTTTACGGCATAGATGAAATTATCCCGCTTTCCATCGTTAATGTGTACGGGTCGATCGGTTTGACCAATTTCGGTTATTTGGATAAAGAGAAGATTGGAATTATTAAGGAACTTGATGAAAGTCCAGACGGTATTCACACCTTTTTGGATGATATTGTGGCAGCTCTTGCTGCAGCAGCGGCGAGCAGAATTGCACATACGCATCAGGATCTGCAAGATGAAGAAAAAGAACAGGATGAAAAGCCTGTCGTCAGCTGACTATAAAAAAATCATTTCTGGGTTCAGAAATGATTTTTTATTGTGTTACACTACTAGAAGACTACTTTTAAAGGATGAAAAAAATGAAACAGTATAAGGATTTATGCAGACATGTTTTAGAGCAAAAAGGGGCGGTCAGCGTATGATTTCATTCATTTTTGCGATGGATGCCAACAGGCTTATCGGCAAAGACAATGATTTGCCGTGGCATTTGCCCAATGATCTTGCATACTTTAAGAAAGTAACATCGGGCCATTCAATCATTATGGGCCGAAAAACATTTGAATCGATCGGACGTCCGCTTCCAAATCGGAAAAATATTGTCGTTACCTCAGCGCCGGCTTCAGAATTTCCGGGATGCACGGTTGTCGGTTCATTAAAGGATGTACTGGACATTTGTTCAGGCCCTGAAGAATGCTTTGTGATCGGAGGGGCTCAGCTCTATACGGACCTTTTCCCTTATGCGGACAGACTGTATATGACGAAAATTCATCACGAGTTTGAGGGTGACCGTCACTTCCCTGAATTTGATGAATCCAATTGGAAACTGGTTTCTTCTGAGCAGGGGATCAAAGACGAAAAAAACCCGTATGATTACGAATTTCTAATGTATGAAAAAAAGAATTCTTCTAAAGCGGGAGGATTTTAATTGGTTCGCTACAGCCTTCTAGTGGTTTATATTGTGTATATGCTGTTAAAAAATATGAAACAATTATTTAATCAAACAATGCTTGATCCCCGTCTGTCATACAAAAAACAGATGACTCTTGTGTACGAACAGCCAAAGGCGTTTTTGGAAGGCTGTATCGGCATCTCCGGTTCAGTTGTGACAATCCATCAGCCAGAGCCAATACCACAAGGTCCTGTTTTGTATGTGCATCCCCGTTTGCGTTTGGCTGAACTGGCCTTAATTGCTGGATATATTGAGGAACCGGCTGGCTTTATCGCCAACCCAAAAGTGTTCCGCTTGCCTTTTATCGGGCAATGGCTGGATCGGATGGATGTGATTTCAGACGGTGATTCAGAAAAGGTATATGAAGATGTGACAAAACAGCTGGAAAAGGGACAAAGCCTGATTCTTTCACTAGATGGTTCTATTGATCCTATAGAACTTGCGGCCCGCTATCATCTTCCGTTGGTGATGGTGGAAACGAAAGGAACAGATAACATGCAAAAGGGCTCGTTTTTTAAACGCTTAAAACCGGCAGACATTGAATTGTCCTTTTCAAAAGCTTATATACCTGCCAATGAAAAACAATTACGTGCATAAAAAAAGCGCAGTCGTGAAGACTGCGCTTTTCTGTTACTGTTACGAAAGGAACGGCACCTTTACACAATAGAAGAGCACGCAGAAAAACATGGCAGCGCTCCCGCCCAATACAAAGCTGTGCCAAATGGCGTGATGGAAGGGGATCTTTTTCCAAATGTAAAAGATGGTTCCGACAGAGTATAAAATGCCGCCGAGAAAAAGGAGGCTGAATCCCGCTCCGCTTAGTGAAGCATATAAAGGTTTAACTGCAATAATCATCAGCCACCCCATGACTAAATACACGAAGGTTGACAATAGGATAAACCGTTTCACAAAGAAAATTTTAAAAACGATTCCGCCTAGGGCAAGTGACCATACGATAACCAACAGGGTAAAGCCGAGTGTGCCTTTCAGCGGCCCAAGCAAAAAAGGCGTGTAGGTTCCGGCGATGAGTACGTAAATTGCGCTATGATCAATAATCTCCAAAATGTCCTTCGTTTTTTTATGTGTGATGCTGTGAAGCAGGGTGGAGCTCAAATATAACAGCAGCATAGAGACACCGAATATTGTAAAGCTGACAATGTCCCATGCAGACCCGTAATTAGCCGCAAATATGATTAGAAACACTAATGCTGGGATGGATAAGAGGACACCGATGCCGTGTGTAATCGCATTGGCGATCTCTTCTTTGATTGTAAACAAGTACATTCTCCTTTCGATCGCTAGATCATTTGATTTTTTAACGTCTCTATAAAGCTCAAGCCCTCAAAGGTAATTTTTGTGCCTGCGCGTCCGCGGCTTTTGGTGACATAATCTTTTTTCTCCAAATAGTCGAGACGGCTTCTGACCTGCTGAGGAGTTAACGAGGTTTGGGTATTTTTGCTGTGTTCAGAAATGATCCGTCTGCTGGCAGGTTCTCCTTTTTCGTTCAATACTTTTATTGTTTCCAAAATAAACAAAAACTCAGCTTTTTCCATTAAAGTCAGCAGTTTCGCTTTTTTCTTCGACGTTTTTCCGTCTATCGTGCCTCTAATATACGGCGGCAGGTCATATGGCTGAATCGTTCCCCCGCTTGATACTGCCGCCATATAATCTGCAGCGTTTTTTAATTCCCTGACATTGCCTTCAAATGCATGCTTCTCAAGCACGGGAAAAACGGAGGGATCGATTAACAATTGCTGACCAGAATTTGAGAGAAAATGCTGTGTCAAAAGCGGAATATCGCTTTTTCGTTCCGATAATTCGGGCAGTGTGAGCGTTAAAATGTTCAGTCTGTAGAATAAGTCTTGCCTGAATGTATGTTCCACGGATCGGTCTGCAGAAGCACAGATCATTCGCGGTTTCTCCGTGTCTGAATCAAGCGCTTTTAACAGCTGAGCTTGTACAGAAGCAGGCATGCGCCATACATCATCAAGAAAAAGGGTTCCTCGTACCGCTTTTTGAAAAACACCAGTGTTTCCGTTAGGGCCAAAAAGCTCATGAATAAGGGTTTCTTCCGAATGGGTGCTGCAATTGACGCTTATAAACGGTTCATTGCTTCTCGAAGATTCCAAGTGTATGGCATGTGCGAAGTGATTTTTGCCTGTTCCGATTTTTCCTGTTATTAAGACAGGAAGCTCCGATAACGAGAACTGCTTGGCGATTCGCTTCGCTTCCAGGAAAGTTTGATGTTCTCCGATTAGATGTTGAAATGTATTGAGTTTTGGTGCACTATTCATCAATTGGCTCCTTTTGGTTCTAATTGGTTTCATTATATCATGCCTTTTGGTTGAAAACACCCTTTATTTTACGATCATCTTTTTTCTTGACTCTGCAGGATAATGGTTGAACAGAAGTTACCACAAGATGTGGTGGACATAGTCTGTATTTTTTTAATAATTAAATAAAAATAATTGTCTTATTTTTTGAATATTCATGTTATAATGGCATATTAAATAGGGATTTAAAACAAGAAAGGAATCTGTACATGAAACCGTTGCTTAAAGAAAACTCTCTCATCCAAGTGAAAGACATTTTGAAGGCTCACCAAAACGTAAAGGACGTTGTCATTCACACACCTTTGCAGAGGAATGACAGACTTTCTGAGAGATATGAATGCAATATCTATTTAAAACGCGAAGACTTGCAAGTTGTCAGATCTTTTAAGCTCAGAGGGGCTTATCATAAAATGAAACAGCTTTCCAGCGAGCAGACAGAGAACGGAGTTGTGTGTGCAAGTGCCGGAAACCACGCTCAAGGTGTGGCATTTTCGTGTAAACATCTTGGCATTCACGGGAAAATTTTTATGCCGTCTACTACACCGAGACAAAAAGTATCTCAAGTTGAACTATTCGGAAAAGGATTTATCGATATTATTTTGACAGGCGATACGTTTGACGACGCGTATAAAAGCGCTGCTGAATGCTGTGAGGCGGAATCTCGGACGTTTATCCATCCGTTCGATGATCCGGATGTGATGGCCGGACAGGGAACGCTCGCAGTCGAGATTTTAAACGACATTGATACAGAACCGCATTTTCTTTTTGCAAGTGTCGGAGGCGGCGGCCTTCTCTCTGGGGTAGGTACATATTTGAAAAACGTGTCTCCTGATACAAAGGTAATTGCTGTTGAGCCGGCGGGAGCGGCATCCTACTTTGAATCAAACAAAGCTGGGCATGTCGTCACACTTGATAAAATTGATAAGTTTGTAGATGGTGCGGCTGTTAAAAAAATTGGCGAGGAAACCTTCCGGACGCTGGAAACTGTCGTTGATGACATTCTCCTTGTGCCTGAAGGAAAAGTATGTACATCCATTCTTGAATTATATAACGAATGTGCGGTTGTTGCTGAACCGGCTGGAGCTCTTTCTGTCGCAGCGCTTGATTTGTACAAGGATCAAATTAAAGGGAAAAACGTGGTGTGTGTGGTAAGCGGGGGCAATAACGATATCGGAAGAATGCAGGAAATGAAGGAGCGTTCCTTGATTTTTGAAGGTCTTCAGCATTATTTTATCGTCAATTTTCCGCAAAGAGCGGGGGCGCTCCGCGAATTTCTTGACGAAGTCCTCGGGCCGAATGATGACATTACAAGGTTTGAATATACGAAGAAAAATAATAAAAGCAATGGACCTGCTCTTGTCGGCATCGAGCTGCAGAACAAAGCCGATTATGGGCCGCTGATTGAACGGATGAACAAAAAACCGTTTCATTATGTAGAGGTGAACAAGGATGAGGACTTGTTCCATTTGCTAATCTAATTTTTTTACACAACCGCGCAAAATGACAGACAGCCCGGCTGGCATCATATATAATAGAAGAAAAACAAAAAAGAGGATTGATAGCTTGTTACTCAAAAGCCTAGAGTTCAAACGCGATGACGGGATTCAGGTGAAAGTGACAGAAATACCTGTATTAAAGGAAGATGAGCACTATTTCTTTATGTTACATCACCATTTGCAATTCTACTTAAAAGAAGTGTTTTCATCAAACAGCAGGGCAAAAGTGTATTCTTTCCGACATTATATGAAGCGCCGGATGAAGTGGGCAGATTATCAGGCTGTATTTCATCAAGAGGTGTTAAAGCACAACGCGTAACATGCCGTTTTTTACCTGCATGCCCTCCTTTGTAATCGTTAATGGGGAGGCATGCAGGATTTTTTTTGCTCAGTATCGAATACAAACATGGGACAGTAAGGACGGTTTTAGAAAGCGTTTTTATGCTGGCTGGAAAGGATGGATGTCATGAAGGTTATCAAGGGGTTAACGGCTGGGCTGTTTTTTCTGTTTTTGTGTGCATGCGGAGGACAGCAGATTAAAGATCCGCTCAATTACGAGGTGGAGCCTTTTACATTTCAAAACCAAGACGGCAAGAACGTTTCTTTAGAGAGTTTAAAAGGAGAAGTATGGCTGGCGGATTTTATTTTTACCAATTGTGAAACTGTATGTCCGCCGATGACCGCTCATATGACCGAGCTGCAAAAAAAACTGAAGGCTGAGAACATAGATGTCCGTATCGTATCCTTTAGCGTTGATCCAGAAAACGATAAGCCGAAACAGCTGAAGAAATTTGCCGCAAACTATCCATTATCTTTTGATAACTGGGATTTCCTCACGGGATACAGCCAGAGTGACATTGAGGCATTCGCGCTTAAGAGCTTTAAAGCGATTGTGAAGAAACCGGAGGGAGAGGACCAAGTCATTCATTATTCTTCTTTTTATTTGGTAGGCCCGGACGGTAAGGTGCTGAAAGATTACAACGGAGTGGAAAATACACCGTACGATGATATTATCGCCGATGTGAAGACAGCCAGTACACTCAAGTAAGCTAGGAGACTGGGCATTTGCAAATCTTCTAAAACATGATACACTTTCCACTAGTAGAATGGGAAGGAGCAACAAGATTGAAGCTGCGCATTTTTTCAATCATGGCCAGTTTGATTTTGCTTCTTACTGCGTGTACGAGCATACGTACATCATCTGAGGGAAAACAAAAAGCCCATGAAACGAAAACAAAAGAACACATTGTCATAGCGGCTGTCGGAGATTCGCTGACAGAAGGAGTCGGAGATCCCGACGGAAAGGGATATGTCGGCAAGGTGGCGGATTCTATCCGGTCAGATAAACAAGTCAAAACGGTCGACGTGAAAAATTATGCCGTAAAAGGGAACCGTTCGGATGATTTATTAGAAAAACTAAAAGATAAAAAGGTTCAAAAAGGCATAAAGGACGCAGATTATGTCTTTTTTACAATTGGCGGTAATGATTTGATGAAAATCCTTCGCCAAAACTTTCTGCAATTAACCGTTGAACCGTTTCAGGAAGCGGAAAAACCGTACGAAAAGCGCTTTGAAAAAATCATTTCTGAAATTCGCGAGCTGAATGATCACGCTGAGCTGATTTATGTCAGCATGTACAATCCGTTTACGTTTACATTATCAGAACTAAATGAAATAAATGGTGTCGTCACGGATTGGAACCATATTGCTGAAAAAGAGCTGAAAAAAGATAAACATGCAAAAATCGTTCATATCGAAGATTTGTTCAATCAAAAAAGTGACAGCAGCCGAATTTCTGAGGAAGATGATTTTCATCCTAATGGTACGGGTTATTCTCTTATCGCAAAGCGCGTCTATCAAGCCATTAAAAAAGAAGGATTACCGAAAGAGTAGGGTGACAGCATGAATAAGTGGAAGCGACTGTTTATTATATTGCTTGCAATCAATTTTATCCTCGCCGCCGGGTTTGTGGCACTTGTTTTGCTCCCGGGGGAACAGGCTCAGGTGAAGGATTCATCTGAGAGCGAGTATGGATTTCAAGTGACAAGCACAAAAGAATCATTAGCTGCGTTTGTTAACTCATATTTAAACGACAAAGCATCAAACAAGCTTGATTATAAAGTAGAGATTGATGATGATGTTCATGTCGCAGGGAAAATCAAGGCATTTTCCACGTCTATTGATGCGTTTATCGCTTTTGAGCCGACTGTGAAAAAAAACGGTGATGTAGAGCTGAATGTCACGAAATTTTCGTTAGGGAAATTGAGTATACCAATTAGCTTTGTGTTAAATTATATGGACAGCTTTTATGAATTGCCGTCATTTGTCCATGTTCACCCCGGAGATAAAAGCATTGAAGTGCGTTTGTCAGAAATGCCTTTAACGAATGGAATGTATGTCAAAGCGGATAAGATAAATTTAGAAAAAGATGAAATTGAGTTTTCCTATTACCATCCTAAACAATAGAGGTGACTGAAAATGAAAAGGATTTACCAGTATTTCAGTTTATTATCCTTTACATTTTCCCTGTACTTCGGCTGGCTTGCTTATCATCATCTGGCTGCTGAAGACATGGATCAAATGTATTTGAATGTTTCCTATTGTGCCTTGTTCCTAAGTGTGATGGTGTTTACATTCGGTATGCGAGACCGAAAAAAAACCGATAAGTCATGAAAAAAGAGACATGAAACAACGTCTCTTTTTTCGTGCGGTCCGAAGAAAATTTGAGAACACAAGGAGAAAAGATGAAAGCATACGATTTTACACAGGGGAACGTGCTGAAACAGCTTGTACTGTTTTCAATGCCTATTATGCTCGGAAACGCATTGCAGGTTTCCTTTCAATTTATAGACAGCTTGTGGATCGGCAATTTACTGGGGGCAAAGGCCCTTGGGGCAGCCGCGGTATCAAGCACGATTGTTTTGACCGTGCTGTCTTTTATTTTGGGCCTTAACAATGCGACGTTAACAATTTTATCTCAGCAAAAAGGAAAAGATGATGTAAAAGGAATGGCGTCGTATATTAACGCTTTTGTTGTTTTATTAACAGGCCTAAGCATCGGATTCGGCGCGGCCGGTTTTTTTCTCTCAGAGCTTTTGCTGCGTCTTCTAAAAACGCCGGAGTCAATGATACCGCTTGCTGAGACGTATTTACAGATTCAATTTATCGGCATTTTATTTTTGTTTGGTTATAACTTTATCAGTACTGTGCTTCGTGCGCTGGGTGACAGCAAGACACCTCTCCGGTTTATTGCGTTTGCTGTTGTACTGAATACAGTGCTTGCGCCGCTCTTTATTTCTGTGTTCCGCATGGGAATAGCGGGAGCGGCTTATTCAACGATTTTGTCACAGGGCATTGCGTTTTTGTATGGGTTGTTTTATGTCGTCAAACACAAGCTTGTGCCATTCTCAATTCCGAGAATGCCCAAGTGGGAAGAGTCCGCGCTGATTTTGAAACTCGGGATTCCGGCAGGTCTGCAGATGATGGTGATTACAGGCGGTATGATGGCGATTATGAGTGTTGTTAACTCATACGGGGATCACGTGGTATCAGGCTTTGGCGCGGTGCAGCGGCTTGATAGTATCATCACGCTTCCAGCAATGGCTGCCGGTACGGCCGTCAATAGTATGGCAGGGCAAAATATTGGAATCGGAAACGAAAAAAGAGTGGGAACAATTGCAAGGCTAGGTGTGATAGCTGTTATTTCCTGCATGCTGGTGATTGCGGTTATGATTTGGGTATTTGGTAAATATCTCATAAGGTTATTTATCAGTGAGCCCGATGCGGTCGCATTTGGTGAACAATATTTGAAGTGGATCGCGTTTTTCTACCCTTTTATTGGGATTAATTTTGTGCTGAACGGAATCGTCAGGGCCGCGGGAGCGATGCTGCAGGTTCTGGTATTAAATTTGATCTCGTTTTGGGTGTTGAGATATCCTTTCACAGCTCTATTTTCAGCTTGGCTTGGACAAAAAGGAATCGGGCTTGGAATCGGAATGAGTTTTTTATTTAGCAGCTGCGCGGCATTTTTGTATTATAGATATGGCCGCTGGAAAGCAATGAAGCTGTTTACTGAAAAATAAGTGAAGCACTGCGAAAAGCACATACCTATATATCGGTATGTGCTTTTTTTCACCGTTTTTTATCAAGTTTGCTGAAGAGCTCGATTAACGTGGCAAGTTCAGCATCAGTGTAGCAGTCAAAGCGTTTAAAGAAATATTCCGTTTTTTTCTCGTTAAAGTGCTGAAGGACTTTTTCGCCCGCTTCAGTGATATGAATGCGGATGATGCGTCTGTCTTCCTTCGATCTGATTCTCGTAATCCATTCCTTTTCTACCAGCGCATCGGTCACAGCCGTAATGTGGCTTGCCGATACCTCTAAAATAGGCGCAAATTCAGTGACTTTTTTAGGCCCTTGTTCACTGAGGATCCGAAGAATGGTGAATTCATTCCGCGACAGCTCTTTATCTAAAATTTCATTGATTTCATTGCGTATTTGTTTAAAGACTTTACGGAGTAAAGTTTCCATATCGTACATCATCTGTGTTCTTACTTTCAAATTTGTGAACCTCCATTACATAAGCATATTGCTTAAAACCTATAGATTTTATTGAAAAGCAGAATCATTTTCATTCTATTTTTACATGCTATAATATAATAATACCACGTATTAACAAAGGAGGCACCAGTATGTCTGAAAAAAAAGAAATCGCCACATTTGCAGGAGGCTGTTTTTGGTGTATGGTTAAACCTTTTGACGAACAGCCGGGAATTGAAAAAGTGGTGTCCGGGTATACAGGCGGCCATACTGAAAACCCTACGTATGAAGAGGTGTGCAGTGAAACGACGGGACATCGTGAAGCTGTTCAAATCACGTTTAATCCTGATGTATTCCCTTATGAAAAACTGCTTGAATTATTTTGGCAGCAAATCGATCCGACAGATGCCGGGGGGCAGTTTGCTGATCGCGGCAGTTCCTATCGCGCAGCCATTTTTTATCATAATGAAAAACAAAAGGAGCTTGCGGAAGCTTCCAAGCAACGTCTGGCGGAAAGCGGCATCTTTAAAGATCCGATTGTAACGGACATTTTAAAAGCTGAACCTTTCTATGAAGCGGAAGGCTACCATCAGCATTTTTATAAAAAGAATCCAGCACATTATCAGCGCTACCGGACAGGTTCCGGACGAGCGGGATTTATCAGCGAGCATTGGGGGGCTAAATAAATGGCGTACAATAAAGAAGAAAAATTGAAGTCATTAAATCGCATGCAATATGAAGTAACGCAAAATAACGGCACGGAGCCGCCATTTCAAAATGAATATTGGGATCATAAGGAAGAAGGGTTGTATGTAGACATTGTGTCAGGCAAGCCATTGTTTACATCCAAGGATAAATTTGATTCCCACTGCGGCTGGCCAAGCTTTACAAAGCCGATTGAAGAAGAAGAAGTGGAAGAAAAACTGGACACGAGCCACGGCATGATTCGCACAGAAGTAAGAAGCCGAACTGCTGATTCTCATCTTGGCCACGTATTTAATGACGGACCGGGGCCAAACGGACTTCGTTACTGCATAAATTCAGCAGCGCTGCGGTTTGTTCCGAAGCATAAGCTGAAAGAAGAAGGATACGAAAGCTATCTGCATCTCTTTAATAAATAAAGTGTTAAAAACAGGCCTGCCTAATGGATAGACAGGCTTGTTTTTATGCCTTTTTCTCTTGATGCAATTCTTCAATAATCTGAGCAATTCTTTCTTTCGTAATGAGCGGGGCTTGATCTGATTGATACCCAGGCAAATTGACTTTGCGAAAGTCAGGATGTTTTTCCGGCTCTGGAAGGATTGCATAAAGGTTGCCCCATTCATACAGTGATTCAATTTCATGTGGAGATGTTAATTCTTCGTGAAGCTTTTCACCTGGACGCTTGCCCACTTCTACTGCAACCGGCCGCGGGAGCCCGTGCTGCGATGCATATTCTTCAAACCCATGAATCAGTTCTTCAAGTTTCAGTGATTCCATTTTGAAAATAAAGGTTTCTCCGCCTTTTGTAATAGCAGCCGATTGTAATGTCAATGTAGCTGCATCGTCTATTGACATGAAAAATCTGGTCATGTTTTTGTCTGTGATGGTCAGAGGTTCACCCTCCATCATCTGTTCAAATAATATGGGGATGACCGAACCTCTGGAACCGAGAACATTTCCAAAGCGGACCGAACAAAACAAGGTTCCTTTGTTTTGGACGTGGCGGTTTGCTTGATGAAACAGCTTTTCAGATAACAGCTTGGTGGCACCCATTGTGTTCACAGGAGATACAGCTTTATCTGTACTGATATTAATGACATGCTGCACTCGGTGTGAAAGAGCAGCTTCCACCACATTTTGTCCGCCGATGAGATTGGTCTGGATCGCTTCAAATGGATGGTCCTCACATGTCGGAACCTGTTTCAGCGCAGCCGCGTGAAAGACGATATCGACGCCTTTCATCACCTGATTCACCCTTCTGTGATCGCGTACATCTCCGAGTACAAATAATAGCCGCTTATCCTCCGCATACTTTTGGCTCATGACATACTGTTTACTGTCGTCTTTGCTGAATACAATCACCTGTTTAGGTGTAAGCAGCAAAAGGCGTTTGACAATTTGACTCCCGATTGAACCCGTTCCGCCAGTGACTAAAACTGTTTTGTTATGGAAAAATGGTTTTAGTTCTGCTGTTTGCTGTTTAGGCATGGCTTATCCTCCAACTCTCGTTTCTCTACCATGCATCATATGTTCAACTTTGTAATCGAATTAATGAAAGCAACCAATAAAACAAAATTTAGGGGAATGATCATGTCACAAAGTGTTCTTTTTTAATGGAAAATGGAAAAACGGACGTAACTAGGGAACAACAAAACTAAATAAACAATGTACTAAATATTCAACATATTTTTATTTCGCTCCGCAAAAGGAAATCTGGCAAAGCCCATCTCACGTACCTCTTTGGGGAAAAGTTGTTTATGAGTCAGAAACCCTATAAAAAAAGGTTCATTTTCCTCACGGTAATCACTTGTATATATTTTACAATAATAGTGATAGTGATAAAAGAGGAGGGTACTAAATGAAGGTTTCAAAAACAATGCTGCTAAGCACTGCCGCGGGTTTATTGCTTAGCCTGACAGCAAACTCGGTGTCGGCTCATTATGTGAATGAGGAACATCATTTCAAAGTGACTGCACACACGGAGACAGATCCGGTCGCATCTGGCGATGACGCAGCAGATGATCCGGCCATTTGGGTTCATGAAAAACACCCGGAAAAAAGCAAGTTGATTACAACAAATAAGAAGTCAGGGCTCGTTGTGTATGATTTAGACGGAAAACAGCTTCATTCTTATGAGTTTGGCAAGCTCAATAATGTCGATCTGCGCTATGATTTTCCATTGAACGGCGAAAAAATTGATATTGCTGCTGCATCCAACCGGTCCGAAGGAAAAAATACAATTGAAGTATATGCAATAGACGGGGATAAAGGAAAATTGAAAAGCATTACAGATCCGAAACATCCAATTTCCACCAATATTTCTGAGGTTTATGGATTCGGCCTGTATCACAGCCAGAAAACAGGAGCATTTTACGCATTAGTGACAGGCAAACAAGGGGAATTTGAGCAGTATGAAATTGTTGATGGTGGAAAGGGTTATGTAACAGGGAAAAAGGTGCGTGAATTTAAGTTGAATTCTCAGACCGAAGGCCTTGTTGCGGATGATGAGTATGGGAACCTGTACATAGCAGAGGAAGATGAGGCCATCTGGAAATTTAACGCTGAGCCCGGCGGAGGGTCAAAGGGGCAGGTTGTTGACCGTGCGACAGGAGATCATTTGACAGCTGATATTGAAGGACTGACAATCTATTATGCACCAAATGGCAAAGGATATCTCATGGCTTCAAGTCAAGGAAATAACAGCTATGCAATGTATGAACGGCAGGGGAAAAATCGCTATGTAGCCAACTTTGAGATTACAGATGGCGAGAAAATAGACGGTACTAGTGACACGGATGGTATTGATGTTCTCGGTTTCGGACTTGGCCCAAAATATCCGTACGGGATTTTTGTGGCGCAGGATGGCGAAAATATCGATAACGGACAAACCGTCAATCAAAATTTCAAAATTGTATCGTGGGAACAAATTGCACAGCATCTCGGCGGAATGCCTGATCTTCATAAACAGGTAAATCCGAGGAAGCTGAAAGACCGTTCTGACGGCTAGAATAGAAAGCAGCTTGTGCAGCTGCTTTTTTCTATGAATAAAAAAATCGTTCATAGCAATGAACGATTTTTCAAGAAAGCGCCAGATGAATCGCTTTTAGTTTTGCAGGAAGCTCATCAAACGTAAATGCGGGTACGGTCTCTTTATAATTGGCTGCTGCAGCTTTTTGCCGTTCTTCAGGATGGTTGATATAGAAAGCGGCTTTTTCCTTAAAGTCGTTCATGCCGTGATAAGAAATAAAGGATGAAAAAGGATGCGCCGCGGGTAAATCTGTTAATTGAAATGCTTCGCATGCAGCAATATCAAACGTTCGGTTATTAAAACTGGCATTTTTGATGCGCATAGTATTTTGGTTGAAAGCAAAATGATAGGGACGATGCGCATTAATTACGATGTCTGCCCCATTATAATAATGAACGGCCTGTTCGGGTGGAACCCATGTGCTGACGACATCAATATGCGGCTGTTTGAGCACTTTTTTAGGCAGATATTTTCTCCATTCCTTGCCGATTACCCGAACCGTGAATGGCAGATGGACCGCTTCTTTCATAAGCTGAACCCGATTAGGGTAAGGGTAGCCGATGATTAACAGATTTGAATGATAGGAATGTTCGGTGCCCATTTTTTTAAACAGCCGATGATTAACTGGTATCGGAACATAATAGACGTGCTGGTAGCCGAGCCCTTGATAATAGAGAACGGCATTTTGTTCAATCGTTAATATGGCGTCAGCGAGCTTGATTACCTGTAGGCTGATATCCATATAAAATGGGTCTTCGGTCAGCCAAACATATACGGGGATACCCTTACCCTTTAACCAGGTCAGCCAGTCGTGAGGAACGCGGTCTCCAACCATCAAGAGTGCGAAGTCCGGCTGAAACGTTTCGATCTTCACCAAAGATTCTGCTTCAAGTGTATCTGCAGACATATACTCTGTATGAGTGTTCCGAAAACATTCTTCAGCCCAGCGATCAAAATAACAATATATTCCTCCGTATCCCGACTGGATATACAACACTTTCATCGGATGTTATGAAAAGAACGTAACGCTTTCTACTTTGTCTACATCAATTAATGTTGTAGCTTGGCCTGCTGGAGTGACGGAGCTTTCCTGTGTTACAAATACGATCCCGTGAACCTGATCGAAAGCAACGAAGACAACCGGCCCGATCATGTCTCCTGAATCGGTTACAATGCTGATTGTCGTGCCTGGTGTAACTCTGGCAAAAATCCATCTTGCCGGAAGGGAAGGGTCTAAAAGAGATTCTGCCGTAACCATCTCACTTTCATCTACTCTTTGATCGATGGCAGCTTCAAGCAAGTCTTTAAGGTTACTATCCATGTTTTCTCCTCCTTCTGTTGCAGTTGGAAATAAAGGGCTTAAAACGGCTTTAATTAAATCCTTTTTTAACTGTGCATTTTCAGAGCTCATTACACACACCTCCTATTCGATAGTGAACTCACGTTAATCATATTCTTCCGGCTGTTATTTGGTATGAGTCGAACGCCGTACCTGATCTAATTTTCATCTATTTAAGGAAAATGCTGATTTTTTAATGGAGTGGACATAGCCTATAGCATAAATCGGAGTCGCACATATTGTGAAACAGAGATAAGGATAAGGGAGAGGGATGATTTGGATTTAGAAAAACAAGTGGATCGAGAAGAAAACCCAAGATGAACTGAATTTTATTTTGCTTTTGCTGATTCTGCTGATACGTCAATCGTCTTCTGAAGGAAATCCATCTGACCTCAGACGCCAGCTTGTTTTTGCAAAAGAGCTGGGCGTACCGGTTTCAAAAGTCAATTTGATCAACGGAGATACACTTCAAAATGTCATCGTAAAAGAAGTTCTGACTGATTTGGTTATTTTCCAAAACCCGTTAAATAACATGAGATCTCATGTTTCACTCTCAAGTGTTGTAAGCTGGGGTGCTTTTTAAAAGATGACAGAGGCTCTGCTTGCTGCGGAGCCGTTTTTATGTTTGACGGCGGGAGGCGGTATAGATGGGAGAGAAAGTGTCTATTATTTTAACAAGTTACAACAAACCCCATTATTTGCAAAAAGCGATCGAAAGCGTGATACAGCAAACGCATGATCTTTGGGAGCTTTTTATCATGGATGATCATTCGAATGCAGAAACAACTGCGGTGATTCACAAGTATCTCCACGACCGGCGCATTCAATATCATAACAGTTTCGTGCATCCTGCAGATCGATTAAAAACAGCTCGTTATGCCACATTAATTAACAGTGCGCTCCCATTTGCAGGCGGCGATTACATTTCCTATCTTACTGACGACACTGTTTATCATCCTGAGCGGCTGAGCCGTATGATGCAAGAGTTTTCACATAAGCCTGAAGCGCAGGCGGTCTATTCAAAACAAAAAGTTGTACATGTAAACGAAAGGGGAGAGGAAATCTCACATTTCTACAGAAATGCCAATGCAGTGCTTGATCAGGCCGCTTTTCAAGTTGATCATTGCTCCGTTATGCATCGCCGTTCGTTACTTAATCTCATCCATCATAAATTTGGAGGCTACTGGGATGATGATATGAAGCATTGGAATCATGGCGACGCAATTTTTTGGGCGAGACTCAACAACTTTACCCGATTTCTGCCGATAAATGAAGTATTAGACACAACCTATAAAACCCCAGATTCATTTCAAAATGCATATCGGTTTCTGCCCGCCGATTTGATTGACGGCTCTTTTGTAAAAGGTTCAGATCAAAATGTGTGTTTTTTTGATCAGGGTGTAAGGCATCCTGTTGGAGAAAAGTGGGGTTTTTTGTATCTAAATCGGACTGTCGCTGTTCCAGACCCATATTTATTCCAATATAGGATTGGAAAAATTTTAAACATTCCGAATTATATTTTAGTAAAGGAAGCTGACCATCCTGCAATATTTTATATCGAAGCCGGAAAAAAAAGGCGAATTGTGGACCAGTATGCGTTTCAATTTTATCAATTTCAAAGAAAAGACATAGTGACAATTGGAAAAGAAGAGATGGAGACGCTTCCGGAAGGGCCGCCGATTACGTGGAAACGATCTGAATTGATCAAAAATCCGCCTGGCCGACGTCTGTTTTTCATCGAACGCGAGCCGTTTTTGTTTCTAAACGGCGTCTTTCACCCGATTAGTGAACAAGTAACAAGGAAGTTTTTTTTACATCAGAAGCCAATCTCCGCTTCTTTCCGAAATATTCAGCAATTTCCAATTGGAAAGCCGTTTTATCCGGTGTACGATGAGATTATAAAGAAATTGAATATTGCAACAGAGTAAAGGTATAGGTCATAAAAAGGAGACGTTCATGACAGGACATTATTCAAAAACGGAACATCAATATATATTGTTAACGTCTGAATCGGCATCGTTTGATCATTACAGCGTATACAGAGATCCGCAACTTCCGCAAATTTTTTCTCATAACTTTGTTCAGCTCCATGATACGTTTCCATTGGAGCGGTTACTTAACTTTTTACCCTCCGTACCAAAGCTGCTTGATGCGAATTATCTCCATTTAAAAGCATCGCCGCAGCATGTTTTTCCGCTCGGTTTGAAGCAGTCGCTTGTAAAAAGCGGTTTTGTCGTCGAGGATGAGCTACTATATGACATGAAGCTTAGTGACTGGAAGGGGCAGATGGGACATCCTTTAACCGCATGGGGGACGACAAAAAGTCTTTGCGACGGATCTTCTATTATGAAAATTTACGATTCCATTTATATTGGAGAAGCAATCGCTGAACAAAAATTAAAAAGAAAATATCCTTTCTATGAAGCAGGTATAATCATTCTTGTTGTTTGTTACAGCGACCAGGCACAGAAAGTTCCCATTGGGTGCGGCGAGCTGTTTATCGATCATCAAGAGAAAACGGCTAAAATCGAAGAAGTGGCAATTTTAGATCAGTTTCAAAGGAAGGGCTACGGCAGTATCTTAGTGAAAGAAATGCTGTCCATCGCCAAATCACTAGGAATGGAAGCAGCCTACTTAGTGGCTGCAAGCACTGACGGTGCAACTCAGTTTTACGAAAAGCTGACGTTTAAAAAATATGAGCGGGTGCATACTGTATTTCATTATTTCCTTACATGAAATAGGCGTTTGCACAAACCATTTGGGACTTGGCCCGCATAAAATGCCGTATATCGTGATAAGAAAGGATGAAAACAGCATGTATGGATACTCTGGGTACGGTTACGGATTTGGCTGCGGGACAAATACATTTGTGTTAATTGTTGTCTTGTTCATTTTATTAATTATTGTTGGAGCCGCTTTTATTTGCTAGATGCTGAAATTCCAAAAGAGCCTTCCCTATTAGGAAGGCTCTTTTTATGTGAAAAAGTTTTTGCGGGGAACGTCATGCCGCCATTTGGACACTCATACAATATGGTAAAAGGGGTTTTGAGGTGGGAGCATGAGCAGTTATTTGATTAAGCCAGAGCTTAGCTCGGCCTATCCGGTTGTCAGTTATGCGAAGGGTTCATATGTTTATGATCAGACCGGAAAAAAATATCTCGACGGCTCGTCAGGTGCGGTGACATGTAATATCGGCCACGGAGTTCGTGATGTGACTGAGAAGCTGAAAGAACAGCTTGATCAGGTGTCTTTTGCTTACCGCTCACAGTTTACGAGTGAGCCCGCCGAGCAATTAGCCGCTCTCTTGGCACAGGAGCTGCCCGGAGATGTGAATTGGTCTTTTTTTGTCAACAGCGGATCAGAAGCGATAGAAACAGCTATGAAAATTGCCATTCAGTTTTGGCAGGAAAAAAAGCAAACACAAAAATCCATCTTTTTGTCTCGATGGAGCAGTTACCACGGAATAACTTTGGGAGCGCTTTCATTGTCTGGTTTTTATGAAAGGAGATACCGGTTCACCCATCTCATTGAGCGGTATCCAGCTATCTCAGCTCCACATATTTATCGGCTGAATTATGAGACGGAAGAAGACTTTGTTCAGACTGCAGCTGATGAACTGGACACTATGATCAAAAGAATCGGAAGCCAATTCATCGCCGGCTTTGTGGCTGAGCCTATTATTGGTGCTGCAGGCGCAGCGATTACTCCGCCTCCGGGATATTATGAGAGATTAAGTGAGGTATGCCGCACACACGATGTGCTTTTTATTGCAGATGAAGTGATGACGGGGCTTGGGAGAACAGGAAGGATGCTCGCGACAGAGCATTGGGACACCGTACCTGATATTGCTGTACTGGGGAAGGGACTCGGTGCGGGGTATGCACCTATTGCCGCTGCCGTCGTATCTGATTCTATTATTGAAACGATAAAACAAGGGTCAGGTGTGATTATGAGCGGTCACACATATAGTGCACATCCCTATTCAGCCAAAGCTGCTCTTGAAGTTTTGCGATATGTGTTAAAGCACGGCTTGATCAAACAATCAGAAAAAAAGGGCGCTGTGCTGAAGAAAAAGCTTGATGAGGCGGCATCTCAAAGCGGCATTATAGGTGATGTGCGCGGAAAAGGACTGCTATTAGGCATTGAATTTGTGACAGACCAAAAAACGAAGAAAGTGTTTCCGCCAGAGCAGGCGGTAACCCAGCTTATTGTCAGCGAGGCGAAAAAACGCGGGCTGATTGTTTATCCTTCCAAAGCTGGAATAGACAGCGGAGAAGGAGATGCTGTCATTATTGCTCCTCCTTTTACCATTTCAGACGGTGAAATGGAAGAGCTTATCTCTATTTTTTCAGAAACAGTTGCAGCGGTCGAAAAAAACTTAAAAAAGGATTGACATTAAATGGCGCCATTTCAAAAAGCAATCAGCATTGACACAGCAATTGCAGATGTTCGGGATGGATCGGTTCTGATGTTTGGCGGTTTTGGGGGAGTCGGGTCGCCTCCTTCACTGATTGAAGCGATATTGGACAGCGGTGTAACGGATTTAACTGTGATTTGCAATGACGCCGGTTTCCCGGATATCGGGATCGGCCCGCTTATTGTTAATCAACGGGTCAAAACCCTGATCGCCTCGCATATCGGTTCCAATCCTGTAGCCGGAAAACAGATGACAGAGGGGACGTTAGAGGTTCAATTTTCACCTCAGGGAACGCTTGCGGAACGGATTCGCGCTGGCGGAGCGGGACTTGGCGGTATTTTAACCGATGTGGGCATTGATAATCCAATGGTTTGCGAAAAAAAGGACATCGTAACAGTGGCGGGAAAACGATACTTGATTGAAGAGGCGCTGACGGCTGATTTTGCTTTTATCAATGCTTACATTGCAGATGAATTCGGCAATCTAACGTATGACAAAACCGCGCGCAATATGAATCCGCTTATGGCAATGGCCGCCAGGAGAACCTTTGCCGAAGCTGAGCGTATCGTTCCGATGGGGGAGATTTCTGAAGAAATGATTGTCACACCGGGGGTTTTTGTTGAGGGGGTTGTACGAAGCGAGGGAGTGAAGTGGAAATGGGCTTGGGAGTAGCAGAAAGAGAACAGATTGCAAAACGCGCTGCTACTGAAATTAAGCAGGGCATGATTGTGAATCTCGGTATCGGTATCCCATCCTTGGTACCGAACTTTTTGAAGCCTGACATGCAGGTCATGTTTCAAGCGGAAAACGGTGTCCTTGGCATTGGAGAAAGTCCCGAAAAGGGAGAAGAGGATGCGCATTTATGCAACGCCGCGGGATATCCTGTCCGCGCTGTAAAAGGGGCGTCTTATTTTGATACAACCATGTCTTTTGCAATGATCAGAAAAGGCAAAATTGACATTACGATTTTAGGCGCCCTGCAGGTGAGCCAATCAGGAGATTTGGCAAATTGGCTTGTTCCGGGAAAAAAGGTGCCTGGTATGGGCGGGGCGATGGAGCTTGCCCAAAAAGCGAAAAAAGTGGTTGTCGTCATGAGTCATACAGATCAAAAGGGAAGGCCTAAATTAACAGAAAGATGTACGCTGCCATTAACTGCTGCAGGCTGTGTAGATTTGATTATTACCGAAAAAGCGGTTCTTGAGGTCGATAGCCATCACTTCATTTTAAAAGAGCTGATGAATGGCTCGACAATAGATGAGGTGACGAGGCTGACAGAAGCTGAAATCAAAATAGATATGCCTTTTTCTTAAGAGGGGGAATGAGGATGCAAGACATTGAAAGAAAAGTAATCGAGTGGCTTGATCAGCATTCGGCCAAAGCCATTCGTCTTCTCAAAAGGCTGATTGGGGAAAAAAGCACATTGGGGTCAGAGTTTAACGCCCAAGCTGTTGTGCTTGAAAAGCTGCGGCAATTTCATATGGACATTGATGTATGGGAGCCAAGCATAAAGCAATTAAAACAGCATCCCTACTTTAAATCTAACCGATCCGATTTTCATGAGAGCCCGAATATCGTGGCTAAAAAAACGGGAGCCGGCGGAGGCAGGTCCCTGATTTTGAACGGCCATATCGATGTTGTGCCTGAAGGAAGCGTAAAGGATTGGAAGTATGAACCGTATCAAGCTGTCGAAGAAAACGGTAAAATATACGGCCGCGGCTCAACGGATATGAAGGGAGGCAATACAGCCCTTCTTTTTGCTTTAGAAGCCCTGCACGCCTGCGATGTCAAACTGAAGGGAGATGTATTGTTTCAGAGTGTTGTAGATGAAGAGTGCGGCGGCGCCGGTACACTGTCCGCCATCATGAGAGGCTATCGTGCTGACGGGGCGCTGATTCCTGAACCGACGAATATGAAACTATTTATTAAGCAGCAGGGTTCAATGTGGTTTCGGATCACTGTGAAGGGATTATCCGCACATGGGGGCACACGCTACGAAGGGGTAAGCGCGATTGAAAAAAGCATGCACGTTATCACAGCGATACAAGAGCTGGAGAAAGTCCGCAATGCGAGAATTTCAGATCCGCTGTATGACAATATCCCAATACCGGTACCGGTGAATATCGGCACCATCTCGGGCGGTGCCTGGCCATCTTCAGTTGCAGACCGTGTCGTCATAGAAGGGAGATGCGGAATTGCTCCCCATGAGAAACCAGAAGCTGTAAAACTTGAATTGGAAAACTGGCTGAAGGATTTAGAATACCATGACGAATGGTTTAAACGCCATCCCGTACAAGTCGAATGGTTTGGCGCTCAATGGCTGCCGAATGATTTACCTGATGATCACCCTTTAATTTCTGTGCTGCAATCAGCCTATCAAAAAATGAAACAGACAGAGCCGATTATTGAGGCTTCCCCGTGGGGAACGGATGGAGGGCTTTTGTACCATGCAGGAGATACACCAGTGATCGTTTTCGGGCCGGGGGAAACAAAAACGGCTCATCAGGCCAATGAATACATTGAGGTTGAAGCCATGATAGAATCTGCTAAAATTATTGCACTTTTTGTCATGGATTGGTGCGGGCTTCATACAGATGGGGAGGATGCGGATGCTCAAGTCAATAAAGAGTAGCGGTGTCACAGCAGTTTTGGACCATGACGGTTTTAATAAACGAATCAGAGTGGTCCGTTATGACGGAGCCATTGAGAAGGCCCTACCGGATATCGTGGCAGCGGCAAAAGAAGAGAATGCAGAAAAAATCATCGTCTATGCGAAGCAGCATGATGAGCCAATGCTTGTCAAACAATTATTTGCGCCTGAGGGCTATCTAAAGGGCTATTATCTCGGCCATTCGGCTTGTGTCATGGTACGTTATCTGTCAGAAAGCCGAAGACAAACAGATTCTTATACAGAGGAACAGGAGATCATCGAAGCCATATATCGCACAGCGCCCCGTCTTCGCAACGACAGTACACCCGTTTTTACGATGAGAAAAGCAGAAACAAACGACATGTACCAGCTATCGATGCTGTATAAAAAAGTATTCCGCACGTACCCAACCCCAGTATTTGACCCCGCTTATATTGAAAAGACGATGAATGCAAATACGGTGTATTATATCATGCTTGATCATGACCGCCTGATCAGCGCAGCAAGCGCAGAAATCAATCCAGAGCTTGGGCATGCAGAAATAACCGATTGCGCTGTGCTGCCGGAATATCGCGGCCATTCGTTAACAAGCTTTTTAATCGAGGCGTTAGAAAAAGAAATGGCTGGAAAGGATATCTTTCATGTGTTTTCTCTCGCCCGTGCTTCGTCTTTTGGGATGAATGCTGTGTTGTACCATTCAGGTTATCAGTATGGCGGAAGGCTGATTAATAATTGCTTTATAGCCGAAGGCCTTGAAAACATGAATATTTGGTGCAAGCAACTGTAAGTCAAAATATGCGCGAGGAGGAGTTCGTTTGAAAAACAAATGGTATAAACCGAAACGGCATTGGAAGGAGATCGAGTTATGGAAGGACGTTCCGGAAGAGAAATGGAACGATTGGCTTTGGCAGCTGACACACACTGTAAGAACGTTAGATGATTTAAAGAAAGTCATCAATCTGACCGAGGATGAAGAGGAAGGCGTCAGAATTTCTACCAAAACGATCCCCTTAAATATTACACCTTACTATGCTTCTTTAATGGACCCCGACAATCCGAGATGCCCGGTACGCATGCAGTCTGTGCCGCTTTCTGAAGAAATGCATAAAACAAAATACGATCTGGAAGACCCGCTTCATGAGGATGAAGATTCACCGGTACCCGGTCTGACACACCGCTATCCCGACCGTGTGCTGTTTCTTGTCACGAATCAATGTTCCATGTACTGCCGCTACTGCACAAGAAGGCGCTTTTCCGGTCAAATCGGAATGGGAGTCCCCAAAAAACAGCTTGATGCTGCAATTGCTTATATCCGGGAAACACCTGAAATCCGCGATTGTTTAATTTCAGGCGGTGATGGGCTGCTCATCAACGACCAAATTTTAGAATATATTTTAAAAGAGCTGCGCAGCATTCCGCATCTGGAAGTCATCAGAATCGGAACAAGAGCGCCCGTCGTCTTTCCGCAGCGCATTACCGATCATCTGTGCGAGATATTGAAAAAATATCATCCGGTCTGGCTGAACACCCATTTTAACACAAGCATCGAAATGACAGAAGAATCCGTTGAGGCATGTGAAAAGCTGGTGAACGCGGGAGTGCCGGTCGGAAATCAGGCTGTCGTATTAGCAGGTATTAATGATTCGGTTCCAATTATGAAAAAGCTCATGCATGACTTGGTAAAAATCAGAGTCCGTCCTTATTATATTTACCAATGTGATCTGTCAGAAGGAATTGGGCATTTCAGAGCTCCTGTTTCCAAAGGTTTGGAGATCATTGAAGGGCTGAGAGGTCATACCTCAGGCTATGCGGTTCCTACCTTTGTCGTTGACGCACCAGGCGGCGGCGGTAAAATCGCCCTGCAGCCAAACTATGTACTGTCACAAAGTCCTGACAAAGTGATCTTAAGAAATTTTGAAGGTGTGATTACGTCATATCCGGAACCAGAAAATTATATCCCCAATCAGGCAGACGCCTATTTTGAGTCCGTTTTCCCTGAAACCGCTGACAAAAAGGAGCCGATCGGGCTGAGTGCCATTTTTGCTGACAAAGAAGTTTCGTTTACACCTGAAAATGTAGACAGAATCAAAAGGAGAGAGGCATACATCGCAAATCCGGAGCATGAAACATTAAAAGATCGGCGTGAGAAAAGAGATCAGCTCAAAGAAAAGAAATTTTTGGCGCAGCAGAAAAAACAGAAAGAGACTGAATGCGGAGGGGATTCTTCATGAAAACATGCGAATGGTGCGGCGAGCTTGAAGCGGTGCCCGGCAGGAACACGGTGTACTGGGAGCTCCCTGATGGAACGAGGGCTATAGAACTGACAGACACCCCTGCCATGGTATGTTCTTCCTGCGGTATGACCTATCAAGAGGAAAACACGGTTAAGGAGATTGAGGATCAGCTGCTTTTAATTCAAACAAAAAAACTGCCTGAAAGCCTGACATATCAGCAGCTCATGGAGACAGAAAGAATTTTGAAACGCAACTATTTTGACTTCTCCTGAGTCATGTTTCAGTATTCTTTTGTTGTAATTTTACACTTGAACTGTATAATAGAACAACAAAAGACAGACACCAGGAGGGGAAACCCATGAAATCCTTTTATCACTATTTATTGAAATACAGACACCCTAAGCCGAAGGACAGCATCAGTGAATTTGCCAATCAGGCGTATGAGGATCACAGCTTTCCAAAAACATCAACCGATTATCATGAAATCAGTTCATATTTGGAGCTGAATGCTGATTACCTTCACACGATGGCGACGTTTGATGAAGCTTGGGATCAATACGAGTCTGAAGTGCACGGCAGATAATAGCTGTTTCATCCGCAGATCACTGCGGATTTTTTTATGTCCCCCATACCATAATTGGATATTTCCTTTGGTTTTCATGCCCATGCGAATTGGCTTCACCCGGCATACGATAGCGTATGAGAAATGTTGCGGCGAGGGGGAGACACCATGAAGCAAAATAAACCGAAATTCCAAGTAGGGGATATCGTAGTCGTCATTATGTATGGAACAGTCGGCACCATCACAAAAGTACACCAAATTGATAAACACTATCTTTATGAAGTCAATCATAACGAAGTTTTATACTTTGAATCATCTATTCAGCTTTATAAAGATTATGAGGGTGTCATTGTCGACATGGAGAAGCTTGATATTGAGTATGAATTCCTTATTGGGGACGTTGTTTATGTAAAAGATTATGGAAAAGAACTCTTTCGCATTATCGGCCATAGAACAGAAATTTGGAGATATTTAGAAGATGGCTGGGAAGATATCATTTATGAGCTGACCCGTTTAAAGGATGGAGAGTGGCTTGAAACGGAGGAAGAGGATCTCACGCTGGTGCTTAGAAAATATGAAATGGACCAGTTTGTGCATCAGCTGTTGTTTGTCCATTATGTCGGAGAAACTGGCCATGAGATCGGCGAAGATATCGCATCGTCTGCTCTTCTTCAGTTTGAAGGCGATGATGAAGATCAAGATACCCTTCACATCCTTGCTGTGTCAATTGTTGATGAGCTTCTGGATATTTATAATGACTACAAAATTCTGTACGAAATGTTTCATGATGAAGAATATAAAGACATGATGATGTTTGTTTTGGAAAGTTTAAAAGAGCATTTCAGTTAGTTTGTGAACATACGGATCAAGACATATAAAAAATATGGCAGACAGCCCCAAATCATCACACGCGTCATTCCTTTGAGCGTTTTTTCCATTATGATATCAAATCTTTCTCCGTCCAGTGCTTCCATCATTTTAGCAATCATAGCGTCAGCCTCCCATGGCTCGTTTTTTATTCAATATATGACTGAAAGAATTGTTTAGAACACCGGGTATAATTCAGCCTGTTTTTTCATAAAACATAAAAAAGGAGGCGGTACGGAGATGAAAGAAATAGATCTTGTGATTGATACGGAAGAAATCGCTGAATTTTTTTACAGAGAGCTTGCAAGACGGGGCTACATACCGAGTGAGGATGAGCTGTTTGAAATCGCTGATATCACCTTTGATTATTTGATAGAAAAATGTATGATAGATGAAGAGCTGGATGAAGATGAGTGAGGCTTAAAACCGGAGTTGTCAGCTCCGGTTTTATTATTCATGTTCTATGACTTCTGTGAAAATTGAGGTGGTTAAATTGTACAAGCCCGTTAGTTTGTTTCTTTTCTTTCTCATTCTAGCTGCGGCCATTCATACAAATGCTGTTCAATCTGCAGATGAAGCAATAAGCAAGGCAGCTGTTTTGATCCGTCAGCCATGGCTTAATGAAGTCATGACGGGGATCACGCATCTTGGTGCTTCTTCTTTTCTGCTCCCTCTAATTGTCATCATTGGAGCAGGCATGTTTTTCTACAGAAAAACATGGGACGGCCTGTTGATGCTCTTAGTATTCGGCACAGATCGGCTGTTAAACAAAGTCTTAAAAGAATGGATCGAAAGAGTGAGGCCTGATTTTGCACCGCTGGTTCATGAATCATCCTTCAGTTTTCCGAGCGGCCACTCCATGAATGCTGCTTGTGTCTATCCTGTTATTGCTTACTTTTTAGTGAAACACCTCCCGTTTTTGTCCAAGCATAAAAAAATGGTATATATCATAGCCGGTGTAATTGCTGTTTTAGTCGGCATAAGCAGAGTGTATCTGGGGGTTCATTTTGTGACAGATGTGTTAGGCGGCTTTAGCCTTGGCTTGCTTCTGTTTTTCCTAGTAAAAGGTTTTGACGAAAAGATTAAGCGGTTTCGACAAAAATAGAGAGAGGAAAACACAGCAAAAACGCCAATATGTTAAAGAAATAAAAGGGAGGGGATCTTGATGATGTTATCCGTGTTTAAAAAGAAGTCTTGTTCCTATGACGTGACAATATTTCAGACACCCCGGTTTGGCGAAAAAAAGGGCTACAGAGCCGTCTATCGAACTGAACTGAACGGGAGCGATCATCAAGACGTGCTGAAAAGAGCATTCTCTTTGTTTAATGTATTCGACACTGTTCCGAGTGATTATGATGCAAGATTCATGGCCACAGGGGACGTGATCCTGATTGATGAAGGCAGAAAAGGGAAAACATATTATCAACTGCTTCCCGCCGGCTGGAGGAAAATCAATCGTCTGATTGTACAAACGACTTAATGAAAAGAAAACTGCGGAAACCCGCAGTTTTCTGCAGTTTTAAGGCTTGCGTTTGGCAGCGGAATATTCTTTCCCGTGTGCTTCTTCAGCTGCAATGATATCTTTTTCAGGTATATGATTGTTCTTTTTTTGGCCGGTGATCCGGTTGCGATGTTTTTTACCCATGTCCCACCCCTCCTTCCTGCGGTTAGGTTTTCAAATAAACACCCCGATTATCCGTTTTTCTGAGGAAGTGCCTAACAGATCCTCGAACATTTCTTTTTTCGACATATTCCTTTATAATCAATGCTGAAGTTTGTTTCATCATGACATTCGTTGTAAAATGGACGGGCTGGATGATAATTTAGATTTACAGGAGGATATGAGATGAGTGTACATATAGGTGCTGAAAAAGGACAAATTGCGGATACAGTGCTTTTGCCGGGAGATCCTCTCAGAGCAAAATTTATTGCAGAAACGTATCTTGAAAATGTAGAATGCTACAATGAAGTCAGAGGCATGTATGGATTTACGGGTACATATAAAGGTAAAAAAATCTCAGTACAAGGCACGGGAATGGGTGTTCCGTCTATTTCAATTTATGTGAATGAATTAATTCAAAGCTACGATGTGCAAAATCTAATAAGAGTCGGTTCCTGCGGCGCTATTCGTAAAGATGTCAAAGTGCGAGACGTCATTTTGGCGATGACCTCCTCAACTGATTCACAAATGAACAGAGTCGCTTTTGGAAGCATTGATTTTGCGCCTTGCGCAGATTTTGAGCTTTTAAAAAATGCCTATGATGCCGCAAAGGATAAAGGTGTGCCGGTGACTGTAGGAAGCGTATTTACAGCTGACCAGTTCTACAACGACGATTCGCAAATTGAAAAACTTGCAAAATACGGTGTGCTTGGCGTTGAAATGGAAACAACTGCATTGTATACATTAGCAGCGAAGCACGGAAGAAAAGCCCTGTCAATTCTCACCGTGAGTGATCACGTATTAACAGGAGAAGAAACGACAGCGGAAGAGCGTCAAACGACATTTCATGATATGATAGAAGTGGCTTTACATTCCGTATCACAATAAAATATATCAAGAGGCGTGCTGGGTGCCGGCAGCCTCTTCTTTATGAATGCGGAAACGATTGATAAAAGGAAGGTAATGTAATATGAAAAAGTCCGGTAAATGGTTCTCACTGGCTGCCGCTCTGAGTGTAACGGCAATAGTCGGAGCCGGCTGCAGCATGTCGAACGGTGATGCTCAAAAGGATACGAAAACCACAGCAGAAACAAAGCAAACAGAACAAAAAACAGCTGACAGCAAAAAATCAAACACTCAAAACAGTGAGTTTTCATTGGAAAGCCAGTATTTCAATGATATTAAAAAAGTCGATGGTCTGGAAACCATTCAAAATCCAGAAAATATACTCGCGCTTGTCAATAAACAATATGCACTGCCCGGAAACTATGAACCTAGCGATCTTGTCATACCTGATGTAGAGTTTTCTTTTGAAGAAAAGATTCAAAAACGTTACATCAGAAAAGAAGCGGCCGACGCATTAAAAACAATGTTCGATGCTGCCAAAAAGGAAGGCTATGAACTGGCAGCTGTCTCAGGGTACCGTTCGTATGACAGACAGAAAGTCATTTTTGACAATGAAGTAAGCCTAAAAGGGGAAAAGAAGGCAAAGGAAGCGGTCGCTTACCCGGGTGAAAGCGAGCATCAAACAGGCCTTGCGATGGACATTTCGAGCCGGAGCAATGGCTTTGAGCTAAATGAAGCGTTCGGAAGCACGGCAGACGGGAAATGGGTGCAGGACAATGCTTATAAATATGGCTTTATCATTCGCTATCCGAAAAATAAAGAAGATATCACGAAATATGAATATGAGCCATGGCATCTGCGCTATGTAGGCAAAAAAGCCGCAAAGGTCATCCAAGATAATGATTTAACGCTTGAAGAGTACTTTGAAAAAGTGAAGAAAATTTAAAATGAAAAGCCCGCTTACACTAGATAAGCGGGCTTCATTGTGTCTGGTGAATCTAGCATTTGTTCTATGCTTACCAGAAGAATAAACCAGCAAGAGCGACCCCTGTAATTAAACCGAGGGAAATCCCGTAAGCTGCTCCGTATCCCCAATAACCGCCCCAATATCCGTAACCGAAACCTCTTGGCCCTCCGCCGGTCGGAGCTATAAAAACTCTGTCTCTTGTTACACGGGTAATTCTGCCGACGTGAACTCTCCCGCCTCTCTCTGTAATTCTGACGACTTTACCTTGATGGTTTTTGCAAAGATGATAATATCTCTCCAATATTGTTCCCCTCCTATCCTGACTTTCTATCAGCATATGATAGATAGGAAAAAAAGGTTGGACGAAAACAGGGGGCGATACGCCGTTTTACTTGTACGCGATAAAAATACAATGACCCATGTACTCACTATATAACTGCATGAGCTGATAATGTGTTTGAAGCGTATCGTAATAGATGGGATCAATCGTTTGCGATAAATCCATTTCTGTGGTTGGTTCAAATTCCATGTCTTCCGGAAGAAGTGTCATCGCTTCTGTTTTTTGAAAGCCATAGGATCTTAGGAGTTTATGCCATTCGCTTTCTTCATGTAAGCAAGTAAATCCGTAAAAATCCATCATTTGCTTCTTTTCTGCAGGTGGCATCGGTTTTTTTAAAGCAGCTTCGATACCAATCAGCATCCCGCCGGGTTTTAAAACTCTTGAAATTTCTTGAAGAGAGGATGTCAGGCGTGAAAAACTGAGGACCGATTCTGACAGGACACAGGAAAAGGACTCAGAAGAAAACGGGAGATGTTCCAGCTCCGCCTGATATGCAGGGATGGCAAGCCCTTCATTCGCAAATCTTTTTTTCGCTTTCTCAAGCATAATAGGATCTTTATCAACGACTGTTACAGGATACAGCAAATGTCCTAAATAAGCCGCCGTTTGTCCTGTTCCGCATCCGGCATCAAGAATCGGCTGATTCGGAGAGGGTGCAGCCTTTTGCAAGACCGCTTTTGAAAAAGCCAGCCCGCCTGGGTGCGCCCCTGCGACACCGAATAAGGACAGCATTTCTAAATATCGGCTCAATATCGAATCCTCCTTTTTCCTTATCATATGTCGTATAAAGACATAGGTTTATGAAAAGCAAAAGAAGGGCGTTTCTCTTTCATTTCTGCTCCGAGTTGACGAATAAGAATTCGTCCATGATAATAATGTAAGAAGAAAAAGGTGGTGTTTAATTGAAACGGCAATTAAAACTGTTTTTTATTGTGCTGATCACTGCAGTTGTCGCTTCGGCGCTTACTTTATTTATTACGGGCAATTCCAGTATCCTGGGCCAAAAATCAGCAAGCACAGGAGACAGTAAGTTCGACAAATTAAATAAAGCGTATGAGCAAATCAAAAGTGATTATTACCAAAAAACAGATGATGACAAATTAGTAGACGGAGCAATTAAAGGAATGATTCAATCACTGGATGATCCGTACTCTACATATATGGATCAAGAGCAAGCGAAATCATTCGACGAGACGATTTCAGCATCTTTTGAAGGAATCGGAGCCCAAGTAGAGGAGAAAGACGGAGAAATCCTTATTGTATCCCCAATTAAAGGTTCACCTGCTGAAAAAGCCGGTATCAAACCGAGAGACCAAATCATTAAGGTGAATGGAAAAAGCGTAAAAGGCATGAATGTAAATGAAGCCGTCGCTTTAATCCGAGGCAAAAAGGGCACAAAGGTGAAGCTTGAACTGAACAGAGCGGGAGTGGGGAATATCGATCTTTCCATTAAGCGCGATACTATTCCTGTAGAGACTGTCTATTCAGAGATGAAAGACAACAACATCGGAGAAATTCAAATCACTTCTTTCTCTGAAACAACAGCTAAAGAGCTGACAGATGCGATTGACGGTTTAGAGAAAAAAGGCGCCAAAGGCTATATTTTAGACTTGAGAGGCAACCCGGGCGGCTTAATGGAACAGGCGATTACGATGAGCAACCTGTTCATTGATAAAGGGAAAAACATCATGCAGGTTGAATACAAAAACGGTTCAAAAGAAGTCATGAAGGCCGAAAAAGAACGGAAAGTGACCAAGCCGACCGTCGTTTTAGTAAATGACGGTACAGCAAGCGCAGCCGAAATTATGGCCGCTGCCCTTCATGAATCGTCAAACGTACCGTTAATCGGCGAGACGACATTCGGAAAAGGTACAGTGCAAACGGCAAAAGAATATGATGATGGCTCTACTGTCAAACTGACAGTTGCCAAATGGCTGACTGCTGACGGCGAATGGATTCACAAAAAAGGCATCAAGCCTCAAGTGAAAGCTGAGCTGCCTGATTACGCGAAGCTGCCGTATTTGGACGCAGATAAAACGTACAAATCAGGTGATACAGGCACAAACGTCAAAGTGGCTCAGAAAATGCTCAAAGCACTTGGTTACAAGGTAAACGTTAACAGTACGTATGACCAGGACTTTGTATCTGTCGTCAAACAGTTCCAGAAAAAAGAGAAGCTGAAAGAGACAGGCATACTGACTGGCGATACAACAACGAAATTAATGATAGAACTTCAGAAGAAGCTGTCTGATAATGATACGCAAATGGAAAAGGCAATTGAAACACTGAAAAAAGAAATGTAAAAAAACCATACGCGGCTGCCGCGTATGGTTTTTTTATGCACCCTTTTGATTTGGATTAGCGTCTTGTTTTTTGCCAAATAAACCTTCAATGACAGGATTGGATCCCGCGTTTTTAACGAACAGCGGATTCAGGATCACCACAGCGATCATGTTGGCGGCCAATCCCCAGAATCCTTCATAAATGCCATGTGCGGATTGAGTGGTATACACAATAAACGTAACCGCAAGGCCGACTAATAATCCGATAACTGTCGCTTCTTTCGTTTGACGCTTCCAGAATAGACTGACAGCAATCGCCGGGAAGATTTGCACCATGCCGGATACACCTAATAGCTGGAGTGTCACTAAGGCAGTCGGGAACAGCATTCCAAACAGCAGCGCGAGACCGATGACAACAAACACCATTGAACGTGTGACGAGGGTCAGCTTGCTTTGCGACACATTCGGATGAATCAAATCCCGGTATAGGTTGTTGGCGAATAAATTCGATGCGCCGATTGCCATAATGGAACAAGGTATTAATGAAGCAAGAGCGATAGTGGCATATGCAAAGCCTTGTGCCACGCCGCCGTAAGATGTTTGAATCAAATGCAGCAGCGCGAGTCTTGGATTTGTATCTTCCGGCAGGATAAGAAAGGCGATAAAGCCAAGAAAAATGACCAAAATTAACACGATATTATAAAGCGGCAAAAACATGCTGTTTTTTCTTACTGCATCAGCGCTTTTCGCCGTGAAAACTCCTGTAGCGGCATGTGCCCACATAAAAAGTGCCAGAGCGGAAACAATAGATGCTGTGATAAACCAAGGAATGCCTTTTGGTCCTTCTGACGGTATCGTCAGCATTTGCGGCGCTTCCTTCACTAACGTGTCAATCATTGGCGTCCAGCCGTTAAAATGAATGAGAGGGAGGGACACCACCATAAACAGCATAATGACCCATACTAAAATGTCCTTAATGATGGCTGTATATGTGGGCCCTTTAATCCCGCTGAAGAATGTGTAAAGAGCAACCAGAATAAATGAAATGATCACAACGAATTTTACGTTAATATAGCCAGTGCCGGCAACCTGAAGCGTGTCTTGAATGCCGCTAAGCTGAAGGCATATGTACGGAATAAGCATGAGTACCCCAACGATGGCAACGAGGCTTGCCAAAAGCTTACTGTTAAAACGTTCCCGGGCATAATCCGCGAGTGTTGTTAATTTATGAATTTTGGCAACTTTCCAAAGTTTTGGCAAGAAGAAGTAGGCGATAAAGTAGGCCAACACAGAATAAGGAATGGCGAAAAATGCAACACTTCCGCCTGTAAAAGCAGTACTGGTCAACCCTAAGAAAGTATAGGCCGTATAAAGGTCAGCGCCTACTAAAAACCAGACGAGAAGACCGCCGAAGCGTCTGCCGCCGACAGACCATTCTTCCACAGAAGTGCGCGAGGATTTGTCTCTTCCGGCGAGAAAGCCGATACAGACAACGGTTAAAACAATAATAGAAGTAATGAGAAGTGCAGTCAGATTCCCTTGCATTATTCAAGTCCTCCATCTTTTTTTTGCATCTGATAAATGCCAAACGAGCATAACGGCGTAACAATAATCCACAGCAGCAGCCAAAAGTGGAAAAACGGCAGGCCGAACATAATCGGTTCTATTCGATTCACAAGCGGCAAAAGCGCGAGCTGAACGAATGGCAAAAGAATGAGAATAACAATAAGTGCTTTTTTAACCATTTACTTTCCTCCTGAAACATGATAATGCTCACTATAATAGCAGTTGTTAGAAAAGATCACAAGATAATTATTAGAAAAAAATGATTTTTACAATTATTTAAACAAAACACATGGTTTGCATCCTTTTCAATAAAGGTTTAAAATAATAAATATCTTGAAATCAAGATAAATAGGAGTGAGAAAATGAAAACAGAAGGATTGCACCATGTCACAGCATTCGCCAGAGATCCGCAAGAAAACTTGCGATTTTATACAGAAGTGCTTGGGCTCAGACTTGTTAAAAAAACAGTAAACTTTGATGATCCCGGGACTTATCATTTTTACTTTGGGAATCAAAACGGAGATCCCGGTACAATAATGACCTTTTTTCCCTTCCAAGGAAGCGGACAGGGAACGGTAGGAAAAGGCCAAGCGGGCCGGGTGTACTTTTCAGTTCCCTCAGGCTCCCTGTCTTTTTGGAAGGAGCGTCTTGAGAAAAGCGGGCTGAGCCTAGAGGAAAAAACGTTGTTTGGTGAAAAAGGTCTTATTTTTGATGATACAGAAGACCTTCCGCTGGCGATCATGGAGGATGCGAAAAGCGGCAAAAGCGAGTGGACGCCTGACGGGATCACAACAAATGAAGCAATTACGGGAATGAAAGGTGTGCTGCTATATTCCTACGACCCGCAGGCGACCATACAATTGTTAACGGAAAGCTTTGGATACACCAAAGTGGCTGAAGAAGACCAGATTGTCAGACTGGCAACCTCAGCGGCCGCCGGCGGTGTCATTGATGTCCATTTACACCCTGAAAAAAGAGGAGTCGGAGGATATGGTACGGTACACCATGTAGCGTTTCGGACTAAGAAAAAGGAACAGGCGAAATGGCTGCCGATTATTGCTGAAAACCATCTGCCTTCGTCAGAAATTCTCGACAGGGAATACTTTACATCAGTTTATTTCAGGGAGAAAGGCGGTATCTTATTTGAAATTGCCACAGATGAACCAGGCTTTATGACAGATGAAACGTTTGCTGAGCTAGGGACTTCCTTAAAACTGCCTGAATGGCTGGAGAAACATAGACAACAAATTACAGACATTTTACCTGAACTTTAAAAGGGGGAATTTATAATGAAGCATATTTATGAAAAAGGAACATCTGACAACGTACTTTTGCTGTTGCATGGCACGGGCGGTAATGAACACGATCTGCTTTCATTGGGGCGGTTTATAGACCCTGATGCCCATTTGCTTGGTGTCAGAGGATCGGTGCTTGAAAATGGAATGCCGCGATTTTTCAAACGTCTGAGTGAAGGAGTTTTTGATGAAAAGGATCTTGTGGTGCGGACAAGAGAATTGAAAGATTTTATCGACGAGGCTGCAGAAACGCATCAGTTTAATCGCGGCCGAGTGATTGCAGTCGGTTATTCAAACGGCGCAAACATTGCGGCAAGCCTGCTTTTTCATTATAAAGATGTGTTAAAAGGGGCTATTCTGCATCATCCAATGGTTCCGATTCGGGGTATCGAGCTGCCTGATATGGCGGGGCTCCCTGTTTTTATCGGTGCCGGGAAATACGATCCTCTTTGCACGAAGGAAGAATCAGAAGAGCTTTACCGCTATTTACGTGACAGCGGGGCATCAGCCTCCGTTTACTGGCAGGACGGGGGCCATCAGCTGACTCAGCATGAAGCTGAACAGGCTCGTGAATGGTACAAAGAGGCGATTGTATAAAAAAACCTTAGTCCGGATTTCGGACTAAGGTTTTTCATATCCTTACAGCCAAGTTGATACTTTTGAAAGTGGCAGGCGGTTGCTTTGATGGGCAGGCTTCACTGCTTTGCCGATTGAAATAAGCATAACCGGAACATAGCGCTCACTGATATCAAATTGCTTTTGGAACTGCTCTTTGTTAAATCCGCCAATTGCGCAAGTGTCATAACCTTTTGCTTTTGCGGCAATCATAAGCTGCATAGCAGCTAAAGAAGCATTTAAGAAAGCGGAATCACGTGCGAATTGCTCGCTTTGGTAAGCACCGTTGATTTGGCCGAGCAATGTTTGTTTGATTTCATCCGTAATATAGCCTTGGCTTGCTAATTCAGCATAAACTTCTTCACCGTTTTCATTTGCCTTTAAATCGCCTAAAATGGCAACAACAGCAGAAGACTCAACGATTTGTTTTTGATTATACGCTACAGGAAGAAGCTCCGCTTTTGATTCATCGCTGTGGAATACTGTAAAATGCCAATGCTGAAGGTTCCAAGCGGAAGGCGCTTTAGCGGCAAGGTCTAATAGCTCAGTCAGCTCCTCCTTAGAGATCGGGGCATTTGTATCATATTCCTTTACAGATGCACGTGCTTTTAAAACATCCAGAGTATTCGTCATAGTGTTTCCTCCTTCGGATAAACGTGGTATGATAATAGAAAAGTTAGAAGCTTACTAAATGTAACTTGAAAGATTATTGTAATGGATCATTGAATACATGTCAATCAATAGATGAAGGGATGAAGACTTGTGGGAAATACGATGTGCCCTAAAATGGAATCCGCATTCTCATTGCTGGGAAAACGATGGAACGGTCTGATCATCCATGTGCTAATGGATGGGCCGAAACGGTTTAAAGAGATAACGGAAACAATACCGATGATCAGCCAAAAAATGTTGGCAGAGCGCTTGAAGGAGCTTGAACAAAACGAGATTGTCGAACGGCAGGTTCTCCCTGAAACGCCGGTCAAAGTCATCTACACGCTGACTGAAAAAGGAACAGCGCTTCAAGCTGTATTTCAAGAGATGCAGGCATGGGCCGATCAATTTTGCGAGCCTGGTGACACAGTGTGTGAAGAAGAGAAATAAGGAAAGCGGCGTCTGAAAAAGCGCACTTGTTTCCATGGTGAGTCATGTAAGTACGGTTCACACCCGTTTACATGACTTTTTATATTTGTCAGACTGATATTTCCGGATTGACAAAAGTGTCATGTGCATATGAAGGGGATATATAAAATAGGAAATGATCAATAAGCTATAACATCCAACCTATTGTAAATGGGGATTATGATGTATCTTATTATGCAAATCAGCAAAATTTTATATTTTCGGCCAAAACCCAGTCAGCTTCCAATTGGCATTTAAACCGGATATAAAAGGAGATCCAGGTTTTTCGTATTGCTGGATGCTTCTATACTGATGACTTCCGCATTTATGAAAAAAGAGAGAGCTTCTTTGGAGCTCTCTCTTCTTTTTTTTGTGGGGAGACGAAATCTTATAGTTTTCCATTCAAAAATTGCGCCTCACCGAGACCAAAACTCCAGTCTGCGTCACCATTCTCAGTAATAGATACCATTAGGTCTTCAGGGGAAATTCCGCATTTTTCTTCTAGCCTTTCAGCAAGCAGAGCATACAATTTTTCCTTTTGGCTTTCGGTTCTTGCTTTGCTTGTCATGCTAATGATGACCATATCCTTGGTTCTCTGAAACCCTAATCCCGTATCTTGGATTATAAGCTCGTTTGCGGGATGCTGATGGACAATTTGATAACGGTCTCTTTCCGGAACACCAAACGCTTCAACCATCGCTTGGTGAGCAGTATCTAATAACAATTGCAGCGATTTTTCGTCACGGCCTTCAATTACATCAAAACGCAATAATGGCATGTGTACTCCTCCTCTTGTGAAGTTGTTATCCGTCTGTTCTCATATTGTCTCGTTTGCTTTCAGACAATGGAGAGATATAATGATTGGCAGTCAACTTTAAAAAACATAACATATAACCAAAAGTTAATCAACATATAACTAATGAATCATTAGGTTAGGCGGTAGATAATCGAGACAAGCTCATAAAAACGATTGACAGTGATTGATTAGGAGATTAGTATGAACATATTAGTTGATCAAAAGATAACAATCATATAACCAAGACGTTGTTATTTATAAATGAAAGCGTTTTCTATTCATCTAGGCATGAAAAGCGCCGAAACAATGTCGCGAGAATCATATAAAACACTTTTGGAGGGGTTTCCATGCCGATTTTAATTGTAGCTGTCGGAGTGCTGATCATGTTATTTCTCATTATTAAAGTAAAATTAAATACCTTTGTCTCACTGATTGTCGTTTCATTTTTAGTAGCCATCGGACTTGGAATGGATATCAATAAAATTGTTCTTTCAATTGAGACTGGAATTGGCGGGCAGCTGGGGCATTTAGCTTTAGTGTTTGGACTTGGCGCGATGCTTGGGAGGCTTGTCTCTGATGCTGGGGGCGGCTACCGGATTGCCATTACGCTGATTGACAAATTCGGGAGGAAACGAATACAGGCGGCGGTTGTAGTTGCCTCTTTTATCATCGGTATTGCGCTGTTTTTTGAAGTGGGTCTTGTTCTGTTGATACCGATTGTTTACGCGATTGCTAAAGAATTAAAAATGCCTTTTCTGTATCTGGGAATCCCGATGGCCGCCGCCTTAAATGTTACTCACGGATTTTTGCCCCCGCATCCTGCTCCAACTGCTATCTCAGTTGCATACGGTGCCCATATTGGCCAGGTGCTGCTTTTTGGAATCATCATCGCTGTTCCGACAACTGTGATTGCCGGGCCTTTATTTAATAAATTTGCGATGAAACGGTTTCCTGGTGCGTATCAAAAGCATGGAAACTTATCGGGGTTAGGACCGAGGAAAGAATTTCAGCTGGATGAAACACCGGGCTTTGCGATCAGTGCTGTCACGTCTTTATTCCCGGTTATCTTTATGGCAATGGCAACAGTTTTTTCTTTATTATTGAATGAACATTCAAAAGGAAAAGACATTATAGAATTTATCGGCACTCCGGGAACGGCAATGCTCATTTCGCTGTTGCTTGCACTCTATACGATGGGATATGCCCGTAAAATATCTATGCAGGAAATCAGCAGATCTATTTCAGAATCAATTTCGCAAATTGCGATGATGCTGCTCATCATAGGAGGGGGAGGAGCGTTTAAACAGGTGCTGATTGACGGCGGGGTCGGCGATTATGTCGCTGATTTTTTCCGCCAAACAAACATGTCGCCGCTATTCGTTACATGGACCATCGCCGCGGTTCTGCGTCTGTGTCTAGGCTCTGCTACCGTGGCTGCGCTTACCACAGCGGGAATGGCAGCTCCGCTTATGGAGGCTGGCAGTGTAACCCCCGCGTTAATGGTGCTTGCAACAGGAGCCGGCAGTGTCATTGCGTGTCATGTAAATGATGCAGGATTTTGGATGGTAAAGGAATTTTTCGGCTTGAGCATGAAAGAAACATTTCAAACCTGGACGCTGCTTACAACAGTTCTTTCGGTTACAGGACTCGGCTGTGTGTTTTTGGCAGAGCTTGTGATGTAACAATCATAGACAGTCCGTAGCCCAATCGTTTTTCTTCCTTGCTGAATACTTTACGTATAGGCAGAAATAAAGGAGGAAAAAATCATGTACCCTCATCATTCGTATTTACGCGGAATCCCAGGTCCAGCCGGATATCCGGCGCGTAGTCCTTTTTTGTTTGGCGCTCCTCTAGTCGGCGGTTTATTAGGCGGTTTTCTCGGGAGTGCGCTGTTTAACTATTCTCGTCCCTATGCCTATCCTCCTGGCCCTTATGGATACGGAGGCGGACCGTACGGTTTTGGTGCCGGCGTGCCATACGGGGGATATCCCGGCTTCTATTAATAAAAACGGCCTGCATCGATTGCAGGCCGTTTTTTATCGGATGATTTCTACCTCGGACATATTGTAGTCTTGCTGCTTTTGAAACATGACTTCCAGAAGGCCATCCTTATAGACGGCTTTTGTTCCTTTGCGTTTGACTAAACAAGGAAGGTTTACTTTTTTCGGATGATCTGCTCTTGGGAGGTTTTCCAACCATAATTCGTGAGATGTGTGTTTGATTCTCACTTGTTCCAGCCATTCTTCGCTGATTGGCACCTTTACAAACACATGGTCTGCTGTTTCGAATATATCAATATCAGGTTTGACATCAGGTTTTGCATCAGGTTTGGCGGGATGTTCTTTTTGGGGGAGAGGATCGCGGAAAGGAAATTGAGCCGCATAATCACTGCCGAACACACTTTCCATCACACGATTGACATACGTTTCAACTTCTTTCGGATCAGCTTTTTTTAATGCTTCTTTAGAAAATTGATTGTGGAAAGGAAAGTACTTGTTCCACTCAAACATTGTCTTCACATCCTTTCTTCACGGACAAAATAGTATATGCCCGCCAGATCTTTCACGTGATATAATATAAGATGCTCTAAAGAAAGGCAGGGATATAAATGCAATATTCAGAAACAAAAAAAGGCGTTATTTACACAGCCGTTTCCTTTATCATGTGGGGCCTGTTTCCGCTCTATTGGAAGCTTCTCGAACAGCTGCCGGCTCTTGATATTTTGGCTCATCGTATTATATGGTCTTTTGTTTTTATGTGTATCGTACTTTTTTTCTTGCGGCAATGGAAAATAGGATGGCAGGAACTGTGCTCTTTGAAAAAGAACGGAGGGATCCTCTCTTTATTTCTTGCTTCTATCCTGATTTCGATCAACTGGTTTGTATACATATGGGCTGTCAACCATGGCTTTTTGCTTGAGGCTAGTCTTGGCTATTACATTAATCCGCTTGTATCAGTGCTCCTTGGGATTTTATTTTTAAAGGAAAAACTGAATCGCCTGCAATTAGTGGCCGTTTCGATTGCGGCAGCCGGTGTCATCATCTCGGCGTTCCAATACGGCTCCATTCCTTATGTTGCGCTTCTGCTCGCATTCAGCTTTGGGCTGTACGGGTTAAGCAAAAAAAGAACAAGCCTGCCGAGCGCCATCGGTTTAACGCTGGAAACATTCATGATTATGCCCATTGCATTGGGGTATTTGCTGTTCAGCGGACATGTTCAGCCAGCGGGTGCAGAAAGCGGAGGGACGTGGCTGCTTCTCTTTTTGGCCGGTGTGTTTACGGCTTTGCCGCTCTTATTGTTTGCGGAAGGAGCGAAACGGCTGCCGCTGTATCAAGTCGGTATCTTACAATATATTGCGCCGACCATTACCCTGCTGATCGGGCTGTTTGTTTACCATGAGCCATTTTCAAGCTCGAAGGCTTTTACATTCAGCTGTATATGGGCTGCGCTGCTCTTGTTTACGTTTTCACAAGTGAAGTGGAAACGGGCGTCAAAAAGCCATTGAGGCCTTTGGCTTTTCAGCTGATGCATATATTATGTATAATCATTTCATGTATGTAAGACATAAAGGAGCAAGACGATGGACAATGATAAAGAGATAGTGAAAGCCTATGCTTCACTTTGGAATAACCGATCTCTCGCACATGATGACGCAGAAGCGGTAGCAGAGGCGATTGATCTTGAGCTCTTGGATAAACGAACACATCCAAGACTCCGAAAACCGATGCTGGAAAAATATTTTGCCGCGATTCAGCGCATTGTGAATTCACAGCTCGAACCGGCTGTGAAATATCAGCTGGTCAAATTACATACAGAACGTGCAGAGTATTTAAAAGAAGAAAGAGGGGAGCAATCATGAAAGCGATCATAAAAGAAGATGTGCAAGCATCTTTAGAACGATATGCGGACCGCCCTGTATATATCCATTTAGAAACCACCACAGGTTCTTATTCAGCGCACTTAAATGAAAAGAACATGACGGTTGTTGCGTATATTCGCAATGCAAAAGTTACTTATCATCAGGCAAAAATCAAAGGCAACGGGCCTTACCGCGTTGGCTTGAAAACAGAAGAAGGCTGGATTTATGCTGAAGGCTTGACTGAATACACGGTAGATGAAGAAAACCGTTTATTAATGGCGGGACACCTGCCGGGCGGTAAACTGGCTATTTCTCTGCAAATCAGCGAAAAACCGTTCACAGTTTAAAGAAAAGGGTGAATAATAATGAAAGAACATGTACTAGTAATCCTGCCTCACCCTGATGATGAATCATATGGAGTGGCAGGCCTCATTGCCTTAAACAGAAAAAAAGACATTCCCGTTACGTATGCCTGCGCCACTTTAGGTGAAATGGGCAGAAATATGGGCGATCCATTTTTCGCGAATCGGGAAACGTTGCCGCTGCTAAGAAAACAAGAGCTCATCAATGCTTGCAAAGAAATGGATATCAATGACCTTCGTATGCTTGGACTCCGTGACAAAACGCTCGAATTTGAAGACGATGAGTATTTAGCTGATATCATGGAAGAGATCATAGATGATGTAAAACCAAGTTTAATTGTCACATTTTATCCCGGACACGGTGTGCACCCTGACCATGATGCATGCGGGGAAGCGGTTATCCGTGCATTATATCGCAAAAAGAAAGAAGACCGTCCGCGTACAATCTGCATGGCCATTACCCGCAACAGAGAAGAGGTTCTCGGCGAAGCTGATGTCGTGCTTGATATCAAAGAAGTAGCTGATATTAAAATGAATGCGTTAAGAGCTCACCGCACACAAACAGAAGGCATGCTCAGAGAGCTTGAAGAGAAATTGAAAAATAATGAACCTGTTATGGCAACATGGTTTGAAGAAGAAATATATTGGACGTATCAATGGAATGATTAATCAAAAAGGTATAAGGCCTTAAGCCTTATACCTTTTTTAATTTTAAGTCCGATGCAATTGCTGAAGCGAGAGTGGATCTCAAGGAAATACCTTCGAAAGACAAACCTAGCTGAACCGCTGTTTGCGCGATTTCCGGACGGATTCCAGACAAAGTTGAAGAAACACCGATTAAACGAAGCGCCTCAATCAGACTGAACAGCTGATGGGCAACCATCGTATCAATCACAGCTACTCCTGACAAATCAATATACAGTTGTGTCACCTTTTTTTTCGCACATTGATGCAGTGTGTTTTCCATAATCAGCTTGGCGCGGACTGTATCAATATCTCCGATTAAAGGCAGCAGTCCGACGCTGTGAAACAGCACGATGACCGGAGCGCTCAATTCAGTAATCATATCTTTTTGGGCCTGAAGCTGAAGGCTTGTGTTTTTGTACATTTCTTCTATAAAAATATGAATCACAAGATCAAACGCTTTTATAAGGGCGTGATACAGGTCTTCGGCTTCTTCGCTTTTCACAGTATTCTGATTGAAATGGACAAATTCTTTCACATAAGAAACATATAAATCTCTCACTCTGACAAACTCCCGAATAATATAGTGGATAGGAGTTTTTAAATGCTCTTGATCCTGTGTGACTTCAAAGGCCCATTCTTTCAGTATAGGCAAGTATATGTCCTCATCATCTATAAAAATACGGTTTATTTTATAGTTAAAGGCAAGATTCTGGCTCTTTAAATTGTGAATGACAACAGGGTCTGTTGAGGCATAAATGGAATTGGGATCAGTCTCCTCGATTGTTTCATACCATGTTGAACTGATGGTTTCCGCATGCTGGGAAAGATACTCGAATAATTTTTTGTTTTTTGCCATGATTGATCACCTCTTTTAAATGTGTTGTTTTTGCGAATAACGTTTTTGCAGTTTTGCCAGCCTGAAAAACAGCCCAACTGCTCCGGCGGCGAGTCCCGCTATTAATCCAATCCAATAGCCGAATGCACCGAGGCTTGTAAACGTACCGACCATATAACCGACCGGAAGGCCAATGACCCAGTAAGAGACAAAAGCGGCCGCAAGCGTATAGTTCACATCTTTGTACCCTCTGAGTGCTCCCTGGATCGGTGCGGCAACAGCATCGGAAAGCTGAAAAAATAGCGCATAAATTAAAAAGTGCTGTGTCAGCCGGAGCACATCGGGGTCAGAAGTGTACATGCCCGCAATTTGCTCTCTGAATAAAAGGATACAGGCGGCAGTGAACAAAGAAAAGCCGATCGCCATCATGATGCCGATTAAGCTATATGAGCGTGCATCCTTAAAACGGGCTGCACCCGCTTCAAATCCGACAACAATTGTTAGAGCCATGGACACGCTAAGCGGCAGCATATATAAAAGAGACGCAAAATTCATGGCTGCCTGGTGGGACGCGATGGTCACTGTATGAAAATGGCTCATTAGAAGCGTGACAGCTGCGAAAATGCTCGTTTCAAAAAACACGGCGAACCCAATAGGCAGCCCGATTTTGAGCAAATTTTTGCATGCTTTCCAAGAGAACTTATACATGGTAAGAAAAATCCCGTATTCAGAAAACGGTGCGTTTTTATGAATAATGAAAAAACTGATGATGCAGATACACCAGTAAGTTAACGCGGATGCCAGTCCCGCGCCTACACCTCCAAGTGCCGGCATTCCGAACTTCCCAAAGATAAATACATAATTCAATACAAAATTGATTGGAAGAGAACTGAGTGTAATCATCATGGTGACTCTCGTTTTTCCTAATGAGTCGATGAATGATCTCAACACGGTGTAAACAAATAAAGGGAAAATTCCCAGTGATAAAAAGCCTAAAAAGTGTTTAGCAATCTGATGCACGTGAATATCAAGGTTCAATCGGCCAAGAATAAGGTCAACTGCAGCATATCCAATCACTAAAACGGCGATGCTAAGAAGCGCGGCTACGTATACAGCTTGTAAAACAGTAAAGGGAATCTTCTGTTTTTTCTCTGCACCTAATAACTGAGCGACAATCGGGGTGACCGCCATTAATATACCTGCAAGCCCTGTGTAAACAGGGGTCCAAAGGCTTGAGCCAATGGCGACACCAGCTAAATCAGCGGGGCTGACTTTCCCTGACATCACAGTATCTAGAAAAGTGATCAGAGAAAGCCCCGCTTGGGTAATGAATATCGGTATTAAAATGTGCAAGAGCTGTTTGATTTTTTCCCGGGCGTTTTGAGTTTCTTTCATACATTGATCTCCGTTTCTTTTTCATAACGAGAGAAATTATAACATTTTATGTATAAAAAGCAATGAACGCCGGGCCTATTCTTTTTTTGTCGGTTTCGTTTTTCTAAACATTTGGGCATAAATAAAAGAAAGCGAAATCACGCCTAAAAAGGTGCAAATATACTGAATGATTCTTTCGATTTCCATTCTTTACATCCCTCCTTTACCAATAGAATGTGCATCAATAAGATAAGCATTCGTGAAAAGTTGGAAATTTGAACAGGAGATGAAGGCTATGCGCTATGAGCAGATATCAGAAAATGCGTTCAAGGGGAAAATACAGGTGTACTTAGAGCAAATATTAGGTGATGCATCTCTAATCTTGAAAACGCTTCACGAAAAAGACCAGTGTCTCCTTTGTGAATTAGATGATTTGGGGCACGTTTTTCAGGACATGCAGGGGATTGCATCCTCCTTTTATTTGCAATCATACATTGAGGAATTTACGCCGGCATTTATTGAGCTGGCCAAGGCGATTAAAGCCTTATCGGAACATAAGCATGGAGCTTTAATTGTGATTGAAAGAGCAGACCCGGTTGAACGTTTTATTCAAAAAGGCACCTCCCTACACGCCGAGATCAGCTCTTCATTAATTGAAAGCATCTTTTTTCCCGGAAACCCTCTTCATGACGGCGCTTTATTAGTGAGGGAAAACAAACTCGTGTCAGCAGCCAATGTGCTCCCGCTGACGACGAAGGAAGTGGATATCCATTTGGGAACCCGGCACAGGGCGGCTCTCGGTATGTCGGGCTATACGGATGCACTGGTGCTCGTGGTTTCAGAGGAAACAGGGAAGATGTCGTTTGCCAAAGACGGTGTATTATATCCGTTAATTTCACCAAGAACGTAAAAATAATAAAAAGGGCCTGATTAAGAATCCTATCATGAGACAAAATGACTGAATTCGCATCTTTATTAAAGCATTCGCTTCAAGCTGAATGCTTTTTGTCTTGAAGACAGGGAATATAAACTGGTAGAAAAGTTATATATGATGAATATTAATTAAGTGAAATACTTTACCTGTTTATGTATTTATAGTACCGTATAAAATATTACATAAATTTTCAAAGGAAGGGTGCTGCCGCATGGCTAATGTATTAATGATCGGTTTTCCCGGTGAAGGGCATATTAATCCCTCTATCGGTGTGATGAAGGAGCTGAAATCTCGGGGAGAAAACATTACGTACTACGCAGTGAAGGAATATAAAGAAAAAATCACAGCTCTTGATATAGAGTTTCGTGAGTATCATGATTTCAGGGGAGATTACTTCGGGAAAAACGCAACCGGCGATGAAGAAAGAGATTTCACAGAAATGCTCTGCGCTTTTTTGAAAGCCTGTAAGGATATCGCGACTCATATTTATGAGGAAGTCAAACATGAATCGTATGATTATGTCATATATGATCACCATCTTCTCGCGGGTAAAGTCATTGCCAACATGCTGAAGCTGCCAAGATTTTCATTGTGTACAACCTTTGCGATGAATGAGGAATTTGCTAAGGAAATGATGGGAGCGTACATGAAAGGATCACTTGAAGATTCGCCTCATTATGAATCATACCAGCAGCTTGCAGAAACTTTAAATGCTGATTTTCAAGCAGAGATCAAGAAGCCATTTGATGTTTTTTTAGCTGATGGTGACTTGACAATCGTCTTTACATCAAGGGGATTTCAGCCACTGGCTGAGCAATTTGGCGAGCGATATGTATTTGTCGGTCCTTCCATTACAGAAAGAGCCGGAAACAATGATTTCCCATTTGATCAGATTGACAATGAAAACGTGCTGTTTATTTCAATGGGAACCATTTTTAACAATCAAAAGCAGTTTTTTAATCAATGCCTTGAAGTGTGTAAGGACTTTGACGGTAAAGTTGTGCTTTCCATCGGCAAGCATATTAAAACAAGTGAGTTAAACGACATTCCAGAGAATTTCATTGTACGCCCGTATGTCCCTCAGCTTGAGATCTTGAAAAGAGCCAGCTTATTTGTGACCCACGGCGGAATGAACAGCACAAGTGAAGGTTTGTATTTTGAAACCCCGCTCGTTGTCATTCCGATGGGAGGCGACCAATTTGTTGTCGCAGATCAGGTAGAAAAAGTCGGCGCAGGAAAAGTAATTAAAAAGGAAGAATTGTCTGAAAGCCTACTGAAAGAGACGATACAAGAAGTAATGAATAATCGTTCGTATGCTGAAAAGGCAAAAGAAATTGGACAATCACTGAAAGCGGCAGGCGGCTCTAAAAAAGCGGCCGACAGCATTCTTGAAGCTGTAAAACAAAAAACTCAATCAGCAAATGCATAGTGTAAAAGCCTGTTCTTATCGAAAGAACAGGCTTTTTGCCATTTCATAAGAATGCAGAGGAAGGGATTTGACACGCCGATAGAGAATTGATTAGAAAAATAGACAAGAAAGGAGGAGAAACTGCTTCGTTCATCAATAGAAAACCATCATTTTTACCCTCGCTTAAATAGTTCCTTAGACTTTCGAAAAACATATCGTGCTTATGTAAAATGTTAGATGTTTATTTGAAGGTTTAAAGGTCGAACGATGCTGAAAATGCTGCGCCAAATGATTGAAAAGGGTTTAACTTGCTGAAAAATTGACGATAAAACAGTTGTGTGCCATTTTTGGAAACAAAATACTAGCTGTTTTTACAAAAAAACAGTTTAGGAGGTTGAATGAATGAAAAAGAAGATTGTAGCCGGCTTGGCTGTTTCTGCAGTTGTTGGGTCGTCGATGGCCGCAGCACCCGCGGAAGCAAAAACGATAAAAGTAAAAAGCGGTGACTCTCTTTGGAAACTTTCCCGCCAGTATGATACGACAATATCAGCTCTGAAATCCGAAAACAAATTGAAATCAACGGTGCTTTATGTCGGACAAAGTCTTAAGGTTCCTGAAAGCAGCAAAAAAAGCACGACATCCCCATCTAATTCAAGCAAAACGTCAACATACACAGTTGCATATGGTGATTCCCTATGGATGATTGCTAAAAATCATAAAATGAGTGTTTCTGAGCTTAAAAGCTTAAACAGCCTGAGCAGTGACCTGATTCGTCCGGGGCAAAAGCTTAAGATCAAAGGGACAAGCAGTTCAAGCGGATCAAATGGATCAAAGAAAAACAGCGGTTCCAATTCTTCAGGTTCTTCAAAAAGTACATATACGGTCAAGCTTGGTGACTCACTGTGGAAAATCGCAAACAGCTTAAATATGACTGTAGCCGAATTAAAAACCTTAAATGGCTTAACATCAGATACACTTTATCCTAAACAGGTGCTCAAAATAAAAGGAAGCAGTTCACCTAAGAACGGAAACAGCGGTTCCAAAAAGCCGTCAAACTCCAATCCCTCAAAAACAACGACGTACAAGGTAAAAGCAGGCGATTCGCTGTGGAAAATTGCAAATCGGCTCGGAGTCACTGTCCAAAGCATCCGTGATAAAAACAATTTATCATCGGATGTGCTGCAAATCGGGCAGGTTCTGACTATTTCGGGAGCATCAAAATCTAATCCTTCAAATCCGACAAAGCCAACAAAGCCAAAAGATAACTCAGGGTCAAACATTCAAATAGGCTCGAAGATTGACAGAATGATCACGGAAGCGAAAAAATATGTCGGAGTGCCTTACCGATGGGGCGGAAACACGCCTGCCGGTTTTGATTGCAGCGGCTTCATTTATTACCTCATTAATAATGTATCATCTATATCAAGATTGAGTACGGCAGGATATTGGAATGTCATGCAGAAAGTCAGCCAGCCGTCAGTAGGAGACTTTGTCTTCTTTACCACATATAAATCCGGCCCGTCTCATATGGGGATTTATCTAGGCGGCGGTGATTTTATTCATGCAAGCTCATCGGGCGTCGACATTTCCAATCTCAGCAATTCGTATTGGAAACAGCGGTACTTGGGCGCAAGAAGTTATTTTTAAAAATGAGTATGACAAAAAGCCTTTTATAGGCTTTTTTGTTTATACCAGACAATGATTGACCACACTGTTAGAAAAAACAAGGGGGAGACAGTATGCACCGTCTCTTGCTGTTGATGATGCTGACGGCACTGGGAGTTGCCGGATGCGGACAAAAAAAACCTCCAGACCCTCCTAACCGGGTGCCGGAAAAAAAAGTGGTTGAAACGTCAGCGTTTGGTCATCATGTCCAGCTGGTCAATCGTGAAGGGAAAGCAGTCGGTTTTATAGAGATCAAAGAATCAGATGATGAAGGCCTCGATATTCATATTTCCGCAAACAGCCTGCGTCCAGGTGCTTCTCTCGGTTTTCATATTTATGAGAAAGGTTCTTGTGTCAGGCCGGATTTTGAATCAGCGGGCGGTCCCTTTAATCCACTGAACAAAGAACACGGCTTCAATAATCCGATGGGGCATCATGCCGGAGATCTGCCGAACCTTGAAGTCGGTGCTGATGGAAAGGTAGATGTCATAATGAATGCGCCTGACACTTCACTGAAAAAAGGAAGTAAACTAAATATTCTCGACGAGGACGGAAGTGCATTTATTATTCATGAACAAGCGGACGATTATCTGACAAACCCAAGCGGCAATTCCGGTGCGCGTATTGTCTGCGGAGCCCTTTTGGGAAATAACGAGAAGCAGTAATATCATCCAAGCCCTTTTGTATTGAGCATACAGGGGCTTTTTTAGTATACTCGTTAATGGAATATGAATAGGAAAGGGAATCTGTCTATGACAACTCAACTAGAGCACTTAACATTGCCGGAAGATATACAACAAAAGCTTTTATCATATAAAGAGCAGCCTATTTCCCCGGAGTTTCAATCGCTTATAGGAACATCAGGCTATGAGGCGGAGGATGAAGCCATTTTATTTGACGCCATTATTGCATTAGCCATGGGGAAAAATGTCCTGCTGAAAGGGCCTACAGGTTCAGGAAAAACAAAGTTGGCAGAAACATTGTCCAGCTATTTTCATAAACCGATGCACAGCGTCAACTGTTCAGTCGACTTGGACGCTGAGGCATTGGTCGGTTATAAAACGATTGAAAATCAATCTGGCCAGGCGACAATCGAGTTTGTTTCAGGACCTGTTACAAAGGCAATGAAGGAAGGCCATTTTCTTTATATAGATGAAATCAATATGGCGAAGCCGGAAACACTGCCTATTTTAAACGGTGTATTAGATTACAGAAAAATGATGACAAATCCGTTTACAGGCGAGGTCATACGGGCTAAAAGCGGTTTCGGAGTCATTGCAGCCATCAATGAAGGCTATGTCGGAACTGTTCCTCTGAATGAAGCGTTGAAAAACCGTTTTGTCATCATTGATGTGCCTTATATTAAAGGCGAGCTGCTGAAACAAGTGCTCATGTCTCAGTCAGCCCTGAAAGACGAGAAATTGATTGACAGATTTATCACGCTTTCCTCTGACTTGATCGTTCAGGCCAATAACGGACAGGTGTCTGAAGAAGCGGCGTCCATCAGAGCTTTAATCGATACATGTGATTTAGCTGCTTATATTCCGCCGCGTCGTGCCATTGAGCGGGGAATTGTAGAAAAGCTTGATGATGATCGGGAAAAAGCGGCCGTCCGAAATATTGCAGAAACTCTGTTTGAATGAGGGGGCTGCGATGAAATTTATCAAATTTAATGACAGCACGATTGATTCATTTTTATTTATGATGCTGACTGATTTGGCCAAAACACTCACCAAGAGTGAAGCGGTAGAAGTGGAGTATGGCGTTCAGTCCTATTACAATCCATTTGAAAAGAAAATCTATATGAGCCACTTTTGGAAAGACAGGGCAGCTGAGGACATGGAAGCAGGTCTGAAAAGCGACGTCTACCTGCGTTCAGTCGGAACAAGATATAGCTCGCTGCATGAGTTTGCGAACTTTTTGAATGATACCCATCGTCATCTCACCTTTAAAAGTTTTGCCAAGCAGCTCTTTATGCTGCTTGAAGACATTAGGATCGAAGAATGCATCAAACGTGAGCGTCCGGGTACGAAACATGTATTTGCGAAGCGAAAAGACATGTACAGAAAACATTTCTCAACCCAGCTGACCTTAAATTTGGAACGAAGCATTTTTACCGATGCGCTCTTTTGCGCGATCTATGTCAAGCTCACAGCGGAATCGCCGCTCGAGACCCTTCCATCCATGCGTGAAGATATCGATCTGATGCGCCCGTTTATTGAGCAGCAGCTCTTGCGTGTGTATGAAGCAGATTCGACACGGCAGGTTCTGAAAATTGTTGAGGACCTCATGGACGGACTTGAAGAGGTACTCGATAAAGACATGTTGAACACCTACTTCTTTTTGCCTGAGCTTGATTACGCAAAAGCTGCAGAACAGCCGTTATTTGAAGAAGAGAAAAAAGCGCCGAAGCTGAGTGATGACATCACGCTTCCAAAACAATCAGACGGTGATGAGGATATCCATGAAGAAGAAATGCCGACATGGCACCGGGAAACAGAAGCACCGTCTAAAAGCTTCCTTCAATTTGATATTGAACACGGCGCAAAATCAGATTTAGGAAAAGATGCTTCAAGGGAAGGCGACGATGGAGATCAGGCCCTTGGCTCTGTTCAAGGATCAGCCAGACAAACGAAACGGAAAGACTATTCCAAGCTGGAAGCGCTGGAGTCCCAAAAAGACCAGCCGAACGGAGCGGGTATGGCTGACGGCAAAGAAAATAAATATGCATTTCCAATTTATAAAGAACCGCAGCCGGCAACCAGTGAAGAAGAGCTTTCTTATAAACAGCAGGCAAAAACGATTGAATCGTATCAAAAGCGTTTGAAACAAATGATTCAAAAAACGCTGGAGCATAAAAAAACATTGCCGAGAACAGACCTTCATGCCGGGAGACTGAACAATAAGCTTCTTCGTTACTTCACTGAGCGAAATCCGCGCCTGTTCTACAAAAAGCAAGAACCATCTTCAGAAATCGACGCAGTTTTTACATTGCTGGTCGATTGTTCCGCCAGCATGTTCGACAAAATGGAAGAAACAAAACGAGGAATCGTGCTGTTTCACGAAGCGTTGAAATCGGTAGCGGTTCCGCATCAGATTGTCGGTTTTTGGGAGGACACAAATGATGCAACCGAAACAAGCCAGCCAAACTATTTCAATACGGTTATTCCCTTCCAATCATCATTAAGACAAGATTCTGGACCGGCCATTATGCAGCTTGAGCCAGAAGAAGATAACCGTGACGGGTACGCAATTAGGCAGATGACGAAAAAAATGCTGCATCGCAGCGAGGCGCAAAAGTTCTTAATTGTTTTCTCAGATGGAGAGCCGGCCGCATTTGGCTACGAACAAAATGGGATCGTTGATACAAGTGAGGCGGTTATCGAAGCCCGAAAAAGAGGAATAGAAGTGATAAATGTTTTTCTCTCCAACTCAGAAATAGAAGAATCGCAAATGAAGACGATCCAGGATATGTACGGAAAATTCAGTATATTTGTCCCGGATGTTGATCAGCTACCGGATGTTTTGTATCCGCTGCTGAAAAAACTGCTTCATAAAAGCATAGGATAGCCCTTAATCCTATGCTTTTTGGCGTTTGTTTTTTCGAATGATTAAATTTTTTGTTTTTTATAAAGGTTTTTTACTATTTTGTGAACAATCAAGGTAGAATCAAATTGCAAACAGTGGTAAAATATCGTTGGAAGCGTTTTTATTACATAATTTTGGACACAGCGTTCGAAAGTTATTTCAAGATAGTGAATCAATCACTTGATTATTTAAGTTGGGGGTAATATTCAAATGTTTCAAAATAGTATGAAACAACGAATGAATTGGGAAGATTTTTACGGTCCGAACCTCGGCTATGCGCTGGAGCTTTACGATCAGTATACCCAGGATCCGAACAGCATTGACCCGGATTTGAAGGAAATGTTCGACGAGCTCGGTGCTCCGCCAAGCGATATAAAAGAGGCCTCGGGAACAAAAGAAAAGGGACGTGTTACAGCCGATCTGATTCAAAAGATCGCATCCGCAGTCAGACTTGCAGAAGATATCCGAACCTATGGCCATTTGAACGCTTCCGTCAATCCGCTCAGAAAGGATGAGAAAAAGAGCGAACTTTTTCCATTATCCGATTACGGGCTAACAGAAGAGGAAATAAAAGCAATACCTGCGTCTGTCATCTGCAAAGACGCTCCTAAAAACATTACGAACGGTTTAGAAGCCATTCAGTATTTACGAAATACGTATAAAAGAACCATCTCTTTTGAATTTGACCATGTGCATGACTTCAAAGAGCGCGAGTGGCTGACAAGAAAGATTGAATCTGGCGAGCTGTTCCAGAAGAACTCAGCTGAAAAGCTGTCAGCTGTGCTGGAAAGATTGACAGAAGTAGAGGGCTTTGAGCAGTTTTTGCACCGCACATTCGTCGGGCAGAAGCGCTTTTCCATTGAGGGTCTGGACGCTCTTGTTCCAGTGCTTGATGACATTATTGCACAATCTGTCAAATCAGGCACGACAAGTGTCAACATCGGGATGGCGCACAGGGGACGCCTGAATGTCTTGGCACATGTGCTCGGCAAACCGTATGAAATCATCTTCTCTGAATTCCAGCATGCGCCGAACAAAGATCTTGTACCGTCTGAGGGATCCATTGGAATCAGCTACGGATGGACAGGGGATGTCAAATACCATTTGGGGGCGAATCGGGAGCTTCAAGACGCTGAAACAAAATCAGCGCGCATTACGTTAGCGAACAACCCGAGCCACTTGGAATTTATCAATCCGATTGTTGAAGGCAGCACAAGAGCGGCACAGGAAACGCGAACACAAAGCGGATACCCGGTACAAGATGAAACAAAATCGCTGGCCATTTTAATCCATGGAGATGCTGCATTCCCCGGGGAAGGAATTGTAGCTGAAACATTGAATTTAAGCTCTTTAAAAGGGTATCAAGTAGGCGGTGCGATTCATATTATCGCCAATAACATGATCGGATTCACAACAGAAAGCGCTGAATCCAGATCGACAAAATATGCCAGCGACCTGGCCAAGGGTTATGAAATTCCGATTGTTCACGTGAATGCGGACGATCCTGAAGCTTGTCTCTCAGCTGTTAAGTTTGCGGTCGAATACCGAAAAACATTCAACAAGGATTTTCTGATTGATTTGATCGGGTACAGACGCTATGGACACAACGAAATGGATGAACCGTCAACCACTCAGCCAATGCTGTATGATGCTGTCAGAAAGCATCCGACCGTCAAACAAATTTTCGCTGAAAAGCTGGTAAAAGAAGGCGTGCTTACCGAGGAAGTCGTTCAAAACATCGAAAAATCGGTAACGAAGCGCATTGAGGATGCATATCAGAAAGTTCCGTCTAAAAAGGAACACACTGCCTGTGAAATTGAACTTCCAGAGCCTGTATCAAACGGTTTCCCAGATGTGGACACTTCGATTGATTTTGATGTGCTCCGCAAGCTGAATGGCGAATTGATCAACTGGCCGGAGTCATTTAATGTTTTCGGCAAGCTAAAGCGCATTTTAGAAAGACGCGCTAAGGCGTTCGATGATGACAGAAAAGTGGAATGGTCTTTGGCAGAATCACTCGCGTTTGCTTCAATTTTGAAAGACGGAACACCGATTCGTTTAACAGGACAGGATTCCGAGCGCGGAACGTTCGCCCAAAGAAACCTTGTGCTTCATGACAGTGAGACGGGCGAAGAATTTGTGCCGCTTCATCACTTATCTGACTGCAGCACATCATTTGCTGTTCATAACAGCCCGCTGTCTGAAGGATCGGTTCTCGGTTTTGAATACGGCTATAACGTGCATTCACCGGAAACGCTTGTTTTGTGGGAAGCGCAGTACGGAGATTTTGCCAACGCTGCTCAAGTGTATTTTGACCAATTTATTTCTGCCGGACGCGCGAAATGGGGCCAAAAATCCGGATTAGTCATGCTGCTTCCGCACGGTTACGAGGGACAGGGGCCTGAGCACTCAAGCGGAAGAATCGAGCGATTCCTGCAGCTTGCAGCAGAAAACAACTGGACGGTTGCCAACCTGACAAGCGCGGCACAGTATTTCCATATTTTAAGAAGACAGGCTAAAATGCTGCTTCGTGAAGAAATCAGACCGCTCGTCATTATGACGCCGAAGAGCCTTCTTCGCAACCCAAATACGGTGTCGGAAGTGCAGGAGCTCAGCGAAAGCCGCTTCCAGCCTGTTTATGAACAGTCGGGACTTTCTCATGACTATGAAAAAGTAACCAGACTTGTATTATCCAGCGGTAAAGTGTCTATAGACATCAGTGATCATTTTAATAAGTTAGAAGACGGTAAAGAGTGGCTTCACATTGCGAGAATTGAACAGTTGTATCCATTCCCGGCAAAAGGAGTCAAAGAGTTATTTGCAAAACTTCCGAACCTGAAAGAAATCGTTTGGGTGCAGGAAGAGCCGCAGAACATGGGGGCTTGGGGTTATATCAGCCCGTATTTGACAGAGATTGCACCAGAGGGAGTAAGCGTTCAATATATTGGACGAAGAAGACGATCCAGCCCTGCAGAGGGAGATCCGACAGTTCATAAAAAAGAACAGGAACGTATTGTATCTGATAGCTTGACTCGCAAAAACTAAGGGGGAAATGAAAAAATGGCGGAAATTAAGGTACCTGAATTAGCAGAATCAATCTCAGAAGGAACAATAGCCCAATGGTTAAAGCAGCCTGGTGACTATGTAGAACAGGGTGAATATCTGCTTGAACTAGAAACGGATAAAGTGAATGTTGAATTGACAGCAGAAGAATCGGGTGTACTTCAAGAGGTATTGAAAGATTCGGGTGATACCGTCCAGGTCGGAGAAATTATCGGTACGATTTCAGAAGGCGCGGGTGAAAGTTCTGCCCCTGCTCCTACAGAGAAAACAGAAAGCAAGGAAAGCGTAAAAGAAGAGAAACAGGCTGAACCAGCTGCACAAGAGGTGAGCGAGGAAGCACAATCTGAAGCAAAATCAAGAACGATCGCTTCTCCGTCGGCCCGTAAGCTTGCGAGAGAAAAAGGAATTGACCTGTCTCAAGTTCCAACTGGAGATCCGCTTGGAAGAGTGCGCAAGCAGGATGTCGAAGCGTACGAAAAACCGGCATCAAAACCGGCTCCTCAGCAAAAGCAGCAGCCTCAGGCTCAAAAAGCACAGCAAAGCTTTGACAAACCTGTTGAAGTGCAAAAAATGTCACGCCGCAGACAAACGATTGCAAAACGCCTTGTAGAGGTACAGCAAACATCAGCGATGCTGACTACATTTAATGAAGTGGACATGACGGCTGTCATGAATCTCAGAAAACGCCGCAAAGATCAATTTTTTGAGCAAAATGAAGTGAAGCTCGGCTTTATGTCTTTCTTCACGAAAGCGGTCGTGGCTGCATTGAAAAAATATCCGCTGTTGAATGCAGAAATTCAAGGCGATGAGTTGATCGTTAAAAAATTCTACGATATCGGAATCGCTGTTGCTGCTGATGAAGGTCTTGTCGTTCCGGTTGTGCGGGATGCGGATCGCCTGACATTTGCAGGAATCGAAAAAGAGATCGGCGAGCTTGCGAAAAAAGCAAGAAACAATAAATTAACCCTTAGCGAGCTTCAGGGAGGCTCCTTCACGATTACAAACGGAGGGACTTTCGGTTCATTGATGTCAACTCCAATTTTAAACAGCCCGCAAGTCGGTATACTGGGCATGCATAAGATTCAGCTGCGCCCTGTAGCCATTGATGAAGAGCGTTTCGAAAACCGTCCGATGATGTATATCGCTTTATCTTATGATCACCGAATTGTAGACGGTAAAGAAGCGGTTGGTTTCCTCGTGACAATCAAAAATTTACTGGAAGATCCTGAACAGCTTTTATTAGAAGGATAATAAAAAAGGGTACATCACGATAAAGTGATGTACCCTTTTTGATGCATATTTAAAGTGATAGATTGCTGCTTTTGGATCCAGCTTGCTTCTTTTTCACTTTTTTTGACCAATATGTTGCAAGCATAGAACCTGAAAGGTTATGCCACACACTGAATATTGCGCTGGGTACGGCAGATAACGGTGAGAAATGAGCCGTGGCAAGTGCGGCCCCGAGTCCGGAGTTTTGCATGCCGACTTCGATTGCGATCGCTTTTTGAGACGGGTAATCCATTTTTAAAAGCTTTGCACAAAGAAACCCCAGTAAATAACCGATACCGTTATGCAGGATAACAACTGAAAAAATGAGCAACCCCGATTGAAGCAGATTTTCCCGATTGCCGCTGACGACAGCTGAGACAATCGCAACGATGCCAATGACAGAAACAAGCGGAAGGGCATGTACGGCTTTTGCCACTTGTTTTCTGAAAAACATTTTGACAATCAGACCTGCAATGATCGGAAATAAAACCGCCTGTAAGATTGAGATAAACAAAGACCCCGGCGAGACAGGAAGCCATTCTTTGGCAAACAGCATAATCAACAACGGTGTTACAACAGGTGCCAATAAGGTAGAAATTGTCGTAACCGCAACAGAAAGGGCAGTATTTCCTTTTGCTAAGAATGTCATAACATTAGATGCAGTTCCCCCGGGACAGCAGCCGACAAGAATAACACCAACTGCGATTTCAGCTGGAAGATGAAGCCCAAATGCGAGGCCGAAAGCAACGAGCGGCATGATCGTATACTGAGCTATTACTCCAATAATAACTTGCCAAGACTTTCTGACCAGCTCTTTGAAATCATCGGCTTGCAGTGTAAGGCCCATCCCAAACATGATAATGCCAAGAAAAATCGTAATATAAGAACTGATCCACGTAAATAAAGATGGGAAAGAAAATCCCAGCACTGCAAAAACAATGACCCATATGCCAAAGGTTTGTCCTGCAAAATGACTTATTTTTCTAATGATGTCCATAAAAACACTCCTAACACACTTATCAAGAACTTCAGCAGAAATTCTTACAAATTTCATAACATTCTCTTATTATAAATAATTTTCTGAATAATTCAATATTAGTTTTTGGCAGATGTCTATATATATATGATGTAAACTAATTAAAATGTTCTTGACTATATAGGAAGATATTCTTACAATGAACCTTTATAATGGTTAGATCAAATAGGAGTGATACGGTGAAGGAAGCAAATCAATGGTCTTCGAAGCTCGGCTTTATTTTAGCCGCGGCAGGATCAGCTATCGGGCTTGGTGCGATATGGAAATTCCCATATGTTGCCGGAACCAGCGGAGGAGGCGCATTTTTACTTATTTTTATTTTATTTACGGTTTTAATCGGACTGCCTTTATTGTTAGGTGAATTCATCATAGGCAGAAGAACACAGAAAGATGCCGTTCAGTCCTATAAAACACTTGCTCCAGGAACGAAGTGGCATTGGATCGGTTATTTAGGCATGGTGACGTGCTTTATTCTTCTATCTTTCTACAGTGTCGTAGGCGGATGGATTTTAATTTATATTATAAAAGGCTTCACTGGCGGTTTATCGCAAACATCTGGTTTTGATACGATATTTGCAAGTACCATTTCAAATCCTTATTTGGCTGTAGGAGGCCAGCTGCTCTTTATGGTGGTAACAATTTTAGTTGTTGCAAAAGGGGTAAGCAGCGGAATTGAAAAAGCAAGCCAAGTATTAATGCCGGCGCTTTTTCTATTATTCATCATTTTAATGGTGCGTTCGGTTACACTTGATGGCGCGATGGAAGGAATCAAATTTTTCCTCATGCCTGATTTAACTGCAATTGATGCCAATACCATTTTATATGCAATGGGACAATCCTTTTTCTTATTAAGTGTCGGTGTATCTGTCATGGTAACGTATAGCGCTTATTTAGAGAAACAGGAAAATCTGGTACAGTCCGCTGTATCTGTAACTGTTATGAACATGCTTGTTGCTGTAATGGCCGGAATTGCGATTTTTCCAGCTGTATTTTCATTCGGCCTCAAGCCAGACCAAGGCCCGGTTCTGTTATTTAACGTTCTGCCGACTGTGTTTAATCAAATGCCGTTCGGAATTATCTTTTTATTAGCATTTTTACTTCTATTTTTATTTGCTGCATTGACATCTGCTTTTTCAATGCTGGAAATTTTGGTCGCAGTACTGTCGAAAGGCGATATCAATAAGAGAAAACGATTCGCTTGGTTAGGCGGTATTGCTATTTTTATTGTCGGTGTGCCGTCTGCATTATCATACGGTGTCTTAAGTGACGTCACTATATTTCATCTGTCTATTTTTGATGCGGCTGACTATCTTGTGAGCAATATTTTAATGCCGTTAGGTGCGTTACTGATTTCGATTTTTGTTCCGCTAAAAATACCGAAACAGGATTTGTTTGACGAGCTGAAAAGCGGTTCCAATCTCAAACGAAAGTGGTTTGCGGTTTGGCTGCTGCTCATTCGATATTTATCTCCTGTTGCCATCATCATCGTGTTTTTGCATGTGATAGGCATTTTTTAATACACGAAGCCCCCGAGGAAAGGGGGCTTTTTTTAATAGAGCTTCCAAACGACTTCTTTTGCCTGCTCAAAACGTTTTTCAGCCTCGCGCCAATCCACGACATTCCACCAGTGATCGACATAGCTGGCCCGGTCATTTTTGTATTGCAAATAGTAGGCATGCTCCCATACGTCAAGCGGTAAAAGGGGGATCACATCCCATTGGCTAAAGAGCTGGTGTTTTTCTGCACTTAAAATCTCCAGCCGTCCTGATCGAGGTGCCCAGACCAGAATGGCCCAGCCGACGCCTTCCACTTTTTTAGCGGCCTGGGTAAAATGTTCTTTAAAAGCGGAATAGCTTCCAAATGAAAGGTCTATCATTTGGAACAATGCCCCTGTAGGACGCCGTTTTCCGTTTGGATGCATAGAAAACCAAAAAATACTGTGCAAATAATGGCCTGCTCCATGGAACGCAAGCTCTCTTTCCCAATGAGTGATTAAGTCATAATTCTTTGTTGCTCTCGCTTTTTTAAGCTCTGATTCTGCTTTGTTCAGGCCATCGACATAGCTTTGATGATGTTTTGTATGATGAAGGACCATAATATCGCGTGAAATATAAGGTTCTAAGGCGGAGTATTTGTAAGGGAGCTTTGGCAGCACGTGTTTCCCTATAGGGACATATGCGCGTCTTTCACTTGTATCATCTGATTCTGTAATATCCCGGTAAAGGGCAGCGGCCTGTTTATACCAATCTTCTTCTGTTGTTTGGTCATCTTCCAGAGCCTCAATCATCTTGTCGATTTGATCTTCAAACTGGTCAAGCTGTCCTCGCTTTTGAATCTGATCTTTCAGGGCTTCACACCAATTGAACATCTCCGTTTGATAAGATTCACGTTTCATTTGCTGTCTCCTTTTCAATAGAATCTAAATATTTCCCGACAGCCAGCAAAGAGAATACATATGGATAACTGTGATAGCGAATATAAAATTGCTTCGGCAATCCGATCCCTGCTGGATACGCGAGGCTATCGGCGCTATGCGAACTGCTGTCGGTAAGGTATTGCATGCCTTTCACAACAGACGGATGTTCGGAATTTTCATATGTGAGCAAAGCGTCTAAAGCCCAGGCCGTTTGTACAATGGTTCCTCTATGAAGCGGTACATATGTTTTGATTTCGGCGCTTTTGCAGGATTCTCCCCAGCTTCCGTCATCATTTTGTGTAGATTTGAGCCAACGCAGAGCCTTTTGTATACCGGGATGCTTTCGGTCAACCCCGCATGCATGCATACCAGTAAGAGCAGCCCAAGTGCCGTAAATGTAGCAAACACCCCATCTGCCGTACCATGACCCATTTTGTTCCTGATGTTCGAAAAGCCAGTTCACAGCGCGTTGAATATGTTGATATTTTTTTGTGAAGCCAACTTTCTCGCCTAAAAAGTGCAGTACACGTCCGGTGAGGTCGGCGGTTGAAGGGTCAACTGCAGCGTCCTTTGCGGATTCAAGCGGCAGAAGGCGGATCAGTGGGTGGTTCACGTTTTTTTCGAAAGCAGAAAATCCGCCGTCATTGTTTTGCATCGATAAAAGCCAAGATACCCCTCGCTCCCATGCTGCAGGAGAATGATTGCGGGGAATCGCTTTTAAAACGGCTGCAGTGTCGTCACAGTCAGGGTTATTTGTATTAATGTTTGAAAACCCCCAGCCGCCAGGAACTGAATTTGGATTTTTGACAGACCAATCTGCTATTTTGGTATGCTGGCGTTCTAGCAAAAAGTCGGCTGCTTTTGTAACAGAGCCATCCGTTTCGGTCACACCATTTTTTTGAAGGGCATAGCTGATTAGAGCTGTATCCCAAACAGTTGATGTAGAGTTTTCCAGATAAGGAATCCCGTTGCATTTAGTCACCAGTGATTTAATGCCGGTAATCGCCCTCCTGATAACAGGGGAATAGCGTGACACACCAAGTGACAGAAGGCTGTAAACCATAAATATGGTTGCGCTCGCATAGCTGTATAATGTTCCATCTTTTTCAATCCGGTCCAGCATATACGTTTTAGCTGTCTGTAGGCCCAGCTGCTGAAAAGCAAATGGTGCATGAAAAACGCGTTTCCAATGTGACAAAATAGACGTGAGATCTCTTTCTTCGAAAGCATCAGACCGAAGCCAAGTGAAAGGATTTTTTGTCATGTGCGGATCGAGATGGTGAAGAGATGAAATATTGCGGTTAATAAGGACAAATCGCTGATTGAGTGTTACAGCCATAGGAGCAAAATGAATACGGGCATATGAGCTGAACTGATAGAAATGAATCGGCAATGTTGGGGGGAGCGCCATGAGTGATAATGGTAAATACAAAGCAGGCCAAGGATAAAGCCCGTTCGCGGCAAGCATCCATTTTGTCATAAAATGAACATGTCTCAAACCACCATGTGAGATGATAAATTGTTCAGCTTTCTTCATGTGCGGCTCAGATCTGTGAAAACATCCTGAAGCCAGCATCCCGACATATCCTTGGACGGTAGCCGTTAGATTTCCGCGCGTTTCATCGGGATACTTGATAAATGTGCCGTCTGGCTGCTGTTTTGCATGAATGCCGGCTGCAAGGGATGATATCAGTTCTTTTTCATTTTCGCCTTCATCTAGTGAGGTAAGGAGCAAAATAAAAAAGGAATTTGTCAAGATTGGTCCTTCAAAGCAAAATGTCCATGAACCATCAGCATTTTGCCTGTCTCTTAACTCGGTAATGGTTCTCTTTTGAAAACGCCTCACTTTCTCCTGAAGTGTGCCCATCACGCTCAACTCCTTCAGAAGCATATATATTCAGCGTCTTTTACTGCCATTACAGAAAGAAAAAAACTGCTGGCAGGCAGCAGTTTTTTAAACATACATGTTAGTCTTCAAGGTTTATCCATACACTTTTGACTTCTGTGTAATTATCCAAGGCATATGATCCCATTTCTCGTCCGAGTCCTGACTGTTTATAACCGCCAAATGGAGACGCCGCGTCAAACACATTATAGCAGTTCACCCAAACGGTTCCGGCTTGAAGTCGGTCCGCGATATAGTGAGCCTGCTTGACGTTCTCTGTCCATAGTCCGGCCGCAAGCCCATATTCTGAATGGTTTGCCCGTTCAATAACTTCATCGACAGTTTCGTACGGAATTGCAGTCAGCACGGGTCCGAAAATTTCTTCTTTTGCGATGGTCATTTCGTCTTCAACATTCGCAAACACAGTCGGTGCGACAAAATATCCTGCTTCAAAAGGACAGCTTCCGCCGGTCACTGCTTTTGCTCCTTCATCTTTTCCTTTTTGAATATAGGAAAGAACGCGCTCATGCTGTTCCTTGCTTACGAGAGGCCCGATTTGAGTATCTTTATGAAGTCCCGCTCCTTGGCGTAGTGACTCAGCATAGGACGCCATTTCATCAACCACTTCATCATATTGGTCTTTATGAATGAAGACACGTGAGCCCGCACAGCAGACTTGGCCCTGGTTAAACATCACACCGTTTAAAGCGCCCGGGATAGCTTTTTTCAAATTCGCATCCGGCAGAAGAATATTAGGTGATTTTCCGCCCAGCTCCAATGTAACACGCTTAATGCTTTTCGCTGCGGTGGACATGATTTTCTTTCCGATTTCAGTGGAACCGGTAAAGGCAATTTTATCAACCGCTTCGTGGTTCGTCAGCGCTTCTCCCGCATCTTCACCGAATCCCGGGATGATGTTGATTACACCGGCAGGGAAACCGGCTTGGTCAATTAATTCTGCCAAATAAAGAGCTGAAAGCGGTGTTTGTTCAGCCGGTTTGAGGACGATTGTACAGCCTGTTGCAAGTGCCGCGCCCATTTTCCACATCGCCATCAGGAGCGGGAAATTCCATGGAATGATCTGGCCGACGACACCGACAGGCTCATGACGCGTATAATTAAAATAAGCGCCGGAAACCGGAATCGTCTGTCCTGTTATTTTTGTACACCAGCCGGCGTAATAGCGCATATGCTCAATAGCCAGCGGAATATCTCCATTAGTCGTTTCATTGATCGGTTTCCCATTATCAAGTGTTTCAAGCTGAGCAAGCTCAGTTTTATGCTCTTCCATTAAGTCCGCCAGCTTATACATCAGTCTGCTTCTCGAAGCTGGAGACATTGTTCTCCATTCACCTTGGTCAAAGGCTTTCCGGGCAGCTTTAACCGCTTTGTCCACATCCGCAGCCTGGGCTTCATACAGCGTCATCAAGGTTTCGCCGGTCGCCGGGTTTGGAGTGTCAAAGGTTGCCCCTGAGGCACTCGGAACAAACTTACCGTCAATATAAAGCTTCTTTGTTCCCTGTAAAAATGTCTCCAGCCTTTTCGTCACTTGCATCGTTAAAGAACTCATCCGTAACAAACCTCCAGTCATTTTTTATGGTCTGTTCTGAGATTCTTGGTGATAGCACATTGATTCCTGGATTGAATAGCAGAAATAAGCTGTGATAGTTGCTTCAAACGTAAGCGTATACAAACATTCTATAATAGAAATCAAGGCAAAATCAATGAATAACCGATATTGCAATTTACAAAAGAAAAAAGCTACAATAAGCTTATAGATAAGAAAAGGAGATTTCATCATGATTCATAAAAATTGGCTTGAAAAAGAAACAATTAAAAAAGTAAAGTGTGTGCAGACAAACGCAAAAAAATATATCGTAAACCGCGTTTTAACGCCGGGAAAAGAATATGAAGTAAAAAATGAAACAGAGGAGTTTCTCTTTGTGGTCGACAATACGAATAAAGTCGGCGGCTATTATAAAGAATACTTCGAAGAGATGTAATGCTTCCTTGAATTATCAGGAAGATTTTGTTAAAAGTGGTCGATCCACAAAACCGCAGCTCAGCTGCGGTTTTTTTGTGGTTAAAACAGGAAATATAAAACAAGAATAAAAAATCATTAAAAACCACTTTTTTATAAAAACATTGCTGAATATTGAAACTTTTTTCTCTATATGTGCGTATTACTTGATGACAACAGCTTAAAAGCCAAAAAACAAATCAAAAATTTGAAAAATGTAATCTGTTCGTAATGGTTTAAATGTCTTCTATGTCGTATTCTTATATAGGGATAAAGGACTTATTTTTATGTAGTGAAAGATAAAACAAATAGATAAATGCAGAAAGAGGGGTTCTTCATTGGGTATTTTTTCTGTTAGCAGATCAACGGACGCAAAGAAGCTTGAGGCTTTGCTCGTTGAAGGGGAAAGAATAGAATCGATTTATAAGCTCCGAGTGGACCAAATTTGCTTTACAAATAAGCGGATCATTTTCTTTGACAATAAAATGTTTTCTAAAAAGAAGGTTCGTGTATTTCTTCCATATAAAACAATTGAAAGCTTTGCCATCCAAGAAGCGGGAATGTTTGATCCGGACACTGGGCTTTTATTGATGACAAGAAGCAAAACGTTCGAATTAGAATTTGCGAAAGACACCGATTTAAGCGAGGTTCAGGCGGTGCTGACAAAGCATTTGTGCAGCTGAATATTTGATGAGCCAGCCGTTCAAAAAATGGTTAGGCTTTTTTTATATATAAAAACAAGAACAGGGCATGTGCGCCCTGTTCTTATTACACCACACTGTTTTTCGCTGAGTTCGAATCAACAAGATCTGCATCTAATACATTTGAAATCGGTACGACAAGAGGAGTAAAGTCGCCATTTTCTTCTCCAAACCCTTGATTTATTTTAGCTGATAAAAAGTAATCGACCTGCTGATACGGACCGAGTGTTAAAGAGGAACCACGGTCCATCGTATTGATTTTAAATCCGCCGACATTCACGACGGAGGGAGAAAAGAACATCTCATCACTTCCTTTTGATTGAGGAGTTAACCGCTTCACTTTCAAAAGAGGCCGGAGAATCAATTTGGTCTCTGTCATCCACATGGCTTCTCGTGCCCATAAATCCGCTCGCATCTCCAAAATTCTGTCCGTAGCCTTGATTTTTTTTATCTGAATTTTGCCATTCTGCCAATAAATTTTGTCCTACGTTAACCGCTGAAGCATTTTCAAAGGAATTAATTTTCAGCATGAAAATATTAATATTGATATACGGAGTTGGTTGAACCACAGGCAAACCTCCTTTCTATAGTTGTATGCTGGCGGTTATAAAGTATGTTAAGACAGGGGGCTTCAAATGGATTTCGAAAAGATGAAGCAGTGGATGGAATTCGCACAGCAGATGTACGGCGGTGACTTTTGGAAACAGGTATTTGATGAAGACCAAAAAACCCCTTTTATGACAAATGGCCAATCTCCGTTTCCGTTTGCGCAGCAAGATCAGCGAGGGAAAGGAGATGCTTCATTTCCGAGCATGGATATTGTAGATACCGTTACGGAAGTACAATTGTTAATTTATCTTCCAGGCTACCGTAAACAAGACGTTCACATATTATCGTACGGAGATTATTTAGTGGTGAAGGGGCAGCGCTTTTCCTATTTTAATGAACAGGACTTTCGCCAAAAAGAAGGGAGATACGGAAGTTTTGAAAAGAAAATTCCGCTTTCCGATCATCTTCATGGAAAGATGAATGCCATTTTTAAAGACGGAATCCTATACATCACTATTCAAAAAGACGAAGGTCAAGTGAAAACCATTGTTATTGATGATTGATTTTCATACCGAGTGCATCTGCCCCATCACAGTCATCAATTGATTCAATCGGAATGACCATGACAATAACATCTGCATTTTGTTCCCCAAAACCGTTATTTCTTTTGATAGCAGAGCGCCTGTTCCTTAACTCCGCAGAACCAAAGGTAAGGGATGAGCCGGTGCCTATCGAGTTAGTCTTGAAATGAGAAATATTGATGTTAGTCGGAAGCATGAAAACCTCTCCTTTCTATGGGATATACCTCATTATATATGTAGACGAAAGAGGAGTATGCAAAGGGTCGTGATGTCATGAAAAAAATGTTCCGGTCGCTGATCAGGCATTGCTTGAAACCAGAACTTGACAAACTGCGTGAATGTGAAGAAAGACTCTCAGTGATTGAGAAACAAAAACAAAGCAGCAAACAGGAGTCTGAAGAAACCTATATACATATTGAAACGCTGAATGTCGAAAAAATTGACTATCATCTTGAATTCGGCGAGCTGACCATTGATGAACTGAGCGGCAGATTAAATATAGGCGCAACCTATTATATACCGCCAGAAGAGAAGGACAAAAAGTGCCAACGAAAACCCGAAGCACCATCGACGCCAGCGGTCACGATCCGTTCAAAAAGGCAGTAGCTCATCTTTCCATCGATGTTCCCATGTTTGACAGAAGGCAAAACGGGAAACAGGATAGAAAGGAGAGGATATACATGGCACTGACAAAAGAACAAACACAGCATCTCTATCATAAATTGCTCGATATGCAAAAAGAATTGTCTGGCGAGAAAAAGGAAACAGAATCAATGACGGAAGAAGTGGGGGAGCTTTCCAATGGGGTTGACAACCATATGGCAGACCACGGGACGCTCGTCACAGATCGGATGACAGACCAAACAGTGAGAGAGATTGACCGGGAGCTGTTAGAGGAGGTCAACCGTGCATTACAAAAGATGAAAGACGGAACTTACGGCGTGTGTGAAAAAACCGGCCAAGAGATTCCTTACGAAAGACTTGAAGCTGTTCCTTATGCAAGAATGACAGTTGAGGCCCAAGCTGATGTGGAGGATGATCTGGAGACAGATGCTCCTTCTTATGAAAGAGAGTTTCATGAACAGGTAAAAGACTTATCCAACAAAGAAACAATTGATCAAAAAAGCTCGCAGACGTATGAAATCTTGGATCGTGAACAAGATTCGAAGTAAAAATGCCAAGCAAGTACACCGATATTAGATGTACTTGCTTTTTTTTGAAAAAAAATCTCATATTCAAAATAAAGTGATTGACTTTGCGTAAAAAAGAAAGTAACATACTATTTGTAAGTAAATATAAAAAGTTTACCAGGAGGAATACAAATGTCTACAGTTTTATTTGTAAAATCAAGCGACCGTACAGCTGAAGAAGGCGTTTCAACTAAACTTTACGAAGCTTTCTTAGCTGCTTATAAAGAAAACAACCCTAATGATGAAGTGGTTGAATTAGATCTTCATAAGGAAAACCTTCCTTACCTTGGCAGAGATATGATTAACGGAACATTTAAAGCAGGTCAAGGAATGGAAATGACAGAAGATGAGAAAAAACAAGCAGCAATTGCTGACAAATATCTGAACCAGTTTGTAAAAGCTGACAAAGTTGTTTTCGCATTCCCGCTTTGGAACTTCACAGTGCCAGCAGTGCTTCATACTTATGTTGATTATCTGTCTCGCGCAGGCGTTACATTCAAATACACACAAGAAGGACCAGTCGGTTTAATGGGCGGCAAAAAAGTTGCGCTTCTTAACGCTCGCGGCGGTGTCTACTCAGAAGGACCAATGGCTGCACTTGAAATGTCATTAAACTTCATGAAAACAGTTCTTGGTTTCTGGGGTGTTCAAGACTTGCACACAGTTGTCATCGAAGGACATAACGCAGCACCTGATCAAGCGCAAGAAATCGTTGAAAAAGGTTTACAAGAAGCAAAAGATCTTGCTGCAAAATTCTAATAAAGCCAAGACTCCTATCGTTACAAATAGGAGTCTTTTTGTATATACACATTAATATAGAAGAAAATAATCATTCGCTTTTAGCGAAAAAGGCTGTTTTTTTTATTGTAATATATTTTTTGTTTGTCGAATTGTCAGGTATTTTGGAGAAAAAGCAGTTTTATTCACTGGAAAAAGTTTTTCTAAACAATTGTTCAGACCTCTTGATTAAAACCGTCTGATGGTGTACTATATTAAAGAAGCTACTTTGTGCGTATTGTTAATTAAGTTTTAACCTTTAAGCTGTAATAGGGAGTTTTATATCGAAGCCGGAATGTCATGCCTCCATTGCAGAGGACGACAGGAACGTTTCTGCAAACACCCACTTTGAGGAGTGGTGGTTTAAAACTTTCTTACTTGCATACGGCAAGACGTAGCGAAAGCCATTTCCTTTTCGGAAATGGCTTTTTATTTTATCTAAAAAGGTTTGGTATAGTGAATATTCCATTTTTGTGTGAATGAAATGAAGGCCGCTTTTTTATGATATGATGGGAGAAATTCAAGGAAAAGCGAGGTTTACACGTTATGTTACATAGAGCCCAATCCCTTCTGGCTCATTATTTTGGTTATGAGAAGTTTCGGAGCGGCCAAGATGAAGCGATCCGCTTGGTGACGGAAGCGAGGCAAAATACGGCCTGCATTATGCCGACGGGAGGCGGCAAATCGATTTGCTATCAAATTCCAGCATTAATGTTTGAAGGGACGACGATCGTCATATCACCGTTGATTTCCTTGATGAAGGATCAAGTTGATGCGTTAGAAGAAGCGGGGATTAACGCCGCCTACATTAACAGCACACAATCCAATCAGGAAATATATGAGAGGCTGAACGGACTCAAAGAAGGGGCTTATAAGCTTTTTTACATTACACCAGAGCGACTAACGTCCACAGAGTTTATCCGGATTTTGCAGGGCATAGATGTTCCTTTGGTCGCAATAGACGAGGCGCACTGTATTTCTCAATGGGGCCATGATTTCAGGCCAAGCTACAGGAATATTGAAATCTTGTTCCGTGAATTACACGACAAGCCTGTCATCATGGCGTTAACAGCAACAGCCACACCCGAGGTTCATGATGATATTTGCAAACAGCTGCATATTCAAAAAGAAAACACGGTATATACCGGATTTTCCCGAGAGAATTTAACCTTTAAAGTAGTAAAAGGAGAAAATAAAGATCGGTTTATAGACGAATATGTGCAAAACAACAGGCATGAAGCAGGAATTGTCTATACAGCGACCAGAAAAGAAGCTGATCGGATATATGAGAGATTGAAACGAAATCAGGTCAGGGCAGGCCGGTATCATGGAGGTTTGGCTGATGATGAGAGAAAAGAGCAGCAGGAAAGGTTTCTTAATGATGAGCTTCAAGTGATGGTGGCAACCTCTGCTTTTGGAATGGGTATTGATAAATCAAATATTAGATTTGTTCTGCATGCACAAATTCCGAAAGATATGGAAAGCTATTATCAAGAGGCAGGACGAGCTGGACGGGACGGCCTTGCCAGTGAATGTGTTCTCCTGTTTTCACCGCAGGATATTATGGTGCAGCGCTTCTTAATTGAGCAATCAGAACATGAAGAGAAACAAAAGCAGGATTTAAAAAAGCTGAGACAAATGGTCGACTACTGTCATACGGAAGATTGTCTGCAGCGTTTTATCCTTATGTATTTCGGAGAAAAGGAGCCTGATGCGTGCGGACAGTGCGGAAACTGTACCGATACAAGAGCGGCCCATGACGTGACGCGGGAGGCGCAAATGGTCTTATCTTGTATCATTCGCATGAAAGAACGGTTTGGCAAGACGATGGTTGCCCAGGTGCTTGCCGGCTCCAAAAATAAAAAAGTTCTTGAAAACGGCTTTTCAGACCTCTCAACATACGGGATATTAAAACACCAATCCGTTGGCGAAATCAGCGATTTTATCGAATTTCTTATTTCTGACGACTTCATCAGGATGTCAGACGGAACGTTTCCGACTCTTTTTGTCAGCAGTAAAGGAAGGAATGTGCTGAAAGGAGAATTATCAGTAGCGAGAAAAGAAGCGTTAAAAGCGGCAGCGATTACTGAAAATGACGAGCTATTTGAACGATTGCGCATGGTTCGGAAAGAAATTGCGGCTGAGCAGGGTGTTCCGCCATTTGTTGTTTTCTCTGACCAAACGTTAAAAGAAATGTCAGGAAAACAGCCCGTAAATGATGATGAACTTTTGTCTATAAAAGGAGTCGGAGAACAAAAAAGAGCAAAATACGGCCGGCTTTTTTTACAAGAAATACAAGCTTATGCAAGGATGACAGACTAAAAAAACAGAAAAACAATCTTTTTTTCTATAAAAAACACATTTTATTTTCTCTGTTTCGCCTCAAAATAAAAAGACCTGCGAAGCCTATTATATCAAGGGTTCAGCAAGTCTTTCCATCAGAGAGAAATCCTTCATGTAAAGGAACTGTAATCTAAATCATATCTTTTTGTTATTGATTTGACATTTACGTGTGTTACGATATCACCTGTTAGCCGCCAATAAAAAGCTAACAAGGGAGGATTTACTTATGAAGAAGACGATTATGTCCTTTGTGGCAGTTGCTGCACTTTCAACAACTGCATTCGGAGCTCACGCTTCTGCAAAAGAAATTACGGTGCAAAAGGGTGATACGCTCTGGGGAATCTCTCAGAAAAATGGAGTGAACCTAAAGGACTTAAAAGAATGGAACAAGTTAACTTCTGATAAAATCATTGCAGGAGAAAAACTGACCATTTCTTCAGAAGAAACAACCACTACTGGGCAATATACAATTAAAGCGGGAGATACGCTTTCTAAGATTGCTCAAAAATTCGGAACGTCAGTCAACAACCTGAAAGTTTGGAATAACTTAAGCTCTGACATGATCTATGCTGGATCAACTCTTTCAGTAAAAGGTCAGGCAACAGCAGCAAACACAGCTACTGAGAATGCGCAAACAAACGCACCTCAAGCTGCGCCAAAACAAGAGGCTGTGCAAAAGGAGCAACCTAAACAAGAAGCTGTACAACAGCAACCTAAACAAGAAACAAAAGCTGAGGCAGAAACTTCTGTTAACACAGAAGAGAAGGCTGTTCAATCAAATACAAATAATCAAGAAGCTTCAAAAGAACTAACAGTTACTGCTACTGCTTACACTGCTAACGACGGCGGCATTTCCGGCGTTACAGCTACAGGCATTGACTTAAATAAGAACCCGAACGCGAAAGTTATTGCGGTTGATCCTAATGTGATTCCGCTAGGTTCTAAAGTCTATGTTGAAGGCTACGGGGAAGCAACAGCAGGAGACACTGGCGGCGCTATTAAAGGAAATAAAATCGACGTATTTGTACCAAGTAAAAGTGATGCATCTAATTGGGGCGTCAAAACTGTAAATGTTAAAATCTTAAACTAATAATATAGATTGTGGTAAAAGACATGAGCTTTTGGCTTGTGTCTTTTTTTCGTTCTGCTTAGAGCTGTTTATATCATATGCTGATAAAAGAAAGTGGTCCCGTTTTTCTCTTTATGTGCGATTCAGGGGCTCTCGGGTTAAAAGATTGATTCCACATTACAGAGACATTCGGCATCATGACATTTATAGCTGGTTGTTACTATCTTTGATCAGCGAAACGAGCTGGTATTGTATCTTTTTTGGCAGATAATAAGCAGTTGGATGTAGCAGATGCCATTTACGGAATCGGATTGATTTCAGACGGTTTTTTATTGTGTTATTAGGCTCTTGCAGTTGGGCATGGCAGCTTCGGGAGCGAAGTGGCACAACTTTGTCATACTGAAAATACAATATAATCAATATCAGAAATTCTGCTGATGCAATGGCCGACCATTTTAACAGGGATATCATTCAATCCAGTCTTTTATTGGGCTGTTAACCAAGCAATCGTTCAGCGGGCATAGGAGCGAGGATATGGATCAGTTTAATTCTTCTGGTTGCGGCGAGGTTCTCAAACGGGAATTTCAGGTTAAAAAAAGGATCCTGGCAGATGCCAAGATCCTTTTTTATTTAAACCAGCCTTTTTCCTTTGACCGGGTAATGGCTTCAATTCGATTTTTCACTTCAAGCTTTTCTAGAATCATTGAGATATAATTCCGCACCGTCCCGCTTTTGATACTGAGTTCCTGAGCGATTTCTTTTGTGTTTTTACCGTCAGCCACAAGTTCAAGCACTTCTTTTTCTCTATCTGTAAGAGGGTTAGCTTCGCTGTATAAGTCCTCCATCAGCTCAGGTGCATAGATTCGTTTTCCGTTCATGACGCTACGGATGGCGTTGGCCAGCTCTTCACTCGGACTGTCTTTTAACAAATAGCCTTTAACACCAGCTTTAATAGCTCTCTGAAAGTAACCGGGTCTGGCGAAGGTGGTTAAGATGATAATTTTGCAGCCTGTATCTTTTAGCTCCTCAGCAGCTTCAAGCCCTGTTTTTCCGGGCATTTCAATGTCCATAATACATACATCAGGCTGGCGTTTTTTGACAAAATCAACAGCATCTTGGCCGGTTGTACCTTTGCCTACGACTTCCATATCGTCTTCTAGGTTTAGAAGTGATCCTAAAGCGCCCAGCAGCATTTGCTGATCTTCTGCAATAAATATACTAATCATATAAGCCATCCTTTATGTTTATTTTGAATTATTAGGAATTGCCATGGTAAGCTTGGTTCCGTTTTCGGTATCGATGTGAAGGCTTCCGTTTGCAAATTCAAGCCGTTCTCTCATCCCGAGTAAGCCATGTCCTTTTGAAAAGGAATTTTCTTCTCCTTTGAATGTTCCATCGTCAGACACTGTAATCACAACTTCCTTCCAGAGCTGCTGAATGTCAACTCGGCAAGTTTTAGCCTGGCTGTGTTTGACGACATTTGTGACAGCTTCCTTTAAGCACATGCTCAAAATGTTTTCATTCAGCAATGAGATATTTTCGGGCCATTTCTCTTCTTCATAGATAAACATAATGTCAGCTGCTTCGAGAATTTGTTTGATGTTGATCAATTCATCCTTGAGCCGTATGCCCTTCATAGAGGAAACGATTTTTCTTACTTCATTTAAAGAAGTTCGCGCTGTTTGCTGAACACTTTTCAGTTCACGAGCTGCTTGTTCGGGATCTTTGTATATCAATTTTCTTGCTAAGTCGCTTTTTAAACCGATAAGAGAAAGCTTTTGCCCAAGCGTATCATGGAGATCGCGGGCAATTCGCTGACGTTCTTCTAATTTTACCAGTTCTGCAATCCGTTCATTTGCATCCTCGAGCTTTTCTTCAAGCCGTTCGCGCTCCTTGCGGCTTCTTATACTAAAGGGCAATAAAATTGCGCTGATGAGGGTTATGACGACAAAAGGAATTTGTGTCAGAAAGAATTCCTTCTTTAATACGAGACTGAAATTGGCTGCGACGGCTGCGCTTATTAAATGGACATAATATAAAATATGAAAAGGGACGCGTTCCTTAATGTTTCCAATAAAATACGCGATAAAAAAAGCAAAATAAATATAACTGAACAGGGTAATGGAGGCGGTTGAAATGCCAATTAATAAAAATCCCCACAAATAAATGGTCCAGCCTTTTGAGACAAAAGCAAATCGATATACCGAAAAAAATAAAAGCGTCAAAATGATGCCGACAATAATAACAAATGTAGATGATGATTTCCATATAAAGTAGAAGGGGAGGATGAAAAATATCGTCCATATATAGGGCGTAATCCCGTTTAGTTTTTGAAATGTAAAATGATTTTTAATCATGACCTTACCTCATTTTCAGCTTTTCATCTTACTTGTAACTTTATCATTGTGAAAGCCAGAATGCACCCTCCAACAATAAAAAGGAAGCCTTCTAGTATATTAGAAGACCTCCTTTATCATCAGGCATTCTTCCGCAGCTTCTGTTTTTCTGGTGAATCAGGCGGAAGGCTTACAGGTATATGTTTTATAGCCCGAAATGACACAAACTGTTTGTTATCTTCATCCCATAGACGGAACGCAAGTGATTGCAGGCTTGTTTTTAAGGTGATTGTCGGTACGTTTTTTAATGGTTCGTGATGTTCATGAGCAACTTCAAGCTTATAGTTAGGCACCTTTGGACTCAAATGATGAACGTGGTGGTAACCAATATTGCCTGTTAGCCATTGAAGCAGTTTCGGGAGTTTATAAAATGAACTGCCTTCAACAGCAGCCTGAACGTAGCTCCAGTTTTCATCCGCTTCAAAATAAGAATCTTCAAAGGTATGCTGCACATAAAACAGCCAAACACCGATTGAACCTGAAATCAGAAATATCGGGCCTTGCACCAGTAAAAACGATTGCCAGCCAAAGATCAGACAGCAAGCAGCAGCCAACGTGACAATTGCCAGATTCGTAAGGTATGTGTTTACACGTTCCTTGCGTCTTGCGCCTTTTTTGTTAAAACGGTTCGTGATCAGAAAAACATAAATCGGTCCGAGAATAAACATGATAAACGGGTTTCTATAAAGTCTGTATGCAAGCTTTGTTCGTCTGGATGCAGCTTTATATTCGTTTACTGTTAACATCCAGATGTCTCCTGTTCCGCGTTTATCCAGATTGCTGCTAGTCGCATGATGAATCGAATGGCTGTGCTGCCATTGAAGATACGGGAATAAAGTCAGGACACCTGTCAGAAAACCGAGAATGTGGTTATAGCGTTTTTGTTTGAAAAAAGATTGATGGCAGCAGTCATGGAAGATGATAAAAATTCTTGTCAGAAAACCTGCGGCAATCACCGTTAATGCTAACGTAAGAAGATAGGAGACATCGAGGCTGAGATAAGCAAGAAACCATAGGCCGAAGAATGGGATAAACGTGTTTAAAAGCTGAATCAGGCTGTTTTTTGTTTCAGGCTGAGCAAATGCAGCGACTTGCTTTGTCAGCTGTTTTTGTTTATGTGCAATGGTTTGTTCAGTCATAGTAAGTATCCTCTCATTGTGTGTCTCGGTTCAGTATACGCTAATGAGAGAAGTCTTTTGTAGTAGCACACATCATGCCTCCTATATGACATTTGTCATGTCTCGTGCGGCATGCATAATCGATTGCGCTAAAAAAGCTTGTAAAAAAATTTACAAGCTGATTAATGTTTATCAATCCATATTCGTAATGTACCCGAAATAGCTTCAATCCTGCATGTTCCTCCTATAGGGAACGTGGCAATTGGCGAGGTATGTCCGGCATTTATATTTGCGATGATCGGGATGCCGGATAATTCTTTTTTTGTTTCGATCATGGCTTTTACAAGATCCATTGATACGTTTGATGCTTTCTGAAATCTGCCGATCAAAATCGCCTTTACATGTGAAAAAGCGGGGAGGTGGATGAGTGATTGCAGATCGCGGTCAAACATGTGGATGTCTGACATATAATCATCTTCAATCAATAAAATAGTATGTTCTGTTTCAGGAAAATACTCCGTACCCTGCAGCAAATTAAGCGTGCATAAGTTTCCTCCAATTAAAGTGCCTTCCGCATAACCTTCTTGGATTACAACAGGGCCGTTATTAGGATAAAAACGCCTGTTTTCTTGATCCAAAAACCAGCGATCATCGCTCCACTCACTTGAAGGAAGAATTTCAAACGGATCGTCTGAAGCGCAGCAAGAAAGAAAATACTCTTGTGTATAATCAAGCCCTTTTTTCATTGCAAATGTTGAGAAGTGGGGACCTGAATACGTAACAAGACCCGTTTTTTGATAAATAGCGTTGCAAAGAGCGGTTATATCGGAATAGCCGCACAGAATTTTTGGATGTCGTTTGATTTTCTCGTAATCAAGATAACGCAGCAGCTGATTTGAATTAAACCCTCCGAGTGTCGTTAAAATCGCTTTGACGCCTGGATCAAAAAAGGCAGCGTGCAGATCATGGACTCTTGACTCGATAGAGGATGAATCAAATTCGTTACATTCATTTGCGTGTTCAGCGATGGTTACCCGATAACCTAAGCGCTCTAACGCCGTTTTTGCTTGGATTTTTGCTTCATTTGATAATATAGACATGCTGGTCGCGGGAGACACGATCCGGATTTCGTCTCCCTTTTTCAGTTTTGAGGCGTACATAGAACCCTCCATCAATGGTTTTATACCATTACAGCATATCTTGGCTCTTTCTTCCAGACTTTTTTACAAATCAACCCACTTAATGCTGCCGGATTGGGTATCATGATCGATACATACTTTGAATTGATGTTTTTCATAAAAGTGAATCAGCCGGTCTACATGATTCCAATCCCGTTTGGCGATGTCTCCGGTGACTTTCGGTATATTGTGGTCTCTTGCAATATCTTTTAAATATTTCATGCAAATGGAGCCAAACCCGTGATTCGGAGGGCCTTTTATATCCCCTATATGAATGGCATCGTCCTTGTAAGACGCTACAAGTGAAAAACAGCCTTTTCCTCGGTATGCCGTTTTACAATCAGTTAGCATAATTTTGCATGTTTGGCCATCATCAATCGAGGAAACAATCATCCACTCATCATGTTTCGATTGATCAATACCAAGCACTTTGGCATCTTTAGATAAATTCTTCATATTCTCCTGCATGCGATAAATTTGAAATTCTAAATCATTTAGTTCTTCTTCAAGCTCTTGACGATTTTTTTCTTTAATAGTAAACAAGATCAAACTCCTTTCAAAAATCAGCTTAGAAACACAGTTACCAATTGTATTAGAAGAGAGGCGTATTGTAAACAACAATTCCATTATTACTAGAAATTAGCGGAAAGTCAGGTTTGATCGTTTTTAAGAGAGGAAAAAGAAAACTAACCTGTGAAAAAGGAGGAATCGGAATGGCGATTGATTCATTGATTAACAAATTACAGTATGTCCAATTGGAACCGCCGGATAAAATTCTCTCTCTGTATCTCAATACAGACATGAGAGATCCAGAGCAGCAGGGGGGAGAATGGAAAATTGCCCTAAAGTCAGGATTCAGCCGATTAAAAGAGTATTTGGCAGCTAGTGATCCAGAGGAGGAAAAGTGTCTGGATGGAATCAGGGCTAAAATGAATCAATACTTGAATGCAATGGGAAAAGACATGCCCCGCAGTCTCGTGTTTTTTGTTTCCGACAGCGGCATATGGGAACCTATTAAGCTTCAAGTCCCTGTAGATACAAGATTTTACTGGGAAGAAACAGCTGTCCTGGATCAGCTGAAGGGTTTGCGCCAGGCATACCCAAGTACGGCGTTTATTTTAACTCAGCAAAATGAAGTGAAAATTATTGAAACTGTTTTAGGAAAAATTGAGGCGGTGGAGCGTTATGAGTATGATATGATCAATGAGTCTTGGAAGAATAGCCATTCCGCTGTAGACAAAGCGCCACCATTTGAAGAGAACCGGATGAGGGAACATGTAACAGAGAACCAATCGAGACTGTATAAACGGCTGGCTGCCAGCCTTGATCAAAAAGCTGCCGCGAGAAGATGGGAACGAATGGTTATTGCCGGGGATAAAGAAACGGCAGATATCTTGGATCAGCATATGAATAAACCCATTCATTCGAAAATTCAAAAGAACCTGCTGAATGAAAATGAACATAAGGTCATTGAACATTTGATAAAAGAGGCGTAAACCTAACAGGCCGGGGCTAATAGCCTCCGGCCTTTGAAGTGTGTCTAATTTCTGACGAAGCAATCGAAACCGTTGACATCTTCTTTGAATTTGCATACGATTTGGATAGCCAGTACAAATTAGGAGAGGTCACCAAATGAACCAAACAGAAAATAAACCGAAAAATTACACGGGGATTGTCCTTACGCTGACAGTTCTGATTAACGGTTTAATCGCAGTGCTGTTTTTTATGCCTAAATTAGATCAGTTCAGCCATGCGAATATTCACATTTTGCCAATGCTGAATGCGATATTCAACAGCTTTACGTTTATCTTCTTATTGGCCGCGCTGATTATGATTAAACAGAAAAATATCAAAGCTCACAAACGCTTTATTTTGGCCGCATTCACAACAACATTACTATTTTTGATTTGCTATGTGACGTACCACTCGATTGCGGAAAACACGCTCTATGGCGGAGAAGGTATTATGCGCCCGATTTATTTCTTTATTTTAATTACACATATCTGCCTTTCTGCAATTATTGTGCCGCTTGCGCTGTTTACGCTGATCAGAGGCTTCAGCATGCAGGTAGAGCGCCACAAAAAAATTGCGAGATGGACAATGCCTCTATGGCTGTATGTAAGCCTTACAGGCGTTATTGTATATTTGATGATTTCACCGTATTATTAAAAGCCATACTCAGTATGGCTTTTTTTACGTGTAAACATGGCAAAAGCCCAAATTCATTTTTGGGCTTTTGTCAGTAAATTGATAGACTCTTATTCATGAGCCTTGGATTCCATGGTTTCAAGTGTTGCAACCTGCAAAGATTCTTCAACAGTTTTTGTTTTTTCTTTTACTTTTTCTGCATACGTATAATCACCGTAGCAATACGGATAGCGGAAATTTTTCGCATTTCCCCCGCAAGTATACAGATCAGGATTTTTTTTGACTTGCTGCTCGGAGTATTGTTTTGCCAATTCCTCAGTATGCGTTCCTCCATGTTCAGCTACAAAATCAATGTAACCTGCCCCCATGTTGTAGCTTTGAATAATGGTATCCAAATCCACGCCTTTTTCCTTACCGGTCTTGTACATGAGGGTAAATTGCTTGATGCCTTGTTTAACACTGAGTTGAGGGTCTGTTATCTCATTGCGTTTTAACCCCAGAGATTCAGAGGACTGCATGGGATCATTGCCTTTTCCTTTTGACTCCTGATACATCATGCCTAATATGAGTGATGTATAATTAGAGAGTCCTTGGCTTTCAAGCTCTTCTTCCACCAAGGGTTTGTAATCGGTTAAACGTTCCAAAACAATCGTTTTCGTATCGATCGGAAGTTTTTTGACTAAATCCCGGTTGAAAAAAAGCAGTACCAATAAAAAAGAGGCGATGACAAAGACAAAAATCATCATAAAACCCGCAGCAGCGAAACAGCCTTTTCTCTTTTTCTTCACTGTGTTTCACCCTCAATGTTTGGAGCAGTATGACCTTTTTTATTATGACATAAGACGGTATATCAGACCAAGTAAAAACCTGATTTGAAACATAAATTTAAACTATGAGATTGAAATGGAATACAAGCAGGCTGGTTTGCACTCAAGCGCATTTGTTATAAGATAAAACTATGAATAAAGAAAGGTGATACCATATGACTGAATTTAGAGAAACGGAACAATCGGCTGCTGATCTGGACGAGGAGACGCTGTTTCTAGTCGCGCAAACATTCAAAGCGCTTTCTGATCCTACCCGAATCAGAATTCTCCATTTATTGTCCCAGGGTGAGCATGCAGTAAACGGAATTGCAGAAAAGCTGAATTTACTGCAATCCACCGTGTCCCACCAGCTTAGATTTTTAAAAAATCTCCGGCTTGTCAAATCGCGCAGAGAAGGAACATCGATTTATTACTCTCCCGAGGATGAACATGTTTTAGATGTTCTTCAGCAAATGATCCATCATACACAGCATGATTGAAAAAGACATCCTTGCTTAACTCGCTGCTAGCGGGCAAGGATGTCTTTTTCTTTATTGTGTCCGTGCTGTTCGAGTTCGTTTCTGCTGAGCTTGATGACAAAAGAAGAAAAACCGATATAATAAACGGCTATCAGAAAACAGACGCCAATTGTCAGAGGGTCCGTTCCGATTGACTGACTGTATGATCCAAGGCGGTTTAGATCAGGTGAGGTAAGATAAAGCTCCGTCACTCGATACAGAAATCTTGATAGAAATAAAGTTAAGAGAATCACCTCTACCCAAATATGAGTCCGAAAATAGATCTTTCCTCTGCGTTTTTCAAAGGAGATGTTTTTCTTAGCGAAAAAGACAAGGAGCCATCCGCCAAGAATGCCCAAAATGAGATATCCATATAAAAAAGGGTGAATGGCGCTGAAGATTGAAAGGCCAAAAGCAAACAGCGAGAAAAGAATGATACGGGTGAACAGCCAGCGGGGCTTCAGCGGCTGGTATCCGATGGACCTTTTAATTTTTTTATACAGAAAAAAGATGATGATCATGGCAGGATAAACGCTCTGAAGTGTAAGATGCATGATGTGAAATCCCCTCCGTTGAGAAGTGTATGCTTATCCGGTCAGAAATAGTAGCTGAAATAAATACTGAACACAAAAAAGAAGGGGAAACCCCTGTTTTCATAGCATATGCAAGGTGTATTCCGCCGCATGATAGATATGCCCAAGCTTTATCAAAATGTTATGATTGTTTTTGTTGGAAAATACAAGAAGAAAAGGTGCGCAGAATGAAACTGGAACGTTTGTTAGCGATGGTTGTGTTATTGATCAGCAAAAAACAAGTGCAGGCTGCAGAGCTTGCTGAGCTGTTTGAAGTATCTGTCAGAACAATTTACCGTGATATTGAGACGATCAATAGGGCTGGTATTCCGATTGTGACCTCACAGGGTTCCGGGGGCGGAATTGGCATCATGGAAACGTATCGGCTTGAAAGAGAGTGGCTGAAGGAGGAGGAATTGTTTGCAATTGCTTCCGCTTTGCAGAGCGTTTCATCTATGTATGAACCCGTTTCTCACAGCACAGCCTATCAAAAAATCAAACACCTTATACCTGAGCAATCTGCTCAAGCATTTAAGCACCAAACAGAAAAATGGTTTATTGACATGACGGCATGGGGCCATACCGAGGATCAAAAGGCGCTTCGTGAGAAAATCAGCGCCGCCATCGATCGGTTGTCAACGATATCTTTTACATATACAAGCGCAAGCGGGGAAACACTTCTTCGTGAAACTGAACCTTATACATTGGTTTGCAAGGCGGGGCACTGGTATTTATATGCCTACTGCCTGGTAAGAAATGATTTTCGTTTTTTTAAACTAAACCGGATGAAAGATCTGGCTATCTTACATCAGACCTTTATCAGAAAAGACATTCAGCTGGACACTTTGCCATGGGATAAGAATTGGTACCAGAAGGGCCGTTTAACTGAATTGGTTATTCTTGTTCAGCCGGCAGCACGTCAGCGTATAGGTGAATGGTTCGGATATGATGTCCTTCACTGTGAGGAAGATGAAATCTGCCGGGCAGTGATTTCACTTCCAGAAGATCAATGGCTGATCGGTTTTTTGCTCCAGTTCGGAAAGGATATTGAGGTTCTGCAGCCTCTTCATATACGGGATAAAGTAAAAGAAACCATTCATCACATGCAAAAAATATATGAAACCTGACACACTGCTGTCAGGTTTCTTTGTCTATAATCTTAAAAAAAGGAGGAGATCGTATGGGCTTTTCACATATAACACACTTAGACCGGAAACGATTTGCCGGACTGTCACAACGGACAAGCAACGCACTGGAAATGACGGAAGAAAGGAGGATTCCGGCACTGTGGGATCAATTCTGGAAGCAGGATATGAGCGCTCTTTTATCACAGGCTGAAAAAGACAAGAGCATTATTGCCTTATATTCGAATTATGAACAAGAGACGAATGGGTTTTATACGTTTTCAGTCGGAACGTTTCAGGAATACGACGACATTCTTCCGGGACCATATGAAAACATTGATTTGCCGGCTTCCGCTTACGCCGTTTTCACTTCCAGAATCGGTCCTATTGAAGAGATTGTGCTTGAAACGTGGAAGGAAATTTGGACTTGGGATAAGCGGCATCTGCGCACGTTTACAGGTGATTTTGAGATGTATGATCAAAGTGCCGCAGTGCCACAGCGAGCACAAGTTAACATTTATGTAGCGATAAAAAAATAATAAACTCTTGAAAAACTAATGGTGTTAGTTAATAATAAAACTAACGCCATTAGTTTTTGTTAGGAGGGTAAAAAGATGAGAATTACTCAGTACCAAACGGTTTGGCAGCTGACTTTTTTTCCAGCATTGTTTCCGGTTAATTGCTATTTAGTAGAGGAAGAAAACGAAGTCACCCTTATTGATGCCGCACTGCCAGGCAGCTATAAAGGGATTATTCAAGCTGTGAATCAGCTTGGAAAACCGCTTCAGCATATTTTACTGACTCATGCACATGGGGACCATGTCGGATCACTGGATACATTGGCACAAACATTTCCGCATGCAAAGGTCATGATCTCGGAACGGGATTCATTCTTGCTCCAAGGTGACACATCCTTGCGGCAAGATGAGCCGCAGACGCCTATAAAAGGAGGTATTCCGAAACACATACAAACAAAGCCTCACCAACTGCTGACGGGCGGTGAAACAATTGGTTCCCTGCTTGCCATTCCAACACCGGGCCATACACCGGGCAGCATGTCATTTCTTGATACAAGAAACGGCACTTTAATAGCAGGAGATGCGCTCCAGTTACGCGGAGGAATCGCTGTATCAGGTCAGATAAAATGGGCGTTTCCTTTTCCCGCCTTCGCTACATGGAATAAGGAGGAGGCCATCAAAAGCGCACAATTGCTCGCCGATAAGGCGCCTACCTGTCTCGCTGTCGGACATGGAAAATTCCTGCGATCACCTTCAGAGCGGATGAGACAGGCGATCCAAAAAGCAAAGAAAGGATGATGAGCATGTCACCGAGAATAGGTTTGACCCAAAAAATGATTGTAGACGCTGCAGCGGAGATTGCCGATCAGGAAGGGGTAAATGGTGTCTCACTTGCCGCACTTTCTAAAAAAATGAATGTGCGCCCCCCGTCATTGTATAATCATATCAACGGGCTGCAAGCGATCAGAGCAGAACTTGCTGTCAGAGGACTGACAAAGCTTTTTGATCAAATGGCGGACTCCGTAACCGAACGAAAGGGAGATTCCGCTATGCTTTCTTTAGCTCATGCATATGTTGATTTTGCAATTGAAAATCCCGGATATTATGAAGCGGCTCTGCTTAAGGTTCAGGACAAACGGACGGAAATCGTCTCTGACCAAATTGTCTGTCTTGTGACGAAGCTGCTCATTGAAAACGGCTATGCAAGTGAAAAGACTGCCATTCATGCGACAAGGGGGCTTAGAAGCCTGCTGCATGGCTTTACTGCTTTAATCGCAAAAGAAGCATTTGAACGTGAAGAGGACATTTTAGAAAGCCTGTCATTTTCAATTCGGACATTTTTGTCGGGATTATTAATAAACAATAAAAATATTATGTAAACAAATAAATGGATGTCTTATATTTCTGAATATTGTATAATATCAAGGGAGTATACATAGGGGAGAGGCATTATGCAATGGATGACATTCACAAGATTGAACGGTTAGCGGCAGCTTCATGGCCGGCTTATTTTCAAAAAAGCATAGGGCAATGGCTTCTCAGAGCGAATTTTGGCGTAACCAAAAGGGCAAATAGCGTATGGACTTCTGCGGATATGCCTGAAGGGAATTTTCAGCTAGAGGCCGAACTTTTTTATCAAAGTTTAGGCTTACCTGTTTGTTTTCATATTAGCAACGCATCACCGAAAGGGCTTGATGACGCTTTGGCAGACAGCCGTTATGAAAAGGTAGACGAGTGCTTCCAGATGACAGCGTTGTGCCGGTCAATTATGAGCCGAACAAATGACAACAGCCGATTTACATACAAGTGGGAACAAGAGCCATCATCTGTTTGGATAGATGAATTTATTCAATTAGAAGGGTTTTCACCCGAGCGTCACAAAGGTTACAAACACATTTTCGAACGCATGCCGCCGTGTAAAACTTTTTTCAAGATGTATGACAAAGAAAGCCTGACAGCGCTTGGCACGGTTTCTGTCATTGATGGTTATGGCGGACTTAGTAATATCGTTGTAGCTGAGGAGCACAGAGGAAAAGGGGCAGGAACCCAAGTGATCAGGGTGTTGACTGAATGGGCAAAAAACAACGGAGCGGAACGCATGTTTTTACAAGTGATGAAAGACAATCTGGCGGCAGTTTCTTTATATGAAAAGATCGTATTTTCGCCTATATCGGAACACCATTACCGGATTAAAAGATGACCAAAGGAAGGGGTTTGCTGATGGACTCGCTTCAAGAGATGATTTGCGAAAAACGGACATACACACGCCTTTATCATTCACATAAGCACGCATACAGCCAATTTCTTTTTCCGCTTGAAGGGAGTATTGATCTTGAGACTGAAGAGCGCCAGGTGAAATTAAAGCCAGATCATTTTTTATATATTCCGCCGGAGTGTGAGCATCGTTTCCGTTCTATCGGAAGAAATGAATGTCTTGTACTGGATGTTCCGCTTCATGCAATGAAAATTGATGAGTATCGTGCAGGATCGGGAATTGAAGCTGCACTCGATCCTTTCTGGTCTTCGATCAGGTACTTGCTGACAGAGGAAGCAAAGGCCGGAACAGCCAACTCGCTTCATATGCTAGTACAATACATAAAAGAAAAGCTTCAATCCCATAGCTATGCCTCAATTGCATACATTCACAGCCACTTATTTGAACGGCTGACGATTAAGAAGCTGGCAGAAATCGAGCATTATCACCCAGCTTACTATTCAAGCTGGTTCAAAAAACAGACAGGGAAGTCCCCGCAGAACTATATTGCCGACCTTCGCCTTGAGGAAGCAAAACGAATGCTGATGGAGAGAAATGTAACCCTTACCGTCGTGAGCGAGGCGCTGGGCTTTCAAAACCTTTCTTCTTTTACAAGATGGTTCACGAAAAGCACAGGAATGCCGCCCCGCCTGTATCGAAACACCTTATATTCAGATAAAAAATAATGGCTATTTGGTTAAACAAATCTTGAATATCTCCTTTACAATAGGAGAAAAAGGAGTTATTGATATGGCAGTCATTGAAGACTTTGAGAAATTGGATATCAGAACGGGAACAATTGTAAAAGCGGAAGAATTTCCTGAAGCAAGAGTACCGGCAATCAAGCTTGTGATAGATTTTGGGACTGAAATCGGCATAAAACAATCGAGCGCACAAATCACGAAGCGTTACAAGCCAGAAGATCTCATCAACAAGCAAGTCATAGCAGTCGTGAACTTTCCGCCCCGCCGGATCGCCGGATTTAAATCGGAAGTCTTGGTCCTCGGTGGCATACCCGGCCAGGGCGACGTCGTCCTTTTGCAGCCGGATCAGCCTGTCCCAAACGGCACAAAAATCGGATAACGCAAAAAAAGACGTTTGCCTAAGGCAAACGTCTTTTGCGTATTGAGGCGATGCACCACACGCCACATTCGTGTGTGCCGTAAAGGCATGTACATCGGCTTACACAATTCAGCTCATCGCTATATGAATATAGCATGGAGGGCGAAGGAATGCAAGGATTACTTTTAGTAACGGTGAAATGAATTTATAATGGAAAGGGTTTTCATTTTATTTGTAAGAAAAAACTCAGTGAGATTTAGGTGTGATCTTAATGCAGTTTGTATCGACTTACAGATGATAAAAGAACAATACTTTTAATAAGCCTCATGAAACATTTTCAATTTGTAAATACTTAAAGGATATATATGGTGTATTTGCTATAGAAGTCTAATATGATATCCATTTACTCATTTCAATAGCAACTTTCATGAATAACGAGAAGGAACAGCTGTCAAAATTTTTTTGATTATAATATAAGTTAATTACGATAGTATATTAAGGGTATTTTGGTAGATATTGAAAATTGATAATAACATACAAGGAATAACGAACCTAGAAAAGAGATTTAATTATTTGGATAAACATATATTGAACTGGTCGGCGTATCCACTATTTGATGACGGTTAGAGCGATACCATACCCTTTTTCTGATGTGTAAGCAGAGGTTATTTTCATTACTTTCCAGCTTCCTTCAGCGGCTTTTGTTCCTATTCCATTATGTGCCGTAAGATAATCTCCTTGATTGACAGTTTCGTCAATACGAACATAATGTTGGCCTACCAACCCTACTACGTGCCATTCGTCTCTTGCTGCCCGTGAATGATAATTTGCCTCCAGCGCTGTATCGTAGTCTGGATTTTGTTTGGGAACACGTATGAGTTCACCGCTTTCCTCATCAGTCACCGTTTCATAAATAAATCCGCCGAACTCATTTGTCAAATAACGCCCCTGCCAGACGAAACTGGAGGCTCCTGAAATGAAAGCTGAAGTTTCTGAAATAACGCCAAGCATATAATCTCCAACATTCGCGGGCACAATTTTTTCACCTCTTAAAGTCACGATTGTACCAGTATGGATTAACTGTCCAGTTGTACTCTCAAAATACTCTCCATATCCACCTAAAGAAGAACTGATTGCACCGGCAAACGTCCCGTTTCCCCGAACAGAGTCAAGAAGCCACTTTATTGATTGGTGACCTCCTGCCACGGTGTATGGTTCCTCAAGTATAATATTTTCAGAAGACAGTATTGTTCTTGACGCATGGTTTCCTCTAATATGTGCGTTATTTGAAGAAGCGATTAATGCGCGAGAGCCTTCAGTACTGGAGCCTCCAGAAGAGCTAATGACCGCATTTCTTTCTCCACGGGCCGTAATGTCGCCGGTACCTGCTATAACTGCGCTTGTTTGGTTAACGGCAAAGCCAGAGGTCGTTGCAAGCTGTATGCCTCCTTTCAAATTGATTGGAACTTGTTGGTATGTTTGACCTTTGATTGAGGCTGCCACACTATAACCTTCTGATTGTACACCGAGAATTGTGGCCTGATTATTGGGGGACTGAATTCCAACTGTCCCATTGTCAGTAATCATCGTTCCATTTAGAATATTGACATTGTAGAGGCCTCCACCGATTGAAATTCCTTTTGGAGCAGATTTATAAATATCAAAATTTGAAATTTTTATATAATCAGTTTTATTTGATCCGCCTGATAAATTAATATCAACACCGGCTTTTTTAAACCCGCGAATTTTAATACCATTAATGGTTATATTTTGGCTGCGATATTGCAAGGCTACGACAGGGTTTTCTTTATAATCATAGTCTGGATCACCAATCGCTGTGAATCCGCTTACATTAACGTTTTTATATGCCGAAATAACCAGCGCTCTTGGGGTCACAGCATCGTAAAGCGAGTTGAAAACTGGTTCAACTGCTGAACAATCAATGAGTGTGACATCGTATGCTGTTGTGCTTTCAGGATCTGTAAATTGATGGTGACCAATATGACGAAGATCAAATGCACGAACATCGCGATAAGAAATATGGCCTATGATATGGACGTTTTGAGAGGCCGGCCACAGTTCATGGGCTTTTACTTCAACTCCCCGGATGTTGCCGCTTGTAAAGTTATTCAAAAGCCACACATGCCTAGAGCCGTCGTCAATTTCTATTCCGTTGGAGTTTGAAACACCTTCAGCAAATTCTGTTCCCCGCGGATTTCCTGAGTGGCAGTTTGAAATAAAGATGTATTCGCTATAATGGGTGGTAATGCCGTCGTCTCCTGAACCATATGTCACACAGTTATCGATCCAAATATATCTTGATCCGTCTTTTGTCCAATCGGTATCAGGTAAATGGTCATACGTTGGCGATGTAATATCAATACCATGAAGACCTGCGTTAATCGCTTCCACATCTTTGATCCACCCATATTCAACCTTAGCAAAAGTTAAACAACTGGAGAACTGTCCCCCTGGATTCCTCACACCGCATTGTCTACTTGGATTCCAGTCTAATGACATTCCTTGGACAAAAATATTGCGATTTCCATTTTGATAATCATCATTTGTAATCACCCATTCATGCGCTGGAGTGTCTTCATGCAATTTAATCACTGTGATTCCTTTACCTTGTCCAACAATTGTTGTCCAAGATGGAAGTTTAATCCCTTGAACGAGGTATTCTCCCGCTGGAACATGTACTTTGACTCGGCCATTCCCGATTGCTTTTCGAAAAGCTTCAGTATTGTCTCTTCCATCTGGAACAGCGCCGAAGTCAGCCACATTTACTTCCCGGGTGATTTTAGATAAAAGCCTATAGTATTCCTTGTCGAGACGTTCTTTTAAAAGAGAGGTGACCTCTCCTTCGGCCGTCACCCTTGCGTCAGTAACTTCGATATTTTGGTCTGTAACCGAGTGCTTAATAAAGTTTTGCATTCTTGTCTTAATATGTTCTAATTCGGATGAAAATTCGGGGTGAGACTGAGAATTGGCGTTTAGAGAAGGATCAGGGCAGTTTTTAAAATGAACCATTCTAAAGACACCTCTTTCTTTTAATATAAGCGCTGTTTTGTCTTTGAGATAAGGAGTTAGTATTTCTTTTGGCGCTTATCTTTCCAATTCTGTATTTGTTACAAAATTCCTTTAGGATTATTCTGGTTTTCAAGAAATGTAAGTCAATGAAAAAAAGAGAGGACAAGTAAAGGATAAAAAGCAACATTAAGAATCGTTATACAGTGAAAGAAAGTTCCCCCGATGGTTAATTAAAACGTTTTCTATGGTTGGGTATTTATTAATGATTATGGAAGAAAAGGGAGGTCCGCATTCAAAACGTGTATAAAAATAATAAAGAACCGAATGTTGAGACATCCCATATTTGAATTAATCTTTTAAACAAAGGAGTATAAATTCTTCACTTCTTTTTATATCAACCAGTTTTAACAAGATGTGAGCATGATCTAAGGTAAGCGATTGACCTCATAAGCAACACGTATTCCAGATTCAATCGCGCCTTGCATCCACGCATGAGTGAGTGAGGCGTGTTCTCCGGCGAAATGAACTCTGCCCTCAGGGACAGGAATATAGGGATACAGCTCTAATTCTTGTCCTGGTTCGAAAGCTGTAAAACCTCCCGCAGAATACGGGTACTGGCTCCAGCTAAAAGAAGTGCCAGACACAAATTCAGACCACACAATATCACCATAGATTTCAGATAAATTCAGTAAAGTATACTGGATTCGCTCTCCTTCTGAAAGACTGTCCCATATCAGTGCCTCATCAGCCCAAGTATAACTTGCCAGAATGACGGCATGTCCATTTGCTCCAATATTTCTGCTTGGATAATACGAAAAACGAATCGGTAGATCAGTAATAGATTTGCCGCCGCGCTGCCCGGCTTTTTCCCAAAATCGGCTTTTAAACTCTATGCCGATTTTTGTTGCACTGATATAGTTTAGCTCACGGATGGCCCTCCGTTTATAGTAAGAGAATGAATGGTATGGTTCGACTTTTACAAATCGCAATGTTGAAAAAGGAATGGTTACAATAGCGAGATCTGCTGTGAACGATGCAAATTCTGCCGTTTGTTGATGCTGACAATGGATCGTAACACTATTTTCCCCCTGAGAAATTTTCATCATTTTTTGATGGTATAGAATGTTTGTTTTTAATTGAGGAAGAAACGCGTGAGGCAGCAGATCCATGCCGCCAGTTATCTCATAGAAGTGAGCGGGCGATGAAAAAAAGATAGATTCCCGCAATACTTCAACAAGGGACATCCCCATATACGCTTCCATATCCAAAAGTACACCAATCATATCGATCGCGCCATATGAAAAATACGTGTTTAAAAAAGAGCTTAACGAATGATTTTTGTATTGTTCTTCGACAATCCGCCAATTTCTCGCTGGATTTTGATTGATAAAATTTAGAATAGGCTGCAGTAAAGAAAGCATCAGCTCTTCAGACGTTTTCCCTTGTTCATTTGGTGCAACTGGGTATCTCAATATTCCAGGAGCTCGTTCAAAAACTTGGAGACGTGTTTTGATTCCATTTGCATAAATGATGTCCATCGGGGTTCTGTTGAGAAATACATTTGTTGGCAATTTGAATTTTTTTATATATTCTAAGGTTAACGAATGGTTATTCGGTATGCGCATCGGGCCAGCGTTAAAATACAAATCATCACTAAAGGGAGCTCTCAAAGTGCAGACACGGCCGCCCGCTCTGCCGCTCGCTTCGAGAATCGTTACTCTGTGACCGGCATTTTTCAGCAATGATGCTGATACAAGCCCGGACAATCCAGCTCCTACAACAAGAATATGCTTTGGATGCTGGGATGCGCTAAGGCCATTTCTAATGATCTTTACCATGTCATCATTCATTAGAGAATTCAATTTTTAGAGGCACCTCTTTTTAGAATTTATTGCATTATATTCACTGAAAAGAGCACCTATCACGATCTGTTCACATCTTTTGGAATTTGAAAGGTTATTGTTAAAAGGAAATAAAGGGGTGATGTATGTGACTAACTTTGTTCATAAGACGGTAAATGGTTTGAAAAGTCTTTTAGATGAAAAAGGAGCCATTCAATTGTTTTGTTCTGAAGGGGATATCATGGAGTTCCTTGTTACATTTTCACAGGACAAAGCAACCCTTAACGACATTCAAAGCTTTGAAGCTAAACATCAGATTACCCTTCCAGAGGATTATCAGAAGTTCATGACACTGCATAACGGTGCGAAAATTTTTGAGATTCTTTCTGATGGGGAGAATATAGGTGGAGGACTTCAGCTATTTAGCCTTGAAGAGATTGAAGAGGAGTTAAAATATGAGGATTTGTTTGAAGATATCAATGGTATTCCAATTGGCTACTTATTGGAAGAATGCCATTTAATGATTGATAAAGATAAAGTGAACCAAGGTGATCCCAACTATCTCTATATATTTGAAAGTGGTTTAGAATATAATCCATTAAATGTAAACTTTGAAATATTTTTAGACCGGTATATATTGGCCAATGGAGAACCTTTTTGGGATTGGCGCTACTATACCGCAGAAAATTATTATAGAACAAGATAGTGTGTGATGTATAAGACAGTCATTTGGGCTGTCTTTTTCTGTTATTCAAATAGATTACTGTGGTAAAATTTACATAGAGTAGTCTAGGAAGGAGAATGATATGAAGGTATTTGAGGCTGATTCATTACTCTTTGAGGCCGATAAAAGAACCAAAGAGTATAAGGAACTAAGGTCGCAAATGGTGAAGCTAAGAAAAGCTTTTCAAAACGTAGCTAACCTAGATGACAGTGAGTTTTCAGGCAAGGGTGCTGACAACATTAAAGCATTTTATCATGATCATGTCGGTGTTACCGATCAATGGATTGATTTAATTGACATGAAGATTGCTTTCTTAAGCAGCATGTCTGCAAAACTTGAAGATGCTAAGATGTCTGATGCTTACATAGAAGAATCCTTTTTAGAACACGAGTTGGCTAACTCCTATACAAAATCAAAATCCATTATGTCTGAACAGAAAAAAGCAATGAAAGACATATTAAACGACATCAATGATATTCTTCCCCTTGAAATATTCTCAACAGAAGACTTCAAAGACAAACTTTCTTCTGCAGATGACAAACGTGAAAAAACAATCGATAAGCTAAACAAGCTTGATGAGGATTTAAAAACAGAATACGCTGAAACAGAGCCTAACGAACAGTTCATCCAGCAAGATTTTAAAAAGCTGCAGGAATCAACAGGCAAAGGGAAGAACGCCACTCCGATTCACTATAACGCCAAAGCGTATAGAGAAAGTGACATACATAAGAAAAAAGGCGACATAGAGAAGCATTCTGAAGCTTACTTAAGCGTGAAGAAAGAAGAAGCAAAGGAACGTGAAATCAAGGAATTAAAGAAAAAACTTAATGACGGTGTCTCTGACCCTGATGAATATTTAGAGATTGCTAAGAAAGTAGGGTACGAGAATCTGGAGCCAGCTCAAGTACAGCTTGCAATGCAAATTGAACAAGCGAAGCAACTAGAAGGAGCAGGAGAAATCACTTGGGATATCGTAAAAGGTGTAGGAGTAGGCTTATATGATGTAGGAAAAGACACTGTAACCGGCATATGGGACTTCATCACCGATCCAGGAGAAACACTCTTAGCGCTGGGCAATGCAGTTATTCATCCAGTGAAAACATATGATGCCATTTCAGTAGCCATAGAAGAGTCATATCAAAAGGATATGGTGAATGGAGATGCCTATTCTAGATCAAGATGGGTTACCTATGCTATTGGTTCAGTGGCTGTAGCTGTTGTTGGTACAAAAGGTGCAGGAGCCATTAACAAAGCAGATGCAACGGGGAAGGTCATAAACAAAGCAAGTCAGGCAGGGAAGAAAATAAAAGACGTCAAGATTCCAGATTTGCTGCCTTATAATCCTAAGTACGACTTTGCTATGGCAGGGGGCGTGCCATACAATGTGGTTGATAGCCAAAGCCTTAAGAATGAACTTTTGACTAATGCGAAGAAAATACCGGATGGAACAAGAAAACCGTTTACTGGCCAAAAGATAAGCCCCCCTTGGCTAAATAAAGAAAAGTATGAAGCATATGAAATAGAGGGGAAGGTAAAGGCGAAGGGGAAAGTTAAAGATGTAAGCCGTAGAGTGTATACTATGAAAGATATTGATATTAATCAAAAAACAGAATTCGGTGTTACAAATCTTCAGCTTATGAAAAACGGGAATGCCCCTTATGCAAAAGACGGTACACAGATTAATTTACATCACTTGATTCAAGAAGAACCTGGCCCAATGCTTGAAATCCCGAATAGCTTACATACAAAATATAGTGATGTCATTCATCAGCTAAAGTCTGATGGTGAAAGTTTTAGAAATGATAAGGTTTTAAAAGCACAATACGAGAGTTTTAGAAAGAGATATTGGAAGTGGAGAGCGAAACAATTTGAAAATGAGAATTGAGGTGTTTATATGATTTATTCGAAGGTTGAGAACTTTATTAATGAAAATAAACAAAATGCTATATTTACAGAAGGCGCAAGTCATGAAAACATTGGTCGCATTGAAGAAAACCTCCAATGCGATCTCCCCAACAGTTATAAATGGTTTTTAGAAAAATACGGTGCTGGTGGTTTATTCGGTGTTTTAGTTTTAGGCTACAACTTTGATCATGCATCAGTTGTAAATAGGACTAATGAATATAAAGAACACTATGGCCTTACTGATGGACTTGTGGTTATTGAAGATGTTGATTACTTTGCTTACTGTCTAGATACAAATAAAATGAAAGACGGAGAATGCCCTGTAGTTGAATGGGATAGGGTAGTTGGTTATCAAGATACTGTTGCAGAAAGCTTTATTGAATTTTTTTATAATAAGATTCAGGAAGCGAAAGATGATTGGGAAGAGGATGAAGACTGGGACGATTAAGTAAAAATATTGCAATTGCTCAATAAATACACTTGAGTTGCACATCCTCAATCTAAATAAAATAATGGTTTTATCCATAAAGCAATTGTATTCAAATAACATTTCTATATGGTTATAATTAGGATAAGGATTATGCTTTTTAAGGTATAAAAAATGCATAAAATAAAAAGACTAGGGTGCTATCAACACCCCGTCTCTGTACTAAAGCTACCCACTAAAGGGCTTGCTCGATGTGATTTCTTGGTAGACCTATCCCTTCAGGTTCTTAGGCTCAAGGGAGGTCTATTTTTTATTTATATATGTCAACAGGGCAATTACAAATGACCCGAATGCAAGCATTAGCATTAATGCCTGGATGTTGACATAGCCTCACCCTCTTTCATAGGGGATGAGCAAGACTCCCTTGAGTGAGCAAACTTAATGTACAGGAAATATTATACTATACTAAATCCCCTTGACGTTGTAAATTCAAACAATATATTGACAACAGCATTTAATAGAATTTCTATTAACATCAATTACATTTGAAATGACAGACACATATGGTAGTTTGCGACTCGCAAAATTCAAGGCGTAATCCTAATTCAGCTATTGAGTAGGATTGTTAAAAAGTGTTGATTTGTTGTTTTCAAAATGAAAAGTGAGGATTGTATATGAAGATTGTTAGCCAAGAAATTCAAGATTTGTCCATTAAATCCTTGGAATCAACTTTTAGTAAACTTTCAAATGCTTATAAAAGTACGACAGAAAAAGGTTCAAACACAACTCTTGTCAAAAAGAGACTAAACGCAGTAAAAATTGGCTTAGAAAGCCTAAAAGGTATCTGGAATGGTGAAAATTTTTGCTATGAGCAAGAAATCATATTGACTTCTAAAGAAGTTCTACAAGATATCATTCCATTTATTGAAAAACAAATAGCAAAAGCAAAAGAAGGCAGTTCTCAAAAAACATTAAATGAGCGTCGCTTAACTGCACTAAAACTGGCAATCGAATCTTTAGAGAACCGTCTTATTTGAGAAAATTAATTGTTCCAGAATCGGGTGCGTTACATAAACAAGATTGAAGGAAACCCTATCTACTATGGTTTCTTTTTATTTTTGCGTATTTATCAATATTAAAATTTGACAGAACCTTATTAAATCATTTAAGGGATTGTCGATATTTAACATGTGTAAAAATGGAAAAGGCAATACAATTATAAAAAGCTCTGAGAGGATCGTGATTATCGGTGGTAAATGTAAACTCAAGCGATCTTATTTATAATCAAAAATTCTTAGCATTTTGCAGCTTGGCTACAGAAGGATACGGGGGAAATAACTCAGCTCCCAGTAGATCCATTGGTTTTAGTGAATTCTGTGAAAAACTTGAGAAAAATGAAGTAGTTAAACCCGAGAACAAAAAAAGCTCACCTGACCTAAATAAGTCTTTAGATTATTGGAAATCAAGATTTAATCCAGGAGGCAATCTTTCTGCGCTAGATTCGCAGGTATTAGATATTATCAAAAAAGCTTATAACTTTAATAAAGATAATATGCTGTTGCGAAATGAAGCAGTTAATGCGTATAAAAATTCAAATTAATTATGAGACAGAGCCCAGCTTAATAAAATGCTGGGCGTTTTACATATTGGGGTTATTTGCTTGCGAATACTCTCGATGTTCTTTCTCCAATTTTAGTATTATCAATAAAGGAGTGAGTCGATATGTTTAGGGATCGGGGAACAATCAATGGATATCAATGATGCTTCCAGAGCATTTAATACAGCTTAAACAAGATTTGATTGATGGATCAAAAATTGAGATGATCAACAAATTGAAGAGATGGGCGTTTTCGTTTCTGAAGCACCTGAATTTTGAAATTCAAACTTTTCAACTATGGATTTGTTTGAAAATGCCGTTGGCAGAGTTCATTCCATTAATTTTGAACAACATAAGCTTTACGTTAAAGATCAACATAACAACACAGTATATATCAACATGAATAACATCATAGGAGTTACATATAATGATTGATTGCTCACAATTTCTACGTAAGAATATACTTTGTGTTTTTATACTTCTGGATCGGTTGTTGCAATGGGGCTTAATCCTTGAACATAGTATCTTGCTGTTGTAGGAAATATGGAGAGACAGGGAAGTGTAGTGTCAGCTGCGTCTCCTGCGTTTAAAAAAGAAAAACAGGATCGAGACTTTTTGAGATGCCTGAAGATCAAGAGTGCACATTTACAGTTCCCGAAAAACCATTGTCCACTGCAATATCATAAGCTGATTTCTTTTCTTTGGCCAGATTAAAGTAAGCTAATTCGTTTCCTTGCAGGCCTTCAATAACAAATACATTATCATGGTCAAGGTTGAGATCTAAAAGCATATTTTTGCGTTCACTGAGTGGCTTATTAGCGATTGAATACCCATCAAATTACATCAAAGACACAGTAAACTATCTTATGGACTGATTTTTTGGACATGAAACGTTGCACTGCAGCTTCAAAGTCAAGAGCACCACCTGGGTCAGCTACAATGATTTCACGATCTCTACTGTATATCACCTTTATACGCAATAGTTCAATGGGAATTCATTACAGATATTACTCCATCTGAATTAGAAACAAGAATTGTGATCCTGCGAAAAAAGGTTCAGGATATGGTGGAACAAGGCCACTTATAATGCATTTCTAGGTATTTGTAATTAAATTACAAATACTTTTAATATTTGCTCATGAATTCGTGGTATTATACTGAAGGGGACGATCAAAAGCTTTGGCGTTAGTAATTAAAAATGTTTTAAATGTATACGAGTGCTACCTCAAAGTTGGAAAAAATATTATAGGAGGTAACATATGTTTAAGTTTAAAAAGAATTTCTTAGTTGGATTATCGGCAGCTTTAATGAGTATTAGCTTGTTTTCGGCAACCGCCTCTGCAGCTAGCACAGACTACTGGCAAAATTGGACTGATGGGGGCGGTATAGTAAACGCTGTCAATGGGTCTGGCGGGAACTACAGTGTTAATTGGTCTAATACCGGAAATTTTGTTGTTGGTAAAGGTTGGACTACAGGTTCGCCATTTAGGACGATAAACTATAATGCCGGAGTTTGGGCACCGAATGGCAATGGATATTTAACTTTATATGGTTGGACGAGATCACCTCTCATAGAATATTATGTAGTGGATTCATGGGGTACTTATAGACCTACTGGAACGTATAAAGGTACTGTAAAAAGTGATGGGGGTACATATGACATATATACAACTACACGTTATAACGCACCTTCCATTGATGGCGATCGCACTACTTTTACGCAGTACTGGAGTGTTCGTCAGACGAAGAGACCAACTGGAAGCAACGCTACAATCACTTTCAGTAATCATGTGAACGCATGGAAGAGCCATGGAATGAATCTGGGCAGTAATTGGGCTTACCAAGTCATGGCGACAGAAGGATATCAAAGTAGTGGAAGTTCTAACGTAACAGTGTGGTAACAGATCATCTTTAATTAGGGGTAGCTAACGGGCTGCTGATCGTTCCTTGAGAAGTTTTATAATCAATGATTATTAAAATCGTTAGTAATGGTTAAAGGTTGTTTTCTACTAGGTGAACGGCCTTGCAATTGCTGGAGGTAGGGTATTCTCCATCTGGTTTTATAACTTTTCCTATAGGTTAATAGAATGGTATTTAAATGAGAATGCTACAATTTTTTGTAGTCAGCGCTTGCTCACAACAGACACCTTTACATAACTCTTCTTTATCAAACATAAGCCTTATTCAAAATAAAAATATCTAGTAGTTAACCAAATCTTCATAACTTTACACTAGTTAAAGGTGGGACTGTTAAGAACAAAAAGTCTAATTTATGAATGGGGACTCTACGAACAAAGCAAGCAAGTAAGTTCAAAAAGAACCCAACTTTAGGATTTCCTTAGAGGATTGAATCAGCTCAAACCAAGTTTTTTAATGCGACTAGCTATGGAAATTAAGAAAAGAACCTGGGCAATTTCACCAGGTTCTTTTTATATTGCACAAAAACAGACACGGTGATATAATCACACTACGTGCGCTTTCTAGTTAAAAGGTTATAGATATCCATCTTATAATCTTATTATATCCTGCTAGGAAGCTCTTGTCAATATTTTTTTTGAAGGGGAGATGTAGAATGAGTTCTTTGGTTCTCGGTTTACATGAAATTGAAAAAACACAGCTTTCGCTCGTTGGAGGAAAAGGGTTACATTTAGGGGAATTATCAAAAATTCAAGGTATACAAGTACCAGAAGGATTTTGTGTCACAACAGTAGGATATCAAAAAGTCATCGAACAAAACGAAACGTTACAAGTGTTGTTGGATCAATTGGCGATGCTAAAAGTTGAGGACCGAGATCAAGTTGGTAACATCAGCAGAAAGATTCGGCAAATCATTATGGAAGTAGACATCCCTTCTGATGTTGTGAAAGCTGTGGCTCAATATCTCTCCCAGTTTGGCGAGGAACATGCCTATGCCGTGCGTTCTAGTGCGACTGCTGAAGATTTACCTCATGCTTCTTTTGCCGGTCAACAAGACACCTATTTAAATATTATCGGCGTCGATGCAATCTTGCAGCATATCAGTAAATGCTGGGCGTCCCTATTTACGGATCGCGCGGTTATTTACCGTATGCAAAATGGATTTGACCACAGCCAAGTCTATTTATCCGTTATCGTTCAAAGGATGGTTTTCCCTCAGGCTTCGGGGATTTTATTTACCGCTGATCCGATTACCTCAAGCCGAAAGGTGTTATCCATCGATGCCGGTTTTGGACTTGGTGAAGCACTGGTTTCCGGCTTGGTATCTGCCGATTGTTATAAAGTACAGGATGGGCAAATCATCGATAAGAGAATAGCAACTAAAAAATTGGCTATCTACGGACGAAAAGAAGGCGGAACAGAAACACAGCAGATCGATTCTGATCAGCAAAAGGCTCAAACACTGACTGATGAACAAATTTTACAGCTGGCACGCATTGGAAGAGAGATCGAAGCTCATTTCGGCCAGCCGCAAGATATCGAATGGTGTTTGGCCCGCGATACTTTTTATATTGTACAGAGTCGTCCAATCACTACTTTATTCCCCATCCCTGAAGCGAGTGACCAAGAAAATCACGTCTATATTTCTGTTGGTCATCAACAAATGATGACGGATCCCATAAAACCACTGGGATTGTCTTTTTTTCTGTTGACGACTGCTGCACCCATGCGTAAAGCCGGTGGAAGGCTATTTGTTGATGTCACACATCATCTGGCATCCCCTGACAGCAGAGAAGTTTTCTTAAAAGGCATGGGGCAGCACGATCAGCTCTTAAAAGACGCACTTATGACCATAATAAAGCGACGAGATTTCATAAAGTCGATACCAAATGATAAAACAGCACCAAATCCCAGCAGAGGCAAAGCAGATATGCCGGCTCAAGTTGAAAACGATCCGACAATCGTGTCTGATTTGATTGAGAGCAGTCAAACATCGATAGAAGAGTTAAAACAAAACATCCAAACGAAATCAGGATCAGATTTATTTCGTTTTATTCTGGAAGATATCCAGGAATTAAAGAAGATTTTATTTAACCCAGAAAGTTCGGTTGTGATTCGAACTGCTATGAATGCTTCATTATGGATTAACGAAAAAATGAACGAGTGGTTAGGTGAAAAAAACGCAGCAGATACGCTTTCTCAATCTGTACCCCATAATATTACTTCCGAAATGGGTCTTGCGCTATTAGACGTCGCAGATGTGATTCGTCCTTATCCAGAGGTAATTGATTACTTACAACATGTAAAAGATGATAACTTTTTGGATGAACTGGCTAAGTTTGATGGCGGAAGCAAAACCCGAGACGCGATCTATGATTATCTCAGCAAATACGGAATGCGATGTACCGGAGAAATTGATATTACAAGAACTCGATGGAGTGAAAAACCAACTACACTTATCCCAATGATTCTTAATAATATCAATAACAGTGAGCCAAATGCCAGCCATCGGAAATTTGAGCAAGGGCGACAGGAAGCTTTGAAGAAAGAGCAAGAGTTATTAGATCGATTAAAGCAATTACCGGATGGTGAACAAAAAGCCAAAGAAACAAAACGAATGATAGATATCATCCGAAATTTCAGCGGGTTTAGGGAATATCCAAAATACGGCATGATTAATCGATACTTCGTTTATAAGCAGGCTTTACTGGAAGAAGCCGAACGACTCGTAGAAGCGGGCGTTATTCAAGAAAAAGAAGATATATACTATCTCACTTTTGAAGAACTTCACGAAGTCGTACACACACATAAACTGGATTATCAAATCATCAGTACACGACAAGACGAGTACAAATTATATGAAAAACTATCTCCACCACGTGTTATCACGTCTGATGGTGAAATCGTTACAGGTGAGTATAAACGAGAAAATCTCCCAGCCGGAGCTATTGTAGGTCTACCTGTTTCCTCCGGAGTGATAGAGGGGCGAGCGCGTGTCATTTTAAACATGGAAGATGCTGATTTAGAAGATGGAGATATATTAGTTACCTCCTTTACCGATCCAAGCTGGACACCGTTGTTTGTATCCATAAAAGGCCTAGTCACCGAAGTTGGGGGGCTGATGACCCATGGAGCTGTTATAGCCCGTGAATATGGCTTACCTGCAGTTGTTGGCGTTGAAAATGCTGCCAAGCTGATAAAAGATGGGCAACGAATTCGCGTTCATGGTACAGAAGGCTACATTGAAATCTTATAATGTCTGATGTGTGTAGAGAGCCATCAGATATTCCCCACCAGCCCTAACTAGAAGTTGGGAGGCTGCAATTGTACCGAATGATAAAGTTCCCGTTGAACTAACGAAGATCGATAGCACATTAAGAAAAGCTGGAACCTCTTGGAGGAGGTCTGGCTTTTCTATATAAAATTGGCGTAGTGTGCAAAAGCCGCATTTTGCGGGCGGCGCTTCTTTAAAGTGAATTGTTTATTACCAGCATTTAAACTTGTATTTGTGCTTAAAACAAGAGAAAAAGGAGCTAAAAAGCTCCTTTATAAATTTAAACAACTTTTGTATAAATAGCCGTGTAAAACCCGATTGAGTAATCAAAATAATGACGTGTAAGCGTATAAGTATAACCGTTGTATTCTATTGTTGGCTGGAAGTCCATTGGCAGAGGACTAATGCGGTATATAGTGTCATAATCATATTCATCACTTTTTACTGCAACCTCAGACGAAGTGCCAGCAGCCAATGAGGGAACCGCGGATATGAGCATGCCAAAGGATAAAGCAGAACTCAATAAGATTTTCCTAATCTTCAATTACATCAACTCCATTTACAATTTATACATATATTATGTTGTAATTGGAAGTTATTTTGAAAGTGAATAATAGATCATAAAAAGTAAAAATCTCGATTTTAGCGGAATAAGAGTAAGGGTATGGTTCGAAGGCAACCACATACGAACATTTGAGAAAGAACAAAAAGAAGTAGATCCGTTTGGTGAATGTCCCTGTTGTTTATCTTAAAGATCAAAAAGAGTTTAAAATGGCAGGTATTATATTAATGACAGCCACAATATTGCTATTTACGAAAACTAAGAGATGAAGAAAAAATTGGTTCAGGTAGTTTTATCATTATAGATAGAGGTGGCCCAAAAGCAGCCTAGAAATAAGCTTAAACAAAAAATCCTCCCAAAAAGGGAGGATTACTATTACATATTAACTAAAGTGTAAGTCAATGAAACAATGAATAAAAAATACGAAATATAAGATATTGCTTTTGAAGAACTTGTTTTATGTTTTTGGAATGTATAGATAAGTGCAAAACCCAAGAAGAAAACTGTTACAAACCAAGAAGTGTATTGTGGAAAGAGGGCGACCACCAATACCATGATTGTTGAAAAAATAAATGAAGAGTAATGAGTTACTTTATGATCATCATTCAATGAAATCACCTCTACGAATTTTTACCCGATTTAGTCTGTGTATTAACAGCTTGTAAAAGATTCAATATGAGAAAATGAAGAAGTTTCTGGATAGATTTACACTACAGTTTTTTGATATGTAGTTATGGAGTGAGATTGTTAAACATGACGGGAGGGAGAAAGGTTGCCGAAAATTGGAGTAAGCTTGATAGTGCTCATTATTTTTCTTGCAGGCTGCAATAAAAATGAACAAAACGGTGACGAAACAAAGATGCAGAGCCTAGTAGGCTATGTCGTGCTTAAAGACAATGAAAGGGCAATTCTCATTACCGATACAATAGCTCCAGTAAAAGAAGATTACGATCTTTCTGAAGGGCAACTTATGAACAAGTTTAAAAATAACATAGTAATTGTAGGATTAAGTGAGATTGATAACACAGATGATCTCAAAAGAGGTGAAAAAATAAAAGTGTGGTTCCATACACTAAAAGAATCAAATCCACCAAGTGCAACGATACAAATATATGAATTATTATAAAAAAAATTGTTGAATTCTCATATAGATAACCTCTGAGACAACAAATGTTGTTCTATTGCATTGAAACTGCCAGTGACCAATATCAAGTTCAGTTATGTTAATTCAAGTGGTTTGATATGTTAGTGTCTTCGAGACGAAATATTGGAAGTGAGTCCGGATATCCATGAGTGTTACAAATTGGTCACAGAATAAGAGACTCAAGGGAGTTGTCTGCATTGTATGTTCACTTCTATATAACGGCTTGCACTAAGGAGTATATTCTTGGAAGGAAAGAAAACGGATTTTAGGGTGCTTAATCTTAATTCTTGTCAGGTCAAACTTTACTTGTTCCATAAAATGAAAACTTGCCGTTAATTATAATAACGTTTAATTTTGTGGTGTTTAAATATATGATTCTAGAGGTCTTATGAAAGAACCGTTCATCAAAAAATGAACGGTAGGAGTTAAAAAAGTAATGTCTTTTCCTTTGTGGCAAAAGGCTAAACATTTATTTGAGATCGTTAAGGACGACTTTTGCAGCCTCAGCGATAAGAGCATTATCATAATTAGCATCTTTCGTAAAGCGGTTTGACAGAATTGCCACAACAATAGGAGCTCTGTTTGGCGGCCAAACGATAGCAATGTCGTTTCGTGTCCCGTAACTTCCGGCTCCGGATTTATCGCCGACTTCCCATCCTATTGGAGCGCCTGCCCGAATCAGTTCGTCACCAGTAGCATTGCCTCGCATCCAATCGGTTAAGATCGTGCGTTTGTCAGTCGTGAGAGTGTTATCTAAAGTGAAGGCTTTAAGATCGGTTGCCAGTGCTTTTGCGGTGCTGGTGTCACGAATATCACCAGGAATCGCAGAGTTTAGATCCGTCTCGAATCGTTTAGCTTTCGTTACATGATCCCCAATCTGTTTCAGTGACTTTTCAAAACCTTTAGGGCCGCCAAGCTGTTGCAACAAGATGTTCCCAGCGGTATTATCGCTGTAACGGATAGCCGCTTCCGAGATTTCTTTTAGGCTCATGCCTGTATCTAGGTGTTTCTCTGTGATTGGAGAATATGTAACAAGATCGTCCTTGCTGTAGTGGATGACTTCATTAAGTTTTTCAATTGAGTTTTTCTTCAGGACAGCAGCTGCGGCTAGAACTTTATAGGTTGATGCGTAAGCAAATCGTTCATTCGGCCGATAGGCGATTGTCTTGTTTGAACCTGTATCAATTGCATAAACACCAAGCCTGGCATCAAATTTTTTCTCAAGTTGAACAAATTTTTTATTCGTTATACAGCTTGCCATGTTTGTGTCTTCTATGGATTTTGCTTCGGCATGTGTTGAGCTGTAAAAAGGTGTGAAACCAGTAATGCTTAAACATAAAAGCCCAACACATATTCCGAATTTTATTGACGCTTTATTTTTCAACTTCATCAGGCCTCCTCATTCAAATGATTTTGTATTACCTTTGAAATGTTTCCCATGACAGTTAGTGTAACAAACCCCTTTGCGCTAGTAAACATAGAATCAATTTATCTTATATTTTTATAAGTTGGGAGAACAAGGGCATAAGAATAGAATCACAAAAAAGCTGACAATGGCTGTCAGCAAAGTCTTCTATTAGAAAGCTTTATCAATTGTGATTGGAGTGTTATTGGATGCAAACGAGAAAAGTTTATCTCTACGTATTTCACACAATGTCAGACTGGGAATATGGATATTTAATTGCGGAACTAAACTCAGGGAGATACTTTAAACAAGATGCAGCATCTTTAAAAGTAGTTACAGTAGGGGTTAATAAAGAAATGATAACTACGTTGGGAGGATTAAGCATAAAACCAGATATTTCTCTTGACGAATGTACTCTTGGGAGTCAAGATCTTATCATTTTACCCGGAGGAAACACTTGGGGAGAAGATATTCATCAGCCGATCTTGAAAAAAGTTGGCGACGCTTTAAAGCTCGGCACGACTATTGCTGCAATTTGTGGGGCAACCTTGGGCCTCGCGAATGAAGGATACTTAGATTCGAGAAAGCACACAAGCAATGACCTAGAGTATATGAAAATGGTCTGCCCTAATTACAAAGGAGAAACACTATATGAAAAGGAACCAGCAGTATCTGATAAAAATTTGGTTACTGCATCAGGAATTGCTCCTCTGGAATTTGCGGTAGAAGTATTGAAAAAATTAGATGTATTTGCACCAGATACATTGCGTTCATGGTATAAGCTAAATAAGACTCAAAAGCCTGAATATTTCTTTGAGCTAATGAATACAATAAATCGATAGAAAACACTTTAGCAGTTTTTTGTAGTGCTCCTGAACTTATAGGAGCATTTTTTATATGTGTCTAGGAGCTAAATAAAGAAATGCAGAAACTTTTAAAAAGAATATAGATTGGTAAGCCTTATTTCGAATAGAGTTTGATTTGGGTTAAAACTGTTCTTATTAAGGCTCATTTCATGGTGCTAAAGATTCATTTGGAGAAGACTGTCTTGATCAGAAAAGACCCTTCCAATATATTGAAGTAAAAGATATCGGGAGGAACTCTTTTGAAAAAGATGTTGATGTTAGCTTTTACATTTCTTTTGGTTTTGACTATCCATGTAGGGGAAGCTTCGGCCGTTATCGTGAAAGATGAGGAGAAAGTGAGTTTTACAATGACAGAGAATGAAAAATGGTTTATGAAGTCTGATAACCTAAATTCAAACCATTGGACATCTCACTTTGGGTACAGATTCACCATTTTCGATACTGAAGGATGTACAATTAACGCAAGAATCATGCGAATGACTTTGTCAGGATATGAAATAACCGTTAGTGAAAAAAACTTCTCGGGGGATCATTTTGATTTGAGTGCAACTGATCGAGTTGAGACGATGCCTTATAAGACTCATTATTTGATTTTGACAAAAGATCCAGATTGCGGAGATGTTAAAGTAAAAGGTCTATACGGTTTTCAGTTTGATCAGCCAGAATGGTAATAAAAAAGAATCTGGATTCTCACCAGCCTAAACGCCAGCCAAGCTAATGTCTCACATGCAGACATTAGCTTTTTCCATTGTTTTATAGGCTGTCGTCAGGATTCTAGAAGACTTTCTCGTAATAGTCGTCACCTGTCACATGAAGCCCAAATGACAGGGGAAATGTATATCATTCACACTTTCCGTCGTGAAAATGTAAATGTATTCATAAAAATCCCGCAGCATATCAGCAGTGCGCCGAGGATAATGTTGATAGTGATCTGTTCGTGCAATTGCAGCCATCCAAAGAATAGGGCCAATACGGGAACAAACATTAATGCCATGGATGCTTTTGACGCTTGGATTTGATTGAGCACCCAAAACCATACGACAAAGGTAAAGCCGGTGGAAAGCAAGCCATTAAACAGCAATGACCACACCGCCTGATATGTCCACTCGGCTGAAGGGACCGGCTCAAATATAAAGGAAAACACCAATAACATGACGGCTCCCATCATAAGGTGCCAGGCATTCATGTGAATAATATCGATATGCTTGAATTGTAGCTTGCTGAACACATTCGCGATTCCCCAGCTAAGCGCTGCCGCAAGTACGCACAGCTCCCCAAATAAAGCGCTTTGATCGATATTGAGCATTTCCTTTCCAAATATAAATAACAGTCCGAAGAGGCCGCAGACCAGTCCCATCGTTTTATACACATTCATTTTCTCGTTTAATGAAAAATGGCTGATCACCGTAACAAATATAGGCATTGTATATACCAAAACAGAGGTTTTCCCTGAATCGACAAACTGCATTCCATACGTCAAAATCCCCATATAGCCCAGCCCCATCAACAGGCTCATGATGATATAGCTTTTGAGATGTTCTTTTTGAATTGAAAGCTTTTTTCTTTGGATGAAGAGAATGAGAAATAAAGGAACCGCTCCGATGAACAGGCGCAAACCCGAAAATAAAAGCGGGGGGATGTCATGAATTCCTACTTTCATCGCAACCCAAGTATAACCCCAAATAAGTGTGACAGATATGATTCCCAGCATAACTTTTACCATAATGAAGCCGCCTTTCTTGTTTAAATACCGTGCTGGTTTCTATCATATGTTACATTTATGTATAACTGAAATACATTTTTATTATTGGGGGTATAACCAAATGGTTATGAACATGAACCATCTTCACATATTTGTAAAAGTCGGGGAGAAATTAAATATTACAGAAGCGGCAAAAGAATTGTTCATCTCTCAGCCGGCGGTAAGTAAAGCGATAAAAAACCTGGAGAGCTCACTGCAGCTCAAATTATTGATCAGGGATAAACATCATGGTTTAATGCTGACTGACATCGGAAAAGAAATATTGCTGCTGGCGAGGCAAATGAAGGGAATTGAAAGCAAAATATATCAAGTAGCCAACCGGGAAAACAAGCTGTTAAACGGGAAGGTGAAAATTGGTTCATTTCCTGCAGTTTCAACAAATATCATGCCACAGGCGATTGCGGCATTCAGATCAAACTACCCGCTGATCCGCATAGAATTGATCGAAGGAACCTCTGACCAAATAAAAGGATGGGTTGAAGATCGGACGGTTGATATCGGGATCGCAGCATCTCCATTTGAACCGTTTGAAAATCAGCTATTGTGTAACGACTATATGGTGGCCGTCATCCCGCCGCAGCGTGACGAATTAAAACTTGAAAAGCATGTCGACCTTGAAACATATCAAGATGACCTCATTTTTTGTAAAGGCGGTCATGAAATCGCGATGTCAAACGCATTTTCGCAATACAACATCGAATTAAAGGAAAACTTAACTGTGCAAAATGCCGAAACCTTGATTAATATGGTCAAAAATAACTTGGGTATCGGCATCATTTCAAACTTTACACTTTCATCCGTCCCGCATCAATTGATTAAAAAGGACATCTTTCCTAGGGTTACACGCGATATTGGCGTCATCGTACATTCATTTGAAGAGATAACGCCGGCGGCGCATGAGTTTGTCAAAGTGTTGAAAGCAGTTGTAATCTGAATCAGTTATCGTGTTGCGATGAAATTTGAAGAAGATGAATACTCACCGGCAGAGTTACATAAAAGAAAAAAGCAACCATTTGAACGTTGCTTTTCACTCTATTTGGGACCTTGTATGCGTATGCTAAGAAAAAGATTCATCCATCTCTGCCTTTGTGGGACTCTGCTCCTTAACTTGTTTTAATGATGCTACTATAAGAAAGCTAACAATCACTAGCAAGAGCCATGAACTTACCTTTCCAAGGTGTACGAGACTCCATGTATCGATTTGGTTTGGATATTTCCAAGCTCCAAAAAACGTAGCGATATTTTCCGCTATCCATATAAAAAATCCGATGAGTACAAAAGAAAGTGCGAGCGGCATACGGTAACGAGCTCCATTCACCTCGTATGTAACCCATGTTTGCCAAAAGACAATGATGACAAGCCCTGATAACCACCATCGAATGTCTATAGAAAAATGGTGGGTGAAAAAATTCAAATAAATCGCTGCGGCAAGCGGAACAACTGCAAAAAAAGACGGCCACTTAACCAGTTCAACCTTAAGCCTTCTCCATGCCTGGCACAAATAACTGGCTACACTTGCGTACATAAAGCCGCTATACAAAGGTACTCCAAATATTTTGGAGTATCCTTCTTCTGGATAAGACCAGGAGCCCATATGGACTTTAAAAAGTTCCAGAGCAAGCCCAATAAGGTGGAATAATGTGATCACTTTTAATTCATCCCGTGTTTCAAGACCGGAACGCACCATCCACAATTGCATGAGAACGCAGATAATGACCAGCCAGTCATATCGCGGCAAGAAGGGCAGTGGGATGATTTGCGTAATAGCCAAAGAGGCAAAAATAACGGCAGGAAACAAACATGAAAGGGCTTGTTCCCAGCCAAAATGAACGATTTGTTTTATTGCTCTCATGATATATGCCTCCTCCATAGTTGTGTTCTTCGTGTATGGAAGGGACGCTTAGTATAGCAGCTAGATGGATATAAGTTTATGTCCATAAGCTCACCGCCAATCACTTTATTTTTCTGTTGATCTTACATATTTTTTTGCGAATCCTGTGTGGCTTCATCACTTCGGTATTCCAATATATCCCCGGGCTGACATTCTAAAGCCTTGCAAATCGCTTCTAAAGTTGATAATCGAATAGCCTTTGCTTTTCCGTTTTTCAATATCGAAAGATTAGCCATGGTGATGCCAACTCTCTCTGAAAGCTCTGTTACGCTCATTTTCCTCTTAGCAAGCATCACATCAATGTTGATAATAATCGCCATGTCATCACCTCAGACCGTTAAGTCATTTTCTGATTTTATATCTATCGCTTCTTTTAACAGTTTTTGAAGAACAGCAGCAAAGACCGCAATCACCATTGAAGCAAAAATAATAACCAATCCGATCACAATGATACCGGGGGCGTCGTCTATCTCGGCCATCAGATAAAAGACAGGCATGCCTGCTGCGTAAAAGATACTGATAGTGACTGCGCAATATTTTATATTCTTCAAAGCTCTTACAGACAAACCCGAGAAAGCTTTGTTTTTGTCAATATAGCTTAAAAGTTTGAACGCTTGATAAAGAGCAAAGTAAAAAGGTATCGCCGTTACATACAAATAGATGAAAACGAGATATTTTATATAAGCGATATTTGGAAATAATTCTGCTGAATAGTTGGCTATCTTAGGCACTAAAAAAATGCATAAAGCAAGAATTGGAATTCCAATAAGAACCAAAGCTATCTTTAAAAAAATTGTCGACATTCGATTCATAACAAGCACCTCATTTATTTGTTGTCTAATTGAATGTAACAAAAAATTTATCGTTTCTCAATAAAAAAATATTGAAATGGATTGATTTGTTGTTGTTGTTATAGGAGACCCTTTTCATTTTTGCCAAGACAAAAAAGCATCCCTCATCACTGGAGATGCTGAACTACTTCAAACTTGCCGACTGAATGAACCGTGTGCCTCAGTGAACTTAGGGATCGGTGTGAACATAAAGCTAAGCTCTTTTATGAAGGCTTTTATCAACGTCTAAAGATTCAAACAAACGATGGGAAGAAATACATCAAAGGATAAGCGGCTGTTCATACTAATGATCGGGAGGTAAACCGACTTATGATACAAATTTTGATCACTGGTCTTTTTTTATTGGCTCAGCCGAGTGAGCCGCAGGACAGTTTAACGGTCACACAGCAAGGACGGACGATTGCCACTGTTAACCGTGAAGACTTTACAATGCCTCTTCCCGGCACTCCAATGGTTGACTATGAAAAATACAGTAAATTCATCAAACAGCTTGATCAGAAAGTGTACCGTGAGCCGATAAATGCTGTCCTTAACGATCATGGAAGCATCGTCCCGGGCAGGGTTGGCTACAAACTGTATCAACAGGCGTTTATGGAAAAGTTTTATGCGTATTTTTATGGGCAAGGTCCCTCCAAGATAGAAGTGCCGGAAATGAACATTTATCCGAAAGTTGACAGCGAGCTGCTAGCTCACATCAGTACGCAGCAGCTTGGTCAGTACGTGACGTATTTTAACTCAAGCAATAAAAGCCGTTCACACAATATTTCTCTTTCTGCAAAAGCAATCGACAATCACGTTGTTTTCCCTAATGAGACGTTTTCGTTTAACCAAGTTGTGGGAATGAGAACTCGGAACAAAGGATATAAAAGTGCACCCATTATTGTAAAAGGGGAGTTGTCTGAAGGTGTAGGAGGAGGAATTTGTCAGGTGTCCTCAACTCTATTTAATGCAGTTGATCGTGCAGGACTGCAGATCGTTCAGCGCTATTCTCATACTAGAAGTGTACCATATGTACCGCCCGGACGGGATGCGACGGTAAGCTGGGGAGGTCCTGACTTTCGCTTTCAAAACCAATATAACCAACCAATCTTAATTCGGGCAAAAAGGTATGGGGGAAGTATGATTATTACGCTATACTCTTCTGATGTGATAAACAGCAAATTGAGAAAAATCCCCAAAGCTCCCTCTCGGATACCGAAAGAAATAAATGCAGAGCAGTAAAGACAAAACCTCAGGTAAGGTTTTGGTTAAGAGAGCTTGTAGATTGCTCAAAATCAATTCTTTAAGGAGCGGCCAGTGAAAGGAAGGAGGGATAAATGAAGTGAAAAGGGTATTATTTTCTGTAATTGTTTTTACAGCAGTTGGATTTACGTTTTGCCAATCAAAAGCGCATGCCCTGACTTTTACGGTGTTGCCTATTACACAAAAAACAGACCAGTGGTCAGTAAAAGTAAGTGAAGCAAAAAATGTAAAGGAATTTGCGAGACCTCAAAAAGGAGAATATCAAGTATATTCCTTGGAAGTCAAAAATATAGGGGAAAAAGCAGCTACAGTGGATGTGCAATTGTATAGAAATGATCCTGATTCAATCACAAGATTTTCACTTTTTGGATGCCTCGATGAAAATTGTGACAAACCAAAAGAAGATTCTAAAATGTTAGCTGAAAGTTTAAATGATGGCTCACCGCTGAAGTTCAATCATTTTATGCTGGCAGATAAGGCCTCTGAATTAGAGGTTGTGATTATTTGGACACAGAAGGGGCAAGAAGGACGCAATTTAAAACAGACCTTTAAATTCACTGAAGATGGCGTTAATTAGACAGTAAAGATAGAATGGCTTTGATGATTCGATCTCTTACTTTGCCTGAGGAAAAAACGAAAATAATTGTTGGAAAACCAATCGTAGCTGAGTCAAATGTCAAAGTGACTGTGATTTATGACTATAGAGAAGAACCAGAGGAGGCTTTTTGGATACACTTATCCGATGGGAGTGAAATGTTTGTCGATGATCACAAAGTCTTTATGGAATACGAATAGAGACTTTGTGACTGACTGCGCATTTCAGCGTAACATTTTACTGATAATGACAGTGACACCTAAACAAGTGCAGCCCGTTTCGTTATTAAAAATCTTTAATTTCGAAATTTTCAGAGTTCAATTTCAGTCAATTCAGTTATCATCGAAAGAAGAGGAACAAAAGTCACCAGCTATTTGGACAACTTCTAGCGTTTTTTTGATGGGAGATTTGTGACTCACGAGATCATGAGTATAAATAAATTTGAAAAATCACTTAATACACTAGCTTGATTTTTAATAATAAAAAGCCATTTTAAGGTTCTTGACTCAATGAAACAAAAAATGCATTTAAGAGCTGTTATACGTTTTAATCTTGTCTTTAGAGAGCGCTTTAATTTAAGTCAAAAGTTTAGACAGTCATCTGTTTGATCATTAGCCCTTTTTTATTTTCTTTTCGGTAACATTTTGATCATATTTTCCTACTAAAGAGTTAGGGAAGTGGGGAAAAGGATGAGAAAAAAGAACAATATTAAGAAATGGCTATTGATCATTGCTGGATTCTTGATCATCTGCATTATCACATTATTTGTAATGGTGTCAGGAAACAAAGTGAAATATGAGGGCAGCGGGAAAAGCGGACTGTGGATGTCTAACCTTGAAAAATCAGACAAAACTTCAATTGGACCCAATTATTTTCTAAATCTGTATTGGCAGGGGAGTAAGAAGGACGAAAAGAGGACTGTTGTTGAAAGAATTACTCTGTATGTTGATGGCGAAAAGTATCAAGATGATAACGTAGATGAGTACGACTTATTAGAGTACACAGGTGATGAAATGCCGGGTGGGGGACGCATGGAGGACCATATTGCCACCTTTGATTATATGCCTGAAGATGAAGTGATAGGACATGATGTATTAGTGAAAGTGGAGTGGAAGACAGGCCAGAAAAAACAGACAGAAGAAATCAAATTACATAAGAAGCCATGGTATAAAAAATAGCTTATTTGATGTATTTGTGATCACATTGGTGGTCACTTTTTTATTTGCGGATTCCTAGGCACAGCAATCTAAGATTCTGCATAGGCTGAAATAAAATCTTGTTCATTTCTAAAACGAGGTGCATGCTGTTGGAACAACAACCAATCAATCATGATGACAGAAACGTGCCGCAGCCTATTCGAAGTGATGGAGCTGGAGCTATTGATGCAGGCCCGCGAAATATAATGCGGGATATTCAAAATCCGAATATACTTGTTCCGCCTGTTACAGATGAGGGTATGATTCCTAACTTGAGATTTTCATTCTCAGACGCTCCCATGAAATTAGATCACGGCGGCTGGTCAAGAGAAATCACCGTAAGACAGCTTCCGATTTCGACTGCGATTGCAGGTGTAAACATGAGCTTAACTGCGGGAGGCGTCCGTGAGCTTCATTGGCATAAGCAAGCGGAGTGGGCTTATATGCTTTTGGGACGGGCACGTATCACCGCTGTTGACCAAGACGGACGAAATTTCATTGCTGATGTTGGTCCCGGCGACCTTTGGTACTTCCCAGCAGGAATTCCGCATTCCATACAAGGATTGGAACACTGCGAGTTTCTGCTCGTATTCGATGATGGAAACTTTTCTGAGTTTTCAACGTTAACCATTTCAGATTGGCTTGCACACACACCAAAAGACGTTCTGTCTGCAAATTTCGGTGTCCCGGAGAATGCTTTCAACTCTCTTCCGTCTGAGCAAGTCTATATTTACCAAGGGAATGTGCCGGGATCAGTCGCGAGTGAAGACATTCAGTCACCATATGGAAAAGTCCCCATGACCTTTAAACACGAACTGTTAAATCAATCCCCAATTCAAATGCCAGGGGGGAGTGTACGAATTGTGGATTCTTCTAACTTCCCAATTTCAAAAACGATAGCCGCTGCACTTGTTCAGATTGAGCCTGGCGCGATGAGAGAGCTTCATTGGCATCCCAATAGCGATGAGTGGCAATATTATCTAACAGGACAGGGACGAATGACGGTATTTATCGGAAATGGGACTGCCCGCACATTTGATTATAGAGCAGGCGACGTTGGATACGTGCCTTCTAATGCTGGACACTATATACAAAACACTGGTACAGAAACATTATGGTTTTTAGAAATGTTCAAAAGTGACCGCTATGCAGATGTGTCACTCAATCAGTGGATGGCATTGACGCCTAAAGAATTAGTGCAAAGCAACTTGAATGCTGGATCAGTCATGCTTGATTCTCTGCGTAAGAAGAAAGTGCCTGTTGTGAAATATCCCGGTACGTAAAGACGTAACAGATCACACAGCTGCCCCTCATATCTTTTTAAAGTAGATAGAGCTGAATTTTGGCCTGTGTTTTATCAAATCCCTATATATACGTTATGTAGGGTTTTTCTGCTTGAATCGTATTGTAATGAGCTTTAAAATGTTAATGTGGAAATGATAACCACCCGCTAATGGAAATTCAATGGCCGATTTCTACCAGTTTGATTGGCTTTAAAGGAGGACAAGAATGAAAGCACTCATATTTTTATCCAGTTTGACTGCCATTGGGAGCTCTATAATGGGGCGATGGTTAGGGATGCTGGATGATTCTTATGCTGTTGGCGATGCTTGGTTTATAGGTGTTTTAGCTGGATTGATTTCACTTCTAATATTGATTGATAGTCAAACGATGACAAAGAATTACATAGTAAGTTTAAGTACGATACTAGGCATTCTTGGAGTGGGATTTATATATTTTCCAGCTACATTCATCAACATATTATTAAGTATTACACTGGATAAACAAAAGAAAGAAGACCTTCATGTAAGATGAAAGAAATTTCATTTAATTCTTAGGAGGGAAAGTGTATGGATTTACCTCTATGGGCTTATATCATATTTGCAATCACAGGTGCGGCAGGATTCATAAGTTTAATGTGGTTCAGTTTTTTTGCTGACAAAATAGAAAAGTGAAGCGATTTTATAAAAATGTAAACTATTTTATATGAAAGGGATAACATTGCTTATTTAAGTTTACATAATAAAATTATTTCAAACTGATGCTAAAAATAACTAATTGATCTATGTACTAAATATTCATAATTACTAGAGGGATTGGCACCTAAGGAACAAAGCTATTTGACAAGTTCTTGCTAGAGAATTTCAATCACTACATATGATTTTCTGCATCAAGAAGCTCAGCTGAATTATTTTTGGGTGAATTTACTAATGATGAAACCTGGTATGCTTCCATGTCATCAGCATCATAAGGCAGCAGCAAACTTTGCAGATAATCAGGGCTTGTATTTTTGGGGTTAAGCCACTCCTTTTCATGATCATGGGCCAATATAACCGGCATTCGGTCGTGTATATCTTTCATGAACTCATTAGGCTCAGTTGTTATGATGGTGCAGGTATAAAGAGGATCTCCTTGATGTGTGCTCCACTTTTCATATAAGCCAGCAAACGCAAAAAGAGCAGATGATTTCAATTTGATCCGCATTGGGATTTTGGTTTTGGAATCAAGCCGTTTCCATTCATAAAAACTGTCTGCTGGTATGATGCAGCGTTTGCTGACAAGCGGTCTTCGAAAGGCCGGTTTCTCGGTAATTGTTTCGGCTCGAGCATTGATCATTTTATAACCGATCTTTTCATTTTTTGCCCAAGGTGGAATAAGTCCCCATCTAAGCTTGCCTAAGCGATTATTTGATCCATCATTGATGATTGCAAGGATGTTTTGTGATGGTGCGACATTATAGCTTGGCTGGTATTCACCTTTAGGAAAAAATTGATCGATGTCAAACTGGTCAATAATATCATCAAATGCAGAGTACAAAGTAAACCTGCCGCACATATCCATCATCCTTTTTAGGGGTTTTTGAATAGTTTGTGGGACGAACGTTCATTTAATACAGGTCCAGAACAATGATTTCTTTTCACTTGCGATAAACTGGTATAATAAGAAAGCCAGTTAAGAAGTTATTGTGGAAAAGAACATATGCTTTTTAGTTTGACCGACGCTGGATCTTGATGGAATTACAAGGATCGCTTAAAAATAGCCTATAGTATAAAAAGAGGCACAGCGTTTTTAACGCATGGCCTCTTTTATTCAGTAGCCAAATACCAGAGTTGTACTTTGTGATCCGGCATATTTCGTGACAAATTCTTTTGTATATTCCGGCGTTTGGACACGATAGCTATAGTTTGACCCGGGATTCCAAGAAGTCAGCGGAGAGGTTTGCTTGTTGAGTGATGGATAGCTGCCTATGTCTTTGAAATAACCAGTGCCCTTGTCGTCAAGGATGCCGCCTTTTTCACTGCCTTTCCCAAAGTAATTATATTCGGAATATATTTTTGCTTTTGTAGCAATTGTAATCGCCTGGTTAAAATTATTGCTGTAATTGTTTTTAACATGAAAGTAACCGTATCTCATCAGACCTGGGCCTCTAACATACAAGTTCTCAAAATAATTATTGGCGATTGTCATGTGGGGGTAGCCGTCATATTGATGCTGAGAATCATCCGGGTATCCTAAAATCAAACCGTATTTATGATTCGCAAATTTTGAGTTGCTGATCGTGATATAATCTGCGGATTTTCCGATATACACGAGTTTGTCCAAATCGCTTCCGCTTGCATTATAGCTATGACCTGAGAATGTGACGTGATCAATCCAATAGTTCATACCGGAATCTAAATAAAGCTGGATATCATTATTTCCGTTAATCTGCGGACTGTGTTCAAACGTTAAATTTTGAAAAATAACATTTCCAGAAGCTGATGAAGTTGTTAAATAAATATTTTTCAGCGTTTTTTTCGCGTAAGAGCCCACGAGTGTTTTATTTGAGCCAATGGTAACTGTTGTTTTCGCAGATGCGGAAAGATCATTTTGAAGCACTAAAATTTTCGGAGTGGATCCTCCTAGATGGGTTTTTAAATCATTTACGCTTTGGATGTAAACAATCTGCCCGTTTTTTCCACCCGTTGTGCCCGTTTTAGCGATGCCTTTTTCATTTTTGGCATTACCGGCAAAACCTAAAAGGCCATTTGTTGAGGTATTCGGAAAATCGACTGCACCTAATGCTTTTCCAGGCAAGAGAACCAAAAACAAGCTAAAGACGGTGAACCATAAAAAAAGTCGTTTCATCACAATATGCTTCCTTTCAATTTTAATTTCCTTGCGGGGATTATTATTACAGTTAATGGAAAGGGATGATAGGTTCTATCTTCCTAATTAATGTTGGGTTACTTAAAAAATAGAGATTGCGCCAAAAGAAGACATACTAACAATTGAAATAGAAGAAAGGATTGATACACCGTTGACTGCAGCAGCTTATCGAAACACCTTGCTATCACTTTTATGTTTAACAGCTGGAATCGTGGATGTAATCGGGTATTTAAGCCTGGGACATGTGTTCACAGCTAATATGACTGGAAACATTGTATTATTGGGGTTAGCTATCGGCAAATCCATTCAGGTCACTGTTTTTAATTCCTTGACTGCGCTAATCGGATTTATATGCGGCGTGATCATTGCTACATTGATGGTCGGAAAGGCGGAAAATACCCTTTGGCCTTCTGCTGTGACAAAAGCCCTCGCACTTGAAGCATTCATTTTGTTTGTCTTTGCTTGTCTTTCTTTTTACCGGGCATTTGTTCCTGTGCACATTCTAATTATACTCATGAGCATTTCTATGGGGATTCAAACTACAGCAGCAAAAAAACTGGGGATTGCAGGTATTTCTTCAACTGTGTTGACCGGCACTTTGGCTTCTCTTTTAGAGGATATATCCGGCCGTTTGTTTTTTAAGAAGCAAAAGAAGACTTTCTTAAGAGATACTGTGTTAAGAGCACTGGCTATTATTTTGTATTGTGTAGGGGCTATTATTGTTGCTCTGGCTGAGCCTGATTTTTATCGCTTCATTATTTGGGTTCCGATTGTGCTGATCTTTGGCATCATGATGACAGCTAAGTTGAAACTGAGCGGGGAAAAATAGCTTTTCCTGTATAGCTGTTATCAGGCCAACAGCCTGTTTCATTTCGTTATTGAAGTGCGAATTTTGAGAGGGAAAAATAAGACATTCGGCTGAAGTGCACATTCGTTCATTTGTATTGGCTTTTTCATAAGTACCTACATTTGATATATGAATGATAGTGAATTTGCCTTAAAATCATCTATGAATCTATTTCCTCTTTCAAACCAGATGGATTGAGTCTTATAATGATAATGATTCTCATTTGAAGTCTGGTTTGAGGAGGACCAAATATGAAAAAGATTATGAGTGCATTTGTTGGTATGGTTTTGTTGACGATCTTCTGTTTTTCCCCGCAAGCTTCGGCAGCATATGACGACCTGCATGAAGGTTATGCAACGTATACAGGGTCAGGTTATTCAGGAGGAGCTTTCCTGCTGGATCCCATTCCTTCCGATATGGAGATTACTGCAATAAATCCGGCGGATCTCAATTACGGAGGAGTAAAAGCAGCACTTGCCGGCTCTTATTTGGAAGTTGAAGGGCCAAAAGGGAAAACAACCGTATATGTTACTGATCTTTATCCCGAAGGCGCTCGGGGAGCTCTTGATCTGTCACCTAATGCCTTCCGTAAAATCGGCAATATGAAAGACGGAAAAATCAATATTAAATGGCGTGTTGTCAAAGCCCCAATCACCGGCAATTTCACGTACCGGATCAAAGAAGGCAGCAGCAGGTGGTGGGCAGCAATCCAAGTCAGAAATCACAAGTATCCTGTTATGAAAATGGAATATGAAAAGGATGGTAAGTGGATCAACATGGAGAAAATGGACTATAACCATTTTGTGAGTACGAATTTAGGGACAGGCTCTCTCAAAGTCAGAATGACTGACATCCGCGGAAAAGTTGTGAAAGACACCATTCCAAAGCTGCCTGAAAGCGGAACGTCCAAAGCCTATACAGTACCGGGCCATGTTCAGTTTCCTGAATAAAAAATACGAAACAGCGGATCTTTTCCCGCTGTTTTTTCATTGTTCTGCATCTGCATGTAAAAATGTTTTAATCATGTTCAACTGCTCCTGCTTTGGATAACTGGTATACAGCCTGCTTGAAATCCGAATAGGATCTCCGAAAAAATATCTTTCGTAGTGAGTTTGTCTAGTTCCGAATGAACTCATTGTTAAATCCCATGCCAAACGGAAAATTTTCACACGTTTTTCAGCATTTGTATTGGTTGCTTGAAGATATTGGTCAAGATCTTCCCGTATCTCTGAGTCAAATGCATTTTCGGTAGGCAGTGTCACCATTCCGCTAGCTCCAATTAATTGTATGATTTCAGTAAATCGAGGATATAGCTTAGGAATGATCGTACTGATGACTTGAAGAGGAATTAAACAGGGGCGCATATAGCCGAATTCATCTAACTGAGCATCATTTTCCGATTTGTCAATGAGGGCTTTGATTGTTTCCAATCCCACAATGATTTCTGAGAGCTTTTCTTGGATGTGCTGATATTCGGAAACATTAATGGTGTCGACAAGAAGCTGTGCAACACCTAATAGAAATTCAATTTTTATCATTTGCCTAATGACAACCTGGTGAAAGGTAAAGGCATGAAAAGAGCTTTTTGTCATAAAATCTTTAGCTGCTTCCACATTATCGTAAAAAAACACACGATTCCACGGCACTAACACATGATCAAAAACCACAATTGAATCCATTTCTTCATACCTTGAGCTTAAGGGATGATTAAAGGAAGAGTCGCTTAATACAAATGATTCTCTTGTGATGAATTTTACGCCTTTTGTATTAGAAGGGATTGAAAAAGCATAAGCTTCATCTGTTTCAAAGAAAAATTTAGGCGCTGAAAAAACCAAGATTTCATCGGTCAATCCGCCTTGTGTTGCAAGCAGTCGTGCGCCATGAATCATTAAACCTTTTTCGGTTCTATCAATGACTTTAGCAGATATCGGTTTTTCACTTAGCCCAAAATAGGACTGTGACCGGTTCACTTGCGGAGTAATGAATGTATGGGTAAAAGAAAGGTCATGCTTAGCAGCTTGTTCATACATATCTAGTATATGTTCAGGAAAGCAATTCTCTTTATCTTTTAGAAGCTCCGCTGACGAAGCAAAGCTCATCATAACCGTATTCATGTAATCCGGACTTCTCCCCATCATTCCGTGAGTATGTCTAGCCCAATGTTCAATCATGGTCCTTCTTTTTTTCAAATCATTTTTGGTTTTAGGCTGGAGATAGGAAAGGCCGATTCGATTATGATCTCCAGGAAGGCAATAAGTCATTTCATGTATTAACTCATCCTTTGTTTGCAATTCATAAAGTGAGCTTTTTGTTTTGATTATTCCTTTAAATGCAGGATGCTCAGAAATGTTACCCTTTATTTTTTCGCCATCATACCATATTTCGTTTTCTAGTTTATTCAATCGGTCAATGAATTCTTTACCATTGATGATCCCCATTTAAGTTTCGCTCCTTCATATTATGCTGCGTATTGTATTATATTTTCGAGAAAACAGCCGGTTCAGCCAATTTGAGGTGGGAAAAGCCTTTTTTGTATGCCTAATAGAAAATGAGAATAAGAGTGACTTATACGACAAAAGACAGTCAATTTTTCGTGAAGCCTTTCTGAAGATTTAGAGCCGTAAAGAATTTGCTTATTCATATGAAAATAGCACTATAAAACTTGATAACACGTGTCGATATTATGGACATGAGCGTAAGCGAATTGGATTCAAACGCGCTTGAACATATTTTATTTCAGCCATTACATTGTGCGGAAAGGGAAAACGACACATGAAAGTGAAAACAAAATTGCTGGGGATTATATCAATATTAGTTGTTTCAATTATTGGAATTGGAGGCTCCTCAGTATTTATGATTTCTTCTACTGTGAAAAAGAATGAAGAACTTAAAGACAAAATGGAATTCCAAAAAGAGATAAAACACATCCAATATGAATTGACCGGGTTATCAAATGATGAAAGAGGCTTCTTGATTACCGGAGACAAAGAATACGACGAGGGTATGAAGGAAAAAGCAGACGATGTCTTAAAGAGCCTTGACCGGGTTAATGACTTGATTGATGAAGAGAAGTATCAATCCAATATTGAAGACATTAAGACAAGTTTTACTCAGTATAGAGCTTTGAATCAGCAGGTAGTAACAGCCTACTCTTCAAATCCTAAAAAAGCAGAAACCATCCATTTTGGAGAAGAAAGAACATTAAGAAAAGAAGTCGTAGATCCGGCTGTCAATAAGCTGTCTGATCGCCTGGATCAAGAGGTAGAGGATCTAAAGGATGAAATACGGGGCAATGGGAAAATGAGTCAATCGCTCATTATCATTGTCACAGGGATATCAGTAATGTTAGGCATTGTTCTAAGCATAATGCTGTTAAAGTCCATTATGGTGCCACTAAGAAGCATAAATAAGCAGCTAGAGGAAATTGCTCATGGCGAGGCTGATTTAACCAAAAAAGTCATAGTGAAAAATAAAGATGAATTTGGCCAGCTTGCCAAATCTTTTAATTCTTTTACTCATTCATTATCTCAAATTGTGAAGCAAATCAGCAGTTCATCTGAACAAGTCGCCGCTTCCTCCGAAGAATTATCGGCAAGCGCAGAAGAATCAAAATCAACATCTGAACATATTTCCCGAGCCATGCAGATGGCTGCCGAAAGCAATGTGAAACAAAGCTCAATGACAGAAAAGAGTGCGGAATCCATTACTGAATTATTAGACAGTATATCATCTGTTGCTTCAAATACAGGGAACATAGCGGATCTCTCTTCTTCGATGAGAGACAAGGCTGAAATAGGCTCTAAGTCCGTCAACAAGATGTTAGATCAGATGAAATTCATTGATAAATCTGTAGATTCAGCCGGCAATGGATTACAGGCATTGGTAGCGAGCACAGCAGAAATCAGTGATATTTCCTCGCTTATCACGACGATTTCAGAGCAGACCAATTTGCTGGCCCTAAACGCAGCGATCGAGGCGGCCAGAGCCGGAGAGCAAGGAAAAGGATTTGCCGTGGTGGCTGAAGAAGTTCGGAAATTAGCGGATGAAACAAATAAATCAGCAAACCACATCCAATCGGTGGTAGCGACCATCCAAAACGAATCGATAGAAACGGTAAATAATATTAAAGTTGTTCAAGAAAATGTGAGCTCAGGTATTGTTCTTTCTCAAGAGACAACAGGAAATTTCAATGAAATACTGAACCTGGTGGAACAGGTCACTTCTCAAATACAAGAAGTTGCAGCAGCAACTCAACAGCTTACTTCAGGCGTTGAAGTGATTCAGCACACAGTTCATACATTGGCTGCTGGTACAAAAGAAACGTCAGCAAATACAGAAGCGGTTGCAAAATCATCAGAGGAACAGCTACATTCAATGGAGGAAATCTCCTATGCCGCAGAATCTCTATCTCAGTTGGCAGAAGAGCTTCAAACCGTCATTAATCGTTTTAAATATTAAACAGGCTACTTACGTGCAACCCCCATCTTATTCGGTGGGGGTTGGCTACTTTTACTGTGGTTGTTTCTACAAACGGAGCTAACTGACTTCTTTTAAGTTAGCTCCGTTTGTATGGCTAGTCCAAATTTTGATCGATCGTTCCTTCAAAATAGTCATCGCTCACCTGTTCATGAGTTTCAGCCAATCCTTTTTCCAATTGCGTGCTTCCTTTATAATCTGAGGGCTCAAAGTATTTCCCGGCTACATCTGTTGTGTCATTTTTGTTTTCTTTGTTATGAGTTTGTGTTTCAGTGTTTACACTTTCTGTCTCAGTATTGCTGCTTATAGATTGCTGAAAATCATATTCCTTGTCTAATGAAGAAAATCTTTTATAATCATCAGGTCTGTCTGCACCGTTTTTTTGAGTCACTTTACTTCCTCCAGATTATTGATATTTTAGTGGGGGTAAGAACTTATTTCGTTCTTTTAGGATCAGAACCATGTTTTTTAGGATCATCTGCTTTAAAAGCTGTTTCAGTCTCATGGTCATTTCTCATTTGTTCAATACTTGAATTTTGAATTCCCTTTTTACTCATTGGTTTCACTCCTTTACGAAAAGTGTTGAATATCAACTCTTCTTATTTTGTCTGTTGATCAGGTATTCATTCACTTTTTTCATTCGCGCTTTCGCCAATCAGGAGATGCGTTTTCATGCCAGCGTATTATCTAATAAAAGAACGTCATTTTTGAAACCTTTTATTAGCGCATTGCGTATAGCACGTTGGGGAAGACATCTCGATAAAAGAAATACAAAGGTTGTGAATTTATACTAACAGCACTGTGAATAAATCAAACAAGGGGGGGTGAAAAAATGAAAAAAATCGCATCATATTATTTAATGACATTAGGGCTATCCAGCCTTACATTTGGTTTGTTTTTAGGGTTTTATTCTTTCGTTATGTATGGCGATATGATAATTGCATTGTTTACGGCAGCAATTGCTTTATTATACGGTTTTGTGGTGTATGGCCTTTTTGCTGTTCCGCTCCAAATGAAGTTGCAGAAAAAAGCGAGAACATTCAATGTCATGTACCTCTTGATTTACAGTGTGGTTGCTTTTATCGCAGCTTTCCTGTTTTTTGTTATCAATGAACCTGCGTCAATAGCATGGACATTGCAATCGTACTTTTATTATATGTTAAGTATTGCGGCTGCAGTAATTTACTGGTTATGGGATTCTCTGATCCTTTATAAACGTACAGCTTCCGGTGTATAGGCTGATTTTTACCAATCGGAGAAATATGGAGGTTCAATAAAAATTCAGGATCTAAAAGCTTTAGGTTTCATATTTTTTTAAAAAAATCCTCCGCGGATAAAGGCGCAGTATGGGGGCATAATGAGAGCACACATTCGAACCGAATAGGTTTTCTAAGTGTTTTACGATACATACGTTCATCAAGATCATCACGTCATCGGAATATAAAAACTATTGTTGTGGAACGGGCATCTTGAGTTGTTTGAGGAAAGAACATAGATGGTGGTTTATCGTTTTATCAGCGCTTATGGAACAAAGTTTTGGTGGCGGTCAATCCATACAGCTAAACAGAGGAGAGCGTGACAATGAATCTCGCTCTCCTCAGATTTGTTTTATTCACCCTGATGTTTTTCAACTAATGTGAATGTCCAATCTTTTAACATATGTTTCTGGACATATTTTTTTCCGTTTATTTCGATGTAGGGCAGGTCTGCCATGTCTCCAGCTAACTGTTTTGCTTCAGTCGTTGTTATTCCTAAAAAAAGTCCGATGTAAAAGTAAATATCCCGTTCTTTTATTAGCAAGATATCATTTTGTTCATTACCTTTGGTTTGGTTCCTCTGCTTTAAGCCTTCACCGATAAAATATCCAGCCAAAGCAATACCAATTCCTAAAAAAACGTCCATGTGTATGCCTCCATTATGTCGATGTTATGTTATACGGGCTTGGCATACTAGGGGTTTCATTATTTTTTCAAACCTTTTCAATCTGCACGCGTCCTGAAAAAAAGGTGGCGCCGCCGCCCATATCGGACAATCGGTCTGGGGTTAGCGCGTTTACAAGCTGTTTTTTTCCTTGTTCATCCGCCCATAATCCTTGGCTGACAACGACACCTGGCAGCACTTGTTCTCCAACTGCAGCGGTCAGCTGGCATTCTCCCCGGCTGTTCCAAATTCGTACAGGTGCCCCATCAACGATTCCGTGTTCTTCAGCATCTTTTGTGTTGATAAAGAGCTTTGGCGTCTTTTCAAGCTTGATGTGTTTTTCATTATTGGAAAATGTTGAGTTTAAGAAATTATGGTTTGGCCCCGGAACATACATAAACGGATGTTCATTATCGGTTACAAGAGGTGTATATGTCGGTAAAGCAGGGAAGCCGTCTTGTTTCATTTGTTCTGAATATAATTCTATTTTTCCGCTTGGCGTTGGAAGTTCGCCCGGAAACAGTCGCTTTTCGCGTTTCGCTTTCATAAATGAATGCTTAGCAAGTGCATCGTAATCAATCTCTGCCAAATGTGGATTATCTGGATGGTCAAGCGCCTGGCGGATTAATTCTTCATCTGAATCTTTAAGCTCCTGGTCTGTGAATCCCATGGCTTCAGCCAGTAATCGGAAAACCTCAGTGTTAGACTTGCTTTCCCCATATCTCTCAATCACCGGCTGCTGAAGCTGAATGTAATGGTGCCAGTAGGAGGTGTAAAAATCAGTATTTTCAAAAGCGGATGTTGCAGGCAGTACAATGTCCGCATATGCAGCCGTTTCCGTTAAAAACAAATCATGAACCACAGTAAACAAGTCTTCCCGCAGCAAGCCCTGTCTGACTTTGTTTGCTTCGGGCGCGACGACGGCAGGGTTCGTTCCGTAAATAAATAGAGAGCGAATCGGCGGGTCTGTTTCCAAAAGCACCCTGCCAAGCTGATTCATATTAAACGACCTCGGGGTGCGCCCTTTCAATAAGTCGGGCCGCTGCAAGGCATTTGTGTTATATTCTAAAATTCCGCTGTTATGCTTAATTGCGCCGCCCCCTGTGTGCAGCCATTGGCCGGTGATCGCCGGAAGACAGGCAATCGTCCTTACAATCATCCCGCCGTTATCGTGATGCTGGGGTCCGTTTCCGATTCTGATAAAAGAAGGGGAGGTTTCCCCGTACATTTTTGCCAGTCGGTAAATATCTTCGGTACTGACACCGGTGATCGTCGATACCTTTTCAGGATCATATTGTTTCACGTGTTCACAGAGCTCTTCATAGCCAACCGTGTACTCGGACAGAAATGCTTCATCATGAAGGTTTTCTTTAAATAAAATGTGCATGATGCCAAGAGCAAGTGCACTGTCGGTTCCCGGTTTTATTGGGATAAACCAATCTGCAAGACGTCCTGTTTGATTTTTATGCACATCGATCACGACAATTTTGGCACCTTGTTTTCGCGCTTTTTGGGCGATCGTAATTTGGTGCATGTTTGTGCTGACCGCATTTATTCCCCAAAAAATAAATAGTTTTGTATGAATGGTTTCCTCAGGGTCGATTCCCGCGCTTATGCCCATTGTATATTTATAGCCTTCAGATCCCGCTTTGCTGCAAATCGTCCGTTCAAGCTGGCTTGACCCCATGCGGTAAAAAAAGCGGCGGTCCATTCCTTCAGCTGTCAATTTCCCCATATTTCCGTAAAAGCTGTAAGGAAGTATGCTTTCAGCTCCCTCTGCATCAATCAGCTGTTTCCAGCGGGAGGTGATCGTATCGATTGCCTCTTCCCAAGAAATCGGTTCAAATATCGCTTGGCCTTTCGCACCTGTTCGTTTGAGCGGTGTAGTCAGCCGCTTTTCATCATAGATGCGCTCCGTCATATTCCGGACTTTGTTGCATATGTTTCCGGCTGTGACAGGATGATCAGGGTCTCCTTGCATTTTTACGATTTTCCCGTCTTTTTTATGTATTAACAATCCGCACTGATCCGGGCAGTCCAGCGAGCAAACGGATTTGAAAATGCCGTTTTGTTGTGTGGCAAAAGATTTCATGGCCCAGTTCCTCTCTCTAGTTAGATATTTTGTAAGAATTATAACATTTCGGATGATAACGTCAATTCTGAAAAAAGAGATTGACATCAATCTGAGACTTCTTTATGATAAACGTATTCTTCATTCTGAAAATTACATACTCAACATTTTCTATCCAGAGAGGTGGAGGGACTGGCCCTATGAAACCTCGGCAACATTATTGTGCCAATTCCAGCAAGCGTCAGCTTGAAAGATAGGAAAGCAAGGTTTATACCGGCGTCTGCCTGTAACAGAGCGCGCCTATATATGAATCTCTTTCCATCTGCGGAAAGAGATTTTTTTTATGAAAAAATACGATGAAAAGGATGTTTTGCACCATGACGGTTTTGGTTACAGCACCGTACAACGAAGAAGGACGAAAAGAGCTAGAAAACTTGTTTGACTCAGTTGCTTATCAATCTTGGAAGGAACAAGGCCGGGCATATCGGGAGGATGAACTCATTCAGCTGCTAAAAGCAACAAATGCGACAGGCTTGATTACTGAACTTGATCAGGTAACAGACAGCGTATTTGCTTCTGTTCCCGAACTTTCATTTGTCGGTGTTTGCAGGGGAATGCCCTCCAATGTGGATGTGGCAGCTGCCTCAAAAAGAGGCATACCTGTTTTTTATACACCAGGGCGGAATGCACAAGCCGTTGCTGAAATGTTTATTGGAAATGTGATTTCCTTTCTGCGCCATACCAGCGCCTCGAATCAATGGCTGAAGGATGGAAAGTGGAACAGTGATTACCTGCAGGCTTATGTCAAATTTAAAGGAAATGAATTAACAGGAAAAACGGTTGGCATGATTGGGTTCGGGGCGGTTGGCCAAAGGATTGCAAAACTGCTGACTGCGTTTGACTGTAAAATAAATTATTACGATCCATTCATTCAAGACGATCATCCGCTGTATGAAAAAGTATCTCTTAAAACGGTGTTTTCAGACAGTGATATCGTTTCTGTCCATCTGCCTCGTACTGAGGAAACACTTGGATTTATTGATCGGAAGTATTTTGATCTGATGAAACAGAGTGCGATTTTCGTCAATACTTCAAGAGCAGTTGTTGTAAACCGTGAAGATCTTTTATCTGTATTAAAAGAACACAAAATCAGAGGTGCGATATTAGACGTTTTTTATCATGAACCTCCAGAGGAATCAGATTATGAATTGATTTCATTGCCTAATGTTCTGGCAACACCGCATCTCGCTGGAGCAACATTTGAAGTGGAGGATCATCACGTGACGATACTGAATAAAGCCCTCAAAAAGTGGAAGGGTGAAAAAACTCTTAATATTCCGACAATGTATAACAAGGACGAACTGAAAACAGGGGTATAAGAAAGGAGGCTAACAGAATGAAAAAACAAAAAGGCTATCTCGTTTTTGATATTGGCACAGGCAATGCGAGGGTAGCGGTCGTGAGTGTAACTGGCAGTGTTCTAACAGTTGAACGGGAGGACATCGTGTATTCCACAGAGACGCTTTACCCGGACAGCCGTTATTTTTCTCCTCAGGTGCTGTGGAAGCAGGTGATGAATTTGGCAAAACGTGTGCTATCCCGTTCGTGTGATATTGACATCATTGGTTTGACATCGACGAGTCAAAGACAGGGGATTGTTCTGATCGATCAAAACGGCGATTCTTTTCTTGGGCTGCCGAACATCGATAACCGCGGTCGAGAGTGGGAGGCGAGCATTCCCGATCGGGAAGAGATATACAGCCGCACAGGCCGCCTGCCAACCGCACTTTTTTCCGCGCTCAAGCTTTATGGATTAAAACAGCGCCAGCCCTCTTTATGGGAAAAGACTGCAAGCTTTACTAGCATCAGTGATTGGGTGACGTACCAACTGAGCGGAATATTAACATATGAACCATCACAGGCAACAGAAACCCTGCTGTTTGATGTGAAGCAAAACACTTGGTCAGAAGAGATGTGCGACATATTCGGCTTTTCTCCATCTATCCTTCCGCCTCTTGTAAGAGCGGGAACAGCAATTGGAACGATAGCAAATGAATATGCATCCGAATTAGGCCTTTCAATAAATGCTAAGGTTATAGCAGGGGGCGGGGATACACAGCTAGCTGTCAAAAGCACCGGAGCTGGACTTGAGGACATTGTCATTGTATCAGGGACAACAACGCCAATAACCAAAATTACTGCGGATCATGGCGACACAAAACATAAAGCCTGGCTGAACTGTCATACGGATCAAGGGCATTGGCTTGTGGAAACGAATCCGGGAATTACCGGCTTGAATTATCAAAAATTAAAACAGATTTTTTATCCGAATGAAACGTACGAAGTAATGGAGGAGGAGATTTCTGCACTTGCAAAAGAAGACCATGCATGTGTAGCGGCTCTCGGCTCTTATTTATCGGCTGAAAAGAATGCGTTAACGAGAGGCGGTTTTCTTTTTGATGCCCCGCTGTCAGCACATTTAAAGAGGGCACATTTTGTACGTGCAGCGCTAGAAGAGATCGCATTTTCAATTAAATGGAACTTTGACATTTTAACAGAGGTTACTCCGTTTGAACGTGACTATGTTTGGGTGTGCGGAGGGGGATTCCAAAGCAAAGCGCTCACTCAATATATCGCGGATCTTCTTCAAAAAAAGGTCTATGTCCAAGAGGGATATCATCAGGCATCTGTTGTTGGAGCTGCAGTCATTTGCAATGAAACCTTTCAATTAACGGAGGAGATGTCAGCAAATGTCCGGGTGATCGAACCGAAGGACTGTCAGACAGAATTGGCTTTATATGAGAAATGGAAGCAAACACAGCGCTTTTTTTCAGGTTCAGAAAGCAAAGTATTGATTTAAGGCGGCATTTTTGCTGTTTTGAGGAATCATTTAATTTTCAACTTTAATAAGGTAATACGGTAATGAATATAAGCATCTAAGGAGGAGACAGATATGTTGGATAAAATAGGAATACCGAAGCGGCTTGCCTGGGGATTTTTAGGGGTTGTTTTGTTTATGATGGGAGATGGCCTTGAACAAGGCTGGCTCAGTCCTTTTTTGATCGAAAACGGGCTCACCGTTCAGCAGTCCGCTTCCATTTTTAGTATATACGGAATTGCGCTTGCCATAGCTTCCTGGTTTTCGGGTGTATGTCTCGAAGCATTTGGCGCAAAACGAACGATGTTTATGGGGCTGTTGTTTTATGTGATCGGTACAGCTGCTTTTATCGTATTTGGATTTGAACAGCTGAACCTGCCAGTGATGTATGTGACTTACTTCGTAAAAGGGTTAGGTTACCCGCTTTTTGCTTACTCTTTCTTGACATGGGTCATTTACAGAACACCGCAAAGCAAACTGAGCACTGCTGTCGGCTGGTTTTGGATTGCATATTGCCTCGGCATGTTTGTGTTCGGCGCTTGGTACTCAAGCTACGCGATCAAAGCGTTCGGTTATTTGAATACGCTTTGGAGCTCTATTTTCTGGGTATGTCTCGGTGCATTTTTTGCATTGTTTATCAATAAAGACCGTTTTGAAAAGAAGAAAAGAAAAAGATCAGAAACAGCCGAGGAGCTTTTAAAAGGGGTTACGATTCTATTTACAAATCCGCGCGTGCTTACAGGCGGAATCATCAGAATCATCAACAGCATTGGTACATATGGTTTTCCAGTCTTTTTGCCGATGCACATGGCCCAGCATGGAATTTCAACCAATGTGTGGCTGCAAATTTGGGGAACGATTTTCCTGGGGAACATTGTGTTTAACCTTATCTTTGGTATTGTCGGCGATAAATTCGGCTGGAAAAATACTGTTATTTGGTTCGGCGGAGTCGGCTGCGGCATTTTCACCCTCTTATTATACTACGCACCTGTTTTCTCCGGCGGAAGCTTAGCGGTTGTCAGCGTGATCGGCTTTATTTGGGGCGGTTTGCTGGCAGGCTATGTGCCTATTGGTGCAATTGTGCCGACGGTGGCAGGAAATGATAAAGGGGCAGCCATGTCTGTATTGAATTTGGCTGCAGGTTTATCAGCGTTTGTCGGCCCCGCACTCGCTTGGCTGTTCATCGGTCTCGTCGGCGCGCAAGGTGTCGTCTGGATCTTTGCGGCCCTTTACCTTGCAAGTGCGGTCTTGACGAAATGTATTCATATACCTGAAGAAAAAGCAGTTAAGGAGGAAACATCTCCTCAATATGCATCTTAATTAGAAAGCGCCCTGTTTGAGGGGCGCTTTTTTATCTTTTTAAAGGAAAAGGGATGTGCGCACAGACCAAGAGAATGCCGTCATTCTCTTGGTTTTACAATAGAATACACATTTGTATCATATGGAGTACCATTTTGATACATGTACTGTCTTAAAACACCTTCTTTTTGAAACCCCATTTTTAGGAGCAGACGATTTGATGCATCATTAGCAGTAAATACAACTGCGCCAATACGCGACAGTCCAAGGGCAGAAAATCCGTAAGATACGACCTTTGAAATGACTTCTGATGCAAAACCGTTTCGCCAATGCTCCGGGATGATTTCATAACCGATTTCCGCGCGCCTATGCTTTTGGGCCAGAGCGTGAAAGCCTATTGTTCCGATCAGTTCTTTAGTGTCCCGTCTTTCAATTCCCCACCGTATACCGCGTTTTTCTTGATAGAGGGCAGCAAACGTTTGAATCATTGAAATGGCCTGTTCTATAGATTCCATGTTTTCAAGCCCATAATAGCGTGTCACCTCATCGTTTGAGAAACAAGCAAAAATGGCTTCCGCGTCCTGATCTGTGATTTGCCTAAGTATAAGCCGATCCGTTTCTAATATAGGAAACATTCAACCACTCCCCACGTTTGTGTTTTTGTTTATCATATCCCTTTTATTTCCTCTTTTCTATAGCGAAATCAACCAATGCAGCAAAGGAACGAATTTGTGTTTCTAGTTGCTCTTTGTTTTTGCTGAATTGTTTCAAACGATGGCCGTTCGCGCCTGATGGATGGGGAAAGCCGTTAAGGCAAATCAAATTCTGGAGGCTGTGTTGTCTGATCAATGTTTCACATACTGTTTCGGCCGCTTTTCCTAACGGAATGAGAAGAGCTGGTCCCGTCACATGGTTAAGCTCCGCAGGGAAGTGCCCAAAAGCATAGGTGCTTAGGATAGGAGAATGAGTGATAGCCGGTTTGTATCCGGTATAGTTTTTTTGCTGGATAAAGACAGGATATTTAATAACGGAAGTTGTATGGAGCATATACCGTAATTCTCCAAAAAGCTTTGCGGCGCTTTGAATGCCGAAAGCTTGCGGCAGCCCGCATAAATCCAGCATGGTGATAAGGTTATGTCTCATCGACCCGGAGAAACCCGCTGCTATTTTTGTATCTACCGCCATTTGCTCAAGAGTGCGGCCTTGCCGCAGACTTTCGACTGCTGTTTCGTACGCTGTTTTCATCTGGGAAAAACCCGGCGTGATCCCGGCAATCACAATCGTAGCAGTCCGATTGATATATTCATTATGAGGTGAATAGTAGATGTCAAGTTCATTTTCTTTATGGAGATGAAATGGAGAAATAAGTAAATCCGACTTTGTAAGTGAAGAGGGAAGAGAATGTAGTTTTTCTGCGAACTCCTTTAAGCAACTGTGGTTTACAATCATGCGAAAGCCTCCTCAAAAAATGATATCCCATTGTCCATTCTGATCGAAACAACGGGATATCATTCATCATGACCTGCTATTTAAATGACCAGCCTGCCACACCTCTTTAACAGCTTTAGGAACTTCTTTTACTTCAGCTGCGGTCTGCTGAAACGCGGATTTTTTCATTTGGACATCCTGCTGAATCTTCTTTTGTTTTTGCGTCAGCAGCTCTGTTTCTGTTTTTAATCCTTCGATTTGTTTTTGCATAGCCTGCGTAACAGAGGAAAGCTCCTTTAGTGCAGGGTCCATTTTTTTCTTGTTTTGAATCACGGTAACTCCTAAGAAGATAATAGAAACTGCTAATACTGCAAGACTGATATAAACAATAATCATATGTTCACTCCTTTTCTTATGTCATTACCCTGTATCCGTTTTTTTAATCAGAAGAAATGATATTTACACAGTTCGTTTGATTTGCGTATTGGATGTATTGTACTTATAATGTGATATCGTACATATGTAAACAAAGAAAGGGTGCTTCAATTGCAAAATTTACAACATAAAACTGCACTAATCACAGGCGGAGGCAGAGGAATTGGCCGCGCTACTGCTTTGGCGCTTGCCAAAGAAGGCGTGAATATCGGGTTAATTGGCCGGACTTCCGCTAATGTAGAAAAAGTGGCTGAAGAAGTCAAAGCGCTTGGTGTAAAAGCTGCATTTGCTGCTGCAGATGTAAAAGATGCCGATCAGGTTAACCAAGCTGTAGCTCAAGTGAAGGAACAGCTCGGTGATATCGATATTCTCATTAATAATGCCGGCATCAGCAAATTTGGCGGTTTCTTAGATCTGTCAGCCGATGAGTGGGAAAATATTATTCAAGTCAACCTAATGGGTGTGTACCATGTCACGCGCGCGGTGCTTCCGGAAATGATCGAACGCAAAGCCGGAGACATCATTAATATTTCGTCTACAGCGGGTCAAAGAGGAGCTGCTGTAACAAGTGCTTACAGCGCTTCTAAATTTGCCGTTCTCGGGTTAACAGAGTCTCTTATGCAAGAAGTGAGAAAACATAATATCAGAGTCAGCGCGTTAACGCCGAGCACTGTCGCTAGTGATATGTCTATCGAATTGAACTTAACAGACGGTAATCCTGAAAAAGTTATGCAGCCTGAGGATCTTGCTGAGTACATGGTGGCACAATTGAAATTAGATCCTCGTATTTTCATCAAAACAGCGGGATTATGGTCAACAAATCCTTAAAAATGAAAACCTGTCTTTCGACAGGTTTTTTTATTTGTTTATTTGAGTGAAATCCGTACCGGTAAAATGAGATATGTAAACCCTGGCAATCGTTTAAATTGAAGATAGCAGTAAATGCAGGCTATAATAGAACTAAGAAAACTATGTACCAAATGTTCAGTTGAAATTTATTTTTTCCGCTACACCTATAATCAGTAAACATGAAATGACTGGACTATCAGTCTTTAATATAAAGAAGGAAAACAATAAAAGAAAATTGAATATTTAGTACATAGTGTTGTCAGTGACAGAAGAAGGAGTGCATATGATGAAAGAAGAAAAAAGGAGTTCAACAGGCTTTTTAGTGAAACAGCGCGCATTTTTGAAGCTTTATATGATAACGATGACAGAGCAAGAGAGACTCTATGGGTTAAAGCTGCTTGAAGTACTTCGGTCTGAATTTAAAGAGATTGGTTTTAAACCAAATCATACAGAAGTATACCGGTCTTTGCATGAGCTTCTTGATGACGGGATACTAAAACAAATTAAAGTAAAAAAAGAAGGGGCTAAGCTCCAGGAAGTCGTCCTCTATCAATTTAAAGATTACGAAGCCGCCAAGCTATATAAAAAACAGCTGAAGGTAGAGCTGGATCGCTGTAAAAAACTGATTGAAAAAGCCCTCTCAGATAATTTTTAATAGAAACAAACACCCGGCGCAGCAGTGTGAACCGGGTGTTTTCTGCTTTTCATTATACATATTTGTCGAAAAGAAACAATACAAATCAATGATGACCTTCAAACTTGACATCATTTCCTCACGTGGTAACATTTTAAACGTGTGAAAATGCGAACAAAAAAGCGAACAAAGGAGATGTTACCGATCTTTGATCAAAAGAAAGTAGCCTTTATAGGAGCAGGATCTATGGCGGAAGGAATGATATCAGGTATCGTTCGTGCCAACAAAATCCCGAAACAAAACATCTGCGTTACAAACCGCAGCAATACAGAGCGATTAACTGAACTTGAACTTCAATATGGCATTAAAGGCGCCTTGCCGAACCAACTATGTATTGAAGACATGGATGTGCTCATTTTGGCAATGAAGCCAAAAGACGCCGAAAACGCTCTGTCATCACTAAAATCACGTATTCAACCCCATCAATTAATATTGTCGGTCCTTGCCGGCATAACTACCTCTTTTATTGAACAATCATTGCTTAATGAACAGCCGGTTGTCAGAGTGATGCCTAACACTTCCAGTATGATTGGCGCTTCTGCAACAGCTATTGCCCTTGGCAAATATGTGTCGGAAGACCTGAAGAAGCTGGCCGAAGCATTGCTCGGATGCATGGGCGAAGTCTATACAATCCAAGAAAATCAAATGGATATATTCACCGGAATTGCAGGCAGCGGACCCGCGTATTTTTATTATTTAATGGAATTCATTGAAAAGACAGGCGAGGAAGCGGGCCTCGATAAACAGTTATCTCGAAGCATCGGCGCACAGACACTTTTAGGTGCCGCAAAAATGCTCATGGAAACAGGAGAACATCCTGAGATCTTAAGAGATAATATCACGTCACCGAACGGAACGACAGCAGCGGGGCTGCAAGCCTTGAAAAAGAGCGGCGGCGGAGAAGCGATTTCTCAAGCAATAAAGCATGCTGCTAAGCGTTCAAAGGAAATCAGCGAAGATATCGAAAAAACTGCAGCGCCGCTATCAGGAGTGATAAAGTGACGCCTGATACAAGCATGAAAAGAGTCGTTGTGAAGATTGGAAGCAGTTCATTAACAAGCCTTCATGGAGAAATCAGCATTCGAAAATTAGAAGCGTTGGTCGACCAGGTCGTCAAACTCAAAGACGCCGGTTATGAAGTGATTTTGGTTTCCTCAGGCGCAGTGGCGGCGGGATATCGGAAGCTCGGATTTATCCAAAGGCCCGAGAAGCTTCCAGAAAAACAAGCATCAGCTTCAATCGGCCAGGGATTGCTGATGGAGGCTTATTCAAAGCTGTTTTTGGCACACGGCTATGTCGCATCCCAAATTTTAATTACGAGAAGCGATTTTTCTGATGAATATCGATACAACAATGTCAGGAATACAATGAATGTACTGCTCGAGCGCGGCATCATCCCGATCATAAACGAAAATGACACAGTTACCGTCAATCGGCTCAAGTTTGGCGACAATGATACGCTCGCAGCAAAAGTCGCAGGATTGATTGATGCAGATATGCTTGTGATTTTATCAGATATAGACGGATTATATGACGGCAATCCGCGCACAAATCCAGAAGCGAAAAGGATACAGCGGGTGAGTGAAATAACACCTGACATCGAAGCATGCGCAGGTGACACTGGAAGCATGGTTGGCACCGGCGGCATGCGCTCTAAGCTTGATGCGTTTAAAATCGTAATGGCGTCTGGCATTAAAGGTTTCCTAGGTCAGGCAGATGCTGGCGATATTTTATACCACGCCGTTCATGAACAGGCGGAAGGCACCTATTTTGAAGCAGAAGGAACGCTTCCGTTGAATCAAAAGGAGCAATGGATCGCTTTTAATTCCGGTCCGGAAGGTGAAATGATTTTATCAGATGATTGTTCACGAAAAATAACAAACGGCCAATCGAGTTTATACCTGGACGGTGTACAGAAGATTAAAGGGAAATTCAAAAGCGGTTCAGTTGTTCGGCTGATGGATTCAAAAGGGACGGAAATCGGCCTTGGAATCGTCAATTACTCTTCTGTACAGCTTCAAGAACCGGAAAAGAAAAAGGAACTGACAAACAGAGCTCTAATTGATCAAGAAGCATTTGTTTGCCATGTGGATTTTTCTTTACCTGTAAATTAATTTGCAGAAAAAAACCCGAAGCTTCTATATAGAAGCTCGGGTTCATTTTTTTATTGATACTGCTCCAGCTTAGAGAAAAATTGAATGACAAACTCATAAAAATCATTCGCGGAAGGCGCAAGCTCTCTATTTTTCGGTTTAATGATTCCGACAGTCCGTTTTACTTGAGGGAACTCAATTGGAATTTTCACAGTAAAACGAGGTGTTGTTTCAGCAAAAGTACTTTCAGGCAGAAGGGTAACGCCCATTCCTGCGGACACTAACCCTTTGATAGCATCCAAATCCTCACCCTCCGTGGAAACGAGAGGAGCAAAGCCTGCTTGTTTGCAAGTATCGATTGCCATCTCTCTAAGTACAAATCCTTCCGGGAACAATACAAATTGGTCGTTGCGCAAATCGATTAAATGAACCGTTTTTTGTTTAGCAAGCGGATGATTTAATGGAACAAGCGCGTAAATTTTTTCAGTAAATAATATTTTTCCCGTTATGTCAGAGAAATTCGTCGGCACCGGTCCTAATAAGGCCAGATCAATATCGCGGTTTCTGACAGCTTCAATCAGAAACTTATAGGAGCCTTGGCGCAGCAAAAATTCGACGTGCGGATATTCTTCTTTAAACGCTGAAATGACAGTCGGCAAAAGCTGGCTGGCGAGGCTTGTAGGAAAGCCGATCTTTACCGTTCCGCGATGCGGGTCAAGATACTCATCAATTTGCTCTTTCGCATAATCAATGGCTTTCATCGCCGTTTTCACATGAATCAAAAATTCTTTTCCGATTGGCGTGAGTTTGATATTTCTCCCTTCACGCTCAAATAAGGTCACATTTAATTCTTCTTCAAGATTGGCAATTTGTCTGCTGATTGCTGATTGGGCCACATGCAAATGATCAGCGGCTTCTGAAACGTGTTCTCTTTCAGCCACCTCCATGAAATAACGCAGTTGGCGCAGCTCCATGTTTGTCTCACATCCATCTATCTCATTTTGAGATTCTTTTGATCTAAATTATATATTGTTTATATCGTTTTGAAAACCTACAATGATTATAGAGTTGTTAGATTTTATGACCGGTATTATCGGAAATTGATCGGGGGAGAGAAATTATGACGTACAATCAAATGCCAAAAGCTCAAGGTCTCTACCGTCCTGAATTTGAACATGATGCATGCGGAATCGGCCTATATGCACACTTAAAGGGCAAGCAGACTCACGCCATTGTCAAACAAGGACTTAAGATGCTTTGCCAGCTAGACCATAGAGGAGGGCAAGGCAGTGATCCGGATACAGGAGACGGAGCCGGCTTACTGGTTCAAATCCCTGATGCTTTCTTTAGAAAAGAGTGCAAAGACATCAATCTGCCAGAAAAAGAACGTTACGGGGTAGGAATGGTCTTTTTCTCACAGAAAGAAGATGAAAGAAAAAAAATTGAAAAGCAAATCAATGCACTGATTGAACAAGAAGGCCAAGTCGTTCTTGGATGGAGAACTGTACCTGTAAATGTCGGAAAAATCGGAACAGTGGCGCAAAAAAGCTGTCCGTTTGTCCGTCAGGTATTTATCGGCGCAAATTCTGATCTAAAGGACAATTTATCTTTTGAACGAAAATTGTATGTCATTCGTAAACAGGCTGAAAATTGGGGAGTAACGGAAGGTCTTGATTTTTATTTTGCCAGTCTTTCAAGCCAGACCATTGTTTACAAAGGCCTTTTAACACCTGAACAGGTTGATGCATTTTATTCTGATCTGCAAGACGAAGCATTCGTTTCTGCTTTTGCGCTTGTTCATTCACGCTTCAGTACCAATACATTCCCTACATGGGAAAGAGCGCATCCTAACCGCTATTTGGTTCACAACGGTGAAATTAACACCCTTCGCGGAAATATCAACTGGATGAGAGCACGTGAGCAGCAATTTGTTTCTGAAAGCTTCGGTGAGGACTTAAACAAGATTTTGCCGATTCTCAATGCTGATGGCAGTGACTCTTCCATTTTGGATAACGCATTTGAGTTTTTTGTGATGGCTGGACGCAAACCGGCACATACGGCAATGATGCTCATTCCAGAGCCTTGGACGGAAAATACGCATATGTCCAAGGAAAAAAGGGCGTTTTACGAGTACCATAGCTCCCTGATGGAGCCTTGGGACGGACCGACAGCCATTTCATTTACTGACGGTAAACAAATCGGGGCAATCCTTGACCGGAATGGTCTCCGTCCGGCCCGTTATTATGTCACAAAAGATGATTATATTATTTTCTCATCTGAAGTAGGCGTTATTGAAGTTGAACAGGAGAACGTTTTATATAAAAACCGCCTTGAGCCTGGGAAAATGCTTTTAATCGACCTGGAAGAAGGCCGTATTATCTCCGATGAGGAAGTCAAAACACAAATTGCAACTGAGTATCCGTACCAAAAATGGCTTGAAGAAGAGCTTGTACAAGTAAATCCTGATCCGGAGTCAAGAGAAGAAGAACAATTTAGTGATCTTCTTACTCGCCAGAAGGCATTCGGATACACATATGAGGATATCCAAAAGTATCTAATTCCTGTTATTAAAGAAGGCAAAGATCCCCTTGGTTCAATGGGGAATGACGCTCCGCTTGCTGTACTTTCTGACCGAGCGCAATCACTGTTTAACTACTTTAAACAGCTGTTTGCACAAGTAACGAACCCGCCAATCGACGCGATTCGTGAGCAGCTTGTCACTTCAACGATGACTTGGCTCGGTGCGGAAGGCGATCTTCTTCATCCAAGTGAACGAAATGTTCGCCGGATTAAACTGTATACACCTGTTTTATCCAATGAACAGTTTTACGCATTGAAAACGATTGTTCATCCTGATTTAAAAAGCCAAAAAATTGATGTGCTGTTTTCAGAGGATCTTGAACGCGGTTTAAAGGACATGTTCACACAAGCAGAGAAAGCCATCAGCCAAGGCGTAAGTTTGTTAATTTTATCAGACAAAAAGATGAACGAACGACTGACACCAATTCCGCCGCTTCTGGCAGTAAGCGCGCTGCACCAGCACTTAATCCGCAAAGGGCTGCGTACGAAGGTCAGCATTATTGTGGAATCGGGAGAAGCACGTGAAGTGCATCACTTTGCAGCGTTAATCGGTTATGGCGCAGATGCGATTAACCCTTATCTCGCTTATGCGACCTACAAGCAGGAAATTGATGAAGGCCGTTTGGATATCAGCTATGAAGAAGCGGTCAGCAAATATGGAAAAAGCATTACTGAGGGCGTCGTAAAAGTGATGTCCAAGATGGGAATTTCAACTGTGCAAAGCTACAGAGGCGCCCAAATCTTTGAAGCGGTAGGAATCAGCCGCGATGTGATCGACCGCTATTTCACAGGTACTGCATCACAGCTAGGCGGCATCGATTTACAAACAATTGCAGAAGAGGCACAGCGCCGCCACCGGGAAGCGTATCAGGATGATTACAGCAAAACGCTTGAACCGGGAAGTGACTTCCAATGGAGAAATGGCGGAGAGCATCATGCGTTTAATCCGAAAACGATTCATACTTTGCAATGGGCGTGCCGCAGAAATGATTACAGTCTGTTTAAACAGTATACAAAAGCGGCTGATGAAGAACGCATCGGATTTTTGCGGAACTTGTTCGCATTTGACGGAAACCGCAAGCCTTTGAAGTTGGAGGAGGTTGAATCCGCTGAATCGATTGTCAAACGTTTTAAAACGGGTGCGATGTCATTCGGTTCCTTGAGTAAGGAAGCGCACGAAGCTTTAGCAATCGCAATGAACCGTCTTGGAGGAAAAAGCAACAGCGGTGAAGGCGGAGAAGATCCCAAACGCTTTGTTCCAGATGAGAACGGCGATGATAGAAGAAGTGCGATCAAACAAATTGCATCCGGACGGTTTGGTGTCAAAAGCCATTACCTTGTCAATGCTGATGAGCTGCAGATTAAAATGGCTCAAGGTGCTAAGCCGGGTGAAGGCGGGCAGCTTCCTGGCAACAAGGTATATCCATGGGTTGCCGATGTCCGCGGGTCAACGCCAGGTGTCGGATTAATCTCACCTCCGCCACACCATGACATTTATTCGATTGAGGATTTAGCCCAGCTGATCCACGATTTGAAAAATGCCAACCGTGACGCAAGAATCAGCGTAAAGCTGGTGTCAAAAGCAGGTGTAGGAACAATCGCTGCAGGTGTTGCCAAAGCGACTGCAGATGTCATTGTGATCAGCGGCTATGACGGAGGTACAGGCGCTTCTCCGAAAACCAGTATTAAACATACAGGGCTTCCGTGGGAGCTTGGCCTTGCAGAAGCACATCAAACACTAATGCTGAACGGACTTCGTGACCGTGTTGTATTAGAAACAGACGGAAAGCTCATGACGGGCCGCGACGTTGTGATGGCTGCCTTGCTCGGCGCCGAAGAATTTGGTTTCGCAACGGCTCCGTTAGTTGTACTCGGCTGTGTCATGATGCGTGCCTGCCATTTGGATACATGCCCTGTCGGTGTAGCGACACAAAATCCAGAGCTTCGCAAAAAGTTCATGGGAGATCCTGACCATATTGTGAACTATATGCTGTTCATTGCCGAAGAAGTTCGTGAGTATATGGCTGCGTTAGGCTTCAAGACATTTGATGAAATGATCGGCCGCACTGATGTACTTCATGTAAGTGAACGGGCGAAGGGGCACTGGAAAGCAAGCCAGCTTGATTTGTCTACACTTCTTTATCAGCCTGAAGGGGTGCGGACGTTCCGATCGCCGCAAAATCATAAAATTGATCAATCGCTTGATATCACAACAATTCTCCCGGCTGTACAAGAAGCCATCGAATCTGGAAAAGAAGCTGATATTTCGATTGAAATCAATAATACAAATCGTGTAGCCGGAACGATAACCGGCAGTGAAATCTCAAAGCGTTACGGAGAAGAAGGTCTTCCTGAAGATACAATCAAGCTGCACTTTACCGGATCAGCCGGCCAAAGCTTTGGAGCTTTCGTTCCTAAAGGGATGACGCTTTATTTGGACGGAGACTCAAATGATTACGTCGGAAAAGGGCTTTCTGGCGGAAAAATCATCGTCAAGTCACCAGAAGGATTCAACTCTGCTTCGGATGACAATGTCATTATCGGCAACGTGGCTTTTTACGGTGCGACAAGCGGAGAAGCATATATTAACGGACGTGCTGGTGAACGCTTTGCCGTTCGAAACAGCGGTGTGAACGTAGTTGTAGAAGGTATTGGCGACCACGGCTGTGAATACATGACTGGCGGCAGCGTTGTCGTTCTCGGTGATGTAGGCAAAAACTTTGCGGCAGGTATGTCCGGCGGAATCGCTTATGTACTGGCCGAAGATGTCAAAGCGTTTAAACGCAAATGCAACCTTGAGATGATTTTATTTGAATCATTAGAGGATGAGAAAGAAATCCAGCAAATCAAAGCAATGCTTGAAAGACATACTGCGTATACAAACAGCCAAAAAGCAGAAGATCTGCTAGATCAATGGGAAGACAGTGTGAAAAAATTCGTCAAAGTCATTCCGAAAAACTATAAACAAATGCTCGCAAGCATCGAAGAGCAAAAAGCTGCAGGTTTATCAGATGAAGAAGCCATCATGTTCGCTTTTGAGGCCAACACGAAGCCAAAGCAGAATACAGCAGCATCGGGACAAAAACAAGCGGTAGTACAGTAAGGAAGGGGAGAGGAACATGGGGAAACCAACTGGATTTATGGAGATCAAACGAGAAAAACCTGCGGAGCGGGACCCTCTCACTCGCTTAAAGGATTGGAAAGAATATTCTGCTCCTTTTTCAGAAGAAGCATCGAAACGGCAGGGGGCGCGGTGCATGGATTGCGGTACACCGTTTTGCCAGATCGGTGCGGACATTAACGGATTTACATCCGGCTGTCCGATTTACAACTTAATTCCTGAATGGAATGATCTTGTCTACCGGGGCAGATGGAAGGAAGCATTGGAACGCCTGTTGAAAACAAACAACTTTCCTGAATTCACAGGGCGGGTATGTCCCGCTCCTTGTGAAGGATCATGCACTTTAGCGATTTCAGACCCGGCCGTATCAATTAAAAACATCGAGCGGACCATTATCGATAAAGGATTTGAGAACGGCTGGATTCAACCTAGAATTCCAAAAAAACGAACAGGCAAAAAAGTTGCTATCGTCGGGTCGGGCCCAGCCGGACTGGCGAGTGCTGACCAGCTGAATCAAGCGGGACATTCCGTCACTGTTTTTGAACGAGCAGACAGAGCGGGCGGCCTTTTAACATACGGCATTCCAAACATGAAGCTTGAGAAGGGCATTGTAGAACGCCGAATTAAATTGCTGACGCAAGAGGGAATTGATTTTGTCACGAACACAGAAATCGGTGTTGACATTACAGCTGATGAGCTAAAGGAGCGATTTGATGCTGTGATCTTATGCACAGGCGCTCAAAAACAGCGGGACCTCTTAATTGAAGGACGCGACTCAAAAGGAGTCCATTACGCAATGGACTACCTGACACTTGCAACAAAAAGCTATTTAGATTCTAATTTTAAAGACAAGCAATTCATTGATGCCAAAGGGAAGGATGTCATCGTAATCGGAGGCGGAGATACAGGAGCTGACTGTGTGGCTACTGCTCTGCGTCAAAAAGCCAAAAGCGTGCACCAATTCGGCAAACACCCGAAACTTCCGCCAGCCCGCACGAATGACAATATGTGGCCTGAACAGCCACACGTCTTTACGCTTGAATATGCATACGAGGAAGCAGAAGCAAAATTCGGAAGAGATCCGAGAGAATACTCCATTCAAACGACAAAAATGGTCGCGGATAAAAACGGAAAGCTGAAAGAGCTTCATACCATCCAAATGGAAAAAGTGAAAAATGAGCATGGAAAATACGAGTTCCGCGAGCTGCCTGGAACGGAAAAAGTATGGCCTGCTCAGCTTGTCTTTATCGCTATCGGCTTTGAAGGCACAGAACAGCCGCTGTTGAAACAGTTCGGTGTTGATTCAGTAAATAACAAAATCAGTGCAGCATATGGGGATTATCAAACAAATATCGATGGTGTATTCGCCGCAGGGGATGCAAGAAGAGGCCAAAGCTTAATCGTATGGGCGATTAATGAAGGCCGTGAAGTGGCGCGGGAAGTGGATCGATATTTGATGGGGAGTTCAGTTCTTCCGTAAATAAAGGGGATTATCATATAAGAGAAACCGGTCTGGCTGCCAGCCGGTTTCTTTTTTTATTCCATTACGATCCCGATGTTTCCAAACTGTCTGCCTTCCTGCATTCTTTTATATGCTTCACATGCTTTTTCTAAAGGATATATCCGGTCAATTACAGGCCGCAGCTTATGTTTGTCAATGAAAGCGAGCATAGCTTGAAATTCCTCACCGCTTCCCATCGAGGTTCCCAAAACATTGACCTGAGGAAAGAATAAAGAACGCACCGGAAAACTGAGATTATCCCCTGAGCTTGCCCCAAAGCTGACAATACGGCCATTTGGTTTTACATGGCGGAAGTATTCCGAAAAGAGGGCAGGTCCTATGCTGTCAAGAACAACATCCGCCTTTTTTCCCTGCAACTGCTCATCCCAATTGCTGTAGCTGTCAAATGCGTAATCAGCACCTAATTTCAGCGCCTTTTTTCTTTTCTCCTCACTGCGGGAGGTCACGCTTACTGTTGCCCCAATCGCCTTAGCCATAAATAAAGCGTAGGTTGCAACACCGCTGCCGATGCCGGGTATCAATAGATGCTCGCCTTTTTTTAATTGCCCCTTTGTAAACAAAGCCCGATATGCGGTTAAAGCGGATAAAGGTAGAACGCCCGCTTCTTCCAAGATAAATAAGCAGGTTTTTTGATTGCATTTTGTGAAGGAATGATCACATATTCAGCAAGTGTTCCGTCCGAAGGACCTCCCAGAATCTCAGGTACAGGTGGTACATTCTCTGTCAAATCCCAGTTCAATGTCGGGAAAATGACTACTTCTGTCTGAACAGTAACATTTTTCACGCCTTCACCAATCTCTTCGATGATACCCGCGCCGTCAGAACCCAGTATCATGTGAGGATCTTGTTCAGATTTGTTTTTCATAAGAAACAAGTCACGATGATTCAGGCCTGCAGATTTCAATTTAACCTTTACCTCTCCGTATCCAGGCTTTGTTGATGGAACGTCCTGAACTGATAACCCCAGAAGACCGGCTTTTCCGTTGTGAATTACAGCTTTCATGCTGTCTGCCTCCTCATTGAATTGTATTTTCATATCTTTACATATTTTACATAGCGGTTTTCTTCGAGTAAAATGAACAAATATGATAGCCAATATCACTTTTCATCATAGCAAGCAGGTGAGAGCGCGTGGAAAGCGGAGATTTAAAGATTTTTCAGGCTGTTGCCCGCGAAGGAAGCATAACGAAAGCAGCCCAAATGCTGAATTATGTTCAGTCGAATGTGACAGCCAGAGTGCATAACCTTGAGGAAGATTTGAATATCAGGCTTTTTCATCGAACGAATCGGGGGATGAAGCTGACTGCTGCAGGAGAAAATCTTTTGCAATATGCAGATCAAGTATTATCGCTGTTAGACCAAGCTGAAAAATCGACCCGAATGAGCAGGCAACCAAAAGGGCCTTTGCGGATCGGATCACTGGAAACGACGGCGGTAACGCATCTGCCTGAGCATGCAGCATCCTTCCTCAGGCGTTTTCCTGAAGTGGATTTATCAGTGAACACAGCTGATACGCATCATTTGATTCAACAGGTTCTTGATCATAAAGTTGATGGCGCTTTTGTATATGGGCCGGTTGAGCACGCTGCAGTTAGACAACTCCATGTCTCCCATGATGAATTAGTTTTGATTTCATCACGAGAAGGGACGTCAGAAGACATGCTTCAGCAGCCGATGCTCTTTTTTGGGGCTGGCTGTTCTCATCGTGACAGGGTCAAAAGATTACTAGAGGAAGCAGGCATACACAATCAAAAAATCATAGAGTTTGGCACATTGGAGGCTATTATAAAAGGTGTTTCCGCCGGGATGGGTACGGCGCTGCTCCCAAAGTCCGCTGTTAACTGCTCCGAGCATCGTACAAATGTATGGATTCATCAATTGCCACCAGCATATCAAGACTTAGAGATCGTCTTTATATACAGGAAAGACTTTTTTATTACGAGTGCGTTTCAGACATTTCTTGATGAGATAAACGAAATGAAAAGATGAAGATAGACGTGCATTAGCAGAATAAAGACGTTTGTCAGTTTTTATTTTAAAGATGTGTATAAAAAAACTGTACTCGTTTGAAGCGAGTACAGTTTTTTTATTTATTTACGTTTTAAATTAATGCCGATCGCCGCGCCGTTTCTGCTTGAATCAGCTACGCCTTTAAAGGTGCCGTTTTCATGGTCGATCGATATGCTTTGCACGTTTCCGATATCCACCGGACTTGTGCCGAATTTGTGGCCCATACCGTTCAGCTTGCTGAGGACATCTTTAGGAACTCCGTCTTCGTAACGGTAAGAGCTCATACTGTTTGTGTAAATTCTCGGCTCTTCAACAGCTGCTTTTAATTCCATACCATATTCAATGTGGTAGAGAATGGTTTGCAAAACGGATGAAATAATTGTGGCCCCGCCAGGAGATCCAACAGTGAGGACAGGCTTGTCATCCTTAAATAAAATCGTCGGGGTCATGCTGCTTAAAGGCCGTTTGTTTGGCTGTACTTCGTTAGCTCCGCCTGGTATCGCATCAAAATCCGTTAATTCATTGTTTAAAATAACACCGTAATCAGGGACCATAATACCCGTTCCGAATAGCTGTTCGATTGTTGTTGTGTAAGAAACAACATTTCCCCATCGATCAGCAACTGTAAAGTGGGTTGTTTGGCCTTCTACTTTGTCTTTCGGCTGTTCAACTTGTTTATAGTTTGCTGATCCTTCTTGGTATTTCCAAGGGTCACCGGCTTTCGGTTTTTTATTCACTTGATCTAGGTTGATTAATTGCTGGCGTTCTTTGATATAATCGGGGTGAAGCAGGCCTTTGAGAGGAACATTTACAAATTCGGGATCACCTGCGTAAGACGCACGGTCGGCATATGACAAATGCATCGTTTCAGCAAGCAGCTGATATTTTTCCCATGAGCGGACATCGTATTGTGAAAGGTTAAAATCATCAAGGATTTTTAGCATTTGCAATAAGAAAATACCGCCGGAGCTTGGAGGAGGAGTAGTAGCGATTTGATAGCCTTGATAGTCTCCCCAAATCGGTTCATCAATTGTAATGTCGTAATTTTCTAAATCTTTTTCTGTCATTGATCCGCCGAAATCCTGGACAGTGTCAGAAAGCGTCTTGGCGAATTTTCCTTTATAAAAAGCGTCAGTGCCTTTGGAGCGAATAAGCTTAAATGTTTTAGCCAAATCCTTTTGAATAAGGGTATCTCCTTCTTTAAGCGGTTCGCCATTTGGTAAAAATACATCTTTTGCGGCAGTCCGTGAAAGCTTTTCCTGATAATCAGAAATGGCCTCTGCCAACACCGAATCAATCGGAAAGCCTTTTTCAGCGAGTTTAATAGAAGGGGTAATTAATTGCTTCATAGAACGGGTTCCCCATTTATCCAAGGCTTCTTCCAGCCCTTTCAGAGTGCCTGGAACACCAACGGCAGTACCTTTTGTTACACGTTCAGAGAAAGGAATTGCTTTGCCGTTTTCGTCCAGAAACATATCAGGAGTTGCGCCTGCTGGAGCACGCTCACGGCTGTCGATTATCGTTGTATCCTTCGTTTTTCCGTCATACACCATCATAAAACCGCCGCCGCCAATACCTGACATCATCGGCTCTGTTACATTGAGTGCAAATTGAATGGCAACCGCTGCGTCAATAGCATTTCCTCCTTTTTTCAGCACATCAGCACCGATTTCAGAAGCAAGAGGATGTGCGGTCGCAACCATGCCGTCTTTTCCTACATCTACTTGTTTGTACTCATCGTAGCTTTTGGGCGGTTTTTTAGCTTCCGCGTGAAAAGGGACACTTCCAGCGACTAACAGAACACTAAGCAGAGCTGTTAAACAGACGTTCCACGTTCTTTTCATGTTCTCCCTCCTATATGAAGCTGTATTGTTACAATCTTAGCGTAAAAAAATTACAGCGTTTTCACAAGTGACAAATGGTATATTATATAGTGCATAAAGCCGTTTTTCTGTGCAAAATTGATTATATTGATATGAGCCATGTGCTATATTAGAATCAGCATACGGATTAAGAAGGGACTGCTATATGTATTTAACGATTGAAGAAACAGCAGAATATACAAATCTTTCAGAGGATTATATTAAAAGTTTGGTGCTCGAAGGGAAAATCAGAGCCGTTCATGACGGGGAGCAATTTTTGATTTATAAGGAGCAGTTCAAAACGCATCTCGAACAGCTGGAGAATTACAAAGCACTTGTGCAGGAAATATTAAATGAACCAATCCCGGAAGATATTGATGTAAAGGATGAGGATTAGGACACAATTTGAAATTGTGTCTTTTTTTGTATGTTTTTTGCGGAAGCTCCAGAAAATTGGGAGCGTCAGATTTCGTTTTAAGAGGATTTTTGAGGATTAGTAGGGGGATAAGTATCCAAGAGGTTAAAAGCTTTATAAGAGGCTTTAAAGCTCATTTTATAGGGTGAAGGTTTTAAGAAGCTTTTTTAACAGCTTATGTAACACTATGTATATTATGTTACATAAACGCCGCCGCACTTTGACATTCAACGTTTTTCAGCTATAATAGTAACATAGACCTCAAAACGTTACATAACGGTTTTTAAGGAGTTTTTTGATGCATATTGTACAGCCGATTCGCAGTCTAGAGAAAATCCAAGAAGTCAAACAGTATTTGCTTAACAAAAACAAGCGGGATTATTTTCTGTTTATTTTCGGCATCAACAGCGCGCTCCGCATTTCTGATATTCTGCCGCTGCAAGTGAAGGACGTTCAAAATAAAGATCATTTATGGGCGACTGAAAGCAAAACGAAAAAGAAAAGAAAGATTCTTATTTTAGAATCGCTGAAACAGGAAATATACGAGTATACGAAAGACATGAAGGAAAACGAATATCTTTTTAAATCAGTGCGGACCAGGAAGCCGATTTCCCGCATTCAGGCCTACAGAATTTTAAGAGAGGCCGCTGCGGCGTGCGGACTTGAGGAGATAGGGACGCATACACTCCGGAAAACGTTTGGCTATCATTTTTATCAGCGAACGAAAGACATCGCCGAGCTGCAGAGAATACTGAATCATTCATCACCATCAATTACAATGCGGTATATTGGTATTGATGAAGATACAACAAGAGCCGCGTATAAGGTTTTTGGAGGGCTTTAATACAAATCGCTTGAAAATATTGATCATCAGAGCTACTATATAAATACCAAAAGCTCTAGTAGCACAGCGGATAGTGCAGCAGTTTCCTAAACTGCAGGTCGGGAGTTCGAATCTCTCCTAGAGCGTCATATTCACAAAAAGACAACAGGCACTTTTCGCCTGTTGTCTTTCTTTATGCAGACCAAATAAAAAACGCCCGCTTATACCGGGCGTTATTCTTATATAACTGCGTCAAATTGATTGACTTTCCATTTTTTATTTTCTTTCACAAATGTCACTTTCCGTTTTGCAGAAGGGGATCCGTCTAATGTAGGGACGGTAAATTCGTATGTGATTGTGCTGCCTTTTTTAGAGATCAGTTTAGCAGTTGATTTTTTCCAATTCAAAAGATTGTCTCCGTCACCGATTGGAACAGCAAGTTTTCCTTTTGAAACAGTGAAATGATAATCTTTAAAGCCTTTTTCGATTGCTGTTTTTGTAAAAATAGGAGTTAAATAATTCACCGCTTTTGCTTTAGTGCCTAGATCACTGCACATGTATACATATTGAAGATTTTGATACTCGAATGTGCCTGATGGGCAAACTGCTTTTTTCACCTTCGGATTGTGGCCGCTCATGGTGTTCCAAAAATGTTCTCTAGCGGATAATGCCAACTGTAATGCTTGTTTTTGTGATAAATCGCCTGATGTATTTTTCGCAAATGCATTTGTGCTTAATGACAGAATAAGTGCAATGGTTGTTAGAAATAGAAGACATTTTTTCATTATCGCTCTCTCCTTCAAAATCTCTTTCTCTTATGTTACAAATGTTACAATAATTACGGATAGATTACAATACTTTTGCATAAATTATTTTTTTATTCTTTTACTCACAAAAAATACGCCATTACTTGCTAGTTTATTCTTCATAAGCTAAAAAGATGTGTAAAATTAGAAGAATCGAGAAGGGTTTCATATGTGCAGTGATGAATAATAACATGTTACATATCCTGTTTTTGTCAAAAAATGAGGGCATGTTTAAAAACGATTTCAAATAAAGGAGTCCTTCAATATGGAAACATCACAAGAACCTCTTGTAACTCAAAAGAAAAGCAAACCATCAGTTTGGCGGTCGATGTCACTCTTTTTGGTGCCGCTTCTGCTGAGCAATGTGCTGCAATCAGTCGGCCAGCTAGTCGGGATGATGGCTGTAGGCAGATGGCTCGGTGTTGATGCAGTGGCAGCTGTATCATCCTTTTTCCCGTTATTTTTTCTTTTAATCTCATTTACGATTGGGATCGGTTCAGGAAGTTCGATTCTGATCGGACAAGCATATGGAGCGAAAAATGAGGAACGGCTAAAGGCTGTTGTCGGGACGACGCTCACGTTTACATTTTTATTAGGCGTTGTGTTAGCCGTCATCGGCAGTATTTTCACCCTGGATATCCTTCGTTTAATGGGCACGCCTGAAAATGTCATTCATGTCAGCGCTAACTATGCACGTATTTTATTTTATGCTATGCCGTTTATGTTTTTATATTTTGCATATACTACCTTTTTGCGCGGAACAGGGGATTCTAAGACACCGTTTTATACGCTGATTGTGAGCACGGTCATCAACATCGCGCTTTTGCCTGTTTTAATCCTTGGCATGTTTGGTTTTCCGAAACTGGGCATATACGGCTCGGCATATGCAACTGTCATTTCCACGATTGCGACTTTTCTCGTGTTAATGGTGTATTTACGAAAGCGAAAACACCCGCTGCAATTTGATAAAACAGTGCGTCGTTATTTGAAAATGGATAAGGAACTGCTGGTTCTCCTGCTGCGTCTTGGGATCCCAGCAAGCATCAATATGATTCTTGTCTCATTATCAGAGATAGCGGTTATTTCATTCGTCAATCATTACGGCTCTAATGCAACAGCTGCATACGGAGTGGTCAACCAGGTGGCCAGCTATGTACAGATGCCGGCCGTCAGCCTTGGTATTGCGGTTTCTATTTTCGCTGCGCAATCGATTGGGGCAAACGAGTTTGACCGCTTAAAGCAGGTCATTCGCGTGGGGATTTGGCTGAATTATATCATTGGCGGCGTACTGATCATTCTGATCTATGTTTTTTCACATCAGATTTTATCGTTATTTTTAACCGAGCAAGAGACGCTTTACATTGCACACCGTCTTTTGATGATTACATTGTGGAGCTATTTGCTGTTTGGAAATGCCCAAATTATTTCTGCAACGATGCGGGCAAGCGGAACAGTTTTATGGCCGACCGTCATCAGTATTTTTGCAATCTGGGGAGTAGAGGTGCCTGTCGCTTTCGTCCTTTCTCACTATACAAAGCTTGAAATACTCGGCGTCTGGGTTGGTTATCCAGCTGCGTTTGCCGTCAGCTTGCTGTTGATTTATGGGTATTATCAATTCGTCTGGAAAAAGAAACAAATCACACGTCTCATCCAATAGTCTCCGAATCACACCGTTCATGAGTTTGGACGGTGTTTTTTTATTTGATAGGGGAAAATATAAAATGGAGGAAATATGGCACAGTACATTGAATTCTTATACTAGCAATGAATCAAGGAGAGGTTGAGTAAACATGGCAAACTTTATTGAGAAAATCACGTATTTGGGAACGCCGGCCATCAAAGCGGGCAACGAACATCTAGAAATGATTGTTGTCCCTGAGTGGGGGAGCAACGTCATTTCTCTCGTGGACAAAAAAACAAAAGTCCAGCTTTTGCGTGAACCGGAAACAGCAGAAAGTTTTCACGACACACCAACATTGTATGGCATTCCAATCCTGTTCCCGCCTAACCGCATAGGTGACGGTACATTCAGTTTCCGGGGCAGAACGTATCATTTTGATATCAACGAGAAGGATAAACACAACCATCTTCATGGGTTTCTTTACCATGAAAATTGGAACGTAGTGACCGCGAAGAAAACTGATGAAGAAGTGATTGTTGAAACAGAAATTGATCTTTCTGAACTCCCCCTTGTGTATAAGCAATTTCCTCACCATGCCGTCGTTCGGATGACATACACGATCAAGGGGAATACCCTATTTAAACATGCGACGGTCATGAACAAAGGAAAGGAACCGTTTCCTTGGGGAATTGGTTATCATACTACATTTGTGTTTCCGGCAGAAAGCTCGTTATTCTCCCTGACAGCAGATCAGCAATGGGAGTTGGATGAACGCCTGCTGCCGACCGGGAAACTGATGGATGTACCGAATAAAGAAGCTTTGCATGAAGGAATGGATTTGCGCCACAAGCAGCTGGATGATGTCTTTTTATCTTCTTATCAGAAGAGGGGCGGAGAAAACCAGGCAGTCATTTATCATCAACATGCACATATCAGCATTATTTATAAGGCAGATGAACAGTTTAACCATTGGGTTGTATACAATGCGGACGGAAAACAAGGGTATTTATGCCCTGAACCTTACACATGGGTGACAAACGCTGTGAATCTTGATTTACCTTCGTCACTCACTGGTTTACAAGTGCTGGAGCCGGGAGAAGAAACGACAGCTAAAAGCAGTATCACCATTGAACTGAATCATCAATAGCCAATGATGAAGCGCAGAGAGGCGGGGAAATGAATGAAAAAAAGCATAAAGCTTTATGTTGCTGTTTTACTGCTTTTCGTTGTTGCTTCGGTGCCTTATATGCATCAGGCTGCGCTTGCCGCTGAAAAACAAGATGCACTTTCCGAGCAGATCGATAAGATTTTAGCTGATCATTCTGCCCTCGAAGGCGCAATGGCCGGCATCACCGTTCGCTCTGCGGAAACAGGTGCTGTTCTATATGAACATTCAGGAGACACCCGAATGAGGCCTGCCTCTTCTCTAAAGCTTTTGACAGCGGCCGCGGCACTTTCTGTCCTTGGCGAGAACTATTCTTTTACAACCGAGGTCCGGACGGATGGAACACTGAAAGGGAAAAAGCTGAATGGTAACCTTTATTTGAAAGGGAAAGGCGATCCGACACTTTTACCATCTGATTTTGACAAAATGGCTGAGAAATTGAAACATTCCGGCGTAAAAGTAATTAAAGGCAATCTGATCGGTGATGATACGTGGCATGATGACATGCGATTATCACCTGATATGCCTTGGAGCGATGAATACACATATTATGGCGCGCCAATCTCCGCTCTAACAGCGTCTCCAAACGAAGACTATGATGCAGGCACTGTGATTGTTGAGGTAACCCCAAATCAAAAAGAAGGGGAAGAGCCTGCCGTGTCTGTCTCTCCGAAAACCGATTATATAACGATAAAGAACGATGCTAAAACGACTGCTGCCGGTTCAGAGAAAGACCTCACAATCGAAAGAGAGCATGGAACAAACACGATTACAATTGAAGGGAGCGTACCGGTTGACGCAAACAAGACAAAGGAATGGATTTCTGTCTGGGAGCCTGCCGGATATGCCTTAGATTTATTTAAGCAGTCACTAAAAAAACAAGGTATTACTGTGAAAGGGGACATCAAGACGGGTGAAGCACCTAGTTCTTCAGATGTGCTGCTCTCTCATCGCTCAATGCCTTTATCGAAACTTTTTGTGCCGTTCATGAAATTAAGTAATAACGGACATGCCGAAGTGCTAGTAAAAGAGATGGGGAAAGTGAAAAAAGGAGAAGGGAGCTGGGAAAAGGGGCTCGAAGTGTTAAACAGTACGCTTCCGGAATTTGGTGTTGATTCTAAATCACTCGTCTTAAGGGACGGATCAGGAATCTCACATATTGATGCTGTATCCTCAGATCAACTTTCACAGCTGTTATATGACATTCAGGATCAGAGTTGGTTCTCGGCTTATCTAAATTCTTTACCTGTTGCGGGCAATCCTGACAGAATGGTGGGCGGAACGCTGAGAAACCGCATGAAAGACACTCCTGCACAAGGAAAAGTAAGAGCAAAAACCGGATCGCTCAGTACGGTAAGCTCTCTATCGGGGTACGCAGAAACAAAGAGCGGAAAAAAACTTGTTTTCTCTATTCTTCTAAATGGATTGATTGATGAAGAGGATGGAAAAGATATTGAGGATCAAATCGCTGTCATTTTGGCAAATCAATAATAGCGGCAGACCTGTTTTCCAAGAGAAAACAGGTTTTTTTATGTCTGTAATAACGCTTTGTCGAACCTTCCAACAATTAGAAGAATGATGCACAAAAGAAAATTAGTTCGATTAAAAAGTAGTGTATAAGACCTTATGTAAAACAATACTTTTATCACTTTATATCCGGAAATTTGATAAAAAAAGAAACGAAAAATAAAGAAATAATACTATATTCAAAAAAATGTTATAAAAATTTAATGTTTTTTATTGTACTTTAAAAAATATCCGTTAATATAGTGCATATATGGATTATATAGTCATATAATTTCTTTTATTGACATTTTTCTGTTTTTTTCTACTTTTTCTTATCCTCTTATTATGAGAACTGGAGGGAATCCGTTGAGCGAACATACTTATTCTTTAACCCATGCCCAAAGGAGAGTGTGGTTTACCGAACTGCTGGAGCCAGATACCAGCATTTGCAATCTCACAGCCTGTGTGAAATTCAAAGGCAATATTGAGCTTGATACTCTAGAGGGAGCGCTGAATCATTCCATCTCCCGCAACGACGCCATTAGATTTCAGCTGTTAGAAGGAGAAGAGCTTGAGCCGCGATTGCACCTTACTGAATATAAATATTATCCACTTAGAATAATTGATTTTTCAAATGTTGAAATGATAGAAATAGAGCAATGGATTCAGGATCAAGCGAGCATTCCATTTAAACTGTTCAACTCGCCTCTTTATCAATTTTACCTCCTTAGAATTGACTCTCATGAAGTTTGGCTATTTGCGAAATTCCATCATATCATAATGGATGGAATCTCTTTAAATGTGATGGGAAATCAAATTATAGATCTTTATCAAAAAATGAAAAAGAAAGATCCTTTACCTGATCAGCCGGAACCTTCTTACTTGAGTTACATCGAAAAAGAGAGTCAATATCTACAATCTCCGCGGTTTGCAAAGGACCGTTTATTTTGGACGCAAACCTTTGAGCACCCGTTGGAATACCACTCGTTAGCCGACCAGACGTCCTTACAAAAACAGAGCACTTCTGCATCCAGAGACACCATCATTCTTTCACCTGATCTAGAGCAAACGATTCGAATCTTCTGCGAAGAACACAAGATCAATATCATTTCCTTATTTATGGCTTCATTTTACATATGCATCAGCCGAATCACTTCTAAAAAAGATCTTGCCATTGGCACCTACTATGGCAACAGAGGGTCAAAGGCTGAAAAAGAAATGCTCGGCATGTTCGTTAGTTCTCTTCCAATCAGAATAACGGTTGATCCTGACACAGATTTTCTTTCCTTTGTCCGCACAATAGGCAGGGAACAGCTTTCTGTTATGCGTCATCAACGGTTTCCTTATAATTTGCTTGTAAATGAATTAAGAAATGAACAGAAGGATTTACACAACCTTATCGGTATATCTATGCAGTATCAGCCACTTCAGTGGCATAATGCAGATGATTTTGACTATGAAACAGCGCTTTATTTCAGCGGATACACCGCGAACGAGCTTTCAGTTCAAATACAAGAACGGATAGACAATGGAACCATTCAATTAAATTTCGACTATCAAAATACCTTGTTTTCTCTTGAGGATATTAAACGAATACAATCTCATCTGCTTACCATACTGGAAAACGCCCTTCAACATCCGCACAGCTTTATAAGAGAATTAGATATGACGAATACAAGAGAAAAGCAAAAATTGTTGTATGAGTTTAACAAGACGGAAGCTGTTTCGCCTAAAGCTTTCACCCTGCATGGGCTGTTTGAGCGACAGGCAGCTTTCACACCGGAGCGGCTGGCCATTGTCTTTTCAGGCGGTTCGCTGACATACGCTGAGCTTGATATGTACGCCAGCCGGCTGGCTGCGCACCTTGCGGCACGCGGCGTCACAAACGAAAGTATCGTCGGTGTCCTGTCTGAACGCTCACCTGACATGCTGATCGCTGTCCTTGCTGTATTGAAGGCCGGAGGGGCGTATTTGCCGCTTGATCCTGCGTATCCAAAGGAGCGGCTGAGCTACATGCTGAAAGACAGCGGGGCATCGCTCTTGCTGACACAGCCGGGATGCTCCGCACCGAACTTTTCTGGCGAAACGCTTGAAGTGGACATGACATCTCTTGAGCGTGAAGAAGTAAAACGTTATGTGTCTGCTTCTGTTAGCGACGGATCTCTCGCCTATGTCATCTATACATCGGGCTCTACCGGGCAGCCGAAAGGAGTGGCCGTTGAGCACCGCCAGGCTGTTTCCTTTCTGACCGGCATGCAGCACCAGTTTCCGCTTTCAGAAGATGACATTGTCATGGTGAAAACCTCTTTTTCCTTTGATGCGTCTGTGTGGCAGCTGTTTTGGTGGGCTCTTTCCGGTGCTTCGGCGTATCTGCTTCCGCCCGGCTGGGAAAAAGACTCCGCATTGATCGTAAAAGCCATTCATCAGGAAAAAGTGACAACGGTTCATTTTATTCCGGCTATGCTGAACAGCTTTCTCGATCAAGCGGAAATGTTAGCGCTTGGTGACGGGACAAACCTAAAGCGTGTATTCGCCGGAGGTGAACCGCTTGCGCCGCGTACGGCAGCCCGTTTTGCTTCTGTATTGCCGCAGGTATCATTAATCCATGGCTACGGGCCAACAGAAGCAACGGTAGACGCGGCATTTTACGTGTTAGATCCAGAACGGGAAAGGGATCGTTTGCGGATTCCGATTGGGAAGCCCGTACCTGGTGCGCGTTTGTATGTTTTAGATCCGCATTTAGCCGTACAGCCTTCCGGTGTCGCCGGCGAACTATACATTGCCGGAGCGGGTGTTGCCAGAGGTTATTTGAATCGGCCGGCATTAACGGAGGAGCGTTTTCTTGAGGACCCGTTTTACCCGGGTGAACGCATGTACAAAACAGGGGATGTGGCGCGCTGGCTCCCTGACGGGAATGTTGAATTCCTTGGGCGCACGGATGATCAGGTGAAAATTCGCGGCTACCGGATTGAGCCGGGAGAAATTGAAGCGGCACTAAGAAGTATAGAAGGTGTAAGAGAGGCGGCCGTTACCGTACGGACAGACAGCGGCGAGCCGGAATTATGCGCTTATGTAGAAGGGCTCCAAAGAAACGAAGTCCGAGCGCAGCTTGAGAGACTGTTGCCGGGCTACATGGTCCCAGCCTATATGATAGAGATGGAACAGTGGTCGGTTACGCCAAGCGGAAAGCTCGACCGAAACGCCCTGCCAGCTCCTAGCGGAGCGGCAGATGCGGAGACCTACACGGCGCCGAGAAACGTGACTGAGATGAAGCTTTCTCAGCTGTGGGAGGACGTGCTGAAAAATGGCCCTGTCGGGATTCACGACAACTTTTTTGACCGCGGGGGGCATTCCTTAAAAGCAACGGCGCTTGTCTCACGGATCGCCAAAGAATTCGATGTACAGGTGCCGCTAAAAGATGTGTTTGCCCATCCGACAGTAGAAGGACTGGCTACCGTTATCCGTGAAGGAACGGACAGTCCATATGAAGCGATTAAGCCCACTGAAAAACAGGAAACCTATCCGGTTTCCTCTGCCCAAAAGCGGATTTATGTCCTTCAGCAGCTGGAAGACGGAGGGACAGGCTACAATATGCCGGCTGTGTTAGAGCTCGAAGGGAAGCTCAACCCTGAAAGGATGGACAGAGCTTTCAAAGAGCTGATCAAGCGCCACGAGTCGCTTCGAACCGCCTTCGAACAGGACGAAGGAGGCGATCCGGTGCAGCGCATCCATGACGAGGTGCCGTTTACGTTACAGACTACAGTTCTCGGCGAACGAACCGAACAGGAGGCCGCAGCCGCATTTATCAAACCGTTTGATCTCAGCCAAGCACCGCTGTTCCGTGCCCAAATCGTAAAAGTATCAGATGAGCGGCACCTGTTGCTGGTTGATATGCATCACATCATTTCAGACGGTGTTTCCGTCAACATTCTGATTCGGGAATTCGGCGAGCTGTACAATAATCGGAAGCTTCCGGCGCTGCGCATTCAATATAAAGATTATGCCGTATGGCAAGAAGGATTCAAAACAGGAGACGCGTACAAAACGCAAGAGGCGTACTGGCTGAAGCAGCTCGAGGGCGAGCTGCCTGTGCTGGATATTCCGGCTGATCATGCCCGCCCGCCTGTACGAAGCTTCGCGGGTGACAAGGTCTCATTTACGCTGGATCAAGAGGTTGCATCAGGCCTTCACAAGCTGGCACGAGAAAACGGAAGCACACTGTACATGGTGCTCCTTGCGGCTTACACCGCGTTCTTGTCACGCTTAAGCGGACAGGAAGATATCATCGTCGGCTCGCCAATTGCCGGCCGGCCGCACAAGGATCTTGAGCCGATACTCGGCATGTTTGTGAACACGCTGGCGCTTCGGACGCGCCCGGAGGGCGGGAAGCCATTCGTACAGTATTTGCAGGAAGTGCGTGAGACAGCATTGGAAGCCTTTGAGCACCAAGATTACCCGTTCGAAGAGCTTGTCGATAAGCTTGGATTGACACGAGATATGAGCCGGAACCCAGTGTTTGATGCGATGTTTATCCTTCAAAATGTGGAAAAACAGGACATAGATCTGAGAGAAATAAAAGTCCGGCCTGCCAATTTCGCACATCACATTTCTTTATTTGATATCACATTAATAGCTACGGAAATAAATGGATCTATTTGCTGCGAAATGGAATTTAGTACAGAAGTATTCCTGAAAGCTACGATTGAACGCTGGGCCGATCATTTTACCGAATTTCTGCATGCGGCACTTTCAACCCCTGAAACAAGCCTTGCACAAATAAACATACTTAGTGATAAAGAAAAACAAAAAATAGCCTTTGAATTTAACAAAACTCAAGTTGAATTTGCTCAAAAAGATATTCCTTTTCATCGCATATTTGAAGCGAAAGCTGAAGAAAATCCAGAACATATAGCTGTTATTGATAACGAAACAGAGATTAGCTATCGGCTTCTAAATGAAAGAGCCAATCGTCTGGCACGAACATTGCAAAACAGAAAAGGACCGAAGCCAACTGTGGCTGTTTTAGCCAAGCGGTCCATCGATGCAATTGTTGGCGTGCTGGCAGTGATGAAAGCTGGCGGAGTGTATATCCCAATCGATTCACATTATCCAAAAGCTCGTATTGAATACATTCTTCGTGATAGCGGGGCAGATATTCTTCTTTTACAGAGAGAGTTGAAGCATTTGATTTCGAACTCGCCTGAATCTGAAATGTCTCACATCTTCCTTGACGATGAGGGCTCTTTTGAAGAAAGTAACTGCAACCTTAACTTATCTCCTGCTCCTGAAGAGCCGGTATATATCATTTATACGTCAGGAACGACGGGTGCGCCTAAAGGTGTTATTGTCACCTATCAGAACTTTACTCATGCTGCTCTTGCTTGGCGTCAAATTTATGAACTGGATCGGAAGCCTGTCAGACTGCTTCAAATCGCGAGCTTTTCATTCGATGTCTTCTCAGGAGATTTGGCGAGAACATTGACCAACGGCGGGACTCTAATCGTTTGCCCAGATGAAACACGGCTGGAACCTGCTGAAATATATAAAATCATGAACTCTCGGAGAATCACGGTGATGGAGTCGACACCGGCTCTCATTATCCCGGTGATGGAGTATGTATACCGTAATCAGTTCAAGCTTCCTGACTTAGACATACTGATTCTTGGTTCCGACATGGTGAAAGCTCAAGATTTCAAAACATTGACAGATCGCTTTGGTCAAAGCATGCGCATCATTAATAGCTATGGTGTCACAGAGGCAACCATTGATTCGAGCTTCTATGAAACAAGTATGAGTGGAGAGTGTACGGGCGATAACGTACCAATCGGCAGCCCGCTGCCGAATGTACACATGTACGTACTCAGCCAGACTGATCAAATTCAGCCGATCGGTGTTGCCGGTGAGCTGTGCATCGGCGGGGCAGGTGTTGCGAAAGGCTATCATCATAAACCTGACTTAACGCAAATGAAATTTACAGAAAATCCATTTGTCTCTGGAGAAAGGCTGTACAGAACCGGTGATCGAGCATGCTGGCTTCCAAACGGAACGATCCGGCTTCTTGGCCGAATGGATTATCAAGTGAAGATAAATGGATACAGAATTGAAACAGAAGAAATTGAAAGTGTTCTGCTTCAAACGGGGCTTGTCAGAGAAGCTGCTGTTGCCGTTCAGCATGATAAGAATGGACAGGCTGGTTTGGCAGCATATATTGTGCCTTCAGACGTCAATACGAATGCTCTCCGTGCTGCTTTAACAAAGGAGCTGCCAGCGTATATGATTCCTGCACATCTGATTCCTTTAGAAAACATGCCGCTAACCCTAAACGGAAAGCTGGACAGAAATGCCTTGCCGGCTCCAAATAATGTGTTATCGCGTCCATATACCGCACCAGTTAACGACATGCAAAAAACGATGGCGTATATATGGGAAGATGTACTGAGCATGTCACGAGTCGGCATTCACGATTCCTTTTTTGAGCTTGGCGGAGACTCAATTAAAGCATTACAAGTAGCAGCACGTCTGGCAGCTGAAGGCTGGAGCATGACAATACGCGACTTATTCCGTTATTCAACGATTCAGGAACTATGCGGACATATCACACCATTGGCATCTCAAGCGGACCAGGGACCTGCGGAAGGTGAAGCTGAACTCACCCCGATTCAGCGAAGATTTTTCGGACAGGTACATGCTTTTCACTATCATTACAACCAGTCCGTCATGCTTTTCAGTGAAAAAGGATTCAATGCTAACGCGCTTCATCTAGCGCTGCGTAAAATAACCGAGCATCATGATGCCATTCGCATGATTTTCCAACGTGACCAAAACGGCCATGTCATTCAATTTAATCGCGGAATCAATCACAAGGATCATGAACTGTTTGGCCTTTATATTTCAGATTGGACAAAAGCATCGCTGGAAAGGGCTCATCTTGATGAAAAACTTGCCGCTGAGGAAACCGTCATTCAAAGCAAAATGAATGTAGAAAAAGGGCCTTTGCTGCAAGCAGGTTTGTTTAAAACGGCAGAAGGGGATCATTTGCTGATTGCACTTCATCATCTTGTGATAGATGGCGTTTCTTGGAGAATTCTGCTTGAAGATTTAGCTGCTGCATATCAACAGGCTTTAGAAAAGAAAGAAATCCAATTACCGCCAAAAACGGATTCTTATTTATCCTACGCCGATGGTCTTACCCAAATAGCTGAAAGTAAACAATTGCTTTCAGAGAAAACGTATTGGCAAACGATTTTAGACGCTCACACTGCTTTTCTTCCTAAGGACATAGAAAATGTGCCGGACAGACTCCAAATGAACAGCGACGCAGCAGCGTTTGTACTATCCGGGGACTGGACTGAAAAATTGCTGTTTGAAACCCAGCAAGCCTATGGTACTGATGCCAACGAACTTTTGCTTACGGCTTTAGGAATGGCGCTTTATGAATGGACTGGGCATGACCAAGTCGTGATCAGCACCGAGGGACACGGCAGAGAAGGGCATGTGCCAAACATTGATATTTCAAGGACCGTTGGATGGTTTACCTCCATTTATCCTATTTTGCTAGACATGGGTATTCCCGAGCCTTTCGAGGATCAGCTCGCATACCGAATTAAGACGACAAAAGATATGCTGAGAAGAGTACCGAACAAAGGAACTGGATATGGATTGTTAACACACATAGGAGAACTGCGGCATAAAGAGCCTGAGGTCAGCTTTAATTATCTCGGTCAATTTAGCGAAGAGAAGGAAGCTGATACGTTTCAATTATCATATTACCAGCCCCGTCACGAAATAGCGGGTGAGAGAGAACGAGAGTATGAGCTGGACATCAATGCTCTCATTACGGACGGACGGCTTCAAGTAAAAGCGGTATACACCCAGGTGTTCAGCAAGCACTCAATTGAGTGCTTTATGGATCGTTTTCACAGGCATCTTATCGAGACGATTGAGCATTGTTCGCAGAAAAAAGCACGCGAAAAAACACTGAGCGATTTCAGCAATAAGGAATTAACGTTGTCTGCATTATCTAGCATCGAAGATCTCGTGAAAGATCTTTAACTTTTGAAAAGGTGTGTGGAATTGATGGCACAATCGGCACAAATTCAAGATATTTATCCGTTATCGCACATGCAGGAAGGAATGCTGTTTCATTCACTAATGGATTTCAGCTCGAAAGCATATATCGAACAGACCTCGTTTACGATCACAGGGAATCTATGCGTCGACTCGTTTCAAAAGAGCTTAAACCTTCTTGTTTCTAGATATGATATTTTCAGAACGATTTTCATTAAAGAAGTACCAGATCTTACAGGTCCGCAGCAGGTAGTCTTATCAAACCGGGAATTGACAGTATATAGAGAAGATATTTCTCGCCTGGCTGATCAAGAACAGCAGACGCTGATTGATGCTTTTATGACTAAGGATCGGGAAAAAGGATTTGATTTGCAAAAAGATCCTTTAATGCGTCTTGCCCTTTTTGATAGAGGAGACAGCCAATATACATGTGTCTGGACACATCACCATATCATCATGGATGGGTGGTGTCTCGGCATTATTCTTAAAGAGTTTTTCAGCATGTATGATTCGCTCAAAAATAACTCACCTGTACAGCTTGGCAGCACGGTGCCGTACAGCCGTTATATTGAATGGCTCGGAGAACAAGATCAAGAAGAGACTGCTGCCTACTGGAGCGAATATTTGAAGGAGTACGGCAATACTGCTTCTATTCCCCGAATAAGGCGCCGCACGGCAGAGGGGGATTATAAAGCCGCCCAGGTCAGCTTTTCATTAGCGCCGGATATGGTTGAGAAACTGACAGAGGCTGCCCAAAACTGGGGAGTGACATTAAACACGCTGTTTATGAGTATTTGGGGCGTGCTGCTCCATCGATATAATGCTGCAGATGATTCCGTTTTTGGCTCCGTCATTTCGGGACGCCCGTCAGCGATTGACGGGATTGAATCAATGGTCGGCTTGTTTATCAATACTGTTCCAGTGCGAATCCGATCTGCGGAAGGCATAACGTTTTCTTCGCTGGTCAAAGCCGTACAGGAGGATATTTTATCATCTGAACAGCATGGGTATTATCCGCTTTATGAGATTCAAAACCATAGTCCATTGAAGCAAGGGTTGATCGATCATATTTTTGTTTTTGAAAATTACCCTGTACAGCTTCATCAGGCATTAAGCGTGGAGAGTGAAAATGACGAAGGCGCTCTGAAGCTGAGTGACATTTCAATGTCGGAACAAACCAATTACGACTTTAATATCGTTATCGTTCCGGGAGAATCATTTTATATCAAATTCAGCTACAACGCAGACGTTTACGAGCGGGAGGAGATGCTGAGGATTCAGGGGCATCTAAAGCAAGCACTGGATTGCATTTTGACAAATCCCGATGTTGCCGTCAGTGACATCAATATCGTGCCGCCGGAGGAGCAACAGGTTATCCAATCGTTTAACGAAACTGAGCGTCCTTATGTGAACAAAACGATACCCCAATTGTTCGAGGAACAAGCCCGCAAAACACCTGAAGCGGCAGCATTAAAAATGGGAGACGATTGCTGGACCTATCGCCAATTAAATATAAGAGCCAATCAGATTGCGCACGCCCTGATAGAAAAAGGCGTTGGATCTGGAGATATCGTTGCTGTAATGATGGGCCGGTCAATGGAAATGCCTGCAGCTCTGCTTGGGATTTGGAAAGCAGGCGGCGCTTATATGCCGCTTGATCCACATTTTCCAGCAGAACGTCTTTCTTTCCTGCTGAAGGACAGTCAAGCGGCTCAATTGCTGATAGAAGAAGACCTTATTTCTTTGATCCCTCCGTCCTATGAAGGAAATACGATAACGATAGAACATACAGAAAGTTACCAAACAGAAGCTCCAAATATGCCGCCAGGTGATCTAGCCTACTTGATCTATACGTCGGGAACGACGGGGCGCCCTAAAGGGGTTTTAGTTGATCATCACGGTATTGCCAATACATTGCAATGGAGACGGGAAGAGTATGGCATGACCGAACAGGATATATCCCTCCATTTGTTTTCGTACGTGTTTGACGGCTGTGTAACGAGCTTATTTACCCCGCTTTTATCCGGTGCGTGCGTACTGCTGACAACAGATGACGAAGCGAAGGATGTGCTGGCCCTTAAGCGAAAAATAGCCCGTTATAAGGTCAGCCACATGATCATTGTTCCTTCCCTGTACAGGGTGTTATTGGAAGTGATGACTGCTGACGATGCAAAAAGTCTTCGTATTGTGACATTTGCGGGTGAAGCGGTCACGCCTGATCTGCTTGAGTTGAGTCAAATAATTTGTCCTTCTGCTGAACTGGCAAATGAATACGGGCCCACAGAAAACAGTGTGGCAACAACAATATTGCGGCATCTGAATGAAAAAGAGAGGATCACGATCGGACACCCGATCAGAAACACAAAAGTATTTGTTTTGCACGGAAATCAAATGCAGCCGATCGGCGCGGCGGGTGAACTGTGTATTTCCGGCGCGGGTCTTGCGAGAGGATACTACAAACAGCCAGAGCTGACAGAGAAAGCATTCTCTGATCATCCATTCCTTGAAGGGGAACGTTTATACCGAACAGGTGATGCAGGCCGCTTTTTGCCTGATGGAACGATTGAATATATTGGACGTTTTGATGATCAAGTAAAAATTAGGGGTTACCGTATTGAACTGAGAGAGATTGAAACAGTTCTTCGACAAGCACCCGGGGTAAAAGAAGCCGCGGTACTGGCCCGTGATGTTTCTGCTGAGGAAAAGGAGCTTGTTGCTTATATCGTTCCAGAAAAGGGAAACAGCCTCCCAGATTTGTATCAGCATCTTGCCGGGACATTGCCGTCCTATATGATCCCAGCAAGTATTATCAACATCGGCCGGATGCCATTAACATCCAGCGGCAAGCTTGACAGGTTTGCGCTTCCTGAACCAGAAAACAATACGAGTGTCACATATATGGCGCCCCGAACCTTAATCGAAGCTGATCTCGCACATATTTGGGAAGATGTGCTGAATAAACAGCAAATCGGCATTCGTGATGATTTCTTTCAGTTAGGCGGACAGTCCTTAAAAGCGGCCGCACTGGTATCAAGAATACATAAAAAGCTTAATGTCGAGCTGCCGCTCAGTGAGGTGTTTTCATATCCGACGGTTGAAAGCATGGCGGTCAAATTGATGAGCTTAAAAGAACACGCTTTTACACAGATTGAACCTGCGGATCAAAGAGATGTCTATCCGCTGTCTTTCTCGCAAAAACGATTATATGCTCTTCATCAGCTGGCAGATGACAGCACAGGCTACAACATGCCAGCTGTACTTGAATTACGCGGAAATCTGAATCGCCAGCGGTTGAGAAGCGTTCTCACAGAACTTGTGAATCGGCATGAAGCATTACGGACTGTTTTTGTGCTTGACAGAGACGAGCCTGTGCAGATCATTTATCCAGAGATAGCTTTTGATCTAAAAGAGCTTGAAATGGAATCAGAACAAATGCTTGAGTCTGCAATCGAGACCTTTATCAAACCGTTTGATCTATCATCCGGTCCGCTTTTTAGAGCATGTGTCATTACAATGGGCAATAATCGCGGCTTTTTGCTGCTCGATATGCACCATATTATTGCCGACGGTGTCTCGATGAGCACTCTTGTCCAAGAATTTACTGACTTATATTGCGGAAAAGAGTTGCCAGCTTTAAACCTGCATTATAAGGATTTTGCTGTTTGGCAGCAAGAGAAGCACCCGAAAGAGCTATACAAAAAACAGGAGGCCTACTGGCTTGGTCAGCTTGGCGGGAGTCTTCCTACACTAGAATTACCGCTTGATAAAACAAGGCCGCGTCTCCCTGATTTCAGCGGTGGAACAATTGAAGTCAACATTGATAAAGACACGGCTGATGAACTGCACCGTTTAATGGCTGAAACGGGAACAACATTGTATATGATTCTTCTGGCTGTCTATTCTATTTTGTTATCTAAGCTAAGCGGGCAAGAGGATATTGTTGTCGGTTCGCCTGCTGCCGGAAGACCGCACGCTGATCTGGAGCGCGTCATCGGGATGTTCGTCAATACATTGGCGATGCGCAGCAAGCCCGAGGGCCACAAAACGTTCAGCTCCTATTTGCAGGACATTCGCCACCTGGCTCTGACCGCTTACGAGCATCAGGATTATCCTTTTGAGGAGCTGGCAGATAAGCTCGATACAAATCGAGAGGTAAATCGCAACCCGCTGTTCGATGCGATGCTTGTGCTTCAAAGCAGTGAAGATTTCCGGTTCGAAGTGCCTGGTCTGTCGATTTCGTCTGTCACTCCTAAACATGATATATCTAAATTCGATTTAACATTACACGCTGAGGAGCATCCGAGTGGAATACGCTGCCGTTTTGAATACAGCACTGCTCTTTTTGAAGAAGAAACCATTACGCAGTGGGCATCCTATTTTATTGAATTGGTGAAAGGGGTAACGGCGGATACCGAGATGAGAATTTCGGACATGCAATTGCTTCCTGCTGCAGAGCGTAGGTTGCTCCTTGAAAAAATGGGACAGTATGCGGCTTATCCGAGAAATGAAAACATAGTAAGCTTATTTGAAAAGCAAGCCGCTAAATATCCGGAGCATATCGCAGTGGTGTGCGGCCATTCTCAGCTTACGTATCGAGACCTGAATGAAAAAGCCGAGCGGGCAGCTGCTATGCTGATCAAACAAGGGGTGAGAACTGGCGATATCGTCGGTCTGATGCTCGATCGGTCACCTGATGTGATCATTGGCGTTTTATCGATTTTAAAAGCTGGCGGGGCCTATTTGCCGATTGATCCTGAATATCCCAAGGAGCGTATTAGCTTTATGCTTAATGACAGCGGAGCAAAACTGCTGCTGACAGAGCGCGGTCAAAACAAACCTGCAGACTACACCGGGCATATTTTGTATATCGATGAATGTGAAAACGACTCATTTCCGGCTGATGTAAACATTCAAGAAATAGTAACAGATCAGCCCGCATACGTGATATACACATCTGGAACGACTGGCCAGCCAAAGGGAGTCATTGTCGAGCACCGCAATGTGATCAGTCTCTTGAAGCATCAAAACCTGCCTTTTGAATTTAACCATGAAGACATCTGGACGTTATTTCATTCTTATTGCTTTGATTTCTCTGTATGGGAGATGTTCGGTGCGTTATTGAACGGAGGTACATTAGTCGTGGTCTCTAAAGAAACAGCCCGTGACCCCCATGCATTCCGTTTATTATTAAAAAAAGAGCGCGTCACTGTACTCAATCAGACCCCGACTGCTTTTTACGGCTTGATGCTTGAAGATCAAAATCATACAGATCATTTAAACATCCGCTACGTGATTTTTGGCGGCGAAGCCTTACAGCCCGGCATGCTTCAAAGCTGGAATAAAAAATATCCTCATACTGATTTGATTAATATGTACGGTATTACAGAAACAACGGTCCATGTAACATTCAAAAAATTGTCCGCAGCAGACATTGTAAAAAATAAAAGCAATATCGGACGGCCGCTTTCAACTCTGCAGGCTTATGTGATGGATGCTCATATGAATCTGCAGCCGATCGGAGTTCCAGGGGAGCTGTATATAGGCGGCGAAGGTGTGGCACGGGGATATCTCAACAGAGATGAGCTGACCGCTGACCGTTTTGTATCCAATCCTTATCTTCCGGGAGCCAGATTATACCGAACAGGAGATCTTGCTAAGCGCCTGTCAAATGGCGAGCTGGAATACTTAGGCCGCATTGATGAGCAGGTGAAAGTCAGAGGGCACCGTATTGAGTTAGGCGAAATCCAAGCGGCACTTCTTCAGTTTCCAATGATTAAAGAGGCGGCTGTCATTACCAGAGCAGACGAGCAAGGGCAAACAGCTATATATGCATATATGGTGATAAAAGATCAACAGGCTGCGAATATATCAGACATCCGAACTTACCTAAAAAACGCCTTGCCTGACTTTATGCTGCCTGCCCGTATGATACAAATTGACAGCATCCCGGTGACTGTTAATGGAAAGCTCGATCAGAAAGCCCTGCCAGAGCCTGAAAAACACGCTTATACAGCTGATGATATCAGTCCTAGAAATGAGATTGAAACGGTGATGGCTGAAATTTGGGAGGAGCTTCTTAATGTAGATGAGCTGGGTGTAAGCGCCAATTTCTTTGAGCTTGGCGGAGACTCTATTAAAGCGCTGCAGGTTTGTGCCAGACTGAAACAGCGCGGATTTGAAACGACAGTACGTGAGATGTTTGAACATCAGACTCTTGGTGAACTGTCCGCCCGGGTTCGAAAAGACGTACGCGCCATTGACCAAGGCCCGGTCGAAGGCGAGATTACTTGGACACCTATCCAGCAGTGGTTTTTCTCGCAATCTCTGGAAAGCCATCATTTTAACCAGTCCGTTATGATCTACCGGGCTGAACGATTTGATGAGGCTGCGCTTAGAAAAGTACTAAAAAGCCTTGTGACTCATCATGATGCACTGAGAATCGTATGCCGGCATGAAGATGGCAGGCAGGTGCAGATAAACAGAGGAATAGATCTTTCAGATGAGGAGCTATATGCACTTGAACTGTTTGATGTAAAGGATAGCCTAACAGAAGCACGGTACACGATTGAGGAAGCAGCCAGCCGGATGCAAGAACATATTCGTTTGGAAACCGGCCCCTTACTTCACGCTGGATTGTTTAGAACCGAGAATGGTGACCATTTATTTCTGACGATTCATCACTTAGTTGTTGATGCGGTTTCCTGGCGCATTTTGTTCGAGGATTTTTCAGCTGCTTACAAACAGGCAGTCTCAGGAGAATCTATTAAACTGCCGCAAAAAACAGATTCATATTTAACGTATTCACAAAGAATAGTTGACTACTCTAAAAGCCGCCAGGTGCAGCGCGAAGCAGCGTACTGGGATGAGTGCGAGAGCCGTCACATCCAGCCTATTCCAAAAGACAATGACGCAGCATCTAACACATTCAAAGATACAGAAGTGATTGATTTTGAGCTATCTCGCCATCACACAGAATTACTACTAACGGCTGCACATAAAGCTTACAGCACGGAGATGAATGATATCCTTCTGACAGCTTTAGGTCTTGCTTTGCAGAAATGGACGGGAAATAACCAATTTAAAATCAGCATGGAGGGCCACGGAAGGGAATCATATCTTGAGGACATCGATATTAGCAGAACTGTTGGCTGGTTCACCTCTATTTATCCTGTGTGGCTTGATATGAGAGATTCCGATCATAAGGACAAAGAAGAGCGGCTGGGCCACCTTATTAAACAGACAAAAGATATGCTGCACCGTATACCGCATAAAGGCGCGGGCTACGGCGTGCTGAAATATATCAGCAAAAGATGGGGCTCTCAGAAAAACAGCCCAGAAATCAGCTTTAATTATTTAGGCCAGTTTGATCAGGATATTCAATCAAATGCCTTTGAGGTGTCTGACATCAAGCCAGGAAATGAGATCAGCCCGAACTGGGAGCGTCCTTATGCACTGGATATCAGCGGCGCCGTTTCTTCGGGGTGCCTGAACATGCACATCATCTATAACAGGGTTCAATTTGAGGAAAAAACAATCCAAACATTTTCCAGGCATTTTAAACAGACTCTGGAAAACATCATTGAGCATTGTACCGGCAAAGAAAACCGAGAGTGGAGCGCATCTGATTTCACTGATGAAGACTTAACGCTTGATGAATTGAGTGAGATTATGGGAGCCGTCAACAAACTATAGGAGAGGAGATTCACTGATGCCGCAGCAACCCGAAATACAGGATATATACCCTTTGTCATTTATGCAGGAGGGGATGCTTTTTCACTCACTGTATGATGAACAGTCGAGAGCTTATTTTGAACAGGCTTCTTTTACGATCAATGGACAGCTTGACTTGGAGCGTTTCCAGAAAAGTATGGATGCTGTTTTTGACAGGTACGATATCTTTCGAACAGCATTCATCTATAAAAATGTAGCCAAACCTCGTCAAGTCGTGCTCAAGCAACGTCATTGCCATGTTCATGTTGAAGATATTTCTCACCTCAATGAAAAAGATAAAGAACATTGTACAGAGGCATTCAAAGAGCAGGATAAATCCAGGGGCTTCGATCTCCAAACGGATGTATTGATGAGAATATCTATTTTAAAATGGGCGCCTGATCATTATGTCTGTATCTGGAGCCACCATCATATTTTAATGGATGGCTGGTGTTTAGGCATCGTCATTAAAGACTTTCTCCATATTTATCAAGCGCTTGGAAAAGGGCAATTTCCTGAGTTGCCTCCCATACAGCCGTACGGGACGTATATTAAATGGCTGATGCAGCAAGACCGGGAAGAAGCAGCTGAGTATTGGAAAAAGAGGCTTCAGCATTTCGAAAAAGCTTCACCTCTGCCTAAAAGAACAGATCAAATGTCGGATGGGACATTACAGCAGATCACGTTTACCATTCCTGAAAAAGAAACCTCCGAATTACAGAAAATCGCTGTAGCATGCGGTGCGACACTTAACACTGTTTTCCAAGCTTTATGGGGAATCATGCTCCAAAAGTTCAATCGTCGCGACGATGCTGTGTTCGGATCAGTTATATCAGGCAGACCTTCTGAGCTAAAAGATGTGGAAAACATGGTCGGACTTTTTATCAATACCATTCCTATTCGAGTCCAAAGTGATTTTCTGTCTTTTTCTGACCTAGTCAGCGGAATGCAAAAGGACATGACTGAAGCAGAAGCGTATAGTTACTTCCCTTTATATGACATTCAGGCGCAGAGCGCTCTTAAACAAGAGCTGATTGATCATATTATCGTCTTTGAAAATACACCTACTCAACAAGAGATTGAAGAGCTGAATCAAGCTGGATCATTTGATTTCTCCGTGAAAGATTTTGAGATGGAAGAGGTAACTAATTATAGATGCAGTGTCAAAGTGATCCCAGGGCGTACTTTGTACGTTCGGATTCATTTTCATACAGGCGCTTATCAACCAAATATGATGTCTGAGATAAAAGATTATTTACAGCACATGATCTCTGACGTCATCTCTGATCCATCTCTTCCTGTGTCAAAGATGACATTGCTAGATGAGGACAAAACACGGAAAATCGTTTCTCAAAATAACAGGACAGTATCTGTTTCACCTGAAGCCCCAACCCTGCATGGGCTGTTTGAGCGACAGGCCGCAGTCACACCGGAGCGGCCAGCTATCCGATTTTCCGGCGGTTCGCTGACATACACTGAGCTTGACATGTACGCCAACCGGCTGGCTGCGCACCTTGCGGCACGCGGCGTCACAAACGAAAGTATCGTCGGTATCCTGTCTGAACGCTCACCTGACATGCTGATCGCTGTCCTTGCTGTATTGAAGGCCGGAGGGGCGTATTTGCCGCTTGATCCTGCGTATCCAAAGGAGCGGCTGAGCTACATGCTGAAAGACAGCGGGGCATCGCTCTTGCTGACACAGCCGGGATGCTCCGCACCGAGCTTTTCTGGAGAGACGCTTGAAGTTGACATGACATCTCTTGAGCGTGAAGAAGTAAAACGTTATGTGTCTGCTTCTGTTAGCGACGGATCTCTCGCCTATGTCATCTATACATCGGGCTCTACCGGGCAGCCGAAAGGAGTGGCCGTTGAGCACCGCCAGGCTGTTTCCTTTCTGACCGGCATGCAGCACCAGTTTCCGCTTTCAGAAGATGACATTGTCATGGTGAAAACCTCTTTTTCCTTTGATGCGTCTGTGTGGCAGCTGTTTTGGTGGGCTCTTTCCGGTGCTTCGGCGTATCTGCTTCCGCCCGGCTGGGAAAAAGACTCCGCATTGATCGTAAAAGCCATTCATCAGGAAAAAGTGACAACGGTTCATTTTATTCCGGCTATGCTGAACAGCTTTCTCGATCAAGCGGAAATGTTAGCGCTTGGTGACGGGACAAACCTAAAGCGTGTATTCGCCGGAGGTGAACCGCTTGCGCCGCGTACGGCAGCCCGTTTTGCTTCTGTATTGCCGCAGGTATCATTAATCCATGGCTACGGGCCAACAGAAGCAACGGTAGACGCGGCATTTTACGTGTTAGATCCAGAACGGGAAAGGGATCGTTTGCGGATTCCGATTGGGAAGCCCGTACCTGGTGCGCGTTTGTATGTTTTAGATCCGCATTTAGCCGTACAGCCTTCCGGTGTCGCCGGCGAACTATACATTGCCGGAGCGGGTGTTGCCAGAGGTTATTTGAATCGGCCGGCATTAACGGAGGAGCGTTTTCTTGAGGACCCGTTTTACCCGGGTGAACGCATGTACAAAACAGGGGATGTGGCGCGCTGGCTCCCTGACGGGAATGTTGAATTCCTTGGGCGCACGGATGATCAGGTGAAAATTCGCGGCTACCGGATTGAGCCGGGAGAAATTGAAGCGGCACTAAGAAGTATAGAAGGTGTAAGAGAGGCGGCCGTTACCGTACGGACAGACAGCGGCGAGCCGGAATTATGCGCTTATGTAGAAGGGCTCCAAAGAAACGAAGTCCGAGCGCAGCTTGAGAGACTGTTGCCGGGCTACATGGTCCCAGCCTATATGATAGAGATGGAACAGTGGTCGGTTACGCCAAGCGGAAAGCTCGACCGAAACGCCCTGCCAGCTCCTAGCGGAGCGGCAGATGCGGAGACCTACACGGCGCCGAGAAACGTGACTGAGATGAAGCTTTCTCAGCTGTGGGAGGACGTGCTGAAAAATGGCCCTGTCGGGATTCACGACAACTTTTTTGACCGCGGGGGGCATTCCTTAAAAGCAACGGCGCTTGTCTCACGGATCGCCAAAGAATTCGATGTACAGGTGCCGCTAAAAGATGTGTTTGGCCATCCGACGGTAGAAGGACTGGCTACCGTTATCCGTGAAGGAACGGACAGTCCATATGAAGCGATTAAGCCCGCTGAAAAACAGGAAACCTATCCGGTTTCCTCTGCCCAAAAACGGATTTATGTCCTTCAGCAGCTGGAGGACGGAGGGACAGGCTACAATATGCCGGCTGTGTTAGAGCTCGAAGGGAAGCTCAACCCTGAAAGGATGGACAGAGCTTTCAAAGAGCTGATCAAGCGCCACGAGTCGCTTCGGACCTCCTTCGAACAGGACGCAGGAGGCGATCCGGTGCAGCGCATCCATGACGAGGCGCCGTTTACGTTACAGACTACAGTTCTCGGCGCACGAACCGAACAGGAGGCCGCAGCCGCATTTATCAAACCGTTTGATCTCAGCCAAGCGCCGCTGTTCCGTGCCCAAATCGTAAAGGTATCAGATGAGCGGCACCTGTTGCTGGTTGATATGCATCACATCATTTCAGACGGTGTTTCCGTCAACATTCTGATTCGGGAATTCGGCGAGCTGTACAATAATCGGAAGCTTCCGGCGCTGCGCATTCAATATAAAGATTATGCCGTATGGCAAGAAGGATTCAAAACAGGAGACGCGTACACAACGCAAGAGGCGTACTGGCTGAAGCAGCTCGAGGGCGAGCTGCCTGTGCTGGATCTTCCGGCTGATCATGCCCGCCCGCCGGTGCGAAGCTTCGCGGGTGACAAGGTCTCATTTACGCTGGATCAAGAGGTTGCATCAGGCCTTCACAAGCTGGCACGAGAAAACGGAAGCACACTGTACATGGTGCTCCTTGCAGCTTACACCGCGTTCTTGTCACGCTTAAGCGGACAGGAGGATATCATCGTCGGCTCGCCAATTGCCGGCCGTCCGCACAAGGATCTTGAGCCGATACTCGGCATGTTTGTGAACACGCTGGCGCTTCGGACACGCCCGGAGGGCGGGAAGCCATTCGTACAGTATTTGCAGGAAGTGCGTGAGACAGCATTGGAAGCCTTTGAGCACCAGGATTACCCGTTCGAAGAGCTTGTTGATAAGCTTGAATTGACACGGGATATGAGCAGAAATCCGCTGTTTGACGTAATGTTTGTTCTTCAAAACATGGATCAGGAATCGTTGGAACTGGATGAACTTTGTCTCAAACCTGCAGCAAACAATGGGCATCAAACGTCCAAATTTGATTTAACCCTATATGCCCAGGAACAGCCCCACGGTTTGCTGACGTTCCAAATGGAGTTTAGTACTGACTTATATAAGAAAAAAACGATAGAAAAGTGGCTTCAATACTTCATCAATATGTTACTCTCCATCATCAAAGACAACAAAGCCGCTCTCGGAACAATAAATATCCTGAATGAGGATGAGACCCATTACCTTATCCACGAGCTCAATCGTACAAAAATAGATTATCCAAGAAATGAAACCATCAGCAGACTCTTTGAAATGCAGGCAGAACAAACGCCTAATGCTGTAGCAATTGTCAGCGACACCCAAGTATTCACTTACGAGGACCTGAACAGCTGGGCAAATCAAATTGCCTCAGTTCTACAGATTAAGGGTGTAGGGCCTGATAGTGTTGTAGCCTTGTTGACAGGCAGAACACCAGAACTCATTGCAGGAATGCTGGGCATTCTGAAAGCCGGGGGAGCCTATCTGCCTATTGCTTCTGATCTGCCTGTTGAACGAATAGCTTATATGCTGTCAGACAGCGGGACGGCATTACTCCTTCAATCTGAAAAAACAAAAAAACAACTATTAGACATTGAATGTGAACAAATCATAATCGAAGATATTCAAAAGCAAGGAAAAACGAAGAACGTTGATTCTTCAGCAGGGCCACATTCACTTGCATATATCATTTATACCTCTGGATCAACCGGTAAACCAAAGGGTGTCATGATTGAGCAGCGAAGTGTAATTCGTCTTGTAAAAAACAGCAATTATATTACATTTACACCTGAAGACCGCCTTCTTATGACATCATCAATCGGTTTCGACGTTGGGTCATTTGAAATTTTCGGACCGCTGCTAAATGGTGCCGCTTTGCATCTGTCTGATCAACAAACATTTCTCGATTCCCATCAGCTTAAGAGGTACATAGAACATCAAGGAATCACAACGATTTGGCTGACATCTTCTCTATTCAATCATTTGACAGAGCAAAATGAACAAACATTTTCACAGCTGAAACATTTGATTATTGGCGGAGAAGCTTTGTCGCCGAGCCACGTCAATCGAATCAGAAATGTCTGCCCTGAAGTATCGATATGGAATGGATATGGCCCTACCGAAAATACAACTTTTTCGACATGCCTTCACATTCAAAAAACATATGAACTTTCCATTCCGATCGGGCGGCCGGTTGGTAATTCCACCGCTTATATCTTAAATCAATGGGGAGTGCTGCAGCCGGTCGGAGCTGTCGGTGAACTTTGTGTCGGCGGAGATGGCGTCGCCAGAGGATATTTGGGCCGGCCTGATCTAACGAAAGAGAAATTTGTCCCACATCCATTTGCACCTGGCGATCGACTGTATCGCACAGGTGATCTGGCGCGCTGGCTTCCTGATGGCACAATTGAATACGTTGGGCGTATTGATGATCAAGTAAAAGTCAGAGGCTATCGGGTGGAGCTGGGTGAAATCGAATCAGCACTTCGTCAAATAGACGGGGTCAAAGAAGCCGCAGTGTTAGCACGTACAGCCCAGACCGGGAGCAAAGAGCTGTTTGGCTATATCAGCGTAAAAGCAGGCACGAATGCTGAACAAGTACGTTCACTTCTCGCGCGTTCGCTGCCAAACTATATGATCCCGGCGTACATTATTGAAATGGAGACTCTTCCGCTCACATCAAACGGCAAATTGAACCGAAAAGCACTTCCTGAACCAAATTTCACATCTAAACAAACGTACGCTCCGCCTCAAAATGACCTTGAAGACCAACTTGTGTTGATCTGGCAGGAGGTTCTCGGCATCCAGAGGATCGGAATAGAGGATTCGTTTTTTGAATTGGGCGGAGATTCAATCAAAGCCCTTCAAGTTTCTGCACGCCTTGGACGCTTTGGGCTAAGCTTGCAGGTAAGTGATTTATTCCGTCATCCAAAGATAAAGGACTTATCACCATTTATCCGTAAGTCAGAGAGAATCATAGAGCAAGGACCCGTTCAGGGTGACGTTCCTTGGACGCCTGTTCAGCAATGGTTTTTTTCACAGGATATTGAAGAAAGACACCATTTCAATCAGTCTGTCATGCTATTCCATTCTGGACGTTTGTCTGAAAACGCCCTTAGACCAGCCTTGAAAAAACTGGCGGAGCATCATGATGCGCTTCGGATGGTTTATCGCAACGATGGCAGGCGATGGATTCAAATCAACCAAGGCATTCATGAGTCACAGCTATACAGCTTAAGAACCTCTGATCTTTCACAGTCAGAAAGCGGCTGGGAGACGCAAATCAAACAAGAAGTTGCAGATCTTCAGCAAAGCATCAATTTGCAGGAAGGACCGTTGTTGCACGCCGCTTTGTTTAAAACACTGACCGGAGATTACTTGTTCCTTGTGATCCATCACCTTGTCGTTGATGGTGTCTCATGGCGGATTTTGCTGGAGGATTTGTCAGCCGGATATCAACAAGCTGCTTCAGGCCAGACGATCCAGCTTCCGCCTAAAACGGATTCCTACCAGGAATACGCAAGACGCATACAGGAATATGCCCAAAGCAGTAAGCTGATTCGCGAAGAGGCGTATTGGCGAAGTGTAGAAGAACAGCAAGCCGCAGAACTGCCATATGAAATACCGCATCATGTGAACATCGACTCCAGCAAAAGGGACTCATTAAGCTTTTCACTGACTGAAGCAGACACCGCCGTCTTGCTGCAAAACGTCAATTACGCCTATGGCACAGATACACAAGATATTCTGTTAACCGCAGCATCCTTGGCGATTTGTGAATGGACAGGCGGAAGCAAGCTCCGTATCGCTATGGAAGGACACGGGAGAGAACACATTCTGCCAGAGTTAGATATCAGCAGGACGGTCGGCTGGTTTACATCCATGTACCCGGCCCTCATAAGCTTTGAAAATCATAGAGATGAGCTCGGAACCGCAGTAAAAACCGTTAAAGATACACTGGGCCGGATACCAAACAAAGGGGTAGGTTACGGTATGCTGAAATACCTTACACATCCTGAAAATAAAAGCATTACGTTTTCAAAAACACCTGAAATCAGCTTTAACTATTTGGGCCAGTTCAACGACATCGAAAGACAGGACACCTTCCGCCCATCAAGCCTTGGTAGCGGAAAGGATATCACTCATACATGGAAGCGTGAGCAAATCATCGAGATGAGCGCAATGGCAGCAGACAAAAAGCTCCATTTCAATCTTAGTTATCCGCCAGCCTGCTTTCACAAAAACACAATGGAGCAGCTTATTAACAGGATTGAACACTTTTTGCTGGACATTATGAAACACTGCGCCGGTCAACAGAAAGCAGAAAAGACACTGAGCGATTTCAGCAGTCAATCATTAACGGCAGAGGACTTGGACAGCATATCCAGCTTGGTGGAAGAATTGTAGAAAATCGTGACAGGAGACATGAACATGACAAAAGCGAATTCAATTCAGGATATTTATCCGCTGTCTTACATGCAGGAAGGGATGCTTTTCCATTCCCTCCTGCAAAAAGATTCACAGGCATATGTTGAGCAAGCTTCTTTTACAATAGAAGGAAAAGTCAACCCGCAGTTTTTTCAAAACAGCATCAACGCTCTTGTAGAAAGACATGATATTTTCAGAACGATTTTTATCAGCCAAAATGTTTCCTCCCCCCAGCAGGTTGTTCTGAGAGAACGAAATGTCATCGTACTGGAAGAAAACATTACTCATTTAAACGAGGCGGAGCAATCACAGTTTATCGAGCAATGGAAAGAAAAGGACCGGGACCGGGGGTTTCATTTGCAAAAGGATGTGCTCATGCGCATCGCTCTTATTCAAACAGGAGAGAGCCAGTACTCCTGCATTTGGACCTTTCATCATATCATGATGGACGGTTGGTGCCTCAGCATTGTGCTAAAGGAGTTTCTGCATATTTACGCATCTTATGTAAATGCATCCCCTATAACATTGGAGCCGGTCCAGCCATACGGAAAGTATATCAAATGGCTGATGGAGCAAGACAAAGAGCAGGCGGTTTCTTATTGGGACCATTATCTTTCCGGCCACGAACAGCAAACCGTGCTCCCGAAGCAGAAGAAAAAAACAAAGGGAAGAAGCAGGCAGGAACACGTTACATTTTCATTCTCTAAGGAAGAAAGCAGCAGACTTTCAGAGCTTGCTGCAAGAGAAGAAGTGACACTCAGTACGATTTTTCATACCATTTGGGGCATTCTGCTGCAAAAATATAATAATAACGATGACGCCGTATTCGGTTCTGTTATTTCAGGAAGACCCGCAGAAATCGAAGGCATTGAACATATGGTAGGTCTTTTCATTAATACGATGCCGGTTCGGGTGCAGGGGGCAAAAACGCCATTTCTTCAACTTATAAAAGATATGCAAAAAGACCGTCTTGCCGCTGAAGCGTACAGCTACCACCCTTTATATGAGATTCAATCCCGCTCAGCTATTAAGCAAGGGCTGATTGATCATATTCTCGTATTTGAAAACTATCCGGTGCAGCAAGAGATTCAAATGCTGAACAAACAGGAACATGCTACTGATCTTTTTCAGATTCATAATTTCACTGTCGCAGATGAAACCAACTACAGCTTTTATCTTATGGTGGCGCCAGGGGAAGAAATTCATATCAAAATGAACTATGATGCGGAGCAGCACGATCGGTCTTTTGTGCTCTCTGTCAAAGAGCATCTTCTGAATGCTGTATCACAAATCTTAAATAATCCGAATCTTCCACCTGAAGAAATCGATATCACGACAGATACTGAAAAGCGGCAGCTGATTGGAGAAATCACAGATCGAACACCAGTTTACGAAACCATCCATGCCATGTTTGAAAAGCAAGCGGAAAAGACACCAGATGCTCATGCTGTAATTGATCAAGCCTGCTCATTAACATACAGAGAACTGAATAAAGCGGCTAACAGATTGGCACGGCATTTACGAATGAAAGGCGTTGTGAGACAGGAACCCGTTGCGATTATGATGGATCGCTCTGCGGCGTTTATCACCGGCGTTCTTGGAATCTTAAAGGCAGGCGGCGCCATTGTTCCCGTTGATCCGCATTACCCGGCTGACAGAATCCGTTATATTCTGCATGATTGCGGCTGTTCGCATGTTGTTTCACAAGCGCATCTTTCCTCATCGTTAGAAGACAATTACATTATCACTCATCCAGAAGAAATCGAAAGCAAAGTAGACGGCAGTAACATAAAGTCAGTCAACAATGCTGACGATCTGCTGTATATGATTTATACATCAGGCACAACAGGTAAACCAAAGGGTGTTCAATTTGAGCATCGAAACATGGCTAACTTGCTGAAGTTCGAATATACTCACTCCGGCATTGACTTTGAAGCAGATGTTCTGCAATTTGCGACACCTTCCTTCGACGTCTGCTATCAAGAAATATTTTCTGCGCTTCTGAAAGGCGGCACACTGCACATCGTGCCAGAAGCCATAAAAAGAGATGTGCCTCAGCTGTTTGCATTTATAAACAAGCATCAGACGAATATTGTGTTTCTCCCAACTGCTTTTATCAAAATGATTTTCAGCGAGCGAGAACTTGCAAACTCGTTTCCTGATGGCGTCAAACACCTGATCGCAGCCGGGGAACAATTAATGATTTCAGACCTTTTCCAAGATGTGTTGCGTGAACGCGGCATACACCTGCACAATCATTACGGACCTTCAGAAACTCATGTGGTATCTACGTATACCATTCATCCTGGAGACCCTATTCCTGAGCTTCCGCCAATCGGTAAACCGATAGGCTGTACTGATCTATATATTTTGAATCATCAAAAACAGCTTCAGCCATGCGGCGTACCAGGCGAACTCTATATTTCCGGCGCAAGTGTTGCCAGAGGATATGTCAATCACGATAAACTGACAAGCGACAAATTTTCATCCGACCCATTCAGGCCTGGTGTGATTATGTACCGGACAGGTGATTTTGCCAGACGGCTTGAAGACGGCAACATCGAATATATCGGACGAGCAGACAATCAAGTGAAAATCAGAGGTTATCGAATTGAGCCGCAAGAAATCGAAGTCACGCTAATGAATCATCCGGACATTAGTGAGGCTGCCATTCTCATCTGGCAAGATCAAAACGGTGAACATGAATTATGCGCTTACTATTGCAGTGTACAAAAGCTGAATGCAATAGATTTACGCAGTTATATGGCTAGTGAGCTCCCAGAATACATGATTCCGGCGAAATGGATATGGGTTGACAGCATACCTCTTACCCCAAACGGAAAAGTAGATCGCGCAGCACTTCCGGAGCCAGATGCTTCAATCAGCGGAAACCCATATACTGCCCCTCGAAATCTGTTAGAGGCAAAGCTTTCGCAACTATTTGAAGATGTGCTAAAGAATGGGCATATAGGCATCCAAGACAACTTTTTTGACAATGGCGGCCACTCGTTAAAAGCAACAGTGCTTATGTCACGGATCGCAAAGGAATTCCATGTGCAAGTTTCACTTAAGGACATCTTTGCTCATCCGACTGTTGAAGGATTAGCTTTAATCATTCGAGAGGCAGAACAAAATCCGTATGCAGCAATTGAACCAGCAGAAAAAAGGGATACATATCCTGTATCTTCGGCCCAAAAACGAATCTATGTGCTTCAACAGCTTGATGAGGGTGTCGCCTATAACATGCCTGCGGTCTTAGAACTGGAAGGTGCACTAGATGTCGCCAAACTGTCTGCTGTATGTAAAGAACTGATCAGCCGGCATGAGCCGCTTCGAACTTCCTTTGTATCCGGAGCTGATGACGAGCCGGTTCAGCGTATCCACACCGAAGTGCCGTTTACGTTAAGTAAAGAGACCACTATCGAGGGATTTGTCCGTCCCTTTGATCTCAGCCAGGCGCCATTATTTAGAGCAGGCCTTATAGAAGTGTCAAACGAGAAGCATGTATTGCTGGTGGATATGCACCATATCATTTCAGATGGCGTATCCGTTCAGCTCCTAATCCGAGAATTTACCGATCTTTATGCAAACCGGCAGCTTAAGCCATTGCGGATCCAATATAAAGATTACGCCGTATGGCAGCAGAAATTTAAAAAGGGAGACTCGTACCAAAAGCAGGAGACTTACTGGCAGCAGCAGTTTAGCGGGGATCTTCCTATACTGGAGCTTCCAACAGATAAACGACGTCCGGCAGAACGGCAATTCATAGGCGGAAAAGTAACCTTTCAATTGGACAAAGAGATCACGGCCCGCATAAAGCGGCTCGCCCATAAAAACAGAAGCACGCTTTATATGACGCTTCTCGCTTTGTATTCAGCCTTTTTGTCTCGGTTAAGCGGTCAGGATGATATCGTGATTGGTTCACCTATCGCCGGACGGCCCCATGCCGACCTTGAAGCTGTTCTTGGGATGTTCGTCAATACACTGGCTCTCCGCACACGCCCGGCGGGTAATAAGACGTTTGAGGAATTTCTGAAAGAAGTCAGACAGACGGCACTAGAAGCGTATGAGCATCAGGATTACCCGTTTGAAGAGCTTGTGGACAAACTCGGTGTGCAGCGGGAAATGAGCCGGAATCCTTTGTTTGACACAACGCTAGTCCTTCAGAATATGGAACAGCAAAAGCTAAAAATGAATGATGTACAGCTTCAGTGGAACGACTTGGTGCACCCAATATCAAAATTTGATATTTCCCTATACGTTACAGAACATGATTCCGAGCTTTTCTGTCAGTTTGAATACAGTACAGCTTTGTTTGAGAAAGAAACCATCCAAAGGTGGGCCAGCCTTTTCACCACGCTTGTGGAACATACAGCTGCCAGTCCTGAAACAGAATTGGACAATATTCCAATCTTAACAAAAGAAGAAGAGCGAGATTTCATTGAATCATGCCATCTGTTTGAGGAGACGGGCTATTCAATGAATCAAACGCTCCACTATGCACTCGAACAGCAGGCAGCAAAAACGCCTGATCAGACGGCTGTTGTTTTTGAAGATGGAGCGATGACCTACAAAGAATTGAATGAACAGGCTAACCGTATCGCCTGGGAGCTGATCGGACGAGGAGTAAAATCTGAAACAACAGTTGCCATTATGGGAAGGCGTTCGCCTGAAATGCTGATTGGCATTTTTTGCATTCTTAAAGCTGGCGGCGCTTATCTGCCCATTGACCCGGATTATCCGGAAGAACGAATCAGCTTTCTGCTGGAGGACAGCGGTACAAACATTCTCCTGCTTCAGTCTGACGGCCTGCATGTTCCGGCATTTGCAGGGGAGATTGTCTATCTCAATCAGACAAATAGCGGGCTGAAACATCGTTTGTCCAATCCGAATGTGGACGTTCTCCCGCAATCTTTAGCCTATGTCATCTATACATCCGGCTCTACCGGGAGGCCTAAGGGTGTTGAAGTTGAACATCGATCAGCGGTGAATTTTTTGAATTCCCTTCAGTCCCGTTATCAACTGAACCAATCAGATGTGATTATGCATAAAACATCTTATTCATTTGACGCTTCAATATGGGAACTGTTTTGGTGGTCTTATGCCGGTGCTTCTGTTTATCTGCTTCCTCAGGGAGGCGAAAAAGAACCTGAAGTGATCGCGCAGGCTATAGAGGAACAAAAGATCACAGCTATGCATTTTGTGCCTTCAATGCTTCATGTATTTTTAGAACATATAAAATATCGCTCTGTACCGATTAAGACAAACAGACTCAAGCGAGTGTTTTCTGGAGGAGAACAGCTGGGGACCCATCTTGTCTCCCGATTTTACGAGTTGCTTCCAAATGTTTCAATAACCAATTCCTATGGGCCAACGGAAGCAACCGTAGAAGCTGCATTCTTTGATTGTCCGCCGCAAGAAAAACTTGAACGGATTCCAATTGGAAAACCTGTTCATCATGTCAGATTGTATATCCTGAATCAGAATCAGCGGATGCTGCCAGCTGGATGTATCGGCGAACTGTACATTGCCGGAGCAGGTGTTGCCAGAGGTTATTTGAATCGGCCGGCATTAACGGAGGAGCATTTTCTAGAAGACCCGTTTTACCCGGGTGAACGCATGTACAAAACAGGAGATGTGGCGCGATGGCTCCCTGACGGGAATGTTGAATTCCTGGGACGGTTGGATGATCAGGTGAAAATTCGCGGCTACCGGGTTGAACCGGGAGAAATTGAAGCGGCACTAAGAAGTATAGAAGGTGTAAGAGAGGCGGCCGTTACCGTACGGACAGACAGCGGCGATCCGGAATTATGCGCTTATGTAGAAGGGCTCCAAAGAAACGAAGTGCGGGCACAGCTTGAGAGACTGTTGCCGGGCTACATGGTCCCAGCCTATATGATAGAGATGGAACAGTGGCCGGTTACGCCAAGCGGAAAACTCGACCGAAACGCCCTGCCAGCTCCTGGCGGAGCGGCAGATGCGGAGACCTACACAGCGCCGAGAAACGTGACTGAGATGAAGCTTTCTCAGCTGTGGGAGGACGTGCTGAAAAATGGCCCTGTCGGGATTCACGACAACTTTTTTGACCGCGGGGGACATTCCTTAAAAGCAACGGCGCTTGTCTCACGGATTGCCAAAGAATTCGATGTACAGGTGCCGCTAAAAGATGTATTTGCCCATCCGACAGTCGAAGGGCTGGCTACCGTTATCCGTGAAGGAACGGACAGTCCATATGAAGCGATTAAGCCCGCTGAAAAACAGGAAACCTATCCGGTTTCCTCTGCCCAAAAGCGGATTTATGTCCTTCAGCAGCTGGAGGACGGAGGGACAGGCTACAATATGCCGGCTGTGTTAGAGCTCGAAGGGAAGCTCAACCCTGAAAGGATGGACAGAGCTTTCAAAGAGCTGATCAAGCGCCACGAGTCGCTTCGTACCGCCTTCGAACAGGACGCAGGAGGCGATCCGGTGCAGCACATCCATGACGAGGTGCCGTTTACGTTACAGACTACAGTTCTCGGCGAACGAACCGAACAGGAGGCCGCAGCCGCCTTTATCAAACCGTTTGATCTCAGCCAAGCGCCGCTGTTCCGTGCCCAAATCGTAAAGGTATCAGATGAGCGGCACCTGTTGCTGGTTGATATTCATCACATCATTTCAGACGGTGTTTCCGTCAACATTCTGATTCGGGAATTCGGCGAGCTGTACAATAATCGGAAGCTTCCGGCGCTGCGCATTCAATATAAAGATTATGCCGTATGGCAAGAAGGATTCAAAACAGGAGATGCGTACAAAACGCAGGAGGCGTACTGGCTGAAGCAGCTCGAGGGCGAGCTGCCTGTGCTGGATCTTCCGGCTGATCATGCCCGCCCGCCTGTACGAAGCTTCGCGGGTGACAAGGTCTCATTTACGCTGGATCAAGAGGTTGCATCAGGCCTTCACAAGCTGGCACGAGAAAACGGAAGCACACTGTACATGGTGCTCCTTGCGGCTTACACCGCGTTCTTGTCACGCTTAAGCGGACAGGAAGATATCATCGTCGGCTCGCCAATTGCCGGCCGGCCGCACAAGGATCTTGAGCCAATACTCGGCATGTTTGTGAACACGCTGGCGCTTCGGACGCGCCCGGAGGGCGGGAAGCCATTCGTACAGTATTTGCAGGAAGTGCGTGAGACAGCATTGGAAGCCTTTAAGCACCAGGATTACCCGTTCGAAGAGCTTGTCGATAAGCTTGGATTGACACGGGATATGAGCCGGAACCCAGTGTTTGATGCGATGTTAGTTGTTCAAAATAATGATTACGAGCCATTGTATCTTCATGATTTGCAAATGAAGCCGGCACAAGTTTCTCATCTCGTTTCTAAATTCGATTTGACACTACAGGCATCTGAGGGCGACGGAAACATTCATTTCCTTTTTGAATATTCAACCGCATTGTTCGAGAAAACCACCATTGAACGCTGGGCATCGCATTTAACAAATGTACTTAGCATCATCGGCAAAAACCCGGAGGTGACACTCAACCATATCGACATCCTGACCCAAGAAGAGCGGCACCAGCTGCTTAATGAGTTTAACACCGGGCAAGCGAATCAATACGGAGTTCAAACAATCAGTCAATTGTTTGAGCAGCAAGCTGCACGAACACCAAAAGCTTCTGCACTTGTCAGCGGAGACAAAACACTCACTTATCAGGAGCTTGACGAGTGGTCCAATGGAATCGCACGTGCATTGCGCAGCCGAGGTGTTAAGCCGGACACACCAGTAGGCATCATGATGCATCGTTCGTTCAGTATGATAGCATCCATACTTGGTGTGTGGAAAGCCGGAGGCTGTTACGTTCCCATCGATCCTGAATACCCGACAGAACGGAAACGCTATATCCTTAGCGACAGCGGAACGAAACTGCTGATGACAATAAATGAAGCGGATCGGGAAGCACTTGCTGACTTTGAAGGAGAGATCTTAGCGATAGAAAGTGTAGAGGCAGACGACAAATCGCCGCTGCCGCAAATGTCGTCTGCCCATCATTTGGCTTATATCATTTATACCTCTGGAACGACTGGCCATCCAAAAGGGGTAATGGTCGAGCATAAAGGTATTGCCAACACTCTTCAGTGGCGGCGAAACGCTTATGCATTCAACGAGACAGATACCATTCTGCAGCTCTTTTCTTTCTCATTTGACGGCTTTTTAACTAGTATGTTTACACCGCTTTTGTCAGGTGCAAAAGCCGTTTTGCTTCATGAAGAGGAAGCGAAGGATATTCTGGCCATTAAGCATCAGCTGTCTCGTCAACGGATTACACATATGATTATTGTGCCTGTTTTATATCGAGCGCTTTTGGACGTAGTGCAGCCGGAAGATGTAAAGACACTTAGAGTCGTCACACTGGCAGGAGAAGCGGCTGACCGCGAATTGATCCATCGCAGCTTGGCCATTTGTCCGCATACCGAACTCGCCAACGAATATGGACCGACAGAAAACAGCGTGGCGACTACCGTCATGAGACATATGGAAAAGCAGGCATACGTAAGCATCGGCCAGCCGATTGACGGGACTCAAGTGCTGATTTTAAATAGCAATCATCAGCTTCAGCCAATCGGTGTTGCTGGAGAGCTTTGTATAGCAGGAACAGGGCTTGCAAGAGGGTACGTCAATCTTCCAGAACTGACAGAGAGAGCATTCACGCAGAATCCATTTAAACCCGAAACACGAATGTACCGAACAGGAGACGCCGCCAGATGGATGGCCGACGGTACACTCGAATATCTCGGAAGAATCGATGATCAAGTCAAAATCAGAGGATACCGTGTAGAAACGAAAGAAATTGAATCGGTCATCCGGTGTATAAATGGTGTAAAAGACGCCGCAGTAGTTGCTCATGTAACAGCGTCAGGACAAACCGAATTAAGTGCTTATGTGGTGACAAAACCAGAGTTGAGCACAAATGCTGTACGCTCAGAATTACAAAACAAGCTGCCGGTGTTTATGCACCCTGCGTTTATTGAAAAACTGGACTCACTTCCATTGTCACCAAACGGCAAGCTGGATCGCGGAGCACTTCCAAAACCTGTATACAACCACGAAGGTGAACGTCCATTCCTCCCGCCAGCCAGCAAAATGGAGCAAATACTGGCAGATATATGGAAAGAAGTACTGGGGGCAGAAAAGATCGGAACAGCTGATTCGTTCTTTGAACTTGGCGGAGATTCAATCAAAGCGTTACAGGTATCTGCGCGGCTTCACCGGATAGGCAAGCAAATGGCAGTGAAAGATTTGTTTAGCCATCCGACCATTCAAGAATTGGCAGCTTATATCCGTGATTCAGATACAAGTTCCAGCCAAGCTGCGGTTGAGGGAGACGTACAATGGTCGCCTGTTCAAAAATGGTTTCTTTCTCAAGATATAAAAGAAAAACACCATTTTAATCAGTCCGTAATGCTGCATCGAAGCACCTCTGTACAAGAAGACGCACTGCGCAAAACGTTAAAAGCAATAACGTGTCATCATGATGCGCTGCGAATGGTGTTTACACAGAATGAACAAGGAAAGTGGGATCAATATAATCGGCCGCTCAGTCATTCGGACGACGCGTTGTACGGCCTTCAGATGATTGATTTATCAGCTCCGGACGGCACTGATGGAAATAGAGCGTATGAGCCTATTATCAAACGTCATGTACTTGATATTCAGCAGAAAATGGATTTGAAGAATGGTCCGCTGCTGCAAGCCGGTCTTTTCCACACAATTGACGGTGATTTCTTATTTTTATCGGCTCATCACCTCGTCGTTGACGGCATCTCATGGCGGGTTCTGCTTGAAGATTTGGCTTTAGGGTATCGCCAAGCTGCAGGCGGGGAAGAGATTCAGCTGCCTCCTAAAACAAGCTCATTTAAAGCGTATACGAAAAAGCTCTCTGACTACGCTGAAAGCCAGCAGCTAATGAAACAGCTCAAGTATTGGCGCGAAGCCGAAGAGTATCAAACAGAGGCATTGCCTTTTGATCAAATCGATGGAACTAGAGCACACGAGGGACAACGGTCCACAATTTCGTTTACCTTAAACGATAAAGAGACAGCAGCACTCTTAAAAGACGCCAACAGCGCATATAACACTGATACGCAGGACATGCTGCTCGCTTCTGTCATTCTTGCGCTGCGCCATTGGACCAATCAATCCGCCTTCAAACTATCATTAGAGGGCCACGGGCGAGAGGATGTATTAAAAGGAATAGATGTGAGCCGGACGATTGGATGGTTTACCGCCATTTATCCGTTATTGGTTAAATTGAACGCAGACTTGCCAGATTCGGAAGAAAGCATGGTTCATGTGCTAAAAACAACAAAAGATACACTGAGACGTGTACCTGACAAAGGATTCGGCTACGGTGTCATCAAATATTTGACTCCGCCTGGCAAAAAAGACATCAATTTCACAGGTGCACCAGAAATCAGCTTTAATTATCTTGGTCAATTTGAAAGCGGCCGCACAGCTGAAGTACCTGAGGAGGACGCCTTCTCATTCTCTCCGCTGGGTGCCGGAGGTGATATCAGCACAACATGGAACCGTGAACAGTCGCTGGATATCAGCGCAATCGCTGCAGAAGGAAAATTGACTGTCAATATGACTTATGACAATGCCCGCTTTCAGCGCAAAACCATCGAACAGCTTAGCGAAACATGCCGTCAATTTTTATTACAGCTGATCGAACACTGCCAGAACAAAAGCGAAACAGAAAAGACGATCAGTGATTTTGATGATCAAGAACTGACCGAGGACGCCCTGCAAGAGATCGCTGATATGCTCAGTTTTCACTAATGAATCCGTGAAGAAAGGTGCAGACACTATGAATACCATTAAAAAAATCAAGAACATTTATCCTCTGAGTCATATGCAGGAGGGAATGCTGTTTCATTCCTTCCTCCGTAAAGAGGAGGGGGCATACGTTGAGCAGTCGCTCTTCACCATTAAAGGAAGCCTCAGCTATGAATGGTTTCAGCGCAGCATTCAAGCCATTATCGACCGCCATGATATTTTCAGAACCGTGTTTTTGCCGCACGTCCCGCATTTGTCGGGACCTCGGCAAGTCGTGATGACAGAACGTGAATTCCATTTGTACAGCGAAGACATTTCCCATCTGCCAACAAACGATCAGAATGAGTATATTGAACGCTTTAAAGAGAAGGACAAGCAAAAAGGCTTTGATCTGCAAAAAGACATGCTGATGCGGATTTCTCTATTCAAAACAGCTAAAGATGAACATGTCTGTATCTGGAGTCACCATCATATTTTAATGGACGGATGGTGCCTAGATATTGTTATGCAGGAATTTATGCAAATTTATCAATCGATTCATGCAGGAAGGCCGCTTTCATTAGACCCTGTCCGTCCGTACAGCACCTATATTTCCTGGCTGACAAACCGAGACAAAGAAAAAGCAGCAGCCTACTGGGATACCTATTTAAAAAACTACAGCACTCCATCACCTCTGCCTCGTGTGTCTGATAAAGAAACAAAAGAAGGTTATCACCGTGAAGATTTGATATTTTCATTAAATAAACCACTGACAGACAAGCTGAAAGAGACTGCCAAACAACACGGCGTCACGCTCGCTACCCTAATTCAGGCGGTCTGGGGTGTGATGCTGCAGCAATATAACCGCACAGACGACGTTGTGTTTGGCGCAGTTGTATCAGGAAGACCGTCAGAAATCCCGGGCGTGGAGCAAATGATAGGGTTGTTTATCAATACCATACCGATTCGAATTAAAACACATCAAGACGAAACGTTTCAAGAACTGCTCATACGATGCCAGAAAGAAATGCTGGAAGCTGAGCCGTTTACCTGCCAGCCTTTATTTGATATTCAGGCAAACACCGCATTAAAACAGGAACTGATTGATCACATTATCGTCTTTGAAAACTATCCGTTACAGCAGAAAATCGCCGATTCCGCTGATCAAACCGATTCACCGCTGCAAATCGATCAAGTTCAAGTATCCGAGCAATCAGGATATAACTTTAATCTTGTCGTTGCTCCCGGCGAAGAGCTTGTCGTCAAGTTCAGCTATAATGCATTCGTTTACGATGCTGCCTGGATCAGCTGTATCAAGAGGCAATTTACGCAAGCGCTTAGCACAGCGGCACAGCACCCTCATATGCCAATTGCTGATTTTTCTTTTCTTGATGCAACAGAAAAAGAGCAGATTGTCACACAGTTCAACAATACAAAAACGGAGTATCCAAAGAATCATACAATTATCGATTTATTTCGCGAACAAGCAGAAAAGACGCCAGACCATACCGCACTTGTGTATGGCAATATGTCTATTTCATATAAAGAGCTTGATAAACGCTCTAATGCGCTCGCCAGAGAGTTAATTCAAAAGGGATTTCGGAAAAACGAGACAGCCGGAATATTGACTGCACATTCTCCCGAATTCATGATCAGTGTGCTTGCCGTATTAAAAGCAGGGGGAGCATACCTCCCGCTTGATGAGGAGCTTCCGCCTGAACGAGTCAGCTTTATGCTTGAGGAAACGCAAGCAAAAATGCTGATTGTTCAAAAGGGGCTGGAGCAAAATGCTGCGTTCTCAGGAACATGTATGATTGCAGATGCGCAGGCATTGATGGGAGAGAACCATTTTCCTATCAACACCATCTCCAGTCCAGACGATCTTGCATATATCATGTATACCTCAGGATCAACAGGCCGGCCGAAAGGGGTCATGATCACGAATCGCAATGTCGTGTCCCTTGTCAGAAACAGCAATTACACGTCTGCGTCCGGTGATGACCGGTTTATTCTGACTGGATCTATCAGCTTTGACGCCGTCACCTTTGAAATGTTCGGGTCACTTTTACATGGCGCAAGCCTTCATATCATTGATAAATCGACAATGCTGACACCTGATCGGTTTGGAGCGTATTTGTTTGAAAATGACATCACAGTGCTATTTTTAACGACAGCTCTTTTTAATCAGCTGGCACAGGTACGAGCTGACATGTTTCGCGGACTCCATACGTTATATGTCGGAGGAGAAGCACTTTCGCCTGCTCTGATGAATGCTGTCAGGCACGCCTGCCCAGATCTCGCGCTTCATAATATTTACGGGCCTACGGAAAACACGACTTTTTCAACCTTTTTTGAAATAAAGAGAGACTATGCGGGGCCGATTCCGATTGGAAAACCAATCAGCAATAGCACCGCTTACATCTTAGATACAAAAGGACGTCTTTTGCCAATAGGCGTTCCCGGCGAGCTTTGTGTTGGCGGTGATGGGGTCGCTAAAGGCTATTTGAACAGAGATGACCTGACAAATACTGTTTTTTCTCCTCATCCTTTCTTGCCTGGAGAAAGAATTTACCGTACCGGTGATTTGGCACGCTGGCTGCCTGATGGAAACTTAGAATACATCAGCAGAATTGACAGGCAGATGAAAATTCGCGGAAAACGAATTGAGCCCGCCGAAATAGAAGCGCGCCTGTTAGAAATGGAAGGCGTTCAAGAAGCAGCAGTGACATTGAGAGAAAAAGATGGAGAGGCGCAGCTGTACACTCATTACGTCGGTGATCATAAAAAAACAGATACGGATTTTCGCGCCGATTTGGCGCGTGTGCTTCCAGACTATATGATCCCGCAGCACTGGGTGCGTGTGGAGCGGATGCCGCTTACCGGAAACGGAAAAATAGACCGCAGCGCGCTGCCTATTCCAGAAAATAAGCCTGCCAAACGACAGAACATCATATTGCCAAGAAACTTGGTTGAAGAAGAATTGGCGAACATTTGGAAGCAAGTCCTCGGTGTTAACACAATCAGTATTGATGATGACTTCTTTGCTATTGGCGGACATTCACTAAAAGCACTGCAAGTCATACATACACTAAAACATCAGCAGAACATTGACATACCGATTGATTTCTTGTTCGAACATCCGACAATCGCTCAGCTTGCCGAAAAACTTTATTCTAAACAGCTGAGAGCGGCAGATGAACAGCATGTGATCAAACTGAACCAGCACGGCGCGCAAAATCTTTTCTGCTTCCCGCCGATATCGGGATTTGGCATTTATTTTAAAGACCTTGCTTTATTACTGAATGAGAAGGCAGCCGTATACGGGTTTCACTTTATTGAACAAGACACCCGCATTGAACAATATGTTAATTGCATGACGGACATACAGCCTGAGGGCCCATACGTTTTATTAGGCTACTCTGCAGGCGGAAACCTGGCTTTTGAAGTGGCACAGGCTATGGAGCGCAAAGGATTAGAAGTCAGCGACTTCATTATCGTGGACGCTTATCTAAAAGAACAGCCTTTGCCTATTGATACCGAGAATGACGAATCTGCAGCATATCTGCCTGAAGCAGTCAGAGAAAAAGTGATGAAGAAAAAAAGAAACTATCAAGAATATTGGGCACAATTGCTGAATGAAGGGCACATCAAAGCAAGCATTCATTTCATCGAAGCTGGAATTCAAATCGAAACCAGCGAGAATACAGGCTTAACGAAATGGGAAGGCGCCTGCGGAAACTACAGCGAGTACACGGGTTTTGGCGCTCATAAAGACATGCTGGAAGGAACATATGCTGAAAAGAATGCTGACATCATCCTCGACATTTTAGAAAAGATCACTTCAAATAAAGCAATCCCGCACAAACAATAGAGCGGATTCGCGGACAGAGGCATTCTCTGTCCGCTTCTTTTTTGTATCAAAGAATGGATCGATGACACTAGGGAATGATAACATCATCCTTTTTCTTGGAGGCTTGTCATGGATCATTTATCTTTTCTTACGTTTATCATGCTGATTCTAGCCAGTTACAGGCTGACACATTTGATTGTGTTCGACAAAATCACAGAATTTATCCGAAAACCTTTTATGAAAAAGAAAAGGATTGTTGATCAAAACGGGCATGTAGATGAAAAAAGCGTGCCGGCTTCTAACTTTGGATACATGCTCAATTGCTACTGGTGTGCCGGTGTTTGGTGTGCCATCTTGATCGGACTTGGCTATCTTTTTTTGCCTCGTATTGCAATACCGCTGATCTTTATTTTAGCTATTGCCGGAGCACAAGCGATCCTTGAAACGGCTGTCGGTGTCGGCGTAAAACTTATTGACGTGTTAAAAAGTCTGCAAACCATGATTAATGATAAAAAGTCCTAAAAGCGGTTCACAACATGCTTTAGGACTTTTTTCGTTTATTTAGTGAGATAGACATTCTGTTAATCACCCTTTTATAGCCCGGGAATACCGTAATAGCGAATAGTGAAAGTGATGTAATGGGGGAGAAGAAACAGAATGAAGGTTTGCCAAAAGTCGATTGTCCGTTTCCTTGTCAGCTTGATCATCGGAACGTTTGTCATTTCCGTTCCGTTTATGGCCAATGCGCAGTCTGACAGGGAGCTGAGAGCCGTATGGATTGCTTCCGTATTAAATATTGATTGGCCGTCCAAAAAAGGGTTATCTGTGAAAGAGCAAAAACAGGAGTATAGCAAACTGCTGGACGATGTGCAAAAAATGGGAATGAATGCCGTTATTGTTCAGATTAAACCGACGGCTGATGCCTTTTATCCGTCAGCTTACGGGCCTTGGTCTGAATACTTAACCGGTATCCAAGGGAAGGACCCGGGCTATGATCCTCTTGCATTTATGATTGAAGAAACCCATAAACGAAATTTGGAATTTCACGCGTGGTTTAACCCTTACCGTATTACAATGAATCATACAGATCTTAATAAATTGTCTGAGAGTCACCCGGCAAGAAAACATCCAGATTGGGTTGCCGCCTACGGAAACCAGCTGTATTATCATCCAGGCATTCCAGAAGCGAGAGATTTTATCGTCAAAGGCATTGAAGAAGTCGTAAAACATTATGATATCGATGCTGTTCATATGGATGATTATTTTTACCCTTATAAAATAGCAGGACAGGAATTTCCTGATCAAGCACAGTATGAACAATACGGAAAAGGCGCTTTTGCTAATATCGATGACTGGCGGCGGGACAATGTGAACCAGCTTGTCAAACAAATCAACCAAACAATTAAAGCTGAAAAACCGTATGTCAAATTCGGCATCAGTCCCTTTGGAGTATGGAGAAACGCCGCAGATGACCCGACCGGATCGAATACAAAAGCAGGCGTCAGAAATTATGACGATCTATATGCAGACACAAGACATTGGATCCAAGAAGGCGACATCGATTATATTGCTCCGCAAATTTATTGGAGTATCGGCTTTAACGCAGCGGCTTACGACGTGCTGGCTGATTGGTGGAGCAATGAAGTCAAAAATAGGCCTGTTCACTTATATATTGGCCAGGCAGCATATAAAATCAATAACAATTTTGATCCGCCTTGGTCCGACCCTGAGGAATATGTGCGGCAAATCACTTTGAACCGCCAGCTTGAACTGGTGAAAGGAAGCATGCATTTCAGCCTCAAGGACCTCAACAAAAATCCGCTTGGCATCAAAGACAGGCTTATCACCGATCTTTACAGCAAGCCGGCACTGGTTCCGCAAATGCCTTGGCTTGACAATACCGCCCCAAAAAAACCGAAGCTTACGAAAGTCACCGAAGACAAAAACGGCAATCTTCTGCAGATTAAAGATCACCCATCAAATCAAAAAACGAAAGAAACAGCCTATTATGCGATATACAGAGCCGAAGGGAAAAAGCAGAGAACATTGCTGGCAACGCAAAGAAAAACACATGAGCAGCAAACCTTCTTAGATAACACGGCAGATCCTAACAAGAAATATACGTATTATGTCACTTCAGCAGACCGGCTTCATAACGAAAGCAAGGCTTCCAAACGAACAACAAAATAAGAAATGAGAAGGACGGCTTACTAAGTCGTCTTTTTTAGTGATTTTGGAGACAGGAAATGATGGTAAACCGCTGTATTTTTTTAAAAAACAAAGGTGAGATTCACATGAATATGGAGGCGGTGTTTGGACATTTTCCATTATTGGAATCTGAGAAACTAGTGCTAAGTAAATCGAAGAGAAACACGTACAGGACGTGTTTTACGTTTTCATTTCTAGTCTGGTTAGGTGCCACATTATTTTTTGTGCTGTTCGAAGATGCTGTGTTGACTGATCCGGCTGAAGAAGCCTTTTTGACGAACTTTCTTCTCTTGGAAGCGGGCACCGCTCTTGTTTTATGCCTTGTGTTCTTTCTCTATCATAAACTCGATCAATCACAGTTCGCGGTGATCAAGCTAGGTATATGGGGATCAGCGGTCGGTTTATTGATTGATACGATTTCCCTTTGGAATCTCCCTCATCTTCCCGGCTTTATCAAAGGGCCAAGTTATTGCGTTTGCGATATAGATGGTATGCGCCTACTGCATGTATTTGCTCATTCCGCTGAAATTATCACATAAAAAATGATTCAGTTTTAATTTTCAGACTTTTCTTGTCAGGGAATGATTATAGAACTCGCCTAATAGGATGTTACAAAGATGTGAAGGAGGAAACGATGTGAATTTTGAGCTGACAAAAGAACAACAAATGGTGCGTGAAATGGTAAAAGATTTTGCGAAAAAAGAAATTGCTCCTCACGCTGAACATGTAGATCAAACAGGCGAGTTCCCGATGCAAACATTTGAAAAAATGGGTGAACTCGGCCTGATGGGTATTCCATTTCCAGAAGAATACGGCGGATCTGGCGGTGATACGATTTCATATGCCTTAGCGGTTGAAGAAGTCGGCAAAGCCTGCGGCAGTACTGGATTAAGCTATGCTGCAGCGGTCTCGCTAGGCGCAAGCCCTCTTTACTACTTCGGAACAGAAGAGCAAAAACAGACGCATTTGACGCCGCTGGCTTCAGGCACAGCACTCGGATCATTCGGCCTGACGGAGCCAAATGCCGGCTCAGATGCAGGAGGCACTCAAACAAAAGCAATTTCAAATGGTGACGAGTATGTAATCAACGGCGAAAAGTGCTGGATCACTAATGCAAGCTACGCACGCACAGTTATTGTAACCGCCGTAACAGGCAAAAACAAAGACGGAAAAAACATCATCTCCGCATTAATCGTGCCAACTGACACACCAGGACTTACGATTACGAGCCCGTACGATAAAATGGGCGTCCGCGGTTCGAATACAGCGGAAATTTTGCTTGAGGATGTAAGAGTGCCTGCGGGCAACTTACTTGGCGATCCAACAAAAGGGTTTAAACAGTTTCTATATACGCTGGACGGAGGGCGAATCTCCATCGCTGCTCTTGCAGTCGGCATTGCCCAAGCGGCCCTTGATGCATCATTGGCATATGCGAAAGAACGAAAGCAGTTTGGACAGCCGATTTCTTCCTTTCAAGCGATTCAATTTAAGCTTGCTGACATGGCGATGGAAATTGATCTGGCACGGCAAATGGTGTTAAAAGCCGCCTGGCTGAAAGACCATAACCACCCGTTCACAAAAGAAGCGGCGTACGCCAAGCTATTCGCATCTGAAATGGCGACAAGAGCTTGCAATCAAGCCATTCAAATCCATGGAGGTTCAGGCTATATGAAAGAGTATGGGGTAGAACGGATGCTGCGGGACGCAAAATTAATGGAAATCGGTGAAGGCACATCTGAAATTCAGCGTCTCGTGATCGCCAGACAGCTTTTAAAATAAAAATGTAAACGCTTTCCTATCATTAAGAAAGGAGGAACAATGAATGGCTGAACTCATCCATTCCACAATCGGCAGGCTGCTGGAACAAACAGCTGATGCGTATCCCGATCGAGATGCTGTTGTGTATCCAGACCGAAATATCCGCTATACGTACGCTCAATTTGACAGTCTGTGCCGTCAAACCGCTAAAGGTCTCATGCGGATGGGGATTGGAAAAGGAGACCACGTCGCCATATGGGCTTCTAATATCCCTGAATGGCTTGCCGTCCAGTTCGCAACTGCGAAGATCGGAGCCGTGCTCGTGACCGTCAATACCAATTATCAAGCACACGAGCTTGATTACTTGTTAAAGCAATCGGATGCCGCCACGCTTATTATCATGGATTCATACAGGGGCACTTCTTATCCAGACATCGTGAGCAATTTAATTCCAGAACTGCAAGAAGCAAAGCCCGGCCAACTGAAATCTGAACGCTATCCCTTTTTAAAAACGCTAATCTATATTGGCAATAAACGGTTGCCTGGCATGTATCATTGGGACGATACAGAGATATTGGCGAAAACAGTGACAGATGCTGAGCTTGAAGAGAGAATGAACAGCCTGGATAAAGACAATGTGATTAATATGCAATACACATCAGGAACGACAGGGTTTCCAAAAGGCGTGATGCTGACCCATTTCAATGTCATCAATAACGCTGCTAATATCGCTGAATGTATGGCTTTAACCTCTCAAGACCGCATGTGTATCCCGGTTCCGTTTTTTCACTGCTTTGGATGCGTCCTTGGGGTTTTGGCATGTGTATCCGTCGGGGCAGCCATGATACCCGTGCAAGAATTTGATCCCGTTACCGTCCTTAAAACGGTAGAAAAAGAGAAATGCACAGCGCTCCATGGTGTGCCTACCATGTTTATCGCCGAGCTGTATCATCCGGATTTTGATGCATATGATCTATCGACGCTCCGAACAGGAATCATGGCCGGCTCTCCCTGTCCAAGTGAAGTGATGAAAGCTGTGATTGAAAGAATGGGCATGAAAGACATTACGATCGCCTATGGACAAACCGAAGCCTCGCCAGTCATTACGCAAACGAGAGCAAATGATTCCTTCATAAGAAGAGTCGAAACAACCGGCCGCGCCCTGCCACATACTGAGGTGAAAATTGTAGAACCTGGGACATGTCAAGAAGTTCAAAGAGGCATGCAGGGAGAACTGTGCACCCGTGGCTATCACGTCATGAAAGGCTATTATAAAGACAAAGATGCGACCAGAAAAGCAATCAATCATGACGGATGGCTGTTTACCGGAGATCTTGCTGTCATGGATGAAGACGGATACTGCCGCATCACCGGAAGATTAAAAGATATGCTCATCAGAGGCGGCGAGAACATTTATCCGCGGGAAATTGAAGAATTTTTATACCGGCATCCCGCTGTTTTAGATGTACAGGTCGTTGGTGTGCCTGACGCCAAATTCGGGGAGGAAGCTGCAGCCTGGATTAAACTGAAAGACGGTAAAAGCGTTTCACCTGATGAGCTTAAAGCCTATTGCAAAGGGAAAATCGCCCGCCACAAAATTCCGCGTTATGTTATTTTTACGGATGACTATCCGATGACGGCCTCAGGCAAAATTCAAAAATATAAACTGCGAGAAAAAACGATTGAAATGTTCAACCTATCATCAAGTCAATGAGGTGAAATCATGTTTACAAAAGTACTGATCGCCAACCGCGGAGAAATTGCAATGAGAATTATCCGAACATGCAGCCGTCTCGGCATTAAAACGGTTGCGGTTTATTCAGAAGCAGACAAGGACGCGCTCCATACAAAAGCCGCTACAGAGGCTTATTTGATCGGAGAATCGAGAGTCAGTGAAAGTTATTTAAATATAGAGAGAATCATAAAGACGGCGAAAAAAGCAAATGCCGACGCGATCCACCCGGGATATGGATTGTTATCAGAAAACAGCAGATTCGCTGAACGCTGCAAGCAAGAAAACATCGTGTTTATCGGACCTTCCCCTGATATCATCGCAAAGATGGGCAGCAAAATTGAAGCGCGAAAAGCAATGGAGGCTGCAGGTGTCCCTGTGGTGCCGGGCGTTTCTGAATCCCTCGGAGATATAGAGGCAGCCTGCCGCACCGCAGGTCAAATCGGCTATCCTGTCATGCTGAAAGCTTCAGCGGGCGGAGGGGGCATCGGAATGCAGCGTGTTGAAAATGAAGAAGCATTAAAAAAAGCGTACGAGGGAAACAAAAAGCGCGCAGCAGATTTTTTCGGTGACGGGTCGATGTATATAGAAAAAGTTATTGAACATGCGCGCCACATCGAGGTTCAGCTTTTGGCCGATCAACACGGCCATACAGTACATCTGTTTGAACGTGATTGCTCTGTTCAGAGGCGCCACCAAAAAGTCATTGAAGAAGCACCGTCTCCATTTGTAGACGATGAACTAAGAATGAAGATCGGGCAAACAGCGGTAAAAGCAGCGAAGGCAATCGGCTATACGAACGCAGGCACCATCGAATTCATAGTTGACCAGAAGCAAAATTTTTATTTCCTCGAAATGAATACGAGACTGCAAGTTGAACACCCCGTGACTGAAGAAATAACAGGCCTGGACTTAGTTGAGCAGCAGCTGCGGATTGCTGCGGGCCATACACTCACATTCTCCCAAAAAGACATCCAACGGAACGGGCATGCGATAGAGGTTCGAATATACGCGGAAGATCCCAAGACCTTCTTCCCGTCACCAGGTACGATCACTGCGTTTTCACTTCCTGACCAAAAAGGAGTCAGACACGAATGTGCGGTAGCAAAAGACAGCACCGTTACCCCTTTTTATGACCCGATGATCGCTAAGATGATTGTCAAAGGCCAAACCAGAACAGAAGCAATTGAAAAACTAGAGACAGCGCTTCGCGACTATCGTGTAGAGGGAATCAAAACAAATCTTCCGCTTCTCATACAGGCTGCGGCAACAAAGGCATTTAAAGAAGGGGATGTCACGACTGACTTTTTGAAACAACACCTATAAAGGAGGCAGTTGTCATGACGGTTAGCATACAAATGGCAGGAAACCTGTGGAAAGTCCACGTCAAAGCCGGCGACCAAATCGAAAAGGGCCAGGAGGTAGCCATTTTGGAATCGATGAAAATGGAAATCCCGATCGTTGCAGATAGAAGCGGAATCGTAAAAGAAGTCAAAAAAAATGAAGGAGACTTTGTAAATGAAGGAGACGTACTGCTCGAACTGAGCGATTCCACTCAATAATTTGGAGGAAGACCATGACATATCCTAAAAAAGTGACAATCAAAGAAGTCGGCCCGCGTGACGGCTTACAAAACGAGCCCGTATGGATCTCAACAGAGGATAAAATAACCTGGATCAACCAGCTTTCCAGGACAGGGCTTTCGTATATTGAAATCACATCCTTCGTTCACCCGAAATGGATTCCGGCGCTTCGAGATGCTATCGATGTAGCAAAAGGCATCGACCGAGAAAAAGGGGTAACGTACGCGGCACTTGTCCCGAATCAAAGAGGACTGGAGAATGCACTTGAAGGAGGCATTAACGAGGCTTGCGTTTTTATGTCCGCCAGCGAGACGCACAACAGAAAAAACATCAATAAATCCACTTCTGAATCCCTTCATATACTCAAACAAGTAAACAACGACGCACAAAAAGCAAACCTCACAACAAGAGCCTACCTCTCGACTGTTTTCGGCTGTCCGTACGAAAAAGATGTCCCCATTGAACAAGTCATTCGCCTTTCAGAAGCTCTATTTGAATTTGGGATTTCTGAACTTTCGCTTGGAGATACGATTGGAGCGGCTAATCCCGCCCAAGTGGAAACTGTACTTGAAGCTCTTTTGGCACGATTCCCGGCTAATCAAATTGCCTTGCATTTTCATGATACGAGAGGAACCGCTCTGGCCAACATGGTCACAGCACTCCAAATGGGCATCACGGTGTTCGACGGCTCGGCAGGCGGGCTTGGGGGATGCCCATATGCGCCAGGTTCATCAGGAAACGCCGCAACTGAGGATATCGTGTACATGCTTGAACAGATGGATATCAAAACAAATGTAAAGCTAGAAAAACTGCTATCTGCGGCCAAATGGATTGAAGAAAAAATGGGCAAACCGCTGCCGAGCAGAAATTTACAGGTGTTTAAATCATCTTGATAAAAGGGAGGACGCATACAATGGGAGATTCTATTCTTTTTACTGTTAAAAATGAACATATTGCGTTGATCACCTTAAACAGGCCTCAGGCAGCAAATGCTCTTTCAGCGGAAATGCTTAGAAACCTGCAAATGATTATCCAGGAAATTGAATTCAACTCAAACATCCGTTGCGTCATCCTCACAGGCACCGGTGAAAAAGCGTTTTGTGCAGGGGCAGACCTGAAGGAACGGATAAAACTGAAAGAAGATCAGGTTCTGGAAAGTGTATCTCTCATTCAAAGAACGGCGGCTTTACTTGATGCCTTGCCTCAGCCGGTCATAGCTGCGATAAATGGAAGCGCATTAGGCGGCGGACTAGAATTGGCATTGGCATGCGACCTTCGAATCGCAACTGAATCAGCTGTGCTGGGACTTCCGGAAACAGGGTTAGCTATTATCCCGGGCGCTGGAGGGACCCAAAGGCTGCCCCGGCTGATTGGCAGAGGAAAAGCAAAAGAATTCATTTATACAGGCAGACGCGTGACCGCACACGAAGCAAAAGAAATCGGCCTTGTAGAGCATGTCACCGCTCCTTGTGACCTTATGCCAAAAGCAGAGGAACTGGCCGCAGCCATTTCTGCCAACGGGCCGATCGCTGTCCGTCAGGCTAAATTTGCAATCAATAAAGGATTGGAGACAGATCTCGCTACAGGCCTTGCGATTGAACAAAAAGCGTATGAACAAACCATCCCGACAAAAGACAGGAGAGAAGGGCTTCAGGCCTTTCAAGAAAAAAGACGGGCCGTATACAAGGGAATATAAAAGGGAGGCAATGCTGATGGATTATGAAAAGGAACGAACAGAACGGGCTGAACGGATTCGAAAAGGCGGAGCGGAAAAGTATCATCAAAGCAATCGGGAAAAAGGCAAGCTCTTTGTCAGAGAGCGGCTTTCCCTTCTCTTTGACGATGACATTGAGCTAGAAGACGCTTTTTTTGCGGAATGTATGTCAGACGGGCTTCCCGCTGACGGAGTTGTAACCGCTATCGGCAAAATCGGCGGCCAAACCGTTTGCGTCATGGCGAATGATTCAACAGTGAAAGCGGGGTCATGGGGAGCAAAAACAGTTGAAAAAATCATCAGAATTCAAGAAACCGCCGAAAAATTAAACTGTCCGGTCATTTATTTAGTCGATTCGGCAGGCGCCCGAATTACCGACCAAATCAATGTCTTTCCAGGGAGACGCGGTGCAGGAAGAATTTTTTACAATCAAGTCAAATTATCGGGACGCATTCCGCAAATCTGTCTGCTTTTCGGACCATCTGCAGCAGGTGGCGCTTATATTCCGGCCTTCTGTGATATCGTCGTTATGGTAGACGGTAACGCCTCCATGTATTTAGGCTCGCCAAGGATGGCGGAAATGGTTATTGGCGAAAAAGTGTCTCTTGAAGAAATGGGTGGCGCCCGTATGCATTGCTCAACCTCCGGCTGCGGAGATATTCTTGCAGAAACTGAAGAAGAAGCCATACAGCTGGCGCGGGCTTATTTGTCTTACTTTCCGGCAAATTTTCAAGAAAAAGCGCCCATTCATAAGAAACGCCCGCCAAAACACTTCGACACTCCGCTTGCCGACGTCATTCCGCAAAATCAAAACGCACCTTTTGATATGCATGAGCTGATTGAGCGGGTCATAGATGAAGACTCATTTTTTGAGATCAAAGCCTTATTTGCACCGGAATTATTGACGGGCCTCGCACGAATCCACGGACAGCCTGTCGGCATTGTTGCAAACCAGCCGAAGGTAAAAGGAGGCGTCTTATTCCACGATTCAGCAGACAAAGCGGCTAAGTTTATTACCTTATGTGACGCTTTTCATATCCCATTGCTGTTCTTAGCCGATATCCCCGGTTTTATGATTGGCACAAAAGTAGAACAGGCTGGGATTATCAGACACGGAGCGAAAATGATTTCTGCGATGTCGGAGGCAACTGTTCCAAAACTCTCTGTCATTGTCCGAAAAGCTTACGGGGCTGGGTTGTATGCAATGGCAGGGCCGGCATTTGAACCGGATTGCTGTCTAGCGCTCCCGACCGCCCAAATCGCCGTCATGGGCCCTGAGGCAGCTGTAAACGCTGTCTACGCTAAAAAAATCGCCGAGCTGCCAGAAGAAGAGAGAGCCGCATTTATCAGCAGCAAACGGGAGGAATACAAAGAGGACATCAATATCTACCGTCTGGCTTCAGAAATGATCATTGATGCTGTTATCCCAGCCAATTCGCTGCGTGATGAGCTGGCCAAACGGCTCAAGGCATACATGACAAAGGAAATGACATTTACCAATCGAAAGCATCCGGTTTATCCAGTATAAAAGCAAGAACTTAGGAGCGTAAAAAGCGCTCCTTTATATATTTACAATAACAACATTATGTCAACTAATTACATTTGCATAAAACACTTTGTTTTTTAGAATAGTAAATAAAGGCTGCCGCACCTCTAGCGGCAATTGTCAGTTTATCATAAAAAGGGGCCCACATTATGTATCATTTATATTCACATAACGACTTGGACGGAGTAGGGTGCGGAATCGTAGCAAAATTAGCGTTCGGAAAAGACGTAGAGGTCCGGTATAACTCTGTCAACGGCTTAAACGCACAGGTGCAGTACTTTTTAGAAAAAGCGAAGGAGAGCAACAGACAGGACGCGTTATTCATCACCGATCTCGCCGTCACTGAAGAAAACGAAGAGAGATTGAATGAGTATGTTCATGCAGGGGGCAAAGTGAAGCTCATTGACCATCATAAAACAGCCCTTCATTTGAATGAGCATGAATGGGGATTTGTCCAGGTGGAATACGATGATGGAAGGCTCACATCCGCGACATCGCTTTTATATGGCTATCTCGTTGAAAATGGCTTCATGAAACCGACAAACGCCTTAGATCAATTCACAGAGCTCGTCCGCCAATACGATACATGGGAGTGGGAGCGGTACGATCAAAAACAGGCGAAGCGGCTTAATGATCTTTTCTTTTTGCTGTCAATCGATGAATTTGAAGCAAAAATGATCCAGCGCCTTTCCGCGCATGACGAATTTTTCTTCGATGATTTTGAAGAAAAACTGCTTGATTTAGAAGACGAAAAAATCGAGCGCTACCTCCGCAGAAAGAAAAGGGAAATGGTACAAACCTTTGTTCACGAACACTGTGTAGGCATCGTTCACGCTGAATCGTACCATTCAGAGCTGGGGAACAGGCTAGGGAAAGATAATCGGCACCTCGATTACATTGCGATTTTGAGCATGGGGTCAAAACGAGTCAGTCTCCGCACCATTCATGATTACATCGATGTGTCAGAAATCGCTGGCCGATATGGCGGCGGAGGGCATGCAAAAGCGTCCGGCTGTTCAATAACCGATGAAGTATACGAGTTGTTTGTAGCTGAAGCTTTCCGTATTGATCCTGTACGGCCGGATGCCTTCCGTAACATCTATAATCTAAAGGGATCTGCGAATGGATCATTATATGAAAATCGCGCACAAATGAGATTTTTTCTTTTCCCTTTAGACAACGAATGGAATATTCAAATTAACGGAGAAACCCAAGACGAAACATTCGCAGCGTTTGAAGAGGCAGAATGGTTTATTAAGAGAAATTATGCCGCATCGCTCGTGCGGGATGAAGTGTTTGTCGCATTTTTAGCGGAGAATCTGAAGCTGGCAAATCAACATCGGAAGTAAAAAAATATGCATAGGGGAGCGTCAGTCACCCCTATGCATATCTGCTAGCTATCGTTTAAATATGGCTGTACGTTTCTTAATCACAAAATAAAGGGCTATCACGACAACAGCCAATATCATAATCGGTGTTGTATAAGTGCCTGCTATATTCTCAACATCATCCCACTGGCTTCCTAGCTGTATGCCTAAATAAACAAACAGAATAGACCATGGAATGATAGCAAGCACAGTCAGTACCACAAATTTGAGAAAAGGCATTCTGGCAATACCTGCCGGAATGGATATGGCATGTCTGACAACCGGTATAAAACGAGCCGAGAAGACAACTCCGGCGCCGTATTTCTGAAACCAGTTTTCCGACATGTCAATATGATGCTTTTTAATCAATAAATACTTCCCGTATTTGTCCAGAAATGGCCTGCCGCCATAGCGGCCGATCCAGTAAATAAAGATCTGGGCAATGGTGCCCCCAATAACACCCGCAATAATTGCGCCAATAAATCCAATCGTGCCTTCCGATACCATATAGCCGCCATAAGCTAATACAATCTCACTCGGAATGATTTCAATCATTAACCCAATCGCAATACCCGCATATCCCATGTTCGTCAGCCATGTTAAAATTTCGCTTATCAAACTGCCCACATTCTTCACAACCTGTCCTAATCTTTTTCACTATTATATGACTGATTGACGAGCAAGATGGTTACAATTTTTTTACCGCAGCATTTCTTTCGTTTCCCGTTTGATCACATCTTCTAAATAGGCCAAAAGCTGAGATCTCATTTCGGGACGCATTAAGCCGATTTCGGTGCTCGCTTTAAAACAGCCCAGCTTATCGCCAATGTCATATCGATTTCCTTCCAGCAGCCGGGCATGGATCGGCTTCTTACGGCAAACCTCACGAAGCGCATCTGTCAGCTGAATTTCGTTGCCCGCGCCTCTGCCAATTGTCTTCAAAACGGAGAAGATCGAAGAATTCAGCACATAACGTCCCATTACTGCGATTTCCGAAGGTGCTTCTTCAGGAGAAGGCTTTTCCACTCATATACATGCCCTTGAGACCCTGATGTATTTATAATACCATATTTGCTGACATCCTCAGGGAGAACTGACTGTACACCGACAACCTCTGTGCCATAAACGTCATATACATCCATTAATTGCCGAAGAGCCGGTGTTTCAGACACCATAATATCATCACCTAAGAGAACAGCAAAAGGCTCATCTCCGATAAAATGCTCCGCACACAGCACCGCATGGCCTAATCCGAGCGGTTCTTTCTGGCGGATGTAATGAATGTTGGCCAAATCGGCAATCTGCTGCATTTCCTTAAGTGTCTCCGTCTTGCCTTTTTCCCGGAGATTGAATTCCAATTCGACCGACCGATCAAAATGATCTTCAATCGAGCGTTTGTTTCTCCCTGTAATAATCAGTATATCTTCAATTCCTGACTCTGCGGCCTCTTCTACAATATATTGGATTGCTGGTTTGTCGACGATTGGGAGCATTTCTTTAGGCTGCGCCTTTGTCGCCGGCAGAAATCTCGTTCCTAAACCCGCTGCGGGAATAACCGCTTTTCTCACTTTTTTTCTCATTCATCCTCACTCCTGATCCTGTATGTTTTTCAGCGAATCTCCAAATACCCAGATTCGGTTTCCGATAAAATTCATCATCATTCCGCCGATAGTGGCGGCGAGCTTACTCACCAAAAGCGAGCAGCCGCAATTTTGAAACAAATAAAGTAGCAAAAAGGTGATCCCCGACGCGGCAATATTAATCATGAGAAAACGCACGATCTCTTTCCCGTCAGCCTTACGTTTCACACAAAACGTCCAATTCCGGTTCCACACATAGCTGTTGACGATACCTGCAGTATAGGAGCAGATCTGCGCCGGCAGATAAGAGACATGACAAGCGGTAAGAAGAAAGAAGACACCAAAATCTATCAGCGTATTGCCGACGCCTACGGTGCAAAAACGGCCTAAGGTCTTTATTTTTTCTTTCAGCGTAACGGACCTCCCTTCATAAAAGATGCGAGTGGCAGTCATATTTGTTGATATGGATTACTATAGCGGACAGTGTTGAATAAACAATTAATAAAATATGAACAAAACATGAAAAAAGCGAAGCGGGTATACCGCTCAATAGTTTTTATACTCTTTAAAAAGCAGCGGCATGAACGGCTGATTTTTCGAAAACGCTCATTACATAAAGATGAAAAAATATGACATATTTCGCAGGGGAAGAGGGCGAAATGATAACGAAAGGTCTTGCAAAGAAGAGAACAATACTTCATTAGATTGAGTGGTTTTAAGCCTTGATTCCCTATCAGCAGAGATGATGTCTATTATGTCAATAATCGAGGGAACAGTCTAAGCGAAGAAGAGTCGGTAACAGCCGTATATGTAGCCCCATCTAAACAATGAATAAATGTATCCAGTTCCTTTGTAGAATCGAACACGAATTCCTCCAAAAGTATTCTATACACTATTTTTTTAATAAGGTAGGATGTTAGATAAAGGGATTTTTTTGAATAAATATACATACCTGCTCAAGCGTTATAGGGGACTTGAACAATTCGCCATTTTATTTTCTGGACAATGACCGCTAGGAATGGGGGAACTTTTCTAGATTGATCTTGAAGAAACAAGTGGTGCAGTCTTCATGACCTGTTGTTAACAAATTTCAAAAGAACCCTTCATTTTAAGGAAAAAGGAGGCTGTTAAGTGATGAGGAAAAAGTGTAGCGTATGTTTATTTGTTTTTGCTTTACTATTGAGCTGTTTATCTGGAAAGTCTGCGTATGCTGCCACCAGTAGTACAATTGCAAAACATGTAGGGAATTCAAACCCGCTTATCGACCATCATTTGGGCGCAGATCCGATTGCGCTGACCTATAACGGGAGAGTCTATATTTATATGTCAAGTGATGACTATGAATATAATAGCAACGGAACGATTAAAGATAATTCATTTGCCAATTTGAATAAAGTATTCGTCATTTCTTCAGCGGATATGGTGAACTGGACAGACCACGGAGCCATTCCAGTAGCAGGTGCCAATGGAGCTAATGGTGGCCGTGGGATAGCAAAATGGGCAGGGGCGTCATGGGCACCGTCAATCGCAGTAAAAAAAATCAATGGCAAGGATAAATTCTTCCTTTATTTCGCAAACAGCGGCGGAGGTATCGGGATTCTCACCGCAGACAGCCCGATTGGTCCATGGACCGATCCAATCGGAAAACCGCTCGTAACGCCAAGTACGCCAGGAATGTCTGGTGTTGTATGGCTTTTTGATCCGGCAGTATTTGTAGATGATGACGGCACCGGTTACCTGTATGCCGGGGGAGGCGTTCCTGGCGATTCAAATCCAACGCAGGGGCAATGGGCCAATCCGAAAACGGCTAGAGTCATAAAATTGGGGCCTGATATGACGAGTGTTGTTGGAAGTGCATCTACAATTGATGCGCCTTTCATGTTTGAAGATTCGGGATTGCACAAGTATAACGGAACATATTATTACTCCTATTGCATTAATTTCGGCGGCACGCACCCGGCCGATAAACCCCCGGGTGAGATCGGCTACATGACCAGTTCAAATCCCATGGGTCCCTTTACATATAGAGGGCATTTCCTGAAAAATCCGGGTGCATTTTTCGGAGGTGGCGGAAACAACCATCATGCTGTTTTCAATTTTAAAAACGAGTGGTATGTGGTGTACCACGCGCAAACTGTCAGTTCCGCTCTGTTCGGGGCCGGCAAAGGATACCGTTCTCCCCATATTAATAAGCTGGTGCATAACCCAGATGGATCCATCCAAGAGGTAGCAGCAAATTATGCAGGTGTAACACAGCTTTCCAATTTGAATCCTTATAACCGGGTAGAAGCTGAAACGTTTGCTTGGAATGGACGCATTTTGACAGAGAAGTCCACAGCACCCGGCGGGCCAGTAAATAATCAGCATGTAACAAGCATTCAAAATGGAGACTGGATTGCTGTAGGAAATGCAGACTTCGGAGCGGGCGGTGCCAGGTCATTTAAAGCAAATGTAGCATCCACTTTAGGCGGGAAAATAGAAGTGCGTCTTGATAGTGCAGACGGTAAGCTTGTTGGAACTCTGAATGTGCCTTCAACAGGCGGAGCGCAAACGTGGAGAGAAATAGAAACTGCAGTAAGCGGGGCAACAGGTGTGCACAAAGTATTCTTTGTATTTACCGGAACAGGTACAGGAAACTTGTTTCATTTTGATTACTGGCAGTTTACGCAAAGATAGGACTCGTAATGGGACCGCTTAAAAACGAGGCGGGTGAAGTACGAGCCATCACCGGAACAGCCCGCCATTATGGATATGCCATACAGATTTTTTAATACCGTAAAAGACACATGACGAAGGAGAGGAATAAATGATTCCACGCATAAAAAAAACAATTTGTGTACTATTAGTATGTTTCACTATGCTGTCAGTCATGTTAGGGCCAGGCGCTACTGAAGTTTTGGCAGCCAGTGATGTAACAGTTAATGTATCTGCAGAGAAACAAGTGATTCGCGGTTTTGGAGGGATGAACCATCCGGCTTGGGCTGGGGATCTTACAGCAGCTCAAAGAGAAACTGCTTTTGGCAATGGACAGAACCAGTTAGGATTTTCAATCTTAAGAATTCATGTAGATGAAAATCGAAATAATTGGTATAAAGAGGTGGAGACTGCCAAGAGTGCGGTCAAACATGGGGCAATCGTTTTTGCATCTCCCTGGAATCCTCCAAGTGATATGGTTGAGACCTTCAATCGGAATGGTGACACATCAGCTAAGCGGCTGAAATACGATAAGTACGCCGCATACGCGCAGCATCTTAACGATTTTGTTACCTTCATGAAAAATAATGGTGTGAATCTTTATGCGATTTCGGTCCAAAACGAGCCTGATTACGCTCACGAGTGGACGTGGTGGACGCCGCAAGAAATACTTCGCTTTATGAGAGAAAACGCCGGCTCGATCAATGCCCGCGTCATTGCACCTGAGTCTTTTCAATACTTAAAGAATTTGTCGGACCCGATCTTGAACGATCCGCAGGCTCTTGCCAATATGGATATTCTCGGAACTCACCTGTACGGCACTCAGGTCAGCCAATTCCCTTATCCTCTTTTCAAACAAAAAGGAGCGGGGAAGGACCTTTGGATGACGGAAGTATACTATCCAAACAGTGATAACAACTCGGCGGATCGATGGCCTGAGGCATTGGATGTTTCACAGCATATTCACAATGCGATGGTAGAGGGGGACTTTCAAGCTTATGTATGGTGGTACATCCGAAGATCATATGGACCTATGAAAGAAGATGGTACGATCAGCAAACGCGGCTACAATATGGCTCATTTCTCAAAGTTTGTGCGTCCCGGCTATGTAAGGATTGATGCAACGAAAAACCCTAATGCGAACGTTTACGTGTCAGCCTATAAAGGTGACAACAAGGTCGTTATTGTTGCCATCAATAAAAGCAACACAGGAGTCAACCAAAACTTTGTTTTGCAGAATGGATCTGCTTCAAACGTATCTAGATGGATCACGAGCAGCAGCAGCAATCTACAACCTGGAACGAATCTCACTGTATCAGGCAATCATTTTTGGGCCCATCTTCCAGCTCAAAGCGTAACAACATTTGTTGTAAATCGTTAAGAGCACAAAGACACACAAAAATAATAGAGTGTCTGAATTGGCGATTTTTCCGATTGGGAAATCGCTTTTTTATTTTGTTGCTGAATTACAGGAAGAAGAAAGGATGTACATAAAAACAGCAAAGCTTTAATCTTCATCTTTTCTAGTTTACATAATATATATTCTAGGAAGCAAACAAAATAAATAAATTTCTGTCTCAATATCAAAGTATACTTAAGTTAGTGAGACAGAAATTAAAATTTTTCTGCTGAATGACAAATCAAAAAAATGGCGTTGTCAATCCATAATAAACTGCTTCTAAATCCTCCAGCGTCATATCGCCATATGCGCATTTGATAACAGAATCAGCAAACACATCATAGTCATAATCTGTAGAAAATCCTTGCTGCAGCTGTTTTTCGTAAACTTCGATCTGATCTTTTTGATGCTGGATGTCTTTTTCCTTACCTGGATAGTCCGGACCATTTATCGCATTATTCATTTCTTTGAACAGCATCATATACCGCTTCAGTATTTCATCCACAGCCTAAACCTCCTTGTTTTACTGGATAAGATAATGAAAACGGACATCATTGCTGATGCCCGCCAAAAGTTAAACTATTTGGGTTCTGTTCCCCAAATCAGTTTTCCATGATTATATAATGTGATTTTTTTCGTTGTTTTAAACGTATTTGATTTGAAAAAGGAATAATCGCCGCTTTGTGCATAATTGCTCCAGTCATCATTGTGAAGACGGATCTGAATATTCCCTGTGCTTGCTCCCGGTGCCAGCGTTCCGTTTTTAAACCCAAGTTCCAGATAGGTATCTGCACCTTGCTTTGGTTTATGCAACGTCACAAACTTGTGTGTCACATTGCCGCATCCAATCTGCGCGTAGTCACAGTCAAAGTTTTGGCCTTTGTTTTTCGCTTTATACCAGTAACGGGCAGTGACATCTTTTAAATCAACCGTGGTATTGCCGTTATTTTTTATTTGAAGCTGCGGACGGATTTGGTTGCTGTTCATACTCCCATCCCCTGCTCTGTATTGTACAGAAATACCGTTTTCCTGTGTGGGTTTATCTTTTGCTGGCGTTTCAGGAATGTCCTTCGTCGAATCTTTGGTGCCGAGAATGTTTTCTCTAACGAATGTTCCTGAAGCAGATAAATCTGACAACTGCCACCCGCCTGTTTTAGATGCCCCCGGCTTTAAAGCTGAGGATGATTCCTGCTTATCAGAAAGATTCCAGTTCACCCAGCTAATGGTCTTGCTATCGAGATATTTCAGCCATTCCCGCGATTGATCAAGGAATACACCACCATTTCCGGAAGCATCACTTGTCCCCCATTCTGTCACAAAAATAGGCGCTCCTTTGCTGAGTGCATAGTTTGCTTTATCCCGTAAAAACTGGCCGTGTGTGCCGGCATAAAAATGAAGTGCGTACATAACGTTTGCATCTTTTAGCTGGTCATCGGCTGCATCATTCACATCCTGGCTCCATGTACCGGTTCCGACAATGATGATGTTGTCTGGATCATTTTTGCGGATAACGGAAATCACTTCTTCCGCATAGGGTTTAATATCACGCTTCCAGTTCACATCACCGTTTGGTTCGTTTGCAATTTCATAAATGACGTTTGGCGTGTTTCCGTAAAGACTTGACATTTCCTTGAAGAATTCTTTTGCCTTCTCTTTATTTTGGTTTGGGTTACCGTCATTTAAGATATGCCAGTCAATGATGACATATATCCCAAGCTCTTTTGCCGCTTCAACCGCTTCTTTTACTTTATTTTTCACGGACGGGTTGTCAATATAACCGCCATCTGCCGTATACATCGCTGCACGGAAAACGGTGATACCCCAATCGTCCCTCAGCCATTTTAAGCTGTCTTTATTGACATATTCTCCATACCATTGCAATCCGTGTGAACTGATCCCCTTCAGCTGTACCGCTTTACCGTCTCGGTTAACGAGCTGTGTACCTTTTATGCTAAGCTGGCCATTCTGGGCTACTGGCGTTTTTGTCCCTGCTGCTGATGCCGGCGAAGCCAGCATGCCGCCCATTGTCAATAACGTAATCAATAAACACGTAATAAAAATCGAGATTGACCGTTTCATATCTGATCTTTTCCTCCTTCGCATCATTTTGGCTCTCCACTTCTTATGAGCACGAACTCATTGTAAAAATCTTTCTCATGATTGTCTATCAACCTAATTTCTTGTTTTTGGGAGGTTTAAAAGCCTGTCAATTTACTCTATCTCCATTGAATAAGACACACATGACACATATAGAACAAAGAAAACTGGACTGAATTGGGACTTTACACGTCATTTTTCATTCGAGTCGAAAAATTAAATTTATTTCCAATAATGAAAAAGCTGCATTCAACTATTGAATGCAGCTTTGTTTTATATTTATATTATGCTTCTTGTTTCTCATCTTCCCATGTTTCAGCGTTTTTCAGCCCTGGGATGTTTTTCGCTTTAAACACAGGATCAAGTCCTTGCTTACGCTGTTTCGCGTAATCTTTATACACTTTGTAAGCAACGTTTGACAGCAACGTAATCACAATTAAGTTGATCAGCGCCATGATACCCATAAAGAGGTCCGCCATATCCCAAACGATTTGGAAGCCTGATAAAGATCCATACACAACCATAGCAATTACAGCGATACGGTAAATGTTCAGCCATGTTTTGCTTGTTTTAATAAATTCAATGTTTGTCTCGCCATAATAATAGTTGCCGACAACTGAACTGAATGCAAACAAGAACATTGCGACTGCGATGAAAGTCGGCGCCCAGCCTCCAATATGATGGTTAAGAGCAGCCTGTGTTACTTGGATGCCGTCGCCTTTTGGTGTTACACTGTACAGCAAAATAATAAATGCTGTGGACGTACATATGATAAATGTATCGAAAAATACACCTAATGTTTGAATAAAGCCTTGCTTTGCCGGATGGGATACATGAGCCGTCGCAGCCGCGTTTGGTGCGCTCCCCATTCCTGCTTCGTTTGAAAACAGTCCGCGCTGCGCACCGATAACGATGATGCCGCCTATTCCGCCGCCGACGACTTGTTCAAAACCTAAAGCATTTTTAACAATTGTAGCGATAACGCCAGGGAAAGCCGTAATATTCGTGATGACAACAAATAAAGCGATAAGAATATAAATGCCTGCCATAACCGGCACAATTAGCTGTGAAACAGCGACAACACGTTTTAAACCGCCGAAAATGATAAACGCAGTTAAAACCGCCAGAACTATGGCTACAACTATTTTATTCACATGGAATGCGCCATCCAATGCTCCAGCAATTGTATTTGTTTGAACAGCGTTAAAAATCAAGCCGAATGAGACGGTAATTAAGATTGCAAAAACGATGCCAAGCCATCTGGCACCAAGACCCTTTTGAATATAGTAGGCCGGCCCTCCGCGGAAATCCTCCCCGTCTCTCACCTTATAAAGCTGCGCTAACGTACTCTCAACAAAGCTTGAAGCCATACCTACTGCAGCCACTACCCACATCCAAAATACAGCGCCTGGTCCGCCTGTCGCAATTGCTAAGGCTACACCAGTCAAATTCCCTGTGCCGACTCGGGATGCGGCCGAAATAAAGAATGCCTGCATAGATGAAACACCTTTATTTCCTTCCGGCTTCTCCCCTACTATTCTGAACATTTCAATAAAATAACGGAATTGGATAAAACCAAAACGTATGGTAAAAAATAATCCAAGCCCTATTAAAATATAAAATAGGTATTTCCAGATGAAATCACTTGGAATATTAATCAAACTATTGAAAAAAGACTCCATATTTACCTCCCGTTTTCATCAATTCAATACGAATTCGATTTTGATGTTAGATTTTTTAACATAACGAGTTTTATTATATCACAATATGACGAATTAGGAAGTTTTTTCGAGAAGAATATTGTCATATCCAGATGTTACTCTGTCGACCCCTTCTCTATTATTTTCCTACGAATAAAAACATTCCTTGCAAGCTGGCTTTAAAAAAAGAGTACCCTATTAACAATGTAATCATTTCTTCCCATTCTCTTGCCTTTCTCTTTGATTTACACATAAATAAAGTAATAAATCCTAAACAACAAACATATCATTTAAAATATGTTTTTATTCACACCATAAACCGGGTATACATACGCTAATAAAAGAAGTTTTCTCTTTCAAAAATAAGCAAAAAGATATATACTTAACAAAGTTAAGTTTATTTTTAAATTTAATAAATCAGGTTTACTTTTAGGATGGATTGGGGTATTATTATAAAAATATTCAGTAATATTAAAGGAGGGGGAGATCATTTGAAAAAAGTAACGATATTGAAAGCATCCATCTTATTCTTGGCGATTGCCAGTTTTCATTTGCTCTCAATTCCCCACGCCTTTGATATCGGCCATCATTATAAAGCCGTAGCCGACCAGCAGGAAATGCATGAAATGAAAGCCGGCCAAAATGCTGATGATGAGAAAAAATCCATTACAGGGGCATTTACGCTGACCGCTTTATGGGCAATGGCTGTTCTGCTGCTGACCGCTGAAAGCAAAAGTACGGGATACTCCCGCAGACGTCAGCGGAAAAAAAGCTTTATACTGGCCAAATTTTATCAATCGTCTTATTTCGGCAAACTTCATGTTCAACATCACCCGATTATGTAACGAAAATATGAGGAGGCTGTTTAACATGTTGTTTATCTTAAGAATGGTGATTTTAGGCTTATTCTCTTTCACAGCGCTAAATTTATTTGTATGGCAGGGAATTGAAGTCATTCATGCGGTAACAGATCTATTCACCAACCATGAAAGCTGATAAAAAACAAACGAAACCCGCTCATATAGTATGAGCGGGTTTTTTATTATTGTTCTGTATGAAGGCGCCAAACAGCTGTAACCTTACCTGATTCCTCTTCATCAAAAAAGAAAGAGCCATTGCTGTATCTGTCGTTTGTCCGCAACTCTTTTGCCTGCAGTTCTTTTCTGTCGCCTTTTTCTGTTTCTGCCATTAGTCGCTGTTCAAGACCGCAAGCGAACAGTGCTACAACTCGGTGAGGATTCTTTTTCAGTTCCCTTAGCATTACGACACCGCGTTTTGCGCGGGATGTCTTCTCGAACTCAGAAAGACTCATGCGTTTTACCGCTCCCCGCTGTGTGAACAAGACAATTGAATCAGATTGTTGAAGGATCTCACCGGAGACAACAAAGTCATCCTCTTTTAAGTTAATCCCTTTGACACCTGCCGCACGCGCGCCAACTACATTCACTTCGTCTTCTCCAAACCATAGACCGTACCCTAAGTGAGTGGCCATAAAGATCTGGCTTTCCCCATTTGTTACATGTACATCAATCAGTTCATCTTCACCCTTCAGATTTAAGGCCACAAGCGCCTTAGAATAACGCTGTGCTTTATAATGGGTGAGCTCTGTCTTTTTCACCATCCCGTTTTTCGTAAAGAATAGAAGATATGCCGACGGATCAAATTCTTTTATCGGTATGGCCTTTACAATCGTTTCATCACGGTCAATAGTGATCAGATTTGAAAAATGCTGGCCCATGTCCTTCCATCTGATATCAGGCAGCTGGTGAACAGGACAATAGATGTAGCTTCCTTTGTTCGTAAAGAGCAGCAGCACGTCTGTCGTATTCATTTCAAACTGATGCAGCATCCTGTCCGTATCTTTCATTCCGAAGTCCTGTCCGTTGGAAGCGGCAAATGAGCGCTGGCTCGTCCGTTTTAGGTAACCATCCTTCGTAACGGTTACATATACATCCTCAGATGCAACCATGACTTCTAGATTGATTTTAATTTCTTCAATTTTTTCTTCAATCACGGAGCGTCTCGTATCTGCATATTTCTTTTTCAGTGCTTTTAAGCTGTTTGTAATCACTTTTAGCAGTTTTTTATCATTGCTCAGAATAGATTCGAGCTCTTCAATTTTTTTACCGAGCTCTTCTGCCTCTTCCTTAAGCGCTGTGATATCGGTATTGGTTAAACGATATAGCTGCAATGATACGATGGCTTCAGCCTGAGGCTCTGTAAATTCATATTTGGCGATCAAATTGTTTTTAGCGTCACGTTTATCGCTAGAAGAACGGATTGTTGCAATCACTTCATCCAAAATAGACAAAGCTTTCATGAGCCCTTCTACGATATGATGTCTGTCTTTTGCTTTTTGAAGCTCGTAAACGGACCGGTTTGTGACAACTTCCTTTTGGTGTCCGATATATGCATCCAAAATAGACGGCAGGCTCATCAGCATCGGACGGCGGTTATGGATAGCCACCATATTGAAGTTATATGTGATCTGCAAATCAGTATTTTTATATAAGAAATTCAAAATGCCTTTGGCATCAGCTTCTTTTTTCAGTTCAATGACAACTCTCAGCCCTGTTCGATCCGTTTCATCACGAACCTCTGAGATGCCTTCAACCTTTTTATCAATACGGAACTCGTCCATTTTTTTTACAAGGTTTGCTTTATTTACTTCAAATGGAATTTCAGTAATGACAATTTGTTCTCGTCCGCCTCTGATTGTTTCAATTTCAGCCTTTCCGCGGATAATGATTTTTCCTTTTCCGGTTTCGTAAGCTTTTCTTATCCCGTCAACGCCCTGAATAATACCGCCTGTCGGAAAATCAGGCCCTTTAATGACTTCCATGAGTTCATCAACAGAGCAAGATGGCATTTGAATACGCTTAATGACAGCATCAATGACTTCTCCCAGATGATGAGGGGGAATGTCGGTCGCGTATCCTGCTGAAATACCGGTAGATCCGTTGACCAATAGGTTAGGAAACATCGCCGGGAGTACGACAGGCTCCTTGCTTGTATCATCGAAGTTCGGCACAAATTCAACCGTGTTTTTGTCAATATCCCGAAGAAGTTCAGATGCTATCGGAGATAATCGTGCCTCTGTATAACGCATGGCTGCCGGGGGATCTCCGTCGATGCTTCCATTGTTTCCATGCATTTCGATTAACACATTACGAACTTTCCAATCCTGGCTCATCCGCACCATTGCTTCATAAACCGAGCTGTCACCGTGCGGATGATAGTTACCGATGACGTTACCGACCGTTTTGGCCGCTTTTCTGAAGTTTTTATCAAACGTATTTCCATCTGTATGCATTGCATACAGAATTCTGCGCTGTACCGGCTTTAATCCGTCTCTCGCATCGGGCAGCGCCCTGTCTTGAATAATATATTTACTGTAGCGTCCAAAACGGTCGCCGATCACCTCTTCTAATGGTAAATCATGAAATAATTCTGGCTGTGACAATCATTAAACCTCCTCAGCGACCGATAAGTTTTCATTTTCTAAAATATTGCTTTCTTCATCTAAGCCGAAAGCGACGTTTTTCTCAATCCACTTTCTGCGCGGCTCTACTTTGTCTCCCATTAACGTCGTCACACGTCTCTCTACACGTGCCGCATCGTCAATTTTGACCCTAACAAGTGTGCGGGACTCCGGATTCATCGTCGTTTCCCACAGCTGGTCTGCGTTCATCTCTCCAAGACCCTTATATCGTTGAATGGTATAGCCTTTGCCGACTTTTTTCAGGACATCACCCATCTCTTCATCAGACCATGCATATTCAATGATTTCCTTTTTCCCGCTTCCTTTACTGACCTTATATAAAGGTGGCAGCGCAATGAACACCTTGCCATGCTCAATGAGCGGTTTCATATAGCGATAGAAAAAGGTAAGAAGCAGCACTTGAATATGGGCGCCGTCAGTATCGGCATCGGTCATTATGATGATTTTGTCGTAGTTGATGTCATCGATTGAGAAATCTGCTCCGACTCCCCCGCCGATCGCATGAATGATCGTATTGATCTCTTCATTTTTAAAGATATCAGCAAGCTTAGCTTTTTCTGTATTAATAACTTTACCGCGTAAAGGCAGAACCGCTTGGAATCTGCGGTCTCTTCCCTGTTTGGCTGACCCGCCTGCTGAATCTCCCTCAACGAGATACAATTCATTTTTTGCCGGGTTTCTTGAACCCGCAGGCGTCAGCTTTCCGCTTAAAGTCGCTTCTGATTTTTTTCGTTTTTTGCCGCTTCTTGCTTCTTCACGGGCTTTGCGTGCCGCTTCGCGCGCCTGACTCGCCTTGATTGCTTTTTTGACAAGAAGCGTTGCGGTGTCCCGATTTTCCTCTAAAAAGTAAGCAAGCTGCTCTGAAACAATCGCATCAACCGCTGATCTTGCTTCACTGGTACCGAGCTTTCCTTTTGTTTGTCCCTCAAATTGAAGAAGCTCCTCAGGAATGCGGACAGAAATAATGGCTGAAAGCCCTTCCCTTATATCGGTGCCTTCAAGGTTCTTATCCTTTTCTTTCAGCAAAGCCACTTTTCGTGCATATTCATTAAAAGCACGCGTCATCGCAGTTTTTGCACCTGACTCATGCGTCCCGCCGTCTTTTGTTCTGACATTGTTGACAAACGACAAAATATTTTCAGAATAACCATCGTTAAACTGGAACGCAAAGTCCACTTCTATAGAATGATGCTCACCCTCAAACGAGACCACTTCAGACAAGACGTCTTTTTCTTCATTTAAATAAGCAACAAACGCTTCTATGCCGTTTTCATAATAAAAGACCTCATGCTGGTCATTGCGTTCATCAATCAGCTCAATTTTCAATCCTTTTAACAAAAACGCAGACTCTCTTAAGCGCTCAGAGAGCGTTTCAAAATTATAAGTGGTTGTGCTGAACATCGTTGGATCTGGCTTAAAGTGTGTAAGAGTTCCCGTCTTTTTTGTTTTGCCGATCTTTTCGAGAGATGTAACCGGTTTTCCTCCATTTTCAAATCGCTGCTGATAGACAAAACCGTCCCGCTCAATGGTAACCGTCAGCCATTCAGATAAAGCATTCACGACTGATGCACCAACTCCGTGGAGCCCGCCGCTTGTCTTATAGCCGCCTTGGCCGAATTTTCCTCCGGCATGAAGCACCGTTAAAATCACTTCAGGGGTTGGTTTGCCGAGCTTATGCATTCCGGTCGGCATGCCGCGGCCTCTATCCTGTACAGAAATACTATTGTCTTTATGTATTTTGACGATTATGTGATCTCCATGGCCGGCAAGCACCTCGTCGACAGAGTTATCTACAATTTCATAAACCAAGTGGTGCAAACCTCGCGCGTCAGTAGAGCCAATATACATACCCGGCCTTTTCCTGACAGCCTCAAGGCCTTCGAGCACCTGTATGGCATCTTCGTTGTAATCAAATTGCTGTTTTCTAGCCAAACGTACAAACCCCTTTCAAAAACTAACATTGTCTTTCTCTTTTTCAGTGTTACACATCATTTGTATATAAGATATTTTTTATAAACCTCGCCTCGAGCCAGTACTGCCTTGGACTCCTCATTATAACCAATATGTTTGCAATCGCAACATAGAGCTAACGAATCAGTTCTTCTCAAAACATCGGCTAGTGCTGTATTTACACTATGAGAACGTATGTTTGTTTATTATATATAAAGCAGCAGACCTTCGCAAATCGAACGGCCAAACCCAGCTGGACAAGGTATTCAAAAAAAGCTGTTCAAGCTTTATTGTATCTGTTTCACCGTAATACGCAAACAATATCTTAAAATTAAAAAGCAAAAATCCTTGAATTTACAAGGATTTTTGCAGTTCTGCACCTATTTTGTTACAGCGTGTGCCACTTTTATGCACAGATCCATGATAACCGTTCTGCCTTTTTCTTTTAGCATCTGGTATGCTTCCTCATTAACTAGCCCTTGCTGTGCCCAAAATACTGGCGCATCTGTCTCTAAAAACTCTTCCGCCACTCCAGGAAGCTGTTCTGAGCGCCGGAATACATTTACGATGTCAATCGGACCGTCAATCTCTTTTAAAGATGAAACGGCTTTGACACCTAGCGCCTCATCAATTGTCGGGTTCACAGGGATAATTTCATAACCCGCGTCCTGCATTGCTTTTGAAACCATATGTGACGTTCTATCCGGACGGTCTGAAAGCCCTACTACGGCTATACGTTTGCTTCTTTGAAGAATCTCTTTAATTTCCGCTTTAGAAGGGTTTTGCATCGTATGTCACTCCTTTTCCACTTATTTTACACGATCAAAACAGGAGAAATCAAAATATGATGCATGTTTGATTGGATTTGTAAGCAAACTTTACAAAAAAACTTATCATCAGATCATGACATCTCATGTTAAAATAAAAAGAAGGGAATTTGAAAAAGGAGAAATGTAGATGTTAATTGCTTTATTGATTATTTTGGCCTACTTGATAGGCAGCATTCCATCTGGCTTAATTGTGGGCAAGCTTGCCAAGGGAATTGATATTCGGGAGCACGGAAGCGGCAACTTAGGCGCTACCAATGCATTCCGTACATTGGGTGTAAAAGCTGGTTCGGTTGTCATAGCCGGAGATATTTTGAAAGGGACACTGGCAACTGCATTGCCTTTTCTCATGCATGTTGATATTCACCCGCTTCTTGCAGGAGTCTTTGCTGTTTTAGGCCACGTGTTTCCCATCTTCGCCAAATTTAAAGGCGGTAAAGCCGTGGCGACATCAGGAGGCGTTTTGCTGTTTTACGCACCCCTGTTATTTATCACGATGGTTGCGGTATTCTTCATCTTTTTATACTTGACTAAATTTGTTTCTCTCTCATCGATGTTAACAGGGATCTATACTGTTATATATAGTTTCTTTGTCCATGATACGTATTTATTGATTGTCGTTACCCTGCTCACTATTTTTGTCATATACAGACACCGAGCGAACATTAAACGAATTATCAATAAAACAGAACCTAAAGTAAAATGGTTATAAGCTTAAAAAACTTCTCTTTTGACACAGAATAGCCTAATACGTTTATAATAGAGAAAATTCAAATGAAGAACAAAGGGGTGTTCTGTTATGAATATGACAATTAACGAAGACGCATTGAACTGGTATAAAGAAGAACTCGATTTGGAAAGCGGAGACCAGGTTCGCTTTTTCGTGCGCTATGGAGGCTGCAGCAACGTTCAAAAGGGTTTTTCTCTCGGTGTAGCGAAAGATGCCCCACAAGAGGCTGGAGTCACTGCAGAAGCTGACGGCATTACCTTCTTTATTGAAGAAAGTGATTTATGGTACTTTGATAACCACGACCTTCTCGTCAGCTATTCAGAAGACGCTGATGAACCGGTTTTTGAATACCAATAAAAAAGAACGCACATCATGTGCGTTCTTTTTTTACAAATGAAATCGTATAAGATGATCGGTTAGGTTTTCTTGTTCCAAAATATATTTTTGTGTTTCACCCAGCAGATCAAAGTGAGGAAATTCACTTTTCTTATGGATCCATTCTTTTTTTAACCCGTACGCCGCTCCCCACTGAACCAGCTTATCAATGTCTGCACAGCCGGCTTTTGTCACAGTCCTTGCTTCTGGAAATCGGTCATCCAGCCAGTAATGTGTTAAAAATGCGATTTCTCCTCTTTTCACTGCTTGTTTCCACCGGTTAAGTTCCTCCCGTTTCACACCAAACGCCATATCCCGTTCACTTCCCTATTTTTTGGCCTTTTCATATGCTGTGTGCCAATCAGGAAAAGCTTTGCGGAATTGAATTGGCTTAAAGCTTTCTTTATCCACACAAATATGAGATGAGGTGGCTTTGATGGAAAGCTCACCGGCCGGATTATAAATGTGATAACCATAGACGGTTTTAAAGCCGTTATATTCCTCTATCCATGTATGTACAACCGCGGTTTCTCCGTAATGAAGCGGCTTTTTATAGGAAATGTTGATATCAACGACTGGGGACAGAACGCCTCTTTTTTCCATATCACTATATAAAAAGCCTAAGTCCTTAATTAAGGCCGTTCTGCCGACCTCCATCCACACAAGATAATTTGCGTGATAGACAATTCCCATTTGATCTGTTTCTGCATAACGCACTTCTATTTCTTTTTTTGATACATGCAAGATTACTCTGCTCCCTTAACGTCAATTTAGCCCCATTTTACCATAATCAAATCAGAAAGAAAAAAACCAGGTTTCCCTGGTTTTTTAAGAACGGTATCCGTTCTGTCTCGCTGCAGATTCGTCCTGTATTTCATTACGAAACGCTTCAATGCTCTGTTCGCGTCTTGCATTTTTTTCTTTGATACGCTGTTTATCTTCTCCTGAAGCAAACTCCATTGATGCTTCTGCTTCTTCTATATTTTCAATTGTATTTTGAACCATATCCTGCAATTTTTCCACATTGTCAGAGCGATCATCAGGATTAGGCTGCTGATATTGATTTTGGTTCTTTGTCATTCGGATGTACCTCCTAGAAATAAACTCGATTTTTCGCTACTCGCCTTTTGTCTGCATGATGATCGGCCGCTGACCTGAAGTATCATGCATTTTTTCCCCTTTATTGGCTTTATATTTTACAGGCTTTGTACCCAAGTGGCTTGGAGCATATTGAGGCTGACCGTTTTTCTTGTTGTTTCCCATGTTTATCCCTCCTCAACAGATAGGTTTCTCAAAAGGAGGGGTAAACATGAATACAAATTAAAGGTTATTTTTGCTTAAATCGCTGTTCAAGCTTTTCCTCAAGCTGATTTAAAAACTCTGTATTGGTCATCAGCTCTTTTTTGTTTTCCATGACGAGCTCATGAAAAGAACGTTTTCTCATCTTCTTCACGCTTTTCACCTCCGCATATTCTTTTATTTTTTCCAATTCTGAAAACTTGTAAGCATATCTGAGCATAAAAAAAACTGAATCTAATCAAGATCCAGTTTTTGTTCCATTTCTTTTTTTGTCATGGTGCCAACGTGTATGTCTTGGATAACACCTTTTTCATCTAAGATATATGTCGTTGGATATGACATCACGTTATAGTCAGCATTGATCCCTTTTTTATCAATCAGAATTGGGAACGTTAAATCATACGTATCAGCAAACGCTCGGACCTGTTTCTCACTTTTCTCAGCTGAAGTGAAATTTACCGCAACAACCGCAAGTTTGTCGGCGTATTCTTTTTGCAACTTTTCCATCGCAGGCATTTCCTGACGGCACGGCTTACACCAAGTTGCCCAAAAATTGAGCAGCACTTTTTTGCCTTTTGCATCCTGTAAAGAGCTTTTCTCTCCTGACAGCGTTTTCAAAGAAAAATCAGGTGCTTGTTTCCCCACTTGAATTCCGACTTCTTTTTTGCTGTATGTTTGATATAAATTCCATCCCGTATAACCGGCAAGCATGATAAGCAGGATCCCTGCGAGCCATTTTTTCAGCATATGCCACCTCCGCAGCACATTGTGTCATAAAAAGAAGAGAAAGCGAAATGCCTTCTCTTCCTATTGATTCATCAGGACTGCTTCATTTTTTCACGAAGCACCATTTGAAGGATGCCGCCATGGCGGTAGTAATCAATTTCAACTTCACTATCAAAGCGGACGACTGCTTCAAAAGTTGTTACATTGCCGTCTTCATTGATTGCTCTTACAGTCACAAGGTCACGAGGACGAACCGTTTCATCAACATCTACCTCAATGACTTCTTTACCCGTTAAGCCGAGTGTATCCGCATTTTCACCTTGTTTAAACTGAAGCGGCAGCACACCCATGAATACAAGGTTGCTTCTGTGAATTCTTTCGAAGCTCTCTGCAATGACCGTTCTGATGCCGAGAAGGTTTGTTCCTTTTGCAGCCCAGTCACGTGAAGATCCCATACCATAGTCTTTTCCTGCTAATACAACAAGACCAGTTTTATCTTCTTTGTATTTCATGCACGCATCATAGATGGATGTTACTTCACCAGTCGGCCAGTACGTTGTAAATCCGCCTTCTGTACCCGGTGCAATTTGGTTTTTGATGCGAATGTTTGCAAATGTTCCTCTCATCATGACTTCATGGTTTCCGCGGCGGGACCCGTAGGAGTTAAAGTCACGAGGAGAAACACCTTTTTCTTGCAAGTACTTTCCGGCAGGCGTATCTTTTCCGATTGCCCCCGCAGGAGAAATATGGTCAGTTGTGACTGAATCGCCGAATTTACCGACAACACGCAAACCTTTTAATGGTTCAACCTTGCCTGGCTCAACAGACATTTCTTCGAAGAATGGCGGATTTTGAATGTAAGTTGACTCGCTATCCCATTTATATAAAGCTTCATCTGTTGTTTCAATTTCGTTCCAGCGCTTGTTGTCATCAAATACTGTTTCATACTCTTTGCGGAATAGCTCTGGCGTAACAGTTTGCTTAACAAGTGCATTGATTTCGTCCATTGACGGCCAAATATCATTAAAGTATACGTTTTGACCATCCTTGCCCACACCAATTGGATCGGTTTTCAAGTTAATGTTTACCGTTCCAGCCAGCGCATATGCCACAACAAGCGGCGGTGAAGCAAGATAGTTGCCTTTAACAAGCGGGTGAATACGTCCTTCAAAGTTACGGTTTCCGGAAAGGACAGACGTAATCAGAAGATCATTTTTCGCAACCGCTTCTTCAATTTCCGGTGAAAGCGGACCTGAGTTCCCGATACATGTTGTACAGCCGTACCCAACGAGGTTAAAGCCAAGCTCTTTCATGTATGGAAGAAGGCCTGAATTCACAAGATATCCTGTAACAACTTTAGAACCCGGTGCAAGTGACGTTTTCACGTAATTAGGCACCTTAAGCCCTAACTCAACCGCTTTTTTCGCTACCAGTCCGGCGCCGATCAGAACGTATGGGTTTGATGTATTTGTACAGCTTGTAATCGCAGCAATGGCGATCGCACCCGTTTTCATAACTGTTTCTTCACCGTTAAGGAGTTTAAACTTAATTTCTTTATTTTCTTCCTCAGCATTTAAACCGAATCCTTGGTTACCTGCAGGGCTGACTAAGTGCTTTTTAAACGTTTCCTGCATAGCAGATAGCGGGATCAAATCCTGAGGACGCTTTGGACCCGATAAGTTTGCTTCAATTTGAGACAGGTCAATTTCAACCACATCAGTAAATTGAGGGTCTTCCGCATCTGGAGTGTAGAACAAGCCATTGCTTCTGCAGTATGCTTCAACAACATCAATATGTTCAGGATCACGGCCAGTCAGGCGCAGGTAGTTAAGCGCTTCTTCATCTACTGGGAAGAATCCGCATGTAGCACCGTATTCCGGAGCCATATTCGCAATTGTTGCGCGATCTGCAAGCGGCAGTTCAGCAATTCCCGGTCCAAAGAATTCAACAAATTTACCGACAACGCCTTTTTCACGCAGCACTTGTGTTACTTTTAACGCCAAGTCAGTAGCTGTTGTTCCGTTTGGAAGCTTGCCGACAAGTTTCGCACCGATTACCTCTGGAACTGGGAAGTAAGAAGGCTGTCCAAGCATTCCCGCTTCAGCTTCAATTCCACCGACACCCCAGCCGAGAACACCGATACCGTTAATCATTGTTGTGTGTGAGTCTGTTCCGACAAGCGTATCAGGATACGTTACAAGCTCGCCGTCTTCTTCAATGGCATGGACAACACTTGCCAAGAACTCAAGGTTAACCTGGTGCACAATACCTGTTGCAGGCGGCACTGCCTGATAATTGTTAAACGCTTTCTTTGCCCAGCTTAAAAATTTGTAGCGCTCTGCATTTCTTTCGAATTCCAAGTCCATATTTACTGCTAATGCATCTTCTGTACCCGCTTTATCTACCTGAACAGAGTGGTCGATAACGAGATCAACAGGAATTTCAGGGTTGATTTTATCAGGATCTCCGCCGACAGCTGCCATTGCTTTACGCAGTGAAGCCAGATCTACTACTGCCGGAACCCCTGTGAAGTCTTGTAAAATAACACGAGACGGTTTGAACGGAACGTCGATATCCTTTAATTCGGCAGTTCCCCATTTTGCCAAATTTTCCACGTGTTCTTTTTTGATAACGAAGCCGTCAACTTGACGCAATACTGATTCTAAAAGAACTTTGATGGAATAAGGAAGCTTCGAAACCTTTCCTATACCTGAATCTTCTAACGCTTTTAAAGAGTAGTAATGATATGTTTTCCCATTTGTAGTAAACGTTTTTCTCGCTTGGAAAACGTCTTTTGCTGCAGTTTTTTGCTCGTTTGCCATTCTCCAAAATCCCCCTTCAGATCAGATCATTCTCAGATGAACATTACATTCCATCACAATTTTCTCACAATTTCATATTAAAACAAAATCATACATAAGTAAATATCAATGTTTTTATTAAATACAATAAGTTCGACTTATGAGAAAAATGTACCGGTAATTTTTACTGTTTACGCTCTCTCATATAACACAATAAAAGGAGCCATATTATGATTGAGGTGATAATGATGGTCAAAAGAAAAGCGAATCACGTCATTAACGGAATGAATGACGCAAAAAGCCAAGGCAAAGGCGCCGGCTATATTGAAAACGACCAGCTTGTACTGACTGAAGCAGAACGCCAAAATAACAAAAAAAGAAAAACCAATCAATAACACCGAACTCTTTTAAGGAGGTTCTCATTTTATGACCAATAAGAATACAAGTAAAGATATGCATAAAAACGCCCCTAAAGGACACAATCCCGGCCAACCTGAGCCTCTAAGCGGAAGCAAAAAAGTAAAGAACCGAAACCATACAAGACAAAAGCACAACTCAAGCCATGATATGTAAGAAAAGCAGACCTTAGTGTCTGTTTTTTTATGCGTTCACCCATTATAATCCACCGCATATAATGTAAAGCAAGGTTGATATGTGGAGGAATGCTTCCATGGACCATTCAAAACGCAACGATGCAAATGATTTCGATAGTATGGATGAATGGCTTCGGCAATTTTTTGAAGACCCCTTCGCCTGGTACGACGAAACATTGCCTATTGATTTATATGAAACTAGTCAGCAGTATATTATAGAAGCGGATCTGACTTTTTTACAGCCTACACAAGTAACAGTTACCCTTTCTGGATGCGAGTTCATCTTAACTGTCAAATCGTCAGGACAGACTTTTGAAAAACAAATGATGCTTCCTTTTTATTTTAATGACAAAACCATTCAAGCCGAATGCGAAAATCAAATACTCACAGTCGCCGTCAATAAAGAAACAGAAGATGGCTCTTCTTTTTCTCTTCAATTTCCTCTCAGCTAAACATAAAAAGTCACTTTCATCCCCTATTATGAAAGTGACTTTTTTTTCCGTCCATTTATCGTCAAATACCCTCTAGTGACTCTCCCATGGCCAAATAGCAGATTCACTATACAATAGAATATGATCTACTATCTCTTTTGACTAGACGTCTATCACTTTTTTCTATTCTTTTTTTACTGTGTTCTTCTAATCTCTCTTCGTATACAATATGGTTAGAATAAGGGGGAATGATTGATGCTGGAAGGATGGTTTTTATGGTTTATTCTGTTTTGGGTGATCATGATGGTAGTCTTATTATCAATCGGCGGTTTTTTCATGTTTCGAAAGTTTTTAAAGCGTTTACCAAAAGAGGACGGCAGATCAGAGCTTGATTGGCAGGATTACTATATTGAAAACAGCAGACATTTATGGAACGATGAAAACAAACAGTTTCTAGATGAATTGACTGCGCCGGTGCCAGAACTGTTCAGAGATGCAGCAAAAGCTAAAATCGCAGGCAAAATCGGTGAGCTTGCATTAAAAGAAAAGGTAGCAAAGATTGATCAGCAACTTATGATCAAAGGCTATATTCTCGCAACTCCTAAAAGAGACCATACCTTCTTAAAAAGGCATCTGCGGGACAAAAAAATCGATTTGGAACCTTATCAGACCCTTCTCAAATAAAAAACCTTTCCTGACAAGAGGAAAGGTTTTTTAATTCATTTGAATATTAGCTGACTGCAGCTCGTTATGAAGTTTTCGATATGATAAATACATGGCGATTCTCCAAGGCACAATCATACCGAAAGCCAGAATCCAAAACATTCCGCTCAGTGCACCATAATCGATTGATGTGCTCAAGATGGATTTCATCACGATTCTGATCACCAAAAGACCGACTAATATAAAAACAAATGCTTTAGAGCGTTTCATGTAAATTTCATTATTTTTAATTTCGAACTTAGAAGTTTTGATTAGAAAAATAGAGAAAATCACACCTAAAGTGAATGCTTCCAAAAACTCTGCACCAGTTACCCAAAATACCGGAAATAAAAACATTAACGCTCCCGTACTCATAAAAATCGGCGGAAGAATGATTTTTTTTGGTGAAACAGGCTTGTCAGAGGACTTTATTCTGACCACCATCACAGCTACAGCCATTAACACAGCAATAATCGATGAAACTATAATCATCATACTTATCATTCCTTTGTTTCTCGGAGTGTTGATACTATATACTATACTCCAAAACAATAAAAAAAACCATTTTGAAAAGAAATGACTTTAATGTCCCATAACGCGGCTTACAGCTTCCAGCACTTTTGTTTCCTCAAACGGCTTAACAATAAAATCCTTTGCCCCCAGCTCAATTGCTTCCGTTACAATTCTTTGCTGGCGCATGGCGGTGCACATGATGACCTTCGCTTTAGGATCAAAGGTTAAGATATCACGAAGCGCTTTTATGCCGTTTTTCACCGGCATTGTAATATCCATTGTCACAAGGTCCGGTCGCAGTTTTTTATACAGGTCCGCTGCTTGTTCACCGTCCGCCGCTTCGCCTGCGATTATGTAATTTGCATCTTCCAAGATCTCTCTGATTTTCACTCTCATGAACTTGGCGTCGTCTACAACTAAAACTCTTGTCATATTCCCCTCCAACAATCGATTTCCACAGATAATAGTCTTATTGTACCAAAAACAAAAGGATTAGTAGTAGTACGAAAGTAATTTACCGTCAAAAACCAGTAAAGCCTCCAAAAAGATCTGACAGCAAAATAATGATCAGGCTCATCCAATTAAAGAATAACAGCACACCAATCACAATCATCAAAACGCCGCCAGCTTTCATAATGAAAAGCTGGTTCTTCCTTATCCACTTCAGCTTTGTGATAAAAAAAGACAATAAAAGAAACGGTACCGCAAAACCGAGTACATATAACATCATGTATGGCACCGCTGAACCCGGATTGGTGCCTGCAAGTGTAATAACAGCACCTAATATCGGACCGGTACATGGTGTCCATCCAGCTGCAAATGCCATTCCGATTAAGACCGACCCTAAAAACCCGCTTGGTTTATGCTTAAAATGGATTCTCCGCTCTTTCATCATAGCCTCAGGCCGAAACACACCGAGTGTAATGAAACCGAACAAAATAATAAGCAACGCGCCAATTTGCCGAATCGCATCGTGATAATCCCTAAACAGGCTGCCAATAAAAGATGTTCCATAGCCTAAAGCAATAAAAATGACTGAAAAGCCAAGCAAAAAACACAAAGTATGAAACAGGCTTCTTTTCTGCAGCAGCAGCTTTTCTGTTTTTACATCGTCCATGCTGACCCCTGTAATATATGACAAAAAAGCTGGGTAAAGCGGCAGGCAGCAAGGCGAAATAAAGGATAAAAACCCCGCACCGAATGTCAAAAAATAATTCACGTCTCCCATGTCATCATCCCTTCATGATTTGACATTCCTTCAAGTTATGACAAAATCATTTCATTTTTTTAACACTTTCACTTGAAGGATTTCTATTTTCAGAAAAAACTTATATAATTTAATTTGACATTGAGACATTATACTCCTTCTCATTTGAAAATTAGTATAAATATGGATATAATATAAACATTCACTTTGAAGATCTAATGTATGAAAGGATACATCCCTGTGATTAGAGAGCATCTATTAAAAGAAATTGAAAAAAAAAGAGCAGAGTTGCTGCAAATTGTCATGGCGAACGGAATGACATCTCATATTACGATAGAGCTCAGTCAGGAGCTTGACCATCTTCTCATACAATATCAAAAGCAGCGCCTTCGAGCAGTAGCGGGTGATGAATGATTGCAAAATAAAAAACCCGTATAAGGGTTTTTTATTTTATAACCATGTTTCTCTATATCATAATCTTTACGTATTATTTCGTTTGATTATTCATGGCTTTCATCATTTGATTGATTTTCTTCTGAGAAGGTTTCATTCCCATTTGCATCATCATCATGCGTAACATTTGTTCATTAATAGGCGGATTCTTTTTCAGGTAGCTCATCATATATTTACGAGCAATAAAAAACCCGAGTGCAACACCTATGAGCAATGCAACAACGCCCACTAGGATGCCAACCCATAAAGTCATTTTATTTCCTCCTTCATGTTGTCTAGTTTAAAGTGTACTAAACCAAAAGCTATTATACAACATTTACATCTCTTTTTCTTCGGTTTTAGACAAAATTTCTTTCTTTCACCGGATTTAGCCATCCGTAACGCTTCGAATTGAAATCCATTGCTAAAAAGCAAGGGCTTACTTTTCTTAACACTTCAAAGAATATCGTTTCTGCCTCGTAATCTCCCGAAGCCACAATTTCTATCATGTGCTCCTTCATCATAAACGTCGCGTGGCCTTTTGCTTTCGGCAAAGCTATTCTATAAATATAATCCAGCTGCCTGTAATCCGTCTTGTTTAAATTCATTTTTAACCGCTGATGCATATGTAAAATCGGGATTGGTTGTGTAATATATTGAATCTGTTTCTCTGTCATTTCATACTGCTGCTTTTCAAGGCTTGTCCAATGATAGTCTTGAAACAGCTCAAACATAACCGATTCCCGGCCGAAATAGTGATTGGCAAATTCCTCTTTGATCAGGTACGTATAGTAGTGACGTTCCATCTTTTCATCCCCTTTTCCAGCAGCATTTCATTTGCTCTCTATTATACAAAAGAAGAAAAGAAAGAATTGTCTATTACTGTTAAACAGCCAATACTATTTTTGTCGGATAAACAAGAAAAAGAGGATGATTTGACTCATCCTCTTTCAAAAGCTTACTTATTGATTAATGCCTTAACTCGATTCACTACGTTCGGAACTGAGAAGCCGTATTCGTTAATGATGGTTTCACCTGGAGCAGATGCACCGAATCGGTCTATGCCGAGAACGTCACCTTCAAGCCCCGTGTATTTGCCCCATCCAAATGATGAGCCCATTTCAATTGCAAGACGTTTTTTCACATCTGCAGGAAGGACTTCGTTTTTGTATTCATCAGATTGTTTCTCAAAACGATCCATTGAAGGCATGCTGACAACAGAAACATCGATATTTTCTTTTGCCAATTCAGCCTGCGCTTCAATTGCAAGACCTACCTCTGATCCGGAGGCGATGAGAAGAGCGTCAGGTGTTTCGTTTTTAGATTTAGAAACGACATATGCACCTTTTTCTACTCCTGCCAATGCTTCTTCAGATGTTTGATCGATGGTAGGAAGGTTTTGACGTGTAAGCACTAGCGCTGTTGGGTGGTCAGTGCTTTGCACTGCAAGCTTCCATGCTGCTGCTGTCTCATTGCCGTCTGCTGGACGGATCAAAGAAAGGTTAGGCATCGCACGGAGTGAAGCAAGCTGTTCAACAGGCTCGTGCGTCGGACCGTCTTCACCAACCGCAATACTGTCATGTGTGAAGACATATGTCACAGGAAGGCCCATTAACGCTGCAAGGCGAATCGCAGGACGCAGGTAATCAGAGAAGACAAAGAAAGTTCCGCCGAATACACGAAGACCGCCATGAAGCGCCATACCGTTTAAGGCTGCACCCATCGCAAATTCACGTACACCAAACCAGAAGTTTTTGCCTGAGTAATCAACCGCTGTAAAATCACCGGCATTTTTAATAGTCGTTTTGTTCGATCCCGCTAGGTCAGCAGAACCTCCGACAAAGAAAGGAATTTTTTTCGCAAGTCCGTTGAGAACTTCACCGGAAGATGCACGGGATGCCAAACTGCTTCCTTTTTCATACACAGGAACCTCTTGATCCCAGTCCTTCGGAAGCTCTCCTTTGATTGCCAGTTCAAGCTGTTCAGCAAGTTCAGGATAAACTTCTTTATATTTAGCGAATTGAGCATTCCATTCTTGTTCTTTTTTCTCACCTGATTCTTTAACAGCTGCAGCGAAATGCTCATAAACTTCTGACGGAACGTAGAAGTCTTCTTCATATGTCCACGCGTAAGCTTCTTTTGTTAATTTGCTTTCTTCTTTACCAAGCGGCGCACCGTGAACACCGGATGTACCGGCACGGTTAGGTGAACCGAATCCGATTGTCGTTTTCACTTCAATTAATGTAGGTTTCTTTTCATTTTGGCGTGCTTTTTCGATAGCCGCTGTTAATTCTTCAATATTGTTTCCATCCTCAACATAAAGAACTTCCCAATTCATTGCTTCAAAACGCTGTTTCACGTTTTCAGAGAATGAACGGTCGAGGTCTCCATCAAGAGAGATGTCATTAGAATCGTATAGTACGATCAGACGGCCAAGCTGAAGATGGCCTGCGAGTGAAGCGGCTTCAGAAGAAATACCTTCCATTAAATCACCATCACCGCAAATACTGTATGTATAATGATCGACTACGTTAAATGAATCGCGGTTGTATGTTTCCGCTAAATGGCGTTCAGCAATTGCCATACCGACTGCCATGGCAATTCCTTGGCCAAGCGGACCTGTTGTAGCATCAACACCGGCAGTATGTCCGAATTCCGGGTGTCCAGGTGTTTTGCTGCCCCACTGGCGGAATCCCTTAAGATCTTCAATACTAAGATCAAACCCGCTTAAATGAAGCATGCTGTATAATAGTGCTGACCCGTGTCCAGCAGATAAAACAAAACGATCACGGTTAAACCAGCCAGGGTTTGCCGGACTTACGTTCATAAATTTTGTCCACAGCGTGTATGCCATTGGAGCGGCTCCCATCGGCATCCCTGGGTGACCAGAATTTGCTTTTTCAATAGCGTCTATTGACAGTGTGCGAATGGTAGCAACTGATTTCTTTTCAATTGTATCCATAAAAATCCCCTTCCTTATGTGTTGTACCCTTACATCATAAATGTCTGACGACTTTTTCTCAACTGTTTCAGCTTAAATTTGAGAGAAACTTGTTGAATTTTGTCACATAAGAGTTTTGATTATAGTATATGCAAAAGAGGAATACGATATTGCCGTATTCCTCTTATATTAGTGAAGTTTGTTATTTCTTTTTTCTCTTTTTAGCTTTTCTGGTGTTACATCATTGCCTTCTGGGTCAATGATTTTCACGCTTTTTAACGTGTTCTTCATAGAAGAACGAAAACCTTTCAAGTACTCTTGACGGAGCTTTTGCTGTTCGGCTTTTTCTTCTTCTGTAATAACGCCAGCTTTAGCTTTGGCAGCAAGTTCATTAATTCTGGCAATTTTCGCGTTTGAAATCATGTTAAACTCCTTTATTGCATTTTGTCTATATAGTACTAGATCAAAAAAAGTTTTACAACTGATTCACTCTGCTGTCTCTTCATTCTCTATGTATTCCTGAAAACGCCGGTGAACGGTTGCTTTAGAGACATCATAGCCAAACCCTCTTAGGGTAGCCGCGATTTCAGCAAACGTCAGTTTATTCGCTCTCAGGCGGACGATCTCTGAGATTGGCACCTCTATTTTTTCTTTTCCACTGTTCCCATGTTGGTTTTTTAAGTTTTTTTGCGGTTTAAAACCGTTTTTTACTGCACGTTTCATTCCCCGTCTGATTTTCATGTTGTGAATCTTTCGCTGATACTCTTCCACAATGCTGACGATTTCCAAGACCATTGAGTCAGCCTCCGATAACTCCAGTTCACCTCTATGAGCCGTTGTATAGACTTTCACACCTTCTCTATAAATACAATGGAGCAGTGCGATTTTTGCGTTTCCCCGTCCGAGCCTTGTCTCATCCTGAACCAAAATGACATCAATATCAGCGTTCTTAATCTCATCAAGCAGCTCAAATACACCATCCCGATCCATTTCATATCCGCTGGCTTTTTCTGAAATCACTTTGACCACTTCCATGCCGTTCTCCGCTGCAATGGCCGTAAGCTCCTCCTCCTGCCGTTTTAATGACGTTTCCTGCTGTTCTTTATTTGTGCTTACACGGGCATAAATGAGTGCTTTCATTTTATCTCTCTTTCCTCTCTATCTTACAGTTGCTAATTCATATGCATCCTGATGCTTCTTTTTCAATGGGATCACTAACTCATCACCCGGCTGGATATCAGAGGTTTGAAGTTGATTTTTATCAGCTACCCATTCAATAAAATCATTTTTGTTTATCTTTTTTGTATCGGCTACCTGATCAGCAATTGACCAGAGTGTGTCGCCTTGCTGGACTTCTATTTTAACATACTGATTAAGCTCTTGGTCGCTGCTTGTATATGACAGCATAAGGATAACCGCGCTCAAAATCACTGTGAACAGACCGACAAAAATAATAGATTCTTTACTCATGATCATAACCTCCAACAGGAATGTTTGTTCGCATTTTTATAATTTCAGTATATACGAACAAACGTTTCTGTCAATTGTTTTTTCGAACCTATGTTTGTACTGTAAGGAAAATCATGCTATAATCTTCTTAAAATCGACGTTTTGAGGTGCGAAAAATGACGAAGCTATCAAAAAGGCAACTTGATATCCTCCGTTTTATTAAAGCAGAGGTTAAATCAAAAGGATATCCGCCTTCCGTGAGAGAGATCGGAGAGGCTGTCGGGCTTGCGTCCAGCTCTACTGTCCACGGCCATTTGGCCCGCTTGGAAACAAAAGGGCTGATCAGACGGGATCCGACAAAACCAAGAGCAATAGAAATTCTTGATGAAGAAGTAGACATTCCGCAAAGCCAGGTCGTTAATGTACCAGTCATCGGTAAAGTCACGGCGGGATCTCCTATTACTGCAGTAGAAAATATTGAAGAATATTTTCCGCTCCCTGACCGCATGGTTCCTCCAGACGAGCATGTATTTATGCTGGAGATTATGGGAGACAGTATGATAGATGCTGGTATTCTCGATAAGGACTATGTCATCGTTAAACAGCAAAACACAGCGAACAATGGGGAAATTGTAGTTGCGATGACAGAAGATGATGAAGCAACTGTAAAACGATTCTATAAAGAGGATACACACATTCGCTTGCAGCCTGAGAACCCAACGATGGAACCTATCATTTTGCAGAATGTCAGCATTCTAGGGAAAGTGATTGGCGTGTTCAGAACCGTCCATTAATCTATTGATCTATCAGATGCATGAAATAACCCCCTTTTCCTTTACGGAGAGGGGGTTTGTTGTTCAAAAAAAGCAGGCTCGCCCTGACTTTTGGGTGCGAGCCTGAATAGGAGGAAAAAGAACATCATGTTTACACCATAATTATCCACCAAACAATTGTTGAAGTCAAGAAATTTTCTTTCCTTCAGGAAACTTTTGTTCAAAATATGTACGTTTAGAATATTAGACGCTATCTTCTTAAAAACGTTTCATTTTTTAGGTCGTGGAAGGATGCGGTTTTATATTTATTAAAGGGCGAGGCAATTGATATAACTGAAAATTTAGTACATAGTTTAGGTAGTTCAACACTCTGTTAAAACAGCTTGCTTTCTTCATATAAAATGTAATATGTATTTCAATTTCACCTGCACCCAATCACTTGTGCAGTTCAAAAGATATGGCATCGTTGAACTAATCGGGTAGAAACCTTCCCCAAACATAAAGTCTCCACCAACACCCTTCTTTAAATTTAACCTTATATGAAATATGGTGTGTGATATCAAAAGGCCGTTTCATCATAAAAGTGCATATGGTTTTTTTCTTGTTTGTAATATCGAAGCCTGTCTAGAAGGGTTCCGGTATGAAATTCAAATTTGTGGCCGTCAGGGTCGGTAAAATAAATTGATTTTCGATCGCGTTCATCTCGTTCTCTGCCAGGCAGAATATTGACATGAAGTCTTTTTAATTTAGCTGATACCTCCTCAAATTCATGATCTTCAATTGTAAAAGCAATATGGGTATAAGAAAGCTTAATGTCATTTCTCGGGATGTCTGGTTCTTCATTAAGCGCTAGCCAGATGCCGTTCATGTCAAAATATGCAGTTGTTCTTCCCTTTACCAAAAGCTTTGCATCAAACACTTTTTGATAAAAATCAATCGATGTATCCAAATGCGAAACTGAAAATAACAAGTGATTGATTCCTTTTATCTCCACAAATCATTCCCCCCTTGAAAGCTGATCATCCACATATACGTCTTTTTTCATAAGAAAGTTTCATACTGCTGAAAAAAAATACCAGTGTAAACAAAAACGGACTGTTTAAAATAGTAACATGACCATTATGAATGGTTTTGAATTGCATTATTTATCATTTGTTTACGCCCAAGAATTTTCTTCAAAAAATAACAATTTAGGTGGTCAAATGAAACATATCATTGCGCTTGCTTCAAAGATTGCTTTCACTCTCGCCCTTTTATATGTGATTTTGGACAGAGTCTATCACGCATCCTTTTTAAGTGTGATGTTTATTGCACTTTTCTTAGGTTTTGTTTCCTATCTTTCTGGTGACATGCTCGTCTTACCCAGAACAAACAATATTACAGCTTCATTGGCTGACTTTGGCCTTTCATTCGTTATTCTTTGGGTATTTGTTTTAACCCAAACAAGAAACGATTTCTCACCATTTGGAGCAGCTCTCCTTTCCGCTGCCTGTCTTACTGTTTTTGAATACTTTTTTCATCGGTATTTACTGAAAAATGTGCTTGATGAAAATTTCCGAAATGAACTGTCAGCGAGAGATAACACGTTGCAGTATCAAACGGAAGCCGCGGACGAGCTATTTCCCGAAACGAAAGAGAAGCATAAGGAATAGGAGGCTGTCTTATCGCCTCCTATTTTTCAGTAGCTATTTTTGAGAAAACGGAACATCACTTCTGTAAACTTATAAAACCTCTCATTTTGAGTAACAGCTCTGCTTTTTAAAGAAAAGATGCCGAACAAAGACTTTCTAAAGCCTGTGCTCATTTCTATCTGGATACTTAAACCTGTTTTTGATTTATTTGCAATGTTATTCGGACTAACGCCCGCATGCGGATGGTCCGTATTGAGCAATACAGCAGGAAAACCGGCATGCTGCAATTTCTCAACTAAATCTGCCGCTCTTACGCGATCTGTACCGCCGACTTCGATCTGCTGATCTTCTTCTGCGTACCCGTGTAATGAAATGACATATTCATGATTTCCCGTCATTTTAAGGGCCCGAGGTTCATCAAAGTGCGTGCTCGTAATGTGCAGGACTGAGTTTCCTGCCGATTTTAAGCCTTCAAATAAATACATCGAGTACTCTTTGCTGAGCTCTCTCGCTACTTCACTTGTCCCGCCTTCAATACCTCCTCCGTGAATAGCTAAAACAAGAACAGGGCTTCCGGTTTCTTTCGTAACAATGTCGTAATCAGAAGGATCTTCATTGTTTTTTAATTCCTCAAAATTCTGATATACATCTTCAGCATAAATTGAAGAAATCGGAGCAAATACCATAAAAATAAACAATAATTTTACAATTTTAATAGTTGATGGAAAACGTTTGGCTATGTTACAATCAACATGCTTCAAGGAATGGAGCAAACGGCGGAGCAGGGATACTTTGGCCGGTTTCATCTACTCCGCCTCTAAGTCCAAATCAACAGGATGTAGGTCTCTTTGAGGCTTTAGCACGAATTCTCTTGTCCTCCTTGTTAAATTTTTGTTAAATTCACAATATTATATACCATTAGCCCGGGCGCTGTTCTTCTCATTTTTGAATTTATTAAAAGTAAGCTGGCACCACCTCCCCCATTTCCATACAAAACAAAAATGCACCTGCCCTTTGGCCTGTGCATTTTTATTTTCTCTTCATTCTTCGTTTTTTTACTTGATTTAATTTCATGATGTTTTTTTCAATTTTTCTTATGTTTCGCCTTTGCGGGATTGTTTTCATTTCATAATAAACAGAAATAAACCCGCTTAATGTCACTGCTGCAATATAAAGGGCGCGCTGTTTGATCATCCGGTCAGCGTGTCCATGATCATTCGCTTCTTTTTCCAGCCTTTCGATCACAGCTTTATCAAACAGCTGATCGACATACACTTGTTTCATTCCCACTGCAAACCCCGCAGCCAGCCAAAGAATCAGAAATAAACTGATATAAAACACCATAAACCCTTCCTTTCCTGTCTTGATGCGGCGCAGAATTTTTTTAAAACAGTTCATCTATTACAACTGGCAGACGAAGCTTCTTCTTTGTGTTAGGTTCTTTCAATAGGCTGGTTAATATGTGTAATGCTGTAATGAACAGTTAGAAATTTTATTCCAAACAGCCACATATGATGAACAGCGGTTAATTTGTTGTCATGTGCAGCTTCTATCAGAAAGGTTTCAGATAAAGGAAGCGGACAAGTTCCCGCTATTGTTTGCAGATAAATCTCCTCATCCCCCGCTCTGCTTTTTCTCCGCCTGCTTGTTAAAACCAGCTTCTCCTGATGATGATATGGCTTTAAAATACCTGTCATGCTGCTGAATGGAAGCGGTAAAGAAATATTCATATACCCCTCTCCATTTGAACGATACACTGAATAAAGAGCGGTAAAAATGGTTTCGTTTTTTTCATTTGTTCTAATCCAGGCACGTACTCTTTCCCTTCCGTCTTTTTTCGAATGAACACCTTTTATCTTGCTGTACATCCTATACCAGTCAGGGTTCGTCGAAAGATGTATTTGGCCGATTCTTCTGCTGAACCATTCGTAAACAATTGCAAGCGGCCGAAACCACGTGCTCCATGTTACTTTTGCTTTAATATTGTATTCGATGGTTTGTTCATAAAACGAAAGAATGAGCGGCGCCAGTTTTTCTGGTGAAAAATCTTTTGAACGCAGGCTGCCCATATCATCCACAAGTCCGCTGTACCGAGCGTTATTTTCAGCTTGAATTCTAGCTAAAAATTCTTCTCCAATCTTTCTTTTTCCGTAGATACGGCTGAATGTCTTTACACTGTCTGCATCAAAAGACTTCGGATCCTCTATTCTCCACCCTATGAGAGCGGGCAAGATAACACCAAACGCGTTGACAAAACCGTGAATCCAAATCATCTGATTGATGGTCAATGTAACTTCTTGCCGAAATACACCAAATGAATAAATCATCGAGAAAGCAATCGTTATCATTAAAACAGCGGAAGAAACCCGAATAAGAAATGTCGCCGTCTTGGTGCGAAAAGCTGCCGTGAACACCAAAAATGCATGAAGATAAATCGCCGCCATATAAATGCTAACCGCAATGACATCAAGTGTTTTTGAATATGTGATGCCCAGTGCGATAAGAAGGGGCGAAAGCAAAATCACCCATGTTATCCAACTATACAACATCCGATGTTTTCTAATGGTTCTGCCGAGTAATCCGTTGAAGATCGGGATCAGAAAAGCAGAATAGTGAAAGTGGACAGCAGTAAGCAAAATGATGAGAGGGCCAAATTGCATGATCTGCAAATGGGCAGCATAAGCAAAAAACCAAAATCCTCCTCCCGCCAAATAAATAAGACCGAACAAAACTGATGTCTCTTCGATTCTATGTATCTTTGTTTCCCAAAGGCGGAGGATCGCATACAATGCAATAAAAACTGTGTACATCCACCAGATTAGCGCGAAACCTCCAACCTCCGTCACTAGAGCCAGCACCGCAAAGAATGCGGCTACCGGATAGCACTGGATTAGCCCATATTCCATAAACTGAGCAGCACGAACCGGCGATTGACGAAAAACAAAAGGGAAAATTTCCAGCACAAAAAAAAGAATTGATAACAAAACGAGTGCCTCTGCCACTGAAATATCCGGTGCTTCCGCTGCAAGAAATCCTATAAAACAAAGCGCACTGACTATGCCATTTCGTTTCATGATTCTCTCTCTTCCTCCTGAAACGTTCCTTTATAAAAGAAAAGAGTGCCAAGAATTGTATTTTGCACATGCACTTCAATGGTGAAACAATTCTTTTTTTCATCAAACGTTTCGCAAACTACGGATGTACCGGTCAGCCATTTCGGCAACGGGATTCTTTTTCCAAATATCAATAGCCATTGCTTTCCCGATGTGATTGTAAGAGAGCCGTCAAGAGATGCCTCGAACGTCAAAACAGACAACAGCAGATGAGGTTTGCCGAAGAAATCAAGTATTCTATTTTCTTTCTCGTCATATATCATTATCGCGTCAAAGAAACGTTTTTTGCCTTTAAAGAAAAATGTACGATTCCATTCTATCCCTGTATGTTGTGATTTCAAAAGACAAGTTCTATTTTGTATTGTAAATGGAATGTCTTTGCCTCTTTCTGAAAAGAAGCATCTGAAAAAAACACCCAGCTTTAACAGCATTCTAACCAGAAAAGAGCCTCCGCTTATTTCTGACATCGTTCCCGTCCCGCTGAATGTATGAGACCCGTCTAATTGGTACCGTTTCTGCAGCTTGGGATGCAGCAAATGATAGTTAATAATTGATTTTTCATAAATCGAACTCACAATGTCACTTCTTTCTCTTTCGTTTTGTGCGCCTGGCACTGGGGAGCTGCAGGCTAAGAGCGCCGCTTGCAGCGGAAAACACACTCAATAGAACCCACATGAATATTTCGGAACCTAGACAAGCAAACCCAGCAAAAATACAAGCCTGGACACCATGAATGATCCATTTTCTTTTTAAAGGAATCAGCCACAAAATAGCTAAGCCTATCTCCGCTGTTCCTGCCAATATGCTTGTCTCAACACCTGCAAAGCCTTGATAGAACCAAAACAGGCTGAAAAACAGACACATGAACACATAGATGATAGCGGATCGAATAAAGCGCTTCGGATGTTTATTTTGCTCTACCCAAAGCCTTAATGCATCAAAGCTCCAGGCAGTCGCCCAGCCAAGCAGCGGTCGAAATAATAAACGATCGATCCATCTTCCCGGCAGTCCGTAGGCTGTTTTGTATTGGTACTGTGTTAAAAACGTCATTTTCCCATTTTCTCTCTGTATATACTTCCAGTAGCCGCTTCCATGCCGAATCAGAGATAACGGATGATTAGAGCCAAAAGCCAGTGAAGAAGACCTTTCAGATGAACATTTGTTGAAAACACCGACGGTTTCTCCTGTACCTGACACCTTTAATCCAAAGCCTACCCTTGTTTCGTAAAGAAACTTCTGTTTTTCGCATGGTTGTCTATTCAAATACGTAATATTTGAAAACCGGAGATCCCATTCCTTATGCAGTGATGGGTTTTGTGTATATTCCCAGAGTGTATCCAGATCAGATTTCATTTCGATTTCTACATAAATCGGTTTCTGCCTCACAGCCCCTTCTCCCTTCTATTTCAAGCAATTCCTATATTAGCATATTGGTCGATTTGAAAAGTGTATATCTCTCCAAAAAAAGTATAAAAAAGAGAAGAGAGGTTTCCTTCTCTTCCTTGGGATTCATTACTGAGTTTTAACCGTGCCGTAATGAGTAATTGTGACGTTCACACTGTATGTGATGTCGGCTTTACTGAAGGTGTCATCCCAGTTATTTTTCACCCTTTTCCATAAGTGGGGATATGTAAGTCTTAAAGATTCATCAAAACCCGCAACATCTGCTTTATAATCACGCTGAATTTTTTTTAATACCTGACCAACTATTTTCTTTACTTCGTTTTCAATAGTCGTTTCGAGACGATCTATAAACTGGGTGTCCAACGCCTCTTTTGTGTTCCAGTTTTCAACCAAATCGCCTTCTGATTCAATATCGACATGGAATGAAATATTTTTCCCTTTTACGATTGGCTGAATTTTGCTTTTGATTTTATTGATATCGTACGCTATCGTTTGTTGGCTCTTTTTATCATGGCTTTTGACAACTCCGCCTTTCCCTTCTCCTCTAATCCATGTAATTCCCTCAGTTTCATATTCATTTAAAGTGCCTATCATTTTTTTCGATTTTCCGTTGATTACAGCTGCTCCGGAATACTTGACCGCTCCATTCGCCGCAACCACATTTTGCAGTAAAAAGCTGCTGCCAGAATGCAGTTTTCCAATTAGTTTCGCGAGTGTCATAGGGGGAAGAATTCTGGAAACTTTATGTTCATTTTCACCTAATCCAATCAGCCGAAATGCCGGAATTTCTCCGTTCTCTTTCAGCTGGAGAGCGTCTCTTGCTTCCCCTTTAGCAGATAAAACAAGACAGCTCAGCCTGATTTCATTATCACGAAAAAATTGATCCAGCATTTCGTCGATAGGAAATGTGTGCAGCACATCTTCACTCATGACAACAACTTTTAAATGCGGGCTAAACACTTCTCGGTCCCGTCTTAATGCAACCTCACTTCCGATCTGCTGTAATGAATCCCCTGTTTCACTTATATTAATATACGCTTTTTGCGCTCCTTGTCCGCTACCGCCTCCCCCGCTTGTGCCCGCGCCTGCCGCTTTTTCATTAACAAATTGATAGGTCAGCGTAATGTTGTCTTTTTTCGGATAGCTCCCGCCCTCTTCTTTTAACTCTTTTTCAGTGTTCGTTTCTTTTCCTTTATCAATTGCGATAGCGAATGTGAGACCCAGATCTTCTATTTCCCGACTGCTCCAGCATCCTGTTACGCAAATCATCAGCAGACATACCATGACCATAGCAGGCAATTGACGTTTTAGTTTACTTTTCACCTCTTTTCCTCCATTTCGAAATGACTAACAGCAAAATCGGCAAAGCGCCAAATATATACAAAGCGATATGACTGACCGTATCGCCCAATATAAAGACGTCATTTTCATTTTTCGGCATGCAAGAGAGGATATAAATAACAGGAAGCAGCACAAACATACATGAAAGGGGTTTCTTTTTAAAAACTTGTGAGACTCCCAGGGAAGCTGCATAAAAAGTGATAATAAACGTAGCAAAAAGCTGCATAATCCAAATCACAAGCAGGAATGATTCAAACCGTTCAAATATTAAACCAGGTATTTCAAAACTTCTCATCAGGTCAAGCCCCGGCCATGTTCTCGTCACAACTCCCTCAACTGATAGTGCACCGATTACCATAATTAGCGTAATCATATAAAAACTGGTCACAACGCCTGTCCCGATCACAACCGCTTTCACCGCATTTTTCGGCTTTTTCATAAATGCTACTAAAATGAGCATAATTTCTGAACATGTAAATGAAAGGTTCGTTGTCTTTACTCCTCTGAGAACCGGCATGATTCCATCACCTAATACAGGACGCAAATTGTTGATCTCAAATATGCCTAAACTCATGAGGGCTATCGTTAAAAAGATGATGACCGTAATCGGAAAAATCATTTCAAAAAGCCGTGCAATCGGATCTAGGCCTTGTGTAATTGAATAAAGCCCAATCCAAAGAACTGTCATAATGATGGCCCAAGACGGTGTCCCTTCGAGGAGAAAAAAATCCACGATTTCGGACATGACTCTGACTTCAAATGCACCGAGTGCCAGAAAATAAGTAATAAAAACAATACTTATCAGATGACCGAGCCATTTTCCTACAATATGTCGGGAGTATTCATAAAAGGTCTCCTTAGGATACTGCTGGCTTAATTTAACTATAATCATCCCGGCTATTACCGCTAGGACCCCGCCTAATAAAACTGAAATCCATCCATCAGGAGATTGTGTTTGTTCTGTTACTGTCCGAGGGAGCGTAAGAACTCCGGCAGCAAGCATATAATTAATGATGATAATCGTTGCCTGAGCGGTTGTGATTTTACTGGTTGGGCTGAACATGAGACTTTATCACCATCCTGTCGAGTTCATCACTTCACCCGTTTTGTATTATCTGTATTCATCATTTTAGGCCGGCGCTTCATAACTAAAAGAGGCATTCTGATAACAAAGTCTTTCCAATCTTTTAATTGATAGGGCACTGCCGGACTTGCGTATGGCACACCAAAGCTCTTTAGTTTTACGACATGGCTGCTTAGCAGCAGATAATACATAATGACTCCAAACAATCCAAACACCGCCGCACAAAACATCGCGCCAAACCGAAGCATCCGAAGTGCTATACCTGTGCTATAATGCGGGATGGCAAATGAAGAAATTGCTGTGAGCGCAACAACAATGACCATGATTGGACTGACAATCCCCGCCTGCACAGCTGCTTCCCCGATGATTAATCCGCCAACTATGCCAATTGCGGGTCCAATCGGTTTTGGCAGACGAAGCCCCGCCTCTCTTAAAATTTCGATCGCGACTTCCATAAATAAGGCTTCAATAAGGGATGGGAACGGAACACCTTGGCGCGTCCCGGAAATTGAAATCGCCAGCTTGGTCGGAATTAACCCCGGATGAAAAGAAATAAATGATATATATAAAGCGGGTGCGAATAACGTTATCATTGCTGCGATGAACCTCAGCAATCTGATGAGCGAGCTCGGGAACCACCGTTCATAATAATCTTCAGGCGATTGAAGCATCATGCTGAAAGTGACTGGAACAATCAAAGCAAACGGAGTGCCGTCAAGCAGAATGGCTACTCTTCCTTCCATTAATCCGCTTATGACGCGATCAGGACGTTCTGTACTCTGTACTTGCGGGAACGGGCTCAAATAATTATCCTCAATTAACTGTTCAACGTAGCCTGACTCCGGCAAATGATCGATCTCAATCCCTCTCACTCTTTTTCTTACTTCCTCGACTACTTTTGGATCTGCAATGTCATTCATATAAGCGATAATTAAATCCTTTTTTAATCGTGTTCCTACTTCAAATCTCTGCAATGTTAATTGATCATTTTTTCCTTGCTGTCTCAAAAGAGCTGTATTCGTACTCAACTCTTCTGTAAAGCCTGTGCGCGGCCCTCTGACAAGCGCTTCTGAAAGCGGCTCCTCGATACTTCGATTTTGTTTTTTTACAGTTCCCAGAAGAAAGGCCTGCGGTATTCCATCAATGAGAAGCGCTGTCGAACCCATGAAAACATTCAACACGATATCACTGATTTTCTCTGATTCTATGACATCACCGATTGATACGATTTGATTTTTTATCTGTTTCGAAATTAAAATACCTTTGCCGGATTGAGAAATTTCATCGCTTACCTGATTAGGTTGATTCATGACTAACACTGATAGTCCTTTATTAATCAAGTTCTGATCAGACAGTCCTTCAACAAAGATCAATGCCGCTTTCACATGTAATTGAGTGATTTCAAGCTCACGGAAATGAACGTCCCCGTTATGTCCTATTTTTCTTTTTACATGTTCTAAGTCGTATCCGATGTTACCGGTTAACACATCCTGATCCTGCTTTTCAGCTGTCGAATAATCTGATTTATGCTGCTTCTGTGTTTTGTACTGATTGTTCCGCCACCTCATCATTGCACCTTCTTATACATGAATCCAAGTAAACACTTTATAGATTACATATGGAACGAGAAATACTACTAACGCTTGAAACCACACATTCCAATCAGTAAGTGTTGATATCATGTTATCCATCTGTCATTTCCCCTCTCTCTAATAGGATTATTTTTCCCGTATACCTATTTTTTATGTTCGTCTTTTTTCTCAATAAAAAAAGCATGATGAACATTTCATCATGCTTTTAAAGAAATCAACCTGACCATTTTGCATAATTAACACAAAATGAGCCTTTTAGCAGTCTGGGAAAACTAAAATTCCAGCTTGAAGCTTTCTGCCTGATCTGAAACTTCCACAGGAATCCCCATTATCGTTTTCGGTTTGGAAACGTAAACATAGCGCATTTCTTCCTCTAATTGCTGAAACGCTTTTTCACTAACTAAAATTCTGGCCGGCTTCCCTGGACTGTTATCAATGGCTGCTTTGATTTTTCCAAGCATAAAAAACCTCCTGTTTTAGAAAATGGCTCATTTACTATTAAAACAAAAATCGCAAAATAAATTGGCTGAACAGGAATTCCAGTTCAAACATAACAGTTGCGGCTGAGCAAACAAGCATGAACGAAATGACAACATACACGTCTCTCTCTTTCTCGAACATGCAGAATTCTCCCATTCACAGATCAGACTGGCGACTGACACGCTGTTGAACAGCAGCTCTAGCATAAATAATGCACGCTATGGACATGATCTTATTAGTTATTATATGATTGAATTGAAAAAAACATCATATGTCAAGAGGTAAACGAAATGGCTCAAAACAACGAAAATACATTACCAGATATTACAAAAATCATTACCCTAGAGGCTCCCATTCAGAAAGTCTGGGAGACAGTCTCTACTTCAGAAGGCATTGCCAAGTGGTTTATGCCCAATGACTTTCAGCTCAAAGAAGGACAAGAATTTCACTTACAATCACCGTTTGGGCCGTCCCCTTGTAAAGTTTTGGCTGTTCAAGCTCCAACTGAACTTTCTTTTGAATGGGATACAGAAGGATGGGTCGTTACCTTTCAATTAGAAGACTTGGGGGAAAAGACAGGGTTTACCCTTATTCACAGCGGCTGGAAAGAGCCGAATGAAGTGATCGGCAAAGCAAACGAGAAAAGCTCCGTCGTTCGCGGCAAGATGGATGGCGGCTGGACTGGCATTGTAAATGAACGGCTTCGTAAGGCTATCGAAGAATAAAAAAGAGAGAGTATCTCTCTTTTTTGTTTTTTTCAAGGGGTATACTTCACAATTTGAGTCCATCAATCATAAAACGTAACAGTTTTAGATTTACCAGAGTAATCGGTAACAAAGAACTCGGCCTTGTTATTGCTCCCATCTACAAATTTTCCAATACTGCCAAAGGTGTGGCATTCTCCGGGTGAAAAATAGTTTGCCCCTACATAATCATCAGGATTGTCACCGGGATCATCCTCATATAGGTGCAGTGAAACAGAAAAAGGAGTGCTTCCTGAAAGGCACACTCTAAAATCTCCTCCGGTCGAGTATACCGTCGGACTTGAGTAAGTATATGTGTAAGTCCCCAACTTATCCCACTCTCCAGCCCCCGCAGTTCCGGCTTTTTCTGCTTGTGCCGTTAATGGAAAAACCGCAGCCAACCCTAAAACAGACAAAAATCCAACTACCTTAGTGAATCTCATCAGCTACACCACTCCTCTATTTCAATGATAGCCGCAGATACGTTTGTATCATTTTCGGCAGAGCTACATAATTGATCCAGCCTGCCTCCCTGCTTCTTAGGCAGGTGGCATTGGACATTATATTCAGCAGCAGCCGTTTTATGAATCTGCCTTTGTGCTGGTTTTAAAATGTTCAAAATAAATGCATTCCCATTTGTACTGCTATCTCTTATAATTTGTTTAAAAGGTTGTACTTCAATCAGGGGGAAAAGGATATGGAATTAAGCTTCACAAAAATACTCGTTATTTTGTTTGTGGGTTTTTTAGTATTTGGGCCTGATAAACTGCCGGCGCTTGGCCGTGCAGCAGGAAAAGCCTTATCAGAATTTAAACAAGCAACAAGCGGACTGACTCAGGATATCAGAAAAAATGACTCAGAAAACAAAGAAGACAAACAAATGTAGGATAAATCGTTTGGGCCGATGAAAAATCGGCTCTTTATTTTGATTTGTTTTTGTGTCATCTGTCTTTTTTTAATCATTTGGACAGCCCTTTTTTCCTTCTATGATTTTAACTGTCCAAGCCGCAAAATCTACTCGCCGTATAATAAAGCGTAGTAAAAATAAAGGAGGAGTATATATGGGTTATTACAAAAAATACAAAGAAGAGTATTATACGGTCAAAAAAACGTATTATAAGAAGTATTACGAATATGATAAAAAATACTATGACCACCATGATAAAAAATATGATGACTGTGATTACGACAAAAAATATAATGACTATGATAAAAAATATTATGATCACGATAAAAAAGACTATGATTATGTTGTAGAGTATAAAAAGCATAAAAAACACTACTAAACGCCATTAACATCTCCTCGTTTTTACTTTCCCCCGGCTATTGCCGGGTCTTTTTTGTTTATGCACTATATGTATATTTCTGAATCTTCCCTTTCTATGAAAACCTTGGTGACTGAGTCTAAAAAAGAATGATGAATATTTAGTACATAGTTTAGTTAGTTCATAAGTGAGCGCATTCAGTTTATTGCAGTTACAAAGAAACTTTTATAAACTCTTTGAGGATCATACATAAAAGGAGAGGTTTTTTGTATAGAAACATCGTATTTTATCTCATTTTACTTTGTCTATTTATATCAGTTGTCATGAAAAGCTTTGAGGTGATAAGCACAATAGCCAATGTTATCTGCTTTGTTTTCGTATTGCTGTATTTTAAAGATGAAATGAAAACATACTCACGTAAAGCGTTAGCAATCCTAAGTATTTGTTTTCTTTTCTTAGTCGGTATCTGTGCTTTTATCATTTTACAAGGACAGACATTGATGAAACGTCACCTCTTTTTTACAGGCTGGGAAACGATAGCGGGCATTCTATTAATAATCGTTTCTTTAAGCATTTGTACTTTTATTTTGAGGAAAATTTCAAATCGGTTAAAACGATTGTGATCTTATTATTTCCTTTGTTAAAGGTATACAGCTTTCAGATTGGAGAAGCGTTTCGTCCCTTACATCACTCAAAATGAAATATTTTGTTTATTTATATACATCAATCCAGTTCCAAAATAAGGTATAATAAATGACGAAATCACTATCAAAAGGGGGAATTTTGGTGAAAAAAGTATTGATTGCAGGTGCAGTAGGAACAGCAGTTCTTTTCGGAACCCTTTCATCAGGTATACCAGGTTTACCCGCGGCAGACGCTAAAGTCGCAAAAGCAGCATCCCAGCTGCCTAACGGAATCGGCGGCCGTGTCTACCTGAACAGTACGGGCGCCATTTTTACAGCTAAAATCACGATTCCTGAAACTGTAAAAAACAACGACTCGGTCTCTACTCCCTATATTTATTCTGGCTTTAGAGCAACAAGCGGAACTGAAGCCGATATCGGGCTTCAGTACAGCAAACAATACAACGTCTGGAAGCCCCTCATGAAGGTTGGGTCCAAAAATGAAGAAACGTACATCGAAGGAAAAGACAAATTCACATACAATAAAGGCTTCCGCCCTGGAAGCACAGTCCAAATGACAATCTATAAAAATTTAAGCGGCAATACGCGCATGACCCTTTGGGGAACGAACAATGACGGCTACACCGGACGGATTATCACAGAAATTCAAGGAACCAACATCGGCACGATTTCAAAATGGAAAACACTTGCTACCGCGGCTGTTTCGTATGAAAGCCAGCGTGATGCGATCAAAGCAACCTTTTCGACATCTTTTAACAACATCACAATCGACAATAAAGCCGTCACTCCTGTGGTAGATACACAGGATTTCGCAAAGGTTTCAGTTGCAGGAAATAACGTTACGATCTCTGTTCATAAATAAACGAAGCAGCAAAAAGCCGCCAGCATTGTCTGGCGGTTTTCTTTGGAGCATACTGGTCATAGTTCGTTTCTTCAGCTCTTTTGTTTAAACTTAACTTTAATAAGGGTGGAAACTGGTATGAAATATGAAAAAACAAGTCTTTTTGGAATGATTTTAGTTATTGTAGCACTTCTAATATCTATATATTTTATGTGTAATACAAATGCGTTGGTACCTGCTGGATATGATCTAGCTATTCATGGAATTGTAATATCTAGAACTGTAATGATTGCTTTTACTTTGTATTTAGTTTCAAAGTTAGGATATTTTCTTCTGAATAAAAAAGATTAACTGTAGAGTTAATCTTTTTTATGTATTATACGTGTTTGTCCTTTAATTTTTATTCATCTTCCAGATTGCTTAATGAAATTGGGATACCTGCTATCCATTCACTGCACAATAAAAAGGCAGCATTAAACCGCTACCTCAAATAAAAGCTTGTCCCCATGTTTATAGTTGATTAACTTGAAATCATCAATGGTAAAGTTATAAAAATCTTTCACTTCAGGATTGATCCATAGTTCAGGTGCTTCAAACTGTTCTCTTTCCATTTGAATTTTCAAATTGTCTATATGACGTGTGTACACATGGCAATCCCCAATGTTAAAGATATATTCACCAAGCTCATAACCAGTCACTTGAGCAATCATGCGCTGCAACACATTGTACTGGAATACATTGAATGGATTCCCCAACGCCATATCATTGCTCCGTGCTCTTACCTCGAGGTGGAGCTTACCTTGCTTCACATACCATTGAGTTTCGTATACACATGGCGTTAAGGACATTGCGTCTAAATCATCAGGATTCCACAGCATTGTAATATGTCTGCGTGAAGACGGGTTGTTCTTCAATTGATGAAGAAGATAGTCTACCTGATCCACTTTTTCTCCATTTAGACTTCTGTTTTTCTTCCCCAGCTGAAATCCATATGCATGTCCGATGGTGCCGTCTTCTTGTTTCCACTGATCCCAAATATGTACGCCCATCTTGTTTAAATCATTAACATCATTAGATTTCAGCTGCCAAATCCAGAGCAACTCTTTAATGGCTGTTTTCCAGGCAACCTTTTTTGTCGTTAAAATCGGAACCTCTGAGTTGTCGAATCTCATTTGCTTACTCATTACACTTAGAGTATGTGCCGGTGTTCCATCTGAGTCCCACTTGGTTCTTACATCAAACTCTTCGTCTGAGATTCCATTATTTATAATATCCTTTATAATTGAATTGTATTGTTTATCGAATTGCGTCATGACTATTCATATCCTTCTTTCATTTTCAGTTGCTAAGCATAATTTATTACGAATGCAATATTATCGCAAATACTAAGCACTCGCAGATAAAGTGAGGATCTTATTCCACTCACTGTGTGTTTAAAGAGGAGTTAATAACCCCCTCTTTTACACCTGTATTTCTCCATAACATAGTCTGTCACATAGCTCATAGTTACCGCCAGTTTGGTACATACACCGTTGATAACATTGTTGAGGATTATAAGAAATGGTTTGATATTGCGGCACATAAAAATTCAAATAGTCAGGTGTTTGTGTATACCAAATTGGAAATTGTCTAAACACATTAAATCCTCCAATAGCTTTTTCTGATTTAATGCATTGTATTTTACCTCAATATCAATTGTCATTTGTCCATGTGCAATTGGGCTTTCTTTAAAATAAATTCTCTCTAATTTCATTCATTTTTTTTATGATATTTGGCAGCGGTTCATTCCTTATATGATCTGTTTCTAACCGGTTTTGATGTTTGTTTTTGATGTCTAACTCTAAACCCTTCAAAAGCAGTGTTAAAAATCACATCATAGAGCTCTTGAATCTTAACCATAACGTTCAAATATTCTTCAATGAGAAAGTCCCTTTTTACGTATACTAATCTTCTCTATACACTTTACTATTATTTTACAGTGATTGAGTGCTCTCTCGCTCTTAAACAGCTATCCGTTTTGTTTTTCAGAAAGTGTTTTAAACAGCCTCTTTTTACTATTCTTATTTCATTTGACCATACCATATCATTTAAACTTCATAAATTAAATTCGAATAACATAAAGGAGGAATTTAATTGGGTTATTATAAAAAATATAAAGAAGAGTATTACACTTGGAAAAAAACATATTACAAAAAGTATTACGACAATGATAAGAAGCATTATGATTGCGACAAGTATTATGATCATGATAAAAAACATTATGATTATGATAAAAAACATTATGATTATGATAAAAAGTATTATGACCATGATAAAAAGTATTACGATGATCACGATTATCATTACGAAAAAAAGTATTATGATGACGATGATCATTATTATGATTTTGTCGAATCATATAAAAAACATCACTAAATCTCTTAAACGTCTATTTATTCCCCGGCGACATACCGGGGGCTTTTTTATGATATTTATCGACGATACTCAGATTTTTTTGTGAAGTCTTATGTCTCATTTCATCTTATATTTTGAACTTGTTCTCATGGCTGCTGTAAATTCAATTATTAATGAACACATGTCATTTAACTTGGCTTATTATTAGTGGCATTACTAGTTTGTAGTTGCCTTCCCCTACTTATAAAAATTTAGATAAAAGTATTTCTTTGTACCTTGGCTGAAACCTCCATTGATCAATCACACAGCATGAAGACAGCCAAGGATTTATTTTGTTTACTTAGTACCTGTTGAACCGAGTCCTCCTCTATCCTCGTTTCCCAAATGCTCGACTTCAACCAATTCAACCGCCGGCATTTTCTTCATGATTCTAAACTGGCAGATACGATCACTCTTCTTAATTTCAGTATCACGCAATGCATAAGCAGGAAAGAACCAGAAATCGTTGTCTCCCTTATATGACTCATCGATAACACCCATTGAATTTGTTTGAATAACGCCAAAGTTCTTATATGTACTTGAACGAGGGACGACATGTGCTTCGTAACCTTCAGGCAGCTCCATTGCAACACCTAATGGGACAAGCTTAAATTCATCTTTTTTGATTGTTACATCTTCAGCTGCCCGAAGATCAATCCAGTCTCCCTGCTCAATTTTGCTGATTCTTGTTTGTGTTTCATCTAGATACTTGATTTTAATTTGCATTGTCATGTACTAGCTCCTTTAATTTTTATTGAGTATCATACAGTAAGGCTTGTTCTTGTATCATTTTCATCAGTTATAAATTGAACGTCTTCAAAATCATTCTGTAAAGCATTGAAGTACAGTTTTTCAATGATTTTTTTGTTTTTACAGTAAATCGAAACGTAACTATTATCTGCTATCAAAAGGACAAGTTCGCAATCACTGTCAGCAAACTCTTCATATGTATTGACTTGATTAACCATTTTTCCATATGGAAATGCTTTCAGTTCAACGAAAATGGTATAGTACTGATTCGTTTTTAATTGTTGCTCAAAAACTGCCCCTTCAACAATTGCGTAGTCATGAAAAAGCTCCTCATCATCGAGCTCTCCTTCTACAACAAAATAAGATTCCCCACTCGTTTGCCACCTATAATTAGCTATTTCTACCGGCTGCAGTATTCTCCATAGAAAATTTCCATATTCATTCGGTATTTGAAAACTAACTCCCCTATTCATGTATACCCCTTACTTAAACGATTTTTGTGAATACGAGTTTAATTATATACTCTAATGTTAGGTTTATGGAACAAGGAATCGACTGCCTTTTCAACCGATTATCTTTTACAGAATTTTCTCAGCCCTTCTCATTTAAAAGGTTCTTCCAATGTTCATAACAACGGTAAGTATTTTCCTGATTAGATTTCTCGTTATCATCTACCCTTAGAAAAAAATGTCCCAAAACAAATAATCATTTTTGTAATCCTCGGTCGCCGTATCCATTAACACCCCACTTACAAGCCTCATGTATCCCGTACTTGCTATTCGAACATTGATAAGCACCTTCTCGTATCACATGGATTTGCTGTTGAATGATTTCAAATAAAGTTGAATAAAATAAGATCGAATCATCCAACAATTAACATTTATTCTTGCGGCAATAGGTGGTATTTACAATCCATAAGAAGGAAGGAAGCGTTGATGATAAAGCTTTGCCGAGAAGTTTGGATCGAAGTCAATCTTGATGCCGTTAAAAAGAATTTGCGAGCGATCCGCCGTCATATTCCACATAAGAGCAAAATTATGGCTGTCGTAAAAGCGAACGGTTATGGTCACGGGTCTATAGAAGTGGCACGCCATGCACTGGAACACGGGGCGAGTGAGCTCGCTGTTGCCAGTGTGGAGGAAGGAATCGTTTTACGAAAAGCTGGGATTACAGCGCCTATCCTTGTGCTTGGTTTTACATCCCTTAGTTGTGTAAAGAAGTCAGCAGCTTGGAATATAACATTATCAGCATTTCAGGTTGATTGGATGAAAGAAGCAAACGAGATATTGGAAAAAGAAGCGAGTGCTAACCGGCTGGCCATTCATATTAACGTGGATACCGGCATGGGACGATTAGGTGTACGCACAAAGGAAGAACTTTTAGAAGTAGTGAAAGCCTTAAAGGCAAGTAAATTCCTCAGATGGACAGGGATTTTCACACATTTTTCGACAGCTGATGAACCGGACACAACACTCACAAAGCTGCAGCACGAAAAATTCATCAGTTTTCTCAGCTTTTTAAAAAAACAGGGGATTGAGCTGCCCACCGTGCATATGTGCAACACGGCTGCAGCTATCGCATTTCCGGAATTTAGCGCTGATATGATCCGTTTAGGTATCGGCTTATATGGTTTATATCCTTCAGCCTATATTAAACAACTAAATCTCGTTAAGCTTGAACCTGCGTTAAGTTTAAAGGCGCGCATCGCTTATGTGAAAACCATGCGTACAGAACCCCGAACCGTTAGCTATGGTGCTACATACGTCGCAGAACCTAATGAAGTAATTGCTACACTCCCGATTGGCTATGCTGACGGCTATTCTCGTGCCCTTTCCAATCGCGGGTTTGTTCTTCATCGCGGAAAACGAGTGCCAGTGGCGGGAAGAGTAACAATGGATATGATCATGGTCAGTTTAGGAGAAAACGGTGAAGGTAAACAAGGAGAAGAAGTCGTGATTTACGGTAAGCAAAAAGGAGCCGAGATTTCCGTTGATGAAGTGGCTGAAATGCTCAATACGATTAACTATGAAGTCGTGTCTACATTAAGCCGCCGCATCCCTCGTTTTTATATAAGAGATGGCGAGATTTTTAAAGTATCAACTCCAGTATTATACGTGTAGAACATCTTAAAATGCTGAATCAAAATCCCTCTACCAGAGGGATTTTGTTTTTTCTGAAACTAAAAAAATCCCTCCTATAAGAAGAGAGATTTTCAACATATTTATACCTCAATAATTGATTGTTCAGGAGTATTATGATCGTGTCGAGAACGAAAATGCGCTTCTAATTCTTCAAGTGTACGCCCCTTTGTTTCCGGCATGAATTTGTATACAAAACCGATTGCCAATACACCTAAAGCCACAAATATAAAGAATGTAAAAGACAAACCTACAGAGCTAAGCAAGATCGGGAAAGCAAAACCGATCACAAAGTTTAATATCCAAAGGAAAAAAACACTTATCCCAGAACCAAGTCCTCTTAACCTTTGAGGGAATATTTCCGCTATGACAAGCCAAGTCACAGGTCCTACACACCCTTGCATAAAGGCAAGAAATAAAACGGTCAAAGAAAGCACTACATAAGGAAGTGCCATAGATCCATCAAGCACAATTGAGAAAATCGCAATCAATAGGAGCGCTGTAGTCGTCCCCGCCAAACCAATCAATAATATTGGACGCCGTCTCACTTTTCCGACCAGCCAAATCCCAAATATAACTGCAATAACTGATATCAGCCCATTTCCAATATTAGCGATTAAAGCCGCTTTTGTACCAAAACCAGATTCTTTAAGGATTTGTGTGCCATAATACATAATCGAGTTCACACCTGTAATTTGATTCACTATGGCAACACCGATTCCAATCCATAAAAGACGGCGCAGCCATGGTGTAGAAAAGTCCTTGAGTGATGCCTTTTCTAGTGCTGTATCTTTTTCTACCGCTTCTTGAATTTCTCTACATTCAGCTTCTGCACGTTTATCTTCTCGAATTTGTTTAAGAACTCGCAGCGCCTCACTGTTTTTGCCTTTGGAGATTAGCCATCGGGGGCTTTCTGGTACCTTAAGCATACTGGCAAATAACATGATAGCCGGTACAGCACAAATGACAAGCATGTATCTCCAAACATGTCCCGTATTTGCCATTGTTACACCGAGGATCGCATTAAAAACATATGCTAAAAATTGCCCGCCAACAATCATTAGTTCATTTTGGGTTACCATACGCCCTCTCTTTTCATGCGGTGCCATTTCTGCTAAAAAGGCCGGCACCATCGCCGAGGCTCCTCCAACAGCCAGCCCCAGTAAAAAACGAAAGACCGCCATGATGAAAACGTTAGGTGCTAACGCTGTTCCCAGTGATGCCAGGAAAAATAAAAAGGAAAGATTAAGGATCATTTTACGGCGGCCATATCGATCAGCCAATCTTCCGCATAACAACGCTCCAAACGCGGCACCTAATAAAAGAATACTCGTAACAAGCCCTTCTGTAACCGGTGTTAAATCAAGCTGATCTGGCCTTGCCATAAAAGGTAAAGCTCCATTTATAACTCCGGTGTCATATCCAAAGAGAAGCCCTCCAAAAGTTGCTGAAATCATTATTAATTTCAACCTTCGATTTCGATGTTCATTCATATCCATTTCCCCTGCCTTTATTAAGAATACTTAATAAGCTCTTTCAGTGTGGATATTGAGTCAAAACTAAAGTCATCTCTATCTTAGATTTTCGCCTCTGGATTTGTAACCGTTTACATTTTTAGTCAATAGAATAAACCTAAGCTATTAATTGTTATGTTGTAGTAATGTTTTTGTCACATCATTGTCATTTCTCATATTATCATAATTCCAAAAGCATTTTCAGTCAATATTATTTTCAGGATTATTTATTTCCGCTATGTGATGGTGATGTTTTGATCATCTCGTTGTGAAGTTAACTATTGGCAATTTGAGTGTTATAAGTTCCCTTGAAGTTTTCCATTCACAAAAAATGTCCATATCGTTATAATGATGATGTTTAATCGCGAAAAGAGAAAATGATAAAGAGGGAATCAATATGAAGAAGATTTTGATCAGTATGATCGCAATCGTTTTAAGTATTACTTTGGCAGCTTGCGGATCACATCACGCAGCCAAAAACCATTCAGATTCTAATGGGACGGAGCAAGTCTCTCAAGATACTCAATCTAATGAATATAATCAGACAGAACAAAAGGCCGGCACGCCTCATTCAAAAAAGCAGAAGAAATTGGTTAATGTTACATTAGATAGAGCAATAGATGGAGATACGATTAAGGTTATTTACAACGGAAAGAAAGACACAGTTCGCTACTTGCTCGTTGATACACCTGAGACGAAGAAACCAAATTCTTGTGTTCAACCATACGGTGAGGATGCGTCGAAACGAAATAAAGAATTGGTCAACAGCGGTAAGCTACAGCTGGAATTTGATAAAGGCGATCGCAGAGATAAGTATGGAAGACTGTTAGCATACGTTTATGTTGACGGCAAATCTGTTCAAGAGACATTATTGAAAGAGGGATTGGCCAGAGTAGCATATGTATATGAGCCTAACACAAAATACATAGACCAATTCAGACTAGATGAGCAAGAAGCAAAATCAGATAAACTGTCAATTTGGAGTAAGAGCGGTTATGTGACAAACAGAGGATTTAATGGCTGTGTGAAATAGAAAAACACTGTTCGTTAAAAAAAGCAGCAAACCTAGCAGAATGCAGTTTCCAAAGAATGAGAAAGAGATGATGGCGTGTCTAGTTTCCATTCTGCTTATCAAGCTAAAATCATGCAACTATACTTGTAAAATTTCCGCTGTATAGTAACAATAAAAAACACCCCTTCACGTCAATGTGAGGGGGTTATTTGTGTGTAAACATCTTTCCTATTTCATCATAAATCAAGAGATCCCTCTACCGTCGTTAGCGCGGTTTCATACATCTTACCCATTGGCATTCCTAAGCTTTCCCACTTCTTGAAGTGTTCGCTGACAGAATACGGTTCCGCTCGTTCGTTTTGTCTGCTGGACACTCCAATACTGTTTAAAGGTTGCCATACCTTATTCTCACCATCTTTTCAAAAGAAGGCAGCCATGTCATCAAAGGCCTTTAATGATGATTGATCATTAATTGTTCTTCGGTTGATCTCCAGACAATAACATCATTAGTTTTTTCGAAAGCTCTTCAAAGCTGTATTGAGATCCTTTGTGTGAGTGTAAATGTTCTTATATAAATCAAATAGTGTTTTATATTTTTGTACATTTTGTGCCTTTGGATAAAATGCAGCAGCCTCACGAATGAACTGCTCTGCACATTCTTCAAGGGATTCAAACCAACCGCTTCCAAAGGCAGCCAGCATTGCAGCCCCCATAGCTGGCCCTTGTTCATTTTCTAACTTAATTACCCTCGCATTGAAAATATCAGCTTGCATTTGCAGCCACGTATCATTTTTAGCTCCCCCACCAATAGAAACAACAGTATGAACTGATTTTCCCGCTTCGCGGAATAGCTCAATTGATTCATGTAAAGAGAATGTGATACCTTCCATTATTGCCCTCAAAAAATGCTTTCTATTATGGGCTCCATCCATTCCGATCAAGCTTCCCCGAATAGAAGAATCAGCATGCGGCGTTCTTTCACCAACCAAATAAGGAGTGTATAGCAGTCCATTGGCTCCTATCGGAATAGCTTCCACCCCCTGCAATAATTGCTCAAACGATTCGTTTGGTGCAAACGTTCTTTTAAACCAGTCCAAGCTGTATCCTGCAGCGAGCGTGACGCCCATCGTATAAAAAGAATCCTTTTTTCCATGATTAAAAAAGTGGACTTTCCCTTTAAAGTCTCTTTCTTTTTCTTCTTCGTAGGAAAGTATGACCCCTGACGTCCCAATACTGCATAATGTTTTTCCGGAAGAAAGGATACCTGCTCCAATAGCGCCGCAAGCATTATCTGCTCCCCCAGCGTACACTTTTGTTTTTTCTAATAGCCCGGTCTTGGCGGCAACGTGCGGAAGCAGCGACCCTACACAATCATGAGATTCAACAAGCGGAGGACAAATATCTGCAGAAATACCAATTTGATTGCAAATATCATTGCTCCACTCCTTGCGAGTAATATGTAAAAGTAAAGTTCCTGCTGCATCGGAGTATTCGGTGTGAATGGCACCGGTCATACGGAATCGCACATAGTCTTTCGGAAGCAAAAACACAGCAGTTTTTTTAAAAAGTTCAGGTTCATGTTCCTTTACCCATAACATTTTAGGTAATGTAAACCCTTCTAAAACACGGTTTTTTGTGATGTCAAGCAGATGATCGCCAAATTTCTCGGTCATCCTTATACATTGAGGCGTTGTTCTGGTATCATTCCAAAGAATTGCATTACGTAACACCTGACGATCTTGGTCAAGCAGTACTAATCCATGCATTTGTCCCGAATAGCTTATCCCGTCAATATCCTTGGCTTGAACATTAGATATAGAAACCAATTCAGCCAATGCTTCAATTGTTTGCTGAACCCAGTCTTCAGGATTTTGCTCACTATATCCCGCCTTCTCTTGGATGAGCGGATACCTTTTGGACGTTTCTGCACAAACCTTGCCGTTTTGGTTAACTAAAATGGTTTTAACAGCACTCGTTCCAAGATCTATTCCAATGACATACTTCATTTTTTCACTCCTTGCCCTTTTAAAAAACCATTCACTCTAAATAAATCCTAATTATAGAAGTTACCCGTCATAACAACAAGCAATAGGAAAGGAATCATGACGGGTAATTCAGTGACTTGGTATTGATAGCAGGATCTGGAGCTTATCCTGTTATACTTCTAAAATGTATTGGTTCAATATCGCTTTTAATTTCTCCTGTCTTCCAGATTCGTTTTTAATTGCTTTATGATTTAGCGCATATTGCTCAAGTGTGTGGAAATTAGCTCTTCCTTCTATAATTTCAAGACCAATCCCTTCAGTAAAGCTGCGGTAACGATGTTGAATCACATCTTCAAACACACGATCTTCGATTAATTTGTGGGCAACTTTCAATCCTCTTGCAAATGCATCCATCCCTGCAATATGGGCATATATTAGATCATCAGGCTCAAAAGAAGATCTTCTGACCTTCGCGTCAAAGTTTAATCCGCCGCTTCCTAGGCCGCCATTTTGCAGGATTTCGTACATTGCTAATGTCGTAGAATATAAATCCGTCGGAAATTCATCCGTGTCCCAGCCTAAAAGAGGATGACCCTGGTTTGCGTCAACAGAGCCAAGCAGACCATGTACTCTTGCCATGCGTAATTCATGTTCGAATGTATGCCCGGCTAATGTGGCATGATTGGCTTCAAGATTTAATTTAAAATGATTATCTAAGCCATATTGCTTCAAAAAGGCAATGGTTGTTGCTGCATCTGTATCGTATTGATGGGTGGTCGGCTCTTTTGGTTTTGGCTCAATCAAAAACTGCCCTGTGTACCCGATTTCCTTCGCATAATCCACTGCCATATGCATAAATCTAGCCAAATTATCAAGCTCAAATTTTAAATCGGTATTTAATAATGTTTCATATCCTTCACGGCCGCCCCAAAATACATAGTTCTCGGCGCCAAGCTCTTTTGCTGTTTCTAACCCTTTTTTCACTTGTGCTGCAGCATACGCAAACACATCTGCATTGCAAGAAGTCGCGGCACCATGGACGAAACGGGGATTCGTAAACATGTTTGCGGTATTCCATAATAGCTTAACGCCGCTATTTCTCATGTAATCTTTAATCATGCCCACGATCATATCTAAATTTTGGTTTGTCTCTTTTAGCGTACTGCCTTCTGGTGCAATATCCCGGTCATGAAAAGCAAAGAATGGTGCATCTAGTTTTTCAAACATCTCAAATGCTGCTTCTACTCTCATCTTCGCTAGATCCATGCCTTTATAGTGATCCCATGGTCTTTGCATCGTAGCTGCTCCAAAAACGTCTGTACCATCAGCAGTAAATGTATGCCAATAGGCAATAGAAAATCGCAAATGCTCTTTCATCGTTTTTCCGCCGATTACTTCTTGAGGATTATAATATTTAAATGCTAAAGGATTAGTCGAATCTTTCCCTTCGTAAACCACTTTGTTTGCGCTTCCAAAATAGTTGATTGAACTGGAATGAGATTGAGCCATGTGATTTCCCCCTTAAAAATAAATTCATTCAAATACAGATGCATTTTATTTCATATAGTAAGTACATCACCTATTAGTTTGTTGTTTAAACAAACTAACTTATTTTCATCTTATATAACCTCGTCAGTATTTTCAATATTTTTTTTAGTTTTTTATGAACACATTAGATATAATAAAGGGAAGATTCGCTATGTACTATGTTGATACTTAATTTAAAGATTAAACAAATGGAGTGGATGAAGTGGATATCGCTGATCAAACCTTTGTCAAAAAAGTAAATCAAAAGTTATTATTAAAAGAAATCCTTAAAAATTCACCTATTTCAAGAGCAAAATTATCTGAAATGACTGGATTAAATAAATCAACTGTCTCATCACAGGTAAACACGTTAATGAAAGAAAGTATGGTATTTGAAATAGGTCAAGGACAATCAAGTGGCGGAAGAAGACCTGTCATGCTTGTTTTTAATAAAAAGGCAGGATACTCCGTTGGAATAGATGTTGGTGTGGATTATATTAATGGCATTTTAACAGACCTTGAAGGAACAATCGTTCTTGATCAATACCGCCATTTGGAATCCAATTCTCCAGAAATAACGAAAGACATTTTGATTGATATGATTCATCACTTTATTACGCAAATGCCCCAATCTCCGTACGGGCTTATTGGTATAGGTATTTGCGTGCCTGGACTCATTGATAAAGATCAAAAAATTGTTTTCACTCCGAACTCCAACTGGAGAGATATTGACTTAAAATCTTCGATACAAGAGAAGTACAATGTGCCTGTTTTTATTGAAAATGAGGCAAATGCTGGCGCATATGGAGAAAAAGTATTTGGAGCTGCAAAAAATCACGATAACATTATTTACGTAAGTATCAGCACAGGAATAGGGATCGGTGTTATTATCAACAATCATTTATATAGAGGAGTAAGCGGCTTCTCTGGAGAAATGGGACATATGACAATAGACTTTAATGGTCCTAAATGCAGTTGCGGAAACCGAGGATGCTGGGAATTGTATGCTTCAGAGAAGGCTTTATTAAAATCTCTTCAGACCAAAGAGAAAAAACTGTCCTATCAAGATATCATAAACCTCGCCCATCTGAATGATATCGGAACCTTAAATGCATTACAAAATTTTGGATTCTATTTAGGAATAGGCCTTACCAATATTCTAAATACTTTCAACCCACAAGCCGTAATTTTAAGAAATAGCATAATTGAATCGCATCCTATGGTTTTAAATTCAATGAGAAGTGAAGTATCATCAAGGGTTTATTCCCAATTAGGCAATAGCTATGAATTATTGCCATCTTCCTTAGGACAGAATGCACCGGCATTAGGAATGTCCTCCATTGTGATTGATCATTTTCTGGACATGATTACAATGTAATTTTTTATGGAATGGACAGCTCATCTTTAAAGATGAGTTTTTTTATTCTAGGAGTATTTCTGAAGCAATAGTGACATAGGCACCTTCTCATATGAAAAAGGAGTTCTAAAATAGAAATCTCCTTTTTCATGTGCAAATTATTTTTCTTTATAACGAAAATATCTAAAGTCGGCCGGGATATGATTACCACTGGTATCTTGGCATTGCATCCCTACAAAGGCCCCTGTGAAGAATCCTCCCCCACGGATATAATCATCTGATAATTTTTTCGATTCCAGTGCAATGTCAATTTTGTGCCAATCTTCTTTGTTAAAAGAATAGAAATAATAATATTTGTCCTTTTCAATATTTACTCTTAAATATACATACTTTACTTCACGAGGAATAACAATTTTATTATTTAATGGCTGTGAAAAAGAAAAGTTGTCACATATTGTTAATTCAAGAATGCGCCCAAGTTCTTCATCATGCGTGACTTGAAGAGCCGTCCAGTTCTCTGTATTGTAGTAATTCACCAATCCAGCGGCTTGTTGAAAATTTTCCGGATAAAACTCAACAGCAGTTTCGGCTTCAAAATGGAGACTTTGCCAGCGTCTGGCTACAAATGCCTGAGTAAATGTCGAGGTCAATGATTCATGACCGAATAATCGTAAATGATTTGGCGCTTGAGTCAATGAACCTAATTCATTCGTGAATGGAATCCTTAAAGTTTGAAAATTTATATTTAATGTTGAATCCTCAAATTCATCAACTTCCGGGTACGTTGCTTCAAATATTGTTTCGGGTATAGAAGGTGCATCTACCTCCAAGCTTCCTTCTTTTCCACCTACTACATAGGGCCATTCATCTTTCCAGTAAAGTTTTTGAATAGCTGTTTCTCTGCCCAAAGGACAGTATCCTCTCTGCTGAAAAATTGAATCATCGTCAGGATGAATAGGACGTCCCGTTAAATGAGCTAAATACCACTCATCTGTATGTGTTTGAACAATGGATGCATGACCACATTTTTGCAATGGATTTCCTGGGTCATGCCATGACGTTAAAATTGGATTATCGGGATGAACTTCATATGGCCCCTCAATATTTGCAGAACGGGCAATTGTAGCAGCATGTTCGTACCGTGTTCCTCCTTCTGCAGTTAATAAATAATAATAGTTCCCGATATGATAAAGATGCGGAGCTTCTGTCAGTTTTCTATCAGTTCCTTCAAATATAACTTTTGGTTTACCGATTAATTTTTGCTCTTTATCAGAATATTCCTGTATAACAATTCCTCCAAATGAGTGCCGATCAATACGGTGATCCCATAACATATTTAATAAATACTTTTTTCCATCCGTATCATGGAACAAAGAAGCATCAAACCCCGAGCTATTTAATTTAATCGGCTCCCCCCAATCACCATTAATCGTTTCACAAGTAACTAAATAATTGTGACAATCTTTCCATGCGCCATCTACTACCTTAACATCCGTATAGATCAGCCAAAACTTCCCATCACTATAGCTTAAACATGGTGCCCAAACCCCACCTGAATTTGGATTTCCTTTCATGTCTAATTGTGAAACTCTCTGTAATGGATGTGCAACTAAGTGCCAATTTACTAAATCTTTTGAGTGGTGTATCTGGACTCCCGGAAACCACTCAAATGTAGATACAGCGATATAATAATCCTCTCCTGCCCTACAAATACTTGGATCGGGATTGAATCCTTTGAGTACTGGATTGGTAATCTTCATTTGGGACTCCTCCTCAGTTTATTTTCTTTTTTAAGCCTTGAAATCATCAATATGATCCAAATAAACTTTGTCTCTATTCTCTAATTCCCGAACCATGTTTTTATATTTTTTCTCATCTAAGTTATAGAAATTAATATCAATTAAAGCTAGAACAAGCAAGAACACGGGAATAATGGTTGTTGTAATTAAAATCCCCATTAATGCCGTCGGGGTTTGTGCCTGATTTGCTACATATCCAAACTTATCAAGAACCAGACCCGGAACAACTCCTCCTAAGGCCATACCAAACTTAAAGAAAAATCCGATTATAGCGTAAATGAGCCCACCCATTCTTTTCCCAGTCCTGTACTCTCCATATTCAATTGTTTCAGGAATAAGCGCCCACATATATCCCCCGGCAGTGAGACTTCCAGCAGCAGCGATTAATCGACAGACAAATATGAGGTAAACATTACTTGGCGGAACAAACAGTAAAGCTAAGAGGCCGATAATATTCAGTAATAATGCATAGTTTAGTAATTTCTTTTTCCCAAAAAATTGATGAAGCCTTGGAATAAACGGTAAAATGACCAATGCGGGCAAACTTCCTATCAAACCGTACCACTTCACCAAATCCTCTCTTTCTAAGTTATACGTTACGTAGTAAATGCCAACCGAATTACTGATGGAATTCACTCCAAAAATAATAATAAAGAAAATACTTAATACAACAAGTGGACGATTAACACGAAACTGCTCAAATATATCCGTAAATTTAATTTTCTCTTCGGATTTTTGAAGAGTGACCCGCTCTTTTGTGCTTTTAAAACAAAAGATTAAAAGGCACCCGCCTATCATTCCCAAAATACCCATGGTTAGTTGCCAGCCAAGAGACTCGTTGCCGGAAGTATCGCTTAAATAAGCAGCCAGTAAGGGAACAAAAAATGCAACGACAAGTCCCCCAAGATTCGCAAATAACATGCGAACAGAAGTTATACTAACAACTTCTTGATTATTTCTAGTCATTGCAGAAGTTAACGCGCCATATGGAACGTTTATCGTTGTGTATGTAAGCGACAAGCCAACATAGGTTATATAGGCATATATTAATTTCCCCATATCCGAAAAGTCTGGTGTTGTAAAACAGAGTATTGCCAGTATGACAAATGGAAAAGCTCCGAATAAAAGATACGGTCTAAAGCGTCCAAATCTGCTGTTCGTTCTGTCAACTATTGTTCCGATAAAAGGATCAGCGAGAGCGTCGATTATTCTAACCACTAAAAACATAGTACCGGCTGCTGCTGCCGATAAACCAAAAACATCTGTATAGAAGAACAAAAGATACGTAGACACTGTTGCATAAATTAAATTACAAGCAAAATCTCCAGACGCATATCCAACTTTTTCAACCATGCTAATCTTCTTTACATTTTCACTGAGCATGATTTCTCCCCTTTTCGATCCTTTAATATGGAACAGTGTGAAACGGTATAACAATTTCTCGAATTTACGGTCAGTAAACTTTTATAAAAGCGCTTTCAAAACAGTGCAAAAAAATATGGTGATCAGCAAGCAAAAAATTCATCTTTTTTCGTCATACCTTATATACCTGGAAAAGGATAAAAGCCTCATTCTTTCGTTTCTTATATTGTTTAGCTCCATTAAATCGACCCTCTTATCCCCCTTCCATCCATATTAGTAAGATCTTATCTTGTGGATAATGAAAGTTCATTTCATTAGTTTGTTGATCGAACAAACTAACTTGACTTAATATTATAAAATCCTTTCGACTTTTTCAACATCTTTTTCAGAAAGTTTAAACAGAATGAATTAAATATTGATTTTTGACTGTTTTGTTATATTCAGTGTCTCAGTCCAAAACAGATTCTTGTGTAAACACATGACAAAGATAATCTATGCGAAATAAAGAATTGGTTAGTGGTAAGTTGCATTTAAGAGTTTGATAAAGGTGATCACAGGATGTATGGAGACTGTTAGCCTAGATTTTTGCTGATGGGCAAGCCCGGTCATGAATTGAAAGAACAGGAATGGCCAGAATAGTTTATGTTATAAGTCCAACCCTACATACATATATCAATACAGGAAAGATAAATAAGAAGCAAAAATAGAGAAACTTTCAACCGGAGTAGAAATGGCTATTTGACTGTCTGAGGATTAATGGCTGTGTTAAACACTATGATTTATCCTTCAAACTTATTTTAATCTTAAAAATTTTAATTGAGACTGAAACAAAAGAGAATACAGAAATTAATTCCGTATTAATTTATTCAATATGTTAATTTTACTTTGGTCTTTATGATTCTTCTTCCTTCTTCTATAACCATCTAATAAAGACTTTTTATAAATCTTGAGGTAATCATCAATCGTTAGCAAATGATATTTCGCTCCGCCATCTTCAAAAATCTCTAGGTTATTATAGTCTACATCTGCAAATGGTTTTAAATCCTCAATGTAAGCAATGCCTATTTTTGTATTAGTTTTCTTAAATTCATGCTCATGTAAATCAACCATTTTGTACCCTTGCAGTTCCATAAGTTTATTTAGTTTTTCCCGGTTTTCCTCTAAAAAAATTAAAGGAATAAGGATATCAATATCTTCTGGGGAAAAGTCCAACCCAGTTACCCTTTCAAGACCTAAAGAGCCATATAATAATGGAATTATGCCTAACTCTTTATTAAACGTTTTAGCTATATTGATAAATTCATTATACAATTTCATTTTACATCCCCATTATTTGGTGATTAATTATTAAGATTCAACTGGCTCTTGAATTTTCATAAGTCCTTCAATACTTTCATGCGGTATATATCTCAAAGGGTTATTTTTTCAAACATCCTGAAAGTCATCTGTACAATATCTAAAAAGCCTTGAAAACTGAATTAAAGAAAAACATCAAAATGATAATGGCTAGCACAACAACAATTTCAAAAGTATGTGAACTGCCATCTTCTTTTTCTCGTTCTTTCTTCTCCCTCATTTGTTCCCTATATTTTTCTTTGTATTTCATCCTTTTTCCTATCCACCTTACTCGACCCCTTTCAACATAAAGTAAAGCCAAGCAATTCTGAAGTTTTTTTATTCCTTCTTTTGACAAGCTCGAAAATACCAATGTATAAGCGTAATGCCTAATGGATTTTAAACTCCAAATAACAAAGTCCCTGCTATAAACCAGAAAAAAGGAATTGGAAACATAATGGCATTTAAGACAATCCCATATACAGCACACCGTTTATTTGTCTTTATTGAAACGAACGCTAAAATGATTCCTATAGGAGAAAGTAATAATGGAAAAAACACCGGCATTCCTTGCCATGGAATTGACATAAATCCTGTAAAAAAATTAATAATTAAGATGGCTGAGATAATTGGAATAGTGATTGAAAAAACAGCTGCAGCTTTTTTAACATTCATATTGAAAGCAAGTCTCCGTTCTCCTTAAAATTGTAGTTTTATTTAGTCTTGAGAAAGTTTGTCAAAATCTCTTTCTTTCATTTCAGGCAGAGTGATATCAATCCCTAACATTTTTATTAATTCTTGTACATAGCTTTTTATTGCAAGCATATTAAATGGGAAATCGAAATCAAATTCCTCTTTAACGCTTAGAATATCCATTGCATACGAACAGTTATGCTTCATACCCAAAAGATCATCATTAAAGCTTAATACATCTTTATACGATTGATCAGATAACTCAAAGTGAGTAACTAAATAAACACTAATAAGGTTTCCACCTTGAGAATCAAAATCTACTAATCTTTCATCATGAATGCTTCTTCAACATTGTCTAGATCCTCCTTAAAACTACTGTTCTACTTAGAAATTAAACATCTTGGTCGCATTTCTCATTCTTCCGCCATTGAATAGTATTTCGGCGAGTTATTGCAACAGGTATTAATAGTAGAGTACCGACAATGAGCAACATAAAAAAGATCACAAACAGCGCACCTGTTCCCGGAACAATTTCTTCATAGGTAATAAAGCGCTCCTTCCCCTGCAGGACGAAGAACCGAGAATTTTCAAGAAAGGCTAGATGAAAAGCGATAGACGTCCATAAGCTTCCTGTTACAATACGCAGGAGTTGAAGGATGAATCCAAAACCCAACAATAAAACAATGTAATCTAATGTGATAGCAGATGATTCAATTCCAACTATATATTGCAAGCCACTTACAGTTATTGGTGCAAGCACAAACAGGATCGGCTGTAGGAGTAAGGCCATAAAACAGTTCCAACGCTTATTTAGAGCATAGTACACCGTCCCCCGAAAAGTTAATTCCTCTGGAAAAGCTTCATAAAAGAAAGCGATAATCATATTTAAGAGCAATGCTGTCACTAAATGGACAGAGAAGTGAAATTGTGTAACTTTGATCCAGCCTAATAAATGGGCGATAGCGAAACCAGACCCGGATAGTACAATCACATATATTGCTCCTATTATGGCTTTCGGAATGGCTTGCCGCCACCCAAACAGTCCTATAGAATAAAAGGGTCTACTAGACATCCGTTTAAGAAGAATGTAGAGCAACGGGACAGTTATTAATGTGACTAAACCTGCTTGGATGCCTTGCTTCAAAAGCTTGGAAGCTCCTGCTTGGCTAGCCATTGAACCGACTAAAGTAGCAAAAAACAAAGCAAATACGAATGTTCCCCAACTGAGCAAGACAGTTCCTAACCATTTATGATGATTGTCTTGTTTTCCGCTTTTGGTGAGATGAATTTGCATTTGGATACCCCTCTCACATCATTCATATTAAGCACTATAAGCCCTACTATCACTATACGTTCTATAGCTGTTATGGTTTCAAATTCCTGCATTACCCCTCTTACAATTCCACTCTTCCTCTAAAATAGCGTAATAATATTCATCCCACCATTCATTGCCTTTCGGAATACATTTTTTAAAAAATCCTTCTCTTCTCATTCCGATCTTCTCCATAACTCGGTATGAAGGAATATTCTCAGGTTGACACGTAGCTATAATCCTATGTAAGTTCATTTCTTTAAATCCATATTCCAAGATAGCTTGGGCTGCCTCAGAAGCATACCCTTTATTTTGATAATTGGGATTAAACACCCACCCAATTTCGTATGTATGTTCACCAAAATACTTATAAAAAACAATATGGCCTATAAGAAAGTCTTCATCTATTAGTATGACAGGGAATTTTTCAGCGTTATCACCTTTGTTTTTATTTACAAATGCCTTTGCATCTTCTTCAGTATAAACCCCTTCAGGTATATACTTCATTACATTACTATCAGATGTATACTCATATACTGCTTGCCAATCTTTGAATTCAAATTCACGTATCAATAACCTTTTTGTTGTTATGTGCATTAAAGCAACTCCCCTCTAATATACTTAATCTTTATTTCAATATGAAGACAACAATAACCTCTTTAAAACTATTCTTATTCAACAATATTGCCTCTTGCTAGAACAACTCAAGGATTACTGACTGTGAACAAGCAATGGAATATGATTCTCCAAAATAATCCCCCTATCCTTCTCTGAGGGGTAATATGGGGAATTTATGACAAAACTAAAGACGAAGTAAGATCATTTACTGTGGATGCAACTCGTAAGCCAGATTGCAAAGATAAAATATGTAAGAATTAAACAAACATCCTCTTACAATAAGTAAGAGGATGTTTGTTACCAACAAGATTGTTTAATTTAATTGGTATTCCTTATTAAGCTTTTTAAGAAGTGAAATTTCAACTTCGTATTGGCTTCCATAAATTCTGCTTATTTTTTGCACTTCTTCCTTTGAGCCGAAGAAAATAACTTTAAAATCATCATTTACGTATTGAACTACAAAAAAATCATCAAAATCATAAAATGTATTTTTATTTATCGAAATAAAACCACTTGATTGAGCTGTTGTTTTTACACTAATCCGTCTGCCATCACTCACAACATCAAATCCATGCTGATTAGTTTGACGTGCCAGAGTGCCGTTGGTTTGGATTGCACAAATGAATTCACCGATTCTGCCAATTAAATGCCTCAATTCTGTAGGCTTACAGTTCAATACATTCATTTCATATCTCAGGATTTGGTTATATTCATTATAAAGGTTTACAAGTTGTTCTTTACTAATGATTTCGGCTTGATCATTTATTTGGTTATTAGTAACAGAAGCTTCTCGGAGTGATTTAACACCGTTTACCCATTCGCCTACGATAACTTCCTTATCTTCCCCTTTTGATTTTCTGAAAATAAGTCCTGTATAAAGAGAGTTTTCACCTAAGTATTTGTAAGAACTTCTATTCATATATTCAAAGAGGTGCTTATTAAAAGAAATCCCCTTATTATACCGGTTATAACAATAATCTGATAAAATAATGCTATCCGGATTAGTTCCGTATTTTTCTTGAAGGGTTTTCTTTACTTCTTGAGGTGAAACCAACTCATTGATCTTATTTTTCAAAGCATCCTTAATTTGCTCGTAAATTGTCATTATACTTCCCTCAAATTGCAGATTCTTTGGTTGTTGAAATTAGTCATAATTTTTTCTTTTGCCGAAGTGTTATTCTGAAACCAGTTTATAGTACTCTTGGAGATTCGGATTTACTTCCCAATATTTCGTTCCATTTGAAGACACTAGCATATCAAACCATATCTCGAAATTAGAATCTAAGTTAATCTCATCTTCAATATCATCAATTGAGTCTAGATATAGCATATAACCTAATCCATTTTTTGATTTGTTTGTGTCTATGACATATCTTCCATCAAAATGATATCCAATTAAAACGTATCCCTCTGGGAAATCTTGAACCTCATTATATTCAATGATTCCCTCTAAGCTAAGTATTTCAATCCCATCAAACATTTCCATCCCATTGTGCTGTAACAAAAACTCTTTATAGTCATTAGGGAAAGTAACACCTAGCTTCTGTTCTATATCGCTAATTTCTTGAGGACTAGCAGGATCTTTGAAATGAAAAGTAGCATCTTCCATGACATATCCTCCATGATGAAACATAGGGAATGTACCATATTTAGAAACTGCTTTCTTAATACCATCTAGAGTCATGTGAACTAACTTTCCTTCTTCCATAAATGCTCCTCCTTAAATCACCTCATTAAATTTTTCCCACACAGAACATTAATAAATAAATTTAAAAGGGGCATAAACTGTTTATAAAGAAACAATTTTATTCATAATTAAAGCAGCATTAGTGGTGAACAAAATGTAAGTGTGATTTGCTGTTTTAATCACTACCCTATCCGTAGAGCCATAAGGAAACCCCATCCTAACTGCACTTTTTTCCTCTCCCCCATAGTTTGGATCAAGAAATACATCATTGATTTCTTTGATTGGGATTTCAATTTTGGATAGCTGCCAATTGATAATTAAGTTTTCATTTGATTTTTCAACGTTGATTCCAAGCATAAAAACATTCCCCTTTTGACTATGAATTCAGTGCAACAAACACGCTTTAAAATTCAATAAATCCAAAAAAGTAATACTTCGGGAAATATGACTATAAGCAAAAGAGCCCTTTCAGGCCCTTATTTTTCTTTTACCCTTGGTATGAATTTGTTACAAACTCTTTTGCTTTATTAGCAACAGCTTCCCAAGTGGCGGCAGCATGATCAAGATCCGCAGAAAGCTTATTGATATCCTCATTCTCAAACCCTTGGGCGAGTGAATAAAATTGATTTGCTATAGAATGCCAGATGCCTTCGATTTGTCCTATAAACTCCTTAGACTTTTCTGCTTGGGCTATTACATTAACCAGGTCTATATTGATACTGTGAAGCATCCCCAAAACTTTTACTTCTAAAGAAAGTTGTGCATCCATATTGTTTAACATATTCAGAAAATGATCAATTTGTTGTTTAACTGATTGTATATCAGAACACTCTAATATTTCAGATACAATAAAACCAAATAGAGGCCCTAGATCAAAGCTGAATTTTACTTTCTCATTAATATCATGACCTTCAACAAATATACCCAATAATTTTTTTAATTCTAAAAACATATTTATTGAATCATGTATCTCACTCTCATCATTATACTGTGAATCTAAATATGCGACTTCTTTTTCTAAAGAATTATTCAATTGTCTAACACCTATACAGTCGTTACTACCTTGAAGGAGGGAATTTAATTGGTTTTGAACCTCTTTCATAGACTGTTGTTGTTGATTGAGTTCTCCAGCAAGCATTGAACAGGAAGACTGAAATTGCTTCGCAGCCTCTTGTCTTCCTTGTTCATTGCTATCGATAGACATTATTTGTAATAATTTTATATCCCTATTTATCGTTCTAGTTGCAAAAGCTCCAATATTATTAATATCGTTAACCATATTAAGAACACTGCTGAATAAATTCTCCATCCACCAGTTACACAACTGTTTATATTCATTAAGAACATTATATATTTTTTGAAAATCTTGAGGAATTCCAACGTCATTCGGTATAGCCAAATAAGTTTTCATCTCTTCATTGCTCACAGGTAAACCCGATCCTGTAAGAATATCCGCTTGAGTATTTGCCCAGAATCTAGTAGATATTAAAAGCCCCTCTTTTTCTAAAAGGCCTTGAGGCCCATATGGAGATGTTGAATCTAAAACTTTTTCATATTTCATTTTTAATCCACCTTTCATATTTCCAACGCTATATTTAATATAACAAAAAAATTCAATTATTCATTATTTTTTTATTTTTTCAAATCCTAGATATAAATGAAGAAACGTTTAAAAATTGACTGAGTTAAGAAAGAGATATCTGAATGGAGTGCCTAGTTCTCCTCCCTGCTTTACCAACATAAAATGGACAAGGATCAAGACAACTAAGCAAATGAACGTTGATTGAAAGCTCTTTGCGGCTTTCTTTTTTATTTCTTGAATTGTTTGTCATTGAGTAAAAATATTAGCGTTTCTTCAATTTCTTTTTCTAAGTCATTATTATTTAAATCGAATAATGTTCCATAACCTGTACCCTTATATCCACCGTAGTAATACCACAAATCCATTGTGAAACAGTCTAATTCTTCATCACAGACTATTGCAGGTTGATAGTAATTAATTGCTATTTGTGAACGGTACTCTTTTTCAAAACATCTCTCAGCTGTAAAATCATTTAGCACATCTCCATCTATGTCTCTACAAATTTTGATGCTAAGGTTTGGTTTACCCTGTGCTTCAAAAACATCTATATACTTATTCTGCAGCTTTTTCGATACTACTTCCCCCTGGCTCTCCAACTCAAATATCATTTGTTTTAATTCTAGATTAAAATCCTTTTCTGGAATCTGTATATAATCTTCATCGCTTGGGCTTTGATTTTTCTGTTTCTTGAGTAATTGACTTAAAGCTTTCCACACATTGTTGTCCTCCTATGATAGCTTCTTTAGACGTGCCTCTATTGAAATGGTCATTTGGTGATCAGCTTCACGAAATGCCTCAGCAAATGTTTCAATTCCGGTATCCTAGAAACATGGCGTTCGATAATCATGCCCACGGATGCCCCAGCTGTGTGGACCAGTTGCAAGCATAAACATTCTGCGATTCATCACCGACCTTGTCAAAGGGATGTTAAATAAAAAAAGAACCTTAATTTTTCCATTGGCTTATTGGCTTACTTTTGAAAATTTATAAATTATTATTATATTGAACAGTGTTGGTATGATGTATACAAGACCAGTTCCAAGTAGACCTATTACTGAACTAGCAATTAATAATATGTTGAAGACTGGTTTATTATTTGTCTGGATTGAAGCAAGCATGGTTATAATTCCCGCCAAAGCACCTAAAAACCATAAATTCCCCAAAGTGTAAGAGTCATCTATAACCGCAAACAGTTGAGCCAGTACAGAAAAAACCGCTCCTAATCCCCCGGAAAAGATAGTCAATTTTTTCATAGAAATCTCCTTTTTGAAAATTGATTTAGATTTCAACGTAATTATGGATTTATTTGGTGATGGTGTCAATGATAAACATCTACTTCACTTATCTTATTATTGCTGGTAGAAGTATTGAACAATGGAATTATCATAGAGTTTGTCGAATTATTTATGCGTATTACTTTCCTTAAGCATAGAATTATTTTCCTAATTGAAAATTTAGTACATAGACTTATTAGTGACATAGATAAAAGTGACCCTGCTTTTTAGCAGTGCCGCTCCATGATTTATTACCTATTAACATAAAAATCCCTTGACACCAATAGTGCCAAGGGATTGAGAGATTAATACTGAGACATATACTGTTCGCGTTCCCAAGGGTGAACTTGCGTGCGGAACATATCCCATTCGATTTCTTTTGCTTCGATGAAGTGTTCGAATAGGTGCTCGCCCAGCGCTTTGACCATGACTTCGTTTGATTTGAATTCTTCTAGTGCTTCCGCAAGTGTTGCTGGAAGGTCAACGATTCCGTTTTCCATGCGCTCTTCTTTGCTCATCACATAGATGTTGCGGTCGATTGGAGCCGGCGCTTCCAGTTTGTTTTTGATTCCGTCTAATCCTGCAGCAAGCAATACGCTAAGTGCAAGGTATGGGTTTGCAGCTGGGTCTACGCTGCGTACTTCAACACGTGTGCTAATTCCGCGAGAAGCCGGGATACGGATAAGCGGGCTTCTGTTTTGCGCGCTCCATGCTACATAACAAGGTGCTTCATAGCCAGGAACAAGACGTTTGTAAGAGTTTACTGTCGGGTTTGTTACTGCTGTAAAGCTTGTTGCGTGCTTCACGATACCTGCGATGAAGTGTTTTGCTGTTTCACTTAACTGAAGATCTGCGCTTTCATCAAAGAATGCGTTAACACCATTTTTGAAGAGTGATAGATTGCAGTGCATACCTGAACCGTTCACACCGAACAATGGTTTTGGCATAAATGTCGCATGTAGGCCGTGTTTGCGGGCAATTGTTTTGACAACTAGTTTAAATGTTTGGATGTCATCACAAGAGCGGACTGCTCCAGCATATTTAAAGTCGATTTCGTGCTGACCAGGTGCTACTTCGTGGTGAGACGCTTCGATTTCAAAGCCCATCTCTTCAAGCTCAAGTACGATATCGCGGCGGCAGTTTTCTCCTAAATCAGTTGGAGCTAAGTCGAAATATCCGCCTTTGTCGTTTAGTTCAAGCGTCGGCTCGCCTTTTTCGTCCAATTTGAATAAGAAGAATTCAGGCTCAGGTCCAAGGTTAAAATCACTGAAGCCGAGGTCTTCCATTTCTTTCAGAATCCGTTTTAAGTTGTTTCGCGGGTCACCTTCGAAAGGTGTGCCATCCGGATTGTAAATATCACAGATGAAACGTGCTACTTTACCTTTTTCAGCTGTCCATGGGAAGATAACAAATGTATTTAGATCTGGATACAGGTACATGTCTGACTCTTCGATACGAACGAATCCCTCAATAGAAGAACCGTCAAACATGACTTTATTATCAAGCGCTTTTCCAAGCTGGCTTACAGGAATCTCAACATTCTTGATTGTTCCAAGAATGTCAGTAAATTGAAGGCGGATATACTTCACGTTTTCTTCTTTTACTAATTTTTCGATATCTTCTCTAGTGTACTTTGCCATTTGGTAAAATTCCTCCTCTTAAAAGGTAAATGTATATAGCAAAACAGTTGCTAACGGATTAATGAAAGAAGCGGGACATGTCGCCTTGACGGAATGTATTCCCTCTTTGAAAACGGCCGGCTTGCATGAGCTCGTTTTTCAGGAGCTGTCTCAGTTCGTCATCGGACAGATCATGTTTCATTGGTTTTTTCGTCTTCTCGCTTTGTTTTTGCTCTGGCTCGGCTTCGGCTTTCGCCAGAATCTGTTTAATTCCTGCCATGTTTACACCTTGTTCTATCAGGTGCTTGATTTCTAACAGTTTATCTACATCATGAAATGAAAATAATCGTCTATTCCCTTCACTTCTGGCTGGAAATATTAGTCCATTTTCCTCATAATATCGAATTTGTCTTGCTGATAACTCAGTTAACTGCATGACAATTCCTATTGGAAATAAAGGCATTGAGCGGCGAATATTATCACTCATCTCAATTTCCTCCTTTTCTTAACTTAGTTTCATTATAGGTGATGTTATATTTTGTGTCAATACGATGTAAGGATTCTTAACATCAAATCCAGAGAAATTTTTAAAAAATTTAAATTAATTGCTTTTCCATCAATGAATCCACTGCACTGCATATGGCATTCTTCACATGCGAATAGGTTAATCCTCCCTGAACATACGCTACATACGGCGGGCGGATAGGGCCATCAGCTGATAATTCGATGCTTGCTCCTTGAATAAACGTGCCTGCTGCCATAATGACATCATCTTCGTATCCCGGCATGTAGGCTGGATAAGGCGTCACATGAGCATTGATTGGCGATGCATATTGAATAGCCTGGCAAAAAGCAATCATCTTTTCTCTGTCTGAAAACTCAACGGATTGTATTAAATCCGTTCTTTTCGCATCCCATTTCGGGTTTGAAGTGAAGCCAAGTTTTTCAAGGAATCTCGCTGTAAACACCGCTCCCTTTAAGCTTTGAGACACAACGTGAGGCGCCAAAAAGAAGCCTTGGTACATTTCTTGAAGCGAGTAAAGAGATGCCCCCGCTTCTCTGCCGATGCCAGGTGACGTCATACGGTATGAGCATGCTTCAATCCATTTCGCTTTTCCGACGAGGTAGCCGCCTGTTTTCGCAATGCCGCCGCCGGGATTTTTAATGAGAGATCCCGCCATCAGATCGGCTCCGACATGGCAAGGCTCAAGCTCTTCCACAAATTCTCCGTAACAGTTGTCCACAAAGACGATCAGGTTTTCATTGATTTCTTTTACAAAACGGATCATTTCTTTTATTTCACTAATTAAGAAAGAAGGGCGATTCGCATATCCTTTTGAGCGCTGAATGCCGATTACTTTGGTTTTCGGATTGATCGCAGCGGCGACTGCATCATAGTCTATCTTTCCATCTTTCGTCAGATCAACCGCATTATAGCCGATTTGAAAATCCTTTAGCGATCCAGCGTTTTCTCCACCCCTGACGCCCACAATTTCCTCTAGCGTATCATACGGCTTGCCCGTGATATAAAGGAGCTCGTCCCCCGGTCTGAGGACACCGAACAAAGCAATTGAGATGGCATGTGTGCCTGAAATGATTTGCGGCCTTACAAGCCCCGCTTCTCCGCCAAACACATCCGCATATATGCTTTCAAGCGTGTCTCTTCCGATATCATCATAGCCGTATCCAGTAGACGGCGTGAAATGAGTGTCGCTTACTTTGTGTTTTCTATAGCTTTGAAGCACTCTCCACTCATTTCGCTCGCTGATTTCTTCTATTTGTTTATGAATGCCGGCAATGTCCGCTTCCACTTCCATTGCCGTTTTCTTCAATAATTCTCCGTGTGTTAATGTGTCAAACATGTCTTTATATTTCCTTCCTACATATACTTCTTTAATTCACCGATGATACTTTGCTCTTCTTGGACATAGCCGGATATGTCATACTGTTCATTTTCTTCATTAAAATAGAAGCGATCTACCATCGTTTCCGATTTGATTCTGGAAAGGAGCTTCCCTTCACTTGCCGGCACATGTGCTTCAAAAGACGTTAACAGTTCTTGGCGCAAATAGCGCTGAATCGCTTCTTTAAAGATTTCAGCGTCGTCCTCAAATTTCGCACTGACCATAATGTGATCCCTTCCGGCGGACGGTATAAAATCAGGCAGTTTTTGATCACGTTTATTGTAAGCCGTCAGCATCGGGATATCATCTGCTTCAAGCTCCTCAAGCAGCCGAAGCACTGTTTTTTCATGTCCCGCATAATCCTCATTTGAAGAATCAATTAAATGCAGAATCAAATCCGCTTCTTTTACTTCCTCAAGCGTTGAGCGGAATGCAGCAATCAATGTCGTCGGAAGATCCTGAATAAATCCTACTGTATCTGATAGAAGAACACTGTAGCCGCTTGGCAGGACCATTTTTCTGGTCATCGGATCGAGCGTGGCAAACAGGAGGTCTTCTTCATAGCTGTCAGCACTCGTCAGGCGGTTGAACCATGTTGATTTCCCTGCGTTTGTATAGCCGACAAGCGCAATTTGAAGCACACCGTTTTTCTTTCTTCTTTCACGGTATCGGCTTCTATGGCGAATGACAGTGGAAAGCTGTGTGTTGATTTCATGAATGCGATTTCTGATATGGCGGCGGTCAGTTTCCAGTTTCGTTTCCCCGGGACCTCTTGCCCCAATTCCACCGCCTTGCCGGGAAAGGTTGATCCCTTGTCCCGTCAGACGCGGCAGTGCATATTGCAGCTGAGCCAGCTCAATTTGAAGTTTGCCTTCTCTCGTTCTCGCCCGCTTTGCAAAAATATCTAATATCAATTGCGTGCGGTCAATCATCTTCACTTCAATTGCTGTTGCCAATGACTTCAGCTGACTTGGCGACAGTTCATCATTAAAGATGAGGAGATCAGCTTCAAGCTCTTCCACCAGTGCCTTCAGCTCTTCTACCTTCCCTTTTCCTATATATGTAGCGGCGTCAGCCCTGTTCCGTTTTTGTGTGACGCTGGTCAGTACTTTTCCGTCTGCTGTTTTCGTCAGAGATGCTAGCTCTTCCATAGAATTTTCAAAATGCTCATCCGTGATATGCGGCAGCTGACATCCGACTAAAATGGCTTTCTCCTGAATCGTTTCTTGTTCGTTCAAATGGATGTTCCTTTCTTTTGCATATTGGGCAGTAGTATTATCATACCAAACCCTGCATGTGTATACCACAAATCGATTGCTTTGAAAAGCGGAAATATGAGCAAAAAACAGACCTCTCAAAAACTGAGAGGTCTATGCAGATCCAGATGCTTCTTCTTTAATGGAAAGATCTTGGCTTTTGATGGTCATCAAGTCGCTTTTTAAGTATTGGTCTCCCATTAAAAGCCTCATGGCTTGTGCTCTGATCGATTTTTCGATCACATTTCTGACAAAACGTCCATTGCTGAATTTAATGGGACTTGTCGTGCTTTTCACTGTCATTAAGTAATCTTTCAATTTCCATTCAGCTTCTTGACTGAGCTGGTATTCCCTTTCATCGATCATTCGTTTCGCAATCTCCATGAGCTGGGTCACAGAGTAATCCGGAAAATCAATGGAGATGGGAAATCTTGATTGGAGACCGGGATTTAACGAGAGAAAATGATCCATTTCCCGTGAATATCCGGCGAGTATCAAAATAAACTCATGCTGTTTGTCTTCCATATGCTTGACAAGTGTGTCGATCGCTTCTTTCCCAAAGTCCTTTTCGCCGCCTCTTGCCAACGAGTAGGCTTCGTCTATAAACAAAATGCCACCTAATGACTTTTTGATTAAGTCTCTCGTCTTTTGGGCGGTGTGTCCGATATACTCCCCGACCAGGTCAGCCCGCTCCGCTTCTATTAAGTGGCCTTTTGACAGGACATTCATTTCAAAGAACAGCTTGCCGATGAGCCGTGCAACCGTCGTTTTTCCCGTTCCCGGATTTCCTTTAAACATCATGTGCAGCGCTTGCTTTCCAACCTTCAAGCCTTGCTCCGCGCGTTTTTGGTTCACAAAAATCCAGGCGTATATTTCCTTGATGTTGCGTTTCATTTCCTCCATCCCAACTAATGCGCTCATCTCTTTTTCGATTTCCTTCAAAATGCCGTGCTTTGCTTCGTTTTTTTGCAATGCAGCCTGATATTGCGCCTCTGCCTCAGCATTCGTCAGCACCTGCTTTTGCCCGTTCAGAATAATGTTGATCTGTCCGTTGTTTTTATAAGTCACAGCGCGCTCCAACATCTTCACCTCTCTGTTCTCTCTATATGATATTCAAGCGGATGCCGATTGTGACAAACGCCTATCATGTGTCGAAACAATTGCTTTTTTCGGGAACAATAAGGAATCCTGCGCTTTCCCGAGAAATACTTTATTTCTTATTGTATTCACGGACATGGGGTGGACAAACCATGAGATTTTGTTTTTAATCATTTTGTCAAAGTATTATAGTGAGCTTCTTTCTCATTATTTTCTCCATTCGCCAATCCTTTTTTCATGCAACGGGCTGTTTTTTGTACGAAGCGTATTACCCGCCCTAAGATACCTGAAGTGTTTTTCTTTTTTTCGATTTATAAAGTGGTGTCTTTAATGAAAGGAGCTTTTCTCATCAATTTACGTTTCAAATGCTTGATTTAATATGAACGCAAAGCTTAAAAACAACAGGAATCAGTGCAGGTTAACCGAACTCAAAGTACATACAAACATATGGCATATGCACATATTTCATTTTGGGCCGTATCTGTTGTCGCTTCATGTTGAATTGTGCGCTTTCCCGAGAAATAATTCCCGGTGTGAAAGGGTTATTTCCTCATTTTTCAGTTGAATGATAATCGTACAAGCAGAAGCCGTGTTTTTTCATATCCTGTAATGAGGTGATGAAAAATGGTTAAAATTTTTATTGATCCTGGCCATGGCGGGTCTGATCCAGGCGCAACAGGTAATGGCCTTCAGGAAAAAACGTTAACTCTGCAAATCGCTTTAGCCTTACGTACGATATTAACTAATGAATATGAAGGCGTTTCTTTGCTGCTGAGCCGGACAAGCGACCAATTTGTCAGCTTAAACGACCGGACAAATGCCGCAAATAACTGGGGAGCAGATTTCTTTTTGTCCATTCACGTTAATTCCGGGGGAGGCACAGGTTTTGAAAGCTATATTTATCCAGGTGTAGGAGCCCCGACGACGACTTATCAATCGAGTATTCACTCTGAAGTGATACAAGCTGTCGACTTTGCCGATCGCGGCAAAAAAACAGCGAACTTCCACGTCCTAAGGGAGTCGGCAATGCCTGCCCTCTTGACCGAGAACGGCTTCATTGATACCGTTGCCGATGCAAATAAGCTGAAAACGAGCAGTTTTATTCAAAGCTTAGCGAGAGGACATGCAAACGGGCTGGAGCAAGCCTTTAACCTTAAAAAGACTTCCAGCTCAGGGTTATATAAGGTTCAAATCGGCGCATTTAAAGTCAAAGCGAATGCCGACTCGCTAGCAAGTAAAGCCGAAGCCAAAGGTTTTGACTCGATTGTCCTATTAAAGGACGGATTATACAAAGTGCAGATTGGCGCATTTTCATCCAAAGACAATGCAGACACCCTCGCTGCCAGAGCGAAAAATGCCGGCTTTGACGCTATTGTGATCCTAGAATCATAGCCGAGACGGGGACGAGCGTCTCATAAAAAAACCCGGCTCCTCATCACGAGAAACCGGGTTTTTTTATTCAAGGATATCGACAACAAACTGTGACCATGTTTCCAGACGGTTGTAGATGTCATCCTGTTTTAATTCAGAAACTTTCATCCATTTACCCGCAATTTGTTCTTTCTCCTTCACTTCCACTTGTGCGCCAGGCTTTAATTGAAGCGCAGAAAGAATACCGATATGCACTTTGCCAACACTGTTTTCATCATCATTGATCAATCCCAGTGTGACAATCGCCTGTTTATCTTCTTCATTTATTTGCAGTTCTTCCTCAAGCTCACGGTCTGTGTTCAGCTTTAAGACTTCAGCAAATGAAGCTGCCCCTTCGATGGCGTTCATATGACCGCCAAAGCCGAGAGAAAGCTTGTTGTGCAGTCGTGATTCACCGCCGCCAGCCAGCCGCTCGTAAAGAAAAACTTCATCTTCACGCTTAATGACGACATAAGGTATCGGCTGCTTGAAACGCGGATCTTCTTCTGCGTCCCCTCTTCTCATTTCACGATAGGCCGCTTCAATCTGAGCCATGATTTCGGCTACTCTGCTATCTTCATTGTACACGCCCTGGAAGGTTAAGCTTTCTTTCTTAAACACATCATCGCGCGGGGCAACTAAAATCATTTCGTCCATTTTTCCCATGGGTACTGCGTCCTCCTCATTTGAACCTTCAAGCCGAAAAGAGCAGATATTATATCTGCTCTTTTTCATCTTCAAAATAAAAGTCATCATCTTTGAGCGGCTCAACTGTCGCTTTTTTATAGCCATTTCCCTTCATAGAGAAGAAGTCATGTGATTTTGTTTTTGTGTTTAATCCGTTTAAAACGATCGGATTAATATCTTCCTCTTCGAAGTATGGATCAAATCCAAGATTCATCAGCGCTTTATTCGCATTATAGCGGATGAATTTCTTTACATCGTGTGAGAGTCCGACTTGATCGTACAAGTCCTCTGTATATTCAAGCTCATTTTCATATAACTGATTCAGAAGGTCAATCGCAAATTCACGAAGCTCTGCTTTTTTCTCTTCTGTCTGTTTATTATAAATTTCCTGAGCAAGGAGACCGACATACACGCCGTGAATCGCTTCGTCACGAAGGATCAGGTTAATGATCTCACCGCTTTGCATCAGTTTTCCTTGTCCGTAGAAATATAACGGATAATAGAAACCGCTGTAGAAGAGGAAGCTTTCCAGATAGACGGAAGCAACCATCGCTTTGAACAGTGAAATTTCATCATCTTTTTGAATGGCTTTGTAAAGCCCGACAATCATTTGCGCTTTTTTCTGCAAATATTTATTTTGTTTAACCCATTCAAATACTTCATTGATCGTTTCAGTCGGTGCAAGGGTCATGAAAATATTAGAGTACGACTTCGCATGGACAGCGTTCTCCATCATCGCCATAAAGTTCAGCACCGCTTTCCGCTGGTGGCCATCTACGTGTTCAGCCACGATCGGCATCCCCGTATTCCCCTGCTCTGTATCAAGAAGCGTAAGTCCGGCCAGTACCTTCATATAAGTATCCTGCTCATTTTTCCCGAGGTACTTCCATGTGAGAAGATCTCCGTTTAAAGCAATCTCTTCCGGAAGCCAGAACTGTTTCACGTTTTGGTTATAGAACATTTGGGTAAAATCGTCTTCATGCTTTGACCAGTTTGCTGCGTCATAAATTTTTGTCACTATAAACTCTCCTTTAATCAAACAACACAAGAAAGGCAGCTGTCTTGCCCAGTATCTTTCGTTCTTGCATAGTAAATGGTTTTAATTCCTCTATGATGTGCATACAGATCGATTCGGTTTAAATCACGGGTCGTCATTGTGTCTTTTAAGAACAATGTAAAGCTGATTCCCTGATCAATGTGCTGCTGGATAGTGGCGATCATATCCACAACCTTGAACATGTCCATATCGTAGGCTTCTTTATAGAAGAACCAGTTATTAGATGCAAGCCCAGGCATTGGGTAGTACGTTTTTGAGTTGCCGTATGTTCGTTCTTCAATCCGTTCCATAATCGGCATAACGGACGCCGTGCTTGATTGAACGTATGAGATAGAGCCTGTCGGCGCAATGCATAATCTGTAGCTGTGATACATGCCGTGTTCAGCCACAAATGCTTTTAGCTTTTTCCAGTCCTCTGTCGTCGGGATATGCATACCTTGAAACAGATTAGCTATTTTTTCATATTTCGGTGAGAAATCAGTAGAAACGTATTTGTCAAAGTATTCACCTGTCGCATAGGTTGAGCCTTCATATTGATCAAACGTTTCACCCTTCTCTTTTGCGATTTCCGCAGAACGCTGGATGGAGTAGAAGTTCACCATCATAAAGAACGTGTTTGCAAAGTCACGCGCTTCCGGACTTTCATACGCAATGCCGTTTTGCGCAAGGTAGCCGTGAAGGTTCATAGCACCGAGGCCGATTGATTTCATCGCTTTGTTTGCCCGTCTTACAGCAGGCGCATTACGGATGTCAGTTGTTTCAGACACGTGTGTTAAAGAGTCTGTCGCAAGTTTGACTGTCTTTTCGATTGATTTATGCTCCATGACATTGAGAATGTTAAGCGAACCCAGGTTGCAGGAAATATCCAGACCGATTTCATCTTCTTCATCATAGTCTGTGTATGAAGAAACTTGAGATGCCTGCAGCACTTCAGAGCAAAGGTTAGAAAATTTGACCTTGGAAATATGGTTATTCGCATGCACTTTATTGACGTTATCTTGGAACATGATGTATGGATAACCTGATTCAGAACGAAGCATCGCCAATTTTTCAAGCAGTTTCCGCGGGTTGATTTTTTCCTTTTTCACCCGAGGGTTGTCGACAAACTTGTCGTACATTTCGTTCATGTCCATCTCATCCATGTGCTGGCCGTACTCTTTATAAATCGTGTGCGGGTAGAATACATAAGCCGCTTTGTCCTCGCGTGCAAGCTCAACGAACTTATCCGGAATGACAACACCGATCGAAAGCGTTTTGACACGCACATCTTCATCCGCAGAAATCTTTTTCGTATCAAGAAAATCATTGATATCGCGGTGGAAAATGTTTAAATACGCCGCGCCGGACCCTTGTCTTTGTCCCATTTGGTCAGCGTAACGGAACGCGTTATCAAGAAGCTTCATGACGCCTACAACGCCTTTTGTCGCATTCTCAACATCTTTAATGGCTTCACCTTTCGCGCGAAGCTTGGACAGGTTAAGAGAAACCCCGCCGCCAAGCTTAGAAAGCTGCATGGAGATATCGATTGCTCTTGAAATGTCATTTAAAGAATCATTAACTTCGAGCAAGAAGCAGCTCACAAGTTCACCGCGGCGTTTTCTGCCGGCATTCAAAAATGTCGGTGTGCTCGGCTGATATTCTTGATTGATCATCAGGTTTACATATTCTTTTGCTTTCTCAGTGTCGCCGTTAGCGAAGAACAGCGCAACAATTGAGATCCGGTCCTCATAACGCTCGAGGATTTTTTTCTTGTCATTCGTTTTCAAAGCATAGTCATTATAGAATTTAAACGCACTCATGAAGGAAGGAAAACGAAACTTCTTAGCGTAAGCTGTCTTAAACACTTCTTTAATGTCTTCAAAAGAATAAAGGCTTAAGAATTCCTCTTCGTAGTATTGATTTTCAACCAAATAATCCAGCTTCTCTTTTAAATCGTGAAAGAAGACTGTGTTTTGATTGATATAATCTACAAAATAGCTATGTACAGCCTCTTTATCCTTATCAAACTGGAATTTCCCATCTTTTTGGATCATGATTTCGTTATTTAACTGGATCCATTTTGGCACTTGATTTTGTGACAACTCTTTCTACCTCCTGAGTAAACAATTCAACGTCTTTAGATGTGCCGCTGAGTTCAAATTTGTGCAAGATCGGCACCTGATATTGTCTTGAAATGGTATCGGCGCTTTTTGCAAAGTTATCGCCCCATACTTTGTTGCCGCTCGCAGCGACTCCTAATAAGAGATGGGCGTATTTTTCGAGAAATGATTGTGTTGATGCCGGTACCTGGCCGAAGTTTGTCGTGTAGGTGACCAAAACAAACGGAGTGTCCACGTGGTCCATTTCGTCCACCTTGCGTATCTGCTGAAAGCCTGTTTTATTCACAAACCGCTGAACATTCCCTGTTTTCGAATCAAATATGATTTGTACCACGTTTTATCACGACCTATCAAAAAATATGAATCTCTCATCACTAACACTATATATAGTATACTACCCTCTAGCAAAAACACAATATATAGATTCGTTTTTATGAAAAATTCATATTTTGATCAAATCAGGCAAATGGGCAGACTCATTAGGGCCCAAAAAAGAGAGCAGAACGAGAATCATCTCTCGTCCTACTCGGGGTGTCGTTTTTAGCCGATGTATATCATAACATGAAAAAAAACTGCTTAGTAGTCTAGATTTTTTTTTCTTAAGCTATCACAGCATTTTTCGCTCTCTACTGTTTCTTCTATTTCAACATCCGCGCCGATCTCTTCTAAAACCGCCTTCAAAGCAGTGATAATTGACGCTTCTCTGATTAATTCTTTTCCGTTCACAATGATACTTGTTCCGTATTCATAGCAAGAATCATCTTCGCAAATTTCTTCCCAATGATTCACGATCACTTTATGCTTCATGTTTTCACCCTCTGTTTGATCTGTGTCTGTATTTAGTTTAGCGGCTGGCATCCGCTTTGTAAATTCGAATGCTTGTGAATTTTATTCAAGCTCATCATCCGCGTATTCTTTCTTCAGCTTTACCTCATTGCGGGACTCATTATACTCATAAATTTTGATATAGCCGTCCTCCATAACGCCAAAATGGTTATGTTCAAGTGGAAACGAGGTGGGCTGAGGCGTTTCATAGTCTGAATTGCCGCTGTCTGTTTCAATAATGGTATCTTGATTCCCGCACGCCCCGAACAGTAAAAAGACAGCTATCCATACAAGTGCAATCCTGATTCGTCTCAGTTCTGCTTCACTTTCAAACAAGGTCGATCACTCCCAAATTCATTTTATACATAATATACCATTTTTACTTCCGTATGTTGTTCTCATAAAAAAAGACCATGCCTTGGCATGGTCAGCTTACAAAAAAAAGCTTGGAGCAAAAGTGGATGAATGTTAAAAATGGCCGCCGGGAACCCCCGGCAGCCTTTCCTCATGTCTTGACATGGCATTTTTTGATCTATTCGAGTTCAAGCTGGACGTTTTTTTGCGGCGCAAACGTTGAGATCGCATGTTTATATATAAGCTGCTGCTTACCTTCCGATTCCAACAATACGGTAAAGTTATCAAAGCCTTTCACCTGGCCCCGCAACTGAAAGCCGTTCAGCAAAAAAACAGTGACATACGTATTTTCTTTCCGGATTTGATTCAAAAACTGATCCTGAATATTAATCGGTTTCATGTTTCGTCCTCCTTGATTCTCTATATCATACAGTTTCGATTAAAGTTCGAGTTTTCCTGCTATATGTGTGAAAATTTCCTTTTTTTTCAGCTCCATATCAACAGGCGGTGTCATATCGAACCATGTGACCTGCATTTTGTTGCGAAACCACGTCAACTGGCGTTTCGCATACCGCCTCGAGTTCTGCTTTAGCTGTTCGACAGCATCGGAAAGTGTCACAAAACCGTCAAAATATGCATACAGCTCTTTATAGCCTATCGCCTGTATTGATTGACAGTCTCTCACGTTCTTGTCGTATAAGCGTTTCACTTCCGGAAGAAGGCCTGACTGCATCATCATATCGACCCGCTGATTAATTCTTTCGTAGAGCGTGTCTCTATCCATTGTCAGGCCAATTAACACTGCATTGTACAGAAGTTCTCGTTTTTGTTCCTTCAAATGCTGGGACATCGTTTTTCCGGACGTATGTAAAATTTCCAGTGCGCGAATGACTCTTCTTGTATTATTCGGATGAATCGCAGCTGCTGCCTCGGGATCTGCTGCAGCAAGTTTGGCATGAAGAAAGTCAGCGCCTTCCCGCTCAGCAGCCATTTGCATGCTCTCTCGAAACACGGGATCATTTGCCTCTTCCGTAAATGTATAATCGTAAAGCACAGATTGTATATAAAGCCCTGTACCGCCGACAATCATCGGAAGCTTTCCTCTATTTGCAATCTCGCTGATTTTATTTCTTACTAAGCTTTGATAATCGGCAGTAGAGAAAGAGTCTTGGGGATCTAAAATGTCAATCAGATGATGGGGCACTCCCTCCATCTCCTGTTCGGTAATTTTAGCTGTTCCAATATCCATCCCTTTATAAATCTGCATCGAATCTCCGCTGATAATTTCCGCGTTTAAGGATTTGGCTAGCTGAATACTTAAATTGGTTTTCCCCACTGCCGTCGGTCCGACTAAAATGACAACGGGCTGCTTCGTATTATTCAATATGTATCACTCTCTTTTATAAATCTCCCCCCATTATAGCATTCAACATGGACAACCACCTATCCATTTTGCCCTTTTTTTGCATCGGTAAACATCCTTCTACCAGCCGAGCGGCTCATTGCCGACAATTTCCCTTGTCTTTCCTTTCAGGGTATGACGATGCGTTTTTCTTCTGTCATCTCCGGGATCGTACACAACCCCTCCGTACTGGATCTCAATCGGCTCGTTATAGGCCAGATACGTCGTTTCTTCGATTTCATGATAATGTGTGCCATCTGCTAAGGGAATCGCCGGTCCTGAGATTCCGTAATACCGATGAAAATGGCCGTTTTCAAATGAAGTGATCCCTGTATAGTAATGTGTATGCTGATCGGTATTTGATCCGTTTGCCGGCTGAGTAAACCCTTCGATGAGATGATAATGGCCCTGTTCTCTCGTTGTTTTGACATGATAAGCATGTGCGTGGGGCGGTGCTTTTGACCAGTCAGACTGATACAGGCCCAATGTGTTCACATCCTCCTTTTCCTCGATTCGCCCAATCAAATCCGGGCAGGGTGAATACACTGCATCATCTACACTTTATTACAGGAGGAAAGAAAACATGAACGAGTTAGAGCATTTCAGCCCTGAAGATACAAGAATATTTGGAAGGCCGTTCGGATTCGGGAGACCATTTGGGTTTGGAAGACCGTTCGGGTTCGGTTACGGGTTTGGAAGACCCGGATTTGGTTATGGGTTTGGCCGGCCATTCGGATTTTTTGGAGGACCGTTTATCGGCGGCCTTGCAGGCGGGCTTATAGGAAGCGCTTTATTTAATCCTTATTTGTATGGCGGATACCCCTATTATCCGTATGCCCCGTTCCCTTTTTATTATTAAACGCACAAGACCCCTTAAAAAGGGGTCTTTTTAAGTGTGTGAAAATGAATCTCTTGACTCATACATAGGCATACACTAATATTTTTCTAGCTGAAGTTTTTTCTAATCTAAAAATATAGTGAGGAGAATTCATGATGTTGATAGGATATATATTCCTCACGATTGCCATATGTTCGGAATCGATAGGAGCAGCCATGCTGAAAGTATCTGATGGCTTCAAAAAGTGGAAGCCAAGTGCTTTGGTCGTTATTGGCTATTCCCTCGCCTTTTATATGCTGTCCCTGACTTTAAACCATATTCCCCTGAGCCTCTCCTATGCGACTTGGAGCGGGGCGGGCACGGTGCTGACGACAGTGATCGGAGTAAAATGGTTCAAGGAAGATCTGAATGCCAAAGGGCTTATCGGGATTCTTTTATTACTATCAGGGGTCGTGTTACTTAATTGGCAGTAAAGGAGTGATGAAGATGAGAGGATTGCTTTATTTGGCTCTCGCCATTGTATCTGAAGTGTTTGGGAGCACGATGCTGAAGCTTTCAGAAGGATTTACACAAGCCTGGCCCATTGCCGGAGTCATAGTCGGATTTCTTTCTGCTTTTACGTTTCTAAGCTTTTCTTTAAAAACAATTGACTTATCAAGCGCGTATGCAACATGGTCGGGCGTTGGTACCGCACTTACAGCAATTGTCGGGTTTTTGCTTTTTGGCGAAACCATCAGTTTAAAAGGTGTATTCGGTCTCACGCTTGTCATTGCAGGCGTGGTCGTGCTAAATCAATCGAAAGCCCACGCTGAAGATAAAAAACAGACGGCCTGTGAGTGACCGTCTGTTTTCTTTATTCTCCACCCAGTTTCACAGAGGCTTCAAGCTGCAGCTCGACATTTCCTTGAATTGCACGCGAAATCATGCATGACGACTCCGCTTTTTTACAAAGCTTGTGCGCCAATGCGACGTCGTCTTGTGAAGCATCATGTTTAAGCACGACAGAGGGACGGTGAATGATCTTTTTGTATGTAAAGACTCCTTTTGTGACGTCGACAATGCCTTCTGACTCCATCTGTAAGTCTTCTTTTTCCAGCCCGCTTCTCTCCATCATCGCTGCAAGTGTAATAATGTAACAGGTCGCTGCCGCCCCGAGAAGCATTTCATCTGGGTTGGTCCCTTCTCCCGGGCCATCCATTTCTTTAGGAATGGAAATCGATGTGATCAGGTTTCCGCTTTCGATCGTACCGACATCATTGCGGTTACCCGGCCAATTCGCTTTTAAATAAAAATGATGATCTGCCATTGTTTTGCCTCCTTTTTTATCCTATTTCAGTCTACTGATCTTCTCTTATTTTGTCTTCTGATCTGCTTGTTACGAATACTCTTTTTCCAGGACACCTTTGATCGCACTGACATAAGCATAAAATTCACTGTTCTTTGTGTATTTTCTATTTTTATAATAAAAATCATCAAAAAATGCTTCTCTCTGCTCACGGCTGATTTCCAGCTGGATACTTAGCCCCGTTTCCCCTTGGTTATTAATGTTTTCGGCATTCAATCCAGCAAGACCGCTTTTAGACGACGCTAACTCAGCGGAAAACCCTCTCCGCTCAAGGGCTCTCACAATCATTTTCGCCCGTTTTCGGTCTGTTCCCCCTACAAGCGTATTCTTGTTCTCTCCTTTATATCCGTGAAAAGCCACCACATATTGATGCTCCTTGATTTTCTTTTTTGCCAATGGCTCATCAAAGTTGGTGCTTGTAATGTGCAGCGTTTGGTTATCGTGGGACTTCAACCCTTCAAACAGGTATGTAGAGTATTCATTATTGAAATAACGAACAAGCTCACTTACTCCGCCTTCAATTCTTCCGCCATGCGGAGACATAATTAAGACTTTGCTTCCTTTTTTCTCATTATATGAAATATCGTAATCGGCTGGGCTCTCATTCTCTGCCAAGCTGCTGAAATTTGAATATGTATCTGGCTGATTTGATGGTTCTGGTTCCAATGAGTAATGAACATATCTCAAGAACAAGACAATGGCTAAGACTAATATGACATTTAGTAAAAATCTTCTCATGTTTAACTCCTTTCATAAGAATGGCGCGGTTCATTATATGAGGTTTAGCCAATAGGTTTTATCTTACCATTGTATACACAATATCATCAGTGAAAAAGTTCCCGGTTTCAAAAAATCAATTGATTGTCACGGTTATTAGCGGTTCATTTCAAATAAGAGTGAAAAAAGGTTGAGAGGAAAGACAAAAAAGGTAGGAACAACCTCACTTGGCAAATAAATGTATATAGGTTTAAGGAGGGTTTTAGTAACAGGCTGCCCGGTTGCTGAGACGGACAGCTGTTACCGGCCTGCAGAATAGAGATTTTGCTTATTTGTTCTCACAAAATCACAGGAGAGGATAGAGTCCAATAAAAATGTTCTGATCTGTTGTTTCGAAAAACAAAATGCTTTGATTTTCGTTTTGCTTTTCTGTCTCACAATAATCGTTCTTTTACTAATCGTTCCGTCTTTCTTCATATATATAATGCTGATTGGCATTTGGCTTTCCAAAGATCGGTGCAAGTAGAAATTCATACGGTTGCTCTCCCCTTCCCAGTTTGATATGATCACATTATAATACGAACAAACGTTCTTTTTCAATCCCCAATGATTTCCTCAACTTCTGAATCTATCGTATCTAATGCGAAAGATTCAGAAAAACAAACTCTTGTCTGTCTCTTATAGAGGACAAACAAACTTACCAAACCTATCATCTGTTCATAGAGTATACAGAGAACCTTATAATAGGAGGAAAATACATGTTTGGGTACTCTATGGTACAAATGGTGAGAGCAAATGCTCACAAGCTAGATTGGCCGTTACGGGAAACCGTATTGCAGCTTTACAAGCCCTTCAAATGGACTCCTTGCTTCTTGCATAAATTTTTCGAAACCAAATTGCAAAACAGAAAAAAAATGTCAGTCATTATCGAATTTGAGGAAGGCTGTCACGAGACCGGCTTTCAAATGGCTGGAGAGGTGCTGCAAAAAGAAAAACGCAGCAAGCTAAAAAGCCGCTTCAACAAAATCAATTGCTGCAGCGCGGAGGTTACTCCTTCAGCATTACATTCCCTTCTCTCTGAATGCAGCAATATCCGTAAAGTGTATTTAAACCGCGAAGTCAAAGCGCTTTTAGACACGGCAACCGAAGCAAGCCATGCGAAGGAAGTCGTCAGAAACGGGCAAACCCTGACAGGAAAAGGTGTTACTGTCGCTGTTGTCGATACAGGAATCTACCCGCATCCTGATCTAGAAGGCAGAATTATCGGATTCGCGGACATGGTCAATCAAAAAACAGAGCCGTACGATGATAATGGTCATGGCACACACTGTGCAGGTGATGTCGCAAGCAGCGGTGCATCCTCTTCCGGTCAATACCGCGGACCTGCACCGGAAGCCAATCTCATCGGCGTAAAGGTATTAAACAAGCAGGGTTCAGGAACGTTAGCAGATATTATAGAGGGTGTTGAGTGGTGTATTCAATATAATGAGGACAACCCCGATGAACCGATTGATATTATTAGCATGTCGCTCGGGGGCGATGCCCTTAGATATGATCATGAACAGGAAGATCCGTTAGTCAGAGCGGTTGAGGAAGCGTGGAGCGCAGGGATTGTCGTCTGTGTCGCTGCCGGAAACTCAGGCCCTGATTCGCAGACCATTGCAAGCCCGGGCGTGAGCGAAAAGGTGATTACAGTAGGTGCGCTTGACGATAACAATACTGCAAGCAGCGATGATGATACTGTCGCTTCCTTCTCAAGCCGCGGCCCGACAGTATACGGGAAAGAAAAGCCCGATATTTTAGCGCCGGGTGTTAATATTATTTCCCTTCGCTCTCCGAATTCTTATATTGATAAGCTCCAAAAGTCAAGCCGTGTAGGGTCTCAGTACTTTACAATGTCAGGAACCTCGATGGCAACACCGATTTGCGCAGGAATCGCAGCTTTAATTCTTCAGCAAAACCCGGATCTTACCCCCGATGAAGTAAAAGAGCTTTTGAAAAACGGCACGGACAAATGGAAAGATGAAGATCCGAATATCTACGGAGCGGGCGCTGTCAACGCAGAAAATTCCGTTCCCGGCCAATAAACATCATCAAAAGCCGGCAATTCTCTTTCAGCAGAACTGCCGGTTTTTTGTTTGAATATTCATAATCATAAGGTAAAATAATGGAAAATAGATGAAGGAAGTGAAGAAAGTGCCATATTATATCTGCAACACATGCGGTGTGCAACATGCACAGACTGTAGATCCGCCCAACTCGTGTCTGATTTGCGAGGATGAAAGACAGTATATTCATCCCGATGGACAAACTTGGACAACCCTTGAAGACATGCGTGAGAAAGGAAACCTTCAAAACATCCTCCAAAAGGAAGAAGAGCATCTTTACAGCATCAAAACTGAACCAGAGTTTGCGATTGGACAAACAGCCCATCTTATCCAGCATAATGGCTTCAATGTGCTGTGGGATTGCATGACATATCTTGACCAAAAGACAATTGACCAAATCAACGAATTAGGCGGTATTCAAGCCATCGCCTTGTCTCATCCGCATTATTACTCTACTCAGGTTGAGTGGGCTGAAGCGTTTCAGGCGCCGATCTATATCCATGAGGATGATAAAGAATGGGTGACAAGGCCAAGCAATCACATTCACTTCTGGTCAGGGGAAACGCTCAACGTAAAGCCGGGACTGGACCTTTACCGACTGGGCGGACATTTTAAAGGCGGTGCTGTTTTGCATTGGAGCAAGGGCAATGAAGGGAAAGGGTGTCTATTGACCGGAGATATCATTACGGTTGCGGCGGACCGAAACTGGGTCAGCTTTATGTACAGCTACCCAAATCTCATTCCCCTTCCCGCCTCCAAAGTTGAAGAATTAGCAGCCAAAGTAAAACCGCTTCAATTCAACCGGCTTTACAATGCTTTTTCTAAAGTTGTCAAAGAAAATGCCAGTGAAGCGGTCCAGCTTTCTGCCGTACGCTATATCAAGGCTCTCAACAGCGAATTGTTTCATACATAAAGAGTGAGGCGGCTCTTTTCCGTGTAAAAGATGCAGCAATTGGGAATAGTATCGTGTAAATCAAAAGGAGGAATATTGATGGCACACACGAATACACAGCTTTCTCAATGGCTGGAATCAAAAGTCGGCCAGACGCTTGATATTAGAAAAGGTGAATTGACCCATGATGAAGAGATATCAGACTTGGATCAGATTGTTCTCCACCTTCAAAAAGTGGCTATACGCAGTACGAATCATCCTGATGATTATGTTGCGAAAGAAGAGCTTGTTTTAGAAGGCGAAGGAACAACATTCACTGAGGACGGAAATGTACCGCTTCCGCAAAATGCCTATGAGATTCCTTTATTAGGTGACATTCATATTCACCAAGAAAACGAAGGATTGAAGGTCGTAACAGATCGTGCAGTATATACAATTGATATCCAGCACAGCTGACAGTCACTTTCATCAAAATAATACAGCGTAGCGCCTTTGAGCTTTCGTTCAAAGGCGCTGCTTTATATCGAGCCGTTTTTCACTTTTTTCGTTCTTCACCCTATTGAATGACTCCTAAAATAGATATATAGTTTTAGAGACAGGATTACATTTCAAATCATTCTGTTTTTTGTAAACTAATTCAGCAATTTGATTCATCTATTTACCCTATTAGGCGAGGAGAATGCAAATGGAAAAATTGATGTTTCATCCGCATGGTAAAGAGTTTCATCACAATCCTTTTTCAGTTTTAGGGCGATTTAGAGAGGAAGAGCCCATTCACCGATTTGAATTAAAACGGTTCGGAGCCACATATCCGGCCTGGTTAATTACCCGATACGATGATTGTATGGCCTTTTTAAAAGACAATCGAATTACAAGAGACGTAAAAAATGTGATGAACCAAGAACAAATCAAAATGCTCAACGTTAGTGAAGATATCGATTTTGTATCCGATCATATGCTGGCAAAAGACACACCTGACCATACCCGCCTGAGATCACTTGTTCATCAAGCATTTACTCCCCGAACCATTGAAAATCTGCGCGGCAGCATTGAACAAATTGCTGAACAGCTTTTAGATGAAATGGAAAAAGAAAATAAAGCGGATATTATGAAATCCTTCGCTTCCCCTTTGCCTTTTATTGTTATATCTGAATTGATGGGAATCCCAAAAGAAGATCGGTCACAGTTTCAAATCTGGACCAATGCGATGGTTGATACCTCTGAAGGTAATAGAGAGCTGACAAATCAGGCTCTTCGTGAATTTAAAGATTATATCGCCAAGCTGATCCATGACAGAAGGATAAAGCCAAAAGACGATTTAATCAGCAAACTTGTGCATGCTGAGGAAAACGGCTGCAAGTTAAGCGAAAAAGAGCTCTATTCGATGCTGTTCTTGCTCGTTGTAGCCGGCCTTGAAACAACTGTTAACTTACTCGGCTCAGGCACCCTCGCATTGCTGCAGCACATGAAGGAATGTGAGAAGCTCAAGCAGCAGCCTGAAATGATCGCTACAGCGGTTGAAGAATTGCTGCGATACACCTCACCTGTCGTTATGATGGCAAATCGGTGGGCCATTGAAGACTTTACATATAAGGGGCATTCGATCAAAAGAGGAGACATGATTTTTATAGGCATTGGATCGGCCAATCGCGACCCGAATTTTTTTGAGAACCCCGAAATATTAAATATAAATCGGTCGCCTAACAGACATATTTCTTTCGGTTTTGGCATTCATTTCTGCTTAGGAGCGCCTCTTGCCAGGCTGGAAGGCCACATTGCATTTAACGCCCTTCTGAAGAGATTTCCTGATATTGAACTTGCGGTTGCACCTGATGACATTCAATGGAGAAAAAATGTCTTTTTAAGAGGATTAGAAAGTCTCCCTGTTTCACTTTCAAAATAACATTCAAAACGCCCCCTTTTAAAAGAGGGGGCGTTTGTGTTTTCTCAGCGCTTCACCAATTCATCTGTTTCTTTTTCTTCCCTCGCTTCATGTTTCTTTCGGAAAGCCTTAAGGAAATTCGCATTCACTACTCCCCTGTTTGAATAAAGCTTTTCACAAAATTCTAACATGGCTGTTGACGCTTTCGGTTCGGTTAATATCATGAAGTGGTTGCTAGAATCGACATCCACCAGGTGGAAATGGGGAATTTGCCGCTCCCATTCCTCCCAATAGGCAGCTTGATCAAACGGTTCTTTTTCATTTGATAAAGTGAAATAAGTGTCTAAATCACCAAAGAAGGACCTGCTTTTGTTGCGGAAATAATAACATTTTACCGTCTCAGGATCAGGGAGAGGCTTAACAGTGTACGACTCCAAATCATAGGCGCGCTGTGTTTTCATCATTTGCTGAGCCTGCGCACGTATTTGCTTATTTGGTTTGTTTAGCCCTCGTTCTTTTGCCAAGTCAATCAACTCAGACAGGAATTCTTCATCCTCTAAGCTTATGTCCACCTCTTCACGGCTGATGAGAACATCCGTAAGCTTTTCCCGTTTCGCAATCGATGCCAGCATCGTATTAATTGTTTGCAGCATTGACGTTTTCATAGATGCCTCATTCTCTTTTGTCTCAGAACGATATGGGGAGTCAATCATCATCATGCTTTTGACAGCAAGGCCTTGGCTTTGCAGCTGGCGAGTGACTTCATATGCAATCATCCCGCCTAAGGAATATCCGCCTACATCATAAGGACCTTCAGGCTGTATGGATCGAATGATCTCTATATAATAGGAAGCCATTTGTTCAATTCCGTGCAAAGGAGCAGAATCAGTCATGAATCCTCTGGCTTGAATGCCGTAAAAAGGGCGCTGGCTCTTTTGTGCAAATTGCTGATAGATTTCAACTCCTCCTACTCCGCCATGGAACCAAAAGACAGGGCGCCCCCGCTTGCCGTCATTTAACGGTATCAATTCCGGAAACGTGCGAGCTTGATCATTTTGTAAGGATGTATCCTCCTGTTTCTTTGCGATCAAGTCCATCATGTCCTGAACAGTATGGCATGCTTGAAGCTCCGTCAAGGCAATGAGAGGGTCCACCTTTGATTGCAATTGCTGTAATAACTGTATGCAAGAAATTGAATCAAATCCATACTCCTGCAATGGCTTATGAGGCTGCAGTTCATCCGGAGCCATCCCTAGTACATTTGCTAATATGTGATGATCGCTGCTGTTGTTGATACGCTCATCCTGTGAAACAGAAGGCGTATTCTCTACTGCTTGAAAGCCGTTCCAGCAGCTTCTCTTTTCAAATGGATAGGTTGGCAACGGTATTCTGCGGGCACCTTTTCCTTGATAAAGCTTTTCCCATGGGATTTGCACCCCTTTTGTCCAGCAAAACGCGATCTTTTCAAGGTTGTTTTCAGACAACAAAGTCTCGATCACCATTTCTCTTAATGGACCATCCAGCAAGGCTTCGATATCTGACGAGCCATTTTCTGCATTTCCGCTAAAGACAGGTACAGAACTCTTCGGCTTATCGCCTTTTTCTGCTAAGCAGGCTTGCAAGCCGATTACCAGTTCTTCTTTACTGCGGACGACGAGCGCCAGGCGATCTTCCATTTCCTCTCGGCCGGTTTGGAGTGTATAAGTATAATCTTGTAATGACAGTGCTTGTTGTTTATTCACATAGTCAAGCTGCTGTTGAACAATTGCTTTTAGCCTGTCTTGATTCTTTGCAGAAAGAACCACAATGTGGGCACCATTCTCACTCATACTAACAGGTGGTTTTGGTAAAGGAATATATTCTTCTAAAATGACGTGCGCATTTACGCCTCCAAAGCTATAGCTGTTGATACTCGCTCTGCGCGGAACTTTTTTGCCTGCAGCGTCACTTAAATCCCCCCATTGCTGATTCTTGGCAGTCACTCGGAAACGGGTGCCCTTTAATGACACCTGGTCATTCAAAGACGAAAATCCGGATATGCCTGGTATTGTTTGATGCTTCATCGCCATGCTGACCTTCATAAGAGCAGCCATGCCGGAGACGAGTTCACCGTGTCCGATGCTCGGCTTTAAGCTGCTGATATAACATGGCGCTTCCTCCCGTACTTCCTGTGGAAGTTCCAATTCGAGCTGACTGCAGCCAGACTTTAACGCCTCTATTTCTATCGCGTCTGCCAATGGAGAGGCGATCCCATGTGCTTCTATATAGGTCACCGTTTTGGGATCAATTTGCGCTCCTTGATAAGCCTTCAGCATTGCATCCTTCATGCCGGCCGGATTTGGCGCGTGAAGTGACATTCCCCTGCCGCCATGCGATACACCTGAACCTTTAATAACCGAATAAATATGGTCAGAATCTTCAATGGCTTTTTGCAATGGTTTAATGATGAGAACTCCTGCTCCTTCACTTCTGACAAAGCCATTTGCATCTGCTTGAAAGGATTTGGCCTGTCCTTTCTCACTCAAATAGCCCATTGAGTCAAAGCCAATAAAGCCTTTTGGTGAAAGCAGCAAATTCACAGCCCCGACAATGGCTTGCTCACATTCGCCATTTCGAATGGATTGTATAGCTCTGTGCAAAGCCACTAGAGCTGAGGAACAGGCAGCTTCATAATATTCACTTGGCCCTTTTACATCAAGTGCATAGGATATACGGTTTGGAATTAGGGAAGGAACCACAGCTGTATCCGTATTGCCGGCTGCGACAAATACCCCTGTCGAGCGGCTGGATACAACCTGCCCTGTTAAGCCTGCATCTTCCATCGCCTTCCATGCATGTATCAAGAGCAGAAACTCCTGTGGGTCCATATTCGCCGCTTCTTTAGGCGATATGCCAAAAAACAGGGGATCAAACTCACCTATTCCTTCTATAAAACCGCCCCATTGAAGGCTTGATTGCCCTTCCTTATCGGCTGCGGCATATTTGCGCCAGTCCCAGCGTTCTTTCGGCACTTCAGAGACACAGTTCTTTCCCTGGATAAGGTTATCCCAAAATTCCGTTACGCTGTTTGCTTTCGGAAACTGTCCCGACATGCCGATAATGGCTATGCCGTCTGCCGCGTGTTCGATTGTTTTATCCGTGTTCGTCTCGTATGCCGGAATCTGTTTCATTTGGTTTTCAATTTGAGCTGGGCGTTCTTCCTGCTGATGAGCTTCACCAAACAGCTGAGCAAATGATGCTTCATGTTTGTCCGCAAAAAAGTCGATTAGCTTTTGAATAGTCGGATATTCAAAAAACAGAGTCGGATTTAATTCGATCTTTGTCTCTGCTTCCATCTCCCTTGTCAGTGCAACCAATTGAGAAGAATCGATTCCAAAATCCATGATATGCGCTTTTGCAATTGACAATTTTGACGGATCGGCCATGTTTACTGCCAGTTTATCTGTTACATAGCTTCTGATACGAGCTTTCAGATTGCTGGCTTTGATGGCCTTATTTTGATTTCCTCTTTGATTCGAAATACGAAGCTGTTTAAGCGAGTAGCCCGAGTAGTGCAGCACTGTTTCTGACGACTCATTGACCACATCTACATCAAACAGCAGCATGTCACCTGTATTCTTAACCAATGTAATCAAAAGCCAGCAATCCCCTTTTATCGTTTGCTTTGTAAACTGGATATCATTGATTCCAAACGGCAGGAAGCCGCCTGTCATGTCAAACTGCTCTAAGAAACTGAGGATAGCCAAGTACGCGCTGTTTGTCATCAATGGGCTTACAATGTAATGGTGCCCGTTTGCCAGCCCGCTTTGGGGCAGGCGAATTTTTGCCAGTATAGACTTGTGATCTCTGTAGAGATGAGTAATTGTCTTAAATAACTCTCCCCATTCAGGACCGTTTCCGGTTTTATACATCTGATCGATGTGATGAAGCTTAGTTAATGAATGCTTAACGTTCTCGATATTGACTTTTTTTGGCTCAAAAGAACCGATTCCGCATTGTCCGATTGCGGCAGGCTTCCACAAACCAGAGGACGGCTCGCGATACATGATTTGCAGTTCTATGACTTGATCTTTTTGCAGCGGCTTTGCCTGAAGTTCAATGGTCTCGCCTTGTTTGATGACAATTGGACTGGTATAACTTAATTTGCTGATACGGCCGCTGTTTTCCTCAGGGAACAGGTTAAAAAATGCTTCAATGGCCAGACTGCCATATGTGGCACCGACAAGCACCCGTTCATTGTTGAAGACGTGTCCTTGAACGTAAGGCTCATCATAAGTGAATTGATCTTGAATGACCGGCTGATTGATATTGTCTTCAACATCTGACGATTTCTCATTGATAGACGATACATCGAAATGAAATGATGTATTATGGTCAAATGCATAGTGAGGCAGATGAACCCAGCCTGTTCGGTTCCCTATATCAGCTTCTTTAAAAGCAATCGATGCCCCTTGTGCCCATTGCTCTGCTGCGTTTATTTCTCTATCCCTAGATGCTGATTCCGCACATGGCTGTAAATCGAATGATGTATAGATGCCTTGCTGGAGTGAGCTTTCTCTTGATGTTCGGAACACCTTTAGTTTTTCGAACAGCTCTTGAGTCGATGTCACTGTAAATGCAGCCCTATGCTCTAAATTATGGTTTCTCCTGTGTAAAGCCTGTACAACGGGTTCAATATCCAGAGAAGCTTCCTTCTCTAAAAACAATTGCATATTTTCTAGATAGCTAAGCAGGCTCCATTTTGTTTTGGCTGAAAAAACGGCAGTGAATTCCTGCTGGCGGGGAGCGATATGTTCTTTCTCAGGGGCCGTCTCCATATATTCTTCTATAATAAGATTGGCATAGGCTCCCCCCGCTCCGAAGGAATTGATCATGCTTCTGCGTGGCAATTGTTTTCCAGTTTCAGGATCATTCAAGCGATGCCATGGCTCTGTTTCTTCCTGAAGATAGAAAGCCGTGTGTTCCAGCTTAATATTTGGATTGACAGGCATCGCATTAATTGTCGGCACCAGCGTCCCTTTCTTCATCTGCAGCAGCACTTTTGTCAGCTGAGAAATACCGGAAGCCGCCTCTAAATGCCCCAGATTGGATTTGACAGAGCCTATCGCACAAAACTGTTTCTTGTTTGTATATTGTTGAAACGCGTTTGTTAAGGCAATTACTTCAATAGGATCGCCCAGCGCCGAACCATTTGCCGCCGATTCAATATAGCCGATAGTCTCTGGATCAATGCCCGACTGCTGAATCGACTTGACAATTAACTTTGCTTGCTGTTTCGGATCCGGAGCTGTATACATCTGTCTTCCGCCGCTATGGTTGGCAAAACTGCTTTTGATCACAGCGTAAATATGATCCTGATCTTCCATTGCCTTCGAAAGCGGTTTTAACAGGACAGCTCCGATGCCTTCCCCGGGAATAAGCCCGTTTCCTGTGCCAAAACTTTTGCTTTGATTGCCGCTTCCCAGCAGATTGGCACGCTCCAAAGAATCATATTTAGAGAGATCGAGTGTTAAATTGACACCCCCAGCAATCGCCATTGAGCAGTTTTTCAATTTCAGGCTTTCACACGCAAGATGTATGGCGTTTAATGAACTAGAGCATGCTGAGCTGACAGCGATACTCGGTCCGGTCAGGTTAAAAAAGTGGGAAACGCGATTTGCAATGTGCCAGTCTCCCCCATTTGAGCTGAGGACTGCCTGCTCTAAAGATGGGATATTCCAAAAATACTGGTTATACATATTCCCTATAAAAACACCTACTCCGTCATCATCCCGCAATTTATCCAGCCGGGTTAGCGTATAGCCGCCGTCCTCAAACGTTTCCCAGACGGTTTCTAAACATAAACGGAGTTCCGGTGTCATTTCCATCACCCGGTTTTGCTCCACCTCAAAAAGCTGATGGTCAAATGCCTCTATATCTTGTAAAAATCCGCCATAGCGTTTCTTATTTGCCGGCTTTTTTGGATCTTTTGATAATGTTTTCAATAAAGATGTGCGCCATCTGGATTCCGGTGCCTCTGTAATACAATTGTCTCCGGCGATTAAATGCCCCCAAAGCTCTTCTAAACTGTTAGACATCGGATAGCGCCCGCTTACCCCGATTATTGCGATATCTTCTGTACTAGAATCATTAAAATGTGTTCCTTGCAAATTACTTGTCTTTTCTATTTTTGGTGGTTCAGTATTTGCTAGCTGAGTTTCCGTGACTTCCTGCTCTGTAACAAAGCGGCGTGTATGAAAAGTAAATGGCTTATTAGGATCTGTACGCTCTGTTTGAAGTGGAGCTTCATTTTTTGCAGGCTTCGTTTTTTCCTTTAACAATGCTGTCCGGAGCTTATTTTCATGCCCCTTTACTAAATATTCGACGAGTTCTTTTGTGTTGTTATGTTCAAATAAAATGGTTTTTGGAAGCTCTCCCGTCACTTTTTCTAATTCACGAATGAAATTCACCTGCAAAATCGAATCAATTCCATACTTCTCAAATGTCGTATCTTCGTGAATACGTTCTGGTGATAGTTTGATTGATTTTGCCAGCGTATGCTTCACAAATTGTGCCGTTTGTTCGATGAGAGAATCGCTTTCCTGTGAATGATCGATTTCAGCATTCATTTGTAGATGGCTTGGATCTTCTTCTGCCCCCGTTCTCTTCTTTTGACGGACGACTCCGTTACTTTCAGCGGCAATGATCTGCTGGCCGAGCTGATGCGATTGTTCAGCCATAAAGGAAACATAGCGAAATCCTTCACTCTCAAGCACCGTTTTCCAAGTATCCGGATACAGGCCCGGGCAGCCCGGAATGCGGAGATCAGGATCCTCATACAGCCACCAGCCCTCTAAAAGGCCGAACGTCAAATGCGAATATATATTATGATCACTTATTTCATTTAAAAGGAGCAGCCCGTTTTTTTTCAAAACTGCTTTTGCATTTCGCAATGTCTGCCGGATATTTTTTGTGGCATGAAGCACATTTGCCGCGATGACCGCGTCGTAGCCTCCCGCATCAATATGCTGTTCAGACGCCGGCTCCTCGACATTAAATCGTTTATATGTCAAATATGGATTGTCAGGACCATACTTATTTTCTGCATGCATTAAAAAAGCTTTAGACAGATCTGTATAACAATATTCTTTTATATGTGTCTGCCATGCTTTCAATTTTTGAAAAACAGCCGCGCTTGTCCCGCCGGTCCCGGCTCCGATTTCTAATATTCGAATCTTCGCCTCAGGCTCTTGCTTCAGACGTTCTTGCAGATAGGCTGTTAACGTATCTGCAAGAACATCATTAAAATAGTCTGCGATTTGATTGTTTTTATAGACCCCTTCTACTAAATCCATAGATGAATTCGGAAACAGGATATCGGTGGCTGACGCCTTGCCGGTCAGAATCTCCGGCAAGGCTTTAAGTGCTGTCTCCACCAATGTCACCATGGCTTTCATATTATTGTCTTGAAGCAGGTCAAATTTTTGTTCATTCCATTCTTTCCACAGCTCGCTCATGGTGCCTATTGAGCGTGTTGGAACATATCCGTTCTCCGTTCGCTTGAGAAATTGATGCCGTTCTAAAATCGATTGGCTTTCTTCAAACCATCTGCCATAGAAATTCTCCAATACCGGCTGGGATTTACTTTCTGTGAAAAACCCTATGGACTGTAATTGTGCGAAAAGCATTTTACAGAGAATGTCTTCTGTGTTCAGCATTGGCGCTTCCCCTCCTATAACAGTTGTTGAATCTTTGTGCTGTCACCCGGGTGATAGCTTCGCAGCTTTTGAATGGCGGAGCCGTGAGTTTCCGGGTACACTTCAATCGTTTCTTCTGTCTGTTCCGCTTCATCATTCGTTTCGTTTGCCATTTTCATCATCACTAGCTGCTTCAGCGGTCCCCCGAGCAGCAATTCCAAAGCTTCCATTGCTTCAGGGGCTTCAATTGAGCCTATGCCTGCCTGAGCCATTCTCTTCTGGTAATCCGGTGATGAAACAACACCAATGCTTCCCCAATAACTCCAATTCATCACGGCCACTGTACAAGGCCATACTTGAAAAAGCCGTTGTGCAAAAGCATCCTTAAAACTGCAGCCCGCAGCGTAGTTGCTTTGTCCGGAAGCTCTTGCAAACGATTGTACGGAAGAGAAAAACAAAACAAAATCCAGTGGTTCATGCCGGAAAACTTGGGCCATTCGCACGCTTACATCAACCTTTGCAGCAAGAACGTTTCTGAAACATTCCTCACTCATATTCATCAGGCTTCGGTCTTGTAAGACAATCGCAGAATGGATGATGCCGTTGATTTCTCGATGCGTTTGTTTCATTGTTTCATACGCTCGTTCTAATTCCTCTCGGTTAGCCGCATCAGCTTGAATGTAATACGGGGCTGGCCCTAGACGCGCAAGTCTGTCCAGCTTGCTTTGAATGGCTGCATCCTTTTTCCTTCTGCCAATCCAAACGATCTGCGCCCGATATGTTCTGATCATATATTCACTCCACGCCTCACCAATACCGCCAGCTCCGCCTATGACAACATAAACACCTCCGTGCTTATACTTCGTGTGCACCGGTTGATTGTTGTGTACTGGAATTAGACGAAGCTTATGCCAAATCTTGTTTCGATAGGCCCACGTATTCCCTTCTTGATCGGCAGGCAAGGAAAGGAGTTGAGATAACGGCAGGTCTTCGTATTTTTTAACATCGATCAGCTTTGTCTGCCAATTTGGATATTCTTTTGACATTGAACCGATCAGGCCGTGCACCCCGGCATCGACCGGGTCGACAATATCATGCTGATCAACATATTGTGTATTCACCGTCACGACCGTCCAGCTTATCTCCTTCTGTCCATAGCCTAAAGAAAGCATTGCCTTAATGAGCCTATACATTTGAATGACGCCTTGATCTTGGGCTTCAATCATTTCATCGCCGACTTCGCACTCTGTCACACGAGAAGGAGACATCCACACGATGTGGTCAAACGATCCGAGTGCTTCAAGCTGGCCTGTAATTCTATGAATTGATGCGTTCGGCTCAATGTACAGCTCCTTGGCAAACGGAAACTCCCTTTGAACAGCTTTTCTGCTGTTGTCATCCCCTCCGAGGATGACAACACGCTCATCAGCAGGCGAAATGCTCCTCTTCTCCAGCTGCACTCGATCCCATATCGGCGCCATAAGAAGCGCTCCGTTAAGAGTTGCTTTGGAGTTTCCTAGTGATGTCGGCCCGTCTGGCGGTTGTATGCCTTCTTCCAGCAGCCTTGAGGTAATCCCCTTGATTCTTACACACACTCGGCCTTGTTCATCACACAAATCAATATCCAGTCTCTGTATTTTGTCCTCATTAGGACGAGATGTCACAGACACCCACATTTTATTTGTACACGGGCTGAATATTTCTAGCTCTTGCAGTGCAAAAGGCAGAGAAAGCTGCTCGTCACCGGAATTCAGCTTTAGCCCGATCGACGCTTGTAAAGCAGAGTCGGCCATACTTGGATGAAGAACGAATTCATTCAGTGTGTGAGTTACACCAGCAGGCAGAGAAAGCTCTGCCAAGGCTTGATTGCGGCCGATGTAAAGCCGATCTATCCCTTGAAAACCAGGTCCGTAGTCAATGCCGATCGCCTTAAACAATTCATAACACTGGTCGTGTGAGAGTGTGCTTAAACTGCATTGGTCTTGAAGCGCGCTGATATCCTGGACTGGAATGTCTCCTGCCCCGCGGATTGAAGCACTGCCTTGACAATGTATCTTTCGATCATTGTGTGCAGCCTCTGTATAGACGTTAAAAGCAATCTCGCCGTCCTGCTGGGGATTTAGACTGATATCCACTTGCACAGGCTGGCCGTCCGCCACAATCGGCTGCACCCACACAACATTTTTGATGTGAATAACAGATTGTTGATCTTCGGTTCTTCTCACTGCTCTTGTAACGGCAGCATGAACCATCTCAAGATATGCCACGCCCGGCATAACCGGTTTCCCCTTCACCTTATGATCGGCGAAAAAGAACTCAGCACCTGTAAAGGCCGAGCTGAAACGCTGCTCTGACAAATCAGATGTGTTGACATGTATCAATGGATGCAAAGCTGCTGATTCGACTGTTTTTAAAGCTGTTTGATGGGCGGCTGCCTCCTCTTTCGTATCCGTTATCCAGTAGCGTTCTTTCGCAAATGGATAGGTAGGGAGGCTGATGCGTTTCGGCTGTTTGCCGTCATACAGTTTACTCCAGCCTATTTCCATGCCTTTTACCCATAAATCAAGCAGTCTTTCATATATGTGAGGCTCCCAGCTATTGTTGAGCGTTTTCTGTACTTCGTCATCTGATCTCAATGTTTGTGCGATACCTTTTTCTGCTCTGCCTCTGTACATGTACTTCGCATTGGTGCCCCCTTCTATAAAGAGGTTCAGTTTTTCCAGCAAGTCTCCAGTCGAGACAGCGATGATCCCTAATCTCTCCTCCATTGCATCACGCCCCTCTTGGAGTGTATAAGCAATATCAGTGAGGTCACGAGCAGTGATAGATCGCTTGCTGATAAAGTCTGCTAATTGCCGGGCTTGGTCTTTCAGACGATCTTCATCCTTTGCCGACAAAATAAAGATGCCCGGGTGCTGTGCTGTCACAGCTAGTGCTGTTGCAGGATGGGTTGTTTCTTTCGGAATATATTCCTCAATGACCACGTGGGCATTGACGCCGCCTATCCCGAACGAACTGATACCTGCGCGGCGCGGCAGCTCTCGGCCGGCTTCATCCCGAAGCGCCTGCCACTCTCTCGATTCCTGCACAATATAAAACGGGCTGTCGTCCAGTCTGATATACGGATTAACAGTTTCACTGTACAGACTTTTGACAAGCGTTTTATGCTTGAGCTGCAATAACACTTTAATGACACCCGCCACACCGGCCGCAAGCGATAAGTGGCCGATGTTTGTTTTCGCTGATCCAAGTCCGCAATGGCTGCCATGAACAGCCGGGTCCCCCGTTTTTTCATACAGCTCTTTAAATGCCGCTTTTAAGCCGTTGATTTCTACTGGATCGCCCAGCTCGGTTCCAGTCCCATGCGCTTCAATATAAGTTACGGTTCTTGGATCAATTCCCGCTTTTTCATATGCTGTTTTTACGACATCCGCCTGAGCTTTCGGATTAGGAGTCGTTAGAGAATTTGCGCGGCCACCGTGGTTTACCGCACTTCCTTTAATGACACCGTAAATATGATCACCGTCTCGTTCAGCCGCTGTCAGCTTTTTCAGAAAGAGAATGCCGGCACCTTCACTGACTGCGAATCCATCGGCTTTGTCAGAAAATGTTTTGCATCTTCCTTCTTTGCTCAACGCCCCGGCCTTATCATAGGCGATATGGCCTTGCGGAGTTACGACCGTGTTGACCCCTCCCGCAATCGCCATTTCACAGTTTCCATTTTCAATGGCGCAAACCGCATGATGAATGGCGACCAAAGAGCTTGAGCACGCAGTGTCGATCGGTTCACTCGGTCCATGAATGTTCAGGAAATAACTGACTCTATTCGGTCCTGCAGAAGGACTCATATTCGCAGCCGCTGAGCCTTCGATGTCTACATTTGACAGAAGTGAACTGTACCCTGTGTTTCCTGTCCCGATGAAGATGCCCGTTTTGGTTCCTGCCAGGCTTCTCGCTGAGTGTCCCGCTTCTTCTACCGCCTTCCACGCATAGGTCATTAACAGGCGCTGCTGAGGCTCCATCTGCTCAGCCTCCAGCGGAGATATGCCGAAGAACAATGGATCAAAGTCAGCTACTTCATCAATAAAACCGCCCCATTTGACGTTTGTTTTATTCGCTTCTTTCAGAGGGTCTCCGTAATACTCCTGCCAATCCCAGCGGTCTTTTGGAACCTCTGTAATACAATCCGTGCCCGATAACAGGTTCTTCCAATATTCCTCAATGTCTTTTGCCTTTGGGAAAACGCCGCTCATCCCAACAATCGCAATAGGCTCAGGCTTGTGATCAGCTTCCTTTTGCATTGGTGTTGCCGAAGGTTTTACAAAGCGGTTTTCAGTCGAAAACATCATATTTTTTATATTCTGTTCGACAGGCTGCATCAGCACCTCAGCTTTGGCAGGCGTTTGAGCTGTAAAAGCATTTGGATATTCTTCTGACAGATACCCTGCAAATGCATAAACAGTTGCGTGCTCAAAGAAGATCGTAGGCGTAAGATCCAGCTTGTACTTCTCATTCAGTGTATTTGCGAATTCAGTTAACGTAATCGAATCAAATCCATATTGATTAAACTCCATGTCCTGGTCAATCTCTTCAGGTTTGATTTTGAGCAATTGAGAGATTGTTTGCTTTAAAACTTCTTGAATGTGGTCAAACATATTCCCTTGATCCATTCTCGCTTCAGATGTCACCGGGACTTGCACTGTTTTCATTGGTACATCATCAGAAGACGGCTTTTGAGTCAGCTTTTCCCTCATCATGTCTTTGAATCCTTCCATGACGATGACTTGATCTTTGCCAAATGCCAAACCTTTATACAGCGCTTGAATGCCGGTCTCGGTCCGCATTGGAGTCACACCTGTGTTTTTCAACGTCATGTTTTCAATTTCTTTATTCGCGCGCATGCCGCCTTCTTTCCAGAGCGGCCAATTGATTGACAACGTTTGTCCGTGCCTGTACATGGCGGTTACAAGCGCATTTCGATAAGCAGCATAACTGTCCATAAATGCATTAGCCATTGCATAATCGGCCTGTCCCGCGCTGCCGGCAACACTTGATATTGAAGAAAAGAGGATAAAGAAATCTAACGCAAGATGCTCGGTTGCCTCATCCACATTCACAAGCCCTTTCACCTTAGGAGCGAGAACTTGTGTCAGCTCTTCATTGGTTTTGCTCATAAGATAGTTATCTTTAATCAGCCCAGCGCTGTGAATGACACCATTCAAGTCTTCGTAATCAGACGTAATGCTTGTGATAAGCTCGGAGGCTGCTTCCGTTTGTGTCACGTCAACCTGCCTGTATTCTGCGCGAGCCCCTAATTGCTGAAGTTCGTTAAGCTCCGCCTGCTGATCCGCATTCAACGCGGATCTGCCTGTCAGAATGAGCACAGGCTGTTCGGCTTGGCGAGCAATCTCTTTTGCAAAAATAAACCCAAGTCCTCCTGCGCCGCCCGTGATGAGGTAAACACCTTTATCTCTCCACGGCATGCTTATTTCCCGATCATCTATTTGCATTTCATCCAGATCATTGATGTACCGTTTGCCTTTTTCATATTTGATGTGCTGATCTTCTGTGTGCCTTTTATTCTCTTTCAGTTTTTCTATCACACTTTCAATATTTTCATGTGAATCGATTTCAATCGTCTGGCCGATTAGTTTTTTATTCTCCAAGCCGGCAGTTTTAAGGAGCGCCGATAGCCCTGAGAATGAGTACTGCTTTCTTTGTGCAGAGGTAAGCAGCTGGATCAGAACATTGCCCTGAGGTCTGCTTTTGAGAAGACCCTGGACCGTCTCAAGCGCTTGTTCGGCATAATCCTGGAACCTCTCTGCAAGTCCTTCGCGGAATGACTCCAAAACGATGCATTCCGCTCCTGTCATTCTTGATTCAATGCGATCTTTTGAGAGGCCATTCATGTCGCAAAGCATGACAATGTGCCGTTCGTAATGAGGCTCAGGACTTTCTTTTTTAAAATCCTTAGGCACCCATTTTTCTTCAAACATCAGGGTTTCCAGCGTTTGATCAGATTCCGCCGATCCAGAGCCGCCTTCCGCTGCTCTGAAAGATAATCCTTTCATCCGTACGCAAACATTGCCGCTCTCATCTAAAACATCAATATCGCGCTTTTGCACCTTATCAGTTGCCTTGCTGCCTTGGCTGTATCTTGCGTAGACCCACATTTCTGACGAACATGCTCCGAAGACTTCAAGCTCCTGGACCGCAAAAGGCAGTGTCAGCTGGTTATCCCCGGCGCCTGTCAAAATGCTTGACGCCTGCAAAGCAGAATCCATCAGCCCAGGGTGCATTTTGTATTGGCTGAGCGTATCTGCAGCTGACGGATGCAATGACAATTTTGCCAAAACAAATTGTTCAGCTGTATAGATTTTTTTCACTCCGCGATAAGCAGGACCATATTCAAATCCAATCATTCGATAGGTGTCGTATACTTCGTTTACGCTGAAATGACTTTCCTGACACTGCTCCCGCAGAGATTGCAAATCAACCGCCGGCAGATTTTCAGCAGGATTCAATACCGCGCTGCCTTGACTGTAGACGATTGACTGTTCGCCAGTAACGTCTGAATGACCATAGATTTCATAAGAGATCTCACCATTTTCTCCCGGTAAAAGCCTAATGTGTACTTGCTGTGGCTGATCCTCTACAACAATAGGCCGCACCCACACCGCATTCTTTAGCTTCATGGTGCACGGTACACCTTCTACCTCTGCGGCCTGCTCAACAGCTGCCCGCGCCAATTCAAGATGAGCCACTCCCGGCAAAATCCGTTGGCCTTTCACAACATGATCAGCAAGGAAAAACTCTTCTCCCGTATAAATAGAGCTAAACCTTTGTTCCGAGAGATTCGATGTGTTTTGATGCATTAATGGATGCAGCACGGCTCCGCCAAGGCGGGAGGCTGCTTGATTTGCATCAATGCTGCCGATTTTTTCAATATGATCAGAGATCCAATAACGGTCTTTTGCGAAAGGATACGTCGGCAAGCTGATGCGCTTTGGCAGATTCTCGCCATACAATTTCGTCCAGTCTACATCAAGCCCCTTTACCCATAATTCAAGCAATTTTGCATACTTTCCCCGTTCCATCCATTTCTCGACGGCTTCTTGAATCTCTTCGTCCTCTGTCAGCATTTGGAGTGTGCCTTTATCAATCCTGCCTTTAAATACATCCTCGACACCGCTTTTGCCTGCTGCAAAGTGTTTTAACTTTTGCTGTACATCCTCCATGGAACCGGAAATAATCCCGAGACGTTCTTCCATCGCATCCCGTCCGGCTTGCAGTGTATAAGCGATTCGGGCGAGATTTACGTCACTATATGTTTGCTTATCAAGCGCATCTGCCAGCTGCTGTGCATGTTCTTTTAGCCGCGCTTCATTTTTAGCCGATAAAACGAAGATACCCGGATGTTCCGGCGTGATGGATGGTATATTCTCATCGGATGCTTCCGGAATATATTCCTCGATAATCACGTGGGCGTTTACCCCGCCGATTCCAAATGAACTGATACCTGCCCGTCGAGGAAGCTCTTCTCCCCGTTCATTTTTCAGCGCTTTCCATTCTTCCGTTTCCCGTACGATATAGAACGGACTGTTTTTCAGCTGAATGTATGGATTCACGTTTTCGCAATGCAGACTTTTCACTAAGGTTTTATGCTTAAGCTGCAATAATATTTTAATAACTCCTGCTGCACCGGCTGCCAGCGATAAGTGGCCGATGTTTGTCTTTACAGACCCTAATCCGCAGTAAGGATTGGCTGATGTGTCTCCTTCATTTACACCCAATGCTTTAAAAGCTGATTTCAAACCGTTAATTTCAACCGGGTCTCCAAGCTCCGTCCCGGTTCCGTGGGCTTCAATGTAGGTCACGGTTTTCGGATCGATTCCCGCTTTTTGATATGCCGACTGAATAACATCTGCCTGCGCCTTCGGATTGGGAGTCGTTAAAGAGGCTGCACGGCCGCCGTGATTGATTGCACTGCCTTTTATGACTCCGTAAATGTGGTCTCCCGCTTCTTCAGCCGCTTTTAATTTTTTCAGGAACAGTATGCCGGCACCTTCCCCATGTGCAAAACCATCGGCTTGATTTGAAAACGTCTTGCATTTTCCTTCTTTGCTCAGTGCTCCCGCCTTATCAAAGCTGATATACACCTCAGGAAGGATAATCGTATTTACACCGCCGGCTAATGCCATGTCACAAGTGCCTTCCTCAATTGAAGAGATGGCATGGTGGATCGCCACTAGTGAACTTGAGCACGCTGTATCAATCGGTTCGCTCGGCCCGTGCAGATTAAGGAAATAACTGACCCGGTTCGGACCGACCGATGGGCTCGTATTGGCTGCCGCTGATCCTTCTATTGCCGAATTCGCTTTAGATAGAAGAGAGCTGTATCCTGTATTTCCCGTTCCGATGAAGACGCCGGTCTTTGTGCCTGACAACCTTTTCGCCGAATATCCTGCATCTTCGATCGCTTTCCAGGCGTAAGTCAGCAGTAAGCGCTGCTGAGGTTCCATTTGTTCAGCTTCACGCGGGGAAATGCCAAAGAATAATGGATCAAAATCTGCAATACCGTCAATAAAACCGCCCCATTTCACGTTCGTTTTATTGACTTCCTTCGCCGGATCACCTTCATATTCACGCCAATCCCAGCGATCTTTCGGGATTTCTGTCATGCAGTCTTTGCCCTCTTTTAAGATGTTCCAGTACGCCTCAACGTCTTTCGCCATAGGGAAAATCCCGCTTATGCCCACAATGGCAATTGGCTCAGGCCCTGCATCACTCTGTATGGCGTTTGGCAGCATGACTTGCTGCTTTCTGCGTCTTTTAGCTTTGGCACGCACGGCTTGTTCCTGTTTCGCAGCAGGCTGAAGCTGAGCCGATGCTGCGCGCACAACAAATGTCTTCGCAAATACCGATTGATATTCTTCTGACAAATGCTTGCCAAACGCATGAATCGTCGGGTAGTCAAAAAATACGGTTGGCGTCAGCTCTAACTGATAGGCGCGATTGATATGGTTGGTGAATTCAGTCATGGAGATAGAATCAAAACCATACACCGTCATCTCAGCATGATCATCAATCGTTTCAAGCTTGACCTTTAACAGCTTAGCGATCTCTCGCTTTAACATCGCCTTTACTTTATCCAGCAAACTGTCTGTATCAATGCTATTTATTTGTTCAGTCATGTGTTCTGCTTCCTTCTTTTCCATAGGTGCTGAGGCGTTTTTGGCCAGCATGTTTTGTTTTATTTTCTGCACATCGCCTTCGATCACCATTACTTGGTTTGCCTCTGAATGAAGTGCTTGATATAATGCCTGAATTCCTTTTTCCGCCCTCATAGGAACAATGCCGGCAAGTTGCACAAGCCTTTTCTCAGTTTCTTGATCGACCTGCATGCCTCCATCTCTCCATAAAGGCCAGTTTACAGAAAGCGTCTTCCCATGCCGCTGGCTGAGGCCGGCAAGCCTATTTCGATAGCCTGCATACATATCCATAAATACATTGGCTGCCGCATAGTCAGACTGGCCAATGCTCCCTAAACTTCCTGAAAGAGATGAAAAGAGAATAAAGAAGTCTAAAGGCAAATCCTTACTCGCTTCGTCTAGATAAACAAGCCCTTTTACTTTTGGCGCCAGTACATCGTGCAGATCTTTTGCCTGTTTATTAACCATGTAGCTGTCCTTGATGATTCCGGCACTATGAAGAATACCGTTCAGACGGCCATATCTTTTTTGAATGTCGTCAATGAGCTGATAGACTTCAATTTTATTGGTAACATCTGTTTGCCGGTAGGTGATGTCAGCCCCCTTGCTATGAAGCTCTTCCAGCTTTGTGCTTTTGCTTTCGCTAAGAGGTGAGCGGCCCGTCAGAATGACTGTCGCATTTTTCGTTTGTTCCGCAATTTCCTTTGCAAAAATATGACCTAGTCCGCCGGCACCTCCTGTAATGAGATAAACGCCGTTTTCTTTCCACGGTTTGCTGCCGTCTCCTTTTGCCTGTTTGATTTCACGCCAATCAGCAATATACCGTGTCCCGTTTTGATATTTGACATATGAATCGCCGCTTATTTGATTTTCTAACAGTTTGCCAGCGATGCTTTCTCCACTTTCTTCACGGCTGACTTCAATCATTTGGCCGGTTAGTTTGGCATTTTCCTGACAAGCTGTTTTCAGCAGTCCTGTCAACCCTGAAAACAATTGCTGTTCTCCCTCTGCAGAGGTTACGATCTGAACGAGAATGCCGTCTTTCGGTTTCGTACGAATGATCTCTTGTACCTTTTTAAACACTTGTTCTGTATAAGAATGGAAACGCCCATCTACTGAAGAAGGCCTTGCTTCCAGGCTGTATACATGGACATCCTCGATGGCTGCTTCAATCTGTTCTCTCGTCTCATGATCATATTCACATAGGAACACGAGATGCTCTGCATATTTTTTTGCTGCCGCGCCTTCAGCTGCCTTTTGTTCTTGCCAAACGGGCTGAAGCAATAAAGTTTCAGCGTTCATTTTTGATGGTTCGGTTTGTATATCTGCCTCCATCACCCTCGTCGAAAATCCTTTCAGCCGCACGCAGATCATGCCATGCTCATCGCATAGGTGAATATCGACTTTCTGTATCAAATCTCCCGGTTTGTTTTTCGAGTTGAATTGAACATAAACCCACATGTCAGAAACGCACTGACCAAAGACCTCAAGTTCCTCCAGGGCAAATGGCAGTGCTGCCTTAAAGTCTTCAGTGTCTGAAAGTTCCGCTCTGACGACATTTTGCAAATATTCAGCCGCCTGTAACGCCCCATCCATTACACTTGGATGAAGAACATAATCGCCCAACGTATGTGCAACAGATTCCGGCAGTGATAATTTGGCAAGCAGCTGGCCGTCGCCTTTATATACGGCCTCTACACTCTTGTAACCTGGACCGTAATCGGCGCCGATCATCCCTTCATAAAACGAGGCAGCATCCATTCTGCTTTGATCACATTGTTTCTTGATCTTAGAAAGATCCAGTGCTTTTTCTCGCTTTAACTGAATCAATTCCGCTATACCTTGGTTATATACAACTGGTTCTGCATCAGCGGATTCCGGCTCGCCATACATCCGATAAGCAATGTGTCCGCCATCTTCATCGTAAAGTCCGATATTTACCTGAACCGGCTCACTTCCTGCTACAACCGGGCGAACCCACACGACATTTTTCAGCCTGATTCCAGTTTCATGATCTTCCAATCCGCCAATTCCTTGTTCTATAGCGGCTCTTGCCATTTCAAGCGTGACCGCCGCCGGCAAAATCGCCATGCCTTTAATGATATGCTCGGCAATAAAATACTCTTGTCCTGTGAAAATAGAGCTGAAACGCTGCTCTGACAGAACCGATGTATTATGGTGCACCAAAGGATGCAAACGCAAAGGTTCAATTGTTGTCATATCGCTGGCGCTGCTTTCAGGCCAGTATCGTTCTTTGGCAAAAGGGTATGTCGGCAAGCTGATGCGGCGTGGCTTTGTATTTGGATAGAGCCTGCGCCATTCAACGTGAAAGCCATTTGCCCACGTCTCGGCAAGCTTTCTCAATTCTTCTTTTGATATCCGTGCTGAAGCCATATCATCTGCTTCAGCATTTCCAAGCAGCTGTTCAGCGGATGTCATTCTCGTTTTTTCTCCTCGAATACAGCCTTCTGTGAGCGGCTTTCCAGTCACAAAAGCTTCCAGCTGATGTTTCCATTCTTCCAGATCGTTCACTATAAAAACGATCCTGTTATCCATTGCTTCACGGCCGACTTGGAAGGTATATGCAATATCTCTTAAAGAGAAATGCCTTTGCTCGTCTTGTCTGATATAGGACAGCATTTCCTTCGCGTATACTTGGAGCCGTTCACTATTTTTAGCTGATATAGGAATGATGTAAGGCTGATTGCCTTCGTTTTCGGTACCTGCATCAGAAATGTTTTCATATTGCTCAAATATTGCATGGGCGTTAGTTCCGCCAAGGCCGAATGAGCTCAGAGCCGCCCGATGGACACCTGCGTGTTTCTCTAACGATTTTCGTTCACGGACAACATAAAAAGGAGAGCTTTCAAACTTTATATCCGGATTCGGCTCCGTACAATTGATGGTCGGTGCAAGTTCATTATGGTATAAACTCATCGCAACTTTAATGCATCCGGCTAACCCCGCAGCTGTATCCAAATGGCCGATATTCGTTTTTACTGAACCAATTCCGCAAAATTGTGTTTTGTCGGTGTATTGCTTGTACACTTTATTTAGCGCAGACATCTCAATAGGATCGCCTAATTTCGTTCCCGTACCGTGTGCTTCAATATAACTGACCGTTTCAGGATGGATCTTGGTTGTATCCAATACATGCTGTATCACTTCTGTTTGGCCTTTTACACTAGGCGCATAGAAGCCTGCCTTCTCTGCCCCATCATTATTGATGCCTATTCCGCGCATAATGGCATAAATATGGTCTCCGTCTTTTACGGCATCCACAGCTTTTTTCAGCAGGATGACTGCTACGCCTTCACCTCCGGCCATTCCGTCCGCCGAAGCATCGAACGCCTTTACATGCCCGTCGCTTGAAAAATTCAACCCGTTTTGGTGCACGTAGCCGATCGCTGATTGTGCGTGCAATGTTGCGCCTCCGACAAGCGCATATTGTGATTCGCCCGATGTCAGGCTTTTGTATGCTTGATATAAACCGACTAGTGATGAAGAACAGTTAGAATGAACAAAATAGCTTGGCCCTTTTAATCCGAGCTTATGTGAGATCATTGTGGGAATGGTTCCGCTTTGGGCTAAAACCCATGAGACATAGCCATCCGGTGATTCATGTCCTTCTGTTGTCTCCTTCGGCAATAACGTTCTATATGAATTGCTGCTTGCAGACATATATACACTTGTTGCCGGAATCTCCTTAGCCACATATCCTGCATCTTCAATCGCTTTCCAGGAGTGCAGCAATAAGAGGCGGAGCTGAGGGTCCATATACTCAGCATCTTTTGGCGAAATTTGAAAGAAACCGGGATCGAATAAGTCTTTCCCTTCGATCACAGATTGCACCGGCACATAGTCAGGATGCTGTATCAATTCTTCGGGAACTCCATTTGCGCGAAGCTCTTCTTCAGAAAAGAATCGTATGCTTTCTTTGCCTTCTTTGATGTGGTTCCAGAAGTCATGATGATTTTTCGCACCCGGGAACTGGCAAGATATCCCCACAATCGCAACACTGTCGTCAAAATAAGGAGGAATCTTCTGTTCTAGGTGTTTTCTATCTTTTTTGATATCATAATGATCTTCATTTTGTGTCCCGGCTAGATCTGAGTTTTTCATCTCCAAAATGTATTCACTGATTGCACGGATCGTGGAATACTCAAACAGCTCAGTAACATGAAACTCACAATCGAATTCTTTTTTGATTCGTTCAGCCACAGCTACAGCCAGAAGCGAATCGCCGCCCGCATCGAAAAATCCGTCTTCCGGCCCAATTCCGCTGACCTTGAGCGTTTCCTCCCAAATGCGCAGCACCTGATCCTCTATTTCCGTTAATTGCAAGTGATTTGGTTTCCTTCTGTTGAACACGATCTCGCGTTTTTCTAATTCTTTACGGTTCACTTTTCCGCTGGGCGATAATGGAAGCTCATCTAAGCGGATAAAGTGTGAAGGTATCATATATTCGGGCAGACTCGATTTTAGATGAAGGCGCAGATCTTTTGGATTGGCAGAGGCATGTCCGCTTTCCTCTGTATAATAAGCAGCGAGCTGTTGATGGCCCTCCAGCTGCTTCACCACTACCGCCTGATCTAAAATGCCCGGAAATTCACTCAGCTTTGTTTCTATTGCGCCCAGCTCTACGCGAAAACCACGTATTTTGACTTGGCTGTCAATCCGTCCCAAGTATTCTATGTTGCCGTCAGGAAGCCACCTTGCTGAATCACCCGATTGATATAGCTTCGTCCCTGGTTCAAAGGGATTATCAATAAATTTTTCAGCCGTAAGCCCCGGCTTTTTAAAGTAGCCTCTTGCTAAGCCGGCTCCAGCGATGCAAAGCTCACCAGGCTTTCCGATCGGGACAGGCTTCAAATGCTGGTCCACAATGTAAATTTTCGTGTTGGAGACAGGCTTTCCAATCGGTGTATGGTGACTCGCGATATCTCCTTTTCCGCATCCGAAATACGCAGCGTAAATGGAGGCTTCCGTCGGTCCGTATATATTTTCAACACGGCAGTTTGTAAAGAGTGATACCGCCTTTTTCACTAATTCTTTAGGGAAGGCTTCACCTGCAACCATCATATACTTCAGCGGACCATCCTCTGTGAATCGCTTGTTGTCTTTCGCTATTTCTAAAAAAACATGCAGCATGGCCGGCACAAAATTAATGTGAGTCACTTTATATGTTTCAATATAATCCATGCAAAGCTGCGGTGATTTCTCCCCATTAGGCGGAAGAATCACAAGACGGCCGTCTCCAATAAACCATCCGAATAATTCTGAGATCGATACATCAAACACATAGTTCGTCTTCAATAGATATGCATCCTCAGCCGTTACAGGATAGTGAGATTCAAGAAAATTCAGGGTATTCATAATGCTCCGATGCTCTACCATAACCCCTTTAGGCTCTCCAGTGCTTCCCGATGTATAAATAATATAAGCGAGGTGTTCCGGTTTTACTTCCCGCTTTAAACCGCTGCTTTGCTGGTCTGTATAACCGTTTCGGCAAGCTAACTCGATATTGATCGCTTTTACATGGCTGCCAGTTAATCCGCTGATCCTATCATGAACGTTAGGTTGGGTGAGGACAATGGATGCCTGACTGTCTTTGAGCATGTACTCTAATCGTTCTTGCGGAAAATTTGGATCTAACGGCACATACGCTCCGCCAGCTTTCAGTATTCCTAAAATTCCGATGATCATATCAAACGAACGCTCTGCACAAATGCCAACGGGCTGTTCAGGTCCAACACCCTGATGTTGAAGGTAGACTGCCACAGATGTGCTTTTTTCATCTACTTCTTTATATGTAAGTGATCTGTCTTCAAACATCACAGCAACCGCATCAGGGGTTTGTTTCGCTTTTTCCTCAAACACCTCATGTATACACTTTTCATTTGCGATGTTTGTCCCTGTCGCATTCCATTGTTCCACCAAATTAGTTTGTTCTTGATTTAATCGCAAAGAGTAGGCTTCAAGCGGCAAAGACGGGTCATCCATCATGTGCTGCGCGAGCTTCATATAGTTCTCCATCATGCTTTCAATGGAGGACAGTTCATACAAATCAGGGTTGTACAGAAGATGAAGCACTGTTTCATTTTCTTGCTCATATATTTCGAGCGCCAGCTCAAATTCACCCTCTTGCCGAATGTCTTCAATATATTCGATGCCAAGCGTTTGATACGGTTCGAGCACTTTTTGCAAGCCTGTTGCCTGAAAAAAGTTTTGGTACAGAAAAGCTGTTTGAAAAACCGGAGAATCCGCGGCAGAGCGGTCTACATTCAGCTCTCTTACCAATGCAGGGAACGGAAACGCCGCATGATCCAGACCGTCAGCCATTGTCAGCTGCAGTTCCCGAATAAATGCTGTTAATGGCTGAGCTCCGATATTCTTGCTCCGAACAGCCATCATATTGATAAAATAACCGATTAGGGTTTCAAATCTGTCTTCATGCCGACCCAATGTCGGAACGCCGACAATGATATCCTTTTGTTTTGTATAATGATGCAGCAGTACTTTGTAAATGGAGAGAAACACAACCGATTCATTCACATGATTGGTGCGGGCAAACGATTTAATTTGATTTCTCAGGTGATGGGGGAGCAAGCTTTTATAAGCTTGCCCCTTGAATTTTCGTGCTGAAGACCGCGGACGGTCAGCAGGCAAATCAAGAACTGGCAGACTCCCAGACAACTGTTCTTTCCAGTAAGCGAGATGCTCTTCCCCTTCTCTGCCAGTCAGCATCCGTTTTTCCCAATCGACAAAATCGTAATAATCAGCTGTTAATGGCTGCTGCAAGGGTTCAATCCCATTCAGCAATTGTTGATACGCTTCGAATAGCGCCGATATCAATGTCAGCATCGACACACCATCAAATATGATATGGTGAATTGTTATAAGAACAATGCATTCTTCTAACCGATGAAAAAGGTGTGTGCGCCATAACGGACCAGCTTCCAACTGGAAAGGTTCTTTTGCTTTTTCTTTTAGAAAAGGCAAAATATCTGCTGATTTCATTGCTGATATATCCTCTTCCACAAAATAAAGATCCTTTGATAACTGAACCGATTGAAATGGAATGCCATTTTCTTCTTGAATCACACTGGCTAAGACCGGATATTGTCTCTGTACAAACAGAAGGGCTTTCTTGAACGTCTCTGCATGTATTGGTTTGCTGAAGCGAAAGCATAAAGGAATGTTATATGCACTCATCCCAGGAGACATTTTTTGAAGCATCCACAGCCCTTTTTGCCCTTCTGAAAGCGGGCTTTTCAACTGCCGCTTCATGCCTTTAAGATGTTCTTCCACCTCAGAAATGGTTAATTCTCCTGATCTGAAGGCATCGAGAATTTCTTTATGATTCATACGATTTACTCCCTTCTATGATGTTTTGCACACTCTTAAAATCCAATTTCCCTAGCGCCACCTCTTGCATCAATCCGATGATTTGCTCGTCTGTATACGTGCCCTTTATGTGATGTGCTGCTGCGCTATGATTTTGTTTTTCCGCTTTTAAGGCCAAATGGTCAGATAGAGCTTGGACTGTCTGACATTCAAGGATGTCCCGGCCGGCCATCTTCAGCTGCGTGGTTTTTTCGATATGCCGCATCAATTTTCGGCCAAGAATTGAATCCATCCCATAATCCAGGAAGTTTCTTTTGAAATTGATTCGATCCTCAGATATGCCCAATTCTCGTGCTAAAAATTGAACAATGATCTTTTGAATATGGGTTTTGCCATTCGGCTCGTCAATCTCTGTTTTCATATCTTGTGAATGCTGTTTAACGGCCTCTGATTGCTGAGTGCCTGACGAAATCCAATACCGTTCCCTTGCAAATGGATAACCAGGTAAAGAAACCATCCGAACGTGATCGCCATCATGAAGGAGTTCCCAAGGAATCTGATATCCTTTCACCCAGCATTCCGCGATGTTTTCCAAATTTCTTTCTTTTGCGAGAGCTTGCAGAACTGCTTCATCTTGTTCTTCTAAAATCCCTTCTGTATATCCTGTATAAAGGGATCTCTGTTGGCCTGATACCCCACCATTCTTCATTGCTTCCACATATTCCTTCAATTTTCGCACCAATTGCTTCTGATTGTTTGCAACGATCGCGAGCCTTGCTTCCATGGCTTTTCTCCCAACCTGAAGCGTATATGCCATATCAGGTAAAGAAAGGTTATGATTCTGCTCCAGATACGCAATCATGCGGCAGGCAGCATCCTGAAGCCGATCGTCATTTTGGGCTGAAAGCATGATTACCTGCGGTGACCCTTGATGCCGCTGTGTGGACGGCTGATCTTCCGGAATGTATTCTTCAATGACTGCATGTGCATTGGTGCCGCTGATTCCAGTCGTGCTGATCGTTCCCATCCTCGGCTTCTGATTTTTCCTGATCCACGAACGGTTTTCTTTGCAAAGCACAAATGGGCTTTCTTTAAACGGAATATACGGGTTTTCCGATTCACAGTGATGAGTGGCCGGAATGATCTGGTTTTTCATAGCCATCAGCATACTGATTAAAGCAACCGTTCCTGACGCTGCAAATGTATGTCCGATTAAAGGTTTAATTGAGCTGATCATACAGAATTGCTTCTGCTTCGTATATTTGCTGAACACGCTCGTTAACGCTTGGACCTCAAGCGGATCACCAAGATTCGAGCCGGTACTGTGCGCCATCACATATTGAATATCGAGCGGATTGATTTCATTTTTTTCATAAATGTTTTCGATCAATTCTGCCTGGCTAAAAGGATTTGGCGCAGTAATGCCGTTGGTTTTGCCATCGTAATTCACGCCGCTGGCTTTGATGCAGCCATAAATATGATCTTTATCTTCAATTGCCTTTGATAATGGTTTCAAGAGAACAGCAGCCACCGCTTCACCTGGCACAAGACCATTGGCATCCTGGTCAAACACTTTGCATTGTCCGTTCGGAGACAGCATTTCGGCCCTTGTCAGCGCCTCAAAAGACATGTGAGAAATATTCAAGCTGACGCCGCCGGCTAAAGCCATTTCACAATCCCCCTGACGCAGAGCTGAACATGCCTGGTGAATCGCTACCAGTCCAGATGAACATGCTGCTGTCAAAGCCATATTAGGCCCTTTTAAATCCAATGCGTATGCGATTCTCGCAGACAATGTGGCGTTTTGTGTTCCGTTAATGTAATCCGAATCTCCGGTTAGGTGCGCATATTCCCCTTCTTCCACACCTACATAAACACCGCAGGATTTTCCTTTTATCCGATCTCCCATATAGCCGGCGTCTTCAAACGTGTGCCATGCTTCCTCTAGAAAAATGCGCTGGCGCGGATCCATGCTTTCGGCTTCTTTAGGCGATATTTGAAAAAACAGCGGATCAAACCGGTCTATGTCCTTCAAAAATGCACCCCACCTTGGCACTGCTTTTTCTGGATCTCTGTTAGCTCTCCCCCAGTCCCGGCGTTCGCCCGGAATGTCAGAGATACACGATTTACCGTTTTTCAGATTATCCCACAGCTCATGGACCGAATCAGCTTGAGGGAACCTGCCGCTCATGCCGATAATGGCAATAGGCTCATCGTGAACCTGCCGAATGCTTTTTTTACTGGTTTCTGGTTCTAAAGCTACAGGAATTGCTGCATAAGCTTCAGGGGGCTTTTGCGCTTCTGATGCATCATCCCGGTAAAATGCTTCAATCAGCTCTTTATGATCGGTTAAGAAAAAGCCGATCAATTCTTGTAAAGTCGAATAGCCGAAAAATAAAGCCGGTGTCACTTCGATGTTGAAATGCTTTGATAACACATTCGAAAATTTAGCCAAATAGATTGAATCAAATCCGAAGTCGGCCCAATTTTTGTTCAAATTCAGCTTGTCCTTTGAAATCTTAAGCAATGTGTGAATATGCTCTTTCAAGTCGTGTTCTAAACGCTTTTCAACGCTTAACTTTTTTACCTCATCCTTGTTTTCTTGCGCTAGAGGGGCTTGAGTGGCCGGTTCTGGAATAGCTGGTTCAGTCATTCCTAAAAATCGGCTGACACGGCTGGGCTGACCGGCTATGACGAGATGCTGAGCATCCTGCTGAGCTAGGATGTGCTCAAACATACGGATGCCTTCCTCGGCTTCTAGGAAGCGTTGGCCGCTTGATTTCAGGTACATATCCGTTGTTTCTTCATCACCGATCTTCATTCCGCCATCCTTCCATACAGGCCAGTTGATGACAAACGTTTTACCGTTATGCAGCTCATTTCTGTATTGTGCGTAAGCCATCTGAAACCTGTTGCCAATCGCATAATCACAACATCCAAAATCCCCTAAAACCGCAGAAGAAGAAGAAAAATAACACATAAAATCAAGGACTTCATTTTTAAGCCATTCATCAAGCGCTATCGTGCCGTTGATTTTCGGTTCAATGATGCGCTGGAAGCTTTCGATCTTTTTGTCAAAAATAGCAGAGTCGCTTTCGATTCCGGCTGCATGAATGACACCGTTGATGGCACCGAATCGGTCTTTCCCTCTCTTTACGCAGTCTCCCATTGCGATAGGATCAGACACATCGGCTTCTGCATACATCGCTTCGCCGCCTAGATCCTTTAATTCTTTTATTTGCTTTTGCTTCTCATCATTAAAAGGCGACCGCCCTGTCAAAATCAGGTTTGCGGCATAGTTTTTGGCCAAATGCTTGGCAAATAAATAACCAAGCCCTCCTACACCGCCTGTAATCAGGTAAGTACCGCCAGACTTCAATTTGCTGTCGTCCGGTTGTATCGTTGTCTGTTCAATGTGATTTACATATCGTTTCGCATTCTGATACAAAACCGTTTGTTCAGCTGAAGCCTGTAATTCTGCCCATATATTACGTGTCCAATCATCCATCGATCCTTGTTCCGCCGGCTGAAAGATTCCAGTCACTTTTGTGTGCGGAAGGACAAGCCCGAGTGAACGTTCGAAGCCAATCCATGATTCCAGATAGCTTCTGTCAAGACCATCTTCAAAACATCCTGCCAGCAGCAGCCGTGAAGGATGAAGCTTTGCTGCGGACATACCTTGTAATAGGTAAACAATACAGGAATGGTCCTTTATACAGCGCTTGTCTTCCATAGGCCACATATAGAGGATTGCATCTGGCTCTCCAAGTTCTTCTTTAATGCTCTGGAAGGCCTTTTCTAAAGTAACGGGTTCTTGCCGCACAATCTGGTAGCTATATTCAGACTGTTTGCTGTACACTTCGCCCTGTGATATAAAAATGACCTTAGTGTCTTGATCAACGTTTTTCAGGGCTGAAGCAAATGCGTTTTGCTTTTCTCTTTCAGTCAGAAAACAGATGAGCGTTTTGATACGTTTCGATGTGAGAGTAGCCGGCTCTTCTTTCCACACTTCTTGAAAAGTCATAACCTTGAAAGGTTCTTCTGTTTGCTGATCATGATCCTGTTCTATAGACGCCGGAGCCTTTGCCGCGCCTGGTGCCCAGTAACGTTCTTTTGCAAATGGATATGCCGGAAGACTGATCCGGACAGGCGTTTGGGTGCCGTACAGCATGCCCCAGTCGAAAGACAAGCCTTTCACCCAAAGATCCAGCAGTTTCGTGTATTTCCCTTTGCTCATCCATGCTTCTATGATTTTTTCCGTATCCTCATCCGCTGATAAGACTGCTAACGCTTTTTTGTTATCATCGATGCGATCCAGATACAGGCTGTCTGCTTTGTTTTCGATAAAATCGTTCAGCTTTCTCTCAAGATCCTCTAGTGATTCCGCTATAAAGGCCAGCCGTTCCTCCATTGCTTCACGGCCTGTTTGCAAGGTATAGGCAATCCTGAGCAGGTCTGTTTCGCGGTACCTTTTTTGTTTGATGGCTGTAAGCAGCTGTTTCGCTTTTTCTTGCAAGCGTTCCATGTTTTTGGCCGACAGCACAATCAGCGCTGGAGGATGGTCTTTCGGCGTTTGCGTCCCCGCTCTTGGAATATATTCTTCCAGGATGATATGGGCATTGGACCCTCCGGCGCCAAAACTGCTCAAGCCAGCGCGCCTAGGCACCTCTTGCCCGCCAATCACCGGGCGTTTCCATTCACCAAGTTGCTGCTGAACGACAAATGGCGTATGGCTGAACTCGATGTTCGGATTCAACCGCTGAGCATGCAATGATGGTGCAATTTGGCTATATTTAAACTGAAAAAGTATTTTTGTCAGCCCTGCAATTCCGGCTGCACTTTCACAATGACCGATATTTGATTTGCTGGAGCCGATCGCACAAAACTGTTTCTCCTGCGTATCTTTCTCAAATGCTTTTGTTAACCCCGCTATCTCAATCGGATCTCCTAATGCAGTGCCTGTTCCATGCGCCTCTAAATAACTGATGGTTCGGGCAGGAATGTCGGCGCGCTCCATTGCTTCTTTAATTACCTGTGCCTGTGCATGAGGATTTGGAACCGTGTATCCATTTGTTTTTCCTCCGCTATTAATGGCACTTGCCTTTATCACACCGTAAATATGGTCACCGTCCGCTATTGCTTGCTGCAGCGGCTTTAACACAATGGCGCCTACGCCTTCACCGTCGACAAATCCATCTGCATCATCGCCGAATGATTTACATGTATCACTAGCAGAGAGCATATTCATGACAGATAAATTCTGATAGTGAACCGGGTCGACAACTAAATTGACACCGCCGGCAATGGCACAATCACTCGATCCGCTATAGATGCTTTCCAGCGCTAAATGAATCGCTGTCAGGGAGGATGAGCAGGCTGTATCGACTGCAAGACTCGGGCCTTGGAAATTCAGTAAATAGGATATTCTGTTGGCGATAGACCAATAGCCGTAGCCGGTCGGATAATTTTTGTTCATGACTCCGGCAAAGACGCCGATTTTTCTGCTTGAACAGAGCGAGTCAGGCGTGTATCCCGCGTCTTCAATACTTGCATAAGCGGTTTGCAGAAATAATCGCTCCTGAGGGTCCATTCTTTCTGCCTCAAGCGGAGAAATCTGAAAGAATAATGGGTCAAACTTGTCCATATCCTTGATAAATCCGCCCCATTTCGTATAAATTGATCCTTCTTTTCCTTTTTCTTTATCGTAATAAGCTTTCCAATCCCAGCGATCTTTCGGAATTTCCTCAATACAATTTCTTCCTTCTATTAGGTTGTTCCAAAAGTCTTCTGCTGTTTCCGCCTGAGGATAGCGTCCAGAAATGCCGATAATGGCAACGTCACGGCTTGCAAGAGTGTTTGTCGGTGTTTCTTTCTCCCCGCTGAAGCCAAGCTTGCGATAGCGCCGTGTTCTTTTAGCGGCCTGATCAGGTTTCTGTGAGGATTGGGTTCTGCTTTCGGCCGGTGTCTGTTGTTGAACTTGACGGTCAAGACCTGTTAATTTCATCAGCGCTTCTGTTTTTGTTTTGATGAAATGATCCACTAATGCGTCAATGGTCTGGTACTCGAAAAATAAAGTGCTGCTTACATGGTCAAATTCTTTGCGCAATGTATTCGTCAGCTGGACAACAACGATAGAATCAATCCCGTACTTTTCAAGCGGTTCAGATGACTCAATTTTGCTTGCAGGAATTTTCAACGTTTCCCCGATTAGTTTTTTCATATATTCTGTGCTTTTTTCTCTTAGGAGAGCATGTTTTGATTGTCCAGCTTCCTCTGAATCTATGGTATGAATGTAGGCTGGCTCCTGATTAGACGCTTGTGAAACAACCTTCTCCGGCAAGATCACATTTTTCATCATACGGCGAACCAGCCCGTTGCTTGAGGCTGCGACGATTTGGTGACTCAGATCATGTGCCGCCTCGGCCGGGAAAAAGACAGATTCAAAGCCTTCGCTTTCAAGTGCCGCTTTCCAGCTGTCAGGATGTAAGCCTGGACAGCCGGGAATCCGCACTGCAGGATCTTCATACAGCCACCAGCCTTCCAAAAGACCAAAGGTGATGTGAGGGAACAGGCTGTTTCCCGCCATTTCATTCAGCAGCAGCATTCCGTTGTTTTTCATTACCGCTTTTGTACGCCGCAGTGTTTGACGGATATTTTTTGTTGCGTGAAGGACATTAGCGGCAATAACGACATCATAGCCTCCCGCTTCAAATTCCTGCTGGTCAATCGGTTTTTCCACATCAAAAAGCTGATATGTCAGGTACGGATTTTCCGCCCCATATTCCTTTTCTGCATGCAGCAAAAATGCTTTAGACAGATCTGTATAGCAATATTCATTGATGTGCTTTTGATATGGTTTCAGTTTTTCAAAGATTCCGGCACTCGTGCCGCCTGTGCCTGCGCCTATTTCCATAATGCGAATCGATGCCTCAGGGTCGTGCTTCAGACGTTCATCCAGATAAGCTAATAATGTATCGGCAAGCACTTTATTAAAATAGTCTGCCACTTGGTTATGCTTATAAATGCCTTCCACCAGTTCCATCGAGGAATGCGGGAACATGATATCTGTTGCAGGGACTTTCCCTGTCAAAATATCCGGTAATGCTTTCAGCATGGCCTCTGCTAAGACAACCATCGCCTTTGTCTCGCTGTCTTTAAGCCACTTTTCTTTTTTCGCATTCCATTCTTGCCAAAGCAGCTCGATATCCTCTGCTTGGTCCTTCCTCACCAATGAATCTCCAACTTTCTTAAGATAGCCATGCTGCAAGAGAAATTCGCTGCTTTGCCGAATCCATTTTCCATAAAATTCACGAGTCTTATATTGTTGAAGACGTTCAACCGATAATGTATAACCATCAAACAGCCCGGCTGTTTGCAGCTGTCCTAACAACAGCCTGTAAAGAAGATCATCAAGCTCTTCATGTGTCACTCTTTGAAATCGTCCCGTAGTCGGCAGACGCTCCATCAGGCTCTCTGCATCTGCTGAAGGTTGCTCTGGATAAAGAGTGATGAATTCATTCTGATTCACGCCTTCGACTGCTACAGGCTTTGTCGTATGAATGAAAGCTGTTTGGCTGACTGGCCCAGAAAGCAGTGCTTCCAGCGCCTTCATAGCCTCCGCAGGCTCAATTAAACCTAAGCCGATTTGATTCATGAGTTGTACATAATGTTCATCCTCAGCCGCTTCACTATTCCCCCAATATCCCCAGTTCATGACTTTTACAGGGCATGCCCAGCTCTGAGAAAGCTGGTGAGCAAAAGCATCTGCAAATGTACAGCCAGAGGCATAATGGCTTTGCTTCACATTTTTGATATGGGCTACAAGCGAAGAGAAGAATAAAACAAAATCTACATTCTCCTGGCGGAACACTTGGGCCAACCGAATACTGACATCGATCTTCGCCGCCAGTCCAGCGGTGAATTCTTCCGGCTTCATTTTTTCCAGGCTTTGCTCAAATAAAACCATCGCAGAGTGAACAATCCCGTGAATATGAGGATGGCGCATTTTCACTTGATCATAAGCCTGCTGCAATGAATGCTTATCAGCTGCATCGGCTGCAATGTAGAAAGGCTCAGGGCCAAGCGCCGAAAGTCGGTCTATTTTTGACTGGATGGCAGCATTAAGTTGACTTCGCCCAATCCAAACGATTTGCGCCTGGTAGCGGCGGATCATGTACTCACTCCACGCCTCTCCGATATACCCGGCTCCTCCGATGACCACATAGACTCCGCCTTTCCGATATAGCGTGTCGCCTGACAGTGAGTGCCGATATGGGATCAATTGCTGCTGATGCCATTGCTGATTACGATAGGCCCAAGCATGGCCAAGGCGGTCAGCTGGGAGCGCAAACATGTGATTTACCGGCCATGTGCAGCCTTTTTCAAGATCGAGAAGACGGATTTTCCAGTGTGGATATTCCTTTGCCATTGTGCCGGCAAGCCCATGAATGCTTGCATGAGCGGGTTGTACTGCCTCATGTTGCGTAACCGGCTGTGCTTGGACGGTCACAAGAGACCATTCAAGTTGTTTCTCGCCATAGCCTAATTGCAGGCATGCTTTCACAAGCTTAAATAAGTGAAGAACAGCTTCTCCTTGTCCATCACTACCTATACTTCCCCGGTGTGACGGGGCAATCCACAATACATGGTCAATGCTTCCGTACGCTCGCAGTTTGACCGCTATTCCCTCAATGTCATCTGCAGGCCGGATATCGATAAAGGAAACTTGCGGATAATGATGCTTTATGAATGCCCGATCAGCTTCAGCAGCACCGCATAAAACAGCTCGTGTACCAGCAAACGAAGCATTATCCTCCGCTTCTAGAGAGACTGGTTCCCAGACGGGGATCATCATCGTATGCCCGGTCAGCTGAGAATCAGTTACTAGATGAGACCTTGAATGCCGCTCTCCATCAAGTGCCCGCATCAAGGCACCCTTCATTCGCACACAAACGTGTCCGTTCTCATCACATAAATCAATATCATACTTTCTGACTTTGTCCTCCGCTTTACTGTCTGAACTATATCGAATATAAGACCATATATTCTCTGGACATGGGCTGAAAATATCAACCTCCTGCAACGCAAATGGAAGAGACAGCGTCTGAGCTTGTCCAGTGGCATTGACTGAGCTAACGATAAAACCGACCGTGGCATGGAACGCGGAATCCATCAAACTCGGGTGGAGCGTAAAATGCTGCTTGTCGTTTTTTAGAAAAGCGGGTAACGAGATTTTTGCAAGCAATTGATCTTTGCCGACATAGACTTTTTCAATCCCTTGATAGCCCTCTCCATAGTCAAGCCCAATCTTTCGAAACGCTGCATAGCATTGTTCTGACGTCACTGTGTCCAAACTGCATTCTGTCTGTATTGATGAAAGGTTTAAAATGGAAGTGTCCGCTTCATCTGAAATGACAGCGCGGCCTTGGCAGTGTATCGTCAGGGCTTCTTCTTTATGTTCAGAGCTGCTATAAATGTCAAAGGAAATGTCCCCGTTATCCTCAGGAAAAAGGCCAATATGTATTTCTTTTGGTTCACTTTCTATCGTGATAGGACGCACCCACACAATGTCTTTAAGCGACACCACTCTTTGTTCGCTGTCCAGATCGCCTGCAGCTTTTTCCGCTGCTTCCCTTGCCATTTCTAAATAGGCAACGCCCGGCAAAATCTTCTGTCCCTGTACAACATGATCTGAAAGGAAAAATTCCGTGCCTGTAAATACAGAGCTAAAGCGCTGCTCAGTAAAGTCTGATGTATTGCGGTGCACCAGCGGATGTAAGATATGATTCACAGTGCTGGTTTTCATTTCAGGAACCGGGATCCAGTAGCGCTCCCTTGCAAACGGATAGGTCGGAACACTGATCTTAAGCGGCTTGCGATCGCCGTATAGATCGTCCCAGGTGACCCGCTTTCCTTGAACCCATGCTTTCGCCATTTCCATCATTTCGCTGTCTTTTATCAAATGGTTATTCAGCGCATTTACCGATGTCGGCCCAGCCGCCTCCTGATTCTCCTTGGCTTGTCCGGTCCAGCAGCCCTCGATCTCTTCTTCTCCATTGGCAAACGCCCGAAGTTTAGCCGTTAAATCTTTTATGTCTTTTACGATGAAGGCCGCACGCTCCTCCATTTCAACCCGCCCTGCCTGCATGGTATAAGCTAACGCTAAAAGATTGACGTCCTCGCTAAGAAAATCAAGAAGTTTAAGAGCGTAAGCCTGCAGACGATCTTTGTTTCTCGCAGACAAAGGTATCACTATTTCTTCATTTTTCGTTAAAATCGTCTCTGAATGGCTCTCTGCCGGAATATATTCTTCCAAAATAAGATGCGCATTTGAGCCTGAAGCGCCAAACGAACTTAAACCGGCACGGCGGGGATATGTGACGTCCACCCCGTTTTCTGTAAAAGATGGCTGCTCCCATTCCTTTGTTTCATGCTGGACAAAAAATGGGGTTTGATCGAGCTTCAAATAAGGATTCAGCTCTTCTGAATGTAATGAGGGCACCAAGGTTTTATGATGCAACTGCAGGACAGTCTTCGTTAAGCCGCTAATGCCGGCTGCAGCTTCAGCATGGCCAATATTCGATTTCACTGAACCGATTGAACAGAATTGCTTGTCCTGCGTATTGCGGCTGAAAGCTTTTACTAACCCCTGTATTTCAATCGGATCTCCCAATGAGGTGCCAGTGCCATGGGCTTCAACATAGCTGATGGTGCGCGGATCAATTCCTGTTTTTTCTAGACACGCTTCGATTACATCAGCTTGAGCTACTGGGCTCGGTACTGTAATTCCGCTTACTTTCCCTACATGATTTATCGCACTGCCTTTGATGACAGCATAGATTCGGTCACCGTCCTGTTCAGCTTTTCGCAGCGGTTTTAGCAATACTGTGCCGACACCTTCTCCAGATACGTAGCCATCCCCGCCTTTGCCGAAAGTATGGCAATAGCCGTCACTTGAGTGCATCCCTACACTGCCATAGCTGATATATTTAGCCGGATGCAGTGACAAATTGACGCCTCCGGCAAGCGCGGCCTCGCATTCTCCATTCCTGATGCTCTCTATTGCCAGATGAACCGCAGTTAATGAGGAAGAGCAGACCGTGTCCACCGCCATGCTTGGGCCGTGGAAATTACAATAGTAAGAGACCCTGTTGGCGATTTGCGCATAATTCAGCGATAAAGGAAATGGATTGTGTTCTGATAGAGCTTCAGCTCCTATAAGGGAATAGTCCTTATGCATAACGCCGGCAAACACACCGACATGCTGTCTTTTATTTTCTCCCTGCGGTGAAGCAATTGTCTCTGGTGTATAACCCGCATCTTCAATAGCTTCCCAGCACGTCTCTAAAAATAACCGTTCCTGAGGGTCCATCATTTCCGCTTCACGCGGAGAGATTCTGAAAAATTGAGGATCAAAACAATCAGCATCCTCGATAAACCCGCCCCATTTTGACAATGGCTTGCCCGAAGGTGAATCCAGTCCATTGTTTTCTTTCCATTCCCAGCGTGAGTTTGGAATCTCTGTGATGCAGTCGGTACCCGCTTTAAGCTGTTCCCAAAATTCCTGTATATTTTTCGCCTTAGGATAGCGTCCCGCCATTCCGATAATGGCTATGTCCTCCCCGATCTCTGGTGAAGAGGTAACACCATCAATTGGTGAAGGAGATTGGCGGACAGCATCGTCCGCCTCTCCAATTGAATAGTGATCAGCAAGATGAGCAGCTAGTTCTGCAATTGTTGTAAATTCAAACAGCAGTGTCGGAGCAAGATCCGCTCCAACCTTATCTCCAATTTCCTGAACCACGGTAAGCAATGACGGAGAATCCAGACCAAGCTCATAGTACCCAGCGTGGATATCCATTTGTTCTGCCGGCCTTTCAAGCTGCTTAGCAAGCAGCTGACGCAAATACATTTCAAATGCGGGATAGTCCCGACTGATGTTCTGAGAGACAGCAGCTCTTTCTTCTTGAATTTCTTTTGCAGAATGAAATGCTGACATATTCCGTACAGACTTGCCTGCAAATTGTTTCAGCTCGGCCACTTTTTGTCCTGCTGAATTAAAATATTCAATCGTCATATAAGTGAGTTCTTTCTTTTGGCGCACAGATGAGGAGAGGATCCGTGCTGTACATCCTTTTTGCAATCGTTCTGAAGCAGAAAACGATTCATAATACAATGGCAGGTACATCGTTTGATCTGAGATCAGGCAGCTTGAACCTATGCCACTGCCGTCAATAAGCGTCGGATGAAACAGAAAAGCTTCAGAATGACGCAACGCTTCCTGTCCGACTGCTAAATCAATTACAGCCCCCTCTTTGGCCTCATAAATCCGCCCTTTTGCCTTCATCATGCCGGTATGCACTAACTCCTGAGAACGGCATTGTTCATAGATTTCATCTAAATTCAGAATCCTATCAGCTGTACTTTTCCACTGATTAAGGTCTATTGATTCGGCAAAAGAAGTTTGCTCTTTACGATGCATGTCAGCAGTCACATATTGTCTCTTGTCAGATAGTGATTCTCCATGCTGTTTTTGTCCGTCGATGATGATGGACCATGTCCCTTCCTTTCTTTCAGACACATGAATGGTCAGGGCAATGTCATATGACTCATCTGCAATCAAAGGATAAAAAATGGTCAGGTTTTTTAATTCAAGCTCTTGGTATGCATAACCATGTTCCTGGAATACTTGGTAGATTAAATCTATATAAGCAAGGCCGGGTAATAACGCTTGTCCATATACCTTGTGGTTGGACATGATTGGATTATTTAATGAAATGTGCAGTTGTTCAGTTATCATTTTCCCACTCCTCTCTTATTTGAAAGTTTTCCAAAACATATCTTTTGAAGCCCCTGTGTCTGAATGCACTTTTTTCTGCACGTTTTGAGCTGATGGTTTGATTAAAACGGGCTGCCTATTTAATTCCGGTAAAGGCAGAGGTTTTCTTCTAATTGGACGCTCAGCCGAGTCTTTCCAGCCTTCTATAATGAGATGGGCGTTCGTTCCGCCATCTGCAAAACAATTAATTGCCGCAGCCGGCGTTGTCTCCTTCCACTCGGCTTGCGATCTGCTGAAATACAAATCTGTTTTTTCTATATCAAAATACGGCATATTTTCATTACCTGACAGGAACGGAACCAATTGTCTATGCTTCAGCATTAAAGCTACTTTAATCAGGCTCGCAATCCCCTCTGCACATAATGGATGGCCGATGTTAGGTTTCACCGATCCCAGCCCTAACGGAGCCTTTGATTCAGAACGGTAAATGGACTGGATTGCCTTTAATTCAAGTAAATCTGTTACTGCCGACCCCGATCCGTTCGCTTCGAGATAGCTGATCTCTTCAGTCTTTTTGCCGCTTTTTTCAAGCGCTGACAGCATGACGTCCTTTTGTGCCTCGAGATTCGGAGATGATGGGCCAGCCGTTCTTCCGTCATTATTAATCGCAGCGGCTTTAATGACTGCATATATGGAATCTCCGTCTTCAACCGCTTGGCTGACGGTTTTGACGAGAACCATGCCCACGCCTTCTCCTAAAATGACACCGTCTGCCCGCTTATCAAAAATATGGAATGACGGTTTGTCACATAAAAGTCCGCGCTCATAAAACATTCGATGCGCATCAGCATCAAGCAAACTGACGCCGCCTACAACCGCTGCCTCAATATCTCCGCTTCGCAGAGCCTGAATGGCCATATTCAGCCCCACCAGCGCAGAGGAACAAGCGGTATCCAGGACAATACTCGGTCCCTTCAAGTCAAAAAATTGTGAAATGTTAGCTGCTAAATAGTTTTGTCCGCCAGCGACTATCGGATTTCTTGCTTTTGAAAGACTGACCGGATCAGGCTTGTGCTGGCTGCGGCCTCCTATATAAACACCAGCCCTCATGCCTTTCACTTCTTTCTCTGTATAACCGGCGTGATACCACAGCTTCAAGCTTTCCTCCAATACAGCCAAAGCTTGAGGGTCCATCGCTCTGACATCGTTTTCGGACATCATGAAGAAATCATGATCAAATTGGTTCATTTCATCAATGAGGCCCGCGTAATTTGAGCTGGAGTTCCCGAATCGTTCAGGCGGAACAGGCACAATCGCAGACCGTCCATCACGTATTAGTTCCCAGTATTCCTCTAAGGTTTCTGCTCCTGGGAACCTGCAACTAAGACCGATGATAGCGATGTCCTCAGCAAGAAGTGCCGTTTTTTCATGGCTTATCTGTTGCGGCCGCTGTTCTGGCACCAGCTTCTGTTTCATTGCTGATTGCGGCTTGAGAGGTGTCTGTTTCTCAGGAACAGATGGCTGTAAAACAGCTGATATGTCATATTTCGAAATGAGCCAGTGTGCAAAGGATTCTATTGTCGGGTATTCAAACAAAATTGACGGATCAATATCTCCATTTAATTGTTGGTTCATCTGCTGTACCAGCTGGGCCAATATAATCGAGTCGATTCCGTATTCTTGGAAAGGTTCATCCGTTTCAAAGTCTTCTGCAGCTATTTTCAGTTCATCTGAAAAAAGAGTTACGAGCCAGTCGACTGTTTCAGGGAACAGGTTGCGAGTGCCGGTTTGCTCTTTCGTCTCAGGATGCGAGAGAGCTTCGACAGGCAGTGACGGCTTCATTAGCTTATCCGGCTTCCAAACGTTTGTATCTGGTACTGCCGGCAGCACGACAGCATACTGTCTGTCTGATAGAATCTGGTCAAGCAGCTGTAATCCCTCGTCGTTTGTCAAACTGATCAATCCAGTTTGTTCTAAAGCTTTGCTTCGAACCTCGCCTAAACCGGTCTCCTTCCAGTTAGGCCACTGAATGCTTACAATGGGACATTTATCTTGATGAGCCTCCGCAAAATAATCCATAAAAGCATTTGCCATCGCGTAATCAGCTTGTCCTGCTGCTAGTGCAGGGATGGCCGCTGATACTGATGAAAACAAGGTGAAAAACGCCAATGGTTCATCCTGAAGCAGGTCAAACAACGTTTGCAGACCTTCAACTTTCGGTTCAAGCACCTGTCCGATCTCTTCTAGTGATTTTCTGATAAAAGCCGGGTTTTGTTTGTTCACCATCCCGGCACAATGGATGACTCCGCCAATCGCCCCCATTGTTTCGTGTATTGTCTTCAGGCTCTGTTCGACAGCAACCCTGTCTGTGAGATCCAGAGACAGCACCTGAACTTGCGCACCCATGTCTTCTAGCTCTTGAACGGCTTTTATTTTCTCGGCAAACGAGGCCATTTTTACCGAATTCCACTGGTCACGCGGCGGAAGCTCTTCACGGCCGATAAGGACCAGCCGCTTAACGCCGTATGTTTTCACAAAATGCCGCGCACACAGCAAGCCGAGACCTCTTGTCCCGCCTGTAATAAGCAGGACTTTGTCTGTTGAAAACGATACTTGCTTATGACTAAGAGCGGCTTCTGCTGGCTGCTCTGCCAAATATGCGCGATATCGCTGACCGTTTCGATAACAGACTTCTGCTTCTGTGCTCTTGGCATAAAACTCCGCTGCAATCAGTCCGGCCAGCTCCTCATGAGAGGCTTCGCATTCCATATCTGCATGTCTTGAAGTAAGGTGGCTGTACTCGCTTTGAAGCATGCGGTATAAACCGGCCCGCGAAGCACCAGACAAATGAACAGCGTCATTTGCATAGGCCTCCAGCCCCTTTGTTACACCCAAGATCGTCAAATGATGCTTGCTTGTACGTCCTTGCTCGATCAGCTTTTGGAGCCAGTTTATCCAGCCCAAAGACTGCTCGTGGCTCGTTCCGCATCCGATCAGATCGATTGCTCCAGCAACGTGTTCATAGTAAGCAGCAGATACCCGCTCCAGCTCTTGACTGTCAAATATACGGTATTTCGAGAAATACGTCGAAAGCTCTTCCGCTAATGCCATTGTCTCCTCATTTGCCAAAATGGCGACGGTTTGATTCGTCATTTCTGCCGGTTCAATCGGACAAGGCTGCCACTGTTTACGCAGAAAGCAGCGCTTTGGCATCAGTTCGGATTGAGGCAGAGCTGTAGCAATGGTTTCGGGTTCACCTTCTTGAGTTGGCAGCCAGTAATACTCTTCCGCGAACGGATAAGCAGGCAGGCTGATTCGGCGAGGCGTGTATTCCCCATAAAGCTTGTTCCAATCTATCTGCAGCCCTTTCACCCATAGCTCTGCTACTTTCTCCAGCCTTTTTTTCTCTATCCATGTTTGCAGCAATGCTTTGGCATCATGATCCGTTTCAAACAGCTTGATTTCGCTCTTCTTCGTTTTCACGTGAGCAGCAAATATGCTGCCGTTCGGCATTTCAGCCAAATAATCATCTAAAGCTTTGATCAGCATTTCTCTCGAATCCGCCAAAAACGCCATGCGATAATCCATTGCTTCCCGGCCCGTCTGAAGTGTGTATGCCATATCCTCCAGATCGATATCTTCATTGGAAGTTACGAAATCTTTCATTGCTTCCGCATAGGCCTTCAATTGCTTCTCTTTTTTCGCTGAGAGTACAAATAATGCTGAGCGGTGCTGCTTTGTTAATCGATCGTTCCTCTTGTCAGGCTGATATTCCTCTATCACAATATGGGCATTCGTTCCGCTATATCCGAAGGAGCTCACACATGCTCTCCGCGGTTTTCCATCACCCGTTTCCCAAGGCTTAAGCTCCGTATTAACGTATAAAGGAGAATGCTCAAATTCAAAATGCTCATTCGGTGTCGTGAAGTTCAATGTCGGCACAAGTGTTTTATGATTCATGCACAATAACACTTTTTGAACCCCGGCTACTCCTGCCGCCGCGGATGTATGGCCAATATTGCTTTTGACGGAACCGATTGCGCAAAACTGCTTTTTGTCTGTTTTTTCTTGAAATACGGTGGCCAGAGCTTCTAATTCAATTGGATCGCCTTGTTTTGTTCCTGTGCCGTGCATCTCGACATAACTGATACTCTCAGGATGTATACCGTATGTTTCATATATGTCTCTTTCCAGATCCATTTGGCTTTTCGCACTCGGTGCCGTGATTCCGTTTGTTTTCCCGTCCTGATTAATACCCGAGCCAATGATAATGCCATAAATATGGTCACGGTCCGCTTCCGCATCTTTCAGCCTTTTCAGAACCAGCGCACCCGCACCCTCGCCGGGCACAAAACCATTCGCGCTATTGTCAAATGCTTTACATTGTCCATCAGGTGAAAGCATGCCGGCCTCACACATACTCATGTAAGATTCCGGCGTCAGGTATAAGCTGACCCCGCCGACCAGCGCCATATCAATTTCTTTGTTTATAAGTGCCTGGCGCGCTAAATGTGTGCCGACCAATGAAGATGAACATGCGGTATCAATAGGAATCGCTGGCCCTTTTAAATTAAGAAAATACGGAATACGCGCCGCAGCGATCGCAAAGCTGTTCCCGGTGGCATTTGCTCTTGCCTGCCGATTCAGCATAACTCCATATTCATTGCTCATAATCCCAAGATAAACGCCGCATTTTTTCTCATTTAATGTTCGGGCATTATATCCGGCATCCTCAAAGGCTTTATAGCCTTCCTGCAAAAAGATTCGATGCTGCGGGTCCATCAGTTCCGCTTCTGACGGCGGAATATTAAAAAACAACGGATCAAAATGTTCAATATCATCCAGCATCCCCATTGATTTGCAGTAGACTTTCCCTTTTTTGTTGAGGACAGGATCATAGTATTTGTCTACATCCCACCGTGATGTTGGAATGTCCCGAATGGCATTTCTCGCATGAACCAGGTTATCCCAGTACTCTCTTACATTACGAGCGCCCGGGTATCTTCCCGACATCCCGACAATCGCTATCGCATCCTCCGGGCGGTCTTGATGAACAGGAACCGTTTTCTTCACATGTTCTTTCTTTTTTGGATGTTGAACAGGCTGAAGGGGCCGTTCTGCCGGCTTTGGATTAGATGATGCTGCTGGCTTTTGCTGGGCTGCTTCGAAAGAGTCAGTATGCTCTATCTTTCTATCAAGATGAGTTCCAAGCTCGGACTTTAGCATTTCGGCAAAATCACCTATCGTTGGATAATCATATACTCTGGTTACCGTAAAAGACGTTCCGTATTGCTTGTTCACCGCTTTTATCCATTCGAGTCCGGTAATCGAGTCCATTCCGATATCTATGAACGCTTCGTCAATATCCACCTCGTATGGCTCCATGTATAACACGTCTGCTATGCTTTCCCTCAAGTTTTCATGCAGCGTTTCAATTGCTACAGTATATTGTCTTGATGCAGATATTTCTGCCGCTGCATATTGAATCGTTTCTTCAGCTTCCTCTTGCACTGGCTGATGATGTTCTAACGGCTGCAGAGATATATTAGCCGGTTTAGCAGCAGGTACCGCTGTTTTTTGTCTGATCGGCGTGTACGTCTCCGTTTGTTTTTTCTCCCCAGCTTGTGTGCTTAACTCGTGTGCTAAGTAAACAGCGAAATCACGTGTTGTCGGATAATCATATACCTTTGTGACATTTAGTGATGTGCCATACTGTTTATTTATTGCTTTTATCCATTCGAGCCCGGTAATCGAGTCCATACCGATATCTATGAATGCTTCGTCTGGATCAATCTCGTTTTGGTCCATGTACAGCACTTCCGCTAAGCCCGCTGTCAGTTCATCGCACAAGGCTTCCGCCGTGATCGTCTCTGTTTCTGTATCTGATGGAACACGCTCTAAACGATCCTGATTGGTCATTAAAGGCTGTAACGTAATATTGGCAGGCTTGCCGCTGGCTTCTCTGGCTACAGACGGCTTTGGAAGGACGGGCTGTACCGGAGCGAATGGCTCCTCCGTTCTTTTTTCCTCAGCCATTGCATGTACGTCTATCCAATAGCGATCTCTTGCGAAAGGATAGACAGGTAAACTGATGCGCCGCGGTTTTTGATCCTGATATAGCGTGCTCCAGTCGATGCGCAAACCTCTTACCCATAGGTCTAAAACCTTCGCATATTTGCCTTTTTGCAGCCATGCCTCAATTGTTTTTGACATATCCTCATCAGCAGCAAAAGCAGCAATGGCTTCTTTGTTGCTCTTTACTTGTCCGCGATAGACATATTCACGATTTTCTGTTCCGGAGATACATTCATACAGCTTTTCTTCAAGCTCCTGCATCGTTTCCGCAACGAACGCCAGCCGTTCGTTCATCGCTTCCCGGCCGACTTGCAGCGTATAGGCAATTCGGTGTAAATCTGCTTCAACATATGTTTGTTCACGAATGGCATGCAGCAATCGCTTCGCGCGTTTCTGAAGTCTTTCCTCATTTTTTGCTGAGAGCACAATGACAGCCGGCTGTTTCCTCGCTGGTAAACGTTCCTCCACAGGTTCCGGAGCATACTCTTCTATTAAAATATGGGCGTTCACACCCCCGGCACCAAATGAAGAGACTCCTGCGATTCTCGGTAATTCGATGTCTTTGCCATTGACACTGATGATCGGCCTCCTCCACTCTTCTAGCTCTTGCTGTACTTTAAACGGCGAGTTAAGGAAATCAATATTCGGGTTCAGCACGTTTGAATGCAGGGAAGGCGCAAGCTGCCTGTATTTCATTTGGAGCAATACCTTCGTTACTCCTGCAATACCTGCCGCACTCTCACAGTGCCCGATATTTGATTTGGCTGACCCTATTGCACAAAATTGTTTGTCATCGGTTTCTTGCGTAAACACTTTGGACAGCCCTGTGATTTCAATAGGATCACCGAGAGAGGTTCCCGTGCCGTGGGCTTCGATGTAACTGACTGTCCGCGGATCAACCTTCGCTTCCACAAACGCCTTTTTGATGACATCTGCTTGGGCATTCGGATTGGGCACTGAGTACCCGTTTGTTTTTCCCCCGTGGTTGATGGCTGTCCCCTTAATGATTCCATAAATGTGATCACCATCTTCAACTGCTTTAGACAATGGCTTCAAAAGCACTGCTCCAACGCCTTCCCCCGGCACATAGCCGTCTCCGCCCTGTCCGAAGCTTTCACATCGGCCTTTGCTGGACATAAATTTGTTCTGCCCGAGCATCAAATATTTATTTGGATGGATTGACACATTCACGCCGCCCGCGAATGCCGCCTCACACTCTCCGCGCTGCAGGCTTTGGCAGGCCAAGTGGATAGCCGTTAAAGAAGAAGAACACATGGTGTCTAATGCAATACTCGGTCCGTGAAAATCAAAATAATAAGATACCCGGTTCGCGATGGATGATGGATTTCCCGTTAAAGCCAGAGACCTTCCCCGCACCTGCTCTTGTGCCCCGTACAGCTGATATTCTTCGTACATGACACCGACGTAAACACCGACGCTTCCGCCAAGCTCAGCATCACGCTTACGGCCGAGGTGCTCTCTTGTATAGCCTGCGTCTTCCATCGTTTCATACACGCACTGCAAAAATAAACGCTCTTGCGGGTCCATTAATTTTGCCTCACGCGGCGAAATATGGAAAAACTGCGGGTCAAACTTGTCTACATCCTTCATGAAGCCGCCCCACTTGCTGTAGGTTTTTCCAGGCTTGTCTTTATCTTCGTCATAATAAAGACTGTGATCCCAGCGGTCTGCAGGAATTTCCGTAATACAGTCTCGCCCGTCCCTCAGGTTTTCCCATAATTCATCAATGTTGTCTGCCTGCGGATAGCGACCTGAGATACCGATGATCGCAATTTCTTCCGTTTCCTTCTCTCTTACCTGCTTCTGCTCTTTATCTTGCAAAGGAAGAAATCCAGACTTTCTTGGGATAACTGGGATTTCTTGTTTTTCAGGTTCTGATTTTCTTTCAACAGAAGGTTTTCCCGTTTCAAATCCCAAGATGTCCAGCAGTTTTTCTCTGCGGGAATCAATAAAATACCGGGTTAATGACCGAATATCCTGGTATTCAAAGAACAGCGTCTTGGACAAAGATCCGAATACTTTTTCTAATTGACCCGTTACATGCATGATCATGATAGAATCGATCCCGTAATCCTCGAGAGGAGCTTCAGCATCAATCTGGCCAGCTGGCAGCTTAATCACCGAAGAAAGCACCTGTTTAAAATAGTTCTCCGCTTTTTCTCTTAGTATCTCTTCATCAATTTCCCCGATGATGTCTGCTTTTTCTGCCTCCTGATTGAGACTGCTTTTTTTGATATTGTGAGATTGGCCTTTGCCATGTCCCGTTTCATGTAAAAATGCACGAATCCGATCAGTAACACCGGAAGCAACTAACACTTGCGGGTTCCCTGACGTCCAGCCATGATATAGCGCCTGAATCCCACGATCTGTTTCCATGGCCACCATGCCTGTTTCTCTTTTCAGCATCCTTGCAGTTTCCGCATCAATTTGCATGCCCCCGTCTTTCCACAGCGGCCAGCACACTGAAAGAGTTTTTCCGTAACGCTTGTGCAGCTCTGCTTGGCCATTGCGATATTCGCTGAATGCATTCATAAATGCATTGGCCATTGCGTAATCAGCCTGTCCCGCGCTTCCTACTACTCCGGCACCTGAGGAAAAAAGGATAAAGAAATCGAGCGGAATATCTTTCGTTGCTTCGTCAAGGTGAATCAGTCCTGCTACCTTTGGAGCAAGAACGGTTTGAACCTCTTCTTTCTTTTTCTTTATAATGAAATTATCTTTTATTAAACCGGCGCTGTGAATGATGCCATCTAAGTCTCCATAAACGTTTTGGGTTTCTTTTAATAAGGCATCAACCGTTTGTTTGTCAGCCAGATCAGCTTGTCTGTAAATCGCTTGGATGCCAAGTTTCTGTAAGGCTTTAAGCTTCTTCTTCTTCCTTTCATCAAGCGGAGAGCGTCCTGTCAGGATCACAACCGCATCATTCGTTTGGTTTGCAATTTCAGTTGCAAAGATGAATCCAAGACCGCCCGCACCGCCTGTGATCAGATACACGCCTTTATCCTTCCATGGCATGTCAGCACTTAGGTGCTCACCAGACACTTCTTTCCACTTGCTTACAAATCGCTTCCCTTGCCAGTGGCGGATATGCGTGTCACGCGGATAGCGTCTGTTTTCCTCCAATATTTCGAATAGGTCACCAGCTGACATCCCGGTTTCTATTTCGATCAACTGTCCTGTCAGTTTTGGATTTTCCAGTTCAGCCGTTTTGAGCAATCCAGTTAAGCCGCTTAATAGCTGAGGCTCGTCCAACGCAGGCACCGCCACTTGAATGAATGTATGTCCTCCTGTTTTTGAGTGCATTAGCTGTTTGATTTCTTCAAATAACTGTATGGCATAACCTTCAAACCGTTCATCAATTGTCTCTGTATCATGCTGCAGAACTGTACAGTCAAGATGATTTTGGAGGCTTTCCATTTGTTCTCCAACATCACAGACAACGATTTTATGTGTGTCGTACTCTATGAGCTCTTGCCTCTCTGCAGCACGTTCTTCCCAAATATGTTCGAACAATAGCGTGTCAGTCGCTTCAGAAGGACCTTCTTGATCTGTTTCTAACACTCTTGCAGAATAGCCCGTCAATCGCACGCAAACCTGCCCCTCTTCATTGCATAAATCGATATCAAGCTTCTGCATACGATCCCCAGCTGTACTGCCCTCGCTATATGTGATCCGCGCCCACATAGATGCCTCGCAGCCTTTGAAGATTTGGACATCCTGTATGGCAAAAGGCAGCATTGCCTTTCTGTCTTCTAAACTCGTAGCTCCTCCCAGCCTCAAACCGATAGATGCTTGAAATGCCGAATCTATCATGCTCGGATGCAGAATATAATGGTCTTCTGTATCAGAGATTACAGGAGGCATCGTCAATTTCACTAGAACTCCGTTTTCGCCGGCATATAGGCTGTCGATCGCTCTGTGGCTGTCACCATAATGAATACCCATTTCTGTATAAGCCTCGTAGCAATCAAAAGGTGACAGCGTCCGGCCATTATAGCCTGCCTTCAGTTCTTCAATGTTGATGACCGGATTTTCACCAGCCTCACAAAGCACTGCACTCCCTTGTCCATATACAATCGGCGACTCCTCTGCGCTTTCAGGGTCCCGACAGATTTCAAATGTAATCTCACCATTCTCCTCAGGATATAGACGTACATCTATATCTTTCTGCTGTTCCGTGACGGCGAACGGCCGGACCCAGACGATATTCCGGAGTCGGAATCCTGTCGGGAACTGATCCGCAGCTGCCCTTTCCACAGCTGCCCGAACCATCTCCAATAAAGCTGCGCCAGGTAAAACGTGTTCGCCCTTTATGACATGATCCTTCAAGAAAAATTCACGTCCTGTAAACGCTGAACGGAAGCGGACACCCGATATGTCGGACACATTTTGATGCAGGAGAGGATGCAGGATGTGTCGCTCCTCCTTTAAACGATCAGTCTTTTTCTCCGCTTTCGGCACCCAATAACGCACCCTCTCAAATGGGTAAGTCGGCAGGCTGATCCGCTTTGGTTTGTTTCCGTCGTAAAGCAGCTTCCAGTCAACCACAGATCCGTTCGCCCACTGCTCCGCAATTTGATCGAGTTTTCTTTGCTCCAGCAATTTATGTACCGATTCGGCGGGACGCGATGGTTCGCTTCCTCTTGACACGCGGCCCTTCCAGCAATGCTGAATGGTTTTTCGTCCTTCTATAAAAGCCTTCAATTGGTCGCTCAATTCTTGAATTCCGGATGCTAAGAAAGAAACCCGTTCTTCCATCGGTTCACGGCCTACCTGCAATGTATACGCCAAATCTTTAATCTGAATCCCATCATGAAGAAAATCCAAGAGACGTTTTGCATATACACGGAGACGTTCTTGATTACGGGCAGAAAGCGGAATAACTGCGGATATGTCAGAATCTGAGGACAAAGAAACGTCCTGCTCCGCTGCTTGAGGAATATATTCCTCAAGGATAATATGTGCGTTTGAACCAGTTGCTCCGAAGGAACTGATACCAGCCCGCCGCGGATAAGGGACCTCTTCCCCATTCTCCTTGATAACAGGCTGCTTCCACGTTTCTGTTTTATGCTGTACATAAAATGGAGACTTTTCAAAATCAACGTAAGGATTCAGTTCTTCCGAATGCAAAGAAGGCACAAGTTTTTGATGGTGAAGCTGAAGGACAACCTTGCTTAAACCGCTGATCCCCGCGGCGGATTCGGCGTGCCCAATGTTTGACTTTACAGAACCGATTGAACAGAACTGCCGATCCTGCGTGTATTGGCGGAACGCTTTGACTAATCCCTGTATTTCGATCGGGTCTCCTAAGGACGTGCCGGTACCATGGGCTTCCACATAACTGATCGTGCGCGGATCGATTCCCGTTTTCTCCAAGCATGTCTCAATCAGATCAGCTTGAGAAACAGGGCTCGGCACTGAAATCCCGCTTACAGTACCCACATGATTCACAGCACTTCCTTTAATAACTGCATAAATGCGATCTCCGTCTTCCTCTGCCTGGCGCAAAGGCTTTAATAAAACCGCGCCTATACCCTCGGCAGGCACATAACCGTCTCCATCCTTTCCAAACGTACGGCAGTGTCCGTCAGTGGAAAACATATCCCAGACCCCGTATGTCATATATTTATTCGGGTGCAAAGACAGGTTCACTCCGCCTGCTAACGCAACATCGCACTCACCGTGACGTATGCTTTCCAACGCCAAGTGCACTGCGGTCAAAGAGGATGAACATACCGTATCGACAGCCATACTCGGACCGTGGAAATTACAAAAGTAAGAAACACGGTTGGCGATTTGCGCATAGTTGAGCGAAAGAGGAAACACATTTTCTGCTGATGCTTCTTCAGCTCCGACTAATGTATAATCCTTGTGCATGACACCAGCAAAAACTCCTACATGCTGCCTTTTATTTCGTCCTTTAGGCTTGGCCAACGTCTTTGGCGTATAGCCCGCATCTTCAATCGTTTCCCAGCATGTTTCTAAAAACAGCCGCTCTTGAGGGTCCATTGTCTCCGCTTCTCTTGGCGTGATTCTGAAAAATTGAGGATCGAAGCAGTCGGGATCATCAATAAATCCTCCCCATTTGGAAATGTCCTTACCCGAAGGAGATGTGATTCCTTCAAGTCGCTGCCAATCCCAGCGCGACTCAGGAATCTCGCTAACGCAGTCCTTCCCCTCTTTCAGATTGTTCCAAAATTCATGAATATTGGCTGCCTTCGGATACCTGCCCGCCAAGCCGATAATCGCAATATCGCCTGCTGCCTCAATAGGTGCAGGACGAGAAGCTTCAACAGTCTTATGGTCGTTTATGCTGTCGGAAACCCGTGCTCTTTCATTCTGGCCAAGAGAACCAGCGGCACAAAAATGCTCAGCATATTCCTCGGCAAGAAATGCTGACAGCTCCGCTATGGTGGTATGCTCAAACAGAAGAGTCGGCGAAAGACTCTCACCGATCTTATCACTGATCGTTTCTACCACCTCAAGCAAGCCCGATGAATTCAGTCCCATTTGGTAATAACCGACATGTTTTTCAACTTGTTCTACCGGCTTATTGATTTTCTCTGCGATTAATTGACTTACGAACTGTTCAGCCCCACTAAAGGAATTAACGGGAGAAGATACCATGTCAGCAGGTTTATCACGCTCAGCAGTGTCCGCTCTTGTCATCTGTGTCTTCGGTGCATCTTGATGTTTTCCGCTAATCAGCTCCGCTTCTCGCACCAATTTGCTTGTGAAGTTTTTCAATTCAGCCACTTTTTCTCCCGACGCATTAAAAAATTCAAGTGTTACATAAATTAGCTCTTTTTCCCGCCGGACGGAGGAGCGCTTAATTCTTGTCATGCAATCCGTTTGCAAAAGTGCAGAAGCTGAAAAGGATTCATAGAACAGAGGCAAATACAGCCTCTGTTCTCCTTTAAGCAAAGATGTGAGCAAATGATTGGCACCCACCCCGCTCCCGTCTATGAGAGTCGGGTGAAACATAAAGCCTTCTGCGTGAAGCATGGCTTCCGAACCGAGAGAAAGCTCAAGAAGGACGCCGTCTTCCTCTTCATAGATGCAGCCACTTGCTTTCATATATTCGCTGTGCACCAATTCCTGACGTCTGCATTGTTCATATACATCATCAAGCTGAACAACGTTCTGTGCAGATGCTTTGATTTGACTGAGATCCAGTGTTTCTTCAAATATGGCTGGGGAGTCTGCGTGCATGTCAGCCTTCATATAGAGCTTTTCTTCTGAAGCTTCTTTCCCATCACGTTTTTCTTTTCCCTTGGCTGTGATTTGCCACTGTCCTTCTTTTTTCTCCGCGCATTGGATATTCAAAACAATTACGGCATCCTGTTCCGCCGTCAATGGCTGATAGATGGATAAATTCCGCAGCTGAAGCTCTGAGCAGGAGAAACCGTGTTCTCTGAATATCTGGTAGATTATATCGATATAAGCCAATCCCGGCAGGACATTTTGTCCGTAAACCACATGGTGATAAATAAACGGATTTTTTAACGATAATGTGAGTTGTTTCGTTATCTTTTTCACGTTAGACCTCCACCTCATAAGTATCCCATATGTTTGCCGCAGTCATTTTTGAAGTCTCCGCTTCCAGCTTTGGCTCGCCTGGCGAAAGCATTCGTTTCTTTAATTTAGGAGGCGATATTGGACTGCGCTTGATGGCGTGTTTTTCATCTTTTTCCCACGCCTCTACGATGACATGGGCATTCGTCCCCCCATCGGCAAAGCAGTTAATAGCCGCAGTAGGCTGCGAATCTGTCCATTTTTCCAGGGCTCGGCTGAACGTGATGTTCGCTTTCTGTTGATCGAAATGCGCCATCTCTTTTTCACCTGATAAAAATGGGACAAAGCGGCGCTCTTTCAGCATCAGCACAACCTTAATGAAGCTGGCGATCCCTTCAGAACATAGCGGATGCCCGATGTTCGGCTTGATTGAGCCAAGAGAAAGAGGCGATGAGTGCCCAGAACGGTACACTGATTGGATCGCTTTTAGCTCAAGGAGATCGGTTACGATTGAACCTGACCCGTTTGCCTCAAGGTAGCTGATGTCCTCTGGTTTTTTTCCGCTTTTGAAAAGCGCATCTTTCATGACTTCCTTTTGCGCCTCAAGATTAGGTGTTGCAGGCCCCGCCGTTCTTCCGTCGTTATTGACCGAGGCCGCTTTCACGACAGCATATATGGTATCTCCGTCTTCCAGTGCCTGTTTTACGGTTTTTAGCATAACCATTCCGACGCCTTCACCTAACACAACTCCGTCAGCACGCTCATCAAACACATGGAAGGATGAATGCTTGCTTAAAATGCCGCGCCGGTCAAACAGCCTGTGAGAGGCATCTGAGCTCAGCAAGCTGACACCGCCGACTATGGCGGATTGAATATCTCCGCCACGCAGCGCCTGAATGGCCATATTCATGCCGACCAGAGCTGACGAGCATGCGGTATCAACTACAACACTCGGTCCGCGGACATCAAAAAATTGTGAAAGATTAGCCGCTAAATAATTTTGGCCGACTGTCACGATCGGATTCTTTGCATGATCAATGCTGTCTTCATCAGGTTTGTGCTGGCTTCTGCCTCCGATATAAACACCGATGGGCTTGCCCTTTATTTCCTCAGGTGTATAACCGGCGTGATACAAGAGTTTCAGACACTCTTCCAACACGAGCAGTGCTTGCGGATCCATCGCCCTTACGTCTTCTTCGTGAAGCAAAAAGAAATCAGGATCAAAATAGCTGACGCCATCAATCACGCCGGCATAATATGGCGTCTTACAGCCCCAACGCTCTGCCGGAATCGGGCCGATTGACGAACGCCCCTCGGATAGTAACGACCAATATGATTCCAATGTATCTGCTCCAGGGAATCGGCAAGAGAGTCCGACAACGGCAATACCTTCTGCATGAGAGTCCGGTGACAAAATCGCTGGCGCCTGAATCTGAGGTGTAAGAGTTCGATCCTCCGCAGGAACAGATACCTCCGCCTCTATTTTGTTCTCCAAAGGTGCTGATGCATCCGATATCCTGCCTCCGAATAAAGCGGACAGCCTTTCGGAATAAGAACCGATCAGCCAATCTGCGAACCTTTGAATTGTCGGGTATTCATATAGAATCGATGGATCGAGCGCTGCCTCTAATTTGCGGTTTATACGCTGGAGCACCTGTGCCAAAATGATCGAATCCACGCCATAATCCTGAAACAACCCGTCAATCTCGAAGTCTTCACGATCTATTCTCAGCTCTTCGGTAAACAGATCAACAAGCCAGGACTGTGTTTCAGATAATAATCCATCACATTTGGAAACTTCATCGGCCTCTTCAATGTCTCTGGCTGGCGGGCTCTGTAAAGCAGCTTCCTGCAAACCGCCCTCATGCGGTTTCCTCCTCTTCATCAGCAGTTCCGGCTCCCAGTTTGTTTGATTCGTCATTGCAGGGAGAACAACCGGTCCGAACATTTTCGATACAATTTGATCTAGAAAACGTAAGCCTTCTGAATTCGTAATGCTCAACAAGCCGCTTTCCCGATACACTTGATTTGTCACTTCACCCATACCGGTTTCTTTCCAGTTCGGCCACTGAACACTGATGATCGGCACATGTTTCTGATGTGCTTCTGCAAAATAATCCATATAGCTATTGGCCATCGCATAGTCAGCTTGTCCCGCCGAAAGCTCCGGAATAATGGCTGAAACAGAAGAAAATAAGACAAAAAACTGTAAAGGCTCGTTACACACATGGCGAAATAACGTTGTAAGACCTGACACCTTAGGTTCCAGCACCCGCTGAATATCATCTGAAGTTTTTCGGATAAATGCCAGCGTATCCATATCCGTCAAACCTGCACAATGAATAACACCGCCAATCGGTCCTAATGTTCGCTTGATATGTTGCAGCGTTTGCTCAACCTGGGCATCATCAGATAACGTCAGCGACAGCATCTCCACCTGTACACCCTTCGCTTCCAGCTCCCGCACTGCCTGGATTTTCTCTGCCAATGATGTGTTTGATGTCTTAAAACGCACCCACTCCTCTCGCGGAGGAAGCTGTTCTCGTCCGGTCAGCACCAGTTTTTTCACTCCATAGCACTCTGCAAAATGACGGGCGCATAATAGCCCGATGCCTCGTGTGCCGCCTGTAATGAGAAGCACATGATCTTCCGGGAAGACCGCGTTCTGTTCCGTGGCCTTACCTGTTTCCGGATGAGCTTTTAGAAAAGCTTGATACCGTAAACCATCTCTGTAGCAAACCTCGGCATCATGAGAATCGGAATAAAACTCATCAGCGATCAACTTCGCGAGACGGCGATGATCAGTAACCTCCTCAGCATCCATATGCCTTGATATAAGATGGCTGTACTCGCATTGGAGCATTCGATACAACCCAGCCCGTGAGGCGCCAGCCATCCGGACAGATGTGTTTTGAAACGATTCGAGCCCCTTCGTCACACAAAGCAGCCTGAGCCCCTCTTTATGCCCGAATTCAACCAGTCTTTGCACCCATTCAATCCAATCCAGCCGGCCCTCATCATCCTTACCGCATCCGATGACATCCACTAGGCCGTCAAACTCTTTCCAATCAATGTCTGACTGATCATTTTCTATCCGGCTCACATCTATTAAGAGATGATTCGGAAAATACGAAGACACTTCTGCTGCTAAATCTGCTGTCTCTTGATTGCTCAGGATGGCAACAGTTCTTGTCCCCGGCACTGCTGAGCCAATTGGACTCAAACTCCATTGTTTCGTCAAAAAACATGCATCCCGATCTTCAATCGCATTAACCAGTTCTTTTTTGTCTCTTTCTGAATGTTCCTTTGCCGGCACCCAATAGTGATCCTTCGCAAACGGATATGAAGGGAGGCTGATCAGGCGTGGTTTGGTCTCTCTGTATAATGTGTTCCACTGGATTGAGACCCCTTTGACCCATAAATCAGCAAGTTTGGCGTATTTTCTTTTTCTGATCCAAGCATCAAGTGCCAACGCCATATCTTCATCTGCTGTAAATATAGTCTGGGTCTCTTTATTTCGATGAGACTGTCCCCGGAAAAATTCGTCTGTTTCTTCCTTACCGTCAACAAACGCCTGCAGTTTCTCTTCAAGTTCCTGCATCGTCCCCGCAACACACGCCAGACGCTCATCCATTTCTTCGCGCCCGACTTGCAGGGTGTAAGCGATGCGGTGCAAATCCTGATCTGTATATTTTTTATTGCGAATCGCCTCAAGTAATTGCGAAGCACGATCCATCAGCCTGCTTTTATTTTTAGCCGACAGCACAATCACGTTTGGCTGTTCTGTAGCCGTGTGTTCTGAATTGGCTTTTGGCATATATTCTTCAACCACAATATGCGCGTTTACTCCGCCAATCCCAAACGAACTGATTCCCGCACGGCGCGGAAGCTCGTTTCCGTCACGATCTGTGACAGACTTCCATTCCTGTTTTTCCTGAACGATGTAAAACGGACTGTCAGTCAGCTGAAGATAAGGGTTAAGCGTCTTGCAATGCAGGCTTTTCACTAACGTTTTATGCTTCATTTGCAAAAGCACTTTGATCAAACCGGAAATACCTGCTGCTAGCTCTAAATGACCGATATTGCTTTTAACTGAGCCAATGCCGCAACGGCGATCCGGAACATCCGGCTGGCTCTCGCCTCTCATATTGGATAGTTCCTTAAACGCGGCTTTCAGCCCATTTATTTCAATCGGATCGCCCAATTCCGTCCCTGTTCCATGTGCTTCGATATATGTGACAGTGCTTGGATCTATGCCTGCTTGGCGATATGCACGCACCAACAAATCAGCTTGTGCTTTCGGATTAGGCGATGTCAGGGTATTGGCTCTTCCGCCGTGATTTTCCGCCGTCCCCCGAATAACACCGTAAATATGATTTCCGTCGCGCTCGGCATCTTCCAGATTTTTCAACATGACCATTCCGACCCCTTCGCCTCTGACATAGCCATTCGCATCGGCGGAGAAGGTTTTACACCTGCCGTCTTTGCTGAGCATACCCGCCTTGCTGTAGCTAATATGCGCCTCCTCGGTTAAGATCGTATTCACGCCTCCAGCGATCGCCATCTCACAATCACCGTTTTGCATCGCAGTCACAGCACGGTGAATGGCTACAAGAGAACTGGAACAAGCCGTCTCTACTGGTTCGCTCGGACCATGAATATTTAAAAAATAACTCATTCTATTCGGGCCTACCGAAGGAATCATATGACCTGTAGCAGCATGGCCTTCAATTGGAAGATTCGCTCTATGGAATAGATCTTTATAACCGGTGTTTCCCGTACCGATAAAGATACCAGTCCCTGTACCCGAAAGGCTTTGCGGCGAGCAACCCGCATCTTCCAGTGCCTTCCACACGTATGTCATTAACAAGCGCTGCTGAGGGTCTACATAATCAGCTTCTCGCGGCGAAATACCAAAAAACAACGGATCAAACTCTGCGACACCATCAATAAACCCGCCCCATTTGATGTCGGTTTTATTGACGTCAGTGTCTGGGTTTCCATAATGCTCCCGCCAATCCCATCGATCTTTTGGAACTTCTGTGATGCTGTCTTTTCCTTCTTCTAGGTTTTTCCAAAATTCGTCTATATCCATAGCGCCAGGGAATCGGCCGCTGATGCCGACAATTGCAACCGGCTCAAAATCGGCAGCCTGCTTTTTGTTTCTTTCTGCTTTTGCAATAATAGGCTGTGTAAAGCGGCGCTTTCTACGTGATGTGATTTTCGGCGCTTCAGATGATTTTGTCTGTAACTCTTCCTGCCCCTCTGGTTTTTCTCGCTCCTGAACCAGGGTGTCCTCATGTTCAGCAGTCAAATACTCAGCCAGGCTTTGGATGCTTCCATATTCAAAGAAAATGGTCGGCGTTAGCTCCAACTGAAATTCTTCGTTGATCTTGTTTGTAAAGACCGTAAATGTAACGGAATCAAATCCGTATTCACTCAGCTCTGTATTGACATCAATATCTTCACTATTTACTTTTAAAATTGCACTGACCATGTTGCTTAATGATGCCTCTAGGCTGCTTAAACTGTGCACTAAGTTTGTTCTTTCATCTATGCCTTTAGCAGTAGTATCTTGATTCCATTCGCCCTGATACGCAGCAACTACATATTCAGCCAGGCTTTGGACGCTACCATATTCAAAGAAAATGGTCGGTGTTAGCTCCAACTGAAATTTTTCGTTGATCTTGTTTGTAAAGACAGTGAATGTAACTGAGTCGAATCCGTACTCACTCAGCTCTGTGTTGACATCGATATCGTCAGTGTTTACTTTCAAAATTGCGCCAACCATTTGGATTAAGGCTGCTTCCAATTTTCTAGTTTGTCCTTGATCCTGATCCGCCTTTCTCTGATCGTTCCGCTTGGCTTTCGATCCTGTGGAAAGCAGTTTTTGCTTCATTTTCTGAAGCTGTCCTTCCATCACAAAAACTTGCGGCTTATCAGATGCTATCCCCTGATAAAATGCTTTCAAGCCACTATCTGTCGGCATCGGGACCATTCCCGTCGTTTTCAGCATTCTCTTTTCATCTTCAGCGCCGACTTGCATACCGCCTTCTTCCCATAACGGCCAATTGAAGGAAATGGTGGAGCCGAATCTCTTTTTTGATGCCGCAAGAGAACGGCGGTATTCAGCAAATGCATCCATAAACGAATTGGCTGCCGCATAATCGGCTTGTCCAGCGTTTCCTAAACATCCCGAAACAGATGAGAAGAAAATGAAAAAGTCCAATGGGAAATCCTTGCTGCATTCGTCTACATGTAACAACCCGCTCACTTTTGGCTGCAATACTTCTTGAAACTCTTCATTCGTTTTATGAATGATGAAGTGATCTTTAATGCTGCCTGCACCGTGAATAATTCCATTGAGAGTGCCATATCTTTCTTTGATTTCCTCAAAAAGATGACGAACCGCATGCTGATCACTTACATCAGCCTCCCGATAGACAACCTCCGCTCCGATGCTTCGAAGAGCCTCCAGCTCGTTTTCCTTATCCTCACTTAAAACAGATCGTCCCGTCAGCACAATAGTAGACCGGCCAGTTCGATTGGCAATGTCCTTTGCAAACAGAAGGCCTAAGCTTCCTGCTCCGCCTGTGATTAGATAAACACCCTCGTCTCTCCACGGCATGTGAAGCGTATCAGCTGAAGGAAGCATCATTTCCCTCCAGCCTTTCACAAAACGGTGTCCAGCCTCATATCGAATCTGTTTGTCAAATGGTCTCCGGCTGTCGTCTTTCAGCTTGAGGTGAAGGTCTATCATCTCTTCAGGTTTCTCAATTTCGATGACCTGAGCAGTCAGTTTGCTGAACTCTATTTCTGCTGTTTTAAACAGACCAGAAACGCCGGCAAACAATTGCTTCTCTTTTTCCAGCGGAACAATCGCTTGAATGATGATACGGCCTGCAGAAAGCTCACGGACCTTGCTTTGCATGAGTTCAAAAATGTTCTGCGTGTAACATTGATAACGTTCAGCAATATGTCCTTCAGCTTCATTCAGAGTAATCACACGGACATCTTTCATGTGGGAGGCAATGCTGTCTGTGACACTTCGTTCAGTTTCGAAGAGAACAATGATATGCTCCGTGTACGAAGGGTCTTCGTCCTCTCGTTCTTCATTCGGTTTTTCCCACACCGGTTCAAGCATTAAGCGTTCGTGCCGTGATGAAGGCTTTGAAGGATGAACCTCTCCTTCTAATACTCTTGTTGAGAATCCTTTGATCCTGACACATACGCTTCCACTCTCGTCAATGACATCGATATCCGCTTTCTGGACACCCCCTCCGGAGCGGTCGCTGTCACTTAAGCGAGCATAAGCCCACATAGAAGACGAACAGCCTTTGATCACCTCAAGCTCTTCAAGCGCAAATGGCAAAATCAGCTTTTGATCCGCTAATTCCTGCATGATGCATATCGTTGCTGTCTGCAAGGCGGAGTCCATGATACTTGGGTGCAGCACAAACTGTTCATTCGTTCCAGAAACGATTTCCGGAAGCTGCAGCTGCGCCAAAACCTCTCTGTTTCCTATATTCACATTCTTAATTCCTTGAAAGGCCGGACCATGGAACATTCCTCTGCTTCTGCCTTCTTCGTAAAATTGATCAGGCGACATCTTTCCTATGCCGCAGCGGCGTGAAATTTCAGTGAGATCTGCGACTGACGTTTCGGCGGAAGATGCCAGCTCCGCACTGCCTTGACTATGAATAACAGGGTCATCCCCGTCTTCCTGTGTACTGTAAATGTCAAAGGTGATTTTTCCATCTTCTTCAGGAAAGAGACTGATATCCACTTGAGCTGAATGTCTGTCAACCACAACAGGCTGAACCCAGACTGTATGATTCAATCTGATTCTGACATCTTGGCCAATTTCACTTCCTGCCGCCTGGTTTATAGCCGCGTACGCCATTTCAAGGTACGCAACACCAGGAAGCACAGGCTTTCCTCTTACCACATGGTCTCTCAGGAAAAATTCGTCACCAGTGAAAACCGAACTGAATTTCTGTTCAGAAAAATCAGATGTATTCTGATGAAGCAATGGATGAATAGAGCCAATCCCTGTCTGATTTCCGGATATCTGCGCCACCGGTTTGCGGTCATCCTGCGACGGCCAGTATCGTTCCTTTGCAAATGGATAAGTCGGCAGACTCATTCTGTTTGGGCGCTCACCCTTGTAAAGCTGCATCCAATCTATATGTGCTCCCTTGCTCCACATTTCTGCAAGCTTGTTTACCTTTCCTTTGGCCATCCACTTACGTATGAGTTCAGCGCTGTCCTCATCCTCCGTCAGCCATGAAACCTCTCTGGCATTGTGCTTACTTCCTTGAAAACAGCCTTCAATCGCTGTTTTTCCATTGATAAAATCTGTGAGCCTCTGTTTTAACTCATTTATATGATCGGCAATAAAGACAACGCGATGCTCCATCGCTTCGCGCCCCACCTGAAGGGTATACGCAAAATCAGGCAGCTGGCTGTTCTCAAGCCCTCTTCTTTCCAAATAGGCCAGAATGTCTTCGGCATACTCTTGCAGCCTCTCTTTATTTTTCGCCGAGATCGGGACGATGCAAGTCCCGTCTATCTTTCTCTTATCAGAATCCCTTTTGAATTGTTCAAAAATAGCATGGGTATTTGTCCCGCCAAGCCCGAACGAGCTAAGTGCAGCCCTGTGCGTTTTGATCTCACGGCTTAACGTTTTCTTTTGATCGACGACGTAAAAAGGAGAGCTGGCTAAGTCTGTATTTGGATTCGGCTCCTTATAATTGATACTCGGTGCAAGCTCTTGATGATAAAGACTCATCACGACTTTAATGCAGCCCGCAAGACCGGCGGCTGTATCTAAATGTCCGATATTGGTTTTCACCGACCCAATGCCGCAAAATTGCGTTTTATTTGTATATTGCCTGTAAACGTTTGTTAAAGCCGCCAGCTCGATCGGGTCCCCCAGCTTCGTTCCGGTTCCGTGTGCTTCTACATAGCAGATGGATTCAGGCTGTATCTTCGTTTGATTCATGACCTGTTGAACCACGTCAGCCTGGCCTTTAACGCTTGGAGCATAAAAGCCGACTTTGTCAGCGCCGTCGTTATTAACACCAATGCCTCTCAGCAAGGCATAGATATGATCCCCGTCCTTTACTGCATCAGTTGCTTTTTTCAGCAATACAACAGCAACGCCCTCGCCGCCTATCATTCCGTCAGCTGAAGCGTCAAAAGCTTTAATATGTCCATCACTCGAAAAGTTCAGCCCCGGCTGATGCACATATCCGATATTTGACTCGGTATGCAGCGTTGCACCGCCAACTAAAGCATAATCAGATTCACCCGACAGCAGGCTTTTATAGGCAGAATGCAATCCAATCAGAGATGATGAGCAGTTGGCATGAACGAAATAGCTTGGCCCTCTCAGCCCGAGCTTATGAGAAATCATTGTCGGAATCGTCCCGCTCTGTGCAAGCACCCACGAAACATAGCCGTCCGGCGTCTCCAAGCTCTCTGTTGTATCTGACGGTAACAGCGCGCGATAAGAATTATTGCTTGCCGACATAAAAACACTGGTTTGCGGAATCTGTCCCGCAGCATAACCGGCATCTTCTATTGCTTTCCATGAATGAGTCAGCAGCATCCGAAGCTGAGGGTCCATAAATTCAGCGTCTTTAGGAGAGATTTGAAAGAAGCTTGGATCAAATCTGTCTTTCCCCTCAATTGAAGCTTTAGCCGGGACATAGTCGGCATTCTCCGCTATCTCCTTTGAAATGCCAAATCGCTGAAGCTCTTCTTTATTGAAAAACGCAATGCTTTCCTTGCCGTCTCTGAGGTTCTCCCAAAATTCATCATGATTTTTTGCCCCTGGAAATTCACACGATATGCCAATAATCGCCACACTATCGTCATAATAGTCCGGGAGATCACTCATCTCGGTAGACTGATCTTCTATATGAGCTGGCGGTTCTATCAGCACATGGTCACTTGCATCGCCCATTCGCTGTTCAGTGATGTACTGGCTGATATTTTTAATGGTTGAATACTCAAACAGGTCTGTGACAGAAAACTCACAGGATAGTTCATGTTTGATACGATCAGCCACAGTGACCGCGAGAAGCGAATCCCCGCCCACATCGAAAAATCCGTCATCCCATTCAATATCACTCGTTTTCAGCACTTCCTGCCAAATGGTAAAAACAGTATCCTGAATGTTCTTAGGAGAGGTCTGCCTTTGCTTTAACTGCTCCCCTGACAAATCGATATTCTTAAGGCTGTTTCTATCTATCTTTCCGTTCGGAGTTAACGGCATATGATCAAGCTGAATAAAATAAGAAGGCACCATATAGGCAGGCAAAGCGTTTTTCACAAAATGACGCAGCTCTCTCGCTGTGAGAGAAGCATTTGCATGTTTAGCTGTATAATAGGCAGCTAGGTTATCCATATCTGCGACCACAACGCATTCCAGAATGCCGGGATGCTCACTAAGCCTGCTTTCAATATCACCAAGTTCAATACGAAATCCGCGGATTTTTACTTGATTATCGATGCGGCCTATATATTCAATTCGCCCTCCCGGAAGCCAGCGGGCCATGTCTCCCGTTCTATAAAGCTTAGACTCAGGCTCAAAAGGGTTGTCAATGAATCTCGAATCCGTTAATTCTTCCTTTTTGTAGTAGCCCTTCGCCACACCGTCTCCTGCAATGCACAGCTCACCCGGGACACCTGCCGGCACTGGCGCGAGCTGAGAATCCGTAATATAGATTTGTGTATTGGCGATTGGCCTTCCTATCGTGGCATGAGAGCATTCATCGTTAATGCGCTGAACCGCTGACCAGATAGTTGTTTCGGTTGGCCCGAACATATTCCAGGCTTCACTGCCCGTATCTAAGAAATATCGTTTTAATGTCTCAGGCAATGCTTCGCCACCGCATAAAATTTTCACGCTCTCTTCATTTTCCCAGCCTGAATAAAAGAGCATCTTCCACGTAGCGGGGGTTGCCTGCATCACTGTCGGTTTGATCGTGCGGATGTCCCGTTTCAGTTTTTCAACGTCTTTTGTATGCTCCGTTTGACAAATATAGCAGTGTGCGCCCTTTATTAAAGGCAAAAATAATTCCAGAGCTGCGATATCAAAACAGTAGGTTGTGACAGCAAGCATTTTATCCTCTGCCGTAAGACCTGGTGTTTCCCCCATCGAAACGAGAAAGTTTGTCAAAGCTTTATGCGGTATCATGACACCTTTTGGCTTTCCTGTGCTGCCGGATGTATAAATGACATATGCCAAGTTCTCTGGCGTGACAGTGCGTGTAAGCACTTTTCGATCAGAGGCTGTTTGAGCAATTTCATCCCAATCTTGATCTAAAAGAGCTGTTGTGACACCGTTCCAACTCAACGTATTTACTAATTCCGATGTCGTCAGTGTAATGAAAACTTCACTGTCCTCAAGCATGTATTCTAAGCGTTCAGCCGGATAGGACGGGTCTAGCGGCACATACGCTCCCCCAGCCTTGAGGATCGCTAATAAGCCCACTAGCATGTCCAGCGATCGATCCACATAGATCCCCGCCAGACGGTCAGGACCCACTCCATGCGCCTGCAAATAAATGGCCAGTTGTGTGCTTCTTTCATCAAGCTCCCGATACGTCAATGTTTGACCTTCATAGCTGACAGCCGCTCTATCAGGCGTCTTTTTCGCCTGCTGCTCAAACAACTCATGAAAAGTTATATATGGATACGTTTTTCCTGTGGCGTTCCATGTTTTGAGAATCATCTGCTTCTCTGCCTCAGGTAATAAAGAATACTCTTTTAAAGGCTGAGAAGGATTCAACATCGCCTGCTCTGTTACATAAACAAAATGGTCGAACATGGCGGATATAGAAGCTGCATCAAACAGCCCAGTATTATACTTGATGTTCAGCTCCATTTTTTCTTCTGTTTCCCACAGTTCAAATACTAATTCGTATTCGCCCTCTTGGTGAATATACTCAACGAAATCGACAGAAAAGAAGTCAGCATAGCGGCTCAGCAAGCTTTGATAGCTTCCGGATTGAAGAAAATTCTGATAGAAAAAAGCGGTTTGAAATACCGGTGAACCTGCTTGACTGCGAGGAATATTCAGATCCCTCACCATTTTTGGAAAAGGATATGCTGCATGATCAAGCCCATCCAATATCGTTAATTGCAATTTTGATATAAAGCTAGAAAAAGTGTCTGCCGGGTTCAGCTCACTCCGAATCGGGAGCATATTGAGAAAATGTCCAATGGCATCATCAAATCTTTCTTCCGGCCTCACCATGGCCGGCATGCCGACGATCTGTTCCTTTTGGCCGGTGTAACGGCCAAGCAGCATTATATAGCAGCTTAAGAATACCGTCGTAACATTTACAGAATGCTCTTTCGCAAACGTTCTGACCTGATTCATGAAGCCACTGGACAGCCGCCTGGTGTATGTATCCTCTCTAAACTCAGAATCGACTGAACTTGCGCTGACATTAGGCAGCTGAAGATTCGGCAAAGTTCCCGATAGCTGTTTCTGCCAATATGTACGGTGCTTCACACCGTCTTTGCCGGCAAGCATGTTTTTCTCCCATGCCGCAAAATCATGATAAATGGCAGGAAAAACAGCTATTTCCGGCTGCTGTCCTTTTAAAAGAAGCTGATAGGTATCAAACAGACTGCGTATAAATGTGACAGACGAAACTCCGTCAAAAATCAAATGGTGAATGACAACTAATAAAAAATGCTCTTGTTCAGATCTGGAAAAGCTCATGACACGCACTAACGGGCTGTTTTCCTTTACATACGGTTCCTTTACTTTCTTTCTAAGAAAAGCAGGAATATCAGACTCTTTCATACTTGAGATATTTTCTGTCTTGATTTCAATTGAAAGTGCTGGCTCATTTTTAAGAAATGGCACTCCGTCTTTCTCTTGGATGACGTGCTTTAAGATTGGGTGCTGATTCAATACATGGCCGAAAGCCTGCTGTAATGTTTCAAGGTGAAGCCCTGACGAAAATTTAAAACAGAGAGGTACGTGATATGCACTTTTTTCGGGTGACATTTTTTGCAATGTCCATAATCCTTTTTGAACCTCAGAGAGAGGCTGAAAAGTTGCCTGACTCCTTTCCGGTTCGGTTTTATATGTGTCCGTGCCCTTTTTGTCAGCAGACAAGCTGCTGAGGTCTTCATGTTCTGATAGATAGCTGGCTAAGCGTTCAATTGTAGGATATTGATGTATCTCTCTGGCTGTTAGTTTGATATGGTAGTTTTTCTCGATCGATCGAATGAGCTTCATCATCTTGATAGAATTCACACCAAGACTTTGGATATTTGCATTTGGCTCCACCCAATCGCGGGAAACATGCAGCTCCTCAGTCAAACAGGTGAGCAGATGCTTCTGTATTTCTTCCCTTACTCTTTTCACATGGTCTGCTTGCTGTATCTCCTCATCCTGGACTGCATCGTTCATCCGATTGGGTTTATGTAGCAAGTGGTCGAACTCTCCATTTTCAAATGAAGTTTTTAGCTGGGTGCGCTGGATCTTTCCGATAGCCGTTTTTGGAATCTCTTCTTTTTGTACAGGCAGCAAATATTCCGGGGTGACTCCGATCACCTGTGAGACATGGGATTGTATGTTTCTAAGAAGCTGAGACATTTGCTCATCATTTAATTTTGCGGAAGTAACAAAGAAGATAGCCAGCTGATCTGTTGAATTCTGGCCCAGACGGACAGCGCAAGCAGCAGTATAAGAAGTTTCAATTTCAGATAATTCTTCAACTGCAGACTCAATTGCATGACTGTAATAATTAATGCCGTTAATGATAATTGCATCTTTCGTACGGCCTGTTATGGTTAAGCGCCCGTTTCGCAAAAAGCCAAGATCTCCGGTTTCAAACCAGCCGTCTTCTGTAAACACACTCTCATTCAAATCAGGCCGCTGGTAATAACCGCTAGTAACAGAAAGACCCGAGACTTGAAAACGGCCGATCTCACCCTCTTCAACCAATTCATTATGGTCATTCACAATTCTCATAGAGAAGCCGGGGATTGGAGAGCCTATTTCAACAAAATGATCATCATCACTTGTTCCAGCCCGGGTAAATTCATGAGAAAAAATAACACCCGATGAAGTTTCGGACATTCCCCATGCAGGTCGGATGGCGTCAGCAGGCAGTCCATGTGGTTCTAAAAGCTCAAGTATTCTGCGCCCTACCTTGGCTACCATTGCTTCACCGCCATTGAGCATGTATCGCATTGAAGACAGATTCCATTTCCTATCTTTTATTTCTTCTGCAAAATCAGTAACCAGACCAAACGCAAAATTCGGCGCCCACGTAACAGAAGCTCGGTAATGATCAATCCAATCCAGCCATTTTAACGGCTCCATTAAGATTGTTTCACTTGAGACGTTAATTTCCTGACAGCCAAGATAAACATCCCGCAAATGAAGCATTCCGATCCCTCCGACATGGTCAAACGGCATCCAGTTAAACGTAATATCCTCTCTGGTGAAGCCTTGCATTTGAATAATCCCTTTCACCATGCTCATAATGTTACGATGATTAAGCATAACTGCTTTGGGCGTTCCCGTACTGCCTGAAGTCAGCAATAAAAGCGCTAAGTCTTCAGGACTAGATTGATGCCAATCTGTGTCCGCTTCAGCGCTGAGCAGATCCTCTACAGCAATTGCCCTGAACCCTTCAAGCTCTTGTTCTTTTGCCCAATCGAGCATTTCCTGGTGTATCCCTCGGTCCGTAATCACCGCTGGCTTGCCAAGAAGCGTCCATGCGTCTTTCAGCTTTTGAGTGCCGCTGCTCGATTCAGCATACGTTGGCGGAACGGCTAACGGAGCCGGAACAACCCCTGTTAACACAGACCCCCAGAACGCAGGGAGAAGCTGTGAATTGTCACCAAGCTGCAAAATCACGCTTTGTTTTGCTTTCAGGCCTGATTGGCGAAGCCCCTTCGCAATACGCAGTCCATCATCCCATAATCGTCTGTATGATTGGTAAACTTCAGTTCCATCCGGCTGCAAATAAATGATTCCCTTTGTATCCCCAAGCTCCGCCGCCGTTCTGTATAAAACTTCAGGTATTGTTGCCGGCTGCTTTTCAGATATATGTAAAGGCTCACCATGACTGACAGAAGGATTAGCTAATATGCGGATATTATCATTATTTCTCATCACGCTGCCTCCATTTCACCTGCAAAATTTATATATATTTCAGTTAATTACCATATAAACCTTTGATTCTACTTTTGACTTCTTCATGATGAAATGTTTTCTCATGCATCATCAATTCCTGTTCAATGACGCGCGGCAGCTGATCGCGAAGCGGGGCAACCAAATGATCTTTCAGTGTAACCAGTGAGTTTCTCGGCTTTTCCGCCAATTCTTGCGCCAGCTCCACTGCATAATTTAACACTTCTGTACGGGGCAGCACCTTAAAGGGAACCCCTCTTTTTTCAAGATCAGCTCCGCGGTAGCTGCCCGCATTCAATAATATTTCCTGGGCCAGGCTGAAACCCAGTTTTTTAGGAACGATAAAGGTAGCGCCCATTCCAGGAGTAAATCCGTATTTCATAAAATTAGCCGTATACACGCTTTCCCTGCTCAGAATGACTATGTCAGCAAAGAGCCCCATGACAAAGCCGCCTCCAATTCCATGGCCCTGCATTGCCGCAATAACTGGAATCTCACAATCCAGCGCCAGAGAATAAAGATTGTCATCAGTGAACTTGGTCAATCCCTGTTGAATTCGAAGCAGTCCTTCTTGCGTTCCTCCTGAAGCAAAATAATTATCATATCCTGTCAAAATAACCGCTTTGTATTTGGGGTTCTGCCGTATGTATTCAAACGCTTGAATTAAACCATCTGTAAGTTCTTGTGAAAACGCGTTTTTATGAGTGCGATCTTGCATCTTTACCTGAATAATGGCGGATTCAATTTCGATAAGCTCTACAACAGAATGCGTCATGATGTCCTCCTAATGGTTCTGATTGAAACGGTTACTGATCCTCCCATGGGAATTGTCCTGTTTCAACATACCTGATGATTCCCATTTGGTTTTGAGGATCAGAAAACATGTTTTGATTTGCAGTTAAAGCGGTGGCTTTCGCACGACTGACTTGATGATCAAGTGAGCTCATAAACTGTTTATAATGTGCGATTCCTTTTTTATTCAGCCTCCGCAAACGCAATAAATGCTTTCTCAGCAGCACGTCACTTTCAGCATCATAAGCATCTATTAATCCCCATTCACTGGCTTCCTGAACGGAAATCGGCTTTGTCATAAGCGTCATATAATGCGCTTTCTGCCGGCCGATACGGTGGATCAGAAACGGTAAAACACAAGCAGGGTACAGGCCGAATAGCAGCTCAGAGAGACTGAATGACGCCGTCTGATCAGCAATGGCAATATCTGTGGCAGATACAAATCCAATACCGCCGGCATTCACTTTTCCCCTGACATGCGAAATCGTGACATAAGGGCCGGTCTGCAATTTCAGCCACAAATCATAGAGAGGCTCTTGAGAGCTTGCCTGTTTTCTGCCCCTTTTCATTTCCTGATAGATTTCTTGAAAATCAGCTCCAAAACAAAACACCTCGGGAAGCCCCTCTAAAACGACAACCGTCACCGTTGATGTTTCACATTGATTTAACACTTGCAAGCATTCTTCTATCAGCGTGTCATTAATTGTATTATTCGCTTCAGGACGGTGAAAGGTAATATAGCAAACCGACGCTTGAAAGCGGACCTTTATCGTTTGATAGGTCACGAGATCCACCTGTACTTCCGATGAAACTCAGAAATTTCTTCTAAAAACAAGCGCGGCTTCTCTTGAGTGGACTGCATGATGCCCGGCATCATCTCAAAGTCCAGCTTTACATTGCGCGTCCCAAACCGCACCATCCCGCTCCCCTTAAACAATAGCTCATACTCTTCCATGGAGAGCTGATACCGGCGATCCAAATGCTTCTCAATACCAAATGTTCGCTGACGCTCCTGGCCTTGCGGAGTTGTAATTCCGCTGTAGAATTCAGAACAGCAGCCGGATCCGTAGGAAAAACAGCCAATTCGTTTAGGCGAATCAAACCTCCCTTGGTCTATCGTGCTGGCCAATGCCAGAAACAAGGCTGCCCCCATAATATTTCCAACTCGTTGACAGTAGTTTAACCCTGGTTTTACCCGAGTTAAAAAATCCGTCTCAATCCCGGATGTTTTCACCTTCGCCACCTTACGCATCATTGTCCGGTGCGCGCCTTTCACCATCCCGCCAAAGGGCGTATGGTAAGCAAGATATTGAAACGTGTCCTGATAATTGGCACCCGGTACACGCTTTTGATATTCCAGAAAGGTCTGTTCGCAGCAATCCAAATATGACATTAAAGACAGATCAGAATCTCCCGCTTCACTGTCGGGAATGGGGCGGCACGTGTCCATCACTTCATAGCCGTAATAACCATTTGCTCCGGGATCTATCTGAAACACCTCGGGATTTTCGCCAACTAAAACGGCCACCGCTCCCGCTCCGGCGCTCGGTTCCGCATAAGACCAATCTTCGCTTAAAGCGTCTCCGCCCTCAGCGATTAAAAAACGTGAAATATCACTGGCGATAACCAGTGCTTTGGCACCCGGAGAAGTCTGGGATAATATAAAATTCACCGCCATCTGAAATCCCGCTGTCCCTGAATAACACGCCTGTTTAACCTCAAACAAACGGCAGTTGCGGTTGAGACCTAAATATTCATGGATATATGTACTTAACGATTTCCCAAAGTCGATCCCGGATTCAGAGCAAGTGATCAGCAATTCAATCCGGTCCTTCTCTGCTTCAGATAAAGCATCAATAATCGGCTTAGCTGCATTGACTCCGAAGGTCACGGGATCTTCATAAGGCAGTGCTACCGCTTTTTCTTTCATTAATAAGTTTTCAAATCTCGCAGTATCTAAGTGTCTGTATTTGGCCAGCTCCATGACATCAAGGTATGCCGTTCCGCCAAAGACATTCATCGCTTCTATTCCGGCTGAAACCATTTATGATTCGCCTCCACATTTCTCAATGTTTTGTATACAAACCGCGGTGTTCATTCCGCCAAACCCCATGCTTAAGCTCAGCGCATTTTTGATGCGGTATGAAATCGATTTCTCATTTACCCAATGAAAGGAATCATCGATTGGATGATCCAAATTCCTGCTCGGATGCAGGGCAGATTTTTTCATTTGCAGCAAAACAGAAATAATCTCTACGATGCCCGCCGCACTAAGCCCGTGTCCGGTTATCGATTTTGTTGCATTGATATAAGCATGGGAAAGCCGGCATGCACGGAGCGCCTTTAATTCTATTTCATCTCCAATAAAAGAGCCTGTTCCATGAGGATTAATATAATCAATATCTTCTGGTAAAAGCCTGGCACGCTCCAGTGCCTTCTGGATGACATGTATCTCTCCTTCTAATGAAGGATCAGGATTCCGGTTTCCGTCCAGTTTGATTGACCAGCCAGACAATGCTGCATAAGGTTTTAGACCTCTTCGTAAAGCCGTCTCCTTTCGTTCTATTACCAATGCACCGCACGATTCTCCATAGATAAACCCGTCTCTGTTTTGATCGAAAGGACGGCACGCATTTTCAGGTTCATCAGCATATTTGTCCGTCCCCATAGCGCCTAAAGCCCTTAGCGCCTCGCATTCCATATAAGAAAGATCCATTAAAGCACCAAGTGCTATGCAAGTATCAACTTCGCCTGACAGGACTTGCTGAATCGCATGAATGACTGCTAACTGGCCGCTGGCCGAAGCTCCTCCCACCGTATATGCTAATCCCGTGATGCCAAACTGATCTGTACATATCCCGCAAAGATCGCTGTCCATGAAAGACAGACCATACGCCGGAGAAATAAAACCGGAGCGGTCTTGATACCTTTCATAAACTTCAAAGTTTTCTCTCTGTTGAAAATTTGATCCGCCAACAACCAGTCCGATACGTGAGGAATCTGCATCGTCCAATTCAGCCTCCTCCCAAGCCTCTGTGAGAGTTACCAATGCAGCGCGGCTGGAGAATGATGCTTTTCGCAACATTTTTTTAGAGAGTCGGTCAGGATAAGACAATGACGCAATTTCGGCTCCGATAAACCGGCTGTCTTTTTGTCTGCCTGAACGCTTCATGACATCAAAGGCATGTCTGCCGGACAGCAGCGAGGAAGCAAAGTCCTCTTTCCCTTGACCGATAGAGGCCGTAACGCCTACACCGGTCACCACCACCTCAGGCAGATTGCACTTTGTCATAAAGCACCTCAGCTAATTCACCGATGTTTTTCACCCCGGATAGCTCAATGCGAGGGATTTTTAACGATAAATCCTCTAGCACCATCGTGATAATTTCAGCTCTGTCTACAGAGTCAGCTCCTAGCTCAACTAACTGATCTTCAGGCTCAAATCTGTGTCCGTCTAATTCAGGAAGCACCTCGCAAATATTGGTGATTAGTACTTCAAAGATTCTCTGTTTATCCATAATACGCTCTCTCCTTCGAGGGATTATTTTAATGATTTTTATAGGTGTATTTTCATAATATTCAAACTTTCATTTTTATGTTGTCTGTTTCATGCGACGGCTGATACATCGATTGCATCCGTTCATGAAGCAATACCGCCGTTTCTGTCATTAATTTTTTCCCGATTTCATCCACATGGCGGTTTCGCCAATTTTCTAATTGCGATCCTTTAACCCATTGATTAAAGGCTCCCAGCGCGGGACCGCAGTGAATTTGATAATCAACCTTCGAATGTTCGCTTCCGCTGATTGCCATTTTTGAGCTGTATCTGAAGTACCATCGGAAAATCAAAGCCATTTTATGCTTCGGGTTTTGTTCAGCCTTCTCAATGTCTGCCGCGGGATAATGCAATGCAATATCTTTATATATGTCTTCTATACTGCGTTTAAAGTATTTCTCCTCAAGCTGGGCCAGCATCTTTGCATCCAGCTCACGTATAGACCCATACCGCTGATACAGTTCATATAACTTGTTTGCCCGTGCGGGAAAGAACACGCCTTTCTTTAGCACCTGCACTTTACTGCCCGATTCAAACATATCACCTGCAGGCGCATAGGCTGTATCTTGTACATTCATCTGCTGAAGCAAATCCTTTACTTTATCACTTGTTGCCGCCTCAACCGTACATTGATTGATTGAGCCTGTTAGAATAAAATCAGCTCCTAGCATAAAAGCCGCCATCGCTGCCTCAGGTGTTCCAATTCCTCCAGCTGCACCAACTCTTATTTTTTTCCGGTATTGATATTTTTTCATCATTTCATCTCTTAAAGATGTCATCGCCGGCATCAGGCTGTATGCTACACCGCCATCTGTATGACCGCCTGAATCAGCTTCTACACAAATATCGTCAGCCATCGGAATGCACCGCAACAACTCAGCTTCGTTCATAGTGATTTTATTTTCTCCTAAAAGCTTTTGCAGCATATTCTCAGGCGCAGGACTCAGAAATGATTCTGCAACTTCCGGCCGTGATATTTTTGCTATGAGACGATTTGAGCATATAACGTCACCATTTTGATTTCGTTTCACTCCTTTCGCGCGGTACCTTACTAATGCAGGAGTGACACTTAAAAATGCTGAAGCCTCCACAATGCTCACTTGATTCCTCAATAAAAGATCGATCATTTTTTCTTCTGATTCAGTATGTTTCATATTGTGGACCAGATTGATGCCATAGGCTTGTCCTTTCCCTAATTCACCTTGTATAGCATGGATCGCATCTTCAACCTCTTTCAGGCTCAGACCTCCTGTGCCAAAGAACCCCATCATTCCCGCTCTTGACAGCTTTACTACCATTTCTTTCGAAGCAATGCCGCGGTACATTCCTCCTGCAAGATAAGCATATGTAAGATGATAATCTTGTTTAAATTCAGCGCTTCCTAAAGATTCTGCCGTAATCCCAGCTTGAACATTGCGTTGCTCCTTTAGATGCGCACTGATCGCGGGGTTTTTTTTCGGTATATATGTCAATGGTTCAGCTTCATTTTTAATCCGATGAATGAGACCGGTTAAAACAGTTCCAGGCCCAATCTCTTCAAACTCCATTTCTCCTCTTCCCATCAGGAAACGAATGCTGTCCGTCCATTTCACTGTGTTGTCCATCTGTTCAGATAATGTATCTTTTAACCGTTCCTGATGGTATGGTTCTGCATAGACATTGGAGATAACCGGGATCGCCAAAGGTGCAAATTGGAATGAGTCAATATATTGCTTAAATACCTGTTTGGCTTCATTCATATATCTGGAATGAAAAGCTCCGCTCACATTTAATGGATGAAACAGCTTTACATCCTTGGTGTTTTCAAAAATAGCCCGAGCTTTTTCAATCTCTTTTTTTGGGCCAGAAATCACAATTTGCCGGGGCGTATTTTCATTTGCCACATCAATGTCATGAAGACGGTGCTCTTCTAAAACGGCTGTAACTTGTTCCTTACTCAGGCCGATCACAGCAGCCATTCCGCCCTCTGTAATTCGTCCCATCAATTCTCCTCTTTTTTTGACGAGCCTTAATCCGGTTTCAAAATCAAATGCACCGGCTGCCATCAGCGCATTGTATTCTCCTAAGCTATGTCCTGCCGCAAAATCAGGTTTTCTGCCGGTCTCCTCCACTCTCTTCAAGTAACTGAGTGCATTAACAACGTACAAAGCCGGCTGCGTGTATTCAGTATGATTTACATCCAGATATGATTTTTCGGTACATAGCTTCTCTATTGAATAGCCCAATATTTGATCTGCTTGATCAGTCAAATGCTGATATTGTTCAAATAGGCCTTGTCCCATCCCCTTTTGCTGGGAGCCTTGCCCTGGAAAGACATATGTAATCATCTTGTAAACTTCCTTTCTGGTGTACGGAAATACTCAACCGTATTCAGATTTTTCAGCTCCTGATGAAATGGTGTTATGATTGAGCAGCAACGGTCAGCTGAATCACCCGGAATCAGCTGTTTCACAAAAGCAGCTAAGGTCCCGGATGGCCCTAAATCGATAAACTTGCATGTATGCTGGCTTTCCAAATATCGAATCGCTTCACGAAACATCATTGGCTTTCTGACCGCATTCCAAAAGAAATTCTCGTCCATTACGTGAAGGCAGCTTCCCGTTAAGCTCGATACAATCGGTATTGACGGTTTTTTAAAAGATTTTGATCTTAAAAATTCTGCATAGGCACTCTCTGCCGGATCAATAAGCGAAGAATGAAAGGCATAGGCCACAGGAAGCAGCTGGCAAAGAATCTGCTTCTCCTTTAAATCCTCCATAATCTTCCTCATATGATCTTCTTCACCAGAAATGACGAAGTGCGAATCATAATTGATAGAAATGAGTTCACTATTTCCAAACAGTAGCGGATAATCATTCAGCAATTGCGGTTTGTCCAGAATGGCCACCATTTTTCCTTTATCGCAGGAATTTTGGATGATAATAGCCTGTTCAAGTATGCAATCCAGTATATCCTCTGCGTCTGACACACCAGAAACTGCCGCTGCTGCGAATTCTCCCAGACTTGATCCCAATACGTAATCAGGAGAGATTCCCCTGTCTTCCAAAACCTTATATAAGGAAAACTCAATCATAAAAATGGCGGGGTGGGAAAAAAGAATACTGTCAAACGGATCTGACATACGTTTACCTGGATGGTAGATTTCTTCAACAATGGATGTGCCAATTCGCCGTGCTGCAATGTCATCCATTTCAAGCATAGATTGGCGAAACACGGTATTTTCCTTAAATAGTTCTTTCCCCATGTGATAGTATTGGGAACCTTGCCCGGAAAACATAAAAACAAGCGGTTCATTCATGTGTATAACCTTCTTTTTTTATATTTATGACGGCTATTGGATTTCTTATTTCCATGTATGTTGTAAAGCACATAGCAGCGATTGAAATGAAATTAATAAATGGAAAAGACATATGTGAAAAAGTAAAGGAGATTCAACTTGGAAGGATTGCTATTGGTGCTCTGGATGCGGTTCATTTATGATGTGATCGTAGATGTATGTTGATATCTCAAAATTGATGTAACATGATAACAGGATCAGCAAAGAACATCGACTCTATGATTGGTGGGTGAGGTTAAAAAATGGACCATCTAGATGTGGGAGCGATGGTTTGACAGACCGGCTGATATAGTTCAAATGTCTAACTTAATTTATCAGCCTCTTTATGTAACAGTATATAAAGTTATTCAATTAGAAACAGTGTCAATCGAACGATTGAATCTTTAAAACTTTATACCTTAAATGAAAGGAAATCTGTGTTTAGACCTGATTGATGAGGTACACGGCCATAGGGGCAAATGCTTTAGCGGGGCATTGCTTCCGCATCTTTCTTTATGCGATGAATTAACCCAGTTAAAACATTTCCAGGCCCTACCTCCTCAAACTCCATATGGCCTTTTTTCATTAAGTATCTTATGCTGTCAGTCCATTTCACTGAGTGATTAATTTGATCAGCCAGCGTCTGTTTCATGAATTCGTATGTATACGGTTTGGCATACACATTAGAAATAACCGGGATAGACGGAGGCGAAAAATAAAAGGCATGAAGGAATTCCTCGAATTCTTCTTTTGCTTTATTCATGTATCTGGAATGAAACGCGCCGCTTACGTTTAAGGGGAGTACCATTGTAACTTCAGTCATCGTTTCAAAAAGAGATGCGGCTTTTTCAATCTCATCTTTTTTTCCTGAAATTACAATTTGATATGGGGCATTCACATTAGCGATATCAACATCATGTAAATGATATTCTTTCAGAGCCTTTGCAACCTGCTCTTCATTTAGTCCCATAACAGCTGCCATACCGCCGTTGCTTATCAGACTCATCAGTTCGCCTCTTTTTCTGACAAGCTGTAAACCTGTCTTAAAATCAAAGGCTTCAGCTGCAAATAACGCATTGTATTCACCCAAGCTGTGCCCGGCGACAAAGTCAGGTTTAACTTCTTCATCCTTGATTTTTTTCAGATAGCTTAGTGCGTTTACCACGTATAACGCCGGCTGAGTAAATTGCGTTTTGTTTAAATTGGAATAAGGATTTTCCAGGCAAAGACGTTTGATTGAATATCCTAAGATCTCATCTGCCTGATCCGTCAGTTCTTTAAATTCATCGAATAGGCCGCTGCCCATTCCCTGTTTCTGTGAACCCTGACCTGGAAAAACATATGTGATCATTCTCTCAAAGCCACCCTTCCGATTAGTAGATGTGTTTCACTTCTGTATGACTTTATAATAGTGATGACCGGATAAATAGTAGCATGTTCATGTTGATGGTAACCTCTGTAAATATTATCCGTCAAGTTAATTTTTCCTACAGTTTGCTCGATTGTTTTTCTGCTTTTTTCCATTGAGGAATAAAGGATCAGGAGATATAACAGATCATAAGAAAAAAGACCCAGATTACGTATAGGGCGCCATATCATGATAATGCGCTTCATTTTCTTTCAAATGAGTTTTCAAAATAAATAACACCCATCTATGTAATCATTTTCGAAAATAAAAATCATTTAGATATTCGAAGAAAAATAGGATAATAGATTCAGAAGGATTATTTAAAATCAAAAATACCTTTTTGGTTTTTACGAGTGCGAAATTTCACAAAATATTCTTTCTTATCAATTTGAAAGTAAATATTATGCTGATAAAGATCCTTTATCGAATGGCCGGGCAATTTGCCAAATGAGTGACCAGGATACACCCGTACATGGGGTGAAACCTCCGACTTTATTCTTTGAATACTATCAAACATCTCTTCCGCAGAGCTGCCATCATCCTCACATATGCCGCACCCTTCTGTAAACACCGTATCTCCGGTAAAAATACTCTCAGAAAACAAATAACACATTCCGCCGGCTGTATGCCCCGGTGTGAGAAGGCATTGTGCTCTTGTGTTTCCTATGCTGATTGTCTGATGATCATCTAGGCTAATTAAATTTCTGCATCGGAATTGATAATAATCAATTTCTTTTTTTGACATATAAACTTGAGCGTTAAACATCTTCGTCAGCGGGTCTACCAGATTTACATGATCATAATGAGAGTGTGTCAATGCGACTGCCTTTAATTCCGCTTCGAGTCCAGAAAGTGTAGTGGTTATCTTACTCAATTCCCATGAGGGATCAACAACAATTGCAGATCTGCTTACAATATCTTCAATGATATAGCAATAATTCGTCCAGCCCTGATACCTTGTTTTAATTGGATGCACCTTGTAAGTAAGATTCATTTATACCATCCCTATCATGTAAAGTTCTTAAACGATGGACCAGTGTTCACCCCTCAGTCCGTCTTTCATTCCACTTTACCAAACAGCATGCTTGTTTTCCATTTTTTTCAGAGATCCTTGTTCTTTGAAAATAAAAAAGCGACTCTTTTGGACGCATGCCCAACAAGAATCGCTTTTCGCACTAGTGCCTTAAGGATGTCGTTTTTGTGTCTCACGTGTATCTTCCACGCAAATTGACTCTACATGCTGCATAATGACCCGCTTGATTCGGTCTTTATTCACGCGCACGGGGTCAAGCATGGCATGTAAAGCCAAGCCGTCAACAAGCGCGTAAAGTCTCTCAGCTTCAATGTCTTTATCAGCATTCTGCTTCAGTAAATCGGATTCATCTAAATAGGCAATCAGATTCCGCATGCCGCTGAAAATCCCGTCATGATTCGCATCAAACATATCCTTTTTATGTCTGGCGTAAGCAGTAAAAGCAAACCAAACCTCCATCTCTCTAATCGTTTCTTCATTCGTTGGGACCATTTCAAGCAAAATTTGCAACACTTTTTCCTTAGGGAGCAAATCCCTCACTGCAATGTCCTTAATTCGGTCCGTCACCTTTTCTTGGACAAGTTTCATTGCAAAAGCAAGCAATTCATCCTGTGTAGAGAAATAATGGCGCAGCGCACCTAATGACAATCCTGCTTCCTTTGCAATGTTCCTGGCTGATGCTCCCTCCATCCCTCGTTCTAAAATGACGCGCCACGTTGCTTCTGCAATTTGTTTTCTTCTTTTCTCATGGTCAATTTGTTTTGGCATAGCTTTATTGTAACAAGAAAAAAATGAGAGAGCAATTTTTATAATACAGTTGTGTTACAAAAACAAAGATGGTAACATATTATTTAAATAATACAACTGTATTGAAAAGAGGGGAATGGATTGAACGGTATCGCATGGATGATTGTTTTCTGTGAAATTGCGTTTTGGGTTGTCATTGTTTTGGGGCTTGCTGTACGCTACGTATTCAAACGACATACATTAGGACTGCTTTTCCTTGCCTTAACTCCAGTTATCGATTTGATCTTGTTAGCGGCAACTGGTGTGGACCTTTACCGCGGAGCCTCAGCGACCGCAGCCCATGGGATTGCAGCTGTTTACATCGGTATATCGATCGCTTATGGGAAACAAATGATTCAATGGGCAGATGAAAAATTTCAATATTATGTGACAAAAAAAGGCGCAAAACCGCTGAAACGTTTTGGAATGGATCATGCCAAGCACGGTGCGAAAGGCTGGCTAAGACATGTGCTGGCCTACTTAATTGGTGCGGGACTATTGGCAGGGATGATCTATTTTATCAATGACTCTTCCCGAACCGAGGCGTTGAGCGGCATTCTTAAACTGTGGACTGTCATTATAGGCATTGACTTTCTCATTACAGCCAGCTATTTTATTTGGCCAAAAAAAGAGAAAGCTTCGGCGAATCTCAGGAGTTAACATGAAGAAAAAGGCCTTTCCCTAGTGGAAAGGGCCTTTTTTGGTTTTGTTAAAATATGCTATACTATTTTCGTTAGAAAATAGACTTATAGATATTTTGAGCTGATTCAAGGGTGCTGTTTGTATGAGTAAGCAGGTGAAGGGAGTGTCATACTTGAACCAAAAAGAACAGAACGAGCACTCTAAAGATTTTAACCTGAGATCAAAATTAATCGGAATTGTATCTATCACTTTTATCGCGGCCATTGCGCTTGCAGTCATCTTCGGCGGCTTTTTCTTCGGGATGAAAGGCTTATTCTCCATACTTGGCATCACATACGCTTCCAATCAAACATTAGCTTTATTTATTTTAGCCTGCTTTGCTGTAGGTTTAATCATAGACCCACTCACAAAGATTCTCTCTATCATTTTGGCAAAATCACTTTCATTGAAAAAGACTGCACTTTTTGCTTTTATACTGTATTTTATCAGCAATCTTATAACGATCTGTTTTGCAGATTACTTTATGCAGTCTATTTATATTCCAGATGTCTTGCTTGTTGTGATATCAGCTTTCATGGCTTTCATTGAACTTGCTTTTGATAACCAGCCTAATAGAGAAGCAGCTTAAAGCCGATGGCAGATATGGAAAATTCATAACACCCTATATTTGGACATCACCAGTTATATAAACGAAAAAATCTCCCTGTTCACACGAACAGGGAGCAAAACACAATGTTGTAATTTAAATTCTGCATTCTAAAATGATTCTCACATTTGGATCATCAAGTTCATCCAAAAAGATAATGATCTTCGGACCACATGCCATATGTTTCCACCCCCTCACCCAAAATATACATTAATCCCAATTGCCTGTAAATGGAAATTTTGTTATACGGAGGAACCATGAAGTATAATGCGTTAACACTGCTCACACGTTTACAACCGTTTCTTATAATCTGACACTCGAAGGAGTACAAAAAAAGCATTGATCCATTCAGAGAATGGATCAATGCTTACCACCCCCGCTACATCACGCGTTTGAACATCTTTTCCATCTCATAAGTGGAATGGTGTATGATGATCGGGCGGCCGTGCGGGCATGTAAATGGGTCTGATGTGCTTCGGAGGTCGTCGAGAAGCGCTTTGATTTCATCGTTTCTGAGGTGGCGATTTGCTTTGATGGAGCCTTTGCAGCTCATCATAATCGCCGCTTCCTCGCGGAGTTTTTTAATATCTATATTTTTGGAGTCGAGCACCTGCTGAATGATTTCTTCTATAAGCTCTGCTTCTTCTCCCTTTGGAAACCAGGCCGGGTGGCAGCGGACGATGTAACTGTTGGAGCCGAATGACTCTAAAAAGACACCGACGCTTTCGAGCTCTTGTTTGTGCTGTTCAATAATCAAAGCCTCATTTGTGGAGTAGTGGAACGTCAGCGGTACAATCATATCCTGCACCTCAGGCTCAACCTCCCCCACCTTTTCACGAAAGTACTCATATTTAATACGTTCTTGGGCGGCGTGCTGGTCGATAATATACAGGCCGTTTTCGTTTTGTGCCAATATATAAGTCCCGTGCATCTGGCCGATCGGGTACATAATCGGAACCCGCTCAGACGCTGGCTGCTGCTGTCCCTCATGGCATTCCTGCTCAAATGTATCTGGCTCTTTCGCTGAAACATCGGACACCTCAAGGATTTGTTTCTGATCAACGATAGGAGGAGCATCAAATTGGAGAGGTGGCAATTCTTCCTCCGCATCAACCGGCTCTTTCACGACTGAGCTGAGCTTCATTGGTGAATAAGATGGCGCAGTCGATTTTTCCGGAACTTTTTTTTCCGGAGGCTTTTCATCAAAGGTTATGAACTGCTGCTCATTTTTGATAACAGGTGCCGATTTTTTCGGGAGCTGGGCACTCGGAATCAGCTGCTGCTGTTTAAATACATCTTTAATTCCGTCACGAATTAAGTCATGAAGCTCTGTTTCCTTGCTGAGCCGGACCTCAAGCTTCGATGGATGCACGTTGACATCGACTAAAATCGGGTCCATCGTAATTTCTATAAAAGTAATCGGATGGCGTCCGATCGGCAGAAGCGTATGATAGCCTTCATGAACCGCTTTGACGAGCGGGAAATTTTTAATGTAACGGCCATTGACCACAGACGACATATAGTTTCTCGACGCCCGTGTAATCTCTGGGAGGGCGATATATCCCTTTACTTCAAAATCCAAGGAGCTCGCATGCAGCGGAAGCATTTTTTTGGCGACAGCCGTGCCGTAAATCGCTGCCAGTACATGGCGCACATCTCCGTTTCCGTTCGTTTGAAGCAGGTTTTTCCCATGATGGCGCAGGCGGATCGATACCTCTGGATGCGCCAGAGCAATACGGTTAACCACATCCGTAATGTTTCCAAGCTCTGTATGAACGGTTTTCATATATTTCAAACGGGCCGGTGTGTTAAAAAACAGGTTGGAAACGACAATTTCAGTTCCCTTCCTGCTTGAGGAACGCGATTCGGAAATGATGTTTCCTCCTTGGAGGACGAGCTTCGTCCCAGCTCCTTCACCAGTGCTTGTTGTAATCTCCAGATGAGAGACTGACGCGATACTCGGCAGGGCTTCTCCCCTGAAACCGAGCGTTCTCACCCTGAATAAATCATTTTCATCTTTTATTTTACTCGTTGCGTGGCGGCGGAAAGCTCGCTTGCAATCTTCATTCTCCATTCCTTCGCCGTTATCCAAGACCCGAATGGATGCAAGGCCTGCTTCCTCAATATCGATTTCAATGACTGTGCTGTCAGCGTCGATCGCATTTTCCACCAATTCTTTGACGACTGAGGCGGGCCGTTCCACAACCTCGCCCGCCGCTATTTTATTTGAAAGCTCATCTGACAGTTGGATGACTTTTGCCACATTCATCACCCCGTTTTAATGTAATTTCTTTTGCAGCTTGTACATTTCATTCATCGCTTCAAGCGGTGTCATATCCAGTATATTAAGTGATTTGAAAGCATCGATCACTTGCTTTTCTTTTTTTGAAAGCTTTGGTGTTTCAGCCGGCTTTTCCGCTTCGTCAAAAAAGGACAGCTGTGCCGGCTCTTCTTTCACCTGAGGTTTCTGCACCGGCACTTCCGGTTTGTTTCCTGAATGCTCAAGCTCTTTTAAAATATCTTGAGCGCGCGCAATCAGATCTCCCGGCAGTTCGGCAAGCTGAGCTACATGGATACCATAGCTTTTATCAGCGGCACCTTCTTTAATTTGATGAAGAAAGACAACCGTTCCGTTATATTCTTCAGCGCGAACATGAACGTTTTTCAGCTGGGGCAGCTTGTCCTCAAGAACGGTCAGCTCGTGATAGTGTGTGCTGAACAGCGTCTTGGCGCCGATATGATCGTGAACATATTCAATAATCGCCTGTGCCAGCGCCATGCCGTCATAAGTGGACGTTCCCCGCCCGATTTCATCAAACAGAATGAGGCTGTTTTTCGTCGCATTGACAATCGCATTTTTCGCTTCAAGCATTTCTACCATAAATGTACTTTGTCCGGAAATCAAATCATCTGCAGCGCCGATTCGCGTAAAAATTTGATCGAAAATCGGGAGCACCGCTTTTTTCGCGGGTACAAAGCAGCCGATTTGCGCCATAATGGAAATGAGCGCGATTTGTCTCATATACGTGCTTTTCCCTGACATGTTTGGACCTGTAATGAGAAGCATTTGTCTGTTATCGCCCATCATACAGTTGTTCGGGACATATTCCTGGCTGTCCATGACTTTTTCAACAACCGGGTGTCTGCCTTCAATCACTTCGACTTCATCTTTAGAGAACTCTGGTTTCGTGTAGTGGCGATTTTCACTGATTGTCGCAAAGCATTGCAGTGCGTCCAGCTCGCTCATCTGTTTTGCAAGCTGCTGCAGCCGCGGAATATACTGCTTCACTTTCTCGCGCAGCTCGGTAAACAGCTCGTACTCCAGCTCACAGATGTTATTTTCCGCCTCTAAAATGAGCGCTTCTTTTTCTTTTAATTCAGGTGTAATGTAGCGCTCTGCATTGGTTAACGTCTGCTTCCGCTCATAACGCCCTTCCTCAAGCAAATGCAAGTTTGCTTTAGTCACTTCAATGTAATAACCGAAAACTTTATTAAAGCCGACCTTTAAAGAGCGAATGCCTGTGTATTCCCGCTCCTGCTGTTCCAAGCGGGCAATCCAGTCTTTTCCGTTTCTGCTTGCATCACGATATTCATCAAGCTTTTGATTATAACCATCTTTAATCAGGTTCCCTTCTTTTACCGATAAAGGAGGGTTTTCGTACAGCGCTTCTTCCAGCAGTTCAAGTACATCCCCGCAAGGGTCAATGCGCTTTGCACGTTCCTTGGCCTTGTCATGAGCCAGTGAAGCAACCAGCTGTTTGATGCCAGGAACTTGCTTTAACGATTCCTTCAGCTGAATCAAATCCCGGGCATTGACATTTCCGAATGCAACGCGGCCGGCAAGGCGTTCTAAGTCATATACTTCTTTTAAACGTTCACGCAGATCTTCCCGTTCAAAGAAATGGGACATCAATGTTTCCACCATTTCTTGGCGCTCTTCGATTTGATTGACTCTGATAAGCGGCCGGTCAATCCACTGTTTAAGCAGCCGGCCTCCCATTGCCGTTTTTGTTTCATCCAGCAGCCACAAAAGGGAGCCTTTTTTATTTTTTGAACGGATTGTTTCGGTCAGCTCCAGATTACGCTTTGAGTACAAGTCAATTTTCATCGCTTCCTCAAGCTCATACACCTGCAAGGGCTGAAGATGATCAAGGCTGCGCTTTTGGGTTCTTTTCAAATACGTATATAAGCGCAGAAATGTTTTTGTTATATCTTCATTATTTAAGTGCTCAATGATCGTTACGTGTTCGTCTGTTTCTCCGTCTTCAATTGAAATCGTTGCACCGCACCGCTCTCTCAGCTGTGCCACTGTATCGGCATCCAAGCTTCCTGAAACCACGATTTCCCGTGCGCCGACTGAATAAATTTCTGATATGACGTCTTCAAGCCGTTCAATCAAAACAGCCAAATTTTCTCCCGTTGTTAAATCAGACAGCGCAAGTCCGTATCCGTTCGAGCAGGCTGAAACAGATGCGATAAAATTATTTTCCGACTCATGGATGCCTTTGCCGTCCATTACAGTTCCGGGCGTAATCAACTGAACCACTTCTCTTTTCACAACGCCCTTTGCGGCTTTCGGATCTTCCGTCTGTTCACAGATCGCCACTTTGTATCCTTTTTTAATAAGCTGTTCGATATACGCGGAAGCAGAATGATACGGCACACCGCACATCGGTATTTTTTCAGCCGCACCGCCATCTCTGCTCGTTAACGTAATTTCCAGCTCTTGTGACGCTTTTTTGGCGTCCTCAAAAAACATTTCATAAAAATCACCCAGGCGAAAAAATAAAAAGGCATCCTGGTGCTCTGCCTTTATTTTTAAATATTGCTGTATCATAGGCGTATAACCGGCCATTGTTTAATCCCTCACTATGTATCAACGTTTCTATTTTCCAACCTTCATTATAACATAAACAAAAAGTGATAAAAGAATGATATATCAATATAAAAAAGAGACTTGGGGGTACTGTCTCCCCTAGTCCCTTTTTTATTCTTCAGGATCTCCCACTAAAAACTCCGGGTTGATGTCTTCAAGCTCTTCATCAAGCTCATCTTCCCAATCTTCCTCGTCATCCTCTTCCCAGTCAGGATTGACCTCAACAACTACCTTTGTTTCCCCTACCACTTCCGCCAAAAATTCTCTTTCTGCCTGCACAACGATTTTATTTCCATTCGGCGAAATGGTCACTTCAAGGCAGTTTGGCTGCTGAAGCACTTTGGCAATCACTTCATGCTCATCATCTAAGTAATTATTGTCTCTGTATCTGAGTTTAATGACATCTACGTATTTTACCCGTTCTGTGACAACCTCTGTCTTTGTGTTGTCCGCGTAAGAGTACCATACGTTTATATCATAATACCCTTCAATCTCTACCGTTTTTCCAATTTTTTCAGCGTCATACTTGTGGTTAATAATCCAACCACCCAAAATGCTGCTCGGTTTTTTCTCAGGCGAGATGGTGTTGGTGCATTGGGTGAATTTTCGGCCTTTCGCTACTACTGCCTTCGTAATAATTTCCCTGTATTCAGACATTCCGGCATGCCTCCTTGTTCTTCTTCGTGTTATCTTATGCTGGGCATTTGTCTAGTGTGCATTTTTATAAATAAAATATAAAAATACAAAGTTTCTGTTCCATTGTATGCAGGGGTGCCTAGAAACTTTACTTATAAGTGCGATAAAGTTTATACGCGGCTGAGCACAGAAAAACCAATTGAACATTTGGTACATAGATTATTTAGTTTATTTTTAACCGCACAAATGATAAAAAAACACGGGCCTGTAAAGGCACCGTGTTTAGAGAGAACAACTGTTATTTGAATGCTTCACCTTTGAACCGGTTTCCCCTTTCAGCAGGTCGCCTCCGGTTGATGTGATGATTTCATTTGTGACTTGGTTGGAAATGGTGTGTGCAACGAGCTGCAATAGGTCATTTACTTCCATCTGCGAGTCTCTGAATTCCTGGATAACAGGAATCTCTTCAAGCTCTTCTTGCAGCGCGTCAATTTTTGCTTCTACTTGTTTGAGCGCTTCATGCTTTTCATAATGCTTCAGATTGACAGCCTGCTTTTGCAGGGCTTTAATCTGATTAACGATTGTGGACACTTTGTCATTCTCATTGATTTGCGCTTCAGCCCGTTTGAAAAAATCAACCTCTTCTGTTTCAGAAATCATTTTTGCAAGGTTTCGTGCCTGCTGCACAATGTCTTTTTTTGAGTAGAGCGTCATCTTATTTCACCTCGATTGCTTCTCCTACCATTTCTCCGTCAAGCGACCATGTTTTCGCTTGCTGGATTTTCACGCGGACGATTTTGCCGATGGCTTCCTTCGGCCCTTTAAAATTGACAAGCTTGCTTTTTTCCGTATAGCCGGCAAGAATATCAGGGTTATTTTTGCTTTCACCCTCAACTAATACTTCGACAACCTTGCCTTCGTATTCCTTCATTTTTTTAGCAGAAATTTCATTCACCAGCGCGTTCAGACGCTGCAGGCGTTCTTTTTTCACACGCATCGGTACATTATCTTTCATCTTAGCAGCCGGAGTGCCCTCACGCGGAGAGTAAATGAACGTATAGGCGCTGTCAAACTCCACTTCACGGTATAGAGAAAGCGTTTCTTCAAACTGTTCGTCCGTTTCATTTGGAAATCCGACGATAATGTCCGTTGTCAATGAAGCGTTTGGCATTGCTTCTTTAATTTTTCGCACCAGCTCCATGTAACGCTCTCTGTCATATTTGCGGGCCATCAGCTTCAGAACTTCTGAGCTTCCTGATTGAACCGGAAGATGAATGTGATCAAGCAGATTTCCGCCTTTTGCCAGCACTTCAATGAGGCGGTCGTCAAAGTCGCGCGGATGACTCGTTGTAAAACGGATTCTCGGGATATCGATTTTTCTCAGTTCATCCATCAAATCACCAAGTCCGTACGTCATATCTTCAAAGTCTTTTCCATACGCGTTTACGTTTTGGCCTAACAGAGTAATTTCCTTATAGCCTTCACTTGCAAGCCTTCTCACTTCCTGAATGATATCCTCAGGGCGGCGGCTTCTTTCTTTCCCGCGTGTGTAAGGCACAATGCAATACGTACAGAATTTGTCACAGCCGTACATGATATTGACCCAGCCCTTAATTTTTCCATTTCGGACTTTCGGAAGGTTTTCAATAACGTCCCCTTCCTTAGACCAAACTTCTACAACCATTTCTTTTGAAAGGTATGCTTCTGACAAAAGCTCCGGCAGGCGATGAATGTTATGCGTTCCGAAAATCATATCGACAAACGGATGTTTTTTCAAAATACGGTTCACGACTGATTCCTCTTGGGACATACAGCCGCACACGCCTAAAATTAGATCGGGATTGTTTTTTTTCAGTGCTTTTAAGTGCCCGAGCTCACCAAACACCTTGTTTTCAGCATTTTCACGGATTGCACATGTATTTAACAAAATGACATTGGCATCGTCAACAGAGTTTGTCGCTTCGTAACCGAGCGCCATAAAGATCCCTGCCATAACCTCTGTATCGTGTTCATTCATTTGGCAGCCGTACGTACGGATATAGAACTTTCTTCCGTCTCCCAATCCTTTAAATTGTTCAGAAATTTTAAAGTCATTATGATAAGTAACGGCTTCCTTGCCTCGTTTTTTCGCGTCTTTTAAAGAAGGCGGAATGTAAACAGCTTCAAAGTACTTGCTGTAATCCTTCTCGGATTTTTTGTCCGATGGATTAACTTGTCCGCTCTCTAATTTTTGTTTTTCATTCATGTCATATTTTCTCCTTTCAAACCAAACTTCCACCCTTCAGTATAAAGGTTATTGAAGCTCTGCACAACTGGCAACCTATCATTGTACACTCATTGAGAATAATAATCAATAAGGAATCAAAAGAGGAAGAGTAAACTCTTCCTCTTGTTACAATAGCTGGAGCTCCTTTGCCGTCTTTTCGATGACATCAAGCGCCTGATCCAGTTCATCTTTGGTGTGCTCTGCTGTTATAATCGTGCGAATTCTGGCTTTTCCCTTTGCTACAGTCGGGAAAACGATACTTTGGGCAAAAACACCGTGGGAAAGGAGCTGATCTGAAAATTGCTTTGCCACACCTTCATCACCTATTAAAATAGGAAGAATCGGCGTTTCACTCTTCGTGAGAGTCAGGCCCATTTTCACAAGCATTGCTTTAAAATAGACAGTATTCTCCCACAAGCGCTCCATATGCTCCGGCTCTTCAAGCAAGACATCAATCGCTTCCATACAAGCTGCAGTGACAGCCGGCGGATGAGATGTGCTGAATAAAAATGGACGGCCTTTATGGCGCAAATAATCGATCAGCACCTTTGAACCTGCAGCGTAGCCGCCGAGCACTCCGATTGCCTTGCTTAATGTTCCGACCTGAATATGAACTCTGCCGTCAAGGCCGAAGTGATTCACCGTTCCCCTGCCGTTTTCGCCAAGTACTCCGGATGCATGGGCGTCATCCACCATCACAAATGCGTCATATTTCTCAGCGAGCTCTACAATATCAGGCAGAGGAGCTATGTTGCCATCCATGGAAAATACGCCGTCTGTCACAATCAGACGCATCCGATAATTCATTGACTTTCTCAGCACCCGCTCTAAATCACTCATATTGACGTGCTGATACACCTTTTTATCCGCCTTTGTCAGTCGAATTCCGTCAATAATAGAGGCATGGTTCAATTCATCTGAGATGACAATATCCTCTTTTGATAGAATACTTGAAAGTACGCCTTGGTTTGTTGTGAAGCCTGATTGGAATACAAGTGCCGCCTCCGTTTTTTTAAAGGCTGCCAGCTTTTTCTCAAGCTCTTGATGCATTGTAAATGTACCGGCAATCGTTCTCACTGATCCGGTGCCGGCTCCATACTGCTGAACGGCCTCCTGTGCGGCGTTGATGAGTCTAGGATTTGAAGTGAATCCGAGGTAATTATTAGAAGATAGCTGAATGACTTTTTGGTGATTCACTGTGACAGATGGACCCTGCATAGATTCAAGCTGTTTTATGTCTTGCCATGTATGGTTTTCTTTCATACTATCAAGCTCTGCTTTTAAAAACTCAAATTCCTTCGTCATGTTTATCCCCCTTTATGGAATTAAAATTACTTTTCCGCACTGCCCGCTTCTCATCAGTTCGAAACCTTTTTCAAACTCCTCTAACGGAAACTGATGGGTAATAACAGGTTCAAGATCGATCACGTTTGAACTGATCAACTGAGACACCTGGCGCCATGTTGAAAACATTTTTCTTCCTGTGATTCCTTGGATGGTAAGCCCTTTAAATACCACTTTATTCGTCAAATCAATTGTCACCGGATGTTCCGGCAAGCTGAGAATATGAAATCTTCCGCCATTCGCAGCCATCGCAAGACCTTGGGCAATCGCTGAGGGATGACCCGACATCTCACAAACAAGATCTGCTCCTTCCCCACTCGTTAAAGCGCTTACAATTTTGAGCGGGTCTTTTTTTTCAATAGAAACAGTACAAGTCGCTCCCATTTGTTTTGCAAGCCTCAGCCTGTATTCATTCTTATCAATCGCTATCACCTGAGAAGCTCCTGCTGCTTTTGCAACCGCAACAGCCATAAGACCAATCGGTCCGCATCCAATGACTGCAGTCGTTCCTCCTGCAGGCTGGCTCTCGAGTACGGTATGAACTGCATTTCCTAAAGGCTCTTGAATGGAAGCAATCGACGGGTCCATATCAGCGGGATTTCTCCAAATGTTATCAGCTGGAACTTTTACATACTCCGCAAAACAGCCTGCCGTGTCCACTCCGATTATAGCAGTATTGGTACACACATGAGATTTTCCTGTTAGGCAAGGGACACATTCACCACAGACAATGTGTGTTTCCGCAGACACATACTCTCCCACTTTTACACTGCTGACATTCTCTCCCACGTCCTCTACGATGCCGCTGAACTCATGGCCGAAAACATAGGGTGTTTTGATTCTCTGACGTGCCCATTGATCCCAATTATAAATGTGGACATCCGTGCCGCATATGGAAGCGGCTTTCACTTTTATGAGGACTTCATGTTTATCAATCTCAGGAATGGGAACTTCAGTCAGCACAGCACCGAACGCCCCGTCCTTTTTCATTAGAGCTTTCATCTTTCCACTCTGCATGTACAATCCTCCTTGAAAAATTCTTGTTATATTCGGATTGTACCATGATATGGAATAAGCGTAAACAGCACTGTCTTTTCCATAAGGACAAAAGTATCTGTCTTGAAAAATGGGCGGAATTTTTTTTTGAAACGTTTTAGCTCATTTTTGATTTTGTATATTCGCTCATTTATGTGCTAATAATACTATCGGGAGAAAATATCACAATAAATGAAAAACAACCTGTTTGCATTACGCAAACAGGTTGAGAATGCTTTATTTGTTTTTAGCGAGGCTCCACGATTAATTTAATCGCTGTTCTTTCTTCCCCATCGATTTGAATATCTGTAAAAGCCGGAATACAAATCAAATCAACGCCGCTTGGCGCCACAAATCCTCTGGCAATCGCCACAGCTTTTACAGCCTGGTTTAATGCACCCGCTCCGATCGCTTGAATCTCGGCGGCTCCTCGCTCTCTCAACACGCCTGCAAGCGCACCTGCCACTGAATTTGGACTCGATTTTGCTGAAACTTTTAAGATTTCCATTTCTGCTCCCCCTTAGTTTTACAATGGATAAGTGAGTGTTCATTAGAACAATCATTATTAGATGTTGCTATCCAAAAAGCCATCCCCACAATGCTTTTCAAAAATAGCGGGCTACCTTCCATTTTTACTATATTCACTAAGGAGTTGCTATATTCCTGCTTTTCTTTTTAATATTTTTATAAAATAACCATATGTTCAACTATTCAAAGAACATGTGATCATCGTTGATTAAAATACGCTCAATTTTCACGGCTTTTTTCGTTTGATCGTCAATGTCAATGACAACTCCGCTGAGCGTTGTTTTTCCTTCAGCGACAGTAAACCGGACTGGAAGGTTCGTTTTGAATCGCTTAATAATCGTCTCTCTGTCCATCCCCAGTATACCGTCATATGGGCCAGTCATTCCCACATCAGTAATATATGCCGTTCCCTTCGGCAAAATGCGGTTATCCGCTGTTTGCACGTGTGTATGAGTTCCTACTACAGCCGACGCCCTCCCATCCGTGTACCAGCCAAGTGCGAGCTTTTCACTTGTCGCTTCGGCATGAAAGTCGATAAAAATGTACGGTGTTCTTTTCGCAGCTTCTGCGATCAATTCATCCGCTTTTAAAAACGGGTCATCAAGCGGCGGCAAAAACGTACGTCCCTGCAAATTAATGACTGCTAGTTCTTTGCCGTTTGCTTTCACATATGTGATCCCTTTCCCCGGTGTTCCTTCAGGAAAGTTTGCCGGGCGAACCAAGTTCGGAACGTCATCTATAAAATCAAATATTTCTTTTTTGTCCCATGTGTGGTTCCCCATTGTGATTGCATCTGCGCCGGACTGGATTAAGCTGTGATAAATTTTTTCCGTCAGGCCTTTTCCATGTGCGGCGTTTTCACCATTAATAATGGTAAAGTGAGGCTTATATTTTGTTTTTAGCTTTGGTACATATTCTTTGACCATGTCACGGCCCGGTGAACCGACAACATCTCCGATAAATAAAATTCTCATTTTGTAAATCCTTTCTTCTTGAAAATTCCTTGCCGTCAAAAAAATAAAGTGATGCTTAGCGCATCACTTTATTTTGCATACTCTACGGCTCGAGTCTCTCTGATTACTGTCACCTTAATATGACCTGGATAATCGAGCTCGTCCTCAATTCGCTTGCGGATATCTCGCGCCAGTCGATGAGCCTCAAGATCATTAATTGAATCCGGCTTCACCATAATACGCACTTCGCGTCCAGCCTGAATGGCAAATGATTTTTCAACACCTTCGTAGGACTCAGAAATTTCTTCGAGTTTTTCAAGTCTTCGAATATAATTCTCGAGCGTCTCACTTCTTGCGCCAGGTCTTGCAGCGGAAAGCGCATCTGCTGCAGCTACCAGCACAGCGATAATGGAAGTCGGCTCCTCATCCCCGTGGTGTGATGCAATACTGTTAATCACGACTGGGTGCTCTTTATATTTGGTCGCAAGCTCTACCCCGATTTCAACGTGGCTTCCTTCTACTTCATGGTCAATTGCTTTCCCGATGTCGTGAAGAAGACCCGCACGTTTAGCAAGCTTTGCGTCTTCACCAAGCTCCGATGCCATTAGACCGGCCAAGAATGCGACTTCCATGGAATGCTTAAGCACATTTTGACCGTAGCTTGTACGGAACTTTAAGCGGCCGAGGATCTTGATGAGATCTGGGTGGAGGCCGTGAACGCCAACCTCAAATGTCGTTTGCTCACCCATCTCACGAATATAGTCATCGACCTCGCGGCGAGATTTTTCAACCATTTCTTCAATCCGTGCCGGATGAATACGGCCATCCTGAACGAGTTTATCAAGAGCAATTCTGGCTGTCTCACGTCTGATCGGATCAAATCCGGAAAGAATGACAGCTTCAGGCGTATCATCAATAATCAGGTCAATTCCTGTCAGAGTTTCAAGCGTACGAATGTTACGCCCTTCCCGTCCGATGATACGTCCTTTCATCTCATCATTTGGAAGATTGACAACTGATACCGTTGTTTCGGCAACGTGGTCCGCTGCGCAGCGCTGTAAGGCGAGTGAAAGAATGTTTTTCGCTTTCTTATCCGCCTCTTCTTTCGCACGGTTTTCAGTTTCTTTTGTCATGATGGCGATGTCATGTGAAAGCTCGTTTTCAACCCGCTCAAGAATGATTTGTTTCGCTTCGTCACGAGTTAGACTCGAAATTCGTTCCAACTCAGACTGCTGCATACGAATCATCTCATCCACTTTGCTTTCCATCTCTTCAATATGTTGTTGTCGTTCATTCAGAGAATGATCTTTCTTCTCCAACATCGCTTCCCGTTTATCAATTCCCTCATGTTTGCGATCAAGGTTTTCCTCCTTTTGGAGTAAACGGTTTTCTTGTTTTTGAAGCTCATTTCGTCTTTCACGAACTTCCTGTTCAGCATCTATTCGAAGTTTGTGGATTTCATCCTTTGCTTCAAGCAGAGCTTCTTTTTTCAGTGCTTCAGCATCACGCTTCGCATCTTCAAGAATTTGCTCGGCTGCACCGCGTGCGCCCGCAATTTTCGCTTCGGCAATGGTTTTACGAACAAAGTAGCCAACAACTAAACCGAGTAGAATCAGCAAAATGGAGATGAGAACCATCATAATTGGGGTCATACTTTCACCTCCTCTTGCTATGAACTTGGTTGTTGCTTAAAAAGTGTCGGCATGTACATTGTCTAGTTTTCTCAACATACAGAACCTTCACAGGGAATGAGTGTGTTCATCGCCCTTGTCAAGTTTAAATGGTTTAACAATCATGTTAAAAAAACAAATGTTACAACTTCATTGTAAATGTGTCGGAAATACTTGTCAAGCTTGCCATCTTAACGTTTGCAGGCCAGTCTTCTTTTCACGTGCCGAATGCAATTCATCCAAAAGAAGATCGCCAATCATTCTTGATTTAGAAGCTGGTATATTTTATTGTTCACTTGGCCCAATTTAGCATTATTTTGAATGTTTGAGAACAAAATAACAATGGTTTGCCCAGATTTGCTAAAGCTGTTCAAGATATTGAAGCCCGGCATAACACCATGGTTTGAATAGCTTCCGGGAGCAACATAAAATCCCATGCCGTATGTGGAGCTGCTCCCTGGCGTAAACATCTTTTCATAGCTTTTTTGCGAATACAGTTTTCCGTCTATCAGCGCTTGGTCAAATTTGTACATATCTATAGCGCTCATATAAATATCACCCGCTCCATACAGCTGGGATAAATCAGGTATATACGGTGTAACTGTTTTGCTGCCCTCCATCTTATACCCGACGGCAGGATAAGGTTCTTTTTCATATGTTTTGTAAAAGCCTGCATGCGTCATTCCCGCAGGTTTAAAAATATGATTCTTTATGTACTGTTCATAGGGCTCACCGCTTACTTCAGCAATAATATAAGCGAGAACAGAATAGTTGGAATCCTTGTAGTCCCATACGCCCGGCTGACGTTTGATTCCCTGAAGTTCTATGTCTTTTATTAAATCGTCCGGAGTAATGGCGCCGTTTCCTTCAATATGTCCGTTTATCCCCGATGTATGTGTAAGCAGATTCTTCAAAGTAATCGTTTGTCCGTTGGGAAAATGAGGTAAATACGTGCTTACCGGATCACTTGTCTGAAGTTTCCCCTTTTCCTCAAGCTGCAAAATAGCAGTTGCAATCAGCGCTTTTTGTGATGAACCGACATAAAAAGATGTCAATGGATTATTTTGAATATAGTGTTTACGGTCAGCATAGCCAAAACCTTTATTTGTTACAATTTCTCCATTTCTGACAATCATGGCTGTTCCGCTGAAACCGATCTCTTCTAAATAATTGCTGATTTTTTGATTTCGATCCACTGTTTTGATTTGTTCCTCTGATTTTTTGGCAGTTTTCTTTTTGACCTCTTTTTTCTGATCGGTATTTGAAACCGCTGCAGTTTCTTGAGATGGCTCGTTTTCTTCACTATTTCGATGAAGAGCATTCCAAATCGTAATGCAAACCATCACTGCTAAAAGACCAAGCAACAGTTTTCCTCTTTTATTTAGTTTTCTCCGTCTGCGTTTCGCAGTTCTTCTGCGGGTTGGGCTTGTCATTCATTTTTTCCTCCCAAAATAAATTCCATTTTGCACACGTTTTGTTAGACGAATAAAGCCCTAAAAAAGTTGTCAAAAAAAGCAATATTTTTATCATTTTTTTGCAAAATACAAAAAAGCTGAGTTTTTCACTCAGCCTTTTGTATCATTTGAAACTTATTTTATTTTTATTCTTCAAATTCGAGTTCTTCTTGTGTCTCTTCAGCTTGCTGCTGCACTACTCCGTTATTATCCAAGCCGTAATGTTCGCGAATTTGCTCCTGGATCATCAGCATGATATCTTTATTTTCTTTCAGGAATTGTTTTGCATTTTCACGGCCTTGGCCAAGACGCTCTTCTTCATAAGAGTACCATGAACCGCTTTTTTGCACGATATCAAGTTCAGTTCCTAGATCAATGATTTCGCCTTCTTTTGAAATGCCTTCTCCGTACATAATGTCAACCTCGGCTGTACGGAACGGCGGAGCCACCTTGTTTTTCACGACTTTGATTTTCGTTTTGTTCCCCATTACGTCGTTGCCTTGTTTCAGCTGTTCAGCACGGCGCACTTCAAGACGCACGGAAGAGTAGAATTTCAACGCACGGCCGCCAGGAGTTGTTTCCGGGTTCCCGAACATAACACCGACTTTTTCACGAATTTGGTTAATGAAAATCGCGATTGTCTTCGATTTGTTAATGGCCCCTGAAAGCTTACGAAGCGCTTGAGACATTAAGCGTGCTTGTAAACCGACATGAGAATCTCCCATGTCGCCTTCAATTTCCGCTTTCGGAACGAGAGCGGCTACAGAGTCGACAACGACAATGTCAACTGCCCCGCTTCGAACCAATGCTTCCGCAATTTCAAGCGCCTGCTCGCCTGTGTCAGGCTGAGACAGTAAAAGCTCTTCAATGTTAACACCGAGCTTTTGCGCGTATACCGGATCTAACGCATGCTCCGCATCGATAAACGCGGCTTGTCCGCCCTGCTGCTGAACTTCAGCAATCGCATGAAGCGCCACAGTTGTTTTACCTGAGCTTTCAGGACCGTATACTTCAATAATCCGTCCGCGAGGATATCCGCCAATTCCCAGTGCTGTATCAAGAGCTAGGGAGCCGCTTGGGACAGTAGAAATTCTTGTATCTGTCTTTTCTCCCAGTTTCATAATGGAACCTTTGCCGAACTGTTTTTCTATTTGTTTAAGAGCCATATCTAAGGCTGCCTGACGATCACTCATTCTATTTTTTCCTCCTTTATGTTACCACTACATATACTATACCCTGTTTGAAGGGATTTGCCAAGAAAAAAGCGAACGCATATTCGGATTTTTTCTTGGCGTGATTCCTATCAAAATATCATAATGTATCAGAGAAATCATGTTTTCTTAGGAGGATAATGTGCTGAAAATATTATTTTTGCTCTAAAAGCTTTAAGATTAAATGGCAGCCGTATTTAGCGCCTCGTTTTCTGATCCCCGTTCTGGAGCCCGCAAAGTGAAACTCGTGAACCTCTTCTTTACCATTTGCGGAAATGCCGATAAACACATGCCCAGGCTCATGCCCTTCTTGAGCATCAGGTCCTGCTACACCAGTAAAGCTAATGCCGATATCGCTGCCAGTGAGTTTTTGAACACCCTTAGCCAGTTCGGATGCGCACTCCTTGCTGACCGCCCCAAAACGATCTAATGTTTCCTTCTTGACACCAAGCACATTCTGCTTCACGTCGTTTGTATAGCAAACAACGCCCCCGGCAAATAATTTTGAGGCACCGCTATGATCCGTCAGCCATTCAGAAAACAGCCCTCCGGTAAAGCTTTCTGCCGCAGAAATTGTAATGCCTTTTTCCTTGCACGCTATAGATAGCTCTTTTACAAGAGAAGTATCATCGTAACCATAGAAAAATTCACCGACACGCTCTAAGATAACGGCCTCTGTTTCTTTTAACAGACGCTCTGTTTCCTTTTCATCGGCGTGTTTGGCTGTCAGACGCAGCGTCACCTCTCCATCAGCCGCCAAAGGCGCAATTGTCGGATTGGTTTGTGCATCGATAATATCTTCCAAATCGGCTTCAAGCTGAGATTCACCGATACCGAAAAAGCGAAGAACAGTTGACACAATTTTTTCATTTGAACCCATCTTTTTCAGCAGAAGAGGCTTTGCCTCGTTTTCAAACATTGGACGCAATTCGCTCGGCGGTCCAGGAAGAAGCATATAATAGCGTGATTCATGCTCTGTGAGCATACCCGGGGCCATTCCAAAGTGATTCGCCAGCACGTCAGAGCCTTCGATCACAAGCGCCTGTTTTCGGTTATTAGGTGACATCGTGCGTTTTGTTCGTTTGAAATAGTCCTCAATGGATTGGAATGCCTCATCATTTAACACAAGCGGACGTCCCAGCGTATTTGCAATCGTTTCTTTCGTCAGATCATCTTTTGTGGGTCCAAGCCCTCCTGAAAAAATAATGAAGTCAGAGCGTTCTTCAGCAATGCGGATGACCTGCTTCAGCCGCTCCGGGTTATCTCCGACCGCTGTATGATAAAATACGTTGACCCCGATTTCAGCGAGCTGTTTGCTGATAAATTGAGCATTTGTATTGGCGATTTGGCCAAGCAGCAGCTCTGAACCGACTGCAATTATTTCTGCTTTTTTTGGAAATTCCATGACGAAGTCCTTCTTTCTTAGTTAGATGTTTTTAACGCTTCCCAGTTTTTAGAGAAATATTCCCAACCTGAGACGACAGTAAAGAAGACGGCTACCCACAGCGCCAAGTCTGCAAACGGGAATGACACAAGTTCAAATGGAAGATTATGAAGAAGCAATGCGGATACCGCAATAATCTGTGCCCAGGTTTTGATTTTACCAAGCATGTTAGCAGCTACGATTTCTCCTGTTCCGGCTAAGACAAGCCTTAAACCTGTCACGGCAAACTCCCTGCTGATAATCACAATGACCATCCAAGCTGGAGCGAGATCAAATTGAACAAGGATAATTAACGCTGCGGATACGAGCAATTTGTCCGCAAGCGGATCAAGAAATTTCCCGAAGTTTGTTACGAGATTTAATTTTCGGGCATAATACCCGTCCACCCAGTCTGTTGTAGATGCAATAATAAATAGAATGGCCCCCGCCAAATGTGCGACCGGGATCGATTCGTCTCCAACTTCGAGCCTGCCCCAGTCAAACGGCGCCAGCATGATAATCATGAAGATTGGGATTAATGCGATTCTAGCTAGTGTGATTTTATTTGGTAAGTTAAACATAAAGCCCCTCCAATTTCATACTCGGACGTGAAGAAAAGTCATCTGGTAATTAAGATGACTTTTCTTCCTTTTTATTTACAATCTTTATGGTTTGTGCCATCACTTTTTTCGGATCAAGTTCATATGAAAGAACCTTACCGTTGATTTTTATTTTCAGATTAGGTGCATATCCGGTGCGGATATCAACTTGTTTCTGATCAGTTATGTCTTTTTTATAGGTTTCGTCTTTTTTCAGCGTTCCTTCTTTTAAAGAGCTGCTGTTTTCATCGCGCACTCGAATCCAGGAGCTGTCTGATGCCTTCAGTTCCAGCTCGATTTTATCAGCGCCGGACACTTCATAAGTCGTTAACGATCCTTCAGTGCCAGCAGCTTTAATCTCCAGCTTATCACTGTCATTTTCTTTTTTCTTATCTTCGTTTTCTTTCGTTTCTTTTTTAGTGTCTGTCTCTTTTTCAGAGCTGTTATTTTGATTCTCTTTCAGCGTTGAATCTTTAGGGATTTCGTACTTGCTCTCACTTTGCGTAATTGCTTTTTCTGATGCCGCATTGTGATCATCACTGTTTTTGTGATTGGCAAATTGAATGATCGCGTACACAATGGCAATCACGACAATCACGCCGAGAATAACAAGTATCGTTGGCAGCAGCTCCAGCGCCTTAGATGCTGGCTTTGGCATTTCCTTTTGAAGATTCATGCCGGAGATCTTTTCAGACACATCATCATGATACGTATTAGGGATATCTTTTTTATGCTCCTCAAACAGCTGATCCGCATCAAGCCCAACGGCTTCTGCATATTGCTTGATGAATGCCCGAACATAAAACTTCCCCGGAATAATGTCATAGTTTCCTTCCTCCAAGGCGGTTAAATACCTTTTTTGAATCTTTGTTGCCGCTTGGAGATCATCCAATGACATTGCTTTTTCCTCTCTGGCTTCTTTGAGCCGGATTCCTAGTTCAGTCACAACAAACACCTTCCAATTTTAAAAATCAAAGCTTGAAAACCCGGATTGATCAAACATTTGGGGTTCCTCGGCATGTTCATATGTAATAACCTCATCAGGGTCATTTCTCAGTTCAATAATATAATCAAAGTCATCTAGTGTATACTCTGTATTTTGAACGAATATGTCCGGATGCTCCACCACTTTTGTTGCAGGCAGCCGCATGATTTCTCGGACCAGCTGGAGATGGCGTTCCGATCCTCTTCGTGTTGACACAATTCCGTCAACGATAAAGACATTTTCAGTGCTGTATTCATCGGCAATCAGCTGGCTTCTTATCGTCTGCTTCAGCAAGGTTGATGACACAAACAGCCACCTTTTGCTGGCACACACACTAGAGGCTACAATCGATTCCGTTTTCCCGACACGCGGCATACCTCTGATTCCGATTAATTTATGGCCTTCTTTTTTGAACAATTCGGCCATAAAATCGACTAATAAGCCAAGCTCGTCCCGTTCAAAGCGGAACGTTTTCTTGTCATCGGCATCCCGTTGAATATAACGGCCGTGGCGTACGGCAAGTCGGTCGCGAAGCCTCGGTTCTCTAAGCTTCGTTACTTTAATTGTTTCCATCGTTTTTAAGATTGATTCTAATCGTTTAATTTGATCTATATGGCGGCACCTGAGAAGCATTCCCCTTCTGGAAAGATCGACGCCGTTTATCGTTACGATGTTGATAGAAAGCATCCCAAGAAGAGATGAAATATCCCCGAGCAGTCCGGGGCGGTTCACTTGAATTTCATATTCAAAATACCATTCGAGCTTTGCCAAATGATATACCCCCTTCATTGTGGCAAAATTTTACCTTCCTTTATCATAAAGCATTTTTCTCTAATTAGAAAGAAGAATGTTGCTGTGATGAGGAAAACATAAAAAAGAGAGGAAAAATCCCCTCTCTTCCTAGTGAGTGCTGTTATTTTCAACAAGCTTAACCATCATATTGGCAATGGCGTGCTGTTCATCTTTTGATGCTACACTCCAAAGATCTGCCAGCACTTTTTCCTGCTCGTTCTTAGATTCCACTTCATTAGCCAAGTAGCTGCCGATTTCTGTCGCAAGATCTGTAATCGTATCCTGGCTCATACCTTTATCTTGCGCATAGTTCAGACGGTCGCCAAGGAAGTTTTTCCAGCTATCCCAGTTTTCTAATACTGACATGCTTGTTTCCTCCATTTCATGTGAAGTTACAAGATTATTGTGTCCTTCACAAAAGAAACTATACACCGAATATTTTCGTGTCAACAGTGCCAGCCGCCATTCACCGACAGAATTTGGCCGGTGATATATGACGCTTTTTCAGACAGGAGAAAAGCTGTTGCATCAGCAATTTCTTGCGGCCGGGCCAGCCGGCCGATCGGAATCTCATCAGCGATCTCTTCTTTTTCAGCCGGGGTAAATTGATTCATCATATTTGTATCAACTGCACCTGGCGCTACTGCGTTTACCCTGATTCCGCTTGGTGCCAGCTCCTTAGCCAATCCTTTTACAAATGAATGCTGAGCTCCTTTTGCCATGCTGTACAGTACTTCACAGGATGCTCCAGTCTCTCCCCAAATCGAGCTGACAGCCACAATCGCTCCCGATTTATTCCGAATCATGCCTGGCAGAAGGTTTCTCGTCAGCATATACGGACTTGCCACATGAAGCTGAACCATTTCCTGAACCGTTGCGTTATCTACATCCGTAATCAGCCCAAAATGGCTTCGTCCGCTGTTTAAAACAATCGCATCAATCGGCTGAACAATTGAACTTGTCAGCTTATCTGCTCCATCTTGCGCAGACAGATCAGCTTGTAATATCTCCGCATTTACGCCAAACATCTGACTTAGTTTTTCAGCAAGCTCCGCTGCCGCGTATTGATTTGTATTGTAATGCAGCAGCAGATTGTATCCCTTAGCCGCAAGGGTTTCGCTGATGCTTTTGCCAATGCCGCCGCTTGCTCCGGTGATTAGTGCTGTTTTGTTCATCCTCTTTCCTTCTTTCCGCAGAAAAACACCCCTCACACTGGAGGGATGTTTTATTTATGATTTAGGAACAACCTTGCAGACAGTCAGCCTGTCTGCAGCGATTTCCTCTTGTATTACGTTCTGGACATCCTCAAGGGTAATCTGCTCGAGTACCGTTACAACGTCAAACAGGCTCATATCCAAGAACGCATAACGGGTAAATTGATTGGCGATGTATTCAGGGGAATTCAGCGCTTTTAAGAATGTACCAATCTTTTTCTTTCTGGCAAGTTCAATCTTTTCAGCAGTAATCAGTTCACCGGCGCGCAAAAGCATGCTTGAAATGTCTTCAGCCAATTGATCAGGCTCAGGCGTATCTCCGCCGATCGCCGCAAAACCAAACCCATATTCAGCAGTAAAATCAAAGCTAAACGTTTCGTCAATATATCCTTTTTCATAAAGTGATTCATACTGGGCAGAGCTTTTGCCAAAAAGAGCTTCAAGCAATAAGTTCATTGAAAGTTCATGCTTTAAGAGCTCTTTGCCTAATTTAAACGGATTTTTGGATTTCAGCCCAACAAGGCATTTCGGTCCCTGCACGTTCATTTTGATCTCTTTTTCTTTTCGGAAAACCGCTTCTTGCTCTTTCACTTCTTCCCGTTTGATCTCCGGCTGATCAGTATACGGCTTTTTCCCCTGGTTTTCTCTTACCTGAGAAATAATCGCTTCAGGATCTACAGGTCCGACAATGAAAAGGAGCATGTTACTCGGGTGATAAAACGTTTCATAGCATTCATAAAGAAGGTCTTTTGTAATATGTGAAATGCTTTCCACTGTTCCCGCTATGTCAATTCTGACAGGATGCTCTTTGTACATGTTTTCAATGACCCCGAAGTAAAGCCTCCAATCAGGGTTATCGTCGTACATATTAATCTCCTGCCCGATAATCCCTTTTTCCTTTTCAACCGTTTTTTCAGTAAAATATGGGTCCTGTACGAAATCGATAAGCGTCTCTAAATTGCGGTCAACATTTGATGTGCTTGAGAAAAGGTAAGCCGTTCTTGTAAATGACGTAAACGCATTGGCAGAAGCCCCCTGTTTGCTGAAATCTTGAAAAACGTCTCCGTCCGCTTTCTCAAACAGCTTGTGCTCAAGAAAGTGAGCAATCCCGTCCGGCACGTGAACCATCTCGTTTTTACCTAAAGGGACAAACCGGTTATCTATCGAGCCGTACTTTGTTGTAAAGACCGCATATGTCTTGTTGAAGCCTTTTTTCGGCAAAACGTAAACATCAAGGCCGTTGGACATTTTTTCATGATACAGCGTCTCCTGAAGCTGTTCATATTCGATTGGTTTGATCAAGATGCACCCTCCGTCCCTTTTAAGAAATAAGTCGTATCAAGCTGAATCTTTTCGCCGGCTTTAATGATATCCTCTTTTGTGACATTCTCAATATTGGCAAGAAAGTCTTCGATAGGAATCTTGACTTGAGCAGCAGCCTGCTGATATAAAAATTCAGATAAACCGTATGCTGTATCAATCGTTTCCAGCACTTGATTTCGAATGACGGCCTTTGTCTGTGCTATATCCTGCTCACTGAAATCGCCATTTTTCATTGCCTGGAATTGCTCAGCAATAATCGAAACCGCCTGTTCATAATTTTTCACTTCAATGCCTGACATCACCATTAACAAGCCTTTAAAACTTTCTATACGCGAAGCCGCGTAGTAAGCAAGACTGGCTTTTTCCCGAACATTAATGAAAAGTTTAGAATGAGAGAATCCGCCGAACAATCCGTTAAACACTTGTAAAGCAGGATAATCCTGATCTGTATAAGTGATGCTGGTGCGGTAGCCGATATTCAGTTTTCCTTGCTTGACATCCTCTTCATCAATTACTTCTTTTGGCTGAACTTTTTCATCAGGGTGATTGTTTTCAATCGTGCCAAGAGTGCGCTCTTCTGTTTTGAAATACTTATCAATTGCCGAATGTACCTGGTTACTGTCCACATCGCCAACTACATATAAATCAAGCTGGTCTTTTTGGATAGCGCTTTGGTATGTTTCGTATAATTGCTCTGCCGTAATGTCATCGACATCGTCGATTTCACCATTGACATGAAGCGCGTAAGGCTCATTTTTGCACATTTCCTGTATCAGCCTTAAATTCGAATAGCGCATTTTATCATCATAGACGGCTTGGATTCTTTGCTTAAGCGTCCGTTTTTCTTGAGCCACATATTGTGACTGAAAAGCGTCTCCCTCCAAAGCAGGTGAAAAGACGATTTCTGCAAGAAGCTGGAGCCCTTTCTCAAGTAGCGGCGTTTGGTCTTTTAAATATTTTTCATTTGGGATTTCAAGCCTGAACGTAATGACGTGCCGCTCTCCTTTTTTCGTAAGATCAGCCGATACTGACGTGCCGTACAGCTCATCCAGGTATGAACGCAATTCTGCGGTTTTCGGATGGCTTTTCGTTCCGCGAAGAAGCACATGCGGAAGCAGCGCTCTTTTGGTGACTTGATCCTTTGTCAGCGGCGCAAGCATCTTAAAAATAAGCGAGACGGTTTTGAATTTTTCTGTTTCTACAATGTGTGCGGTTAAACCGCCGTGCTTTGATTTGAGTTCATTAACATATGACATATGGAACCTCCTTCGTTCATTTCTTAATTAGTATGTATTATGACCAATTTTCAGCATTCGCAGAAACACTCTTTCATGTAATTATAGCAACTGTAGGATTTATAAGGAAACAATAACCTCCGCATGCTGTATAGGTACAGTTGTAAACTGTGCAAGAAAGCGCAAAAAAAGACGGCTGGCTAGACCGTCCCTAAGTTTTTTTCTTCTTCTTCACTTTTTTTAGCATCTACAGTAAAGAGCACTAAAAATAAAGAAACGATGCTGCAAAACGCCGAGAGTATGAAAATAATCCAGTTTGCATTAGACATTAATGCAGCAAAAACAGGTGGACCGAGAGCTACTCCTATAAAGCGCATGCTATTGTAGAAGGAGGAAATGGTTCCGCATTGTTCACTTTCAATCCCTTCGGTTATCAATGCATCTAAAGCAGGAAGAGCCATTCCAATCCCAATCCCGCCAAAGCTTAAAAAGACAAATAAAAAATAAAAACTGTGGTTCCACCACAAGGCAATAAACGAAAGGGTTAACAGAATCATTCCTGTAACAACGCAAAATTTCATTCGGCCTTTATCTTTACCGATCTTTTTGCCAGCTATAAAAGAACTGGTTGACAAAAACAAAAGTGGGATTGCCAGTAATCCGCCTTTAGCTACTCCGTCAATAGCATACTTGTTCTCCAGCGTATCTGATAAATAAAATAATACGCCAAATAACAAAAACATAATGACACACCCGATAATGAAGACCGTATAAAGCCAGCGACCATCCTGTTTAAAAATTTTCTTCACACTCTTAATAAACTCAGAAACAGCAGGCGCATCTTCATCTTCTTCAGGCTTGGCCACCAAAAACAATACGAGCAAAAAGCTGATCAAACAGAAAAACGGAATAAACCAAAACGGTACAAACCAATACCAAGAAGCCAGTAAGGCTCCAAGTATGGGACTCAGTACCTTCCCTGACGTGTTGGCGGTTTCAATATCGCCAAGACCGGCGCTGACCTTTTCATCGTCTCCTTTAAACAGGTCGCCGATAAACGGCATGACGATCGGAGCGGCACCTGCAGAACCAATGCCTTGAAGAACCCGCCCCGCCAAGATCATCGCATAAGGATTTTTCATATAGGTCGAGGCAAAAGCAGCTACCGCTCCCCCCAATCCTGCAATGAGGAGGCAAGGAAGCAATATTTTTTTTCTCCCGAAACGATCCGACAAATATCCGGCAATCGGAATGCAAATAATTGCTACTACTGAATATACAGTAATGATTAAAGACACTTGAAATGAAGTCACAGACAGCTTTTTCTCCATCATCGGAAGAACAGGAATCAGCATGGAGTTCCCGAGTGTCATCACAAGCGGGACGGAAGACAATGCAATAATATTTTTCATTCCATTTTTCTCTCTCAACATTTTCACCCATTCACTTTCTTGTCATCCCTTATATATTGCGTTAACCGGAATGAAAGTATGTACAAAGAAACATGAATCAGTGCAAATAAAAAAACAGACACATACAGGCGTCCGTTTTTAGAATCGTTTACGCAAAACATGAAATCTGAATTTATCCGCTCTAAAATAATTTAAAGAATAAAGCACCGGTTTATCGTGCTGATCGTAATGGGTTTGTTTTAACAGCAAAAGAGCTGTTTCCGGATCGCATTCAAGTACTGGAGAAATGGTATCGTGATAGCCGATCGGTTCTATATCAGTTACTGCATAGCTGATTACGGAGCCTGAATTTTTCTCAAGCAGGTCAAACATAGATTCTTGCTGATGAGAAAAAGAATTCGGCAAAATATTCATCGGAATTTTGTCTATACAATACACAATCGGCTGTCCGTCAGCTGTCCTGACTCGTTCAAGGTAAAAAAGTTCTTGCCCTTCTGCCAAATGAAATCTCTTCGTATCATCTTCAGACGGCATAAGCACTTGTGATGATAGAAAAATCGTGCCAGGGGTCATATTCGCCTGTTCTATCATCTTGGTTACACTGTTCAGCTGTTCAATGCCCGAAAGAAATAACGGCTTAGAATGGACAAAAGTGCCTACACCATGCCTTCTGATAATCACATGCTCTTCTTCCAGTATCCGCAAGGCTTCTCTTAGCGTCGCTCTGCTGACACCAAGCTTTTTGGAAAGCTCAAATTCAGAAGGCAGCTTTTCCTTCTCAGTGTAGATCCCATTTTTTATATCCTCTTTAATTCGTTCAATTACTTTCAAATACAAGTGCCGATTATCAGCTTTTGTAGACATGTTTCCCCTCCGTAAACCACTTTCGATAAAAATTATTGAACAATTGGGACAACTATATCATGTTTTGTCGAAAAAATAAATAGAAAGGTGATTAGTTTACATAATGTTATTATTGACAACTATAGAAAGCGGAACTCCCTTCATTAAGAAGAGAGCTCATCATATTTCTCTTTTGATAATAATACTTCCCTAGGTTTGCTGCCTTCATACGGTCCGACAACACCGCGTTCCTCCATTGCGTCAATCAGGCGCGCCGCTCTCGTATAGCCGATTCTGAATCTTCTTTGCAGCATTGAAACAGATGCCGTCTGCATGCCGACGATTAATTCAACAGCTTCATCATAAAGTTCATCAGTAACCTCGGAATGAGTTTCCGTTGTCTCCTCAGGAATCATTTCTTCTTGATATTGCGCTTTCTGCTGCGTAATCACATGGTCGACGACCTTCTCCACTTCGTCATCCGACAAAAATGCTCCCTGCACACGGACAGGTTTATTAGCCCCTACAGGTAAAAACAGCATATCGCCGCGGCCAAGAAGCTTCTCAGCGCCACCCATGTCAAGAATGGTCCTTGAATCCGTCTGTGAAGATACGCTGAACGCGATTCGTGACGGAATGTTCGCTTTGATCACCCCTGTGATAACATCCACCGATGGCCGCTGTGTCGCAATAATAAGATGGATGCCAGCAGCCCGCGCCATTTGGGACAATCTCGTAATCGAATCTTCCACATCAGATGAAGCGACCATCATGAGATCGGCAAGCTCGTCCACAATGACAACAATATAGGGCAGCTCTGGCTGTTTCGCTCCTTCTTCATTGTTGGCGCGTTTTATATAATCATTGTATCCTTCAATATTTCGTGTACCCGTATGAGAAAATAATTCGTACCGTCGCTCCATTTCATTGACAACCTTTTTCAAAGCCTGCGACGCTTTTTTCGGATCGGTTACAACCGGAGCAAGCAAATGCGGAATCCCGTTGTAGACATTTAGCTCTACCATTTTAGGATCGATCATCATCATTTTCACTTCATGCGGTTTCGCGCGCATTAAAATACTTGTAATAATGCCGTTGACACAGACACTTTTCCCGCTACCGGTTGCGCCTGCGACCAAAAGGTGGGGCATCTTGTTTAACTCAGCCAATACAGCTTCACCTGAAATATTGCGGCCGAGTCCAATTAACAGCTTCGCATCCGGTCTGTCATTCAATTTAGACTCCAGCACTTCCTTCAGCGAAACCATTGCCACTTCTGCGTTTGGAACTTCAATTCCGATTGCTGATTTGCCTGGTATAGGCGCTTCGATCCTGATATCCTTCGCAGCAAGCGCAAGCGCTAAATCATCGCTTAAATTGACAATTTTGCTAACCTTCACTCCGACATCAGGATATACTTCATATTTTGTTACGGCCGGTCCGAGATGAACCTGTGTGACTTTCGCCTTTACGCCAAAGCTTTGGAATGTGCGTTCAAGCTTTCTGGCATTTTCATAAATATTCTTTTTATCAGCCTGCTGGCCGGTATGCTTCGGATCTGCCAGCAAATCCAGTGACGGCATCTCGTAATCCTTATTTTCGAGCTCTGTAAAGGTCATAGGAGGAGCAGAAACAGTTTCCTGATCACCTGTCTCCGGTTGGATGTCCTGAAGCGGCTTCGACACAGGTTCGGCGCGCTTTTCTATAACTGGAGACTCTTCCTCTTCATTACGATCAGAAAAGCTTGAGATAATCGGCTCTGAATGAATAAGAGGCGATACTGTTTCATAATCCCCCTCTTCATTAGGAGGCTCCGGTTCCATTTGCTGTTTTTTGCGGGCCGGTTTTTGTTTTTTGCTCGGCGCTTTCGTTTTTTTCGATGACTGCATATTTGATTTGAAGGATTTCATATCATCAATAAATGCTAACCATTGTTCTTTTATAAAACGTCCAATCGGGCTCATCCACTTTTTTAGCGTTTCTTGTAGCGAGCGTCCTGTTACTAAAATCATTCCGATCAAAATCATGACAATCGCCATGATCTGAGAACCAGTCGACGCAAACAAAAAGTGTGAAGCCGCAAACAGCAGCGCACCGATCATCCCTCCGCCTAAATCAGGTGAAGCAGAGCTGCCATTCATGTCCATTAAAAACAATTCCCACGTATTGCGCACCACGCTTGCAGACTCAATAGACCCTTTGTGCGTCAAATTTTTAAATAGCTGCACGTGAGAAAGCAGCAATATGCTTGCGATGATACAGTACAACCCGGCCTTTCGTCTCGTTAAAAGGCTTGGGGTTTTTTTCTTCCAAAACAGTGAGACTCCTAACACCAATAAACCTAACAAGCATAAAATAAACCACTCTCCAGCAAAAAAGCGGAACAAATAGATAAACGTTTGCCCGACTACCCCCAGCTGCAAGATTGCGATAATTGAAATGGCTATACACAGCAATCCGTTGAGCTCGTATTTTATATTTAGCTGTTTCGCCTGTTTTTTTCTTGATTTTCGTTTTTTCTTTGCCACACTCATCACCTTACTGCGTTAAAAAATGTAAGTTCATACATAATGAAGAAAGCAGCCGTTTACAGGCTGCGTTTTTTCTGTAGGATTCCCCTATTATAGCATATTTTGCCCTTAAAAAAGGGTTGGATTCTTATACGTTTAATTTCAGCTTTTGTCCGGGTGAAATGTCCGGATGCAGAAAATGCATTGGATTGGTGCTCATGATTTGAATGACTTCCGCTTCATTCCCTTTCATTTCGACTAGAAGCGGTACACCTTTATATTCAATTTGCTCATGTGCGCTTGTCTCTTGGTTCTGTTCTGCAAACACAATTTCCTGCGGCATCACGGTATAAAGAATCATTGAATCATCCGTCCTTCTTCTTTCCTTGCTTCGTCGATGAGCTCATTCAGTTTATTGATTGCCTGTCCGACACCGCCTGCGTGATCGATCAATCCGTATTTAACTGCATCCTTACCGACTACATTTGTTCCGATATCGCGTGTTAAGTTTCCTTTTGAAAACATTAGCTCTTTAAATTTCTCTTCGGTTATATTGGAATGGCTTGTCACAAATTTAACAACTCTTTCTTGCATCTTATCCAGGTATTCAAACGTTTGCGGCACCCCGATGACCAGCCCGGTGAGCCTAACTGGATGAATCGTCATCGTTGCTGTTTCGGCGATATAGCTGTAATCACAGGATACAGCAATCGGAACGCCGATGGAATGCCCCCCGCCAAGCACGATAGAAACGGTCGGTTTCGATAAAGATGCAAGCATTTCCGCTATTGCAAGACCAGCTTCAACATCTCCTCCGACAGTATTTAATATGATCAGCAAGCCTTCAATTTTGGGATTTTGTTCAATTGCCACAATCTGCGGGATGACATGTTCATATTTTGTTGTTTTGTTTTGCGGAGGAAGCTGAACATGGCCTTCAATTTGTCCGATAATGGTCAGACAATGAATATTTGTATCTTGGGGCAGCTGCGGAAGCGTCGTTTCACCAAGCTGCTGTATTTTATTCATAATGCTGTCCTTCGCATCATTTTTTTCAGGACGCTCTTCTTCTGTGTTTTCCATACGATGATCCATCTCGCTTTCATCCTTTCCGAGTTTCTCTTTGTATTATGAACAAAGATACTTCATTCAATCCCGGCTTGAAGGACAAAAAATAAAGACCGGAGCAGCTCCGGTCTTTAGTCAGTCATTATACTTCCATAATAATTGGGATGATCATCGGTTTACGTTTCGTTTTTTCATAAAGGAATTGGTTCAAAGCATCCCGCATTGCCTGCTTCAGCGTTGACCATTCGACATTTGATGTTTCAGTCGCTTCTGTCACGATGGACCGGACGAGCTCAGTAGCCTGTACGATTAGACCTTCAGACTCTCTTACATAAACAAAGCCGCGAGTGATAATTTCTGGTCCTGATACAAGATGTTTCTTTTGTTTATCAAGTGTAATGACAACGATTAAAATTCCGTCCTGTGAAAGCAAGCGGCGGTCTCTCAATACGATATTGCCGATATCACCGACACCTAAACCATCAATTAAAATATTGCCGTAAGGAACTTTATCCCCAATTTTTACGTTTTGGCCGCGGAATTCAACGACGTCTCCTTTTTCAATTAAGAAGATGTCACTGCGCTTCATGCCGGTTTCTTCAGCGATTTTTGAATGAGCTTTTTGCATTCTGTATTCGCCGTTTACAGGAATCAAATATTTTGGTTTAAGCAGGTTGATCATCAGCTTTAACTCTTCTTGTGAGCCGTGGCCTGATACATGAACACGCTTTTGGGCAAAGATGACTTGTGCACCGGCTCTCGCAAGAAGATCTACTGTTTTAGAGTAAATGAGTTCCTGCCCGGGAATCGGAGTTGACGCAATGACCACCGTATCCCCTTCTTCAATGTTCAGCTGTTTGTGAGCTTTGTTTGCCATTCTTGTCAAAGCAGCTAATGGTTCACCTTGGCTTCCGGCTGTAATAATGGCCACTTCGCGCTTCGGATATTTTTTGACATCCTGTACAGAAATAAACAATTCATCATCTGCTTCAATGTATCCTAACTTTCTCGCCAGCTGCAGGACAGATTGAAGATTTTTTCCGGCTACGGCAATCTTTCTGCCATTTTGAGCCGCTGCATGAATGACTTGCTGAATCCGGTTAATATTGGATGCGAAAACAGCAATAATCACCCGGTTCTGTGAATTATACAGCGCATCCGAAATTTCTCCGCTGACAGCCGCTTCCGAAGGGGTGTAACCCGGCCGTTCCGCATTTGCACTGTCAGAAAGCAGAGCGAGCACGCCGCTATTGCCGATCTTGGCGATCTCGCCAATGTCGCACGTCTGATTAAGTGCAGGTGTTTGGTCAAATTTGAAGTCTCCCGTGCATACAATAGATCCAAGTGATGTTTTAAAGCTCACACCTACAGAATCAGGAATGCTGTGAATCGTTCTAAAGAACGATACTTTTGTTGATTCAAATGTAATGACAGATTTTGAGTGAATTTCTCTTAAATCAGTTTTTCGGTTATGTCCGTATTGTTTTAATTTCTCTCTTAACAGTGCAAGCGTCAGTTTTGTTCCGTACACTGGAACGGACAGCTTGTTTAATAAGTAAAAAACGCCGCCGATATTTTCATCGTGCCCGTGCGTTAAAAAGATTGCCTTGACGCGGTCAGCCCGTTCAATCAAATATGATATGTCAGGAATCACTACATCAATACCGAGCATTTCGTTTTCTGGATGCATAAGGCCGGCATCAACGACAAATATGTCTGAGTCAATTTCAATGACATAAAGGTTCTTCCCAATCTCTCCGACACCGCCAAGGGCGATAATTCTAACGTTTTCTGTATTTTTCTTTTTCAAAATCTATATCCTCCTAGTCTCATACCCGTCCATCATCACTTGTTCCTATTATAACTGAAAGTAAATTTAGAAAACAAGATAAAGCAGAAGGTTTAGGGAAAACCAATATGTAAAAGAAACGGTCAAACTCAGCTGGATGTGAGAATGACCGCGTTTGTTTCACTGTATGAAATTTTCTTACAGTTCGCTGATCGTGCTGCTTAAGCTCAGACGTTCATCCTCAGTTAACGGGACTAGAGGCAGACGCACAGAACCGACATCAAGACCTCTCAGCTGAAGCGCTGTTTTGACTGGAGCAGGATTAGGCGCTTTAAACAGTTCCTTCATAATCGGCAGCAGTTTCTGATGGATCAGTGCCGCATTAGCTGTTTGCCCATTCGTATAATTTTTGATCATTTGCTGCATATCAGAGCCTGCAATATGGCTTGCCACTGATACAACTCCTCTTCCTCCAACTGAAAGAATAGGAAGCGTCAGAGCGTCATCCCCTGAATAGACATAGAAGTCTTCCGGTGTTTCAGCAATAATTTTTGTAATCGCTTCTAGGTCTCCACTCGCTTCTTTAATCGCAACCACATTCGGAATGTCCGCCGCCAAACGGATCGTCGTTTCAGGAGCAAGAGAAGCAACCGTACGGCCAGGAACATTATAGAGCATAACCGGAAGAGATGTCTCTGCCGCAATTGCTTTAAAATGCTGGTACATTCCTTCTTGAGAAGGTTTATTGTAATACGGGGTAACAAGCATAACAGCGTCCACGCCCGCTTCCTCAGCTTTTTTTGTCAGCTTAATGGAATCTTTCGTGTTGTTGCTTCCAGTACCAGCGATAACGGGCACCCGTCCGTTTACTTCTTTTACCGTATATTCAAAAAGCGCAATTTTTTCTTCAGTTGAAAGGGTCGGAGATTCTCCAGTTGTTCCCGCTACTACTAAAGAATCCGTTCCGTTTTTCAACAAGTAATCAATCAGTGTAGACAGTTTTTGAAAGTCTACGTTCCCTTTATTGTCAAAGGGTGTAATCATCGCTGTAGACACATTTCCGAAATTCATTTTATTCACCTCATCATGATTCAATCACATTTACTTCGAAAGTTCAAACACTTCATGCAAAGCGTTTACAGCAGGAACCATATCCGCTTCATGGACGAGCACCCATATCGTCGTATGGCTGTCAGCCGACTGAAGGATCGGAATTTCTTTTTCTGAAAGAGCCGATACAATTTTGGACGTAACACCGGGAACACCCATAATGCCCGCGCCGACCGCCGATACCTTCGCGCAATTTCTCGTCACCATTGGATCATAGCCCATATCCATTAAAATACGCTGAGCTGTTTCTGTTTTATTTCCGGCTACTGTATAGACGATTTCACTAGGTGTAATGTTAAAGAAATCGACACTGATTCCAGCGTTTGCCATAGCCTTGAACACTTCAGTCTGAACATTATACTGGCCGATTTTCGCAGGCACTTTGAACTGCGTGACATCTTTGACATGTGCGATTCCCGTAATCAGCCTTTCAAAAACATCACTGCCGACCTTGGAAGAGTGATGTGATGTCACCAATGTACCTTTATCATTCGAATAAGTCGAACGGACGCGGATCGGAACCTTGGCCTGCATTGCGATTTCCACCGCACGCGGATGAATGACCTTGGCCCCCTGATACGCCAGGTTGCAGATTTCCGTATACGTCACAACAGGAAGCGGTTTTGCATTTTCCACCACTCTTGGGTCAGCAGTCATCACACCTTCTACATCGGTGAAAATATCGATGTATTCCGCATCAACAGCTGCTCCGAGTGCGGCTGCAGACGTATCGCTGCCCCCTCTGCCGATTGTAGTTGTATCACCCTTTTCAGTTGCGCCCTGGAAGCCTGCGACGACTACCGCATCATGATTGGCGAGCACACTGAATAAACGCTCCGGTTTCATTTCAATGATTTTCGCATTGGTATGCTGATCATTCGTTAAAAAGCCCGCCTGAGCCCCTGTCAGCGCAGCTGCTTTCACACCGTTATCAAGCAGCATGCTTGTAAAGACGACAGAGGAAATAGTCTCTCCGCAAGATAAAAGCAAATCCTGTTCCCTAGGAGAAATCGCTGACTGATCGCCGTAAAGCAGCCCGAGCAAAGAATCTGTTGCATACGGGTCCCCTTTTCGGCCCATCGCTGAAACGACAACGACAACCTTATATCCTTCACTGATTGCTTCTTTAATATGCCCTAAAGCCAGTTTGCGGCCTTTATCATCTTTTACTGATGTTCCGCCGAACTTTTGAACAATTATCTTCACTGTTTTCACTCCAAATTATTCGGACGTAACAGAAGAGAGCAGGCTGATAGCGCCTTACTCTCTTCTATTCGTCTTTAAAAAATTCTCTCTTTTATACGAGGTTTAGTTTTTTCAGGCTTTCTGCAATTTGAACAGAGTTCCATGCTGCGCCTTTTAATAGGTTATCAGAAACAACCCATAAATGAAAACCGTTTGCTCTGTCCAAGTCTTTGCGGATGCGGCCCACAAACACATCGTTTTTGCCGACAGCATCAGCAGGCATCGGATAAAGCTGCTGGCTTGGATCATCCTGAAGTGTCACGCCCGGAGCTTCTTTCAATAGATTTTTAATATCTTCAACGGTAGCGTCATCACGGTCTATTTCGATATAGACGGACTCTGAGTGCCCAGTTTGGATTGGCAGTCTCACACATGTAGCCGCTACTTGAAGGTCAGGCATGTGCATGATTTTTTTCGTTTCATTTATCATTTTCATTTCCTCAAACGTATAGCCGTTATCTTGGAATTTATCGATTTGCGGAATCGCGTTGAAGGCGATTTGATAGTGTTTTTTGTCACCTTTTACAGGCATGATCTCAGGCTCTATTTCTTCTTTATTTAAAATCGCCTGTGTTTGGCTGTAAAGCTCTTTTACAGCTTCATTACCCGCTCCTGATACTGCCTGGTAAGTTGATACGATGACCTTGTTTAAGCCATATGCTTTGCGGATCGGTTCAAGTGCCGCAACCATTTGGATAGTAGAGCAGTTTGGATTGGCAATAATGCCGTTGTGTTCATGCAAGTCTGCCTCATTCACTTCTGGCACAACAAGCGGTGTATTTTCATCCATGCGGAACGCGCTCGTATTATCTATAACAATAGCGCCGCGTTTTACAGCTTCTGGTGCCAATGCTTGTGATACGCTTCCGCCGGCGCTGAACAAAGCAATATTTACCCCTTCAAAGCTCTCAGGAGAAGCTTCCTGAACAGTCAGCTCTTGGCCTTTAAACGTGACTTTTGTCCCCGCAGAGCGTTTTGAAGATAGCAATGTAAGTGTGTCCATTTCAAAGTTTCTGTCTTCAAGTGTTTTAAGCATTTGTTGTCCCACAGCCCCTGTCGCTCCGACAACAGCTACGTGTAAACCTCTTCCCATCTGTAAAACTCCTTCCGCCAATCAGCTTCATTGAATTGATTTGACTATGATTTTACGTTTTATTTTACCATAGAATATGCGGGTGATGACCGAATTTTTTAGTTTGGGAAAGATTTTCTGTAAATTTAGTCATTTCCCTGATAATTCTCAACTAGAATCGGCTGAAGCTGCTGGTGCATGAGTGCCTTTTCAATCGTTTGCGGAAGCAGATCCATTTTGGCTACCATTGAATTCGGTTTTTTTAATGGATCGTCTTGCCCGAATGGAATAAAAAAGATATTTTTTGTTGACATGAGCCTCATTAAATTTGTTCCGTTTAAACCGAGAGCATCATTTGTCGAGATACCCAGAACAACAGGCCGATTGTTCCGGATTGTCGCTTTTGCCGCCATCAGCACCGGACTGTCCGTCATGGCATTTGCAAGCTTGCTCATTGAATTGCCTGTTAAAGGCGCAATGACCATGCAGTCAAGGGGCAGCTTCGGCCCAAGAGGTTCTGCCTTTACAATCGAATCAATGGCCTCATATCCAGTCAGGTCTTCAATTTTTTTAACCCATTCTGCGCCCTCTCCAAATCGGGTATTTGTAGATTTTACATTAAATGTGACAACCGGACGGACTTCAGCTCCTTCGTTGACCAACGCCTCAATTTGCGGGAAAACCGCTTCATATGTGCAATGCGACCCGGTCAGCCCAAACCCGATTCTTTTTCCTTTTAATGAAGACATCCTTATTTCCCCTCCTCAGCTTGTATTTCAGCCAAAAGCTTGCTCAAGACGTTTGCAAGGATTTGCCCAGCTGTTTTAGGAGCGACAATCCCTGGAAGCCCGGGAGCAAGAAGTGCTTTAATCCCTTGTTTCTCGGCATATTTAAAATCCGTTCCCCCGGGACGTGAGGCCAGATCCAATATTAAGGTTTTTGGTGTCATGCTAGAAAGTACCGTTTGATTTAAAATCATACTCGGTATGGTATTAATGCAAATATCTATATCTTTTACATGCTCTTTCAGCTCATCGGTATGAAAAGGAACGAGCCCCATTTCAGTGATACGTGCCAGATGCGCTGAACTTCTTGCCCCCACTTTTACATTCGCCCCGAGCGCGGCAAATGTACGGGCAATCGTCATCCCGGTGCGCCCCAGACCGAGAACGGCCACCTGTGATCCGTGTATCGTATAATCCGTGTGCTGAATAGCCAGCATGATCGTTCCTTCTACTGTCGGAATAGAGTTGTATATCGCAATGTCATCCCGCTCAAACAGTTTAACAAGTTTTCTTTTTGCCTGAGCTGCAATGTTTTCTAAATAGGCGTTAGAAATTCCTGAGAAAATGACACAATGTGCAGGCGTTCTGTCGAGATGGTCCTGTTTTAACACAACTTCTTCATTAGAAAATACAGTCGATACGACACCTTCTCCTGTTGTCGCGGATACTGGAAGAATGATGCTGTCTATTTGCTGAAAAGGAATTTCATCAATATTGCATTTTACTGCCCCGGTAAAACCGTGATCCAATTGGTCAAAACCGACAAGATAGATGTCAGCCTGCTGTTCAGTGAGCTTTCTTATAATTTCGAGCTGTCTTGCGTCACCGCCGATAACTGCAATTTTCAATCCGGTTAACATTCTAAACGTTCACCTTCTTTGTATATACTGGATCTCTAGTTGTTAAGCTCCCCTTCATCTTATGATCAAAAGAAAATACTGGTGAATATAAAAGATGCGCTTTTTCCATATAAAAAAACATCGGCTCCGGCAGCCGATGTTTCAGATGTTTTCTTTAGAGCCCGCTTCACAGTCAATTGGGCTATTTACTCTTGTCGAGGAGGCATTTCCTCAGGTACATCTAATATAATCATATCTGAACCGATCTTTTGAATATGGTGCCATGGGACACGAATGTCATGACCTTGCTTTCTCAAACCAAACCACTTAACTGTGGGAATGAGGAGTGCTGTAATCTGTCCATCCTGTTCATTGATTTCCAAATCGGTCTGGCCGAGCACTCCGAGCCGTTCAGCTCTTTTGATGTCTACAATTTCCTTTCCTGATAATTCACTGAGCCGCATGTCTGTCACCCCCTTGTACTATGTATGATGAAAGGGATTAAAAAATGCCTGCTCCATTATGGAGCAGGCTTTCCTTTTTAAGACGGCATATTGCCGGAAGGGCTGATAAGTGCTAATGCATAGTCTTCGGTAAACAATTGTCTGGCAAGGCCGTTAACACGCTCTAAGTTCACGGCGTTTAATTCATTGATGATTTCATCTAATGTTTTATGTTTGCCGAGCAGCAGTTCATTTTTTCCGTTTCGGCTCATTTTGCTGTTTGTGCTTTCTAAGCTCAGCATTAAGCTTCCCTTCATTTGCTCTTTGCTGTTTTCCAGTTCTTTTGAGGTAATGCCGTCACGTTTTAATGTGGCAAGGGTTTCTTGAATTGTTTCCGACAGCTGCTGAAGCTGATTTGCACCCGTTCCACCGTAAATAGTGAGCATTCCGCTGTCCTCATATGAGCTGTGATAGCTGTAAACAGAATAAGCAAGTCCTTTATCTTCACGCACATCTTGGAACAGCCGGCTGCTCATGCTGCCTCCGAGCACATTGTTGAGGACGATTAAATCATAAATACGTTCATGGCCAACCTCTAAGCCTTTAAATCCAAGGCACAAATGAGCCTGCTCTGTTTCTTTTTTTCTCGTCAGTTTTTCCGTGTGGAACTCAGGCTTCTCAAGGCCTGTCGCTTTGCCTTTCGCCTCGTATGACCCGAACCATTTTTCTACATCTTTGATAAAACTGTCAGATATATTGCCCGCTATCGAAATCACCACTCGGTCCGGCGTATAATAATCATGCATGTATTGTCTGAGAGAGTCACCGTTAAAGGAAGCAAGCGTTTCTTCCGTGCCTAGAATTGGGTAGCCTAAAGAATGATTGCCGTAAGTGGCTTTGCTCAATAAATCATGTACAATGTCGTCCGGCGCATCTTCATACATTTTAATTTCTTCATATACTACATTTTTCTCTTTTTTCAGCTCGTTTTCATCAAACGTTGAATGAAAGAACATATCTGCTAATACGTCCAGCGCGTAATTCGCATGCTCGTCAAGCACCTTTGCATAGTAGCAGGTATATTCCTTTGAAGTAAACGCATTGACCTGGCCGCCAATACGATCAAAAGATTCTGCTATCTCGCGTGCAGATTTTGTGCTCGTCCCTTTAAAGAACATGTGCTCTAAAAAGTGAGAAATTCCGTTTATCTCCGGCGTTTCATGTCTCGAACCTGTGCCGATCCATACGCCGATCGCAACAGAACGGACTGTCGGGTTATTTTCCAGCACAATTCTTACACCATTTTGACACGTATATCGTTTAATCAAATTTGTTCCTCCTATTCAAAGACAAGCTGCCTTCATCTGTTACTTCAATAGTCTTGTTTCATCCATTAGTTCAGTGACTGTTCCAAGCGCATATCCTTTGTCTTTTATCTGTGTAATCAGCGCTTCAAGACTTTCCGCCGTAGGGTCAGTCGGATGCATTAAAATCATGGCACCATTATGTATCTTGCTTAACACTCTCGTCTGAAGTACAGACGGAGCCGGCTTTTGCCAATCGATTGTATCAACTGTCCACATGACTGTTCCCATCTGTTTCTCTGCTGCAATGTCGATAACCGCTTTTCTGAAACTTCCGCTTGGCGGAGCGAACCACTTTGGCTTAACGCCGATCGTTTGTTCTATTTGTTCATTAGTCTTGTCGAGCTGCTCGGAAATTCTTCCTGTAGTCAGTTTGCTCATATCCGGATGATTGTATGAATGATTTCCGATTTCATGTCCGTCTTTTGCAATCTTCTTAGCGAGCTTTTCATTGTTTCTCACCCAATTGCCTTCTAAAAAGAACGTAGCTTTAACCTGGTGCTTTTGCAGAATAGGGAGCATTTTTTCCAAATACTCATTTCCCCATGCCACATTGATTAAAAAAGCCACCATCGGTTTGTCAGGATTTCCTTTATAAATAGGCTCAGGCTGAAGTGACTCAAGATGAACACTTGGTTTTACTTGACTGTACACCAAATCTTTTTCCCGAAACTCACCATGCTTTTTCATTTTTTTATATGATTGTTCAATATTGACCTTTAATCCATTGTAGCCTGGAATGCTTTTCCACACTTTATCAATTCTTGCATTCTGGGGCTTAACTTCGTACTCCGGCGCTTTTTGAAGCAATTCTTCATATAACGGGTCTTTTGACGCCGTGACAGTCACCGTATCTTTTTTCATTGCCCCTATATAATCAAGTGCATGCGGATTTTCCATCATCTCAAATGAGACAAAAAAAAGAAATAAAAAAACGGCAAACGGTACAAATTTTTTGTACATGTTCTGTCCCCCCTCACCTCACATTATGAAGGAGAAGGACAAGGTAGAACCCGCCTGCTTTTGAAAAGCTTCAAAATAAAGAAGCCGGGTCTCCCAGGCTCCTTTTATGTTTTCATTTAAGATTGTTGTTCTTCTTTTTCTTTCTCTTCACGGAGCACCGCTTTGCGGGATAAATTCACTCGTCCTTGTTTATCAATTTCAGTGACTTTGACAAGAATCTCGTCTCCGATTTTTACAACATCTTCAACTTTCCCTACGCGTTCAAGCGCAAGCTCTGAAATGTGCACCAAACCGTCTTTTCCGCTGAAAATTTCAACGAAAGCACCGAATTTTTCAATCCGTTTCACTTTACCTAGGTAAAGTTGGCCGACTTCAACCTCTCTAACAAGGTCTTCGATGATTTTTTTCGCTTTTTGGTTGCCGCTTTCATCTGTAGAGGAAATAAAGATTGTGCCGTCCTGCTCAATATCAATTTTAACACCGGTTTCTTCGATGATCTTATTGATTTGTTTTCCGCTTGGTCCGATGACATCGCGGATTTTATCAGGATTAATGGTCATTGTTAAGATCTTAGGCGCATATCGAGAAAGCTCTTTTCTTGATTCGCTTAATGTTGCAAGCATGCTGTTGAGGATTTCCATTCTGCCCTTTTTCGCCTGCTGAAGCGCTTCTTCAAGAATCTCTCTGGAAAGGCCTTCAATTTTAATGTCCATTTGCAGGGCCGTTACGCCTTTTTCGGTTCCTGCTACTTTAAAGTCCATATCTCCGAGCGCGTCTTCCATGCCTTGGATGTCAGTCAAGACAGTGTAATGTTCGCCTGATTTGACAAGACCCATCGCAATACCAGCAACTGGCGCTTTAATCGGTACACCAGCATCCATCATTGCAAGTGTGCTTGCGCAAATGCTTGCTTGAGATGTAGAACCGTTTGATTCAAGCACTTCTGAAACAAGACGGACAGTATAAGGGAAGTCTTTTTCAGACGGAATAACTGGCTCAAGCGCACGCTCACCCAGTGCTCCGTGTCCGATTTCACGACGTCCCGGTCCGCGCATCGGTCCTGTTTCCCCAACGCTGAATTGCGGGAAGTTGTAATGATGCATAAACCGTTTCGACTCTTCGACACCTAAGCCGTCAAGGATTTGCACATCTCCCAGAGCACCTAGCGTACATACGCTGAGGGCCTGAGTTTGTCCCCTTGTAAATAGACCTGAACCGTGCGTTCTTGGCAAGAGGCCAACCTCTGAAGAGAGCGGGCGGATTTGATCGACACCGCGGCCGTCCGGTCTTACTTTCTCTTCAGTAATCAGGCGGCGAACTTCATTTTTCACCAGCTTGGATAAAATCTGCTTCACTTGCTTGATTGTGTCTTCATCATGTTCTTCATCCTCGAATTTTGCCACAACTGCGTTCTTCACTTCGTTAATAGCATCTTCACGGGCATGCTTTTCATGAACTTGGATGGCTTTCAGCAGATCCTCTTCTGCCAAAGCTTTTACTTTTTCATTAAGCTCTTCATCAATTTCAAAGAGCTTAATTTCAGATTTCTCTTTGCCGACTGCTGCAACAATTTCTTCTTGGAATGCAATCAGGCGTTTAATCTCTTCATGGCCGAACATAATGGCCTCAAGCATGATTTCCTCAGGAACTTCGTCCGCTCCCGCTTCTACCATGTTAATCGCATCTTTCGTGCCGGCAACGACAAGATTGATGTCGCTTTTTTCAAGCTGATCGACTGTCGGGTTAATGATAAATTGATCATCAATGCGTCCGACAGTAACCCCTGCAATCGGTCCTTCAAACGGAATATCCGATACAGAAAGTGCAAGAGATGAACCGAACATGGCAGCCATTTCTGAAGAGCAGTTTTGGTCAACACTCATGACAATGCTGATGACTTGAACTTCATTACGGAATCCATCGGCAAACAAAGGACGGATCGGACGGTCAATTAAACGGCTGGCAAGAACCGCTTTTTCACTTGGACGTCCTTCTCTTTTAATAAATCCGCCCGGAATTTTCCCTACCGCATATAATCTTTCTTCATAGTTTACAGTAAGAGGGAAGAAATCAAGCGGTTTAGGTTCTTTTGAAGCGGTTGCTGTACTAAGTACTGCTGTATCACCGTAGCGGATCATCACAGCACCATTTGCCTGTTTGGCAAGCTGGCCGGTTTCAACAGTAAGCGTTCTTCCGGCCCAATCTATGGTAAAGACATGTTTTTCTTGTCCCATACAATTACGAACTCCTCTCTTCGTTGTGTGAAATAATCAATTACTCCTATTATGAACGAAATGAATTGAACATATCAATGTCAAAGTAGTATGTAAAAGGATTTCAATGATTTGTTATAAGAAATTTCGCTTTAATACGATAAAAAAGCGGGAATCCTCCCGCTTTTTACGATTATCGACGTAAGCCTAGTTTGTTAATTAACTCACGGTAACGAGTTACGTCTTTATTACGCAGATACGTAAGAAGATTACGACGCTTACCTACCATTTTAAGAAGACCGCGACGTGAGTGGTGGTCTTTCTTGTGAGTACGTAAATGCTCGTTCAAGTTGTTAATTGAGTCAGTTAGGATAGCGATCTGAACTTCTGGAGATCCAGTATCAGATTCGTGTGTTTTGAACTCATTGATGAGTTGGTTTTTACGCTCTTGAGTAATTGCCATCCTGTTTCACCTCCAAATCATATTTAGCCCCAGTTACCTAGCAACCGTCGGTGACTTCGGATTGCCAAGCAATGGTTTTAAGACTACGAAAACTATCATACTAAAAATCGTGCCTATATGCAAATATTTTAGAATAAAATTTGCGTGCGTTGCAAGTTATTTCCGTAAATTGCTGAAATAACGGATGGCTTCCTGCTTATCTTTCTCAATTTGCTCTGTTAATTCTTTGATGCCATTGAATTTCCGCTCGCTCCGAATCCGTTTGTACCATTCGATTTTTATAGCGGCTCCATATACCTCTTGATCGAAATCAAACAGATTGACCTCGATGGAAGGCTGCTCAGGGCGCTTTTCATAAAACGTTGGCTTATAGCCAATATTGCAAACGCCATTGTAAACTTCGCCGTTCACTTCCGCTTTTACGGCATATACACCTGTGGGCGGGACGATATAGCTGTTATTTAAACCGACATTCGCTGTCGGAAACCCGATGGTCCGCCCTCTTTTATCACCATGAATGACAATTCCTTTAATAAAATAAGGTTGTCCAAGCAAGACATTCGCCAATTCAACATCTCCGTTTTGAAGCGCGGTACGGATATACGAAGAACTGATTTTTTTATCCTGCTCCGTTAATTTTTCTACCATTGTGCACCCAGCTTTTCCGTCTAAATCATCCGGCATGGTCTTCATTGTTCCCTTGCCGTATTTGCCGTACGTAAAGTCAAAGCCTGCCACTGCGTGCTGCACATTAAGGCCGATAATATACTGGTCTATAAACTGCTTAGGAGAAAGAGAAGCAAACACTTCATTAAATTTAACGACATACAGAACTTCTGTACCTAATTGTTCAATTTGATTTATTTTGTCTTCAAGAGGCGTAATCAGATCCTTAGGTTCCTTATCTCTGCCCAACACGTGAGAAGGATGGGGATGAAAGGTCATCACAGCCAATGTCAGACCTTTTTCTTCGGCTATTTGCTTCGCTGTGCAGATTACCTTTTGATGCCCGAGATGAACGCCGTCAAAATATCCTAACGCCATCACTGATTTTGCCTGCTCCTCTTTTATTAAATGATGAGGATGTGTAATATGTATCGTCTTCACAGAACGGTCACCTTTTTTCTATTGTTCGCTTTTTTGCATCAATACTTTTGCCGGCTTTAACAGCCCTTTTTTTGCAGGATGAGGGAAATAGATCGCCAAACAGGTTCCGGATTCAGTAAAGACGGCGATACGGTCTTCACTTGTCATTTCAGAAAACTGCTCGGGCGTCTCAAGCAAAGCCCCATTTTCTACTTTCTTAGCTAATGTATCACTTATGATCCATTTCGGCAAATGATTGAGCGCACGTTCAATAGGAACTGTATGCTCTTCCACGGTTCCGGATTGGGCCTGTGCTTCGAGCTCATCAAAAGTAAAGCATTCGTCGAGAGAAAAATCTCCGGATGCCGTACGGATTAAATGAGACATATGAGCCGGATATCCGAGCTTTTCTCCGATCATGACCGCCAGCGTCCTTACATAGGTCCCTTTGGAGCAAGTCACTGTAAACCGGAAGCTTGCGGTTTCTCCATGATGTTTAATCTCTGTCGTCAGGGCAATGTCTTCAATGGTTATCATACGTTTCGGACGTTCTACTTCAATCCCTGCTCTTGCGTATTCGTATAATTTTTTGCCGTTTACTTTTACAGCGGAATACATGGGCGGAATTTGTTCTTGTTTCCCCTTTAAACTGTTTAAAACCTTTTCTACATCCGCTTTATCAATGTCGTGATTGACAGGCTTTGTTTCCACCGTTTCTCCGGTTTGATCCTCTGTTGTGGTTGAAAAGCCAAGCGTTATTTCTGCATCATACGTTTTAGATTTTTCAGTTAAGTATTCGACTATTTTTGTCGCTCTTCCTACACAAATCGGAAGCACGCCTGACACTTCCGGATCGAGCGTTCCTGTATGTCCTACTTTTTTTGTTTTTAACAGCTTTCGGATCTTCATGACACAGTCGTGCGATGTCATGCCAACAGGTTTATGTAAAAGGAGAACTCCGTTAACCATTTGCCTTTCACTCCTTCTTTTGAGCTTTTTTCTTTTAAACGAAGAAAGAGGACAGACGATATACGCCTATCCTCTCATTTTTTATTCAGATGGTTTCTCTGAATGTAATTCGTGAATCAGTGTTTCGATCCGATTTCCGTAATCGATTGATTCATCGAACTCAAATTCAATTTCAGGCGTTTTTCGAAGTCTGATGCGGCTGCCGATTTCGGATCGGATAAATCCTTTCGCTTTTGCCAGCCCTTTCAGCGCTTCTTCCCGTTTTTTCTCGTCACCGAGAACCGAGATATACACCTTTGCAATTTGCAAATCACCTGATACACGTACATCCGTTACTGTCAGAAAACCAATTCTCGGGTCTTTCAGCTTGCGGCTGATAATATCACCGAGTTCTTTTTTCATCTGCTCGCCGACACGGTTTGCTCTCATACTCAATTCAATCACCTCTAAGTTAAAACCACTCTGTCCTAGTGATCGTCCGTTCAATTTCAGGAAAAGAATCGATAAACGCTAGGACGCGCTGCAGTTCTTTTTCTGTTTGAACGCGAGAGGAAGAAACAGCGGCGATTCCGAAGCTGGTTCTTTGCCAGGTGTCCTGATAGCCAATCTCCGAAATCGAAACATTGAACTTGTTTTGAACCCTGGTTAAAATCCGCTTCAGAACGGCACGCTTTTCTTTTAGCGATCCTGCATCATAAATGATGCATTCACACTCCGCAAATCCGATCACGTTCTTTCAATTTCTTGCATGACAAACGCTTCTAGGATGTCACCTTCACGAATGTCATTGTATTTCTTAATTGTAATACCACATTCATAGCCTTGTGAAACTTCTTTCACATCGTCTTTAAAGCGTTTCAGAACATCTACTTCGCCTTCAAAGATGACGACGCCGTCACGAATTAAACGGAGGCCGCTGTCGCGCGTAATGGTTCCTTCAGTAACATATCCGCCGGCAATTGTACCGATTTTAGATACTTTGAATGTTTGGCGTACTTCTACTTGACCAATTACTTTTTCTTCATATTCAGGATCAAGCATACCTTTCATGGCAGCTTCAATCTCGTCGATTACTTTGTAAATGATACGGTGAAGTCGAATATCTACATTTTCAGCTTCAGCCGTACTCTTAGCATTTCCGTCCGGTCTCACATTAAACCCGATAACAATTGCATTGGAAGCAGATGCCAAGATAATGTCTGATTCAGTAATCGCACCAACGCCTGTATGGATGATTTTCACTTTAACGCCTTCTACTTCAATTTTTTGAAGTGCAGCCGTTAAAGCTTCAGCAGATCCTTGAACGTCAGCTTTTACGATGAGGTTGATGTCTTTTACATCACCTTGCTTAATTTGCTCGAATAAGTCATCAAGACTGAGCTTCGCTTTATCGCTGCGCTGCTCTTCAAGCTGTTTCGAAGCACGGGCTTCACCGACAGAACGAGCTGTTTTTTCATCCTTAAAGACAAGGAATTGGTCTCCCGCTTGAGGGACATCATTCAAACCGGTAATTTCAACCGGAGTTGACGGGCCGGCAGTTTTCACACGGCGGCCAATGTCGTTGACCATTGCACGGACACGGCCAAATGTATTGCCGACTACGATCGGATCACCGACATGCAGTGTTCCAGTCTGTACGAGCAACGTCGCGACTGACCCTCTGCCTTTATCGAGTTCAGCTTCAATAACCGTTCCTTTTGCCTGACGGTTCGGATTCGCTTTCAGTTCCTCTACCTCACTGACAAGCAAAATCATTTCCACGAGCTCATCAATGCCTTTTCCAGTTAAAGCGGAAAGCGGCACAAAAATGGTTTCTCCGCCCCAAGCTTCAGGGACAAGTCCGTATTCCGTCAGTTCTTGCATCACACGGTCAGGGTTTGCGGATTCTTTATCTATTTTATTCACAGCAACGATGATTGGAACCTCTGCTGCTTTTGCATGGTTAATCGCTTCAACTGTTTGCGGCATGACACCGTCATCGGCAGCTACGACAAGAATCGTAATATCAGTTACTTCTGCACCGCGTGCACGCATTGTTGTAAATGCGGCGTGGCCCGGTGTATCCAAAAACGTGATTTTCTTGCCGTTCTCTTCAATTTGATAAGCGCCGATATGCTGAGTGATTCCGCCTGCTTCTCCTTCAACAACCTTTGTTTTACGGATGCTGTCAAGAAGCGTTGTTTTCCCATGGTCAACGTGGCCCATGATTGTCACGACAGGAGGACGAATTTCAAGATCCTCTTCATTATCAGGCTCTTCGTATTTTTCCAGCTCTGTTTCTTCAAGCACAATGACCTCTTCTGTTTCAACACCATATTCTGATGCAATGAGTTCGATTGTGTCTTTATCAAGCTCTTGGTTAATAGTTGCCATTACGCCAAGAAGCATCAGCTTTTTAATGATTTCTGAAGGCTCTTTGCCAAGCTCTTCAGCAAGTGCGCCAACTGTTAAAGTGCCAGAGAATGTAATTTTCTCAGGAAGCTCTTTTTTCGGCTTTACAGGCTTTTGCTGATGTTGGTTTTTATTATTGTTGTTGTTGCGTTTATTTTTTTTGTTGTTGTTATTCTTCTTGTTTTTGTTAAATTGATTATTCTGCACGTCATTCTTCTTTCCGTCTCGAATTTTATTTGGTTGATTTCCAGCTGATTGCTGATTAACCCCTTGTGGCTGTTTGTTTTTGTTCGTTTCTGCTGGCTTTTGAGATTTAGCAGCTGCGCCGCCTTTTTTATATTTGGCATCTAGCTTTTTAATGGCCTTTTCTTCAAGCATGGCCATGTGATTATTCACTTCTAAATCCATGTTCTTCAGTGCGGTCAAAATTTCCTTACTTGAAACATTTAACGCTTTTGCATATTCGTATACTCTCATTTTAGCCATTCGTTCACCCCCAAAAATATTAATCGAGCAAGCTGATCAGCTTATTCGCAAAACCTTGGTCAGTGACGGCGACAACGACACGGGCTTCTTTACCGATAGAGCGTCCAAGAACCGCGCGACTCTCGACTTTTTTATAAGGGACTTTATAATAATTGCACTTGTCAGTTACTTTTTTTGCTGTGTTAGATGATGCATCCTCTGTAAGCAGGACAAGCTTTGCACGCGCATTCCTGATTTCTTTTATTACCAAGTCTTCGCCTGACACGACCTTACGAGCTCGATTGGCCAGACCCAGCAAGGGAAACCATTCCATTCCAGACATTTTATTTTTTCACCTTTTCCGCCAGTTCCAGCAATTCATCGAAAATCTGGTCATCGATTTGTGATTGAAATTGATTTTGCAAAGTGTTTTTCTTTTTTGCTGCTAAGATGCACTCTTTATCCAGCGTTAAATAAGCACCCCGCCCATTCTTTTTTCCGGTCGGGTCTACTGAGATTTCGCCTTCTTTCGACCGTACAACTCGGATCAGTTCCTTTTTAGGCTTCATTTCACCAGTCACTACACATTTGCGTAATGGGATCTTTTTGTGTTTATTCACCTAAAGTCACCTCTTATTCATCCGATTCAGCAGTTTCAGGCTCCGTAAAGAGCGGCTCATCATCTTCTTCAAGTTCTCTCGGATAGATTCCAAGTTCTCTTGCGTCCGTTTCGCTCTTAATATCAATCTTCCAGCCTGTCAGTTTAGCAGCTAAGCGTGCGTTTTGTCCTCTTTTGCCAATTGCCAGAGACAGCTGGTAATCAGGAACAATAACAGTTGTCGCTTTTTCTTCTTCATTAACGATGACATCAAGCACTTTGGAAGGGCTGAGCGCATTCGCGACAAATTCTACAGGATCACTGGACCAGTTGACAATGTCAATTTTTTCACCTTTTAATTCATTGACGATTGCTTGCACACGCTGGCCTTTAGGCCCTACGCATGAACCGACAGGATCAACGTCAGGATCATCTGTGCGAACAGAAATTTTTGAACGGTCGCCGGCTTCTCTGGCAACAGATTTTAGCTCGACAGTTCCATCATAAATTTCAGGCACTTCAATTTCAAACAAACGCTTTAACAGGCCTGGATGTGTTCTTGACACATAAATCTGCGGGCCCTTCGTTGTTTTTTCTACTTTTGTGATATATACCTTAATGCGGTCATGGGGCTTGTAGCTTTCATTCGGCATTTGCTCATTAACCGGCAGCAAGGCTTCTATTTTGCCTAAAGACACGTAGATAAATTTATTGTCCAGACGCTGGACGATCCCTGTCATGATGTCTTCTTCACGGTCGATAAATTCAGAATAGATCACGCCGCGCTCAGCTTCGCGCACACGCTGTGTGACGACCTGCTTCGCTGTTTGAGCAGCTATGCGCCCGAAATCCTTAGGTGTAACTTCGATTTCGACGACATCGCCGACCATATATTCCGGATGGATGCCCTGTGCCTCTTCAATTGAGATCTCTAATCTCTGGTCGTATACTTCGTCAACGACATCTTTTCTTGCAAATACACGGATGGAGCCAGTTTCACGGTTTAGATCCACCCGTACATTTTGCGCTTGATTAAAATTCCGCTTATAAGCAGAAATTAACGCAGCTTCGATTGCTTCGATGATAATTTCTTTACTGATGCCTTTTTCTTTTTCAAGAATCGTGAGAGCATCTAATAATTCACTGCTCATTTAACGGTCTCCCCCCTTAAAACATTTGTATTCATTAGAATGTAACAGCTAATCTTGCATTAGCTATCTTTTCATACGGAATATTGATCCGTTTCTTTCTTGTTTTGATCGTGATCTCAACTGTCACTGTTTGTCCATCAAATTCAGCCAGTTCACCTTCAAACACTTTTACGCCGTCAATAGGCTCATACGTCTTAATGTATACGTTTTTTCCTAGTGATTTTTCGAAATCGGCTTTTTTCTTTAGCGGACGCTCAGCTCCTGGAGATGAGACTTCAAGAAAGTAATTTTGGCTGATTGGGTCTGCCTCATCAAGCTTTTCGCTTAAAGCTTCGCTTACTTTGGCACATTCCTCAATATCCACACCGTCATCGGAATCAATAAACACGCGAAGGAACCAGCTTTGGCCCTCTTTGACAAATTCAATGTCAACGAGTTCCAGCTGAAGGCTGTCTACGATTGGCTGAGCCATTTCTTGAACGGTGTCAGTCACTTTTTTGCTCATGTTCTTCCTCCTTGTGCTGTCGATCTCATATTCGTCTCGTCACTCTGCATAAAAACCCTGCTTCAAAAGAGCAGGGGCTAAAAAGTAAACGATGAACATGTCGAGACAAAATTCTCCTGTTCAATACAAAAGAGCGGGTTTCCCCACTCTTTGCCTCGGTAATCGTTAGCATTTCCAATAAAACTATACCATAACCATATTTTTATTGCAAATGGATATACGCTTACCTTCATACCTAAGCAAGTGACAGAAACTCTAATATTACGATGGCACTTTTTGCGCTTATGTATGCATAGAAGCAGAATTTCTGAGAAATTCTGCTTTCCATATTAGAACAGTGACAATTGGTTTTGATCAGGCAGTGATTCCAGACAGCCGTGGCGATCTAAGTACTCTAAAATCGTTTTTGATACTTTCCCTCTCTTTTGCAAATCTTCTTTTGAGAGGAATTCGCCTTCTTCGCGAGCTTTTACAATGTTCAAAGCAGCGTTCGTCCCTAACCCTGGAATAGAGTTAAACGGCGGAATAAGACTGTTGCCGTCAATAATAAACTCTGTAGCGCTGGAGCGATATAAATCGACTTTTTGGAATGAATAGCCTCTCTCACACATCTCAAGCGCTAATTCTAAAACAGTCAGAAGGTTCTTTTCCTTCGGTGAAGCATCGAGTCCTTTAGCGTTTATATCCTCCATTACCGCTCTGATTGCTGTAGAGCCCTTGATCATTGTATCAATATCAAAGTCATCTGCACGAACGGTAAAATAAGCCGCATAATACAAAAGAGCATGATGCACTTTAAAGTAAGCAATGCGGACTGCCATTAAGACATATGCCGCGGCGTGGGCTTTCGGGAACATGTATTTAATCTTTTTACAAGAATCAATATACCAGTCTGGGACATTGTTATTTTTCATTTCTTCTTCCCATTCAGGCGTTAATCCTTTTCCTTTACGCACGAATTCCATGATTTTAAAGGCAAGGGACGGTTCAAGGCCTTGATAGATTAAATAAACCATAATGTCATCACGGCAGCCGATAACCTCACTCAGCTCACAAATATTATTGTGGATGAGCTCCTGTGCATTGCCAAGCCATACATCAGTTCCGTGAGACAAGCCTGAAATCTGAACGAGCTCAGAAAAAGTGGTCGGCTTTGTATCTTCAAGCATCTGCCGGACAAATCGGGTTCCGAATTCAGGAATTCCAAGAGTGCCCGTTTTACAGCCAATCTGTTCTTCAGTCACACCGAGTGATTCGGTTCCCTGGAAGATCTTCATCACTTCAGGATCATCCGTCGGAATTGTTTTCGGATCTATTCCGCTTAAGTCTTGAAGCATCCGAATAACAGTCGGGTCATCGTGTCCGAGAATATCAAGTTTTAACAGGTTGTCATGGATGGAGTGGAAATCAAAATGAGTCGTTTTCCACTCTGAACCTGTGGCATCTGCCGGGAACTGGATCGGTGAAAAATCATAAATATCCATATAATCCGGAACTACGATAATACCGCCAGGGTGTTGTCCAGTTGTACGTTTTACACCTGTGCATCCCTGTACGAGCCGATCTATTTCGGCACCGCGCATATGAAGATTGTTGTCTCCGGCATAGCCTTTTACATAACCGTAGGCTGTTTTTTCTGCCACCGTGCCTATTGTTCCCGCACGATATACATTGTCTTCCCCGAACAATACTTTTGTGTAATTGTGTGCTTGCGGCTGATATTCCCCTGAGAAGTTCAAATCGATATCAGGTACTTTGTCCCCTTTAAATCCTAAGAACGTTTCAAATGGAATATCATGGCCGTCTTTTTTCAAAGGCGTTCCGCAATGAGGACATGTCTTGTCAGGCAGGTCAAAACCGGAACCGACAGAACCGTCATTAAAGAACTCAGAATGCTGGCACTCAGGACAAACATAGTGCGGCGGCAGCGGGTTTACCTCAGTAATCTCAGTAAGTGTCGCAACTAATGAAGATCCTACGGAACCACGGGAACCAACGAGATACCCGTCATCTAGTGAACGTTTTACAAGTTTGTGAGAGATCAAGTAAATAACAGCAAATCCGTGGCCAATAATACTCTTTAACTCTTTTTCAATCCGCGCTTCGACAATTTCAGGCAGCTCTTCCCCGTAAATGCTTCTTGCACGCTGATAGCTCATTTCTCTGATCTCTTCATCAGCGCCTTCGATTTTCGGCGTATATAAATCATCTTTAATCGGCTTGATGTCATCAACTAAAGAAGCAACCTTTTGGGTATTGGTGACTACGATCTCCTTCGCTTTTTCTTCACCTAAGAAAGAAAAAGCTTCAAGCATTTCGTCTGTCGTTCTGAAATGCACTTTCGGCAGTTCATGCCTATTCAGCGGATTTGCCCCGCCTTGTGAGGATATTAAAATCTTTCTGTAGATTTTATCCTCATCATTCAAGTAATGAACATTTCCCGTAGCAACAACCGGTTTATTAAGCTTTTCCCCCAGCTTCGTGATATTCGCAATAATTTCTTTCAGCGCTTTTTCATCACGGACCAGTTCAAGCTCCAGCAAGTGACGATACACTTCAGGCGGCTGAACCTCAAGGTAATCATAGAATGACGCGATATCTTCCACCTCTTCAGGCGATTTTTGCATCATTCCCTCAAAAACCTCTCCCCTGTCACAGGCAGAACCGATCAGCAGCCCTTCCCTGTATTTCTCAAGCTGAGATCTCGGAATACGCGGCACTCTGTAAAAATAATGAATATGAGAAAGTGACACAAGCTTAAATAAATTTTTAAGTCCCGTGCTGTTCACGGCAAGTAATGTTGCATGATACGGTCTTGATCTTTGATAAGCATTGGACTGACCCATATTTTCATTCAACTCATCATGGTACTGAATACCTTTTTCAGCCGCGTCTTTCAGCATTTTCAGAAGCAAATAAGCGGTTGCCTCAGTATCATAGATCGCACGGTGATGCTGTGTGAGTTCGATATCAAACTTTTTACAAAGTGTGTTCAACCGGTGGTTCTTAAATTCCGGATAGAGAAAACGTCCTAGTTCTAGCGTGTCAATGACTGGGTTTTTAGCTTTATCGACTTCAAGAAGCTTTTTATAGGCTACATTTAAGAATCCCATATCAAAGCTTGCATTATGAGCGACAAGGATATCATCGCCAATCCATTCTCTGAAATCTCTTATTACATCTACGACATCCGGAGCGTCTTGTAGCATATCATCAGTGATCCCTGTCAGCTCTATGATTGTGGCGGAAAGCGGACGATGCGGGTTCGCAAACGCCTCAAATTTATCAATAATTTCTCCGCCTTTTACTTTTACTGCAGCCAGCTCAATAATGGTATCGTATACAGCAGACAATCCTGTCGTCTCAACGTCAAAAACAACATATGTTTCTTCTTCGAGCAGACGATGTGCGGCATTATAAGCAATTGGCACGCCATCATCCACGAGATTCGCTTCCATCCCGTAAATCATTTTAATTCCATGCTTTTTGGCCGCAGAATACGCATCAGGGAAGGATTGAACGACAGCATGGTCAGTCAAAGCGATGGCCTCATGCCCCCATTTTTTCGCCTGTTCGACAAGCTTTCCGATACCCGTAACAGCATCCATTTGGCTCATTGGGGAATGAAGATGCAATTCCACTCTTTTTTCTCCTTCAGGTGCTGAATCTTCACGGGTTTTTGCTTTTATTTCGTTTACGTCATTTGCGATCATGACAAGGTCTCTGACAAATGTATCATTTTGAATGCTTCCGCGTGCTTTTACCCACATTCCTTTTTTCAGAGACTTCATCAGTGCCGCATCTTCTTTTTCACGTGCAAACATTTTGATCAAAATACTATTTGTATAGTCTGTAATTTTGAAGATACACAGCGTGCGCCCGCTCTTCAGCTCGCGCGTCTCCACATCAAACACATAACCTTGGACCGTAATTCTTCGTTCTTCGTCCATGATGCTGTCAAGTGTCCGGATTTCCTCGTTATCTTTAATTTGATAACCGATAACAAGAGGACCAGATGGTGCTTGGTCTTCATCACTTTCTTTATCTTTCTTCTCCATTTCAATCAAGGCCTGCATAGCCCGCTCTTGGTCTTCCGCAAGCTTTTGCTCCCGAAACTTTTGAACTTCCTGCTCGGATACAAATATTTCAGCATCAAGCTGAAGATCTGGAAAGCCAAATTGACGGTAGCCTGCTTGTATCATGGAACTGTATTTGTTCTTTAGCGCAGCCGCTTCTGTATCTGTTTTGGTTTTGATAATCAGTTTATTGCCCTTCAGCTTCGGTTTTTGCTGGTTTAAAAGACTGATGATCGGCGGCGAAATGCCCTGCAGTTCTTCAATGCAGCGTGACCAGTAGTCTTGAACGATACTTTCACTGACCTCGGCATCCTGAACTTCAATTGAAGATGTCACTTTTGCTATGTGGGCAAACGATTGCGTCAGCCTCATTGTTAATGTGTCATATATTTGAAAAGGCAGCAAAGATTTAAATTGAAAATGAAAATGCCAAGATTTAGAAGCTTTGTGAATTGTCAGCTTTTTAATCTCGCCATGTTCAAAGTATGTCATGAAGGTATCATCTGTCATATTAATCTGCTGCAGAAGAATTTGAAACTGCCTTCTGTTTACTGATAACTGTTCCATTAAGACAGTATCCCTCCCTAAAAACATCATAAGTGAAGGTACCTCAGGCAATGAGGTACCTTCTATTATTTCTATTTTAACATGTTTTTTGATAAATCGTTATGGTGATTACTGCTTGCTGATAAACGCAGATAATTCGTCTACTGAAATCTCAGTTGACTCACCAGTTTGACGAATTTTCACTTCGACGATTCCTTCGTCAGCCCGTTTTCCGACAGTGATGCGGATTGGAAGGCCGATTAGATCTGAATCAGCGAATTTTACACCGGCACGCTCAGCACGGTCGTCATAGAGCACTTCATAGCCTTCCGCTTTTAAATCGGCATACAGCTTTTCAGCAAGCTCTCTTTGCCCATCGTTTTTCATGTTCAATGCAAGAATATGAAGATCGTACGGGGCAACGCTTTTTGGCCATATTAATCCTTTTTCGTCGTGATGCTGTTCAGCAATAGCAGAAAGCGTTCTTGACACACCGATTCCGTAACAGCCCATCAGCATTGGCTGCGCGCGTCCGTTTTCATCTAAATATGTCGCATTCATCGCTTCTGAATAGCGTGTTCCGAGCTTAAAGACTTGTCCGACTTCGATTCCCTCAGCAAAACGGATCGTTCCCTTGCCGTCTGGTGAAGGATCACCTTCTTTAATAAAACGAAGATCAGCAAATTCTTTAATTTGCGCGTCACGATTCACATTGACATTTTTATAATGATGATCTCCTTCATTTGCCCCGGCAACAGCATTAACCATTGCTTTCACAGCTTGATCGGCATATACTTCCACATCCTGATGAATACCAACAGGGCCTACAAAGCCTGGCTCTGTTCCGAGCTGCTGAATGACCTCTTCATGTGTGGCAAGCTCTACAACTTCTGCATGAAGCAAGTTTTTCACTTTAATATCGTTAACTTCATGATCCCCTCTTACAAGCACTAAGACAAAACGGTCATCAGCTTTAAACAATACTGACTTAATGCACGCTTCAGCCGAAACCTGTAAGAACGCAGTCAGTTCTTCGATTGTTTTCACGTTAGGCGTATGAACCTTCTCTAGAGCTTTAGGCTCTTCATCTGAAGGAACTTCCTGGTGAAGAACTTCAGCCATCTCGATATTAGCCGCGTACTGTGATTCATCAGAATACGCAATCGTATCCTCTCCGATCGCAGAAAGTGCCATAAATTCGTGCGTATCCTTTCCTCCCATTGCGCCTGAATCAGCGATAACAGGTCTTACATTAATGCCGCAGCGGGCAAAAATATTAGAATAGGCCTCGTACATTTTTTGATACGTTTCATCTAGGCTCTCTGCAGATGCATGGAAAGAGTACGCATCCTTCATAATAAATTCGCGGCCTCTTAACAAACCGAAGCGAGGACGTTTTTCATCTCTGAACTTAGACTGAATTTGATAAAGAGTCAGAGGGAGACGCTTATAAGATTTAACCTCATCGCGAACAAGCGAAGTAATAACCTCTTCATGCGTTGCCCCTAAAGCAAATTCACGGCCATGACGGTCTTTTAGTCTCATCAGTTCGGGACCATACGTATACCATCTGCCTGATTCCTGCCATGTCTCTGCCTGCTGCAATGCGGGCATGAGCATTTCTACGGCATCAATTTTCTCCATTTCCTCTCGAACAATCTGCTGAATGTTTTGAATCACCTTATACGCAAGAGGCATATAGCTGTATACCCCGCTCGTATTCTGTCTGATAAATCCTGCTCTCAGAAGAAGCTGATGACTTTTTGCTTCGGCATCAGCTGGAACTTCACGGAGCGTAGGAATAAGCGTCAAGCTTTGTCTCATTTCTTCGCACCTCTGATTGATTTACTTTTCGTTTACAAAAACAGCCGCTGGATATCGTTCCATGTGACAACCAGCATAAGAAGCATTAAGAAAGCTACTCCGATAAACACAACAAATGCTTCTTTTTCCCTGTTAATCGGTTTGCCCCGAATCGCTTCAATAAATAGAAACAACAGTCTTCCTCCGTCAAGCGCCGGAATCGGAAGTAGGTTGACAATCCCAAGGTTAATGCTTAAAAACGCCGCAAACTGAAATAAGTTCACGATCCCTGTTTTCGCCACTTGGTCTGTCATGTCATATATGCCGACAGGACCTGACAGCATATCGAGTTTAAATTGGCCTGTTACTAATTTGCTCAGATTGGTTAAAATGGCTTTGGTGACATCAACTGTTGATGTCGCGCCGTAAGCAACCGCTGAGAGTACGCCTTTTTCAGTCGGCGCATAGGAACCGAAACGTCCGATTGTTTTTTTGTTCTCATCTTTAACAGCTTCCGGAGTCACCGAAATATGAAGCGTTTTGTTATCTCTTTTTACCGCAACGTCCATTTCTTTCTCCGGGTTTTCTTTTACAGCGGAGACAATGTCAGTCCAAGACCTCATTTTCTCTCCGTTAATGCTTTGGATATAATCCCCTTCTTTTAGCCCTGCTTCAGCCGCCCGTCCATTGTCTGTCAGCTGCCCGAGCATAGGTTCATTTGACGGTACGCCTTGAATCAGCCCAAGCATCACTAAAATGACGTAAGCTAAAATAAAGTTCATAATCGGCCCTGCAGCAATTGCTTTAATCCGCTGCCATACAGGTTTGGAACCAAATTGGCGATTATACGGCGCAATCTGCACTTCTTCTCCGTCTACAATAAAAAAGGATGTTTCGCTGACAGTAAAGCTGGAAAGTTCGTCCTCTTTCCCCTGTTCATAACCGGTGATCTTCATGTCATGCTCTAGATCCGCTGTTTCCACTTCAATGACTAATGCATCCGGATATTTTTCCTTTTGATTGATGATGACTTTCTCAACTTGATCTTCCTTATTAAACAGAAGCCCGACCGTGTATCCGGGTTTCACCTCAATCATTTCCGGATCTTCGCCGGCCATACGAACAAATCCGCCGACCGGAAGCAGCCTGATCGTATAAACTGTTTCATTTTTTTTGAAAGAAAAAATCTTTGGACCGAAGCCGATCGCAAATTCACGGCAGAGAATTCCCGCTCTTTGGGCTAGCAATAAATGGCCCAGTTCATGGAAGAAAACGAGCGTTCCGAAAATAATGATAAACGCTATAACTGTATTCACGAACATACCACCTTATGTGAGTATTGAATTGACGTATCCCCGGGTATCTTTGTCCACTTCTTGAATGTCCGCCAGGCTCGGTTTTTTCAGTAATTGATGGCGGGTTAGTGCCTTTTCGATACAGTCTTCAATAGCCAAAAACGGTATCTTGCCAGCTAAAAAGGCAGCGACAGCTACTTCGTTTGCCGCATTTAGCACTGTCGGCATTGTTCCTCCTATTTTACCTGATTCAAAAGCAAATTGTAAGCATCGGAACCTGTCAAAATCAGCTTTCTCAAAATGAAGGCTGCCGATTTCCCATAATTCAAGCCTTTTCGCATCTGGTAATGGCAATCGGTCAGGATAAGTGAGCGCATATTGAATGGGGACTCTCATATCCGGAGTTCCGAGCTGTGCGATCACACTTTTATCATGGAACTCAACCATTGAATGGATGATGCTCTCCTTATGTAAAACCACATCAATTTGTTCATAAGGTATATCGAAAAGCCAGTGTGCCTCGATCACCTCTAATCCCTTATTCATCATTGTAGCCGAATCAATTGTAATTTTTGCACCCATTGACCAGTTTGGATGTTTTAATGCATCTTCAACTGTTACTGATTCGAGCTCCTCCCGCGTCTTGTCCCGAAAACTTCCGCCGGATGCCGTAATGATGAGGCGTTCAATGTTTTTAGCCTGTTCGCCTTGAAGAGCTTGAAAAATGGCTGAATGCTCACTGTCAACAGGCAGCAGCGGAACATCATATTTCTTAGCATGTTCTTTTACTATATGCCCTGCAGTGACAAGAGTTTCCTTATTTGCAAGCGCAATTGTTTTTTTCTGTTCAATTGCCTTTAATGTCGGGATAAGACCGACGCTTCCAAGCAAAGCGTTGACAACAATGTCAACCTCCTCCATCACTGCTGCTTCTATCAGTCCTTCTTCTCCCAGCCCGATTTGGCATTCAAAAGAAAAAGACATTTGTTTTAATTTATGATATGTATCCAGATCACCGACAGAGACAAACTTCGGCTGAAAGACCTCAATCATTGGAACGGCCTTATCAATATTTCTGCCAAACGACATAGATACCAGCTGAAATTGGTCTTGATGTGCACGCAGTACATCAAGAGTCTGTTCGCCGATTGATCCTGTTGCTCCTAAAAGACAAATATTTTTCAAAGTTGCCACTACTCCTATTCTTATTGCTGCATGATCAGTCTCATATTCATATTAGACTTTTTTATGAAAAAAGGGCAAGCAGAAAGTACAAGAAAGGCATGACAAACAAGAAACTGTCAAAACGGTCTAATATACCGCCATGCCCGGGAAGAATATTCCCAGAATCCTTTACATCGTAATGTCTTTTCAAGGCGGATTCCACTAAATCTCCAAGTTGTCCGAAAACAGACAAAAACAGCGTGATCAACAGCAGATATATATACGGGATCGGAAGTTGTGCAACAAGCTGAAAAATCGTCGCCAATACAAGTGCGATGACAATTCCGCCTGCAAACCCTTCCACTGTTTTATTCGGACTGATTTCAGGCCACAGTTTCCGCTTCCCAAGCGATTTACCGACAAAATAGGCACCGGAATCGGTGGACCAAATGACAACACACGCATAAAAAATGTATGTTAATCCGTATTGGTCAAGATTTCTGATTTCGATAAAATAATGAAAACACATTCCGATGTAAATTGCTGCAAGCGTAATAAACCCGACTTCATCAAAAGTAAAGGTGTTCTTGACCAACACTGTGTAAGTCAGCAATAGCAGTACCGCAAATAAAGCGATTTCCATTTTGGAAATCCCGCCCGCTTCAAAAAACGAATACTGGCTTGGCAATAAGAACATCCACAATAATAAAAGACCGATCAAACCCGGCAGTGAAACCAGCTTCAGCTTTTTCATCCGTAAAAGTTCAAAAAGCGCCACACTGCCCATAGCATAAATTAATATGGTGAACGGCAATTTCCCGACAATAACCAAAAATAAAAATACAATTGCTGCCAGAACACCTGTCAAAATTCTTTGTTTCATGTCCACCATCCTCTAAATTCCGCCAAACCTCCGGCCTCTCTGCTGAAACTCTCCTAACGCCTGCAAGAAGTGATCTTCTTTAAAGTCAGGCCACAAGACGTCAGTAAAGACAAATTCACTGTAGGCAACCTGCCATAGCATAAAATTACTCAGCCTTATCTCGCCGCTCGTTCGAATTAAAAGTTCAGGATCCTGCAAAGATTCAGTCATCAAATAAGTAGAAAAAAGCGATTCATCAATGTCTTCAATATTCAAAGAGCCTTCCTTCACTTTTTCCGCGAGTGATTTTGCAGCACTGACAATTTCAGTACGGCCTCCATAGTTAAGAGCAAAATTAAGGATCATTCCGTCGTTTTGCGCCGTGTCCTGTACAGCTTTTTCAATCGCACGTAATGTGTGCGCGGGCAAAGCCGTTTCATCCCCAATGATCCGAACCTGTACATTTTCCTCAACAAGCTCTGGAAGATACGTATTCAAAAATTCTTCCGGTAGCTTCATTAAAAAATCGACTTCCATTTTCGGTCTTTTCCAGTTTTCTGTTGAAAATGCATACAATGTCAGTACTTTGACACCTAATTCGTTTGCGAGCTTCGTGGTCCTTTTTACCACCTTCATCCCTTCATGGTGGCCTGCAATTCTGGGAAGAGAGCGTTTTTTAGCCCAACGGCCATTTCCATCCATGATAATGGCGATGTGTTCGGGAATTTCTCCCTTAAGTATGTCTTCTTTTGTATAACGTTCTAAGTTGGAAGCCGCAGTTTGCTGATTCTTCCAATTTTTGAGTATGTTGAGCATGAGATTCCTCCGTCACCCAAAAAGGTTACATTCCCTGCTGATAATCAATGTAATCAACAGTATTAACAAAAAAACCCCCTGTAAACATGAGAGGGTCTTTTCACTATTATCTATTGTACATAGTTTTTCATTAAACTTCCATGATTTCTTTTTCTTTGTCTTTTGTGACACTGTCAATTTTTGACACATATTCATCTGTCAGTTTTTGAACGTCTTCAGTGGAAGCACGCAGTTCATCCTCAGTAATGTCTCCGTTTTTCTCAAGTTTTTTGAGATCATCGTTAGCATCACGGCGAACGTTACGAACAGCTACTTTTGCTTCTTCAGCGTATTTTTTTACAACTTTCACTAATTCTTTCCGTCTCTCTTCTGTTAGTGCCGGAATTGCAATTCGAATCATATTGCCGTCACTTGTTGGTGTAAGACCTAAATCAGCTTTTAAAATCGCTTTTTCGATATCGCCGATTGCTGTTTTGTCGTATGGTGTGATAACGAGCATACGAGCTTCAGGCACGTTAATAGAAGACAACTGATTTAAAGGTGTCTGCGCTCCGTAATATTCAACCGTTACTTTATCTAATAATGATGGATTTGCACGGCCTGCGCGTACAGTAGCCAATTCGCGCTGATAAGCAGCAATTGCTTTTTCCATTTTTTCTTTTGTTTGAGTTAATACTTCTTTTGACACGTTATTTCCCCCTCACGATCGTTCCGATTGATTCACCGATAACGGCACGTTTGATATTTCCTTCTTCCATAATAGAAAAGACGATAAGCGGAATGTCATTGTCCATGCATAAAGAGGAAGCTGTTGAATCCATGACTTCCAGGCCGTCTTTAAGAACGTCAAGATAAGAAAGTGATTCATACTTAACAGCTGATTCATCTTTTCTAGGATCAGCATTATACACACCGTCAACGTTATTTTTAGCCATTAAAATAACGTCTGCCTCAATTTCAGCAGCCCGCAGTGCAGCTGTCGTATCAGTTGAGAAATATGGGTTTCCTGTGCCCGCAGCGAAAATAACGACACGTTTTTTCTCTAAGTGGCGTATCGCTTTTCTTCTTATGTACGGTTCAGCAACTTGTCTCATTTCAATGGATGTTTGCACTCTGGACTGGATTCCGAGTGTTTCCAAGCTGTCTTGAAGAGCAAGCGAATTCATTACTGTCGCCAGCATTCCCATATAGTCAGCAGTCGCGCGGTCCATGCCCAGGTCACTTCCTGTTTTTCCGCGCCATAAGTTGCCGCCGCCTACTACAACAGCCACTTCGACTTCAAGCTCAGCGATTTCCTTCACTTGCTTTGCAATGGATTGAATGACAGTCGGGTTAATTCCATTTCCCTGTTCTCCTGCCAATGCTTCCCCGCTAAGCTTTAATACGATACGTTTGTATTTTGGTTTTTCCATGATAACCTCCAAGTGTAAACATTGCCGTTTTCTATTATGCAAGAGAAAAAAAGGTTTGTAAATATAGTTTTAAAAATAGGGAACACAAAATGTGTCCCCTATACTGCCTGAAAAGACGCGACTTAGCCGCGAAATCTTTTCACCATTATTTTTTCACTTGGTTCATTACTTCTTCAGCAAAGTTTTCTTGACGTTTTTCGATGCCTTCTCCAACTTCATAGCGGACAAAAGTTTGAACAGTAGCGTTTTTCGCTGCAATAACTTGTTTCACCTTTTCATCTGGGTTTTTAACGAACGCTTGGTCTAATAGACAAATTTCTTCGAAGAATTTGTTCAGACGGCCTTCAACCATTTTCGCTACGATGTTTTCAGGTTTGCCTTCTTGGAGGGCTTGCTGAGTTAAGATTTGACGCTCATGATTTGTTTCTTCTTCAGATACTTGATCACGAGAAATGTAACGAGGGTTAACTGCAGCAACGTGCATTGCGATATCTTTCGCAGTTTCTTCATCAGTTGTACCGTTGAGAACAGTTAATACACCGATGCGGCCGCCCATGTGAAGGTACGCACCGAATGCAGAGCTGTCGTCTTTTGTGAGAACTGTAAAGCGGCGAAGAGTGATTTTCTCACCGATTTTAGCAACTGCGCTTGTGATATACTCTTCAACAGTTGAGCCATTTTCCATTTTTTGGCCCATTGCTTCTTCAACATCAGCTGGCGTGTTTGCAAGAAGGTGGTCAGCTAAAGTGTTAAGAAGCTCTTTAAAACCTTCGTTTTTCGCAACGAAATCAGTTTCAGAGTTTACTTCTAGGATAACGCCTTTGTTGCCGTCAGTTTTAATAAGAGTAGAACCTTCTGCTGCGATACGGTCAGCTTTTTTCGCTGCTTTTGCAATCCCTTTTTCTCTTAAAAGGTCAATTGCTTTGTCCATATCTCCGTCAGTTTCAGTTAACGCTTTTTTACAATCCATCATGCCCGCGCCAGTTTTTTCACGCAGTTCTTTTACTTGCTGTGCAGTAATTGCCATTTGTATTCCTCCTTATATGTTTAAACAAGAGTATGTATATTACACATTTTTCTTGAAAAAAGGTGATAAAAGGCAGTCCCTCTTATCACCTTTTGAATAGGTTACGCAGTTGTTGTTTCTGTTTCTGGTGCAGTTTCTTCAGCAACTTCCGCTTCTTCTTCGCCTTGCTTCGCTTCTAAGATTGCATCTGCCATTTTAGAAGTTAGAAGTTTAACAGCGCGGATAGCGTCATCGTTCGCTGGGATAACAACATCGATTTCATCTGGATCACAGTTAGTATCTACGATACCGATGATAGGGATGTTTAATTTGCGAGCTTCCGCAACAGCGATGCGCTCTTTGCGAGGATCGATGATGAATAATGCATCAGGAAGATCCTTCATATCTTTAATTCCGCCTAGGAATTTTTCAAGACGCTCTAATTCTTTTTTCAATTGAACGACTTCTTTTTTAGGAAGTACATCAAACGTACCGTTTTCTTGCATTTTTTCAATGTCTTTAAGACGTTTAATACGTTTTTGGATTGTTTCGAAGTTTGTTAATGTACCGCCCAACCAGCGTTGGTTGACATAGTACATGCCAGAGCGTTGAGCTTCTTCTTTAACAGAATCTTGAGCTTGTTTTTTTGTTCCGACGAAAAGGATTTTTCCGCCTTCAGCAGCAAGATTTTTAGTGAAGTTGTAAGCTTCCTCTACTTTTTTGACTGTTTTTTGAAGGTCAATGATGTAGATTCCGTTACGCTCCGTGAAAATGTAACGCTTCATTTTTGGGTTCCAACGGCGTGTTTGGTGACCGAAGTGAACACCAGCTTCAAGCAATTGCTTCATAGAAATGACTGACATGTTATTTCCTCCTAATATAATGGTTTTTTTCCTCCGCTTAGGTCATTTTTGTGCAGAACTGCCGCCTGCAGCACCCTCTGCATAAATCGTTAAGCGTGTGTATTTAACACCAAGACATAATATAACACAGCTTTATCCGACAATCAAGAATCCTTTACACCTTTGGAGCGAAATTTTAAAAATAGCTCGATTTCTGTCTTTCCGCTCTTCATTATCTGGGCAATTTGACTTGCCGAATATCCCTGTTCATATAATTCTATGACCTGGTCTTCAAATGATTGGACCTCACTGTTTACGAGCTCTTCCCGACGGTCAACCTCTGTAATCAGACCTTCAATATGTTCAGGAAGATTCTCTGCCTCTTGGACTGGATCCCGCTCTTGATATGTTTCAGAGGTCTGAAGGCCTGGCTTTTGGGATTCTTCATCTAATTGACTTGCAGATGAAGCTTTATTTTCTATCAGTTTCTCATTTTCTTCTTTTAATTCAAGCAGAAATGCCGCCAAGGTGTTTTCCGTCTCTTCAAGTATCTGTTTTTGCTGTTTTTCTGTTTCTTTCACTGCAGCGAGCCTCGTATACAGGATAATGACAGCGTACAGAAGAACGCCGTGGAGCGTAAAGCTTAAAAGCCATAATAGTGTTGACATGTTTTTCACTCGCTAACCATGAAATTCATTATTGTATCACTTTTTCCAGCAGATTCTTTAATTTAAATAATGCCTTTGAATGGATCTGAGATATGCGGGACGTAGAAAGATTTAATACTTGTCCGATTTCTGTCAGTGTCAACTCCTCTTTGTAGAACAAACTGACAACCAGCTGTTCTTTTTCAGAGAGTTCGTGAATTTTTTCCGCAAGCTGTGCAACCAGTTCATCCTTCATAATCTTTTCTTCAGGCGGAACATTTTTGTCATCTCTGATCATGACTTGAATGTTTTCCCCGTCATCTTGATCATGGAGCTTTTCATCAATTGACAGCAGATTTGCAAAAAAACCTTCATTCATTGTTGACACGACATCCTGTACCGTCATTCCGAGTTCCTCTGCAATTTCCGCGGGCGATACATTCCGAAGATACCGCTGTTCAAGCTTTTCAATTGCTGCTTCAACCTTTTTTGTTTTTTCGCGCGAGGTTCTGGGCAGCCAATCTTCTTTACGAAGCCCGTCTATGATTGCGCCGCGAATTCTAAACGAGGCGTAGGTATCAAATTTTAAGTCCCGGCTGGGGTCAAATTTTTCAAGGGCATCATATAAACCAAGCATACCAAGGCTCATAAGATCGTCTTTATGCACTGATTTCGGCAGTCCGACAGAAATTCTGCCTACATGATATGTGACAAGCGGCATGTAACGGCGCATTAAGTCGTCACCGGCTTTAGGATCTTTCCACTCTTTCCAGCGCGTCCAAAGCACCTGATCTTCATAATTCAAGGATTGCATTGTTATCCCCCTAATACCTTAATTAAATCGTTTTTTCACCTTGTTTAACAGTTCGAATATGCAGCATGCAGGACTTCGGTTCAAATTCTATCGTCCGGCCGCTTGAGCCGCCCGTATCTTCACTAATAATAGGAATATTAAATAAAGACAGCTGTTCTTTTATCGCTAATACATTTCTCGGTCCGATCTTCATCAAATCATTTGTCGATTTAAATTTAAACATCTCTGATCCGCCGGCCAGCTTTGCTTTTAATGCAAATTTCCGGCATCCCGCTTCTATCAGCATATCAATCGTGGTCTGTACGGCGGTGTCAGCGTACTTAGCCCGGTTGAGCTCGGCAGTTTTCGATAACGTCGAATCCGGAAGCATGACATGAACAAGACCCGCCGTTTGCTTTTCTTTATCATAAAGCACCAGCCCCACACATGAGCCCAAACCAGAGGTCCGGATGGTATCCGGGAAGCGGGCGATCTTCACGTCAGCAATCCCAACCTTTATAACAACAGCCTCAGTTGTACTCATAATGATGCACCTAAGGCGACAAAGAGCTTTTCAAATGAATCATAGTCCGGCAGCATAAACATATGCGCTTTCAGCTCCTGCTGATGGCTTTGGTCAAAAATTGACGTGTCGACAACAATGGCGTGTTCTCCAACCTGACTGAGCTCCATCAGCCCTTCGCTGATCACTGCTCCGAACATGTCCAAAGAGACTTCAGGAACACTTGGATAGAGCTGGAGTTTCGTCAAATCCGCCAAAGCTGTTAAATATGACCCCGCTAAAATATTGCCCAGTTCATGCAAAGCGGATGAGCTCATGTGGTCTTCACCTAAGTCCTCTATGTCAAAATCGGGGTTTCCAATCAGCTCTCTGATAAACTGCTCCGCCTGAAAAAAAGGCATTATAAAGAACATTGAACCCGTTAAATCGCCTTCCATTCTTAAAAAGATGCTGGCAACCGGGACATCGGCGCCGCCGAAAAAATCAACAAGCTCATCAAAAGACAGCAGCTTTGCAAATGGGACTTCCATATCTATCTTTCTATTTAACAGCTGGGCCATTGCAGAGGCGGAGTGGCCGGCGCCTATATTGCCGACTTCCCGCAAAATGTCCATCTGCTCTTCTTTGATTCCATTAAAAATACTCATGTCATAACCCCTTTAAGATTAAGCTTGATCGGGCACAGCGGACTGAGATGATTCTTTATCCAAAACCGCGTTCGCATCAATAATATTTAAGAGTCTGTTCTCTTGTTTCACAATCTGTTCGATCGACACATCCGTATCTTTCTGAACGCCTTCTGGAGCAGATTCTATTTCACTTTCGTGTACGGTAATCACATCATTCGCTTCATCCACAATCCAGCCGACTTCAATATCACGATAAGCAATAATGATAATTCGTGTTTCATCTGTAATTTCATACTCTGGCAAATTCAGGCGTTTTCTTAAATCAATAACCGGAGTCACCACCCCGCGTAAATTGATTACCCCGCAAATATATGGTTCGACGCCAGGTACCCTCGTTGGCTTTTGCCATTTTTCAATTGATTTCACCTGAGTGACGGAAATGGCATATTCTTTGCCATTTACCATAAAGACTATCATTTTTTCGCCTGTTTTAATTTCTGCAGTCATGTGAGACACCTCCTCGAATGGTTAAATAATCAGTGCATTACAATCAATAATGAGCGCTACTTCTCCGTCTCCTAAAATAGTAGCTCCGGAAATTGCAAAGACGTTTGTTAAATAATCTCCGAGTGATTTCAGCACAACTTCCTGCTGGCCAATAAAGGAGTCCACCACAAATGCAGTAGGTTTGTCGCCTTTTTTCACGACAATGATATGGAGCTGTTCCGCATCTTTTCTTGTATCTTCTATTTTAAACTCTTCTTTTAAATAAACGACAGGGACAATATGCCCTCTAAAGTCAATCACTTCACGGTCATGCGTTTGCAAAATGTCTTTTCTGTCAATAACTGCTGTCTCAATGATTGAAGAAATCGGAATGGCAAATGTCTCTTCTTCCAACTTAATCAGCAGAACTGAAATAATAGACAAGGTAAGCGGCAGCTGGATGCTGAATAGAGAGCCTTGACCCTCGGCTGATTTCACACTGACTGAACCGCCAAGAGACTCCAGTTTGTTTTTTACAACGTCAAGTCCTACACCGCGGCCGGAAATATCAGAAATTTGGTCAGCAGTTGAGAACCCCGGAGCAAAAATCAATTCGTAAATTTGGTTGTCTTCTAAGGTTTCAGCTTCTTTTTCCGTTATGACCCCGCGCTCAAGCGCTTTTTCCAGAATTTTTTTTCGATTAAGGCCTGCGCCGTCATCCTCTACTTCGATAAAGACATGGTTGCCGCTGTGATAAGCTTTAAGCACAACTTTTCCTGATTCCGGTTTTCCCTTTTGCAAACGTGTTTCCGGCGCCTCGATACCATGGTCAATACTGTTTCTGATCAAGTGAACGAGTGGATCTCCGATTTCATCAATTACTGTACGATCCAGTTCAGTTTCCGCACCGATGATCGAGAGTTCAATTTTTTTATTCAGCTCTTTCTGAAGCTGGCGAATCATTCTCGGGAATCTGTTAAAAACAGTTTCAACCGGGACCATTCTCATATTCAGAATAATCGATTGCAAATCTCCGGAAATTCTCGTCATTCGTTCAACCGTTTCAGTCAGTTCATTATGCTCAAGCTCTTTCGCAATCTGCTCGAGACGCCCGCGGTCAATGACAAGCTCTTCAAATAAGTTCATTAAAGAATCAAGCCTGTCAATGTTGACACGAATTGTTTTAGATCCGCCGGCTGAATGCTTCGCCTGTTCATCGTTTTTAGCAGGCTGTTTTTGTTTCTCCTGCTTCGCAGGTACAGCTGCTGCTGGTGAATCTTCTTGCTTAGATTCTTCAGGCTTTTCAGCTGATGTTAAAGGAGCCCCTTGAATGACTTCAACATGCTCAATTTCCGACACGCCATTGATTAATTGTTCAATGTCTTCCGCTGATTGATGTGTTAAGAAACAAACTTGAAAGTCAGTTCCAAAATCTTCTGTTTCAAGCACTTCAGCACTTGGAATTGTTTTGGCTACTTCTCCGACTTCATTTAGTTTTTCAAACACCATATAGACACGAACTGCTTTTAACATACAGTTTTCGTTCAGAGAAATCTTGATTTCATATCGTTTGAAGCCTTGCTCCTCCGCTTCTTGTATAACTGTGCGTTCAAATTCATCATATTCCCAATCAGATGCTGAACTCTGTGCTTCTGCAGGTTCAGCGGAGGCAGCGGATTCAGCGTGCGCACCATTCACATCAAGCTTGGCACTCACTTCTGAGATATCTCTTTTACCATCCCCGCCATCAATAATAGACTGAACCATTGCTTCCAGGTGATCCAGAGCTTCAAACAAAATATCCAGCCAGTCTGAGGTGACTTCCATGTCTCCGTTTCGGATTGCATCCAGCACGTTTTCAAGCAGATGGGTAAGATGTGCTAAATCCGTGTAGCCCATCGTTGCGCTCATTCCTTTTAATGTATGGGCAGCCCTGAATATATCATGTACGAGCTGAAGATCAGTCGGGTCTTTCTCTAAAAGAAGAAGCTTTTCATTACATGTTTGTAAATGTTCTTTACTCTCATCAATAAAGACATCTAAATACTGATTCATATCCATTTGAATCACACCCTCTCTTTTTTCACACAGCTTGTGATGGATGCTGCGATATCTTCCACATGTTTAATCTCATGAATGAGACCCGCTTTAACAGCAGCTTTTGGCATCCCGTATACGACACAAGATTCTTCAGACTCCGCAATGGCTTTCACATTGCCGGCTGTTAGCATGTCCTTTAGTCCAGCAGTGCCGTCACTGCCCATTCCGGTCATGATAACCGCTACTTTTTCATAATCTGTCAGTTTCCCGACAGAACGGAATAAATAATCAGCAGATGGTTTATGACGGCTTGGTGTGTCATGGTTATCAAGCACAACCTGGAGTCCTTCGCTGTTTTTAATAACGGATATGTTTTTTCCGCCCGGTGCTATGTAAACACAGCCGTTAAGAGCTGCTTCACCATCTTTTGCTTCTTTTACCTGAATGTCAGATAAATGATTCAGCCGATCAGCCAAAGAAGCAGTAAACCCTTCAGGCATGTGCTGAACGACAACCACTGGTGCGTTCAAATCCTTAGGGAGCTTCGGTATCACCTTTTGTAACGCCCGTGGACCGCCTGTTGATGTGCCGATACACACAATTTGTCTGCCCGTGCCAGGTTTCGGTTTGCTTAATTCAGGCTTAACGACAGCACGCACAATAGGTTCGGGCCGAACTGTCTGGGAAACAGGACGTTTCCGCTTGCCGGAAAGTCCTGCCGCGACGACACGCTCAACTAATTGTTCTTTAATTTTGTATAGATCCAGAGATATTGAGCCTGATGGCTTTGTGATAAAGTCAAAGGCACCGATCTCCAAACAATTAATTGTGCATTCTTTACCTTTCTCGGTCTGGCTAGACACCATAATGACCGGCAAGTTATAAATCTCAATAATTTTGCGGAGCGTATCTGTCCCATTCATGACCGGCATTTCAACATCAAGAGTAATAACATCCGGTTTTAATAATTCAATCTTCTTAAGCGCTTCTTCTCCGTTTCTCGCAGTTCCGATTACTTCTATCTGCTTTTCCTCGGTCAGAAAATCACTTATCATTTTTCTCATAAAAGCTGAATCATCAACTACAAGCACACGAATCAAATTAAGCCCTCCTCATTAAAAAAGAAGATAATTTCTCAATAAATGTCTGTTTGTCTTCTTTGTGTCTCGTTTCTTCTCTTCCAAACAAGGCGTCCGCTAAAATACGGACTGACCGGCTGGCTTTTGCCTGAGGGCTTTTTATGAAAAAAGGAACCTGTTCGACAACCGCTTTGCTCACGATCACGTCGTCAGAAACGGAACCGGCAAACTGAACCTGAACATCCAAAAACATATGAATTGTACGGGAGAGGCGGGCAAAAGCGTCAAGCCCTTCCTTTTGGTCACGGCACCGATTGACAGCCACCTTCATTGAAAGCTTATTTTCTGTCAAAACCAAGTGCTTGACAGCGCTGTATGCGTCCATAATGGCCGTCGGCTCGGGAGTTGTTATAATCAAAATATCTTCTGCTGATAAAATAAAAGGCAGTTGATCTTTTGATAAGCCCGCTCCCATATCAAACAGCACATAATCGAACTGGCTTAATGCATGAGAAAGTTCATTGGCAAAAAACGTCCATTTTCTCTGATCGAGCTGAAACATCACATCAAGACCGGTTCCCCCTGATATATACCGCAAACCCTTTGGGCCAATGGATAATGACTGGAGCAAAGGCTTACGATCGGTTAAAACATCAATTATCGTGGCAGACGATGAATTTCCTATTAATATATCAATGTTCCCCATCCCGATATCAAGGTCGATGAGCAGCACCTTCTTACCTTTATCCTGCAGCGCAAGTGCCATATTTAAGGTAATATTGGATTTTCCGACACCGCCCTTGCCGCTGATGACAGCAAGTGTCTTCGCTTTTTGTGAATAAACCATTGGCAGAACGCGCTCACGTTTTTCCATTTTCGCCCGTAAAGTTGCTGCTTGGTCATATCTGTTCATCTGCACAGCATCCTCACAAAACCAAGTGGAGATACAGTCTGTATATCCTCAGGCACATTCTGTCCGTTTGTCATAAACCCGACACCTATTTTTGATTCTGCCAGTATATTAAATACAGAACCTAAGGAAGTCGTTTCATCTATTTTCGTAAAAATATACTGATTGACAGGGACGGATGAAAACCGTTTGACAATATGCTTCATATCTTCATATTTTGCAGTCGCGGATAAAACAAGAAATGACTGAATGCTGCTCTCAAAAGGAATCGTTTCTTTCAGTTCATCAATGTATTGCGGGTCCTTGAAGTTTCTTCCGGCTGTATCAACAAACACATGATCATACTCAGAAAATAACTCCTTCGCCTGCTGAAATTCTTCTTTTGTATAGCAAACTTCCAGAGGAGCCTGCAGCAGTTCAGCGTATGTTTTCAACTGTTCAACAGCTGCAATACGATACGTATCTGTTGTAATAAAAGCGATTTTTTTATGTTTTTCAAGCATAGATATGGCTGCGAGTTTAGCCAGTGTAGTTGTTTTACCAGCCCCTGTTGAACCAAAGAGAACGATATATTTTGAATGAATTGGCTCCTGCCACTTGTCTGCTGAGGGCAGCATATCGCATAGTATTTCCTGAAGTTTGCCGACAACATTTTCTTCAGTCAAGCCGCCTGCTTCAACAGAGAAGCGAAGCAATTTTTTCAGAGTGTTCGTTTTCGTAGACTCTTTGATCCCTGTTTCTTGCAAAAGCTTTTCTGCTTTTCGCAGCGGCTCAGGAAGTACAGATTGATATGCTGAAAAATCACCTAGCTCCTGTTGCGCCGGAATTTGAGGGGGATATGTTCTCTCCTCTATTTTCGGACTACTGACCGGAGTTTTTAATGTTTGTTTCGGTTCAGCTGCCTTCTGAGGCGTTTTTTTCTCAAGAAAGTCCTGATCCAATACGGCGATTACTTCAACAGCAGGCTTGTTGACGAGGCCAAACCATTTTCGCTTTTTAATTTTTTTTGAATTTAATATGACCGCTTCATTACCTAACTCTTTTCTGATGAGAAGTGCCGCTTCTTGCATTGAAGCAGCAGTAAATTTTTTTATTTTCATTAAATATCCACCACTCCAATGCTTTGTACCTCAACATTCGCCTCAAGTTCGTTATAAGAGAGTACCGGAAGATCAGGGAAGTACCGTTCCAGAAGCTGTTTCACATACATTCTGACAGGCGGCGAGCAAAGAAGAATCGCGGTTTCCTGACGTAATGAGAGCTGTTCAGCTTCTTTAGCGACAGAGCGCACTATACTTTCTGAAATATCTGGTTCAAGTGATAAATAGTTCCCGTGTTCCGTCTGCTGCACACCGTCTGCTATTGCTTTTTCTACACGGCCAGAACAAGTAACAACCTTCAATACTTCATTTTCTTTGGCAAACTGGGCTGTAATTTGTTTAGCAAGCGCTTGTCTTGTATACTCTGTCAAGAGATCAGAATCTGTTGTTAATTTCCCATAGTCAGCAAGTGTTTCAAAAATCGTTACTAAGTTTCGAATTGAAACTTTTTCTTTTAAAAGCTTAGCAAGCACTTTCTGAATATCACCGACAGACAATGGATTCGGCGTAACCTCTTCAACCAGGACTGGATACGATTCTTTCAAGTGATCGATCAGCTGTTTTGTCTCCTGCCTTCCGATCAATTCGTGGGCATGCTGCTTAATTTTCTCCGTAATATGCGTTGAAACGACTGATGCAGGATCAACTACTGTATAACCAAGCATGTCGGCTTCATCCTTTACCGCTTCGCTAATCCATTTAGCCGGCAGACCGAATGAAGGCTCCACTGTTTCAATCCCTTCAATGAGATCGTCCTCAGGAGTAGGCGACATCGCTAAATAATGATCAAGCAACAGCTCGCCTTTTGCTACTTCGTTTCCTTTAATTTTCAATCGGTATTCATTAGGCTGCAACGCTATATTATCTCTGATTCGCACGACAGGAATGACAAGCCCGAGTTCCAAAGCCAACTGACGGCGTATCATAACAATTCGGTCTAATAAATCACCGCCTTGATTGGCATCAGCAAGCGGTATCAGGCCATATCCAAACTCAAATTCTATCGGATCTATATGCAGAAGCTGAACAACACTTTCAGGGCTTTTAAGCTCGTCCACCTCAGCCTCTTCCTCAAGAATCTCATCCACTTCTTCTTTTTCCTTACCTGATTTAGATAGTGTATATGCGCCAAAAGCAAGCAATCCCGCAAGCGGCCCCGTCAGAAGGATGCCGATCGGAGTGAAAATACCTAAAAGCATGATCGTAGCTGCTGCGACGTATAAAAGCTTTGGATACGCAAACAGCTGGCCTGTAATGTCATGCCCTAAGTTTCCTTCAGAGGCAGCTCTTGTGACCACAATACCCGTAGCCGTAGAAATTAACAGTGCCGGGATTTGCGAAACAATTCCATCCCCTACAGTCAGCATCGTAAAGTGTGAAGCAGCCTCTTGAATGGACATGCCCTGCTGAAGCATTCCGATCACGATTCCGAAAATAATATTGATCATCACAATGATGATTCCGGCAATGGCGTCACCTTTTACAAATTTACTGGCACCGTCCATTGCTCCATAAAAGTCTGCTTCTCTTGCCACTTTTTCGCGGCGATGCTTCGCTTCCTGTTCGGTAATCATCCCTGCGTTTAAATCAGCATCAATACTCATCTGCTTCCCCGGCATTGCGTCCAGCGTAAACCTTGCTGCAACCTCGGAAACACGTTCAGCACCTTTTGTAATGACGATAAACTGAATAATAATAAGGATGATAAATACAACGAGTCCAACTAATACATTTCCGCCGACAACGAAATTTCCGAAAGTCTCGACGACTTTCCCTCCTTCACCGTGTGAAAGAATTGAACGGGTAGTTGAGACGTTCAAGCCCAAACGAAATAGGGTCAAAAGCAGCAACAGTGACGGAAAAATCGAAAACTGAAGCGCTTCCTGCATATTCATTGTGGTGAGAAGCACGATCAACGCAAGAGAAATATTAATAATGATCAAAATACTTAACAGCCATGGAGGAAATGGAATCACCAGCATCGCCACAATGAGGACAACACTTATTAAAACGGATAAATCTCTTGTTGACATGCTGTTTTTTCTCTCCTTTTAAATCGAAAAATTCAATATACTTTTTGTTTTGTTTTATATACGTAAGCCAGAATTTCTGCTAAAACTTTAAAAAATTCTTCCGGCACTGCCTGGTCAATTTCCACCTGATCATATAACGCACGGGCAAGCGGTCTGTTTTCTACCATCATGACATCATGCTCTTTAGCAATTTTCCTGATTTTTAACGCCAGGTGGTCGACACCTTTTGCAACAATATAAGGAGCGTCCATTTTTTCTTCATCATATTTCAAAGCAATCGCATAGTGAGTCGGGTTTGTGATAATGACATCTGCTTTTGGAACTTCCTGCATCATCCGCCTCATCGCCATTTCCCGCTGTCTTTGTTTAATTTTAGACTTAATAATCGGGTCACCTTCAGATTTTTTGTACTCGTCTTTTATATCTTGTTTTGACATTTTGATATTTTTCTCATAATCAAATCTCTGATATAAATAGTCAAGACCAGCAAGAATCAACAATGCACCTGCACCGCTTAGTCCCATCCACAAAGTGAGTTTTGAAACGAAAGATAGTGCCTCTTCGGGTGTCAGGAGAGGAAGCCGGAGAATTTCTCCATAATGCAGCCAAAGCACAGCAAAAGCCGCAAAACCGACGACTACGATTTTCAAAATTGATTTAATCAGCTCTACAATCGCCCTCATACTGTATATTCGTTTAAAGCCTTTGATCGGATCCAGTTTTTCAAGCTTAGGCTGTATCACTTCAGCAGAAAATAAGAACCCAACCTGCATATAGTTGCTTACGACTCCTGCAACAAGAGCAACAAGCAAAATCGGTGCAAGTATTATGCCCATATCCTTTAATAAGCTGACAAACAATGTATGCACATTTGATTCTGAGAGCTTCATTGTGAGCGATTCGGTATAAAATGTTTCTATGAATGACAGCAGCCTGTCTCTCATATACGGACCAATTGCAATAAGCGAAAGGAATATTACCAGTAAAGAAACGGCGGTATTGACATCCGAGCTTTTGGCTACCTGCCCTTTTTTTCGCGTATCCTTCCGTTTTTTCGGAGTTGCTTTTTCTGTCTTCTCTCCCGCAAAAAACTGCAGGTCAACTCTAAGCTTCATTAAGAAACACCGACCAATGCTAAAAGATTCCGCATCGTTTCAATCGTTAAACTGAAAACATTCCGGACAACGACGAAGATAACGGACATACATACAATGAGCATGATGAAACTGACAGCGATCTTTAAAGGCAGACCGACCACAAATACATTTAACTGCGGAACAGTTCGAGCCACGATGCCTAATGCTAAATCAACTAGAAACAAGCTGGCCACAACCGGCGCTGACATTTGAAAAGCGATAATAAACATTGCATTAAAGCTTTTCTCAATAAAATAGGCAAACTTTTCATCGCCGAAATTCGGAAATGCCTGATCAACTGAAATATACTGAAAGCTGTAGTAAATACCATCCAGCAACAAATGGTGGGCATTGACACTCAGCATAAACAAAAGTGCCATCGTATAGATAAACTGGCCAATCAACGGACTTTGTGCACCGGTTTGCGGATCAATAACGTTTGCTATTGAAAATCCCATTTGAAAATCAATAAACGAGCCGGCAATCTGCACTGCGGCAATCATCATATAAGCAATTAAACCCAGACATAGGCCGACCAAAGCTTCTTTAAACGCCAAAAGCATATAGTGCTCATCTATCTCCAAAGAGGGCGGTTTATCAATGGTGCTGAAACAAATGACCGCAAGAAAAAAAGCAAAACCTATGCGATGAACAGCTGGCACATTTCGATGTCCAAATAGCGGAATTGTTACAAAAAAAGCAGAGATTCTAATAAAAACCAATAAAAAAGCAGGAAATAAGTCAATAATTGAATTCATCTCTACATTACCCTGCAAAACGATTTAAATTAGAAAACAGCTCTGTTGTAAATGAAAGAATCGTCGACAGCATCCACGGACCAAAAAAAATGAGAGCCAGGAGAACCGCCACGATTTTCGGAATAAACGCCAAAGTCTGTTCCTGGATTTGAGTTGTCGCCTGAAATATGCTGACAATTAAACCGACCAGTAAAGCAATAGCCAATAATGGCCCGCTGATCATCAGCGTTACGTATACGGCTTTTTCCGCCATAGAAATTACAAATTCTGAACTCACGTTTAGCACCTACCCTAAAAGCTCTGAAGCAAAGATTTCACAATTAAATACCAGCCGTCTACCAAAACAAAAAGTAATATTTTAAAGGGCAGAGAAATCATAACTGGAGGCAGCATCATCATCCCCATTGACATCAAGACGCTCGCCACTACCATATCTATAATTAAAAAAGGGATAAAAATCATAAAACCTATTTGAAATGCTGTTTTAAGCTCCGATATGGCAAAAGCCGGAACCATTGTTGTTAACGGAATATCCTTTAATGATTCAGGTTTATCCATTTTCGCGTAATTCATAAACAGCGCCAGATCCTTCTGCCTTGTGTGTTTACTCATAAATTCTTTAATCGGTTCCTCAGCTTTCGTATACGCTTCATCCAAGCTGATTTTGTTGTCCATTAATGGGGTCAGCGCTTCTTTATTAATTTCTGAAAAAGTAGGAGCCATAATAAAGAATGTTAAAAACAGCGCAAGCCCGATAAGAACCTGGTTTGGGGGCATAGATTGCGTCGCAAGTGAAGTTCTGACAAATGACAGAACAATGACGATGCGAGTAAAACAAGTCATAAGAATCAATATTCCAGGCGCCACTGAAAATACAGTTAACAATAATAGTAATTTAACAGTCGAACTTACGTTTTCCGGATCGCTTGAACTGAAAATATTTATAAACTCATTCATGATGACGTGGGCCTTTCTTCTTTCCTTCAGAACGGTTTTGTTTTAACTCTTCAAGTTGCTCTTTTAATGCTTTTGAAAATGAAGGCAGTTTTTGCTGCGGCTGATGTTCAGAACTCTTAAGCGGCTTCACAAACTTTTGCCACTCTATTTTGCTTGACATTGCCTCTTCATGCTGACTGAGAATGACTTCAATCTCTTTTTCATCCTCAATTTCTTTCAGCAGCTGGATCGTCTCTCCTACACCGACGACGAGCACACTTTTCCCGACCTTGATCAATTGTATGGATCTGTTCTGGCCGACCGATGTACCGCCAATATTTTCAACATATTGAAAAGGCTTTAGGAGCCGATTTCTTTTGTTCATGAGCTTAACCAGCCCGTAAATCAGCGCGATAACAAACAGTAAAGCGAAAATCATCTTTACAAAATCAAAAGCTGAGACAGAAGGAGCAGCCGCTCCCTCCGTCTCATCAGCAGTTTTTGTTGTTTTTTCTTTCTTTTGCTCTGACTTATCTGCAGTTTTTTCATCTTTCTTTTGAAACCATTCGTTTACAGTTGAATTATCAGAGTCTGCCGCGGCAGCAGCAATCGGATGTACACTCAATAAAACGAAAAAACAAATAAAAACGATAAAATATTGACTCTTTTTCAACAGTCGTACACCCTTTAACTTAATGTTTTGTTGATTGCTTCAAGCACACGGTCAGCTTGGAAAGGTTTCACAATGAAATCCTTAGCGCCGGCCTGAATGGCATCAATAACCATTGATTGCTGTCCCATAGCAGAACACATGATGATTCTTGCCTGCGCATCAATTTGTTTAATTTCTTTTAATGCTGTAATACCATCCATTTCTGGCATCGTGATATCCATAGTAACAAGGTCAGGTGAATGCTCTTTATATTTCTCTACCGCTTGTGCTCCATTTTCAGCTTCCGCCACAACTTCAAAACCATTTTTAACTAAAATATCTTTAATCATCATTCGCATAAATGCTGCGTCATCTACAATTAAAATTCTATGTGCCATAATCTATCTCTCTCCTTGTGTTTCGTTATTTTAAATTATTAATGCGCTCTGCCTGGCTTAAAATGTCAGTGACTCTTACTCCGAAGTTTTCTTCAATGACAACGACCTCGCCTTTGGCAACGATACGCTGATTAACTAAAATATCTACAGGCTCACCGGCTAATTTATCAAGCTCGATAATACTTCCGGCAGAAAGCTCTAAAATCTCTTTTACGCTTCTCTTCGTTCTGCCAAGCTCAACAGTAATCGAAAGCGGGATATCCAAAAGCATATCCAGATTATGAATAGGGGCTTGTACAGCTTCGTTTGGATCAAACGCGGAAAATTCCACCGGTGAAACCTGAACTGGCGCTGCTTTTTTTGCTGTTCCCTGCCTTTTTGGCGGCTGCTGCTGTTGCTTCGGTTCAATACGCGGCTCTGGCGTCACAGGCTCTTTCGGCTGTTCGTATGTAACTTCAGGCTGCACCGTTTCTTCTTCCTCTGCACTTTCTGAGTTCATAAGGCTTGAAATTAAATCTTTCGCAAATGTCAATGGGTAAAGCTGCATAATGCTGGAGTCTATTAATTCTCCCACCTTTAAGTTGAAAGAAACTTTCACCAGCATTTCATCATCAGGAATACGGTCTGTACCCTTTTCTTCAGTAACATCCAACAATTCAACCCGAGGAGGTGAAATATCAATTTTTTTACTGAATACAGTAGACATTGATGTGGCAGCCGATCCCATCATTTGGTTCATTGCTTCTTGAACCGCACTTAAATGGATTTCACCCAGTGAAGGGTCCGCACCTTTTCCGTCTCCCCCGATCATTAAGTCAGCAATGATCGCCGCGTCACTTTGTTCCACGACTAACAGGTTGCTTCCGCTGAAGCCCTCCGTATAATTCACTTCAATCGCTACATACGGTTCAGGAAACGCATCGCTGATTTTACTTCTTGGAATGACCGTTACGCTTGGAGTCGTAATATCGACCTTTTGATTTAAAAGCGTTGAAAGTGCTGTCGCAGAACTGCCGAATGAAATATTACCGATTTCACCGATCGCATCACGCTCCATTTCCGATAAGTCATCTACTTCCGGAACCTCTGGCTCATCAAGCGTGCTGCCAGTACCGTTAAGAAGCGCGTCAATCTCATCTTGAGATAATCTATTATTCTCCATCTTGTTCACCTCTTATGTCGTGATCTAAAATTTGCACTGCCTGTTTTCGATTCACCCGGCCGGCTTGTCCTAAAAATTTCGGCTTATCTCCGACCAATACAGTAAGAGGATCCGTGACTGATTTGTCCAAAGTTATGCAGTCTCCGACTTCTAAACTTAAAAACTCTTCTATCGTCAGTTCAGATGTGCCGAGCTCGGCCACGACAGGTATTTGTGCTGTCATGATACGTTTTTCAAGCGACTTTGTTTCCTCAGGCTTTGGCTCATTTCGGTCTGATTGCATCCAATAGTGGACTGAAAGCTTCGGTATGAGCGGCTCGAGTACGATATGCGGGATACAGAGATTAATGACACCGCTGATTTCACCAATTTGAGTATTGAGCGAGATCACCACGACTGTTTCATTAGGAGATACCATCTGAACAAATTGCGGATTCACTTCAAACTCAGTCATTTCCGGTTCAATATCAGCAATTGACTGCCAAGCTTCTTTATAATTACCCAGTGCATTTTCAAATAAATTAGAAATGATTTTTGTTTCAATTTCTGTCAAACTGTCAACCTTGTTATGACTGATTCCAATCCCGCCCATGACCCGATCCATCATCGTATAAGCTATCGTGGGGTTGACCTCCATCATAATTCTGCCTTCCATCGGATGGACATCAAATAGATTCAGAATCGTCATGTTCGGGATCGATCTGATAAATTCCTCATACGGGACCTGGTCAACAGAACTGACAGATATGTGAATATAGGTTCTGAGCTGAGCAGAAAAATGAGTGGTAAGAAGTCTTGCAAAATTGTCATGAATTCTCGTTAAACTGCGGATCTGATCCTTAGAAAACCGCAGCGCACGTTTGAAATCATAAACCTTGACTTTCTTCTCTTTTTCTTCTTTTTTCAGCTCTTCAGCGTCCATTTCACCTGTTGATATTGCAGAAAGCAGTGCATCTATTTCATTTTGGGAGAGAACTTCTCCTGACATTTTCCTCACCTCCGTATTCTGTCAAATTATGCTTTATTGCAGATTAAAGGAGGTAATATACACTTTTTCTACTTTTCCTTCTTGGAGGTAGCTATTTATTTTATCTTTTAGTTCCTTCTTAAAGGTTTCTTTTCCCTTGTCTCCCTCAATCTGATCAGCATTCGTATCAGCCAGCAGTGATATAACAGCGTCTTTCACTTGGAAATCACGTTTCTCAAGTTCTTCTTTTGATTTATCAGAATCAGTTTCAAGTTTAATAGCAAGACGGATAATGTTATCAGACTTTAAATTTGTTGTGATCTCTTCTACATCAACAGAAGACGCAACGATTTCATCAATACTTTTTTTCGCTTCACTTTTTTCGGACTTTCCGCCTAAAACAAAATAAGCCGCCGCCCCGAGAGCACCAATTACGATAAGAATAATTAGTAATATGATCATTAACTTTTTCTTCATTCCGGTTCCTCTATTCCTTGATCCATTGCAAATATTTGTATTTTTCGGTAGAAAGCTGCGATCTTTTCCAGAACAGCTTCTTCATCTTCTTTTACTACAAACTTCTTACCATTTGACAGAGTAATTGTAGTATCCGGAAAACATTCAATCTGTTCAATAAATAGCGCATTCAGTGTAAAGGGCTGCCCGTTCAAACGGGTTACTTTAATCATAAAACAGCGGAGAAGCGATTACTCGCCTCCCCTCCCTCCTTAACGTTTAAGGTTAACCAGTTCTTGAAGGATTTCATCAGATGTTGTAATAATTTTTGAGTTTGATTGGAATCCGCGCTGGGCTACGATCATTTCAGTAAATTCGTCAGTTAAATCGACGTTAGACATTTCGAGAAACCCCACTTTAAGGGAACCTGTACCGCCATCACCAGGCTGGTTGGCTGCACTGGCCGTACCAGAGTTTAAAGATTCACGGTATAAGTTGCTCCCGATTTTATCCAATCCATCACTGTTTGCAAAAGTCACAATCCCGATTTGTCCGCCGTCTTGTGATTGACCTCCGGCATCAACGATCGATACCTTACCATCAGAACCGATAGTGAAGCTTTGTGCATCAGTAGGAATTTTAATTGTTCCGCCATTCATATTTAACACATGGTAGCCATCACCTGTAACCAATGTTCCAGTGTTATCTAAATAGAAGTTTCCAGCTCTTGTATAAGCTGTTCCGGCGCCTGTATCAATTCGGAAGTAACCGTCGCCGTCAATTGCTAAATCAAGTGTTCTTCCTGTACTTTGTGTCGCGCTTGTTGAATGAATTGTATCAATTGTGCCAGATGATGAACCTAAACCGATTTGCTTAGAGTTTGTTCCGCCGATTGTTGCACCAGCAGCAGAACCGCCGGCAATCGTTTGGCTTACCATATCTTTAAAGGTCACACGGCTCTTTTTGAATCCTACTGTATTTACGTTGGCAATGTTGTTACCGATTACGTCAAGCTTTGTTTGAAAGTTTTTCATACCGCTGATTCCAGAATAAAGTGAACGTAACATAATATATTCCCCCAGATGTTTTTATTTAGATGATTGTCCCACAGACATGACATTCGCAGGACTGATCTCGGTCCCATCATCAAGAACGAGATAATAATTTCCTTTAAAATGTTTAACAGAGCTTACTGTGCCTGTTTTATCTGTTGCACTTTTACCATCAGTCCAAGATACTTCTTTTCCCATCCAATCAACATACGTTGTAAACGGATCTTGGTTTTCAACGAATTGAGTCATTGTCGTATTCAGATTCATCATTTGCTCCAAGCTTGAAAAAGTCGCCATCTGGCTGATAAATTCTTTATCGTCAATCGGGTTAAGCGGATCTTGGTTTTGAACTTGAGTCATTAATATTTTTAAAAACTCGTCTTTCCCCAAGCTGCTGTTGTTCGTCGACACAGTGTTCGTTTTTTCAGGCAGTTTATATTCTGAACTTATAGAAGTCATTCTTCTTCCTCCATTTCAACCATCGACACTTCATCGAGCAGATCGCCAAAATCATTTGATTGCTTCTTCTGTCTTTGCTGTCTCTGCCCCTCTTGCTGCTGTTTCTGTTCATCAGCAAGCTGGCCGTATATCGGCTGATCCCCGCTTTGGACCGGAAGAGTAAAACGGTCAATTTGGACGGCCATATTCGGCAATGATTGCTTCAGCTGAGGAAGATGCTGTTCAAGCAATTCTTTTGCTGATTGGCTAGATGCTATGATTTTACTCTGAAACATTCCATTTTCATTTGTCAGCTTGATTGTGACAAATCCTAAATGTTCAGGGTTCAGCCGAATAGTGAAACTTCCCGTCGATCTGCCGAAAGGCGTATATTTCATCTGCTTCCACGCATTAATCACTTGATCAGCCACCGTTTTTGTTTCGGCATTTGGTATATCAGATGACATCTGCTGCAGATCAAGTGTTTGAACTCCTCCTATGCTCCGATGCCCCGAAAACAGCATTTGGAGTCCTGATTTACTATCTACAGGCTGAAAACTTCCAGAAACATCCGATGCATTTTTGCTGGATGAACTCTGCGAAAGCGGTGTGAGAACACGCTTCCCAAAGTCTTGTGATGATTCGGATGATTTCGATAACAAGAAGGCTTTCAGCTGGCTTTCAGCTAGACTCCATTCTTTGGTCCCTTTTTGAGGAAGCATAGACATTTGGTCCATTAAGCTTTGAAAACTTTTCAGCTCTGACGCTGTCATGGAGTAAAGTTTTGAACTTGACTCAGCTTTAGTGAATATTTGCTGTTTAAGATCCTGAATGAGTTGTTGAGATACACCCTTTTTTTCTAATGCAGATAGGAATTGATCTCCATTTTGGTAAATGGCATGAGCTTCATTGCCATTCCCGCGATCAGTCAGCTTATTCCCTTCTACGAGCTGGCTAATGAACATCTGGATATAGATAAGCTCTTTAGCAGCATCGGATACTTCATTTTCCTGATTTGATTGCTCTGTATCCGACTTCAGTGCTCCATTAATGTCAGAAACAGAATCATTGGCATTCCGAGCCGTTTTAGCTTCTGAAAAGATTTTCTCCGTTTCTGTGAGCAATTGATCCGTCCCGTCTGACATTTTTGATTCAACTGCTTGCAAAAGATTTTGCATTATTTGCAGAGCATTCGCATCCAATTGCTTCCCTGTCAGTTTGCTTAATGTTTGCAAAAGATCCGCATTTTGTTTGTCTTGGTCTTCAGGACTTGCATTTAGCCATTCACCGATCTTTTTAAGCGCATCTGCTAAAAGCTGATCTTCGGAATTAGGAGTTCCCTTTCCTTGTTCTGAGAGTTCCTTCAATCCTGCCTCAGAAATAAGCCAGTTTTGAAAAACTCCCCGGCTACTTTTCATGTTTTTAGCGGCAAAACCCGTTGTGGTTTGCAGCAAAGGTCCCGCTAATTCAAGCAGCTTCACCTTTCATTCCCCCTATTCTTGGCTGGCAGCAATTTTTTCTGTATAGGTTGCTGCTTGCTCAGGAGTCATTTTCGCCAATATGTCAGCAAGCTGCTTTTTGCTTAGGCCATTCAATATTTTCAGTGCTTCTTTCTCCTTTAATTGGGCAATAATTTTAGCAGCCTTTCCGCTGTCCATGCTTTTGTACACACTGATCACTTTGTCATTTTCAGATGAAGCTTTCGAGTCTGCTGATCCTTCAGTATGATCTTCTGATGACTTTTTTTGATCCTCAGCTGTCTTTTCAAGTGAACGGATCTTTTGATTGAGCCTATCGATTTCCGATTTACTTGTTTCTAAATCTTTATTCAATATACCGATTTCACTTTTTTGATCCTTAATGGTCTTTTCCAGAGCTGCTGTATTACTGCTATCCTTATTTGATGCTGTGTCTTTTTTATTTTCGGTTTCAGGGACCAATTCTTTAAGAACCGGCGTTTTTGCCGCAGCATCCTGTATCGGCTTTAAGACATTGATACCAGCAGCCCAAAGAACAATCCCCCCTGCGATTAGTAGAAACATCAGCGGGAGGATAATGATAAGCAAAACCGAACGGAACTTACCTGATTCTTTCTTTTTGCCGGACATTACATTCGCTCCTAATGGCCTTGAATCATAAACTGCTTAATCGAAATATCGTCCATTTCTTTCATTTCTGCAGCTTTATCTTCAAGAGCAAACATTTTAAACTGTTTTTCACGCATTTTTTCAAACTTTTTCACTTCAATGTTTTTCTCTGTCAAAATTTCTTGTTTTTGATTCATTTGATTTCTTTTCATAATGACAAGCTTTTGATAGTGATAGATCGTATTATCAAGATTTGAGACAAATTGTTGGTAGTGCCTCATTTCTTGTACACTCATGCCGCTTTTTAATTTCTTTTCCTTATTTTGTTCTAGCAATTCTTTTTTGCTCATATTTTCATATAATTTTTCAGCAACGTTTTCAAATTCAGAAACTGATTGCTGATACTCGGACAAGGATTGGTCTTTTTCATTTTCTTTTAGTTCCAGTAGCTTTTGGAATCTAAATTGATAAGCCACGTTTATTCCTCATTTCCTGTCAAACTAGTTAATACAGCAATGCTTTCTTCCAATAAAGCCGGTTCGTCTGTTCCCTGCTTTAAAAATTGAATAAGCTGCGGATAAAATTGTATCGCTTCATCAATTTCTCTGGATGATCCTCTTTTGTAAGCTCCGATATTAATGAGGTCTTCCGAATTTTGATATGTCGATAAAAGTTCACGGAATTTATTTGCCGCATCCAGATGCTGTTTTGTTGAAATGTTTGACATCACCCTGCTGATGCTTTTTAGTACGTTAACTGCAGGAAACTGGCCTTTATTGGCAAGCGCCCTGTCCAACACAATATGTCCGTCTAAAATTCCGCGTACAGTATCGGCAATCGGCTCATTCATGTCATCCCCGTCTACCAACACTGTATAAAATGCCGTAATGGTTCCATGCTCGTTTGCACCTGTTCGTTCTAGTAAACGAGGTAAAATAGCGAACACTGAAGGTGTATAGCCTTTTGTTGTCGGAGGCTCTCCGGCAGCCAATCCAATCTCTCGCTGCGCCATTGCCACCCTTGTAACAGAATCCATCATAAACATGACATTTTGGCCTTTATCTCGGAAATACTCGGCAATTGCAGTCGCTGTATATGCCGCTTTCAATCTCATTAATGCTGGCTGGTCTGAGGTGGCAACAACTACAATCGATCGTTTCAGCCCCTCTTTCCCAAGATCTTTTTCAATAAACTCCCGAACCTCTCGTCCGCGTTCTCCGACAAGTGCAATGACGTTTAAGTCAGCCTCTGTCTGCTTGGCGATCATCCCCATTAATGTGCTTTTTCCGACACCGCTTCCTGCAAAAATTCCAATCCGCTGGCCTTTCCCGACTGTCAGCAAGCTGTCAATTGATCTGACTCCAACACCCATCTTTTCACGGATAGGCGGTCGTTTCATCGGGTTGGGCGGTGATTGCTCCGTCGATACAGGCGAAAGCCCTTTCGGCAGAAGTTTTCCGTCAAGCGGTTCTCCAAAAGCATCGATGACTTGTCCGATCAGTCCGGTTCCAACTTTAACCCGAAGTGATTCCCCAGTAGCTTCTACAATGCTGCCAGGTGCAATGCTCGCAGCCTCTAAATAAGGCATAAGCAAAATATTTTCTTCCTGGAAGCCGACTACCTCAGCTTTAATGACTTTCCCAGATTGTCCTTTTGCATAAATCAGGCACACGTCGCCAATTGAGCTTGCTGGCCCTTTTGATTCAATCATCAGGCCGATTACCCGCTTGACTTTTCCGTACCGTTTATACGAGTCTGTCATTTCTATACAATCTATCAGACTCTGTGTCTTCATTCAGCTGCACCTGCTTCCAGCGCTGTCAGAAGTTTATCTTTCAATTGCATCAATTGTGTGTCAACACTCGCATCTACCCTGCCAAAAGGAGTTTCAATATAACAGGTTCCTTTTTGAGCTTTTTCATCAGCATATATGCCAAGCCGGCATTCTTTATAAAGAAGCTGCTGGATTTCATCTTTTTGCTGAAAGATTGTCTCATAGTAATATGGATCAACATAAATTGATATATCGTCATATTCCTTCACTTCGTTTATAACCTGTTGTACAAGCAGGAGGAAAGCCTCTTTATCATCAGACTTTTGCTGCCAAACTTTTTTTGCTAGGGCAACGGCAAGCTCAACGATTTCTTCATTAGCGTCTTCAAGCTTGTCCTCAACAGCTTTTCTGGACATTTCAGTTATACTGTTTGCTTGGCCGATCAGTTCGGCATACTGTTTCATTGCCTCAGCTTTGCCCAGCGCTACTCCTTGTTCAAAGCCCTCGGCTTTTGCTTCTTCAATAAGCTTCTGTTTTTCAGCCGCCCAATCGTTTTTCTCCTGTTCAATTTGACGGCGAATATTTTCTATATGACTGTTTGCCTGCTCAGAAATCCGGTCAGCTTCCTCTTTCACTCGGGCCATAAGCGCCTCCGGGTTCTCTTCAGCCTGCAAAAGGTGAGAATGATCAATACGCACCTCTTGTATAGAAAGTTTTCTTTTTTCCTTTTGTGGAGAAATAGATGATTCTTGTTTAATGATATTAGACAATAATATCATCCCCTCCGCCTCTTGCTATCACAATTTCACCGGCTTCTTCAAGCTTTCTGACGATGCTTACAATTCTCGATTGAGCTTCTTCTACATCTTTCAAGCGTACAGGGCCCATAAATTCCATTTCTTCTTTGAAGGTTTCAACCATACGCTGTGACATATTGTTGAATACAATTTCTTTGACTTCCTCGCTTGCAACCTTTAATGAAAGGAGCAAATCGTCGTTCTCAACATCGCGAATGACTCTCTGAATGGCACGGTTATCAAGTGTGACAATATCTTCGAAGACAAACATCCGCTTTTTAATCTCTTCAGCAAGATCGGGATCCTGAATTTCCAATGAATCCAAGATCGTCTTCTCTGTCCCTCTGTCTACCCCGTTTAACACTTCCACAACAGCTTCAATTCCGCCTGTTTGTGTATAATCCTGAGTAAATGCAGAAGATAATTTTTGTTCCAGAATCCGTTCTACCTCATTAATTATTTCTGGAGACGTTCTATCCATGACCGCGATTCTTCTCGCAACCTCAGCCTGTACTTCAGGATTCAGCTCGGATAAAATTTGCCCAGCCTGCACTGGATCTAAATAAGACAAGATTAACGCCATCGTCTGCGGATGCTCTTGCTGGATAAAATTCAAAATTTGTTCAGGCTCCGCTTTTCTGGCAAAATCAAATGGTTTAACCTGCAAAGAAGAAGTCAGCCTGTTTAGAATGTTCTCCGCCTTATCCTCTCCAAGCGCCTTTTCCAGAACTTGTCTTGCATAGCTTAAACCGCCTTGAGAAATATAATCTTGCGCAATGGCTATATTATGAAATTCTTCTATGATTTCATCCTTTTTTTGATGATCGACGCTTCGAACACCTGATATTTCCAGAGTAAGCCTTTCAATTTCTTCATCGGTTAAGTGCTTATAGACAGAAGCTGACACATCTAACCCCAAGGAAATCATGAGAATGGCTGCTTTTTGTTTTCCTGTAAGCTTATCTTGATCACGTCTCGCCATTTCTAATTCCTCCTAATCCTCGGCCAGCCAGCTTCTCAGCAGTTTTGCAAAATCTTCCGGCTTGTCTTTCGCCATCTTTTCAAGCTGTTTTCGTCTGACTGATTCCGCTGTTTCATTTTCCTCTTCGTTGATATCAGGCAAATTGATTGGTTCTTGAGGAACCTCATACTCATATTCCTCAAATTCATCCTCTTGCGCCCGTTTCTTTCTGATAAGCATAATGATCAGAACAATGATCGCTGCGATTAAAACACCGCCTACAATATATGCCCACAGCGGGATACCTGAGGATTCTTCCGTATTTGTATCCAAATTGACTTTTCCGTCGAATGGCTGAACGGAAACAACAATCTTATTATTGATATCAGCATCAGATAAATTCTGATTTTGCGTTTCATCTTTATCCAAAGATGTTCTGACTACAGTTGAAAGGATTTTTTGTATATCATCCTGTCTTTCAGTTGATAGCGACGCAGTGTTTTTGGCATCAGGCGGCTCTACCATTACTTGAATCCCTAAATCTCTGACCTTATAAGGACTTTCAGCGATTTCTTTATGAATTCGGTTAACCTCGTAATTGATTTTGTTGCTGTTTTTTTCGTAGTTCCCGCTTTCGGTATTTTCACCGTCAGCCTTATAATTTGTAACATCTTCCTCGCCGGTTCCGGCAGTTCCGCCGTTGGCTGCACCGTCGCCCTGATATGTTTCAGATACCTTTTCAGCGCTGACTGCAATACCTTCCATGTTTTCTTTATCCACAGGTTCGACAATGTCTTCTGTCCGATTTTCTTTTGTGAAATCAATGTCTGCTGTAACGGAGACAACGACTTTATCTTGGCCCATCATCGTACCCAGCAGTGACTGTACATGTTTTTGAATGTCTTTTTCAACTTGAGACTTAATTCCTTGCTGAGAAGAATAACTATCCGCGTAGGACCCTGCATCGCTGTCTGATTTGTCGTAGTATGTAGAATTTTGGTCCATGATGACGATGTTATCTTCTTTTAGGTTTGGCACGCTTTTAGATACCAGATGATATAATCCGTTGATTTGGCTTTGATCAAGTGTATAACCCGGTTGAATCTGCAGAACGATTGATGCAGATGCTGCAGATTGCTCCTCACCGACAAACACAGCGTCTTTCGGGAGATTAATCATTACTTTTGAATTTTTAATACCGTCCATTTCATTGATCAAGTTTGACAGTTCTGTCTGTGTAGCTTTCACTTTCACCATATCAAACTCATTGTCTGTCAAACCAAAGCCGGCATTCTGTCCAAAAAACGAATAATCAATTGATCCCGTTTTAGGAAGTCCTTCTGCAGCCATCTGCACTTTCAAAGAATCAACCTGATCCTCCGGAACACTAATCACTGTACCGCCATTCGAAAGTTCGTTTGGAACTTTTTTTGCATCCAATTCTTTTTTGATTTGTCCTGCTTCTTCGGCAGACAAATCTTTGTACAGCGGCGCCATTTTAGAATTTGAAGCAAAAACACTAATAATAATTCCAATAATAATAATTGCCGCTAAAGCACTAACCATTAAAATCTTTTGTAGTTTAGATCTATTTTTCCAAAACTCACTCGTTTTGTTTTTCATTTGCATTAGAGTACGATTCATGTTAACCCCCGGTCATTCCACTCTTTCTCTAAATCGTCAGACCCCCTACATTTGCATTCTCATAATCTCCTGATAAGCTTCCACAGCTTTATTGCGGAACTCTGTTGCTGCAGTTAGAGAGATGCTAGCTTTTTGAGCAGCGATCATGACCTCATCAAGATTTACATCTTTTCCTGCAGCCAAGGCATTAGTCATGTTGTCAGAAGCTACTTGGGACTCATTTAACGAACTAATAGAGTTTTTTAAAAGCTCCGAAAAGCTTGTTTGATTTGAAGAATCTGTTTTTTGGCTATTGTTTACTTGATTTGTTGCATTTTGAGTGTTTTGAGTATTTTGAACCTGAAAAGGAGAAATTGCATTAATCACATTCATTCACCTACTTTCCGATTTCTAATGCCTTCATCAGCATTCCCTTTGTAGCATTCATCGCCGTGACATTCGCCTCATATGATCTGGTGCTGCTGACAAGATCAACCATTTCCTTTAATGGATCAACATTAGGCTTTTGTACATATCCTTCAGCGTTTGCATCAGGGTCTGTCGGATCATAGACAAGATTAAAATCCGAATCATCCTCCGTAATTTTTGAAACCTTCACACCGTTTCCAGCACTACCGCTTCCGCTCATTTGAGAATTGAGAATGGAAGAGAACGATTCACCTTTTGACTGAAGGGAGACCATTTTCCTTCTGTAAGGCACCCACTCTCCATTCACCTGCTTAGCTCTTGTCGTATCCATATTTGCTAAGTTAGATGATACAACGTCCATTCTGACTCGCTGAGCTGTTAAAGCCGATGCTGAAACATTTAAGCTATGAAAAGCTGTCATCATTTTCCTCCTGTTAATACGGTCTTCAGCGAATTAAATTTACCGTTCATTCTTTCAACCAAAGCTTGATAGTTGATTTGATTTTGCGCCAATTCTGTCATCTCTTTGTCAACATCAACATTGTTTCCGTTTTGCTGATACGATGTATCTCCGCTCGCAACAATTGAATAATTCGAATCAGTATCAGAAAAATCAACATGACGATAGTCTGTTTTTATCGCTTCAAGACGCGAAGATTCTTGATCTAATAAATTTTGGAAAGAGACTTTTTTTGCCTTATAGTTCGGTGTATCTATATTGGCGATATTATTAGTTATGACTTTTTGCTTAATATCCGCTCTACTCAAGGCATTTTCAAGATTTTGTATCGTTCCAGAAAATAAGCTCAAATCCACTTACCCCCATTTCAGTTTTTTTCACCCTCAATATCCTTGTCGAGAATTGTAAAACTATATGCTTATTGTAAGAAATAACAGGCATAAAGTCTATGAAGTTCGTGTAAAAAAATGTCCTCACAATTATCTATTTTACAACTAGGTATAAAGTCCTAGATTGTTAGAACTACATTTCTCGCCTTGATATAAGCCTGAAAATAGCAGAATTTCTGTTTTTTCTCCTTTCTTTTCGGCATTTTTGAAACTTTTTGAAGAAAAATGCAAAATTTATTAAAATTATTACATAGAAAGACTTTCAACCCAGGAAATAAAGCTTATTGATTTCCTTTATTTGAAATAAAAAAAGAACCCTCAAAAAGGGTTCTTTTTGTGATTAATGAGATTTTAGATTTTCTAATTCAATTAAGAATTTGTTGTTTAGCACCTTGATATAAGTACCTTTCATTCCTAATGATCTAGACTCGATAACACCGGCGCTCTCCAGCTTTCTGAGTGCGTTCACAATAACAGAACGGGTAATGCCGACACGGTCAGCAATTTTACTTGCAACAAGAAGACCTTCGTTTCCGTCAAGCTCCTCAAAAATGTGCTCAATTGCTTCAAGCTCACTGTAAGAAAGCGAGCTGATAGCCATTTGTACGACAGCTTTGCTTCTTGCTTCCTCTTCAATTTCTTCTGCTTTTTCTCTTAGGATTTCCATTCCGACAACTGTTGCGCCGTATTCAGCTAGAATTAAGTCATCGTCATTGAATTGATCTTGTAAACGTGAAAGAATAAGTGTTCCTAATCTTTCCCCGCCTCCGATGATCGGCACAATTGTTGTTAAACCAGCTTGGAACAGATCTCTGTTCTCAACAGGGAAAGCAGTATATTCACTATTAATATCCAAGTTAGAAGATGTTTCAGGGACATTAAACAGATTTTTCGTATACTCTTCAGGGAATTGACGATCCTCAAGCATTTTTTTCATACGATCATTTTCAATTTGCTGGTTAATAGAATACCCAAGGAGTTTCCCTCTGCGGCTTACAACGAAAATATTGGAATCAATTACATCCCGCAGCGTCTCCGCCATTTCCTTGAAGTTTACCGGTTTCCCTGCCGCAGCTTGCAGCATGGAGTTAATAATTCTTGTTTTTTGTAATAAAGCCATGATAAATAATCCTCCTAAACATTCCTCATATTAAATTTTTCACAATATAAATTGACTTAAATCTTTGTTTTTGGCTATCGTTCCGAGCTTTTCTTCGACATACTGAGGTGTAATCGTTATTTTCTCCATCGTTACATCTGGAGCTTCAAACGACAAATCTTCTAATAGGCGTTCAAGTATTGTATGAAGGCGTCTCGCACCGATATTATCTGTGTCCTGGTTCACATGATAAGCAACTTCAGCAATCTTATGAATAGCTTCGTCAGAAAATTCTAGAGATATACCTTCTGTCTGCAATAATGCCTGATATTGTTTCAGCAGCGCATTATCCGGCTCAACCAAAATTCTCACGAAGTCGTCTACCGTGAGTTTGTTCAGTTCTACACGAATCGGGAAACGCCCCTGCAGCTCAGGAATCAAATCAGACGGTTTGGCCATATGAAACGCTCCTGCTGCAATAAATAATACATGGTCTGTTTTTACAGAACCATATTTTGTGACAACGGTTGAGCCCTCAACAATCGGCAGGATATCCCGCTGAACGCCTTCTCTTGAAACATCGGCAGAAGAAGATGCACCGCCGTTCTTTGCGATTTTATCAATCTCATCGATAAAGATAATCCCGCTCTCTTCTGCTCTCTGAACAGCTTCCTGGCTGACTTCATCCATATCGATGAGTTTGCTTGCTTCTTCATTCGTCAGGACTTTTCTGGCTTCTCTGACTGTCATTTTGCGCCGTTTCTTTTTCTTTGGCATTAATCCGCTCAGCGCATCCTGCATGTTCATACCCATCTGCTCCATACCCGAGCCCTGCAGCATGTCAAACATAGAAGGCTGCTGCTCTTCGACTTCTACTGTTACATAGTAGTCTTCGAGCTCTCCTAAAGCCAGCTGATGTGCCATTCGTTTTCTTTTTTCTTCGATGTTTGCTTCTTCCTGGCTCTCCGCCTCATCTTCACCATTCGGCTGGCTGCCTCCAAAAAACATTTCAAACGGATTTTTAACGCCAGATTGTTTTTTCTTCCCGGGAACTAACAGACGAACAATGCGTTTATTTGCATTTTCTTCTGCCTGTTCCTTTACTTCATTCATTTTCTCTTCTTTGATAAGCCGAACAGAAGTCTCCACAAGATCTCTGACCATTGATTCAACATCTCTGCCTACATAGCCGACTTCGGTAAATTTAGTAGCTTCAATTTTGATAAATGGCGCACCTGAAAGCTTAGCGATTCGTCTGGCAATTTCAGTTTTCCCGACGCCGGTAGGACCCATCATTAAAATGTTTTTCGGAACGACCTCGTCCTTCAGCTTTTCATCCAGAAGACTTCTTCTATAGCGGTTTCTTAATGCCACGGCGACAGCTTTTTTCGCATTTTGCTGACCGACAATATATTGGTCTAACCGATCTACAATCTGTCTAGGAGTTAACGGTTTTTTTTCCATGCGCCTCAAGTCCTTTCTATTCAAGCTCTTCCAGTATGATTTGATCGTTCGTGTAAACACAAATTTCGCCTGCTGTTTCTAACGCGGCTCTGGCAATCTCACTTGCAGACATGCTTTCCCCGGCATGCTTTTTCAGAGCTCTTCCCGCTGCCAAAGCGTAATTGCCTCCTGATCCAATCGCGAGAATGCCGTCATCTGGTTCGATCACCTCGCCTGTTCCCGATACGAGAAGCAAAGTATCCTGATTCATAACAATCAGCATGGCTTCGAGCTTTCTTAGCACTTTATCACTGCGCCATTCCTTCGCAAGCTCAACAGCCGCCCGTTTTAAGTTGCCGTTATATTCTTCAAGCTTAGCTTCAAACTTTTCGAATAAAGTGAAAGCGTCTGCAACAGATCCCGCAAAGCCAGCAAGAACTTTGCCGTTAAACAGTTTTCTCACTTTCCGTGCCGTGTGTTTCATGACAACAGCCTGACCAAATGTTACTTGGCCGTCTCCGGACATAGCGCTTCGTCCTTTATGCTGTACGGCAAATATTGTGGTCGCATGAAAAGATGACATAAAGGGCCTCCTTTAATTTTTCTTAAATGCTCTTGGATGGTGAGACATATATGTGTTTCTCAACATTTCCTTCGAAACGTGCGTGTATATCTGTGTAGAAGACAGATTGGAATGCCCGAGCAGTTCTTGAACGCTTCTCAAATCCGCTCCTTCATTTAACAGATGCGTGGCGAACGTATGTCGAAGCATATGCGGATGGATATGTAAAGTGCTTGACGCTTTTTGAACAAGCCCGCTTAAAATATGTCTGATGCCACGGGCTGTAAGCGGTCCGCCTCTTTGATTTACGAATAATAGATCATGAGGTTCTTTTGCCTTCATCAGCAAGCACTGTCTTCCGCTATTCATGTATACCTTCAACGCTTCGCGGGCATAAGACCCAAAGGGGATATAGCGCTGCTTCTTGCCTTTGCCGTGAACAAGCACAGTGTCCATAAATAAATCAACGTCGTTAATAGTTATGGAACAGCATTCACTGACCCTCATTCCGGTGGCATAGAGCAGCTCTAACAGCGCTTGATCCCTCATTCCGGCCGGCTGGCTTATATCTGAAACTTCAAACAGCTCCTCAAGCTCTTTTTGATATAGAAACTTCGGTATCCGTTTCTCCTGTTTTGGCAGATGAACAAGCTGAAACGGATTTTCTTCAATAAGCTTTTCCCGCATCAGAAACTTATAAAAGCTTCTTAATGCAGATATCTTTTTGCTTATTGTTCTTCTCGATAAACCTTTTTCATAGGCTTCTGTCAAAAAAATCCTAGTATCTTGATATGCAGCTTCTTCAAATCCATTTATACCTTGAACGCGCAGGAAAGTCTCGAATTCTTCAATTGAATCCACATAATTCACAATAGTATATTGTGAATAATTTTTTTCAATTTGTAAATATTCAACGAATAACTTTACGAAATTCTTAACATTCTCCATGCCTAATACCTCCCCAGGAAGGGCTTTTAAATGGTATCACAAATCGCGCTCAGGTTGCAATCAATACCTATATTGTTTTCGAAATTGTTTGAATTGTTTCAATCGCACGGTTCGCGTATTGTTCATTTCGTTCTTTTTTATTTTTAATTTTAACTGGCAATTCTTTCAAAAGCCCAAAGTTTGCATTCATCGGCTGGAAGTTCTTCTGGTTTGTTGTTGTAATATAATGTGCCATACTGCCAATTGCTGTTTCCTGAGGGAAGATCACAAGCTCTTCTCCCAATACAAGCTTCGCCGCATTAATGCCTGCTACAAGTCCTGAGGCAGCTGATTCCACATATCCTTCTACTCCCGTCATTTGGCCTGCAAAGAACAGATCACTGCGGTTTTTAAATTGATAAGTCGGCTTTAACAGGCTAGGAGAGTTAATAAATGTGTTTCTATGCATCACGCCATATCTGACGATTTCTACATTTTCAAGTCCTGGAATCAACTTGAGAACTTCCTTTTGGTCTCCCCATTTTAAATGAGTCTGGAATCCTACAATATTATAAAGTGTTCCCGCAGCATCATCCTGTCTGAGCTGAACGACGGCATAAGGGCGTTTTCCTGTAACAGGATGCTCTAGACCAACCGGTTTCATCGGACCGAAAAGCATTGTTTTCTTACCCCGTTTTGCCATGACTTCAATCGGCATGCAGCCTTCAAAGAAAATCTCTTTTTCAAATTCTTTTAACGGCACTGTTTCTGCTGATGTTAATGCTTCATGAAAACGGTCAAACTCTTCTTCTGTCATCGGGCAGTTCAAATATGCTGCTTCACCTTTATCATAACGGGATTTCAGATACACTTTATCCATATCAAGGCTGTCTTTTTCTACAATCGGCGCCGCTGCGTCATAAAAATATAAATAGTCCTCTCCAGTCAGCTCCTTCAGCTGGGCAGACAGCGATTCAGATGTTAACGGACCCGTTGCGATGATAGTAGGGCCTTCAGGAATTTCAGTCACTTCTTCATTAATAACGGTTACGTTTGGATGATTTTTCACCCGATTTGTCACACTTGCGGCAAATTCATGACGGTCTACTGCAAGAGCGCCCCCGGCAGGCACCGAACATTCGTCAGCCGCAGCGATAATAGCTGAATCAAGTGCACGCATTTCTTCCTTTAATACACCGACAGCGTTAGCAAGCGTATTAGAGCGAAGAGAGTTGCTGCAGACAAGCTCTGCAAATTTATCTGTATGGTGCGCAGGCGTTTGTTTAACTGGACGCATTTCATACAATTTGACTTGAATCCCCCGTTTGGCAAGCTGCCATGCTGCTTCACTTCCTGCAAGTCCGGCTCCGATTACATTCACTGTTCGTTGGTTCATCTTTCACATCTCCTAGTTTATTATTCAAGGCCTTCTTTTAACACACAAAGAAGGTGAGCAAGACCCTGCTCACCGCTACTTCTGTGGTTCTTCCTTATAATCGCATTCCACGCATTGGACTTGTATGCCTTTTTTGAGTTTTTTCTCGACGAGCATTTTTCCGCATTTCGGGCATTTTCGTTCAATTGGTTTGTCCCATGATACGAATTCACAGTCCGGATAACGGTCACAGCCGTAAAACACCCGTTTCTTTTTCGATTTTCGCTCAACAATGTTTCCTTCTCCGCAGCTCGGGCACTTCACACCAATTTGTTTCACAATCGGTTTCGTGTTCCGGCAGTCAGGGAAGTTGGAGCAAGCTAAGAATTTACCGTACCGTCCCATTTTATATACCATTGGAGAACTGCACAATTCACAATCCTCTCCAGCATACTCTGGTTCAATCTCAACTTCCTTCATTTCCGATTCGGCTTTTTTCACGCGTTTTTCAAAATCGGTGTAGAAATTATCGATAATCTTGACCCATTCGGTATTTCCTTCTTCAACATGATCAAGATCTCTCTCCATTTTAGCTGTAAACTCAACGTTAATGATCTCAGGGAAAAACTCCATGATCAAGTCAAGAACGATCTGACCTAATTCAGTCGGAACGAAACGTTTATTATCCAATGCCACGTAGCCGCGCCGCTGAATAGTATCAAGTGTCGGAGCATATGTGGATGGACGGCCGATACCGCGTTCTTCAAGGGTTTTAACAAGCCGGGCCTCAGTATATCGCGGAGGCGGCTGGGTAAAATGCTGCTCAGGTTCTATATCTTTTGATAATACCGTGTCGCCTTCTTGTAAGTCAGGCAGCATCCGGTCTTTTTCTTCCATTTGATCGTCTTTTCCTTCAACATACACCTTCATAAACCCGGAAAACTTGACTTTACTTCCATTTGCACGAAATGTCAAACCGTTGTTTGTCAGGTCGACACTCATTGTATCGAGAACAGCCGGTGCCATTTGGCTGGCAACAAAACGCTCCCAAATTAATTTATACAGTCTCATTTGGTCTCTGCCGAGGACTGCTTTTAATTCACTTGGTTTTCTAAGAACTGATGTCGGCCGAATTGCTTCGTGGGCATCCTGGGCATTTTCATTCTTTTTCGCAGGCTTCCGTTTTCCGCCTAGGAACTCTTTTCCATATGTCTGATCAATAAATGCAGCTGCTTCATCAACAGCCGTATTTGAAATACGGGTTGAATCCGTTCTCATATACGTGATCAGCCCAACCGTTCCTTCTCTTCCTAAATCAATTCCTTCATATAATTGCTGTGCAATCATCATCGTTTTTTTCGCTCTGAAATTGAGCTTGCGAGCCGCTTCCTGCTGCAGGGTAGAAGTGGTAAAAGGCAAAGCAGGATTACGTTTGCGTTCCTTTTTGGTTACTTTTTCAACTGTATATTGATTCCCTTTGAGCTGAGAAAGAATCTCTTTTACATCAGCTTCACTATTTAAAGGAAGTTTTTTGCCGTTTTTCCCGAAAAAGCTCGCTTCAAAGGTTTCTTGACCTTTTAAGAACGTACCGTCAATTGTCCAATATTCCTCAGGCTTAAAGTCGTTAATCTCTTTTTCACGGTCAATAATCAAACGGAGGGCAACGGATTGCACGCGTCCTGCGCTAAGCCCTTTTTTGACTTTTTTCCATAAGATTGGACTGATTTTATATCCCACAAGCCTGTCTAAAATACGTCTCGCTTGCTGTGCATCCACTAAATCCATATTAATCATGCGGGGATGCTTAAACGATTCCTTAATAGCGTCTTTTGTAATTTCGTTAAACACCACACGGCAGTCTGAGTTCAGATCTAAATCAAGACTGTGTGCCAAATGCCATGCAATCGCTTCCCCTTCTCTGTCGGGGTCGGCTGCGAGATACACTTTTTTGGCTTTTTTCGCAGCCGTTTTCAGCTCTTTTAATACCGGGCCTTTACCTCGAATGGTAATATATTTCGGTTCAAAATTCTGTTCTATGTCAACTCCCATTTGACTTTTTGGAAGATCCCGGACATGTCCCATTGATGCTTTTACTTTATATTTTTTACCTAAGTAACGTTCAATCGTTTTCGCCTTAGCGGGCGATTCCACGATGACTAGATAATCAGACATTTTCATCCCCCTCAAGAGGTGTTCTCTCTCTTTTCAAGATATTTCAATTTTATTTTTGCAGCTGTCTTTATTTGGCTTTCAACATTTCATTCTTTATCATGAACGTCATTAATTAAATAGAAAACAATATGCAACTTTAAATCCTCACTATTATTAAATATTACAATACCGTTTGTCAAACGATAATTCAAAAGGGTTCCGTATATTGAACGTTTCTCTCAGGAAGTTCCTCGAAAATATCCTCTGCTGACCATATGGCTTTAGCCCCCTGCTGGATCAGTTTTATAGGACCTCCGGCGTAAGGGTCAAACAATGAACCGGGTACGGCAAATACCTCTCTCCCTTGTTCCAATGCTTGATAGGCAGTAATCAGCGAACCGCTTTTTTCTTTGCCCTGAACGACAATAACGCCTTCACTTAGTCCGCTGATAATACGGTTTCTCATAGGGAAATGCCATTTTTGGGGTTTAGTTTCAGGTGGGTGCTCTGACAGCAGGATATGGTGTTTAGCCATGTGAGCTGCTAACTGAAGGTTTTCTCGGGGATAAATGTGCTGAAATCCGCCTGCAATGACGCCAATTGTCCGCCCCTTCGCCTTAATACTTGCAGCATGGGACATTCCGTCTATCCCAGACGCCAGTCCGCTGACAATCACCCAACCTTTACGACAGATCTCTTTTGTAAGATGATTGACAACTTGTTTCCCATAAGCTGTTGGATTTCTTGTCCCTACAATTCCAATTTTTCTCCCTTTCGAAAGAAGAGTCATATCACCTTTTGCAAACAGTACGGCGGGGGGATCATAAATGCTTTTAAGCCAGAAAGGATATTGCTTTGAAGAAATAGGGATGGTGTTAATGCCTTGCTCACGATAAGCAGCAAGTACACGCTGGAGCTTTGGATAAAGTTGTTCTATTTCGTTTTTTAATGCAGCTGCTTTTATTTGATCACGAGTAACCGTTTGTAACACAGGTGATGTCAGCGACATAGACGGATCGGCTTTCCACCATTTTAATAGAAGGGATGGGGATAATAATTGATTGATTCTGCAAATCGTTAGGCAGGCAGCGGCCTGATCCAATAGATTGACCTCCTTTTGTTAGAAAAAGCAGGAACAGCCTTGACGGCTGTCCCTTTTTTATTAATGCGTTTTACAAGTTTCGAACAAGTTCTTCTCTTTCAGCACCTTGATTAAGGTTTCACCCATGACAGAAGGTGTCTCTGCAACTTCGATTCCGCATGCATTAAGGGTTTTGATTTTTTCATCAGCTGTCCCTTTTCCGCCGGAAATAATGGCGCCTGCATGCCCCATGCGCTTCCCAGGAGGTGCTGTTTTACCGCCGATAAAACCGACTACCGGTTTTGTCATGTTGGCTTTTACCCACTCTGCCGCTTCCTCTTCGGCCGTACCGCCGATTTCGCCAATCATGATGACTGCGTGTGTGTCAGGATCTTCGTTAAACGCTTTTAAAACGTCAATAAAGTTTGTTCCATTTACAGGGTCGCCGCCGATTCCAACAGCTGTAGATTGCCCTACACCCGCTTCTGAGAGCTGGTGCACCGCTTCGTATGTTAATGTTCCTGAACGTGATACAACGCCTACATGACCCTTTTTATGGATGTATCCGGGCATAATGCCGATTTTACACTCTTCAGGCGTAATGACACCAGGACAGTTCGGCCCTATCAGTCTCGTTTTCTTGCCTTCCATGAAGCGTTTGACCTTCACCATATCCAAAACCGGGATATGTTCTGTGATACAAATCACGAGATCAAGCTCCGCATCTACCGCTTCCATAATCGCATCAGCTGCAAACGGTGCGGGCACATATATAACAGACGCGTTAGCGCCGGTCGTTTGAACTGCTTCAGCCACTGTATTAAATACAGGAACACCTTCCACTTCTGTTCCGCCTTTTCCAGGTGTTACACCGCCAACGATATTTGTGCCGTATTCAAGCATCTGCTTCGTATGAAATAAAGCGGTAGAACCTGTAATCCCTTGCACAATAACTCTTGTATCTTTATTAATGAAAACACTCATTATTTGGTCCCCTGCCTTTCATTCTTTCTTAAACTAAGGATACGATTTTCTGCGCGCCGTCAGCCATTGATTCCGCAGATGTAATGTTTAATCCTGATTCACTAAGGATTTTCTTCCCTAGATCCACGTTTGTGCCTTCAAGACGGACGACAAGCGGCAATGTCAAACCAACTTGTCTAGTCGCTTCAACAACCCCTTCTGCGATGACATCACATTTCATAATGCCGCCGAAAATGTTGACAAAAATCCCTTTAACGTTTTGATCAGAAAGAATGATTTTAAATGCTTCCGTGACTTTTTCCGCGGTTGCACCGCCGCCCACATCAAGGAAGTTGGCCGGTTCTCCTCCATAATGCTTGATAATATCCATCGTAGACATTGCAAGTCCCGCGCCGTTTACCATACAGCCGATATTTCCATCAAGGGAAATGTAGCTTAGATCATATTTGGACGCTTCAATTTCTTTCGGATCTTCTTCATCCAAATCTCTGTATTCCATAATGTCCTTTTGTCGGTACAACGCATTGCTGTCAAAATTCAATTTTGCATCAAGCGCCATCACATTTCCGTCGCCAGTCACAACAAGCGGATTGATTTCGGCGATTGAGCAGTCTTTCTCAACAAACGCTTTATATAGTCCAAGCATAAATTTAGCAGCTTTTCCCACGAGCTCTTTTGGAATATTAATAGCGAATGCAATTTCTCTGGCTTGATAGCCTTGAAGGCCAACAGCCGGATCAATGACAGCTTTTTTGATTTTTTCTGGTGTTTTCTCCGCAACCTCTTCAATTTCCGTTCCGCCTTCTTCAGAAGCCATTAAAACGATTCTTGAAGTGGCGCGGTCAAGCACTAGACCGATGTAATATTCTTTTTTAATATCGCAGCCTTCTTCAATAAGTAAGCGTTTTATTACTTGGCCGTCCGGACCCGTCTGATGTGTAACTAGGGTCTTCCCTAATAGTTCTTCGGCATACGCTTTTACTTCGTCTAATGATTTTGCTATTTTTACCCCACCAGCTTTGCCTCGACCGCCAGCATGAATTTGAGCCTTTACGACATAAACCGAGCTGGATAAGCTCTTTGCACTCTCAACTGCTTCTTCTGCTGTAAAAGCCACTTTACCTTCAGGAACAGATACCCCATATTTTCTGAGGACTTCTTTTCCCTGGTACTCATGGATATTCATTTCCCATCCTCCTAACTTATGTAACAAAACTAAAATAGACTGCGCTTTCATTCTATAATAATACTGGAAGAATTGTCTACAGTTCGATGCAAAATCTTTTAATCCTTCTAAACATTCAAACTTTTACTTTATTAAAAACATAAATTTCAAAGGAGGATGGGGAATATTTTAGCTATTTTTTGTTTTTTACGCTTTCGTCCAATTTGTAAATGAATGAAAAAATCTCGGCTACCGTTTCATAAAGAGCTTCAGGAATTTGATCATCTACCGTCAAATGGCGCATTAATTCGACAAGGGTCCGATCTTCTTGAATCGGGACCCCTGCTTTTTTCGCTTCTTTGATAATGTTGTCAGCTACATGGCCCTTCCCTGTGGCAATCACTCTCGGCGCCTTGTCTTTTTGTTCGTCATAATGGAGAGCAACAGCTTTTCTGATCGGTGTCTGCTCTTTCATATTTTCACATCCACTTCCTGATCACTGATACTTGTTATATATTGATCGATTGAAGCCTTTTCTTCGGTGTGAACCCTTTTTTTAGCGTTTACCCCTGAAAGGCTGTACCCCATTTCCTTTAGCCCCTGTTTAAGCGCGGGCACCATCGGATCGATCGCAGCCTGCAGCTCGAAATCAGTCTCTATTGTAATGGTCATGACTTTTTGCTGTACCAAGCAATCAACGACGGTTTCTTTTAGTGTATCAAGCTGCAGCAAAAACAAAAGGCGGCAATGGGAAGGATCAAGCTTTCCATCCGCTTCTTTCTTTCCTTTAAACAGAACAGTCATGTCCTGAACCCCTGACTTCGAAAACATCGGAAATGACATTACAATTTGGCTGTATGATGGATGGTCCTGCTGCATGAAAAGCTGGCCATTTAATTTATGAAAAAGCTGATCGGCTTCTTGTTTGACTGGTTCGGCTACCTCATGCGATGCTCTTAAGGCAGAAAGAGCCAGCTTGATGGATTGCATTTCGCCAGATGTGACTGCGCTTCCTTGTTCAAACGCTTTAATGAACGCAACCTCGTCCCTTGCGCCGATTGCCGTTTTCACTTTGGATAAGAAAGAAAGAACATCTGCCTTATCCGCCAAATGGGGTGCTGTCTGCTGAACAGCCTTTAAAAAGACTTCGGCTTCCTGGTCTGTGACTTGTGCCGCTTGTAAAACAGCTGAAGCTGCAAGTGACTTACTATCACCCGATGAAGCAGCCGCTTTAATCCAATTTGCTGCTACTTTCACAATTTGGAGACTGTTTTTTTCAGCAGATTCCGTCAGCTTCACCAGCAGCTGGCGGGCTTCTTTAATTGGAATGTCTGCTGCTGTTTTAACAGGCTCTTCTTGTATGCTTCTATGTTCTGCTGTGTGATTTGCAATCGGCAGGCTGGCTTTTCCGGGGGAGCCAGCTGGTGTGCTAAGCTCCCTGCTTCCAGCTGTATTCGTCGGAGAAGGTGCTTTCGTATTGTCGGTTAAAGAAATAAGCTTATCAATCAGCCGTTCTGCATGGACATCGATTTCACTATTTAAAAGCACCGTAACTGCTTCCTTTAGCTTTGACATCATTTGGCTCTGCTGAGGGTTTTGGTCGATTGCCTGTAGCAGCTGGGATACGTGCTGATGCAACGGAACAGGTGATTTCACAGCGTGAACACCATTCAAAATCTCGGAGTGAATGGGAAGATCACGCTTTAAAGCGAAGAGAACCGTTTCAACTGCTTTTTTTGTGTCTTGCGAAGGCAGCGTGTCCATCCAGCGGACAGCTGTTTTGATATCATTTTCTGTTACGGGTGTTTTGCTCTTCAGCATCGCTCCTGTCATCATGAGAGCTGCGTTTGACGTCTTCACTGACATGGCATTTAAAAGCTTGCCAGCTGCATCCTGAATGGTTTTAGGATTTTGATCAAAGCTTTGAACGACCTGAAGACGGCCTGCTTGTTCTGCCGTTTTTTTTTCGTAGGAAAACCAATAGTATGCCTGAGGACGAAGCTGGGTTTCAAGTTTTCCCTGAACAGTTTGATTGCCGACTTGGATCAGGGCATGCTGATCTCCTAGTAAACGAAGCACTTTTCCTAAAAGGAGACGCTTCTCCCCGTTTAGCGCTTCGTTTACTTTTGATGTTTCCTGCGGGACGGCTGTACGCCCGAAAAGGTGCTGCAGTGCCTTTTGCACATCATTTCGTATGTTCATTTTAAATAGGTGCCTCCTTGTCCATGGTGATTTATCTGAAAGATTGAACAGGAGCGAAAGTTTTGCGGTGCAATTCAGTTGGGCCGTATGCAGCGAGAGCTTCCAAATGTTCTTTTGTCCCATAGCCTTTATTTTTGTCAAAGCCGTACATGGGATACGTTTCGGCATAAGCGCTCATCATTCGGTCCCTCGTCACTTTTGCGATACACGCACCTGCCGCAATAGACACGCTTTTGGCATCGCCTTTTATAATTGACGCCTGAGCCGTGTCGAGGGGAAGTGTCATTGCGTCAACAAGCAAATAATCAGGTGTAGCCGACAAATCCTGTATCGCTTTCACCATTGCCATTTTTGAAGCTTCATATATATTGATCTCATCAATCACAGTAGCTTCTACAATTCCTATCCCGACCGCCAGTGCTTCCTTCATAATAAGCTCGTAATATTCCTCGCGTTTTTTCTCTGAAAGCTTTTTGGAGTCTGTCAGCCCAAGTATTTCACATTCCTCTGGAAGGATGACTGCGCTGGCGACAACTGGTCCTGCCAATGGCCCCCGGCCGACCTCGTCAACACCTGCAATCAAGCGAAATCCCTTGTTTCTTGCCAGCCTTTCATAGGAAGTCATATTCACCCATTGTTCTTTCAGCGCTTTTTCTTTCGCTTGCTTTTTAAGCCATTGCTCTACAAGCGTTTGAACGCTTTTTCTCGGGTCGTTTTCGCACTGGGCAATAAATGGGTCTTGTGCATCCTTCACTTCCTGCAAACGGTCTTTAATGTCCTTTACGGTTAATGTATTCACTTTCTCTTCTCCCTTACTGTATGTATCGGTTCAGCCAAGAAAAAATAAAGACCCGCATTTCTGCGCGCCTTTACATCGTCGGCTGTTCAAATGACAGCCTGCCGAACTTTTCAGTGCGAATATCGCGAATGATGACTTCAGTCGTCTTATCGTAGTTGATGAGCCCACCGCTCATGAGACAGCCCCGCTTTTCACCTATTGCATCAAACAGCTCGGCAATGTCCTCTGGGATCTCATCAAGGCCATAACGCTCTTTAAGCCGTTCTGGGTAATGTTCTTCGAGAAAACGAAGACCAAACACGGCCACGTCCTGCAAATTGATAATCGAGTCTTTAATAGCCCCGGTGACTGCCAGTCTCAAACCGACAAGCTCATCCTCAAATTTAGGCCACAAAATTCCCGGTGTATCTAATAGCTCTAATTCTTTCCCAACTTTGACCCACTGTTGAGAAGTCGTAATACCAGGTCTGTCTCCCGTTTTTGCTATGTTTTTCTTTGCAAGCCGGTTGATGAGCGTTGATTTTCCGACGTTTGGAATGCCGATAATCAAAGCGCGAATTGCTCTCGGCTTCACACCTTTCGCACGCATCCGGTCAAATTTTTCTTGGAGGATCTCTTTTGATGCAGGCACAATTTGATTTAACCCTTGTCCATTTACAGAATTAATAGACAGAGAGCGGATCCCCTGCTTCTCAAAGTGCTCTTTCCACTGCTGTGTAACTGCCGCATCTGCTTTGTCAGCCTTGTTTAACAGCATAATTCGCGGCTTGTTTTTTAGAATATCTTCAATCATTGGGTTTCTTGATGACATTGGAATTCTGGCATCTACCAATTCATATACGATATCGATTAATTTTAATTTTTCGGTTACTTCCCTTCTTGCTTTTGCCATATGGCCCGGGAACCATTGAATTGTCATGTGACACGAACACCGCCTTTATCTTCAGTATGCATGATTCATTGTTGTCCTTTATGTATTTTACGATGCCTGTCCGGCATTTTCAAATTCTGTATAAAAAAAGAGCTTGTTACAGGTAACAAGCTCTTTTCGTTCGTTATCATTATCGTCTGATCTCTTTAATACGAGCCGCTTTTCCGCGAAGTTCACGCAGGTAGTAAAGTTTAGCACGGCGTACTTTACCGTAACGTACAACTTCGATTTTCGCGATTTTTGGTGTGTGTACTGGGAAAGTACGTTCAACGCCAACACCGTAAGAAATCTTACGAACTGTGAACGTTTCGCTGATTCCACCACCACGACGCTTAATCACAACACCTTCAAAGATCTGGATACGCTCACGGTTACCCTCAACAACTTTAACGTGTACACGTAAAGTGTCACCAGGACGGAACGCAGGAAGATCAGTACGAAGCTGTTCTTTTGTGATATCTTCAATTAGTTTTTGCATCGTTTTCAACTCCTTCCAACAGATGCTCTTGGCCACAAAAACCGGCACAGCGGAACATCGTTTTCAAGCTTGCAGCGGATAAGCCCGCTTAAGCCACAAGTAGTATCTTATCACAATTTCATAGCCTATGCAATAAAATCTATTCTTTTTCCCATTCAGAAATCCACTTTCTTTGCTGCTCTGTAAGCGGGTAGTCTTTCAACAGATCCGGACGTCTTAGGTAGGTCCTTCTGATCGATTCTTTATTCCGCCATTCTTCAATTTTTGCATGGTTTCCTGACAAGAGTGTTTCAGGCACTTTTAAACCTTTGTAATCTGCCGGTCTTGTATAATGCGGGTGCTCTAAAAGTCCGGTGCTGAAGGAATCCTCAATATGGGAAGCCTCTTTACCCAGTACACCCGGAAGCAGTCTGACCACACTGTCTGCGATCATCATTGCAGGGAGCTCACCGCCCGTCAGAACAAAGTCGCCAATTGATATTTCATCCGTTACCAAGTGCTCGCGAATGCGTTCATCATAGCCTTCATAGTGGCCGCAAATGAACAGCAAATGCTCTTCCTTAGCTAATTGCTCGGCTTTTTTTTGGGTAAAACGCTCACCTTGCGGGCATACGAGGATAATACGCGGAGCGGCGGCTGCCTTTGATGTCAGGTCCTCGACCGCGTCAAAAACAGGCTGGGGCTTGAGAACCATGCCTGCCCCGCCGCCATAAGGATAATCATCAACAGTATTGTGCTTGTTATCAGAGTACTCCCGGAAATTTACGACTTGAAACTGCACCGCATCTTTTTCCTGGGCTTTTTGAAGAATCGATGAGCCGAGCACGCCTTCAAACATCTCGGGAAACAGCGTCAAAAAATCGATTTTCATTCGTCTATTAACCCTTCCATGAGTTCAATCTCAATTTTCTTTTCCCTGACATCGATATGTTTAACCACTGATTCAATGTAAGGAATGAGTGCGTCTTTTTTTCCTTTTCGTCCGATGACCCAAACGTCATTGGCTCCAGGCGTCAAAATTTCTTTGACCTTTCCGATGAGTTCGCCTTCTTCAGTAAATACTTCACACCCAATAATTTCGTGGAAATAAAATTCACCCTCATTCAGCTCTCCTAATTCTTCTTCAGGAACTTTAATGATTGCGTTTTTCAGCTCTTCTACTTCATTTAGGTTTTGTCTTTCTTTAAACTGCAGGAGATGAAATTGCTTATGCAGTCTATGTGTGTTTACCGTTACCTCCACTGGTTCGTTACGGCCGTCCATAAACAAATACAGCGTGTTTCCCGGCTTGTATCGTTCTTCGGCAAAATCTGTTTTTGAAATCACCCGCACTTCGCCTTTGATTCCGTGGGTATTTACGATTTTGCCTACGTTAAACCATCGCTTTGTCATATGATCACCTCTGGCGAATTTCAATTACTTTTCCGTCTTTTATGACGATGGTGTTCGCTGCTGTTTTCTCATGCCAGTCATCCCCGGCTTCAATCGTCAGCAGCGCATCGACTTCCTTTTCTTTCAACTCACTGCCAAGCGGCAATGTATGTACTTGGGCAATTTGAAAATCGATGATTTTTATATCATCTTTTCGCTTTTCTATTGCCTTTTTAAATTGTTCAATCATATCAGGGTTTTGCTGTTCTTTCTCATGTTTTCTAAGCTGAAAATAGAGCTGGCTGCATTCTCGTTCAAGCATTTGTTTCTTTTCGGCAAAAGAAGCTAAAAGCTTTTCTTTGCTGCGCTCGGTTAAGACTTGCATAACGGCTACACGGTGAATAATTTGCATCGCACCAAGCTCCCCGCTTTTAAAACTTTTACTCGCCCAGGCTTTTCTATTTTGCCTAAGCTTCTATCAGTTTACCCTTTTTTTGCGTGTAAAAAAAGGGGAGGTGCCGGCCCTCTCCCTTTTAGTCAAATATTTCAAATTGAACTTTCTTAGAAGACTGTGCGCCAGCTGCAAATACAGCTGTTCGAATCGCTTTTGCAGTCCGGCCTTGCTTTCCGATAACTTTACCGGTATCTGACTTATGGACAGATAAGCGCAGCGCAATCTTTTGATCGGTTTCTTCTCTTATGACGCGAATGTCATCTGGATGATCAACAAGCGGCGTCACAATGTGGACAATCAAATCTTCCAAGTGTTGATCAGTCATTACTTGCCTTGTTTAGCGTTGTGGAATTTTTCCATGATTCCTTGGCTAGAGAACAAGTTGCGAACTGTATCAGATGGTTTCGCTCCAGTTTGAAGCCATTTAAGAGCAAGCTCTTCGTCAATTTTTACTTCCGCTGGTTTTGCAACCGGGTTGTAAGTTCCGACTGTTTCGATGAAACGGCCGTCACGTGGTGAACGAGAATCTGCTACAACAATACGATAGAAAGGAGATTTTTTTGCTCCCATACGTTTTAAACGAATTTTTACTGCCATTTTACTAGCACCTCCGAAAATATTTCAACAAGATAGTATATTAACAATGATAAAAGTGTTTGTAAAGTGTTTTTTCTTAACAACGGTTTTATCATGTATAACCGATTACATAAAAGGTAGCTTAAACCCTTTTTTCTTGCCTTTTGACATGTTTGTCATCTGCTTCATCATTTTTTTCATTTCATCAAACTGCTTAAGCAGACGGTTGACTTCCTGTACGGATGTCCCGCTTCCTTTTGCAATCCGTTTCCGCCGGCTGGCATTGATGATATCCGGCTGTTCTTTTTCAAGAACAGTCATTGATTTAATGATTGCTTCCACATGATTCAGCTGTTTTTCATCAACTTGGATGTTTTTCAGGCCTTTCATTTTACCTGCACCCGGCATCATTTGCAGAAGCTCATCAAGCGGCCCCATGTTTCTGACTTGCCCGAGCTGCTCCAGAAAATCGTCCAATGTGAAGCTCATCGTTCTCATTTTTTGTTCCAGCTCTTTGGCTTTGTCTTCATCAACGCTGGCCTGTGCTTTTTCAATCAATGTCAGCACGTCGCCCATGCCGAGAATCCTTGATGCCATGCGTTCAGGGTGGAACGGCTCTAACGCATCAAGCTTTTCGCCCAAACCTGCGAACTTAATTGGCGTGTTTGTGACAGCGCGAATAGAAAGCGCAGCCCCGCCGCGTGTGTCTCCATCCAGCTTAGTTAACACAACACCGGTTAAACCGAGCTGTTCATTAAAGCTTTTGGCAACATTCACAGCGTCCTGACCGGTCATTGAATCGACAACCAGGAAAATTTCTTCCGGATTCGCGATTTCTTTGACGTTGGTCAGTTCATCCATCAGTTCATGGTCGATATGCAAGCGGCCTGCCGTATCCAAAATGACATAGTCATAATGTTCTTCCTTGGCTTTCTCAATAGCCTGTTTAGCTATTTCTACAGGACTGACCTGATCGCCAAGAGAGAAAACAGGCATATCAAGCTGTTTGCCGAGTGTTTCCAGCTGTTTAATTGCGGCTGGGCGGTAAATATCGGCAGCAACCAGCATCGGTTTGCGATTATGCTTTTTGCGCAGCAGATTCGCAAGCTTACCGCTTGTTGTCGTTTTACCGGCACCTTGGAGACCGACCATCATAATAACAGTCGGCGGCCTTTTTGCGACGGCGATTTTGCTCTCTTCGCCGCCCATCAGCTCAGTCAGTTCCTCTTTAACAACTTTAATGACCTGCTGGCCGGGCGTCAGACTTTTCATGACGTCTTGGCCTACAGCGCGTTCACTTACTTTTTTGACAAAATCTTTGACTACTTTAAAGTTAACGTCAGCCTCAAGCAGCGCAAGACGAACCTCACGCATCATATCTTTTACATCTTGTTCGCTGACTTTCCCTTTTCCGCGGATTTTAGAAATCGTCTGCTGCAGTCGGTCGGCTAATCCTTCAAATGCCATAGTTTGCCGCCTCCTAATCTAATTTCTCAAGCGCTTCAATCAGAGCTGTAATTTCTTCCTCTTCTTTTGAACCGGAAGCAAGCTCCTTCAGCTTATTAAACATCTCTTTACGCTCCTGAAACTTTTTCAAAAGGAGCAGCTTTTCTTCATATTGTTCAAGCATCGCTTCTGTTCGTTTGATGTTATCATAAACAGCTTGTCTTGAAACCTCATATTCTTCGGCTATTTCGCCTAGGGAGAAATCGTCCAAATAATAAAGCGACATATAGCTCTTCTGTTTTGACGTCAACAACGACTGATAAAAATCAAACAGATAATTCATTCTCGTTGTCTTTTCGAGTGACATTTGAGCTCTCCCCTTTGTTAAGTCAAATCCCTTTACGATAACTTAGTTTACACGGTTTTATTGACACTGTCAAGTTTTTATCTTGTCAAAGCGGCGATTAACTTTTTCCAAAAAACGCTAAATATCATCCAATTTATTCCGATATTGTATATGAACCCTATTTAAAGGAGGATTTTTATGAAAAAAATCGGTTTATTGTTTATGTTATGTCTGGCAGCCCTGTTTACAATAGGTTTCCCGGCACAGCAAGCAGACGCTGCTGAGGCACCTTATAAGGCCTCAATCACAAATATCAGCACAGATGGAGGGGTATACGGTAAAATCAATTACGGACAAGGTCAATATTGGCGAGTCAAGTACAATATTACAGTAAGCGGCAAATTACTCGACCAAAACGGACAGCCAGTGCCAAACGCGCCCGTAAGATTTGAAGCGGACACGAAGGTCGGAAACACAACACAAACTGCTTCAGGAACGACTGATGCAAACGGAACATTTGAGGTTCCAATGTATTTGGGGCCAGCTGCTGGGTATTACACGTATTACACATCTGTTTCCGTTCATTACTATGACATCATCCCATTCAGAGTTTTTTCTGGTGAGTCAAGACTGGTATCCACTGATAACAGCCTTTATCATTTCGCCTATCAAGTAAGAAGATAAAAAAGAAAAGGCCCCAAGATGTTGGGGCCTTTTTCTTAATCGTCGGCTTTTTCCACTAAATCTGAAAAGAGTCCGTACACATAGGATTCTGGATCAAATTCCTGAAGATCATCAACTTTTTCTCCTAAACCGACTAGTTTAACCGGGATGTGAAGCTCGTTGCGAATCGCAAGGACGATACCGCCCTTTGCCGTACCGTCAAGCTTCGTTAAAGCAATGCCGGTAACATTTGTTGCTTTAGAGAACTCTTTTGCCTGAGCCATTGCATTTTGGCCGGTCGTGGCATCAAGGGCAAGCAGCACCTCATGCGGAGCTTCAGGAACTTCTCTTTCGATAACACGTTTTACTTTTTCAAGCTCTTTCATGAGATTTACTTTGTTTTGGAGACGACCTGCCGTATCACAAATTAATACATCGGCATTTCTTGCTTTCGCAGCATGAACAGCATCGTAGATGACAGCCGCCGGATCGCTTCCGGCCGTCTGCTTAATGACAGGCACTCCTGTACGCTCTCCCCATACTTCCAGTTGTTCAATGGCTCCCGCTCTGAAAGTGTCTCCGGCGGCAAGTACGACAGATTTTCCTTCTTGTTTCATTTTATGGGCAAGCTTTCCGATCGTTGTTGTTTTCCCGACGCCGTTTACACCTACCAGAAGGATTACGTTTAAACGCCCATCCTGGATGTTCAGTTCTGAAATTTGCTCATCTCCGCTGTTATAAATCTCGACCAGTTTCTCAGAAATCACTGACTGGACTTCCTTTGGATCTTGAATATTTCTGCGTTTGACTTCTTTTTTCAGTTCATCTATTAATTCCATAACGGTTGTAAAACCGACATCCGCGCTGATAAGAACCTCTTCAAGCTCTTCGAAGAAATCCTCATCCACTTTACGGTAACGGGATACAAGATCATTCACTTTGTTTTGAAAGGAGTTTCTTGTTTTTTCAAGGCCATCCTTAAACTTTTCAGATACGGAATCTGTCTGTTTTGTGATTTTCTCTTTTAATTTTTTAAAAAAGCTCATCTTTTAACCTCTTTCCTCGTTACTGAACGAATTCTTTTGTTTCTTCCAGCTTAACGGAGATTACCTTGGAAACACCGGATTCCTGCATGGTTACGCCATAAAGCACATCCGCTTCCTCCATCGTTCCTTTTCTGTGGGTAATCACAATAAACTGGGTATCACTGCTGTATTTTTTTAAATACTGCGCAAATCGGAACACATTCGCTTCGTCGAGCGCAGCCTCTACTTCGTCAAGGACGCAAAACGGCACTGGACGAACCTTTAGGATTGAGAATAAGAGCGCTATAGCAGTAAGCGCACGCTCTCCGCCTGACAGGAGGTTTAAGTTTTGCAGCTTTTTCCCCGGCGGCTGAGCGATAATCTCGACTCCTGAATGAAGCAGATCGTTAGGATCGGTGAGCCTCAGTTCAGCTCGCCCTCCTCCGAATAAGGAGCGGAAAACTTGATCAAAGTGTGAGCGGATTTGGACGAATGTGTCGTTAAAGCGCTTCGTCATTTCTTCATCCATTTCTTCAATCACTTGGAACAAGGTATTTTTCGCTTCTGTTAAATCTTCTTTTTGTTCCGACAGAAACTTGTACCGTTCGTTGACCCTCTCAAACTCATCTATGCTTCCGAGGTTCACGGTACCCAGCTCTTCAATTGCGAGTTTAATCAGCTTCACGCGCTTTCTGGCTTCCTCTGGATCAGTTTCAAGCTGATATTTCTCTTTTGCCCCCTCAAAGGACAAGCTGTATTCCTCCCGTAAGTATTGGAGTAAATTATCAAGCTCGACTTCCATCCGTCCGAGTTTGACTTCTTCGTCTTTTAAGAGCGTTGTTTTTTGTTTATACAGACGTTTCATTTCTTTCAGCTCACGCTCATACGTATCAAGCCCATGCTGAAGCTTGATGCGCTGATCGCGCCTTAATGCAATCAGTTCGATCGTTTTCGTTTTGTCATTCAATTTATGTTTTGCTGCCTCTTCCAGCTTTTCTTCGCCGCTGGTGCTAGATGACATCTCTGACGTTAAGAAGCTTAAGTCTTCTTTTGCTTCTTTTAACGCAAGCTCTGTTTCAGTGAGCTCTTTCTTTAATCTGGCAAGGTTGTCCTCTTCCCCCTTGCAAGCCTGCTCTTTTTTGGCCGCAGCGATCTTCAGCTCAGTCAGCTCGTTGGAGAGAGACTCTTTCGTTGAGGATTGCGTTTGTTTTTGTTTTGTCAGTCTGTCTATGTCCTCTTCAAGCTGTTTCATCTTTTCAGATACGGCAGAGAGCTCTTCTTCAAGCTTGCGTTTGCGCGCTTTTTTCTCTTCATCGCTTTCAGACAGAGCAGATTTTTCTTGGTCATAGAGCTCTAAATGGGTATTGATATTTTTCTCGGCAACTTGAAGTTCGTACAGCTGGCCTTTCACATCCTGCTGCTTTAACCTTAAGCCTTCCCCGGTTTCTCTTAAGTCAGCCAGTTTTTTCTCCATATCCTGAATGGATTGCTTAAGGGTTTTGACCTCTTGTTCAAGCAGTGCTGTTTTCTCTTCCATTTCAGCGAGCCGTTTCGTCACATCTTCTAGCTCCCGGCTTCTTCCAAGGAGGGAGTTATTTTTCTTTTTAACCGCGCCGCCCGTCATTGAACCACCGGGGTTCACAACATCTCCCTCAAGGGTTACGATGCGGTACCGGTGCCCGAGAAGCTTCGCAAGCTCGTTTGCACCCTTTAAGTCCTCTGTGATCAGAACGGTTCCAAGAAGATTTTGGATGACGCTTCGATACGCAGGATCAAATGTGACAAGTTCACTGGCAACCCCGAGAAATGATAAATGCCGGGCGGCTGTTTCCGCGTCACGGCTTTGAAGCTGGCGGTCTCTAATAACAGAAAGAGGCAGAAACGTCGCCCGGCCGAAGGAATTCTGCTTTAAATATTGAATCGCTTTTCGGGCAGATTGTTCATCGTCGGTCACGACATGCTGAGCAGAAGCGCCGAGCGCTATTTCAATGGCCGTTTCATACTTCTGTTCTGTAGAAATCAGCTCAAGAACCGCTCCGCGAATTCCACCAAGGCGCTCTTTCGCTTTCAGCACTTCTTTAACACCTTGATAAAAGCCGGAAAAATCTCCCTGCATCGTCTCAAGCATGTCCTTTTTTGATCTCGCTTGCTGAACGTATTGGTATGCCTGATACAGAGCGGATTCATTTTTTTCGTATTGGCGCTTTTTCTGCTCATATTTTGTCTGCATATCACGATATGCACCGACTTGATTGTGAATCTCCTGCTCAATTCGGGCGAATTCCGTTTCACATGCGGCTTTACGCGCAGAAATATCACGCCGTTCCTGCAGGTGCTTTTCATTGTTGTCCGCGAGTCTTTGCAATGTGACAGCGGATTGGGACATCTGGTCATCAAGAAGCTGGAGTTCGTTGCGTATCGAAGCCTGGCTGTTTAACAGCTCAAAATAATCACTTTTCAGCTGCTCGATTTTCTCTTCGACATTTTCATTGTGAAGACTGAGAGCCCGCTGTTTTTCTTTTACTTGCTCCCTTAACTGCTTCACCTCAGCCTGAAGCGTTTCGAAGACAGCTTCCTGCTTCGAAAGCTCATCTTTCAGAACCGTTTCTTTTTGCTGGAACTGAACGATGGCTTCTTCAAGCTGTTCTTGGTTTTGCACAGCGTTTTTCTTTCGTTCTTTCAGGACTTCTTTACGGCCTTCGAGCTTTTCCAGCTCTTCACTAGTTACCAGTAAAACTTGCTGGAGCTCATCTACTGACTCATCAAGCGCTTGTATTTTGTCCCTTGTATCCTCAATCTTTGCTTCTTTCGCAGAAATAGCAGACGATTCAGCAAGCTCTTCTTCTTTTGCCATCTGCACTTTCTCTTTAAGAGTCGACCATTTACCATGCAGCTCTTCGATATCATAGGCAGTCAGCGCAATTTCAACATGCTCCAGCTCTTTCTTTTTCTCAAGATAGTCTTTCGCTATTGAAGCTTGAATTTTAAGAGGTTCAACCTGTCCTTCAAGCTCATGTAATATATCTTCTACCCGATTTAGATTGTCCTGTGTCTCAAACAGTTTATTTTCTGCTTTTTTCTTTCTCGTTTTATATTTAAGCACCCCGGCCGCTTCTTCAAAGATACTGCGGCGATCCTCCGCTTTGCTGCTCAGGATCTCTTCCACTTTCCCTTGGCTGATAATAGAAAATGCTTCTTTACCAAGCCCAGAGTCCATAAATAAATCAATAATATCTTTCAAGCGGCATGGCTGATTGTTAATCAGAAACTCACTCTCACCTGATCTGTACACACGTCTTGTGACACTCACCTCGTGGAAGTCAATTGGCAAGAAATGATCATCATTATCAAGAGTAAGCGTAACTTCAGCTAGATTTAATCGCTTTCTTGAATCACTCCCGGCAAAAATAATGTCCTCCATTTTTCCGCCGCGAAGAGAGCGTGCCGATTGTTCGCCGAGAACCCAGCGAATGGCATCCGTGATGTTGCTTTTTCCGCTTCCGTTCGGCCCGACAACTGCTGTCACGCCTTTAACGAAGTCTACGGAAATCCGTTCTGCAAATGATTTAAATCCTATAACGTCTAAACGTTTGAGGAACATAGCGATCCTCCTTATGTAATAAGTATTTCAATTCTATCATAAACATTGGTGAAATAAGACGGCATACATACTGAAATCCCCCTGAGTCATAAGGGGGATTTTATTGTTTCGTATGGTGTTTTTGCAATTTAGCTAAAGCTTCCTGAGCAGCGTGCTGTTCGGCTTCTTTCTTTGAACGGCCGTTTCCGACTCCGAGTGGTTCACCTTTTAGAGATACGATGGCTTCAAATTCACGGTTGTGCGCAGGTCCTTTTTCGTTGGAGATTTTATACTCCAGAGAGCCTTTGCCGTCCCGCTGCACGTATTCCTGCAGCTGGCTTTTGAAATCCATCACATGAGAAAAAGCACCATCGTTAATTTTAGGGAACACATAAACTTTTAAGAAACTTTCGACCGGCTCTAATCCTTGGTCAAGGTACAAGGCTCCGATAAATGCCTCAAAAACATCCGCCAATAGAGCAGGACGCTTTCTTCCGCCTGTCATTTCCTCGCCTTTACCCAACAGGACAAGATCGCCGAATGACAGCTCGTGAGCCAATGAAACGAGAGACGGTTCGCAAACAATTGCGGCTCTCAATTTCGTCAAATCTCCTTCACTCATAGCCGGGTATTTGGCAAATAAGAATCTGGAGATCGTCAGTTCCAAAACAGCGTCACCTAAAAATTCAAGCCTTTCATTATCTTCATACGGCTTTTTCCGATGCTCATTCACATAAGATGAATGTGTAAATGCTTGATACAAAAGCTTTTCATTTTGAAAGTGAACCGAAATCCGTTCTTGAAACTCTTTAAATTGTTCTACTTTTTTATAGAACTTTTTTTTATCTTTATAATGTGAGTGTTTTGACATAGTAACCTCCATAGGCACATCAGGTTCACCGCGCTTCTCTGACTAAACCGGATACAGCGCGCGTAAAAGCGGCATGCTGTAATAACTGCACGAATAAAGGGCTAAAGCCCCGCGTTTCGGCGGGACTTTTAGCATCAGCTTATTGCTGGTTTTGTATGTAGTTCACAGCGTCGCCGACTGTTGCAATCTTTTCAGCATCTTCGTCAGAAATCTCCATATCAAACTCGTCTTCAAGTTCCATAACAAGCTCAACTACATCTAGGGAATCAGCACCTAAGTCTTCCTTGAAAGAAGCTTCAAGTTTGACGTCTGCTTCATCAACGCCAAGGCGATCTACGATGATTTTCGTTACACGCTCTAATGTGTCTGCCATAGCAATTCACCTCCCCTCAAGTATTATAGTGGATTCGTTTTTAAAAAACTAGAGAAACTATGATGAAATTTTCGAGAAAAAACTTACATCACCATTCCGCCGTCAATATGAAGCGTTTGGCCTGTCATATAACGGGCTCCCTCTGAAGCTAGGAACGTGACAACACTGCTGACATCGCTAGGTTCACCAAAGCGCGCGAGCGGAATTTGTTTCAGCATTTCGTCTTGAACGTCTTTTGCAAGTTTATCTGTCATATCAGTTGAGATAAATCCTGGCGCTATTGCGTTTACCGTAATATTTCGGCTGGCGAGCTCTTTAGCAGAAGACTTGGTTAAACCGATGACGCCGGCTTTTGCAGCCACGTAGTTGGCTTGTCCAGGGTTTCCGCTGACGCCGACGATAGACGATACGTTAATAATGCGGCCTGAACGCTGTTTCATCATTTGTCTTGTAACAGCTTTTGTGCAGTTGAAAACACCCTTCAGGTTAATGTTAATGACGTCATCCCATTCGTCTTCTTTCATTCTCATGATGAGATTGTCTCTTGTAATTCCCGCATTATTAACCAGAATGTCAATCGTAGAAAAAACAGACAATGTTTCTTTTATCATGTTTTGTACATCTTCGGGATTTGATACATCCGCTTTTACAGCAATTGCTTTTCTGCCCATTGATTTGATTTCATCTACCACTTCATTTGCTTTCGCTTCATTGCCGGAGTAGTTCACGACAACATTTGCTCCGCTTTTTGCCAGATCAAGGGCGATTGAGCGGCCGATTCCGCGGGATGCGCCAGTGACAATAGCCGTTTTATCATTAAGCATTATCATTCTCCTCCTTAAGCGTTTGAATTGCCAGCTCGATCGTTTCCGGATCTGATACAGCAATTGTTTTTAACCGTCTATTTACTTTTTTCACAAGGCCTGAAAGCACTTTTCCGGGACCGATTTCAATAAAAGTCGTAACACCCTCTGCGATCAGCTTGTTAATGCTTTCCTCAAAACGAACCGGAGAGTAAAGCTGCTCAATAAGTTTTTCTTTGATATCTGCTTTTTCAGTCATCACGTCAGCAGAAACATTTGAGATGACCGCAATGTCAGCGTCTTTTATGTCACAGGCGTCCAATACCTCTTTCAGCTTTTCAGCAGCCGGTTTCATCAGTTCAGAATGGAACGGACCGCTTACTTCAAGCGGAATTACGCGTTTTGCGCCGTTCTCTTTTGCCAGTTCAGATGCAAGCTCAACCCCTTTAGCTGTTCCGGAAATGACGATTTGGCCAGGACAGTTGAGATTCGCAAGCTGTACAAGGTTGCCTTCCTCTGTGACTTTATCGGTTACTTGCTTTAATGCTTCAGCATCCATGCCGAGAATCGCAGCCATTGCTCCTTCGCCAGCCGGTACCGCTTCATTCATAAACTCTCCGCGTTTTCTGACGGTATAAACAGCATCTTTGAAAGACAGAGCGCCAGCCGCAACCAGTGCAGAATATTCACCAAGGCTGTGTCCTGCTGTGAAATCAGGTGTAATGCCAGATTCTTTAAATTTCTCAAGAACAGCGATGCTTGTCGTAAGCAAAGCAGGCTGCGCATTGTATGTAAGTGTTAATTCTTCAGCATCCCCCTCAAAAATAAGCGAGCTGAGTTTTGTTTCCAACGTTTCATCGGCTTCATCAAACAGACGCTTTGCAGCAGGCACCTGCTCATAAAGCTCTTTTCCCATGCCGATAAATTGTGATCCCTGACCAGGGAATAAAAATGCAATCTTACTCATGATGTAAAAACCTCCAGACTACTCATCTGTTTTTTCTTCTTTCACTTCTTCCTGAATGAGCGCAGCCACATTTTGGCTGACCATCTCTCTTGCTTGCCGAATCGCATGGAATACAGCATTTGAATCTGAAGAGCCGTGCGCCTTGATCACAGGCGCTTTTAAGCCAAAAAGACTTGCTCCGCCATAATTCGAATACTCCATTTTCATTTTCATTTCTTTCAATTTTGGTTTCAGCACAGCTGCTGCAAGCTTGGATGTCAAAGTAGACGTCATTACGTCTCTCATCATTTTAAAAATAGACAACGCAGAGCCTTCCAGCGTTTTGAGTGTAACATTCCCGGTAAAGCCGTCTGTTACTACAACGTCCGCCACATCATCTAAAAGGTCTCGCGCTTCCACGTTTCCGATAAAATTGATGTTTGCTGTTTCTTTTAAAATTTGAAACGTCTGCTTCGTCAGTTCGTTTCCTTTTTTATCTTCTGTTCCGACATTTAAAAGTCCGACTCTCGGTGAAGTGACACCGCGCACTTGCTGAGAATAAACAGAACCCATGATGGCATATTGAACGAGGTGCTCCGGTTTGGCATCGACATTGGCGCCGACATCAAGGAGAAGAAATCCGTCTCCCGAAACAGTCGGAAGTGTCGGGGCAAGCGCCGGACGGTCAATTCCTTTAATTCTTCCGACAATAAAGAGACCGGCTGTCATTAATGCACCGGTATTTCCTGCTGAAATGCAGGCGTCAGCTCTGTTTTCCGCAACCTCCTGCGCCATAAGAACCATAGATGAGTTCTTTTTTCTTCGCACGGCACGGACAGGTTCATCCGTAGGCTCAATCACTTCATCTGCGTGCAGCACCGTGATGCGATCTGATGTAGTTGTTAAATGTGATTCTATCGTTGTTTTGTCACCGACAAGTGTGATATGGAGATCATCAAATGCCTCTATACCTTTTATAACTCCGTCAATAACAGCTTTGGGAGCGTGGTCTCCTCCCATTGCATCTACAGCTATTCTCATGCATGCTCCACCTTTATGAATGTTTTGAACGATACATGTCAAAGCGTCCAGAAAAAACAATTTCTTCGCCAACGTAGCTGTTCACTTCGACAACCGTTCTTCCTTTTTCTTTTTCGACAGCCGTCACTTTCGCTTTTGCTACGACACGTTCACCCTGCTTTACCTGTCTTGTAAAGCGGATGTCTGCACTTGCAGTCAGCGCCAGCTCGTCATCAATGACTGCAACGGCCAAAGAATTCGCCTGTGCAAATAAATGGTGTCCTCTCGCAATCTGATTCCGGCTGAACACGTGCTCCTGTTTTATTTCTAAAATGGATATCGCCTGATCATCCAGCTCAAGGTCAATAATTTCTCCGATAACTTCATCAAGTGACAGGGACTTCACTTCGTCCTCAAGTGTTTTCTCTGCCACGTTCTTAATTCTTTCTCTCAGTTCAGGTATGGAAAGCTCTAAGCGGTCCAAACGTATCGTCTGGATGCTCACCCCGAATTTACCCGCTAGTTCTTCATCTGTAATAAAGGGGGTTGCTTGAATCGTCTGCTGAAGTAATTCCTGGCGTTCTCTCTTATTTCTTCTCATATCTAAACACCATCCGGACAATTAAGACTAGGTACTAATAGTAGTATATAATTTCATAGATTGGAATGCAACGATTGTTTCTGGCTGAACACCAAAAACTTCTGATACTCAGCTTAATTTTTCCCCGTCCATTACTCCGCTCTTCAGCAATTCATCTCTTAACACAGCGTATTCCGGCTCCTTCCAGAACGCGTCAGAAGCCACAAGATTCGCAGCATCCTGCCTTGCCGTTTCAAGCGCTCTGTAATCATGAACCATGTCCGCCACTTTAAATTCCGGCATTCCGCTTTGTTTTTTTCCGAAGAAATCACCGGGGCCTCTCAGTTCCAGATCCTTTTCAGACAGCTCGAAACCGTCATTGGTCTCCGACATGATCCTCATCCGTTCTTTCCCTGTTTCTGATTTTGGATCAGCCATCAGAATACAGAAAGATTGATGCTCACCCCGTCCAACACGGCCGCGCAGCTGGTGAAGCTGTGATAGTCCGAAACGGTCGGCGTCATAAATCACCATAATCGTTGCATTCGGAACATTCACGCCAACCTCCACAACAGTGGTTGATACGAGAATTTGACAGTGATTTGCGCTGAATTCTCTCATGACCTGGTCTTTTTCATCGGAATGCAGCTTTCCATGCATAAGGCCGACCTTCCATTTTCCCCGAAAAATATCAGAAAGCATATTGTACACGTCAATGGCGTTTTGCACATCAAGCTTGTCTGATTCTTCAATCAGCGGACAGATGATATAAGCCTGCCTGCCTTGCTTTAATTCTTTTTCGACAAATGCCAAAATACGATCCAGCATGTCATGTTTTACCCAATAGGTTTCGATTCGCTTTCGTCCAGCCGGCATCTCATCAATGACAGATACATCCATTTCACCGAACACTGTGATCGCTAATGTTCTTGGGATTGGAGTGGCTGTCATAAAGAGAACATCGGGATCCTGCCCTTTGTTCCGAAGCTTTTTGCGCTGCTCAACTCCAAATCTGTGCTGTTCATCTGTAATAACGAGACTCAGCGCCTTAAACTCCACCTCGTCTTGGATTAAAGCGTGGGTTCCTACAAGAATATCAATCTCACCCGCCGCAAGACGCTCAAGCAGTTCTTTTCGCCGCTTTCCTTTAACAGAGCTTGTCAAAAGAGCAACGCTGACATCCCATTTTTCAAATAGCGAAACGAGCGAATCAGCATGCTGCTCGGCCAGAATTTCTGTCGGCACCATGAGCGCTCCTTGGTATCCGGATAGGATCGCGGCATACAGTGCAATGGCGGCGACTGCCGTTTTTCCTGATCCAACGTCCCCTTGAAGAAGACGGTTCATTCTGTATGGAGAAGACATGTCTGCTGTTATTTCGCGAAGAACGCGTGACTGGGCGTTTGTGAGGGGAAACGGGAGGCTTTTGATAAATCTCATGAGTTCTTCGTTTGAAAAACGCTGCCGTATCCCTTGTGTCTGCTCTCTTTCCGCCTTTCGGAACGCCTGCATTTTCAACTGAAACAACAAAAATTCTTCATAAACAAACCGCCGTCTGGCAAGCTTTAATGCTTCCCTTGTTTCAGGCTGGTGCATTGCTTTTAACGCCTGATAATAGTCAGGCAGTTTATAGCTTTTTCTTAGCTTTTCCGGAAGAGGATCAGGAAGTGAGTCTGCATATTGGGTCAGCGCCTGCTGAATAAAGCGCCTCATCATTTTGACGGTAACATTTTCTTTCACAGAATACACTGGTTCAATGCTTTTGTCTTCCTGATGCGGCCCGTTTTTCAACTCCTGAACAGAGATGGTTTGGCGGTGCTTGTCCCATTTACCTGAGACCGTCACAACAGCACCGAGCGAAAGCTTCTTCTTCAAGTAAGGCCGGTTAAAACATACGGCTGTGATTAAATAGTGGCCGACCAGAAGCCTGAATGTCAGCCTGTTTCGTTTTTTTCCGTAATAGGTAAGAGAAGGCTCTGAATGAACCTTCCCTTCGACTGTGACTCTTTCATCATGCTTTACTTCTTCTAAATCCCTCAGCTCGTAGTCATCATAGCGATAAGGGAAATAATTCAGAAGATCAGAAATGTCATAAATACCGAGTTCGTGTAATGTTTTTTCTGTTTCCGGTCCAATACCCTTAATGTTAGCTATACTAGTTTGCTGATGTTGTTTCACGTGAACCTAGCGCTCCTCCGAAAATTTTTTTCTCTAATTCTCTTCCTGTCGGTGTTGCCGCTAAACCGCCCTGGCCTGTTTCTCTAAGTGCAGTTGGCATCGTTTGGCCTATTTTATACATGGCATCGATAACCTCATCACATGGAATACGGCTTGTAATGCCCGCCAATGCCATATCAGCGGCAATCATCGCATTTGACGCGCCCATCGCATTCCGTTTCACGCAAGGCACCTCAACCAGCCCTGCAACAGGGTCGCACACGAGGCCTAGCATATTTTTTAATGTAATGGCCATGGCTTCCGCGCTTTGTTCGGGTGTTCCTCCTGCCATTTCAACAATGGCCGCAGCCGCCATGCCTGAAGCTGATCCAACCTCTGCCTGACATCCTCCGGCGGCGCCGGAAATGCTTGCGTTATTAGCCACGACAAATCCGAAAGCCCCGGCCGTAAACAAAAAGCGGATCATTTGTTCTCTTGTTGGATTCAGCTTTTCTTTTACAGCAAATAACGTACCGGGCACCACACCGGCAGAACCTGCAGTCGGTGTCGCACAGATGGTTCCCATGGCTGCATTTACTTCATTTGTTGCAACGGCTTTCGATACAGCATCTAAAATCAGCGGGCCAGACAGGCTTTTTCCTGATCGAATATAGGCCTGCAATTTAACGGCATCTCCGCCTGTTAAGCCCGTTTGGCTCGTAACTCCCTCGAGTCCTTTCTGAACCGCCGCTTCCATAACAGACAGGTTATGATCCATCTGCTGAAAAATGTCCTCTTTTGTTTTTTCTGTTACTTCCATCTCTTGAGCTATCATCACATCAGAGATCAATATTTGTTTTTCTTTAGTAATCTCAATTAATTCTTTTACATTACGAAACATAACTGGCTCCTCCTGACCCTTTTCGCTAGTCAGCAATCTTTGTCACTTGAATAATATTCGGCAGCTTCGACAGCTCGTCGAGAATGTGGTCGTCAATATTTTGATCGACCTCTATTGTCATCAGCGCAAGCTGGCCGATATCTTTCCGGGCTACTTCCATATGTCCTACGTTAATTGAAAATTTCGCCAGAACATTGGCAACACCGGCAATTGTGCCAAACTTGTCATTATGAACAACTAATATGGCCGGATGATTTCCTGACAGCCGGAGCTCAAAACCATTCAATTCTGTGATTTCAATCTTTCCTCCGCCAATCGAAATACCCGTCAGTTCAAGCTCACCCTTTTCATCAGAAATGGTGATTTTTGCTGTGTTCGGATGGACCGGGACTGCGTCTTCTACCCGAAACTCTATATCAATTCCTTTAGTTTCTGCAATTTGTATAGCGGTTTTAATCCGTTCATCGAATGTATCAAAATCAAGCAATCCGCCGATAATCGCGACATCTGTGCCGTGGCCCTTATACGTTTCCGCAAACGAGCCGTAAAAAGATACAATGATGCGCTCAGGCTCTCTGCCAAATAAACTTCTGGCCACTCTCCCGATTCTAGCAGCTCCCGCTGTATGAGAGCTGGACGGACCGATCATAACCGGGCCGATAATATCAAAAACGCTTCTGTATTTCATGCTATTCCTCCTTATGAACCAGAGCTTATTAGCGCTTTGCTTCTAGACTAATTGATCAGATATAAAATGGCAAGCGGGCGCGTTACAGCGCTGCCGCACTTAAAAGCAGACATAAGAATAGAAGGGCAAATTGCCCTTCTATTCTGCTGAAACTATATACGAATACAGAGGCTGTTTCCCATTGTGGATCTCAACCTCAATCTCCTCGTACTTTTCAATGAGAAACGCTTCAAGCTGCTCAGCTTCTTCCTGAGACGCATCCTCACCATATAGAATGGTCACGATTTCATCATCTTCTCCGATCATTTCTGACAGCAGCATTTTCGCGGCTGACAGCTGATTTTCAGAAGTGCCGATAATCGTTCCATTCAGAATGCCCATAAAGTCGCCTTTTTTAATGTCTTTACCGTCAATATGAGTATCTCTGACTGAGAACGTCACCTGTCCGCTTTTTACTTGCTGAATGGCGCTTAGCATATTGGCCTCGTTCGCTTCAGCTTCTTGATCCGGGTTAAAAGCCAGCAGAGCTGACATCCCTTGCGGAACCGTTTTAGCAGGAATGACAAAAACCTGTTCATCCACTACGCTGGCCGCTTGGTTAGCAGCCATGATAATGTTGGAGTTGTTAGGCAGGATAAATACCGTATCTGCATTTACAGACTTCACGGCATCAACAATATCCTCAGTGCTTGGGTTCATGGTCTGGCCGCCTTCAATCACAACAGAAGCGCCAATGCTTTTAAATAGGTCTGCAATTCCTTCTCCCATCGCTACAGTCACAATGCCATACGGCTGTTTTGCCGGCGGTGTTTCGTTGTCTGCAGGTTTGCTTTCTTGACTGATGATAGAGGTATGCTGTTCTCTCATATTTTCTATTTTTATTTTGATCAATTCACCGTAATGCTGGGCGTAGTTTAACACGTTTCCCGGCTCTTCAGCATGAATATGAACCTTCGCCAGCGATTCATCCGCAATCACAAGCAGAGAATCTCCGAACTGGCTGAGGTCTTGCCTGAACGTGCCTTCGTCGAACTCTCTTTTTGTCTGATCAAGCCTAACCATCACTTCGGTACAGAATCCAAATTCAATATCTTCGGTATTCATCATGCTTTGCGCGCTCTTGTGATGCTCTGCGCTGACCATGTCGTCAAGTGACGGAAGAACTGCTTTCTGAGGTACAGTTTCACCTTTTAATGAAGCAAGAAAACCTTCATACACACAGAGCAGGCCTTTGCCCCCGCTATCGACAACTCCTACTTCCTTTAGGACAGGTAGCAATTCAGGGGTGCGGTTTAAAGACGCCTCTGCTTCTTCTGTCACTGCAGTCATCAGCGCAGTGATATCGGTTTCTTTTTCTGCTAAGATCATTGCTTTTTTTGCAGCGTCTTTTGCAACTGTTAAAATGGTGCCCTCTACAGGTTTCATGACAGCTTTATACGCCATGTCTACACCTGCTTGCAGCGCAGCGGCAAACTCAAGTGCATTAATTTCTTTTTTCGTTTCAATGTTTTTGCTAAATCCGCGGAACAATTGGGATAGGATAACTCCTGAATTTCCGCGTGCTCCCATGAGCAGCCCTTTAGATAACGCGGAGCCCACCTTCCCGATATCATCCGTATCCATTTGTTCAACTTCTCTTGCTCCGGAAGTCATCGACAGGTTCATATTTGTTCCCGTATCACCGTCCGGCACCGGAAACACGTTCAGTGCATCAACTGCACTGGCGTTTTGAGACAGATTCTGCGCTCCCGCAAGAATCATCTCGGCAAAGGTTCTGCCGTCTAATGTTCTGATAGACAATCCTACTCCTCCTAACTACGGGTTCGTCACTCGTACGCCTTGGACATAAATATTGACAGAATCCACTGCCAGTCCGATGGTTTGATTTACTGTGTACTTTACTTTTGTTTGGACATTATGTGCCACTTCAGAAATTTTCGTGCCGTAGCTGACAATGATATACATGTCGATATGTATCTGTTCTCCTTCTTGGCGAACTTGGACACCCCTGCTGAAATTCTCTTTCCGAAGGATTTCAGTCAGTCCGTCTTTAATCTGGTTTTTAGAGGCCATGCCGACAATGCCGTAACAGTCAACCGCCGCGCCTCCTGCAACCATCGCGATGACTTCATTAGATATATCAATCTGTCCGTACTTCGTTCTTAATTCAATGGACACACTAGTTCCTCCTTCGAATGCATAGAGTTACAGCTATTCTACTATATGGTTTCCATTATGAAAAGACCAGGCAATAATCGCTGGCCGTACCTCTACATATACTATAGCGCTGCTGTTTCCGCAAGATGTCAAGTGAATTTTCTTGAAAGATATGAAACAATAGTTGCAAACGTTTTTTAGCTGTGGTAAATTATTTAAAGTATCCATATCGAAAGCATCTAAGATTATATGAATGTTAAAAAGTAGATGTTTTGTGCAAGTGAGGAGGGAAACAAATGGCACGTAAATGCGTTATCACAGGTAAAAAAACAACAGCTGGGAATAACCGTTCTCACGCAATGAACGCTTCTAAGCGCACTTGGGGCGCGAATCTTCAAAAGGTTCGTATCCTTGTGAACGGAAAACCTAAAAAAGTATATGTATCTGCTCGAGCTTTGAAATCCGGTAAAGTTGAGCGTGTATAACAAAATGAACGCCTGCCCCGATATGTGGCAGGCGTTTTTATGTGGTGAAAGAGGGCTTTGAACCCCTGGGCCTTAATCTTTTCTAAATGAGCCCAGCATCGCCCGGACAATTCCTCCTAAAAACTTCGGCAATTTAATGGTGTAAAATTTCATTTTTGTCCCCTCCTATAACGTCCCGTAACCGCCTTGTTCATTGTTTTCAGCAATTGAATGAAAGCACATGCTTAATCCGTGCTTCTTATCATTATTAATATGCCTTTTGCAAACGAAAAAGTACCTCGTGAATGAATGAGTTCGTTACTAATACATAGTGTTGAACCGAGCGTAATATGACAATTATTTAGAGGATATTTAAAACCGGTCAGGGTCAGCTCATGTATGTCTTCGGAAAACGGTATGAAGGAGATATATCGCTTATTTTCATCCTTCTCAATATCATATTCACCAGGAGGGAACATTTGAATATGATTTTGTTTGTCTATCAGCCTAATTTTTATGTTCGTTTTTACACCTCTATACAGAAGCTGAATGTTTCCTAAAAAATGATCAGCTCTGCCGCCTGTAATGCCGAAAATCTGAATAATATCCGGCTGCTTTTCCAGCGCCCAATCAAGGGCGAGGTCTAAATCTGTTTGATCTTTTTCTGCTTGATACACATGAAGGGCGGGAGCGGCTTTTTCTATTCGCCGGCGTTCTTGCTCGGTTATGCTGTCAAAATCTCCGAAGGCTTCAACAGGTATGATCCCTGCATCTAAGAGAGTGACGGTGCCTTTGTCAACACCGATCCAAAGCGTGTGTGCATCCGTATAGCCGGTTAGATCGGGAATGAGATTTTTCGGGCCTCCCGCAACGATATTAATTGTTTTCATCTCTGATTCCTTTCTCTGCATACAGGAAAAAGAGCTTAGGCTATTGTATGCCCAGCTCTTTTCTAAAGCTGCTTATTTGCTTCCTCTGATTTCAGAAATTGCTTTTTTGCGGTCAGACTGCCCATAAACAGCTGAACCGGCAACGAGTAAATTTGCGCCCGCTTCAATGACGAGCGGAGCGGTTTCTTTGTTGACGCCGCCGTCTACTTCAATTAACAGATCTTTTTTTCCTTTTTCATCCGCCATTCGCTTAACCTCTTTTATCTTAGGAAGGACTGAATGAATAAATTTCTGCCCGCCGAAGCCCGGGTTCACCGTCATTAAAAGAACAAGATCGAGATCGTCGAAAACATGCTCGATGACTTGTACAGGGGTATGCGGGTTTAGAACTACTCCGGCCTTCACTCCTTGCTCTTTAATGAGCTGGATGGTACGGTGCAGGTGCGGACATGCCTCAGCATGCACAGACAGGATATCTGCGCCTGCTTTCGCAAAAGCCGGGATATAACGATCCGGCTCTTCTATCATTAAATGGACATCGAGCGGCAGATCCGTTACCGGCCGGACGGCTTCTACAATCAGCGGACCGATTGTGATATTCGGGACAAAATGGCCGTCCATAACATCAATATGAATACAATCGGCTCCGCCTCTTTCTACATCTTTAATCTCATTGCCTAAAGCGGCAAAATCAGCGGAAAGAATAGATGGTGCAACCTTTATCATTATGCTAATACCTCGGCTTTCTGTCTTTAATCTCCGTCATAAATTCAACATAATGGTCATAGCGATACTGCTTTAATTCCCCGTCTTCAACAGCTTGTTTCACCGCGCATTTCGGCTCTTTCAGATGTAAACAGCCTCTAAATTTGCATGAAGCGCTTTTTTCTCTGATATCAGGGAAGGTATAGCCCAGCTCTTCTTCCTCAATGTCTGTAAATTCAAGCGAGCTGAATCCCGGCGTATCTGCAACCAAACCTCCGGACGTGTGAATCAGCTCCACGTGGCGGGTTGTGTGTTTCCCGCGGCCCAAATGTTCGGAAATCTCGTTTGTTCTCAATCCGAGCTCCGGACTGATCGCGTTGAGAAGCGAGGATTTCCCAACACCGGACTGACCGGCAAATACCGTTGTTTTATCCTGAAAATGCGGGATGATGTCCGTTAAACTGTCTTGGTCCTTAGAGGAGGTAAGGTATACGTCATAACCAATATTCCGATAGTCTTCTGCATAGGCTTGTATCGTATCTTCTGTATCTTGATCTTCAATCAGATCCATTTTAGTAATGCATATAATCGGCTGAATATCATTGGCCTCAACGAGAACCAGGAAGCGGTCGAGCAATGCCGTGCTGAAAGAAGGCTGAACCGCTGAGAAAACCAGGACCGCTTGATCAACGTTGCAAATTGGCGGCCTGATAAGCTCGTTGGTTCTTTCTTTAATTTCCATTAAATATCCTTCTTTGTCATTTTCAGCTTGATACACAACATAATCACCGACAAGAGGGGTAATTTTGTTTTTTCTGAAAATGCCTCTTCCTCTGCATTGTATTACTTTATCTGAATCCTCTGATTCATCCAGTACATAGTAAAAGCCGCTTAGCGCCTTAATAATTTTGCCCTCAGGCATATTTTCCCTCCTTGTTATTCATCTTTCGGATACTCAATGGTTTTGTAGCTGACAACTTTATTGTTTACCATTACTTGATAGTACCCTTTTTGGCCGGGTTCAATCTTTAGTTCGATCGTTCGTTCAGTCGGCTCTTTTATCTTAAATTCTTCGTAAGTGTCAGAGATGCTGTGATCCGCATCGTCAACCGCGATTTGCACTTGAAGCTCGTCCCCTTCATTTTCTGGTTCGTAGGGGATCTTGACCTTTTCTTTCACTGTTTTCGCAGGTTTTTTCTCTGGTCCGAGAGAGAATGTCACTTCAACTTCGTTTCCCGGCTTTACTGCCGTACCTGCTGCTGGTTTTTGTTTGACAACCTGTCCTTCTGGAACATCATCTGAGTATGCTTCTTTTTCTATAAGCTTCAATCCGTTGTCTTCCAGATATCCAGACGCTGCTTCTTTACTGTAGGTTTTCAAGTCTCTAAGCGTAATGTCTTCGGGTCCGATACTGACTGTAAGTTTGACTTGATCTTCACTCGGGACAAGCTCAGTCCCTGCTGAAGGATTTTGGTCAATGACAGTGCCCGCATTTTTCTCGTCATTCACTTCATTTACCGTTACATGTTTAAACCCTTGGTCCTTCAACGCTTTTTTTGCCTGGTCGACCGTTTGGCCTGTCACATCACCGATCTCCGTTTTTGCTTTTCCGGTGCTCTTATAAAGGGTGACCGTGGCGCCTTCTTTGACTGTGGTATCCGCTTTAGGATCCGTTTTTACCATCAGGCCCTCTTCAATTTTTTCATCTGAGATTTCCAACACCTCGGAATCAACCTGTAAACCTTCTTTTTCCAAGAGCCCTGCGGCTTTTTCGTATTCCATTCCGGAGACATCAGGTATTTTGACATCCTTAGGCATGAAAAGCGACGGAAAAACAGTGACAGCAAGAATTCCAGCTGTGATAAAAACGAGGCATATCGTGAGCAAAACCCACGGCCACTTTTTTCTTTTGCCGTTCTTCTTTGTCTTGTTTTCTTGTGCGGTTGTCACTTCAGCTTCTTTTTCGCCAGCAGCTTTAGCAAGTTCTTCATCTTTAATGATAGGTATCGCTTTTGTCATTTCTTCATCTTCTTGAATCGTAAATCTCTTTTCATTGAGTCTGTCGGCATCAAAAGCTGTTTTTATGTCTGCTTCCATGTCTTCAGCCGTTTCGTAGCGATGAAAAGGATCTTTGGCAGTTGCCTTGAGTATGATGTTTTCAACGCTTTGGGGGACCGATGGATTCCACCTTTTTGCCGAAGGAGTTTCCGCTTGAAGATGCTTCAAGGCGATGCTGACTGCTGACTCTCCATCAAACGGAATACGGCCGGTTAAAAGCTCAAATAGAACGATTCCAAGCGCATAAATATCCGATTTCTTTGTGGCTAAGCCGCCCCGGGCCTGTTCAGGTGATAAGTAATGGACCGAGCCCAGAACTGAATTGGTATGGGTGATTGTGGTCGAACTTAGTGCCGTCGCAATTCCAAAATCCGTTACTTTGATATTTCCCATATGATCAATCAAAATGTTATGCGGCTTGATGTCTCTGTGAACAATCTGGTTTTGATGGGCATGAGCGATGGCTGAGACAATTTGCTCCATGATGTTCAGCGCTTCTTTAGGGTGAAGCGGCCCATTTGCTGTTATGTATTCTTTAAGCGTCATGCCTTCAACGTATTCCATGACAATATAATAAATATCATCTTCCTCGCCCAAATCGTAAATGCTGACAATATTCGGGTGATCGAGGCTTGATGCGGATTGGGCTTCTCTGCGGAAACGTCTGATAAATTCATTGTCATTTGCATAGTCAAACCGCAGGATTTTAATTGCGACTTCACGGTCTAGAATGATATCCTCAGCTAAATAAACGTTGGCCATTCCCCCGCCGCCTATAACGCGGAGAATTTGGTAACGCCCGCTGATCCGCTTGCCGATTAGCACTGATCTTCACCCTCTTCAACTTGTAAAGCAAGCTCAAGCAAAACTGCTGTTATGTTGTCTTCTCCGCCATTCTGATTGGCTTTGTCCACAAGCAGGTTTACTTTTTCCTGAGGAGCTGAATCGCTTTGCAGGATGTCTTTTAATTCAGTGCCTTCCACTTTATTCGTCAGTCCGTCAGAACATAGAAGCAGTTTGTCTCCGGGTTCTATATCAAAAGAACGGGTGTCAATGCTGACTGACTGGTCTGTTCCAAGCGCCTTCGTCAACACATTTTTTCGCGGATGATGTTCAGCGTCTTCTCTGGAGATCTCTCCAGTGCGAACCAGTTCATTTACAAGCGAATGGTCTTCTGTCACTTGAACGAAATCATCGTCCTGAAGCAAATAGCATCTGCTGTCTCCGATATGGGCAACAGAAACCGTTTTCCCCGTAAAAAGTGCACATACAATCGTCGTCCCCATGCCTTGGCATTCTTCGTGGGCTTGAGCGTGATCGTATATTTTGCTGTTTACCGAAAGAATCTGTTCAATGAGCCATTTTTCACATTCCGAGGGCGCAGTTGGAATCGTCTCTGCTTCATTCCATTTCTCCCCCATGGCTTTCACAGCCATCTTGCTCGCAACATCTCCAGCAAGATGGCCGCCCATGCCATCAGCGACAACCGCTAATATAAATTCATCTTTCCCCTTGAATATCCCCGCATCATCTTCATTATGCTGGCGGATTTTTCCTGTATCTGTTTTTAAGGCTGTTAACAACCCTCATCACCTCGTCTCGTCTTGACGCTCCTTCGCGCGAAGCTGACCGCAGGCTGCGTCAATGTCATGTCCTTGCTCTCTTCGGATTGTGACATTTACTCCGCGGGATTTCAGCGTTTTTTCAAAAGCAAAAATCTGATCACGCGGTGTGCGCACATAGTCCCGTTCAGGCACGTAGTTTACCGGAATCAAGTTCACGTGGCATTTGACTCCTTCCAGCAAGTCGGCAAGCTCTTCGGCGTGTTCCACCTGGTCGTTTACGCCTCCGAACAGCCCGTATTCAAAGCTGATGCGGCGTCCTGTTTTATTAATATAATATTTAACGGCTTCCATTAGATCAGGCAGTTTATATGCTCTGTTAATCGGCATCAAACGGCTTCTGATTTCTGTGTTCGGCGCGTGCAGAGAAATTGCAAAGTTAATCTGCATTTGCTGATCAGCAAATTCGTAAATTTTCGGGATGATTCCACTCGTAGAGACCGTAATATGGCGAGCACCGATATTCAGGCCCTTGTCATGGTTAATGATTTTCAAGAAAGCGAGCATTTCGTTAAAGTTATCAAAAGGTTCGCCGATTCCCATGATCACGACAGAGCTGACGCGTTCATCCGTTTCATCAAGAGCTTTTTGCACTTTAACTACTTGAGCGACAATTTCCCCCGCTTCAAGGTTTCGTTTTAAGCCTCCAAGCGTTGACGCGCAAAATGTGCAGCCAATACGGCAGCCGACTTGTGTCGTTACACATACAGAATTGCCATACTCGTGTCTCATTAAAACGGTTTCGATGGTATAACCGTCATGAAGCTCAAACAAAAACTTCATCGTACCGTCTTGAGAGGTTTGTTTAACAGCCGTTTTCAGCGTTGTTAACACAAAGTGAGTGTTTAATTTCTCACGCAGATCCTTTGAGAGGTTTGTCATTTCTTCAAAAGAAGATACGCGTTTTTCATATAGCCATTCAAAAATCTGAGCCGCACGGAACGGTTTCTCTCCGTTGTCTGTCAGCCATTGTTTAATTTCGTCTAATTCAAAAGAATAAATCGACGGACGATCTGTCCGCAATTCTTTTCTTACTTTTGTTTTATTAAGTTCTGCCATTGCTTATCCCTTCTTTCTCATGCTGCAAATAAAGAAACCATCTGTTCCGAAATAATGAGGAAGGATTTGAAGCCTTCCATCCCGAACAAAGGGTCTCACCTTTTCAGGCAGCCGCTTTTCAAGAGACAAATCGGGTTCAAAATCAGGATGTTCTTGTATAAACGCATGTATTACTTCATCATTTTCTGTCCGGTCCATTGTACACGTACTGTAGACAAGAGTGCCACCTTTTTTTACTAATGGTGCGATTTCCCTCAGGATCGACAGCTGGATTTCAGCTAGACGCGCGCTGTCGTCAGGCTTTTTCGTGTATTTCATGTCCGGCTTTCTTCTGATAACACCGAAACCTGAGCACGGAGCATCAACCAATATCCGGTCAAACTGTTCGTTTTCAAACGTTTCCCCCGCTTTTCTCGCATCCATTGTCTCCGCATGAATGATTGTCAGGCCAAGACGGTTTGCCGCTTCTTTGATCAGCTTCACTTTATGTTTGTGAAGATCAAGCGACGTAACGCTCCCCTTGTTCTTCATTAATTCTGCGATATGAGCTGACTTGCCGCCAGGCGCCGCACACGCGTCAAGCACTGTTTCATCAGGCTTAGGATCAAGGGCGCGGGCGACGAGCATGGAGCTCTCATCCTGGATGGATACTTCGCCGTTTTGGAAGAAATGAGTTCCGGCAATTGATCCCTTTAAGAGCTTCACAGCATCTTCAGCGAGATCGCCTTTTTCAACTTCGATTCCCTCAGCAGCCATTTGGTCAAGCAGCTCAGCTCTGTCTGCTTTCATTTGATTGACACGCAGCGTCTGCTTCGGCGGAATGAGGTGGATACGGCAAATCTTTTCGGCCGCGTCAAACCCATACGCATCCGCCCACTCTTTCACAAGCCATTCCGGATGGCTTGTTTCTGTCGCCAGCCTGCGTACAGGATCTTCGATGGCGTCAAAGGATGGAACACCTTCGCGCTGGATAGAACGAAGCACGCCATTGACAAAAGAAGCAATGCCTTTGTGTCCGCGGATTTTAGCAATCTCAACCGCTTCATGGATGGCTGCCCTGTCTGGAATCTTCTCTAAATACTCCATTTGATATAAGGATAGGCGAAGAAGCTGAATCACCCACGGCTTTACCTTTTGAGGCTTATTGATAAACGGTTTAAGCATATAATCAAGCGCGATCTTATTTTGTAATGTACCATAGACAAGTTCAGTCAAAAGCCCTCTGTCCTGATCATTCAGTTCATTTGATTTAATGACCGATTTCAGCAGCAGGTTGCTGTATGCCTGGTTTTGTTCTAATTTGATCAGCGCCTCAAGGGCAATGTCACGAACACTAGTTTTTTTCATTGTTTACTCCTAACACATCACCGGCTTCAACATGAGCTCCTCGCACAAAGTCTTCGCCTTTCATTCGTTTCTTGCCTGCCGGCTGGAGTTCGGTTAATAACAGAGCCGTATCGTTACCTGTGGCAACGATAATCCCTTCCTTTTCAACCGCAACGACTGTGCCGGGCTCAGCTGTTGTTGGTGCCGGTATTTTTTTCGACGCCCATACTTTCAAGTTTTGTCCGTTTAGCGTCGTATAAGCAACAGGCCATGGATTTAAGCCGCGGACCTGGTTGTAAAGCTCTTCGCCCGTTCTGGACCAATCGAGCAGCTCTTGCTCTCTTTTGATATTAGGCGCGTATGTCGCTTTCTCTTCATCCTGCTTTTCAGGTGATATGCTGCCGGCAATGACGTTTGGAACCGTTTCAGACAACAGCTTCGCGCCAGCCGCGCTTAATTTATCGTGCAGTGTTCCGACATTGTCGGTTTCTTCAATGTCCACTTCCACTTTTGAGATCATATCGCCCGCATCCAATTTTTCTACCATATACATAATGGTAACCCCGGTTTTCTTCTTTCCCTGCAGAATGGAATAATGGATCGGAGCACCGCCGCGCAGTTCCGGCAAAAGGGATGCGTGAACGTTAATGCAGCCGTATTTTGGACTGTCGAGAAGCTCTTTAGGCAAAATTTGTCCGAATGCCGCCGTTACAATCAGGTCAGGCTTTAAGGCCAGCACTTTCTCAATTTCTTCTGTCAATCTGACTTTTTCCGGCTGAAGAACCGGGATGCCGTGACGCAATGCCTCTTCCTTTACCGGAGGAGGTGTCATGACTTTTTTTCTGCCCTTCGGACGGTCCGGCTGTGTGACGACCCCCACTACTTCATATCCGTCCTCAATCAGGGTTCTTAAAACAGGAACTGAAAAATCCGGCGTTCCCATAAATACGATTCTCGTCATCAAATCATCCTTCCATATCCGCTAGTTCATCTTCTGTATAGTATTTACTTATTTTAGATGTAAACAGCACACCGTCTAAGTGGTCCATTTCATGCTGCACGGCTCTTGCTAAAAAGCCTCGCGCTTCCAGAATGAATGGTTTTCCCTGACGGTTAAACGCGCGCACTTTGACATAATCGGCACGTGTGACATCACCATAGACGCCAGGAAAGCTCAAGCATCCTTCAATTCCGGTTTGCTCGCCGCTTTTTTCTAAAATTTCAGGATTAACGAGATCAATTCTCCCTCTGTCATCCCCGATATCTACGACGGCCGCTCTTTTTAAAATGCCGATCTGGGGCGCTGCCAGTCCGACTCCATCCATTTCAAGCATGGTGTCGTACATATCGTCAAGCAGTTTTTTTAATTTTTTATCAAAAACAGTCACGGTTTCCGCAGGTGTTTCCAAAACCTCCGCAGGATGTGTGACGACCTTTTTTACCGCCAATTTGTTACCCTCCAAGACGTGAGATCTTACATCATCATATAAGGATTCATATCAATTGAAATCATTACATGTTTTTGTTCAATTTCGCGTTTATAATGTTCCAGTATCTTCTTCAATAAAGCGGATAACTGGGTTTCCTGTTTGTATTTTATCACGCATTGATAGCGATATCTATCTTTGATCCTGGCTATCGGCGACGCACTAGGTCCGAGAATTTTCGTGTCAGCTCCGCAGTTTGCTTTCAAAAAATGAGCGATCTTTTCAGCTGTAACCGCTGCTTTCGCCACTTCCTCATGAGAAACAGTCACAAGAGCCAAATAGTAGTATGGCGGATAGGATTGCTCTCTCCTGTGGGCCATTTCATGCTGATAGAACGTTTCATAATCGTGTGTCTTCGTCAGCTGGATACTGTAATGAGACGGTGTATACGTTTGAATGATGACATGGCCGGGCTTTTCATGCCTGCCTGCCCGGCCGCTGACTTGCGTTAACAGCTGAAATGTTTTTTCAGCCGATCTGAAATCAGGAATATGAAGTGTTGTATCAGCACTTAACACTCCGACAAGCGTGACATTCGGAAAATCAAGCCCTTTCGCGATCATTTGCGTTCCGAGAAGAATATCCGCTTTTCCTTCTCCGAAAGCTGACAGTAATTTTTCATGGGCGCCTTTCCGTGATGTCGTGTCAACATCCATCCGAATCACTCTTGCACTTGGCAGCACTTTTGTCAGCTCTTCCTCCACTCGCTGTGTTCCCGTTCCGAAAAAGCGGATATGCTCGCTTGCGCATTCAGGACAAGTGTGCGGAACAGGCTCTTCATGTCCGCAATAATGGCATTTCAGCCTTTGGCCGTAACGATGATACGTCATGGAAATGTCGCAGTGCGGGCATTGCGGGACATAGCCGCAATCCCTGCACATCACAAAGGAAGAATAGCCCCTCTTATTTAAAAACAGCACCGCCTGCTCACCCTTGGCAATCGTTTCTTCAAGCTTTTCCATCAATTCAACTGAAAACATCGAGCGATTGCCGTTTCTAAGCTCCTCTCTCATATCGACAAGCGAAACCTCAGGCATCACCCGGTGGTTAACACGGTGCTTCAGTGAAAGAAGCTCGTATACGCCCTTTTGCGCTCTAGCATATGACTCTAATGTCGGCGTAGCACTCCCTAATACAACCGGGCAGCTGTGATGCTCAGCCCGCTTGATTGCCACCTCTTTCGCATGATAGCGCGGCATTTCTTCCTGTTTATAGGAAGACTCGTGCTCTTCATCGATGATTATCATTCCGAGATTTTCAAACGGAGCAAAAATGGCGGATCTGGCACCGACGACAAGCCGTACTTCCTTCCGGTGGATTTTACGCCACTCGTCATATTTTTCTCCTGTGGATAAACCGCTGTGCATGACTGCCACCTGGGAGCCGAAGCGGCCCTTGAAGCGGTTGACCATTTGCGGCGTCAGCGATATTTCCGGTACGAGGACGATGGCTTCTTTTCCTTTCGCTAGTACTTTTTCAATTGATTGCAGATAAATTTCCGTTTTTCCGCTTCCTGTCACGCCGTGAAGGAGGAACACTTTATGCTCATCGCTGTCCAATGTCTCGCGTATGGGCTCAAAGGCAGCCCTCTGTTCGTCTGTCAGCGGCAGGGGCTCTGTTTTTTTGAACATTTTGTCCTGATAGGGATCTCTGTAAACCTCTTCATAGCTTTCCTTCAAAAGCCCTTTTTGGATAAGGGTTTTGATGGTTGCAGAGCTCGTGTCCGTTCTTTTGCACAATTCCGCTGCAGGAATTTTCACACCTTCCGGCTCAGAGATGAGAAAGTGAAGAATCGCCTGCTGTTTTGCTGCTTGTCGGGACAATCCCTCAGCCTGCTTAGCAAGCTCTTCTTTACTCGCATTTGCCTGAATATGCCTGACCATTTTTTTATTGGTTTTTTGCGCGACTTTATACGTCACGTCAATGACCCCTTTTTGAACATGCCTTTGAATCAGTTTCAGCGTATCATGATCGGGTATATCTGAATACAGCAGCGTCTTTGTTTCAGAAAACAGCCGTTCCACTTGCGGCGGAAGATCGGCGCCGTGTACAATTTTTAATTCTTTTTCATATTTCGCCTTTAAGGCGGCAGGCAGCATTGCTTGAAGCGCCGTTATTTTAAAAGACAGCGTTTTGTCTGACAGCCATGATGACAGATCCATAAGCTCCTCTGTCAGAACAGGTGTAAGATCTAATAAATCCTCTACTTCCTTGACAGATTTTCCCGATAGGTCAGATGCTTCTTTGACTGCTGTCACAAACCCTTGAATCTTACGGGGGCCAAACGGAACAATGACCCGCATCCCCGTTTTGATCATGCCCTTCAGATGGTCTGGGATTTTATAATCAAAAGGCCTGTCTATATTTTTGGTGCTGACATCAACGATGACTTCTGCAAAATTCATGAGCGCTCTCCGGCTTGTTTTGAGAGGGCTGCGATCTCCTGAAGGATTTCAAAAGAAACATCGAGCTTAGACATAATCGGGAGTTCGCGTTTATGCCCGTCTTTGAAAAAGATTGTCACGATATTCGTATCAGCACCAAAACCGGCCCCATTTGCTTTCACATCATTTGCCACAATCAAATCAAGGTTTTTAGCGGCGAGCTTTTTACGTGCATAGTGTTCAATGTCTTGTGTTTCGGCGGCAAATCCGACCAAGATTTGCTCTTTCTTTTTCTCGCCCAATTCTTTCAAAATATCGACTGTTCTTTTCAGTTCTAAGGTCATGCCGCCGTCTTGTTTTTTCATTTTATGGTCAAATACTGTTTTCGGCGTAAAATCGGCTACCGCAGCTGTTTTAATGACTATATCGCTTGCGTCATACACAGAGAGCACAGCTTCGCGCATATCCGCAGCCGATTGAACCGGGATAAACTCAGCAAGGCCTTTAGGCTGATCAAGTGAAACAGGCCCAGAAATTAAGGTTACCCGTGCGCCGAGCTGAACAGCAGCCTCCGCTAGTGCGTAGCCCATTTTGCCCGTCGATTTATTGGTAAAAAACCGGACAGGATCAACCGCTTCCCGCGTTGGACCGGCTGTAATGACCACATGCTTGCCTTCTAAAGGAGCGGATGTTTCTTCAGCAAAATGTTTTTCGGCCAGCTTTACGATGTTTTCCGGCTCTTCCAATCTGCCTTTTCCTACGTAACCGCATGCTAAATAGCCCTCACTTGGCTCAATAAAACGATAACCGTCCTGATAAAGAACAGAAATGTTTCGTTTGACTGCCGGGTGGTCATACATATGAACGTTCATTGCCGGCGCGATCCAAACGGGAGCCGTTGCTGCCAACAATGTTGTCGTCAGCATATCATCAGCGATGCCGTTTGCCAGTTTTCCAATCACATTTGCAGTAGCCGGCGCTACGATAATCAAGTCGGCCCAGTCTGCAGCATCAATATGAGAAATAACGCTTGGATTTTGTTCTTTAAATGTATCTGTATAGACTTCGTGGCGGCTCAATGCCTGAAATGTCAGCGGTGAAACGAATCGGCAAGCGGATTCAGTCATAATCACTTTGACATTTGCTCCTGCCTGAACCAGCTTGCTCGTTAACGCACAGGCTTTATAAACAGCGATGCCTCCGCTCACGCAAAGTAACACATTTCGATTGTTAAGCAATGAATTCTCCCCCTCTGCACTTTACAAAACCGCACGGAAAAAAATAACAACCTACATGATATAGGTTGCTACTTGTGCTACTATTCGCGGTCTTCCTTTTCAAACGAAAGCAGGCCTGCATCAATTTCTTCTAAAGCTTTGCCTACATATTTGTGTGAAATCGTATGTTCAATCATTTGGTCTTTTTTGATTTGCATTTCACGTGCGCGTCTCGCAGAAACAGTCACCAGCGTATATTTTGAATCTAATTTATTCATTAAAGAATCAATTGACGGATCTAACATTGATTATTCAACCTCCAGCATTTTCTTATATCTTGGTGCAACGCGTTCACGCTTCAAATGTTCAGCAAGAACGATTGCTTTGATTTTATCGCAAGCCGTTTCGACATTATCGTTTTCAACGACATAGTCATAAGCATCCATCATTTCGATCTCAGCTTTTGCGGCTTTCATTCGATTTTCAATCAGAGCGTCTGTTTCTGTGCCTCGTGTCACGATTCTGTTTTTCAGTTCAGAAAGGCTTGGAGGCGCAAGGAAAATAAACAGGCCTTCCGGGAAAGCATTTCTCACTTGAAGAGCCCCTTGAACTTCAATTTCTAAAAAGACGTCTTTTCCATCTTGAAGCGTCTGTTCAACATAATCGACTGGCGTGCCGTAATAATTGCCGACATACTCTGCCCATTCAAGCAGCTTGTTGTCCGCAATCATTTGTTCGAATTCGTCTCTTGTTTTGAAAAAATAATCGACTCCGTTCACTTCGCCCTCTCTTGGACTTCTTGTGGTTACTGAAATCGAATATTCAAATTTTGTGTCTTCCTGCGAAAAGATCGCTTGTCGAACCGTTCCTTTACCAACTCCTGAGGGACCTGAGAGAACGATTAATAACCCTCTTTCTTTCATGCGGCAATTACCCCTGCCCTTCATCCATAATTTCTTCTTTAACAGAAAGTCTGTGTGCAACTGTCTCAGGCTGGACGGCAGATAAGATAATGTGATCACTATCCATGACGACAACTGCACGGGTTCTTCGTCCGTATGTAGCGTCAATTAGCATTCCGCGGTCTCTTGCATCCTGAATCATCCGTTTGATTGGCGCAGACTCCGGGCTGACAATCGAAATCATCCGATTGGCGGAGATGATATTGCCAAATCCGATATTAATCAGTTTAATCGTCATCTTCTACGTTCCCCCTGTAAAATAGACGTCTCTAGTTTAGCCTAGTAAGACCGTCTGTAAACAATACGCACAGTCACTATTCTATATTTTGCACTTGTTCTTTTATTTTTTCAATAGAACTTTTCATTTCAACGACAAGCTTTGTGATCTGATGATCATTTGCTTTTGAGCCGATCGTATTTGCTTCCCGATTGAGCTCCTGAACAAGAAAGTCGAGTTTGCGCCCGACAGCTCCGCCACTAGCTAATATATCACGAAACTGGGCGAAGTGGCTCTTCAGCCTTGTAATCTCTTCAGTGATATCAGAGCGGTCTGCAAAAATAGCGCATTCTGTTACAAGCCGGCTCTCGTCTAATACATCTTCAGTCCATTCTTTGATTCTGGCGTACAGCCGTTCCCGGTAACGAGATACGACATCTGCAGCCAGCAATTCAGTTTCTCTCACCAGCTCTTCAAGCTGGTCAATATGCATCAGGCAGTCTTTCGCTAAGAGCAGCCCCTCTTTTTCACGCATTTCACAGAGACCTTTTACCGCTTCTTCTGCAGCATCGATGATCAACGCCTCCAGCTTGTCATTTTGCGTCTGTTCTTCATGAACCTGGACGACATGATCAAGCTTAAAGAAATCCATTACATCGGGTTCTGCAGATAATTGATACCGCTTCTTCATATCTCTCGCGGCTGCGACAAACTCATCGAGCAGCGGCCAATCAATTTCAAGCCTTTTCTCAACAAGCATATCGCTGTCAACGGATACGAAAAGCTCAATTCTTCCGCGCTGAATATGCTGCAGAATGGTCTGTTTCAGCTTATCTTCAAAATATAGCAAAGGCCTTGGCAAACGAGCGTTCACTTCTTTAAATCTGTAGTTCACAGATTTAAGTTCAACGCTTACAGAGAGATCGTCTTGTGTTTTGCTTGCACTGCCGAAGCCTGTCATACTTCGTATCATTTTAAAACACCCAATTCTTCCCTGTTCTCATAATAAAAGGGCAATAGACACGCTATTACCCCTAAGATTATATCATATGAATTTATTTTTTTCTTGTTAAAAGTGACCCCGCCAGCAAAAAAGTAGGGATGGCGGACATACCGATGACGAGCATCCAGTCCCCCGGCGTGATGGCTACAGTATGGAAAATCGGCTGAAGCGGCGGATAGTAGATTACTACAAGCATCAGCAAAATGGATGACAATACCGCGCCGATTAAATACAGGTTTTGAAACGGATTTCTAGAGAAAACAGAAGTTTCGCTGCGGCAGTCAAACACGTGAATAAGCTGAGCGAGCACCAATGTGGCAAACGCGATCGTCTGGGCATAAGCTAAGTTTTCCGGATTGCGGTGGTACACAATGATAAACGCTAAAATAGTGGCAACTCCGATTAAAAATCCTCTGGAAACGACCTTCCATCCTAGCTTGCGGGCAAATACCCCTTCTTTCGGATGACGGGGCTTGCGCTTCATGACGTCTCCTTCCGGCTGATCCATGCCGAGCGCCATTGCCGGCAATCCGTCCGTCACCAAGTTGACCCACAAAATCTGAATCGGAACGAGCGGTAAAGGAAGGGCGAGCAGCATCGCAAACAGCATGACAAGGATTTCTCCGACGTTAGACGCCAGCAGGTATCTGATAAACTTCCTGATATTTTCGTAGATGTTCCTGCCTTCTTTTATCGCTGATTTAATCGTCGCAAAATTATCATCTACGAGAACAAGAGATGATGCTTCTTTGGCCACATCTGTCCCGGTAATGCCCATAGAGACTCCGATATCAGCTTGTTTAATGGCAGGAGCATCATTGACGCCGTCTCCCGTCATCGCCACAATATGCCCGTTCTCCTGATAGGCTTTTACGATTTTTAGTTTATGTTCAGGGGAAACGCGGGCAAATACATATACATCCTCCACCACATGAGAAAGCTCTTCTTGAGAAAGTTCATTCAGCATCTTGCCGTCCATGATTTTGCCGCTTTTCGGAAGGAGGCGCAAGTCTTTCGCTATCGCTTTAGCAGTTTCTACATGATCACCTGTAATCATAACGGTCTTAATTCCTGCTTCACGGCATTCTTTTATCGCCTGTCTGACTTCCGGCCGCGGGGGATCAATGATACCTGAAAGGCCAAGCATGGTCAGATCTTTTTCCGCCTGCTCCATTGACGGTGTTTCGCCTGCTTTTATCGGCCTGTAGGCGACGGCTATCGTTCTGAGCGCCTGTGATGCCAAATGTCTTAATACCGCCTCTGTTTCTGCTTTTCTTTCATTTGAAAAAAGAGCCGCTGAGCCGTCATAATAAATACGGGAAGATCGCTGCATCAGTACATCCGGTGCACCTTTTGTAATGATATAGCGCTTTCTGTCTTGATCCTCTACGATGACAGTCATCATTTTCCGTGCAGAATCAAACGGAAATTCTTCGACCACCCGGTAGTTTGATTCAACAAACTCCTTTGAAAAACCGCCTTTTCTTGCCGCGGTGAGCAGCGCTCCCTCTGTCGGATCTCCGTCAAGCACATATTCGCCGTCTCTTTTCTCAATATTGGAGTTGTTACAAAGCGCTCCGAACAGAAGCATCTGCTGAAGCGGCTTATGTTCATTGACACTGATCTCTTTTTCGTTTAGTGTGAAGCTTCCTTTCGGTTCATAGCCGGCCCCTGCCACTCTCCATGTTTTCCCCCCGGACCAAACATGTGTCACCGTCATTTTGTTTTGGGTCATTGTCCCTGTTTTATCTGAACAAATGATAGACGCACACCCAAGCGTTTCAACAGCAGGAAGCTTTCTAACAATGGATTTTTGTTTAATCATCCTCTGTACACCAAGCGAAAGCGCCACTGTCACAATCGCCGGCAGCCCCTCCGGAATAGCGGCTACCGCTAACGAGACACCTGCTAAAAACATACTGTACAGATCATGACCCTGAATAACACCGACAGCAACGACAAGTACGGTCAGAAGCAATGCAACAACAATCAAAATCTTCCCGAGCTGCTCCAGTCTTCTTTGCAGCGGGGTTGACAATGTCCCTGCTGATTCAAGCATGTCGGCAATTTTCCCCATAGCCGTATTCATTCCTGTCCCGACGACAACCCCCATACCGCTGCCGCGGGTCACAATCGTTCCCATAAATGCCATATTGGTAATATCGCCAAGTGAAACATCCGGTTTTTTCAATTTATCAGCATGCTTCACAACCGGGATAGATTCCCCGGTCAGCGCTGATTCTTCTATTTCAAGGCTTCTCGCTTCAACAATTCGAACGTCTGCGCCAATTCTGTCCCCGCTCGTAAATTTCACAATATCACCCGGCACAAGTTCCTTAGAAGGAATCTTTGTCCAGCTTCCTTCCCTGAGTGCCATGACATGCGGTGTTGAAAGCTCTTTTAAAGCCTGAAGAGATTGCTCAGCACGCCTTTCTTGAAAGAAGCCGAGTATGCCATTCACAAACACAATCGCAATAATCGCAACCGCATCTACATATTCACCAAGAAAACCTGAGATTAACGTTGCCGCCAGAAGCACAAGCACCATAAAATCTTTGAACTGCGCGAAAAACAAGAGAAGCGCTGAAGTTTTTTTCCCTTCTTGCAGCTCGTTTGGTCCATGCTTGTCAAGGCGTTTTTTTACCTCTTTTTCTGTTAATCCTTGTTTCATGGACGTATTGGTTGCCTCTAGTAAATCTGTTTGTCCCATTTCATGAAACTTCATTCCGCTCGTCCACTCCCCTGCTCTCTTATAGAGATATCACTCTATAAGCATGCTTATTCTGACTCGTCCCATTTCATGCTATAATTATCGAATGCAGGAAGAATGAGAGGGTGTATTGCATATGTCGTTTGATGGCATGTTTACATACGGAATGACACACGAACTTAACGAGAAAATAATGGGCGGACGAATTACAAAAGTCCATCAGCCATATAAGCACGATGTGATTTTCCACATCCGTGCCAAGGGAAAAAACCAAAAACTATTATTATCGGCACATCCGAGCTATTCACGGGTGCATATCACGGCACAAGCTTATGAAAATCCAAGCGAACCGCCAATGTTTTGCATGTTGCTGAGAAAGCATATCGAAGGCGGATTCATTGAGAAAATTGAACAAGCGGGCTTAGACCGCATTATGATTTTTCATATCAAAAGCCGAAACGAAATTGGCGATGAAACCGTACGAAAGCTTTATGTAGAAATTATGGGCCGTCACAGCAATATCATTTTGACTGACGCAGCAGAAAATGTGATTATCGACGGACTTAAGCATTTATCACCGTCAATGAACAGCTACCGTACAGTACTGCCCGGCCAAGATTATAAGCTTCCGCCTGCTCAGGACAAAATATCGCCTCTTGAGGCGTCAGAAGATGATATTTTGCGTCACCTCAGCTTTCAAGAAGGAAGGCTTGATAAACAAATTGTCGACCACTTTTCAGGCGTGTCTCCGCTTTTCGCCAAAGAAGCGGTTCACAGAGCAGGTCTTGCCAACAAAGTCACACTGCCAAAAGCGTTGCTGGCACTGTTTGCCGAAGTGAAAGAGCACCGTTTCATTCCCAACATTACGACTGTAAACGGAAAGGAATATTTTTATTTACTGGAGCTGACTCATCTAAAGGGCGAAGCGCGCCGTTTTGATTCATTAAGCGAACTGCTCGACCGTTTTTATTTCGGAAAAGCTGAACGAGACCGAGTCAAACAGCAGGCTCAGGATCTTGAGCGTTTTGTTGTGAACGAACGGAAGAAGAATGCCAACAAAATCAAAAAATTAGAGAAAACCCTGGAGTATTCGGAAAACGCGAAGGAATTTCAGCTTTACGGGGAGCTTTTAACCGCTAATTTATATATGCTGAAAAAAGGTGATAAACAGGCTGAGGTCATCAATTATTATGATGAAGAAAGCCCGACAATCACGATTTCTTTAAATCCAAACAAAACGCCTTCTGAAAACGCACAGGCCTATTTCACGAAGTATCAGAAAGCGAAAAATTCGGTCGCAGTTGTCGAGGAGCAAATCAGGCTGGCACAGGAAGAGATCGAATATTTTGATCAGCTGATTCAGCAGCTTTCGTCCGCTTCTCCCCGGGATATCAGCGAAATCAGGGAAGAGCTTGTTGAGGGCAAATATTTGCGCCCTAAGCAGCAAAAGGGCCAGAAAAAGCAAAAACCGCACAATCCGGTGTTAGAAACATATGAATCCACCTCAGGCCTGACAATTTTAGTGGGTAAGAACAATCGTCAAAATGAATATTTAACGACCAGAGCGGCGGCTAGAGACGATATCTGGCTTCACACGAAGGACATTCCCGGCTCCCACGTTGTGATCAGAAGCAGCGAACCGGATGAGCAAACAATCATGGAAGCCGCGACAATTGCAGCTTATTTTTCAAAAGCTAAAGATTCAAGTTCAGTGCCTGTAGATTATACAAAAATCAGGCATGTCAAAAAACCAAACGGCGCGAAACCCGGTTTCGTCACCTATGACAGCCAGCATACCGTCTTTGTCACGCCTGATGCTGATACTGTCATCAAGCTCAAAAAAAGCTGAGCCGCATAAATAAAAGCCAGAGCATTTGTATGCTCTGGCTTATTTCTTTCTTCTCACCTGATAAAGCCTGTTCACTTCAGCAACAAAATCGCCGTCAATCAGCTTATCCACGTTTTCAGCAAGCTCTTTCGTGTGCTTTGGACTGGCTCCGCTTGTAGAAACAGACACAGTGACATGCCCTCTTTTTACGATTTTCGGCATATATACATTGCCAAGCTCAGCGTCACTGACACAATTGACAAGCTGAAAAGGCGAAGCGGATTTGGCAATTTCTTTGTTCACTGCCGCATTATCCGTCGCAGCAATAATGAAGAAAGCATTGAGATAATCTTCTTTTTCAATTGTCCGTTTTTCCCATTTGATAAGTCGCTCTTCTGCCATTTGCTTGATTTCCGGTTCCACATCCGGACTGACGAGCGTTATATCAGCTCCCTCAGAAATCACCGTTTTCAGCCTTCTGAGAGCGATGCTGCCGCCCCCCGCAATCACAACCTTCTTCTTTTCCAGGCTAATGTGCAGCGGAAGCATATGAACCTCCATCAAAATCAAATTGTCCCTCAGAATTTGCCGCAGTTTCTCTCACACGGTTCAAAAATGCGTTTTTCACATAAGGATGAAAACCGATATAGGAAGAGAGGTAGACGTTCGGATTATGGGCTTTTAATTTCTGAACCTCTCGTTCGATTTCATTCATCAGCATACCCGTAAAGAGCAAATATGGAACGATAAAGGTTGTTATGCCGTCATCTTTTTCAAGTTCTGAAAAAACCTCTTTGTAATTCGGGCCACATGCTGTCAAAAAGCACGGAATGACTTCCTTCACTGGAACCATTTCCTGAAGAAGATTAGCAATTCCGGTTACGTCTCTTTTGACATCTGGATCTGAACTTCCCCTTCCGATGAGCACCACTCTGGCATTTTCATAAGGAACACCTATGTCTTTCATTCGGTGATATACAGCCTTGACTACTTCTTCGTCAATCCCGATCGGCTTTCCGTATGAAATACGGACTGATGGATATCGAGATGCAACACGGACAATTTCTTCAGGAATATCATGTTTTGCATGCGCAGCTGTTAAAAGAAGCAGAGGCACCACTGCGATATGAGTGGCGCCTTGCTTCACACATGCTTCAAATCCTGTCTCAATTGTCGGCTCCTGAAGCTCTAAAAAGCTGATTTCTTGTACTGGCACAGAGATGTGGGCCTTACATCCTTCCAAAAAGGCTGCGGCTTCTTGCTGCGCTTTTTTGACCCGGCTGCCGTGGCCGACATATAAAATTGCTTGTTTCATTTTTACAACGCCTCGCTTAAATCTTGTTTTTTCAGTTTAGATTCAAACCATTCCAGCTTATAGTGATAATTTACAACATTTCCAATGACAATTAAACTTGGATTTGTAATGTTTTCTTTTATCACCGTTTCTGAAAGGGTGTCAACTGTACAAAAAACAGATTTTTGCTTGTCCGTTGTTCCCCAATGAATAAAGGCTGCCGGCGTAGAACCGTCCCGACCATTTTCAAGGAGTTTTCTCTCAATCTGCTGCACGTTTTTGATACCCATATAGATGACAAGTGTATCAATTCCTGTAGCCAGCGCTTTCCACTTTTCCTCAAAATCTTCTTCTTTTTTATAGTGACCCGTTACAAAAGCGACGTTAGAGCCCGCCTCCCGATGAGTAACAGGAATCCCGGCATAAGCGGTTGCCGCGATTCCAGACGTAATGCCGGGGATGATTTCAAACGGAATTCCGTTTTCAGAGAGGCATTCCGCTTCTTCTCCCCCCCTGCCGAACACAAAAGGGTCTCCGCCTTTCAGCCTGACAACGGTTTTCCCTTTTTGCGCATACTTTACAAGAAACCGATTAATGGTTTCCTGCTTCATCGTATGAAAATCCGGAAGCTTCCCGCAGTAGATCAGGTCTGCTTGCTCTTTGGCATATTGTAAAATCTCTTTATTTACTAATCTGTCATATAAGATGACATCAGCTTTTTCAATGGCTTTCAGCGCTTTAATTGTCAGCAGATCAGGGTCACCGGGACCCGCTCCTACAATATATACTTTCCCCATCGTATTTCCCCCGATCTATTCGAGTTCTTCCAGAAGATTCGCTGTGATGATGTTCTCGCTTGCATTCCGGCATCTGAGAAGAACGCAGCAGATCATATTCAGCTCAATTTTTGTTTAACAAACTCTATCAGCTGATTTTTACACGCTTCACGGTCATGCTGTCCTGAATCAAGAACGAGCTCTGGAGCTTCCGGTTCTTCATAAGGAGAATCAATTCCTGTAAAGAACGGAATCTCTCCGTTTCTTGCTTTTTTGTAAAGTCCTTTCGGATCTCTTTGTTCACAAATATCAAGGTCGCATTTAATGTAGACTTCATTAAATTCGCCCGCTTCCACAAGCTCGCGAACCTGTTGCCTGTCCTCGCGGAAAGGAGAGATAAAAGCAGTAATCACAATGGTTCCCTGCTGAACAAAAAGCTTCGCCACCTCTCCGATTCGGCGGATGTTTTCTTTTCGGTCTTCATCAGAAAAACCAAGATCCTTATTTAAGCCGTGACGGATATTATCCCCGTCAAGCACAATCACTTGGTAGCCTTGCTCAAACAATTCTCTCGCAGCGGCGTTGGCAATCGTTGATTTGCCTGAGCCGCTTAACCCTGTCAGCCAGAGAATGGAGCTTTTATGCTTGTTTTTTTGCTGGTACTCTTCTTTTGTGATAGAGGCTTCATGCCATACAATATCGCGATTTGTCACTGCCAGTCCTCCTTAAGATACGCCTACTTCTTCTTTTTTCTTCATCCCTTTGATTAACACTTCTACGACTTCTTTCCGACTGAATTCAGCAGGCGGCAGCACACCGTCTCTCAGCATGCCTCTTACCTTAGTGCCTGATAAAATGACGTGATGCTCTCTGCCATGAGGGCATGTTTTCGCTGTTCCCATATTTCCGCATTTTTTACAGAAGAAGCTGTGCTCAAATTTCAGCGGTGTAATTCCGAGTTCTTCAGGTTTAAATGTGTCAAACAGCTCCTGTGCTTCGTATGTTCCGTAATAGTCGCCTACACCTGCATGATCACGGCCGACGATGAAATGTGTGCAGCCGTAGTTCTTTCTGACAAGCGCGTGGAAAATTGCTTCTCTCGGGCCTGCATAACGCATCGCCGCTAAAAAGACACCAAGGAAAACGCGATCTTTCGGGTAATAATGATCAAGAAGCACTTGGTAGCTTTCCATCCGTACATCAGCTGGAATGTCATCAGATTTTGTTTCACCTACTAACGGATTCAAGAACAAGCCGTCTACTGTTTCAAGAGCCGTTTTTTGAATGTATTCATGCGCTCTGTGAACAGGGTTTCTTGTTTGGAAACCGACAATGGTTTCCCAGCCTTTTTCCGCAAACTGGCGTCTCGTTTCTGACGGTTCAAATGTAAATTCAGGGAACTGTTTTGAAGCTTTTTTAATCAACGTAATCGGCCCGCCGACATATGTATTGCCGCGGCTGAACAGCTTTTTAACACCAGGATGCTCCTGTTCATCTGTTTTGTACACATTGACAGCTTCTTTTTGTTTGTCAGGCACGTACAGATCTTCGATTTGGATAACGCCGTATGTTTCTCCTTCATACGTTAACTTTACCGTTTCACCAAGTGACAGTTCCGCTGCTTTTTGCGCATCGACCGGAAGCGTGATCGGAAGAGACCAGACAACGCCGGAAGAAAGACGCATGTTTTCGACTACAGATACGTAATCTTTTTCATTAAAGAAACCTTCAATCGGGCTGTATGCACCGATACCGATCAATTCCAAATCCGCGAAAGAAATTAAATCAAGTTCAATTTCTTTTTGGATGCCGCTCACATCATATGATTCATCTACTCTGTTTACTAATGTTCCTCCGTGTGGTGCTAAGCTCATAATATCCATCTCCTCCTAGTTAACTTATAAAATTACTCAGATTAATGATCAGATTCCCCCTCCTTGTTCGTGGACTGAGCGTCTCTCTTTACGAATGGCCTTTGTCAGGCTGACGGCACCCCCCGCCGCTAAAAGCACACTTACCATGATAAAGATCGAATAATAATCTGCTTTTAAAAACAAGGATACAAGCAGATAAGAAATCGATAAAGATAAAAACGGCGATACGATCCATACCTTCAGCATCGTTTGAACAACTTGTTTATGGAACACGTTCGGACCGTTTTTTGCCATGCCTATTCCGATAATAGACGATGACGTGACTTGCGCCAAGGGCACCGGCATCCCAAATACAGAACTGATGATCACCAGTCCGGCTCCTGTACTGGATAAGAGAATGCCTTCCCCTTTGGAGAATCTCGTAATTTTCTTCCCGTTTGTTTCTAGCACACGCCGGCCTAATAACAGTGCGCCAAGAGCAACAAAAGCTCCTCCATACAAGGTTCCTTTTCCGACATCAAGCACACCGGCAGCTACTAACGGGCCAACAGCATTCGCCACGTTATTCATGCCGGCAGAGAATGCTTCGAAAAATCCGGCAACTAACAAAACAATGCCGAGGATTTTTTGCTTTTTAGAAGATTTTACTTCAATCTTAAAATAACGAAACAGCTTAGATACGAAATAGGTGAAGCCGAAAGCGAACAGCGGGACAAAAACCCAAAATGACACAATGATCAGAAGATTGTTCACAAACAATACCTTATAAGCCACTCCCACGCCGACAACCGCGCCGACTGTTACTTCACTTGTCGACAAAGGAATGCCGAGCAGATTAGCAGTAAAGAGCGACAGGGCAGCAGCTCCAATAATGATGCAAACAATCGTCAGTGTAATCGTCTGCTCAGGAATAATGCCGGAGCTGATTGTTTTTACAACCTCGCCTCCGCCAATGACCGCCCCGGCAAAGACACCGACTGCGCATAGGATCAAAGCGTAGGTTTTCTTTTTGATGGCTCCGGAGCCGTAAGCAACCCCCATCGAAGCTGCAGCGCCGCTTGCACCAATATTCATCGCGAAAAACAAGCTAAATAAAATAGCGGCTAATTCCATTTTGCAGCTCCTTATTCATGCAGTCCGCATTCTGTTTTCGCCATACCATTCCATCTGCCTGAGCGCAAATCCTCTGCTGTAAAAGCGGGAGCAGTGCAAGGCGCACAGCCAATACTTGGATATCCTTGGTCATGAAGCGGATTGTAGTCGAGTTCATTCCGGGATGTGTATCTCCAAATGTCTTTCCAAGTCCAATGGATAAGCGGGCAAACTTTTACTGACTTGAATTTTTCATCTTTGTTTAAGAAATTCGTATTGGCACGGCTTGGCCCTTGATCACGGCGCAGGCCGGAAAGCCAGGCTGGATGTCCTGAAAGCGCCTCTCTTAAAGGAACGACCTTTCTAAGATAGCAGCACTGATTCGGCTCTCTTTCCCACAGTTTGTCACCATGTTCTTCGGCTTGTTCCTCAAGGGTGAGGTCTGGTTTTTTCAGGATGATATTAAGACCCGGATAACGCTCTTTCACTCGTTCAATTGTTTCATAGGTTTCTTTAAAATGAAGTCCTGTATCAAGAAACACAATCTCTGCGTCTTTTTTCACTTTATAAATTAAGTCAATCAGAACGATTCCCTCAATTCCGAAACTGCAGGCATAAACAAGCTGATTGCCGTAATGGCCGTATGCCCATTTTAAAACTGACAGCGCTCCTTTGTAAGGATCGTCTTCCGGAAATGTAATCGTTGGTTCTTCCCAATTATCGTACGTTAACATTTCTTCTTTCCTCCTTTCGGAGACAAACAAACAGTAGCTTTCTGCCGGTTGTCTTTTCCCAATTGTAATGTGATTCGCGGCTGCTGATATCACAGACAGCCTTTTTTCCTCTTAAAATAAAAAACTTTCAATCCGGCGGAAAGAAAGACAGGAACAGCATGCAGCCCTTATCTTTCAAAATGGAATTCATTTTGCTGGAAGTAGCACCTTACAAACTATGCAGGTTGCCGGGCTTCATAGGTCCAGTCCCTCAGCCGCTCTTGATAAGTTTTTAGATTTGTAGTAAATTTTAGCACAATTCTAACATAAGTCAACCCGACTTTTTTTATAGGATTAATAAAAAAACAGGCCTCACAGCCTGTTTTCAAGTACAGCAAGGCTTTGAAGCCTCTTTACATCATTTGAATTTATTTTTTATTTTTTAAACCAATCTTTTGACTCGGGATTTCGTTTCCATGTTTGCAGCTTTTTTAGATCATCTGAATGAATATTTCCGTTTTCAAGCGCGACCTCTGTGAGCGTATCATAATCAGTTAATGAGTAGTATGGCAGTTCTGCCTTTGCGAAGGCTTCCTCCGCTTTAGGAAGTCCGTACGTAAAGATTGAGACGACACCAAGCACTTCACAGCCGGCCGCTTGTAAAGCTGCACAAGCTTCAAGCACGCTGCCTCCTGTGGAGATTAAGTCTTCAATGACGACTGTTTTTTGCCCTTCTTGCACAGCTCCCTCAATCTGATTGCCTTTACCGTGCGCCTTCGGCTTGCTCCTCACATAACACATCGGAAGATTCAAACGGTCAGCCGCAAGAGCAGCATGAGGAATACCCGCGGTTGCTGTTCCCGCAATCATTTCAGCTTCAGGAAAATGCTCTTTGACAAGCTTGCTGATGCCTGAGGCGACATCATTTCTGACCTCTGGGAAAGATAGCGTAAGGCGGTTGTCACAGTAGATTGGAGATAAAATGCCGCTTGCCCATGTGAACGGCTCGTTCGGGCGTAAAAATACAGCTTGGATGTCTAATAGATGTTTTGCGATGATTTGTTTCAAGATTTAATTCCCTCCCATTCAAGTCTGACAGCCTTATAGGCTTTTACCGGGTCTTCCGCTTTTGTAATCGAGCGTCCTACTACAATCGCTGATGAACCTTTCTCTCTTGCAATAGCAGGCGTCGCTACGCGGACTTGGTCATTCGCAGCGTCCTCAGACATTCTGATCCCCGGAGTGACAGTCAGAAATGAAGGCGACACCGCTTGATAAATGGCTTTTGCTTCATGAACAGAGCAGACCACTCCATCCAGTCCGCTCTCTTCCGCCTGTTTGCTGTAGTGCACAACCGTATCAATCAGAGATTTTTCGATCAGCAGTTCATCTTTCATGATTTGTTCAGATGTGCTTGTCAGCTGGGTTACCGCGATCAGTGACGGACGTTTTTTTCCAGCCGGCGTACCTTCTTCTAAGCCTTCGAGAGCTGCCTGCATCATTTTTTTGCCCCCGGCAGCATGAACATTGACGAGATCTACTCCGAGACTGGCAAGGCGCTTCATCGCTTTGTTTACAGTAGTCGGGATGTCATGAAGCTTTAGATCTAAAAACAGCTCGCAGTTTCTTTCTTTTAATTGTTTCACGATCGATGGCCCTTCTTGATAAAAAAGCTCCATTCCAACCTTTACAAATAACGGTTCTTGCTGAAAAGGAGCTAAGAACGCGAGTGTTTCTTCAGCTGATGCAAAATCAAGCGCGATGATGGGCAGGTTGTTTTTCATGATTCCAGCTCCTTCCGATGCATTCTTCAATTGATTGATAGCCGTATTGGCGCAAAACAGATGGGAGCTGTTCAATAATCTCTGGACATGCAAAAGGATTCACAAAGTTTGCTGTTCCGACAGCGACTGCGCTTGCTCCCGCGAGAAGAAATTCCAGGGCATCTTCAGCCGTTTGCACGCCTCCCATTCCGATAATCGGGATATTGACCATCTGGCTGACTTCATACACCATGCGAATGGCAACCGGCTTCACAGCAGGACCCGAAAGTCCCCCTGTTTTATTCGCTAATATCGGTTTGCCGGTTTTTAAATCGAGTCTCATGCCGATTAGTGTGTTGATCATCGTAAGACCGTCCGCTCCCGCTTCCTCGATCGCTAATGCAATTTCTGTGATATTGGCCACGTTCGGGGAAAGCTTCACATAAACGGGTACATCCGAAACCTCTTTCACCGCTTTTGTCAAATCGGCAGCCATTTGAGGATTCGTGCCAAAAGCGATTCCGCCTGTTTTCACATTCGGGCAGGAAATATTCAATTCAAGAGCATGAACATTAGGCGCTTTGCTAATATGCTCTGCAACTTCAACATAATCCTCGACTTGAGAACCTGCGACATTGGCAATGATCGGCGTATCAAACTGCTCAAGCCACGGCAGCTCATTATGCAACACACTATCCAGCCCCGGATTTTGGAGACCGATCGCATTGAGCATTCCTGCACCAGTCTCAGCTACCCGCGGCGTCGGATTCCCAAAGCGCGGCTCCTTTGTCGTAGCCTTAATCATGATGGCTCCAAGACAAGACAAATCATAAAAACGTGAAAATTCTTTTCCAAAACCGAAGCAGCCTGATGCAGGAATGATTGGGTTTTTCAAATCAAGTCCCGGCAATTTCACCTCTAGCATTACAGCGCCACCTCCTGAGCTTTAAATACAGGCCCGTCGAGACATACTTTTACATAGGATGTCTCACTTTCATTTGTATGGCACACACACGCGAAGCATGCGCCGATTCCGCAGCCCATTCGTTCCTCCATGGACAGATATACTTCTTTATGGGCATATTCCTGTTTTAACGCCTTAAGCATCGGTGTCGGCCCGCAGCTGAGGAGGATATCAAACTCTAGATTTTTCCGTTTAATCACATCTGTGACAAATCCGGTTTCCCCGTAGCTTCCGTCAGCTGTTGCCACATACGTGTCTCCGTACTGCCGGCATTCTTCCTCGTAAAAAACATCCTTTGCCGATTGGAATCCTAAAACGTGGATGACATTTACCCCTTTTTCATTCAAGCGTTTCGACAGCTCTTGGAGAGGCGGCACACCTACTCCGCCTCCTACCAGCAAAGCCGTCTTTCCGGGTTGAACTTCATTAACAGGAAAGCCATTTCCCAAAGGCCCGAGGACATCCACAAATTCTCCCTGCTGCTTCAGTGACAAGAGTCTTGTCCCTTCCCCATCTATCCGATAAATGATGGTGACTTCATTTTTTTCAAAGTTGACGTCTGCGATGCTGATTGGTCTTCTCAAAAGAGGCGTAACCGCTTCGCTCACTTTAAGATGAAGGAACTGTCCAGGGGTTGTAAACCCTTGGACAAGCTCCCCTTTCAGAACCATTTGATACACCCGGTCTGCAATTTGCTGGTTAGAACATACTGTCAAATACGCTTTTTTCATATAGTGACTGCCGCCTCCTGATTTGTGTTGAGTGCCGGCATTTGATCAGCACGGAATGTCATGCTTTCCAGCACTCGCAATATCGCCTCTGCCGTATCTAAAGATGTTAGGCAGGCAACACCATTTTCTACTGATTCACGTCTGATTCTAAAACCGTCTCTTGCGGGCTGCTTTCCTTTTGTCAGCGTATTGATGACAAACTGCGCTTCTCCGTTTCTGATGACGTCAAGCAGGTTCGGGCCATCCTGACCGATTTTTCCGACGACCTTCGCTGGAATGGAAGCTTCTTTCAAGTAGCCTGCCGTTCCTTCCGTCGCTAAAATGTTGTAGCCGATCGCGTGGAACCGCTTAGCAATGGCAAGCCCTTCTTCTTTGTCCTTATCAGCTACTGTTAAAAGCACGGAACCGTAGTTCGGGATTTGAATACCTGAAGCAATCAAGGCTTTGTAGAGCGCCTTTTCAAGTGTCGAATCTTTCCCCATGACTTCACCTGTTGATTTCATTTCAGGCCCTAACGTAATGTCCACTCTTCTCAGCTTGGCAAAGGAGAAGACCGGCGCTTTTACAAATACACCTTGCTGTTCAGGCTGAAGGCCCTCTGTATAGCCAAACGCAGCCAGCTTTTGACCAAGAATGATTTTTGTTGCGAGATTCGCCATTGGGATACCCGTAATTTTGCTTAAAAACGGTACGGTTCTGCTTGATCTCGGATTCACTTCTAGCACGTACACCTCGCCTTGCGACAAGACGAATTGAATATTGAGCAAACCGACAATATTCAGCCCTTTAGCCAATGCGATCGTGTATTGTTCAATTTTTTTCTTGATGTCCTCTGTGAGAGACTGAGGCGGATAAACAGCGATTGAGTCTCCGGAGTGAACGCCCGCACGTTCAATGTGCTCCATAATTCCCGGAATGACGACTGTTTCACCGTCGGATACTGCATCGACTTCAATTTCTTTTCCTGTCAAGTATCTGTCAATTAATACAGGGTGCTGCGGATTGATTTTAACTGCGTTTTTCATGTAATGAAGCAGCTCTTCTTCATGATACACAATCTCCATTGCCCGGCCGCCAAGTACATAGGAAGGGCGTACCAGTACCGGGTAACCGATATCGCTCGCGATGCTTACCGCCTGATCAACTGATGTGGCTGTTTTGCCAAGCGGCTGCGGAACACCAAGTTCTCCAAGCGCTTGTTCAAATTTATCCCGGTCTTCTGCACGGTCTAAATCTTCTAATGAAGTTCCAAGGATTTTCACTCCGCGCGCAGAAAGCTCGTCAGCAAGGTTAATCGCAGTTTGTCCGCCGAACTGTACGACAACGCCCATTGGCTGTTCGAGGTCAATGATGTGCATAACATCTTCAATCGTAAGCGGTTCAAAATACAGCTTGTCTGAGATGCTGAAGTCTGTTGAAACGGTTTCCGGGTTGTTGTTGACAATAATGGCTTCATAGCCTGCTTGTTTAATTGCCCATACAGAGTGAACCGTCGCATAGTCGAACTCGACACCCTGACCGATTCGAATCGGACCCGAACCAAGCACCATCACACTTTTCTTATCTGTAACGACAGATTCATTTTCTTCTTCGTATGTGCTATAGAAGTATGGCGTTTCTGACTCGAATTCCGCCGCGCACGTATCTACCATTTTGAATACCGGCGCAATCCCCGCTTGTTTTCTCAAGCTGTAAAGCTCAGATTCTTTCATTTTCCACTCGCGGCTAATGTACTGATCAGAGAAGCCGAGTTCTTTTGCCCGTCTCAGCACATCCGTATTGCCCGCATTGGCCTTCAATTCTTTTTCAAACTGTACGATTCCGAACAGCTTATGCAAGAAGAAGACATCGATAGCGGAAAATTCATGGAGGTCTTCTACCGTGTAGCCTCTTCTGTACGCTTCAGCTAAGTAGAATAAGCGTTCATCACCGGCCTTTTTAATTCGCTTTTCAAGAAGCTCATCTGAAATGTCAGCGGCGTCCTTCAATTCAAGATGATACACATCCGCTTCCAGCGAACGCACTGCCTTCAGCAATGACTCTTCAAGCGTGCGGCCGATTGCCATGACCTCACCTGTCGCTTTCATTTGCGTGCCAAGCTTTCTGTTTGCTGATTCAAATTTATCAAACGGCCAGCGCGGAATTTTGGATACGACATAGTCAAGAGCAGGTTCAAATGCTGCATATGTTTTTCCTGTCACCGGGTTCATCATTTCATCTAATGAAAGTCCGACTGCAATTTTAGCAGCGAGCTTTGCTATCGGGTATCCCGTTGCTTTTGATGCAAGAGCAGATGAACGGCTGACACGCGGATTTACTTCAATAATGTAATATTGGAAGCTGTCTGGATCTAAGGCGAGCTGGACGTTACATCCGCCTTCGATCCCAAGCGCGCGAATCAGTTTTAACGATACATTCCGCAAGAGCTGATACTCGCGATCGCTGAGCGTTTGGCTCGGCGCGACAACAATACTGTCTCCAGTATGGATTCCAACTGGATCAATGTTTTCCATGTTACAAACGACAATGGCGTGATCCTGGCTGTCTCTCATGACTTCATACTCGATTTCTTTATAGCCGGCGATGCTTTTTTCAAGAAGACATTGGTGTACCGGGCTTAATTTCAAGCCGTTCTCAACGATTTCTTTTAACTCTGTCTCATTCGAGCAGATGCCTCCGCCTGTTCCGCCTAATGTATATGCCGGGCGGACAATGACAGGGAATCCAATTTGACTGACGAATTTTTCTGCTTCTTCGAGGGAGTGAATAATCTCACTTTCAGGCACCGGTTCATTCAGTTCATTCATTAATGTTCTGAACAAGTCACGGTCTTCAGCTTGCTGAATCGCAGACAGTTTTGTGCCAAGCACTTCGACGCCGCATTCTGCCAGAACACCTCTTTCAGAAAGCTCAACCGCAAGATTCAAACCGGTTTGGCCTCCGAGTGTAGGAAGAATGGCATCTGGGCGCTCTTTTCTGATGATTCGTGTCAGGAATTCAGGTGTGAGCGGTTCGATATAAACCCGGTCAGCCATTTCTGTATCTGTCATGATCGTGGCAGGGTTTGAGTTGACAAGGATGACTTCATAACCTTCTTCTTTCAAAGCAAGACAGGCTTGTGTTCCCGCATAGTCAAATTCTGCTGCTTGGCCGATGATGATCGGTCCAGATCCGATTACTAAAATTTTGTTAATGTCTACGCGTTTTGGCATACCGCTTCCCCTTCTTTCTCTGTTGTTTCGATCATTTCGATGAATCTGTCAAATAGATGGTTGGCATCCTCAGGACCAGGTGAGGCTTCGGGATGATATTGAACCGTAAATGCCGGCAATGTTTTATGCTTCAGCCCTTCAATCGTATCGTCGTTAATTGCGATATGCGTCACTTCCAGTTCTGTTTTACTGATAGACGAAACTGTATATCCATGGTTTTGAGATGTTAAGGCAACTTTTCCTGTAGCCAGCTCTTTTACCGGGTGGTTTGAGCCCCTGTGGCCGAATTTCATTTTTTCAGTATTCGCCCCGCACGCCAGCGCGAATAATTGGTGGCCGAGACATATTCCGAATAATGGCACTTTTCCAAGAACACCTTTAATCATTTCAATCGCTTCAGGCACATCCTTCGGGTCTCCAGGTCCGTTAGAAAGCATGATACCGTCCGGTTTCAGCTGAAGCACCTCTTCCGCTGTAATGTTGTAAGGCACAACGATGACGTCACATTTCCGTTTGTTCAGCTCTCTTAGAATCCCGTGTTTCATGCCGAAGTCAACCAAGACGATGCGTTTGCCTCTTCCCGGGCTCGGATATGCTGTTTTTGCTGATACTTGGGATACTTGATTTCTTGGCAATTCCGTTTCGTTCAGTCTTTTCAGCACTGCTTCGATATCTTCATCAGATGAAGCGAATGTTCCTTTTAGCGCGCCTGCCGTGCGGATCATTCTTGTCAGCTTCCTTGTATCAATCCCCTGGAGTCCGGGAATGTTTTTCATTTTTAAATACTCGTCTAAGGTGTATGCTGAACGCCAGTTGGAAGGCAGCTCACATAATTCTTTGATGATCAGCCCTTTCACAAAAGGAGTAATGGATTCAAAATCATCACGGTTAATGCCGTAATTTCCGATAAGCGGGTATGTTAATGTTACGATCTGTCCGCAGTAAGAAGGATCAGATAAAATTTCCTGATAGCCTGTCATCCCAGTATTAAAAACGACTTCTCCCATGTTGTGTTCTAAGCTTCCGAAGGCTTCTCCCTCGAATACCGCTCCGTTTTCCAGTACTAATCGTCTCTTCATTTGACAAGTCTCCCCTCTTCATAAGCAAGCTTCCCTGCCGCAATTGTAGCGACCGGCCAGCCGGTGCAACTGATGCCGTTGAATGGTGTATTTTTTCCTTTTGATAAAAATGTCTCTTTGTCTATAACTGCTTCTTTTTCTAAATCGATTAACGTAATGTCCGCAGCTTGCCCCGTTTGTAATGTTCCATATGGGAGACCGAACGCTTCGCATGGCTTGATTGTCATGTAGTCAATCAGCTGCTTCAGTGACCAGCTGCCATTTTTGACAAAGTGTGTGTAAAGAAGCGGGAATGCTGTTTCTAAGCCGACAATTCCGAATGGCGCCAGCTTCATTTCTGTGTTCTTCTCTTCTTCCGTATGCGGTGCATGGTCTGTTGCGATAAAATCAATTGTTCCGTCTAAAAGACCTTCAATTAAAGTAGCTCTGTCTTCTGGGCTGCGGAGCGGAGGATTCATTTTATAGTTTGTGTTCAGCCCCGGGATGTCCTCATCACAAAGCAGCAAATGATGCGGCGATACTTCTGCTGTCACTCTGATTCCCGCTTTTTTCGCATCGCGTACAACTCTGACAGATTCTTTTGTGCTGATATGGCATACATGATAATGGCAGTTTGCCGCCTCAGCCAGCAGCACATCGCGAGCAATATGAACCGATTCACACACAGAAGGAATGCCGTTTAGCCCGTTCGCTTTGGAGAATGTCCCCTCATGTACGCTCCCTCCGTAAATTAAGGAGTTGTCCTCGCAATGTGCAACAATCGCTTTGTCAATTGCGGCTGCCCGTTTCATCGCTTCATACATCATTCCTGCTGTCTGTATACCAACGCCGTCATCTGTAAAAGCAAATGCCCCGGCTTCTTTTAACGCTTCAAAGTTTGTCATTTCATCGCCGATTTGTCTGATCGTAATGGATGCATATGGAAGAACTCTTACGCATGATGTTTCTTTAATTCTGTTTTGCACCCATTCCATCTGCTCCTTTGTATCAGGAACCGGCCGCGTATTCGGCATTGCTGCTACTGTAGTATAGCCGCCGCGTGCCGCTGCTTTTGCCCCGGTTTCAATAGTTTCTTTTTTCTCTCCGCCCGGCTCTCTGAAATGCACGTGGAGATCAACAAACCCAGGTGAAACGAGCAAACCTTTTGCATCAATTACCGTTTCATTATCCGTTGCATCAAGCTTGCCGATTGCGGTGATGGTTTCTCCAGTCACTCGGATATCCGCTTGTGTTTTTTCACCATTTTCGTTTAGTATCCAGCCGTTTTTAATGAGATATGACATACGCTGCTTCTCCTCTTTTCACATTGGTTTGTAAGGCACGCTGTATCACTGCCATTCTGATAAATACGCCATTTTGCATTTGCTTGAAGATTCTTGATTTTTCGCTTTCTACTAAGCTGTCATCAATCTCCACTCCTCTGTTTACCGGAGCAGGATGCATGATGATCGCATGCCGCTTCATACGCTCAGCCCGTTCTACGGTCAAGCCGTATTTGTTTAAATAGCCTTCATGGCTGACAGCTGACTGATGTCGTTCATTTTGAATGCGCAGCAGCATGACAACATCGGAAGACTCAACTGCTTCATCCATTGAGACATACGTGCCGAATGTATTTTCTTCATCCTGCCATTCCGAAGGGCCGGAAAATAGGACCCGGGCCCCCAATCTTGTCAACACTTCCGCATTTGACCTTGCCACTCTGCTATGCTTGATGTCGCCGTGAATGGAGACGGTAAGCCCTTTGAACGTATTGAACTCTTCATAAATCGTCATTAAATCAAGCAGTGATTGTGTTGGATGCTGGCCGCATCCGTCTCCCGCATTCAGAATCGGAATGTTCACCTGGCTGACAAGCTCTTCATAATACTCATCATCACTGTGCCTGATGACGCAGACGTCCACACCGATTGATTCGAGCGTCCGGATCGTGTCATATAAGGTTTCGCCTTTTTGCACGCTTGTGCTTGTTCCATCAAGGTTTAGCACATTCATGCCCAGCTTTTTTTCTGCGACCTCAAAGCTGAACCGCGTTCTCGTGCTCGGTTCGAAAAACAGGTTTGCGGCAAACTTTCCTGTAAGCTGATTGTCTGTTTTTCCGCTTTTGAGCTCTTGTGCTGTTTGAAGCAAATCTTTGATTTCCTCAGTGCTGAGTTCACTCATCGTCGTTAAATGCTTCATGTTCTTTCCCCTCTCTTTTCAACTTAAGGCTGAAAAAAAACCCCGGTCTAAGATAGACTCGGGGTATGGTTAAAATAGAGGGCAGCATTGAAGCTTCCTTCTCTTCATAACCCTTCCAAGCCTCTCTGGACTTTCATTAAAAGGTTTTAAATATGATGTTGTTCAGATGTGTCTGCCTGCTCTTCCTTCGCCTGCGGAAGAATCAGGTTTAAGATGACACCGACAATTGCGGCAAGCGCCATTCCTGACACTTGGAATCCGCCCTGAGACACTTGGATAAAAGCGCCTCCTACACCGATGACAAGGATAACTGATGTAATAATGAGGTTTCTGTTGTTTTCATAATCAATTTTGTTGTCAATCAGCATTCGCAGGCCGCTTGAAGCAATGATTCCGAACAGCAGGAAGGAGACGCCTCCCATGACCGCTGACGGCACTGAACTGATCAGCGCTGAAATTTTGCCGATAAAGCCGAAGCAACAAGCAATCACTGCCGCTCCTCCGATGACAAAGACGCTGAATACTCTTGTGATGGCCAGCACGCCAATGTTTTCTCCGTAAGTCGTTGTCGGCGGACCGCCGATCAGGGAAGCGAGGATTGTCGCCACACTGTCACCCATAATAGAGCGATGAAGACCTGGCTTTTTAATGAAGTCTTGTCCGACAACCTTGCTCAGCACCATTTGGTGGCCGATATGCTCTGACATTGTGACAAATGCGACAGGAACCATTGCGGCTGCGATGCCGAGTGTAACTGACGGTGAATAATCTTTGAACGGAATGATAAATTCAGGCACTGCAAACCATTTCGCGTCAAGCACCGGCTGGAAGTTGACAATCCCTTGAGTAAGGGCAAACAGGTATCCGCCGATGATTCCGATCAAAACCGGAATCAGGCTTAAAAACCCTCGTAAGAAAATCGCACAAATAATCGTGATTGCCAGCGTAACTCCTGCGACACTAAAGTGCTTTAAGCTGTAGACCAACTCACTCGCGTTCGGATCAGCATACATCGCCATATTTACTGCAGTGCTTGCCAGTCCCAGCCCGATGACGATAATAACAGGCCCTACGACTACAGGCGGGAGAATCTTCATCAGCCATCCTGTTCCAAGCTGCCTAATCAATAAGGCAATCAGCCCGTACACCAGCCCTGCAAGAAACGCTCCAACCATTGCCGCTCCCGGCCCGCCGGTCGCTTTTACCAGAATGATCGGAGAAATAAAGGCGAAGGATGAACCGAGATACGCCGGAATTTGTCCTTTGGTAATAAGAAGGTACGCCAGTGTTCCGATGCCGCTTGTCACCAACGCCACAGCAGGACTCATTCCGACGAGCTTCGGAACCAAAATGGTTGAGCCAAACATGGCAAACAAATGCTGAAGGCTGAATGAAACCCAAGAGAAAGGTGTCGGGACATCCCTGACCCCTAAATTTACTTTTTTCTTACTCATGATGATTTCCCCCTGATTGTTGACTTTCATTTTAGGATGACTCAATGACTGTATAAAAAAACCTCTTTGCTTTTTTACGCAAAGAGGCATACAAAGACCTGCCGAATGCTTTTTGGGCCTTTGTTGTGCACCTCTTTGCAACCTCTCTGGATTGCCCTTAAAAAGGTGATCTATTATTCGTTTTCATAAATGGCGACGAGATCGTTTTGGTCTACCTCATCAAGCTGAACCATAACCTTTTCAGACTTTGATGTCGGGATGTTTTTCCCGATATAATCCGCTCGGATCGGCAGCTCCCGGTGTCCTCTGTCCACAAGCACTGCAAGCTGAATGGAGGAAGGTCTGCCTACATCAACAAGCGCATCCATTCCTGCTCTGACTGTTCTTCCGGTATACAGAACATCATCAACGAGAATGACTTTTTGATCTGTAATATCTACCGGAATATCTGCACCTTTTACAAGCGGTTCATCGTTGCTCGTTTTTTTAGAAAGATCGTCTCTGTAAAGAGTAATATCAATTTCACCGACTGTAACAGGATTTCCCTCAATCTGTTCAATGCGTTCCGCAAGGCGTTTTGCCAGGTAAATCCCTCTTGTCTTAATGCCGACAAGGATGCAGTTATTCATTCCTTTATTGCGTTCGATCATTTCGTGAGCAATCCTGGTCAGCGCCCGTCTGATTGCCTGTTCGTCGAGAATGACAGCTTTTTGATTCAATGTGTGACACCTCACAGTTCATATAGAAGAAAAAACCCCTCCTGCCAGAGCATAGAGGGGTTTTAGGACAAGGTGCGCGCCTATACACGCATCCCGTCAATCCGTTATCCTTCTCAGCCTCTCTGGACTGTTTTAAAGAATCTATTCAGCTTCGTTTATTATTTCAGAAAAGAAACCCTCTGTCAACCGTTTTTTCTGAGGTTTTCGATTAATTCTGCCATATCCTCAGGAAGCGGCGCTTCAAATTCGACATATTCTCCTGTTCGTGGATGGTCAAAACCTAAAACTCCCGCGTGAAGCGCTTGGCCATTAAAGTCGATTGTTTTTCTTGGGCCGTATTTCGGATCGCCTGCTAATGGGAATCCGATATATTTCATATGAACACGAATTTGATGGGTTCTCCCTGTTTCAAGCTGGCATTCCACTAACGTAAAATCCTGAAAACGCTCTAGTACATGAAAATGAGTGACAGCGTTTTTGCCATCACGTGTCACAGTCATGCTTTGACGGTCTTTCTTATCTCGTCCGATCGGCGCGTCAATTGTGCCATCATCGTGAGAAATAAGCCCGTGGACAACTGCCGTATATTTCCGCGTGACCGTTTTGTTGACCAATTGGTTTACAAGTGACTCGTGCGCCATATCATTTTTCGCCACCATTAATAAACCGGACGTGTCCTTATCGATTCTGTGAACAATACCCGGACGCATCACGCCATTTATTCCGGAAAGGTCTGTGCAATGAGCCATAAGGCCGTTTACAAGTGTGCCCGTAAGATGCCCGGGTGCTGGGTGAACAACCATTCCGCGAGGTTTGTTGACGACCAGCACATCCTGGTCCTCATAATAAATATCCAGATCCATAGGCTCTGCCAGGACGTCGAGCGCTTCCGGTTCGGGTACAGTGACGGTCACCTGATCACCCGGCTGAATTTTATAATTCGCTTTCACCGCGCTTCCGTTCACGACAACCTGTCCGTCTTTTACCCATTGCTGAACCTGGGTTCTTGACCAATCATTCTCAGTCGATGCCAAAAATTTATCAATCCGCTCACTTTTTTGTTCTTCTGAAGCGGTTATATCAATTTGATTCATGCTATTGCTCCTTTTTCTTTTTCCCGCTGTCCAACAGCATTTGTATAAATAAAAGCATTACGCCGACACATAGTGAAGAGTCCGCGATGTTAAATATCGGGTAATTGTAATTGACAATAATAACATGGATAAAATCCACAACTTCCTGTCTGACAGCCCGATCGATAAAGTTGCCGATGGCACCGCCAAGCATAAGTCCGAGGGCAACGCCAAGAAGCCTTTGTCCCTTTGTATAACGCTGTATGTAATAAACAATACCAATAATAACAGCGGTTGTTATGAGGTAGAAAAACCACATTTGACCCGCTAATATCCCCCATGCAGCACCCGTATTGCGATGGGAGGTGATATAGAATACCTGATCAATGATCGGAATGCTTTGGCCAAGTTCCATGTTCTTAACAACTAGCCATTTTGTCAATTGATCGGCTGCAATAATAAGTAGTGCAATCATATAATACAGCACAAACGTTCCTCCAGTTTACGGTTACTTTAATCCATTATGCATTTTATCAATAAAAAGCACTGGAGTAAAGAAATATCAGGCATATTAACCAGCCAGACACTGTTATTCATACAGTGCCTGACCATATTCGATATCCGTTGATTTCCATATCGGAAGCGTTTTTTTCTCAAATTGGACAGAATAAAGAAAATCGTTTGCTGTTCGGGCCGTCGGCAGCACCGCCAGCTTTGAAAGAGGAATGGGGGCCCCTGTTTCTTCACAGTATCCGAATGTGCCGTTTTCGATTTTTGACAATGCAAGGAGAACGTCTTGAAGCTCTTCTTTAATATGATAGATCAGAGTTGCTTTTTGTTTATGATTGATTGCTGCTTGCGGGCTTGTAGAAACCTGAAAGCAAGAATACTCAAATAATCTCGACTGTAATTCTTCTTTCATCAGAAGAAGTTCCGTATAAATTGCGGTCAGTTGATCATTCATTCTTCACAACTCCTGCTCTTAACGTAGTACCTTTATTGTTGCCTATGAATGATGATCTAAAGCCCATAAGATTTTTCCTGCCGTTCTAAAGGATGTCACTCTTGGCACAAAAAAAGCCCGGCTTTTACGCCGGGCCCTTTTCATTATTTTTGATAGTATTTTTCAACGATTTCAGCGTTGCGTAATGAAAGTGTAGGATATTTCGGATTTGCACCTACATCTTTTGAAATCACACGTGATCTCTCACACATTTCGCCTTCCGCTTTCTCGACAGCGATTTTACCCGTCGCAAAGCTTTGCGCATCGTTCGGCGCATCATTTTCTTCGCTGATTGTCAGTTCAGACACAATAAACAGCTGAGAAAGGTTTTCTTTTATGGAAGCCAAGAGCTCTTTGTTTTCTTTGTTTGGATACAATTTCAGGTTTGCTTCCAAAGATTTACCGATAATTTTTTCATTTCGCGCAGTTTCTAATGCTTTTAGCACGTCATCACGAAGAGCCATAAAGCGGTCAAATTTTTCTTCAGTCACTTCACTGTTTGGAACCGCGATTGTTTCCGGCATATCGGTCAGCTGAACGCTCTGCTCTTCAACAAATGTTAAATGAGACCACAATTCGTCTGCCGTATGTGGAAGGATAGGCGCTGAAAGCTTCACTAATGCAAGAAGCGTTTCGTAGAATACTGTCTGCATGCTGCGTCTATCCGGATGATCCGCATGCTCGATGTAGACAATATCTTTTGCAAAATCAAGGTAGAATGAGCTCAATTCGATTGTGCAGAAATTATGAATGCTGTGATACACAACCGCAAATTCGTACTCATCATACGCTTTTTTCACTTTATCAATCAGCTTGTTCAGCTTAATCAGCATATACTGATCCACTTCACGAAGATCTTCGACAGCCACCGCATTTGTTTTTGGATCAAAATCGAAAAGGTTGCCGTGAAGGAAACGGAACGTGTTGCGGATTTTACGATATACTTCCGCAACCTGCTTTAGAATGGCGTCAGACACGCGAACGTCCGCCTGATAATCCACTGAAGATACCCATAATCTTAAGATGTCGGCACCAAGCTGTTTCATAACTTTAGCCGGAACAACAACGTTACCGATTGATTTACTCATCTTGCGTCCTTCTCCATCCAGTGCGAACCCATGGCTGAGCACACCTTTATACGGCGCTTTCCCTGTTACGGCTACTGCTGTAGAAAGAGAAGAGTTAAACCAGCCGCGATATTGGTCAGATCCCTCTAGGTATAAATCAGCCGGGCGAACGAGGTCATCACGTTCTTCAAGCACTGCTTGATGTGAAGAGCCTGAATCAAACCAAACATCCATGATATCCTGTTCTTTTGTAAATGTGCCGTTCGGGCTGCCAGGATGCGTAAAGCCTTCCGGAAGAAGATCCTTTGCTTCTTTTTCAAACCAAATGTTTGATCCGTGCTGTCTGAACAATTCAGAAACATGTTCAATGGTTTCATCTGTAATAATCGGTTCTCCGTTTTCAGCGTAAAATACCGGAATCGGCACACCCCACGCACGCTGTCTGGAAATACACCAGTCTCCGCGGTCCCGAACCATGTTGTGCAAACGCTGCTCGCCCCATTCAGGAACCCATTTGGTTTCTTTAATGGCATCCAGCAGGTCTGATCTGAAATCTTTAATAGACGCAAACCATTGCGCTGTCGCTCTGAAAATGGTTGGTTTTTTTGTTCTCCAATCATGCGGATAAGAGTGAGTAATGAATTCAAGCTTCACAAGTGCGCCTTTTTCATCGAGCTGCTGTGTGATCGCTTTGTTTGCATCATCATAGAACATGCCTTCAAACCCAGGAGCTTCGCTTGTCATTACACCTTTTTCATCAACCGGGCAAAGCACATCTAATCCGTATTTTTGGCCGATGATAAAGTCATCTTCCCCATGTCCTGGCGCTGTATGAACACAGCCTGTTCCGGCATCAGTTGTTACGTGTTCACCAAGCATAACGAGAGAGTCTCTGCCATATAGCGGGTGTTCAGCGATAATGTTCTCAAGGTCTTTCCCTTTGACCGTTCTTGTCACTTCATACTGATCAAATCCGCATGCCGATGCAACATTTTCGACTAAGGCACTTGCTACGACAAAGCGGTCTTCACCTACTGCAATCACGCTGTACTCAAGATCAGGGTGCACTGAGATTCCAAGGTTCGCCGGAATTGTCCAAGGCGTTGTTGTCCAAATGATGATGCGCTCGCCGTTTTCAAGAACGCCTTTTCCGTCTTTTACACCAAAAGCGACGTAAATAGATGCTGAACGTTTGTCTTGATATTCGATCTCGGCTTCAGCCAGAGCAGACTCACTTGAAGGTGACCAGTTAACCGGTTTAAGGCCTTTGTAAATGTAGCCTCGTTTTGCCATTTCACCAAATACGCGGATTTGCTGCGCTTCGTATTCCGGTTTTAATGTCACATATGGGTTTTCCCAGTCACCGCGGACACCAAGACGTTTGAATTGCTCACGCTGTCCCTCGATTTGCTTCCAAGCGTACTCTTCGCATAGTTTGCGGAATTCCGCTACTGACATTTCTTTGCGGTTGACCTTTTTGTTTTTTGTCAGAGCTGTTTCAATTGGCAATCCGTGTGTATCCCAGCCCGGCACATACGGTGCGTTGTAGCCGCTCATTGATTTATAGCGGACAATGAAGTCTTTCAAAATCTTGTTAAGTGCATGGCCCATATGGATGTCGCCGTTTGCATACGGAGGTCCGTCATGTAAAACAAATTTCGGGCGGTCTTTCGTCCGTTCCTGAACAAGACGGTAGATATCCTCTTCCTCCCATTTTTTTTGAATGTCAGGCTCCCGGTTTGGCAAATTTCCACGCATCGGGAAATCTGTTTTCGGCATTAAGAGCGTGTCTTTAAAATCCATTTTCATTCCTCCACTGCATTTTTTCAGAAAATAAAAAAAGCCCTCTCATCCCATAAGGGACGAGAAAGCTTATCTCGCGGTACCACCCTTTTAGAAAAAGCAAGCATACACTTTTTCCTCTTGAGCATCGTAACGTGATGAACGTCCTAACCTACTGTGAGTTCAGCAAGGAAACTAAAGGGCTGATCTACATGATTCCGGCCATCCCGGACTCTCACCATCTCCGGGTCGCTATGAAGGCCTGAAGGAAACATGACTGTCCCTTTCAACCGTTTTTTCATCTGAATTTATGAACGTATTATATTCGACAAGCTAAGAAAATGTCAAGATAATCAGAGAATTTATTCCTTTTCCTCAAATACAGCGTCGACTTCATACTCAAGGAGATGATCCCAATCGTCATTTTTCAGAAGATCAAGCTGAGCTTCAATCAGCATTTGGAAACGTGTTCTAAACACTTTAGACTGTTTTTTCAGCTCTTCAATTTCCATTGCAATTTTTCTTGATTTTGATAACGATTCGTTGATAATGCGATCAGCGTTTTTCTCCGCTTCCCGAACGATCAGCTTTGCTTCTTTTTGAGAATTGCGTTTTACGTCTTCAGCCGCTTCTTGAGCAACTAAAATTGATTTATTCAATGTTTCCTCAATATTGGCAAAGTGTCCGATTCTTTCATCAAGCTCATTGACTTTCGCTTCAAGCTCAGTTTTCTTGCGGAGAACAATTTCGTAATCTTTTCTGACTTGGGCTAGGAATTCATTTACTTCATCTTCATCATATCCGCGAAAACTTTTTGTAAACGTCTTGTTGTGAATATCATTTGGCGTTAATGGCATGATGCCACCTCCATTTTTACATTTCAGTACGGTTATCTAGTTCACATTATAAAACAAATTTCGCACAGATGGAGAAAAAAACTGAAAAACCGACTATTTTTGTCGTTCAAACGTAACTCTCCATTTGTCTTTTTTGGTTTTCCCTTCGATTTTTGTTAAGCTGCACCGGCCAAAACCTCTGATTGACAGCATGTCCCCTTCCGCGACTATGTATGAAGGATCTTCAACCACCTTCCAGTTCACTTTCACAAGGCCGTTTTTCACAAGCGTCTGTGATTTCTGGCGGGATTGCCTGCTCATAGAGGCGCAGACGGCGTCAAGCCTTAAAGAAGAAACCGTGTCATCTCTTATTTCGACATCAACTGCTGGAATGTTAAGGTCTGACAAGTCGATTTTCTCTAGGCTGACCGCCGCTTTGCCTGCTTGGGTCAGCTGTGCAGCCACAAAATCAGCGGTATCGGCTGAGACAATCAATTGCACTGCTGTCTCAGAAAACACGATGTCACCGAATTTTTGCCGCTTTAATCCTATGCCCATTAATGCACCAAGCAGAGAACGATGATCTACTGAGACAAACTTGTCAGCATAACGGACGTTAAACGCCTGCAATTCAAAATCCGATTCTTCCGGAGTAATGTACTCTGGATACAGAATCGCCCGTTTTCGCTCCGCTCTGTCATAGCCGCCGGAAAAAGCAAGCCCGACGTCAGCCTGTCCCGTAACAGCAGAGAGGATGACCTGCTCTCGGGGATCTAAAAAGTCGGTCAGCTTCATCCGGTACTGCTCCTGGACAATTCTTTTCCATTCGAGCGCCTGATCAATAAAGGCCCGCTCGTCTTTTCTGAAGTGCTGATATATATCGCTCATCGTCTTTCCCTTCTATGTAAAGAGGCTTGGCTGCTGCCAAGCCCCTATCAAACTGTCACATTAAAACGCAATCATGCGATAAAGCCCCCACAAGCCGGTTGTCGCAAACCGAAGCACAAGTATTGCTACGATTGGTGAAATATCCAGCATTGCAATCGGAGGAATGATTTTTCTGAATGGTTCGAGATATGGTTCACAAATCGAAGCCAAAAAACGCCCGACTGCTGTTTCCCTCGTACTCGGCACCCATGACATAAAAATATATATGATCAGGGCAAATGAGTATATTGTGATTAATAAGCTTAAAACCGAAAAAACTTGATAAAGGATCATCTCGCTTTACCACCTCTGATGTTCGTCTTCAGATATGAGCTCAGAAATTGTGCCTGATACATCTACGTTGTCAGGCGTGCAGAGGAAAATATCTGAGCCGATTCTTTGAATATCGCCGCCGATGGCATAAACGGTTCCGCTTAAAAAGTCAACAATCCGCTTCGCCTGGTCATGCTGTATCCGCTGAAGATTGACGACAACTGCCCGCCGGTTCTTCAAATGGTCGGCTATTTCCTGCGCCTCCGCATAAACGCGCGGCTCACTCAACACCACTTTAGAGGATTTCTGAACACTTTGCAAGCTCACTACATTCTGTTTGCCCGCAGGTTTATTCCCGTTGTAAGCCGGCTTTTCTTTTTGCTCATGCTCCTCATGAGATTCCCGCTCTGTCTCAATATATTCATATTCGTATTCTTCATCTTCCATTGAGAAAAAGTTTTTCAGTTTATTTTTCATACTCATTGCTGTACACCCCCTGTTTCATTTCCGACTAACGATGAGCCGATTCTAATATAAGTAGCTCCTTCTTCAATTGCAATTTCAAAATCATTTGACATGCCCATCGACAGTTCAGTACACGGAGCGTTCGGCTGGTTCAGCTTCTGAACCTGGTCACGGAGTTCTCTCAGCGACCTGAAACAGCTTCTGATCTGATCTTGATCATCAGTCAGCGGAGCCATTGTCATCAGCCCGGCAACAAGGATATGTTCGAAACCGGAAAGCTCCTGTATGAATGGAATGACTTCTTCTTTTTTCATGCCGTGTTTAGAAGGCTCAAGAGAGGTATTGACCTGCACAAAGCATCGTACAGTGCCTTCAGCCCGTTTTTCAATTTCTTTCGCTAATGAGAGCCGGTCTAGGGAATGGATATAGGAAACCGAATTGACGACAGATTTTGCTTTTCTTGATTGCAGACTGCCGATAAAATGCCATTCCGGATTCCCTTTCATCAATTCCTGTTTGCGGAGCAGTTCCGCATCCCGATTCTCTCCGAGGCAGGTGATGCCAGCATCTACTGCCTCCTGTGCTCTTTCAGGCGATACATATTTAGTGACTGCAATAACCGTAACTTCATCGGAGCTGCGGCCCGATCTGTTACATGCTTCGTTTATTCGTTCGTTTATATGTCGTAAATTATCAACAACACGCAAGATCTTTTATGCCTCCTTCATTCCGATAAAGGACATCATCCGTCCAGTTTTCCCCTGATCGCGGCGGTGAGAATAGAAAAGAGACGGCTCGCTTTCCGTGCATAAACCGCTGACAGAAATTTGTTCACTTGCCAAACCGCTGTCCATCAGTATAAGACGGTTCAGCTCTTTCAGATCAAGCTGATATTGTGCCTTTGCCGTCTGATTAACGGCAAGGTCTGCTGAAACCGGCAATGCGCGGACAGCATCCATGACGCGGTCGTCTACCGTATAGCATGCACCGCTGATAGACGGGCCAATAACAGCGTAAATATCTGAGGGATTTGAACCTTCCTTCTCAGTCCATTGCTTCACCATTTCTCTGCCAATCTGTTTGACGGTGCCTTTCCACCCGGCATGGGCGACTCCGACAAGCGACTGAACCGGATCATAAAAGAAAAGAGGCACACAATCAGCAAAGCATAATGCTAAAAATACATTTTTTTCATTTGTATAGAGCCCGTCCGTTGCTTTTAGAGCCGTGTGATACTCACGGGCGCCTTTTCCCCTATCCCTCTGCGTCACTTTCTGAACGCGATTATCATGTGTCTGATCAGCGAATACCCAAGACTGCAAATCAGTATTAAACATATCGGCAATATATTCACGATTTTTAACTACATCTGCATCTTTGTCATGAACGTGCAATCCTGTATTTAACGATTCAAAAGGCTTTTGGCTGACACCGCCGTTTTTTGTCGTAAATCCGGCAATGACCTCTTTGTTGTTTTGATTCGTTTGAGCCCAGTCTTGTATCATGAGTGTCGAGGGTGTGGTAAGACTGAATGGGTGATATGTATTCATGATGATCCAACCTTTCGACAAACATTTAAAGCGGAATTTCCCACTTATTTTACCACATCTTACTGCATTCGTTGAGCGCCGATTTGCATATTTCTAAATGAAATGTGCCGGAAGAATCGAGACTTCCGGCATTTTCCAATCTTCGGCAGACAAGCAGGTTTATGCATGTGGTTCACTTAATCGGACTAAGATTACATCTTCCCCGATTTTTACTATATTTCGCCATGGAATGACCAATTCCTCTTCTTTTCCAAAAAATCCGAGAACTTTCCCATTTCCTCCGAGTATGATCGCCTGAATTTTTCCAGTGGTCACATTGATATCAATATCACCAATACTCCCCAGCTTTTTTCCGTTTGAGACATTGACGACATCCTTTACCTGAAATTCTGAAATGCTGATCATTCCATCACGTCCTTTTTCCGTCCTTTTGTTCAAGTATATGAACGGGCAGGCTGAACCTTGTCAGCAAGAAGAAATTTTCATGTCATTGTTCTTTTTTCCGGCTGCACCAGCTGATGATAAAATCGAGTATAATTTTTGTATACTCTACTAGCTGCTCAATCGATACCTTCTCGTTCACAGAGTGTGCATTGTGCAGATCTCCAGGACCGTATATTACGCATGGAATACCGGCATCATACAGCCATCCGCCATCTGTAACTGATTGAGAAACGTCAATAATTGGACACTCCCGTTTCACTTTCTGATGAGAGGCAGTTAGCGCTAAGACGCCTGGGTGGCCAGGGTCAACTTCCAATGCCGGAAAAATTTCTCCTCTGTCTTCTATCATAGATGAGCCTCCCCACTTGAATACAGGGCGGTTTTCCCTAAGCCAAATATCACTGTCACTCAGCCGATTGACGTAATCTTCTATTTCCGCTGCCACTTGGTCATGGGTTTCATTCGGATAAAAATGGACTGTGATCCACAACCGGCATTCGTCCGCTATAAAAGCCGCATGTCTGCCGCCTTCTATAACTGCCGGATTAATCGTATTTGTGCCGGGTTTAAAACCAGGATAACTTTTCATAATGGACCAGTGGCGCTCAAGTTCACCGAGCCCCGCAATGATTTTTGCCATTTTTTCAATTGCGCTTGCTCCGAATGTTCCTCCGCCTGCGTGAATCATATTCCGTCTCGTTCCATCATGAAATGTTTGACTGCTTTTGATTTCGATCCAGCCTGTAATGACACCCCCTTGGCCTTGAATATGCATATCGCTCGTATCCGCGACAATTGCAAAATCAGCGTGGTAGCCCCTCTTGCAGCATTCAAGTGTGCCGGCTTCTCCAACTTCCTCCCCAATAACCGATTGCAGAATCAGATCACCTGGAAGTTCAATGCCTGCTTCACGAATCAATTTGACAGCAAACAACACACACGCCATTCCGCCCTTCATATCGGAAGCGCCTCGACCGATTAAGAGACCGTTTTTTTCAATTGGATGAAATGGATCATGCTCCCATTTTTCATCCTCTTTTACCTCTGCCACATCTACATGGCCATTGATAATCAGGCTATAATAATCTGCTGAATCTGTTCCTTTTAGCTTCCCTACAACATTGGGATCTCCAGGGTACACATCCCATTTGTCGATCGAGAATCCCAATTCATTTAAATATCCCGCAATCCATGACTGAATGCCCTCTGTATTTCTTGCAGGCGGAGCAGGTGTTTGATAAGAAATCAGCGTTTTCGCAAGCTGAATAAGCTCCTCCTTATGTTCTTCCACTTTTTTGAGCAAAGAGTCTATTTGTTGATCCAATGTAAATCCGCTCCTATTCTTTAAAATCAAAAAAGCCGTTTCAAATGTGATGAAACGGCTTAATAAAAACAAACGGAGTCCGATGTACTCCGCTTTTCACCGCTTCCCTCCGCTGGCATGATCCAGATCAGGTCAAAAGGGTTGAGACAAAGTCTCTCTCAGCTTCGCAAAGCACCCCTAGGATGAATCTATATATGTTTGTCAGGCATTCGTTATCGGCTCAGCTCTTGTTAAAAACGGCCGATCCTGATTCCATAATACATGGATTGGCGTATCAAAAAAAGCGGAGAGTATTTGATCAGTAAGCATTTCCTTTATTTCTCCGGATCCAAAGACCTCTCCCTGTTTTAATAAAAGGGCTTTATCAAAGACAGGCAAAATTTCTTCAGCATGATGAGTCACATAAAGGATAGATGGTGCATTTTCTTTGTTTGCAATGTATGTAATCGTATCTAACAGCTTTTCCCGGGCAATAAAATCCAGTCCTGTGACTGGTTCATCCAGTATCAGCAACTCCGGATCGGCCATTAGTGCTCTAGCAATCAATGCTCTTTGTTTTTCCCCTTGAGAAAGGGTTTCATAGCGGCGATCGGCATATTCAATTGCTCCCAAGTCCTCTAACAAACCTATCGCTTTTTCCCTGGTTTCCTTACTTGGCGTTTCATATAACCCAATCGAAGCGTAAGCTCCGCTCAAAGCAATTTCAAAGGCTGAATCTGCCGGATACAATTTTTGCTGAAGAGCTGCTGAGACGAGGCCAATTTTACGTCTGAGCTTTTCCCCAAGCTCTGTTTTGCCAAATTCATGGCCGAGCACCTGCATCTCGCCTGATGTTGGAAAATAATATGAGCAAAGCATATTTAACAGCGCTGTCTTCCCGGCGCCATTTAGGCCGTAAAGCACCCAATTTTCCTTTTCTTCCACCTTCCAATGAATATCTCTCAGTATCCATTTCCCATTCCGTTTTAGTGAGACATTGTCAAGCTGCAAAATCATCGTGGTCCTCCTCTTTATTGCCTTTTATAATTGTTTTAATTTTCATAAAACTTTGTACGAACTAGGATACCTTACTTTTTCCAAAACGTAAACCATCCATAATCAATAGAAAAGCCTTTAAAACAACATCGTTTTAAAGGCTTTTCATTATTGATGAATATTTTTATTCATTTGTTTGATAGCCGCTTTTTCAAGTCTGGACACCTGCGCTTGAGAAATTCCGATTTCCTCGGCGACTTCCATTTGGGTTTTCCCTTGGAAGAATCGCTTTCTCAAAATCATTTTTTCCCTATCGTTCAGCCTTCTCATGCCCTCTTTTAAAGCCAGCTCTTCAATCCATTGTGAATCTGTATTACGCTCATCACTGATTTGGTCCATCACATAGATCGGGTCTCCGCCGTCGTTATAGATCGGTTCAAATAGAGAAACCGGATCCTGGATGGCATCAAGCGCAAATACAATTTCCTCATGCGGTACTTCAAGAACTTTTGCGATGTCTTCTGCAGTCGGCTCCTTGCTTGTCTCACTGATTAACCGCTCTCTTACCTGAAGCGCCTTGTAAGCGATGTCCCGGAGTGATCTTGAGACACGGATCGGGTTATTATCACGTAAATACCTGCGGATCTCTCCGATAATCATAGGTACAGCGTATGTTGAAAACTTAACATTGTGGCTTAGGTCAAAATTATCAATGGATTTCATTAGTCCGATGCAGCCGACTTGAAATAAGTCATCAACATACTCCCCTCTGTTATTAAATCGTTGAATGACACTTAAGACAAGACGCAAGTTCCCGTTTACAAGCTTTTCTCTTGCTGAATCATCGCCTTCATCCTGCAGCTGCCTAAACAGCTTTCTCATCTCTTCATTCTTGAGTACTGGTAATTTGGAGGTATCCACCCCGCAGATTTCGACTTTATTTCTCGACACTTTTTTCCCTCCCTACAGGAGCTGCTGTACAACGTTAAGTATCTCCTTGGGTGGGAAAAATATGCACTGCACTCAGACCGAAAAACTGTCGAAATCAGGAAATCCCTGTAAAATCAAGGGGTTCTAACCATAAAATTTTTTACACCATTTTGTTGAACTCTTTTCTCAATCTTTTTATAATTCTTTTCTCAAGCCGCGAAATATAAGACTGAGAAATCCCCATCATATCCGCTACATCCTTTTGGGTTTTTTCTTCTTCACCGACAAGCCCAAACCGCAGCTCCATGATTTGCTTTTCTCTCTCATTAAGCTGTTCAAGCGCTTTTTTCAAAAGCTTTTTATCGACGTTAGCTTCTATGTCTTTAGTGATGATGTCATCGTCAGTGCCGAGCACATCAGAAAGCAAAAGCTCATTGCCGTCCCAATCAATATTAAGCGGTTCATCAAAGGAAACCTCTGAACGGATTTTGTTATTTCTTCTTAAATACATCAGGATTTCATTTTCTATACACCGGGAGGCATAGGTAGCAAGCTTGATTTTCTTTTCTGGATTGAATGTATTCACAGCTTTGATTAGACCGATGGTACCGATGCTGATTAAATCCTCTATATTAATTCCCGTATTTTCAAATTTACGGGCGATATATACGACCAGACGCAAATTGCGTTCAATTAGAATGGCGCGCGCCGCCTGATCGCCGTTTGGGAGCTTCATTAACAAAACCTGCTCCTCATCTTTAGATAATGGAGGCGGCAGGGCTTCACTCCCGCCTATGTAATAGACTTCATCACTTTTCAGCCCAAGTTTCATCAGCAGCTTATACCAGAGGTGCGTCAACCGTAATTTCAGTTTTTTCATCTTCCTCTCCCTTCTAAATGTCACGCCGTTTGAGTATGATAAGTAACGGACATTTGCGAACATTATGAAACGTGTTTGACAGCCTTGCCCGAAAGCATTTTCGGATGAATAATCGCGTCAAACTCTCCATCTGCCGACAGCTTTGTTGTGCTGATGCCGATTAAACATTTATCTGCAGAAATCATTTCTTCTTTTGTCATAATCGTTACGTGATCCGGTTTAACGCATAATAGAAATTGATTTTGCTGACCAACTCCCCTGTATGGAATCAACCTCATTTTATCTAAAAAGCGAAAGGAATCATCGAGCTGTTCGATGGCTTCCAATGGGTCTGTGTTTCGAATGATCATCGTTTCGGCTGTTCCGAAAATCGGCTCCAGTTTATCAATGTAAATGATCATTACCGGTGTTTTTGTAAGAGGATCGTACAGCTGATTACCGGAATCAATCAGGCCTCTGACATGAAGTGTTTGGCTGCCCAAATCTGCCTGCACGCTGACTCGTTCCTCATATTGAATGTTTTTTGTTTCAATATCTTCAATTCTTCTTTTAGAAAAAAACCATAATGCTGGAAAGCCCCCAACAATAAACAACCAGCTGATCGGGTCTCCAAACCCTGTTTGATTGGTAATCATAACACCGTTTTGAACAATAGAATTTGACTGCAGCAAAGAATGGGCTCCGATAATTCCTCCCCCCATTAAAAAAGTGGCAAAATAAAAGGAAAACAAATTTTGAAAGAAAAACCGAAATCTTTTAAAGCCAAATGTCACCACCACAATCACAACTGAAAAAGCTAGCTTCCCAGCCGGATGTTCAACAATCGGCGAAAAAGGAGTAAACATCAAAAGGACAATACTGGAACCGATGAACGCTCCGCCTACCAGTCTTCTTTTTTTTACATGCCGTTTTAAAATAAATGCCGTGAGCAAAAGCAAAAGTGCATCAAAACAAAAGTTTAACAGCCAAATGACATCTAAATAGATTTTCACATCTGACTCCTTTCTTTCTTGCCTCACGCTGTTCCCCTTCTTGCTTCATAAGTATAAAGCAAGCTCTGTGGGAAAGTCTGTCAATTAATGTTGAGAGGAAAATACAATTTTTCAGGGAAATCTGCTTAATTTGTCGAGGAAGTATAATGAGAGGATATAAAAAAAGCTGCCAATGACGGCAGCTTTTTTCCACTTAATTTTCTGTGTTGATATTAAGTTTTCCATTCGCAGTTTTTCTTGTTTCATTTCCATAATCATCTCGGACGATCACTTCTACTTTTGCTCCTTTTGCTTTAATAGAAGAAGTGGCTGTCCAATAGCCTTCATATCTCCCCGGAGAGATTTCTCTTAACGGGAGCTCGGTGGCGTTTTGCACACTCGCTCTTGCATTCGTCAGCGGCATACGAATGATAAACGTTGCATCCAAATCCTCAGCGCTTGAGAAAGCGATTTTCACAGATTCACCGGCTTTTAAGTTTTTATCCTCTCCCGGAATTAAGCCGGAAATGACAGGCTTGTCAAAATTGACATCAATGACAGCCTTTTTCGTCGTTTTGTTGCCTGCTAAGTCTGTAGCAATCACCTTGATTTCATTGCTTCCATTTTCCAAAAGAATCCGGGCTGAGTATGAACCATCAGTTATTGTTGCTTTTTTGCCATTCACCTTGACGTCTTTCAAATGGTCATCGGATACTGCCCCTTTGACAGTCAGCGTTTCTTTATTTGTTTTCCCGCCATCCTTTGGAGTGTCCAGCGTTAATTCAGGCTTTTCTTGATCAAGCGTGACCGTGATTGGGCTGGAGGCATCCGTTGTTCCGTTGTCAGTTGATGCGGTTGCCGTCAGCTCATTTTCACCCTTGTTGAGTTTGATGCCTGCATGGAACGTGCCATCCGTAGCAGCTTTCGTTTCTCCTGCTTCTTTCTCTCCATTATAAATGTGTACCGTTGTACTAGGAGAAGCTTTTCCTTTTACAGTGACGCTATCCTTATTTGTGTATGATTTGTCTGTCGGTGAAGTAATCTCAGGTACAGCAGCTTCATAATTAACTAATGCGCGAATCATATAGTTACCGTCTGCTTCGTCACCCGGCTCCCATTGTCCACCTATATACTGCCAGTTGCGGCCGGAATTCTTGCCGGTTTCATCCATTGCCAGTCCAGGTGAATACGGATCAGGTTTTGACTGGATATATACGAGATAAAAGTCTTTATCGACCATAATCCCTTTTGAACTGAGATCTACCTTAGTCCACTCGCCATTGCGAAGAGCTTCAGCGTTAAATGGCCCGGCAATTTTCTTGCCCGGTGCTCCGTCTTTTCCTGTGGCATCGTATACCTCAACCTTAAACTCTGTGCCGCCGGGATCAGGGAACTCTGTATCCCAGAATCTGAACAGCCCTCCTGTAAGCATGCCTTTGTCCTTGCCGTCAGCGAGCGTCATTTTTACTGCCCATCCGTTCCCGGCAGCAAAATAGGAATTGGCATTCTCCGCTGTTCCGTCATCATATGCAATTTCACCGGGATAACCGACGAAAGGCTTCAATGCAGTTTCTTTTGTAACGTCACCTTTTAACTCAACGGAAAATTCATCACTGTAATAACCCGGTGCAGCGACTTTAATCGTATAAGCGCCTTCATAGGCCTCCAGCGTATATTCACCTTTGTCGTTTGTCATAGCCGGTTCCACCGCAGCATCCTCTACAACATAAACGGAAGCGCCTTTTACCGGCTCTCCTGTCGTTTTATTGATGACCGTGCCTTTTAATGTGCCCTTCTTCATCTCTTCTAACGTAAAATTAGCTTGTGTCGTCTGATCCGTCTTTAAAGATACTTTTTGTGTTTTCGACTGATAACCATATGCTTCTGCCATAAGCGTATAGTCTCCCGCTTTGTGCTTCAGCGTGTACTGCCCTGTGGATTGATCTGAATATGTTGATTTTCCTGTTTCCACTACACTGACTTGTGCCCTGAGCGGCAAAACTTGAGGCTGTATAGCCTTGTTCTGATGTTTTACCGCTGTGTTTGCAGATGGCTTAGCCTTTTTCGGATTTACTGGCTTTTTCTTTTGCTTTCCAGACGGCTTTTCGACGCCCAGCTTATTCTTTTTGACTGTTTTTCCGGCTGATTTGTCAGAAAGCACTACATCATCAATATACCAGCCCTCTTTTGCAATGCTTTCATCAGATTGAAGGTTAAACATCACTTGAATGTTTTGGCCTTTATAAGCCGATAAATCAATTTCTTCGTCCGTCCAGCTTGATGTCTTTCCGTTATAGACACCAGCCTGCTCCCAATTCTTTTCACCTTCCGGAAGAACAAAAACGTAGCCGTAATCAAAATCATCCTCTAAATTGTGCCAGCTTTTAAATTGAAGGAACAGACTTCCTGAATCAGGTGCTTTAATAGGAGGCATAACAAGGTTCATGTTTGCTGAGTTGGCATAATTTCCTGTCAAATTCGTTCCATATACTTTTTCTCCGGATGCTGCTGTATTTGGGCCAGTTGACGGAACTCCCCATTCCCAGTTATTATTTGTTCCGCTCGCAACCCAGCCGCCGGGTGCAGTTTCAAAGTCCTGTTTATATCCCACCGTGATGCTTGGTTTCACTGTTACATCGTATACGTCAGACGAAACGACATGACCGCCAAAATCGTGAATCATCCACTTATAGCTTAGTTTAGTTCCTTTTATATCTGGGATCTCTGCCTGATACGTTCCTTTTAGATGATCACCGCTGATTCGTTTAGCCGTTATTTCTGTCCATTCACCTTGATCAAGCTTGTAGGACAGCTTTACAGATGTCACACTCACATTGTCTTCAGCTGTCAAAGTCAGTGGCAGGCTGCCACCTTCATAAGCTTCAGTTACTTTCTCATGCTGATAGACAGGAGGCTCTTGGTCATCCCCCTCTACAGAAACTTGTCCTTCCGCTTTCCCTAATCCATCTGTAACAGCGGATACAGCATCAAAAGCATTCACCAGACCATGGCCATATCCGTTATTCGGTGAATCAGGAAATGTTGAATCCGTGAGCGGTTCAGCCGTGCTGGTTAATATATCCTCCATCTCATCAACAGAAAGTGAGGCATTCGCCTGTTTCAGCAGTGCAGCAACAGCGGATACATGCGGCCCTGCCATTGATGTGCCGTCCCAACCATCCTCATATGTCTGACCGGGAACGGATGAACGAATATTAACGCCCGGTGCAGATATTTCCGGCTTTATTTCATCATATGGAGATGGCCCTTGAAGAGAAAAGTCAGCGAGCTTTTTATTGATATCAGTCGCTCCAGTTGCAAACGATTCTGGATAGTTTGCCGGATTTGCGATAGAACCAGGCCCGCCGGGAATAAAGAGATCCGTATTCCCCGCTGAAAACTCAGGGAAAATATCGGCCGCACGCCAGGCATTGACCATGTCTCTGTACCATTCATCAAGTCCAGAGCCCCCTCCCCATGAGTTATTGACAACATCAGGAGCCATTTCCGGGTGGGGATTTCCTTCCGCGTCCTTTGGTGCTAAAACCCATTCACCAGCTTCCAAAATGTCAGCATCAGTGCCGCCATCTTCAGAGAACGCTTTAACAGCAATCCATTTTGCGCCAGGTGCTACACCGATTTGATTTGTTCCATCAGGTTCAGAGCCCACCATCGTGCCTGTCACGTGGGTTCCATGAGCCAAATCATCATAAGGGCTTGCCTCGCCTGCTACGGCATCATACCAGTTCATTTCATTTTCAGGCTCATTAGGATTTTCCGGATTATATCCGCGATATTTCTCTTTTAATGCCGGATGATTCCATTCCACCCCGGTATCAATGGACGCAACAACCGTGCCAGTTCCATCATATCCAAGTGCCCAAGCTTTTGGGGCATCGATTTGGTCTACATTCCATTCCACACCGTCAGTTGCTTTAATAGCTTTCTGTGCTTTTTTCATATTAAATGGGGAGGATGACTTAAAAAGCTGCCGTTTCTCATTAGGAAGCACCTTCTCCACTTCGGGAAACTGCGCCACTTTTTCCATGACCTCTTTTGAGGCATGAACAGCAATCCCGTTCACCACATAATAAGAATGAATTTGGTCTGCATTTCCTTTATCTTTCTGGGTGTTCAAGTATTTTAGGACATCTTGCTGGGATTCATCGGCTGTGACTTTTAAAGATGACACAACAGCAGAACGCTTTTGATATTCCGTCTTAGCGGCAGACAGCTTCTTCGATTTCGCTTTTTTAACAGCCGCTTTTGCCGCTTTATCTGTGTTAGCCTGATCTTTAAATTTAATCAGAAAAGTCGTTTTTTCTTTCTTTTTAAAGCTTTTCTTTAATGAACTCGAAATCTTGTTTTGAATGGATTCCGCAGATTGAAGCTCCTTTTTAACAGAAGGTGAGGTGACTTTACTGCTTGCCCCGGCTGCTCCCGGAAACAGCAGTGAACTGATGACAACTGTACTTAAAACAGAGCTGATGAGTCTGTTTTTCGTTTTTTTCCTCATTTTCATCCCCCTTTTTCAACATGCTTTTTAAAAAAAGTGTCGTCCCTCCTTTTAATAATGAATGGTTTGTCAGAACATCGCTGTATATTAACTGTAGACAATCTGAATTACAGATATTGTCGTTTCATGTCATTCAATTTCCATATATATGAAAATGATAAAAATGTCACAAAAATAAATGGGTCTAATTATCTGTTTTGTTACTAAGCGAAGGAAGCAATAGGAAAAAAGACTTTATAAGAAGGAAAGTGTGAAGAGAAAAACAAAAAAGGACAAAATCGAAAACGATTTTGTCCTTTATATTAGCCGCGTTTATTACGGTTTCTTAAGAATGTCGGGATGTCAAGCGTATCATCAGCCGGTTGTGAAGTATGACGGCTTACTGTGTTCTGCTGCTGAGGCTCCTCACGTTTTGGCTCACGCTTCGGAACACTTTGATTGTGTGTTTTGATGCTTTGATTTAAGCTTGGACGCTGAGGCTTCGTCACGTCCTTCTCTTGTTCGATAAAGCCGGTTGCAATCACTGTCACCACAATCTCATCTTTTAGATTTTCATTAATAACAGAACCGAAAATCATGTTTACGTCTTGATCAGACGCCGAAGCGACAATGTCTGCTGCTTCCTGAACCTCATATAGGCTGAGGTTTGTTCCTCCAGTGATGTTCATGAGGACGCCTTGCGCACCGTCAATGGCCGCTTCAAGAAGCGGGCTGGAAATTGCTTTTTTTGCTGCCTCTGCCGCGCGATTTTCCCCAGTAGCAATACCGATACCCATCAAAGCAGATCCTTTGTTTGACATGATTGTTTTCACATCAGCAAAGTCAAGGTTGATAAGACCAGGTGTAGCAATCAAGTCAGAAATACCTTGAACCCCTTGGCGAAGTACGTTATCCGCTTCACGGAATGCTTCAAGCATCGGTGTGTTTTTATCAACAATTTCAAGGATACGGTCGTTCGGGATCACGATCAGTGTATCCACCGCTTCTTTCATTGCCGAGATTCCGCCTGCAGCCTGAAGCTGTCTTTTGCGTCCTTCGAAGGTAAACGGTCTTGTCACAACGCCGACTGTTAATGCGCCTAAGTCTTTAGCGATTTGTGCGATAACCGGTGCGGCACCTGTTCCTGTTCCGCCGCCCATACCAGCTGTCACGAATACCATGTCAGCACCTTTAAGTGCTTCTTCAATCTGCTCTTTGCTTTCTTCAGCGGCTTTTTTCCCGACTTCCGGATTCGCACCTGCTCCCAATCCTCTAGTCAGCTTTGCGCCGATTTGCATTTTCACTTCTGCTTTTGACAGGTTAAGAGCTTGAGCGTCCGTGTTTACCGCGATATACTCTACTCCTTGCACTTCATTTTCAATCATTCGGTTAACGGCGTTGTTTCCGCCGCCTCCTACTCCGATTACTTTAATTGATGCTAAGCCGTCTATGTTTGTTTCGAACTCCAACATGCTAAATCCTCCTAATCTGCCGAATGACTATCTATCTATTCCCAAAACATGCTTAATAGTTTTTTCATTTTGCTCTGTTTATTATGTTCGGCTTGTGTTTTTTGTTTTCCTTTTGGCCGCTGCTGCACCTCATTTTGGTGATGATGCTGCTCTTGTTCCTCAGATGATGAGACTGCGATTTCCTGTATCGCTTCTTCAGGCATCTTAAAGCCTATTTTTCTGCCTTGGATTCTTGCATTCCGGCAGGCGAATTGGATCAGGCCCACTCCCGTCATATATTGAGGATCTCTTACACCGATATAATTCGGGCTTGCCACTCTGACATTGTTTTGCAGCACATCCTGTGCCAAAGACATGACACCCGGCATAGCTGCTTGTCCTCCTGTCAGCACGAAGCCTCCCGGCAGATCGGTAATTCCCATACTGCGAAGCTCTTCTGAAACAATTTCAAGAATTTCCTCTACTCTCGCTTCAATGATATTCGCTGCTTCTTGCTGTGTAAATGTTTGTTTTTGATTGGTGCCTATAACGGTTACCTCAAATATTTCATCTTCCGAAGCTTCGTCATAGTAGGCATGTCCAAATTGCTTTTTCACGCGTTCTGCTTCTTCTGTTGACGTTCTCAATCCGATGGAGATATCTTTGGTGATATTTTCGCCTCCGAGAGGAATGACACGGGTAGAAGTGAGATGTCCGTTCTGGAATACGGCAATGGTTGTTGACCCTCCCCCTATATCAATGAGAGCCACGCCAAGGTTTTTCTCGTCCTTTGATAATGCAGCAGAACCGGCTGCCAGCGGCTGAAGGCAAATATCAGTTATTTCAATACCAGCTCTTTCAACGCAGCGGAGTAAGTTATGTAAGATTGTTTTTGAACCGGTGATCAAGGTGCCCTCTACTTCTAAACGCACACCCAGCATTTTTTTCGGGTCGGTGATTTCATCTCTTCCATCTACGATAAACTGTTTAGGAATGACGTCAACAATCAGCTGTTCATGCGGTACGGAAACAACCTGTGCCGCCTCCATGACACGGCGTACATCTTCAACCTGAATTTCTTTATTTTCACTGGAAACTGCTACAACACCGTTTGTATCTTGAATATTGATATAATTTCCATTAACGCCGACAATAGCTTTTCTAAGCGGAAAACCTACCATTCTTTCAGCTTGGTCAAACGCTTTTCTTATAGAATGAACGGTCTCATCTATATCAACGATTGAGCCTTTTTTCAACCCTTCAGACGGTACATTTCCCACACCGATAATATTAAGGGAATCATCTGTCATTTCTCCGACGATCACTTTTGTATTGGACGTACCGATGTCAAGACTGACGTAAAGTTCATTGTTGTTCATTCTATGGCACCTCCTCACATTTCGATCATTTCTATTCTATTATTTGCGGAACAACAATACAATGAATGTGGCTTTACAAGTGTGTAACAAAAAATAACAACAGAATATTTTTATGTGCTTTTCACATTTTATGTTTATTGAAAATATTCGTTATATCCTATGTATATCCTCTTTTATATCACATTTTTTTTATTTTTTTTAGAAAGAGTCCACTTTGTTAGTAGATTTCTTCTGATAACGGCTATATTCTGAAATAATCTGACTCCAAATGCGAATATACCTGCTAAATACAAGTCTACACCAAGATGGACTCCCAGAAAAGCTAAACTTATTGCCAATATAATATTAAAAAAGAAACCGGAAACAAATACCATTTCATCATATGTACCTTGTAAATGCGCCCTGATTCCGCCGATTAATGTATCAAGTGCGGCAAGCACCGCAAGCGATAAATAGTTTGAGTATTCACTCGGTATCGTTAAGTTTGTCATTAGTCCAATCGCTATTCCGAGCACCAGTCCCAACACGGGCAGCCACATGACAATTCTCCTCCTTTTCAGTCTTTAAGCAGTTTCAGCTGTTGTACGTCCAGTGGTCTGTCATATGCTTTTAATGTTAGTTTGCTTTCAGATTTACCGGCTTTTAATGCTAAATTTTCAGATGCAAAAAGATCCTCAAGGCCTGACCCCTTCACTCTGCTGTGTAACATGTCCGGATCTTTGGCAAGCACTTTTACTGTTAAAGGATAATCGTCAAGGGCGTATCCGTCTATTTTTGTAGTGCCGTTTATATCTCTGATGACTGTATGATTCACAACTCTTCGCTCGTTAATCGAGATATGCTCTGCACCGTAGGAGTTGAGTTCATTAATCAGCTTTTTCAGCAAATCCGGAGGCGGATTTTCGACCGGCTCTCCTGTTAAGCTTTCAGAAAAAAGCGGGGAAATCGTAATGACAATTCCGCTACCTGTTATATCGGTCATGCCGGCTGTTTTTTTTAAGGATTGCAAGGTATTATTTAGCGCGGTTTCTTTTGTCATTTCTTTCGTTTGCGAATAGCTATTCAGCAGTTTGTCATATTTGTTTATTTCAGCCAGCAGCTTTTCCTGCTTCTTCTGCTCTGATGTCAGCTCTTCCCTAATATCCCACATATCTCTTGTATCCCGGACTTTGGGGTGCTTTAACGAATTAAACTGAACAGATATCATCAGGCCGAAGATGACCATAAGCACACTGATGCTTATGAAGGAACGCTTTATTTTCAATCTATTTCACCCGCTTTTTCAGTCATTCCTTCGTTTTCAGAATCGGTTTCATTTGTACGTTTTTCTCTTTTTCTGCCGACACAGAAATATGATCCATTGACAGCTGATCAATTAGGCCTCCTGCGATATTTAACGAGGGCAGCAGGACATCTGGATCTCCAATAGCGGATACCGTAAACGGAGCGGGATGCTGCACCCCGTCTACCGTTACCACAGGACCATTGCATTTGATATACGAATCATGCGTCAAACGCTGTCCATTAACGGCGACAGCTGCCGCTCCTGAGATATACAGTTCGTTTACTACTTGGAAGATATGGCTTTCGTGAACGATGTAACTATTCACATTCTCCCCTTCCGGTATGTATGACGCATCTTCCAATGTCACCTCAACGCCTTCTCCCTGCACACCGACTTCCCCAATATACATCCTGTATTTTTCTGTATCTTCGAGGACATTATAGTATTCCGACTTCTCTTTCTTCAGCTTATTTTCCGCCTGGCGGACTTTGTTTTGCTTTTGATATAATTCTTTTTCAAGCTTCTTATTTTCTTTCTCTTGTTTCAGAAGTTCATCTCTCAGCGCATATTCTTTTTTCCACTCTTCCGTCTCAGCCGCGCTTTTGTTGTTTTCTTTTGTCATTTGAAAAGAAAATGAAATCAAAAAGCCTGCGATAAGCATAATCAAGGAAAGAAGGACTGCTGATTTGCCCCTCAATTTTCATCTTCCTTTTTAGCAGCTTTATCGTTTTTCCCAAACTCTTCAAAATAGGTGGCAACTTCTAAATGAATGATTCCTTTTTTATTGCTGCTTAGCTGAGAAATGATAGAAGGATACGTCTTCATTCGGTCTGCAAACGTTTTAATAGATGCAGTGACAACATAACCGTCGTTCATGTACAACTTAATACGGTTTTCATCCATTTTTACAGGCGTATAATAAATCTCTGAAATCGACTGTTTTAACGAATTTGACAACGCATCGAGCTGCTTGGCCATTTGAGACCGCTTCTTCGCGTTTGTCCAATTCACTAAAATCGGTCCGGCATCATCCGGCGTTACTTCGTTTGGCAGAACTGAGCCGTTTTCAAGCACTTCATAGTACACATCGTCTTTTTCTAAATAAGCAATCGCTTTATATTCTTCGATTGCAATGTTGATTTTATTAGGAAGCGATTTGCTGATCTCCGCTTTTTTCACTAATTTATTTTGCTGAATCTTCTTTTCTGTTTTTTGCTTGTCCAAACTCCAAAACTCAGTATCTCCGCTGTTAATATCGGAAAGGTCGATAATTTCCTTTTTTGATACATTTTCATTCCCTGTAACAGAGATTGTTGATACTTTACTGATTGGTGTTTGCAGGTACACAATGATCAGCACCATAATAAAAAAGAGCATAATAAATGAAATGAGACGGCGGTTTGCCTTTTGTTTCCTCTGCTCTTTAATTTTAGGGATCCGCTCTTCAATGTTAACGATTTTTTCTCGGTCATGACCCGGGTTCATTGCCTGTTCACCTCATTCAAATGAAACAGCTGTTAAAAGTCTGTCTATTCCAAAACAAACGGCATACTATGATGCCGTTTGTCGTTTGCTTACAGTATATCATATGAACAGCTTCAGTCAGAACTTGAATCAGCGATTTCCGCCGATGATTTCAACCTCTGTGTGCATATCAATCTCGTATTTTTCACGGATTGTCTTTTTCACATGGTCAATGAGATCAAGCACATCTTTTGCTGATGCTCCCCCCGCATTGACGATGAAGTTTCCGTGCATCTCCGATATCTTTGCACCGCCGATTTGATATCCTTTCAAGCCTGCTTTTTCTACAAGGTTCCCGGCATGATTGGGAAGCGGATTTCTGAATATGCTTCCCGCACAAGGACTTGAATACGGCTGTGTATTTTTTCTATAGTCTTTATTGCTTTGCATTCGCTGAACGATTGATTCCTTATCCTTCTGCTCCAGCTGCAAAACAGCTTCAAGGCAAACGCCCGGGCGTTTCTTTTGCAGTACAGATGTCCTGTAGCTGAAATCCATCTGCTCATTTGTCAGCCACTCAATCGTTCCGTCTTCAAACAAAATATGCGCTTTGACGAGGATCTCGCTCATATCAGAACCGTGAGCGCCGGCATTCATATAAACCGCTCCGCCGACTGATCCTGGAATGCCGGCAGCAAATTCCAAACCGGACAGGCCTTTTTTGCTCAATGATGTAGCAAGGCGGACCACTGAATAACCGCCTCCGACTGTTACTTGCTCCCCTTCAAGCTCCAAATGGTCAAGACCCGCACCCAGCTTGATCACTACGCCTCTAATTCCTTCATCTAAAACAAGAAGATTTGATCCGCGGCCGATGACTGTCCACTTCACATCATATTTTTTAATCACGTCCATGATGTCTTTAACAGCATCTACACTGCTTGGAATGACCAATACATCCGCAGGTCCGCCGATTTTCATCGTTGTATGATTCGCGAGCGGTTCATTTGCAAGAACCTTGCCGACTTCGCGTTCTTTTAATTCCTGTATCACTTTCTCCATCGTAAACCTCCGCATTCCATTTGCTTTTCTACTATTTTTTTAATTCCTCGAGTACGCTGTATAAACGGGCAGCCGCGTCAGGAACACCGAGTGACTTTGTTCGTTCGCTCATTTCCTTTAACGTTTGCTCATTCAGTACAATCCGGTCTAGCGCTTCAATCAGCTTCTCCCCGCTGAGCTCTGTTTCTTTCAGTACAATCGCCGCATCATGCTGGCCAAGAGATCTCGCATTGACCTCCTGGTGATTCGCTGTCACATATGGACTTGGGATCAGAACACTTGGGATTCCGAGAGCAGTAATTTCGGCAATCGTTGTCGCACCGGCTCTGGCCACAATGACATCAATGGCCTTTAAATACTCAGGCATTTGATGAAGAAACGGCTTTGTGACCATATTATCAGCGGCGCCCTTGCTTTTCAGCTCATTCATTACTTTTTCATAGTGAACTTCACCGGTGATATACAGCACTTGATAGTCTCTTGTTTTCAGCGCATCCTGCATGTCAATGACAGCGCGGTTAATCGGTGCAGCGCCTCGGCTTCCGCCGAAAATTAAGACCGTTTTTTTGTCTTCAGAAAGCCCAAATTCAGCCATTGATCGTCCCGTCTTTATTGAGACGACTTCAGAGGCTCTCGGGTTTCCCGTAAATACAACTTTCTCGCTAGGAAAATGTGATTTCGCTTCTTCAAAACAAATCGCTACTTTATTAACATATTTTGAAAGAAACTTATTCGTGATGCCCGGCAGGCTGTTTTGTTCATGGACAATAGTCGGAATTCCCATTTTCGCAGCGGCATAAACAACCGGCCCGCATACATAACCGCCCGTTCCAATTACGGCATCGGGCTTAAATTCCGCTAAATACGATTTACTCTTTTTGACGCCCTTCAGAAAACGCATCACAGTCTTGACATTTTCAAATGACAATTTTCTTTTAAATCCTGTAATTTCAATTGAACGAAACGGTATATTCTCCCGCTCAACAATTTTTTTCTCCAGCCCGTTTTCTGTTCCGATATATAAAAATTCCACATTAGGATGACGTCTTTGCACTTCTTTAATAAAAGCAAGCGCAGGATAAATATGTCCCCCTGTACCGCCTCCGCTTATTGCAATTCGCATTTCTTTTCCCCCAGTCTAAGTTTCTCTATAACATAACGATAACCCTGTTTTGTTGGACAGGGTTATCGCATCAATTGTTTCCAAGCTTCATGTTAGACAGGAAGCATGGACATACATTCGTTAATACCTCGAGTAGCGGCTTACATTCAGCAGCACACCAACTGCCATCAGCATTAGAGTCAATGAAGAGCCTCCGTAGCTCAGAAACGGGAGCGTGATGCCTGTTACAGGAATCAGGCCCGTGACTACGCCGATATTTATCATGACTTGAATGGCAATCATTGAAATAATGCCGACTGCGACAAAGCTTCCGTACAGATCAGGGGCACCAAGCGCAATTCTGATTCCTCTCCACAGCAGGACGCTGAAGAGGAGCAAAATAAGTGTTCCCCCGATAAAGCCCAGCTCCTCTGACAAGATGGCGAAAATAAAGTCTGTTTGCGGCTCAGGCAGATAAAAGAACTTCTGTCTGCTTTGTCCGAGCCCCATTCCGAACAACCCGCCGGGCCCCACTGCATAAAGCGATTGAATGATCTGAAATCCGCTTCCGAGCGGATCTTCCCATGGATTTAAGTATGAGGTAATCCGTTTAATTCGATATGGAGCCGATAGTACGAGCCCGACAAATCCGCTGAGGCCGATCAGCCCGAGAAAGACGAAATGGGCGATCCGCGCGCCGGCTACAAAAATCATGACAATACAAGTTCCGACCATTACTGTCCCCGTTCCGAGGTCAGGCTGGCACATGATAATCAAAAATGCTGAAAACACGATGCCAAGTGCGGGGACGAACCCCCGTCTGAACGATGTGATGTTTTTTTGTTTTTCAGAGAGAAATTTAGCAAGGAATGCAATCATCGCAAGCTTCATAAACTCTGAAGGCTGTATGCTGAATGCTCCGACTCCGATCCAGCTTCTTGAACCGTTCCGCACCATTCCGACGCCCGGTATCAAAACAAGCACCAGAAGGAAAAAGCAGATAACCATTAGCAATTTGGACCATGTCCTCCAAGTCCAATAATCGACATTCATGATAAAAAACATAGCAATGACGCCGATTCCCGCAAACAAAAGCTGCCGTTTCGCGAAAAAGAATGAGTCGTCAAATTTATAATCCGCCCATACCGCACTCGCACTGTACACCATAATTAATCCGATTGTTAATAATAATAACGTAATGATGACCAATAACAAATCAGGCGATGTTTTTTTAGTAGTCAAAGCAATCGACACCCCAAGCTTAAAGTCATTAGGGCTGCCGATTTACTTCAAGACAAGCCCTTACTTAAGCATATGCACGGCATCTATAAACATGTCACCGCGTTCTTCAAATGTTTTGAATTGATCCCAGCTCGCACACGCGGGTGACAGCAGGATGACATCTCCTTCATTTGAGAGCGCAAACGCCGCAGATACTGCTTGTTCAACATTATCGACACGTTTGACATGTTGTATTCCCAGTTCATTGCCGAGTTTCTCAAGTTTTGGCGCCGTCTGGCCAAATGTAAGCACTGCTTTGACATGCTTCATATAAGGTTTCAAGTCATCAAAACCATTTCCGCGATCCAGTCCGCCCGCAAGCAGAATGACCGGCTTATCAAAAGCTGAAAGCGCCTTGCTTGTCGCCAGAATGTTTGTTGCTTTACTGTCGTTATAAAATTTGCGGCCATTCACAGTTGTGACATATTGGAGGCGGTGCTTCACACCAGTAAAGCTTGTCAGCACCTTTTTAACCGCCTCATTGGAAGCTCCTGCCGTTTTCACAACTGCAATAGCTGCTAAAATGTTCTCCAGGTTATGAGCACCGGGCAGTACAACCTCTTCCAGAGGAAGAATGGCTTCGCCGTTAAACATAATCATACTGTCTTTTACATATGCGCCCTGTTCAAGCGTTTTGCTGCCTGAAAACGGGACGATTTCGGCTTTTCCGGCTTCAGCAAGACGCACGACGGTTTCATCATCCTGGTTGACAATGGCTTTATCTGAAGCAGTCTGATGAAGGTATACTTTCTGTTTCGCTTTTTCATAGTTTTCGCGCGTATGGTGATAATCCAGATGGGCGTCAAATACATTTAAAATCAGGCTGATTTCCGGTCTGAAAGCGTGTGTTCCCATCAGCTGAAACGAAGACAGTTCAGTAACGATCCATTCATCTCCATCAGCATGATAGGCAACCTCACTTGCGACTGTGCCGATGTTTCCGGCAATCAGTGCTTTTTGCGAGTCTGCTTTGAGCATTTCGTAAATTAGCGTTGTCGTGGTCGTTTTACCGTTCGATCCGGTAATCCCGATAAACTTGGCGCTGGTCAGGTAGTAAGCGAGCTCAATTTCCGTCCAAACCGGAATGCCTCGTTTCTCCGCTTCCTGAACCATAATATTTTCATAAGGAATTCCCGGGTTTTTGATCAGAATCGTGATTTGATGCTGATCGAACAGAGAAACTGGATGCTCTCCGCAAACAACTTCGATTCCTTTTTCAGAAAGCTTTTGTGCCGGTTCATTTTCTTCAAAAGGCTTTTGATCATTGACTGCAACATAAATGCCTTTTTCATGAAGAATGGAGGCCGCCGCATATCCGCTTTTCGCAAGCCCAAGGATTAAAAAATGCTGTTTCTGTAAAAATTGATCATTTTCCACTTATAACCACACCTCGATGTAAATTCCTAAAACGGCAAGCAAAAGTCCCGCAGCCCAAAACGTCACGACTACTCTCCATTCAGACCAGCCGACAAGCTCATAATGGTGATGAAGCGGACTCATTTTAAAGATTCGTTTACCTGTCGTTTTAAAGCTGATGACCTGCAAAATAACAGATAATGTCTCGATAACGAATACACCGCCGATGATAACCAGCAGGATCTCTAATTTCGTTAAAATGGCAATGGTAACAATGGCTCCTCCCAATGCAAGCGATCCCGTATCTCCCATAAAAACTTTGGCCGGATGAGCATTAAATACAAGGAAGCCCAGAACTGCACCGACAACGGCAACTGAGAAAATCGCTACGTCATATTGAGACTGATTCCATGCCAAAATGGCAAAGGCGCCAAAGGCAATCGCCGCAGTACCGGATAATAACCCGTCAAGGCCGTCAGTCAGGTTAACTGCGTTTGATCCGCCGACTAGCATAAAGAGCACAAGGATAAAGTAAGCCCAGCCAAGATCAAATGATAAGTCAGTTCCAGGAATGCGAATATCAGTCGCAAAATTGTAATAATGATACACGGCGTAAAATACAACTGCAATAATAATTTGTCCGATCAGCTTTTGCTTTGATGTCAACCCAAGATTGCGCTTCATGACAACCTTGATGTAATCATCTAAAAAGCCAAGCAAACCGTAGCCTAGCGTAACAAACAGAAGCAGCACCATTTCGGGGCTTATTTCTGAAAACTTCTGTGTCATCACAATTGTTGTCACTATGATAGAAAGTATGATCATGACCCCGCCCATTGTCGGTGTCCCTGATTTTTTCTGATGTGATTTCGGTCCTTCTTCTCTAATACTCTGGCCGAATTTTAATCTTCTTAAAAACGGAATAAGAATCGGAGAGAGCAGAACACTAATTAAAAACCCCATTAAAATTGTAAACAGAATGACTTGCTCAAGCATTGTCCTTTTCTCCTCCTGTTTCTTTCAAACGACATACGTAGTTATCATATTCATGATTTTTTTCCATATGAAAAATCTTTTCAAGCTCCATTATTCAGTAACATCTCTTTCCTATGAATTCGTCTTATTCTTATTGAGTTCAACAATGGCTCTCGCCGCTACTTCAGCATCATCAAAATCGAAAGTTTCATTTCCGATCTGCTGATAGGTTTCATGTCCTTTTCCGGCAATGAGGACAACGTCGCCTTTTTTGGCATTGGCAATTGCGAAAAAGATCGCCTGCTCGCGGTTTGCAATACTGTGATAGTATGCGCTCTCTACTCCGGCTTCCATATCTCTTAAAATCGCGCGAGGATCTTCGCTTCTCGGGTTATCTGACGTGAAAATCGGCTCGTCAGCCAGCTCCACAGCAATTTTAGCCATTTTCGGGCGCTTCGTCTTATCTCTGTCTCCTCCGCAGCCGACAACGACAAATAGCTTTCCTTCCGTCATATCTCTGCATGTCTCCAGCACATTTTCAAGGCTGTCCGGTGTGTGCGCGTAGTCTACAATGACAGGAAACTCCTGCTGCTGATTGACCAATTCAAAACGGCCTCTTACACCATGCAATTCTTCAACAGCCTCAGTGATGATTTCAAACGGTATGCCTGCTGCAATACATGTCGCAACAGCGGCCAGCACGTTATACACATTAAATTGTCCGACGAGAGACATCGTGATGTGCTTCGTGCCTTTGTTTGTCACGAGATCAAAGCTTGTGCCCTGTGCAGTGATACTGATGTTCTTCGCCATCACATCAGCATCGTTTTTAATTCCGTATGTAGAGATATGCGCAGCTGTTACCTTTTCAAAATAAGCGCTCGCCTCATCGTCAGCATTCAGGACGGCACGCTTTGGATGTTCGTGGTTGAAAGCCCCGCCAAGTTGGGAAAAGAGCAAGCTTTTTGCATGCCGGTACTCATCCATCGTTTTATGATAGTCCAGATGGTCCTGTGTTAAATTCGTAAACACGGCAATATCATAATCACAGCCATGGACGCGCCCTAAAGACAAAGCATGGGAAGAAACCTCCATGATTGCAGTGTCAACGTGCTTGTCATTCATTTTCTTAAACGTTTTCTGCAGCGTGACGCTTTCCGGAGTCGTGTTTTTAACAGGAAGTGTTTCGTCTCCGATTTTCATGTACATTGTACCGATCAAGCCTGTGCGTTTTCCCGCTTTTTTCAGAATCTCATCGACCATGTGGGTCGTTGATGTTTTGCCGTTTGTCCCTGTTATGCCAATCAGCTGAAGCTTCTTCGTCGGCTGTCCGTAAAACGCATCAGACAAAACGCTGAGCGCGCGAAGTGACTGCCTGACAATAATAACAGGAACATTCACATCGACCTCTCTTTCTGCCACAATAGCCGCTGCGCCGTTTTCTACTGCTTTTTGCGCAAAATCGTGGCCATCCACCGTATACCCTTTTACACATACAAAAAGACTCCCTTTCTTTACTTCTCTGGAGTCCATCTCAATTGAAGTTATTTCAGGGTCTTGTGAGTCGTTTACAGAAGGTTCGGTTGTTAAGTATGTAAGCAGCTTTGTAAGTTTCATCGTATCAAACCTCTCAACATTCTAATTCGTTCTTTTTATCATTGAAGTCACATCAAATGATGTGGTAATGATTTTAAGCATACAGTTCATATTTTAGCGTAAATAAAAGGATACATCCAGCTAATCTTGAAAGATATCAGCATTTTTTCTGCAATAAAAGAATAGGCAGTCCGAATCAATCGGCTGCCTCCTTTTCATCTTCTTCAGTCAAATACACGCGTATCTTTGAGCCTTCTTTTACTTTCGTTCCGGCAGCTGGCGATTGTTTAACGATTTTGCTCCCTTTCCCGGAAGCATCCACATTGAGATTCACCAATAGTGACTCAAGATCTGAGACAGACATCCCTACAACATTCGGAACTTCTATTGTTTTTGTGTCGTTCCATTGGTATTTTTTCTCGATTTGATTTTTCCGGGGCTTCACACCAAGTTCCGGCAGACTGTCTCTCATAATATTTCCGACAATAGGCGCTGCAACCGTTCCCCCAAATTGAATCGTGCCTTTCGGGTTATCCACCGCAACGTAGACGACTAGACTCGGATCATCAGCTGGCGCGAAACCGATAAATGATACAATATGGTTGTTTTCAAGGTATTTTCCATCTTTAACCTTTTGTGCAGTTCCCGTTTTTCCTCCGACACGATATCCTTCTACAAATGCATTGCGGCCGGTTCCTTCTGCGACGACGCTTTCTAGAGCATAGCGGATTTGTTTGGATGTTTCCTCAGAAATGACTTGTTTCTTTGCGATTGGTGATTGTTTTTTGACCGTTTTCTTCGTAACAGGATCGATCCATTCCTTTGCAATATAAGGTGTGTAGAGGGTTCCTCCGTTTACAGCGGCGGATACTGCTGCAACCTGCTGAATCGGCGTGACGGATACTCCCTGTCCGAAAGCCGTAGTTGCTTGCTCCACCGGGCCCACTCTCTCAAGCGGGAATAAGATGCCTGTTCCCTCGCCTTGGAGATCAATCCCCGTTTTTTGTCCAAAACCAAAGTCTTTGATATATTTGAAAAGCTTTTCCTTTCCTAAGCGCTCGCCTAATTCAACAAACCCCGGGTTGCAGGAGTTCTGCACAACTTCCAGATACGTCTGCAGCCCGTGCCCGCCTCTTTTCCAGCACCGCAGTCTCGCTCCGTCCACTTCCGCATGCCCTTTATCATAAAATTGATCCCGTTTCAAATTTACTTTTTGCTCTTCAAGGGCTGCTGCAAGTGTAATAATTTTAAAGGTAGATCCCGGTTCATACGTGCTCCATACTGGCAGATTTCGATTGTAGACGGACGGATCAACAGATTGGTAATCAGCAGGGTCGAAGTCAGGCCTGCTAGACATCCCCAAAATTTCTCCGTTTTTCGGATTCATGGCTACGGCAATCATGCCGTCCGGATGATATTTGGCCTCAGCGTTATCAAGCTCTCTTTCCATTATCGTCTGGACCTTTGAATCAACCGTCAGCTTCATATCAAGCCCATCCTTAGGCGGCGTATAGTCATCCGCTTCATCAGGCATTTTTTTACCCTTGGCATCTGTATAAAACTTAACAGAACCTTTTTCCCCTTTTAAATCATCGTCGTAATAGGCTTCAAGTCCAAGGAGCCCTTGGTTGTCAATTCCTGCAAATCCAAGCACATGAGATAAAAAGCTGCCGAACGGGTAATGACGGATACTGTCCTCCGCAACATACACACCTTTTAAATCAAGCGCTTTGATTTCTTTCGCCTTCTCATTTGAAATTTTTCTCCCTTCAGGAGTGATCTTTTCGATTGACGCTTTTTTTGTCACATGTTTATATACTTTTTCTTCTGACATATTGAGCACCGCCGCAAGCTGCTTGCTCGTTTTCATCGGATTCTGAACTTGGCGCGGCACGACGAATACGGTCGGCGCACTTTTGTTTGTTGCGAGCTTCACACCATTCCGATCCAGTATCTCGCCTCTCTCCGGCTCAAACGGCAAGTTCCGGCTCCAGGAATCTTTCGCCAGCGAAGTCAGTTTTTCGCCCATCACAAACTGAACATACCCCAGCCTTGTATCAATGATCAGAAACACGATCACGCCAAAAAGCAAAACAAATAATAAACGTTTTCTAACCGTTACATTCGAGACGCGCAAGAGACCGTTCACTCCTTATTTAGGCTTGTTTCATTTTATGCCTGAAATTGGACAGGTAGAACGATGCTCCTCTGAAGGCATAAAAAAAGAAAGCCTGCATAACGCAAGCTTTCTTTTTAATCAGGATTTTTAAACTTAACCTTGATTACGGTTTTGTCTTTGATTTCTTTGTCTTTCTTAACACTTTGGCTGACAGCGTAGCCTTGCCCGTTTACTTCAATATGAATTCCCGCGAGCTCACCGTACTGAAGAACCTCTCTTCTCGACCAGCCAGTCATATCAGGCATTTTGATTTTGCCGCCCGTTTTCAGGAAGACCTTTTGATTGGTGAGAACTTCCTCATCCGCTTTCGGATACTGTTCTTTTACAGCGACATCACTGCCAATGACAATTGGTGTGAGATTCTCCTCTTTTGCTTTCTTTTGAGCAGCAGCTACCGTTTGATCTGTTAAATCAGGCATTGTCTGCGCTTTTGTTTCTTCCTTATCTGAGTCAGATTTTTCAGTTGGTTCAATATTCAGATAGTGCAGGCTGTTTTTCATTGTTGGGTTGAAGATTTCAGATACTGGTTCTGAACTGCTCTGACCTGCTTTTAGCTGCGGCTGCTGTACAGCAACATAAATTAATAGCTCAGGATTATCTTTTGGAGCCATACCCATAAACGAAAAAATATAGTTATCTGTGCCGTCTAAATATCCGCCTTTACCGGCTATTTGCGCAGTACCTGTTTTCCCGGCAACATCAAAACCTTCGATTTTATAAGCTTGCCCTGTTCCGATCTTCGATGTAACGACTTCTCCCAATATATCCCGCACCTTTTTCGCTGTGCTTGCAGAAATTGGGGTTCCGGCTGATTCCGGCTTATTTTGATAAATAGTTTTATCTTTATCTGGGTCAACGATATGGTCAATGACATAAGGTTTCATCATTTTGCCGTCATTCGCAATTGCCGTCGCGGCCTGAAGCTGCTGAATTGGTGTGACCGCAGACGCTTGGCCGTATGCAGTTGACGCCTTATCAAATTCATATTTAAAGTTGATTTTACTGGAGACTTCTCCTGGCAAATCAATACCTGTTTTCTGGTAAAAATTGAATTTGTGCAAATATTGATTGAGGCGGTCATATCCCAGCTTTTCTTTCGCAAGTTTCGCAAAAGCGACATTCGACGATCTTAGGACGCCGTCACGATATGTTGTCGGACCCCAGCCTACACCGTTATTGTGATCCTTAACAGGTGCTCCGCCAACTTCAAATGTCCCTGACTTATATTGTTCGTTCGCATTAAACACGTTTTCCTGCATCGCAGCAGCGAGTGTAAAGATCTTCATCGTTGATCCGGGCTCATACGCATATGAAATCAAATCATTATAGTAGTTTGTCACATCGCGCTTGTTCGGATCAAAGCTTGGGCGCTGTCCCATAGCAAGGACTTTGCCCGTTTTCGGATCGACAACTGCGGCCATGATTTTTTTCGGATTATACTTTTGCGCTACTTTTGTCATGCTGTCTTCTAAAAAGGTTTGAATTTTCTGGTCAATGGTTAAATATACATTGTCACCATTTTTTGGCGCTGTAATTTTATTTTTGCTGTTCGGGAGCTCCCAGCCGGATTTGTCGCTTTCATATGTCACATATCCGTCGCGCTCCTTCAAATACTTATCCAGCACTTTTTCTAACCCCATCGCGCCGGAAATTTCATTTGTGTCTTGATCAACCTCGGCATAGCCGATTAAATTGGATGCGAAAATACCATTTGGATAGTAGCGTTTTGTATCCCGCAAAAATGAAATGCCCGGGAGTTTCATTTTTTCAATTTTTTGCTTTTGTGAATACGTAATATCCCGGCCAGCTGAGCCAAACTCGACTTGTTTTGCATCTTTATTTAAGATATCAAGGATGTCGGCCTTGTCCAAGTTTATCACTTTAGACAATGCTTCCGCCGTTTTTTCTTTGTTTACAACATGCTGAGGATGCTTGACATCAGTGGTCATTTTTTTATCGAGAATCGCAATCAATTTATACGTCGCTGTGTCCTCTGCTATGACTTTTCCTTTTCGGTCTAAAATCGAGCCGCGGCTCGCTTCGATGGTCCGTTTCTTTTCATGCTGCTCTGTCGCTTTTGTCGCAAGCACTTCGCCGTTCGCTTTTCCGGTTATTTGAATATATGCCATTCTCCCCAGGATGACAAAGAAAAAGAGAGCGAAACAAATACTTAGAATCGCTGCTCCTCTATTCATAAATTTATTCTTTTTTGGCATTTGAATCATTCCTGTATGTTTTTCACTTTTTTATCTTTTAAATTCAAGCCGTTCTTTTTCGCAATGTCCATAATGCGCTGCGGTTTGCTTAAATCAGCAACGCTTTTTTCGAGGTCACCAATTTGCTTATTTTCGGATGAAATTTGCTCCTCAAGCTTTTGCACCTCAATATTGGTTTGATATGCCGCATACGCCTTCGATACGATCAAAAGCGATACGCTGAGCACCGCCGCAGCAAAGAGGACAAGAAGCACTTTTTCTCCGAGAGTAATGGAAGCCCTTTTCTTGACAATCACTTTTTTCTCAGGACTGATCGCATGACGCTGCTGTTTCTCTGGTTGGTAAGCTAAATTGCTCATAGGCTGATGACCTCCTTTTAATTTTGCGTTCGCGTTTCGTTATTTTCTTTTTTCAGCAATCCGAAGCTTGGCAGAACGAGCCCGGTTGTTCTCTTCAAGCTCTTCTTGAGATGCCGTAATCGGTTTTCGTGTGATGAGCTTCAGCTCCGGTTCAAACTCTTCCGGTATAACAGGAAGCCCCGGAGGAAGTTCCGGAAGCGACGACTTTTCTTTAAAAGTGGTTTTGCAAATTCTGTCTTCTAGCGAGTGGAAGGTAATGACCGATACCCTGCCCCCTGGCTTCAGAACCTCAATTGCCTGCTCCAAAGCTTCTTCAAACACCCTAAGTTCATCGTTTACGGCAATTCTGATTGCCTGAAACACGCGTTTAGCGGGATGTCCGCCGCTCCTTCTCGCTGGAGCGGGAATCGCGTCTTTTATTAGATCGACCAGTTGGCCCGTAGTTTGAATAGGAGACTTCATTCTTGCCTCCTCAATTTTTCTGGCGATCTGTTTACTGAACTTCTCTTCTCCGTATTTAAAGAAAATACGGACGAGATCCTCATAGCGCCACTCATTAACGACTTCTTTCGCCGAAAGCGTAGCCGACTGGTCCATCCTCATGTCCAACGGTGCGTCATGATGGTAACTGAATCCGCGCTCAGGTGTATCCAGCTGCGGAGAGGACACCCCTAAATCAAATAAAATACCGTCTACTTCTGTAATGCCTTGTTCATTCAAACATTCTTTTAAATACCTGAAATTGCTTTTAATCAGAATGAGCTGTCCTTTATAATCGGACAACACTTCTTTAGCATGCTGTAATGCCGTATCATCTTGGTCAAAAGCGATTAAACGCCCCTTCTCGGATAACTGCTGCAATAAGTATGTACTATGCCCAGCTCCGCCGAGTGTGCAGTCTACATATGTACCGTCTGGTTTAATATTAAGTCCGTCTACGGTTTCACGAAGAAGTACTGTCTTGTGTTGAAACATATTGTGTTGGTCCCACCTTTTATCAGGATGAATTGAAATTGTTTTTAGAGTGTTATACACGAAGAATCATTATATATCAAACCCAATCATGTTTTCAGCAATTTCAGCAAATGAATCTTCTTGCTCTTCTGTGTATTGTTCCCAAATTACTTTACTCCACAATTCAATTCGATTAGAAACCCCGATAACAACACATTCTTTTTCCAGTTTGGCGTAATTCAATAGAGATGATGCGATATTTACCCTGCCTTGCTTGTCCAGCTCGCATTCAGTCGCCCCTGAAAAGAAGAAACGGGTAAACGCGCGGGCATCTTTCTTTGTGAGAGGAAGAGCTTTTAGTTTTTCTTCAATTTGTTTCCATTCGTGCATAGGGTAGCCGAAGAGACATTGGTCAAGTCCTCTAGTCAGCACAAATTGCTCACCTAGGCCTTCTCTGAATTTAGCGGGTACGATCATGCGGCCTTTCGCATCGATGGTATGCTGATATTCACCCATAAACATGATCTCTTGCCCCACTTTCTCTCCTTAACTCACCACTATTCACCACTTCGCTCCACAACTTCATTTTACACTGTTTACCCATAAAAAAAAACCCTGAACTATTCAGGGTTCTTTAAAACTTTATTTCAAAGTTTGACAACTTGATGTTGATTTTGAAAAGAAAATGGCAGATTCTTGAATGTCGTGAAGAATTTTGGACCATACCTGTTCAAATAATACATGATATTCCAAATCCGTTCTTGCGGCGCAAGAAGCGGCTTAATGCTATTTTGAATTCTTTCATAATCCTTCAAAACGTAGCCTTCTTTTTCTTCAATTCGCTTCGTCACTGTGCGCTCTAAGAATTGAAGCTGATCCTGAATAAAAGCGGCATTTTTCAGGAGTAAAGGTTCCATGCTTTGATCAACCTTTAACGCCTCCTGCCGGACCGTTTTGTGAATCGCTTCAATTTGGCTTTTCGCCTGATCCATCACCGCCGTAAACTCTTCCGGAATCTGGCGCTCGAAGTATGTCTCTCTTTGATTCTCCGTTCCGCGCTCAATCGCGTCTTGTAATGAGATATTCCGTTCAACCAGTTTTTTCTCAATATGCCGCTCAAGTATCGTAATGTTCAGCCTTGGCATGACAGGAGGCATTTTAAAGCCCATCACCGCAAAAGCCTGTTTGAGCTCGCCCCAATAATTGATTTCTCCAGGCCCTGCAATAAATGCTAAAGTCGGAATGAGAAATTCCTGCATTAACGGTCTCGTTACAACATTGTTGCTGAAACGCTCTGGATGTTCTTCCATATGTGTATGAAGTTCATCCATCGTCCATCCTAGATCAAGCTCTTTGATGACAAATCGGCCGTTGTCTTTTTCAATTAAAAAACGCTCTTCTTCGTATTCATAAAACAGATTCGCCTGCTCTTTTCCGGACTCGATAATCGGTTTGTAGCCTGCTTGACGCATGAAGGCCTGCTGATCTGATACAGCGCGGGCGAGTTCATCATTTTCTCGAAGAATCTTTTGGAACATGGCCGTTTCCAGCTTTTTAATCCCCGGATCTCCAGAATTTAATAAAACTAAGCCCTCTTCTTGGAACAAATCCGCGATCAGCAGCTCAAAGAAGTCAGTAAACGTAACAGATTCCCTTAAACATCGTTTCACATTGTCGAGAAGTGTATTCGTATGGTCTGTTTCTTCAAAAGCGGCAAAAACATCATCTATCCACGCGGCACACTTTTCCTGATCAAGCGATGTACTCGCTGCTGATGATTTCTTCCAATAAGACTGAGGCAGCTTTTTTTTCACAGGCCCATTCTCTTCAGATGTGTGAACAAAATTAATCTCATCCAAATCGTGGTCTTCTCCAGCCACCCAGAAGATTGGTATGACAGGCACTTGCAGTTCCTTTTCTTGTTGCTTTGCTAAAACAATGATTGAAATGATTTTATGTATGGTGTAAAGCGGTCCTGTTAAAAGTCCTGCCTGCTGTCCGCCGACTACAGCGGCACTTGACGGGTCCTTCAGCTTCTCAATAGCAGACTGCATCGCACTTGAACCGAATTTATTATGGTAAGAGGTTAAGTACGCCGCCAATTCCTCTCTTGCGAAAAACCGGGAAGATAAGTCTTCCAGTCTTTCGCGCCACATGTCCTTATGATGAATACTGTAATCAAAAAAAGAAGACATTTCTTCTTTGCCATCTATATAGTGCTGTACAAACACATTCTGATTTTTGATGGAAAGTTCAGTTAGCTGCATCTTCTAGAACTTCCTTTCTCCAATAAATAGTTAGTGATCCGAAATGAGTATAGCATGTTACCGAAAAAGCTCAAAAGACTTTGTTTGTATTTCGCTCCAATGCTTTGATGCTGCCATATAAAAACTCTAGGTGGACGGCATCAAGACCTTGAAGACTTGCTTCCTTCAATAAGTATCCGATAATGGCGTCAGCTTCCGTCTGCCGGCCTCCAATGACGTCAACCAGCATTGATGAACGATTCTCTTTCGTTTGTCCACAAACAGCCTGAACCCGCTCCCAAGCCTTTTCTTCATTTTCAAGTTTTAAAATGCGGCATGCCTCCTGAAATACCAGCTTCATAAAAGCCAGATAAGCTGGCGTTGTCAGCAGTTCTCCATTTTTCACCTGCAATAACGCAGTTAAAGGATTAATACACGCATTTACAATCAGCTTGCCCGTCAGCAGACGGTACCAATCCGTCTCATAATAAATCGGAAAGTCCGAATGGTTATGCTGAAACAAGATGTTCAGCCGGTCTGGTTCAGCATCGTCGAACGCGCTCCATTTTATCGCACCTAGGCCTGTATGATCAACAGCTGTATCCGATTTTCTTACAGCTCCGTGCTCAACGATTCCAACATAAATGGAATGGCCAACGTGCCAGTCTTTTAGGTCGTGGATATGCCCCATGCCGTTTTGCAAAAATAATATATTCGTCTTCCCGATTCGTTCAAGCGACGAAAAAACAGATTGAAGCTGATGCTGCTTCACTGTCACGACAAGCAGGTCAAAGTCCGAATTGATACTCGTGTCCGCACTGCAATCAGCCCTGAATTCCTCCCCGCCTTTATAAAGCCGGATTCCTTCAGACTGAATGGCCGCAGCCTGTTCTTGCCGCCTCGTCACAACAGTCACGTCGTGATAAAGTGACAAATAATAGGCGCATAAAAGACCGACGGAGCCTCCGCCGATAATTCCAATTTTCATGATGTCACACCCAATTTAGCATTTACGTATTATCATAGCAGAAGTAAGAAGAAATTACTTCTCAAAGATCCCATGTGCTTAAAATTAAAGTTTAAATATTTGGATTTTTTAAATAAAGCGTTTACAATATATGTAGAAACAACAAAGGGGGAGATTTGTTTGACAAAGGTAGAACGTCTGCTTATCAACTATAAAACGCTGGAAGAATTCAAGAAATTCAAAGAATACGGCATTCAGGAGCTTTCAATGCTTGAAGAACTTCAGGATAATATTATTGAAAATGACAGCACCTCGCCTTTTTACGGGATTTATTTTGGCGATAAACTTGTAGCACGAATGAGTCTGTATCAAGTTAACGGCAAATCGAATCCCTATTTTGACAACCGCCAGGATTATTTGGAGCTGTGGAAGCTTGAGGTTCTTCCGGGCTACCAGAACAGGGGATACGGGAGAGCCTTGGTTGAATTTGCAAAATCATTCAAAATGCCGATCCGGACAAATCCGAGAATGAAATCAGCGGAATTTTGGAACAAAATGAACTTTAAAACTGTTAAGTATGATATGGCGCGGGACAAAGGGGAAAACCCGCTCATCTGGCATCCTGATATGGATCATGAAATGACACCGGGAGAGTCTGCATAGAAATAAAAACAACCGGCCTATTCTTACTATAGGGCCGGTTCATTTCAGGCGTTTCTTTACGTTTCTTGAGCCGCTTTTTTCATTCTTCCGTCTTCCTTCGAAACAACCATTTTTCTGGCCCGATCCATGATATCGATCAGTGCCTTGTAATCCTCTTCTGTCATCTCTAGCTGATTCCGCAATGTCTGATTTTCACTCCGCAAATCCTCAAGCTCTTTTTGCAGCGATTGGATTTGCTCCTTCAATTTTTCCCTTTCAAGCTGAAATTCTTGTGCAGACGGTGCTTCTTTGAATTGTTCGAGAAATTGAATGACATCCTGAATGGACAAATCTCGTTTTCCTTCTGACGATGCCGAGGCAGTCTGCTTCATGGAATTCGGCATATTGACCGAATGAACGCCGATTTGCTTCCTCAGTTCTTTCCTTTGCTTTTTTGCAAGCTCTATACCTGACTGGTATTGTTTTCTCACATACGAGTTCCACCTGAAACCACAGGCTGCCGCGGTTCTGGTCAGCGCCCTTCCAACCTCCTCAAAGGCTGAAAGCTGTGTTCCTCCCTCTCGAATATGACGAAGCACCACTTCTGCCAGCAGCAAATCCTCATCCTGAGTCCAAGCATCTTGTCTTGTAATGGTCAAATTCAATCTCCCTCCATGTCAGCTTATTTATCTCATACATATGCCGGTAATAGATTAGATAGACTATTTGCACTCACAAATTTTCCGCAAGCTGACAGGAAGAGAAAAAGAAAAAGCGCAGGGCTTTCACCCCGCGCTTTTCTTATTAGTTACTTTTTACATTTATGTCTTTGCCGTTGTATGATCCGCATGCTTTGCATACACGGTGAGACAACTTCATCTCTCCGCATGACGGACATTCTGTCATACCAGGTACATTAAGTTTGAAATGTGTACGGCGCAATCTTTTCTTCATTTTAGAAGTTCTTCTAAAAGGTACAGCCATTATTCCCACCTCCTTAAAGAGTTAAGATTCATCATCTTGTTTTAAGAGCTTTTCAAGGGCTGCAAGTCTCGGATCAACTTGATTCTTCTTGTCTTCTTCCGAAATGACTTGCCAATCCTTTCCTTCTTGAGGAGCAGCTCCTTTTTCTTGTTCAGATTCACAAAAGATTTGCATAGGGATTTCTAAAAGAATTTCTTCTTTCACGATCGGAGTTAAGTCGATAGTATCGTCCTCAACAATATGAACGTCATCATCTTCTATATCATCCGTGTGATGAAATATAAACAGTTCTTTTGTTGAAATTTCAAATGGATACGGGACATCAACGAGTGTTCTTGAGCATGGCAAAATCATTTCGCCTGAAATTGTAAAATCAAACGAAACCTGTTTGGATTTGATATCCGCTCTGCCCTTCACCCGGACGGGAGAAATGCGGCGAATGTCAGAATTCAGCTTTGTCAGCTCATTTAACTCAACTGTTTCATCAAACTCAAAACTTTGTTTTGGCATTTGATGCAGCTGATAAATCGTCCATTTCATTTGTATCACCTCAGGAAAGCAACAAACATGATTATAGCTTTTAAGATTGTTTTTGTCAATATTTTTTCTTTACAGCATAATGCTGCCATTGAAGTATCGTTGACAGCGGAATATGCTATGCATACACTTAAAACAAAAATAAGGCGTAAGAGTTTTCATTTGCAAATGTACCATACGTTTTTAAACATAGCAAGAAAGGCGGAAAAAATATGAAAGCTGTCGGATTGGTGGTTGAATATAATCCCTTTCATAACGGTCACCTTTATCATGCCCAAACAGCAAAGCGGCAAACCGGATGTGACACGGCTGTGGCGGTGATGAGCGGGCATTTTTTACAGCGCGGGGAACCCGCTGTTGTATCAAAATGGGCCCGAACAAAAATGGCGCTGCAAAGCGGAGTTGATCTTGTCATTGAGCTGCCTTATCTTTATGCCGTGCAAAAAGCAGACATTTTTGCACGCGGCAGTGTTTCAATCCTGAACGAACTTGAATGTGAGGCGCTGTTTTTCGGGAGTGAAAATGGAGATATCAAGCCTTTTTTAGAAACAGCACAGCTTATTGATGAGCATAAACATATATTGAATGACCGAATTAAAGAAGAACTTAAAAAGGGGGCCAGTTACCCAGCAGCGGCGGCTAGCGCCTTCAGCTCCATTTTGCATACTGAAAGTGCACTTGACTTGTCAAAACCAAATAACATTTTGGGATATCAGTATGTGACCTCGATTCTAACCGGGGGATATCCTATGAAACCTTATACTACGGCACGCATCTCTTCGGACTATCATGATGCCGATCTCCCTGAAGGCGAAAACCATATCGCAAGCGCCACAAGCATCAGAAAAGCAATGACTGGCCAGAATCTCGAAGCCTGCTTTCGTTTTCTCCCTGCTGCATCTGCACGTGAATTAGCAGCTTACCGCAAATCTTTCGGATTGTGGCATACACCTGAGAGCTACTTTTCTTACTTAAAATACAGCCTTTCAACTGTAACAGCACAGGAATTACAGCAAGTATACGAGGTGGAGGAAGGTTTAGAGCACAGAATTCTTCGTTCGATCAGAAAATCCAGCTCCTATCAAGAATTTATGGAGCTGCTGAAAACAAAACGCTATACGTGGACAAGGCTCCAGCGGATGAATACACACATTTTAACCAGAACAAAAAAACAGGATATGCAAAAGCTGCTTGACAACGATAAGGTGCCGTATATCAGGCTTCTCGGCATGACGAAAAAAGGACAGGCTTATTTATCCGAAAAGAAAAGAGCACTGTCTGTTCCGCTTGTCAGCAAACTGTCCTCTTTCTCCCATCCAGCTCTCGATCTGGACGTAAAAGCAAGCAGGATTTACAGCCTGCCGATAGAAGAGCCGCTGAGAACTGAGTTTGACCTGCAGGAATACGGACATGCACCGATTCGATATGATGAAGATGAACAACACTTTTTAAATGTATAGAAAAAGCACCTGAGAATCAGGTGCTTTTCGCTTTCAGCTTATTCAAATAATCAATCGCATCCTGCATGGTATCAACAGGCACAATCTTCATATTTGAATCAATATCTTTTGCTGTTTTTACTGCGTTCTTATAATCGGAATTGCTGGTGCCGTTTTGATTTGGCGCGAAGAAAATGTCTTTTCCGGCTTTGTCTGCGGCGACGACTTTTTGATCAATGCCGCCGATCGGGCCTACTTTTCCATCAACATCAATGGTACCTGTTCCCGCAATATCGTAGCCTTTTGTTTCGTCTGGTTTTGTCAGCTGATTATAGATTTCAAGGGACATCATTAACCCTGCTGACGGGCCGCCAATATTTTCGATTTCAAAATCAATATCAGGCTCTACCTTCACGTTTCTGTCTGTATAAAGCGAAACTCCGATTCCTGCCCGATCCGGCTCATCAGGAAATTGTTTTAACGTAAGGGTGACACGCTTTTCTTTTTCTTCTCTTTCGATCTTTAACGTGACTTTATCTCCCGCTTTTTTGCTGCTGATATAATCAATCAGCTTTTCAGCAGACTGATAGTTTTTGCCGTCTGCGCTGATGATTTTATCACCGACTTCTATTTTCCCTTTTGCCGGCATGTTTTCTACAACTGAGCTTGCGTATATGCCGTTAAAGGAATAGCTGACTTTTTTTCCTGCCTTTTGATAGGCGGCTATAACCGCATTTTCTTGCGAACTTTTCATCATTTGGAGCTGTCTTTTCATATACTCCTTATCTGACTCGCCTTCCTCCTTAATGCTCTCATCAGGAACAATTTCATAATAAGGGTGCATCTTTGCCCACACATATGTAAACGGATTAGCCGGTCCCACTTTAACAGTCATTAAGGACAGGCTTCCTTTTTCCGGGTAGCCTCCCTCCACTTTTATCAATGAAGCAAGCTCTGTCGCTTCTCCCGGTTTTGTAATATAGTATGGAAGTTTTATAAATGATAAAACGGCGATCAGTATGAGGATGACGAGCATCCAGCTAAAATGTTTTTTACGTAGCAAATTATGAGCCCTCCCAATTCTCTATTTCTTTTCTTATCTTGCTGATCATTCGATTTGTCGCCTCTTCGCCTGCCGATATCATTTCTTCAATATTGGCAAACGAGCTTGAGCTGTATGTTTCAAGGGAAGGGCGAATCATGATATCTGCGGCAATTGTTTGATGCCGCACTAATTCATTTTGCAGTATATCCATACTTTGCATAATCACATCAAAAATATGCACTGCTGTTTCAGTTTTTCGAACCCTGGAAACATCCGAAGCGATGATAATATCAGCTCCCATGTCTTTCACAACAGAAACCGGAATTCGATCGACGACCGCGCCGTCTACAAGAAGGCGTCCGTCCAGCCGCTGCGGAATAAAGATACCCGGGATGCTGATGCTGGCCCTCACTGCATCTGACACTGATCCTTTTCGGAACACAATCTTTTCTCCCGTCTGTAGATCACACGCAACAATGCCCAGCGGGATTTGGAGCTCTTCAATCGGTTTTCCGAATGTATAAGCATGCACAAGCTGTCTGACGCGGTCACCTTTTAAAAAACCGAGTTTCGGAACCGTATAATCAGCATAAAGCCTTCGTTTAAAGGCTTTGGCTACTTTTTTCATCGTTGCCACGTCATGTCCGGCGGCGTAAAAACTGCCCACCAAAGCGCCCATGCTGCTTCCTGCAATCATATCCACTTCAATTTGGTGCTTATGTAAACTGGAAAGCACACCGAGATGAGCAAGCCCTCTGGCCCCTCCCGATCCTAACGCTAACCCGATTTTAGGTTTGGCCAAAGCGTTAACCTCCTGCCTGAATTCCCTGTATACCGAATTCTATGGTCTAAACTGAACCCCTATGCTCGTATATTAGTACAAAGAATCAAGAGGACAGGTACTGCTTGGCCGTTTTACATCATACATTATTTTATCATGATATACATGTCATTGGGCATTTTTAGCATCGGGGAGGTAAGAATGAACTTGTCGAAGATTAATACACTTTTGATTGCCTCGTTTTTTCTTTTTTTAACAGCGACTGTCATCTCACATCCACAGGCCTCATTCGAAGCCTCTAAAACCGGGCTGTCTATGTGGTGGGAGGTTGTGTTTCCGTCATTGCTGCCATTTTTTATTCTGTCCGAACTCTTAATCGGCTTTGGCATTGTGCGATTTGTCGGTGTTTTGCTTGAGCCTTTTATGCGGCCGATCTTTCGCGTGCCGGGTGTCGGCGGCTTCGTTCTTGCTATGGGAATGGCATCAGGAAACCCAGCGGGAGCAAAACTCACTGCCCGTCTGCGGCAGGAAAATCAGATTTCAAGAGTAGAGGCAGAACGGCTCGCGTCGTTTACCAATTCTTCAAACCCGCTCTTTATTTTCGGCGCTGTTGCCGTCGGTTTCTTTCAAAACGCATCACTAGGCATTTTATTAGCTTCTGCACACTATTTAGGGAATCTGGCTGTCGGTTTAACAATGCGTTCCTATGGCCGCAAGGAAGAGCAGCATCTCAGAAGAAAGAAAACGATACCTTTCCCTTCAGTCAAAGATGCTTTACGCGCTCTTCATACCGCCAGACTTGCAGAAAAACGGCCCTTGGGTAAAATTTTAGGCGACGCCGTGACGTCTTCTGTTCAAACGCTTCTTATGGTAGGCGGCTTTATTATTTTATTTTCTGTCTTCAATCGGCTGTTGTCAGTGGTCCAGCTGACTGATGTTTTGTCTGTTTTCACAAAAGGAGCACTGACTTTGTTTCAGCTTCCGACTCAATTGGACATTCCGCTTTTATCAGGGATGTTTGAAATTACATTAGGCAGCAAGCTTGTCAGCGAGACAGATGTTTCTCTTCTGCAAAAAGCCATTATCGTCAGCTTTATTCTCGGGTTTAGCGGCTTTTCCGTACAAGCTCAGGTGGCAGGTATTTTATCGGAAACCGACATTCGATTTAAACCATTCTTTATCGCACGTTTGCTGCAGGGCGTTTATGCCGCTGTCTTCGTCATGCTTTTATGGAAACCTCTTTACACGGCATGGCATGATCCATATCAGTATGTATTTAAATCTCTTAACAGCAGTGACATGCCAACTGCCTTTATAAACGGCTGGAATCTGCTTGTGCAGATCGGACCTGCTGTCACACTATGCGCGCTGTTTACGTACATTATCATTTTTTCTTACAGACTGACAAACGGAACAAAAAAAGGATGAGTCAAAACCCTCATCCTTGTCTGAATTTTTGCTGAAGCGCCAGCTCTACTTCCGGCGGTACAAACTCTGATACCGAGCCGTTGTATCTCGCCACTTCTTTTACGATGCTTGAACTTAGAAACGAATATTGATTGTTTGTCATCATAAAAAACGTCTCAATAGATTCATCAAGCACCCGGTTTACTGATGTCCCCTGCATCTCGTATTCAAAATCGGATACAGCTCTCAAGCCTCTTAAAATCGCTTTCGCATTTTTTCTTTTTGCATAATCAATTAACAGGCCTTGCGATGTTTCAACTGTTATGTTCGGAATGTCTTTTGTCACTTCTCTCAGAAGCTCACACCGTTCTTCCACACTGAACAAAGGCTTTTTTGAAGAATTATTCAGCACACATACATACACTTGTTCAAAAATATGCGCCCCGCGTTTGATGATGTCCAGATGCCCGTAGGTCACCGGATCAAAACTGCCGGGACAGACAGCTATACTCGCCACCTCACTACCCCCTCTTTTTATAAATCGCCACACCTGTTAACCCATAGGTTTCTTTTCTTGTCATCACAAGATCTCCTACGGTTTCGGGAAGCTCAACCTCTCTGTCATGCTCAGCGACGATAAAGCCGTCTTCTTCCAGCATTTGATATTCGTCAATCATCGTTAAAAGCGCGTTCAGCTTTTGTTCCTTATACGGCGGATCGAGAAAAATTCCGCGAAAGCCGGTTTCTCTTTTAGCAGCAGCGTGCAAAGCACGTTCCGCATCATTGCGGTATACCTGTGCTTGTTTTGTAAGCTCCAGCGTTTTCAAATTAGATTTTACCGTTTGAATCGCTTTAAAATCACGGTCAACGAATATACAATGCTCAAACCCGCGTGAAAGCGCTTCGATTCCAAGTCCTCCGCTCCCTGCGAATAAGTCAAGTCCCATGCCCCCGTCAAAATAAGGGCCGATCATATTGAAAATGGATTCCTTCACTTTATCGGTTGTCGGTCTTGTTGATGTTCCGGGTACAGCCTTTAGTGAACGGCCTTTTTTTGATCCAGAAATTACTCTCATGTTCCACACCACTTTTTCTAAAAGCTATTTTGTTTCTTTATTCGGCCGGACGCCGCTATGTACATAGAAAAAAATCAATCCTATCTTAACATAAAGCATTCTTCCAAACAATGAACGCTAATCTTGATAAACAGGTGTATAGGCAGCATGATCCTTGTCCATACTATAAGCAACAGCATCTAGAGGATGTTGTTGCCAACCGCGGAGAAGACTTACGTTTCCCCATAAGTTCTTCCTCCGGTTTCTCCTCTCCCTTTGCCTTCTCCTTAACATATTAAGGAATAGAAGGACCCCGCAGATGCCTGCGGGGATTTTTTTATAGCTATATGCCGATTTTATAATCGTATTCTTTTGCCTTATCAAGCTTTGACTCGAATTCCAATTTTAAAAACGGTTTATAAGAAGGCTCCACTTTTTTCACAAATGAGTAAGACGCAATCTTGTCCATTGTTTTTTCAATTTGGTCCATATCACAGTACAGTACGACATATTTTAATCGTTTTGATACATAGTGCACATTCCCGAACTTCCTCAGCATTTTGCTCTGCTTTAGGGAGTGCAGATACACAACCATGCCCTGGCGCCTATTCTCCAATACAATCACCTGCCTGTTTTCTCTTATATGTAAAAGACGAGACGGCCAGTCTCGTCAGGACACTTTACATCCGCAGCTTCCGCCTGAACCGCAGCCGCCTCCGCATGAAGACAAACCGTCAAAATAAGGGTTCCCAGTCGGAACTTTCACATGCTCCGAAACAGCTGTCCCAATCTCAACGCTGACCTCATCAAGAATGGACTGGAGCTCATTTTCAGCTCTCTTGAAGTCAGCCACCTTGTCGTTCAGGTCCAGCTCACGTTTGATCTCCCTCATTTTCCGGGATATTTCTCTATAGTCAGGATGATATTTGCCAAAACGCTGTACATCCTCATACTGCTCTTTTATTTTGATAAAAGAACGAATAATCCGACCTGCCTCTTCATCTTCCTGGAGACGCTTGTAACAATTGCGGTAGTTCTCAGCCGTCTCCGACTGCAGAATCATCTCGGCAAGCTGCTGAGCTTCACTTTGAAGCCGCACGGATTCCATCGTCGCATACATAACATGCACCTCCAGTTGTTAGTTTACCATGAAACCAGCCAATTGGAAAATGCTTAACCGCAGCCGCCAACAAAACCTTATGACCGCATGAAAAAAGACCCTTTTTCAGGGTCTTTTAATCTTTTGTCCGCATCGCTTGAAACATTTGCATCATCATTTGCGCCATTTGAATCCCGTTCGTAAACTGATTCACCCGATGCGGAATGGTTTTTTCATAAAAATTCATCATTTCAAGCTGAAAGGAGGACAGATCATCCGGTTTTCTTGAAAGCCTGCGGTACCATATCGGCTGTTCTCTGATGAATCGTTTCCGTTCTTCGTTTGCTAAAATATATTCCTGAACCTCTTTGCGCATATGAGCTCCCCTTTTTTAATCCTTTCGAAAAGAAAAAGGATGCTGTCCAGAACCTGGCTGAGAATGCTTCTGTCCGCTTCCGGAAAATGTATTAAGAAGGCTTTGCAACGATGAGATCGACTGGCTCATTTTATTGATTTGTTCGTTCATTTGATTGACATCCATCTTTTTCACCGCTGTCACCATTTTCGAGACAAAATCATTTTTTTGCGGTGTTTCAGGCACAGCTTCAGCAGCTGCTTCCGGTTCCCGATACGGATCCCAAATCGGGTCGCTCTCCCCGAAGAGGACCCAATTTTCATATACGTCCTGCCAGCTTCTTTGTTCTTTGCGCACTTCTTTTATCAGCTTGGGATGCTTTTTGACGAATTGTTTAAAGTCATTGATTGAATGATTGGCATGTTGATTCGCCACAATCCTCACCCCCTCCGAAAATCGTTACCTACTACAATGTATCGTTTTGTCGGGCATTGTGTTCGCCTATATTCATTCCCAAATGAATTTTTACCGATATCCCTATATACACTGGTGAAAAAGCCTGACTGAAGGAATTGGAAACGGCCTTATCTGTAAGCTATCAGCACATTCATTCAGACCAGTTTGTATGGAAATAGAAAAAGCCGGGACCATTCGTCCGCGGCTTTCATTACCATCGTTTAATAAAATTTTGGGTGTAATATTTTCGGTCTACTCCGACTCCAAGATGCGTATAATCTGAATTCAGAAGCGCTTTTCGATGGCCTTCGCTATTCAGCCAGCCTTCTACAGCGGCCGGACCGTCCACATAATTGTATGCGATATTTTCTCCCGCTTGCTGAAAGTCAACATGCCCTTTTTCTAAGCGGTCTTTCAGCGTGCCGTATTTTTTGGAGACATGGGAGAAATAATTATTTTCTTTCATATCCTCACTATGTCCGAAGGCCACTTCCGCCGTCGGCTGATCCCACTCAAGCTTTGCAAGCCCATGTTTAACACGTATGACATTCGTCAAATCAAGGATTTGCTTTTCGCTCGTCGTTTGGATCTTTTTCCATTTCTCATCTGAAACGGCTTTCGGTTTAATTAATTCCCCGCGGTACACTACCTCATAAGGTCTTTGCTTTACAAAGGTTTGCGCATCAAACGCCCTGATGCTGGATAGCTTCCCCTCAAATTTGTCCATATACAGCTGGACATACATCTTTCCTACCTTTACAGTCGGTCTTGTATTGATATCTTCTTCAGAAAATTCAAACCGATAGGAATTTCCTTTATACTCTACATTCACAAATGGTGCCACCTGGGTGGTCTTGAATACATCGCCAGTTGATTCTCCAATTTTGAAAGGCTTGGCGTTAATATCATTACCCGACGCGAATAATGTGACCACTTTATTGTTTAATACCCCGATTTGGATATATTGATCCTTACCTTGATTGTATACCCACCAATCGTAATCATAAGCCGAAGGGTCAATGCGTTCAGGTTCCCCAAGCTTTTTCGTTACTTCATCGGCGGACTTGCCCATGAAGGACAATAATCCTGAGGTCGGCATATGTATTCGTTTGCCGCTTTGTGCTTCCTCATTTGACACCTGAGGCTCGCTGTCATTTGATTTCTTTTCAGGAACAGATCCATATTGAATAAACAGAACATAAGTTCCGCAAATAATCAAGAGGATAACCATTGCTCTCAATATATTTTTCAATCTATCACCCCCGTGGCGATTCACAATCTCTTGTTTACATCCCATTACAATACAGCCTATTTAACATGTCAAAGATTTATGTGTTAATGAAAAAAGCCTTCTTCTCTATTATCGCCTTCGGAAATATCCGATAAGGCGCTGCCGGCACGTTCATTCGTTTGCTCAGATAAAGAAAGATCACCAAGCGTGACAATTCCAGTCAGTTTTTTATTTTTTGTAACTGGTATTCTTCTGAGCTGATGCGATGCCATCAAATGAAGAACCTCATCGACTGAAGCATCTTCCTCCACACTGACAGGTTTTTCAGTCATCGCGTCAGTGATTTTTTGCGAGTTCGGTTTTTTGATGGCGATTCCTCTTAATACGAGATCGCGGTCGGTTACGATGCCGACCAATGTTTCCCCGTCCTCATCAACTACCGGAATCGCTCCTACATTTGCGTCCTTCATCTTTACTGCAACTTCATATACATTATCTAATACCGTGCAATATTGCAAGTCGGCTGTCATCAGATCTTTTATTTTTGTCATCCGTTTAACCTCCTTTAGTCTAGTGCTATTGTCGTCAAAATTTAATTTTTGCATACTTTCAAAAGAAGAAGATTCATTGAAAGTTTAACGCTTTCATACTATGATTGTCAGGAAAGGTAATTTTTATAAGGAGGGGTCAGTGTTGAAGTTTACTGAAAGCGGACTTGAAGGGGTTAAGGCTGAGCTCAGCTGGCTAGACGACTTAATGGAAAGCAAAGGTCTTATCAGAGCGGGTCAATGGGATTACGAGAGAGTCACCTATGACAAGAAGTTTTCGACGATTGAGGGTACGTTTTACCTGCGGATACAAGGTATTGCGGCAGAAGGCGATGTCGGAAGCGGGCGCGCCGTGATTCAATTAATGTCCCCTCTCCTAGGAAAGCATTACTACCCTCATGGAGTAGAATATGGAGAAACGGAAGAGTTTCCCGTACAGGTTGTGACAAAAAGCAAGGCACTGATTCAGGACATAGCCAACATGTTAAAAACAGTTCAAATGTAACGAAAAGGTACAGCATATTTCGCTGTACCTTTTATGATATCGTCTGCTGAATATACGGCGGCTCCTCCTGCCCGTCCTTTTCCCTTTCTTTCTTCACCCATTGGAAAAAAATAATGGCCAAAAAAGTACCGTACACAATTTCCTGAATGATTTTCATCATGACTGCTCCGAGCTGCTGATCCTCTAACAAAGGCAGTGTATTCAACATCTCTGGCCCTGTTAATGGGACCTGCCCCATCATATCCGCTGGCACACAAAGCCTCATTGCCTCAGCCCATAAAGCCGGATCTGTATAGGTGGCGTATAACGGTGCACCGCTGAACATGATCAAGGCGCAAGCAGGTGTGAGCAGCATACCGTCCGCCATAATATAACCCAGCTTCATCAAGCCGCTGAGCTGCCGTAGACGCTCAACCTTATGAACAAGCGGCCACCACATGAAGAACGCAAGCACAAAGATAAGCCAAGTGATTAATGTATGGTAAAACGGATCCGTTTTGACAGTATCAAATATAAGCGGTACATGATATAAAGAAAAAATGCCGTTAAACAAAAGCAAAGCAATTAAAGGCGTCGTAAAAAAGGAAAAAAACGGTTTGATTGAAGGCCTGAAAATGATTTTTTCCCAGAGCCATGCAGGAATTCCCGCGATTAACAGCGGCGGGACAACCAAATACAGGACGGCCATCTGCACCATATGTGCGCTGAACATAATATGTCCGAGCAGATCAACCGGGCTTCCCTCGGCTGCATATAAAAACAGCATCGCCGACAGAAAGCATACCATCTCTTTACCAGTTATTCGATTTGGCTTTGAAGACATTCGCCTGTAAAAATAGAGATAAAGCGCCGTAATGCCTAACAGGATACAAAAAAGATAAGGGCTCCACATCGCGCGAAACCCAAATATCTCCAACTGATTCATTTCTTCACCTCCGGCGGCTGTTCAAATTACCACCATATAATTGTCACAAACGCAAGCACAGTGATAAACGCGACAAACACCCCTGAATACAAAAACAGTGCCGGCGCCTCATGCCCTTTCTGATTCATATGCATGAAATAATACAGCTGAAAGATGACTTGAATTGCAGCTAGCAAAATAATGAAAGGAATCGTAAACCAGCTGCCGACACCGTCCGTGGCCACAGTCAGAAATGCAACAATCGTAAGACCGATCATTAAACCAAAAGACAGGACTTGATATTTCATCTCTCGGGCATGCTTTTTTTTCTTAAATTCAAGGTCGCTATTGATATGCCCTCTGCTTTTTTTATCGACCATGTTTATCCCACCATCCCCATTAAATATACAACGGTAAAGATGAAGACCCACACGACATCAATAAAGTGCCAATAAAGGCTGGCAACGTAAAACTTAGGCGCCGTATACAGATTCAGCCCTCTCTTGGCATTGCGGATCATAAGCGTGCTGATCCACATAAGCCCAAATGCCACGTGGGCGCCGTGTGTACCGACAAGCGTGTAAAACGCAGAACCAAGGGCAGAGCTTGTGATGGTAAAGCCAAATTCATGGGTGTAATGCTTGAACTCATAGATTTCCAGTCCTAAAAAGCCCGCCCCCAATAAAATCGTAATTCCCAGCCAAAGCTGCATCTTGCCGAAGGAAAAGTTCTTCATGTGGTACATCGCGTACACACTCGTTAAACTGCTCGTTAATAGAAGCATTGTGGCAATGAATACAAGTGTCACATCGAACATTTCCGTCGTAGGCGGATCACCGGCATTTGAATTCCGAAGCGCAAGAAACGTGGCGAAGAGAGACGCAAACAGAACAGTCTCTCCGCCAAGAAAAAGCCAAAAGCCTAAAAATTTATTTTTCCCTTCCAGTGTTACTTTTTCAGGAGAAGCCGGAAAGGTTTCTGCGGTGAATTTTTCTTGAACTTGCATTATGCCTTCACCCCTTTATCATCGTTCGGCAGTTCCTCTTTATGAATATGATAGCCGTGATCATCAATTACTGAACGAAGCAGCATCGTAATAAATGTGATGCCGAGCCCGATAAAGATCACCGGCAGGCCCCAAGCGTAATCACTTCTGTACAGCAGCCCGAACGCTGCGACAAAAAGGCCGAAGGAAATGACGAGCGGCAGGATTGAGCCGTTTGGCATATGAATATCATCAACCGGTTCCGCCGGCGTCATTGATTCGTGCCCTGCCTGCTTCTCAATCCAAAATGGATCAAGTCCTCTGACAAAAGGAAGCTGTTTAAAGTTATACTCCGGCGGCGGTGAAGAAACGGTCCATTCCAGCGTACGTCCGTCATGCCATGGATCAGCACCTACATATTCACCTTTTACCGATGTCCATATGACATTGACCAGCAGAAGAATAACAGCTGCCGCCATAAAAAACGCCCCGATTGTACTGATCAAGTTGCCGGTTTCCAGACCCTGTCCTGGCAAAAACGTATAAACCCGGCGCGGCATCCCCATTAAGCCGACAAAATGCTGAATGAAAAACGTGAGGTGAAAGCCGATAAAAAACAATACAAATGAAATTTTCCCCATCGTTTCATGCAGAATTTTACCGAACATTTTCGGCCACCAGAAATGAACACCGGCTAAAAGGCCGAATACAACGCCGCCAATAATGACGTAGTGGAAGTGCGCAACCACAAAATACGTATCATGGAACTGATAATCAGCCGCAGCAGCTGCCAGCATGACTCCCGTCACACCGCCGAGCACAAAGGATGGAATAAATGAGACAGCATACAGCATAGCGGTTGTATACTTCACATTTCCTCCCCAAATCGTCAACAGCCAGTTAAAAATCTTAATCCCGGTCGGAATCGCGATAGCCATTGTTGCAACCGCAAAAATCGCATTTGCAATCGGGCCGAGACCAGTCGTGAACATGTGGTGCACCCAAACCATAAAGCCCAGAAAGCCGATGAGCACGATTGCAAAAACCATTGAAGAATAGCCAAACAAACGCTTTCTGGCGAACACAGGGATGACCTCAGAAAAAATACCAAATGCAGGCAAAATTAGGATATAAACCTCCGGGTGGCCGAAGATCCAAAATAAATGTTCCCAAATGACCGTATTTCCGCCAAGCTCCGGATTAAAGAAATTGGTTCCGAACAGCCGATCCAGCATCATGAGAGCCAATCCAACCGTAAGCGGCGGAAACGCGAACAAAATCAATGCCGAGGCCACAAATGTCGTCCATGTAAACAAAGGCAGCCTCATATACGTCATGCCCGGAGCCCTCATGTTGATAATCGTGGCCAAAAAGTTAATCCCGGCTATCAGCGTCCCGAGCCCCGATATTTGGAGTCCGAGGACGAAAAAGTCTATGCCGTGCCCTTTAGAATGAAGCGAAAGTGAGGCATATGACGTCCAGCCCGCATCTGGCGCTCCGCCCAAAAACCAGCTTAGATTTAAGAAAATGCCCCCGAAAAAGAAGAGCCAAAAACCAAGCGCGTTTAAAAATGGAAACGAAACGTCCCGAGCCCCGATCTGCAAAGGCACAACCGCATTCATCAAGGCAAATAAGAGCGGCATCGCAGCCAGAAAGATCATCGTCGTTCCGTGCATAGTCATTACTTCATTGTACGCTTGAGCACTGAGAAACGCATTTTCCGGCTTTGCAAGCTGAATTCTGATAAACATCGCTTCAATTCCCCCGACAAGAAAGAAGAATCCCCCTGCTACTAAATAAAGAATCGCGATTTTTTTATGGTCCACCGTCGTCAAATAATCCCAAAGCATAGATCCGCGCGTCCGCTTTTCTGTAAGCGCATTCAACATATGTGACCTCCCCCAATATCTCCCTTTCTTCCCTACTTGCTTTCCGCTTTTAAGCCTTTTAAGTATTCATAAAGCGCATCTGTTTCGCTGTCTGAGAGCTTTGGATATGTGCCTGTCATTTTGTTCCCCGGCTTTATGCTGTCAGGGTCCTTCAGCCAAGCCTTCACATTTTCTTTGTTGGCCTCTTTCACCCCTGCCACTTTTGTCCTTTCACCGAAGGTCGCCAAGTTAGGTGCCGTTCTAGCGGCTTCTGCACGCTTATCATTCGGCTCTACCGCATGGCAGCTCAGGCAGTTTTTCTCTTTAAACAGTTCTTCACCCTGCTTAGCCAAATCGCTCTCTGCTGTAGATTTATAGTTTTTCATTTCTTTTGTCCAGCCCTGAAATTCCTTTGCAGACATCGTCTTCACCTTAAAATCCATCAGGGCATGTGAAGGGCCGCAAAGCTCTGCACACTTCCCAAAAAACATATCTCCTGCCTCTTTGCTTCGTTTTGAATCAAATGTCAGGAAGAACTTATTTTCATTATCCGTATTCGTATCAAGTTTTCCTCCAACTGAAGGAATCCAGAAGGAATGTTTTACATCAGAGGCTTTTAAATTAAAATATACACGCTGATCTGTCGGTACAATCAGCTCCTGGCTTGTGATAATGCCGTAATCAGGGTACTCAAACTCCCACCAGTATAAATTTGCCCTAACATTGACTACAAGAGCATCCTCAGCTTTGCGGCCTTTCTTATCCATTGGTGATGTGTCCGCTAGCTCCAGCGTATATAATACAACAGGAATCACAAGAATAATGAGCAGCAAAATCGGGATCACGGTCCATGTGATTTCTAAAAATTTATTCCCCTCTACCTGTTTCGGTATCGTGTTCTCACCGACCCGTGATCTTCTGAATCTCACAATCACATAAAAGAAGATAACAGATACTACTGCAACAACAACCACCATAATCAATGTGCTGAGCACTGTCAGGTCATACTGTTTATCAGCCACCTCGCCAGCAGGCTTGAGCGTGGATAAAAAAGGTTTTCCACATCCGCTTAATAGAAGCGGCACTAAGGCTAATAATAAAATAAGACGCCAATGCTTTACCATTTCACCCAACCCCTTTTCTGGTCAATACAAAGGCGGAAAGCGGATCGAAATCTATCGCCATCCAACCTATCACCAATAAAGCACTTACATTTCCTCTTCTCTTAAATTATGAGTTTTTTTACTCAAAATGCCATCTATGTATAAAAGTAAAGCCGCCTGATTAAACAAGAGGTCAAGGCGGCATTTACTAGTTGTCATCGTTTATTTTGAAGCGATAAAACAAGCATCATATCTATTTTTTAGAAAAGCGTCAAGACAACCATGGCAACGAAATAGATTGTCATGTAGTTGAGCGAGTAAACGAACATCTGCGTTGCCCACTTCATGATATTCTTGGAGCGGAATCCCATTAAGCCAAGAATCAGCCAGCCGATATTTAACAGCAAGCCGAGAATGACAATCGGAAGACCCAGGCTACCAAGGAAAAACGGAAGCGGCATCAGGCACGCAACCCACACAATAATTTGTCTTTTTGTCACTTCAAAACCATATACGACAGGAAGCATCGGAATATTTGCAGCTCTGTAATCCTCAGTTTTCTTGATAGCCAATGCTAAGAAGTGAGGAATCTGCCAAATAAATAAAATCATGAATAACACCCATGCTACGACACCGATATTCCCTTCCACTGCCGTCCATCCAATAAGCGGCGGCACTGCACCGGAAACGCTTCCTACTACTGTGTTAATCGTATAGCGGCGTTTCGTCCACATTGTGTACAATACAACATACGTAAAGACTCCGATAAAACCGATAACAGCAGCCATGACAGTTGTCATCAGCAGCATGATCAATCCTAAAGCAACCAGCAAAATTCCAGACCATAACGCCTGACTCGGCTGAATTTTACCCGTAACCGTCGGTCTTACTTTCGTACGCTCCATAAGATGGTCAATGTCCCGGTCATACCAGTTATTGATCGCACAGGAGCCCGCAATAATCAGTGAAGACCCGATTAACGTAAGAAGAACGGTGTTTATATTGCCTAAAAAACTTAAACCGGAAATATGCAGTGCAAGCCACATTCCAGTGAAAGTCGTGATGAGGTTAGAATTGACGATCCCTATTTTAATAAGGGACAGAAAATCTTTCCATGCCGTTGTTTCTTCAATTTGTCCGTCTATAGCTGTATCATTTAAGATTCTGGAGTTAGCCATAACGTAAACCTCCCTTACAAACCTAACGCAGGAGAATAAAATAACCTGCAACTCTATCATACAAGATAACATCTTGTAAAAAAACATCCTATTAAATATTAAACGACAAACAGGAATTTATTTGTGAACTTTTTATGAATTTTACCAAAGATGAAGGCAATCTCCAAATCGGCATTACGTTTACCTTATTTCTATCAGACCCGGCATGAATAATCAAGTGTACATTTTCCAGAAGCCGTCATTCTATTATATTTTTGTGAACAAAAGGCTCTGGGAATTGCCACAAAACACATATTCGTCTACACTTGGAACGTATATAAAATTGCAGCAGTATGTTGAGAAGGTGAATATTGTATGAATAAAGCATTAAAAGCTCTCGGTGTTCTGACGACATTTGTCATGCTAATTGTTTTAATCGGGGGTGCCCTCGTTACAAAAACAGGTTCCGGCCAAGGATGCGGCAGACAGTGGCCGCTGTGTCACGGCCGTTTTTTCCCTGAACTGAATCCGGCTTCAATTATTGAATGGAGCCACCGATTCGCAAGCGGAATCTCTATTGTCCTTGTGCTAAGCCTTGCGTTTTGGTCATGGAGAAAAATCACGCCGATTTTCCGTGAAACAACGTTTCTCGCGATCATGTCAATTATCTTTTTATTTCTTCAGGCATTGCTTGGCGCATTGGCTGTCGTATTCGGTTCGAACGCGCTGATTATGGCGCTTCACTTCGGCATCTCATTAATTTCTTTTGCTTCAGTGCTTATTTTGACATTGCTCATATTTGAAGCTGATAAATCAGTCAGAACACTGGTTAAGCCGCTTCAAATCGGCAAAAAGATGCAATTTCACATGATAGGAATTTTAATATATTCCTATATCGTTGTGTATACAGGCGCATATGTAAGACACACTGAATCAAGTCTGGCATGTCCTGATGTGCCGCTGTGCAGCCCGCTGAACAATGGACTTCCGACCCAATTCCATGAATGGGTGCAAATGGGCCACAGAGCAGCAGCCTTACTGTTATTTGTATGGATTATTGTTGCCGCTGTTCATGCTATTATCTCCTATAAAGATCAAAAACAGATCTTTTGGGGATGGATCTCATGTCTTATTTTCATTACATTACAGGCACTGTCCGGGATTATGATCGTATACTCTGAACTGGCTCTGGGCTTTGCACTTGCCCACTCGTTCTTTATTGCCTGTCTGTTTGGCGTTCTATGCTACTTCTTATTATTGATTGCTCGTTTCCGTTACGAATCCAGGCAATCATAAGGACTCAAGACCAAAGCCTTAGGCGGCTTTGGTCTTTTTTCATGTCTTGTTTTGGCGCTTTATTGTTTCAATGGCCAGCCTTCGCTGAACTTGATGATCAGTGAGCGGCTCACTTCGGCCTGTCCCCTTTCTCATCGTGATTATAGAAATTTCATATGCATCTATAGTCCGCGAACATAAGTATTAAAGCCTTTTGGCCATTGGAAAATCAGATAGTGCTTAAAGAAATATGCATGGACTACTACAAAGCATCTAAAAAATTGGTGGTATATAAGCCTCTTTTTATTTTGGGCTTGTGACAGTACTCTATAATCTCTGAAGTCCCCTTATATCTCTTCTAACCATCTGTTTCACTCCACATTTTCTATATAAAAAACAAGAGTGTATATCATTGATATACACTCTTGTTTTTTTATGCTTTTTCAATTTCGAGAAGCAGATCTCCCGTTTGGATCGGCTCGCCATTTTTCACATGAACCTGCTTGATTGTTCCTGAGAAAGGCGCCTGAACCGTTGTTTCCATTTTCATCGCTTCATTAATCATCAAATGATCACCTTTATTGACTTTTGTGCCTGCTTCAGCCAATACCTTAATAACGGTTCCAGGCATGGAAGCTGCGATGTGGCTTGGATTTGTCCGGTCTGCTTTCAGCCTTTCCTGAACGGAAGACTTAATGCTTTCATCTTTAATGACTACTTCACGCGGCTGCCCGTTCAGTTCGAAATAAACGACGCGAGTGGCGTCAGGCTGAGGCTCACCGATTGAAATCAGCTTAACGATCAGCGTTTTGCCGCGCTCAATTTCAACTTCTATCTCTTCACCCAATGTCATACCGTAGAAGAATGTCGGTGTATCTAATACCGAAATGTCTCCGTAGCTTTCTGTCGTTTTCACATAATCAGTGAAGACTTTAGGATAAAGGGCATACGCCACAGCATCCTGATCTGAAATTTCCAAATTATGCTGCTCTTTAAATTCCTGTTTGATCGCTTCAAATGACACCGGCTCAAGCAGTTCGCCCGGTCTGACTGTAATCGGCTCCTGCCCTTTTAAGATCAGCTTTTGCAGTTTTTCTGGGAATCCGCCATGAGGCTGGCCGATATTTCCTTTAAAAAGCTCCACGACAGAATCAGGGAAATCTAAAGATTCACCTTTTTCGTAAACGTCTTTTTCAGTCAGATTGTTTTGCACCATGTAGAGTGCCATATCTCCGACTACTTTTGAGGAAGGCGTTACCTTGACGATGTCACCGAACATATCGTTCACGCGTCTGTACATTTCCTTGACTTCGTTCCAGCGGTCGCCAAGGCCTACTCCCTTGGCTTGCTGCTGCAGGTTGCTGTATTGGCCCCCTGGCATTTCGTGTTCATAAATTTCAGTATGCGGAGACTTCATTCCGCTTTCAAATTCACTATAATATTTACGCACCGACTCCCAATATTGGGACAGCAATTCAACGCCTTGGACATTCATTTCCGGACGGCGGTCGTTGCCTTCCATCGCATGATAAAATCCGCTCGCGCTAGGCTGTGACGTTAATCCCGCCATTGAGCTGACCGCCACGTCTATGATATCAACGCCGGCTTCAACAGCTTTCGCATACATATAAATACCGTTTCCGCTCGTATCATGCGTATGAAGGTGAACCGGAATGTCGATCGTTTCTTTCAACGCAGAAACGAGCTCATATGCAGCCTGCGGTTTTAACAGCCCTGCCATATCTTTAATCCCGAGAATATGGGCTCCGGCCGCCTCAAGCTCCTTCGCCATCGATGTATAATATGCAAGGTCGTACTTCGTCCGGTTCTTGTCAAGGATATCTCCCGTATAACAAATCGCAGCTTCTGCCACTTTGCCGGTATCCCTAACAGCATCAATGGCTAACGTCATCCCTTTTACCCAGTTTAAGCTGTCGAAAATACGAAACACATCAATACCGGATTGAGCTGATTGCTTCACAAATTCTTTAATCACATTGTCCGGATAATTCGTATAGCCGACCGCATTTGATGAGCGTAGCAGCATCTGGAATAAGGTATTCGGCACTTCTTTGCGAAGATCTTCCAAACGCTTCCACGGATCTTCTTTCAGGAATCGGTAGGCTACATCGAAGGTCGCGCCTCCCCACATTTCCATACTGAATAGTTCAGGCCATAACGCAGCCGTCGGATTTGCGATTTTTTTCAAATCATGCGATCTGATTCTAGTTGCCAATAACGATTGGTGGGCATCCCTGAATGTCGTATCAGTTAAAAGGACAGATTTCTGCTCCTTAACCCAATTTGCAAGCCCTTCTGCGCCTTTTTCATCGAGAATTTGCTTTGTTCCTTTGGCAGGCTGCTGATCAACGTCTACTTTTACGCTTAACGGTTTGTCAAACGCCGGTTTTTCTTTTTTCCCGATTCCGGGGAAACCGTTTACTGTCACATTGCCGATGTAAGTGAGCATTTTCGTTCCGCGGTCTTTTTGTTTAGGGAAATTAAATAATTCAGGCGTTGTATCAATGAAAGATGTATCATATTGCCCTGTCAGGAACTTCTCATGTTTTGCAACGTTCTCAAGGAATGGAATGTTCGTTTTTATGCCTCTGATTCTAAACTCCTGAAGGTTTCGCACCATTTTGGCAGCTGCCTGTTCAAACGTTAAAGCCCAAGTTGAAAGCTTAACGAGAAGTGAATCATAGTAAGGTGTGATCACGGCGCCCTGGAAGCTGTTTCCGGTATCAAGACGGACACCAAAACCGCCGCCTGAGCGGTAAGCCATGATTTTTCCTGTATCAGGCATGAAATCATTTTGCGGATCCTCAGTCGTAACCCGTGACTGAATGGCATAGCCGATTGTAAAAATGTCCTTTTGCTCAGGAATATTTACTTTTTTGCTGTGAAGGCTGTGCCCTTGGGCAACAAGGATCTGAGTTTGAACAATATCGACACCAGTAATCATTTCTGTTATCGTGTGTTCAACTTGTACGCGAGGGTTTACTTCAATAAAGTAGAACTCGTTGTTTGCAACAAGGAATTCGACCGTCCCCGCATTTATATAGTTTACATTTTTGGCAAGCGCAACTGCCGCCTCACAAATTTGGTCCCTTAATTCAGGTGACAGCGAGACACTCGGCGCCACTTCAATGACCTTTTGATGGCGTCTTTGAACGGAGCAATCCCTCTCAAAAAGATGGACGACATTTCCCTGCTTGTCTCCAATGACCTGAACCTCAATATGTTTCGGATTCTCAATTAATTTTTCTACATAAACTTCATCATTGCCAAAGGCTGCTTTCGCCTCTGATTTAGCACGCTCATATGCTTCTTTAACTTCACTTTCAGATCTGACAATCCGCATACCACGGCCGCCGCCGCCAAGCGAGGCTTTAATGATGATCGGATAACCGTTAGCTTGTCCAAATTGTTCGACGGCTTCAAGCGTTTCGGCAGGACCGTCGCTTCCCGGAATCACGGGGATTCCCGCTTTTTCTGCCTGCTCACGCGCTTTTACCTTGTCACCAAACATATCGAGATGCTCGGATTTTGGACCAATGAATACGATGCCTTCTTCTTCACATCGTCTCGCAAAATGAATATTTTCAGATAAGAAACCGTATCCCGGATGAATTGCATCGACTTTGTTTCTTTTCGCAATATCAATGATACCTTCAATATCCAGGTAAGCATCAATCGGTTTTTTCCCTTCACCGACCAAGTATGCTTCATCCGCTTTGTACCGATGGTAGGAACCGGAATCTTCTTTTGAATAGACCGCAACTGTTCGAATATTCAACTCGGTACACGCCCGGAATATTCGGATTGCAATTTCTCCCCTGTTTGCTACTAATACTTTTTGTATCGATTGCTGAGACAAACTTTTCTCCCCCTTACCCGAATGGAATATAATCTATCATAGCGGAATATCCTTCCCCTGTACACACTTGTTTTTTACAGATAAACAGTTTTTTTGAGCTGTTTCTTTTTCATTCCCTTCGGCGCCAAGGGCTCTTTCTTTTTCTTATTCTCTGAATATTTCACAAACATGCTGATATTCGCTAATATCCCCATACTCCCCAGCAGCAGCACCAAAGAAGAGCCCCCGTAACTGATAAATGGCAGCGTAACCCCTGTAATCGGAATTAATCCGCTGACACCGCCAAGGTTAATAAACGACTGGATGGCAATCATGCTTGAAATGCCGATCGCCAGAAGACTTCCAAACGGGTCCTCACATTTTCTGGCAATATAAAAACCTTTTATGACGACAAAACCCAATAAGAAAATCACAAACAATACCCCAAAAATGCCGAGCTCTTCAGCAATGACAGCCATAATAAAGTCAGTGTGTGATTCAGGCAGATATCCGTATTTTTGGATACTTTCACCGAGCCCCAGGCCGAAAATGCCGCCTGAGCTGATCGCATAATAAGAATTGATCACTTGCAAACCTGATGAATTTGCATACTTAAATGGGTCTTCAAGACTCTCAAAACGCGCCAAACGGCCTTTAGTTAAAATTTGATCCTGATTTAAATAGAGAATCGGGCTGACTAAAATGAAAACAATTCCGCCGAGCAAAAGCAGCCTCACCAGCGTCTTTCCGCTGAATCCGGAGCACAAGATCATGCACGTCGCAATTAACCCTATAATCATGGCTGTACCGAAATCTGGCTGCATGGCAATTAACCCGCAAATTATAAGCGTCATGACTACCGGAGGGGCTACTCCCGTTAACAGATGGTCGATATAACTTTGTTTTTTTGCATATACGGCTGCAAGGTATAAAATCACGACCAGTTTCACAAACTCCCCAGGCTGAATACTCATTCCGCCGATTTTAAACCAGCTCTGCGCGTTTCCGGCAACATGCCCGAAAACAAACAGTGAGATAAGCGCAAGAACAGATACAAGCAGTATCCCTTTCTGAAACTTTTGATGGGCCAGTGCCTTGTAAGGAAACAACGCCATGAGAATAAATAGAGCGCCACCCGCAATTAAAGCAAACAGCTGCCGCATGAAGAAAAAATTACTGCTTACTCCATACCGGGAGACAGCTGTAATCATGCTTGAGCTGTATACCATCACTAAACCGAATCCGCATAATAAAACGATTGCGAATATCAGTGAGTAATCATAAGATTTTAGCATTTTTTTTAACATAACATCCTCTTCCCTGCTTCTAACTTCCATTATCTATGGTTTTTATGTATTTATCTTTTTTATTTTACTACAATTTATCAAACGAGACGAAGAATCTCTATACGATTCGGAAGGAATGTGTAAAAAAAGTCCGTCTTTTATGAGATGAGAGAAAAATAGCGGTTATAAAAAAACCCAAACTGTTAATAAGTTTGAGTTTTATCATTTATTTAGCTGTAAACGCGTCATGTAAAGCAGACAATTCGCGTTCCAATGTGTATAAAAGGTCTTTACCGTCTTTTTCATCAACCAATCCCAGGCGGACAGCAAAATCGATTTCCCTCGAAAGCCCGAACATTTGAGTATCTAAAACCTCTTCATATAGAGGACATTGAGGCATCGTTAAGTTATCCATTTGTACTCGGATCAGCTTCAAAATCTTCTCAGCGTCCACTTTTAAGAGTTCAAAAGCTTTTTGCCGATGGTCAACTATCATCTCTGAAGCCAAAAGTATCCCTCCGTTCCCCAGGCGAGTACCTAATTCTTCTATTTATCATAAAGGGTATCAACAGAAAATGCAAGAGGATTTAAGCATATGACATAAATTAAAAAATACTCAGCCTGTACATCTCAGACATTATTTCCAAAAGCTTTACACCTGCAATGCTGTTCCCTTTTTCGTCTAATGCGGGGCCGAATATGCCGATCCCGAAATCGTAAGGCGAAATGCCCATAATCCCGCCGGATACGCCGCTTTTCGCAGGAATTCCGACCTTAATTGCGAATTCCCCGCTTGCATTGTACATTCCGCACGTCACCATAAACGTTTTGCAAATTCTAGCGACATCTTTTGAGATGACTTGCTCCCCAGTCTCTGGATGTCTGCCGTTCAATGCAAATACAGATCCGATTTTCGCTAAATCCAAGCTGTTCATCTCAATCGCGCATTGCTTCGTGTATAAATCCATTACTGCTTCTACATCATCTTCAAAAATGCCGTACTGCTTCATATAATAACACATCGCCCGATTAATCATTGAAGTGCTGTATTCAGATTCAGCCACTTCCCGGCAGTATGTAATCTCTTGGTTGTTTGTCAGCCTTCTGATAAAAGAAAGCAAATAATCAAGTCTCTCTTTCACCGTTCTTCCTCTTATCAGACTTGTCACTACCAATGCCCCGGCATTAATCATAGGGTTTAACGGCTTGCTCGGATTCACCGTTTCGAGCTTGATAATTGAATTAAACGGATCACCGGTCGGCTCCTGTCCAACATAACTGAAGACCTTATCTTTGCCGTATTCCATTAACACCAAAGCAAGGGAAAGGACTTTCGATATACTTTGAAGCGTAAATGTTTTTTCTACGTCACCTGCTGACAGACAAACATTATTGGAATAATAAATCGCCACTGACAGGTCGTGTTTATCAGCTTTTGCCAAGGCGGGAATATAGCTGGCTACCTCCCCCTTGTCCGTTACTTTTTTCGCCTTTTTCACTAAGGCTTCAAGCTCATCATTATGCCGGCATACCATGCAAACACCCTCGTTCCCTCAGCATTTCAATACACATAATTTGTACACAAAGTGACAATTCATGCGAAAACTTTTATAATTTTGAGAGAAGGGGGTCATATCATGAGCGTTATCCAAGTAAAAGGCAATGTTACATATCCAATTACCATTGATCCAAGCGTATGGATTTTTGATGATCGCAAATTTTCGTTTGACCGCAAAGGGGACAGTCAAGACACATATTTACAATCAGCCGGGGATGAATCAGACCTTGATCCGGAACGCGTCATCAGAGAGGGGCGAATCGCGCCGCCTACATTAAAGACGGAAAAGCAATATGAGAAGCAAAAACTGATGAACGGCAGTTTCGCAATGAGACTTGGGACTGTCCTGAAAAATGCTGAGCCGAACAGCTCTGCGACACAATGTGTATTTGTCACAAGTTCGGGAAAGGCCGCCGTTTCTCTGGAAACTGCTCTGAACAGTATTGTCCATTTCAGTGAGGCAGGCAAGCCGATTCAAGAAGGCGGCCCCGTGCATATTTACTTTGAAGACCCGGTCCATCACAAACAGCCGATTACCGATGTAAAAGAGATCGAAATCATTTAATGTTACAGCAAATCAGCTGCGAGCTGGGCGAGACCTGATCTCTCACCTTTTAACAGCTTCACGCTGCCTGAGATGGGTTGTCCTTTAAACCGCTCAACCACATAGGCCAAACCATTATTCAGACTGTCTAAATATGGGTGATCAATTTGTTCAGGGTCACCCATTAAGACAATTTTACTGCCTTCACCGACTCTCGTCAGCAAAGTTTTCACCTCATGCCTGGTCAAATTTTGCGCTTCATCAATGATAATAAATTGATCTGGAATGCTTCTCCCTCTGATATAAGTCAGCGCCTCTACCTGAATTGAGCCAATTCCCGCCAAAATAGCATCAAGCTCCCCTGGTTTTTTCGCATTAAACAGAAACTCTAAGTTGTCAAAAATCGGCTGCATCCAAGGCTTTAGCTTTTCCTCTTTTTCGCCTGGCAAATATCCGATGTCCTTGCCAACAGGAACAATCGGCCTTGCGACGACCAGCTTTTTGTATATTCCCAAGTCTTCTGTCTGTAATAGCCCTGCCGCCAAAGCTAAGAGCGTTTTGCCGGTTCCAGCTTTTCCGATCAGGGTGACAAGCGGAATATCTTCCCGCAGCAAAAGCTCTAATGCCATTGTCTGCTGTACATTTTTGGGCCTGATTCCCCATATATGTTCATCATCAAATACGAGTCTTTTTAATACCGTTCCGGTTTTGTCTGCAATTCCGACTGCCGAGGAGGATCCTCCTAGCTCATCCTTCATTAAAGCAAACTGATTCGGATAAAACGCATGCTGTTTCACATCGTTTACTGAAATTTGATTTTTCCCGTAAAAAGAGCTGAACAGCTGCTGGCTGATATATAAATCCTTATAGCCGCTGTACATTTCATCATTGTCCACAACCCGGTCATTCAAGAAATCTTCAGCAAGCAGTCCGATTGCGTCGGCTTTAACCCTGACCAGTACATCCTTACTGACGAGGATAACCGGCCTGCCATTTTCCTTGGTTTCTTCCTCGAGGCTCAAGTTTTTCGCAACGGCTAATATGCGATTATCGTTCGTCTTTTCAATAAAGATCTCTTGCAGCTGGTGAAACGAACGATGATTCAGTTCAATTCTCAGTGTGCCGCCGGTGTCAAGCGGTACATGCTCATGCAGCCTGCCCTTTTGTCTTAGCGCATCGATTAGCTTAGATACGTGCCTTGCATTCCTCCCAACTTCGTCCATATACCGTTTTTTTGAGTCAACCTCTTCTAAAACGACAGCAGGGATGACAACCTCATTTTCTTCAAAAGAAAATATCGCGTTAGGATCCTGTAATAACACATTCGTATCTAACACATAAATTTTACTCAAGTCTCAGCCTCCTGATATAAGGGTCAAAGTTCTTCCTGCTTCTCTTTTGATGAAAAAGGTGAATGCCTGCTAAAATATATGTTTTTGTGCATAAAGATAGAAGGTTAATTCAACAATAAAATTAATGAAAGCATTTTAAGGAGGGAACCCGCAAGTGCGAATTCTTTTCATTATCATACAGCTGACACTTATCCTGTCCGCTTGTGCCTATCAACAAGGAAAACAGGGCCAGAATGTTGAAAAAGAATCAACAAGACAGCAGGAGACTAAACCGATTCACGTAAAGGACACAACTCAAGAAACAAAAGACAATGGAACAAGAACGGATATTGCCAAGCATCTTGTCAGCGTTGCTGAAAAAAACCCCGACGTCAAGGATGCAACAGCCGTTGTGCTGGGAGGTTATGCTGTTGTTGGGATTGATGTCGATGATACTTTGGACAGAAGCAAAGTGGAAACCATTAAATATTCTGTAGCTCAGGCGCTAAAGAATGATCGATATGGCGCCAACGCAGTAGTCATTGCTGATCCCGATACGGTCAGCCGCCTTCGTGAAATGAGCAGAGAAATCAGCGAGGGCCATCCGGTAACAGGCATACTGGATGAATTAGCTGCAATTGTCGGCCGAGTGCTTCCCGAAGTGCCTAACAATGTGATTGACAATGAAGACGAACCGCAAACAAAGCAGCAAAATGACCAATTAAATAGAAAACAGCAGCAGGAAATGGAGAAGGAGCAAAACGATCAATCTGATCATCATATGAAAAAGAACAACAATGACTAAGCTATAGCCTTGCGCTTTAGCTTTTTCTTATTTTGGACAGCTTCTGATCCGTGCTATAATACATGTTAGTGAAAGAGGTGATATGATGAGGGTCAAATGTTCTATTTGCGATAAAATTGAAACAATTGATGATGATACCCTGATCGCGAAACGGCTTCGAAACCGCCCGATCCATACATATATGTGCCAGGAATGCCACGATCGGATTGCCAAAAAAACAGAGGAACGGCTGAAAACGGGAAAATTTACTTTTCACCCGGGACAGCAGAAAAAAGAAAAAGTCAAAAAATAAAGCGGCCGCTTAACCATACAGAACACAAAAAAGACTCAGCTTTCAGCTGAGTCTTTTATGATTTTGCAGACTGTCCTTTTTTCGACTGATACAGCCGGATTTTGTAAATGATTAAAATCAGCGCAGCGACGACCAATCCTTCTGCCACGGGCAAAAACACCCCTAAAAAAGTCAAAACAGTGCAGCCCAACGCCAAAAATACATACACCACTGCAGATTTTAATACAGGAAGCCGTTTAGCAAATCCAAGCTTAAATACAATAACGGCCAACACAAAAATCGTGCCGTACAGCAGCCACATGCCTGCCGCAGGCTGCCGGTCTACTTGATATAGAGCGGCGAAGAACGACAGGCGTTCGCTTACGTCATTCAAAAAGATTCCCTCCCCTGTAAACGTACGGGTTCTATCTTTTCAAATTCTGCACGAGATTAAGACAATCCTGCTGTTTTTTTCTTTTTAGCTGCTTTTTCACGTTCGTTCTTATTGAGGATCTTCTTTCTTAAACGGATGGATTCAGGTGTTACTTCACAATATTCATCTTCGTTTAAGTACTCTAGAGACTCCTCAAGAGACATGATGCGCGCTTTTTTAATTGTAGTTGTCTGATCCTTTGTCGCAGAACGGACGTTTGTTTGCTGTTTCATTTTGCTGACGTTAACAACAAGGTCATTGTCACGGTTATGCTCTCCAACGATCATTCCTTCGTATACTTCAGTACCCGGCTCAACGAAGATGACACCGCGGTCTTCAATTCCTTGAATACCGTATGATGTTGCTTTTCCGTTTTCCATTGACACAAGTACACCTTGACGGCGTCCGCCGACTTGGCCCGCCTGCATCGGCTGGTAGCTGTCAAACGTATGGTTCAAAATACCGAATCCGCGTGTTAATGATAGGAATTCTGTAGAGTAACCGATCAATCCGCGGGAAGGAACTGTAAAGATGAGACGGACTTGGCCGTTTCCGTTGTTGATCATATCAACCATTTCGCCTTTGCGGGCACCCATTGATTCCATGACAGAGCCAGTATGCTCTTCAGGAACATCAATTTGCACACGTTCAACAGGCTCACAGCGTACGCCGTCGATTTCTTTGATAATAACTTCAGGTTTTGACACTTGAAGCTCATAGCCCTCACGGCGCATATTTTCAATTAAAATTGACAAGTGCAGTTCACCGCGTCCTGAAACAACCCAAGCATCAGGAGAAGCTGTCGGCTCAACACGCAAGCTCACATCCGTCTGAAGCTGTGATTGAAGACGCTCTTCGATTTTGCGGGCCGTTACATATTTGCCTTCACGGCCTGCAAACGGACTGTTATTCACGACAAATGTCATTTGAAGTGTCGGCTCATCAATGCGAAGCACCGGAAGCGGATCTTGATGGTCTACAGGACATACCGTTTCACCAACGTTGATATCTTCCATCCCGGAAACCGCAACGAGGTCTCCCGCTTTTGCTTCTTCAATTTCCACACGCTTTAAGCCTTGGAAACCAAAAATCTTTGTAACACGGAATGACTTTGCCGTTCCGTCAAGCTTCATAAGAGAAACCTGCTGTCCGACTTTCATTGTGCCGCGGAATACGCGTCCGATTCCGATACGGCCTACATAGTCGTTGTAGTCAAGAAGGGCAACTTGGAATTGAAGCGGCTCCTCTGCATTATCAACAGGTGCCGGAACATGCTTAATAATGGTTTCATATAAAGCTTCCATGTTTTCATCCTGTTGTTTCGGATCAAGACTCGCTGTTCCATTAATCGCGGAAGCATATACCACTGGGAACTCGAGCTGCTCTTCATTAGCATCAAGCTCAATGAACAGATCCAGAACTTCATCGATAACTTCCTCTGGACGAGCAAAGTCACGGTCAATTTTGTTTACAACAACAACAGGGTTCAGGTTTTGCTCAAGAGCTTTTTTCAGAACAAAACGAGTTTGAGGCATACAGCCTTCATATGCGTCAACGACAAGCACTACGCCGTCAACCATTTTCATAATCCGTTCTACTTCTCCCCCAAAGTCTGCGTGTCCAGGGGTGTCCAAAATATTGATACGTGTATCTTTATAGTTAATCGCAGTATTTTTCGCCAATATTGTAATGCCGCGTTCGCGTTCAAGATCATTAGAGTCCATTGCGCGTTCAGCAACCTGTTCGTTGGCACGGAACGTACCAGCCTGATGTAAAAGCTGATCGACTAGAGTCGTTTTCCCATGGTCAACGTGGGCAATAATCGCGATGTTGCGAAGATCATTTCGAAGTTTCACTTTTTCATCTCCTAAAAAAATTAGATAACTTTCATATTATATCACACATCCTCTTTAAAAGCGTCACGTTTTTCTGTAAACTTAATATAAGACGTAAAAGGGGATGGAATTTATGAAAAAAATGAATTGGCTTTTACTATTATTTGCATTTGCAGCGGTTTTCAGCATTATGCTGATCGGCGTCTTTATCGCTGAAAAAAGCCCTGCAGGCATTATCGCCAGCATTGTACTTGTTTGCGCTGTCATGGGCGGCGGATTTACATTAAAAAAGAAAATACGCGAACAAGGCTTGCTTGATTAAAAGCATTGCCCTGCCGGCGACATTGTAATCAAAAAACACCGCAAAGATAGCGGTGTTTTTCATTTCTTTAAGCCTTATCTCCCCTGTTTCTTAGTCAGGAAGATGCAAATCATCCTTCATACATAGACAAACGTTCTAACGATCACACGTGCAGCCTTCAAAAAGTAGTTCGGCAACGATACACATAAAATACCATAGCGCCTATTCCTCCACCGGAAACTACTCCCTATAATGGAATTTGTAGCACAATTCATAAAAGGGAGAGAAGAAACATGAAGAAAACATTTGTAAAAAAAGCTATGTTAACGACTGCCGCAATGACATCAGCTGCTCTATTAACGTTCGGTCCTGATGCAGCCAGCGCAAAAACACTGGTTGATAACACTGCTGTTCAACTCCAGCATCAGGCGAGCACTAACGAAGATCTCAATACATTCATTGATATATTAAATCAATGTATATACGAACAAGACGGTGTATATTATTTTGACAGCGAAAAAGCTGTCGAGTTAGGAATGACAAAAGAAGAGGCTCAGGTAATTGCTACACTCTGGGAATCGACATCAGAATTTTTCAGCATTGTTTCACAATGTGTGTATCTCGAGGATGGAAATTACAAATTTGATACAGAAAAAGCAGTTGAACTTGGCTTCACAGAAAAAAAAGCACTTGCACTTGAACAATTTTTCTCCGCTGTTTCTCTCAAGATTCACATTCTTCAAGCAGCCATTGTGCTACAAGATGATGTGTACAGCTATGATAAAGACGCAGCGCTACAAGCAGGTGCAACGCCACTGCAAGCTGACGTTTATGAAAAACTCTTCAGTGCCATGTCACAAGAACAGCTTGCCGCTATTTACGATATGATTCATCCCCAGGCTTAATGTGAAAAAGCGCTTGCCGGAATCGGACAAGCGCTTTTTTTATATCAGCAATTTGATGATCAGCATCATGGCAACCGCCGCTCCAAACCAGCAGGCAGCTTTCATGATAAGTAATCCATAGTACCTCTGTTTAAAACGCAGTTCTTCTTCCGGCAGATAAGCCTCCTCAACGGCCTGTTCGCTTTCCAATTCAAATGGCTCAGCCATCGTGTCATACATGTCTCTGCAGCTGCTGCACATTTTTAAATGCTCTTCTATAACGTGTTCCGTTTCTCTTTTACAATCACCTTCAAGATACAGAGGAAGCAGGTCTCTTACTAGAAAGCAGGTCATATCCGCTCCTCCTCTCTACTTTTCGTCATGTTTTTCTTAAGTTCTAATCTAGCCCGGTGCAATGTGGTTTTCACCTTAGAAAGACTCCATCCTAATATCTCAGCGATTTCTTCATAAGAAAGCTCTTGGAATTCTCTTAAAATCAAAACGGATTGATGCTGATCTTTTAACTTCAGGAGCTCCTGCCGCAGTGTTTCGCTTTTCACCGTCCGTGACAGATACTGTTCAGGCTGCTCATAAGTTGTTTGCGTTACCCCTTCATTTTTGCTGATATCAGTAAATTGGTATTTGACATCCCTGCGGTACCAATTGATAAAGGTATGATGCGCAATGGTGTAGAGCCATGTTCTGATGGAAGAATGCCCCCTAAACGAAGCCAGACCGTTAAGAGCTTTCACAAACGTGTCCTGCGCTAAGTCCTTGGCTGTTTCAAGATGATGAGTCCTTCTGAATAAATAATTTAAAATTTCTTGATAATACTGCCGATACAAGTCCTCAATGGAATCCCTATGCTTCATTAAAAGTAAAACCACACCGTCATCCAAATGGCCAATAAAATGAAACAGATATACATGGAAGACAGGTATACTTTCATATATCTGATTTGGCTTTCTTCTTCAGCACCAGGACTTCTCTTTAAACAAGTTTTACTCTTTAAGTCTTCCGCATTCTTTTGAAATAGGGATTCATGCTGTTTCATCCATTCCATTGATTCATCCTCTAGCTCTCCTTCTTTATACAGGTCGTATAAGTCTAAAAAAACAGACTCTTTTTCTTTATGATTCATAAAGACTTTTCACCTCTTGTGTTTCTCCATCCACTACATAGGCATCATGGCGATTTGAACCAAACGGCTGAATAATGATCAGCCATGCATAATGCCGTTCATCCCCTCTTTGAACGATAATCGGACGCATACGCTTTTTGTAAATAACATCCTGATATAGAGAAGCTACCTTTTCGTAAGCCAATGTTCCATTACGATACGTATAGGGGAATGACTGATCAGGTGTATCGCTGTATACATAAACGTTTAGCTGACCTTGATCTTCAAAAAACTCATATGTTTTAGAAGAATCAGTATACATCACCATGTCACTCTGACTGCTTTTTTTCTTCATTTCTGATACATCAGCATCGAAGACCGTTAATACCTGCCGCTGCAGCCGGCTGTTAGTCAGTGAAATTTCCTTTTTCATTGGAATCGAGAGACTGTGTAAACTACCGGATTCTCCATCAAACTCCAATACAATTCCATCTTTTGTTTCAACTCTCACCATGCTTCCGAGCAGGCTGTCGCTTTCAATATCAGTGATCTGATAAGGCTGTTTTGATATGTTCAGCGCTGTAAACATTTGTTCCACTTTGTCGTGAATGTTTTGTTCTGTTATATGAACATGCAGAAGAGAGTCAAGCTGATAAATCGAAGGATCTTCACTAAACCCCATTAAGGTTTCCTTTTCCCAATAAAATACCGCGCCATCATCAGCATGATCTTTTTTATGAAGTTGATTTTTCAGGTAAATACGTACGACTGTCTGGCCGTCTTCTTGAGATACCTTTGTTTCGATATGATCCTTATGTAACACACGTCCGTGTCGCTCAAGGAAAGCGATGGACTTTCGCTTGTACTCCTGATTCGTTAGCTTTTTCCCATGCGCTTTTTGTAAGTATTCATAATTACGAATCAGCTGCGATACTTCATCTACCTCAGCTTTATAACTCTTGCTTTCAAATGAGTAGAAATAATGCACATCCATGTTTGTATCGTGCAAATAAAGTGTTTCATCCGTAGGAAAAAATGACTTTAGTATCTGTTCCGCTTTTTCTGATGAAATGTGCTCCCCGACATAATTGAATGAATCATGGACATTTATCGGTTTTGATACAGCGAAAGCAGCCGTTCCTATGTTATATATCGGATTTAACAGCAGGACAAAAAACACCATGACAGCCATCGTCACCCACTTATTCACACGCACATAAACCTTTCCTGACTTTTGGAACAGATGATAGCTCATCAAAAATCCCGCCATTGCCAAATAAATCGTATATGGCATTACTGCACCATAATCTTTTGAGATTTGATTGGGATATGGCGCAAGCAGCAAGACAAGCAGTCCGATAATCAGCGTATAAAATAAGCCTAGTAAAATCTTATTTGTTCTCCAATACAGCTTGAAAAACACAACATTCAACACAATAGAAAGAGTAATAATGAAAAACAGAAACACGAATGCAACTGGCTCGACTCCATCCGGATTTTCCTTCCAATACGTAAAGAAACTGAATATCATTTGTACGATTGGCAAACTGACAACGGCAAGGTCGAACGTATAAAACTTACCCTTTCCGCCATGATCACGCGGCATCAACATATAGTGAAAAGCCGTCAGCAGCACATATCCGTATAACAAAAAATGCAGCAGCGGCAACAGTTCTTTTCCGTCCTCTCTTAAGTAAGCGCTGGTGAAGTTTGTTGATTGCACCTGGTGAATAAGTTCAACAGACACTCCCGCCAGCAGCACAATCCGCAACATAACACCCGCCAAGAACATTGTGCGCTGCAGGTTTATTTTGGGATGATGCACCAAAAGATATAAGCCCGCCAGAACAACAATTGACCATTGAATCAGCAGGGTGCTTTGTCTGCTTAATATAAAATAACGTTCGAAATGCAATACATAATGACTGAATAACTCCAACACGAACAACAATCCTTTACTTCTTATTAAGGCCTCATTCGGTTAGACAGCGGACTTTTCAAAAAGTTTCAAGATGAAACAAAAATATCTCATCTTCCCCTTGATATGTAAAAAACATAACTCTTGAATGAACCACCACATGACACTTGACTCATCTTGATATTATTCAACAAAAACAAACACAGGACAATACTATCAATTTTGTCTAGTTATGTTAGTTTTTGTTGAGTATTCCAGAATGCTAGTTTAATATAACAATATAAAGTTTTCAGTATTTTCAAAAAGGGGGATTTATTGTGGGTTTAGGTAAGAAATTGTCTGTTGCTGTCGCTGCTTCGTTTATGAGTTTATCAATCAGCCTTCCTGGTGTTCAGGCTGCTGAAGGTCATCAGCTTAAAGAGAATCAAACAAATTTCCTCTCCAAAAACGCGATTGCGCAATCAGAACTCTCTGCACCAAATGACAAGGCTGTCAAGCAGTTTTTGAAAAAGAACAGCAACATTTTTAAAGGTGACCCTTCCAAAAGGCTAAAGCTTGTTGAAAGCACGACTGATGCCCTTGGATACAAGCACTTTCGATATGCGCCTGTCGTTAACGGAGTGCCAATTAAAGATTCGCAAGTGATCGTTCACGTCGATAAATCCGATAATGTCTATGCGGTCAATGGTGAATTACACAATCAATCTGCTGCAAAAACAGATAACAGCCAAAAAGTCTCTTCTGAAAAAGCGCTGGCACTCGCTTTCAAAGCTATCGGCAAATCACCAGACGCTGTTTCTAACGGAGCGGCCAAAAACAGCAATAAAGCCGAATTGAAAGCGATAGAAACAAAAGACGGCAGCTATCGTCTTGCTTACGACGTGACGATTCGCTATGTCGAGCCTGAACCTGCAAACTGGGAAGTCTTAGTTGACGCCGAAACAGGCAGCATTTTAAAACAGCAAAATAAAGTAGAACATGCCGCCGCCACTGGAAGCGGAACAACTCTAAAGGGCGCAACTGTTCCTTTGAACATCTCTTATGAAGGCGGAAAATATGTTCTAAGAGATCTTTCAAAACCAACAGGCACCCAAATCATCACATATGATTTGCAAAACAGACAAAGCCGCCTTCCGGGCACGCTTGTCTCAAGCACAACGAAAACATTTACATCTTCATCACAGCGGGCAGCCGTTGACGCACACTATAACCTCGGTAAAGTGTACGATTATTTTTATTCAAACTTTAAACGAAACAGCTATGATAACAGAGGCAGTAAAATCGTTTCTTCCGTTCACTACGGCACTCAATACAATAACGCTGCATGGACAGGAGACCAGATGATTTACGGTGATGGCGACGGTTCATTCTTCTCTCCGCTTTCCGGCTCATTAGATGTGACAGCGCATGAAATGACACATGGCGTCACCCAAGAAACAGCCAACTTGATTTATGAAAATCAGCCAGGTGCATTAAACGAGTCTTTCTCTGACGTATTCGGGTATTTTAACGATACAGAAGACTGGGACATCGGTGAAGACATTACGGTCAGCCAGCCTGCTCTTCGCAGCCTGTCCAACCCTACAAAATACAACCAGCCTGACAATTACGCCAATTACAGAAACCTTCCAAACACAGATGAAGGCGATTATGGCGGTGTACACACAAACAGCGGAATTCCAAACAAAGCCGCTTACAACACCATCACAAAACTTGGTGTATCTAAATCACAGCAAATCTATTACCGTGCGTTAACAACGTACCTCACGCCTTCTTCCACGTTCAAAGATGCCAAGGCAGCTCTCATTCAGTCTGCCCGTGACCTCTACGGCTCAACTGATGCCGCTAAAGTTGAAGCAGCCTGGAATGCTGTTGGATTGTAATATTAGGAAAAGCCTGAGATCCCTCAGGCTTTTTTGTTACATATCTTGATTTCTCTCTTCAGCAGAAACAACGAAAAGATGCTGTCATGAGACAGCAACCGCTTCTGATTTGCAAAAAGAGGGATGCAGCCGCAAGTGCGCATTTTATAAAAGCTAATGATTCAGTCCACATAATTGATAGACGAATTCTGCTAAAGGTCACGTGGCTATGTGAAGGATCACACGTCCAGTTAAGAGCAAAAACATTGACAAAAAAATTTATTTATGCTAAAATTTACTATTAATATATTTGTATGTATAATAAGATTCTCCTGGCCAGGGGAATCTTATTTTTTGTGGAGGATCATTTCATGAGGAAAAATGAGTCCAGCTTAACGTCTCTAATTTCAGCTTTTGCCCGTGCATATCACAGCCGATATGACACACCTCTTATTTTTGATGATTTTATCGCAAAAGATCTCATTAACGAAAAAGAGTTTATCGACATCAGTAAAAATATGATTCAAGGAATATCGTTTTTCAACAAAGAGATCGCCGAACGTCTTCAAAATGATCCTGAAAAAATATTAAAATGGGTTGCACAAATCCAGCTGTCTCCCACGCCCCTAGCACGTGCTTCTTATTGTGAAAAAGTCTTGCACAACGAATTACTGCTGGGAGCAAAACAGTATGTCATTCTTGGAGCGGGGCTGGATACTTTCTGCTTTCGGCATCCAGAATTAGAAAACAGCTTACAGGTTTTCGAGGTTGACCATCCGGCTACACAGCAATTCAAAAAAAATAAGCTGAAGGATGCAAATCTGACAATTCCGGGTCATCTTCATTTTGTTCCTATGGATTTCACCAAAACGTTTTCATATGATCCTCTTTTAGATGAAGGATTTAAGAACACAAAAACATTCTTCAGCCTTCTCGGAGTGTCTTATTATGTAACACAGGAAGAAAATGCAAGCTTGATAAGCAATTTATTTTCTCATGTCCCGCCTGGAAGCTCTATTGTTTTTGATTATGCGGACGAAACACTTTTTACAGCAAAAGGGACGTCGAATCGAGTTGAACATATGGTGAAGATGGCTGCCGCAAGCGGGGAACCGATGAAATCATGTTTCACTTATCAAGAGATTGAACATCTGTTAGAGTCATCTGGTTTACTAATCTATGAACATCTATCACCAGACGACATCAATGACCTTTTCTTTAGTAATCGAAAAGACAATTTGTCAGCGTTTGAAACGATTCATTATATTCATGCGGTAAAAAAATAATTTTCAAATCATCAGAAGCCTCTCAATGTTTGAGAGGCTTTTTATTGAACCCGCATGCAGCAAATAAGCTGTCGTTATCATACGGCAGCTTCTGCTAAAGGCTTCACCAAGATCATAAATGATTTGCCTTTCTCATCTTTTTCCGTTTTCAGCTGTTCAAAGCCGCATTGGCTTAAAAACAGTATCCATTCACTGCGCTCAATGGGAACTCCCGCAAACATCGCTTTGTGTTTGGCTCTAAGCAATTTGCTGATCTGTTCAATGACCATCTTCGCATGTCCCTTTTTTTCTTCAGCCGGGTCAATCAGGACCGTTCCGAGCCACGGCTTACCGTTTGAAGGAGACCACTCGAGATGGTAGCTGACGGCAACAGGCAGACCGTCTTTTTCCCATACAAGCCATGCCCCGTTGTACATGGAATAGGAGATGATATAGTCTTGTGCATCTTTATCTCCAAACTCCTCCTCTTTCCATACAGGATGAGCCTCCGCGAGCTTTTCTAACAAGCTGAGGTCATCCTGCTCAAATGGCCTACTTCCCAGCATGAAGATACTCTTCAAATATCGTTTTATGTATAGATGGGTTTCCGGCTAGCACACTGTGGTTTTCTAAAAAGGTAAACGGCTCTCCTTCAATGGTCGTATAGATGCCTCCTACTTCATTTAACAGCACACAGCCGGCTGCGTAGTCCCATGGCGCAAGGCGCATCGTGATGTAAGCATCTATTCTTCCTGCCGCGACATTTGCCAGCTCTAAAGCGGCAGAACCGTATGAGCGTGTGCCTCTGACTCTTTTCACAAGTGGCGCTAACACACTTTGATCAATTCTTCTGTTTTCCGTTACCCATGTTGCATTAATGGCAAGAATCGCTTCTTCAATGACGGTTTCTTTTAAAGGAGCCAGCTTCGTTTCATTCATATAAGCCCCTCTGTCGCTAAATGCGTGATACAGCTCATCGTGCACCACATCATAAATTAAACCGATTTTCCCTTCACCGTTTTCAAAAATCCCAATGGAAATCGCAAAATTTCTTTGCTGGTGCACAAAATTCATCGTCCCATCAATTGGATCAATAATCCATACGACTCCCTCAAGTGAGTGGATTTTGTCTCCTTGCCCCTCTTCACCGAGTATCCGATGTCCCGGAAATGTTTCTTGAATTCGATCAATGAAAAACTTTTCGGTTTCTTTGTCAATATTGGTGACTAAATCATTCGGATTTGATTTCGTTTCAATTGTCAGGCTTTCATGCATGGATTGTTTAATTCTCGCGCCTGCTTCTCTTATCCATTTCTTTGCAATCTCATCAATTTCCGTCCAATTTGTCATTCGTTCGTACCTCTCTTCTATGTAGACCTTTTATTTTATAGGATACTGATAACGGCACTGAAAAAGCAAGGAAAATGAAAAATATCCCTTCTCACGTAAAAACGAACCATTCATGCGGTTCGTTTTCACTATCGCTTTTTTACCCGTTAAGACGAATCCATTCTTTTCTAAGTCGCTCAAGTTTGTTTTTGCTTTGTTCAATCTGCTCTTCATTTTCTTTCTGCATTGCTTCATATAGGGTTGCCAATTCATAATCAACCTCTAGTCTCCAGACAGCAACACGATTGTTTTTCTCTTCCTTAAATCCCTCTTTTACAACTTGCCTCATTGTCTTTCGCCCCTTCCAGAGATCATTTGTTTGTAAAAAAGCATCCCATTTTGCCATTCAACAATGATTACTTCTTATATCGTATGATTGTTCTATTTACGCGCAACATGATTCTGAAAATTGTGTGTTTACCTATTCGTTTATTACCACATTTCCCCTTACTTCAAACGCACTCAATCTTTTTGAAGCTCGTATGAACTGTGATAAAATATGTATACTTAGCATGAAGGAGGAAAATCATGACACAAATGCGTTTCACTGAAGAGGACTTTAACACATTTACAATAGAAGGCTTAGACGCGCGCATGGAAGTATTAAAAGAGACGGTCCGTCCGAAGCTTACAGCTCTAGGCGAACATTTTGCCCCAACTTTATCAGCTTTAACCGGAGATGAAATGTTTCCGCATGTGGCAAAGCATGCAAGAAGATCCGTCAATCCCCCTGCTGACAGCTGGGTGGCGTTCGCAAACAGCAAAAGAGGCTATAAAAAACTGCCGCATTTCCAAATTGGTTTATGGGAAAGCCATGTCTTTGTGTGGTTTGCGATTATTTATGAATCCCCTATCAAAGAAGAATACGGCAAATTGCTTGAAATGAACCAAGAAACCATTACGAAAAATATCCCTGACAGCTTCGTTTGGTCTGCAGATCACACAAAACCGGGAGTACATAAACAGTCTGAAATGGACAAGGAACAGCTGAAGACACTGTTTGAGCGTTTGCAGACTGTAAAGAAAGCTGAGCTGTTATGCGGCATCCAGCTCCAAAAAGAAGAAGTGCTGAATATGAATAACCAGGAATTCCTTCAGCGTATCGACGATGCCTTTAAGCAGCTTGCTTTTCTGTACCGTCTCACCCAAAAAGTATCACAAGCATAAAAAAGAGCCGGGATATCCCCCGGCTCTTTTTCTTACATCTTAATCTTCGCGATATCAGATTCTCTCGCCTGTTTGACCGTGCGATAAGGAGAATATGTACTTTGTTCCTCAAACTCGCCGCATAGCTTTTTTTCCTCGGCCTTCCCCGGTACAATTTCCTTGAAACGGCGGTAAGCTTTAAGCAGTTCTTCACGATCCGCCCCTTTTTCATATGCAAGCTCAACCTGCTGGAAAAATGCAATCACATCCACTGCTTCTTCGGTTGTCCAATCTTCATTCATCGGATATTGATACTCCATTTTCTTCACTCCTTGTAGATTTACTTCCCTTAAGAGAAAGCATCTTCATTTGATCATAAATTGTTCTTTACATTCTTTCAAGTTCATAATATAATTCATTTGTTTTACGTCTAAAAAACGGTTGAGAAACTGATTTTAATACACACTATTATGCATAGGTATGATTACAAAGGTGGGAAAACAATTGTCGCAACATGAAACACCCTTATACACAGGACTGAAAAAGCATGCAAGCAGACAGCCTGTTCAATTCCACATTCCCGGCCATAAAAAAGGGGCAGGAATGGACCCAGAATTCAGACAATTTATCGGTGAAAACGCGTTAAGCATAGATTTAATTAATATTGAACCATTAGACGATCTGCACGCGCCAAAAGGCATTATTAAACAAGCACAAGATCTGGCTGCTGAAGCATTTGGAGCGGATCATACATTTTTTTCTGTTCAAGGAACAAGCGGCGCCATTATGACAATGGTAATGGCTGTTTGCGGACCTGGTGATAAAATTATTATTCCAAGAAATGTTCATAAATCAATTATGACAGCTATTGTATTTTCCGGAGCGGTTCCAATTTTTATTCATCCTGAAATTGACAATGAATTGGGCATCTCCCACGGCATTACACTTGAATCTGCTAAACGGGCGCTTACCGAACATCCGGATGCAAAAGGGCTTCTCGTCATCAACCCGACATATTTCGGTGTTGCAGCCGACTTAAAAAGCATCGTAGAACTCGCTCATTCGTTTGATGTGCCAGTGCTTGTCGATGAAGCACACGGCGTTCACATTCATTTTCACGACGAATTGCCGCTATCGGCTATGCAGGCAGGAGCGGACATAGCAGCGACAAGTGTACACAAGCTGGGCGGATCACTCACGCAAAGTTCTATTTTAAACATGAGAGAGGGCCTTGTATCAAAAGACAGAGTGCAATCCATACTGAGCATGCTGACAACTACGTCAACTTCTTACTTGCTTCTTGCTTCTTTGGATGTTGCCAGAAAACGCCTTGCAACAGAAGGCCACCAGCTTGCTGAGGAAACACTAAAGCTTGCCAATCAGACGAGAGATCGCCTCAACCAGATTGAAGGCATTTATTGTGTCGGTTCTGAGATTCTTGGGTCGAAAGCAGCTTACAGCTATGATCCGACAAAATTGATTATCTCTGTGAAAAGTCTTGGCCTGACAGGACATGACGTGGAAAAATGGCTTCGTGAATCCTTTAATATTGAGGTTGAGCTTTCTGATCTGTACAATATTTTGTGTATTTTCACTCCTGGTGACAGCCAAAATGATGCAGACCGGCTTGTAGAGGCTTTAACTGAGATCGCACAGCAAATGTCAGAACAAGATGTAACACATCAGCAAACTGAGGTTCTGCTTCCAGAAATACCTTTATTGGCAATGACTCCGCGTGATGCTTTCTATGCAAATACGGAAGTCATCCCATTAAAAGAAGCATCCGGACGGATTATTGCTGAATTTGTCATGGTATATCCGCCTGGTATTCCAATCTTCATCCCAGGAGAAATTATTACAGAAGAAAACATCAGCTACATTTTTAAAAACCTTGACGCAGGCCTCCCTGTTCAAGGACCTGAGGACTCGACTTTACATATGATCCGAGTCATCAAAGAACAAAAAGCAATTCAATAAAAAATAAAAAGCATGCGGCTTTAAGCCGCATGCTTTTTTTTACTCTTCATCAACAGGACATTGACATTGTCCGCAGCATGTTCCGTATAATGTTGTCACTTTCTCATCTTCAAAGTAATGAATGGCTTCGTTGCAATCTTGGCAAACAATCGTACCCATCTCTTATTCCCCATTTCTTTGAAATTTGAAAACGCTTAATTTCTTTTGTTGTTATTATATTAATATGTCACATTTAAAATGTCAACAACAAACTGTATAACACATTTTATTTCATCTCATCATATTCACCTTGTTTTTCCATTTTCCATCATACAATATCTTCTTCATACAGAAGCTTTACTCGATATATATGCCACAGCACATAATGTAATTGCACGTTTTCTTGAACTTTCATCCAAGAATGCAGCAAAAAATTCAATATACCCCAGGTTGCTATTTTAAACGATTGATATAATATGTAATCTCACTTTAAAAACGGTTTCAATTATATAACAATTAGGTAACAAGAAGCAGATTAAGCCGCCTCTCGTGATAAACTAAAGCTAGTTAACTACTGTTTATACAGAGGAGAAGATAGATGCGATATCGCGCGGTATTCCCCATGCTGATAATAGTATTTGCTTTATCGGGCTGTACGCTTTCCACCATCAATCCGATGAAAAAAAGCCGGATTGACAACATTCATCATACACAAATCCTGTTTTTTTCTGATGAGAACCAAATAGACCAGGAAGCGCCTTATTACGATGCACTGCTTGATTTAGAAAAAGATTATCCCGAGCAAATAGATAAAATGAAGGTCTATGATAAAAAAGAAGGCTGGGAAGATGAGATTGAAACTGTCCCTACCCTTATGGTTGTTGATCAGCGCCATGTCGTGGTGAAAATCGAGGGATGTGTGAAAAAGAAAGAAGACATCATTAAACCATTACAGCATGTGCTGTCAAAATAAAAAAACAGCCCTCGCTCAAAGCGGGGCTGTTTTTGATATGAAAATTATTTTACGATGTGAATCGGACTTCCGATTGCCACTTCAGCAGCTTCCATTGTGATTTCGCCCAATGTTGGGTGAGCGTGAATTGTCATTGCGATATCTTCAGCAGTCATGCCGCCTTCAATCGCTAAGCTTAATTCAGAAATCATATCAGAAGCACTTGCTCCGGCGATTTGCGCACCGATCACAAGACCGTCCTCTTTACGAGTGATCAGCTTCATGAAGCCGTCTGTTTCGTTAAGAGAAAGCGCGCGGCCGTTTGCTGCAAATGGGAATTTAGCAGCAACAATGTCAAGACCTTCTTCTTTCGCCTGTGCTTCAGTGTAACCAACTGATGCAAGTTCAGGCTCAGAGAAAACAACCGCAGGAATACCAAGGTAATCGATTTCTGCAGGCTCTCCAGCGATAGCTTCTGCAGCGATTTTACCTTCGTAAGATGCTTTATGAGCAAGCGGCGGTCCTTCGATGATATCACCGATTGCATAAATGTTAGGTACGTTTGTGCGGCACTGTTTGTCAGTTTTCACGATACCGCGGTCCGTCATTTCGATACCGACTTGCTCAAGACCAAGCTCATCAGTGTTTGGACGGCGTCCTACTGTAATCAATACGTAATCAGCATCAACAGTTTTTTCTTCGCCTTTTACTTCGAAAGTAACTGTTACGCCGTCTGGTCTTTCTTCAACGCCTTTAGCCATCGCGTTTGTATGGATTTCAACGTTGCCTTTTTTCTTCAGTCTGCGTGTAACGAGAGAACTCATTTGTTTTTCGAAGCCAGGAAGAATTTCATCTCCGCCTTCAAGAATAACAAGTTCAGTACCGAAGTTAGCATACGCAGTTCCAAGTTCAGTTCCGATGTATCCGCCGCCGATAACAACGAGCTTTTTAGGAATTTCTTTAAGAGCCAAAGCGCCAGTTGAATTCAGGACACGCTCACTATATTTGAAGTTTGGCAATTCGATAGGACGAGATCCAGTAGCGATGATTGCATTTTTGAACGTGTATGTTTGAGCAGAGTTCTCATCCATAACACGAACTGAATTGCTGTCTACAAAGTAAGCTTCACCTTTTACAACATCTACTTTGTTGCCTTTAAGAAGACCTGCTACACCGCCAGTAAGCTTGTTGACAACAGAAGCTTTCCATTCTTGAACTTTTGTGAAATCAACTGTTACATTTTCAGCAGTGATTCCCATGTCATCAGAATGTTTTGCATTCTCATAACGGTGACCTGCATTGATCAGCGCTTTTGAAGGGATACATCCAACGTTCAGACAAACGCCTCCAAGAGTTGCTTTTTCAACGACTGTTACTTTTTGTCCAAGCTGTGCAGCGCGGATGGCAGCTACATAGCCGCCAGGTCCCGCACCAATTACAAGAGTATCTGTTTCAATAGGGAAATCTCCTACTACCATAACATTACGCCTCCATTAAAATTAATTGTGGATCGTTCAGTAAACGCTTGATGTGATTTAATGCATTTTGCGCAGTTGCTCCGTCGATCATACGGTGGTCGAAGCTGAGAGAAAGAGCTAAGACTGGAGCTGCTACGATTTCGCCATCACGAACAATCGCTTTTTCTGCAATGCGTCCGATACCAAGAATCGCAACTTCTGGATGGTTGATAACCGGAGTGAACCATTGTCCGCCGGCAGAACCGATGTTTGTAATTGTGCAAGATGCGCCTTTCATTTCAGCTGGAGCAAGCTTGCCTTCACGAGCTTTTGTTGCAAGGCCATTGATCTCATCAGAAATTTCAAAGACAGATTTACGATCTGCATTTTTCACAACCGGTACAAGCAAGCCTTTTTCAGTGTCAGCAGCGATACCGATGTTGAAGTAATGTTTTTGAATAACTTCATCTGTTTTATCGTCAATTGACGTGTTTAAAACAGGGAATTTTTTCAGTGCAGATGTAAGAGCTTTTACAACGTAAGGCAAGTAAGTCAGCTTGATTCCTTGATCAGCAGCAACTTGTTTGAACTGTTTACGATGTGCAACAAGGTTTGTTACGTCCACTTCGTCCATTAACGTTACGTGAGGAGCAGTGTGTTTAGAGTTAACCATCGCTTTTGCAATTGCTTTACGGATACCGCTCATTTTTTCGCGTGTTTCTGGGAATTCGCCCTCTGGAGCTGGTGCAGCAGCCGGTTTAGCAGCTGTTTCTTGTGGTGCAGCTGTTTCTTGCGGTGCAGCTTCTTGCGCTCCTCCGTTTACAAAGCTGTCGATATCTTCTTTTACAACACGTCCGTTGTTGCCTGAACCAGTAACCTTACGGATGTCTACGCCTTTTTCACGAGCATATTTACGTACGGAAGGCATAGCGATCACGCGTTTGTTCGGGTCAACTTCAGCTTGATCCTGCTGCCCTGCGCCAGTAGCTTTTGCAGGCTCTTGAGCTTGCTCTTCTTTCGCAACGTCTTGTCCAGCTTCTGCAGTTGACTGAACTTGTGCTTCAGTTTTCGCATCGTCAGACTCGTCGCTGCCTTTAAATTGAAGATCTTCGTAACCAGGTGCATCAAACGTAATAATCGTTTGTCCAACAGTTGCAACCGTTCCCTCTTCAACTTTTAATTCTAATACTTTTCCTTTAACAGGTGAAGGAATTTCTACTACTGCTTTATCATTTTGGACTTCAGCCAGTACATCATCTTCGTCTACCTCGTCGTTAGGCTTGACAAACCATTTTACGATTTCGCCTTCGTGGATACCTTCCCCGATATCTGGAAGTTTAAATTCAAATGCCACAGTTCTCGACCTCCTAGTTTGATTAAGCAATTTTAAAGTTTACATCGTAAGCATTGAAAACAGATATATAATAGAGGGAAAACGTTCATCTTCCCTCTCGATTATGCAGTTTGATTAAAATTCAAGTACTTTTCTTGCTGTTTCAAGAACGTCTTTATGGTTTGGAAGCCATACGCTCTCCGCTTGAGAGAAAGGAAATACTGTATCTGGCGCTGCAACGCGAAGTACAGGTGCTTCCAAGCTCAGGATCGCACGGTCATTAATTTCTGCTACTACGTTTGCAGCAATACCGGCTTGTTTTTGTGCCTCTTGAACGACAATCGCGCGTCCTGTTTTTTCTACAGAAGCGATAATTGTATCGATATCAAGTGGGCTTACTGTACGAAGGTCGACAACTTCAGCAGAAATGCCGTCTTTTTCAAGCTCCTCAGCAGCTTTTAATGATTCATGAACCATTGCGCCGTAAGTGATGATTGAAAGATCAGTACCTTCACGTTTCACGTCAGCTTTTCCAAGCTCAATTGTGTATTCTTCTTCAGGAACTTCCTGACGGAAAGAACGGTAAAGCTTCATGTGTTCTAAGAAGACAACAGGATCATTATCTCTGATCGCAGAAATTAAAAGTCCTTTGGCATCGTAAGGAGTTGATGGAATCACAACTTTGATACCAGGCTGTTGTGCAACAAGACCTTCCAAGCTGTCAGCGTGAAGTTCAGGAGTATGAACACCGCCGCCGAATGGAGAACGAATTGTTACAGGTGAAGTCCAGCGTCCGCCAGAACGGTAGCGCATACGAGCCATTTGGCCAGAAACTGAATCCATTACTTCATAAACAAATCCGAAGAATTGGATTTCCATTACCGGACGGAAGCCGTTTAAGCCTAAACCAAGGGCAAGACCGCCGATACCAGATTCAGCAAGTGGCGTGTCAAACACACGGTCTTCACCGAATTCTTTTTGCAATCCTTCTGTCGCACGGAATACGCCGCCGTTTACACCAACGTCTTCTCCGAAAACTAAGACATTTTCGTCATTTTTCAGTTCTGTGCGTAACGCATCCGTGATTGCTTGAATCATTGTCATTTGCGCCATGGCTTACTTCGACTCCTTCTGTGTATAAATTTCAAATTGCTCCTCAAGGTTGTGAGGCATTTTTTCGTACATGATTTTCATTAAATCAGTTACTTTTTGCTTCGGTTCAGCATCAGCTTTTTTGATCGCTTGCTTAATTTCTTCTTTCGCATCCTCAATTACTTTTGCTTCTTCTTCTTCAGACCATAAGCCTTTGTTTTCAAGGAACGCACGGAAACGTACAAGCGGATCTTTTTGTTCCCACTCATTTTCGATTTCTTTTGTACGATATTTAGTAGGATCGTCACCAGCCATTGTGTGCGGGCCATAACGGAATGTAAGTGTTTCAATTAGTGTTGGACCTTCGCCGTTGATTGCGCGCTCGCGTGCTTCAGCAGTTGCTGCGTATACAGCAAGCGGATCCATTCCGTCTACTTGTACGCCGACAATACCGGCAGCTACAGCTTTTTGTGCAATTGTTTCAGCTGCAGATTGTTTTTCAACAGGAGTTGAAATCGCGTAACGGTTGTTTTGTACCACGAAGATCGCAGGTGCTTTATAAGCTCCGGCAAAGTTAATTCCTTCGTAGAAGTCCCCTTGAGAAGCTCCGCCGTCACCAGTGTAAGTGATTGCGACAGCTTTCTTACCGCGTTTTTTAAGACCTAGCGCAACACCGGCAGTTTGAATGTATTGAGCACCGATAATGATTTGTGGAGAAAGGGCATTCACATCATCAGGCATTTGGTTTCCTCTGAAATGTCCGCGAGAGAAAAGAAACGCTTGATATAATGGAAGGCCGTGCCAAATTAACTGAGGCACATCACGGTATCCAGGAAGAACAAAGTCTTCTTTTTCAAGCGCGAAATGCGTTGCAATCTGAGAAGCTTCTTGACCCGCAGTAGGAGCGTAAAATCCGAGACGTCCTTGACGGTTTAATGAGATAGAGCGTTGGTCAAGCACACGCGTAAATACCATGCGGCGCATTAGCTCTTTTAATTGATCATCAGTTAAATCAGGCATCGCCGCTTCATTCACGACTTCTCCCTTTTCATTTAAAATTTGGAACGTTTCGAACTGCTTTTTAATGGCATCAAATTGCTTCTTACTGTCAACGATAGCTTTTTTCGTTTTTGCAGCCATACTAAGTCACCTCTTCCTTTCTTTTAAACAGTCATTAGACGTGCATTCCTTTTATACATACAAACTTAGGGTACCCTAAAGTATCAGCAGTAAGTCGTATTATATTTTAGCCGATCCCCAGTTTGCCAAAACCTTTTATGTAGGATAGTTACACTCTGCTTTGAACTGTATTATTTCGAAGTTGTAAAAAACTAATACAACACCGCTTAACATGGATTAGTTTACACCAAATAAAGAAGAACCGTCAATCGTTTTCATCGCTGATTTTCAATAAATGTATTCGCTTTACATTTTCAACAAAAAAACAGATGCCAACCGCACCCAAAACTGTACTAGTATACCTTACTATGCTGTACTACAATAGAAATGAAAATTTTGAACGAAATCCGAATCGCATTTCATTCAAAAAAAGAGCTGATCGAGTCAGCTCTTTTTCACACGATAGCCTGCAGCATCATATAAATCTTCCCGGGCTTTATTATATTTTTCGGTTTGTTCATTAAATTCTCCGCTATATTTAAGGATCTTTTCATAAGAAGCATTGACTTTATCGATCTGCTGATCCAGATCATCTCTTGTCAAATCTTTGTCTTTCAGCTGCATATACAGTTTTTTATTAAGCTCAAGCGCTTTTTTATACTCTTTATACATAGTGCCATATGATGTATATCTTTTCTCCATATGGTTTGCTGCGGCATCGGCCTTTTCTTTTATGTCTTTTTCCTTAATATGTTCCGCTGACGTTTTTGCTTCCTCAAATTCCGTTTCCGATTTTTTCATGCTGTCATTTTCAAGCTTTAGGTGTTCTTCGCGCTTGCTGACATTTTCAAGCGCCTTATCAGATAAAGCAACAATTTTTTTATAATCATCCATATTGAGCTTCATAACACTATCGTAAAGCTGATTTTCTTTGGCCTCTAATTCTTTGAGTGTTTTTTGTTCTTCTTGAAACGGCTTTTCCGATTCCGCGGCTTTTTCTAATGAATGATGAAGTGAATCAACCGGGTCCTGTCCCATGCATCCTGTTAATATCAGTGCCATGGCACAAAAAGCTCCGATCTTCATTCCAGGCCGCCGTTTTATTGCGTCTTTCACGTTAAATCCCCCAATCTTGACAATTTCTACTATAGAATCCATGGGGACATTTGGCAATAGTCGTGCTGTATTAATGCAATACTGAAATTAAATCAAAAAAGTGAAAAATCAGGACAGATGACCATACAACTTTTTTGTTTTTACATAGGTTATATTAGACGCTATGCCTACTTATAAAGGCTCTGGCGTAATTAAAAGAGGAGGTTATGTAATATGTATGGATATGGTTACGGCGGAGGCTGCTGCAGTTATGGTGGTTACGGATATGGTGGCTACGGATATGGCTACGGCCGCACCTTTGCGCTAATCGTTGTTTTATTCATTCTGTTAATCATTGTCGGAGCTGCTTATTTAGGCGGAGGCTGTTGCTAACCACACAGCATGAAATTGACCAGCCATATACGGCTGGTCATTCGTTTCGTTGCACCTTTGTGAAGAAATCCGATATAATTTACATATTAAGCTTTAGGAGTGAAGTTTCTTGATTACTATGGAAAACATCGTACGTGACGGCCATCCAGCCCTCAGAGAGACTGCCGAACCTGTTGAGCTGCCTCCAACTGATGCAGAAAAACAGCAGCTGGCCGACATGATCGAATTTGTTAAAAACAGCCAAAATCCGGAATTAGCCGAAAAATACAAGCTGCGCCCTGGCGTAGGGCTCGCAGCTCCTCAAATTAATATCAAAAAACGAATGATCGCCGTTCATGCGGAAGATGCTTCCGGTAAATTATACAGCTATGCTCTGTTTAATCCTAAGATCGTCAGCCATTCAGTTGAAAAAAGCTACTTAACAAGCGGCGAAGGCTGCCTCTCTGTGGATGAAGCGATTCCCGGTTATGTTCCCCGCTATGCTCGCATCAGAGTAAAAGGAACAACACTAGAAGGCGAAAATATTGATATTCGTTTAAAAGGATTTCCGGCTATTGTGTTTCAGCATGAGATCGATCATTTGAACGGCGTTATGTTCTATGATCATATTGATAAGGAAAATCCTTTCAAAGAACCTGAAAATGCAATCGCAATTGAGCGCTAAAAGAAAAAACGGCTGGCACAATGCCAGCCGTTTCTTTATTTTAAAAGGCCCAATTCTTTGACAGCGTATGCAATTCCATCTTCGTCCACCGGCTTTGTTACAAAGTCCGCGATTTCTTTCAGTTCGGGAACAGCATTTCCCATAGCAACGCCTGTCCCTACATATTCAATCATTTGCAGATCATTTAATCCGTCGCCGAAAGCATATGTATCGCCGATATCAAACGGAAGACGCTCAATCACTTTTTTGATTCCTTCTGCCTTCGAACCTCCGTGCGGCAGAACATCAGTCGATAGCTCATGCCAGCGAACTAGATCAAACTCAGGAAAAGCGGCATAAGCTTTTTCTTCTTCATCCTGACAAAATAAAAGAAGCTGAAAAATTTCTTTTCCTTCATAAAAAAGGTCATCGGTCTCTGGGTAATCGGTTTTAAGGCTGCCGATTCCCTCGAGAACATGAGGGTGATCCGCAACAGTCGCTTTCATCGTGTCCTCGGCCATAAACACAACAGGATGCTTGCCTTCATCCGCCTGCTTTAATAATCGTCTGATTGCATCTTCAGGCAGCGGATTTTTATAAATCACTTGATTTTCAAAGACAACAAACTGTCCATTGTAGGAAATAAATGAGTGGATGCCCAGCTCCTCCAAAATCGGCTTAACCAAAAATGGAGACCGGCCGCTGGCAATAAACACATGATGCCCTTGGCGCTGCAGCTCCGCCACGGTTTTTCTTGTACTTTCCGGTATATTCTTATCATGATCATATATTGTGCCGTCAATATCAAAAAAGATTAATTTAGAATCCATCGCAACTTCCCCTTTATCGTCTTGGTCTGCAATTCCCACCCTCATCATACAAAAAGATTGTCATTCAGCAAACAATTTCGTTCAAAAATCATATTAAATTCCATTAATAACCACGAAAAGTCTTCCTCAATCTCCGTATACTATTTGTATAAAAGAACTCTGGGACAAATTTTTCATTTAAAGGAGGGACTGGCTAATGCTGCGTAAATTAAGAAAGAAACTCAGAAGACAATGGAACGGAATGCTCCGTAAGAAAGCAATTGCCTGACAAGGGATCTTTCACTTTTTGAGAGATCCTTATTTTGCTCAAGGCTTTCCTTATATTCCGTTTTCGAATATAATAGAATGAGCGAGTCTAACATACGGCATTTAAGGAGAGATTTGGAATGATTTATAAGGTATTTTATCAAGAGAAGGCTGACGAAGTACCTGTTCGGGAAAAGACAGATTCACTTTATATTGAAGGCGTATCTGAGCGTGACGTCAGAACAAAGCTGAAAGAAAAGAAATTTAATATTGAGTTTATTACACCTGTTGATGGTGCATTCTTAGAATATGAACAACAGAGCGAAAATTTTAAAGTATTGGAGTTATGAGCGGTATGAAATTTGTAAAAAATGATCAGACTGCTGTTTTCGCCCTCGGAGGTTTGGGCGAAATCGGTAAAAATACGTACGCGGTGCAATTCCAGGATGAAATTGTACTGATTGATGCGGGGATCAAGTTTCCCGAGGACGAACTGCTCGGAATTGACTACGTCATCCCTGATTATACGTATTTAGTCAAAAACGAAGATAAAATCAAAGGGCTTTTTATCACCCACGGGCACGAAGACCACATCGGCGGTATTCCATACCTGCTCAGACAAGTGAATATTCCTGTATACGGCGGAAAACTCGCGATCGGCTTACTTCGGAATAAACTTGAAGAGCATGGATTATTAAGACAGACGAAACTGAACATTATCGGCGAGGATGATATTGTAAAGTTCCGCAAAACGGCTGTGTCATTCTTCAGAACAACACACAGTATTCCGGATTCCTACGGCATTGTTGTAAAAACGCCGCCCGGAAACATCGTACATACTGGGGATTTTAAATTCGACTTTACTCCAGTCGGCGAGCCGGCAAACTTAACGAAAATGGCCGAAATCGGTAAAGAAGGCGTTTTGTGCCTTCTTTCAGACAGCACAAACAGTGAAAATCCGGAGTTTACCATGTCTGAGCGCCGTGTAGGAGAAAGCATTCATGACATTTTCCGCAAGGTGGACGGCCGAATTATCTTCGCTACATTTGCGTCGAATATTCACCGCTTGCAGCAGGTAATTGAAGCTGCTGTACAAAATGGAAGAAAAGTTGCCGTATTTGGACGCAGTATGGAATCGGCTATCGAAATTGGACAGACACTCGGTTATATTAACTGTCCTAAAAATACGTTTATTGAGCATAACGAAATCAATCGTATGCCTGCTAATAAAGTAACAATTTTATGTACAGGAAGCCAAGGGGAACCAATGGCGGCGTTATCAAGAATTGCAAACGGCACACACCGCCAAATTTCAATCAATCCTGGGGATACAGTCGTATTTTCTTCATCCCCTATCCCAGGCAACACAATCAGCGTGAGTCGAACAATCAACCAGCTGTATCGTGCGGGTGCTGAGGTTATTCATGGCCCTCTTAACGATATCCATACATCCGGTCACGGCGGACAGGAAGAACAGAAGCTGATGCTTCGTTTAATCAAACCTAAATTCTTCATGCCGATTCACGGTGAGTACAGAATGCAAAAGATGCATGTCAAACTTGCAACAGATTGTGGCATCCCAGAGGAAAACTGCTTTATCATGGATAATGGTGAAGTATTAGCGCTTAAAGGCGACGAGGCTTCAGTTGCAGGAAAAATCCCGTCCGGTTCAGTGTACATTGACGGAAGCGGTATCGGTGATATTGGCAATATCGTACTTCGTGATCGCAGAATTCTCTCTGAAGAAGGACTTGTCATCGTTGTTGTCAGCATTGACATGGACGACTTCAAGATTTCAGCGGGTCCTGATTTGATTTCCAGAGGATTTGTGTACATGAGAGAATCTGGCGACTTGATCAACGACGCTCAAGAGCTCATTTCAAATCACTTACAAAAAGTAATGGAACGAAAAACGACTCAATGGTCTGAAATCAAAAATGAGATTACAGACACGCTTGCACCTTTCTTGTACGAAAAAACAAAGCGCCGTCCAATGATCCTGCCGATCATTATGGAGGTTTAAAAAAAGAGGCACTCCCTAAGGGAGTGCCTCTTTTATTGCAGTGATATGTGTTGAAATGATTTTACATCGAATAAGCCCGTAGTCGTCATTTTAATATCAGGAATGACAGGCAACGCTAAAAACGACAATGTCAAAAATGGATTAAATCCGCCTGTGAAACCGATTAACGGCAATTTATCATGAAGCGTCAGCAAGCTTTGATTCACTTGCTCTGCAGATTGGTCGGATAATAACCCTGCAATCGGCAGCGGTACTGAATGGAGCTCTTCCCCATTTTTTATAATCGTTAATCCTCCGCCAATTTCCTGCAGCTTATTAACTGCCGCCGCGATATCCTCATCATTCGTTCCGACAGCAATAATATTATGGGAGTCGTGTGAAATGGTTGTGGCAATCGCTCCGCTCTTGAATCCAAAACCTTTCACAACACCAAGTCCGGTTTCTTTTAATCCTTTATGCCGCTCAACAACTGCAATCTTTAACAAATCAAGCTCAGTGTCAGGCTCAAATTCGCGGGCAACAGGAGCCGGAACTTGTACTAATCTTGTTTCAAGCTGATTTGGTATGATTTGAATGACATTGATCTGCTGCTCTGAATCGATTGGCATATGAAAATCCTGTTTGTTAAGAGGATCAGCAAGCTTAACAGAATCAAGCAGTGCCTGATCTGGTGCTGCAGTTGAAGCATAATCATGATAGACCGCTTTGCTGTCTTCAGCAACAGTCTGCCCTTTTACCATCGTCATTGTGACAGTGACATTTTCCAGATCAGATACAAAGAGCAAATCAGCGTCAAAACCCGGGGCAATCGCTCCCTTTGTATCTAATCCGTAGCATTCGGCCGCATTGAGGCTTCCTAATTGATAGGCTAAAAACGGATCAAGTCCGGCTTGAATCGCCATTTTCACCTGATGGTTTACACTTCCCTCTGACAATAAATCATCCACATGCTTATCATCCGTACAAAAAAAGAACCGGCGTGCGTTCTTTTCATTCACCGCCGGCAGCACATTGAGCGTGTTTTTGGCGACTGATCCTTCACGCATCATGACATACATGCCCCTTCTGATACGATCAAGGGCTTCTTCCTTCGATGTTACTTCATGGTCATTTAAGACAAATGCGGTTCTGTAAATGTTAATGAGGTCTGTTGATAAACCAGCTAAATGACCGTCTATCCGTTTTCCTGCAACACGGGCATCGAGCAGTTTCTGAACCATGTCTTCTTCAGCCTGCTGAACCGACACATAATCCATAACTTCAGCCAGCCCTAATACTTCTTCTTCTTCATAAAAAGGCTTGAGATCGGCAGCTTTGAGAATTGCGCCTGATCGCTCAAAACTTGCGGCAGGCACACTGGAAGGAAGCATAAAATGGATATTCAAAGGTGTATGCCGAGCTTGTTCAAGCATAAACACAATCCCTCTTTCACCAGACACATTTGCGATCTCATGCGGATCTGTAACAACCGTCGTCACGCCATGAGGCAACACTGCTTTAGCGAACTCAATCGGTGTAACCATTGATGACTCAATATGTACATGTCCATCAATAAAACCCGGAACAATCATTTGTCCCTCTGCATCAATAATATTTTCGCCTTCATACTCACCGAGGCCTACAATAACTCCATCTGTAATCGCAATATCTTCATATATCCATTCTTGATTATATACGTCCATGATTTTTCCGTTCCTAATGACGATATCAGCTTTTTGTCTTTTGGCTGAAGCATTCAGCCTATTGACTAGCGCTTCTTTATTCAAATAGGCCCCTCCTCTTTTTTATTATATGGTACAATATGCTATCGGAACGCCTGTGCTTAGTCAATGAAATTTTAAGAAATTGGCGCTCAGTTCATTAAAGTTGTTATATTCTGATAATATGAAAAACCGCCCTTTGAGGACGGCTTATTTGACTGCTATTTAGTATGAAGAACTCTTTTTTCAAAACGGGAGATGTCTGTAACTGATCCAATAACAATGAGTATATCTTCTTGGTGGATGACTTCGGTTGCAAGCGGTGATACGATGACTTCCTTGCCCCTTTTTATGGCTACGATATTAATACCGTATTTTGCGCGAATATCTAAATCGAGAAGTGTATTTCCAGCCAGGCGGCTGTTAGCTACGATTTCAACAAGACTATGCTCTTCAGACAGCTCCAAATAGTCAAGTACATTGTTGGACACGATATTATGCGCAATTCGTTTTGCCATATCGCGTTCTGGGTGGACGATGTGATCCGCGCCAATTTTAGACAGCACTTTTTCGTGATAATCGTTCTGCGCTTTAACTGTAATCGTATGGACGCCAAGTTCTTTCAGAATGAGTGTCGTTAAAATACTCGCTTGAATATTTTCCCCGATTGCTACAATAACGTGGTCAAAATTTCGCAGGCCTAAATTTTTCAGGACAGATTCGTCTGTCGAATCACCGATAACTGCGTGAGATGCAATCTTGGCATACTCGTTGACTTTATCTTCATCGATATCCATTGCCATAACCTCGACGCCTTCTTCGCTTAATGCTTTGCAAATACTGCCACCAAAACGGCCCAGCCCAATTACCGCAAATTCTTTTTTCATCGTGGTGCTCCTTTATATGACATGATATTGATCAAATTTTATCATATTCTTTTGTTACAGTGTTATCCTTTTGGCAGCGAATTCATATGCCGCTTGAGCTTTTCAGTAAACTCAGGCGACAAATACAGCTCCGCTCCGCGTTCGATTTCAATCTGATAGTGCTGAGGCGGGGCAATTTCCGCTTCTTTTTGGAGGACGAGAAAGGTTAAGCAGTCTTTGTAGTGCCTACCGCCAGCTTCAACGTCTACAAATGCCGGCCGATACGTAAGAGATTCGACGCCCTCCCTTTTATATAGATAGGAGAGAGCAGAATAAGGGATACGGTATAAAACGCCTTCTGTTGTTCCTCCGTCTTCCAACATGTCCGCTCTTGAACCGTCATCCCTTTTTAGCGTGAAGCGGGTTGTGTATCCTTTTAAAACAGCTCTTCCTACTGGATCTTGAAAATAGTGATCGACTCCCGCTTTTTGAAAGCGGGCATTATCCATGCATGATCCATAGGCAAAATAATAAATGGGATTTTTCGATTTGCTGATCATCTGATGTTCTTTCCAGTCGCCGCTGCTTATTTTCGTAAAGCCGGCAAACCCGTCTTTGTTCATAAAATAAATAAGCGCATTTTTAATCCCGACATCCGTTTCTACAAACACCGTTTGTTTATGATATCCTTGAAAAAATTGATCGAGCTTATGTATACACAATTCATCTGCTTCATATACTTCGCCGTATATATAGCCTTCACCATAAAAAACAGCTGTGGGCCCCTCTTTTGCAGCAAACAAACTTCCCTTTGTTCTCGCCTGCTCATTGATACATGCCGATTGTGCCAGCAAATGATGGTTTTTTTCATGCTTTCTTAATGTCCCGTATACAAACAGAAGCGAGTTCACTTTATTTTTCTCCTCTCAGCTGTCTGATTTTAAAGGCAAAACCACTTGAAAGACGCTGCCTTTTCCAGCTTCACTTTCGATTTTCAATTCCCCGTCATGTTCCTTCAGGATTCTCAAACAAATGGGAAGTCCCAGTCCAGTGCCCTTTTCTTTTGTTGAATAAAAAGGTTTGCCAATCTGCTTCAGCTTTTCCTGCGGCATGCCGTTTCCTTCATCCTTTACGCTTATCACTGCATGAGAGGCGGTTTTAGCAGTTGAAATGGTTACGACACCACCCTTTGGCATTGCCTCAATTCCGTTTTTAATGATGTTGATAAAGACCTGCTTCAGCTGATTTTCGTCTCCATTAATCATACAGCCATCTGTCTCTTTGAAATTTTTCTCTATGACGATATTGGACAGAATTGCATTGGTATCAAGCAATGTCGTGACTTGTTTCAAGATCTCATTAAGCTGGTGTGTTTTAAATCTGATTGCCTGCGGTTTTGCAAGCAGCAGCAGCTCGCTGAGCACTAAATCGATTCTTTTAATCTCTGAAAAGATGATGTCAAAATAGTCTTTTCTGTCCGGATATTGTGTTTTCATAATCTGGAGGAAACCACTGACAGATGTTAAAGGGTTTCTGACCTCATGAGCAATACCTGCGGCAAGTTCACTTGTGATTGATAGTTTCTGGGATTCCCTCGCCAGCCGTTCATTAATCTCAATGAGCTCATCTTCAGCCTCTTTCCGCTCAGTGATATCTGACATTGTACCCAGGCTGCCTGTAAATTGGTCATCCCGGTCATAGTAAAGTTTATAATGAACTTCTCCCCAAAAAATCGTGCCGTTCTTTGTCACGTATTTTGCCGTAAACATGCCAGAAGACGCTTTGTTTTGGATTTGGGTGTTAATGTGGTCGGCTACGTGCTTTTCTTTTATGAAGTAATCGTTATACATTGTTCCCATACATTCACTGATTGAAAAGCCGGTTATTGATGCCCACGCTTGGTTTAAATATGTAATTTCGCCTTTTGCATTCGTTTGAAATACGATTTCCTGCAAATTATCCATGATGCGGTTTTTTTCTTCAGAAAGCTGTTTATACTTCCATTCGTTATCCTTCATTTTCTTAACCAGCTGCTGTTTCTCATCAATATAATAAGCCAGCATCCAGACACTTACCAGCGTGACTGCAGTATACACAATATCAACAGGCCAATTAATCGGGTTTTTGCCTATAAAATAAAATAAATAATCCCAAAACATTATAAAAATCATTGCCAAAATGATGGAAATGATACGAGCTTGATATTTTCTCATATGACCACCTGCCGCTTGTGTTTCTCTACTTATTGTACCATTCTTCGACAAATAATTGAGTAAAATATGTAAAGTATCCCAAATCATTCATTACCAAATATCTTGATGTCTTATCTTAGGCGGCGGTAATCAAAAATTGGCACGCAAAAAAGGCGGAGATGACATCACTCCGCCTTTTTTAGCATAATTTTATTCTTTTAAAGCGGCTTGAATTTCTTCGAGAAGCAGCTGTGCACCCTCAGGGCTTAGCGTAATTTTACCGTTGCCGTATTCTTTATTTTCTGAAGTGATTTCTCCAGTCATTAAACAAACGCCATGAGGTTTGTACTTTTTCAAGATAATTTTATCTCCGTCAACAAAAAACTCAATGCTGTCTTTTATGGCAATATCCAATGCCCGTCTCAACTCAATCGGCATGACAATGCGGCCTAATTCATCTACTTTTCTCACAACACCTATTGATTTCATAAAAACCCTTCTTCCTTTAAATGTTTCTTTTCTCATGTAATGTTTTAAGGATGTACCTCAATATATCGTAGACGAATGAAACTTTGAAAAAGTTTCCCGCTTTCTATAAGAATTACAAGATATTTTTTCCATAAAACCGAAAAATGTATTACTTCTGTTACACAGTTCCTTGATTTTTTACAAAAACATTTCTTTACCGACGCACACCCCCAAAAATCGCAGTATTTCTGAGAAACTTTAAATGTAGAATCATATTAAATTAGGATAGAGATTGGGTGAAAACATGTTTCAATCAACTGAAATCGGGATTGACTTAGGAACAGCTAATATACTTGTTTACAGCAAAAATAAAGGGATTATCCTAAATGAACCATCTGTTGTCGCAGTGGATACGACGACAAAAGCAGTGCTTGCAATCGGAGCTGATGCGAAAAACATGATCGGTAAAACACCGGGAAAAATTGTCGCTGTCAGACCGATGAAAGATGGCGTGATCGCAGACTATGATATGACAACTGACCTGCTAAAGCACATTATGAAAAAAGCCGCAAAAAGCATCGGCATGTCGTTCAGAAAACCGAACGTAGTCGTTTGCACACCATCAGGCTCAACAGCAGTAGAACGCCGCGCCATCAGTGATGCGGTGAAAAATTGCGGCGCGAAAAACGTTCATTTAATCGAAGAGCCAGTTGCAGCCGCCATCGGAGCGGATTTACCGGTTGATGAGCCGGTTGCCAATGTGGTAGTAGATATCGGCGGAGGGACGACAGAGGTCGCTATTATTTCCTTCGGTGGCGTTGTTTCCTGCCATTCTATCAGGATCGGCGGAGACCAGCTTGATGAGGATATCGTTTCTTTCGTCCGTAAAAAATACAATTTGCTGATCGGCGAACGCACAGCTGAGCAGGTAAAAATGGAAATTGGCCATGCTCTGATTGAACATATACCAGAGGCAATGGAAATTCGGGGACGCGACCTCGTGACAGGTCTTCCAAAAACCATTATGCTTCAATCCAACGAAATTCAAGATGCAATGCGTGAATCCCTCCTGCATATTCTTGAAGCCATCAGAGCGACACTTGAGGACTGTCCGCCTGAATTGAGCGGAGATATTGTTGATCGCGGCGTTATTTTAACAGGCGGCGGCGCGCTCCTTAATGGAATTAAAGAATGGCTCACAGAAGAGATTGTCGTGCCTGTCCACGTGGCGCAAAACCCGCTTGAATCTGTAGCAATCGGCACAGGCCGTTCTTTAGAAGTGATTGATAAGCTGCAAAAGGCAATTAAATAGTCTTTCCCCGCAAAATTCTCACACGCGGCAAATTTCTTGCTTCTTTTTTCCTCACTTCCTTCATATTGTGGGAAATGGAGAAACGTTAAGGAGGAAACAGATGCTAAGAGATTTAGGAAGAAGAGTAGCGATCGCAGCCATTTTAAGCGGAATTATTCTTGGAGGCATGAGCATTTCTTTGGCAAATATGCCTCATTCGCCTGCAGGCGGCACTGTAAAACTGAATCATCCATAATATTGAAAAACCCAAGACGTGTCGTTTTGGGTTTTTCACTTTGGGCTCCTTCTTTCCTTTATAGGATCATATTTGATATGATGAGAAAAAAGCTTGGAGGAATGATTCATGGATTCATTTTCACAGAAATTAAATACATATGCACAGCTGGCGGTAGAAGTCGGCGTTAATGTCCAAAAAGGCCAGTATGTAGTCGTAAATGCTTCAACAGACGTTCGGGATTTTGTCCGTTTAATTGTAAAACACGCATATGAAAAGGGCGCAAAAAACGTCACCGTGAATTGGCAGGATGACGAAGTCGCCAAATTAAAATACGAACTTGCGCCGTTTGAAGCATTTGAAGAATATCCTGAATGGGAAGCAAAAGGCAGAGAAGAGCTTGCCAAAAATGGAGCTGCTTTCATTTCTGTTGTGTCGTCAAACCCAGACTTGCTAAAAGGTATAGATTCCAAACGGATTGCGGCATTCCAAAAAGCAGCAGGCAAAGCATTACATACATACAGACAATATATTCAATCAGACAAAGTCAGCTGGACTGTCGTAGGTGCGGCATCAGCAGGCTGGGCTCACAAGGTGTTTCCTGGCAAATCAGAGGAGGAAGCGATCCACCTTCTGTGGGAAGAAATTTTTAAAGCGACGCGCGTAAATGAAGACAACCCGGTTCAGGCGTGGATCAATCATGACCAAAATCTTCATGAAAAAGTTGACCATTTGAACGAGAGACATTACGCTGCCTTACATTATCAAGCTGAAGGAACTGATTTAACAATTAAGCTGCCTAGGAAGCATGTTTGGGCAGGTGCGGGAAGCGTGAATGAAAGCGGCCATGAGTTTATGGCCAATATGCCGACAGAAGAAGTGTTCACGCTGCCGCAAAAAGACGGGGTTGACGGTGTGGTATCAAGCACAAAACCATTAAGCTACGGCGGAAATATTATTGAAAATTTCACCCTGACGTTTGAAAATGGCCGTATAGTCGACATTAAAGCTGAAAAAGGTGAGGATATTTTAAAAGAACTGGTGGAAACAGATGAAGGTTCTCACTATTTAGGTGAAGTGGCACTTGTTCCTTACGATTCACCTATATCACAATCAAACATTCTTTTCTATAACACGCTGTTTGATGAAAACGCGTCAAATCATTTGGCGATCGGAAGCGCCTATGCCTTTAATATTGAAGGCGGAAAGCAGATGTCTCGTGAAGAGCTTGTCAAAGAAGGCCTAAATGAAAGCATTACACACGTGGACTTTATGATCGGTTCTAAGGATATGAATATTGACGGAATTACGGCAGACGGGAAAAGAGAGCCTATCTTCAGAAACGGAAATTGGGCTTTTTAAGTAAATAAAAGGAGGCTTTTCCGCCTCCTTTTTTTATTTTTCTGCTTCATACATTTGCAGATTCGCATAAACGGTTTCTAATACTGGTGCAGCGAGAGATAAACGTTTAGCTTTTTCAAGCAAAAATCCATGCAGGTGGTCGCCTTCTGTCGTTTGGCCGTTTTCCATATCCCGAAGCATGGAGGACTTCATATGATAAGACATGCTGGTCATCGTACGAAAGCTCTCTTCCTCAAGATCCGGATCAGCCGGAACACCTTCTTTTCGTAAAACGGCGCAAATTTCCCCAATAAGAGTTTGGGCCGTGTGACGTCCGGCTTCTGTGGCGAGGATTGGGCCAAGCGGTCGTTGAAATAACGTTGTGATCCCCGCTTGCGCTGCAATAAAGAGATACTTTTTCCAAATGTCCTTCTCGATATGCCCGCTAATGATGACTTCAGCCTTCACACCTGAAAATACCTCTTCAAGCGCTCTTATCCGCTCCGTACGCTCGCCGTTCCATTCTCCAAATACAAAACGATGTGATGCGCTCGTATGATGAATTTCTCCTTTGTTGTCTAAAGCACTTTCTATAAAACACAGGCCGCCCAGCACCTGTACTTTTGAAAATGCCGCAAATAGCTGCTCATAGTGGCGGTACCCATTTAAAAAAGGGATAATGACAGATTCCTGATGGATAAATGGTTTGACATCGTCTATCACTTGACCAAGCGAGTATGCTTTAGAAGCAATGATAACGACATCAAATTGCCCTGTTTCTCCGGCACTGATTAGTTCGGGCTGAAATGATACATTCCCTTTTTCACTATGGATGACAAGCCCGGTTTTTTTCAGCTGCTCAGCTCGTTTTTGGCGCACGAGAAATGTCACATCATTTCCTTTCTCCGAAAGCCGTCCGCCAATATACCCACCTACTCCACCTGCTCCGACAACCAAAAATTTCATGTTGTGATCTCCTTTCATATTTAGGTATCAAAAAAAGCAGAGAAATCTCTGCTTTTTTTATTCCGCGTATAGTTCAGTCAATTTTTTCTGCACATCAGCATTTTCAAGGAACTCATCATAGCTCATTTGCTTATCGACGATGCCGTTAGGTGTAATTTCTATAATTCTGTTGGCAATGGTCTGCACAAACTGATGGTCATGGGAAGTAAACAGCATAGCGCCTTTAAAGCTGATTAAGCCGTTATTGAGCGCTGTAATGGACTCTAGGTCTAAATGGTTAGTTGGCTCATCCAAAATTAAAATATTGGCGCCAGAAAGCATCGCTTTCGACAGCATACAGCGGACCTTTTCTCCCCCGGAGAGTACGTTTGCTTTTTTGTGGACTTCCTCTCCAGAGAACAGCATGCGTCCTAAGAAGCCGCGTAAAAAGCTCTCACTTTGGTCGTGCGGAGAATATTGGCGAAGCCAGTCTACAAGGTTCAGATCACTGCCTTCGAAATATTCGCTGTTGTCTTTTGGAAAATACGCCTGAGATGTGGTAACACCCCATTTAAACGTTCCGCTGTCAGCTTCCATTTCCCCGGAAATGATTTTAAACAGCGTAGTAACAGCAAGTTCGTTTCGGCCAGTGAAAGCAATTTTATCTTCTCGATTCATAATAAAGCTGACATTGTCAAGCACCTTTACGCCATCGATTGTTTTTGTTAAGCCTTCCACGCGAAGAACATCATTTCCGATTTCCCGTTCCGGCGTGAAGTTAACATAAGGATAGCGGCGGGAAGACGGTTTAATATCATCCAGCGTGATTTTTTCGAGAAGTTTCTTTCTTGATGTAGCCTGCTTAGATTTAGACGCATTGGCGCTGAATCTAGCGACAAACTCTTGAAGCTGTTTAATCTGCTCTTCTTTTTTCTTGTTCGCTTCTTGAGAAAGCTTTAACGCCAGTTGGCTTGACTCGTACCAGAAATCATAGTTTCCGACATAGATTTGAATTTTGTTAAAATCAAGGTCGGCAATGTGCGTACATACTTTATTTAAGAAGTGACGGTCATGGGATACGACAATAACTGTGTTTTCAAAGTTAATCAGAAACTCTTCAAGCCACTGGATTGCCTGAAGGTCCAAGTGGTTCGTCGGCTCATCGAGGAGCAGAACATCCGGCTTGCCGAATAATGCCTGCGCCAAGAGAACTTTTACCTTCTCCGAACCGCCGAGGTCTGCCATCTTTTTTGTGTGCAGATCTTCTGAGATACCAAGGCCTTTTAACAGGATCGCAGCTTCACTTTCCGCTTCCCAACCGTTCAGTTCCGCAAATTCACCTTCTAGCTCAGCAGCACGAATCCCATCCTCATCTGAGAAATCAGGCTTCATGTAAATAGCATCTTTCTCCTGCATGACTTCATACAGGCGTTTGTGGCCCATAATGACCACTTTCAGCACTTCATACTCTTCGTACTCAAAATGGTTCTGCTTCAAGACGGCAAGACGCTCGCCAGGACTCATATGCACGTCGCCTGTCTGAGGCTCGATTTCACCTGACAGCACCTTTAGAAACGTTGATTTACCGGCACCGTTTGCACCAATTAACCCATAGCAGTTGCCTGGGGTAAATTTAATATTAACATCTTCAAATAACTTGCGATCCGCAAACCGCAAGCTTACATTATTTACAGCAATCATTTATTATCCTCCATCATGTCTATCATCAATAAAAGTATACCATGAATGCAGGGCAAGAGAAATGATTCCCTGATAAAACAGAGAGAAAACACTTATACACCCAAACCAGCCAGCTGTGTTACAATTAAAGAGAGAGAATGCATCCGCTCGGAAAATTACACACTCTCATGGAGGAACACGTTGAGGCTTTTAACACTTACTGAATATTGCTTACTGATCTTTTTTACGGGCTTTTACCTTGCCGTAACAGGCTTTACCGCCAAAGATATTGGCTTATATATAGGCATAGCCCTTATTTACATATTTTCACACATTTTTTCTAAACGGCTTTTAGAAAAGCGCGGAAAAGAGAACAAACAGGTTCACCTTTTCTTCAGTGTGCTAGCTATTATCGGTTCAGTGTTCATCACGGTTTTATGCATTGCATTGGTCGCTTCTTTTTCAAAATAAAAACGCCTGCTGTCCTAGGCCAGCAAGGCGTTTTTATTTTGTTTGACGCATTTCGTTAAACGGGAAAAAGACAAACTTCGATGTGCCGACAATTCGATCTTCCGCGATCAGTCCCAGCCCGTTTCGGCTGTCCATAGAATTTAGCCGGTTATCTCCCATGACAAAGTATTTGCCTTTCGGAACCTTAACCGGTCCAAAGTCTCCTGTCAGACTGACACCAAGTTTTTCTGCTTCCTTCTTGTTTTTAGACAAGTAAGGCTCGGCTACTTTTTTACCGTTTATATAAAGCGTGTCATCCTTCATTTGAACGGTTTCTCCAGGCTTTCCGATCAATCTTTTTACATAATGGATTTTAGAAGTTTCACCGTTGATAATAACGATATCTCCGCGCTTCAGCTCGCCGATATAGTTGACTGTTTTATTCACAAACAGCCTTTCTCCGTCATGTAATGTGGGATACATAGATGAACCTTCAACTAAATACGGTTCAAACAAAAAGTGACGGATCAGGAGAGCCAGCAGAACAGCGATGACAATCGCTTTACCCCATTCCAGGTACGTATTGGTTTTTTTCTTCGCCGTTTTCTCAGTATTCGTATTTTTTTCCTCGGTCAAAGTGTTTCCTCCTAGACAATTGCTATGTCAGTTGTTTCTCTTCTTTTACTTTATCATAAAAAAGAATAAAATACATAACTTAACCGCGCTCCCTGCCGGCCGGATAAGAAAAAGCGTCCTTTCGAACCAAGGACGCTTTTTTTCTTATTTTTCTGTAACAGGTTTTTTGACGATACCGAGGATAATTGCCATCACGACAGCACCGATCACGATACTTAAAAGGTAAAGCATCGGATGGTTTGTAATGAAAGCTACGAATACTCCTCCATGAGGCGCCGGAAGCGTTACTCGGAAGAATTCAGTTAATCCGCCGGCAACAGCTGCACCGACTACAGCAGCTGGTATGACGCGAAGCGGATCAGCCGCAGCAAATGGGATCGCTCCCTCTGTTACGAAAGCAGCTCCCATGAAATAGCATGTAATACCAGCTTCACGGTCACGCTGAGTGAATTTGTTTCTGAAAATGGTTGTTGCAAGTGCGATACCAAGCGGAGGAACCATACCGCCGGCCATGATTGCTGCATGAGGCGCATAGTTGCCTGCATCGATCATGGCGATACCGAACGTAAAGGCTGCTTTATTAAGCGGGCCACCCATATCGATCGCCATCATGCCGCCCAAGATAATACCCATTAACACAAGATTTCCAGTACCAAGGCTTTCAAGCCAGTTTGTTAAGAAATTCATAAATGCCGCTACAGGTGTATTGACGACAAATTGCATTAATACGCCAGTGATAAAAATACCGAACAGCGGGTAAATCAAAACAGGTTTTAATCCATCAAGTGACTGAGGGATAAACGTAAATACTTTTTTCAGTAAAATCACGACATAACCGGCAAGGAACCCGGCAATTAAGCCGCCTAAGAATCCAGCATTCGCTTGAGTAGCCATAAAACCGCCGACCATACCAGGCGCAAAACCAGGACGATCTGCAATACTCATCGCAATGAAACCGGCCAGAACTGCAACAATGAGTTTTAATGCATTGTCGCCGCCGATAAAGTTTAATGCTGCTGCAAACGTGTTGTAGCTAGGATCATTCGGATCAGCAGAGTGAATTCCCCAGAAGAATGAAATCGCAACGAGAATACCGCCGCCGACTACGAACGGAAGCATGTTGCTGACACCGCTCATCAGGTGCTTATAAAACGCGTTTCCGATACCGCTTCCAGACTTGCCTCTCGCTTCTTCATCATCGTTTGAAGCTGCTGAACCGCCGCCGCTGCCTTGATAAATCGGCGCATCTTGATTCATCGCTTTTTCGATAAGCTCTTGCGGACGTCTGATACCCGCCGTTACAGGAACTTGAAGTACGCGCTTGCCTTTAAAACGTTCCATTTCAACCTGCTTGTCCGCTGCGACAATGATTGCAGGGGCATCTTCGATTTCTTGGGCAGTGAGCTTGTGCTTAATGCCGCTTGACCCATTTGTTTCGACCTTAATTTCCACTCCAAGCTCTTTCGCTTTTTCTTTAAGGGCATCCGCAGCCATGAATGTATGGGCAATACCTGTCGGACATGCAGTAACCGCTAAAATTTTTCCTTTTCCGGCAGGTGCTGGTGCCGCTTCTTCTTCTTCTTCCTCTTCGTCATCATCTTTATCGTGCTGATTAATAATGTCGATGATGGCATCTTCAGACTCAGCTTCAAGGAGCTGCTTACGGATTTCTTCACGCATTAACAGCGTTGAAAGTCTTGACAATGCTTCAAGGTGAGTGTTGTTTGCGCCTTCAGTCGCCGCGATCATGAACACTAAGTGAGCCGGCTGGCCGTCTAATGATTCATAATCGACGCCGTCTTTTGAACGTCCGAACGCGATCGCCGGGTTGATAACGCTTGCCGTTTTCGCATGGGGGATAGCGATTCCTTCACCGATACCCGTGGAGCTTTGGCTTTCGCGATTTAAAATGGCTTCTTTATAGGCTTGTCGGTCATTTAACTTTCCAGCCTTATCAAGAACAGTGACCATTTCGTCAATAACATTTTCTTTTTCTTTGCTCTCAATATTAAGCTTTATCGTATGCTTCGTTAAAAGCTCAGTTATTTTCACTTGTGTTTCCTCCTCTATAGACGTGTGACCTTAACTTCAGGAAGAAGCTGCTGGACAAATTCTTCTGTTCCAAGTTCTTCAGAGAACGCGGTAGCACTGCCTGAAGTAACTCCTAAGCGGAATGCTTCTTCAAGCGGCAGCTGTTTGGAAATTCCGGCAAGGAAACCTGCAACAACGGAATCCCCTGCTCCGACTGAGTTTACCAATTTCCCCTTTGGCACGTTAGCAAAATAAACAGCTTCGTTCGTAAACAGAAGCGCTCCGTCTCCGGCCATTGATACAATTACATGTTCAGCGCCTTGTTCTACAAGCTTTTTCCCATAAGGAACGGCTTCCTCAACAGATGTAATGGCCGTGCCGAACATTTCTCCAAGCTCATGATGATTTGGCTTCATCAAAAATGGTTTCATTTCTGTTGCTTTCAAAAGAGCCTCGCCTGAGATATCCAGAACAACTCGTGCGTTCTGCTGTTTGCAGGCCTCTGCGATTTTTTCATAAGTATCGTGAGGGAGTGAAGATGGAATGCTTCCTGCAAGAACGACGATATCTCCCTCTTGCAAAGATTGGAACTGTTCTAAAAAGGCTTGGAAATCTTCATCCGAAATTGTCGGTCCCTGCCCGTTAATTTCAGTTTCATCACCAGTTTTCAGCTTTACATTGATACGGGTATCCCCTTTTACTTCAGAAAAAGCTGTTTCCAGGTTTTCTTCCCGTAAAAATGTTTTGATATATTCTCCGGTAAATCCGCCGACGAATCCGAGCGCTTTAGACGCCACATGGTGTCTTTTCAGCAGTCTCGATACGTTGATGCCTTTGCCCCCTGGATACTTGGTATCATACGAAGAACGGTTCAGGCCTCCTACAGTAAAATCTTCAACGTGAACAATATAATCGACAGATGGATTAAGTGTTACAGTGTAAATCATGGTTTCACTACCTTTACGACAGTTTTTTCTTGGTAATTATCGAATGTAAGCTCTTCAGCGTCAGTCGTAATGATTGTTGCGTCGCCTATTCCGGCGAATGCCGAAAATGAAATTTCTCCGAACTTCGAAGGGTCTGCTAAGACGTAAGCGTGTTTTGCCTGTTTGATCGCTTTCTGTTTTAAAAGGGCCTCATCAGGGTCCGGCGTTGTAAATCCAGCCTCTGTATGGACACCGTTTGTCCCCAGAAAACTCTTGTCAAATCTGTACTGGTCCATGGCAATCAATGAAGCGCCTCCAATAATCGCGCCCGTTCTGTGCTTTACGTATCCTCCAAGCAGATAAAAAGAAATTTCTTTCCTTATTAATGCATCGATATGCATCACCCCGTTTGTGACAACGACAATATCTTTGGTTTTATCCATAAAATCAATCATGTGCAATGTCGTCGTGCCTGCATCAAGGTAAATGCAATCCCCTTCTTCTAAAAGAGAAGCTGCTTTTTCAGCAATCTTCAATTTATCGTGAAGGTTTTTGGATGATTTTTCAAGCATATCGGGTTCAAGTCTGATATCGGAAAGCTTGGCCGCTCCACCATGAACGCGCTTTAAAAAACCGCGTTCTTCAAGTGTCGATAAATCTCTTCTGATTGTTGATTCAGAAGCATTAGTCAGATTTATAAGCTCTTGAATCTTTACCACATCATGCTTTTCTATTTGATCAATAATCAATTGATGCCGTTCAGGAGTTAGCATGCTTCACCTCCTAATGAAAACGTATTCATTTTGAATACAATTTCATTGTAAACGCTATTTTCGGTTTAGGCAACTAAAATCATTCAAATTCATTCAATAACTATCAAAATCTTTCACGTTTCTCCATATTAACGTATGTCTATAGGGTTTGTAAACTGTAAATTCGACAAAAATAAGGACAATTGTACGACATTTTCTTCTTATTTTAATGAAAAAAGTCTTTTATATTCATAGTAGAAATCACTAAACATAAAAAAACCTCATGCATGTTGCATGAGGCTACTCATAACGCAGCGCTTCAATGGGATCAAGCTTTGCAGCTTTATTTGCAGGAAGCATGCCGAAAATAACACCAATGAGCATACTGAACAGCACGCCCCCGCATACAACCTGCCAGGATATGAGTGACGGCCAGCCCGCAATGGCTGAAACAAGCGCGGCCCCTCCGTATCCAATACCAATCCCGACCAGACCGCCAATCAGCGTCAATACGACTGACTCAATTAAAAACTGAGTCAGAATCTGTCCCCTCGTCGCACCGAGGGATTTTCTGATTCCAATTTCCCGTGTCCGTTCTGTGACTGATACGAGCATGATATTCATGACACCGATTCCGCCGACCAAAAGGGAAATACCTGCAATTGAGCCGATAATCGTCGTCATAATTGCCGTTACCTTGCCAATTCCAGCCGCAATCTCCTCCATGTTCATCACTTGATACGAATCCTCTGTGCCATGATTGTCATTTACCAGCTGTGCTGCTTCTTTTCCTGCCGATTTTATGTCGTCTGCTGATTCGACCTGCAATGATACGTTACTGAAATCACTTGTGCCAAAAGAGGATTTCATCATATTAAATGGCACATACATTTCACTTAAACCGAAAGAAAGCAAGCCTGTTTCTTTTTTCAGCACACCGATAATTTCAACGGGCTGTCCGTTTATCCAGACAACTTCACCTAAAGGGGAGGTTCTATCGAACAGTTCTTCAGCCATCTTTTGAGAGATGATTCCGGCTCTATTCCCCGCGAGAAAGTCATTGTCGGTAAATGTTCTGCCGCTTTCGATTTCTAAAGAATTGACATTCATGTATCCATCATTTATCCCGTTAACCGTAGCATCGGTTTCTTCTTCGTGATAACGCGCTTTCATACTTTCAGAAGTCGAAGCAACGACTTGTTTAATGCCTTCTATTCCTTTTAAACCTTTAATATCGTTTTCTGTAAACGTAGATTCAGCTGCAGTGTTCGGGTTGCTTGCAAGCTCCTCGTCGCTAGGCATATAGTACAGCTCCACAGTATTTCCCGGGCCGCTGATCGACTGCTTCAGCATTTGCTCGCCGCCCTGTCCTACCGCAACGACAACAATGACAGAGCCTACACCAATGATAATGCCGAGCATCGTTAAGATCGAACGCATTTTATGGGCAAGGACAGAGCTTAGAGCCATTCTGATGTTTTCTAACAGGCTCATTCTCCCACACTCCTTTGTCCGGAGCTGGCAGGAACAATGTTTCCGTCACGCACCATGACGATCCGATTCGTGCAATCTGCTACTTCAGGCTCGTGAGTAACCAGAACGATTGTCGTTCCCTCGGCATTTAATGCTGTAAACTGATCCATAATCGCCTCGCTTGTTTTCGTATCCAGCGCGCCGGTCGGTTCATCAGCTAAAATCAATTTTGGCTCATTCACGATCGCCCTCGCAATCGCCACCCGCTGCTTCTGCCCGCCCGACAGCTCGTTGGGCATGTGGAGCATTCGATCTGCTAACCCGACCTTTTCCAATGCTCTCTCAGCCCGCTCTTGACGTTCCTTTTTGCCTATCCCGGAATAAATCATCGGCAGCTCGACATTTTTTTTTGCGTTCAGCCGCGGAAGAAGCTGAAATTGCTGAAATACAAAACCGATGGACCGGTTACGGACTGCCGCCAGTTCTTTATCTTTATATGAAGATATGTCTTCGCCGTCCAATTGATATGTACCGGAAGTCGGCCGATCAAGACAGCCGATAATATTCATGATCGTCGATTTTCCTGATCCTGACGGCCCCATAATCGAGACATATTCACCTTGATGAATGTCCAAATCAATAGAATGGAGAACATCAAACGTTTCCTTTCCGATCTGGTAGCTTTTTCGCACATTAGAAAGCTGAATCATTTAGGATTTCACTTCCATTCCGTCAGTCACCTGATCAGATGGATTCAAAATGACTTGATCATCTTGGATAAGCCCCTCTTTAATTTCTGTCAGGTCATCTGTCACTTCGCCGATTTTGACATCAACTCGCTTTGCTTTTCCGTCTTTTACTGTATACACATAATATTGGTCATCTTCTTTTTTGACTGCCTTTGAAGGAAGCGTATTTGCTTTCCGTTTATCTGTTTCAATATTCATGATAAATTTAAAGCCTGGCTTTCCTTCTGGAAGATTTCCTTTTATTTTCACTTGAAGCGGGTATTGGACCGCCTGTTCTGTTCCTTGTGCCGCAGCGCTCTCCTGCTGATCCGGAACAAGCCCGACTGCGGAAACCGTACCTTTCCATGTTTTACCCTGTATTACATCTGAAGTGAGTGTGACCTTCTGGCCTTTTTTGACTTTCAATGTATCGTATTCAGACAATTTCCCTGAGACGACAAGGTCTTTTGGGTTGCCGATATGTATGACAGGCTCTTGAATATCTGACTTTTTGGATGCCGCTTCTTGGTTGACCGAAATTACGGTGCCTTCAATTTCGCTTTTCACTTCAAGATCTGATACCCGGTTGGCAAGTGACTGTCGCTGAAGCTCAGTTTGTTTTAATTCGATCTCCGCTGTTTTTTTCTGCATTTGAAGCTCTGTCCGTTCAGATTCGATTTGTTTTTCTGCTTCTTTCTTTCCTACCTGTTTTTCCAGTTCTCTTTCTTTGCTGTCTAAGGCTTTTAACTTTTCTTGAATTTGGTCAATTTGAAGCCGGTTGGATTCAGACGTTAACTGGTTCTGTTCTTTTTCCAGGCTCAGCTGCTCATTTGTATAGGTGACTAAAGGCGTGCCCTTTTTAACTTTATCGCCTGCCTTAACTTTAATGTCTTCTAATGTCCCTTTATCCACTTCATAAAAGACATACTGTTCATTTGAAAATTTTAGCGTGCCAGGAACCATAACCGTTGATGAGATTTCATTTTCTTCAACGCTCCCCGTCTGTATCTCCTTGCCGGCGCTGCCGCTTGTCGGAGCGGCAGACCGGTATATATTGATTCCAACAAAAAGAGCGACTATAACTGCGATTCCAATTCCGATCCAGACTTTTTTCATGAGCTTATGCACCCGCCACAGAATTGATTAAACCTGAAAAAAGCGAAAATACAACTAAAATTCCGAATAGAATAATTGCTGAAATCCACCCGGCTTTTTTGGAGATGCCTCCCGTTTTGTGAAGTCCGATTGCTAATAATACAAAGCTCCAGATGCTGAAAATTTCAAAGGTATTTAACACACTGGCGAGAGCCCCGTCAGATGGGATAATCCCTGCCAGTGACGTCGTGCTGTAAAGAGGATTCACGTCAGTCGTAAAAGCAACGATTCCATTAACCAATAATCCGAGACTGCTAATCAAAGTGACAAACAGACCGAGAGAAAGCATTTTTTTATATGTCGTAACACCGCCTGATACTTTTACACAGAGCCAATAAATAAGAGGGGCAATAAATAATGCTGCGATACCGCCGATAATAGCGCCTACCATTCCGCCAACTTTGGTTATTGTTGCGAAAGTTTCCATTTGTTCAGCAGATAGCCCTTGCGTATCCTGGCTTTTCAAAAGCTCACTATAATCCGTACCGAGTGATTGCAGCACGGCACCGACGATGATAATTGCTGCAACAATCAAAAGCGGTCCCCATACAGCCGGCCTTTCTCTTATTCTTTCAAATTGAACGGACGGACTTGTGATTACTCCGAAAAGTGAAGGCTTTTCAGTCGCCGTTCCGCTGTTTTTTTCTACATTCGTTTCCATTTCAAAACCTCCTTGAGAATATCTAACAAATAGTACGGGAAGGATATCAAAAAGTTTCATGTTTTTCTAATAAATTTCCAAAAGCCTTCAATATTGAAGGCTTTTCATATTATTCTATCGCTGTGCTGTATTGCGCTTTCACAAGCCCGGCATAAATGCCTCCTTTAGCGAGCAGCTGATCATGGTTCCCTTCTTCTATTTTCCTGCCGTGATCAAGAACAATGATGCGGTCGGCGTCGCGGATCGTAGACAATCTGTGAGCGATCATCACTGCTGTACGCCCTTTCAGAAGCGTTTTTAACGCTTGCTGAATTTTTACTTCTGTCTCTGTATCAATGCTTGCCGTTGCTTCGTCAAGGATGATAATAGCCGGATCGGCGAGCAATGCTCTTGCAAATGAAATGAGCTGACGCTGACCGGCAGACAGTACGCTGCCCCTTTCCTCTACCTCTGTTGCGTATCCTTCCGCTAAATCGGAAATAAACTCATCCGCTCCGACCGCTTGGGACGCTTTCATCACCTCTTCATCCGAAGCATTTGGCCTTCCAAAACGAATATTTTCCATGATGGTCCCAGAGAAAATAAATGTATCTTGCAGGACAATGCTGATTTGAGAGCGCAGACTGGCAAGGGAAAGATCCTTAATCGGTATACCGTCTATTTTAATGGTGCCTCCGGTCGCATCATAAAAACGGCTGATTAAATTGGCAATCGTCGTCTTCCCGCTCCCTGTATGCCCGACAAGCGCAAGCGTCGAGCCCGCCGGAATAGAGAAAGAAACGGCGTAAAGGGCTTTTCGTTTTTCATCATACGAAAATTCAACCTCTTCAAAACTGATCTCCCCATTTATCTTTTCATTATGAATGGCATTCGGCTTCTCCTTGACATTTGGCTGTTCGTCCAGAAACTCAAAAATCCGTTCTGATGATGCCATCCCCATTAACAGCTGATTATAGACCTGACCCAGTCTCGAAATAGGTTCCCAAAACATTCCCAGATAGAAAGCAAAAGAAACGAAGACGCCAATCGTAATGGTTTCATTCATGATGAGTGTGGCTCCATACCAAATCAAGACAGCCGTCCCAATCGCATTCGTCATTTCTACCAGCGGACGGAACATGGCATTTTTTCTAGTTGCTTCCCGCCATGATTCATAGTTCTCCTGATTGACACCGTCAAAATACGCCATGTTTTCTTCTTCCTGCGTAAATGCCTGTGTGACCCGGATGCCCTGAATGCTTTCGTTTAGATGAGAGTTGAGCTTCGATTGCTTCAGCCGTACCGTTTGCCAGGATCGGCGTATTTTTTTTCTGAGACTTGTTGAAATAAAAAACATAATCGGCAATGTCACCATGATGGCTATAGTCAGCTCAGGGCTCAGCGTAAACAAAATGATAATCACGCCGGCCAGAAGCAGCAAGTCGGTCAACAAATTGATGACTCCGCTTGTAAAGAGCTCCTGAAGAGAGTTAATATCATTCATGATCCTGACTAAGATCGATCCCGCCGACCGCTGATCAAAAAATCGATGGGATAAGCGCTGCACATGGGTAAATAAATGCTGTCGCAAATCGTAAATGACATGCTGGCCAAGCTGATTCATCCACCTGATTCTTAACACATTGGCGGCGTAATTGAGGACATATAAACCGCTAATAATAAAAATGAGCTGAATCAGCAGCTCCGAGTTTCTCCCTGTAATCGCTTGATCAAGAACATAAACGCCGATCAAAATGGGGATCACAAGCTTCACAGCAGTGCCAATTAATACGGTGAGAAAAGAAAGCGGCAAAATTGTTTTTCGATATGGTTTGACATAGCTCAGCAGCCGCCACATTTGAGCCCAGTTAAACGGCTTTTCAATGATTTCATCTGAAGAGTAATAGAAACGCTCTAAAATCCCCTGTTTTTTCGCTTGTTTCATTTGGCCCCTCCCTATCCGACCTCATGCGGCTCATTAATCATTTTGACATCACGGTATTGCAAATCGTAAATCTTTTTATAGTAGCCGCCTTTTTCAAGAAGCTCATGATGTGTTCCCCTTTCACGAATGCGTCCTTTATTAAAAACGAGAATTTCATCGGCGTGTTTCAGTGAAGAAATGCGGTGAGCGACGATAAAGGTTGTGCGGTTTTTCATGACTTCTTTTAAGGCAAGCTGTATGCTGTGCTCCGTTTGCATATCTACTGCGCTTGTGGCATCATCCAATATTAAAATGCTCGGGTTCAAGCAGATGGCTCTCGCAATGGCAATACGCTGTTTCTGTCCGCCGGAAAGCCCCATTCCCCTCTCTCCCAGCATGGTGTCATACCCATCAGGAAGCTCCATAATAAAGTTATGAGCCTGTGCCCTTTTTGCCGCTTCGATGACGTCTTCCATTGAGGCATCCGGCCGCCCATACGAAATATTTGATCTAATCGTAGATGAAAACAGGAAGGATTCTTGAAGTACGACCCCGATATTGGAACGAAGGGTTTTTAACGAATAATCTGTGATGGGTTTGTGATCAATGGTAATCATTCCGCCAACAGGACTGTAAAATCTGGTGAGAAGCTGTGTCACTGAGCTTTTGCCTGAACCTGTCGGGCCCAACAGTCCGATTACCTTCCCGCTGTTTGCCTCAAAGCTTACATTGCACAGCGCGTTTATTTGTTCTTTCCCGTATGCAAGAGAAACATTTTTGAAATGGACATCTCCGGTTAATTTTTGTTTATGCAAAGCATGAGGATGATCTGTAATGTCTTCTTCTTTTTCCAGAATGTCGAGCAGGCGTTCCCCTGACGCTTTTGCTTGAGAGAACATATTGATGACAAAACCTAAGTTCATAATGGGCCACATCATATAATTGACAAGGCTGAAGAAAGCAACAAGCTCGCCGGGATTGAGCTGATTTTGCATAACCAAGTAACCGCCGTATGAGAGGAGAGCTACAATACAAATGTTACCAATGAACTCCATTAAAGGGAAATACGCAGACCAGATGGATGATGTTTGTAAATACTGCGCCCTGTATTCTGCATTGGCTTTATTGAAAGTGCTGATCTGAAAATCTTCCCTGGAAAGAGATTTAACCGTATTAATGCCGCTGATATTTTCCTGAACTTTTGTATTGAGTTTCGCAAACGATTTGCGGATGCCTCTGAAGGCGGGATGGACTCTTTTGTCAAACCGGTATACCGCAACCGCGAGAAATGGCAGAACAGCTATTGTCACAAGCGTGAGAGGAACAGAATAGTAAAACATAACCGACAGGCTGATGGCTACCAGCAGGCCGAACCGAATGAGCTCAGCGAGACCGTATGATAAGAAAAAACGAAGCCCTTCAACATCAGCAGTCAGCCTGGACATCAAATCTCCTGTTTTCGCGTTATCATAGTAAGAAAAAGAAAGCCGCTGCAGTTTTTCATACAGACCATTTCTCAGCCGATAAACGGATTTGATCCCGAACATATCACCTAAATACTGATGAAAAAAGGTAGCCATTCCTTTCAAAACCATTACCGCAATAAATCCTAAGCTGACCCACGCCGCAAGCTGATACTGCCGTCCCAGCACGATCTCATCAATCGTAATTTGCAGGATAATCGGATAAACGACAGTAATTGCAGTCATCAAAAGCATGGCTAGAAGCGACCACATAAACACTTTTCTGTACGGCCAATAATATATTTTTAATCTTTTAAATGTCTCCATATCCAGCACCTTTCCAACATTTATTATCTTCACTATATCGATACCCGAAATAAATTTCTATTATTTTTCAAAATTTCAGTCTAATTATGGAGTGAGTCTCTTACTTTATAGGGAGTAACATATGTAGAATAAACGCTTACAGAAAATCATTGTATGCTGGGGATACTTGGGGATATGCCAATGAAATACAGAAAAACCGGACGGCTGAAATGCCGTCCGGTTTTCATCCCCCGCTGACCGGCGGTATGATGGCTACCGTGTCACCCGAAGATACAGAGGTATTTTCTTTTACATAGCTTTCGTTAACGGCAATCATAGCCGTATCAATAGATTCAAGACCGTATTGTTCTTTTAGACTCGCTTTTATTTCATCTGTGGTTGCTTGTTCCACATCTATTTCTATTGCTTGTGTACCGGCCTGTTCAGCCAGTCCTGCAAATAAAAGAATTTTAATCATGCTGGTCTCCCTCGCTTAGATCTGGTTTTCCGTTCGGATAAGCTGTTGTTTCTAGCTGGTCGCCGATCCATTGCTCACCGTCTTCCCAAATTTCTTTTTTCCAAATCGGCACAATCTGTTTAATGCGTTCAATCGCATACTCATTGGCTTCATATGCGGCTTTTCGATGGGGAGAAGATACAGCAATCACCACCGCTGCTTCACCGATATCGAGCACACCTATACGGTGCGTGATCGCAGCTGAGGCACCTTCCCATTTTTCTTCGATTTCAGCGCCGATTTGAGCAAGCATTTGCACGGCCATCGGTTCATATGCCTCATATTCAAGCCGAACCGTTCTTTTTCCGTTTGTCCATTCCCGAACCGTACCGATAAATGTCGTAATTGCCCCTGCTTCCCGTTTCTCTACTTTTTTAATGATGTCTTCAGTATTAATGGGTGTTTTCGTAATCTCAAACCGTTCCATTATGCAGATTCCCCCTTCAGCTGTGAAAGCACAAAATCCACGGCAACCGGATCATCCGCATGAAAAACGGGTAATCCCTGATGCTCTGTCATATGCTCTTTTTTTCTATAGATGATGGCGATTATATTTACTGCTTGCAGCGCTTCCAGATCTTCCTTTTCACTTAGGATAACCACTTTAGGATAAGGGGCTTTTTTAAAGCCTTCAATCAGAAGACAGTCTGTTTCGAGAAATTGGTATAACTCGATCAGCCGTGCCAAATCCCAATTGCGGCGGGCAGTCAGCTGTAACACACCAGCACCTTCTACCGCTGTTACATCAGCACCTGCCGCCTTGTAACGGTCCGTGTCTTTTCCTTCCGTGAGCGCTTGCGGTTCACCGCCGTGACCATGATGCTTCAGGCAGCCCAAATAGACTCCTTGTTCAGAGGCTTTTTCAAGAATGCGCTCAATAAACGTTGTTTTCCCGCTGTTTTGAAATCCTACAACTTGGACGATCGGGAAAGGACGGACCAAGGCCATTCACTTCCATTCTCTTCTCTAATGAGCAGCACTTGAACCGTTCTGCCAGTTTCGTAGCCTCGCGTGCCGCCCGGCAGGATAATAAATGCATTGGCATCTGCAAGTGATGTGACAGAGCTCGACTTATCTAATCCGACGGGTGTCGCCAACAGCTTCCCTTCCTGATGGTGCACGAGCGCACGAACAAATCGGGTAAATGGGTTCGGCTTCGGAAAATCCTTGGTCAAAACAGCTTCCGCACAAATTGAATGCGGTGTTTCATTGAGCAGCCATGTCTGGATTATCGGTTTGACAAACAGTTCAAAACCGACATAGCATGCCGACGGATTACCTGAAAGGCCAAACATCAGCATATCGTTTGCATGCGCCACCGTTGTCACGCTGCCCGGGCGCATGGCAACTTTATTAAACAGCACGTCCGCTCCGAGTTTTTCATAGATCGCAGGCAAAAAGTCAAAGTCACCGACTGACACACCGCCAGTTGTGATCAGGAAGTCCACCTTTTTCATCGCTTCTTTAACTGCAGCAAAGCTTTTATCCAATTCATCAGAGATTTTCCCTAAATAAAGCGGTGTTGCGCCTGCTTCTATCGCTTGCGCATATACCATACTCGCATTGCTGTTGCGGATTTTTCCCGGTTCCAGCGGATCACTGACATTCAGCAATTCGGTACCGGTTGCGATAATCCCGACTACAGGCTTTCTCACGACAGGCACAGATGCGTATCCGAATGTTGCCAAAAGAGCCGTCACTCCTGGTGTCACCCGGGTGCCCTTTGTCAGTAAAACACTCCCTTTTTGAGCGTCCTCACCTGTTTTTGAAATATTATCCCCCGTCTGAAAGCGGCGTTTTAAAGACATAAATGACTTCCCATTCTCCTCAAAGGTTTGAGTCAGTTCAATCATGACGACTGCATCTGCCCCTTCAGGGATTTGCGCGCCAGTCATAATCCGTACGGCCTGAAACGGGCCAAGTTCTTTTTCAGATACTGCTCCTGCTCCAATATGGTCAATAACTTCAAACCGAACTGGGTTTTCACGTGAAGCTTCTGCCGTATCGCACGCTCTGACAGCAAAACCATCGTATGGCGAACGATCAAACGCAGGGACGTGGTGATCCGCAGTTATATCTTCGGCTAAAAACCGATGAAGGCTGTCTTCAAGCGCCACCCATTCTGTTTCACCTTGTTTTTGAAAATGGCAGACACGCCGAACTGCCTCGTCTACCGGTATCGGTGTTCTTTTCTCCAGCATTCTGACCCCTCCTGTTGTTACAGTCCAATCACTCTTGCCAACACGGAGTTGGCTTCTTTCACATCATTTGTTCCATGCACCAGTGCCCGTCCGTCACTGAAAATGACAATTCTGAAATCCTCGTAAAAAATATGCAGCAAAAACGCATTAGCCTCGACCTTGCCGATTGTTTTCAGCCGCTTAATGAGCTCCTGTTTCGGGATTCTTTTTAATGATTCTGACCTTACCTGCACTGTGTCACGGCCGCATAGTACAGCAGCTTTTGGTGTGTTCCAATCCTGAAGATAAGGATATACCGCATTAGCTCCGCAAGATGGGCATTCCTCACGGCGTACATGATTAACGTTAATCTTCATATGCGAATTGTTCCAGACATCAAATGTCACAAAACCCCGCTGTATTGCTTCTTTTTGGCCGGTTAACAGCTTTAATGCCTCAGCCTGCTGATATGCTGAAACGATATGCACAGCAGGCGGAATAATGCCGGCAGTATCACACGTCGCCCCGCCGACAGGAATTTGCTCAAACAAACAAGACAGACAAGGGGTTTCTCCGGGAATGACAGTCATGAACATTCCCTGGCTGCTTACACAGGCGCCATAGACCCAAGGTGTCTTTGTTTTCTGGGCAAGATCGTTTATCAGCATGCGGGTTTCAAAATTATCTGTCGCGTCGATCACGACATCTGCTTTTTCAATCAGCGGCTCAAGCGTTTCGGCTGTTCCTTCGGTAACATACGCCTCAATATGTATCTCGCTGTTAATCGCTGATAGATGCTCTTTAGCAGCCATGGCTTTCGGCATGCGGAGTTTGGCATCGCTTTCTGTATAAAGCTGCTGCCTTTGAAGATTGCTCCACTCCACATAGTCACGGTCAATAATGGTAATAGTACCGACTCCCGCTCTCGAAAGCCCTTCAGCTCCTGCAGTGCCGAGCGCTCCCGCTCCGACAATCAGCACATGGCTGTCTGCCAGTCTTTTCTGGCCCTCTTCCCCAATTTGCTTAAATCTGATTTGCCGTGAATAACGTTCCTCCATCAAACCTGTTCTCCTTATCTTTTATGTCATCTTATCATGTTATTGCCCCGTCAGTCCCGCTTGAGGGAGTTCGATTTTTCTTCCAAACAGCTAAAATCATCACGTGTATTAATGTTGATAAACTCTGCCGGGTTTGCTCCGATATTTTCAGCCTGTACGTAACAAACCGAAATTCTGCCTAATAAATCTGATATTCTCAACCTCTTCTCAGAAAGCTGATCGTATAGAACTGGCATGATACGTTTGTGGTAAATCGCAATCAATGGCTGCACTTGTCCGTCTGAAATTGGGACTACCGCGTCCGCACCGGCAGTCATCAGACATTTGAGCTCCAGCATCGTCCTTCTTTGTATCAGCGGTGTGTCACAGGAAAGAACAGTATAAAGATCACCGTCTGTCTTTTTAAAAGCGGTATATATACCAGCCACTGGCCCCATGCCTTGAAATGGCTCAGCATCTTGATACACTTCATTTTCACCGTTTTCTTGAAATCTATCAATAAATTCGGGACGGCTGATGATAACCGTTTGTTCTCCAAGTGCCTCTTTAGCGCATTCGTAAAGCATCCTGCCCTTCCATTTGACAAACGCCTTCGGTTCTCCAAAGCGACGTGAGGCTCCCCCTGCCAGCAGTACGTTTACATGCTTCATATCATCTCACCTCTAGTTTCGTTAAAAGCATAGCAAAAGCAAAGGCTCAACGCTACTGCTTGTCTGTTTATTAAAGAGGAATAGCTGTTCAGTATTTGCATATTGTAGTGTTAACATCATGAGGGAGATGGTTCGAATGAAAAGATCAGGTCCTTTTTTCCACGACGTGTCTCAGGAGAACCTTTATTTAAAATCCGAGCTTTCAAGGTGCCATAAGCTGATTTCTGAACTTGAAGCAAGCTACTTTCATCAGAAAAATAACAAACTGCTCAAAGAAAATACCGATATGAAAGAAAAACTCCAGCAGCTGTCTGCCGAATTAACACATATGTCAACAAAAGAAAAACATGCCTCCCACACCAGCCAAACCCTGCACCAAATAAGAGCTGAACTGCTTGATAAAATCGTTGTTTTGCAGGAGCTTCTATCTGCTGAAACCTATAAACGCAGAGCCGAAATCGAAGAAAAACATAAACTTCATATTGCTAAAGTCAAAATCGAAGAAGAAAATAAAAATCTTCATAAACGGATCAGCGAACTTCAAGCCTCGATTGAGCAGGAACAAAATGCACTGCTTCAGGCAAAACAGCAAGCCGAATTGATAAAAGCCGAAAACGGGCGTCTAAAAGAGCAAATGGTAGAAAAAGAATATCAGCTAAAACATATTAAAATAGAAGTTGATCATATGAAAGATCGAATCATAGAAACGAAAGAAAGACTGCTAGACATAGAAAAAACGAAAGAAAAATTATTTCACGAAACTATTATATCGTATAAACGGCAGCTTGATGAAAGCGATGCCTGGATTGCTTCTCATTTTGCTGATATTGATGGCGGCACAAAACAAAAAGAAAAAACGGAAGAAGAAGCTCCAGCGGCCTACGCGCAGCCATATCATGTAGAGACCATCCTTGAAGATGTCACCAAACAGATACATGTGCTCCAAAAACAGCTTGCCCGCGCCCAATCATCAGACCAGGCCAAGAGCCATACAATCGAAGAGCTGAAAAACAGAGCCGCTGAAGAAAAGCCTTATCAAAAGTGGGTGTATAAGCTTAATCTTGAAAAAGAAAACAAACCTTCACAGAAAAAACCTCAATAAAAAAACTGCTTGAGCGATGCCAAGCAGTTTTTCTTTATATTTATTCATTAGCTGATTCAGCTGATTCTGCAGATTCGATTTCACCCTCTAAAATGTACTGCCCGCGATATGGTTTTTTCACTTCCGGGTACATTTTAATTAAGCTTTGCATAAACGTTGTCATATTAGGGATTTCAAGACCGCTTTCTTTTTCAATCTCTTTTTGAAGCTCGGAGCTCTTAATCGCCGCGTTGTGGCGTTTTAATGTTTTAATAGCAGCTTCACGCAGCTTCGCTGCTTTTGATCCCGGTCTTGCCGTTCCTCTTCTTCTTCGTGTTGTTCCGTCTGGTATACCGGCAGGAAGAGAGGAAATAGATTGAAGCTGAGGCTGGACAGACTGCTGCTGTGATTGCGGCTGATAGCTTCTGATTTCCTGAGCCGCAAGCTCAGCGAGAACCGGCAGAGAGTCAGGTTTTTTTTCAGAACGGAAATCCTTTTTGATTTCGGAAGGGCTTCCATTTCTGTCCAGCTCTCTTAATTTTGCGTATATTTTATCACGTTCAATTTGATATTCACGAATGACTTTCACTTCAGCTTCATTTAATTGTTCTAACCGCAAGCGCAAAGCTTCTCTTTCATTAAACATTCCTCAATGTACCCCCTATCAAAATTAACATCTTTAATTAAGATATTAGATTACAAAAGTAATTTTATCAACTATTATTTTAGCATTTTACTATTATATTTACTCTATGAAAAATTCCTTATTTTCTGAAAATGTTTTATTTTTCAAAAGAGTCCTTTATTCTCAAGGGATTAAGGGGCTTTCTAGTTTATTTGGTATAATGTTGAAAATATATATTTTACTTACTTCTTTAAAGAAATTTAGTGTAATATCTACAATTTTCGAGTTATGAGATATGAGATTTATCTAAAATTGAGGAAAAACATCAAAAATTAGCTGTGTTTTCTAGCGTATCAATCAAACAAACCATCAATTCCTATACCCAAATTTGGAAAAATAAGCTTCTTACTCTTCTTCCATTGCTTTTTGCACAAATAAAAAACCTGATGTGATCAGGTTTTTAGGAAATACTATTTAGTCAGATACCTATTCCGTTTCAGTTAGAACGCGGTTCACACGTTTTTCAAGCATTTTCATACCGCTCCCGCCGGCTTGGAAGTGACGGAGCTGTCCTGTTTTATCAAACACATAATACGCAGGTACGTATTCATTTTCAAATGCATCGGTTAAAGCATGGTCACTGTCAACAAAAATCGGCTGAGTGATATCGTGTTCAGCAGCTGTTTCTTTAATTTTACCAAGGTCAAGATCATCTTCGGAACGGGGCATATGCACAGCTACAACATTCAGCTGATCTTTATATTTATCACGAAATTCATTCACTTGCGGCATCGCTTCTTTGCACAAGTGGCAGCTGATGGACCAGAAATGAATAAGCGTCGGCTTTTCCCCAATCAATTGCTCTCTCGTCACTTCACCATTTAACCAAGCTTTTTCTCCCGTCAATTCCGGCATGGGCTGACGTAATTTCATTGCTTTTTCCCTCCTATTTAACATAGTGGCCTAACGAATATGCTAGACCGCTTTTCGTTCTTGGAAAGAATTAAAGTGTTTTTTGGCCTGGTTTCCAGTTAGCCGGACAAAGTCCGCCAGTTTGCAGCGCCTGGAGAACACGAAGCGTTTCATCAACATCACGCCCAATATTGTTATGGAAAACAGTTTGATATTGAAGCTCCCCTTCAGGATTAATAATAAACAATCCGCGCAAAGCCACACCTTCTTCTTCGATTAAAACGCCATATTCCCGGGATACCTCATGGTTTGTATCAGCAGCAAGCGGGTATTTCAGCTGGCCAAGACCGTTTTCTTTGCGGTCTGTATTGATCCAAGCTAAATGAGTATGGATGGTATCAGTTGAAACCCCAATGACTTCTGCATCAAGATCTTCGAACTCGTCATAGCGGTCAGACATTGCTGTAATTTCTGTCGGACAAACAAAAGTGAAATCCATTGGATAGAAGAACAGCACTGTCCATTTGTCGTTTTTCATGTTTTCCTCAAGACTTACTTTACCGAATTCTTTGCTTGCAAGGACTGCTTCCATTTCAAAACGAGGAGCTTGTTTACCTACCATACGTTCTGCCATATGTATCCCTCCAATTTATTGTTTGGCTTAAAGGTCAAAATCGCATGAAAATAAAGGGTGATTAACCATTTTTAGTTATATCGCAATGCCATTATATAAAAGCAGATTTCCCGAGTCAATTTTTAACAAATCATGTATGTCTTTGGCTTCGACATTTTTGAATAAAACGTTTAACATGGTCATGTACAGGGTAACTAGTCTCAATGTGCAGCAATCAATTAGAAAAGGAGCTCAACATGGACTTTATTAAACAATATGATTGGGCGGGACTGATTACAAATGCCGGTGTTCTGCTCATTAAACTCGCCATTATGATATTGCTCTATTTTATCGTTCGATCATTAGGCATGAAAATCATTAAACATCTTTTTGCAAAATTCGAGGAGCAGAATAGCTTGTCTATCGGACGTGCACATACGCTCCGAAGCCTGACTCTTAACATATTTGCTTATACATTGATTTTCATATTTTTCGTCATGGTTCTAGATTTGTTTCATTATGATCCAAGCGCTCTTTTAGCGGGGGCAGGAATCGTCGGCCTGGCTGTCGGATTTGGCGCCCAAGGGCTTGTCAGTGATATCGTGACAGGTTTTTTTATTTTGCTTGAGAAACAATTGGATGTCGGAGATTATATTACCGTTTCCACCTTTGACGGAATTGTCGAGCAGGTTGGCTTAAGGACAACTCAAATCCGCAGCTTTGACGGAACACTGCATTACATCCCCAACAGAAACATCACAAACGTGAGCAATCATTCTCGTGGTACCATGCAGGCTCTTGTTGACATTAAAGTGCCGGCTGAAAGAAATATTGATGAAATGATTCATATTTTACAGCAGGTTTGTGATGAAACGGCAGCGGCTCTTCCACAAATAAAAGAAGGCCCAAATGTCATCGGGATTCAAGAACTGGGGACTTCTGAAATTGTAATCAGGGTCATTGCCAAAACAGAAAATATGGAACAGTGGCGAGTCGAACGAGTGTTGAGAAAAGAAATAAAGAACGCGTTCGACCGCGCTTTCCCTAAAGAAACAGAATAAATAAAAGAACCGAAGCTTTTTGCTTCGGTTTTTTTATTACTGAATTCTGCTCTCAACTTCGCTACAAATTTCTTCAGCCGTCATCCCGGAAGCTGTAATGACAGGTGCTTGTGTTACCGTATCGGCTATCCCTTGCACATTATTATCAAGACCTGTTACGACACAGCAGTCACAGCCTTGAGCATCAGCAGGGCTTTTCATCATTACAACGTCATATCCTTTTTCTTTTAAAGCAGCTTCTACATCTGATAACGATTGTTCAATTCCAATTTTTTTAGCCATTTTTGAACACCTCCGTTTACTAGAGTGCTCATTTTATGGAATTTTATTCTTTCATTTGTACTTAATTGGCATAAACAGAAAAATAACCTGTCATGACATTAACCGCTGTTTCTATCGCATTTTCATCGGGATTCAGCTTAGCATGATGAAGCCCATGTTCAGAATCAGCGCCGAGCCAGAACATGAAGCCGGGATATTTTTTCAGCATGTAGCCAAAATCCTCCCCAGTCATTGCTTCTTTTGCTTCAATTACTGTCGCCAGTTGATGTTCAGCAACAAAAGACATAAATTCTTCTGTTAATCCGCTCGTATTGTAAACTTGGTGATATACAGACGGATATGTCACTTTTCCTTTGCAGCGGAATCCGATTTCGATTCCTTTCACTACATCTTCAATCCGTTCCTTTACCTGTTTCATCGATTCTTCAGAAAGCGTGCGGATCGTGCCTTCCAGGTGGGCCGTTTCCGCAATGATATTTTGTGCCGAGCCTCCGGTAATGGTACCAACTGTAATAACAGCACTGTCTAGCGGATCTGTGTTTCTAGAGATAATCGTTTGCAGCTGGGTGACAAGTGTACTTGCTGCTACAACCATATCCTCAGCCAAATGCGGATATGCCGCATGTCCCCCTTTGCCTTCCAGATCGATGACTAGCTCTGATGTATTCGCAAATAGAAGGCCGCTTTTTGTCGCAATGGTGCCTACCGGAAGCTCTGGAGCAATATGAAGCGCAGTGATGAAATCAGGCTGCCACTTTTTTAATACATCGCTCTCAAGCATTGGTTCCGCACCGCCAGGCCCTTCCTCTGCCGGCTGAAACAGAAAAAGCAAATCTTGTTTGACTGGGTGGTGAACAAAATGATCAATAATGCCGAGTGCAATCGTCATATGCAAATCGTGACCGCAGGCGTGCATGTTGCCGTGATGCTCTGATGCGAATGGAAGACCAGTTTGCTCTTCTATAGAAAGCGCATCGATATCCGCTCTGTACGCCAGCATTTTTTCCGGCGCCGTCCCGTTCACTTTTACAAAAAGCCCTGTTCGCCATTTCTCAATTTCAATTCTGTCTTGCGGATATTGTTCCAAGACATTTAATAAATACTGCTGGGTTTTGAACTCCTGAAATCCAAGCTCCGGTATACGATGCAGATCTCTGCGAATTGCGATGAGCTCCTCTTTCTTCATTTCTATTCCTCCTGCCTATACGAATAAGGCGTGGATATATTATCCACGCCTTTTTTATCAAACTTTTCCTTACAGCTGGCGTAATTCCTGCTTGATTTCAGTTTTGCCTTTTGTTTTTTCATCAATGTCTTTGATTTTTTTAGCTGGTGTGCCTGCAACGACAGTGTATGGCTCAACGTCGTTTACCACGATCGCTCCCGCAGCAACAACAGCTCCTTTACCTACTGTTACACCTTCAAGCACAACAGCATTTGCGCCGATTACGACGTCGTCTTCAATCACAACCGGTTTAGCGGATGGCGGCTCAATAACGCCCGCAAGTACAGAACCCGCGCCGATATGGCAGTTTTTTCCGACAGTAGCTCGTCCGCCAAGCACAACGTTCATATCAATCATTGTGCCTTCGCCGATGACTGAACCGATATTAATAGAAGCACCCATCATGATGACTGCGTTATCACCGATTTCAACTTGGTCGCGGATGATCGCGCCCGGCTCGATACGCGCTTTGATGTTTTTAAGATCAAGCATTGGGATCGCAGAATTGCGGCGGTCATTTTCAACCACATAGTCTTCGATTTTGCTTTGGTTTTCTTCGATTGCTGTTTGGATTTCGCTCCACTCACCGAAAACGACACCAGTGTTTCCGTTGATAAAAGCTTTCGCAGATTCGCCGAAATTGATTCCTTCCAGCTCACCTTTCACGTAAACCTTTACAGGTGTTGATTTTGTACTATTTTGAATAAATGAAATAATTTCATTTGCGTCCATCATTTTCATATGTATAGTCCTCCTCCTGATTTTCTACCTCATTACTGTATCAAAGGAAAGATACAAAGACAAGAAAAAAAGGAACAGCCGTTTTAGCAGTTCCCAGTGAGTGATCAGACAGCGCACCCGCTTTTCTTTGCGAATTGTCTCCCAAAGTTTATTAATTCTTCCTCTTCTTCACCTTCTGGATTATTTTCGATTTTTACCGAAGGCAGCACAATGTCTCCACCGCGTTCTTTTATTTTTGCCTCTAGCGTATCAACCGCTCCGCAGAAAAATTCATATGCTGTATCACCGGAACCGAATACAGCGCATGTTTTGCCGGAAAAATCAATCTCATCCATGTCTTCAGCCAGATCTAAAAATTCATCAGGCAGATCTCCGTCTCCCCACGTATAGGTTCCCATTATGATATGGTCATAATCGGTAAACAGCTGGGCATCATCAATATCCATTGCTTCGAAACGGTCTACTTCTGCTTCCGCCTCCTGAAGCCCCTTTTCAATCAAATCTGCCATAGCTTCAGTGTTGCCTGACATTGTTGCATAAACGAGCAAAATCTTCGCCAATTCCTTGTTCCTCCTCTAATGAATCATTGCTGAAACTTCGTACGGCTGGACAAATTTACATTCATACAAGCCTGCGCAAAAGAAATTCTCTTTCTGATTGGCCACTCTCCATCCATGTCCCTTAATGGTATCGAACCATTTTAACGACCGGGCTTCGAGATCAGCCTGGTAAATTCTCGAAAAACCGTTTTCATCTTGTGTTGTAGTGACATATATAATGCCATCATCCTCTGAAAGATCAAGAAATGACTCTTCTTTTCTGATCATACTGGATTGAATGATGAATTCTTCACCATTCAAAAGATTCCGTACAGTGACAGCACCGTGCTTTCCTTTCACAGAACCCATCGCCGCCACCAGCCAATTTTCATTGAACACGAGCATGGATGCCGTCATCCGGTTTTTTTCTTTTTTGACAACTTGGACAGTGTCACGCTTAATGTCGTAAGCCCAAATGCCGCCAAAATATGCGTGTATTTGCGTGCCGATAAAAAGATTACCCCCGTGAAGGCATAGCGACCGGATAACAGGGGGATTATGAAATTCGGCAAAAGGTTTGGCTACGCGCCATGAGACACCAAAATCATCCGATACATAAATACAATGCTTACCGTGGGCGCAGACAAACCCGTTGTTTCTGCCGGTAATCGCCCACACTGTTGCATTTGTCGGAAAGCTCGACATCGTCCAGGTTTTCCCTTCATCAGCCGAACGAATGACTGTTCCCTTTTCACCAACGCCAAATAAGTAAGGCCCTATGTAGCTGATACAGTGTATCTTACTTTTCAAACGAAAAAGCTTTCTCCAGCCCTGCTCCAAAGAATAATGAAAAATGCCTTCTCCTTGTACCGCCACAAAATATCCAGAAAACGCCGATGCCGTAACAGCAGTTGCTCCTTTATGAAACATGGCTTTTTTCCTTGTTCATATAATCTGCCCATGCAAGAAAACCTCTCGCAAACGCTCGGCAGCTTTCCACATCTTCATCTGTTTCAGGCCCTAATTCAATTTTTAGTGTTTCCTGGTAAACAGCAGCTCCCGCCTCTTGCAGCATGGCATTGAACAAATTCACCGCTTCGCAAAACTTTGGATAAGAATAATCGCCAGACCCGAAGCAGGCTGTTTTTAAACCATTAAGCTGAAGCTGTTTGACCTCTTCGAAAAAATCCTCCGCTTCGTAGGGCAAATCGCCGTCCCCCCATGTATAGGTGCCAATCAGTACATAATCATAGGAGGTTAAACAAGACACATCCACATCATCTATCTCGACACAATCGATATCCAACTCATATTCCTGAAGCGTATCTTTTATTATGAAGGCAATGTCTTCTGTATTTCCTGACATGCTGGCATATGTAATCAAGGCTTTAGCCATGTTATCACCCCATTAATTGATAATGATTTTCAATATCATATGTATCACTTTAAATGATAATGATTTTCATTGTCAACAGATAAATAAAAAAAGACAGCACCTCGCTGTCTTTAAAATGGATTTTCCTGATCCAGCATATCCTTTATCACTTGTACAAAAGCTTGGACTTGTTTCAGTTCAAAGGCAGGCTCATAGCCTAATAACCATGTATCCCGACCGATCGGATGCCCTTTCATGTCTAAAAGAGGCATTTTATTCACTTTATCTTCATTTTGAAGGGTAACAGACGGCAAAATGGCATACCCGATTCCGTGCAGCGCCATCTGTTTGCACGTTTCAATCTGATCAACCAATATCGTCTGTTTCGGTGACGTTTTAAATTTTTGATGCCACCAGTGCTGAATTTCCTGAAAATAAGTGCTGTCACTTTTAAACTGGATAAACGGCCGTTCTGTATGGGCAATATCTTCGATGCAGGAAATTTCAGTATCCACTAAATACAGATGATCTGTCATTAAGTAATCTTTGCGCCCCTTCCACTCAGGGTTGCCTCTTATAATGCCGATATGAACCTGATCCTCATACAAGCTTTTCAGCATTTCGCTGCTCCACCCGGTTATGAGCGAGATCTTTGCATTCGGATACTTTTCCACATACGTCTTCAGGACTTTAGGGAGCCAATGCTGACCGATTATGGAGGCGACGGCAAGCTTCAATGTGCCGTGAATTTCACCTTCAAGCTCGTCAATATTTTCTCTTATTCTTTCCTGCTCTAATGTCACATCATTCGCAAACTGAATGATTTTCTCACCGGCGGGCGTTACCGTTAATCCTTTTTGGGATCTTAAAAAGATTTTTGTTCCCCACGCCTTTTCAATGGTTTGTAAGCGCTGAGATAAAGCCGGCTGAGATACAAAAAGCCGTTCTGCCGCCTTTCTCATATTTAATTCCTCAGCTAAAACTACGAGCATATGAAGCTCTTGAAGCTGCATGTCGTCCTCCTTTTTGTTATCAATAAGTTTTTCTTATCTCCCATTCTAATAAAATCTTAGTTTCTTATTCAAGCCCTATTCTCGTTTAAATTATGTATGCGCTTTCTTTTTCACTCTGGCTATATAATAAAAATAGGCCGTACAGCCTACTTATTCAACGAGCGTATATGCTTATTCAATTCCTTTAAAACGACTCTTCTCGTAAAAATCCCTTCAAATACCTGCTCGTCATTTTCAACACAGACAAATCCGTTATTAATGACCATGCCGAATCCCTTCATAATCGGATCATTGATATGAAGGCGCGGAATGTCGGTCAGCATGACTTCCTCAACAGTGATTTGGTCAAGCTTTTCAAACTCAATTCGCTCAAGTCCAAAAATACTGTTCATGATCATATTTGTCCCGATTAAGCCATGTAAACGGTAGGAAGGATCCAGAACCGGGATGGCTGTGTATCCGGTTTTTGTCAATACTAATAATGCGTGCTCAAGGTTATTTCCGACTTGCACGTGCGCTACTTTGTCCGCCTCAATCATAAATTGTCCGACTGTTGCCTCAAGAAGTTGATCTGATTGTAAGCTTATCATGTTTTCGACCCCTTTTCATTTTCATCATCAATACATTCCCTATATTGCAATAATATAAACTTTATCAGTATTTGTCGAAAAGTTTCCTTTCAATAAAAAAGATACTCTTTGTGGAGTATCAATTATAGGGTGTCCCATTAATTTTCAAATCGAAATCGGTCGTATAGCGTTACAAGTTTTTTGTAGGTGGTTCCGTCAACGTTTTTGGTCCCTGTCTCTATATCGTTGATCTCACTGCTTAATAGCTCGATGGCATACTCATGGTTGATCAGGATATTCAGCAGAAGTTTTTGTTCTTCTTCTGTAAATCGTTCACCGATAAGACTCATTCGCAATCAGGCCCCCTGTTTTATACTGAATACCTCTGAAAGCAAGACAACTTACTTTCAGCTCTACCGCTAGAATAAGTAATCAGATAACAAACGTCAACCGCATAATTCGACATTTACCTTGGCTTTTTCAGTCAAATTATTTTGTGAAACGATTTGCATAGCTGAAGGCAGTGTATGAATCCGGCTTTATTTTGGCCTCAATCCCCATGGAGGTAATACGTCCAGTCATTTCTTGGATCAGATCTTTTGTAAGCCCTTTTTTCCCAATATCCAAGTGAACTTCAAAGGTAAGATCCGCCCCCTCACCGGTAAAGGGCAGGAGCAGATCGGTAATATCCATTAAGTGTCCATCAAGAATATGAGCGGCCGTTTCTTGGCTGTACGCCGTTTCTAACGAAATCTTCTCCCGAAGGCTATGTATGGGTCTGTCGACTGTATGATTTTTCAAGCAGCCCCAAGCTCCCTTGCCTGTACGATGCAAATGCAATGCGGTAATAAACTTTGTGTAATCGCGGTAAACCTGTGAATCGGTTCCGATCGATAACACATAAGAAGAACGGGGGTCCTTTTGAACAAAGGCTTTAAGCCGTTCCATCACATCTTGAAAGGTCATCTGTGCTTCTGAAAGATTATAAAACAGAAAAGAATCAGCCATCACGACACTCCTTTTCAAGGATTTACAACCATGAAACAAGTATGTTCCTTACCGTTTATTTCGATTACTTTTGCAAAGGCGGAAGCTTGTTCCCCCTATTTCAGGAATCTTACTGAAGAAGTTCAAAGATTTCGATGGAAACCATGTCGATATTATCAAACGGATATGTGTTAGGTTTTTCACCTTTTTGGAAAACCGTCAGTTCAAACGTTTGATTTTTTTCGAAATATTTAACACTGCATATTTTCTCACCATTCACTTCGAAATAACGCTGCATTGGCTCGTTAGCCGCTTCCGCTGTTTCTTGCAGACTTTGCAGCCGTGTGATGATACCCATTAATTGTGACATTCTAAAAAAAGACTCCTTTCAAAAAGCAACTTCAAATCAACAAGTATTTATTATAATACAAGTTCTATTGAGCATCATACCATAAAGTCGGACAGGATGGCATTTTCACTGCTGAATTTAAGCAAAGAAAAAAAAGTGAAAAAAACTATTTTTCTTTAGTTTGAGGCTTTTTTTGAATGTCATGCACACAATTATAATTTTTTTCGAATCTTTGGCAGCATTAAGAATGCCTTTTTGCAACTTTGTCAAAACCTTCTTTTGAATGTTATGGTGAAGTTCCGCGTGGCCATAATCAATGGGAGTCATGCTGGATAGAGGTAAACAACGGAACTGAACACCCGTGCAGCAGTGTCAGGGGTGTTCGGCACTCAATGTTTCTCCCCGTGTTAAACGTTTACCACTAGTTAGGTTTATTGTTTCATTGGATTGTCCTATGCTTTGACAAATAAAAAACTTGGCGGGGGTAGCGCCAAGTTTTTTCGGATCTTGATCTGATAGAGGGGTTGGGGAACAGAGAGTAGCTTCTCTCTATAATTAAATGATAATGATTCTCAGTATCAATGTCAATCGTTTTTTGATATTTTTTTCATTTCATAAAAAAAACGGCCTTTCAGCCGTTAAATCAGTCCGTCCTGCTCATATAAATAAGAATAAGGCAAGTCTATAAATAAATACATTTGATCATCCATCGGATATGAAAACGTTCTGATCATTTCACCTGTTTCCAAATCACTGTACAGATCACTGAAAAAACCTTTTCTGAGATTTCTCATTCGCATAATGTTCTCCAGAAAATAAGGACGCCAGCTCCAGTTCTTTTCCGCATATTCCGGCTGATAAATCCATTCCCCATCCTGCTTAAACACATTTCCCGTCAGCTGATCGCCTTCTTCATCACACATGTAAATCCTGAAGCTGCAATCTGTCAGCTCTTCCGCCAGCTTTTTAATAAAGTCATCATCAGAAGACAGATTGTTTTTTCTCAAAGAGGTCACAGCCTGATGCACTCGTTTGTAAAACTGTTCAGAGTGCTCATAGACGGTTTCCAGTTTCTTTTTCTCATGTGTGATAAATTGGTGAAATTCAGTTTTTAGTCTATGTTTCAATACATCTCTCTCTAGAAACGTTTCAGATGGAGACACTAAGTAATAGCCCTGAAAATAGCGGCCTCCGTTTCTCCAGGCGTACTGAAGCTGGAAGTTCGCCTCAATGTCTTCATACAGCAGCGCCGCACCGATTTTTCTTGCTAATAAAGATATGCTGTACAGCACATGCTCATATGACGGTGACGGCTGTGACACTTTCAGCGCCTGCAAATCGATTTTTAACAGATCTGGTGAGAGCAGCGCGATTCTGTCCAAGTTGCTGCTTTCTTTTCCGATGTTGTCAACTGCGATTTTAATTCCGTATGTACGATAGTATGCAAGCATATGGTAGAGCTGCTCAATATCCCCTTCAAAATTGTGCTCTGTAATTTCAAGCACAAAACGGTGGAGTTCGATTCCCTTCGCTTCATATTCTTTCAGAAGCTCCAGAAAGCTTTCACCATGATCCAGCATCAGCAGATTGGCATCCTGATTCATAAAAATCAGCAGATCAGAATCCGCCTCTAAAAAGCGGTCAAGAGCCTGGCGGATAATTCTGTTATCAACCTCTAATTTATATTCTTCGGGTATCCCCGCATCTAAAAAGAAGGGCCCGAGACTTTGGATTTCTGAATCTGCCAAAATTCGTCCAAGCACCTCATATCCGACAACCTTCTGTTCCTCGGCACTGAAAATCGCCTGGTAATATGGAAGGACATCATCAATGTTCGTTAAAATATCAAGTGGATCCAACATGTTATCACCTGCTTCTCTATCTTTGTCTGATTATACCACATTGAATCCAAAGATTAATATTCTTTAAAACGGATAAGGATTCAGCCATTGCCCTCCGTCCATTGTGATACAATCCCCGTTTATATAGGATGCTTCATCAGAAAGCAAAAACGCTGCCAAAGCGGCGATTTCCTCCGGTGTGCCCAATCGGCCGAGCGGCACACTGTTCATCGTGCGGGCCATCGCTTTTTCCGATTCAAATAGCTTCTCCGCACCGCCTGTTCGTTCAATCGGTCCGGGGGCTATCGCGTTTGTACGAATGCCGTATTTGCTCCCCCATTCAACGGCCAGCGTTCTTGTCAATGACAATACCCCCGCTTTGGCTGCAGCGGAATGAACGACCCCCGCTCCCGCTCCCCAAGCGTACGTGGCTGCCATATTTAAAATGACACCCTGCTGCTTCTGGTCAATCCAATGCCTTGCCGCTGCTTGGCTGCAAAAAAATGTGCCGTTTAAAACAATCTCAATAACGGCTTTCCATCCATTGGGCGTTAGCTTTTCTGCCGGACAAATAAAGTTTCCGGCCGCGTTGTTAATCAGCGCGTCAAGCCGGCCAAAGGCTTTTATCGCTTCTTTAATCATGTCTGAAGCGGCGGAATCGGAACGGACATCCATTTGAAAACAAGCGACCTGTCCCTCAAAGGTCTGAATTTCTTTTTTTGTTTCCTCAAGTGCTTCATGGTTCCTCCCTGTCACCATAACGTGCCACCCTAATTCAGCCTGTTTTTTTGCCATTGCTTTTCCCATGCCGCTTGACCCGCCGGTAATAATTACCGCTTTTTTTTCCATGTTTATCCCTCCAATTGTGAATGAGTATTCATTCAATAATATTCTATCATTATATCCCTACCTCTGTCAGCACATGCTCATATGAGATTTTTGTCAGATACAGATGATATAATAGAAAAACTCTATTAAAGGTTGGTTTGAAATGAAAAAGATGTCCAGAAGACAATTTCTAAAAGGAATGTTCGGCGCTCTTGCTGCCGGGGCTTTAACGGCCGGCGGGGGATATGGCTATGCCAGGTATCTCGAGCCTCATATGATCGAGACAACCGAACACACAATAAAAAGCTCTCTCATCCCGCACGGATTTGACGGTTTTAAAATCGTGCAGTTCAGCGATGCACACTTGAGTGATTACTTTACTCTCGAAGATTTAAAAACTGTCATTCTTACAATTAATGAATCTAAACCTGATCTCATTGTTTTTACAGGTGATATTATCGATAATCCTGATACGTACCAGCACCACCAGGCAGTCATTCCATTATTGAGAAAGCTTAATGCTCCCTTCGGCAAGCTTTGTATTTACGGCAATCATGATCACGGAGGCTATGGAACTGCCGTTTACAAAAGCCTGATGACGGCCGGAGGTTTCACGGTATATCGCAATGGCTATCAAACATTGTCACTCGCAGATGGCAGCAAAATCGAAATTGCTTCGCTTGATGACTTAATGCTGGGAAACCCAGATTATGAAGGCACCCTTTCAAGGCTGAGCGACAGACTTTTTTCCATTCTTCTCGTCCATGAACCTGATGCGGCCTTGAAAACAACAGATTATCCCGTGAACCTTCAGCTTTCCGGCCATACACACGGCGGCCAGATTCAGCTGCCTTTTTACGGACCGATTATTACGCCTCCATATGGAAAAGTCTACACAGAGGGAATGTATCAAACGGGCAGCACTCATATTTACGTAAACCGAGGCCTCGGGATGACCAGGCTGCCTTTGCGGTTTCTGGCCAAGCCTGAAATCACTGTCTTCACCTTAAAAAGCACAAATTAATGTAGCAGGATGGGCTCCTCATCAATACTTATAAGTAAAAAAGGAGGATGAGGAAACTGCTTACGTACCAAGTGAAGCAAGGTGATACACTGAACAGCATCGCGGCTGATTTCAGAATCAGCACGGCTGCATTACTCCAGGCTAATCCGTCACTGCAGGCAGGGCTCACAGCGGGACAGTCCATAGTCATCCCCGGACTGCCGGACCCTTATACAATTCCGTATCATATCGCAGTCTCAATCGGAGCGAAGACCCTTACGCTGTTCCTAAATAATCGGGTAATGAAAACCTATCCCATCGCCGTTGGTAAAATACTAACGCAAACGCCTACTGGCGAGTTTTACATTATTAACCGCCAGCGCAATCCCGGCGGCCCATTTGGCGCTTATTGGCTGAGCCTTTCAAAGCAGCACTACGGAATACACGGGACGAATAATCCCGCTTCGATTGGTAAGGCTGTTTCTAAAGGCTGCATTCGCATGCATAACAAAGACGTGATTGAACTTGCTTCAATTGTGCCAAACGGAACAAGAGTCACGATTAACCGGTAATGTTTTCTTATTTGTTTCAAAAACAGGCGGTTTATAATATGATAAAGTGGGACCTTTAGGGTAAGGAGCGTTTTTATGGATATATTTAAAAATCGTAATTTTGTTCGTCTATTTTTCGCAGCACTCGCTTCTCAAATGGGCACGACAGTAGGCAACATGGCCTTTGCATTTTTTTTGCTGGACCGATTCAGCAGCCAGCCTTCATATACGACCTTGGCGGAGCTGATGTATTCTCTTCCGACCATATTTGTATTTCTGATCGTGGGAGTCGTCGCGGACCGGTTTGACAGAAAAAAGGTGGCAGAAAATTGTGATTGGATCAGAGCAGGCCTGACTGTCGTGCTTTTTTTCACTTTATTTACCGGCAATATCCCTCTTGTTTTTTGTATCTTATTTATCAGAAGCGCTGTAACAAAGTTTTTCTTTCCGGCAGAAAACAGTTTGGTACAAGCCATTCTGCCGAAGGAGCATTATGCGAAAGCGGCAGGGCTTAATCAGATGCTTTTTAGCATTTTTATGGTGTTTGGAGTCGGTATAGGCGCGTTTATGTACAACACCATCGGTATTGAAGGCGCCATTATTCTTGATTTTGTCAGCTTTATCATTTCCGGGCTGCTGATCCGCAGCTGCCGGATTCCAAAAGAAGCCCGACAGCCAAACGGTGCATTCAGCTGGAGAAAGACTTCTGTTAAGGATTCAATAAATGACTTTAGAGAAGGCATCCTCTATATTTTAAAAAACAAATTGCTGGCATCTCTTATTTTTGGCTTTTTCATTTTTGGATTTGTCAACGGAGGATTCGCTGTATTGCCGATGTTTACAATGAAATATGGATTGGCTCCTGACCGTTATGAGTGGCATACGTCTGTATTTACGATCGCACTCGGGTTTGGGCTTCTGGCAGGCAGCGTAATAGGCACGATCATCTCTAAAAAAGTGAAGCCGCACTTTTTAATGTCGATACCGATTTTCATTGCAGGTTTGCTGATCTTCGTCCTCGGCTACACCAATATTTTATGGGTGTATTACGCGGCAGCTTTTGCACTGGGAATGTGCATCGGACCGATCAACATTGCAATCGGAGGGTGGATGCCCAAAATTGTTCATCCAAAACTGATGGGACGTGTAAGCGGCATGCAAGACCCTTTTATGATGTTTGCACAGTCTTTGACACTTGGCTTAGTCGCACTGTTATTCCCTAAGTTTGTATCAAACATTGATTATCTTTATTACGGCATGGGTGTTATTATCCTGCTCGTTTTTATTTTTTATTTTATTGCACTGCCAAAATACAGTGCTCAGGCTGTGGAAGTGAATGTTCAGGAAGCATTTCAAGAACAGCCGAAAAAGAAGGCAAGATCTGTATAATGCAGGTTAAAAATGCGCTTTTTTTCTTAGAAAAAAGCGCATTTTTACATTCAATATTTGCATTTCAACTTTAAAAAAGTATAATCTAAACATATAGAAATTGATAAGAGCAAAGGAGAGAAATAATGGACGACCATGCATATACGAAAGATCTGCAGCCAACCGTAGAAAATCTTTCAAAAGCAGTTTACACTGTGAACCGCCATGCAAAAACCGCCCCCAACCCTAAATACCTATATCTGCTGAAAAAACGGGCTTTGCAAAAGCTTGTCAAAGAAGGTAAAGGAAAGAAAATAGGGCTTCATTTTTCAAAAAATCCAAGGTTCAGCCAACAGCAATCGGACGTGCTTATCTCAATCGGAGACTACTATTTTCACATGCCTCCAACTAAAGAAGACTTCGAACATCTTCCGCATTTAGGTACACTTAATCAATCGTACCGAAATCCTAAAGCTCAAATGTCTTTAACAAAAGCGAAACACCTTTTGCAAGAATATGTCGGCATGAAAGAAAAGCCGCTAGTGCCAAATCGCCAGCAGCCAGCTTACCATAAACCGGTCTTTAAAAAACTTGGCGAGAGTTACTTTTAAAATAAAAACAGCCGTGCCTCTTTCTGGCAACGGCTGTTTTTATTTATTCAATAACATACGTATCCACTTTTTTAATCAAATCACTGATCTCAGGCTTGCTGATTTGCTCATCTGCGCCTACAACTTCGCCGCGGTGACGCAGATCATCCGTAATTAACGATGAGAAAATCATAACCGGCACATCTGAGCTTTTCGGATTTTCCTTCAGCAGCTTTGTGAGCCTGTGTCCGTCCATTTTTGGCATTTCAATATCAGTGATGATCATATCAATCTGTTCTGATAAATCAGTTTCGTTTTCAGCAAGGTTCATAATGTATTCATATGCCTCTTTTCCATTTTCAAACGAAGCGATATTGTTGTACCCTGCTTCTTTTAATTCATCTTGCAAGAGGCGCATCAAAAGCGGTGAGTCCTCTACAATGATAAGCTTTTTATCAGTTCTTCTTTCATCGAAGCCCTCGGTATGCATATTATACGTGTCCACACCTGAATCTGATTCAATGTCATAAATAATTTTTTCATAGTCAGGCAAAAAGATCATCAGGTCTTCGAGCTTAATAATCCCGGTAAGGTGCCGCTCCATTCCTTGATTTAACGATGTCGGCTTTTCAATCGCTTCCCAGGATACTCTGTGAATTTGAGAAACAGAGCCGACATGAAAAACAATTTTCCGTTTATTAAATTCAGTCACGATATATTTCTCATCTTTTGATCCTTCAGGCTCTACTCCAAAAAATGAGAAGAGACTGATCACAGGGAGGATTTCTCCTCTGAGTTTAATCATTCCTTCTACATGCTGATGGGAGTGAGGCACTGATGTCACCTCGACAGGCTGAATAATTTCTCTTACCTTCATGACGTTAATTCCGAAAGCATTTTCACCCACGCCAAACTTCACAATTTCTAATTCATTTGTACCAGAATCCAATAAAATTTCGTATTGTTGTAACGACAATTCAATCCCTCGCTATTCGCATTCAGTATTGTACTGTATATATCGGCGTAATTTGTAAAAAGTGAATGGCAGCTCTTCAAAATCGAATTCCGAAGGCAACAAGCCGAGTTCCTCAAAAAAGAAACTTTTTTCCTAATAACCATTGACTTTCCAACTAACAGTGATAAAATAGTCAAGGATTTTTCCAAAGAAGGGTGTAAATAATGGGTACCTTAGTAATATTTAAAGAAAACGAAATGACTGTTTTAGAGGATATCAGTGAAGAAACTTACCTGAATATGAAGAAAGAATCAGCTGACCTTCGAGAAGAGCATCCTCCGTATCTGATTTGGCACGAAGACCTTCATTTTGATTATGGCTATTAATGAAATTGGCACATATAAACAATAATAGAACATGATACAATAAAGACAATCAAATCGCTGGTTGTCTTCTTTTTTTCTGAAAAGAAAGGTATGTTTAGAAAAAAGGCGCATACAATCGAAATATATCAGTTAAAAAGGTGACAAATGATCAGCTAGTGGTAAAATAGGATAAACTCATTATATTTGTTAAGGTGATGAATTATGGAACATTTGCTGAATCCGAAAGCAAGAGAGATCGAAATTTCAGGAATACGCAAATTCTCGAATCTTGTAGCCCAACACGAAGACGTCATTTCACTTACAATCGGCCAGCCTGATTTTTTCACACCGCATCATGTGAAAGCTGCCGCAAAAAAAGCCATTGATGAAAACGTGACGTCATATACTCCGAATGCCGGCTACCTGGAGCTGAGACAAGCTGTGCAGCTTTATATGAAGAAAAAAGCGGATTTCAACTATGATGCTGAATCTGAAATCATCATCACAACAGGCGCAAGCCAAGCCATTGATGCTGCATTCCGGACGATTTTATCTCCCGGTGATGAAGTCATTATGCCAGGGCCTATTTATCCGGGCTATGAACCTATTATCAATTTGTGCGGGGCCAAGCCTGTCATTGTTGATACTACATCACACGGCTTTAAGCTTACCGCCCGGCTGATTGAAGATGCTCTGACACCCAACACCAAGTGTGTCGTGCTTCCTTATCCGTCAAATCCTACCGGCGTGACTTTATCTGAAGAAGAACTGAAAAGCATCGCAGCCCTTTTAAAAGGCAGAAATGTCTTCGTATTGTCCGATGAAATATACAGTGAATTAACATATGACAGACCGCATTACTCCATCGCAAACCATTTGCGGGATCAAACAATTGTCATTAACGGCTTGTCAAAATCACACAGCATGACCGGTTGGAGAATTGGATTTTTATTTGCACCGAAAGACATTGCAAAGCACATTTTAAAGGTTCATCAATACAATGTGTCATGTGCCTCATCCATTTCTCAAAAAGCCGCGCTTGAAGCTGTCACAAACGGCTTTGACGACGCATTGATTATGAGAGAACAATACAAAAAACGTCTCGACTATGTTTATGACCGTCTTGTTTCCATGGGACTTGATGTAGTTAAACCGTCCGGTGCGTTTTATATCTTCCCTTCTATTAAATCATTTGGAATGACTTCATTTGATTTTAGTATGGCTCTTTTGGAAGACGCTGGTGTGGCACTCGTGCCGGGCAGCTCGTTCTCAACATATGGTGAAGGATATGTAAGATTGTCTTTTGCGTACTCGCTGGACACACTGAGAGAAGGCCTGGACCGTTTAGAATTATTTGTATTAAAAAAACGTGAAGCAATGAAGACGATAAACAACGGCGTTTAAGCCGTTGTTTTATTTTTTTGGAAATGAAATTTTAAACGCTGTGCCTTTTTCAGGATGGCTGTCCACATGTATAACTCCCTGATGGTTTTCAATGATATTAAATGTCACCATTAATCCAAGCCCCGTACCTTTTTCTTTTGTTGTTAGAAATGGCTCTCCAATCCGGTTTAGTACCTTTTCAGGTATACCTTCCCCTTCGTCTTTGACAGTAACATGAACAGAATGCTCATCTTCGGTTATGATAATGTCTACTGTTCCCCCATCAGGCATTGATTCAACTGCATTTTTGATTAAATTAATGAATACCTGCTTTAATTGGTTTTGATCCCCGTTTATATAAATGCTGTCTTTTTCATAACTTGTTCTGATAAAAATGCCATTTAAATTCGCCTGCGTTTCTAACAGGGCTGAAACCTCACCAATTAATTTTTTCAAGTTCAAATATTCTTTGACAGCATTTTGCTGAGGTTTCGCCAACATGAGCAGTTCACTGAGTATTAATTCGATACGGCTGAGTTCAGAAAACACAATATCAAAGTAATGTTCGTTTCCTTCCATTGTCGGTTTCATCAGCTGTAAAAATCCTTTGATCGCTGTAAGAGGGTTGCGGATCTCATGGGCGATTCCCGCCGCGAGCTGCCCTGCGATTGATAATTTTTCCGATTTCAGCATCAATTCTTCTGTTTGTTTTCTCTCTGAAATGTCCCGAAGAATGACCTGGACGGCCGCTTCACCAAAAAAGGTCGTCGGAATGCAGACCATCTCCGTATAAATGACCCTGTTCTGAAAGGTGAACCAGGATTGCTTGACAATTTCAGATTCTGTTTTTTGCTCGGCGATGTTTTGGATTCTCTCTTTTACATCCTCGTGATCGCAAGGATGCAGCTGATCGTATATGTTTTTGCCAATTAAGTCCTCATAAGTAGCCGCTTCAAACAGGGAAATTCCCGATTCATTCATAAACACCCATTTTCCATTGTGAATCACCGCAATGGTATCAATGGAATTTTGAATCAGCAGCTGATATCGTTCACGGCTTTTTTGCAGGATGGTTTGGAATTTTTTCCTTGAAGAGATATCGATCAGCAGCAGCAGCTCAGCCTGCTGGTTTTTGTAGACGGTCGGGGATGCTTTCACTTCTAAATGAACAGGTGTGCCATCAAGCCTTTTCCACGTCTGTTCAATCATTCCGACTTCCATTCCTTTTTGCATTCGTATAATCCTGTTTTTCACGATATCATGATATTCTTCTTCAATAAATTCATAGGACCATTTACCAATAATAGCATCCTTGCTTTTTGCTCCCAGCATTGAGAGCATCGCGCTGTTTACATAGACGATCTTGCCTTTGACACTGATGCATAGCGGACTCGGGAGATTTTCAACCAACCGTTCATAATCATCCGTTATATATGTAGTCGATTCCGGGCTTGCAGGTTCGATTTCATGTTTTTCGCAGTTTAGGGATTGATGGCCTGTTTCTTCTTCAAGAACCTTCATTTTCAAAATGATTTCCCGTTCTGTCCGCTCAGCTCTTGTCGTAACAATTTCTACCGCAGCCTCCACCCACACAATCGTATGATCTTTTTTAATAAAACGAAAGGTGCACGGCATCAGATGATGTTCATTATAAAAATAGCTTTCAACTAAAAATTGGTCTTCCTCATGCAGAAACGTTTTGAGGAATGATCCGATCATCTCTCCTTGGAGATAGCCCAAATGCAGTTTGGAGTTGGCAGATATATAAATGATGCGTCCATTAGAGGCCAAGACTGCATGAATATCGGTTTTTGTTTGAAGTGGTTTAACATGCTGCGTATCCTGTTCCACAGAATCCCTCCTTTGCATGATCATCGTGTTTCGACATATACAGATTGACTTTTACCTAGTATGATTCGCTAGAAAATGAGTATTCTCCTTCTATTCTTATGGTGAACGTCAATTTTTGAATAAAAGAAAGGGCACACAATCTTTTAGTTGTGCACCCTGTTTTTTATTTTTTACTGTGTTTTTTTTCGAGCTCTGCGTAGGCGTGGATAGCTCTTTTGGCAATGAGTTTGTTGATCGGGTCGTGGTCGTTCGCTACAGAAGGGACAACAACACTGAATGCCACTTTTGGATTTTTTGATGGATAATAGCCGACAAATGTTAGATTGTACGTGCTTTTTCCCCACCAATTACGATTTGTTCCGTAATAAAATGTTTGAGCAGTTCCAGTTTTTCCGGAAACATCCTCTGCAAACGTATTTCTAGCTGTTCCCGAAGTGGTAACTAGCTTCATTCCAGTCTTCACCTGCTGAATGTCACTTTCTGAGTTGTTAATTTTGTTGAGAATGTTTGGCTTTCTTTGTTCAATGGTCTTCCCAAGGCCTTCTTTTTTGCTGGGCTCATGAACACTTGTAACAATTCTTGGCTGAATGCGGTACCCCCCATTGGCAATTGATGAGATGTACTGAGCCATTTGAAGCGGTGTATATGTATCATATTGTCCAATGGCCAAGTCTAAAATTAACCCCCCTACCGCATCAGGTGTAGTTTGCATACCGGCTGATTCCTGCGGCAGATCGATACCTGTCTTTACTCCCAGGCCAAATTGGCTGTAGTAATTTCTCATTTTGTTTAAATCCTTCTGGTCAGCAGGAAGAGGTCCATGCGGCTTGTATGTGACACCGGCAATGTGCATGGCGACATTAAACATGTATACGTTTGAGCTTTTTTGCAATGCCGTTAATTCATTAATAGTTCCCATATTCATATACGACTTCTTAGGCTTATTACCGTTTCCTGCAAAATACAGTGGCATGTCAACAAAATATTTATAATGCGGGATCCCGTCCTGATAGCCGGCTAGTACGGTGGCCCCCTTTACTGCTGATCCCATTTCATATTGGGTGGTAAATGCCCCTATCGCATAATCTTCAATTTTGTTGGTTTTTAAATCTATCTTTTTGCCTGCCATCGATAAAATATCGCCGTTATTCGGGTCCATCATCACGGCAAAGGCTCTGTCAAGCATGTAATTTCCGCGTGCACGGCTGTTTCTTACTTCTTCTTCAATGATCTTTTCTACCTTTGCCTGAAGCTCCATGTCAAAAGCAAGCTGAAGATCGTATCCCCTGCTGCCTTTATCAATGGTTTTTTGGCTGACGACATTTCCTTTATTATCTTCTACGTATTCCACTTTTTCTTTATGCGAATTTAAATATTCTTCATATTGATACTCTAAATAACTTTTTCCCACCCTGTCATTATTCGCATAGCCTCTTGTTAAGTAGAAATCTTTCCGGTCGCTCAGCAGGCCCTGATCAGGTGTCGTGACGCCCCCGAAAACAGAATAAAGGGTTTTGTCATAAGGATATTTTCGTGTCCAATCGTTTACGATATCGATTCCCGGAAGTTCTTCTAAATGCTCAGAAACAATGGAAATTTCATCATATGTTAAGTCATTTTTTGGTCTTTGCGAGGAGTTTTTCTTCTCATCAAGCAGCGCTCCGTTTTTTCCATTGCTATTGCTCTTATTTGGATTCATTGCCTTTACGATTTGAGGTTCGTAAGCATTTCCGCTTGAAAACCTAGTATATATCGCAGCAGTTTCCATTTCTTCGTCATCTTGCTGAATAGCCTTTAATTCTTGATCCGGAACACGCTCTATTTGAAGCTTGTAAGCCTGGTCTCCTTTCAGATTGCTTTCTGATTCCTTAAGCAGAGCGGCGGCTTTTTTCGGATGAGCTGCGATCCAGTAATCACGAAGATCCCTTTCCTTCAAAAATTCGGTATCAATATGAATGAAAGAAGCAAGCCGCTTCGCTGTTTTGATTTTATCTTCTGTTTTTGTGCTAGATGTTGATACATACACAATTTCTGGAACGCTCTGGTTATCGACAGCAACTTTCTGATTTCTGTCGTACATCTTCCCGCGAGGCGCAGGATAGTAAGCTGTTTTTGCATTTGATTTCTCAGCGTCTTCTTCATGCTGTTCGCCTTCAACAATTTGAACAACCCCGAGCTTAAAAATTAATGCAGTGAATAGAACAAAGACAGCTAAGAAAAAAAGGTTCATTCTGATTGCTCTGTTTCCTTTGCTCTTTTTCTTTGGTTCACGTCCTATTTCAGTCACTTCTGGTTACCCCTCTCAAATCATTCAATATATTTACATATACTGAGATTAATTGTAACACCTTTGTAATAGTTGTTACAGCGAAAAGGAGTAAAAAAAGCTGTCAATATAAAAACACATTAAAATATAACTAACGGTTCAAAAAAAAGGAAGATATGTAACGGTACGATAAAATCATATATACCGCTGATTCCCTTATTCTTAGTGATTCAACGGATTTACTTTACGAAAATGACAATCTCTATTTGTCAAAGGAAAGTGCTGGAATCTTTATGACAAAAAAGCTATGTTATGATTTTTCTGTAGAAACAAACAACTCTAGGAGGTTACGAACTAATGAAGAAAGCATTTATTTTATCTGCTGCCGCTGCGGTTGGATTATTCACATTCGGGGGCGTACAGCAAGCATCAGCGAAAGAACTCTCCTGCCAGCCTGTGGTTACAGTAAAAACGGGGAACACAGTACAAAACATGTCACTTAACGATGCAGTGAAAAAACTGCATATTAACACAAATATCAAAACGTTAAACGCTGCAAACGAAAAAGAGATTAAGCAGTTTCTTCAAAAACATGCGAAGCAATCTAACGTGAAAGTTCAGGATGTTCAAAAGACAGAAACGGCAAAACCTGCACAAAAGACTACTGAAAAAGCAGCTGCTGATCAAAACACTGCTTCTAAAGCACCTGCAACTGCTGAAAAAACAAACACAACGACATCTGCACCTTCATCTGTAAGTGCATATGAGAAAAAAGTTGTTGAGCTTACAAATGCAGAAAGACAAAAACAAGGCTTAAAGCCGCTTCAAATTGATGAAACGTTAAGCAAATCTGCACGAGCAAAATCTCAGGATATGAAGGACAAAAACTACTTTGATCACCAAAGCCCAACATACGGCTCACCGTTTGATATGATGAAATCTTTCGGAATCAGCTACAAAACAGCAGGTGAAAACATTGCGAAGGGCCAAAAGACACCAGAAGAAGTAGTAAAAGCTTGGATGAACAGTGAAGGACACAGAAAAAACATTCTAAACCCTAACTTTACTCACATCGGTGTTGGCTACGTTGAGTCTGGAAGCATCTGGACACAACAATTCATCGGAAAATAATCCTGTACGATACAGGTAATCTTCAGCTTGTAGAGAAAACCATGTTTTTTCTACAAGCTTTTTTTGTATTCATCTAAATGTATGGAGAAACAGAAAAAAGCTGCCAGACCCCCAGCCAAGCAAGGTCAAGTTACGGCAGTCTTCTTCATCCGGCTGCGAAGGGAACATATTCACTACAATCCGTTTTTCTTTCACCTTCAATAGCAAAGCTGCTGCAACAGATTTATGCCATTGATAGATTTGACTTTTTATAATAAAGGAGAAATGTTTGGGTCAGGTTGAGCAACATAGGTTTCGCATGAGATGCAAAGGATCCTCTTTTCCTTTATTTAGTTAATTTTAATTTCCCTATTTTGTTACATTCTAATGCAAACCATACTGTGCCATCATTATCGCATCCTATTCCATGAGGCTCAGCATGAGGTGTGTTGATTGTATATTCTTCAATTGTTTGATCACTTGTCAGCCTTCCGATTTTATTTCCCCCCCATTCGGTAAACCATAAATCAGATCTTACACCTGCAGCGATAGCGTGAGGCCGTGCATTTGGTGTAGGGATATCATATTCAGTTATGTCACCGGAAACCGTAATCTTACCTATCTTATTACCCACTATCTCTACAAACCAAAGTGCATCATCATGCCCTTTTGTAATGCCTACCGGTCCTGCTGCTGGTGTAGGAATCGGAAACTCCGTTAACTCACCTGATTCAGTTATTTTACCGATAGCATTATTCTGGTTTTCAGTGAACCAAAGTGAGTGATCTGAACCCAACGTAATAAAAGAAGGGTACGATCCTTCATTAGGCAGTTCGTATTCATGAATTTTGCCCTCTAATGTCAATTTACCTATACGATTTCCATTCATCTCAGTAAACCAGATATCTCCGTCTGGACCTTCCGTAATCCCATATGGGGCTGAATGTTGATGCGGCAATGGATATTCTATAAATTGCCGTTTTGCTGTCAGTTTCCCTATCTTATTAGCCCTATTTTCTGTAAACCAAATATCACCTTCTGAAGACACCGTTAAACACATGACTCCAGCATCAGGTGTCGGAACAATATACTCTTGCATTTGGCCCATCTTATCAAGACAGCTGATCTTGTTAGCTTTATGTTGAGTAAACCATACCTTTCCTTCGGGTGAAATGGCTATCCCGTATGGACCAGAATCAGAATGTAAAATATTTATTTCTTGCTGTTCAAGCTTCATATCAATACCCCCATCAATAATAATCTACAAAAAAAGCCTCCTATACTCACTTTTCTGAGATAGGAGGCAATGCTAAATCGACTTCACTCCAAAACCGCTTTAGTAATAAGAATATTCCCCCATAATCCTATCTCAGAGAATAAATCAATAAACAAAACAAATAAGCATTTAGATCATCAGAAAAATAGTCACTGATGTTGAATGTATAGGTTAAGCTATTGATTCTTTCTTAAAGCTAGAATTATAGAATCATGTTCTTATTTTCACCCTTCCGTTTTGTCAATTAATTAAAACAAGTGGTATTTTTCTCTTTTACGCACTTATAGTCCAAAAAAAGGCTATCGAGATTTTCACGACAGCCTGATGGTTGCCTGCAGGATACAAGCAGTCCTTTTATTTCACCCAAAGCTTATATATACTCTGTGTTCCGCTGTTTTCTTCACCTTGAGCAGCTAGCTTGTCATATAAGGATTTTGCGAGCGACAAGCCTGGCATTTCTTCCCCCATTAATTCTGCTTCCTCTAGTGCAATTCCCATATCCTTAATAAAATGCTTCACATAAAATCCCGGTTCAAAGTTGCCTTGAAGCATACGGGGAGCAAGATTTGACAATGACCAGCTTCCGGCTGCGCCCGTTGTGATGCTTTTCAGAACATTTTCTGGCTCTAGGCCTGATTTTTGGGCATAAGCCATCGCTTCAGCAACACCGATCATACCGGCTGCAATTGCAATCTGATTGCACATCTTGGTATGCTGTCCGCTTCCAGCCGGTCCTTGATACTGAATATTCTCTCCCATTAAAGAGAAAATCGGCATGCAGGCTTCAAAAGCTTCTTTTTCTCCACCGACCATAATCGCGAGTGTTCCGTTTTGTGCACCGACGTCTCCACCGGAAACAGGAGCGTCTAAAGCGAACAATGCTTTTTCTTTGGCCGCTTCAGCAATCTTCTTCGCAAGCGAAGGCTTAGATGTCGTCATATCAATAAGATATGCGCCTTCTTTTGCGTTTTCAATAATTCCATTGCTTCCGAAATACACTTCTTCAACATCATTGGGATAGCCGACCATTGTAATGATGACATCCGCTTCTTTCGAAAGATCTTTGACCGTATCTTTCCAGATCGCGCCTTTTTGAAGTATGCTTTCTGCTTTTTCTTTTGTCCGGGTGTACACCAAAACAGGGTGGCCGTCATTCAGAATATGTGATGCCATGCTCTTTCCCATCACTCCAAGACCGATAAAACCAATTGTTTTTTTCAAGGTCATTCCTCCCAGATGTTTCGTTTTGATTTTAGTTAAAATTTATCATTTTCCCTTCATTTTTTAGACTACCATATCTATTCATCTTATAAAATAAAAAATCCCCAAAACAAATGATGTTTGGGGATGTAATTGGATTACAATGTGAATTTTGCAATTGTGTTCATAAGCTCTTGGCTTGCATGCTTTAGTGTTTCCGTTGAGTGTTTGACTTTATCAAGGGTGACAAGCTGTTCATCGGTTGATGCGTTCACTTCCTCTGCTGCGGCAGCTGATTCCTGTGATATGGCTGAAATGCTTTGAATAGCTTCAGAAATCGCAAGCTGTTCTTCACTCATTCTTTGAATTTCCGCGTAAATGTGATCAATACCTTGTACCAGTGACTGCATTTCTGCAGTTATCGTATTTAATACCTCTCCAGTTTCGTGAATGGCACTGTTTTGTTCATCATTCATTCTGCTTGCCTCAACCATCGCGTGAGAGGCCTCTTTTGTCTCAAGCTGGATAAGCTTCACAGTCTCGCTGATATGCTTTGTAGAAAGGGCTGATTGCTCAGCTAACTTTCGCACTTCATCGGCTACGACGGCAAAACCGCGCCCGCTTTCTCCGGCTCTGGCTGCCTCAATACTGGCATTTAAGGCAAGCAAGTTGGTTTGATCAGATATGTTTGAAATCGCTGTAACGACTTCTTCAATATTCTTAGTTTGATTTTCCAAATCCAGCAGCATCGTTTCAACCTTTTTCGTCTCCATATTGGCTTCGTTTGATTTCATCAGCAGCTGGCCGAGCGCGTCAAGTCCTTTATAGCTTGCATCCTCGGACGATTTTGAGCGTTCTTTAATTCCGCCTGCCTCCTCAGCGATTTGCCTGATTTTCGTTGACAGGCTTTCCGATTTTTCATTAATGGTTTCAACTTCAGAAGCCTGTTCCGATGCCCCTGCGGCTACTTCTTCAATCGCTTTTGCAATTTGTCCGCTTGTTTCATTAGTTTCGGCAGAGACAGCCGTTAGTTGTTCAGAGGTGTCAGATACTTTCCCTGAAGAGAGTCTCACTTGCTCAACCATTTCCTTCATATTTTCAACCATCAGATTGAAATCTCTTGTTAAAATACCGACTTCATCCTTAGATTTTGATTCCGCGCGCACTGTTAAATCGCCTGCGGAAACAGCTTTCGTTTTTGCGATCAGCTGCTGTATCGGACCGGTTATCGTTTTGGCCAGGAAGTAGCTGAGAATAATTGTTGTGATAAGCGCAATCAATGATATCCAAAGATTTGCCCGATTCATTTTATCTGAAATCCACATTAATTGATCGGTATCAAATTGCGTTCCGACCTTCCAGCCTGTCTCTCCAATCGTTTGGTACACAACCATTTTCCCATTCACATCTTGTATCCCTTTTTTCTCGGATGTGATGGTTTGCAGTGTTTGATCCTTTGATATATTTTTTCCTTGATTTGACGGATGGGCTAAAAGATTGCCGCTCGCATCAGCTAAAAAGGCAAATCCTTTGTAAGGCACCTTTTGTTTATTGACCATACTCTGGATAGCAGAGAGTTTCAAGTCATAGCTGGCAACCCCTATCACTTTTTGCCCGTCTAAGATCGCTTTCGATGCAGTAACAATCATGTCTCCTGTCACGACATCTTTATAAGGTTCCGTCCAAACAACTTGATCCGGGGTTTCAGCTGCAAGCTTATACCATGGTCTTGATGCTGGATCGTAATCCTCAGCGAAATCCGCTTTTGGATATGTAAACATTTCTTTTTTTGCGGTGCCTATGTAAGCCATCGCAACATAATCATCGTTGTCTTTGATTTGCTTAATGTCATCGTGAAACAGCCGAGCAGCTTCTTTACTTGGTTTCTTTACAAATGTATGCGTTAATTCCCCATTAGCCAATCTTGATAACGAAATGGCATAACTCTTTAATTGCAATTCAATATTTTGTTCAAGTGACTGCGTCACGTTTTGAGTTGTATTTTTCCCATCCTCTGTAATCATCGGTTTTAGCGTCAAATAAGAAGACAGCATTAATAGAACAACTGTGACGATTAACATAATCGAAACAAAAACAGCAATCTTCATGTGAAGTTTTTTAAACAAACCAATCCCCTCCTAATTTCTATATCGGCCCTTTCGTTTGAAAAATGAATAATCAAAAAATAAATTATAAGAAAATCAGAATATATTTACTGAAAATTCAATTTTCGTTATAATGAAACAACATAAGGAGAGTGATGATCATACTAAAACAAATGTATGTGCACGACGGCAGAAAATTTGAGGCTCTGACCATCAGAAACTACACTGAGACTGACATCGAGAGGCTGATTTCTCTTCAAAAAGAATGTTTTCCTCCTCCGTTTCCCCAGGAATTGCTGTGGTCAGAGGACCAGCTTGCCAGCCATATCAAAACCTTTCCAGAAGGCGCTTTATGCGCGCTCATCAATGGCAGAATTATCGGTTCCATGACTGCTCTTATTGTACAATTTGAGCCTGAATCTCCTGACCATACATGGGCACAAGCAACAGACAACGGATCGATTAAAAACCATGAACCTTATGGAAATACTTTATATGTAGTGGATATTTCTGTTTCTCCTCATTATCGAAAGCTTGGAATCGGAAAATGGCTGATGAATACGATGTATGAGCTGACTGTTGATAAGAGACTGGAGCGCCTTCTCGGCGGCGGCCGCATTCCTTTATATCATAAATACGCACACGAGATCAGTGCTGTTCAGTACGTTGAAGATGTGATGGAAGGCAGGAAAAACGACCCTGTGCTGTCCTTTCTCCTCCGTTGCGGGCGTTCACCTATTCGTGTAGTAAGCAATTATGTAGAGGATAAAGAATCATTGAATTACGGCGTTTTGATGGAATGGAAAAATCCTTTTTATAAAAAGAGAGCTGTTGATCACAACAGCCCGTTTAAGTGAAATATTCAATTTTCGCGTTAGGGAAAAAGGTATCAATATAGGATTCAAGTGCTTCTCGAAGTGCATGCTCTTCATCTTTCTGATAAATATATTTTCCGATCCCGTAGCGTCCCCATTTATAACGGCGCTTTTCTTCATCTAATTCGAGCTTCGTCTTCGGATAATTTTTCTCTATCACTCGTTTGGCCGGTTTTGTAAAACGGTGTTGAATTAATTCAAACGTTATGTCATGCCTAACGTCCTGCGGCAAAGCAGCATCAAGCTTTTCAAACAGATGTCTGTATCCTTCTTCCCAGCCTTCATGAATATAAATCGGAGCAACAATAAAGCCTAGCGGGTAGCCTGCTTTTGCAACTTTTACTGCCGCCTCTATCCGCTTATCAAGAGGTGAAGTTCCCGGCTCAAAGTTTTTAATCACATAGTCGGCATTAATACTGAATCTGAATCTCGTTTTCCCGTTATGCTTTGCGTCTAATAGGTGATCGACATGATGAAATTTCGTTACAAATCGGAGCTTTCCGAGATCACTTTGGCCAAAATGTTCAATGGCGCGCTTCAGCGTGTGTGTCAGATGATCAATTCCTACAATGTCTGACGTACATGATGCTTCGAACCTTGTGAACTCTGGTGCGCGCTCCTTCATATACTTATCTGCCTGATCCAAAATCTCTTCGACGTTTACATAAGTTCTGATATACGGCTTTGATCCCATGGTTGTTTGCAGGTAGCAGTAATGACAATGCCCCATGCAGCCTGTTGCAAACGGAATAGCATACTCAGCCGAGGGTTTGGATGAATCAAACTTTAATGTTTTCCGGACACCGATAACTAAAGTTGATTTCGCATTGCGATATTGCTGAAGATGATTTTTCCCAGGAATATTACGCACCTGATTGTGGGATGTTGTTTCTCTGATTTCAATGCCCATATTCTCAAATTTTTCTTGTAATTCTTGGCCTAGCGGATATTCCAGCGCCCTCGGTTCTATATATACAAGCTGCGGAACAAATGGGTTCTGCATGATGCCACATCCTTTTCCTTTACTAACGTTACTTTTCTCACTAGGCGGAAAGGATATGAGTTGTAATGATTTCCTTGTTACTCATACGGATCAATATCAAAGAGTTCTTTGTAAAGCGATTTAGCTTCTTCATAGCTTGCAAACACAGCATCGTCCTCTGCGAACGGATGATAGGTTTCATAAATAAACAGGGAAAGCTCGCCTTCATGGTATGGATGGTGCACAATTTCGGCTTCCTTTATGTGGGCTACATTGGCGGCGTGCGGATTTCTGTAGATCACATAAACAGTATCTCCTGCGTTAAATTGGTTTGACATACTATCCCTCCTAGCCATGTTATTGTGTCCTTCTATACCCTTACTTATGAAAAAAACCAGACAGGCCGGAGGCCGTCTGGTTTTTGTACATTACTTGAAGGTTTCTTTTACGAACGCGACAACTTCTTCTGTCGTGCTCATAGATAAGATTTTCTCTTTGAATGACTCAGCTTCTTGTTTAGACAATTTGCTGATCTGTGTTCTTGCCGGAAGAATAGACGTTGCGCTCATTGAGAACTCATCTAAGCCTAAGCCGAGAAGGATTGGAATCGCAATCTCGTCTCCTGCCATTTCTCCGCACATGCCAACCCATTTTCCTTCTTTGTGTGCTGCTTCAATTACCAGTGTAATTAAGCGAAGGATTGCCGGGTTGTATGGCTGATACAGGTAAGATACACGTTCATTCATACGGTCAGCTGCCATTGTGTATTGGATCAAATCGTTTGTTCCGATACTGAAGAAATCAACCTCTTTAGCAAACTGATCAGCGATGACTGCAGTTGACGGAATCTCAACCATCATTCCGACTTCAATATCGTCAGATACAGCCTGTCCCGCTTTTACGAGCTTTTCTTTCTCTTCAAGAAGGATCGCTTTTGCTTCTTTGAATTCGTTAACTGTCGCAATCATAGGGAACATGATTTTCAAGTTTCCGTATGTACTTGCACGAAGCAGCGCGCGAAGCTGTGTTCTGAAGATTTCTTGCTCTTCAAGGCAAAGACGAATCGCTCTATATCCCAGGAACGGGTTCATTTCTTTAGGAAGCTGCAGGTAAGGAAGCTCTTTGTCTCCGCCGATATCAAGTGTACGCACGACGACTGATTTTCCTTCCATACGCTCAAGAACCGTTTTGTAAGCATCAAACTGCTCATCTTCTGTAGGCAGCTGATCTCTTCCCATGTAAAGGAATTCTGTACGGTAAAGGCCAACTGCTTCTCCGCCGTTTTCAAGAACACCTTTTACATCATCAGGAGTACCGATGTTCGCTGCAAGCTCTACATGATGTCCGTCTTTTGAGACAGTCGGTTCATTGACAAGCTTCGCCCACTCAGCTTTTTGAGCCAAATAAGCATTATGTTTTTCTTCATACTCTTTTACAGTTTCCGCAGATGGGTCAATAATGACATCGCCATTGATACCGTCAACGATAACAGTCACGCCGTTTTGGATCGTGCCTGTAGCCGCTTTCGTTCCAACAACTGCTGGAATCTCAAGAGAACGTGCCATGATGGCAGAGTGAGATGTGCGTCCGCCGATATCAGTAGTGAATCCTTTTACGAACTCACGGTTTAATTGGGCTGTGTCAGACGGTGTTAAGTCTTCAGCTACAATAATAACCTCTTCTGAGATCATGCTTGGGTTTGGAATTTCGACGCCAAGCAGGTGGCCGGTTACGCGTTTTGTTACATCGCGGATATCTGCCGCACGCTCTTTCATATATTCGTTGTCCATAGATTCAAACATGGTAACGAACATAGAAGACGTTTCTTTTAAAGCGAATTCAGCGTTCACTGAATCAGTGCTGATTTTTTCTTTCACAGGGTTCAGAAGCTCAGGGTCACTGAGAACTAAAAGGTGAGCAGAAAAAATATCAGCTTTATCCTGACCCAGTTCTTTCAAAGCGTGCTCTTTGATTTTTTCGAGCTCTTCTTTTGAACGTGCAATCGCTTCATCAAAACGGCTTACTTCCGCTTCAGAATCAGAGATGTTTTTCTTTTCAACCGTTAAATCTGGCTCTTCAAGCCGGTATGCTTTTGCAATCGCGATGCCGGCTGAAGCACCAATCCCTTTTAATTCTTGCATTACTCGCCGAGTCCTTCGCTTTTCATTGTTTCTTCTAAAGCGTTAAGAGCATCGTTTTCGTCAGCTCCGGAAGCAGAGATTGTGATCTCAGCGCCTTTAGCGATACCTAAAGACATAACACCCATAATAGATTTAAGGTTAACTGTTTTGCCGTTATATTCTAAATTAACGTCAGCGTCGTATTTGCTAGCAGTTTGTACAAGAACTGTCGCAGGACGAGCATGGATTCCAGAATCTGCAGTTACTTTAAATGTTTTTTGTGCCATTTTTATCATTCTCCTTTTAACTTAAAGCTTTATTACTTCACAATATTATATCATACAACCGTACTTGTCATCTGACAAGCACGGCGTACTAACACCCTTATTTTTCAATCTTCACAATATCTTCTTGTTCTCTGTTGACTGAACCGCTTGCTTTAATGCTGACTGTTTCTCCTTCAGCAAGGTTTGTAAATACAATCGGTGTCATGAGAGATGGTACATTCGGTTTGACTGCATCCAGATCAACTTCAAGAAGTTTTTGTCCAGGCTCAACGCGGTCTCCTTCTGATACGAAAGACGTAAATCCTTCGCCCTTCAGGCTGACGGTATCAATACCAAAGTGGATTAAAATTTCTCTTCCGCCGTCGGATTGCAGGCCGATCGCATGTTTCGTCGGGAACACATTGAGAATTTTTCCACGAACCGGTGATACGACAATTCCTTCAGAAGGGAGAATCGCAAAACCGTCACCCATCATTTTCCCTGAGAAGACTTGGTCAGGAACATCCGTAATCGGGTGAATTTCCCCGGTAATCGGAGAAACGAAAACTTCCTCGCCGATTTCATTTTGCAGCGGTTCTGCAATCACTTCCTCAACCTGCTGGCCTACTTCCTCTTGAGCAGATGTTTTCGGCTCAGGTCTAGGCTTGCGTCCCGCAATAATGTCTTGCATTTGCGTTTTTAACCCGTCAGAACGCGGTCCGAAAATAGCCTGAATGTTGTTGCCGACTTCCAGCACTCCGGAAGCGCCAAGCTGTTTCAGACGGTCTTTATCAACCTTTTTCTGATCGTTTACAGTCACACGCAGACGAGTGATACAAGCATCAAGGTGTTTGATGTTTTCCTGGTCACCCATTGCCTGCAGAATCTCATAAGGAAGATCCCCTGCTTCACCTGTTTTCCCAGGTGCTGCTGTTTCTTCCGCAGCATCCTCGCGTCCAGGTGTTTTCAGATTAAATTTGCGGATGGCAAATCGGAATCCAAAGTAGTAAATGACCGCTAACCCTAAGCCGACAGGGATGACAAGCCACCATGCCGTCCGGTTTGGTAAAATACCGAATAGGAAGTAGTCAATTAAACCGCCGGAGAATGTCATACCAATCTTAACATTCAACAGCTGCATGACCATGAATGAAAGTCCCGCAAACACACAGTGAATCGCAAACAGGACTGGAGCAACGAATAAGAAAGAAAATTCCAATGGCTCTGTGATCCCCGTTAAGAAGGATGTCAAGGCCGCTGAACCCATAATACCTGCAACAAGTTTTTTGTTTTGCGGTTTTGCTTCATGATAAATGGCAAGCGCCGCAGCAGGCAAACCGAACATCATAAATGGATATTTACCTGTCATGAACGTACCTGCCGTTAACTGTACGCCGTCTTTAATCTGCGCCATAAAGATACGCTGATCCCCGCGGATGATTTCTCCTGCTGCACTCTTATAGCTGAAGAATTCATACCAGAACGGCGAATAGAAAATGTGGTGCAATCCGAATGGGATAAGCGAACGTTCAATCACCCCGAAGATAAATGCAGCAAGGGTTGGATTCGCTTCCACTAATCCTGTTGAAAAGGCATTCAATCCATGCTGGATCGGAGGCCAGATCACTAACATAATAAGACCCAGAATCAGTGCAGAAATTGACGTTACAATTGGAACGAAACGTTTACCCGCAAAGAAACCAAGGTATTGCGGCAGTTCAATTGTGTAAAATCTGTTAAACAATAATGCAGCTAACACACCGACGATAATACCGCCGAACACCCCTGTCGCCAGGGTAGGTATACCTAGCATGTTTACATATGCAGGATGGTTTTCCGTAAAGAACTTGGCTCTTTCAACTGAATCCGAAGGAATGGTTCCGTTTGCAAGAAGAACCGCACTCATGGATACATTCATTACAAGATAACCGATAATTGCTGCAATCCCTGCAACTCCATCACCATTGGCAAGCCCGATGGCTACACCTACTGCGAAAAGAAGCGGAAGGTTATCGAAAACAATCTGCCCAGCGCTCTCCATCACACCTGCTACAAGCTGAACATTGTCATTGCTCAAGAAATGCAGGACCTGAATCATGTCCTTATTTTGCATCGCATTCCCGATCGCAAGCAAAATACCCGCAGCCGGAAGGATCGCAACTGGAAGCATAAGCGCACGCCCAATTTTTTGAAGAACGCCGAATAATGCTTTAAACATAAGAATTGACCTCCTCTTTTTACTAGTCTGACCTTACAGCTAAAAATCATGACAACGAATTCACAGGCGTAAGTCTTCCAGTTTAACCGTTTACATTTGCCCTTTTACACAACAAAAAGGCATGAGCAAAATTGGGTGCGCAAAAGAACGAGAATGAACTTCCCGTTTTTTCCCCTCAATCACTCATGCCTGATCGAATCAGTAACACGTTATAAGGATAAACTGAATTTATGAAATTTTATTGGTTAATCGGTACAGATGAAGCGTCAGATAAACCGCTTCCGCCTCATGAACTGGTTTCTTCAATGTTTGCTGCAAGATTTTAATCAATTTCCAAGCTGTATTGTAGCATAGCGGATATTCATTTTTCAATAACAACATTAATTTTTCTGGTTCTTTAGTCGGTTCTTCCTTTTTAATTCTTTCTATTGTAAATCTGATATGCCTGATCAGCCGCAAATAGTTGACACTTTCCTTATTTACTTTCATTTGAAATGAGTCTTCAATCACCTCGACAAGCTGCGCCATGAGCTGAGAGTGCTGATTGACCTCGGACAGCGGACGGTTTGTCAACGCTGAATGGATATGCAGAGCGATAAAACCAATCTCCCCTTCCGGAAGGCTGATTCCCGCTTTTTCATTGATCATATCTATGACTTCTTTGGCAATTTGGTACTCCTCAGGATATAGTGACTGAGTCTCCATTAGAAATGGATTTTTCATATCAAATCCCTGCTGCTGCCTTTTGATCGCAAATGCGATATGGTCTGTCAACGCAATGTGAATATGTTCATTTAATGAGTGATTAGTCCTATTGCTTATGTGATAGATGACATCGTTTGAAATATCAACGAGCTTTTCATCAACATAGTCAAGGAGCTTTTTAAACTGTTTTTGTTCCTTCTCGTCTTTTAAAATGAACATTTTATCGTAGCCTTTATCTTCAATGACATCATCTTGTTTTTTTCCGAAACCAATACCTTTTCCGATTAAAACGACTTCGCTGTATTTATGATGAGAAGCAATTAATACGTTATTATTCAGTACCTTTTTCACTGTGAAGGACCCATTCACGATCCTCAGCTCCTTTGTCATTCAATACCTCATATCGTACATAACGAACAGAATGCACGTCAAACCTTTTTTCAATGCATTCACTAAACAGTCGATCTTTCGACGAGACGGTAATCCAGAACTTTCCTTTCAATCGGCTGTCCTTGAATTCTTTTTTCCAGTATGGCAAATGCCTGCTTTCCCATTTCCCTTGTCTGAATATCGATCGTTGTGATTCCAAGCGCTTGGCTGATTTCGTGGTTATCAACGCTTAAGATTGCAAGCTCATCCGGTACTGACACCCGCTGGTTCTTTGCTTCAAGAAAAAGCCCTGCTGAGACTTGGTCATTGGCAACAAAAATAGCCGTCGGCTTTTCCTTCCACGTATTCCATTTATGAAAAAGAGCCTTCCCATCATTGATTGTAATCGCTTTCTCGATTACCCAGTCTTCACGAAATGCCTCACCGATCTCTTCCAATGCCTCTTTGTAGGCTTTGATTCGAAAATGACTGTTCATGCCTTTTTTTCTTGCCAAACAGATGGCTATTTTTTTGTGCCCTTTGGCAATTAAATAGTCCAAGCCGTTCCGAAATGCTTCTCGATGAGGAATGCTGATGGTTGGGAAGCGGGCATTATCTGAATTCTGGCAAAGCAAAATCGGGCCCTCCCATTCCATGAGTTTCTCATCAGCAAGCGCCTTTGAGCAAAAAATCAGGCCGTCAACCTGGCGCTGCTTTAATTGGGACAGCGCAAAGATTTCTTTTTGTACCTCATAGTTTGTTTGGAATAAAGAGAGGTGAACCCCGGATTCCGCGGCTGCGTCGGCTATTCCTGCAATCAGCTCTGCAAAATATGGCAGATTAACCGTCGGCAAGACAACACCAATCATGTTTGAAAATCCTTTCGACAAATGTACAGCGTGAATATTTCTCGTGTACTCCAATGATTCCATTGCCTCAAACACTCTTTTTCGTTTGTCTTCACTGACGTATGGATGATTGTTTATGACTCGGGAAACCGTTGTAACAGAGACACCGGCTTTCTCTGCAATGTCTTTAATATTAGCCATAGATTCCCTTCTTTCTAAATCCCCTTGATCTGGAATGCGTTTCATACAATATGATATGGACGTACCAGATATCTTTTTGTGTTTTTAGCTGAAAGGAGAAGATCACATGGGTTTCTTCATTTTAATTGGGTTATGTCTCACTGTTCTCGGTGGCAGCTGTCTTGCTGTAAAACCTCTCAACCAAAAACATGAAATTAAACCCTTTCGAACATTTGATGATTTTTTTATTTAATGCAGATAAAAAAGGACGATGTCGAGAACAAAGTCCTTTTTTATTTCTTATTACGGCAGTATGATTAATTCCTTTGGATATTGGGTCAGAGCAACTGCCCCGTCCTTTGTTACGTGAACGTCATCCTCAATGCGCACGCCGCCGATTTCAGGCACATAAATCCCCGGTTCGATCGTGTAGACCATGCCTTCCTGCAGCAGTGTATCGTTGGCCTGGCTCATTGATGGATACTCATGGACAGAAATTCCGAGTCCATGCCCAAGCCGGTGAGGAAAATAGTCACCGTATCCCGCTTTTTCAATGATTCCGCGGGCGGTTAAGTCCAGATCTCCGATTCTCACACCGGGTTTGCTTGCCTCAATCGCGGCTTTTTCCGCTTGAAGTACAGTCTCGTAAATGGCCTCCTGCTTCGGATTGATGGTTTTGTAAGCAAACGTTCTTGTAATATCAGAGCAATAGCCGTCAAGAATAACACCGAGATCAAATAATACAAAATCACCTTTCTTCAACGTGGCTGTACCAGGATTTCCATGTGGCTGGCCTGATTTTTCTCCGAATAAAACCATTGTAGAGAAAGACATGCCCTGAATTCCTTTTTTCTTCAGCTCATACTCAATTTGAGCGAGCACTTCCACTTCACTGATGCCTTCACGCAAAGCGGCTGTGCCGACTTCAACACCGTAATCCGCAAGCTTTGCCGCCTCTTTCAGCAAACGAATCTCATTGTCTTCTTTAATCAGGCGAAATTGATTGAGTGTTTCTTCTGCTGAAACAAATTGAGCCCCGCCAGTCGCATGCTTCAGCTGTTCTGCACGTGATAGCGAGATTGAATCCTTTTCTACCGCAAGCGTATGTATGCTGATATTTCGCTTTTTCAAGGCCTTCTCTATCAGCTCCCACGGATTTTCGTGATCCGCATAGCCAATGATTTCATGATTCCAGCCTGCGTTGCGGGCCTGTCCTGCTTCCATTCCTGGACAAACAAAGAAAGGCTCCTCTTCTTGAAAAACAAATAACCCCATTAATCTTTCATGCGGCTCTGTGTAAAAACCGGTTAAGTAAAAAACATTTTCTTTTGTATGAATAAATGCGGCAGTATGCCCCGCTTCCTTCAGCCATGAAGAGACGCGTTGTATTCTATTCACTTCTTGTTCCTCCCTGCCATTTGCAATGCATTGTTCTGTCTTCCATTGTAACAGGTTTTACCGGTGTTTGCCTTTCACGACGCCTTCATTTTCTGATGCATTTTATTTCCTGCTCCTCTTCCTGTATACTGACAGTAACGTTCAATCGCAGGGGGGTTGTTCCGTTTGCTGATGAATTTTTTCAGACGAAAAGCAGTTATGCTCTTAACGGTTTTGGGAATTTCCGCTCCTTTTATCGGGATGAAGATGGTGGGCTTTTATTATTACAGCTCTATCATAGGCTGTGCAGCGGGTTTCCTTTGCTGCATCCTCGCTCTCATCCTGGTTATGAAAAGATCTGATAAAGACAAAAATGAAGGGAAAGCTTGATACATAAAAAGCCAGCAGCCTGATTAGGGCTGCTGGTTTTATTTTAGGAGTCTTAAACCGTTTAGTATGACCAAAATCGTGCTGCCCTCATGACCAATCACGCCAAATGGCAATTCCATCACCTGCAAAAAGTTTGCACAAATCAGCAGGCAGATTACAGCTAGAGAAAACACGATATTTTGTTTGATGATCCTGTTCATTTTCCGAGACAAGCGGCACATGTTTACGAGCTTTTTCAAATCGTTTTTCATGAGGACCATATCAGCGGTCTCAAGTGCTACATCTGTTCCGCCGCCCATCGCAATGCCGACATCCGCCGCTTTGAGTGCCGGCGCATCATTGATTCCGTCACCCACCATTGCAATCGTTCCGAATTCTTCTTTTAACCGTTTGATTTCATTCACTTTTTGGTCAGGCAGGCATTCTGCTACGACAGTTGTCATGCCGGCTTCCTTGGCAATCGCTTGAGCCGTGTCTTCGTGATCTCCTGTCAGCATGGCCGTTTTAATCCCAAGTCGGTTCAGTTCTTCCATGACCTCTTTTGCTTCAGGCCTGATTTGGTCCTTCAGTGCGATACAGCCTGCTATTTGATCATCCTTTTTCACAAATACAATTGTATGACCGCTTTGAATGACATCTGATGCTGTTTGTTTCAAAAATTGTGCTGCCATTTCCTCGCCGATAAAACCTGCTTTACCGACCTTCCATTTCGCACCCGACACTTCTGCCATAACGCCAAACCCTGAGGTTTCTTCTATAGATATGTAGCCGGACTGATTCACGCCGCGGCTTTCAGCGTACGCCGTTATGGCTTGGGCGAGCGGATGGCTTGATTGCATTTCGATGGCATAGACAGCCTCAAGAACTTCCGCTTCACTGAATCCTTCTGCTATTCTAATCGTCTCTACGGCAGGCTGGCCTTTTGTTACAGTGCCGGTTTTATCAAAGGCGATCATTTGCACTGAGCCCAGCTGTTCAAGAAAGACGCTTCCTTTCACAAGCATACCGTTGCGGGCGCCATTTGAAATCAGGGACAGCGCCGCCGGCATAATAGAGGCGACAAGCGCACAAGGTGACGCGACAACCATAAACACCATTGCGCGGTAGAAGGTTTCACTCCAGCTCCAGCCCAGCGCAAAGTGCGGGACGAATAAAAGGAGCGCCACCGCAATTAGCACACCTTTCACATAAGCATTTTCAAATCGTTCGATGAAAGCCTGCGCGGGTGAAACACTATTTTGCGCTGATTCAACCAGTTTGATAATTTTTCTGAATAACGAATCTTCATTTGCTTTCGTGACACGGACAGTCAAGGAGCCATTGCGATTCACCGTTCCTGTGAATACAGCGTCGCCTCTGTTTTTTTCTACAGGCATTGATTCACCTGTTAAAGCCGACTCGTCAAGACTTGTCGAGCCCGATTCAATGATACCGTCTGCCGCTACGCGTTCTCCAGGTTTGATCACAATCATATCACCGGCCTGCAAGTCTGAAACCGGAACTCTTTTGGTTTCACCATTGACCATCAATGTCGCTTCTTCAGGCTCAAGCTGCATTAAAGACGTTAAATCTCTGCTGCTTTTATTCATCGTGTATGTTTCTAAAGCTCCGCTTAAGGAAAAAATAAATATTAAAATAGCACCCTCTGCCCAGTATCCGATCAAGGCGGAACCAACGGCAGCGAAAATCATTAAAAGTTCTACATTCAGCGTTTTGGATTCGAGTGTTTCTTCGATTCCTTCCTTTGCTTTAGCAAATCCGCCGATCACAAAAGCCAGCAAGAAAAGTATTATGGATAATACCTGATATCCGGATAAGAGCCAGCCTGCCAAAATAAGAGCGCCTGATACAAGTGCTGCAATAAGCTCCGCGTGCTGTGCCCAGTTTTTTTCCCTCTTGTCTGTTTTCAATGGCTCATGCGGGTCGCGTTGAACGATAACTTGTTCATTCATATCGAATTCTCCTCTCTAATTGAGAACGTAAATCATCTTCATTTCTCTTATAAAAACAAAATCGCTGCCCAAAAGGCAGCTTTATCGTCAGTTATTTCTTGATGTCTTCCTTTATTATAGCACGCACGAAGAGAATTTCAATTATAATTATTTTAATTTCTTTTTGATAATAATTATCATTAATGTTTATTCACTTCTTCTCTATATGAAAAAAGCTGAGAGTCGATGCTCTCAGCTATTCTTCCGTCCATTCCTTCAGTTGTTCCGCCGTCATCGGGCCAATTTTTGTTTTTTCAATTTCTCCCTTTTCATTCAGCAAAAATGATGTTGGGATCGTGATGATATGATACTCCTTCATCAATTCCCCTTTTGAGTCAAGGACAATTGGAAACGTCAGCTTGTTCGCTTTAATAAAGTCTTCAACGACTTGCTGATTTTGTTCCGAATTCACTAAATTCACCGTTACCAGCTTTACACTGTCGGATGGATGGGCATCATAAAACGATTGAAACTGTGGAAGCTCCTTTTTGCAGGGCGGACACCATGACGTCCAAAAATGGAGAATTGTTTTTTGCCCTTTATTCGGAATCGAGATGTCCTCCCCTTCTATCGTTTTCATAAGAAAAACAGCGGGAACAGCAGGCTGTTTTTCCTCAGCTTGTGCCGCACATGGAAACCATGCAATCAACCCTAATAACATAATGTATATAGTAAGCAAGCGCTTCGTCAACATGGAATCTTCCTTTCATGCTTTTCAATTAGCTTGCCCCTGCTGTTCCTTTATCATCCTTCAATTCGCGGCGTTCTGGTCCCACCCGTAAGAAATACGGATACCTTCAATGCTTTGCAGATCGTGGCATAGTGCAAGCTCGTCAAAAGAATCATGCCAGTGTTCATTCCAAGGATAATCCCGAGCATTTGCAGATTCTCCATTGATCCCAGTACATACATCATACTTAGCGCAACGATATGGCTCCACACATTGTGATAAAAAGCCTCTTTCACAAAACCCATCCCGATTAAGCACGCCTGCAACGGCATGACAAACAGATGAAAGAGAAAGTAAGGCCACAACAGCTGCAAGTAATACTGCGCTTCAGGAGAGTGAAAAAACAAATGCGTGAGAGGTCCCGCAAACTGGAACATGACCCAGACGGCAGGTATACCGTAACCTAATGTAATGAAAATCGACTGCTTCAGCCTTTTTAACACGATGTCATACTGAGAAAGTGCATAAGCTTCCGAAATACTCGGTATCATGACGACCATTAACGAATGGGCAATAAAAGCAGGGAACGACCCTATCGTCACAGCCACTCCTGCCAGCATTCCGTATTGATCGATCGCCGCTGTCCCGGCAACGCCCGCAGCCAAAAGAGCTCCTTTTACTAAAAAGGGTTCAATTGCATTGACAACCGCATGAAAAATACGCAGTCCTGTTGTAGGAATTGAAACAGCAAGCAGTCTTTTCCTTACATCCTTTCCGCGCAAATGAATGTGCTGCTGGCCGGATAACGCCCGCCTTGCCATGATAAATTGTGAATATAAGTAAACAAGCACGACCACATCACTCACGACTAGAACAAACAAGGAAATCAGCACAGCCATGTCCAATTCAAATGAGTACCATTGAAAAAAGAGGAATAAGCACAAGAGCTGGATGATTTTTTTCAGCACATTGGCAATTGCGATCTTCCCCATTTTCTGCACACCCATAAAGTAGCCCCTGGCGATTGAAGTAAAGGCGACAACAGGAATTAAGCCGATGACAATCCCTTTAATAAACGGGTGGTATGTATCAAATACCGGAATAAACGGAAGCGCAATACTAGCGGCGACAGTAGAAAAAGCAGTAAAAATGGCTGTCATTCTGAAAGCGTGCCTCAGCATGCTTTCATGAAGCTTAGGATTTGACTCGGCAATGAATTTAGAAATGGATATCGGCAGTTCCAGGCTCGCGATGACAATAATTAAAAAGATCGTGGGCAAAATACTCATGTAAAGCCCCATCCCATGCTCGCCAAGCTCCCGCGCCAAAATCATATTGACGACAAATTCAAGGCATTCAGCGAAAAAGGCGGCAATGGATAAAAGAATGATCCCTTTCACAAATCGATTCATGATGTCTCTCCTTGTCTCTTGTACTACCAACATCATATGAGACAAGTTCAAAAATTATTTTATTTTTACTCTTTATATGAAAAAAAGCACAGCTGAGACAAATTGTCTCTTCTATGCTTAGACGGCAAAAACGTGTCTGCCGATTTTTTCTACGATTTTTCTTGAACGAATCCAATTATCTGACGCTGTTTTCGGATTATAAAAGAATATGGCATCTGTTTCTCTATTTTTTGAGGACAGCGCTTCTTCGGCAGCTTCAATCGATTCTTTATCAGGCTTTTGGTTAATGCTCCCGTTTGCGACCGGTTCAAAGGCGTTTTTCTGATAAATAACTCCTCTTATCGTATCAGGAAAACCTTTTTTCTCCGTTCTGTTCAGTACAACGCTTGCTACAGCGACCTTGCCTTTATATGATTCTCCTTTGGCCTCTGCGTGAACGAGACGGGACAGCAACTCTTTTTCAGACTGTGTATATGTTTCTTTCTCATCATTTGTTTTGTTCGGTTTATCTTTCTCTTTCTTTTCAGTGTGTGCTGATAGCTTAATCGGTTTTATTTTCTTGTCCTTATCAGCAGACAGTGAAGGGAAAGATTCATTCGTATTTCGATCTATATGTGTAAGCCATTTCGCTTCTTCATGTTTTGTCTTCTTTGCGCTCAGTAGTGAAGCTTGTGTATGCTCAATTTTGGCTGCAGGCATGAAACAAAGAAGAAAAACAGCCAGAGCAGTGAATTTCGTTGTCATACAGTTTCCTCCTTAAAGTGCTCCAAAAAACACTTCATAACCTTAACAAGAGATCCATTCATTTTCACGGAAAAAGATTTTCCAACTCTCCCAAGGAGGTATCAGGATGGAATAAAGAGGATGACTCACTGCTTAATGGCAAAAAAACAGTCTGAAATTCTATAAATATTGTCAAATTAAAACATGTTTATCCATCTTTGACACTTTACATTTTATTTACGCCTGTTACAGACAGCTGTAATAAAAGGCTTGTATTCTGTCATATATGATAAAAAGGCTTCTCACGTATGAGAAACCTTCAGCTTCTTGGCTGTTCTAAGTATTGAAAGATAACATCTCCGCCTTGCTGGGCAATTCCTCGGAAATGTTTAAAATCATCTTGTTTAGATAACACGGCCCTGAAATCAAGAAAATGCTCTTTCTGGACTCTCAGTTCGTTTATGGCGCCGGTGCGCAGCTGTTCAATCATTTCTGTTATTTCTTCGGGACGCAACAAAAATTCCCCCCTTTTCTTTCTATCGACGAAAATCAATATATCATCTTTATAGCGACAGAACAATTCATAAGGGAGATAAAACTCCTTATCGCTTTACTTCTCAATGAAAATACTGCAAAATACTTTCAAAAGGCATTATTATGTTTAAAGGAGAGGAAGCTTGTGAAAATCGCTAAGGTTGGGAATGTCATTGAATTTAAAAACGGATTAACCGGTGTTGTTGAAAAAGTAAATGAGAATTCTGTTATCGTTGATGTGACGATCATGGATAACTATCGGGATCTTGAGTTAGATTCATTGACAGTTGTTAATCATAAAAATTATAAGATCATCAGAGACTCCTATTAAAACCTCCTTATTTCCACATTTATTCAAAAACTGCAAGACGGACAATTTAACACCTTACATATGAAATTCGCTTTCTCAAAAGCTGCCGGCCGGCAGCTTTTTTACATAAAAAACACCGATCATGAATCGGCGTTTTTGTCTATTTCCGTTATTTCTATATAGAACTCGCTGACGGCCCCTGGTTCGTACAGGTTGGTCAATGATGTTGAATAATTTGTCATTTCCCCCCGGAAGGCAAGATCGCGTTCCGGAACCTCGACATTAAACGTTTTTTCATACAACAGGACAGCGATATCATGGTAAGTCTCACTCGTAACGTTTAAGGTAAATGCAATTTTTCGCTTCGGCTCGCTCTCCTCTTGATATGCAGCCATTTCTAACGTTACATTGTTTAACCGCAATGTCTTCACTTTATATCACTCCTTTATAGTCCATGCATCTTAGCATACCTTAGCGAATGTTTACAATGAATCTGTTCTTAACGGTTATATGAACCAATTCATTCGAAAAGACACCTTTACAAACATACGTTCGTTAAATTATAATAAAACAGACGAGCTGCCATCCAGCATCCCGTCTTTTCATTAGAAAGCGGCGAGTGGAATTCCCCCCGGATTCGCTCGTCTTTTTTATGTAAAAACCCCCTCATTTCTGCGTACCTTGGCGCCTTGAATTTCCCCATCCTTTAATGAGAGCGGTCAATCAATTCTCATCATGTTTTTTAGATAAACCAGCATCCATTCAGGAAGTATATGAGTGTATGCTTTTAAAGTTCTAGTTTGCGCTTCTATATCGATCCTGAACAATTCTGAATGAAATGCAATAATCCTGCTATTAAGGTACATGTGTATGACTTAAATCATGGAAGCAGAATAAATTCAACACATCCGTAATTACTTGAAATGCGTACTTAACATAAGTTTGAATGTGTATTTCAAGCCCAATGTAATGCCTCGTATAGAACATTTCGGGAGAAGGGCCTATGGAATGCCCTCACTGTTTTACCCGCACTCGTAATAAACTCCTTTCAGTATGTCCATTTAGAGATTCATTGCAATTATCTTCGAATTTTGTTCTGAACTATAAATCATTATATATTTTTAAACACTGTATTCCAGACTGACACATCTTCTTGTCCAAGACTCCAGCTGCCAAGACCTTTCAGATTATATTTTTGAGCGAGTTTTATTTTTGCTCTGAGTGACTGTTCATTTTCAAACCATAATGTATATGTTCCCGAAGGCAACGGCCCCTTGTTATCGTGATTGACAGTAAAAATAGCTTTTGGAGATTGACTCTTGGTGTCAAAAATAATTGTCCCGCTATGCCTTTTTACTAATGAGTCAACAAGGTAAAGGGGAATGGCCTGAGAGGCAGATTGGCCTTCCATCCAGCAGCGGCCATAGAATGGCAATCCTAAAACTAGTTTTTGAGGAGAGATTTTTTGGGTCAGAACATATTGAATGGACTTTTCCACCCATCCTACACTTGCGGTAGGCCCAGCAAGGCGGCTTTCATCATAGGCCATAACCATAAGATAATCTGCATATTTAGCTAAATACTCGTAATCATATGATCCGTGCCAGCCCTTCGTCCAACCAAAAGGATTTGCCGCCACTGCAACTGATATTTCTTTATGTCTAGGAATACTTTCCCTTACCAATCTAACAAAATCTGTAAATAGATTCCGATCTTTTTCTGTAAGGTTTTCTATATCGATATTAACTCCGTCCAAATCCAGTTCTTCTATTGCATGAGAAATTTGTTTAGCTAAAAGAACTCGGTTCATTAATGCAAATCGTCCCAAATCCTGATCCCAATGATTGCTTAGAAAAGGAACTACTTTTAATTTTCTTCTATGAAGAGCTTTAATCACATCGGGATTAGCTGAACGGAGAAGTAATGATCCATCTTTTCTGATATAGAAAAAATCAGGAGACACAACATTTAATACTCCGTTCGTTTGATCAACGTGTTGAATAAAATCCCATCCTAATCCAGAATAGAAATAGCTCATTTGAAACATCTCATAACCCCTTCATCCCCAAAAATATCAAGTTCCCCACAAATAAAAAAATGAGGATTGTCATTTCAATTTGATTCGCTTCCGAAACCTCAAAGATTACCTTTCTCTTATCTTTATAATTTGTCCAGGATAAATTCTGTCTGAAGAAAGCTTATTAAGATTCATAAGTTGTTGTACCGGAATTTTAAAGGATTTGGCAATCGTCCATAATGTATCGCCGGATTCCACATGATACACTTCGTATGTTACGGGAAATTCCATATAACGAGGCGTTCTTTTTACTTTATTCGCTTGATTTCTTATTTTAGGTATTTTCCCCTTCATTCATATTACTCTCCTTTAGAATAATTTGTTATTAATATTTCTAAACAGTTTCTCTCTAATCTTAATGATTTGTCCAGCATATATTTGATCTGATTTGAAATGATTAAGCTCCATGAGTTGCTGCAGGGAAACATTATACTTCCTGGCAATTATTGATAATGTTTCACCGGGAGTAACATGATGGATCACGTATTTTTCTTTGAGAACATCTACATAATGAATGGTTTCCCCTAAGTTTCTTATAATTCCTCTGCTTTTTAGCACCTCAAGCATTCTCTCGGCTCTATGCCGATAGGAATCATTCTTTACAGCCTTTTTACCGTTTATCTGAATCTTTTTTCTCTCGCTATCATGATTCAAATAGTATTTAACCTTTTCCAAAGTTTCTTTTGGGGAGGAAGAAACGATGAGATCGCGGCCAGGTTTGAATTTATCTCGAACTGCTGGTGTATCCGATGTCAATAAAAACCCCCCGGAACCAAGAATCTCATAGGTGCGTTGCGTAAGTTGGCTTTCACAGTTTTGCAAACCGATAACGACTTTTGCTGAACTGTAAACTTTATATGCTTCAGTATAATCAAGGTATCCATGGATCCAATTGGGGGGAATTTCTCTTCCTATATATTTACTCATTTTTTCCCAGTTTCTCCCCCAAAAATCAATGCGAATACCCTTCCGTATAAGAGGACGAATAAGCGTTTTTAAAGAGGACGAACGGAACACTTCCGGATGTTCTTCAAGAAAATTAGGGTAAGCATTAGCCACCACTGCTATATCACAACTGTATTTTGCTAATGGTTTAATCTGGTGATGTATACTTTCGTGAAATGCAAAGTCTAAGTGAGCTGCTTTAATCCCCATGCTTTCATAAGTTTTACACAGAGAAGGCGTAACCGTGAAAACAAAATCTGGTTTCATCTTCTTAATTAACGGGATAGTAAAGTTTTGAGTGTGCAGCGGGTCTTCAGTTGCCCAATAAACGAGAGGGATATTCACCTTTTTAGTAGCGTTGCGAATCCAGGCCTGCTTTTCCCTTGAATGCTCTGGTGTCCATCCCATAGATACTATTAGATCTGGTTTAAATTCGTCTATCATTTCAGTGATATTTTCCCGACTTACAGGACCGGAAATCATTACGGTATGTCCTGCTTCCCTAAACCCATTCGGTAAACCATAGAGCCACATGGGATGACTCTCAAGGAAAAGAATTTTCACACATTTCCATCCTCTCTTTCACTTTTTAATGTCTACTTTATTGGTATGTATATGTAATATAACTTGTCGCGGTACTAGTCTATAAAAAAACGTTCAGGTGTGAGATCACGTGATAGCTTGTGTGGGATGCCCCACAAAAAAAGAAAGCAACCTACAACATATTTTCCTATGTGGTTATTCAGGACATAAGGATTCCTTTAAATATTTTCAAAAGTATTAGAATACAAGGACAGGGATATTATTTTTTATTAAAAGTCAAGAGCCCCCGTTACTTTAAGTACATTTATTCACAAAGTAATCTTTTTTACAGGTCATTTAGTGGTAGCCCCAGGAAAATGCGAATTTACAACGTTAATCAAATTCAAACATAAAAAAGTCGAATTCCCTGTCCTTTAAGGAAAACGACTTTTTTATGCGACTTCTTCAAGTAAATCCCCATTAACCTTTTTTGGGGACTATTTGTAATCTCTGCGCAGTGAAATTATACCTGTGCTAGCCCGCCATCTACGAACAATTCAACACCCGTCAAGTAACTGCTTTCGTCTGAAGCAAGGAAAGATACAGCGTTTGCTACTTCTTCAGGTGTCCCAACTTTTCCAGCTGGAACAGTATTTCTGCTATTTTCCAGTACCTCTTCAAGTGCATCACCAAAAAGCTCATCGTAGGCAGGTGTAAGAATACCTCCTGGACTAACCACATTTACACGGATTTCAGTACCTTTTAGGTCAAGAATCCAGTTGCGAACTAGTGCTCTTAATGCTGCTTTAGATGCTCCATATACACTAAACGCTGGGTTGCCAATTGATCCAGCAGTAGAGCCCGTTACAATAATAGAACCTACTTTGTCCGGGAATAGTGATAATGCTTTTTGAACAGTAAAGATGGTTCCTTTAACGTTAATGTCGAACGTTCTATCAACCTGCTCTTCGGTAATTTCACCTAATGGAAGGAAGTTGCCGATGCCTGCATTAGCAAAAAGAATGTCCAACTTACCTTTTTCCTGCTTTATAATGTCATATAGTTTGTCTAAGTCTTCAAGCTTAGAAATATCACCTTGAACACCGGTTACGTTCTTGCCAATTTGGTTAACAGCTTTATCAAGTTCGTTTTGTCTACGTCCCGTGATATAAACATATGCACCTTCGTTTACAAATTTTTGTGCTGTAGCAAGACCAATCCCACTTGTTCCACCCGTTACAAGCGCTATTTTACCTTCAAATTTACCCATACTTAACACTCCTTTTGAATTAATTTTATTTTATGTCTAGTACCTTTAAGTACTTGAAGAACAACTTACAAGATATAGTATCCTTCAGTAAGCACATTATCGGAAGTACCCACTTTTTTGTGATATAGTAACTAAAAAGTAATAAATGTGGAATGGAGAGCTTTAGACATGAAAAAAAAATTTAGTTGTGGGTTTGAAGTGACAAAGGAAGTTATTGGCGGAAAATGGAAAGGCCTTGTATTATACTTTTTAATGAATGGACCAAAGAGAACGAGTGAATTAAACCGCATTATCCCAAATATAACTCAGAAAATGCTGATTCAAACACTTAGAGAGCTTGAAGCCAGTGGACTTGTGAGCAGAAAGATGTATAATCAAGTACCGCCGAAGGTTGAATATTCATCCACTGAACTTGGAGAATCTCTTAAACCTATCTTACAGGAGCTCTGTCAATGGGGAAGCCATTATGCGGAGCAAGAGTATGCAGAAGGTGAATATGAAATTGTACAACCAGAACAACTAAGTTAGGATTGATGTAGCTGCTGAAGTAAATGCTAAACAACTTCAATACCATCACCTAACAGATGAAGAACAGTCAGAAATAAATCAGATATTCAATTTTGAAAGTGAAGTTCTAATAAGAAGTGTCGATTATATTCAGGAGAACTTTGATGAAATTCAAAAAAGAGCTGTTTCAAATGTTAAAGAGAAGATTCAGAAACTTAGCCAAAAAATAATGAAGATATTGATAATAATATTTAATGCCTATGATCTCTAGATAGGCATTTTTTCTTTCGGATAAAAAAGAAAAGACGTACAAATTGTACGCCTTAATCTGCTTCTGTACTATCAATTTTTCACTGCATAAAAGTCACAGTTCAGGTTGCACCTCAGGTCACACTTTTTAATAAAATTTCCATGAGTAGAGCCATTTTCAGGTTTGACTTTTCCCACTTTTATTGAGCTTAGTGCGGGTCACACTCCGGTCACAATTCGCTGTGACTCGGTCACAATTCCGCTGAAAATTAGCACTGAATGTTCGGATTTTACTGTGACTCCACTTCGTTTCACACTCCGTATCACACAACGGAATAATTAACGATTATCAATCGTCTCCGGATACAAGTCATGATTCATCATGCGGTACTCGGCCATTTTCTCATATTTCGTGCCAGGTTTTCCGTAGTTTGTGTATGGATCGATGGAAATTCCGCCTCTTGGCGTGAATTTGCCCCATACTTCGATGTAGCGCGGGTCCATTAATTCAATCAAGTCATTCATGATGATATTCATGCAGTCCTCGTGGAAGTCACCATGGTTTCTGAAGCTGAATAGATACAGCTTTAATGATTTGCTTTCAACCATTTTTTCATCAGGAATGTAGCTGATGTAGATTGTCGCAAAGTCAGGCTGCCCTGTTTTAGGACATAAAGATGTGAATTCCGGACAATTGAATTTTACAAAGTAGTCACGGTTTACATGTTTATTAGGGAAGGATTCCAGCACGTCCGGTGCATATTCGAACAAATAATTTGTACCTTGGTTGCCTAGCAATGTTACACCTTCTAATTCTGATTCTTTTCTTGTCGTCATGTTCATCTTCCTTTCTATTATACTCCGCGTTTGTTGCCCCATAACAGGGTGTGCAGCTGCGGGAGCACTCTGACGAGATTCAGCTCCGCATCGACAGCTACCTTATCAACAAGCGCTTCATATTTTCCAAGCAAATGTGCAATCAGTGACTGATCATCTGTCGTATGCACGTCATCATTTCCGACTTGTAAATAAAACGGGATTCCCGGATACCGCTTGTGCACAGTTTTGGCAAATTCCAGATCTTCATCATTAAAGATGACAACCTTCAAGCTGACAGCATGCTGTCTATCATTCTCTTGAAGTGAAGTTAAAATGTGGTCAAGCTTTTGAAAGTTCGTTACCATTTTTGAGCTTGGCGGTTTTGGAGAAATTGTCAGGTCATCAATCAGCGTAAACCAATCCTGATAAACGGTCCCTTGAGTTTCAAGCGCTGCACGGATGTTATTTTCCTTCAGCAGTTCAATAAAAGCATCCAGCTGTTTTAACAGAGCCGGGTTACCGCCTGAGATCGTCACATGAGAAAACGCGTCTCCCCCAATGTCCTTAAGCTCCGCAAAAATCTCCTCCGCCGTCATCCAGCGAATATCTTTTTTAGCAGACCCGTCCCAAGTGAAAGCGGAGTCACACCAGCTGCAGGAATAATCGCAGCCGGCTGTCCGGACGAACATCGTTTTCTGTCCGATCACCATGCCTTCTCCTTGAATCGTCGGGCCGAAAATTTCTAATACAGGAATTCCTTTAGCCATTCAAACCACCCTTTTTCGGACGGTAGACACAGTAGCTTGTCGGTGTTTCACGGACAAACACCTGTACACAGGTCGGCTTATTCTCCAAAGTGTCTAAATAAGCCTGTACGTTATCATAAATCGTTTTCGCCACGACTTCAGTTGTCGGCAGCGAATACCGGTCGTCCTGAGAAAAATCTTCATGATCATTTAATAGCGTGTGATCATAGTTTCCGTGCACCAGTTTTTTGAGTACGCTGAAATTGACAAGAAAGCCTGAATCGTCAAGTTCGTCGCCGGCAACGGTTATATTTACGGTATACGTATGTCCGTGAACCCTGCTGCACGCTCCCGCACTTTCCCGAGGGATAAAATGAGCGGCTGAGATATGCATGTCCTTATTCAGTTCAAACGAATAAGGATGCTGGGCCTGCGGATAAATTTGAGATAACAATTTATGCACGCTCTCCTTTCATCATCATATATTCTTCATAACCTTTTGAACGAAGGTGACATGCCGGACATTCGCCGCAGCCGTCGGCGATGATGCCGTTATAGCATGTCAGCGTGTTGTTTTTCACAAAATCCAGCGCGCCAAGCTCATCTGCAAGCTTCCACGTTTCCGCCTTATTGAGCCACATGAGAGGCGTGTGGATCACAAACGGCTTCTCCATCGCCAGATTCACCGTTACATTGCAAGATTTCACGAATTCGTCACGGCAGTCAGGGTAACCGCTGAAGTCTGTCTCGCAAACTCCTGTAATAATGTGGCGCGCGCCAATTTGGTAAGCCAGGATAGACGCAAAGGATAAGAATACCAAATTGCGGCCTGGAACGAATGTGGATGGCAGTTCGCCGTCTTTTACTTCTATCTCAATATCATTTCTAGTCAGGGCATTCGGTGCAAGCTGATTTAAAAGTGACATATCAAGCAAATGATTTTTCACACCAAGCTTTTCCGCAATGGATTTTGCCACTTCAATTTCCTGCGAATGTCGCTGATTATAATGAAAAGTCACCGTTTCGACTTCTTCGAATTCTTTTAAGGCCCACAGTAAGCATGTTGTGCTGTCTTGGCCGCCGCTAAATACGACAATTGCTTTTTCTTTTTTCATGATTCCTCTCCTTCTCCGCAATAAAAACGCCGGCGAGAGACATCGCTACAGCTAATTCACGCAAAAAAACACCTTTTTTCGGAAGGTGCTCTAGAAAAACATAAAAAAGGCCGTATCCAAGGATACAGCTCGTCCTTAGTTTTTTATAGAGGGTGTAGCTAGAACCTCTCCCGCATATCGCACGGATTTTCTTCAATTTTTTCACTTCTGCTATCTTACCATAATGATGTTTTTCTTGACAATAAAAAAGTCAGTCCCCGGTTCCTAGATCAATTACCGCTCTATAGTGACGGTTCGTTTCATTATATATATTTATAAACTGCGCCGCCGAGGAGCTTTTTTGCAAAGCAAAGCGCCTATGAAGGCCAGGCTCACATAGCCAAACAAGGGATAAATCGTTGAAATAAGCCTGCCGTACCCTATTTGGCTCGTAATATAAGCCGTGATCATAATGGCCGCAAAGATATATTTGCTTTTCACTGGAAGAAAGCTTTGCACTTGTTTTTCTAATCCATATAGATTACCGATAACTGATGTGAACACTTCTCCGAAAATAATGAGTAAATAAATCAAATGGACAGAACGTGCAAAGAGATAAACCACTTGCGCCATCGGTATATCATATAAAAATACATCCGGAAGAGTCGACAAAGACAGAAAACTCGCGGACAGCACAATCGTCAGCATCGTCCCTCCGATTAAAGCGCCTTTTTTGATCACTTTCTCCGAGGACATTTCATTCGCCAGCGGAACCAAAACTGCTTGGGCAAGCGATAAATTCAAAGCCCCGTAAGAAACAGCTGATAACAGCCAATCCCAGCGATGCGGCCAGACCCACTGAGCTGCGTTTCGTGATTCGCTGAATATAAAAGAGTCGGCCACTACAATCATTGAAAAGAGGATTAAAAGGGGAACAACAAACACATTGACACCGAAAATGCCTTTTACTCCTCTAGTCATCACAATTAAGCTCAGACCGATTGTAATAAGCATCCCAATCTGAGCGGACATCCCCAATTGTTCCTCAAAAAGCGCCCCTGCTCCTGAAAGCATGACAGATGTAACTCCGAGGAGAACAAACAGCATAAATACATTGATAATCCGCCCAGCCGCCGCCCCGAACAAAAAGATGTTCATTTCTTGATATGACTTGGCATTGATTCGCTTTGAAATGATCATCAGCTTGGCGCCCAGAAACGTAAACATTCCGCCGCTGACGAGAATGCCGAATAAACCGAACCAGCCGAACTTCAGAAAAAACTCAACAATTTCTCTGCCAGTCGCAAATCCAGCTCCGACTACTGTGCCGACATACACAAAAGCAAGCTGACTTGCAGACCCTTTTGATTGTTCCATTTCTTCCCTCCGAACGAACCGCAGTTTTGTCCATATATGCCTTTTTATAACCTATGAGACAAGTTCCTTGAAAAGACGAAGAAAACATGTTTTACTTTGTAACAAATCAAAAATTTTTTGTGCATAAGACTTGAAAGTCAAAGATAGTCAGAGTATACTGTTAATCAAAGTTGGTCAAACAAACCGGCCTTTTTTAAAAATCAATTGGTCAAAGATGGTCAAATGTTCAGTCTACTTTGAGCATATTGGTTTGAATGCCGTTAAGTTTGCCGTATACTAATAGTCAAAGAAGGTCAAATTCAAATTAAATAGACCTTTTTATTCACTTTCATTGGTCAAAGAAGATCAAATTATTAAGGAGGTTTTGGCAAATGCGTTGTCAACATTGTCATCAAAACGAGGCGACGATTCGCCTTAACATGCAAATAAATTCCGTTCATAAACAGATGGTTCTTTGTGAAACTTGCTATAACGAACTGACCCGTAAACCTTCAATGAGTATGGGTCCTCAATCTTTCGGATTTCCGTTTGAACAGGCATTCCAGCCGAAAGAACACAGCGCAGCAAAACAAAGCGGAAAAAAAGGGTTGCTTGATGAGCTGGCTCAAAATATTACAAACGGTGCTAAAGCCGGTCTCATTGATCCCGTCATCGGCCGTGATGATGAAGTGGCGCGAGTGATCGAAATTCTAAACCGCCGCAACAAAAACAATCCGGTTCTTATTGGTGAGCCGGGTGTGGGGAAAACTGCCATCGCTGAAGGACTCGCTTTAAAAATTGCTGAAGGCGATGTTCCAAACAAACTGAAAAACAAAGAGCTATATTTGCTTGATGTTGCATCCCTTGTTGCAAACACAGGGATCAGAGGCCAATTTGAGGAGAGAATGAAACAGCTGATCACTGAGCTGAAGGAACGAAAAAATGTCATTCTGTTCATTGATGAAATTCACCTTCTCGTCGGCGCAGGCTCTGCAGAAGGATCAATGGACGCCGGCAACATTCTCAAACCGGCCCTAGCCAGAGGCGAACTGCAAGTCATTGGCGCGACAACACTGAAAGAATATCGTCAAATCGAAAAAGATGCCGCGCTGGAAAGACGTTTTCAGCCTGTCATGGTGCAGGAGCCTTCAATTGAACAGGCTATCCTCATTCTGCAAGGGATTAAAGACAAATACGAGGCGTACCATGGCGTAACATTCAGTGATGAAGCAATCAAAGCGTGTGTCACTTTATCATCCCGCTACATTCAGGACAGACACCTGCCGGATAAAGCAATTGATTTATTAGATGAAGCAGGTTCAAAAGCCAACCTGTTAATTGATGAACTGAATGATGAGGATGCCGCTGAACGCTTAACTGCAATTGAAGCCGAAAAAACAAAAGCCCTAGAAGAAGAAAATTACGAACTGGCGGCAAAACTCCGTGATGAAGAACTCGCATTGGAGAAAAAACTGAACAGCTCCTCCGCTCATACCGCTGTCACTGTGGAAGCTGAGCACATTCAGGAAATTGTTGAACAAAAAACAGGCATCCCTGTCGGCAAACTGCAGGCAGACGAACAAACGAAAATGAAAGAGCTTGAAGCAAAACTTCATGAACGCGTGATTGGACAAGAAGCCGCTGTTCAAAAAGTGGCAAAGGCGGTAAGACGAAGCCGCGCCGGTTTAAAATCCAAAAACAGACCAGTCGGCTCCTTCCTCTTCGTCGGTCCTACCGGCGTTGGGAAAACAGAGCTTTCTAAAACACTGGCAGATGAATTATTCGGCACAAAAGACGCTATTATCCGACTCGATATGAGCGAATACATGGAGAAACACGCCGTATCTAAAATTATCGGTTCACCGCCTGGATATGTCGGCCATGAGGAAGCTGGACAATTAACTGAGAAAGTGCGCCGCAATCCTTACAGCATTGTGTTGCTGGATGAGATTGAAAAAGCACACCCAGACGTTCAGCATATGTTCCTGCAAATTATGGAAGATGGCCGTCTGACAGACAGCCAAGGCAGAACTGTAAGCTTCAAAGACACAGTGATCATCATGACAAGTAATGCGGGTGCTGGTGAGAAACAAACGAAAGTCGGTTTCCAATCAGATGACAGTGTCATCGAAGAACAAACATTGATTGATTCACTGAGCATGTTCTTTAAACCTGAGTTCCTCAACCGTTTTGACAGCATTATTGAGTTCCGCTCATTGGAAAAAGAACATCTTGTCAAAATCGTCAGCCTTCTTCTTGGAGAACTTGAAGAAACATTGGCTGAACGGGGCATTAGCTTGAATGTGACAGATGAAGCGAAAGAAAAAATCGCTGAGCTGGGCTACCACCCTTCATTCGGTGCACGTCCGCTTAGAAGAACCATCCAAGAATGGGTTGAGGATGAAATGACCGATCTGCTGCTTGATAATGGCGAGATCACAAGTTTTCACGTGATTTTAGAAGATGATAAAATCAAAGTGCGAGCGAAATAACAATCAGCGGTTTCCTTTTAGGAAGCCGCTTTTTTTTATACTTTCATACTCTTGACTTAGAAATTACCGTCCCTTCTCCTGAAGCGCTACTTCCCTTCATCCTTTACACTTTTTTTAAGGAGGGATGGAACATGTTTATATACAGTGAATATGTATTTCTACTATTATATGAATACCATCTGAAGGACAGCTTGCAAGCAAGCTGCTAATTTCAGTAGACCCTCGGGCTTTTCAATTGGAGAGCCCGTTTTTGTTTATTTCTCCCTTCTATGCCTCTTCCTTGAATATTTCATGAACAAATTCACAATGTCCCTAAAGTTCCGGGCACCAAAACCGATATTAACCATAGACAAGCTAGTAAAAAAGGATTTGGTGAAAACTATGGATAAAACTTCGTTAATCGGTATTATTCTTGCTTTTGTGGCATTGAGCGTCGGGATGGTTCTGAAAGGCGTCAGTTTCAGCGCCCTTGCAAACCCCGCTGCCATTTTAATTATTATCGCCGGGACAATCTCAGCAGTCGTTATTGCGTTCCCAACAAAAGAAATTAAAAAAGTGCCTACGCTGTTTCGAGTGTTATTTAAGGAAAATAAACAGCTCACAATAGAGGAACTCATTCCTATGTTCTCTGAATGGGCTCAGCTTGCACGCCGCGAAGGTCTGCTTGCTTTAGAAGCAAGCATTGAGGATGTAGATGATGCTTTCTTGAAAAACGGGCTCAGCATGGCTGTTGACGGGCAAAGCGCGGAATTTATAAGAGATATTATGACAGAGGAAGTCGAAGCAATGGAGGACAGGCACCAAGCAGGAGCCGCTATTTTTACACAAGCAGGAACGTACGCTCCGACACTTGGAGTACTCGGCGCTGTAATCGGGCTGATTGCCGCTCTCTCTCATATGGATAACACAGATGAGCTTGGACACGCCATCAGTGCTGCCTTTGTTGCCACACTTCTCGGTATCTTTACAGGGTATGTGTTATGGCATCCTTTCGCAAATAAATTAAAACGAAAATCAAAACAGGAAGTAAAACTGCGTGAGGTCATGATTGAAGGTGTTTTATCCGTTTTAGAAGGACAAGCACCGAAAGTCATCGAACAAAAGCTTTTAATGTATCTTCCTGCGAAGGACCGCTTGAAATTTGCAGAACAAGGAGAGGCGCAAAATGGCGAGAAAAAAGAAGAAGAAGCATGAGGACGAGCACGTTGATGAATCATGGCTCGTTCCTTACGCCGACATCCTTACTCTTCTCCTGGCATTGTTTATTGTGCTGTACGCGAGCAGCTCGATTGACGCAGCTAAGTTTCAAATGCTCTCAAAATCATTTAATGAAGTTTTTACAGGCGGAACCGGTGTACTGGACTACTCCAGTGTCACTCCTCCTGAAAACGAGTCAGACGGCATCGATGAAGTGAAAAAGGAAAAAGAAGAGAAAGAGAAAAACAAGAAAGAAAAAGAAAAAGCAGCTGATCAAGAAGAACTTGAAAATGTGAAGAGCCAGGTGGAAAAGTTCATCAAAGATAAAAAGCTGGAACATCAGCTGGAGACGAAGATGACTAGTGAAGGCCTTCTGATTACGATTAAAGACAGCATCTTCTTTGATTCTGGAAAAGCGACCATCCGTAAGGAAGATGTGCCGCTTGCAAAAGAGATTTCAAATCTTCTTGTGATTAACCCGCCAAGAAATATCATTATCAGCGGACATACTGATAATATGCCAATTAAAAATTCTGAATTCCAATCAAACTGGCATTTAAGCGTCATGAGAGCGGTAAACTTTATGGGGCTCCTGATTGAAAACCCCAAGCTCGATGCAAAAGTGTTCAGCGCCAAGGGTTATGGCGAGTATAAACCGGTGGCTTCCAATAAAACTGCGGAAGGCCGAAGCAAAAACCGGCGGGTTGAAGTTCTCATTTTGCCAAGAGGCGCAGCGGAAACAAATGAAAAATAGCAAAAAAGGAAGCCTTGTGACATATCAGGCTTCCTTTTTTTACTTATTATGAAACTGTTTTGCGTTTAATCCTACTCTTTTTAACATTTCGGTGCACATCTCTACCTCTTCTTCGCTTAATACGCTGATCATTTCATCAATTTCAGCAGCGTGATCAGGGAAAATATCGTTCAAAAGACCGATGCCTTTTTCAGTAATTTGCGCAAATGTCACTCGTCTGTCTGTAGGAGACGCTTTCCGAATGAGAAGTTCTTTTTGCTCCAGCTTATCTACAACGTATGTGATGCTCCCGCTAGCCAAGAGAATTTTATCTCCTATCTGCTGCAGCGGCTGATCACCTTTATGGTACAAAAGCTCTAGCACAGCAAATTCAGTCGGATTCAGCCCATGCTTATGAATATGCTTATTCATATGATCGTTAATAGACCGATACGCGCGCGACAGCACGATAAATAACTTCAGTGATTTTTCTGTCATGTCTCAATCATCCTTTTAGAAACCGTTACAGAGAAACATTAATAAACAAAGACCAAAATGTCAATAAAAATCTTTCCAATATTTCTCTTCTTTTTTAAAATGTAAGCATGCCAACACCTTTTTCTAATTTTTTTGGTTATTTTTTCTTATTAAAGAAGAAGAAACAATGATATAATACCTCTAATCAGGTGTATGTTGGAGCGATGCAAATTGAAAATACTAAAAGGCGCCTGCGGGAGAGTCAAACTTTATATCATACTGGTCGTGATTCCGGCAATCGTCATCAGCTTTTTCGTATATGAAAAAGAAAAAGATACAATAGCTGCAGAACATAAACAAGAAGCAAGTGTCCTGCTAAACCTTCACCGCAACAAAATCAATTATTTAATCGGAGAAACAATGGCGAGAATGACCTCCTTGTCCATCGCCATCGACAGACCGGTTGATATAAAGAAAATGCAGTCAATTTTGGAAAAGACCTTTGATTCAGAGCCGAGATTTTCCGGTCTCTATTTTCTCAATGCCAAAGGAGACGTCACCGCAAGCACAACCGAATTAAAAACGAAAGTAAACCTGGCCGACAGATCTTTTTTTACAAAAGCAAAGGAAACTAAAAAGACAGTCATTTCAGATAGTTATTCGAGCAGAATTACTGGTCAGCCAATTTTCACAATTTGTGTGCCTGTTTTGGACTCAAAACGAAATGTGACAGATTATCTTGTCGCAGCTATTCAAATTGATTATTTGAAAAATCTCATTAACTTGCTGAGCCCTGATGTTTATATTGAAGTTGTGAACCAAGACGGGAAAATGATTTTTGCGAGCGGACAAGCCTCTCATGCAGAGGATCAGAAACCTGTCAGCGGATATCTGGATGATATCAGCTGGAATATGAAAGTCTATCCGAACCCGGTCACAATAGAAGAACTGTCGAAAAGCCTTGTGCTTCCGCTTTCATGTATTATTGTTCTGCTGAATATCCTTTTTATTCTCGTGCTGTATTATTTGCTGAAGCGGCAGACCCAGCTGGAGCGCTCAGAAAACGAGGCGCAAAAATTAGAGCTGATCGGGACGCTTGCTGCCAGCACAGCCCATGAAATCCGTAACCCCCTCACCGGGATAAGCGGCTTTATTCAGCTGTTGCAAAAGAAATATAAAGGTGAGGAAGATCAGCTTTACTTCTCCATTATCGAACAGGAGATCAAGCGCATCAATCAAATAGTGAGTGAGTTTCTCGTTCTCGGCAAGCCGACAGCTGAAAAATGGGAGCTGAACTCACTTCAGGACATTATCGGAGAAATTATGCCGATCATTTATTCTGAGGGCAATCTATACAATGTTGAAGTCGAATTACAGTATTTAACCGAGCAGCCCTTACTCGTAAAATGTACAAAAGATCATATTAAACAAGTGATTTTAAATGTAGCAAAAAATGGCCTCGAGTCAATGCCTGAAGGAGGCAAACTGACGATCTCCCTAGGAGCTTTAGATAAAAAAGCCATAATCAAAGTTGTGGATAACGGCGAAGGGATTTCTCAGGAAATGCTGGATCACATCTTCCTCCCCTTTGTTACTTCTAAAGAAAAAGGAACCGGTCTCGGCCTTGTTGTTTGTAAACGGATTGTGCTGATGTACGGAGGCTCTATTCATATTGAAAGTGAAGTTCGAAGAGGCACAGAGGTGACGATCACCCTCCCCGTATCCGCATCATAGCCCCCCTGACCATGTCAGGAGGGTTTTTTATCTTCGTGATCGGGCATTGCCATTCGATTTGCTTGCTGGTCTTCCAGAAAAAAGGATTTTGATGAAACGCAACAGCATTTTCAAAAGCAAAAAAAACATAAAAAATACTAAAAAACCCTTTATACCTTCCGTGGCATCTAAAAACTCCATATTCCCTCTACCCGTCACCTTTTGCTGAATCTCAATCGCAAATACGATGACAATGATGACTGTAACAGTATAGATAAAGGACAAGGCTGTCATACTCCATTTAGAAAGCCATGTAAACACAGCGTGAGTGACGCCGAAAAAGAATATGCCAAAAATGCCGATCACCCAAAAATGCATTTCTTTGTCAGTTAAATGAATGCCAAATATTCCGCATAAGGAAATAAAAGCATCATGAAATTGATTGACCATTTCGGTAATGAGAATCGCCAGTTCCTTCATTAGTTCCCTCTTTCATATGAATTTTTTCCAGAAAAAAAGAGCGCTTCCGAAAAGCTCTCTCTTTATATATGCATCTGATAGGCCGCTATTTATTTGCATCATATGCTGGCATAACATCTCTGCGGGGCCACAAGCCTAATTTCTTTACAAGGCCTTGAATCCCTTGGGAATGTTCGTTTTCTTGCATAAGCTGATGATATTCATTTATTAAACAATCCAGCTCCTGACTGTGCCTGATCGTGTCATGCCCTGTAAATCCCTGCTTTCTAGCGGCATCTATCATTAACTTTCTTTTTTCATCAATAGACACCAACAATCTTTCTTGTTCAGAAGAACCGCCCATTCACTTCACCCCTCGCCGCTAAGAAATAGGAAACAAGTTTGATTGGGTTATTGTGCATTATTACAGATTATACTTTATTTGTAAACATATTTTCATTAAATAAGTTAATTTTTCAGGTATAATAGATATATTGATAGGATTAGAAGAACAATACCCAGGTGAAGAATATCTTAAACACGCCGCCAGGCAGGAGGTATGCCCAATGAAGAAAAAGAAAGCAATAATGCTCGGAGCGGCAGGCGGAAAAGCGATTTTAAAGAGGAAAAACCGAAAAAAATGTATCCAGCACATCACTACTTTTTTTCAGATGCTTCGCGATTGGCGAAATGGCGACTACCCTCGTTCACAGGTTAAAACACTTTTGCTGTTAACTGCCGCAATCCTGTATATCGTCATGCCGCTCGATATCATTCCAGACGTAATCCTCGGTCTTGGGTTCATTGACGATGCAGCTGTTTTAGGTTTGATTTGGACACTGATTAAAAAAGAACTGTCACAGTATGAAAAGTGGCGTTTGCAATAAATATATAAAGCCCCGTTCGATGAACGGGGCTTTCTCATGCTTATTGATTCACGCTGTCTTTTTCATAAATCGGAACCCAGCCTTCAGTTGTGACAAAAATTCTCACCGCGACAACTTTGCGGTCCTCCTGAAGCGTGAAGTAATGGCGGATATTCTCAGGCACGGAGATTAAATCTCCAGGGTTTAAACGGACATCAAAAAACGTGCCGTCCTTGCCTTGAATGACAAAAATACCGTGTCCGCTTACAATAAAACGAACCTCATCGTCTGTATGGTGATGCTCTCTTTTAAAGTTTTCAAGCAGTTCATCAAGTTTCGGATTGCTGTCTGACAATGAAATAACATCCTGTGCTTTATAGCCGCGGCGGGTTGAGATATCTTTAATTTCAGTTTCGAAGGTATCAAGAATTTGCTGTTTTTCTTCTTCTGTCAGGTCATATTTCTCTGAGAGATGTTCCGGAAGCTTCGTGATATCCCATTGCTCATAAATAACCTCTTGACTGTCCAGAAAGCTTGCCACTTCCTCTTGATTTTCAATCGTTGTATTTGCCTCATCATGAATTCGAATTGTAGCCATTTCAATTCCTCCTTTTATTTAACCAGCTGATGCTGGAGTGTTTTCAATTTCAAATGGTAGCTGAACAAAAATTCATACGCTTCAAGCACTCTTTTTGCCTCAAATGTTGTTTTCCCCCAAGCCGTAATACCATGATTTCGGATCAGAACAGCTCCTGAATCTTCTGAAATCTCTTCCGCAAACAGTGCCGCAAGCGTCGGGATATGTGCCGGATTTTCTATAATCGGAACGGTCACTTCTGCGTTCTCTTCCCACAAGCCGAGTGCTTTTATAATTTCCTGGCCTTTGAATGTGATTTTCTTTTGGTCTCCGTATAACTCTGAAATCACATTATTGTTTACCGTATGGACATGCAGGCAGCATCCGGCATTGGTTTTATTGTACAAATGTGTATGCAAAAGCGTTTCTGCTGACGGTTTCAGAGAATGCCCGCTTTCAGCAGGCTCTCCGTTTTGATCGACCAGCAGAAAATCTTCAACCGTCTCTTTGCGTTTATCTTTTCCGCTTGCAGTGACGAGAAATGTTAAAGGCTCATCTGTAACCTTAATTGACAGATTACCGCTAGTAGCCGGAAACCAATCTCTCTCTGCCAATTCCCGTTTTACTTCAGCGAGCTCTCGCCAGCGTTCTTGTTTTGCAGCCATTCCTGTACCTCCTTTACATTCTCAATTTCCTTTCTGATCTCATAAAAATCTTGATACGGAAGATGATTGAGGTTTTGCTCCCGACATTCGTTTAATAAATAATCCCTTGCAAAGCATAGGTCAGACAGCTTTGCTGCCTCCACATCTGTAACCGAATCACCGATCATGATGATATATTGGTTCGGTTCAGAAAGTTCATGGATGACCGACGGCTTACAGCACCCGCATTGATTGCTGCATGTGCCCTTGCAGGAATGAGGCCAGTCAATATGGATATAGTCATTGTCAAATGAAGCATGGTTGCAATAAATGCGGTCTTTATCCACAATGCCTTCAAGCAAAGGATATACAAAAAAGTCCATTCCACCGCTTATGACATAAAACGGAATCTCGTGCTCATTGATAAATGCTACAAATTCCCGAAAGCCTTCCCTGATTTTTGCATCTTCCAATACAAAACTTGTAATCTCTTCTTTTAAACGGCTGGGCAGAAGGCCGAACATCCGCCCGACACCTTCCTTGATCGACAGCGTTTTGGAAAGTACGCCGTCTTTTAATGCCACCCACTCTGGGGGAGCAAATGTTTTCATGATATTTATAATGTTGTCGTTCATCGTGATTGTTCCGTCAAAATCACAAATAATAAAAGGTTTTCGAGTCGTCATACGGCTTCAACCTTTCCCCATTTATCTAGCGCAAGCTTAAGATCCTTGCATTGTTCGGCTTTTTCATCAATCGGCTGGGCCTCTAGGACCGCATCAATAATGGCTCTGAACGCTCGCCCCCCGCCTTGGGCACCGTTCGGATGTCCATGTACGCCTCCTCCGGCGTTAATAATGTGGTCTATGCCGAAATCACGCATTAATAGCGGAACCATGCCGGGATGAATGCCTGCTGACGGAACCGCAAATGTTTGGTTAAAAGCATCCTCTCTCACACATTCTTCATGAATCGCCAGTGCATCTGCTCTTGGAAGCGCAACCGAACCATATGGAGATGGAAAGAGGCTGAAGTCAGCACCGCAATATCGGTTTAATTTTCCTAGTAAAAGAGCGTGAGAAAAACCGTAAAACGGAGAAGACGTAAACGCTCCGCTCACTGCTGGATGCGCCATAATCGGAACTGGGATTTCAGGATCTTCCGCAAGGCCTTGCATAACGTCCAAGCCGTAAGCGAAGACATTAAACAAAAGCGCATCCGCTCCCAACTCGGCGGCGCGTCTCGCTTTGTCTTTCAGATCAGCCGTACGTCCGGTCAAATTCACCGCATACAGCGTTTTATGTCCAGTTTGTTCATACGTTTCTTTCAATATTTGCTTTCCTTCTGCAATTCTTGTTTCAAAAGGCGCTAGACCAGTCTCAAAGAAAATTTCATCGTCTTTAATCAAGTCAACTCCGCCAAGCGCCTGCTGCCGGAGCTGTTCTTTAATATCACTCAGGTCCCTTCCGATTACGCCTTTAAATATGCTCATTAACAGCGGTCTCTCAAACTCTCCCAGCAGCTTCCGGATGCCGTATACGCCAAACTTCGGTCCCGGCAGTGCACGCTTAAATGCTTCAGAGAAGTGAAGATCGATTAATTTGATTTTTCCGTCCAGGGACAGCTTGCCAAACACTGTTGTCAGCAAAGCCGGAATATCCTGAGAGAAATTGATTTCAGGATAGGCAATTGTGATGACCGCTTGTTTTTCTGATGCAGCAGTTCCCTCTCTCTCCTCAACTTTTATCACCCGCCCCTTGTGCTTTTGCATTTGCTCCTGTTTTACAAGGGGCAGATCAGTCCAGGAGCCTACTGTCAATCCTGTTGCGATTTGTTCTGCTTTCTTCTCTGTATCGGCTCCCGGTTCGGTCAGGAGATATGTCGCTAATAACTCACTCATGCCAGAGCTCCTTTCATTTTCATCCATATCAAAAAACCTCTTCAAACTGCAATCGCGTCTAAAGAGGTTTCGTTTCTCGTCCGAATCTTATCTCTCAGCCGCTAGCTGCAAGAATTAGCACCGTGCTTTATAAGTCGGTTGCCGGGCTTCATCGGGCTCGTCCCTCTGCCTGCTCTTGATAAGAAAATATAGATTTTATAAATTATTTTGAATTATCCCATCGTTATAAGGTCTTGTCAATGCTTTTTTGGGTAAACAGGTTCAGTTTGCCAATTCGATAAGCGGCTTCCTTAAGTCTTTCTTCACTTGTTAAAAGTCCGACTCTGACGTAGCCCTCGCCATATTCACCGAAGCCGTTTCCAGCCGCAACTGCCACATTCGCTTTTTCCAGCAAAAGATCTGAGAACTGCTCAGAAGTATAGCCTTCAGGCACAGGCAGCCATGCAAAAAAAGAACCTGCGGGAGCTGTTACATCCCAGCCGATTTCCCGGCATGCCGTGATCCAAGCGTTTCTCCTGCTCTCATACCTGGCATTTTGCTCTGCCACACACGTCTGATCGGCTAACAGTGCCTCTGCTGCAGCCTCCTGAGTCGCTCTGAAAAGACTGACAAACATATGGTCTTGATAAAGATTGATCGCTTCAATGACCGAAGCGTTTCCGACGGCAAAGCCAACCCGCCATCCTGCCATATTATACGTTTTTGACAGCGTGTAAATTTCAATTCCGATATCCTTCGCACCTTCAGTCTGCAAAAAGCTTAAAGGCTTGCAGCCGTCAAATCCGACAGCGCCGTAAGCAAAATCGTGAACGACGCAGATTCCGTTTTCAGTCGCAAAACGCACGGTATCTTCAAAGAACTCGGAAGTAGCAACAGCTCCGGTCGGATTATTCGGATAATTTAAATACATCAATTTCGCCTGTTTCCTTACTTCAGCGGTTATGCTGCTGTAATCAGGGAGAAACGCCCTGTCCTTTACGAGCGGCATCATTTCCATTTTTGCTTTTGCAAGTGTGACACCCGACCAGTAATCAGGATAACCCGGATCGGGAACTAAAATCGTATCACCGGGATTCAACAAGCATTGCGGGAGCTCGACTAGACCGGCTTTTCCGCCGAATAATATAGCGACTTCGGTTTCCGGATCCAGATCAATGCCGTATTCTCTTTTGTAAAATGCAGCAGCCGCTGACTTCAGACGGTATGAGCCGCGAAAAGACGAATATTTATGATTCTCAGGATCAGCGACAGCTCGTTTCATCTCCTCAACAATATGTTCAGGAGTCGGCTGATCTGGATTTCCCTGTCCCAGATTGATAACGTCATGTCCTTCTGCGAGCTTTCGGTTCACTTTCTGCACCAAAGAAGCGAAGAATTGTTTAGGCAATTCCTTCAATACATGAGACTGTTCAAATTTCATCTATTCTCTCCTTCTAAAAAAATCTTGAAATGATAGTCCATCATCATATATGGTTAAATGAAAAAAGTAAAGAAAAATTTGGGGTGTTAAAAAGATGAAATGGACGATATCTTGTCTTCAATTTGATATTTCATACGGAAAACCTTCGGAAAATATAAAAAAGGCTGAATTTTTCATCGAAAAAGAAAGCAAACATGCTGATGTTCTTGTTCTGCCTGAATTATGGACGACCGGATATGATCTGGCCAATCTTGATGAACTCGCTGATGAAGACGGCCGCTCCGCTCAGAGCTGGCTGAAGAAAACGGCAAAAAAACATGGTGTTCATATTGTCGCCGGATCGGTCGCTGTCAGGAAGAATTCTGATGTTTATAATACAATGTACATCGCGGATAAGGAAGGGCAAATCATTAAAGAGTACAGAAAAGCCCATCTTTTTCAGCTGATGGATGAGCATCTGTATTTATCAGCCGGTTCCGAAGACGGATACTTTGAGCTTGACGGCGTCAAAAGCTCTGGATTGATCTGTTACGATATCCGTTTTCCGGAATGGATCAGAAAACATACGACAAAAGGCGCCAACGTGCTGTTTATTTCTGCGGAATGGCCTCTTCCCCGCCTTGATCATTGGAAAAGCCTGCTTATTGCGCGAGCCATTGAAAACCAATGCTTTGTCGCAGCCTGCAATTGTACCGGTTCAAATCCGGATAATGAATTTGCAGGACATAGCCTGATTATTGATCCATGGGGGCGTGTACTTGCTGAAGGCGGCCGGGAAGAAGGCATAGTCCGAGCGGAAATCGACCTTCAAGAAAGCGCAGAAGTTCGGGAGAGCATTCCTGTTTTCGATGATATCAGAAAAGATTTATATTAAAAAATATATTGACAACTAACTAAATTACCTGTTACCATGTTCATCAACTGATAAATTAGAATTGTCAAACAAGTGAATATATTCTCTTATCGAGAGTTGGGCGAGGGATTTGGCCTTTTGACCCCAACAGCAACCGACCGTAATTCCATTGTGAAATGGGGCGCATCTTTTTCGCGCCGAGACGCTGGTCTCTTAAGGCACGGTGCTAATTCCATTCAGATCTGATCTGAGAGATAAGAGAGGCGGACATAGATGTTAAGCCTCCTTCTCTCTGAGAAGGAGGCTTTTTTACAGCCACATATTAATTAATTACATAATTGGAGGTTATGATGATGGGAGTCACAAAAACACCTTTATACGAAACGTTAAATGAAAGCTCCGCTGTGGCGTTGGCGGTGAAGCTTGGCCTATTTCCAAGCAAAAGCACGCTGACATGCCAGGAGATTGGAGACGGCAACTTAAATTACGTTTTTCATATTTATGATCAAGAACATGACAGAGCATTGATCATTAAACAGGCGGTTCCGTATGCAAAAGTGGTGGGAGAAAGCTGGCCGCTGACAATCGACCGTGCAAGAATCGAAAGCAGCGCTCTCATCCGTCAGGGCGAGCATGTGCCTCACCTGGTTCCAAGAGTGTTTTATTCTGATACGGAAATGGCGGTTACCGTCATGGAGGATCTCTCTCATCTCAAGATCGCAAGAAAAGGACTCATTGAGGGTGAAAACTATCCTCATCTGTCGCAGCACATCGGTGAATTTTTAGGAAAAACACTTTTCTACTCATCAGATTACGCGCTTGAACCTAAGGTGAAAAAACAGCTTGTTAAACAGTTTACAAATCCAGAGCTATGCGACATTACGGAAAGACTTGTTTTTACAGATCCTTTCTTCGACCATGACACAAATGATTTTGAAGAAGAGCTTCGTCCTTTTGTCGAAAAGCTTTGGAATAATGACAGCGTTAAAATCGAAGCCGCTAAGCTGAAAAAGTCATTTTTAACGTCTGCAGAAACGTTGATTCATGGTGATTTGCATACAGGAAGCATTTTCGCAAGTGAGCACGAAACAAAGGTGATTGATCCTGAGTTTGCTTTTTACGGACCGATCGGCTTTGATGTAGGGCAATTTATCGCCAACTTATTTTTGAACGCACTCAGCCGTGACGAGGCTGACAGAGAGCCGTTATATGAACATGTCAACCAGGTCTGGGAAACGTTTAAGGAGACGTTTAGTGAAGCCTGGCAGAAGGACAGTCTGGATGTTTACGCCAACATCGACGGTTACCTCACTGATACGCTCAGCCATATTTTTGAAGAAGCAATCGGATTTGCGGGCTGTGAGCTGATACGACGCACGATCGGCCTTGCCCATGTAGCTGACCTGGATACGATCGTGCCGTTTGATAAACGAATCGGCAGAAAACGCTTGGCGCTCGAAACCGGCACAGCCTTTATCGAAAAACGTTCGGAATTCAAAACGATAACAGATGTTATTGAATTATTTAAGTTACTTGTAAAGGAATGATCTATTCATGACCCATTCATTTGCTGTTCCACGTTCTGTTGAATGGAAAGAAACAGCTATTACCATTTTAAATCAGCAAAAGCTTCCTGATGAGACGGAATATTTGGAGCTGACGACGAAAGAGGATGTATTTGATGCGATTGTCACGCTCAAAGTAAGGGGCGCTCCGGCGATCGGCATTACAGCTGCCTTCGGACTGGCGCTTGCTGCCAAAGACATTGAAACAGACAATGTCACGGAATTCCGCCGCAGACTGGAAGACATCAAACAATATTTAAACAGCTCACGGCCTACCGCCATTAATTTGTCATGGGCGCTTGAGAGACTGAGTCATTCGGTCGAAAACGCGATTTCCGTAAATGAAGCAAAAACAAACCTTGTCCATGAAGCCATTCAGATTCAGGTCGAGGATGAGGAAACGTGCCGGTTGATCGGCCAAAACGCCCTGCAGCTTTTCAAAAAAGGCGACAGGATCATGACGATCTGCAATGCCGGCTCAATCGCGACAAGCCGCTATGGAACGGCGCTAGCTCCGTTTTACTTGGCCAAACAAAAAGATTTGGGATTACACATTTATGCCTGTGAAACAAGGCCTGTCCTGCAAGGTTCACGCCTTACTGCTTGGGAGCTGATGCAGGGGGGCATTGATGTCACTCTGATCACAGACAGCATGGCCGCCCATACGATGAAGGAAAAACAAATTTCCGCTGTTATCGTCGGAGCCGACCGAATTGCAAAGAACGGTGATACGGCAAATAAAATCGGCACATACGGTCTTGCTATTTTAGCAAACGCCTTTGATATTCCGTTTTTTGTCGCCGCACCTTTATCTACATTTGATACAAAGGTCAAATGCGGCGCTGATATCCCGATAGAGGAACGAGATCCCGAGGAAGTCAGGCAGATTTCCGGAGTTCGGACCGCTCCATCCAATGTGCCTGTCTTTAATCCCGCTTTCGACATTACACCTCATGATCTCATTTCAGGAATCATCACAGAAAAAGGGATTATGACCGGAAACTATGAAGAAGAGATTGAACAGCTGTTTAAAGGAGAAAAGGTGCATTAAAAAACCGCTGGACTTTGCTCATTTGGAGCCGAGTCAGCGGTTTTTTTGTTTCTTTTTGTTAACATTGATGATTTCATCTTTTTGAGCGCTTGATAAGATATGCAGTTTCACAAACAGTTCGGCAAAAACGGCAAGTTTCTCAGAGCGGCTCGGCTTCAATTGCTTTGTCCTCCTTTTTCATCAGACCAACTTTTTTAACTTAATAAAATGATATGTCGGCCGTGAAAAAAGGGAACGTGCCATATGTTTTATTTTTCTTTATAGGAGATTCGCTCGATGTTTAGCAAAAATGCTTTGATCTCCGTTTTGCTTCCGGCGTATCCTGTTAACGCACTGTTTTTGCCGATCACTCTGTGGCACGGGACAAAAATCGGCAGGTCGTTACGTTTATTAGCCTGCCCGACAGCGCGCACCGCTTTCGGACTGCCGACAGCAGCGGCAATATCCGCATAGCTTCGGGATTCGCCATATGGAATCCTCTCCAGCGCTTGCCACACTTTTTGCTGAAAAGGAGTGCCCTTTTGGCTGAGCGGCAGGGAGAATGTCTTCCTTTCGCCTGCGAAATATTCTTGAAGCTGTTGTTTCGCTTCTGCAAGATTAGGTGTTTCCTTATGCTCAGTATTCTGAACCGTTTCTTTCCAATCCACCCAATCTTCCTGACTGAGAAATAGACGAGTGATCCGGTCCTCCTCTTCGGCAATGATAAGTTCACCGAGCGGCGTTTCGGCTGTCGTATAGTAGTTCATTCATCATTCCTTCTTTCTTCAGCATTCTGTCTGACAGGAAGCGTAATATGGAAAACGGTGCCCTTCCCTTCTTCACTTTCTACCATAATCTCGCCTTGATGTTCTTCAATAATTTTATAGCTTACCATAAGCCCAAGTCCAGTTCCCCGTTCCTTTGTCGTATAAAACGGTTCACCAAGTCGCTTTAATTTATCTTCTGTCATTCCGATTCCCTCGTCTTTTAAGGAGATTAGAACATGATCTTGATCCAATGCCTTTATCGTTACAAAAATATTTCCGCCGTCAGGCATCACTTCGATGGCGTTTTTTAATATATTGATAAAAACCTGTTTCAGCTGATTCGGTTCACAGTAAATCGGGGGAATGTCGTCAATTAAATCAAGTTGCATTTGTACATTGCTGAGATTGGCTTGCGCATTTAGAAGGTCTATCGTGTCCCTCATAATTTGGGTAACATGTTTTTCCTCATACATAATGGCCTGGGGCTTGGCTAAAATCAAGAATTCGGTGATGATGGATTCGATGCGCTTTAGTTCTGAGGTGATCACGTTGAAGTAAAGGGCGTAGTCTCCCTCGACACTCCCTTTCAGAAGCTGAATGAAGCCTTTAAGAGCAGTCATCGGATTTCTGATTTCATGAGCAATGCCGGCTGCGAGTTCGCCGACAACATGAAGGGTATCTGATTTGCGCAGGCGCTCCTCCAATTCTTTTCGCTCTGTTACGTCTTTAAAGATAGCCAAGTTCATATTTTGAATAATATTCCGTTTAAATGAGAATTCGAGTTTTCTGTTATCACCGCTGCTCAGCAAAAATGGAATTTCGTTGTCCATTTCATCAAAATTAATCTGCCTTGCCGGTGATGCCAGATTTTCTATTTCATAAGCAGAAATAATATCTAACAGGCTGTGCTGTTTGATCTCTTCATGTGACAGGCCCAAAATATGGCTTGCTAACGGGTTGGCGTCAATGATCCTGTATTGATTGTCGAACAATACATTGCCGTCCATTGAGCCGTTGAACACTTTTCTGAATTTCAGCTCGCTTTCCCGAAGCTCCTTTTCCATCCGCTTTCTGTCGCTTACATTTCTTAAGATCGTCAAATGCTGATTTTCAAGGATTGTCCGTTTTGAAGTAAATTCAAGCTCTTTGAATTGCCCGTTCCCCATTTGAAACAGCAGCTCTTCTCTGATCTCTCCGTATTTTGCGTATTTCCTTTTCGTTATGCTGTATTTCTGCTGCGAGTCAACGAGAAAATCACACAGCTTTCTTTTCAACAGCAAATTCATCGGCAGCTCAAAAATTTTACAGGCTGATTGATTCGCTTTTACGATTCTTCCGTCATTCGACCAGATGATGATGGCGTCCATTGCATTTTCAAAGATTTCTCTGAAGCGCTCCTCACTTTTAAAGAGCTGCAGCTCCATAGACCGCTTCTCTGTGATATCCCTCATAATGGACATATAAAAACCGCTGATGATGTTTGATGTAATCGTGAATTCAAATAGTTTTTGAACTCCTGAACGAAGCTTGACAGGCAGCTCCCCCTTCGTTTTTCCCTTGCGGTTGAGCGCCTTCCAGATATTGTCGAAATCTTTTCGTGAGCCGCTGTCTATGAACTCATACAAAGATAAATGAGACAGCTCATTATGATTGATTTCAAAGCTTTTACAAAAGGACAAATTGGCATCAATAAAACCGCCATCTTTATCAAACAGGACGATTCCGTCAACTGCTCTGTCAAACAAGTCCTTAAAAAGCTGTTCATTCATAGAGAATTCCCGCTCCAGAATCTTCTTAGAAGATATGTCCCTCATGACAACAAAAAAGAAATCCTCGCCAATACCTCTTTTGGCCAGAAACTCTATGTATTTTGTTGCCCCGCAATCAAGCCTGATCGGAACCTCCTTCCACAGAAAGCCTTTTTTAAAAAACTTCTTTACGGAAAGATTCAGTTCATCCTTTGGGATGGAAAACAAAAAATCCAAGACAGAACGCTTTTTCAAATCTTCCGAGTCAACTTGAAGCATCCTTTCTGTTGCTTCATTTGCCTGAACAATCCGCATTTCGTTATCACAAATAAAAATAGCATCGAGCGTATTGTTGACAATCACTTGATGCTGATTCAATTCCTTTTTCAGTCGCGCGTTTTCTTCTTTGAGGCGATTCAGTTCCTCTCGCAGCTCCGAGTTTGTCTGGACACCAAGAGTTTCCATGCATGTACACTCCTTCTTCAAAACCTATCCCTCAATATTTCTACAAAATGCGGGAACTTCCTTCATTTGCCCTATAAATTTCAGAAAATTTCAGCGCCATTACATTACGAAGACATTTTCTACGATCCTTACCGTCACTTTACATCGACCTAACAATCAGCATTTTTTTAGATTCCTTTTTCATCTTTTATTTTAAAATATGTACCAGCAGGGAATAATCTCTTAGTGACTGATGAAAGAGAAGGTGATGCTATGAGTAAATCGCGGGACAGTTATTTCGATAACGCAAAATTTTTATTGATATTCCTTGTTGTATTCGGTCATATCCTTCGTTCCTTTATTAATGATAATCATTTTATGCTCTACCTCTACAAGTTCATTTACACATTCCATATGCCTGCATTTATTCTTGTATCCGGTTATTTCGCGAAAGGCTTTAAACGGGCGGGATATGTAAAAAAGCTGGCGGTCAAGCTGATTATTCCGTATTTGATTTTCCAAATCATTTATTCCGTCTTTTATTACATTATGCAAGATGAAAGCATGGCAAATGTGAACCCGATTGATCCGCAATGGTCGTTATGGTTTCTTGTAAGCTTATTCTTTTGGAACCTGCTCCTATATCCTTTTTCAAAGCTTTCAAAACAGTGGGCGCTGTTTGTCAGCTGCGGAATCGCCGTGCTGATCGGTTATCTGGACTTTGTCAGCAGCACGCTGAGCTTGTCACGGACATTCGTATTCTTACCGATGTTCCTTGTCGGTTTTTATTTAAATAAACATCATTTTGATTTATTGAGATCAAAACGCGGTAAACAAATTGCGCTCGGAGTGCTTGCCGCAGTATTCGTCATCTGCTGGGGCATCGATTTTGACTATTCTTTTCTGTTTGGTTCAAAACCGTATTCTTCATTTGGAGACGTTACCCTGGTAAGCGGACTATCCCGAATCGGCTGGTATGTACTCGCCTTTGGGGCAACCTTCAGCTTTTTAGCGCTTGTTCCGCAAAAACGGTATTTCTTTACCAAATGGGGAACCCGGACATTTTACGTGTATCTGCTTCACGGGTTTATTATTAAAACATTACGGCAGGTCGGGCTTGAGGATTGGCTTACTGACTATCAAAGCTTAGTGATCCTCTTGCTTTTAACAGCAGCCCTGACATCAGTCCTCTCCAGCAACTTTGTTAAGACAGTCGCTCAGCCCTTCATTGAGCTGAGGATGACCAGCTTATTGCAATTTGTCAGAGGAACGGGCAAAAATGCTTATTTAAAATAGAAAAAGCACCTCTTAAGCGGACGCCGCCTAAGAGGTCTTTTTTATTTTTGTTTTTTATTTTTGTTTTTTTTCTTTTTTCTTTTCAGGCTTGGTGACTTCCAGCGTTTCGATGATCTTCCCGGCATTGTAATCCCCAAGTTCACTTGAGAACTCTTCCTCCAGCACCTTTTTATTCATAGGCTTTTTATGATTTTGCATGTCTCTGCTATGACGGTTTTTCTTCACAACTACATGCCTCCCTGCTGGCCCTGTTTGGAATTGCGGTTTGCCCCTCTAAAATTGGGGTCGTCATGATATTGTGTCTTATATGAATTGGGGTCCATGCTCTCGGTAGGTGTATTGTTATTTTTAATGGCTTCATTCACTTCAGCTTTACGCTTCATACGAATCCTCCTCGCCAGTTTTCAGACATTTTAAGATGCAGGAGCGTAAATTGCACCTGTCGAAGTTAGGTTCTCCAACTGAACAGGAGGCACACATCTTTTTTTTGGCAATCAAAAAACACCGCAAAGTATGCGGTGTTTTGCCTATCCGATAATCACTCTTTCTTTCGGATAGTGATAGTTCGCTTCAATTTCCTTTCTTCCGATCAGATACAGGAAGGTTAGAATGCCGATTCGCCCGATAAACATGACAATCATAATGACGCATTTTCCAACACTGCTCAAATCTGCCGTAATTCCAAGCGACAGGCCGGTTGTACCGAATGCCGAGCACACTTCAAACAAAAGCTCCAGCAGGGAATGCTTTTCTGTAATGGTCAGCATGAGTGTCGCGCCAAAAACGAGCAGGATCGCCATCATCGTGACAACAAGCGACTTCATCAAGTCAGCAGGGTGAAGCTCCCGTTTGAATACCTTTACGGCCTTATTGCCGCGGGCAAAATGAAACAGCGCAAGAAGGTTCAAAGCAAAAGTCGTTGTCCGTATGCCTCCCCCGACTGAGCTTGGCGACGCTCCAATAAACATCAGCGCACAAATAAAAAAGAGTGTGGAATCTGATAATTGGCTGATATCGATTGTTGCCAGCCCCCCGCTTCGGGTTGCCGTTGATTGAAACAGGGACAAAAACAAAACATCATGCCATGATTTTCCTGCGAACGCATGGTTTGCTTCCAGGGCAAAGATGCCAATGGCTCCAAACAAGACAAGTGAGCCGAACGTAATCGTCGTGATCTTTGTAAAAAGCGTAAATGGATAACGCCGATGCTTTGAAAACAGGAAATCCTTTACTTCAACAAGCACGGGAAATCCAATCGCTCCAAATATAATTAAAAGCATTGTAATAAACTGCACAAAGTAATCGTGGCGAAATGGAATCATCGAATTACCGGTAATATCAAATCCGCCGTTTGTCGTTGCACTGATACTGGCAAAAAATCCGTGTAAATAGGCTTCCTGATAGGAGTCATAGTAGGTTAAGAAATATGTGCCGAGTATCAGCCCGCCAAAAAATTCAATCCACAAGATCAGAAACAGTACCTGCTTCATCAGATTGACAATTCCTGAAAACTGGGATTGGTTTTGATCAACCATAATCAGCTTCCGTTCTTTCAGCCCGATTCGTTTTCCCATGATCAGCCAAATGAACGTTCCGAGCGTCATAATTCCGATTCCGCCAAATTGCAAAACAAATGCTAATATAAAAATCCCTATTGTGCTGAATGTATCAGCTGTATCAACAACTGTCAGTCCCGTTACACTGACTGAACTGACAGCTGTAAAAAGCGCATCAATAAACGTCCAATCCGCCCCCGGTTTATGGGCCGCTGGCAAACTCAGCAATATAACGGCCACAGTAACTGCAAGAAAATAATATAATGCGATCAGCTGGGCCGGTGACAAGGCCTGTATCAATTTTCCAAACTTTAATCTCATGTAAAATCCTTCTGCCTCTCTTTTTAAGTACGGTAATTATTCTAAAGATATTAGGTCCATTTTTAAAGGCTTTTACGAAACATTTTCTTAACTTGCTTATTTTTTTATGATTTTAGTCAATGGATAAAATAAAAAACCTCTGAGAATTCTCTCAGAGGAACAATGTGTTTGTATTATTTAGCTTCCAGCCGTCTGATTCGCTCATCTAAATCAGGGTGAGTAGAGAAAAGCGAAGAGCGCTTCTTGCCATTAATCTTTAACGTTTGGACAGCTGTCTGATCGTCTTCCATAATCCGGGAAGAATAGCTTTTAAGCGTCCGCAGCGCATGAATCATCTTGTCCTTGCCGGCAAGATCCGCTCCTCCCCTGTCAGCATGGAATTCACGATGGCGTGAATACGCAAACACAACCAGGCTGCCAAGTATCGAAAAGACAATCTGAAAAATAATCATTGCAATAAAATGAACGATCGGCGCTAGATCTTCTTTGACAAAACGGCTTGCTATCCAAGCGGCGATACGCGATAAAAAGACGACAAAGGTATTAACGATACCTTGTAAAAGCGTCATTGTTACCATATCACCATTTGTGATATGCGCGACCTCGTGGGCAAGCACACCTTCAACCGCTGCGTCATCCATCTGCTCCAGCAGCCCTGACGATACTGCGACAAGTGAACGGCGTTTTGACGGTCCAGTCGCAAACGCGTTTACTTCAGGTGAACGGTAAATCCCGACTTCCGGCATTTTCGTTAAACCGGCAGAGCGGCTTAATCTGTGAACACGATCAACCAATTGCTGTTCCTCATAGCTGAGCGAGTGTTTTTTCGGATTCAGCACTCTGACGCCCATCATCGTCTTTGCCATCCATCTGGACATCGCAAGAGACGTAAAGGAACCGACAAATCCAACGACTAAACTGAACACAAGAAGCGCCATTGGATCGATACCGCCATCAGCTGTAAAATACGTCCCGACTCCTGTAACAGAGCTTAAAACAGACAAAACGATCCCGATTGTTGTAAGCACCAAAATATTCGTTAGAATAAACAGAAAAATTCTTTTCGCCATAACAACCTCCGTTATTTTAAGTTCAAAAGAACCCGTATATTTAAATTATAAAACATCCATTTGAAAATGCAAGGAATTCGACGTATGATGTTAATGTAATTTGCTGACGCTTGAACTTTGAATATATACATAGACCTATATCCGCGTCAAATTGTTTAAAGAGGTGAACAATGAACATTTTTAAACTCTCTCGAACCGATATGGTGCGGCTGCTCTATTCCCTAAAAGGACAAGGAGAACATAGCCCGCTCGACATTCTCGTCCAATCAGCGAACATGTCAGCAGAAAAAGCAGCCAATCATCTAGAAATTCCTGAATTTCTTACAAGATACGAACGAAAAAAACAGAAAAAAGAATACGGTCTTTCTACAAATGAAATCGTAGAGCTTGGCAACTTATGCGAGCTGACTTCGTTAAAGTCAACCGCGATTCAAAACTGGGTAAAGCGTGATATCAAAGATCTGATCGGACACCCTGAGCTGGGCAAAAAATACTCAGTTGAACAGGCAGTTATTCTTTTAATTGTACGTGATTTAAAATCCATTTATGACTTTGAACACATACGGGCTATTTTAAAAGTGGCCTTTAACACAATCTCAGACAGATCTGATGATGTCATCAGCCCGATTGCTTATTATGAAAGCTGCGCATATGTGCTTGATGCCATCCATCACCAAGATACTCCTTCTATGAAAGAATCCAATCTGCAGGAGATCGCCGAACAGGAGACAGAGCGTCTCCGTCACCGTTTTGAAGAACTGAATGACGGCCAATGGCTTAAAATCAGACAAATTATCGCCATTACAGTTCTCTCCATTTTGACGTTCCATATTCAGGCAACCGCACATAAAATGACAGCAGACATTCTATAGTCTGCGTCACCCCGGCTCAGAGGCCGGGGTTTTATTTTTCTCCACAACAATTGCCAGCATAAATAAACCCCGTATATTTCAAACTAAATACGCGTTAAGAATTTCTTTATCGAAAAAGGAGATGAAAAAGATGGCGAGCAGAAATAAACTCGTTGTTCCAGGGGTGGAGCAGGCACTAGACCAATTTAAACTCGAAGTGGCTCAAGAATTCGGTGTGAACCTTGGTTCTGATACAGTCGCACGCGCTAACGGCTCTGTAGGCGGAGAAATGACAAAGCGGCTGGTACAGCAAGCACAATCACAATTAAATGGCACAACTAAATAAATTCAGGTCTTTATTCGCCGGGGGCACTCGGCGAATCTTCATTTTGAGCTGAATTATTATCACTGCTGTAGCCGTTTGGATTACGTCGGTCTGAAGCGTTATCCCTTCTGGACGAAGAACGGTTCTTGCCTTGTTCACCATTGTTCCAGTCCCTGTGATATTGGCTTTGACCCTTGTCAGCGCCGTTATTTTCATTTCCTTTATCTTGAGGATCTTGTATTGGGGTTTGCTCATGGTCCCCATCTTTTTCGGTATTTGTATTTTCATCTGATTCCTTTATTTTTTTATCTTTGTCACTATCATCAATCTGGTCATCCGCTTTATCTTCTTTCTGGTCTCCGGAATCCGCATCATTCAGCTGTTCATTATCTCCTTGCTTGCTGTCCTGGGTGTCAGTTTGATCGTTGTTTTCATCCTCATTTTCATCACTCTTTTGATCCTCTTCCCCGGATGGTTTGCTGGAGTCATCTTTTAAATCTTTATTGTCATTCTTTTCATTTGATTTGATGTAGCTGCCTGTTGAGACGCCTTCTTTCTTCGCTTTTTCCCTCGTTTGCATATCTGACTCGAGAGATTCCATGCGGTATGTCGTTTTATATTTTTCAGTCACATCATTCAGCTGTTTTTTCACAGCCTTTTTATATGTATTGTCTTCTGTGTTTTCATAAACAGTGGAAATCAATATTTCTTTCGATTTCTTTACATACCCGTGTTCACTGCAGTCGGTTATAATATCGTCAATCACCTTTTTAAAATCAGTCTTCTCCCAATCATCTATATCATTCACGACTTTCTGTCCCTCATCGTTTAGAGGCGTCAGTTCAATCACTTCATAATCGCTGTTTAACGCCATTTCGACGCTTGGATTGATATCGATTGTCATATACGCATAGGCCTTATTATTAGAAAAAACGGGGAGAACTATAAAAATAAAGAGCATAATAGCAGTCATCGTAAAAATCCCCATTTTGAAAGGGCGCAGTTTAAAAAAATCAAAAAAGCTGGCCCTTCTGCCCATGCGTGTTTCACTCGGAAGCATGATTTCTTCTCCGATTTCATAGCTGTGTCGATCATTTTTGGCTTTTAAAAATTGTCCGTCAGGGGTCAGCAACGTGACGAATTTTTTATTTTTCTCTACTATAATCCCTCTTCTCATGAGTGCAGCACCCCTTTAAGATAATCTTTTAAATAAATATAATCACCCGTAATGATAATACACATCGCAATAATATATTTTCTGTTTCTCTCAATCGTTTTTCGGCTTACAGAGACAAGCTGTTCAAGCTGTTTGACCGGAAGCTGCTTCTTTGTATACAGGATAGCGGCCAATTCTTCATGTTCAACAAGCGTCATTGCCACCTTTATGGCGTTTTGCCTTGCATCCGTGTGCTTTGGAGAATTTTCAAGCAGTTCTTTAAACGATAAACCATAATCCTTGAGCTGCTTTTGAAAATAGAGGATTTCCTCCCGCCTCTGCTCCTGTTCAATCTGACGGCGGTATTCATCTATGGAAAGCTCGGCTTCAATCAGGCTTTGTGATGACTCCTGATCGTCTCCTTCCTGTAAATCGATATTTATATTTTGTGCGCTTCTGGCTTCTTTTCTAATGTAATCAATGACTTTTCTTTTTATAATAAGCTCAGCAAATGCGAGCAGAGAATTTCCTTTTTCAGGTGAATATTTTTCTATAGCTTCATTAAACGCGATCAGTCCAATACTGAACTCATCGTCTTTTTCATCTATATATCGTTTACAAACGGATGAAACCGTCTTTGCGATAAATGGCTTATATTGCTGTATTAATTCATTTTGCAGATCTTTATTGCCTTTTTGTATACTCTCAACAGCTTTTTCAAGTGTTTGCTTCTTTTTTCCCAATTTAAACAAAAGGCTAAGCACTGGTTTCACCTCAGTTCCTCCCTATAACTACTCATTAATGATAGCTAATTTGATAGGGATTCGCAAAGGAGAAAAAGAAATATTGATTTCCAATGTCTCAATTATGACAAACCATTCTGTCGTCCTATACATGATTTCGTGCCTTTCTAAAGAATTAAGGGGGTTTTATGCGTGTTTTTTGTAACAAAGATGTTATAAAAATGTTATTTTATTTCGCTTATGAAAACGCTTCAAACACAAAAAGACTCTGCTTTTAAGCAGAGTCTTTCAGATTACGCCCGTTCACGGGTGCTGTTTTTTTGTTCGTTTTGTGCGCCCTCCGGCTGTTTTTTCCCACCTGACATAAACCAGCCGCAAACCGCGATTGCTGCTAAGACACCCCAGAATATCAGTTTCCATGTTCCAGAATGGATAAAGTGCTCAGAAACAACCGCTATGTCGCGATGGGCAAGCGTATATAAAGCAAGCTTCACTCCGACCCAGCCGACAATCACAAAGGCTGCTGTTTCTAGGCTTGGACGTTCCTTTAATAACTTCACAAACATGGAAGCCGCAAACCGCATGATCACCAGTCCGATGATACCGCCGGCCAAAATGACGAGAAATTGTCCTCCGTCAAGTCCGCCGATCTTCGGGAGTGATGTCCCAGGAAGTGTAACCGCCAGCGCTACTGCTGCTAAGATGGAATCAACAGCAAACGCGATATCTGCCAGTTCAACTTTTAAAACAGTCGGCCAAAAACCGCTTTGCTTCGTCTCTTTATGTGTGTCTTCTTTCTTAAATACATATCTTTTCAATAAGTGGCTTGCTGAGATATACAGCAAATAGATCGCGCCAATCGCTTGAACCTGCCATACGTTGACCAAAAATGAAATGGCGAATAAAGAGCCAAATCGCAGAACAAAAGCCCCTGCCAATCCATAAAATAACGCTTTTTTTCTTTTTTCCTCCGGCAAATGTTTTACCATTACCGCCATAACCAGCGCGTTATCGGCGGCTAAAATCCCTTCCAGCCCGATCAAGACGAGAAGAACCCAACCATACTCTAATAATAATGCTGCATCCATAAATGATACCCTCCCAAAAAAGTTGTTTTCTTTCTCTTCATCCGATCTTATGCCGGCCGGACCATGCAAAAAAGACCTTTGCCGACATAAGGCAAAGGTCTTGCTAGACATGAATTCAGGCATGCCAACAAAGCCGATGGATACAATCCATGAAATGACGACTTTGTTTCCGGAATACATTCCGGACGCTACTCCCCTTTGGGATTTCAAGAAATATGATTTTATACGTCAATGATATGCGCAGCGCAATGATTTGTCAACGTTTATTTTTCAAAAATACAGATAATTGTTCGGAGTGCGTGCGTTTCTTCCTCTTTTTCATCAGTAAGTAGAGCAGGAAAAGCGCCAAAATGGCTATCCCGATCGGAAGCATATATTGATCAAGAATAGAGCCGACTTCCTTCCAATTTTCACCGAGCTTCACACCGAGATAAACATATACAAATGTAATCGGAAGCATAGCAATGAATGTATAAAGCGAAAACACCCAAACATTCATTTTTGCAATTCCGCACGGTATGGAAATCAATGTCCTGATGCCAGGCAAGAAACGGCCGCTGAAGGCGACAAAGCCTCCATGTTTTTTGAAAAATTCATCTGACTTATCAAGCGCTTCAGGTTTAATAAAGAGATACTTCCCAAAACGTTCAAGAAACGGCCTTCCTCCGTACCGGCCTATCCAATACAGCGTAAGCGGACCGGCCACTCCCCCAAGCGATCCTGCCAAAACAACGCCGGCAAGTGTCATATCGCCTTTAGATACCCAATAGCCCGCAAGCGGCAAGACGACTTCGGCCGGGATAAACTCAATACTGAGCGCTAGAAATATTCCAAAATAAGATAAGCTTTTAAATGCTTCTATCCATGACATAACCAGCTCTTCGATAGCCACCAACTCCCTTGTTTCATGTTTATGTATCATACATTTTTGTTTTTTTGGAAAACGTCAAGATGATTTTAACACATTTTTCACGGTCAGTTGAACTAAAAATAGATCTCCCTCGTATTTCTATCGTTTTGAAGGCTGAAACTCTGCGGTTAAGCAGCCGATAATAAAGAGAGTCAACAAGACTGGAACACACGATACGGGGGGAATCTCCATTTGGAAATACACGTTACATATAATACGACGCTCATATGTTTATCTTTTCTTATCGCCTGTACCGCCTCGTATATTTCCCTTGAACTTTCAAGGAAAGTCACCATCAATACAGGCTTAAAAAGTAAAATTTGGCTGATCGGCGGCTCACTTATTATGGGATTCGGTATTTGGTCAATGCATTTTGTAGGGATGATGGCGGTCCATATGGAAATGCCGATGGAATATGAATTCATGCCTTTAATGGCAGCCATTGGCGCATCTGTTTCGGGATCATTTGTGTCATTATATTTTGTCAGCCGGCACATTCTTACATATTACAGACTGCTTACCGGATCAGTTGTGCTTGGCGCATCTATTGCTTCTATGCACTATATCGGAATGTCTGCCATTTCCCGGGTAATGATTATTTACGAACCGATTTTATTTACAGCTTCAATTATCATTGCGATTGCAGCCTCTTTCGTCTCGTTAAAAATATTCTTTGACTTGGCCGTAAAAAAACATTCTGAGCATCTTATATTCTATAAAGTCGTCAGTTCAATTGTAATGGGCATTGGGATTTCGGGCATGCACTACACAGGGATGCTTGCGGCAACTTTCCATAAGGACATGGCTCCGCCCGGAAGCCATATGGAGGTGCAAACGTTTCATTGGTCAATTTTTGTTACTTTAATTATTTTTTGTATCCAAACGTTATTGTTATTCAGTTCCCATGCAGATCGAAAGTTTATTAAACAGAGCGAACGCATAAAGGATAACGAACAGCGATTTCAGTCTTTAATCGTCCACAATATTGATGCAATCTTTATTTTATCATTAGAAGGAGACATAATATCTTCCAATCACGCTGGTGAAGAATTGATCAGCAAATTTGGCTTCAGCATGCATGACTGGAGGAATTACACATCACAGAAGATTAAGCGCCTTTTTGAGCAAGTTAAAAAAGATAAACAAGCGATGAACAGCGATAGCGATCTTATCACTGAAAAAGGCCAGTTTCACTTAAATATTACGCTTATACCTGTTGAGGTCAATCAGGAACTAGACAGCATTTATGTCATTTGCAAAGACATGACGAAGCAGTACAAAGCAGAAAAAGAAATCCATAGAATGGCTCATTATGATTCGCTTACAGACTTACCTAACAGAAGGCATGCCATCTCTCATCTAACAAAGGTGCTGCATCGCGAGCATTCCTTGCATTATAACACCGTTGTATTCTTTCTCGACTTAAACCGGTTTAAAGTGATTAACGATGCATTAGGGCATAATGTCGGTGATCAACTGCTTCAGTTTGCAGCTAAACGCCTGTCATCTGTAGTCCCTGATAACGGATTTATCGCCCGTCTTGGCGGTGATGAATTTATTATTATATTGACAGACGCCAATACAGGAACAGGCGAAGCAGATGTTTTAGCAAGAAAAATTATCCAAAAATTCAAAAAACCTTTTAAAATTCAAGATCACATCCTTGTCACATCTGTCAGTATCGGGATTGCGATATCTCCAAAAGACGGGACTGATGGCCTTGAATTGATGAAAAAGGCTGATATGGCGATGTATGCGGCTAAAGAACGAAACAAAAGCAAATACAGATACTATTCTTTTTCAATTGGCAACAAAGAAACCGTCAAGCTTAACCAAGAGATGGTACTCAGAGAAGCAATCGAAAACGATAGATTTGTCTTGCATTATCAGCCGCAATTCAGTGTAAAAAAACAAAAAATGACAGGAGCAGAAGCACTGATACGCCTTGTGACACCAGACGGGCAACTGCGTCCGCCCGGAGAATTCATCGGTGTCGCAGAAGAAACGGGACTTATTATTGATATCGGAAAGTGGATTATAGATGAAGCATGCAAGCAGGCAAGGATTTGGCACGACAAAGGCTATGATCTTTCTGTCGCCATTAATATTTCCGCCAGACAGTTCCAATCCGAAGATCTGATTCCCCTCATCAAGGATACGCTTAATAAATACCAGCTTCCTCCGCAGCTTCTTGAAGTGGAGGTGACGGAAAGCATGACAATGGACAATCTCGATCACTCCAAAAAGGTTTTGTCATCCCTTACAGAATTAGGAATCAGAATCAGTATTGACGATTTCGGTACTGGTCACAGCTCCCTTAGCTATTTGAAGGACTTCCCGATTCACAGGCTGAAGATTGACAAATCATTTATTGACGATATTCAGACCCATCCTAAATCAGAGCAAATTACCGGAGCTATTATTGCCATGGGGCATCAGCTGTCTTTACAGGTGATTGCCGAAGGTGTGGAAAATGCAGCTCAAAAGCAGCTTCTATATGAAAAAGGCTGTGACCATTTGCAGGGCTTCTTTTTCAGCAGGCCAATACCTCCGGAACAATTCGAACAATTCATTATTGAACAGCCGTCGCAATAACAGCGCCGGCTTTTTTTCACCCATAAGTTACTACACATGAATCGTACTCCTTCTCTTCACACTAAAGAAAAAAAGGGGTTTATCGATATGCATACAATGTGGAAGGGATCGATCAGCTTCGGATTAGTAAACATCCCCATCAAGCTATATGCGGCCACAGAAGATAAAGATATTAAACTGCGCAGCCTCCATAAAGAGGATCACGCACCAATCAAATACGAGAAAGTTTGCACAAATTGCGAAAAAACTCTTAGTCCTGATGAAATTGTGAAGGGATATGAATATGTAAAAGGGAAATATGTAGTGCTGACAGACGAAGATTTAAAAAGCTTAAAACAGGAGCATGAGGAGAAAGCAGTTGAGATTGTTGACTTTGTTCAGCTTCAGGAAATTGATCCGATTTATTTTAACCGCTCCTACTTTGTCGGCCCCGGGGATAATGGGACAAAGGCCTATACCCTGCTGCGTGAGGCGCTGCGCTCAACCGGAAAGATCGGTATCGCCAATATGACAATCAGGTCAAAGCAGCAGCTGGCGATTCTCCGCGTTTATGAAAATTGTATCGTCATGGAGTCTATCCATTATCCGGATGAGGTCAGAAGCGCCGCTCATGTCCCAGGTGTACCTGATCAATCGAATGTAAACGATAAGGAACTGCAAACCGCTATCACTTTAATAGATGAACTGACTGCTGAGTTTGAGCCTAAGAAATATGAAGACACGTACCGACAGGCGCTGCTGCAAAGAGTCAACGACAAGCTAGAAAATAAAGAAACGGCCGTCACTCCTGATAAAGCGCCACCTCGTGAAGATGTCATTGACCTGGTAAGCGCTCTGCAAGCCAGCATTGACAGAACCAGAAGGCCGAACCGGGAGACACCGGCTGCCGCACCTGCACAAGCCGCTGAACCGAAAGGAGCCGGAGATAAAAAACAAAAAACAACTAGAAAAAAAGCCTCCGGCACGTCATAGCCCATGGCGTTTACCATGCAGCCGGTCTTAACTTCGTCACCGCCAATCGGAGCAGAATGGCGTTACGAAGTAAAATATGATGGGTACCGCTGTATTCTCCGCATCCATTCTTCAGGTGTGACCTTAACCAGCAGAAATGGTGTGGAGCTCAGCAGCACCTTCCCTGAAATCACACAATTCGCCAAAACTGCCTTTCAGCACATGGAAAAAGAGCTTCCGCTGACACTTGATGGTGAAATCGTATGTTTGGTGAATCCTTGTCGTGCAGATTTTGAACACCTTCAAGTGCGGGGGCGTTTGAAAAGGCCAGACAAGATTCAGGAATCGGCAAACGCGCGGCCGTGCTGCTTTCTCGCCTTTGATTTGTTAGAGCGAAGCGGAGAAGATGTAACGCTTCTTTCGTATTTGGACCGCAAAAAATCTCTGCGTGAACTCATATCCGCAGCAAAGCTTCCTGCATCTCCAGATCCTTACGCAAAAGAAACCATTCAATCCATTCCCTGTTATGATCATTTTGATCAACTCTGGGAGATGGTAATAAAATATGACGGAGAAGGAATTGTAGCGAAGAAAACAAACAGCAAATGGCTTGAAAAGAAGCGGTCGTCCGATTGGCTCAAATATAAAAACTTTAAACAAGCTTATGTTTGCATAACAGGGTTCAACCCTAACAACGGGTTTCTGACGGTATCTGTGTTAAAAAACGGGATAATGACACCGATTGCCTCTGTCTCGCACGGAATGCGCGATGAGGAAAAAAGCGCTATACGCGAGATTATGGAACAGCACGGACAGCAAACACCCTCAGGCGAATTTACGCTTGAACCTTCGATTTGTGCAGCTGTTCAATACTTAACAATTCTCCAAGGCACATTAAGAGAGGTATCGTTTATCGGTTTCGAATTCCAAATGGACTGGACCGAATGCACATATGCGCAAGTCATACGACACTCCAAACCGGTTCACCCAAAGCTCCAGTTCACAAGCCTGGATAAAATCATATTTGAAAAGAATAAAAAAACAAAAGAAGATTTTATTCAGTATATGATTGAAGTCAGTGACTATCTGCTCCCATTTCTGAAAAACCGGGCTGTCACCGTCATCCGCTATCCGCATGGATCTAGGAGCGAATCATTTTTCCAAAAAAACAAGCCGGACTATGCGCCGGATTTTGTTCAATCTTTCTATGATGGGAGCCATGAACATATTGTCTGTGAGGATATGTCTACATTGCTATGGCTTTGCAACCAGCTTGCTTTGGAGTTTCACGTTCCTTTTCAAACCATTAAAAGCAGGCGTCCGGCTGAGATTGTCATTGATTTAGACCCGCCTTCGCGAGATAACTTTCTTATGGCCGTGCAGGCCGCAAATGAACTGAAGCGGCTGTTGGATTCCTTTGGCATCACATCGTACCCGAAGCTGTCCGGCAACAAAGGCATCCAGCTTTATATTCCCTTGTCTCCCGAGGCATTTACGTATGAAGAAACACGCCACTTTACGCAGCTGATCGCAGAGTACTGCACCAATGCATTTCCCGAGCTATTTACCACTGAACGCTTGATTAAAAACAGACACGGCAAATTGTATCTTGATTATTTGCAGCATGCAGAAGGAAAAACGATTATCTGTCCTTATTCGACGAGAGGAAATGAGCTTGGGACTGTCGCAGCCCCTCTCTACTGGCATGAGGTGCAATCATCTTTAACACCCGCTCTGTTTACAATTGATACGGTCATCGATCGAATTAAAAAGCAGGGCTGCCCATTTTTTGATTTTTACCGCAACCCGCAAGACGAACCGCTTAGCGCCATATTACATCAGTTGAAGAAAAAGAGCTGACTAATGAAGTCAGCTCTTTCCGTGTTTAACTGTACTTTTTTTCTAACCGCTCTTTTTCCTGGCGCTGAAGCGGGCTCAGCTGCTCATTATACAAATCAATATCAATCGCGTATTTCGGCCGTCTTTTCACTTCAGAAAAAATCGTTCCAATATACTCTCCGATGATGCCAATTCCCATCAATTGCAGCCCGCCCAAAAACCAAATGGATATGATGAGAGACGCCCAGCCTGCATTCGTATGGCCGAGCAGCTTTTGAATAAACGCGCCAACCCCTGCCACAGCGCTGAGGAAAAACAAAACAAATCCTAAAAGCGTAAAGAATCGAATTGGTGCGACACTGAATGAAGTAATCCCGTTAAAAGCGAAGGATAGCATCTTTTTCAGCGGATATTTCGTTTTGCCGGCAAAGCGTTCCTTGCGGTCATACAAAACTTCGGCCGATTTAAAGCCGATCATGGGGACAATACCTCTTAAAAACAGATTCGCTTCCGGATAACGCTCAAGCTCTTCAAGGGACCTTTTATTCATTAAACGAAAATCAGCATGATTATAAATTAATTTAATCCCAAGCTTATTCATGAGACGATAAAACCCTAACGCGGTCGTGCGCTTGAAAAAGGTATCGGTTTTTCTGCTCCGGCGTACACCGTAAACGATCTCGCAGCCCTCATGATATTTCAGCAGAAAATCCCGGATCACAGAGATGTCGTCCTGAAGATCAGCATCGATCGAAATGACGCAGTCTGACCTATTCTTCGCTTTATGCAATCCGGCTAAAAGCGCTTTTTGGTGGCCGACATTGCAGGCTAATTTTAAGCCGGTAACCTTCTTGTTTCTTATGCTCTCCATAGCAATCAAAGCCCAAGTGCGGTCTTTGCTGCCATCATCGACAAACAGAATTTTACTGTCTTCAGCAATTAATTTTTCTTCAATTAAATCATCTACAACCTCTGTCAGCTGATGGCTTGTTTCTTGAAACACTTCCTCTTCATTGAAACACGGGACGACGATGGTTAATACTGGCTGTGACTGTTTCAATCGATATCCTCCTTATCTTGTTTCATATAAATAAATGCGCCAGGCGGAATCTTTATGGTCAAACGTCTTTACGAGCGCGAGATGGTTTTGTTCAGCATTCATGATCGGAACTGAAGAAAAAATGTACCGTCCGCCCATTTTTTTAAATACATCTGTATTTAATTGAAGGTTGTTGATCGTTTTCTTCGAGTTCTTTTTGAAATCATATCGTTTACCGAGTTCATCGACAAAAAGGTAGCAGCGGCTGCCCCATTCATCAAAGTATTGTTTCAGCCGAGAATTTTTTTCCAGCTCTTTTTCGATGATTTTCCTAAATTCATATTTATATGAAAGCGGATACAGATTGTTATACGTATCTAACGTATAAAACCCGTTATATTGGGCGATAGACGGATGGAGTCCGATGCTCGCCACCCTGTACGAATCCTGCGGACGTCCGATATATTCCTTAATCTCTTTGAATTGCTCCGATGCATAAAACTCCTTGAATGTCGGCGCGTTGTAATGAACGCCATACGTATATTCTTCATTAAAAGGCGCCAACACCATTAGCTGTGCAGTAACTGCGGCGTACACAAGCCATTTCCATCCTTTCCCCATCCGCCAAATGAGATATAAAGCAAGCGCAAAGCTCACGTATATAACAAGCGGCCGAAGAAAATGAAAACGGGCAAAATTAAATTCTGCTAAAAAGGCAAATTTCTGCTTTGGAACAGCCCAAATTTTGTTGAACCAAAACGCATACCATAATGACAATCCATAATTAAGCACACATAAAAACAGATAAACATTTTCTGGCTTTGTCCGATTTCGTTTAAACAGCAGAGCAGCAAATACGACCAGCAGGATCGGGAGGATGACAACGGTATGAACGGTCATCACATGATTATGGCCATAGACAAAGTTTTTTACGGATAGCCGAAGAGAATGCCAAACGTCATGCCTGGATGAGATAAATTCGATACGATGCATCGGCGCATGCTCAAACAGCATCGAATAGACAAGCCGATATTCAACGAAAAGATAGATACTCGTCATAAATGCAATACTGCCTAAGAACATCAAATTCCATCTTCTTTTTGTAATGGCATCATACAGCCAAAAACACGCCATCCCTGCCAGGAAAAAGAAGAAGCCTAGAACAAAGCTTGAGTATAGAGGGAGCAAGCCCAGCGTCAGCCACTCTCTCCATGAGATATCCCCTTTTCGGATATTTAAAAAAGCCCACAGTGCCAAAGGGTACCCAAGCGTACTCAGCATTCCCGAAGGCCAGAACGGTGTTAAGGCAAATGCAAGCGATACGCCAATTCGGATGAAAGCCGCTTTTGGTTCCGGGATTATATGTTTCTTCAGCAGCACATACATTCCAAAAAAAGCGACAACTCTTGTAACCGTCTGGCTTATTGCATAGGCGGTCATGGAAGAAAAGAAAGCATGGAGCCAAACAATTCCGCTCCACTCGGTGCCAAAGGCATCCCGGGGCAGCCCGTTAATGATTTGCGGAATGGCAGCGTCAACCTTGCCGACGATTTCTCCGCTATCGGCCAGAACCTTGTACCAAGCGATGTTGGAATCTAAATTATCGTGGACCCGGATATGGGCATCTTCCTTTAAAATAAAAAGCGGGGATACATACAATAAAAGAAGAAATAATGCGATCCAGAGATAATATGTTTCTTTTTTTTGTTGTCTCATCAATCGTAACATTGCTTACACATCCATTTGTTATTCTGACTCCGTCGGCATGTTCTGCCTCATGTGTCAAAATTTATTATCCCTTTTCCCTTCCAAATCATTCATCATATGACAATCCGTTTTTCAACCTGTCTCTACCCATTAATTCCCGCTATCCATAGGGCTTGATCACTTACTATACTGATAGAAGGGAGGGGATATATTTTGTTTACAATCTTACTTTCATTGGCCATACTCGTATTTGTGCCATTTCTATATAAAGCGAACCGCAATACAAAAGATGTGAAAGTCAACACCATTTCAATCGACCAAAAAGACGGCCTTCCAGCCAGAAAAAAATTAAATATCCTTCATTTATCAGATCTTCACTTGGAAAACATTTCAGTCTCACCTGAGGAGCTGTATCATTTAACAAAAGATCAGCCTGTGGACATCATTGCTCTTACCGGGGATTTTCTTGATCGGAAACGTAATATTCCGAAGCTGGCAGGTTACTTGAACGCCTTGCAAAAGCTGAAGCCTGCATATGGAATGTACGCGGTGTTCGGTAACCACGATTATGTATTGAAAGAAGAGGACTTTCGGAGATTGAAGCGAGTTTTAGAGGAAAACGGCTGTATCACGCTGCAAAATGAACATGTTCGAATCGAGACGGCTGCAGGGCCAGTCAATATTATCGGCATTGATGATTACAGTACGAATCGGAGTAATATCACCGGCTCTTATCAAAGTCTGGAAAATGGCTATCATCTTGTCTTAACACATGACCCAAATATTATTCTGGATATGAAAGATGTTCATTATGATTACCTGCTGTCAGGGCATTTTCACGGCGGGCAAATTCACTGGCCAAAACCGTATCATTTGATAAAAATGGGCAAGCTCGTACGAATGAACATGATTAAAGGCCTTCATTATCATCACGATAAACCATTTTATATCAGCGAAGGCTTGGGACAAACCGGCGTAAATATCCGTGTCGGAAGCCGCCCTGAAGTAACATTTCATCAGATTTAATCAAAAAAGACTGTGCTGACCGAGGCATCAGTCTTTTTTTTGATAGGTTTTCTGCAGCTTTTCTTTTGAGATAAACAAATAGGATGAATTCGGTAAATGCCGCAAGCTCACAGGCTTTGAAGTCAAATATAAAATCGGCACATGGGACACTTTTTTAAAGCATCTGTAAAAAGGGTTCACCGGGGTGATCACATCAAAGCCGAGCCTTTCCACACCTTTGTCAAGCATTGTAATCCCAATGATTCCTTTGATTTTCTCGCTTTTTTTATGATTGTTGATATAGTCAAGAAGAAGCGGCATCGATTGATATACTTTCTGATAAATAATGATTCCTTTTCTGACTGCGCTCTCAATGCTTTGCAGTTCTCTTATCAGCTTAATATTGTGCAGATGAATTTTAACGAGCACATCATTTTTTCTAATATGCGTTCCATCGCTAAGCACGACATGATGTCCTTTATACTTCGTCAGCCTGACTCGAAAGACGCTTTTACGATCTTTGTCAACCAAGGTCAGCCTTGAAAAAAAGAAATAAATCGGGTCAACCACTCTCCATATGGAAAGGAAACAGGTTTTCATCTTTTCACCTTCCTTATGATCAAAAACACCCTTATATTTTGTGAACGTTCTCCTCAAAATATAGTTGCCATATTTTTTTAGGAGGACTGTCATGAAAAACATTCTCATTTTTCCTTTTTTAAGCATTTCCACCGGCCATCATCATGTGGCTGATGCATTGCAGGCTGAATTAGAGTCTCAAGGGCTGGCAGCTGAAAAGATTGATATCTTTTCACATGCGTATAGACGGTTAGAAAAATTGTCCTCCGTGGCTTATTTAAAATGGATTCAATATTTCCCGAAAACGTACAGCGGCATTTACAGGCTCCTCGCCTGCGGAGAATTTCAGCATGACAAACGCTATTTCATGTACGAATGGCTGTTCACACAGCAAATGAGGCACATCCTCCAAGAAAAACAGCCTGATATCGCCTTCTGCACACATGCGCTGCCTTCTTATCTGCTGAACCGATTAAAGCCTGAATATCCGAATCTGACGGTTGTGAATGTATACACTGATTTTTTCGTGAATCAATTATGGGGACGGAAGAACATTGATTACCATTTTGTTCCGAGCACGGAAGTAAAGAAGCAGCTAATATCAGAGGGGATCGATCAGAACAACATATACTTGACCGGCATTCCAGTTCACCGAAATTTTGAAATGGAATCAGCAGATACCTTGCAGCACCACCCGCCATATACCATCATCATCACAGGGGGCAGCATGGGGGTCGGTGGGATTTTAAAATGGGTGCAGGAACTGTCGCCAGGCGGAAAGATCTTATACAAAATATTATGCGGCAGAAACGAAAAGCTCTACTCCTATGTCAAAAGTTTACACCACCCCTTGATTGAGGCGATTCCTTACCTTCACAGCAAAGCAGAGATGAACCGTTTGTACGAACAGGCGACAGGCATCATGACTAAACCCGGAGGCGTGACCATCAGTGAATGCTTACAGAAACGGCTTCCGGTATTTATTTATCATGCACTGCCGGGACAGGAGGAAATGAATTTAAACCTTCTACATGAAAGGAAGCTCGTCACAGATATGAGAAACTGGGACATGCAGAAAGCAGAAGAGTATATCGCGGCATTTTTTCAATCGAACGAACAGATGAAGGAGTATAAAAAACACGTCAATGGATACCTTGGCGAAATGTCTGATAGGAAGATTGAAGATGTTTTAAAAAGAATCATATGGAAACAAAAAAACACTCTCCTGAAATAGAGAGTGTAGAATAGTTAACGAAACAGCAAATGCTGGCTGTGTATGCCTGCTTTCTTGAGCAGGACGATCAGCTGGTCCTGTTCATCAGGCGAAAGGCCTGAAAACGCTCTCGCAATACGCAGTGCATGAATCGGATAAATTTTATCCAAATACTCATTTCCCTTGTCAGTTAAATGTGCGTAAACAGAGCGTTTATCTTTCGGGTCCTGCTCCCTTACTAAAAACCCGTTTCTTTCTAGTTTGTCAATAACATATGTGACGTTTCCGCTTACAAGCAGAAGTCTCGACCCAATTTGCTGTAATTTTTGCGGGCCTCTTGTGTACAGGAGCTCCAGTACAGCAAATTCAGTGGGATTAAAACCGTGCTCTTTGCTATCACGGATACTATGTTCGGACACACTTTTGAAAGCCCTTGCAAAAACTCTGTACAAATTCATCGCACGCTCAACTTCTTCTTCGTTAAACGATAATCTCATCATATCTACCTCGTATATAGGATTTTTATAAAAAAATAATGAAAACCCTTACATATAATAAGAGTTCAGTCCCTTACTATACGTATTCGCTATAATTCGAGAAATTCCTTCTAAAAGCAAAAAAATCCTTATACATTATCTTGTATAAGGATAATTTTTATGATTTGTAATGCTTCGAAAGAAATAAGCGTATTCTTTCCGAAGCTCAGAAATCGTCATTTTGTTCATGACCTCTTTATTATAAACCCCAATCTGATAGAGTTTTTCAGAATAATGGCGTCGTTCTTTTTCTAAAGCGGATTTCAATAAATTACTCATAGCGTCCTCCTTCATTTTGAGGTATCCTATACAAAAGATACTCTTTTTAAATGAACGTGGTATGAATCTAATGTAAAGAATTTATGTTTACGAAGATTTTCGGTATTGTCCGTTTTGAACCGATCTTAATAATTGAAAAGCCTGTTCTCCGGCAAGCTGCATAAACGTCTCCAGCATTTCATCACGCTTGATATCCAACTCTATAATTTCTTTTGCCAGTGAGACCGCCTTTTCTTCCTCCATGATTATCCTTCCTCCTCGTTTGATTCGTTACATAAAGGATAAAACGCGCTTGGGTGTTACGCATTATTCTTGTTAATTTTTCTTCCGTATTTTTTCAAAAATCTTCTATTTGATGTTAGAAAATATGACAAGCGTCAGGTTTTTTCTCTTTGTTTTTTATATACTATTATCAAAAGACATCCAGGGGTGGAAAAATGACCACAGAAGATCATTCTTATAAAGACAAAAAAGTGATTTCAATCGGAATTGTGAGTGAATTGACAGGATTGTCCGTAAGACAGATCAGGTATTATGAGGAACGAAAGCTCATTTACCCGCAGCGTTCTTCAAGGGGGACAAGAAAATACTCCTTTGCCGATGTGGAGCGGCTGATGGATATCGCCAATAAGCGTGAAGACGGCGTACAGACGGCAGAGATTTTAAAGGATATGCGCAAAAAAGAACAGATGTTAAAAAACGATCCGCAAGTGCGGAAAAAAATGCTGGAGGGGCAGCTTAATGCTCACTTTCGGTACAAAAACCGTTAAATAATAAAAGTCCGGCTCGCAGTTGAGACGGACTTTTTACGTTTATAATGAGTGAATGAATGCAGTGGCAATGCCAAAGTAGATTAATAAAGATAAAATATCGTTTAACGTTGTAATCAGCGGTCCAGAAGCAATCGCCGGGTCCACTTTCAGTTTGTGCAAAATAATAGGGATAATCGTTCCTGACATCGTGCCGATGATTAAGGTTAAGAACAGCGAAGAGGCGACAACAAATCCCAAAAGCGCATTCCCCTGCCATATGATGGAGACAATCGCAATCAGCACAGAACAAACCGCTCCGATAAAAATACTTGTTCTGAACTCCCGGAAGATCAGGCGCACAATCGTTTTTTTGTTCATTTCTTCTTTAGACAAACCTCTGATGACAACCGCAAGAGATTGTGTTCCCGTATTTCCTGTCATCCCTGACACCATCGGCATGAAAAACGCAAGCGCTACAACCTGCTTCAGCGCATCTTCAAAATAGCTGATAATGCTTCCTGAAATCAGTCCGATAAACAAGAGTAAGATTAGCCATGGCAGGCGCCGGTATGCCGCCACGTAAGCTTTTGTGTCAAAGGTGATGTCTTTACCGGAAGCGGCAAATTTTTCGTAATCCTCATCAGCTTCACGAATAACGACGTCGATAATATCATCGACTGTCACAATGCCGACAAGCACGTTGTTTTCTTCTACAACCGGTATTGCCAAAAAATCGTAACGTTCAATCAGGCGGGCAACTTCTTCCTGGTCCTGAAGAGCATCTGCTGATATGACGCGGGTAAACATTAAATCCTGCACCTTTTCTTCAGGTTCACCCAGAATCAAATCGCGGTAGGAAAGAACCCCAACCAGCTGTTTGCTTTCATTAATAACATATAAGTAGTTGATCGATTCAGCTATTTCAGCGAAGCTTTTCAGTTTGACGACCGCGTCTTTTACCGTGTAATGCTGAGGAATCCACACATACCGGTTTGTCATCATGCGTCCCGCTGAATCAGCCGGGTAATTCATTAAGAGCTGTACAGCTTTTGACTCTGACGCTTCCATGCTGGACAAAAGCTGTTCCTTCAGTTCTTCGTCCATTTCTTCAAGCAATTGAGCGAGGTCATCGTTGTCCATTTTGTTCATCGCCAGTGTTGCTTTTGTTTTTCCGACTTTATTTAAGACGACAAGCTGAAATTCGCGTTCCAGCTCCCCGATCATATCAGTGATATCGTCTACAGTTAAATAAGATAAATAGCGGGCGCGGTGTTTTTCCGGCATTTCTTTAAAAATAAATGCCATGTCATAGGGCTGAAGCTCATCAATAACACTTCTGAAATCCCTGATTTTCCCGTCTCGCAGTAAAATAATGATGCGTAAAATGAGTTCGTCATAGGTCATGTTTTGAACCATCGGGACTCGTACCTCCTCTACGGAGACGTGCCGGCCTCGCCAGAAGGTGCGGCAGTTCGTCTCCTCATCGTGTAATCAATTGTCTTGCTGTCATAGTATATGGGTACTTCTTCAGATTGACTCGAATGGGGAGAATCCATACTCCGCACCTCCTTTGATTGGTTTCGTTTTAAAGGCATAAAAAAAGCCTTCGGGATTGAAGGTGAAAGAAGCACGGCAAAAAAAAGCGTGCGGGCGCCTTCAATCGTAGAGCTTTAGCACTGTATGGCATAGGACAAGCATCCAGCTGCATTAAAAATCACCTTATGTCGATGATTTCTGTTGACCCATTGGCGTCTTTGGACATTTTTGGGCAGCAGCGTATCTCCATACAGGAGCCTCACCTAACGAAGTTCCTAATTGAATTGACACACTGAGATTACAGAAAAAAACAAGCTGTGTCAACTCAAAAAAGTAATAAATACGCTTACATCACAATTACGGAACAAAACAAGGGCCTAAGCCCTTATTCTGTTGTTTGTGTCTCGTCATCTTCAGAAAGCAAATGATACGTTTCATGAAGAAATAAGGCATACTCTCCTTCCTTCGTCGGATGAGGGACATATTCAGCCTGATTGATGTATTGCTCCTCTTTCTTTTCCATGCGTTTCGCCTCCTTTTCTACTTAGATTGTCCAAAAGAAGGTTTCTTATCATGAAAAACCCCCGCTGCAGCGGGGGTTTTGATTAGTCATCTATCTCCTGTTTGATAATGCGTCCATCTTTTGCGGAAATTTCAAATTCTGTCTCAGTTCCTTGTTTCGTTTGGATTTCCATTTCATAGATGTAAGCACCGTCATCTTCGTCAAGCTTACTTTCTGTTACGGTTCCGCCTGTTTGCTTTAAAGCAATTTCTTCAGCTTCTTCTTTGGTTATGGCGACTTGTTCTGCTTTCTCCTTTAGCGGGTCATTAAGCGCTTGTTTTGTATGAATATCTACATAAACGTCGTAGTCTTCACCTTCTTTTTCAATCTCCACTTCATAGACTTCTTTGCCGTTGTAAAGGTCTCTGTCAATGTCTTCTACTGTGCCGTCAACAACTGTTTTAGCAATTGCTTCTGCTTCTTGTTCAGTGAGTGCACCCGTCTTAGAAGAAGCCTGTCTGTTTTCATTGTTTTCTTTGGCAAACGCGTTGTAGCTGAATCCTCCGGCCGCTAGGCACCCTGCTAAAAGACCGACCATCCATTTTTTCTTGAGCATTTGTGAGTCCTCCTTTGTTTTGTATGAGTACAGTTTACACACTCAACATGAAAGGAAAACGAGAGCAAGATGAGAATTTGATGAGAAACCGTCAGTCTTCATACACAATGTTAGCTACCTTTCCTGTGTAGGCATTGATTTTCACTGTCGCTTCCTTATTATCAGGAAGATCAACGTCTACTTCAAAGATGAGAGTGCCCTCACTTTCTTCGAGATCTGCGTCATCCGCTGTTCCGCCCGTTTTTCGCTCTGCAATTGTTTTGGCTTCTTTTTTCGTAATCGGCGTTTTTTGTTGATCTTTGCTGCTGATTTGATCGGCAGACAAGACTGTTTTTGCCTGCATGTCTACCTTCACTTCGTATGTTTTCCCGTCTTCTTTTTGTATGGTATAAGTGGCAACTTGACTTTGCCGTGTTTGTTTTTTGACCGTTCCCGGCACCCGCTCAAGCGCGAGATGCTCGGCTTCTTTTTCTGTCATGGCAGATGGATTCACTGCTTTTACTCTATTCATTGAAAGAATGTCAGCCGATATTGCGTCTGCTTTTACAAAGTAAGTTCCCTTTGGATTTTCAAGGGTTATATCATATGTTTTTTTATCCTTTGATTGTGTTGCTTTCGTGACCTTGCCTTCATAAGAGGCTTCGACTTTTTTTACGACAGTCTCCTTTGACAATACGTTCTCATGGGTTTGCCGAATGATGAGAAACGTACAGATGATGACAACTAAAATGGCTGCTGCAGCAAAAGATACTGTTTTTATTGTTTTAGTCATCGGCCTCCCCCATTCTGTTCGCTGAATTGCATGGTGACAGCTGTTCCTTGTCCCGGCTTGCTTTTGACAGACAGCTCAATGCCATGCTCATCAGCGATTTGCTTGGCAATGGAAAGGCCTAAACCTGTTCCGCCTGTTTTTCTGTTTCGTGCCTCATCTGCCCGGTAGAACCGTTCGAACAAATGCGGGATATGCTCCTCAGGTATTCCGATGCCTTCATCCCTCACTGATAGAAATGGCCGTCCATTCCTCGTTCCGGCTGACATCTCAATAGGCTTTTCACTATACTTTATTGCATTATCAAGCAAAATGGTCAACAGCTGCTTGATGCGTTCTTCATCTGCCTTTACAAGCAGGCTCTCTTTATCTGTTTCAAGCAATATGTCACGCTGATAAACGGACTGGAGCGTTTGCATAACCGCGCGCGCCGCTTTAATCAGATCGATTGTTTTCAGATCAACCTCGAGTCCTTGATGGCTTTTGGCCAGCGCCAAAAGCTGATTGGTCAGTTTTTTCATATGCACCGCTTCTGAGTGAATGGCTTCTATCGACTCCTCAAGCACCTCCGGCTTTTTTGCACCCCACCGCTTCATCAGGCTGCTGTAGCTTTCTATAATAGTGAGCGGGGTTTTCAATTCGTGTGAAGCATCTTGAATAAATTGCTGCTGTTTATCATAGTGCTCCTTCAGCATCATTGCCATTTCATTAAATGTCAGCCCCATTTGATACAATTCATCGTTGGACTGTCCTTCTAAAGAAATCGTTTTAAATTCTTTGTCTCGCTGTATGTCTTTCATTGTGATCATTAAACGTCTGATCGGATTGATGATTCGGCGGGCTAGCAAGCTGCCTGCAAAAAAAGAAGCAATGCAGACAGCAGCACTTGCAGCGATTAAGATGATTTTCAGCAGAAACAGACTCTCTTCTGTGTTCTCCAATCTTTCAACCAGCTGAAGAGACACGACTTGTCCATCGGTCCAAATCACCGGAACAGCAGCCTCGGCAAACAGCTTGCCGTCAGGTTTCCTCACATCTGCCGTTTCGCCGCTATGAAAAGAGAGAGGAAAATCTTTATAGGCTTTTTCTTTTGTGATCGTCATAACGGCTTTTTGATCACCATTCACTACACGCACCATGCCATTTGCCGGAAGATAGGCCTGCAGCATATCCTGCAAAGCCACTCCTTCTGTTTCAGCGGCACGCAGCGCTTCGGCAATGTTATCCGTCTCATCAGCAAGCCGGGCCGCATCCTTTGATGTCAGCGCAGACGAAAAAATGAGATATACTGCGGTATGAACCAAAATTAATAAAATCAACAGTGATATCGAAGTGTATAGATGAATCTTGGTCTTCAGCTTCATCGTTTACCCCTTAATGGCATAGCCGACCCCGCGAATCGTATGGATCAGCTGTTTTTCGTAAGGATAGTCCAGTTTTTTTCTGATGTATCTTATGTAGACGTCCACGACATTTGTATCACCGATATAATCAAATCCCCATACTGAGCTTAGAATTTGCTCCCGTGTCAGCACTTGCTGCGGATGCTTTAGCATATAGACGAGCAGATCAAATTCCCGCGGCGTTAATTCCACCTCTTTGTCTCCGCGTCTCACTTCACGGGTTTTTTCGTTCACCCGCAAATCGTCATATGTAAGAAAGGTGCCGATATCTTCAGTTTTTGTTCCATTTTGCCGCAGCGCCGCCCTGATTCTCGCAAGCAATTCCTCGATTTCAAACGGCTTGGTGACATAGTCATTTGCACCGATGTCCAGACCTGTTACCTTATCAGGAATACTGTCTCGCGCCGTTAATAATATGACCGGTGTCTGCGAATCCGTTTTTCTCAAGCGGCGCAGCACTTCCAGTCCGCTAAGCCCCGGAAGCATGACATCAAGAAGCACCAAGGAATACCCGCCTTCCGCTGCCGCATCAAGACCTTCTGTGCCATTGTGTTTGATCGTGACGCTGTATCCTTCATATTCCAATTCAAGCTGAAGAACCCTGGCGATTTTTTCTTCATCTTCCACAATTAATATGTGTCCTTTTTCCAAATTTGATCATCCTCTCCCGTCCCTATATGAAAAAAATGATTTCGTTGTTTACAAAATGATTCTTATCATCTATTATGATGTCAAAATAAAAAATTGTATACGGAAAGCACTAGGGGTGCTGTTTTGGCTGAGATAAAGCGCGGAAGAAACGCGCTTTGATCCCTTATGACCCGATCTGGATAATACCAGCGTGGGGAAGTGCAGGTTGACCGAATGGTGTATTTTTTTGTGCGCTTAATCGATCTATGACTGCATATTCCCTTAGGATATGCAGTTTTTTATTTTACCAAAAAAACAGGAGGTCGGAGAAATGGAGCATATTTGCGGTACAAGCAAAATCGCCGGTTTTCGCTTCTCTTTATATCCGATGACGGATGATTTTATCAGTGTGATCAAGTCTGCGCTGAAAAAAACAGATACATCCAAGGTATGGACGAAAACCGACCATATCAGCACGGTGTTACGCGGATCGATTGATCATGTATTCGATGCTGCAAAAGCCATTTACCTTCATGCAGCAAACAGCGAACAACACATCGTCATGAACGGCACGTTTTCCATTGGATGCCCGGGTGACACACAGGGGGATACATATCTTTCCAAAGGTGATAAGCGTGTCAATGATGATGCTGTCCGAGGCTTGAAGGCGGAAGCGCCGTGCCAATTTGCCCTTTATCCAATGAACGAGCCGGATTATATGGGATTGATTATGAAGGCTGTCGACATTGCAAAAGCCCAAGGCACTTTCGTACAGAGTGTCCATTACGCGAGCGAGCTTGACGGGGATGCGCATGACGTATTCAGCACATTGGAAGCCGTTTTCCGCATGGCCGAGCAGCAAACAAACCATATCACCATGACTGTGAATCTTTCGGCTAACAGTCCATCAAGAAAAAACAGAAAGCAGGGATAAAATGAAAAGCTGGAAAGTAAAAGAAATTGTCATCATGTCGGTTATCAGTATCGTATTTGCCGTTGTTTATTTATTATTTACACATTTCGGAAACGTGCTTGCAGGTATGTTTGGGCCAATCGCCTATGAACCGATTTACGGCATTTGGTTTATCGTTTCTGTGATCGCCGCGTACATGATTCGAAAACCGGGTGCGGCGCTCGTTTCTGAAATCATTGCCGCTCTCGTTGAGTGCCTGCTGGGAAATCCGTCTGGCCCGATGGTCATCGTCATTGGCATTGTTCAAGGACTCGGGGCTGAGGCTGTGTTTCTTGCAACACGCTGGAAAGCATACTCTCTCCCTGTCCTTATGCTGGCCGGTATGGGGTCTTCAGTAGCCAGCTTTATCTATGATCTCTTTGTTTCTGGCTATGCAGCCTATTCACCAGGTTATCTGCTCATTATGCTTGTGATCCGCCTCATTTCCGGCGCGCTTTTGGCGGGGCTTCTCGGAAAAGCTGTCAGCGACTCTCTCGCTTATACAGGTGTGTTAAACGGAATGGCACTCGGAAAGGAACTGAAAAAGAAACGGAAGCGGGCGTCAGAACATGCAAGCCTTTGATGAGCTTCTGACGGTTGAGCAGCTCAGCTTCTCTTATGAAGAAGACGAGAAACCGGTTTTTCAAGGCATTTCGTTTGAGCTTCAAAAAGGAGAATGTGTTTTATTATTAGGACCGAGCGGATGCGGCAAAAGCTCGCTCGCCCTTTGTTTAAACGGTCTATATCCGGAGGCTTGCGACGGCATTCAGTCCGGACATGTATTTCTATTTCAAAAGCCGGTCACAGATGCTGAAACCTCCGAAACGATTGCTCAGCATGCCGGGGTCGTTTTTCAGGATCCTGATCAGCAGTTCTGCATGCTGACGGTGGAGGACGAAATAGCGTTCGGGCTGGAAAATCTGCAAATTCCAAAAGAAGAAATGACAGAGAAAATCAACGCCGTATTAGAAAAATTACGCATTATCCATTTAAAAGAAAAAATGATCTCAACCCTTTCAGGAGGACAAAAGCAGAAAGTGGCTCTCGCCTGTATTTTGGCGATGGAGCCTGAGCTTATTATTTTAGATGAGCCGACCTCTCTTTTAGACCCTTTCTCAGCGCGGGAGTTCGTTCATCTGATGAAGGATCTTCAGCGGGAAAAAGGTTTCAGCCTCCTCGTCATTGAGCACCAGCTTGATGAATGGGCGCCTTGGATTGATAGAACGATCGTGCTCGACAAATCAGGCAAAAAGGCGCTGGATGGCCTGACAAAAAATCTATTTCAGCATGAAGCGGAGACACTAAAGAAATTGGGCATCGCCATTCCAAAGGTCTGTCATCTGCAGGAAAAGCTGAGTATGCCGTTTACTTTATCAAAAGAGATGCTGTTCAAAGAGCCTATTCCTGCCGGGCATGCAAAAAAGAAGGAAGCTTCTTCTGGGGAGAGTGTGCTTGAAGTCAGCAGCCTTTCGTTCGCGAGAGGACAGCAGGCGATTTTCAAAGACATCAGCTTTTCGTTGCGTGAAGGCTCTTTAACGGCGCTTGTCGGTCCGAACGGAACTGGAAAATCGACGCTCCTATCAGTTCTGGCTCGTCTCATGAAACCGCAAAGCGGCAAAATCCTTCTCTATGATCAGCCGCTGCAGAAATATAAAGAAAAAGAATTGCGTAAACGGATGGGATTTGTTTTTCAAAACCCCGAGCATCAATTCGTCACCGATACGGTGTATGACGAGCTTCTGTTCGGCCAGAAAGCAAATGCTGAAACTGAGAAAAAAGCGCAACATCTGCTGCAGCGTTTTGGTCTTGCGCATTTGGCTGATCATCATCCGTTTGCGATCAGCCAAGGGCAAAAACGGCGACTGAGCGTTGCTACTATGCTCATGCATGACGTAAAGGTTTTATTATTAGACGAACCAACCTTTGGCCAGGACGCCCGCACAGCGGCTGAATGCATGGAAATGATTCAGCGTATCAAGGCAGAGGGAACCGCTGTCCTTATGATTACACACGATATGGAGCTAGTCTCTTCGTATGCTGACAGCGTGCTTGTGCTTCACGATACAGGCCTGGCCTTTGACGGATCTCCAGCGCAGTTGTTTTCTCAAGAAACAGGGCTTGTCCAAAAAGCAAAGCTCACCCTTCCCCTTCTATATGAATGGATGGCATTTCAAGAGGAGGTGCGTGATGAAGCAGCCGTTACATCTCATTAATCCGACTGTGAAAGCGGCGGCGGTTTTTTGTTGTGTCGTCATGCTGTCGTTTATTTACAACCCTTACACTCCGGCATGTTTTTATATCATCATCGTTGCGGGCGTTTTACTGGCGGCCGGAATCCCATTGAAAAAATGGTTGTTGTTTACGATTCCGTTTTTGATTTTAGCATTCGGGTGCGTGTGGACAGCCGCAGTTTTTGGAAAGGTGCCGACAACACCGGATAATTTTTTGTTTCAAGCAGGCCCTATCTCCATTAACAGCGATAATGTGTCTGTCGGCATCTCTCTCGGGTTTCGTATTTTATGCTTTTCCGCCTTATCGATGATGTTTGTTTTTACAACCGATCCGATTTTATTTGTGCTGAGCCTTGTCCAGCAGTGCAGGCTCTCACCAAAGCTCGCGTACGGTGTCATTGCAGGCTTTCGCTTTCTTCCGCTGTTAAAGGATGAGGTCCAGCTGATTCAGCAGGCTCATAAAATCAGAGGAGGAGCGGCGGAGAGCGGCATCATGAATAAAATCAGTGCGTTAAAACGATATACCATACCGCTATTGGCAAGCGCCATCAGAAAAGCGGAACGGACAGCGCTTGCGATGGAATCGAAAGGATTTACAGGAAGCAGAAACCGGACATACTACAGGATATTGAGCGTGAACCGGCGCGACTGGGTGTTCTTTTGCCTCGTCCTCTTATTATTCGCGGGATCCTTTCTCGTATCTTTATGTTTCGCATCATAAAAAATCCGCTATCACAGATAGCGGATTTTTTTATTGATGATAGTTTAATGCTTGGGCAAGGTTGGTTTTAATGGTAATATTCGAAAAGTCAATCCCCAGCTGTACAGCAGTTTGCGCAATTTCAGGCCTGATTCCTGACAGGGTTGACCGGACACCGATCAGATTAAGCGCCTCAATCAATTTAAAGATCTGGTGCGCCACCATCGTATCCACCACAACAACACCTGACAGATCGATTAACAGATGCTCCACACGCCTTTTCGCACAAGCTTGAAGCGTGTTTTCCAGAATAAACTTCGCCCGTTCGGTATCAATGTCACCGACAAGCGGCAGCAGAGCTGTTGATTTGCTCAGGGTAATGACAGGTGAGCTTAATTCCAATATCATTTCTCTTTGGGCGTTTAATTGCTGCTTGGCATTCATTTCAGCGTGATCAACGAATGTATAAATGGTGAAATCAAATACTTTTACAATCAAATCTGCCCATTTTTGCTTCTCTCCCGGTTCAAACGCTGATTCATTTTCTTCTGCGAACTTCTCAAAATACTTCGTATATAATCTCCTGTTTCTCATAAACTCCCGAATGACATACTGAACCGGTGTGTCGAGATGTTTTTGATCGTTGGTCAGCTCAATGACCCACTCTTGAAACTCTTCGAGAAATTGTTTTTCCGGTAAAACATACATGTAATTCAGATGCCGGTAAAACTCTCTGTCCTGCTCTTTCAATTCTTCCGTTACTGTTGCATTATGTAGGGCGTAAAGCGAATTCGGATCACTTTCCTCCATCGTTTCAATCCATTCCTCGGCCATTTGTTCCACATGCTCTGAAAAAAATGCATATAATTTTTCATTCAGTTTCATGACACTGCTCCTTTCCCCAACACTATTATAACTTGACTTACAGTTGAATCCCAGTCATACATGTTGAAGCCATCCAATATTTTGAAGATTACTAATTCTTTGGTGTGTATCCTATTTTTTCAAAATGCTTCAAATGGCTCTGTCCGAGCGCTTGCTTTTTCCATATAATATGAGGCAACACCCTTGAATCCACTTGCAAGCATAAAAAAGGAGGGCTTTTTTATGAATGGTGAAATCCGCTTGATCCCGTATGTGACGAATGAGCAGATCATGGATGTAAACGAGCTTCCTGAGGGCATTAAAGTGATTAAGGCGCCAGAAATGTGGGCAAAAGGGGTAAAAGGCAAAAACATTAAAGTTGCTGTATTAGACACGGGCTGCGACACAAGCCACCCTGATTTAAAAAATCAAATCATCGGCGGAAAGAACTTCACGGATGACGACGGCGGCAAGGAAGATGCGATTTCCGACTACAACGGACACGGCACACACGTCGCCGGAACGATTGCAGCTAATGATTCAAACGGAGGCATTGCCGGAGTCGCGCCTGAGGCAAGCCTATTGATTGTGAAGGTTCTTGGCGGCGAGAACGGCAGCGGACAATACGAATGGATAATCAACGGCATCAATTACGCGGTGGAACAGAAAGTCGACATCATCTCAATGTCCCTTGGAGGGCCAAGCGATGTGCCAGAGCTGGAAGAAGCAGTGAAAAACGCAGTCAAAAACGGAGTGCTTGTCGTTTGTGCAGCGGGAAATGAGGGTGACGGCGACGAACGCACAGAAGAGCTTTCCTACCCCGCAGCTTATAACGAAGTCATTGCAGTTGGATCTGTTTCAGTAGCGCGAGAATTATCAGAATTTTCTAACGCAAATAAAGAGATTGACCTTGTGGCACCAGGAGAAAATATCTTATCCACCCTTCCCAACAAGAAGTACGGTAAGCTGACCGGCACTTCAATGGCTGCCCCTCATGTCAGCGGAGCGCTTGCTTTAATCAAAAGCTATGAAGAAGAATCATTTCAAAGAAAGCTTTCTGAATCTGAAGTTTTCGCACAGCTAATCCGCAGGACACTTCCTCTTGAAATTGCAAAAACGCTGGCAGGCAATGGATTCCTGTATTTAACAGCTCCTGATGAGCTCGCAGAAAAAGCAGAGCAATCACATTTGTTGACCCTATAAGATTATTTTTCTTATATAATATACACCACATCATATAAATAAAAATTTCAAATTCTATGTTGACAATGAATTTGAATTACTGTTAAGATTACCAACAAATGATTCAACTTTTCAAAAAATTAATAACATTTTCTCTTATCGAGAGTTGGGCGAGGGATTGGCCTTTTGACCCCAACAGCAACCGACCGTAATACCATTGTGAAATGGGGCGCACTGCTTTTCGCGCCGAGACTGATGTCTCATAAGGCACGGTGCTAATTCCATCAGATTGAATCTGAGAGATGAGAGAGGCAGTGTTTTACGCAGAAAAGCCTCTTTCTCTCATGGGAAAGAGGCTTTTTGTTGTGAGAAAACCTCTTAGGAGCCTGTATCCGCGGGTTAACGAGAGTGTTTTACATATAAAGGAGGAGAAACAATGACAACCATCAAAACATCGAATTTAGGATTTCCGAGAATCGGACTGAACCGGGAATGGAAAAAAGCACTTGAAGCGTATTGGAAAGGCAGTACTGATAAAGATACGTTTTTGAAGCAAATCGACGAACTTTTTTTATCCGCAGTAAAAACACAAATTGACCAACAGATTGATGTTGTGCCTGTTTCTGATTTCACACAGTATGACCATGTACTCGACACAGCAGTCAGCTTCAACTGGATCCCGAAACGTTTCAGACATTTGACTGATGCTACCGATACATACTTCGCTATCGCCCGCGGAATCAAAGACGCCGTATCTAGTGAAATGACAAAATGGTTTAATACAAATTACCATTACATCGTTCCGGAATATGACGAGAGCATTGAGTTCCGTCTGACAAGAAACAAACAACTCGAAGATTATCGCCGGATCAAACAGGAATACGGTGTGGAAACAAAGCCTGTGGTTGTCGGCCCTTATACGTTCGTTACGCTTGCTAAAGGCTATGAACCGTCTGAAGCAAAAGCGATCCAAAAACGCCTTGTGCCATTATATGTACAGCTTTTGAAAGAGCTTGAAGAAGAAGGCGTAAAATGGGTTCAAATCGATGAGCCGGCGCTCGTTACCGCCTCTAGTGAAGATGTCCGCGGTGCAAAAGAATTATTTGAAAGCATTACAAGTGAGCTTTCATCCTTGAATGTGCTTTTGCAGACGTATTTTGATTCTGTTGATGCTTATGAAGAGCTGATTTCTTACCCGGTTCAGGGAATTGGCCTTGATTTCGTTCACGACAAAGGCAGAAACCTGGAACAGCTTAAAACACATGGCTTTCCGACAGACAAAGTGCTGGCAGCCGGCGTTATCGACGGACGCAACATTTGGAAAGCGGACCTTGAAGAGCGTCTCGATGCCGTTCTTGATATTCTCAGCATTGCAAAAGTTGATGAACTGTGGATTCAGCCTTCCAGCAGCCTGCTGCATGTTCCAGTAGCGAAACACCCTGATGAGCATTTGGAAAAAGACCTATTGAACGGATTATCCTACGCAAAAGAAAAGCTGGCCGAGCTGACAGCTTTGAAAGAAGGCTTAGTATCAGGAAAAGCGGCGATCAGCGAAGAGATTCAGCAGGCTAAGGCTGATATCCAGGCGCTTAAGCAGTTTGCAACAGGCGCCAATTCTGAACAAAAGAAAGAGCTTGAGCAATTAACTGATAAAGACTTCAAGCGCCCGATTCCGTTTGAAGAACGTTTAGCCCTGCAAAATGAATCTCTCGGCCTTCCGCTTTTGCCGACGACAACGATCGGCAGCTTCCCGCAGTCTGCTGAAGTGCGGAGCGCACGCCAAAAATGGCGGAAAGCTGAGTGGTCCGATGAACAGTATCAAAACTTTATCAATGCGGAAACAAAAAGATGGATTGATATTCAGGAAGAATTGGAGCTTGATGTCCTTGTTCACGGCGAATTTGAACGGACAGACATGGTCGAATACTTTGGTGAAAAGCTGGCCGGTTTCGCCTTCACTAAATATGCCTGGGTTCAATCATACGGCTCACGCTGTGTCCGCCCGCCAGTCATTTACGGAGATGTTGAATTTATTGAACCGATGACAGTGAAAGACACAGTCTACGCACAGTCATTGACTTCCAAGCATGTAAAAGGAATGCTGACGGGCCCGGTTACAATCTTAAACTGGTCTTTCCCTCGAAACGACATCTCGAGGAAAGAAATCGCCTTCCAAATCGGGCTTGCCCTTCGCAAAGAAGTTAAAGCGCTTGAAGACGCAGGCATTCAAATCATTCAAGTCGATGAACCAGCGCTGCGTGAAGGCCTTCCATTAAAAACCCGCGATTGGGATGAGTATTTGACTTGGGCGGCAGAAGCTTTCAGATTAACCACTTCTTCCGTGAAAAACGAGACACAAATTCATACACATATGTGCTACAGCAACTTCGAAGATATCGTTGATACAATCAATGATCTTGATGCCGATGTGATTACAATCGAACATAGCAGAAGCCACGGAGGATTTTTAGATTACTTAAAAAACCACCCGTATTTGAAAGGGCTTGGCCTTGGTGTATATGACATTCACAGCCCTCGTGTGCCGTCAACTGAAGAAATGTACAATATTATCGTTGATGCGCTTGCCGTCTGTCCGACTGACCGCTTCTGGGTAAATCCAGACTGCGGATTGAAAACAAGACAGCAGGAAGAAACGGTTGCAGCATTGAAAAACATGGTTGAAGCTGCAAAACAGGCAAGAGCACAGCAGACACAGCTAGTATAATTTGAAAAAACCATCTGCATTTGGCAGATGGTTTTTTTCTATAATACAGCCACAATAGTTTCTTATTTTAGCAAATCCCCCAAATACTTTGTTTATTTTGCACTTTTTTAAGAATGTTCTTTGCATTCTTTTCGGCTATACTAATAACACTCTATTGACAGGAGGGATTGGGATGAATCATGAAACGTTCTTAAAACGGGCTGTCACTCTCGCATGTGAAGGAGTGAATGCAGGAATCGGCGGGCCTTTTGGAGCCGTTATCGTGAAAGACGGAGCCATTATTGCAGAGGGAAACAACAACGTCACAACAAGCAATGATCCGACTGCCCACGCGGAAGTCACAGCTATTCGGAAAGCCTGTAAGGTGCTAGGAGCCTACCAGCTTGATGACTGCATTTTGTATACGAGCTGTGAACCATGCCCAATGTGCTTGGGCGCCATCTACTGGGCCCGGCCTAAAGCCGTTTTCTATGCAGCTGAGCACACAGACGCTGCCGAAGCCGGGTTTGATGATTCATTCATTTATAAAGAAATTGATAAACCTGCTGAAGAAAGAACGATCCCCTTTTATCAAGTGACACTAACAGAGCATTTATCCCCGTTTCAAGCATGGCGGAACTTCGCCAATAAGAAAGAATATTAAAAATTAAAAGGATCAGGCATGCGCGGCCTGGTCCTTGTTATTTCTCCAAGTAGCGCTATGCCCTGTGCAAATACAAAACAGCAATCATGCGCGCCGGAATTCAGCTTGGCAGACACCGAGCCAGTCGCCCGCTCCATCTGTAACTTTTGCAGGCTTTAAACGCTGTGATCGCTTCTCTGACGTTTTATCAATAATCTGTGCCCACTCCTACCCCGTTCCGCGTCAATTCATAATGGATATAAGTCTAAATCATTTATTAGAAATGTCTCAGACCTCGAAAAGATCACACCCGCTCCGACACCAAAAAACATCCTGAGAACACTCAGGATGCCGGTCATTATTTTAATTCTAGTTTTACATCAACATTTCCTCTGGTTGCCTTTGAGTAAGGACAGAATTCATGAGCGGCGTTGACAAGCTCTTGTGCCTTTTCCCGATCTAAATCTTTCGTGTTCACAACAAGTGTGACACCGATTTTAAACCCGCCGTCGCTCTCATCCTTCATGAGGCTGACCTGCCCTTCAATCTCCGAATCAATTTCGATATTCTGCTCTTTGGCTACGTGTTCGAGCGCGCCGCCGAAGCATGCAGCATACCCTGCCGCAAAGAGCTGTTCCGGATTTGTGCCGGTTTGTCCTTCTTTTTTGGCATTTGGCATGACAATATCAAAATCAAGAACACCGTCATCTGATGTAATATGTCCTGCTCGTCCGCCTCGCGCGGTTACTTTTGCTGTAAATAGTGCCATATTTCCCAACCTCCTTATTTGTATCTAGTTGTTATATTTCCCTTTCTGATCTTTTTAAACATGCTATGTTTGCCGAGAATAGGAAAAGTGAGGTTTTTCAGATACAATAGAATCGAATGACAAAAAAGAGTTGGTGAACAAAATGGAAAATAAATTTGATCATATGAAATTGGAGAATCAGCTTTGTTTTTTGCTATATGCGAGTTCGCGGGAAATGACAAAGCAATACAAGCCGCTGCTTGATAAGCTGAATATAACATACCCTCAATATTTGGCTTTGCTTTTGTTATGGGAACATGAAACGCTTACTGTCAAAAAAATGGGCGAACAGCTGTATTTAGATTCAGGAACGCTCACTCCGATGCTTAAACGAATGGAACAACAGGGTTTGATTACGAGAAAAAGATCTGAAGAGGATGAGCGGTCCGTGTTGATCAGCCTGACAGAGGACGGAGCGTTATTAAAAGAAAAAGCGGTTGACATTCCAGAGACAATTCTGGGGCTCTCAAAGCAGTCTGGGGAGGATCTCAAACAGTTAAAATCCGCTCTATATACATTGCTGGAAACACTTCATCAAAAAAATTGAGGATGCCTTGTACAGGCATCCTCTTTTTATTTATTCAGCAACTTCAAGTGTCACATCAATATTTCCGGAGGTTGCTTTTGAATACGGGCAGACGCCGTGCGCTTTTTTCACAAGCGCCTCCAATTCTGATGCACTGACTCCTTCTCCTTTTACTTGCAGCGTCACACCCAGCTTATAGCCCTGGTCCGCTTCATCCTTTAACAGGCTAACATTCGCTGTAACCTCTGTCTCTACTTTTACCCGTTCTGTTCTTGCGACAAGCTGCAGGGCGCTGTCAAAGCAAGCTGCATAACCTGCTGCAAACAGCTGCTCTGGATTTGTCGCTTTTTCTAATTTCTTGGCTCTCGGTGTCCCCGGCATTGCGACATCAAGCTCAAGAACGCGGTCTGATGAAATGACCTTTCCTTCTCTTCCTCCTACCGCTGAAACAGTTGCTGTAAATAATGGCTGACTCATTTTTCATTCCCCCAATACATTTTATACAATTAAATTGTACAAAATTAAATTTGAAATGTCAATTTTTCTCGTATAAAAAAGCTTATCTCGTAATGAGATAAGCTTTTTCATTGAACATTGCCCCGCTATTCACGGATTTGCCCAGTTCCTTTAATGATGTATTTTGTAGAAGTCAGTGCAGGAAGCCCCATCGGTCCTCTTGCATGAAGCTTTTGCGTACTGATGCCGATTTCGGCTCCGTAGCCGAATTCAAAGCCGTCGGTAAAGCGGGTTGACGCGTTATGATAGACCGCGGCAGCATCGACAGCCGTTTGAAAATATGCCGCGTTTTTGTCATTTTCAGTTAAAATCGCTTCTGAATGATTGGTGCCGTATTGTTGGATATGCTTCACAGCTTCTTGGACGTTTTCAACCGTCTTTACACTGAGGACAGGCGCTAAAAATTCGGTTTCCCAATCTTCTTTTGATGCTTGTTTGCTTGAAGGATGAAGTTCACACACCAATTCATCACCCCGAATTTCAACTCCCGCGTTTTCCAGCTGGTCCAGCAATTCTTTCCCGTGCTGTCTTGCCCAAGCCTTGTGAATCAGCAATGATTCAATCGCGTTGCATACGGAAGGGCGTTGCGTTTTGGCATTTACGACAACCTTTTCTGCCATTTGCGGTTTGGCTGTTTCGTCAATGAATATGTGGCAGTTTCCTGCTCCCGTTTCTAATACAGGAACTGTTGATTCTCTCACAACGAGATCAATCAGTTTCTTGCCTCCGCGCGGAATCAATACGTCTAAGCCATCATTTAACGTAAAGAGCTCTTTTGCTGTCTCTCTGCTCGTATCCTCAATCAGCTGCACAGCGTGAATCGGAAGCGCTGATTGCTCAAGTGCTCTGTGAATGACACTGACGAGCGCTTTGTTGCTGTGGATGGCTGAGGAGCTTCCCCGCAGCACAACCGCGTTCCCTGTCTTCAGGCAAAGGGTAGCCGCATCAACTGTGACGTTTGGCCTCGCCTCATAAATCATTCCTACGACACCGAGCGGCACACGGATTTTTTCAATAAACAGGCCGTTTTCTTTTTCAATCGTTTCAAGAGAGTCGCCGATTGGGTCCGCTAAGTCGATTAAGAGCTCCACCGCGTCCGCGATATCGCGTATCCGTTTCTCATCCAGTGTGAGACGGTCAATGATGTCCGGTGTTAAACCATTCTCTTTTCCGTTCTCAATGTCTTTTGCATTCTCCGCCAAGAGAAAATCAAGTTCTTTGCGGAGTCCGTTTGCAATGAGGCTGAGCGCCTCATCCTTTTCGGCTGTTGTTTTCATGATCATTTCGGCTGCTGCTTCTTTCGCCAGCTTCGCTTTTACAGAAACTTCACTCATTTTTCCGCCTCCTAGTCGTTTACATTGACCCAGTCATTCCTATGAATAACCTCAAACGTTTTCTCAAAATCAAGTTCGTCACTGCGTTTTCCTTTGGCTTCCATAATCTCCTCAGAGGAGTAATGGGTTTGGCCTTTGCCGATCACGCCGCCCGGTCCCCTGACTTCCACGACCGCCCCTTTCGGAAAGCTTCCGTTCACACCCACAACGCCAGCGGGCAAAAGGCTGCTTCCATTATGGATCATCGCCTCCTCGGCACCCGCATCAATGATAATTTCTCCCGATATCGGCGAGTGGAACTGAATCCACTGCCTTGTGTTGTTAACCGAAGATAGTTCTTTGTCTCCGATATAAGTGCCGTCTCCCCTGCCGTCCAAAATGTCCGCAAGTTTTTGCTCTCCGCTGCCAGTTCCAATGAATACTTTCACTCCCAGAGACAGCGCGGTTTGTGCGGCTAACAGCTTTGATTTCATTCCGCCGGTGCCGACCTTTGATCCAGCTGAACCTGCATATCCAAGCAATTCAGGCGTGATCTCCGGCAAATAATCAAATCGTTTCGCCTCAGGATTTTCATTTGGATTGGCATCATACAGTCCGTTAATGTCGGTGAGAATCATGAGCTGGTCCGCGTGAATCAATCCGCTGACTAACGCAGAAAGCATATCATTATCTCCGAATGTCAATTCTTCAACAGACGTAGAATCGTTCTCGTTGATAATCGGAATGACGCCGCGTTCCAATAATTCCATTATCGTAGCATACGCGTTTCGGTACCGTTCTCTTTTCGAAAAATCATTTCTCGTTAAAAGGATTTGTCCCGGAGTCAGTGAGTATTGTTTAAATTGATTCATATATTGCTGCATTAACAGTGTTTGTCCGACCGCGGCCGCCGCCTGTTTTCCTTTGATGGTAACGGGACGGGATGGATAACCGAGGCTGGAAAACCCCGCCGCTACGGCACCCGAGGTAATCAGAATCATTTCATGCCCCGCTTTTTTTAACACGGAAATCGCCTGAACATGCTCTCTGATTTTTGCCTCATCAATGCTTCCTTTGCTATTCGTGAGCGAACTGCTTCCTATTTTCACTACTATTCTTTGTTTTTTCATTTATTCTCCTCCGCGGCTCTTCTACAATAAAAAAACCCATTTCATCCTGATTCATAAGGACGAAATGGGTTTCCGTGGTACCACCTTGATTGAACGCGCTTGTGCACGCTCCGCTCTCCTGTAACGCCAGGTTATGCGCCTAGGTTTTCCCCCTAGGACTCCAAGGCAGGTTCGGCAGGTTTCATGCGGCAAAATGTTTCAGCGATTCATTTTGCTCTCTGTCACAGAAAGGTCTGCTTACTAATCCTCTTCAACGCTCAATGATTTTTTTATATTATGCAAAGAAAAAAGACACTTGTCAAGGTTTTTTGTCATCAAAAATAGCCCGCTTTGCGCGGGCCTCTTGCAGTCTAGTTAAAGACGATTGTTTTATTTTCATGAACGATGACACGGTCTTCCAAATGCCATTTCACAGCACGGGCAAGCACGCTGCGTTCAATTGTTCTTCCGATGTTTTTCAGCGCTTCCGCATTATCGCGGTGGTCCACACGCTCAATATCCTGTTCAATGATCGGCCCTTCATCAAGATCGTTTGTCACATAATGAGATGTCGCACCGATCAGTTTCACGCCGCGCTCGTAGGCCCGTTTGTACGGATTCGCACCGATAAAAGCTGGCAGGAATGAATGGTGGATATTGATGATGCGATTCGGATGAGCCGAAACAAAATCAGGAGTTAGAATCTGCATATAGCGTGCGAGAACGATGACATCAACATCGTACTGCTCCAGCAGTTCAAGCTGCTTCTTTTCGACTTCCGCTCTGATGTCTTTGTTCGCTTTCATATAGTGGAATGGAATGTTCAGGCGCTCAACCAGCTCTCTCGCTTCCTCATGGTTACTGATGACAACAGCGATCTCCGCCATCAGGTTGCCGGTTTGCCATTCCCAAATCAGCTCATGCAGGCAATGAAGCTCCTTTGAAACAAAAATGGCGACACGCTTCAATTCACTTGCCAAAGTTAAGCTCCATGTCATGTCGAATTTATCCGCTACAGAGGCAAACGCCGCCTGAAGTGATGTTTTTTTCTCACGAATGCCTGCGCAGTCGAATTCGATTCTCAGGAAGAACCGGCCGCCTTCAGGGTCTGTCGTATATTGATTTGATTCTATAATATTGGCACCGTGTTCAAATAAAAACGCGGAAACTGCAGAGACGATACCCGGCTGATCGGGGCAGCTGACCAAGAGCCGCCCTTTATCCTCATTTCCGTCACGGTATTCGTCCAACCGCTGAGTCATATATGATTTCATGAATAATCCCTCTTATCTTTGTAAGTCTAAACTATTTATCCATTATACTGAAGATTTGATAAAAATCAATTTATGACAGAATTTTTAAACCAACTGCTGAGCATAAAATCAACGCGATAAAGAAGATCCGTTTGGCGTCTTTCTGCTCCTTGTAAAAGAGGATGCCGATAAGCGCCCCGCCGGCGGTGCCAATTCCTGTCCAGACCGCGTAAGCCGTTCCCATCGGAATGGTTTCCATTGCGTACGACAGCAAGGAAAATGAAGCGGCAAAACCAACAATGATCAACAGCACCCATTTCACGCTTTTTTCTTTCGCATATTGATTCATAAGGGCCACGCCGGCCATTTCTAAACAGCCCGCGCACAGTAAACTGATCCAGTGCAGCATTATGCCTCGCCTCCTTTTTCCTCTGTCTCATCCTGTGTCACAAGCTTCAACCCGATTACACCGATTAAGAGCACGCCAATTAACAATAGCTTCGGCCATCCAACCGGTTCATGAAAGAGAACGATTTCACTAAGTACTGTTCCCGCTGTGCCGAGCCCGGTAAAGACGGCATACACGGTACCAACAGGCAGACTGTGAGTCGCCTTCATTAGAAGGTAAAAGCTGAATATGATGCCGATGGCAGTGCCGCTCCATGTTAAGGCTGAGTCAGCGTGCTTTAAGCCTATCACCCAAACAACCTCGAAAACAGCGGCAAGCACGACCAATCCCCATTTCATTTTGAGTCATTCCTTTCTATCTATTAGGATTCTCCGAAAACAAAAAAACCCCGGACAGTCGTCTCACATGAGATTGACTCTCCCGGGCTTTTTTCCCTCCGTGTGCATACGCGCTTCTATTTACGCGTATGTGTTTTCTCTCGGACCAGTCCATGTCAATTGACATGCGGAACCCTAGAAAACTTTACATGATATCATGATACTAAACTCAGCTCTATCTTTCAATTGTAAGATTTTCTTTCATATACCGCGATCGGTTTATTCCATTTTCTGATCGTTTTGCTGTAATGCATGCCGATTTTCTCCGCTACCCGTATGGACGCTTTGTTACCTGGATCAATCAAAGCCGTCATTTTGCCGAACTGCCGCTCGTTAAAGCCATAGTCCAGACAGGCCCGAGCCGCTTCTTGCGCATAGCCGTTCCCCCAGTGGCGGCGGGCAAACATATAGCCAATTTCCATTACGGTTTGATTTTCGATCTGCTGGGGAACGATGCCGCATTGCCCCAAAAACTCCCCTGTCCGCTTATCTTCGGCGATCCACAGACTAACGCCGTACCCTTTTTCATTTCGTTGGTTCCAATTGACCCACTCGCGGGTTTGCCTCTTATCTTTTAAACCGGAATAATATTTCATGACGTCAGGATCATTAAAAAGCAGCCCAAACAAAGTGGCTTGATCCCGATCTTCCATACAGCGCAAACGAATTCGATCAGTCACAAGCTTCGTTTTAGCGTTCATATTTCGCCACATCCTGCTTCCATTCTGTTTTGAGAGCTTCAATATGTGCCTGATGATAGCGGTTATGATCTGCCATATGCCAAATTCCCCATCGTATCGTCGCGGTGTCACCTTCAAAAGAAAGCGGCTGGTTCAAAGCATTTTCAGTTAAAGTGAAGCATACCGATTTCAACTCCTCTACTACATGCTGATGTCTTTTCAGGAGTTCATCTAAGTCTGGCTGATTCACCGGTTCAGGCAGCCGTCCGCTTTCATCTGTCATCGGGCCGTATGCCTGTTCAATATGGTCCGGTATCCGATTTTCCTTGATACGCCAGACCCATCTGATATCAACATTTGTGATATGGTGCAAAAGCTGAGCCGTGCTGTTTTTTGTTTGGCAGCGCCCCTTATAGTAAAGTTCACTGTGTGTCATATGGCTTACGATGGAAGCCAGACGGAGACTGTTTTGTTCCACTGCGGAATACAGCAAACTGACCGTTGGCGCCATGTCGTTTCTTATGGATAAGTCCTTCATGTTCAGTTCCCCTCCTAACTAGGTACATTTGACACCAAACAAAAATTCCCTTTAAAAAAGAAAAAAGCTCTCATTACAAGAGAGAGCCATCTTAATTGTTATTTCCCGGTTTATATAAGTAAGGATCATGCTGCGGTTCATTAGCGGTATTTAAATCAAGGGATATATCACCGCGTGCATTCATCGTGCCAAGGGTAATCGAAGACAGCAGTTTGGGGCTGTACCCTTTTTCCTCAAGCTTCTCAAACAGCCAAGATCGGTTTTTTTGGAGATATTTCAAATTATGATCAAGGATTTCGCCATCCAGTATGAGCGGAATCGGGATAAAATTCCGTTCAGCTTCCATATTCAAATCCCGCACCTGCACCGCTCTCGCTTCCTCTTTCGGGATGACGCTTACTTCTCCCGTTTCTTCAATGATAGCAAGATCAATGTCAGCCGGGTCGGCATAGCCCTTTTCCCTCAGCTTTCCAAGCAGCTCATTAACAGTCAGCCTTTCTTTACGAAGGCCGCGTTCATCAATATCCCCGTTTCGGATTAGGACAGTCGGGCTCACGACCAGGAGCCATCGCCATTTATTAGATAAAGAGAGCTTGCTCATGATAAGATAAAGCACCAAAAAAGCACCCGCATAATAAATTGACATCGGCAGCTTGGATGTAAGGATCGGCTCACTGATAATGGTTCCGATTGCGAAGGTCAAAAGCAGATCAAAATTGTTCATTTGTGACACAGCTTTTTTACCGGCAAGCCGAAACAAAATATATGCAATCGAAAATACGATAACTGGCTTCAGTAAAAATACCCATACCATCCATAACACCGATCTTTACCTCCATCCGCTGGTCATATTGAGCCTATTGTGCCCCGTGGCAGGCCCGCTATGCATCAGTGTCTAAATAGGCGAACGTGCACATCGCCTGAACATAACATAATAGAAAGTGACACCGATTGGAGGCGCAATACGCAATATGAAAAATCAGAAGTCGAATACCCATTGGCCCTTTGATCTGCCATTGGCTCCCCAACCCGCGGGCTACCAGCAGCAAACAATCGACAGGCTGGCCGGTTTGGAGCTAAGGATGGAACAACTAATTAGAGCGATTGAGGTAAACAATGAATTACTGAGAACAATGCAAGAACAGCAAAACCGTGTATGCACAAATGGCGGCGGGTCTGTGATTGTCCGGATGTAGAAACCGGCGCTTGTCTACCTTCTTATATCTCAATAAAAAACTCTTCTCTGAAAGGAGAAGAGTTTCATGTATGTGTTCAAACGGACTGCGCCAAACTTAATTGCGGGCCGAATAGCTCGTAATGGATAGATTCCGGCGCTGATCCGAGCTCTGATACAAGCTTATGCATTGCCGTAATAAACGACGGTGAACCGCAAATATAGTAATCCGCATCTGTGTTGGCAATCAGTTCTTTGAGGAATTGCTGATCAATCTGTCCTTCATGAAAATGCAGATCACCTGCACGGTCTTCCTCTGTCGGCTCGCGATACACAAATGCTGTTTTAACAGAAGAATGTTTTGCTGCTTCTTCTACTTCATGGCGCAATGCATGATATTCACTGTTTTTCGCCGCATGAATGAACAGAATTTGCCGTTCAGGCTGTTTGGAAACAGATGTTTTAAGCATGCTGATCATTGGTGTAATGCCAACTCCGGCACTGATCAAAACGAGATCTTTTTGTGATGCATGATCTAAAACAAAGTCCCCTGCCGGTGCGCTGATCTCTATTGAATCTCCCTCCTGCAGCCCATCGTGTAAGTAAGAAGACACGACACCATCTTTCTTCACTGAAATTCGATAATAGTCTTTTCCCGGCATATCAGACAGGCTGTACTGGCGGATATGCGTATATTCAGAATCAGGAATCCGCACTTTGATGCTGATATATTGCCCTGCTTGGAATTCAGGTAACGGCTTGCCGTCTTCCGGTTTCAAATAGAAGGATGTAATTTCTTTGCTTTCCCGCTCTTTTTTTGCGATAATGAATGGCTTATACTCCTTCCAGCCGCCGGCTTGCTCTTCAGCCTGTTCATACATGTCTTTTTCAATTCCGATGAACGCGTCAGCAATGACTCCGTACGCTTTTTCCCATGCCTGCATAATGTCAGGAGTTGCAGCGTCTCCCAATACATCTTTAATCGCAATCAGCAAATATTTACCGACGATTGGGTAGTGCTCAGGCTTAATTCCGATACTGCGGTGCTTGTGGCCGATTTGTTTGACAACCGGAATGATGTTTCCTAATTGGTCAATGTTTGCCGCAGCTGCAATAACGGCATTTGCCAGTGCAGTTCGCTGTGTTTTTTTCTTTTGGTTTGTTTGATTAAAAATGTTCAAAAGCTCTGGATGGTCTTGAAACATCCGATCGTAAAAACGGCCAGTGATTGTTTCTCCATGCTGTTGCAATACAGGTACAGTGCTTTTAATAATTTCGATTGTTTTGTTATCTAACATTTTATAAACAATCCTTTCAAAAAGATGTATTCAGAATATATCTTTAAAATACATGATCTTACGAATAAAAGATATATCTAAAATGAATCTTTAATAAAGTTGTCACAAAATTATCAATTTAACATGACATTTGTTGCTTTTTTATAGAATCCCCTAGCAAAAATGGACTAACCATTGTAATAATCACCATTGAAAAGTACAAAAAAAAACCCAAAACAACTTATGTTTTGGGTTTAACGTTCACCAAGGCTTATCAGTTCCGAGCGCATTTGCAAGCGCCTGGCTGTGTTTCTTGCGGTTCTTACGTTCATTAGCGCGCTGTACAGCTGTATTATGCAGCATGATTTCTTCTTCTGTTTCCGGTACAACCCTCGGTACAGGCACCGGCTTGCCATTTGAATCTAATGCGACAAATGTCAAAAAGGATGTGGCAGCGAGTTCCCGTTCGCCAGTCATCAAATGTTCCTTAATAACTTTCACAAATACTTCCATAGAAGATGTGCCGACCCATGTCACATATGACTCTAGGCAGACAGAATCCTTTTGCCCGATCGGCTTTAAAAAATCTACAGAATCCATTGAAGCTGTTACCGTTTCACGTCTGCAATGGCGCGCCGCTGAAATAGAGGCAATGTCGTCTATGTAGCTCATTAATTTTCCGCCAAACAGCGTATTATGGTTGTTCGTGTCAAGCGGGAACACCCTGCTGGTTTTCACAACCTTTGACTCTTTACAAAATCTTGTTTCCGGTGTTTCCATACCTTTCTCCCCTTTGATGTCTGATCTTTTAGCTAAATGCACTTATATTCTCCTATTAAACAATATTCTCTTCCATTTGTCTAAAATTTAAAATGGTTTAATGATTTTCATGATGAGGGAATAATAAATGTATTCTTCACACTTTAGGAGGAAAAACAAATGGACGTATCCATCCCGAAATCTCAGCACAAAACGGTATGCCGAACGGAATACGGCACACTTCAGAAAGTGATCTTATGCAAACCTGAGCACATGACCATAAAAGATGTTATAAACGAAACACAAAAACATTTTGAAGATGACAATATTCATGTAAAAACCGCTAACGACCAGCACAGCCGCTTAGTGGAGGCACTTAGGTCACACAACGTTGAGGTCATCCTTTTACCCGTTCGCGACGGGCTCCCAGAGCAGGTTTTTACTAGGGACATAGGATTTGTCATCGGAGAAAAAGCCTTTCTGTCAAGCATGACTGAACCGATTCGCCAAGGAGAAGAAGCCGTTATAAAAGATTTTTTTCACAGCCAAGGTATCTCTTACACCCGCATGCTTGATACGAGTATTGAAGGCGGAGACGTCATTATCGATGATGACATTGTCTATGTCGGAATCAGCCAGCGCACCGACATTTCAGCTATCGGCCAGCTGGAAGAGGCACTTCCTGAATATACGATCGTTCCAGTGAAGCTTCATGAAAAATTTTTGCATTTGGACTGCGTATTTAACATTGTATCTGAAAGCGAAGCGTTAATTTATCCACAGGCCATTGAGCCAGATGCAGCCGATATGCTGGCAAAACGTTATGATCTTATTGAGGTGCCCGAGGACGAACAATTTACGCTTGGCACCAACATCCTTTCAATCGGAAAAAAAACGATCATCAGTCTCCCTGGCAACCGCCATGTCAATCAACAGCTATCGAAAAGAGGCTATCACATTATCGAAATTGACCTGTCAGAAATTATTAAATCAGGCGGCTCCTTCAGGTGCTGCACAATGCCGCTGATTCGAGGCGAATGAAGAATCTTCCCCTTTTTCATGTTTTGAACAGCTTATTTTATCAAGATACGTTAATATAGAGGTGACATCATTTTTAAGGGGGAAATCGCATGACAAAATACATAGGATATGTCGGGACGTATACAAAAGGCGGAAGCGAAGGAATTTATTCATTTGAGCTTGATACTGAGAAAAAAGCACTCAGCGAGCCAAAGCTGGCCGCTAAGCTGGGCAACCCGACATATGTGGCGCCGAATAAAAACAACACCATCCTTTATTCCATCGAAAAAGCAGACGGCCAAGGCGGAGTTGCTGCCTATCAAATCGATAAAAACAGCGGCGAATTGACATTTCTGAATCATCAGTTAATTGATGGCCCTTCGCCATGCCACGTAAGCATTGATGATCAAAATCAATTCGTCCTGACTGCCAATTATCACAGCGGGAAGGTACACGTTTTTCCGGTTCAGGAAGACGGCAGCTTGCAATCACCTGTTTCAGAGGCCGCTCACACAGGAAAAGGGCCGCACGAAAGACAAGAAAAACCGCATACACACTACGCGGGGTTCACACCTGAACACAATTATGTGGTAGCGGTTGATTTAGGTATAGATAAGCTGTACACCTATAAGCTGAAAGACGGCGTGTTGACTGAATCCGGAAGCCATTCCTTCGCTCCCGGTGCAGGACCTCGCCATATCGCTTTTCATCCGAAAGAAAAATACGCTTATGTCATGACAGAATTAAGCAATGAAGTGATTGCGCTTGAATACAACCCGACAGCCGGCGAATTTAGAGAAATCCAAGTCGTTTCTGCCATCCCTGATGATTTTACAGATAACAGCCAGGGAAGCGCAATTCATGTCACGCAGGACGGACGTTTTGTTTATGTCGCAAACCGCGGCCATGACAGTATCGCCGTATTTGAAGTGAATCAATATTCAGGAGAGCTGGCTTTCGTAGAAAGAGTGTCGACAGAAGGAAACTGGCCTCGTGACTTTGTACTTGACCCAACGGAAGGGTTCCTCGTTGCTTCAAATGAAGAAACAGGCAACCTTGTCTTGTTTGAAAGAGACAAAGAAACCGGCCGATTGACACTCCTCCCATCAACGGTTTCTGTCCCTTACCCGGTTTGTGTAAAGTTTTTACATCAAGTATAAAACAAATGGAGTGGCTCTAGTAAAAAGGAGCCACTCTTTTTATTTATCTCACTTTTTCCTTCGTTTCAGCATTTCGATACAAATGGCAAGCGACAAAACGGCCGGGTTCAATTTCTTGAAGCTGGGGACGAGATTCTCCACATTCAGGCATCGCCTCCGGACAGCGGGTACGAAACACGCAGCCGCTTGGCGGATTGACCGGGCTCGCCAGCTCTCCTTTTAAGAGAATACGCTCACGCTTGTCCTCCAATTCAGGATCTGGAATCGGAATCGAGGACAAAAGCGCCTTTGTATAGGGATGGAGCGGTTCACGATACAAGGTGCCGCTCTCTGTAATTTCCATCATGTGTCCTAAGTACATAACACCGATCCTGTCACTGATATGCTTCACCATCGAAAGATCATGGGCAATGAATAAAAACGTAAGCCCTTTCTCTTTTTGAAGCCGCTTCAGCAGGTTGACCACCTGCGCTTGAACAGAGACATCAAGTGCAGAAATCGGTTCGTCCGCCACGATAAATTCAGGATTCAGCGACAGTGCTCTCGCAATCCCGATTCTTTGCCTTTGCCCGCCGCTGAATTCATGCGGATAACGGCTGCCAAAATCGGGGTGAAGCCCAACTGCCTCAAGCAGCTCGTCCACGACGAGAAGCCGCGCTTTATGGGTATTGTAGAGATTGTGAATCTCCATCGGCTCCAAAATAATTTCTCGAACGGTCATGCGCGGGTTAAGTGAAGCATAAGGGTCCTGAAAAATCATCTGCAGTTTGCGGTTGAAGGCAAACTGCTCTTTTTCACTCAGTGCATGAAGATTTGTGCCGCGGTATGTCACGCTTCCTTCTGTCGGCTGATAAAGGCGCATCAGCACTCTCCCCAAGGTTGATTTCCCGCACCCTGATTCCCCGACTAGCCCGAACGTTTCTCCTTCACGAATCTGAAAGGTGACCCCGTCGACGGCTTTGACTGTCCGCTTTTTCCCTGCGTCAAAATGCATTTTCAGCTGGCTGACCTCTAATAAAGGCAGTGGCGTCATTTGTCTCCCTCCTTATTCTGAAAAACAGCGGCGCACCGCACAAAGTTCTTTTTCATAGGTTGTGTCTTTTAATGTAATGATTTCGATTGATTTTCCTGTCTTTGGAGAATGAAGCATTTTCCCGCCGCCAACGGAGAGACCGACGTGATGAATCGCTCCTTTTCCTTCCTCATAAGCAAAAAACAGCAGGTCACCGGCTTTCATATCATCAAGCGGGACACCCTTCCCCGCCTTAGCCTGATCTCCCGCATCACGGGGGATGCTGTATCCATTTGCCTTAAATATACTGTACATAAATCCGGAGCAATCAAACCCAAACCCGCTGATCCCTCCCCACAGGTAGGGAAGGCCAAGGAAAAACGCACCCGTTTGAATGATGTCTTCAGCAGTCCCTTTCTGTTGGCTGACAGGCACTGCATCACTTTGCTTCACAAACCTTTCTCCCAAAACGGTCGAAACCTTAAAATATCCGTTTTCTTTTGCAATGAAGGGGAGAACCGTCAAAAAGCTTAATTCGATCTCCTTTTCCCCATTGCTTCTGTACAAAAAGGCAGCAGGTTTGCTGATCATCACATCGTGTTGTGAATGGATGGGCATAGATTTTGCCAGCTGGTACTTTTTCATCCAACCCGGGTATCCGCGCGGATCCTTTCGGGATGGCTGGCTAGGCACGATCACAGAAACCCATTCCCCCTGTTCCGCCGTCACAAGTACCTTTTCGCCAAAGAGAACCTGAGTTTGGATTACATTGTCTGTACATAATCCAAGCCGTTCATCATACGTCATGCGCTCCAGCCAGTCTCTGATCCTTACAGTCGGTTGAAGCATGAATTGATCAGACGGACGCGGTGAATCAGGCGCTGTCCAGATGTTGGCCACTGCTGATATGACAGTGTGCATCATTGCTCTTTTCCCCCTTTCAAAAGCGCAGTCCCGGTGATTCCGAGGCCCGGTTTGCCAGGCATCGAAATCGTGCTGCCGCTATATGTTATGCCGCCTTTGAATACATCTGTTTTCAGCATCAGCGGCGCGTCAAAATCAAAGCGTGTGATGTTTCTCTTGCTTGCCGCAAAATGCGCCGCGGCCGTAATGCCCAGCTTCGTTTCGATCATGCTGCCGACCATACACTCCACCCCGCAGGCCTCCGCCATGGCATTAATTTTCTCTGCTCCGCTGATGCCGCCCGCTTTCATCAATTTAATATTGATCAAGTCTGCGCTCCGGGTTTGCAGAACTTCGAACGCCTGGCGCGGTGTAAAAACACTTTCATCAGCCATAATCGGCGTATCTGTTGCATCTGTCACCTTTTTAAGCCCAGCGAGATCATCTTTATGGACAGGCTGCTCGACAAGCTCAATGCCTAGACCCGCATCCTCCATTTTCCGAATGGCAGTTACCGCTTCCTTCGGCGTCCACCCCTGATTAGCGTCTAAACGCAGTTTCACAGCTGATCCGACACGTTTTCTGATTTCCTGGATACGGGCAATATCTGTTGCAATATCATCTTTTCCGACCTTTATTTTCAGCGTTTGAAAGCCTTGTTTGAGATAATTCTCGGCATCAGCTGCCATCTCTTCAGGTGAGTTGACACTGACGGTATAATCTGTTTCCAGCGTATCTCGATATCCGCCAAGCATTTGATAAAGCGGCAGCCCGCACATCTGCGCCCAGCCGTCGTATAGCGCCATTTCTACAGCAGCCTTCGCGCTCATATTTCCTGTAAGAAGATGCTGGATGTCGTGCAGAATGGCCTCACAGCCGGACAGGCTTTTTCCAAGCAATGCCGGCTTCAACACATGGTGGATGGCACTTTCAATGCTATCCATGCTGTCTCCTGTAATCACTAACGTCGGGGGTGCTTCTCCCCATCCGACTGCACCGCTGTCATAAGTAATCCTTACTATGACTGATTCAGCCGTATACACAGTGCGAAGCGCGGTTTTAAACGGCTTTGTCAGCGGGACAGCGATTCGGCTTGTTTCGATTCGAATGATTTTCATGTCTTCAGCGCCCCTTCTGAAACGCCTGCCTCTATTACGACTGTTTTTTCTGCTGTATTCATAGCAGCTTTCGCACCGATCGGAACGGCAATACTTGGCGAGCAGTGGCCGATTTTAAATCCTCTCAGAGCAGGCCTGCCCGCAGAAATAATATAGTCTTCCAGCACCTGCTCAAGCGAGAGAGACTTCTCTCGCTTCACCGGGACACAATTGTGAAAATCACAAACTAGAATTCCCGCAGCGTCCGTCAGCTTCCCCGCCATTTTCAGCTGATTCAGCATCCGGTCGATTTGATAAGGCTCCTCGTCAATATCTTCAATAAACAGAAGCTTTCCTCTCGTATCAATTTCAAATGGCGTGCCCAGTGTAGACGTCAGCAAAGACAGATTTCCCCCGACAAGCTCGCCTTCCGCTTTTCCAGGAACAAGCGTGGTCAGCGGAGAAAGCTCTTCTGTATAGGTGAATTCCGTCTCCTGGAAGAGCTGCTTATATGACGCTTTTGTCAGCGGGTGAACGTCGTCAAGGCCAATATCCGAGCTGAGCATTGGGCCATGGAAGGTGACAAGACCTGTGTTTTGATGAATGGCAGTATGTAAAAACGTAATATCGCTGTATCCCCAAAAGATTTTAGGGTGTTTGCGGATCAAGCTGAAATCAATGCCCGCGGCGATACGTCCTGTCCCAAAACCCCCGCATGCGCACAACACTGCTTTTACCTCCTCGTCTCTGAACATCTCATGGAGATCTGCCAGCCGCTCATCATCCTGTCCCGCTAAATAGCCGTGCTGGTTTTTCAGCGCCTTGCCCAGCTTTACCTGAAGACCGAGCTCTTCTAAAAATAAAAGCGCGGTGTCAAGCTTTTTTGGATCCGGCGGACTTGCGGGCGCGATCACTCCGACTGTATCACCCTTTTTCAGCGCTTTCGGCTTGTAATTCAACGAAAACACTCCTTTCATTTGCTCTGCACCCTACGTATACGTGCAAGAAAGAGAAAAAATACCGCTCCTTCGCATAAAGAAGCAGTATTTCCTCAATCACCGCCATCAGTTTTTATCTGCCCATTTTAAATCGATATAGCCGACAGGGTGACGGACAATTCCTTTTACTTGTTCATTTTGCAGGTGAACCTGATTATAAAAATAAACCGGAATGATCGGCGCTTCATTGATGAGCAGCTCTTCAGCTTGATGCATAAGAGAGAACCGTGTTTTTTCATCGGCTTCATTTTTCGCCTGTTTGATCAGCTGATCGTATTCTTTATTGGCCCAGCCTGTGCGGTTCATCGAATTTCCCGTTTGAAAGGCTTCCAGAAAACTGATAGGGTCCGCGTAATCAGGCAAAAATGAGCTTTGAGAGAATTGGAATTTCAGCGCTTTTTGATCCTCTAAAAATACGTTCCATTCCATATTGGCCAGCTTTACATCGACTCCAAGGCTATTTTTCAATTTTTGCTGAATAGCTTCGGCAATCTTTTTATGCTCCGGCTTTGTGCTGTAAGTAAGCGTGATCGCAGGAAGCTTATTATAGTTTTCTTCCTTCATGCCCTTTTCGAGCAGCTGCTTCGCTTTGCTTTCGTTAGGCTTGATCAGGTCTCCGCCTGCTTCACGGAAATCTTTGCCGTCAGGCTGCGTAAACCCAGGCGATACAAAGGCGCGCGCCGGTTTTTCATTATTTTTCGTGACATACTTTACAATTTCCTCTTGATCCACAGCCATCGCAAAGGCTTTTCTGATGTTTTCATTTTGAAACGGCTCCATGTTGACATTAAATCGATAGAAATAGAGACCCGCCTGGTCAACAATATTGACGTTATCCTGATCAAGCAGCTGATCACTCAACTCAGCAGGGACATAAGCGGTATCAAGTTCCCCTGATTGAAACATCTGGTAATCTGTATTTCTGTCACTGACCATCGCCCATTTCACCTTATCAAGTTTCACTGTATCTTTATCCCAATACGTGTCGCTTTTCTCCATTGTGATGCTGTCATCATGCTTCCATTCCGTCAGCTTAAACGGGCCGTTTCCGACAAATGTATCCGCCTCAGCAAACCACTTTGGATTGTCTTTATCGACCTTTTCATTTACCGGAAAATACGCGGGATTGGACACAACGCTCAGGAAATATTTTTGCGGTGCTTCCAGTGTAACTTCAAGGGTTCGATCATCCTTTGCCGTCACCTTCACATCGTCTTTTTTCCCTTTCCCGCTGTTATATGCTTCGCCGCCTTCAATAAAATAACCTAGGAATGCCGATGAAGCGCCTTTTTTCGGATCAAGCATCCGCTTCCACGCGTATTCGAAGTCTCCGGCTGTTACAGGATCTCCGTTTGTCCATTTCGCATTTTCCCGAATCGTAAATGTGTAAGTTTTATTATCTTTCGAAACAGACCATTTCTCCGCCATTGCCGGCTCGGGCTCATGATCTTTGCCAAGACGCGTCAGCCCCTCCATGATGTTATTTAACGGCTGCCATGACACATTATTAAAGCCGATCGGCGGATCGAATGAAGTCGGTTCATTTTCATTATTTACATACAGCACCTTTTCTCCGCTGGTTTTTGCCTTATCATGACTGCCTTCTTTTCCGGCCTGTTCATTTGCTGTGCACCCCATCAGCGCAAACGAAAGTCCTAATGCAAGACCCATGCCCCATAGTTTTTTCACTCGTTTCATCCTCTTCCCCCTTTTCATGTTCAATCCTTCGCATCCCCTGACAGCACCGCATGCTCTGCTCGTTGATCCTGCAGCCAGCAGTTGACGGTGTGCGAGTCAGATCTGATCGTCTGGCCCGGGTACACCCTGTCACACACAACCATCCTGTTCGGACAGCGGGCGGCAAACGGGCAGCCCGGCGGAGGCGAAAATAAATCCGGCGGCGTTCCGTCGATTGGGATCAGCTCAGCGCCATCTAAATCCAGCCGCGGAACTGAAGCCAGCAGTCCTTTTGTATAAGGGTGCTGCGGCTGATAAAAAATATCTTTTCTCGTGCCGATTTCCGCGATTTTCCCGGCATACATGACTGCGACTCTGTCAGCTACCTGGGCAACGACCCCTAAATCATGTGTAATCAGAATGACAGACACATTCGTTTTTCTCTGAATCTCTTTAAACAGCTCTAAAATCTGTGCCTGAATGGTTACATCTAGGGCGGTGGTCGGTTCATCCGCAATTAAGATGTCAGGCTCGCAAATCAGCGCCATCGCAATGACAATCCGCTGTCTCATGCCGCCGCTGAATTGGTGGGGATATTGCTTTAGGCGCTCTTCGGGATCTGGAATACCAACCAATGACAGCATGGAAAGCACCTCTTTCCGTGCCGCTTTTTTGCTCATTTTTTTGTGGCGCAATAGCGCTTCCCCCAGCTGGTCGCCGACAGTCAGCGTAGGGTTTAACGCCGTCATCGGGTCTTGAAAAATCATAGAAATGTCGGCTCCCCTGATACCTCTCATTTCTTTGTCAGAGAGACGGCAAAGGTCTTTGTTTTTAAATAGAATGCTGCCGTCTGTCACCTTCGCCGAATAAGGCGGAAGCAGGCCCATGATGCTTTGGGAGGTAACGCTTTTGCCGCAGCCGGATTCGCCGACGATCGCAAAGGTTTCTCCTTGATACAAATCAAAGCTCACCCCTCTGACCGCCTGAACCGTCCCGCCGTAAGTCGTAAAAGACACGTGCAGATTTTGGACTGACAGAACTTTTTCCATACAGCTACCTCCTCAGCTTAGGGTCAAGCGCATCCTGCAATCCGTCCCCCAGCACATTAAACGCGTACATCGTCAGAGATATGAAAAAGGCCGGAAAAAACAGGCGCCACCAATGCCCAGATAAAATCGTAGGCAGGCCGTCATTCGCCATCACGCCCCAACTTGCAAACGGAGCCTGTATGCCGAGGCCGAGAAAGCTTAAAAATGATTCTGCGAATATGGCGGCAGGTACGGTTAATGTCATTTGTACGATGATCGCTCCCATAGTATTCGGCAGCAAATTCTTTCGGATGATGCGAAAGGTTTTCGCGCCAAAGGTTTTCGAGGCGAGTACATATTCATAATTTTTAATCTGAAGCACCTGGCCTCTTACAATTCTCGCCATGCCGACCCACCCGGTCACAGTCAGCGCCACAATAATAGTGCCCAGTCCCGGTCCCATGAGCACCATCAGCAAAATGACAACAAGCAGGTACGGCAGGCCGTACAGCACTTCGATAATCCGCATCATAATGCTGTCAATCCTGCCGCCTTTATAGCCGGCAACGCCTCCGTAAATGACACCGATCAAAAAATCAATCAGTGCTGCCATCACGCCGACAAACAACGAGATTCTCGCGCCATACCATGTTCGGGTAAACACATCCCGGCCGAGTTCATCGGTGCCGAACCAATGATCGGCTGAGGGCGGAAGATTTTGTTCTGTCAGCGATTGGCGTACGACACTATGGGGCGATAAAAAGGGCCCGATAACTGCCATGACAAAAAGAAATAAAAGAATAAAGAGTCCGGCCATCGCTAATTTATTTTTTTTCAGCCTCCTCCAGGCATCCTGCGTGTATGATAAACTCGGCCGCTTGACCGAATCGGCTTCCCGATTTTTTTCCTGATTCGAGACAAACCACTCATCAGGCACCTGATTGTGCTGTTCTGGCTGGCGTTCATCCGTTTGTACAGGGAGATTCACACGCTTCACCCTTTCTTATGCAGTTTAATGCGCGGGTCTAAGAGACCGTAGGCCAAATCGACCAAAAACAGCATGATAATCAGAATGACGCTGTAAAAAACGGTCGTTCCCATAATCACGGGATAGTCCCGCTGATTAATGCTTTCAACAAAATATTTTCCCATTCCCGGAATGGCAAAGATTTTTTCAATGACAAAGCTTCCTGTTAAGATGCTGGCGACGAGTGTGCCCAGGACGGTAATGACGGGCATGAGTGCATTTCTGAGTGCGTGTTTTACGATAATTTTGAACGGAGAAAGCCCTTTTGCTTTTGCTGTGCGGATATAATCCTGTGTCAGAACTTCAACCATGCTCGAGCGTGTCAGCCTGGCAATGATCGCCATTGGCCCTACAGCAAGCGCTGCGGTCGGAAGCACCATATGAATCGGGCTCGTCCATGTCGCAGCGGGAAATAGTTTGAGATTGACAGCAAATTGCTGAATGAGCAATGTTGCCAGAATAAAATTCGGGATGGAGATGCCGAGTACTGCAAGACTCATCGCGGCGTAGTCCAAAAAGCCATTGCGGCGGAGTGCAGCGATTACGCCCAGCACCAGCCCAGAAATCACAGCAATGACAATCGCTGTCATCCCAAGCTCAAAGGAAACGGGAAATCCGCGTTCCAGCATATCATTTACGCTGTCCGACGGTTTTTTAATTGAAGGTCCGAAATCGAATGTAATGATGGATTTTAAGTAGAAAATGTATTGGAAAATGAGAGGATCGTCTAAGTGATAGTAGGCTTCGAGATTTTTTTGAACGGCTTCATTTGTGCCTCTCTCCTCGTTAAAAGGAGATCCGGGAATGACCTTCATGAGAACAAAAGTCAGGGTGGTAATCACCAAAATCGTAGCTGCCATTGCCCAAAAACGCTTTATCATGTATCGCGCCAAAGCCTAAAACACCCCTTTAGCAGAATGATGTCCGCATCGCAAGCTCAGTCATGACAAGCATCGCCTGATAGGCTTCAAGCATGTCCTTCGCCTGAAATTGAACGGTTGTAGTTCCCGTCTTGATTTCCGTTCCCGGCATCAGATTCGCCCATTCTGCTTGGCCATAATTGGCGAATTCAATGCTCAGAACCGGCCTGTCAGGCGGGGTGAGCGGCTTGACTTTGTCCTTGTTTTGCAGGGCAAACGCAGTTTTTTCTGTCAACAGCCGTCCGGCTTTCGCAGGGGACAAGCACTTCACTGCGGATCTTGAAATGGTTTGTTTGACTGCGGCTGTCGTCACGTTCGGGATAAGCTCTTCCGCTTCCTTCGCCGCCCGGTCATCCCCGGCTACCATTAATACCGGGACATCATAATAACCGGCAACGTATGCATTTAATCCAAGCTCACCGACAGGCCGATCGTTTATGTAAAAATGACGGACGCCGAAAATCATGCTGTGTGACATGACACCAGGAGTCGAGGCTCTCGCATGATAACCGAGAAACAAAGCGCCTGTAAACGTATCATCCAGTCCCTCCACCATTGAAAATGGTTTGACGTCACCAGAAATCAAGTCTGCTTCAGGGTGAAGCTTTTCAACCATCAGATTATTCATCTTCGAATGACTGTCATTGACCAGCACCTCGGTACACCCGCTGTTAAACGCTTCAGCAATACAGTAGTTTGCTTCTTCAGTCATGATAAGCCGTCCGCGTTCATAATTCCGCTTGCCGGAATCCACAAAGGTATCGTCCGGAAGACCCGAAATACCTTCCATATCTACTGACATGTACAATTTCATAACGCTCCTCCTTTTTTACTAAATTATGAATATTCTAACAAATTATATTAAAAAAAGAGGAAAAATGCAATATAACTGGGGAAAATCTCAACCACTCAGTGATAAAAAAAGAATCCTCTTTCAAGGATTCATATCTGTTTACCAACCTGTTCTGTAAGCAGTTCATATTTTTTCAGGGTTCTTTCAAACACCTCATCAAAAACGTCCGGCACAGAGGCGCGTATCACCTCAGCTCCCTCTCCCGTTATTCCGCCTTTGGTTGCGACACGTTCCAGCGTCTCCTCGAAAGACATATTTTTTTCGATCAGCATCTTGCCAGTTCCGTATAGCGAATGAATCAGAAAATCAAAGGCTTCTTCTTTGGACAGACTGCTGTTTCTGACGGCAGACAGTGCCAGTTCTTCGAAGATTGCAGCTATGAATCCCGGTGCCGAGCTCGTTAAATTGCTGGCCGCATCAACATTCGATTCTTTGATTTCTCGTACACGGCTGAAAACCGATAACAATTCATTCAGATGCTCTTTCTTCTCCGCAGCCAGTGCTTCACTGTGAACGACAAGTGAGATGCCAGCTTCTGCTTCGGACGTAATGGCAGGAATAACACGTGAGATACCCGCTTCTGTTTCTGCCTCCAAAAGACGCAGCGGCACACCGGCAGCTATGGATACGATGTGAGTATTTCTGTTCACATACGGGTGCAGACGGCGCATTGTTTCGATGACATGGAGCGGCGGGACGCATATCAAAATCAATTGGCACGTATTTGCCCAATTCTCCAACGGATCAGCCGATACGTTTGGATAATCTGACATGAGTGCCCGCAGCCGCTCCCCCTTCGTTCTCGTCTCAATAAATAGCTCATTCTCTTTTATTTGTTCATGTTTCAACAGCTGTCTGGCGATCATATCCGCCATGCTGCCATATCCAATCAATCCAATCTGTTCCATCGACTCAGTCCTTTCATATACAATATGAAGTGTACCGTTTTCCGCACTTTTTCACAATTTCCCATAATCTTTTCATTTTTATCCCACAGTTTTTGTTTATGATAAACTCAAGTCATAAACCTATCAATATAAATAGACATGTGAAAATAGAGAAACGGAGTGAACATGATGGATAACTATCGTGATGAAAACAGAACGAAAGGTAATGAGAATGAGGTCTTTTTAACGAAAGAGAACGATCAGAGCACCTCCTACTCGGCCCGCAATGTCATTCATGATCAGGAGAAGAAAAAACGAGGATTCGGATGGTTCAGACCGTTGCTTGGCGGAGTGATCGGCGGCAGTCTTGCCCTTGGCATTTACACGTTTACACCGCTTGGCGACCATGATTCTCAGGACACTGCAAAACAATCATCCAGCCAGCAGCAAACGCAATCTGTTACAGCAACAAGCACCTCCTCTGAATCTAAAAAAAGCTCATCAAGCTCAAGCAGCTCATCTGCATTCAAGAGCGAGGACTCTTCTAAAATCTCAGATATGGTAGAAGACCTTTCACCAGCGATTGTCGGCATTACAAATCTTCAGGCACAATCAAACAGCTCTTTGTTCGGCTCTAGTTCTTCTAATTCCAGCGAAGATACAGAAAGCGGTTCAGGGTCAGGTGTCATTTTCAAAAAAGAGAATGGCAAGGCTTATATCATTACAAATAACCATGTCGTAGAAGGGGCATCATCACTGAAGGTATCTTTATATGACGGCACTGAGGTTACTGCAAAGCTGGTAGGCAGTGACTCGTTAACTGATTTAGCCGTCCTCCAAATCAGTGATGACCACGTCACAAAAGTGGCAAACTTCGGTGATTCATCTGATCTCAGAACAGGCGAGACCGTTATTGCGATTGGGGATCCGCTTGGAAAAGATCTGTCCCGCACAGTAACACAAGGAATTGTTAGCGGCGTGGACAGAACGGTTTCAATGTCTACATCAGCCGGCGAAACGAGCATTAACGTCATTCAGACAGACGCAGCAATTAATCCAGGTAACAGCGGCGGTCCTTTGTTAAATACAGACGGCAAAATTGTCGGCATTAACAGTATGAAAATCAGTGAGGATGATGTTGAGGGCATCGGATTTGCCATTCCAAGCAATGACGTAAAACCGATTGCTGAAGAACTGCTCTCTAAAGGACAAATTGAACGTCCATATATCGGTGTCAGCATGCTTGATCTGGAACAAGTGCCGCAAAATTACCAAGAAGGCACACTCGGCCTGTTCGGCAGCCAGCTGAATAAAGGTGTTTACATCCGTGAGGTCGCTTCAGGCTCTCCTGCTGAAAAGGCCGGATTAAAAGCGGAGGATATTATCATCGGCCTAAAAGGTAAAGAAATTGATACAGGCAGTGAATTGCGCAATATCTTATATAAAGACGCAAAGATCGGTGATACCGTTGAAGTGAAAATTCTCCGAAACGGCAAAGAAATGACGAAAAAAATTAAACTTGATCAAAAAGAAGAGAAAACTTCGTAAAACATAATGCCTCAGGCCGCAAAAGCGGTCTGAGGCTTTTTATTAGATAAAAGACCTAATTGTTCTATGAAACTTTCTGACGAGATATCCGTATATCATACAGATTGACATCATTCTCATCAGATGCTAGAAACATCGTTTGCCAGGAGGCATGAACATGAAAACCGTGGGACTGAGTATGATCTGCGCAGGATTGGCTTTTCTTTTAACTGAGCTTTCTTCTCTCTGAATCGACGTTGACGTGGGGAATTGTATTGGGTACCAGTATTCTATTAAACATAACTGGTATGGCTTTAATCATGCGTTTCTTAAAAGCCCCCCCAATCTAACAGCTGACATGCAGCAAAGCCGATGACGAAATCTTTAAGTTTTGCTGTTTTTATTTCAGCATGACTGAACCGCAGTACAAGCTCACAATCTCTTCTTTACCCAATTTCCATATATCTATCAGCATCTTTTGCTTTAGATCGTGCGCAGAGCATAAAAACCCCCTGTCCGTAACGGACAGGGGGTTTAAGGTTATGACATATGCTGGTCTCTATAGAGTCTTTTATTTTCAATTCCATACGATTTTTGGACGATGTAAAGCGGCCTGTCTTTGGCTTCATCGTAGATTCTGCCGATATATTCGCCGATCACGCCCAAAATCAGAAGGACAATGCCGCTGAACAGGAGCTGGATCACAATAAGTGATGACCAGCCGGTAATCGTGCTGTCTGTGAATAGCTTCAGATACAGCACGATAAACATATACAGAAATCCAGCACCTGACATTAAAATCCCCGCATAGCTTGCCAGCTTCAGCGGTTTATGTGAAAATGTCGTGATGCCGTCCATTGACAGCTTCAGCATTTTCTTGAGCGGGTACTTTGTTTCTCCGGCGAGCCTTTCATCACGTACATACTCGACCGCTGTCTGTTTAAAGCCCACCCAGCTGACTAGCCCTCTGACAAATGGATTTTTTTCTTTTAATCTCTTCATTTCATCACAGACTTTTCTGTCCATGAGACGAAAATCCCCCGTATCAATCGGGATATCAATATCTGTCATACCGCTGAGAAGCCGGTAAAACATAGCCGCGGTTTGTTTTTTGAAAAAGGTTTCCCCTTTTCGTTTAGTCCGCACGGCGTACACGACCTCATAGCCTTCCTTCCACTTTTCAATCATATCTAAAATCAGTTCAGGAGGGTCCTGCAAATCGGCGTCAATGACGACGATTGCATTCCCCTGTGCATAATCCATACCCGCTGTAATGGCGATCTGGTGTCCAAAATTCCTTGAAAAATCAATAATTTTCACTCTCGGATCGATCAGGCTGTGCTCTCTTAAAATCTCAATACTGCGGTCTTTGCTGCCATCGTTGACAAAAAGCAGCTCGTAGTTTTCCTTCGTTTGATCCATGACCTCTTTTAAGCGCTGATAGGTTTCATGAATGACAAGCTCTTCATTATACACAGGTACAACAATTGAATATTGAATATGTCTGCTCATGTTTTTGCCTCCTATTCATCAGCATGTAGTTCGTATAATGTTGCTGACTGATTCATTCCGCCAGGTCCGCCCATTTTTCCGTTTTTACCTGAAGCCTTGCTGCTTGATGTATCAGCTGAATCAGTATTTTCTGTTTTTTGATCAGCACTTGATTGCCATTTTTCTGATGCTACTTCTTTTCCATTTTTCTCAACCCATTCAACAATGTCATTGTTTCCGCCTCTTCCCATTCCAGAAGCCAAGAAGTATTTCACTTTTCCTTCTTTTACAAGTTTTTTGAATTGAGTCAGTGTGATCGCCGGGTCAGAACCGCTGTATCCGCCAATAGCCATGACAGCTTTTTTCGTTTTAATGATATATGGTGCCGCTGTGTTCGAATCGGTTGTGGCGAATAAGTATTCAGCTCCGGAGTTATTCTCCTCTAGATATTTGATCAGTTTTTCATTTACAGTCGCATCAGACATTCCCATGCCTTTTCCGCTCATTGATGCGAGCTGAGGGCCTGTTTCAGGCAGTGAGCTGTTGCCTCCGTACAGAAGCGGTGTACTTGCCCAATAAATCGGCATCACCAGCAATGCGAGGAGAGCTGCAAGTGAAACATAATAACTGAACGGTTTTTGGCGCTGTTTTAACAACAGCAAAGCAATCGCTGACAACACGCCGATAACACCTACACCGATGCTCCAGCCTGCACTGATTTGATCGTTGTAGTTTCTGAGAATAAACAATTCAAATCCAGTTGTCGCAATAATTGCTCCCGGCAAAAGCCATGCTTTCCAGCCTGTCTGATTGCGGTACAGATGAACAAGAGCAACCCACCCCGCACCGACAAGAGCCGCAATCGGCGGTGCCAGCATGATGAGATAATAATGATGGAAAAATTCTGCGACACTGAAGAATCCGGCAATCGGTACAAGCCACGCAACCCAGAACACCGTTTCCTTCTGCTCTATAGATAATCTTCTTCTTTCTCTTGCGCCAGCGATCAGTAAGCCTGCGATTCCAAATATCGCAAATGGCAGAAGCCAGCTGATTTGATCAGATAACTCTTGTTGGAAAAGCCGCAGTGGACCAGGTGTTCCCGTTCCAAACATCCCTGAACCTGATTGCATTTTCGAACCGGTTCCTGTACCGCCTTTCCCTCCGTCTCCGCCGGGTCCGCCTTGGCCGCCATCTCCGCCGCTTGGAGGGCCTCCTTGACCGCCGCTTGGCATTTCTCCTCCGCTTGGCATTTGGCCATTGGATGGAGGTGCCGTCATATTGCCATTTGAGGATTTACCATCATTTGATGAGCTGCTGCTTGATGACTGATTAGGCGGTGCTTGAGTGTTATCAGAAGAAGACATTTCTTTTGAAGCGTCTTTGTTTGGCGCACCCTGGACGCCGCCTGAATTTTGGCCTGTCAGCCGCTGAATCCCGTTATATCCGAAAGCCAATTCCAAAACAGAGTTGGTTTGGCTGCTTCCGATATAAGGCCGCTTGCTTGCAGGGATATTGTCGACAATGAGCGGCCACGATAACGAAACGGCTGCTAATACGGCTAACGCACTTACCAGCGAAATGATTTTTTTCTTCACCGCGGCATTTGCCGCAATCAAATAGAACAATAGGAAGGCCGGTAAAATCATGTAAGCCTGCAGCATTTTTGTATTGAAACCTACTCCAACAACGAAAAACGCCGCTAACAGCCAGATCAGCTTTCCTGTTCTGATCGCTTTAAAGAGAAGCCATGTAGCAAGCAATAAGAAAAATACCAGTAATGCATCAACATTGTTTGTACGTGCTACAGCTACAGCTATCGGCGTACATGCCATTACAAATGAGGCAATACGCGCCGCCGTTTTTCCGAATGTCGGCTTTATCAGCAAGTACATAAGAAGGACTGAACCTACACCCGCCAATGCCTGAGGCAGAATGACGCTCCACCCGTGCATACCGAATATCAGTGCGCTGATCGTTTGGATTTGGTATGTAACAGGCGGTTTATCCACTGTTATAAAGCCGGCAGCATCGAACGAAGCATAAAAGAAATTATGAAAGCTTTGCATCATACTTGTAACTGCCGCGGTGTAATAAGGATTCACCGTGTCGTCCTTCCAAATGTTATAGATATTTAAGAATGCAGATGCGAGCAAAATGAGGAGGAGGACGATATCCAGCTCGCGTTTTTTCTTTTCCACTTATTTTTCACTCCTTTTTGTCTAACTTTGAAATAGTGTAACAAGCAAATATGAATAAACTATTAATAAACAAAGACAATATTTTTGCCGAGGTCATTTCATGCCAATCACCCATATTTGCAAAGGGTTTTAAGCCATTTCTCCCAATAAGCATCTGATATTTCCTCCCTAATAAGGCATGCTGTTTAGGTCAAAATTAATTATGGTAATAAAAAAAGCCTTCCGGCACGCCGGAAGGCAAATGAATCACAATTTACTGGATCGGTTTCAATTTTGCTTCAATTTCAGCTCTTCGATGCTCAAGATACGGCGGAAGAGCGATCGTTTGGCCAAGCTCATCAAGATTTTCATCTACCATAAAGCCCGGTCCGTCTGTTGATAACTCGAATAAAATGCCGTTTGGTTCTCTGAAATACAGCGCCTTGAAATAGTAGCGCTCCACAATGCCTGAATTGCTAAAGCCTTCGCGGCTGATGATCCGGTGCCACCCGGCAAGTTCTTCTTCATCTCTTACCCGAAATGCGACGTGGTGGACACTTCCTTTGCCTTGACGCTCGCGCGGAAGATCGTTTCTTTCTATTAAATGGATTTCCGTTGCAGCACCACCTTCTCCTGATTCCAAAATAACGGCGGTTCCTTGCCCTTCGACTGGTTCACGGCTGATTTCTGTAAATCCAAGAATATTCGTCAATACGTGTAAGGTTGGTTCAGCATATGGCACAGTCAGTTCAACCGGCCCTAACCCGCGAATCGAAAATTCTTCCGGTATGCCGCTCTGTTTAACAGGCAGGCCATATCCTTTTCCTTCCTCATCAGCAGTCAGCACAAGTCGCTGCCCTTCATGATCTTGAAATGCCAATATGTCACGTCCGGCTCTTTTGGAAATGCCGCTGTGCGTCACTTGCTGCTCTTCAAAACGTTCTTTCCAGTAATGCAGGGCTTCTGTGCTTGGGACGCGCAAACCAATAGAAGAAATACTGTTTGTTCCCGCATGAAACGGTGCAATGCGGGGAATCTCGAAAAACGTCAGCTCAGTTCCCGGGTTTGCCACTTCATCTCCGTAGAACAGATGGTACATTGTCGGTTCATCCTGATTGACGGATTTTTTGACGAGCTTTAATCCTAATACTTTCTTATAGAAATCCAAGTTTTTTTGTGCGTCGGCCGTTAATGCCGATACGTGGTGAATGCCGTTAACTTTCATATGCTGTCCCTCCAGGTTATTTTATCTCGATTTCGAGATATCATATCATAATTGTATATTTATTGTTCTAATAACAAAGTATTTTATTCGCATGAGAAAGTCAACATATCAGCTTCACCGAAGGTTCGTTCATTTTCTGAATTCTCATCTCCCCTCTGTACTGGCTAAAATCCTAATACAGAAAACACGAACTTTACAAATAAAAATCATGAAGTTTATTCGCTTATAGATTGTTAAAACAGGTGTTTCCACAGTTTTATCTGCTGTACACAAAGCAAATTTCTAAAATCAGAAAATTTATTTTATTTCACTTTTCTAAAATAGGGTTTACAATATGAAAAAATAGATTCTTCAACATGAAGCTTCAACATCATAGGAGGTTAAGGACATGCATACTGAAGACAACGGTTTGAAAAAAGAGATAGGCCTCTTGTTTGCCCTTACTCTTGTCATCGGAACCATTATCGGTTCTGGTGTTTTTATGAAGCCCGGCGCTGTGCTTGCTTATTCAGGTGATTCAAAAACGGCGCTTTTCGCCTGGCTGTTAGGCGGTATTTTAACACTTGCGGGCGGTTTGACAATCGCGGAAATCGGAACGCAGATTCCAAAAACCGGCGGGCTTTATGCGTACCTTGAAGAAGTGTACGGCGAGTTTTGGGGATTTTTGTGCGGCTGGGTGCAGATTATCATTTACGGTCCAGCGATTATCGGCGCGCTGGGTTTATATTTTGGATCTTTAATGGCGAATCTTTTCGGCTGGGGATCTGGACTATCAAAAGTCATTGGAATCATAGCAGTTCTCTTTTTATGCGTCATTAATATTATTGGTACAAAATATGGTGGTTTTGTCCAAACGCTGACAACGATCGGAAAACTGATTCCGATTGCCTGCATCATCATCTTTGGTCTTTGGAAAGGCGATCAGCACATCTTCACAGCAGTAAACGAAAGCATTTCCGATATGAACTTCGGAGCAGCCATTTTGGCTACACTGTTTGCTTACGACGGATGGATTCTTCTGGCCGCTCTCGGCGGAGAAATGAAAAATCCCGAAAAGCTGCTGCCGCGTGCAATGACGGGCGGGTTATTAATTGTAACGGCGATCTATATTTTCATTAATTTTGCATTGCTCCACATCCTGTCAGCGAACGAAATTGTCACGCTTGGTGAAAATGCGACAAGCACCGCGGCAACCATGCTGTTCGGGTCAATTGGCGGAAAGCTGATCAGTGTAGGGATTATCGTCAGCATCTTTGGGTGCTTAAATGGAAAGGTGCTTTCTTTCCCGCGTGTTTCATTTGCAATGGCGGAACGCAAACAGCTTCCTTTTGCTGAAAAACTGTCACATGTACACCCGTCGTTCCGCACACCATGGATTGCGATTTCTTTTCAAATTGCTTTGGCTTTGATTATGATGCTGATCAGCAACCCTGATAAGCTCTCAGAAATCTCCATTTTCATGATCTACATCTTTTATGTGATGGCCTTTTTTGCAGTGTTTATTCTCCGCAAGCGAGCAAAGGGAAAAAAGCGCGCCTACAGTGTTCCGCTTTATCCATTTATGCCAATTCTGGCAATCGCGGGCTCCTTCTTTGTGCTAGGCAGCACACTCATTACAGATACAATGAGCTGCGGATTATCCATCCTCATCGGCCTTGCCGGACTGCCTGTTTATTACGGGATGAAAAAACGAAAAGCAAGCTGATAAAACGGTTCCCTTGTTTAGGGAACCGTTTTTTGGTGAAACAGAAGATAAAAGTTGACAGGAAAAACACAACTTTTGATATACTTTTTACGTTAAGCAGAAAGTTTTTGCAAACTTGGGTCGTTTTTTTAAAGCGAAGTAGGTCAAAATAAGGAGACACGATTTATCAAAAAAGTCAAGATACGTTTTTTTCGACTTTACCTGTTTTTTTTCGACAAAAGGCTATATAATAATTTGATGTGTGCATTGTTCATTCAAACTATGGAGGGTTTTTAATGATAAGAAGAAAAAAAGATAAGTTCTCACTCCTTTTAACAGAAATTGCAAAGAACATAGACGAAACTGCAGAATATTTTGTGAATTTTAAGGTCACTAACCAAACGACTCTTAAAGAATTTGCAGATACGTTAAAGGAATATGAAACAAAAGGTGACAATCATGTTCATGTCATGATTAAAGAGCTTAACAAAGCGTTCATCACTCCTATTGAGCGCGAAGATATCCTTCAGCTGACAAACAGCTTGGATGATGTGCTTGACGGAATCGAACATTTCTCTGCCATGATGGAGATTTTCTCAATTACTTCATCAGACGAGCATATCGATAAATTCAGCGGATACATCAGAGAATGCGCGAAAGAGATTTTGATTACGATCGAGCTGCTGGCAGAAAATCGCTTAAAGGATATTCAGCCTCACGCAATCAAAATAAAAGAGTATGAGCACAGCTGTGACAACTTGCACAGAAAATCATTAAAGAATCTTTTCGGAAATGAAACAGACCCAATCAAAGTCATTCAATATCGTGAAATTTACGAAACGCTTGAAGAAATCGCCGACTCTTGTCAAAGTGTTGCCAATAATCTTGAAACCATCATTATGAAAAACGCGTAACGAGGGGTAAAAATGGATATTCTATTAATATTAACGATACTAATAGTCATTTGTGCTCTGGCGTTTGATTTCATCAACGGGTTTCATGATACGGCAAACGCAATTGCGACTTCAGTATCAACAAAAGCGTTGAAACCGCGCCATGCCATTATATTGGCGGCTGTGATGAACTTTATCGGAGCAATGACGTTTACAGGTGTTGCCAAAACCATTACGAAAGACATCGTAGATCCTTATACGCTGGAAAATGGCTCTGTTGTCATTTTGGCTGCGCTACTCGCTGCAATTGCCTGGAACCTTATCACATGGTACTACGGTATCCCAAGCAGCTCATCCCATGCCATCATCGGCGCTATTGCCGGTGCAGCCATTGCGGCAGCCGGATTTACAGCGTTAAACTATAAGGGCTTCATTAAAATCATTGAAGCACTGATTCTATCACCAATTATTGCCTTTGTCCTTGGTTTTATTCTTTATAGCATCGTTAAGCTGATTTTCAAAGACAGCAACTTGGCGAAAACGAATAAGCAATTCCGCAGAGTGCAGATTGTAACAGCTGCCCTGCAATCGTATACACACGGAACAAACGATGCGCAAAAAGCAATGGGAATTATCACAATGGCTCTCATCACAGCGAATTTACATACTTCTGCTAATGATATTCCTACCTGGGTGCAATTCGCCTGCGCGACAGCCATGGGTCTCGGAACATCAATCGGCGGCTGGAAAATCATCAAAACCGTTGGCGGAAAGATCATGAAAATCCGTCCGGTAAACGGTGTTTCCGCTGACTTAACCGGAGCAGCCATTATTTTCGGCGCCACGTTTATTCATTTGCCGGTCAGTACAACCCACGTCATTTCTTCATCAATTCTTGGCGTCGGTGCGTCCCACCGCGTAAAAGGCGTAAACTGGGGTACGGCCAAGCGAATGCTCATTACATGGGTCATCACGCTTCCGATTTCAGCGACACTTGGTGCCATCGCCTACTTTATTTTAAATATGATATTTTAACGTCACACCGCTTCTGTCAAAGGAGCGGTTTTTTTGATGGAACAGGAAAACCATCCGGATCTCTCGAATACAATAAGCAGAACCTATTTCAGATGTGAGGGATTCGAATATGGTTTTATTCTTTCAGATCATGGTCTGGTGCATCGTGGCCGGACTGGGGTTATACGTGTATGCCACGTGGCGTTTCGAAGCGAAGGTCAAAGAAAAAATATCCGCCATCCGGAAAACTTGGTATTTGCTGTTTGTTCTGGGCGCTATGGTATACTGGACATATGAGCCCACTTCCCTATTTACCCACTGGGAACGGTATCTCATTGTCGCAGTCAGTTTTGCTTTGATTGATGCTTTTATCTTCTTAAGTGCATACGTCAAAAAACTGGCCGGCAGCGAGCTTGAAACAGACACAAGAGAAATTCTTGAAGAAAACAACGAAATGCTCCACATATACCTTAATCGGCTGAAAACATACCAATACCTATTGAAAAACGAACCGATCCATGTTTATTATGGAAGTATAGATGCTTATGCTGAAGGCATTGATAAGCTGCTGAAAACCTATGCTGATAAAATGAACTTAACGGCCTCTCTTTGCCACTATTCGACACAGGCTGATAAAGACCGGTTAACCGAGCATATGGATGATCCGGCAGATGTACAAACACGTCTCGATCGAAAGGATGTTTATTACGACCAATACGGAAAAGTGGTTCTCATCCCTTTTACCATCGAGACACAGAACTATGTCATCAAGCTGACGTCTGACAGCATTGTCACGGAATTTGATTATTTGCTATTTACGTCATTAACGAGCATATATGATTTGGTGCTGCCAATTGAGGAGGAAGGTGAAGGATAATGGAACGTGCGTTTCAAAACAGATGCGAGCCCAGAGCGGCGAAGCCGTTTAAAATCCTGAAAAAACGTTCAACCACCAGTGTCGCAAGCTATCAAGTCAGTCCGCATACAGCAAGAATCTTCAAAGAAAACGAACGGCTGATTGACGAGTATAAACGAAAAAAAGCATGATCACACTAAAAGGACAAGGGAAAACAGCTCTTGTCCTTATTCCTTTTATTAAAGGGTGACATATAATAAATACAAACAGAGGATAATGTCAGGTGATATAGTGAAAAAATTGGTGAGGCGTGTGAAGTTTGTTGATTACGGAAGGTTTGGGCTTTCCGGGTACTCGCTTCGGGTGAGGGAGCGCAGTGCTGGAATTATTAAAAAGTTGAAGAAGAAAAAATAAATCCCGGAGCAGCTCCGGGATTTTTGTGGTCTGTGATCAGCTTAATTGCGCTGCGATCTTCGCTTTCGTCGCAGGTCCGTAAATACCGTCGGCAGTCAGGCCGTTAACAGACTGAAAACGCGCGACTGCGTCAGCTGTTTTCGGGCCGTAAATGCCGTCAATTCCGTTGTTGACAGCGCCTTTATCTGGGTAAAAATACAGAGCCGCAAGTGCTCGTTGCACCTGAAAGACGTGTTCTCCTGAGGTATAAGGTGTTGTCAATTGAATGATACCATCAGGGAGCGGATAGAGCTCGGGTTCTTCAGTGGACGATGGAGCACTTACAATTAATACTTGACCAACGCGAATAAGATTCGGGTCTTCGATATTGTTCCACTCTTGCAGCTGAGCAACCGTAACACCAAATGCTCTCGCTATGGATGTGAGCGTGTCGCCCTGTTTCACGACGTAAGTTTGGCTGCCGCCTCCCCCAATTCCTGCTTTGAACGAATCCCACGTATCTAACAATTTTCGCGGACATTCCTTCCCTGACCAATACTTATGAGGGACGACATTGGCGAGACTGATATTTTGTTCAGCCATTAATGTTTTGATGAGCCACTGGGCATTTGCTGTTGCTTTTTCAAAATCGCCATCGGCATTTTCGCAAATTTCAATTCCGATAGAAGCCCGGTTGCCGCTGCCATTTCCGTCTCCCGCATGCCAGCCGTTTTCATTCAAAGGCAGATGCTGATAAATTTCTGTATCATCAACTGTAAAATGCCAGCTTGTCGTCGTATCAGGATTTTTCAAATAGCGGGCATGCGCTGCAGCATCTGCCCCTACTGCGGTATTCGCTGTATTGTGCACCGTAATGTAGAGCGGCGTCATTGCGTAGCCTGGACGGTTATTTGCGCCAACCGGAATAAAGTCTTGAATAATGTTAACCATTTTCATCTCTCCTTATTTCGTCAGATTATTGTCCCTTAACAAGTCGCGCTGTTTTTTTCCTTTTTCTGTTATATAGTTGTTTTTAAACCAAGCGGCAAGTGTCGTTCCAATTGTAAATGCAATGGAACCGGCTGAATAAAGGGCGTCAGCGAGCTGATTGACCTGCTCCTCCTGAATGTCCAATGGTGATTTGCCGAGCATCAGCATGGTCTGGTTGATTAAAGCAATTAAAAGAAGCACCGTCCTGATGACCGTGCCCTTGTCAAACGTGTTCATGAAAATCCCCCTTTAATGCTGCAGCAGGCTGTACATAATGGCGATGGCTCCGCCAATGATGCCTGTAGACACTGCTGTAATGATGGCACCTGTGATGGTGCGTTTAATCCACGTGGTGTTTTCTTCAATTTTGTTTAATTTTTCGTTCAGCGTCATGATTTGCTGGTCTTGCCGGTCAGACACGCGTTCTAATGCAGAAACCCTCTGCTCAAGTGCTTTGTGCTCGCCTTTCATGTCTGCTAAATCTTGCTGAAACACATTCACATCTGTCTCTTGCTGCATCTCTCACTCCTCCTTCACATGCAGATCACCTCCCTTCCGAGGGCCGAGACTGTTATGAAACCGCGGTCCCTTTTACCGAAAGAGTACCGCCGGTGATACTGATAATCTCCATGATAATCTCCTTAAACCCTTTAATATCAAAGGCCCATGCCTCGGCTTTTCCTAATGTACTGGAGGCAGTGGTAGCATCATCAGTTTTCACGCCTCTGATCGGCAGTTTCTGTCCTGACACCGATTTGCCCCAAAATTTGACTTCGCTCATTTCTGCTGTGCCGTAGACTTCAACGAGTAAATGCACGGCACCGTCAACAGGTAAGGCAGTCCCCTCGCCGGCGGACTCTGCATTTTCATGAAAGACAAAGTCAAATGTTTTGCGAGCCTCGACTTTCAGCCGTCCATCGTGTGTTTGATTCTCCGCAAAGTCAATCTGTAAAGGCGTTTTTCCATTGACACGCACATCCATCTCACCCGCACCGACTGATTGGTATAATACAAACTCGGATTGCTGAAGATTCCCGTTCACATAGCGGAAGCGGTAATAGCGTTTAGAAAGATATACCCAGTCCGTCGCTGTCAGGACACCTGCTGCGACATTAACTGCTGCTGTCGTTGTCCAAACATTGTTGTTGTCGCTTTCTTCTATAAAGAGCGTACCTTCACGATCTGCATACGCCCAGCCCTTCACTTTCGAAATCAGAACTGCGCCAAGCCTGTCCTGCCCGAGCTGACTATATGCCTCAGTCGCCTTTAAGGAAGCATTTGTTAAAATCTCCGCTACGCCTGACAAATTCGAAACAGGTGTCACAAAATCATTTTTTCCTCCTCGATAGGGCTTTACAGCGCCGGCTTTTCCAGTCCTATCGAGAGGAAATTCATATTGATACTTCACCATCTTCATCCTCCTTTGATCTAAAAACAGGCAAAATAAAAAAGCCTTACTACATGGCTTTACCGGTAATTTCTTTATACTGGTCAGCTGTGATCAGCTTTTTGTTCACACCCTCTGCCAGATCCTCAATTGAACAGTCTTTATATGCTAATGCTTGTTTTACCATATCTGCTGTCGCCCACTCATAATAGAGGGCAAGCACCCAATAATTCATTCAGAGTAATCTCCTTTCAAAGAAAGTAGTGAAAGCTTAATACCTGCCAGCTCGCTTCCCAAAGTTTTGTTCAGCTCTTCAAGCTGCTTACGTGCCAACTTTTCCTGCGACAACTCCTGAGCGAGAAGCTCCACCTGATCGGGCGGCTCATACGGCGGGTTTTTTTGTGACTCCTCCCACCAGGATTCTAGTTCTGCCTGAGTCGGTAACGGCGCCCGGAGATTCCATTTCTCAATGTATGAACCGTTCCCGTCATTACGCAATTCAAAATCCTTTCTCGATACTGCGTTTGGATACTTGTACATAATGGCATCATATAAGATCATAAAGGTACCTCCTAAACTCTCGGATAATTTCTTCCGCCAAGCTCCAGAACATCAAAATAATTGAGAACTCCATTCGAATCTGTAACATATCGTGTTACATCCCCGGAATAACCAACATAAACATAAATTTCAACATAATCTCCTGCATCAAGCGGAACTGTAACAGATCCAGTAACAGTTGCATTAAACTCATTATCACTGTTATTGGAAGGGGTAGGCATTCTAAATTGATTCATTAATTTATACTTTGTGCCGTTCACATAAACATATAATTCAAAATTGGAGTATCGCTCAGTATTCTCTATATATAAACTTGCACCGACTAAGTGCATTCCTGCATGACTGGCTACAAACCTATTATTTTTCGTATCAAACAATTTATGACTATCTTTTATAATACGGTTAAATTTAATTTTGTTATTTTCTCCTTTAATCAGAGCTTGACGCCCAGTAGTCCCAATATTAGCGTGAGCAAATCCTGATATCTTTTGCCATGCAGTCCAGCCTGAATCTGACCACCAATGGCGGATCCAAGTCCCTACATGATCATAACTTCCACTAGTTGTGTCTGCATTTCCATAGAAATACTGAGTAAAGCGATAATTACTATGCTTTTCATTTTTTACAAATCCATAAGTGAGCGGGTATCCTGTAGTGTTATTGGCCCCAATGTCCATAAAAGTGATTCCGTATTTGTAATCATTTCCGCTTATTCTCGCATCTTGGATTGCATTTGATCCTGTTAGAACAGTTAATTTTTGATTTGTATAATTTGTTTCAACATAGTTTTTAGCATCAGCTAAAGCTTTATCTGCTTTACTTTGTGAACCTTCCGATGTTTCCAATATATACCAATCGGTATAATCAGTACCATTAACAGCTACCCTTGTATAAAGTGTTTTCGTAGAGATGCTAAACCAATCTTGACGTGTAGCCCATTTATTTGCAGAAGGGTAGATAATTAATAAACCTGTTCTGTTATCATTTAGCGGAAATTGATTTTGCAATACTGGATTTGCATTCATGTAATTAGTGTCTAAACGATAAGTGCCAGGCGGAAGATTTAAATCATTTGCATCGGTTATTGAATTTAATGGTCTAGTAATAAAGGCCGTGCTGTTAGTATAATCTTTTGATTGGTTCAAAGCAGTATCAGCTTTTTTTTGCGCACCATCAGGTGTCTCCTGCTTAACATTCTCAACATTTCCGAGACCCACTTGTTGTTTAGTAACTGAATGTGGATTAGTTTTATCATTTTTATGAATATCTAATTCTGATTGAACTCTATCTATAAAATCTGTTGTTGCAATTTGTTTCCATCCTCTAAATTCTCCATCAGTGTGAACCATTCCAATCCACATCATGCTTCCCCAACTTTGGTAAGCTACTATTGTTTTCCTTCCTGAACCGCCTTCTACAATATCGTAGTTATACCAAGTTGCATCGCCTTCCACCGGGTTGTTTACAACTGACTGACCAACTGCACAATAAAACCCAGAAGATAATGTAAGAATATCTGTACCGTCTTGGAGTTGTATTCTTTTACCATCGTCTCCAGTAAGTTTAATTAGTTGGGCAGCATTCCATTTGTTTCTTTCCCCTTCAGATACATGAACTTTAGTATTGCTTAAATGAGCATCAAAATCTGCTTGTGAGGCTTGTTTCACATTTTCGACATTCCCAAGTCCAACTTGTGCTTTTGTTACTTGGTTAGGATTATCTCTTCGTGCAGCAAAACTATCTGTATAGGCTTTTGCGTTGGCTTCGGCTTGATCTGCCTTATTTTGAGCTTCACCTGGAGTTTCTTTTGCGTTCCAGTTTTCACGCTCTGTCGATGTAACATGCCGCACCTGATCTTGCTCATGCTTGTCAAAATCCTTCTTCGCCGCCTGCTGCACATTATCCACGTTCCCCAGCCCGATTTGCGCCTTTGTTGTGTTGTGGGGGTTGTTCATGTCGTTTTTGTGAGCAGCCAGATCGGTGTGGGCGTCTTTTATTCCTTTTTCCCAACGGTTGACGTCATCTTCGTTGATTGGGTCGTCCGGAAGCCAGTCTGTTTTTTCTTCGTATGCCATGTTTACACCACCTCAAAGGTAAATCTGAAATCGAGTGTTCTGTTTTCGCTGACGTCCAGGTCAGTCTTTCTCTCTGTGATCACATTGCCCAGCTCGTCAAAAATTTGTACCGTTTCGATATGCTTGATGTCTTCCTCACGTTTTGTCAGAACGGTGACGGTCGCACCGTCAATGGTGAGCTCTACTATTTCTGTTTTTTGGCCGTTGAGCAGCACGTGATCGATTCTGCTTTTTAGATCAGCCGCTGTGCGTTCTCTGTATATGGTTGAAATCAAGTTAAGACCACCTCATTATTGTTAAGAGTGACAGAATAACCGACCTTGAGCTCACTGGCTGTTCGGTATCTGCGATGATTCAGGATGACTGTGTCTTTGATTTGCAGCGTCTCGTTCAATCCGCCTCTGAGCGTATACGCCAAATGAGCGGGCTTCATGTTTTCTATCGCTTCGATCAGCTCATTCATGTGCTGGAGGTCATCAACATTGATATCGACGTTAAATCGGTATTCGCCGGGAAGCAGGCGGACCTGTGCAGACGGGTTTTTCAAGAAACGGTTTACCGCCTGCTCAATGGCCCTGTATGTGATTGGCGGGATGTTCGACATTTTGGAAATGAGTCTCAATCGTCTGATCTCATCAGTGTCACCTGATTCCCGCGGTACGTTTAAAATCTTTTCCCAGCGGCTGAGCCCCCATGTCGCCGTCGGTACGAATAACTGATCCGTCAGATCAAATATGCTGTCATTTTGTTTATCAAACTCAGGCGCTTCCGCTTTCAGCAGCTCAGCCATTTCTTTAAGGCTGGTAAGAAACGGCGGCAGATACGCTGTCATGTCATCTTGTTTGCTCAATGATCTTCACCTGCCCAAGCTTAGGAATTTCCACGTCGCTCAGCACCAGATTTTCAGACGTGCCGTTGATTTGAATATTGGAGTAGTCACTGACTGATGGTGAATTATAGACGATATTGTTAATTTGAGAAAGGCGGATGACGTTATCTTCAAAAGCCATTTTCTTAAAGAGATTTAAAACGCCTTCCTCAATTTCTGACTTCACTTCATCAATTGAGTGATTGATCTCAGGCAGCACTTCGGCAGAAATCTCAACTTCTTTCCAGACCGCGCTCTCCACTGTGACAACGGCTCCGATTGGCGCCTGTCCCTCTCCCTGTCCTGGTTCAGGGTCGATATAATCTTTCACTTTTTGAATTAAAATATGAGAAGCGGGCTCAAGATTCGCATTGGTGACGACAATTTTGACAGTGCCTTCACCGTTCCAAAGCGGGAAGATCTTTGCCTTTCCCACACCGTCCACTTCCTCAGCCCACTCTTTATAATGCATTTTATTGGCACTGACGGCCTCACGCCGAACCCTTGTAAAATACCGTTCTCGCAAGCTGTCATCTCCCTCTTCCTCGCGCCCCGGAATCAGGATTTCTTTGACAATGGCCGTTTCTAAACCGGGAATGGTATCCAATGACAGTAAATTGCGTCCGGTCAGATTGGCGTTTCCCGCTTCACCAGGTGTTTCACAGATGAGCGTCCCGTCTGCCGTATATTGAAAATAAAGATTATCCACGTAAAAGCGGGAGCCGACAGGAATAGTAACTCCAGATGTAAACTCTCCCGCTCTGACCGCCTTTGTCGCGGCTGTCCGTTCAATTCCCGCTTCCGCTGCACGCCTGTCTAAAAATTCGCCTTGTGCGGTATCAGAAAAAACGAGCTCAAGCACAGTATCCAGCCATATATAAGACTTCGCAAGCTCGGCCGCCGCCGGGGCTAACGCATTATAAATGACGCTGCCTTCTCTTGTGTCAATATCTGCGGAAATGCTGTTCAGCATACGCTCCATAATCGCTTCAAAAGTCTGATCTTCAAACATCTTCGCCAATCACCTCCTCAATCTCAAGCGTTCCTTCATCCGTCTCCACCACGAAGGACACATGAAACGCATCGCCTTGTTTTTCAATCTCAAAATCTGTTACAGCCGATATCCGGTCATCATAAACCAGCGCCTCTTCTATCAGCCTCGGAATCTCCATCTTTTTATAGGCATCAGTCGTCTCATGATCTGTCAGCACGTCCGGAAGCTCATTACCGACATTATGGCTATATACGGAATACGCATAGCGTTCTGTCTGTAAGGCGATATACACGAACTGCCTGATCGCTTCAAGCCCTGTAATCAGCTCATTCGTAATTCTTCCGTTTTCAAAATCTATTTTATACGTTTGCGAGGTTTCAATGACTTCGCTCTCATCTTCAAAATCCTCAAACTCCACTTCTGGTGTCAGGGCCATGATGCCCACTCCTTTTACATGCTAAATAAAAACCCCTTCGTACTGAAGCGGTTTTGTCTATACCTTATCTAAAATAAAAAACGATTGCCCGCCAGTCAGAGCCGCGGTCATGAGGCGATCCCCCGGTTCGAGTGCATCGTCTCCTCCGGACTGCATTCGTTTTGGGATAATGATGGCGTCTTCCGGTATGATCAGTTTGCTGTTTTCTTTTAATTTGATTTCCACAGGAGAAACTGAAACGACTTCAGCCGGGAGCAGTTCTACCGGAGACTCAGCGTCAATTGCGCCGACCGCCAAATGTTTTATAACCTCACTTAATCTCATCAGAAAACTCCTTCCGGCATCGTATTCTTTTCGACAACATCAATAGTCATCGTATGTTTCGTTCCTTTAAATTCATGCCGGTCCGTATCTACCCAATAGGTTTTCTTGATACCGGCCTCCGGAATCGAAATATAGACGGGCAAGCCGCTCTGCACTTCCGGGATGCCCACTGCCTGAATATTTTTCAGTTCTTTTTTCACGCCCTTTTTTTCAGCAAGGCGTACATCTGCCCGCTGCTGAAGCTGTGCCTGGTTGATGTCATCTGTGACCGTTTCTGTATATTGAAGCACACCGTATTTATTTAAGCCTGAACTGTCCTTAGCAGAGGCTTTATATGTCTTATTGTCCTTTTGCCGGCGAAGCACCACCCGAGTAGCAGTGTCGTTTATAGAAGTGCTGTATTGGTAGCCTGTGATATTGACGCCCGTTTCAAGCACCCATACCTCTGACGGATCTGGCCAAGCGCGCAGACCGAGCTTTCCTTTTTCCGAATACAGCTGGTAATGTCGTCCTGTCTGGCTTTTCGTCTGTTTCAGCGCTTTTAATATGATGTCATACAATGTCGTATCATTTTTAATGACAAGACTTTTGATCGTATGGCCTGTGTTCGCGATCGAGGTTGTCGGTATCTGGAAGTCACTAGCAATCCTTCTGATGATCTGGTCGGCCCGCTGATTGGAAAACACGTACATATCCTGGTTTTTGACCAGGTACTGCAGCATGTCATAAGCGCTGAAGGCAAGCGTATGCTCGTCCGGGGTTCTTGCAAAAACAATGCCCCGAAACAGCTCTTTTCCCTTCCATTTAAACAAGACCGTATCTCCTTCTGAGACACTGTAATACGTCTGGTCGCCCTGTTTGGTGACGATGGTCGCTTCAATGGAGCGCGGCGCCTGATAACGGTGGCCTTCAAGCGATACGCTTTCAGCAACCAGCTCAAGCCACTCTGTGTCTTTAATGACGAACAGTTCTATCATCATACATCACCTGTTTCATTGCGGTATCTTTAATTTTTGGCCGGGAAAAATCCAGTGGCCCGGCTGCCTGATGTTCCGTTTGCTTCGTTTGATCATTGCTGTTTTATTGGCGTTCCAAATTTTGCGCCATTGAGTGCTGTTCCCGTAAAATCTGCCTGCAATGTCCCATAGCGTGTCTCCCTTTTTCACTGTGTACGTCTTCGGCGCAGCCTTCGACGGACGTTTTGCCTTTGTTTTTTTCTTCTGCTTGATTTTCCGCGGGGAAGCGGTTTTGTATTCTTTTAATTGAATATCAAAGGTGCGATCACCTATATCCTGCTGGCCTTCGCTATAGGAAAAACCTTCAATACTGCATGTTAAATTCACTTTAGTTCCCGTAATCAAAAACTGAACCGGTTTTTTGGCCTTCATCCATTTTTCAATTTTTGTTATCGCATTTTCCGGCGACGGGAAGGTTTGATATTCAGCTATTGGGCTGTATTTCTTCGGAAAAAACGAAGAGAACGAAATTTCTTTCGCGCCTTGTTCGTCAATAAATGTAAGGTCACCGAACTTGGCTACTTTAACCGTCTCATTCTGAACCGTATTTGAAATATTCAGCTGGTCGGGAAGAACGGGGAGCCGCAACTTGTCCTTCCCTTGTGAAATCCAAAATTCATATACGGATTTAGTCAAATGCAACGACTCCCTTCGTTCCAATATTGATATCCTTTTGCAGTTCATCTATAAGCGCCTGCTTTATTTTCGCTGCAAGGGTTTCAGCGTCCTGTCCATTATGGAAGTGCTGGTCTCCGTTAAACTCAATCTTTATTTCTTTCGTTCCGGCTGTTTGTATCGTTTGCCGTGTACCGGATGTAACTGCTGAAACTTGACCTGAAGAAAGCTCAGATTGCTCGGATTGAGACGGATCTGTCACTTCCATTCCCAGAGCTTGCGCAGCTCTCTGAAGGAGGTAGCGGCCGCGGATGCCTCGCTCCTCCGGAATGATCCATTCCCGCTTGTTTCCTTCACCGACACGTGCAATTTGTTCTTTCGTAATCAGTCCGCCGTTGGCATAACCAACGTACGGACCGCCATGATTCAAGCTTTTAATCCCCGGCACATTATTGATTGACCCATATCTGCTTTTAATGTAGCCGATCGCAGCAGCTGCATTGTGAATCGGGTTTCTAATGTTACCCATGCCCGGCGCTTTGTGATCATTAAAGGTACTTGGGATCGTCTGCATCAGCCCCTGTGACGGATGCCCTGCTTTTGCGTTGCTGTCCCACAAGTTAATTGCATTCGGATTGCCTCCGGACTCATGCTGCGCAATCGTCATGAGTCCCGGAAGCCAGCTTATCGGTGTCTTGGTGGCCATGAGAGCAGCCATAATCCATTGTTTTACGTTCCCGCCCATGGCTCCCATTCCGGAATAGGCAGCCGCCAGTGATCCAGCTTGTTTTTCAGCATATTTCTTTACATCTACTGAGCCAAGTCCTTTGACAACACCAATTGAAGCAAAACGCCCCAAGCTCATCATGACACGGGAAGGTGAATGAATATCTAGCTCCTCACGGAAAGCCTGCTCCACTCTCTTGGCCATATCCTTTGCTGCTTGTTTTACTTCACTGGATTTAGAATTCATACCTGTCACAAAGTTTCCGATCAAACCGGAGCCCCAGCTGTTCGATGTGTCTTTTGAACGCAGGAACGGTTTGTCAACATGTGTACTCACATACTGTGCAGTCCCTGTTTGGGTTGAGTTTTGTCCTTGCGCAAAGCCTTTGACCGTACCTGTCCCCCATGATGACGATTTATTTACAGTAGCTTGGTACGGCGTTTTAACTTTTGATTGCAAAAAGCCGTCCGTTCCGGTTGCAGTGCCGTTTTGGCCCTTGGCATACCCGCTTACCATTTGTTTACCGTAATTTGGTGAAGCAGAAATCATTTGTGTAAATGGCGTATTGATGTTTTTCTTTTTCCAGTCTTCCATTTTGACCGGCTGATTGCTGATGCCTTTACCAAAGCCCTCTGAAAATTGCTGTCCGAGGTCTGAAGCTTGGCCGTTAAGGCTAGATGTATTAATAGAAGATGGCATTGAAGCAGATTGGCTGCCAACAGTGTTTAGAGCTGTCCCACCTGAAAGTGTAGAGGCTGATGCCATATCATCGACCACATGCATGCCCAATTTCGATGCGGCTTGCGCTAACAGCATTTTGCCGCGGCCGCGATTGTTGTCGACTGGAATGACAAATTCCTTACCTGCCTCACCGATCCAGGAGATAGTCGGTTTGGTAATAAAACCACCTGTGGCGTTTTTGTCAGCTTTCATCCCGAAGTCTCTGTGAGCCTTCTCTCGTCCTTTTTGAAAATGATCTACCTTTTCTTTAACCCAAGACGTCACTCCGCCGCCCAATTTTTGAGCAGTTTTTACTACCTTCCCGCCTGTAGACTTTATAGCATCCCAAGAATCTCCTAATATATTTTTTCCCCACTCTTTTACTGAATCCCATTTTCCAGACCACCAGTCTTTATTAAATAGGCTGTCCTCAAGTGTAGATTTGAATTTTTTCCAAAGTGACTTTGTATTTTCCCATTTTTCCTTTGTCCAGCCTTTGACACCTTCCCACTTACCGGACCACCAATCTTTATTAAAGACTGTTTCTTTTACTTTCGACTTAATTGATTCCCAAACAGAAACGGCACCGTTCCATTTTTCTTGAGCCCAGCTCTTAACGCCTTCCCACTTACCGGACCACCAATCTTTATTAAAGACTGTTTCTTTTACTTTTGATTTAACAGAGTTCCATACAGAGGAAGCTTGATCCCATTTTTCCTGTGTCCAACCTTTTACCGATTCCCATTTTCCGCCCCACCAATCACTATTGAAAAGCGTAGACTCTAATGTACCGTATGCATAACCAGCTTTTTCAGCCCACCAATTTGAGTCAAAAAAATTAGTAGAAGCTGTATCTTTTATATTAGTCCACGTATCACTAAGGCCTCCGAGAGTATCACTCGTTGTTGTTTTAACACCTGTCCATTTTTCATTCCACCAATCACCATTAAATAATGTATTTGAAATGTTCTCTTTGATTTGAGAAGTATCAAACATCTTACCAATGTTCTTACCTGCTTCTTCGCCGCCGATTCCGCCTACTAACCCGCCGCCAATTCCGCCGATTGCCCCGCCGATTGCTGTACCTTCCGGACCAACGAAAGATCCAATCGTTGCACCAGCTTCCGCTCCGGCTGTTGCACCAGCTTCCGCTCCGGCAATGCGTCCTCCGATTGAACCAACCTTTTCGCCAGCATTATCTTTATTGATTCCAGCTAAATCAAACACTGCTAAAGCAGATCCTACGTATGGAACAGCCTTTCCCATTCCTCTGAACGCTTTACCTAGTTTGGATGAATCTTTCCCTAGCGATTTTAACCCTCCAAGCCAGTTCTTTAACTTGGAACCCGAGGTCCTAGGTGCACTTTCAGCAGGTGTGCCGCTCTGGCGTCTTCTTATCACCTCTCCAGGAACCTTGAGTGTTCTGTTTGGAGCCTTTGTGGGGCTTTTCTTTTTTCTATAGGTTTTTTTATTTTTAGTGCCCGGGCTGATACCGCCTTCACAGCAGTCACAGCAACAATTTCCTCCTGTATTACGGTTAAGGACTTTTTTATCTGTGTCAGAATTTTCACCAGAATCGTCCTTTTTTTGTGGTCCTAGAATTTTATCAATGATCTTATCAAACACATCATTTTTCAGCTTTTCTATCAATCTCTCTTTGAAACGATCCAAAAAAGCTTTGCCTATTTCATTGAGCGTATCTTTGATCCAAGGCCAAGCTGATTTTGTCCACCAATCCTTCAGCCAACCTTTTATTTTTCCGACCCAACCAGGTTTTTGATCTGAGCTCTTATCAGAGCCTTTATCTGAGGATTTGTCTGATTCTCTCTTAGAAGTTTCTTTGTTAATCGGGCTTTCTTTTTTATTGATTTTATCTGATACTTTTGTTTTAACAACCACTTTTACATAATAGGTTTTTTCAAATTTCCTGAGAAGTGCTGTTAATCGATTAACTGTTTTGGTGATTTCATCGATGACCTTTAGTTTGACTGTGTATCCGTTTTTCAAATTTTTCTTAATATAACCGATAATCCTTTTAACTGTAGAAGTAACCTTGTCATCTGGAATCAAAAGGAATGATAGCTTTTGATTAGAAAGCATCTTCTTTATTTTTTTATACGCAGCTGCTGTCCGGTCTACCAAAGAGACAGTCAGCTTCGTTTCTTTCGGCAGCCGTTTAAGTTTTCTTTCAATTGCATCAAGCTTTGAAGTGACTTGGTCATCAAGTACAACTTTAATTTCAAGCGATTTCGCGAATTTCAAAATGATATAGTCGTTTATTTTTCTCAGCCGGTAAAATGCCTGATCTTCCGCTCTGATACTGATTTTGATTTGCCGATTAATGGTTTTGACTTTTTTTTCGACCTCTTGGAATCCTTTATGTATCCGTTTTAGTTTTTTAGATACCTTGTCTTCGAGATCAAAACGGGCTGTTAATTTTGCGATATTAGTTCCCTCCTCTCCTTGATTCTTTTTCTAATAGATCTAGCTTATAACCTATCAACCCAAATAAAAGAGCTTTAAAATGTTTTGGTGCTTCATATAATTCAAGAAGTTGGGATGGCGAGTAATGAAGCTCATGCATTGCATAGTACAAATACACAGCTTCCTTATCGCCATCCTTTACTAGTTTTTTGCTTCTTCTTCTAGATCTTCAAGATCATCTTCAAAACCATTGATTTCAATTGCTTTATTCAGCCAGTTCGCATACTCTCCCCCAACAGATAATACACGTTTGGCAACTTCTACCGGATCCGCAGTTTTGTATGCTTCCCTTAAATCTTTTGAACGAAAATCAGGATAAATAGTAGATTCGATGGCAATTCTCGCATAAAAGCGCTGGGAGTCTAAATCTTTGACACGGCCGCGGCCTTTCACATTTTTAAATGTGGTGTTTTCTTTCTCTAATTCATCAATACGTTCAGTAGTAATCGGTTTTAAAATAAACGGAATGACATTCCCTTTTTTATCAACAAAACGCTTTGAGATCGGCACTTTGATTTCCTCAGCTTCAATTGTTTTTCCCGGCATAAAAAAGGAAAGATCATATACGTTTTCGTTCTTCTCGCTCATGTAAAAAACTCCCTTGTCTATTGTTTGGTTTCATCTTTTAAAAACAGACCTTTCTGAGAAAGGTCTGCGTATGGGCTGATTCAGCTTTGATTAAAACGTGTCAGATAGCTTTTCAGGGACGTCGAAGTCTTCGAATGTAAATGGAACTTCTTCCTCTAACGCTTCTGAATCGACATCAAGGCTTGCAATTTTGGCAGAGTCAAAGTTGACGTCGTACAGCGTGACTCGCTCTGTGCCCCGGCCGGAGGATTGATCATCCAGCACAGCTTGGAGCGTGAAATAAGGGTCGCTGCCTTTTTTGACATAGTCCATCATCAATAGCACGAATTTTGATGTGACTTTGTAGAACGTTGCGGTCCCTGTTCCATTTGCCCCTGTTGTTTTATGGCCTGTCATGCGGCGGCCCATAATGTTGACTTCGGATTTGTTTTTCTCAACGTTTGCTTCAAATGTTTTGATGTGCGCCATTTCCTCACCATCGAGAAATAAGCGGCCTTCTTTTCCTGAAATTGTGTTTTGTGCTTTTAATGCCATATTAGTTTACCTCCACATTAAAGTAGAATTTTTCTGCTGCGTCGACAGGCTGAACAGCCAGGTCAATCAAGAAGCCGTCACGATCTTCATTCATTGAAATTGTGATATCTTCATCGGAATCAAAGCCAGTGATGCCGCCCGCATCCTGAAGCGTTGTCATGTATTGCGTGATCATCGTTTTTACATACTGCAGTCCGTCTTCAGATGCCGGGATATCGCTTCCGCTGCCTTTTCTTGATTTAATTAAGGCTTTCAGCTCGCGTGTTAAATCATTATTCACAGCATCCAGGACACGAACGATTTTGTTCTTTGCAAATTTCTTGTTTTTCTCAGCTGTGAACGTCACGAGTGAGTTAATGTCCTTTTCTACGCTGACGGATTTGTCACGGGCGTCGAATGTGAATAAAAATTCACCTTTGCCTAGACGTTCAACAATCGTATCGTGGTCAAGGCGGTGTAACACATCAACGGCGCCTTCGTACTCTACAAATGTGAGTGATTGGTTAAAGGTTGCTCCTGCACTCGCTCCAGCTACCCAAGCTGTTGCTTTGTCCGGAGTAACTTCCGTGCCATCTTCAAGCAGCACACCCTCTGTTACGTTGATGATGCCTTCATAATCACCGGCATAATTGGCTGTGACGCCTTGCACTTTTTGTCCTTGGCCGTCGCGCAGGCGTTTAATGAAAGCAGCAAACGTCGCCTTCAACTGGTCACCTTCTGCAACAGGCAGCGCAATCACATCAAAGCTCTCCGTTTCAGCCGCGGCTAAGAAATCTGTATAGTCGGAGTTGACAGGGGCTTTATCCGTACCGCCAGATAAACGGATGCCCGCGGATGCATTCAGCGTCTCAGCTGCAGTGTCTCCTTCTGATCCAGTGAGAGGAATCGTTGAAGAAAGATCGCCTGTTCCGGTAAAAGTGACATAGCCGTTAGCTGTTAATTCTTCAGCCTTTTTGACAGTCTGTTTATCAACCTCTGATTCGTCCATATATGTTGTCACATCGAAAGAATTAGCATCCAGCACATTTTGATTGATGCGGATGATAATGTCATTTCCTTTTGTTCCGCCATATACTGCAGTTGCTTTGACGCCTTCAGCAATATCAGCAGACGCTCGGACACCTTCGGTTAGACGGTACATCAATACCGTTTTCGCATTTTTCTTCGCTTCACGCAGCAGCAATAAAGACGGGTCATCAATGCTGAGGCCCACTTTTTTGTTTAGGTCTTCAACGCTGGAAATGGAGACGAACGTTTTCGCTTCGCCCCAGCTTGATGCGACCGGAAGTGCGACTGTTCCCCGTTCACTGAGTGATACCCGCTCCTGTGCCGTCGTTTTAAAGTTAAAATAAATGCCTGCACGTTCTTTTTCTTTGCCTGTTGTAAATGTTCCGCCATTCATGATGACATGACCTCCTTGGTTAGAAATGTTTGAATCAATTGGTTGGCTTCTGATTTCGTCATACGTGGTTGATCCACGCCAAATAAAGCCCCCTGAAGAATATCCGGCTTAACGCCGAACAGTTCCTTCGCATGCTTAATCAAATCCGCTGTATCAAATAGAGCTTCTCGGCTCTTTGTATGTACAGCCTTCTTCTGTTGTTTGTCCTTTGACACCGTTTATTTCACCCCGCTGTTCATGTCGATATCCTGTAAGACAGGCTGTTCTGTTTTGTGATAATAATATCGGCTGCTCCACCTGATCACCATGGCCGCCTCGCCCCTGTCCCCTACCCTTGTCTCGATTTGGGAGATGCGAACCATATCCCCCGTCTTCTCACCGGATTCACTCAGCAGCGGAATCATATTTCTCGCTTCTCTGATGGCATCCGCGAGCCTGTCCGCTTCATCCAGTGCCTGAACGGAGTCCAGATGAAACAGTTTTACATTGAGACTGTAGGTTTTTTTAAATGTGGAGACCGTATCTGTTTCCTCGAAAACAGATGGTGGCGGGACGTATAACGACGGCACCTGAAAGTGATCAGGAAGCTCGCGTTCATAAATGGGAACAGACCACCGGCTGTACAAAAACGCCATGATCGATCCTGTTTCACTGTTCATCCTGCTCCTCCTTTACAGCTTCTTCAGCCACTGGCGCAGTTTGCTTTCCAGCGATTTTTCAAACAGCTGTTCATATAAAAGCAGTGCATGATCCCAGTAGCCCGTGCCCGGTATCCATTTTCTCTTGAGCGCCATTCCCGTTGAAGCCGCTGGATCATAAATAAACCGTGAGCCTTGAAAACGCCCCGGCACCCATCTCACATCTTGTTTTGACGTCCAATGGCCGTCATTAAGAAATGAGGCGTAATCAAGCTGTGTCCCCACCTCAAGCGAAAGCCCGCCGCTTTGCACAATCCAGAGATTGTCCTCTGCGCCTTTCTCAAAGGAACTGAGCAGTTTTTCTGTATCAATCGTTTGTGTGCTGATGAGTTCAGATTGGACGATCTCCAGAAAATCTTGCCCGCACTCCTCAAGCCACCGGGACGCCTGTCTGGAAAAACCGCCTGAAGCCGCTTCTTTTAATGCCGTGTTCAGCTGTTTCAATCCCGCTATTTTCATAGGCTTTCATCCCTGACTGCGACGACCTCCCAATGATGATGCCTGATCCTTTTCGGCAGCTTTAGTATATATTTATGATTCTCCCAAATGATTTTATCGTTCACGCGGATGTCCGCTGACAACGGAAAATGGACGAGAAAGCTATGATATACAGTTTGATCCGGCTTCTCCTGAATCAGCTGCTGTGTTTTTTCGGTAAAATAACAAGGGACATCTTGTTCATCGGGTGTATCGGGATATGAAATCACCGGCTGCAGCCTGTCTGCCGGAATCCCAAATCGGCCTGCAGACGGCGCTTGGGCTGCTTCATGATAAATGTCGCAACGGTGAATGAGCATCTGCTTGTAGCTCATAAAGATCTCACCTTCAGTCTGGAGGATTCAGGGACGTAGCCCGGCTTGATAAACTCTTCGAGCAAATGATACACCTCAGGCCGCTGAATCCAGCCTTCTCCGGAAACCGTGTAGGAATAATCCCCCATTTTCTCAGACTGATAGCTTGATGAGGCAGATTCATCGCTGTTGACAAGCGCAAAATACTGGGCAAGCTTTACTAAAGCCAGCTTCACCTTACCGGGCAGCGGATCATACAAGCTGTCTTCAAAGCGGTGGCCCGTGATGAGAGCCGCTTCTGCTTCCGCCTCGATGATATCCTGCGCCAGCAGCTCTTCCGGCCTGTTTTTCACCCGATCATAGACCGAATAGGAGGCTACGTCAGTCGGTTCAATGAGCATGAGCTGACCACCTCGTTTCTATTATTCTTTTACGTTAATTAATTTCGCGCAGGCATCCTCTTCCTCGAACTTGCTGTCCAGCTTGGCCGTTAAGACAATAATGAATTTACGGGAGCGGATGTCTTTGTCGACTTCAATTCGGATATTGCGGGAGAAGCCGAGAATGATATTTTTCGGATGTGTGAGAATGATATCAGAAGCGTCATATTGCGCGTCTCCCTCACCGACTGTGTACGGCTGAATATTGGATACTCCTTTGACCGGTACGCCGAATGCTGTTGACAAGCCGCCCTGAACAGCCTGGTCCCCAAGGTTTGTCTGGCGGTCTGCCACGCGGTCCTTCCATTCAACTTCTAAGCCGTGAGACGTATAGAATCTGAATTCCTGAGGGATGCGCAAATATTTTGGCGGAACTGCCTTTAAGCCTTTCTTGAATGTCGCTCTGGACAATTCTTCACCGTTCATGTCAACGATATGGGAAACCGCCTGTTTACGGATGCCGTCCAGCTGTGCCAGATACGGATCAGCTGATGCTGTATCACCGTTAACGATCAGCTCTTCAATATCAACTGCTGCGCGCTCTGCTAAAATTTGCATGATTGTCTGCTGCAGGCCGTCTTTTTCAATATTGTTTTCAAGTGTGTCATACGTAATGTTAATTTCCGCAATGACTTCCTTCGTGTTCAGCTGGACAGTGCTTGTCGTTGGAACTGTCAGCTCGTCGTTTGACAGTGCTTTTCCTTCTTGCGCAGCCCGCAGAATACGCTGGCCGAAGCCGATTTTCTCAAATTTTTGCGAGTCATTTTCCATTTGAATCACGCGGGATTCACTGAAAATGGTCGGCGTGTTTTGCACCATGCGGATAAAAGCCGATGCTTGCGCAGGGTTCATAAGCCCGCCGCTTTTTAAAGCAGAAAGCGACATTTCCGCTTTCCGAATGATCTCTTGATTTCTCAATTGATTTCCTCCTCCTTGACTGGTTTTACAGCAGTCCGCTCCAGATTGATTTTTTGACTTGCTCTGTATTGCCGCCCGTATCGTCCGCTGTCTGCTTAGACGCGCCTCGCGCTTTTTCCAAAGCCTCGATGCGTTCGATCAGCGGGGCAAGCATGTCTTCAACGAGCTTTTTCAGACGCTCGTCATCACCCGTCTGCTCCGGCTTTTCCTCCGTGTCTGTGTTTTTTTCAATCCGCTCAAGCCGTTTGAGCAGAGGGTAAAGCGCATGCTCGAATGATTCTTTCATGTCTTCTTTTCTCATTTCTTCAGTCTCCTTCCCTGTTTTGTCAGCAAGCATTTGCTTGAATACACTAAAGAACCCTGCTTTTTCGACCGGTTCTTCTTCATACACATCTGCAGTGCCAGCCATGCTGTAGCCGGTGATAATTCCAGCCTTAATCTGTTCCCACACCTCGTCAGACGCTCTTGTCACGAGTACCCATGAGCCCTTAGTAATCCGCTTTGACCCGATCATAAAATCATCGGGCGCCACATAGGACTCGACCACGACGCCGGTTCCGCCCTCAAAGCTGTGATTGATATCAATCTCCCGTGCCTCCGCGAGAAAACCGTGCGCCGCTTTTTCAATTTCCTCGGCGGTCATAAAATCGCCGTGGGCATCAGGAACATCAGGCTCATACACGATTCCGTACACGAGCTTTTGTTCATCCTGCTCACATTTTGTAAACAGCCGAACCTTTTTTTCAAATGACGGAGGTTCGGCTGACTTCGTAAAGAAAAATTCTGTCTGGTTAGCCGCCTTGTCCACATAACTGACAAAGCTGATTTTGGCATTTCTTAATTCTCGCGCCACCTGCTTGATTCACCTCCCTTCAGGACGTTTTGATATCTTCGATGCTTTCTTTCAACTCCTGCATGAGCGCAGTCAGGTTTGTCTTTTCCGCATCCTGTCCTGCAGGCCGTTTATAAATGTCCTCCGGCCACTCCTCCAGTGTTTTGCCAAGCACCCGTCCCGCAAGGTCGCGTAAATCATTCGGCGAGACTGCTCCTGCTGTAATAAAAGGACCGAGCACCTTCGCAATCTCAAGCGGATCACGAAAGTCCGGTCCTTTTAATGTCAGCCTGACGTCATGGATATTCAGCTCCGGCAAAAGCAGCGTGTTCAGTTTATTCACGAGCGTTTTTCGCTCCGGCTGAAAAACCTGCTCCTCCGTAATTTTTCTAGCAGTATCAGCTGTCGCCCGGTTGTATTCCTGGGCCTCGCCTGTATACAGCGGCGGGAGACGGAACGCGGAACGCAGCTTATTTCTGCTTTTTTCATCGTATTCAAGAAACAGGGCGTCGTTTTGGAGAATTTCAGCCAAGGATTTGATTTCCACGGAAACCGGCGTAATATCCTCGCCTCCGTGGAGATCCTTTTCTTTTGCGATTCCTTCCGCTTCGATCAGGAGAAATTTATGGGCGTTTTCAACACCTTCAAGATCATTCATGTATTCCTGCAGCTCCCGGTAAGAAGCTTCAGACAGCATCCCGTTTTCCACTGTAATCGCAGCGGGGACGTGACGTCCCTGCTTAAAATACATAAAATTGAGCTCTTCTGCTTTTCGGGCCCCGTATAAATTGACAATATTGCCGATCCAGCGGGGTACACCGTATACGCCGCTTCCGATTTTGAGGTGAATGGCTTCATTTGCTTGATACTTCTCTGCCAATGTGTTTACATATTCACCTGTGCGAATATCCATTTTTCGCGGATCGCCGTATTCTTTAAAAAATACTTTCTTTCCATTGATCATCTGCACATATTTTCGGAAGCGTTTTTGCCTTTTGATCCTTTTCATTTTCCCGTTTTCTTCATATACGAATGAAACCTCTACAGGCTCGCCTGCTCCGCATACACGCATATATTTCACATCTAAATATTCGATGCCGGCAGGTTTTCCCGCCCCGTCGCGAAGCACTTCCATAAATCCGTTGCCTGTTTTTTCTCTGTCTTCGATGGCATAGCCTAAAATCATTTCAGCTGATTCATCAAAGTGAAGACATTTATAAAAGGCTTCGAGTCTGGCCCAGTCTTTTTCCGCTCTTTTCTTTTTTGCCTGATCGACATCACTTGCGTTGACATCAAATGTGTACTCAACATCGAATCCAAAGCCTGTAATATTCACTCTGTACGCATCAATGCATTGCTGAAGAATGGTCGAGTATTCGGCAATGGTTTTGAGCTCGATGATATTGTAGGGCGGAGCGATAATGTCCTCTCCGTACAGCTCAGAAAAGTCATCTTCATAGATTTGCTTTGTCTGAGGAGCCGCGGCATTGGCTTTAAATACAGTTGCTCTGACTGTTTGATTGTGCATGATTTATGACCTCCTCCTTTCTCTGTTCGGCCGGATTCGTTTGTGTGCTGTCTCTTTCATATCAGCAACCTCATAATCATCAATCGCATACCAAATGGCAGAAAGCGTATGCGGGTCAATCGTGAATTCATCCTCAATCAGAGCTCCGTTTTTATCTTTGGCATACGTAAGTGTCTTGAGCTCATAGATGACATTTTCACAGCGATCCGAACAGAAGATTTTTTTGAACCGTTTTACCTTTTTGGTATATTGAAGCCTGGAGCCGGGAAACTTTCTGGCTCCAACCATCCGAAAGCCCTGCTGGCGGAAATATTGAATGCTTTTCGGCTCAGCCGAGTCGGCTTTGATCAATTCCTGTGTCTCAATAAACTCACGCAGCTCCTCAGCCGTCCTGTCATCTGTCATTTTGTTTTGATAATACTCCCAATAAATGTAGAGGTATTTTTTCTCAGGATCTACAGCAAGCCGGACGACGGCATTATAGGATTCCTCGAATCCAAAATCCATGCCTGTACGAAAGATTGGCTTGCTGATGTCTGCGATACATTTTTTCACTTGATCATGCGGGAGTACCTCGAACTGCGGCAGCACCCTGATCCCGTTGACGCCGAATCGTCCTTTGCGGGCAATCCGGTACAGGTCGGGATCATACTCTTTGAGTCCGTCAAGCTGTTTCAGATAGCTTTCCGGGAGAAAAAGATTGTCGTTAGCGGTGGAATGATGGTAATACGTATCTCCCTTCACAATCGTCCGCTTTTCGTAAAGTTCGCTGTCATCCAGCACAAACCGTTTCTTGCGTTCATCCCGAAAAAAATGCCTATACGTCCAATTGGAGGTGCCGACGGGATTGGTGGTACAGATCATATGAAGCTTCAGCTCAGGATGGCGAAGACGTCCGATTAACTCCTTGAACCCCTCATACTTCACCTCTGAGCACTCTTCAATCCATATTAATGAAATGTTATGAACCGATTTTAATTTTGCCGGATTGTCCATTCCTTTGAACATGATCCGGCTGCCATTGTGAAATCGCAGCTGCAGCGGGGAAGAAAGAGATGCCACAGCCTTTGTGAGACCGAGCTCTTCGATCACCTCTTGAAACAAGGCGAAGGTCGAATCCCGATGGGTATCGAACACCTCCCGGATCACAAGGGCCGTCCGTTTTTCCTTCAGCAGCTTTAGCACGATTTTCAATGCCGTATGATAGCTTTTGGATGAGCCGTAGCCGCCGACGAGAAACTGGTACGTCTGCTCCCAATTGAACACGTAATCTTCGAAATGAGGGTTGATTTCTTTTACAATCATGACTTGCCCTCTTTTCGTTTGATCATAATTTCAATCGGTTCCTGGCTGTCATCTGTTTTCTCCGCTTTTTGTTTGGCAAGCTTCAATTTCTCATTTTCAATTTTTTGTTTAAATTGATCTGGAAACAAATCAAAATATAAGGACAGCTTCTCAAGCGCCTTCATTTTATCTGCAAGCTTGATGGCAATGCCTTCTTTGCCAAGCTTTGCTTCCGTTACAATGGTGCCGTCAACGAGCCCCGAGTCTTTGACATCGACAAAGCTGATTTCCTTCATAATCGGGTTATCATCTTCATCAAACAGCGGACCCGATTTCCCGACAGCCTGGACCTCTTTTTTTCCAAAGGTCACATAGTCCGTAATATCCGCAAACGCGATCTTGATATAAACCTGCAGCACATCCATCGCTTCAATAAACATCTCATTGACCATTTCTTTTTTTATGCGTCTGATTTCAGCAGCGACCTTTTCGTTTTTTAAGAGCCGGCTGCCCGTCACATGAGCGCTGTCCGGAGAATAGCCCGCTTTGATTGCTGACTGTGTGGCATTGAAGCTTTTGACGTAATACAGGCAAAACAGCCGCTGGCGTTCATTTAATTCATCGTTGTCTATAGGGCGCTGTTTTTGTTCGTTTTTGGACGCAGAAAACAGGGCCTCTTTCCATTTGTCTTGTTTTTTCCAGATGCCGATTGTTTTCGCGGAAACACCGATTGTGTCCGCAATCGCCCGATTTGTGATCTTTCCTTGATGTTGTTGATAGATTGCTAATGCTTGTTCGCGCTGTTGTGTTTTCATGCTACGGCATCACCGCCACCTCCAGCATGGTTGTTTATTCATAAAAGCGGCTGATCATGCCAGCCGCTTATGTGTCATGCTCTATTCACTTATAGGTGGCAAACGTATGACAAGCTTTCATGCAAGTGATCGATTCATGTCTTCCTGCTGTCTTTGCATCTTTAAACTCGCCCGTTTAATCGTCGTTTGCACTGTCGATTTTTTCACGCCGAGAAGATCGGCGATCCGTTCATAAGAAAAACATTCTACCTTATGCAGCAAAAACATTTCCTTTTCTCTGTCCGTTAACAGGGCTAATGCTTCTCGAATTTTCTCTCTGTCTTCTTCTGATACCTGTCCGTCCGGCTCAAACATCATAGCGCTGGAAAATGATTCGATGATTCTCGGGTCTTTGATCATCAGCCGCTGGTAGGCATCACGCCGGTCAATCGCCCGTCTGATGCCGGGCTGCCTTCCTTTTTCAAGCCATTCTGTTACATATTCAAGATCAGTAATCATATTTCTGATGATTTTTTTATCCTTCAGCTCTTCAGCTGAGAGCACGGATTCATCTGCCTCAGCGAGCGGTTTATATTGTATTCTTGTTTGTTTGAGCGTGCGTTTATATTCAAATAGTAAGTCTTGCATTCTATGATCCTCCTTATTTTTGGCAAATAAAAAACGGACACCAATCAACGCACAAATGCTGTGCAGTTGATCAGTGTCCGCAGGCTTTCCGTCTTGGACGTATTCTGTTTTCGCTTTAATTTAATTTGTAGCCGATTTCAAATTCCACTCGGGCAAGGTCGCCCTTTCTTGTTTCGACGAGCGTTTTTCCATGCTCGGGCGCTTCTGTGATCCATGCTTCTTGCTTGATGCCATCCACAATAATGACACGGATTTTCCCGTCCTCCAGCTGACTCTTAAGCGTGACGGAATCAATATGCTGCAGTTTTTTAGGATGAATCATGTTTTATTTCCTCCCCTTTTCGGTGCAGCGCTTGCTTCGGCTTTTTCTAATAGCTGAATGATGCGCTCCTTTGAATGAACAGAATTTCCCTTCAGAAAATCAAGAGCTGCTTTAGATGCTTCCAGCAATTCAGGCGCAGCGGCCATCAAAGCGGCATTGCTTTTTTGCGAATAAGAGCTGAGGTCAAATACAGCTGCAATCAGCCGCCCGTTTGAGTACGGAAATCTTTCTTTTTCTTCTTCACTGTAAGCTGAATAAATATAGATCGGTTTCGTATCCCCGCACGGGACAGCACGCCACGGCGCAGGGCTTTTCTCTGCCTGTTTTGTCTTTGCCAACACTTTCACTTCCCGTCGTCCTTATACCATTGTTCAATGTTTTTTTCTGTTCGCTTTGCCCGAAACAGCAAAGCGATTAGAGCAGTCAGCTGTTTAATCATAGATATTCAGCCTCGCTTTTCCCGCTGTCAGCATTTGCTCCAGCTTTTGAATGACAGGCGTTAAGTCAGTGCCGGACCGGCAGTTCGGACATGGATGAAAAACGACTCCAATACCGGTATGTTCCACAATGACTTTCTTTGTTTGACAAAGCTTACACATTATCTGACGCCCTCCAATCTATGGTTAAGCTCGTAGGCTGCTCCTTTGATAATCACTAAATAGTCACTGCACATCTCATAGATTCTCGTGCCGAGCGCTTCATCGACCCGTACAAGTCCTTCAATTGTCAGCTCGCTCGAAAGCAAAATCGGTTTATGATTTAAGTAGCGATAATTGAGTACCGAATACATTTGCTCTAATTGCCAATCTGTAGCGCGGGGTTTGCCGTTAACCGGTTTAAACAGGTCATCTATGAACAGCACATCCGCCTGCTTCATCCGGTTCAGCTTCGCTTCTAATAGGGCAAAATCATTTTTCAGATCAGTAAAGCCTTCCACGAACGGAAAATAAATGACAGGCACATAGCATGTTTTCATTAATTCGTTGGCAGCGGCAGTCAAAAGGTGTGTTTTCCCTGATCCGGGCTGTCCTAAAAGGGCAATGCTGTTTTTTCGGCAATCCTTGATTTGTTCATAATCGGCAACATACTCTTTTGTACACTCAAATGCGTCTTTTATGGCCTGCGGCTTTCCCTCCGTGCGGAATTCCTTGAAGCCGAGCTGTCTGAAAGCGTGGGTAATCTCACTTGCACCCAGCAGCCGCTTCACTTTCCGTTCTGCCATGCAGCTGCACATCGTCCAGACTTCCAGGCCATTCTGCCTGACGAGATAACCTCCCTGATCCTTGCAGCGCAGGCAATCATACCTGCTTGCGTCTGATTCGTCCGGTTTGTCCGCCAGTAATGGACGTCTCCCTCTTCTCAGCTCGTCCAAAATCTGTTCGATTGTTCGTTTTGTCATGTTTTTTCATCCTCTCATGCTGAATTGCGGCATTCTTTTTGGCTTGCTGCGCGAAAAATCTGTCTTCAATGAATTTCGAGCAGTAGCGAAAAGCCTTGATTGTTTCAGAAGCGGCGGTCCGCCGGTTTTCAAAAGCCTGAAAGCATTCTTCAAGCCATTTGATTGTTTGCGTGACAGGAACGCCGATGGCAACAATGCGGGCGATGGCTTGATAATCTCTTGAGGAAGGATACACGGTGCGTCCTTCTTGAGCCGACCGTAATTGTGTAAACCGCTTCGCAATGTGATCCACTGCATCATCAGCAGCAGTATATTTGTTTGTTTTATCTATATCTGTACGGTCGTTTGTGTCCGGTGTCTGCGGCGAAAATGGCCGTTCTTTTAGACTCCCGTGTACAGTATTGTCCGATCTGAAGCTGAATTTTTTGGAATGCTTGACCGAAATCATCAGTCCGTATGGCGCACGGACGGCCTTTATGTAATCATGGTTTTCGAGAAGCTCCAGCCATCTTCTGACGGTTTTTTCACTTACGCCGAAGACTGCCGCCATTTCTCTCGCTTTTAACGGCTTATGGCCGAGTACGATGCCCCAGCTTACGCCGTCTTTTTCGATTTCTTTTGTTGTTGAGCTGATAAACCAGAGAAACAGCCATAGCGCCGGGCCGATTTTGTCATAATGTTCTGAATTCAATAACCCTGAATACGTCGGAAAAGGATAGCTTTTATCGTTTTTCATTGTACGCCGCTTCTCCTTTTAACATCATGTATGCTCGAAACTGTTCCTGCGTTTCAAAGTGAAACACCGGAAGGCCGCATGCCGTAAACGAAATGGTGCCGCCGGATTGTCCGAGATGGCGCTGATCTATGGGATTTTCACTAAAAACAATTTGGATTGGATACATGTGATCACTCTCCTGGTTTGTTTTCGATACATTTCGTATCAACTGTTACCAAGTATAAACGATACGAACTGTATCATCAAGTTATTTTTGATACTTTTTTTATCATAACTTTATTTTGATACATATTGTATCTATAATCATAAGTAACGTAGGGAGTTTAAAAAAGAGAGGTCATAGTATGATAGGCGGCAGATTGAAGAGTCTCAGAGGGAAAAGGACACAGGAAGAAATCGCATCACACATCGGTGTGTCACGGGCACGATATTCCCACTATGAAAATGGGCGAAGCGAACCTGATTACGACACACTCCAAAAGCTGGCTGATTACTTTCAAGTAACGACTGATTACTTATTAACGGGAAAAGACAAAAAATCCGATGACGATATGTTCTCAGATCCGGACCTGCAGCTTGCATACCGCGATATGCAGGATTTTTCCCCAGAAAGCAAACAGCAGGCCATCGAATTTATCAACTATTTAAAAGAAAAAGAGAAAAACCGCAAACCGAAAAATAAATAAATCGTTCTCTGTTCTCTAAAACATATAAAAAGTAGACCGATATAAAGAAAAAAGTGTTTATTTTTTAAAGAAAAGGGAAAGATTTCTACACTACTTTCCAGTCCTATACGGGCTTTTCTTTCTCGCTAAAAACAGAACAAATGTTCGAAAGGGAGTATTCAATTGGGCGATTACTTATCACATCTGGAAGAATACGTTAAAAATTTATACGGCCGGCTGGGCATCACATCCCCTCATCACATTGACATGCTGAAAATCGCAAAGGATCTGGATATTTGGGTGCATTTTGAGGATATGGGGAGCATGATGGTGAAATACGACGGCATGTACAGTATCGTATTGAACCAAAAAAAGTCACGGGAAGAGCAATGGGAGGATTTTGGCCATGAGCTGTGCCACGTGTTAAAGCATGCAGGCAATCATTTTCAGATGAACAAGCTCTTCAGAGAGCTTCAAGAATTTCAGGCAAATCAATTTATGTACCACTTCTGTGTGCCAACCTTTATGCTGTTGCAGATGGAACTGCCGCAATGGAGAAGCCAGGCACTCGCCACAATTGCGGCGGTATTCCGGGTAACAAAGGAATTTGCTGATAAAAGGCTTGACATGTTTGAACGGCGTAAAGCAGGTATTCAATTTCAGAAGCGGCTCGCTTATTTATTATCTCACAAGCGGCCAAATGCGTACGAGGAAGGCGATCAGCAGCACTTGCAGGTCGCTGAGGAAAAAGCGTTATATCATATTGGCAAAAACATCTGATCAAATACGGGCTAAGGATATATTCCTCAGCCCAGAAGAGAACCTAACATTTCGACATTGGGGGAACTGTATTATGCAGCCACATGGGCGCCGGTTTAAGGTGAGGCGCAGATACGAACGCAATCGGAGCCGGGATATACCTGAATTCACCCCGGCCGTCAAAGGCTTCCCCATGTGCCCATCTTCCTTGCGAGCTTTCATCCCCCCTGGAAAAGTTAAACAAATCATAGGAGACTTCTTGCTTTTCGAGCTCACGCGGGAACGTCGTCGGGACGACAATATCCCGTTCTCTTTCCTCCAGCTCTTTAATGGCCGCGTACCACATATTTTGATGATAGGTATCCCTTGCAATCAAAAATGACAGCATATCTCTTACCCCTGGATCATCGGTCATGGCATAAAGCCGTGTCACCTGAAGGCGTCCTTGGGCCTCCGCATTTAAGTTAGCGCGAAAATCGGCCAGCAGGTTTCCGCTTGAGATAATGTATTTTGCATTCCACGGATAGCCCTCACTATCTGATGCCATCGCCCCCAATCCGGACACAATCGCGTGCTGAGGATTCATCCCTGACATGACTGCTGCGATAGCAGGATTGCTTTTATAAGCATCCTCCTGTACATCCGCGGGTGCATTGTCCAGAAGCCTGGAAATCATCGTTGCCAGCATTTCTACGTGCCCGATCTCTTCGGTCCCCACATCATATAACAAATCTTTATACTTAGCATCCGCCCTGCAGTTAAACCCTTGAAACAAATACTGCATCATGACGCTAATTTCACCGAATTGGCCGCCGAGCACCTCTTGAAGTTTTTTCGCATAAACCGGATCGGGATGAGCTGGCTTTGCTTGATATTGAAGCTCTTTTATATGATAAAACATGAATCATTCCTCCCTACACTTTCGCACAATCCCAGCGTATGAAGGAATAGGCTGACAGTGCAGGTCCCGTTTCGTTTTATGTATAAAAGCCAAGCTTGACAGCTTCCACATATCGATCAAACAAATCGTTTTGTATGTAGCTTTTATCACGGCACCCAAAATTGCAGAACAGCGCGTTTCGCTGTGCCGTGCTCACCTCCAATTGCAGCCCCATTTCTCTTTTCGTCCGATTGACAATATTGTTTGGGTGTACACCTGCCAGGCGGTCTTTCTCATTAGTGAGCTCGGCGCTAAAACCCGCTTCATTCAGACGCTCACAAATGAGCTTGGCTTTTTTACGATCCGCCCCGCCGACCAAAGTATGCGGGATGTTTGGATCATAATACCCGTGAAACGCTAATGCGTAATGGTGGTCATTCACTTTTTCTAAAGCCAGCGGCTCATCAAAACGAATGCTAGTGAGATGCAAGGAACGGTTGTTTCGCGGCTTTAGACCCTCAAACAAATAGATGGAACATCGATCCGAAAATGCCCGCACCAATTCACTGACGCCAGGCTCAATTCTGCCGCCGTGGGGACCGAGGACGATAAGCTCACTTCCGTTTTTCTCCTCATAAATAATCCGGTACTCCGACTCAGAAGCAGAAAGGGCTGCAAAGCTGTCATACATATCTTTCATTTTGAACGCCCCCTTTACCAGTCAGCACCAGTTTACTCTACTCATCTATGAATGAAAACCTTTTTTATAGTATGATTTGATAGAATACGCAGAGGAGGTATATGATGGGGTTTATTGATGGATTACTCGGCAATGCATCAACACTGTCAACGGCAGCTGTGAAAGAAGAGCTTGCCCATATTTTGCTGGAGGGTGAGAATGTTGAAGCCGCGTTTAAGCTGGTTCGCGATTTGATTGTCTTTACTGAAAAGCGGCTTATCCTTGTGGATAAACAGGGAATCACAGGCAAGAAAACGGAGTTTCAATCGATTCCGTACAAAAGCATTTCCAGATTCAGCGTGGAAACCGCCGGCCGCTTTGATCTCGATTCAGAGCTGAAAATTTGGATCTCCGGCGCAGAACTTCCTGCCGTCTCAAAGCAGTTTAAAAAAGATGAGAGCATTTATGATATTCAAAAGGTGCTTGCCGCAGTTTGTATGTAAGATAAAAAGACGGAAGCTTCACAGCTTCCGTCTTTTCATTTACAGCTTTTCCTCCAGCTTCGCTTTCGTTTTCGGACCGTAAATCCCATCAGCCGTTAAACCGCTGACAGACTGAAAACGTTTCACTGCATTTGCTGTTTTCGGGCCATAAACGCCGTCAACGCCGTGATTTTCCGCTCCTTTATCAGGATAAAAATAAAGAGCGGCTAAAGCGGTCTGCACCTGCTTTACTTTTGTCCCTTTCGTCAGCGGGCTTGTCACTTTGATCACGCCGGATGGGAGCGGATATGAGGATGCGGCATGGCTTTTAGAAGCAGATGCCGTCTGAGGCAGTTTGATCACTTGTCCGACTTTAATGTAATTCGGGTCAGTAATATGATTGATGCTTTGCAGCGTTTTCACACTGACTCCGTGTGATGCGGCAATCCCTGACAATGTGTCGCCTTTTTTCACCTGATATACAGACGCTGAAGAAGAGACTGCAGCTTTTTTAGCTGATAAGCCCCCGTTTAATTCCTTTTCAATTGCCGCCTTCACTTGATCCCAGCGCCCCTCTGATAAAATGCGGTGCGGGCAATACTTTCCGTTCCAGTCCTGGTGCTTTCTCACACGATCGATGCCCCAGCCGCGCTCCTTCAAAAGCTGTGCAACAAATGAAATCGCCAAGGCTTCAGCTGCCTCATACTTCGGGCCTCCCGATTTGCTGTAGCAAATCTCAACACCGATTGATTTGCGGTTTCCCGGACCGTTTGTGCCGTCACCTGTGTGCCAGGCGTTTCGGTTAAGCGGCAGACCTTGAATCACCTCTTGATCATCGACCGCAAAATGAAAGCTTGTCGAGCTTGTGTTCCCGATCATATAGCTGATTTCATTGGCCGCTGATGCATCGTTTGCCGTGTTGTGAATGGTAATGTATTCAGCGGACATTGCATTAGGACACTTCAACGCGTATTTCGCCTCAGAAACCAAATTTTTCTTTACTGGAATGCTCACCTATCATCTCTCCTTTTCTTTTTTCATAAATAGGTGGCATTCGTAGGACGAAAAGCTCATATCATCTATCACCGTAATATGGATAAATGTGTTAAACTGAAGTTCACGGAGGGTCTGAATATGTATACATATTTAATGCTGACAATGAGAACGGAGAAATTTAATCAGGAGCATGTGGCTGGGCACTATGAATTTCTGGATCGTTTACAAGCAGAAAAACGTTTAAAAATGTTTGGGCCATTCAGCGACGCCACAGGCGGAGCGTATGTCATCGAAGCAGATTCACTGGAAGAGGCAGCGGAAATCGGCCATGCGGATCCGCTGGTGGCAAGTGGATCTTCTGAGCTGACGATAAAAGAATGGAAGCTGAAGAAATAAAAAAGACCCCTAAGGGTCTTTTTTTATGCATCATGTTTGATTGCGTGCCGCAATATGAAATGTTTTCCCTTCTGTGTTTGCTGTTTCACCTGCATGAACCATCACCTGAGTAAAGCTGAACCCGACCGCAACGAGCAACAAACCTGACATCCATTTAGATTTCATATAAACAATCTCCTCTCTGGATTTGTTTTTGTGCGTGCACCATTTTCTCATAAAATGAAAGTGCTTTTTCGGGCTGTCCGTTTTCTATATAGAATTGGGCAGCATCATGCGCCAGCTCTTCAATATAAGGATACAGCATATGTTCTTCAAGAAATTGAAAGGTGTGTGAGACCGATTCTGTGTCAATGTTTTTTCCGTATAACGCATGTAAAAATTGAAAAAGCTCCACAAATAATTCATCACTGTATTGACGGGCGATTTCCAATCCTTCACGATACTTTTTTTGCGCTTCGGCGTCATTTTTTTGTTTATACAGAACTTGTGTTAAAGAGTAGATAGAATGCGGAAGATTATCGAACTTTTCCGACTTGCAAATAGAAACAGATTTCTCAAAGTATTCGGCTGCCTTTTGCAGTTCACCCATTTTCTCATAGCAGTTTCCGAGATTATACAGGGCGGAACTGATCAGGCGGGGATTGCCTTCTTTCTTTGCAAGATCTAAAGCCAGTTCTAAGTGGGGCAATGCTCTTTCTGGATACTGCATATCATCATAATTACCTGCAATAACGAATTCACATTGGATTCTGCGGACGGTGTATGTTTCATACATTTGGTATGTTTCTAATGCCTGAACGGCGTAGCTCATCGAAACATAGGTTTGTTTTAAATTGTAAAAAATCTCAGCCATTTTAAAAGCAAACTCGGCTTTCTCAATATCATCCGAGACGAGGGCAAGATTCTTTTCTGCCCGTTTATAATACATCATGGCACTGACAAACATCTTCTGCTTAAATTCATACATTCCTCGAAAAAAATTAAAGTAATATTCGAGAAGCCCTGTCAGCTTGTACTGATTCCCTTCGATGTCTTCTAATAATTCTGAAAACTCTAGCTGCGACGTGTCCTCTCCAAAAGGCTTAATGTAATCCAGCATGACACGATGCCTGAACTCCATTAAAGAATAATACAGCAGCAAATCTTGGTCTTCTTCCATATCCTCAATTTCTCTTTCTACTTCGAGCTTGACCCGTTCGGCTTCAGCGACGTGGAACTGCCGGATATGAGTATACCATTCATTAATTTTAAGCCCGACATAAGAGGACGGAATCGTCTGCTTCATCCTCAATTAATCCCCCCTTTTGAATTACCCGAGATATGTCATATTTTATCATATTTACAAGAAAAAGAAGAACGCAAAATAACCGCAATTGTCGAATTTCGGCTAACCGCAACAAAAAAGCACGGGTTTTTCAAACACCCGTGCTTTCTTTTAGTGAAAACCGACTTTGTTTCTTTCCATCCAGCTTCCCCGCTGGCTTTTTCTTTGCTCTCCTGTCATGTCTTTCACCATGGTTTCAATATGGTGATTCCCTTCTTGGTGCCATTGAAGGGCTGAAGATACATATAATTCTCCCAGCTGTGCAAAGGAAAAGCCTTCTGTAAGTTTTGCGGCGTTTTTTATTTCTCCTTCACTCAAAAAGATGCCAAAGCCTCTCATTTTCATATATTCCAGCCGCAGCTCTTCATCCGGAAGCCCGATTTCATAGGCACGGTCAAATCGCCCTGCACGATTCATCAAACCTGGATCGATCTCTTCGGGATAGTTTGTCGTACCGATGAGAAATAGCCCCTCTTTTGATGTCGCGCCGTCCAGCGTATTGAGAAAAAAGGACCGCACATCTTCCGGCATCGAATCTATATCCTCGATGACCAGAACTGCAGGAGCGAGGCGTCTCGCTGCCTGAAAGACTTCTTCTATTGTCTCGCTCGACGTAAATTCAGTAATTTGCCAATAAGCAACAGGTGCATCGATACTGCCTGCGATCGACTTCACTAACGTCGTCTTTCCGTTTCCAGGAGGTCCATATAACAGAATGCCGCGCTTGTAAGGGATGTCATATGTTTGATAAAACGATTTATCACTATGAAAAAACTGATCAATTGATCTGTATATCTCCTTTTTCAATAGCGGATTCATGATGACTTGACTCCGCTGAACCTCTCTGACAATGGCTTCCTGCTCTCTTGAAGTCCCTCCATCTCCATCCGTAAACACGGTCACTTTCCGCTTGCTTTTTTCCCAAAGACGCGGTCTGACTCCCTCCAGAAATGCACGCATCTTTTCATCGTTAACCGCAAACAGACAATCAAAACTCATAATGCTCCCATCTTGAAAATATGGAATTCTGGCAAAAGCAACTCCCTTTTCGGGATACGCGTATACACTGTTTCTTATAGACTTATGGACGGTATAATCCGGTTCTTTCTCATCTTCATCGTAAGCAAAGGTTTTCTTTTCAAGCTTTTCAAATATATATGCCACATGCTCAGGCTCCAATGAACCGCTGCGGACATCTTCTACAAGAAGCTCCCAGTATTCCGTATTTGGATCATCACTGGCATAGAGCTCATAGAATACACCGTATTGATCATAAAGCGTTTCTTCAATCCGTGTGATAAGGTAACCGAAAGTGCCGTAGCCCGCCGCAGCTCTTTCATTCTCTTTTTCTTCGTACTGATAAATGAAAGGTATGTTAGTCATGTTTATACTCCATTTCATGTTTTGTGAACGTTATATATACGATTGACATAGCATTTTGTTTCATCCCACAGCATATTACTTGTGAATTCGTAACCGTTGATATAGGATTTCATTGCACCATTTATTTTTACATATGGAGGAGAACATAATGAGCCAATCCAATCAAATTGTCAGCCATTTTTTATCCCATCGAAACGTGACCAATGAGCTTGCCGAAAAAATCAGCAAAGACCATTACAGCTACAAACCGGCAGAAACATCAATGTCAGCAGAAGAGCTGGTCAAACACATTCTTACGTCTTTCCACTTGTTCGCAAATGTCATTAAGGAAGGCAATGCCTCACCATTTCAAAACAAGCAGGAAGAAACAGAAACAGATCTCAATGTTCTGGCAAAAACATATACAGAAAAAACGGCCGCTATCCTTGAACAGCTGACTGAAGAGCAGCTGGACAGAGAAATTGATCTGACATCCGCTTTCGGCAGAAAAGTCACAGGCCGCGCGTTACTTCAGCTTGCAATGGAGCATGAAATTCACCATAAAGGCAACCTGTTCGTTTATGTGCGTGAAATGGGCCACACTGAGCTTCCTTTCTATCAGCAGCGCATGTAGCGTAAACAAGAAAAAAGATACCTGTTAAGAGGTATCTTTTTTTTTGCGCCTTTAGTACTTCTCGATTTCGTCCAGACACTCATTATAGGGCAAATGAATAGAGATATTGAGCATACCAAAATTTCAAGCAGCTAACGTGCAAAAATTCAAAAAATTTAATTGATTAACGCGTCCTAATCATATATAATCTGATAAAAATAGTCGGGTTTTCAGGAGGCCTTTATCATGAGTGTAAGCATCATATTGATGGGTTTGTTTGTCGGAGCCTTAGTCGGATTGACGGGAGTGGGTGGAGCGGCCTTATTAACTCCCCTTTTAATTGTGCTTGGAATTAATCCTTCCATCGCGGTCGGTACAGATCTTGTATATAACTCGATCACAAAGCTGTTTGGCGTTGCCTCCCATTGGCGGCAGAAAACGATTAATTTTAAATTGGTAAAATACTTAGCCATCGGCAGTATTCCGAGTGCTTCGCTAGCCATTGGCATCTTGCATTTGTTCCCCGCCTTTCACCAGCATCAGGAAGAAATTATTAAGCACGCTCTAGGATATGTGTTAACGCTGGTTGCCATTTCAATCATCGTTCGTTTGTTTTTGGATAGAAAACTTCGTCCCAACCGCTGGCAGCTGATGCCGCTTGAAAATAAGCGGGCGCTGACGATTCTTATTGGTGTTGTGTTTGGGTTTATCGTCGGCTTAACATCAATCGGTTCCGGCTCATTATTTGCAATCGCCATGATTTACTTATTTAACATGAAAGCGTCACAGATTGTCGGAACAGATATCGCGCATGCATTTCTTCTTGTTACGGCAGCAGGCATTTTGAACGCTAGCTTCGGAAGCGTGGATTACATGCTGGCAGCTAATCTGCTCATTGGTTCAATTCCCGGCGTGCTGATCGGAAGCCATCTTTCGCCTCGATTCTCCCCGCGTCCACTGCAATTTATTATGGCGTCCATTATTTTAGTCAGCGGTTTAAAATTGATTTAATGAAGAAGGCTATCCGCTTGAAGGATAGCCTTTTCTTATTATAGCGTCACACCCGATTTAAAAATGGCGAGTTCTCTGAAATCATTTTTTTCATGGTTCACAAGCTGGCCGCTTGCCACCTCAACCATATAGTGGATAAACTCACGCAGCACATATTCCTCATGAACATCATCCTCTGCTAAAAGGCCTGCGTTAAAATCAATCCAATGCGGCTTCCCTTCATACAGCTCGGTGTTTGTCGCTACTTTCACCGTCGGGACAAAGGTGCCAAACGGCGTGCCTCTCCCCGTTGTAAAGAGGACAATTTGGCAGCCGGCCGCCGCCAATGCGGAGGAGGCGATCAAATCATTGCCTGGCGCGCTCAAAAGCGTCAGCCCTCTTGTCTTGAGCACTTCCCCGTATTTCAAGACATCCGTGACAGGAGAAATCCCCGCTTTTTGCGTACAGCCCAGCGATTTATCCTCAAGTGTAGAAATGCCGCCCGCTTTGTTGCCCGGTGAAGGATTTTCGTACACCGGCTGATCATGTTTGATAAAATATTGTTTAAAATCATTGATTAATTGGACTATCTTATGAAACACTTCTTCATTGGCAGCCCGCTGCATCAGGATGGTTTCTGCGCCGAACATTTCCGGTACTTCCGTCAGCACCGTGCTCCCTCCCTGTGCAATGAGATAATCTGAAAAACGGCCTAGCAGCGGGTTTGCGGTTATGCCGGAAAAACCGTCCGAACCTCCGCATTTCAGCCCGATCTTCAGTTCAGACAGCGGAATGTCTTCTCTCTTATCTCCTTTGGCCGCTTCATGAATTTCCTTCAGCAAAGCAACGCCTGCCTCCATTTCGTCGGTCACCGACTGGGATTCCAGAAACTTCACCCGCTTCAAGTTCACATCTTGCAGTGCTTCCTTCATTCTTGCCAGCTCATTGTTTTCACAGCCAAGCCCTAACACCAAGACGCCGCCGGCATTTGGATGGCGAATGGCATTCAGCAGGATTTGCTTCGTATTTTCGTGATCATCGCCAAGCTGCGAGCATCCGTATTGATGCTTTAACACCAGTACGTTATCAAATGGAGCGATATCCCCTGTTTCTCTGACAAAACGCTGCAGCATTTTTTCTGCTATTCCATTGACACAGCCGACAGTTGGGACAATCCACAATTCATTCCGTACACCCGCATCTCCGTTTTCTCTTCTAAAACCTTTAAACGTCCGGTTCTCATTAGTATACGGATTTTCATCAAATCTTGGTGTATAGCTGTATGATTGGATATCAGACAGGTTGGTTTTCGTATTATGGACATGAATATGCTCTCCGATCGAGATATCTTGTGATGCATGACCGATTGGAAACCCGTACTTGATGATGCTGTCGTTTTCTTTAATAGGCTGCAATGCAATCTTATGGCCTCTTTTTATATCATCCTTTACTTCAATCGACACGCCGTCCGCATGCAGCCTCTCTCCCTTTTGGATATCCCGCAGAGCAAGAAGGACATTATCTTGCTTATGAATCTTTATAAACGACTTCAACGTACCTCTCCCCCTTGTATGCAGTATTGTTCAAGAGCCCGCTGCATGCCCAGCTCATGAATAAGATTCAAGTAAACAGCGACTCTATCAGTCAGCTTCGGTATCTCATTGAGATCTGCCCCCCATAGCCGCTGTTCGCCTAACACTCTTGATGCAATCCGAAGCATGTCGCCATCCTCCTGACACCAAACCTCTTTGAAAAATTGAAGAACTGCCGGATCATCCTGCAATGTCTCGTTATCATGATAAAAATACAGAAGAGCGCTGAAAGAAAACACCAAGCGTTCAGGAAGCTGTCCCTTTTGTTCAGCATATTCCTTAAGAGTCGGCAGGTTTCTCGTTTTGAATTTGGAAACGGAGTTCAATGCAATGCTTTCCAGGTAATGCTTAATATACGGGTTTTTAAAACGGTTCAGCACATCGTCAGCATACTGAAAAAGACCTTCCATTTTTAAAACAGGAAGAATTTCGTCGTCAATCAGCTCTCTTATAAATCGCCCAACTTCCGGATGCTCGACAGCATCCCAAACAGTTTTTAAGCCGTATAATAAAGCCACTGGCGTCATTGCTGTATGAGCGCCATTTAAAATTCTTACTTTTTTAGTCCGGTATGGGGTGAGGTCGCTGACGATCTTTGTATGGAGCCCTGCAGCCGCAAAGGGAAGTTCTTTTCCAATCCAATCAGGCCCCTCGATAACCCATAAATAATATTGCTCTCCCACAACTATCAAATCATCCTGATAGCCAAGATCCGCCGTGATCTCATCAATGCTGTCGACGGGAAAACCCGGAACAATCCGGTCTACTAAACTATTACAAAATGTATTGGCCTCATGAATCCACTGTGTAAATCCTTCCTCCAGCTTCCACAGACCTGCATAATGAAGAACCGTTTCCTTCAGCTTTTCGCCGTTGTTCTCAATCAGTTCACATGGGATTAGGACACACCCTTTTGTCTGATCTCCTTTAAAAGCCTGATAGCGGAAGTAGAGAAATGCAGTTAATTTCCCAGGGAATGTTTTTTGCGGCCTATCCTCTAAACGATCTTTTTCATCACATACAATCCCAGCCTCAGTGGTGTTGGAGATGATAAACCGAAGCCTTTCGCTTGATGCCAATTCTTTGTATGCTTCATAATCAGAAAACAGGTCAATCCCCCGGCTGATTGAGTTGATAATCATATGCTCGTTTACCGCTTCTCCGTCTTTCATTCCTTGTAAAAAAAGCGTATATAATCCATCTTGCTGATTTAATCGTTTGATTTTTTCTGAGCCTCTTGGCTGGACAACTGCCACGCTCCCATTAAAATCAGTGTGTTGATTCAATTGATCAATCTGCCAATCGACAAATCCCCGAAGAAAGTTTCCTTCTCCGAACTGGAGAATTTTTTCTGGATACTGAGTATAGTGATCGTACACATTTTTATTCAGCTTCTGCACCCGTATTGCCTCCCTCTCCTTTTATGCACACGTTAACATTTTTCTTTATAAAGAATGCCCGCTGAAAAACGGGACATCACGTCGTCAATCGTCTGACTGAATCACGCACCATGAATTCTGTGTTTTCCAAGATTTTTTCTGCTTTTGTTTCGGGCTCGCTGATCAGAGACAAGAGTTTTTGCGCACCGAGCACGCTGATTTTCTCCACTGGGCGCTTTACTGTTGTAAGTCTTGGCGTGATGTACTGTGAAAACCCAATATCATCAAACCCGATCACCGAAATATCATCAGGAACGCGCAGGCCCTTTGCGAATATCGCATTCATCGCTCCGATTGCCATGTCATCATTCGAACAAAAAACAGCGGTTGGAGGATTCGGCAGTGCCAGCAGCCTCTCCATCGCTTGAAAGCCGCTTTCCATATCGTACTGTCCTTTGACACTGTATTCATGCTTGATCGGAATATGATGTTGAATCAGTGCAGATAAGTAGCCTTCCTTTCGCTGCTGGGAGGATTTAAAGCCTTCGATCCCCTCGATGATGGCGATGTCTTGATGGCCGGACTGAATGAAGTATTCTACAGCTTCTTGAGAGCCTTCCTTGTCATTGGACAAAATATTCGTGATGGTGCGATCATCAATATCACGATTCAGCACGACAAGCGGAATGTTTTTTTCGCGAATATGGTAAATGAAAGAATTATCAATGTCACTTTGGCTCATTAAAATGATGCCGTCATATCTCATCGGTGTAACGGAGTCATAGTTTTTCAGATCATCAATGCCGCGCACATACAGATTGTAATCCTCACTTATGGCTTGATTGACGCCTTTGATTGTGTCTGCAAAGAAGCTGTGTGAAGTTCCGTTTGTAATGCTTGTAAAGAACAGCCCGATCGTATGCGACTTTTGCATCGCCAGACTTTTCGCATTTACATTTGGTGTATAGTTGAGCTGCTCTGCTAGCTCTAATATCTTTTTCTTCGTATGTTCTTTGATGTAAGGACTGTTGTTGAGTGCTCTGGAAACGGTTGTGTGGGATACGTTTGCGAGTTTTGCGATATCTTTTATGGTTACCATCTAATTCCCTTCCTTATCATACCGGCTGCGATTATTTACTGTATATTGTATCATCAAACATACCGCCTCTCCCACTATATTTCCAGATTAATAAGACACAGGATTCTCAGCTTCTGTTCCCGCTGGCTTGCCAATGATTGGACGGACAAAACGAATCACAGCAAGTGAAGCGAAGACAGCCAGCCCTCCGGCAAGCAAAAATGCTCCAGAAAACGTGCCTGTTTGGTCAACAATAAATCCGGTTAGAGCCGGGCCGATAATTCCTGCCGTGTTGGCGAGGAAATGCATGAAGCCGCCAACAGAACCGACATTGTTTTGATCAACCACATCTTGAATGACAGCCCAATAGATAGCACCGGTCAAATAAAGAAAGAACACTGACAGAGCGACAAGAGTGACAGCCCCTGCAGTCGTTGCCACAAGCCCGGCAAAACCAATCAGGACAGCTGATGAAAACAAACACGTGACAAGCACAACCTTGCGCGAGAACAGCACACCTTTTCGGGCCGTTTTTTTGTACACATAGTCAGAAACAAATCCTCCCGCAGCCAGCCCGATAAATCCTAAAATCCACGGTATGACCGTGATGACACTCATCGATTCAACACTTAATCCCCGTTCGTCGACAAGATAGCTCGGAAACCATGTCAAAAAGAAGAAGAGGATGTAGTTGTAAGCGAAAAAAGCGAACGCCGTGAATAGGACCGTTTTTTGCTTCAGGTAAAAGGTTAGCGGAATTTTTTCTCCGGGAGACGTTTCTGCTTTTATTGCCGGTGCTTCCTTCATCGTCTCTTGCGGCTTTTCTTTGACAAACTTGAACCAGAGCACTGCCCATATCAATCCAATAATCATAATGAGAACGAAGGATACCTTCCAGCTGAACGCCACTGCGATCATGCCGACTATCGGGCCGGAAATGGCTCCCCCGAGGGGCGTGCCGCTGTTGGTTACACCGATAACGGACGCCCGCTGGGTCGGCGGGAACCAGTTGTTCACCATCTTGTTGATGGTCGCCGAAAGCGGGCCTTCTCCCATTCCGAAGAGAATGCGTATAATCAGCAGACTGACAAAGCCAAAAGCGAGGGCGACTGCTCCGCTAAACAGCGACCAAACAACCATCGCGACAAACAAGGTTAGCTTTGCCCCATAGCGGTCGGATGCCACGCCCCCAAGAAAGTTAAAAATCGCATAACCAATCGAAAAACTGCTGAAAATCAAGCCCATTTGCGTTGCAGACAATGTGAGATCATCCTGAATAAAAGGAGCTGCAATGGAAAGCGCCGAGCGATCCAGGTAATTAATCACCCCTGCCAGGAACAAAAAAAGGATAACGGGAAGCTTATCTTTTGAAAACATCTCAACCTCACCCCTATGTTGGTTCAGTTTCTGTTGCACCGCTTTCGTTACACACCTGAATAAGCCATAAATCCTCCATCGACAGGAACGGTGATCCCAGTGACAAAACCGGAATAGGATTCATCCGCCAGCCAAAGAAGCGTACCGAGCAAATCCTCGGGTTTTCCGAAGCGCTTCATCGGTGTTCCCGCAATAATTTTGTGAGATCGGCTGGTGAACGTTCCGTCTTGGTTGATCAGCAGATCATGATTTTGTTTTGTCAGAAAGAAGCCTGGGGCAATCGCATTGACCCGCAGCCCGGTTTCGGCAAAATGAACAGCCATCCACATCGTAAAATTATTGATCGATGCTTTAGCGGCACTGTATGCCGGAACCTTTGTCATAGGTGAATAAGCACTCATCGAAGAAAAATTGATAATCGCGGGTGAATCCACCTTCAGCAGTTCTTTTCCAAACACTTGCGAGGCCAGAAACGCACCGGTGAAGTTGGTGGAGAATACAGTTAGAAAGCCCCTCTCATCCATATCAAAAAAGGATTGGCCTTCTCCCGCTTCTTCATATGTCTCCACATCGGTTATCGCGGCAGGATGATTGCCGCCAGCCCCGTTAATTAACAGATCAACAGCGCCAAATTGGCCAAGGATGTCTTCCTTTGCCCGCTCCAGTGACATCCTGTCCAGCACATCCGCAGCAACAGCGCACGCTGTGCCGCCAGCCGCCGTTATCTCCTTCACGACCGCTTGGCCTTTTTCAGCCGTCCGATTCAATATCGCCACCTTCATGCCATGACGGGCTAGCTCCCGTGCCATCGCAGAGCAAAGCACGCCGCTGCCGCCAGTGATGACAGCCGTTTTACCAGCCAGGTTCTCATGCAGCGGGATCATACGCCCACCTCTTTTTTTGCCATTGCTTCATAGGCGTCCCACAGCCCGTTCAAATACATGATGCCAAGTGCCCGATCGTATAAGCCATATCCCGGGCGGCATTGCTCGCCCCAAAGATGGCGCCCATGATCCGGTCTGACATATCCTTCGTAATCCTGCTTATGCAGTTCTTCCATCACGCCTTGAATGTTGATCGAACCATCCTTTGTTAAATGAGATGTTTCAATAAAATCACCATTCTCATAAATTTTCACATTGCGAATATGTGAAAATGGAGCGATGCCGGCATACGTTTTAGCGATCTCCACCATGTCGTTAGCGGGATTGGCTCCCATTGAACCTGTACAAAGGGTGATACAATTAGACGGTGAATCTGATATCGCCCGCAGTTTCTTATAGCTTGCCTCTCCTGTGATAATGCGCGGCAGTCCGAAAATCGGCCACGGCGGGTCATCCGGATGAATGGCCATTTGAACACCATAGGCCTCAGCAACAGGAAGAATTTCCTGCAAAAAGAATGATAAATTGTCCCATAGCTTTTCTTCATCGACCGTTCTGTAGGCAGCAAAAAGCTCTTTGATCCGAGCCAATTTTTCGGGTTCCCACCCCGGCAGTGTCATGTCAGATGCTTCCTCCACCGTCCGAATCAGCTCTTGAGGATCAAGGCTTTCCACCTTGGCCTTTTCAAAAAACAGAGCGGTCGATCCATCTTCTAGCGGCCGGAACATGTCCGTGCGTGTCCAGTCAAAAACCGGCATAAAATTATAGCAGATCACTTTCACGCCAAATCCGGCAAGGTTGCGGATCGTTTGCTTGTAGTTTTCAATATACCGGCTGCGTTCTTCGTTCCCAAGTTTAATTGCTTCGTGAACATTCACGCTTTCTACAACTTCAGCATGAAAACCATAGGATTGAATATATTCGGTCTCGGCTCTGATTTCTTCTTTTTCCCACACGTCGCCGACAGGCTTTTGATGGAGAGCCCAAACGATGCCTTTGACTCCGGGAATTTGCTTCACGTGTTCAAGTGTGACTGTATCGTTGCCTCGTCCATACCATCGGAATGTCATATTCATGCTCGCACCTCCGGATTCAGTCATTTAATCAAACGTGATGACGGCTTTCCGCACCTGATCTGGATGCTCCTTAATAAACTGAAATGCGTGATGAACGTCATCAACTGAAAATGTATGGGTCACCAGCCCGTTATGCACTAACCGGCCTCCATTCAAAAGCTCTACTACTTTTGGAAACTGATTGGTCTGCAATCGCGATCCGGTTATCGTGACTTCTTTTTTTGTAATCGGCAGCTGTGAAATCTGAGCCGCTCTTTCATCAAATCCAAGCACAACCACATGTCCCGCCGGTGACACAGCCTCAATTGAAAGTGCAAAAGTCTCCGGCAGGCAAACAGCATCAATGACCACGTTTGCTCCTTCATTCCTAGTCCATTCAAGGACCCGCTCGGCAACATGTTCTGCTTGGACATTTACAACAGCATCGGCGCCGTTTTCTTTCGCAAATAACAGCCGCTCGTTGTTCAAGTCAGTCATCATGACAGCAGCGCCCGCCAGCTTTGCCATTTTTAACACACAGATCCCAATGGGCCCCGCTCCCTGGATCAGGACGGTATCACCTTTTTCCACCTGGCCTCTCCACACTGCCTGGGCGCCTATCGTATAAGGCTCGGCCATGACTGCTTCCTCCCAAGGCAAGTCCTTTAAGACCGCGTGAAGCTGCCTTTCCGGAAGCACAATATATTCCCGCATGCCTCCGTCCTCATGTACGCCAAATACAGAAAGCTTGGCGCAAACATTCGGCCGCCCTTTGCGGCAGGCATAGCACGATCCGCAATAAGAAATCGGCTCAATCACCACATGATCACCGGGTTTTAGGCTCTGTACATTCGCACCAACTGCCTCCACTTGTCCCGTTACCTCGTGTCCGATAACTCTCGGGAGGGTAGCAAGCGGATTCGTTCCATGATAAATGTGCATGTCTGAACCGCAAATGCCGACTCGCTTGACTTTCACGAGCACTTCATCATCCTTTGAAAGAACTGGCTTCTTCACCTCCGCTGTCACCAGATCATACGCTTTTCGTACTTGAACCGCTTTCATTTTACTCACCTGCTTTTTAAGAATTCATACACGCTCCGAGCGATAGAAATTCCGTTTTTCTTATTTCTTTCTTCATGCAGCTGCTCGATCTCGCCGGGCACATACACTCTTTCGAATCCAACAGCCGGCGGTGATTGCTGCAGTTCATCAATCATGGCATCCATCTGCTCTAAAAACGTATCCCAGTCAGTAAAAAAGGCTGGATTGATCGCGCAAACGTAATGCCCCAGCTTTCTTTTTTGATCAAGGCCGCTGTACATTTTGGCAATATGAGGGCCAAAAGCCGCGCCCGCCAGCAATCCTGAAAACACATCCACCACAATCGATAGTCCATAGCCTTTCGGGCCCCCGAATGTTGAAAGTGAGACGACCTTGTCAGGATCAGTTACTGCTTCTCCGTTTTCATCGACTCCCCATCCTTCAGGAATTTCTTTGCCCTCTTCACGGGCCTGCAGAATCTTCCCAAAAGCCACTTTGGATGTCGCCATATCTAGGATAAACGGTTTTTTATGCTTAGCCGGAACACCGTAAGCAATCGGATTTGTTCCTAAAAAAGGAGTCCTCCCCCCAAACGGGACAACGATACTGTCTGTATGCGTCATTGCTATTCCGATCAGCTTTTCGTCAGCCGCTTTTTGCACAAAATAGCTTAGCGCTCCGCAATGGCTGCTGTTTACGGCCGTGACCATGCCGACTCCTTTTTTCTTCGCCATGTCAATTGCATGGTCCATCGCCATGTCGCAATTCACATGACCGAAACCATCGTCTCCGTCAAGCACCCCGGTCACAGGCCCCGTTTCTTTAAAAACAGGCTGTGCCCCAGGATTGATCCCTCCCGCTAAAAGCCTGTTCACATAGTGTTCTGTGCGCAGCACGCCATGCGAATGTACATTGCGCAAATCAGCGTGTACGAGAACATCTGCTACTTTTTCAGCATCTCGTTCATTCAAACCGGCACTGGCCAGCTTTTGCCGAACGAGTTCCTTTGCTTCTTTAGCTGCAATTGTTATCGTTTTCAAGCAAGTGCCTCCTTCCTTTTCAGTTTTTTGGGCACTCTCCTAGCGAACCCCCTACAAACACATTTTATTTACAAATTATTTTAAATATTCTCTATATTATATTGTCAGATCTTTTGCTGAAGACCCTGAACGATCTGAGCATGCTGCTGGTCTGTGAGTTTATAAAGAAAGCCGATAATGATCATCGCTAATGCCAAAGCAATGGCCGGATACAGAAGCAGAAGCGCTTTGATGCCAATCAGCGCCTGTGCTGTCTGGACTGCATTCGGCACATAGCCGATAATCCCCAAACCGATCCCTGAGAGAAAGCCAGACAAAGATTGAGCAAGCTTTCTTGAGAAATTGAAAAGTGAATATGTCGTTGCTTCCTTCCGTTCACCGGATTTCCATTCGCCATAGTCGATAATATCGGAGACAAGAGCCCACGTGATGCCATTTGGGATACTGATTCCGATAAAGGCGATACTGGCGAGAATTGTAAACACATAAACGTTAGATGGAAGCATAAAGTTGATCAGATCCGCGGCCACACTGATGCCGAAGCCGATCATTGCCGTTCGTTTCTTTCCAAACATCTTGACGAGCTTTGGAAGGAATACGACGCCCAAAAAGGAAGAACCAATAATGATGAAGTTCATATAAGCCATTAATTCAACATTGCCCAAGTTATATTGTGCGAAATAGACGAGCATGGCAGATTTAATGTTGTATGCGGAAATTGAAAAAATCGTCATCAGGACAAGGGTTAACAGCGGTTTATTTGTAATAAATGTTTTGACGACAGATGAGAGTGTTAATTTTTCTTTTGGTGCTTCCGATATGACAATGCGCTCTTTGCAGTTGCGGTAGCAAATATAAAACCAAAACACACCGAGCGCGGCGAATAAGCCCATGACCACCGGGTAGCCGACCTTCGGATTATCAAACTTGACGAGCAGCGGCATCACGGCCACACTTGTGATAAACAAGGCGCCAAGTGATCCGATTTGGCGGAACGTCGAAATGGAGGTCCGGTCCTCAGAATTTTGAGTCATCGCTGCCCCTAATGAGCCGTACGGAATATTCACAAACGAATAGCCGATGCCCCAAATCATATAGGATGCATATGCATAAATCAGTTTTCCGGTCGTTGATACATTGGGAGACAGAAAAATAAGAACAGTAAGCACCGCAAGCACGATGCTGCCGATTAATAGATAAGGCCTGAATTTCCCCCGTTTGCCAATGTTTTTGCGATAATCGATTGATGAGCCGACAATTGGATCTGTTATCGCTGCAAACAGCTTACTGACTAAAAAAATGCCGCCGGCCATCGCAGCGGGGATTCCCGCTACATCAGTGAAATACTTCAATAAATAAATCTGGCCGAGATCAAACATAAAACCGTTGCCAAAATCACCAAAACCATAGGACATTTTCTCTTTCAATGAAAGCCTTTTTTCCGTTTCGACCGACACAACCTTATTTGCCAGTTCAGTTCGCATGTTCCACCTCTGTGTCTTAAGAATTTTCGGATAGTGATCCGCTCAGCGATGCTGAGCGGACACTTTGTTACACGTTTGCTTTCTCTTCTTGAAATTGGAAGTAGTGTTTCGCATTGTCATAGCAAATCCCCTGAACGATGCTTCCCAGAAGCTCCATATCGCGCGGCACTTCGCCGTTTTCCACCCATTCTCCAATCAAATTGCAGACGATCCGCCTGAAATATTCGTGACGCGTATACGAAAGAAAGCTTCTGGAATCGGTGAGCATGCCGATAAAACGGCTGAAAAGGCCAACATTTGATAACGCTTTCATTTGATCGAGCATCCCGTCTTTAGTATCGTTAAACCACCAGGCTGTGCCGAATTGTATTTTTCCTGGGGTAATACCGTCCTGAAAACTGTTGATCATGCTGGCGATGACATAGTTATCATTTGGATTCAGTGAATATAAAATCGTTTTCGGCAGTTGGTTCTTCATCTCAACTGAGTTCAGCAGCTTGTATAAAGGCTTAGCAATTTCTTCATCGTTCATTGAATCATAGCCTGTATCAGGTCCGAGCCTTTTCATCATTTTTGTATTCGTGTTTCTTAAAGCGTTGATATGAAACTGCATCGCCCAATCGAGCTCCGCATACAAACCGCAAAGAAACTGAAGCGTATGTGTCTTAAATTTCTTCTCATCTTCATAAGAAACCTCTGTTCCTTGTAATCTGTCAGAAAAAATCCGTCCAGCTTCTTCTTTTGTTGTTTCGGCAAATACCATTGAATCTATCGCGTGATCAGAAACTCTGCCGCCGGCTGAGTGGAAGAATCGCACTCGTTTTTCCAACGCCTTTAAAAACTCATCATAGGTTGTAATCGATATGGCGGCGGCATCTTCAAGCGCCTGCACCCACTCAGGAAAGCCTTCACGATTGATCTCAAGTCCTTTATCCGGCCGAAATCCAGGCAGCACGCTGACAGGAAAGTCTTTGTCTTCTCTTAATAATAGATGGTATTCAAGAGAATCAACAGGGTCATCTGTGGTGCACACGACCTTTACATTTGATTTCACGATTAAATCCCTTGCCCCGAAGCCTTCCCCTTTGAGCAGTTCATTTGTCCGTTTCCATATAGCCGGCCCAGACTTCTCGTTTAAAATCTCATAAATGCCAAAAAAACGCTGCAATTCTAAGTGAGTCCAGTTATAGAGCGGATTGCCGATCGCCATCGGCACGGTTTTCGCCCAAGCCATAAATTTCTCCTCATCAGGCGCATCTCCGGTGATGTATGTCTCCTCAATTCCATTGGCTCTCATGATGCGCCATTTATAATGGTCACCATACAGCCAGGCTTCCGTGATGTTTTGAAATGTCTTATTTTCATAGATTTCTTTCGGACTTAAGTGGCAGTGGTAATCAATAATTGGCATGTCTTTCGCAAAATTATGATAGAGGCTGACAGCGGTTTCATTTTTCAATAAAAAGTTTTCGCCCATGAAGGGTTCCATGTCCTCACCGTCTTTCATTCTATTTCAAAATGTTAACGTTAACATTTTGATTTGTTTTTATTTTACCTTTATATTCCTCTGGGATCAATCTCTTTTTTGAAAATGAAATGTTAACGCTATCATAAACATAAAAAAAGACATTGCCAGAAGCACTCGGTAAGGAACGCTTTTGGCAATGTCAGATTCATTAAAAGGATTAGTAAGCCAGGCTGAAAAGTCCTTTAATGTGTGTTAAGTAACGTACGTTACTTGCTTCTTTCATCAAGGAAGCAGGAAGACCTTTAAGCGGTGTAGAATTAGCACCAATGATGGCAACCGCGTCTTTGCGTCCAAGGCTTGCAAGTGTACCAGAGTTTACTGGCTTGAATGTTTCAAGCGTTTTGCCTTCCAGGTAAGCGAATAGGTTGTAACCGATCAGCTCACCCATTTGCCATGCGATTTGTGCAGTTGGCGGGTATGGACGGCCGTCTGGACCGAAGTAAACTGCGCTGTCTCCAGCAACGAATACATCTTCATGAGATGTAGATTGCAGGAAGTCATTTACAGTCGCGCGTCCGCGGTTCACTTCTAGACCTGATTCACCGACTAATGGGTTACCTTGTACGCCGCCAGTCCAAACAAATGTGTTGGCAACAACTTTAGATCCGTCTTTCAGATCGATTACGTTTCCTTCTACATTTGTAACAGGAAGACCTGTTAAGAACTCAACGCCGCGTTTTTCAAGGCTTGCAGTCGCACGCTCGATAAGATCATCCGGAAGAACAGGAAGGATCTTCGGACCTGCTTCAACAAGTTTCAATTTGATTTCTTTATGGTCTACGCCGTATTTTTTCGCAAGGTTCGGCATGATGTCAGCAAGCTCACCAACAAGCTCAACACCTGTTAAGCCGCCGCCGCCGATAAGGATTGTTGCATCTGCTTCGTTTTTCGTTTTAGAGTACTCGCGCACACGATCTTCAACATGCTGGAAGACTTTGTTCGCATCAGCAGCAGATTTCAATACCATGCTGTTTTCTTCAAGACCTGGGATGCCGAAGTAAGCCGTTACAGAACCAAGACCTACAACAAGCGCATCGTAAGTTAATGTAGAACCGTCAGCAAGCGCAACTTCTTTTTTATCAACAGAGAAAGAGCTTACTTCCGCAATTTTAAGATCAATGTCTTTGCCTTTGAAAAGTTTTTCTAATGGCATTGCAACCGCTTTTTCAGACACGTTGCCTGCAGCAAGGCGGTGTAATTCCGTAATGATTTGGTGAGTAGGGTATTTGTTTACCACTGTCACGCGTGCTTGTTCTTTTGTGTAATGTTTGCGAACTGTTAGAGCAGAAAGAACTCCGCCATAACCAGCGCCTAGAATGACAATATGTTTTGACATCGTATATCCTCCGTCCTTTATATCAATTTGAATCTGAGATTATTTTTGGTTTTCGCGTTCGTTCATGACTTCAAGGTAGCTGTTAGCAAAACGGAACAGCTTTTGAGCTTGAGGATCTTTCAGCATGCGAAGAAGGCCGAAAAGTCCAATTGTTTCGTTGCTTGCTTCCGCGCGGTCTTTTGCTTCAATCGCAGTCGCAGCTACTTCTTTCGCTGTTTCTTTTACAGGCTCGAGAATTTCAGTGATCGCACCGACTGTGTCGCTCTTTAACACTTCGTCAGTCGCTACAGACTGAGCGAAATCATAAGACTTCGTTAAAATATTCACTAACTCAGTCAGCTTCGGAAGCTGGTCAACTAAAACAGTCAATGATTCTTGAACTTCTGGCTTTAATAGCTGATCAATAAGATCTTGCTGGCTTTGGCTGACAGACGCATTTGTTTGATCGATTGTTTCTGGCATATCCAATTCTCCTTTACTATAAGCAGTTTGCTGATTTTTTTGGAAAGGGTAGTGCCTCTCCCTGTCTCACGCTTTTAAGGCATAAGAATAAGGATTGTGAATTCGTGCACAATCATTTACAAAAATAAATGTTTACTACCCAGTTTTTCATCTTGCCATATTCAGTATTATTTTTATCTAAAAATAAACAATTGAATAAGTCAAAATCCTTTACTCTCTCTGAAAATAGCAAACACAAAAAACTCCAATTCGATTACCTTCTATATGATAACACTTTTTGAACAAAATTTGAACGTGAATTGCTTCGATTATGAAATTAATTTATATGGAGCTCATGTCATATCGTTTCTGCGGCACTAGTTATTGACAATCCAGCAATTTCTCCCCTTCACTTTACCCATATTTCCAATAGAGGCTCTCTTTTTCCTGTGATCGGATCATTCGCCGGCAACGCCGCCTGCTTAATCTGTTTGAGCGCTTCCTCCCGCTCATTCGGTTTCCCCGTCTTTATATCATACTGAACGCCACCGGGATAGGCGCCAAGGACAGTAAAATCGGGGCTTGAGTTGAGCTTTTTATGTCCGTCTCCGGCTGGAATCACGACTGCGTCGCCTGATTTGAAAGGGATGGCAGCCCCTTTTTCTCCCCCAAACTGAATCACAGCCTCTCCCCTAAGGGCAATCAGGACTTCATGCGTATTGCTGTGATAATGATGGTATGGAAAAACACTCCCTGACCAGCTGTTTGACCAGCCATGCCGGATGACGATCCGCTCTGCCAGTCCGGTGTCCTTAAGCGCGTTTTGATACACCACGAGCGGAAAATCAGGGTGATTCGGAATCCTGCCGTCATCCGGAAAGAAGTATGTCTGTGTCTCTTTTTCCATCAATTACACCTCCCTTTTTTGTCTTCCACACATAGCGGTTCGCAAAACATGATGTTTTTCTCATGATTCCATTGATCTGCATGATACCGAATAGTATAGTATAAAAAAATAATGCCAGAATGAGGGATATCATGAAAGCTATCGTTATCGGAATATTGGCTTCACTCTTTTTCGCCGTTACCTTTATCTTAAACAGAGCGATGGAGTTATCAGGAGGCAGCTGGCTTTGGAGCTCTTCGCTGCGCTTTATTTTTATGGTGCCGTTTTTATGTTTGATTGTCATCATGAGAGGGACATTCACGCCTCTCTTACTAGAGATGAGGAAAAAGCCGTTTTATTGGATCAAATGGAGCTTCGTCGGCTTCGTGCTTTTTTACGCGCCGATTACATTTGCGGCTGCATACGGTCCGGGGTGGCTCATAGCCGGAACCTGGCAAATTACAATTGTAGCCGGGGTGCTCTTATCTCCTTTGTTTTATGTCAAACAAGATATGCCGGGCGGTCCGCAGCTCGTTCGCCAAAAGATTCCCCTGGTTTCACTTGGCACTTCCATGATCATCCTGATTGGAGCGGCTCTGATTCAGCTTCAGCATGCAGAATCGCTTTCTGGGAGGATGCTGCTTTTCAGTGTGCTGCCGGTTGTCATTGCGGCTTTTGCCTATCCGTTAGGAAACAGGAGAATGCTCGAAGAATACGGAGGCCGGCTTGATACATTTCAGCGCGTGCTTGGAATGACATTGGCAAGCCTTCCATTCTGGCTTATATTAGCAGCTTACGGCTGGTGGTCAGATGGCCTTCCAACAGCAAGCCAAACCGTTCAATCCTTTATCGTTGCCGTCAGCTCAGGCATCATTGCGACGGTTTTATTTTTCTGGGCCACTGATATGGTAAGAGACAATCCGCAAAAACTCGCAGCTGTTGAAGCCACTCAAGCCGGTGAAGTGATTTTCGCGCTGCTTGGTGAAATTGTTCTGCTGTCAGGCGTTTTCCCATCTCTTTTATCATTTGCCGGTTTGTTCATTATAATAGCGGGGATGATGTTACATACCTTCGCTTCACAGCCGAGAAAACCGAAAAAGAAAGCACAGTCAAATCTGACTGCGTAGCATCTGCAGGAGAATGGGTGAAAGCCTGTTCTCCTTTATTTGTGCTACCAAAAGGAATCTGTTTCACGTTATAGTTAAATATAATGTCAGCCTACTTATATTGAAAGGTGATTATTGTAATGGAAGCAAACGATCAAACACAAAACATACCAGCCATCTCCTTCAGATCAGTCAGAAAAAGCTATAAACAAGATGGACAAACCTATGATGTGCTGCAGGATGTCACCGGAGACATTCAACAGGGCGCAATCGTAGCCGTTTTAGGTCCTTCCGGCTCAGGCAAAAGCACCCTCCTTTCTATGTGTAATTTAATGAGAACGCCTGACAGCGGCGAAGTCAACATATACGGAAAGGAAGTCAGAGAATGGAATGTCAATGAGCTGAGGCGAACGGCAGCCCTCGCGTTTCAATCGGCTCCCGTGCTCGACGGGACAGTGCGTGACAATTTAAGTCTTGTACAAAGGCTGCATCAATCCCAGCTGTACTCTCCTGAAAAGCTGGCTTCGCTTGCAGGGCTGCCGCCAGAGTTGTTAGACAGAAGCGCCAGAGACTTATCGGGCGGGCAGCGGCAAAGACTGTCACTGGCCAGAACGCTCTCAAATCCTTCCTCCATTCTATTGTTGGACGAAATCACATCGGCCTTGGACCCGGTTTCTGCTCTTGAGATTGAAGAACTGATCAAACGTCAGCATCAAGAGAAAAAATGGACAGTCATGTGGGTCACTCATAATATGGAGCAGGCAAAACGAATAGCCGATACCATTTGGTTTATGGCAGATGGCCGGCTGCTTGAAATCGCTGAAACCGACACATTTTTCTCCGCTCCGCAGCATGAAGCAGCGAAAGAATTTTTGAAGGGAGGCACTCGGTAATGGATTACCTTTCTCTCTCTTTAACGATGATCTTTGTTTTGATCGCCTTGTTTTTATCAAAATCCTTTAAAGCCGGTGTAGAAAAAGACATGATCATCGCCACCATCCGGGCCGCGGTGCAGCTGCTTATCATCGGTTATGTTTTGTCGCTGATTTTTCGCGGAGACCACCCTGTTTTTATCCTGCTGATGGTGCTGTTAATGCTCGCGGTGGCGGCGCAAAATGTCATCAAGCGAAAGAAAAATACTATCGGTTCGTTTTGGAGGGTGTTTGCCGCGTTAGCAATCGTAGAAATTGTGACGCAGGGAATTCTGCTGTCCCTTCATATCATTCCGCTTACGGCACGATATGTCATTCCGATCAGCGGGATGGTCATCGGAAATTCGATGGTGCTCTCAAGTTTGTTTCTAAACCGGCTTAACTCAGAAGTCGGCGTTCGCAAAGAAGAAATTCAATTAATATTGTCACTTGGCGGCACACCGAAGCAATCCATACAGCGCATTCTTACCTCAGCGATGAAAATGAGTATGATCCCGACGCTCGAAAGCCAGAAAACACTGGGTCTTGTCCAGCTTCCCGGCATGATGACTGGCCAGATTCTAGCCGGCGCGGACCCGATTCAGGCAGTACGCTTTCAACTCTTAATCGTGTTTACAACGATGGCCTCAGCCGCGCTGACTTGTGTAATCTTAAGCGTGCTGACATACCCATCATTATTCACCGTTCATCAGCAGCTGAAGCAGAATGAATGACAGACAAAAGCCGCTTTCCGAGGGAAAAGCGGCTTTTTGTACTTGTTATTCCTTTTCTTCATAATACTTGGCCAGCTCAACAATCATCGCACCCATCCGCTCAATCTCTGGCGCAAGCAGTCTCGTAATGCCCTCTTCCCGCAGTGCTTCAGCAGTCACTTTTCCGACAGCAGCTGCGATGGCGCGTTCTTCGAATACCTTCTTCACTTCATTGATATAACCTCGCCCCTTGGCAAAATCAAACAGGGAACGAACCTGAATGGCCGTTGTAAAACAAACGGCATCGACCTCACCGTTCATCAGCTCTCGGCATAACCGCTCCACCGTTTCCTCCTCCGGCGGGATGTGCTGATAAGGCAGAATCGGCAGGACAGACGCGCCTTTTTCTTCAAGAAATGCCATGAGAGCCGGCGCTTTTTCGCCATGAAGCTGTACCATGACTGTTTTTCCTGAAAAGTCGTGAGGCTCCAAAGAACGGATTAAGCCTCTTGTTGTCCCGTCTTCATCCGAAGCTTCCGGTGTGATCCCAAGCTTTTTCAGCGCAGACAGCGTTTTGTATCCCCGGCATGCCGCTTTCGCTTGGCGAATGGCCTGCAGAAACTCATCTTTCAGTCCAATTTTCTCTGCCATATCGACAAGAGTCTCCAACCCGATGCCTGTCGTGAAAATGACCCAGTCAGCTTTTTCTTCCGCAAACGTCCGCAAATCCGGCTCCACCTGCTTCTCTGCTAAGTAAACTGTACCTTGGAGAGGCCGGATGACAGGTATTCCGCCCTGTTTTTCAATGATTGTACTAATTTCTTCCGTTTTTCGTGAGCCACCGATTGCCACGCGTTTTCCAAGTAACCCTTTTCCCATACCCGTTTCCTCTCCTCTTTGCATAGGCTTTTTATGTATATAAGCTTAATAAAGCTATTTTGGCGCAAACCAAGGGAGAAATCAAGATAAACCCAACCTCCTAAAATTCATTGAATACGCCGGAAGCTTGCTGTAAGATAAACAGCAGACACGTCTTGTAACGGAGGATCGACATGGAAACAAAAAAAGATGAAACAAAAGGCTACGATACATCGATTGTTTACGAATTCAATGAATATCCGGACGCCCGCAGCGGGCGCTGCGACAACTGTGATTACACACTGTTCAAAAGCTCTGTAAAAGGCGGAAAATTTCTTAGAGAATGCCGGAGATGCGGGATGAAAAAAAATATTTAAACAGAAAACCGAAATCAAATTGATTTCGGTTTTTATGTTTTTACTGCGGGACAGCGGATTTTTTCATAAACGCTTCAATCTCAGCTGCCGCACGCTCCGCTCCGCCAGCTTCTTTTACATCCTTTTGCATATTCTTGACGCGGCAGAGCAGCTCTTGATCACTGGATACAGCTTGAACCGCTTCCTGCAGGCTGGAAACAGTCACTTCCTCTTTCGGCAAATAAAAGCCAAGGCCTAATTCATCAACCCGATTTGCAGTGAGCTCTTGCTCATACATTTGTGGAATGACGACAAGCGGCACACCTGCGTTCATCGCTTCCATCGTACTGTTCATCCCGCCATGAGAGATGAACAAATCAGCTTTCTCTAACACCTCAAGCTGCGGCACACTTTGGCGAATGGTAAAGTTAGCAGGAATATCCTCCAAGCTTTCTGGATCAATCGTTTTTCCAACAGACATGATCACTTGCCATGAAGAATCCCGAAATGCCTTGATGCACATCTTGTAAAATTCCGGCCATGCGTTAAACGCCGTACCCAAAGAAATCAGCATAAGCGGGCGATCATCCTTGTCAATCAACAGGCTTTCTTTTTCCTTCCGTTCCCCGAGAGAGGGGCCGACAAAACAGAAACGGTCATCGAACGTCTCATGCTGAATCTGAAAAGACTTCGGCATAAAGACAATATTTAATGCTTCCGGCACAGCTAACTGTTCAAATGAAACAGCCGGCAACTTCTCTTGCTCCAAGTAGGCTTTAAATTCAGCCTCTGCTTCTCTTATTTTTTTCAGCATGTCTTCATTTCCTAACTGAAAGGATTCATTTTGGGCATATGACGAACAGAGCTTAATGACCGGAACATTAAGCTTTTCAGCAAACAATTTACCAGCCAGCGCAACAAAGTCATAGATGATCAGATCAGGCTGATCATCCTTATATAACTCCTCAAGCTGCGGCAGAATGCTGAGTGATTCTTTCAAAAGGCTGAGGGGCGCGTCATTCTTTTCCATCACCTCCCTGATTTGCTTAGGATCAATATTCAAGGATGTATGATAGAGCAATGCTTCTCCACCGGCTTGCTGAACAGCGGGCGCAAACTCCTCAGTCGTCGCGTACGTGACACGGTGCCCTTTCTCACAAAGCTTCTCTACTAAAGCAAGCGTAGGATTGACATGTCCGTACGCCGGGATATTGATCATCGAAATATGGTACTTTTTCATGAATCTCCAGTCTCCTTATCTATTACATTTTCACACGGAAGCTCTTTAATCCGTATATCACACTGTTTTCAATCGGAGTGATACTGACGCACTCCATATGAGGAAAAGCAGAAATCAAAGACGTTAACGCGATATTTGCTTCAAGACGGGCAAGCGGAGCCCCAAGGCAAAAATGGATGCCGTGGCCAAACGCAATATGCGGGTTGGGATGGCGGCGGATATCAAACATGTGCGGCCTGTCAAACTTCGCTTCATCACGATTTGCCGATGCCACAAACGCCAAAACCATATCACCTTCTTTCATCAGGTGCCCCCCGATCTCCGTATCCCGCTTGGCAATGCGCCTCAAAACCGGGGCGGGCGCTCTGAAACGCAGGGCTTCCTCCACTGCCTGAGGCATCAGTTCAGGATGGCTGCGCAGTTCCTCGTAAACGCCTGGCGTTTCTAATATGCTGTACATCGCATTTGAAATCAGGTTTGTAGTGGTTTCATTTCCGGCCACCAGCAGCAGCGTGCAAAACGGAATCAGCTCTTCACCGGACAGCTTCTCGCCTGTTTCTTCCGCTTCCACTAAAATAGAAATAATATCCTGTGCCGGTTTGTTTCGCTTTTCTTCTATGATGCCGGCAAAAAACGCAGCCAGTTCTTCCTCACACTTATCTCGTTCTTCCAAAAAGGCTTTTTCAGCTTCTTCACTTTTATCCTTCGGTGTACTGACCAGAAGATCAGACCATGCTTTAAACTGATCCATATGCGCTGAAGGCACTCCCAGCAGCTCAGATATCACAATAACCGGAAGCGGGTATGAAAAATCGTGAACAAGGTCAAACTCACTGCGCCCCTGAAATTTTTGAATCAGTTCATCTGTGATTTCTTGAATTCTCGGTTCCCATTGCTTCATCACGCGCGGAGTAAAGGCTTTATTCACGACTGAACGGATTTTTGTATGCTTCGGCGGGTCCATGTTAATGATGGAATTTCCAATAGAGCTTGTCTGCTGCGGCATGTAACTGGAAAACAGCTCTTTATCCCCAACAACTTTTTTGACATCATCATAAAGAAAAACGCTCCACACTTGATTTTCTTCATCAAAGGAAACAGGCGCATCCTTTCTCATCGATTCGTACCATGGAAACGGATGATACGCATCCTGTTTGTTTTTCCCATTGAGCAGCGCTCGCTGCAAGGCTTGCCGGCGGTTTAACACACTCATTATGGTCACTCCCTTGAAAAAATTCAGCAATGAATGTTCCACTTCACCTCCCGCTTTCGAAAAAGAGAGGGACTACCACAAATAATTAAATTGATAACAGCAGGCAGGCGATCACGATGTTCGATGCAGGCATCATATATTCCCCCTCGAATTTCGTTCATCTTACCATAATCTTTCAATTTTTTTCTATTCTGCACTGCTGTTTTGGCTCACAACGTGACCTTAGGCATAAGCACGCAAATCCAATATGGATTCAATTGCACCGCTCCGCTCAAAAAACGTCACTGTTTTCAACCAAATGCACTAACTCCAAAAATGACTTTCCCATTATGTAAAATAATTTGGTTCTATGATTAAATAGAAGGTAAAAGATGAGGGAGAGAACAACGTGGCAGCACAGACTGATTACAAAAAACAAGTTGTCGGAATCCTACTTTCACTTGCATTCGTACTCTTTGTGTTCTCTTTTTCTGAGAGACATGAAAAACCGCTTGTTGAGGGAAAAAAACAGGAAAACTGGCATACTGTCGTCGACAAAGCCTCTGTCAAAATTTATGGCAGCCGATTAGTTGAAGAAAACAAATTAAAGCAAAAACTCGGCCATAAACAAGCCGATTCTATTTTGACCCTTCTGAAACTCGCCAACGAAAAACACATTACATTATAAAAAAGAAAGAGCCCATAGGCTCTTTCTTTTTTAGTCAAATATCGTTTTCTTGTCCGGATGGCGCAAAAAGTCAAACAGCATGCTAAGCTGTGAGGGTGTGTTTCGTTTGGGAGAAAGCGGCGGGAGGCTGTCTTTCGGAAAAAAAGCGGCATGATTCGTCTCGATCCCTGTTTCCCCCTGCCCGCCCGTCATGCTGCATGCGATGAAGATTTTATAATAGTGATAAGGCTGAGGGGGATGAGAGTGTTTATGGCTGTCTAGCACGGCCAGCAATCGAGACGGCTCTGTATCGTACCCCGACTCTTCTTTGATTTCCTTGACGACGTTTTCAGCTGGCGATAAACCAATCTCGCAAAATCCACCCGGCAGCGACCACAGCTCATCATGCTTCTCCCGGACAAGCAAAATCTGATTCTCTCGGAATACTGCGCCGCGCACATCCGCTTTCGGTGTCGGATAGCCGCTCTCCCTTTTCCATAAATCAGTGATAACTTCAATGTCCGTCTGTGAGTAATCCACCATCATTTCCGCGCTGAGCTTCATTAGCTCTTCGTACCTCTCCCTGTCGTACACATCCTTGGAAAAAGCAAGCCCCGCCTGTGCGATCGCCCGAATCCGCTGTGCCCGTTCCAGCCATTTGGTTTGCACTTTTATCACTCTCCCCTTCACATTATTTGTCACTATAAAAAAAGCACGCTTCTTCCCTGATGAAAACGTGCTTTTTTTTAATGCTATTTTTCTAATTTTATCAAATAATCTATATTGTATTTTGCGCTTTCCTCAATTCTATCACTTCCAGTATCTATTAAAAAAGGGTTATACACTAATGTGTAATTTTTCTGTTCCCCTTTGGGTATTACATAACTAACTACTCCTGTCACCTTTTTTCCTGACGCCAGATTCCCCCCCAAAAACATTTTTCCTTTATCCTCCAATGAAATGACTGAGCGAACTGATTTATTCTTCTTGTCTTTCAGATCTAATCCTAATCGGTTGTATTCCATTGAACCTTTTCCAACGTATTCTAGGGTCACTTCTATAATTAACCGCTCTTCATTATCTTTTACTGTTTTTGTTTTATCATAGTCTTTTCCACCCAAATCTCCATATTGGCCCTTCTGTTCACGATCCACTTTATTCACCGTGAAATTAATATCATTTACTTTAATTGTTTCTCCTATTTTATGTATTTGATCATCTTTTTTGGTCTTCGGCTCACCGCCTTTTTTCAATTCCTTATCAAGTTCCTTTTCAAGCTCTTCTTGCGATTTTTTCTCTTTCGGTTTTTCCTTCTCTGACGCATCGCTCGATTGGCTGCACGCTGAAAGCGCTAACCCGATCGTCAAGACAAATAATAGTAATAAGACTTTTTTCATGATTGTTCCCCCATCTAAAGTAATCGATTTCTATTATAATCAGATTTTTCCTTTTCCTAACAGGTAAGAAAGTAACGATTATTTCTATCTCATTCATCACAATCTTACTTCTTCCTAGTATTTGAATATTTTTTACTAGTCCAATAGACCTTTTCATCAAAAAACCCGAGCTGGCTGAAGCCGCTCGGGTGGGAGGTCAATCTCGCTTATTCATTCCTCTTTTCTCTCGAGGTTCCTGATGATGTTTTTGGTGTTCCGGAGGCTGCGTCGTGCGTTCCAGCTCCTTTGTATCTTGTCCCATTCCTTTTAAAAAGGAAAAGAGCAGTGTAATTGATTTGTTGATTTCCGGGTCTTTTAGCGAGCGGATAATATCAAAATAACCTGTCTTTTCTTCGCTGTTTTTCTGCTCTACGGCGCTTGCTACACCCGCATTCACTTTCAAAATGAGAGGCTCGAGCTGCTTCACGTCCAGCATGCCGAGTGTCCCAAACAGAAGAAGCAGATTTTTCAGCGTATTGGCTGTTTCCTCTGTATCTGCCTTTTTCACCAGGATATCAAGAATTTTATCCCCTTGGCCAAAAAGGCCGCGGAGCAACGGCAGGACACCGCGCTCGTTCATATGGCCCAGCATATGCAAGGTTTCGAGAATCGCTTCTTTGTGGTCAATTAGAGCATCTTCAATTTCCCGCAAATCACGCTTTCGCTGATCCTCTTCTGTTACCTCGATTTTTTGGATTCGTTTAATCGCTTTAGCCATTATGGCCCATCCCCCTTTTCACAGCGTCACCAGGGAAAATATAATCCTTCCGCGCCCATTTCTTTTGAACCTGCACACCGATTTGCGGCTGCGGATTGCCGTTGCGGTGGTTGATCTTAGGCAGCGGGCTGATTCCGTCGTGCTTCAAAATTTCCATCTTGGCCGATGTTTCTTTGTAAGCAGGCGTATCGGTATCCTTATCGGCATGGCTGCCTGTTAACAGGTTGATCGCCGCTTCCCCTGAATCGTTCATTGGCAGATATACTTCCTTCCCTTTGACTCGATCAGTAATCAGGCACTTCACTTTGACATTTCCGAAAGGCGATGTGAGCCTGACGAGGGTTCCGTCCTGAATCCCTCGTTCTGCCGCAAGCTCAGGAGAAATTTCTAAGAACACTTCCGGTGTTTTTTCCGAAATCCCTTTTGATTTGTAAGTCAGATTCCCTTCGTGGAAATGCTCCAAGAGCCGCCCATTGTTGACATGGATATCATATTCCTCACCGAATTCCTCAGGCTCTGTCCACTGGACAGGGTAGAGAATGGCCTTGCCGTCCGGGAAAGGGAAGCGCTCTGTAAAGAGTAAAGGTGAATCCTTTCCATCAGCGTTTACAGGCCATTGCAGGGAATTATAGCCCTCAAGACGTTCATAGGTGACACCGGCATAAATCGGCGACAGCTTGGCTGCTTCCTCCATAATGTCTGCAGGATGCTTATAGTGCCAGCCGGCGCCAAGCTTATTGGCAACCTCCATAATAATCTGCCAATCCGGCTTTGATTCGCCCAGCGGTTCAAACACCTGATACAAACGCTGAATCCGGCGTTCTGTGTTTGTAAACGTTCCTTCTTTTTCAAGGCTTGGGCTCGCAGGAAGAACCACATCAGCAAACTCCGCTGTACGTGAAAGGAAAATGTCCTGCACCACAAAGAAATCAAGCTTTTCATATGCGGCGTGTACATGATTGATATTGGAATCCACCAGGCCCATTTCTTCACCTTTTACATACATCGCTTTCAACTGTCCGGAATGGATTTTTTCAATCATTTCGTGGTTGGTCATACCCGGCTCCTTCGGCAGCGGCACACCCCACACACGCTCGTATTTTTGGCGGACTTGTTCATCCGTCACTTTTTCATAGCCTGGCATTCTGTCAGGCATACTCCCGAAGTCACTTGCTCCCTGCACGTTATTATGACCGCGCAATGGGTAAGAACCTGCTCCCGGTTTTCCGTAGTTTCCTGTCACAAGCAGCAGGTTAGAGATCGCCGTGCTCGTGTCGCTTCCTCCAATATGCTGTGTCACGCCCATCGCCCACAATGCGCACACACTGTCAGCTTGCCCGATCATCTCTGCCATTTGGATAAGGGTTTCTCGATCAATCCCGGTTTTCTCCTCAGCATATTCAAGTGTGTACGGCGCGAGGCTTTTTACATATTCATCACGTCCGTTCACTCTTTCTCTCAAAAATCGTTCATCGGCCTTGCCGTTTTCTATTAAATATTTGGCGATCGCATTCAGCCAGACGATATCCGATCCGGCACGCGGCTGGACAAATAAATCGGAGCGTTCTGCCATTTCGTGTTTTCTGATATCCGCGACGATCACTTTCTGCCCTCTCAGCTTATGAGCCCGTTTAATGCGAGTGGATAAGACTGGATGCGACTCAGACGTGTTCGAACCGATAATCAAAACAAGGTCCGCTTGCGCGATATCTGTAATTGATCCTGAATCACCGCCATAGCCGACTGTCCGGAACAGGCCGGCAGTCGCAGGAGATTGGCAATAGCGCGAGCAGTTGTCCACATTATTTGTGCCAATGACCCCTCTGGCCAGCTTTTGCATAAGATAGGATTCTTCATTTGTACATTTAGAAGATGTAATAAAAGCGAGAGAATCCGGGCCAAACGCCTCTTTTAATTCCGTGAACTTGCTGGCGATCAGCGATAACGCCTCCTCCCACTCTGCTTCACGGAAATGGTCACCTTCACGGATCAGCGGCTTTGTCAGGCGTTCTTCGCTGTTAACGAAATCCCAGCCGAACTTGCCTTTCACACAAGTAGAAATGCCGTTGGCTGGCGCTTCCTCCTGCGGCTCTACTTTTAGAATGTCTCTGCCCTTTGTCCAGACATCAAAGCTGCAGCCGACGCCGCAATACGTGCAGACGGTTTTCGTTTTTTTGATTCGTTCATCGCGCATAGCAGATTCCATATCAGAAATCGCGAGAATCGAGCCGTAGCCTGTCTCTACGCCTTTCGTGATCTCGATCATCGGTCGCAGCGTTTCGTTATTGATGCCTGTTAAATATCCGGCTTCCCCTTCCATTCCTTTTTCCATCATCGCGTTGCACGGACAGACCGTTGAACAATGGCCGCATGACACACATGACGACTCATTGATCGGCACGTCGTTATCCCAAATGACGCGCGGGCGTTTCCGCTCCCAGTCAATGGTCAGCGTTTCAGTTACCTGAACGTCCTGGCATGCCTCAACACAGCGTCCGCACAAAATACATTGATCTGGATCATACCGATAAAACGGATGGGATTCATCCTTATGGTATGGCTTGTGATCAAACGGAATGCTTTGGTGATTGATTTTCATTTCCTTCACCGTATTATGTATTTCGCATCCCCCATTGTTGTAATCGCAAACTGTACAATAAAGCTCATGATTATATAAAATCTTGTCCATCCCGATGACCTGCGCTTTTTTCACGTCAGGTGAGAGCGTATCAATGATATCCCCATCCTTTAATTCAGCGGAGCACGACCTCTTCAGCTCACCATTGATGCTGACGATGCACGTATCACATGTTTCAATCGGTCCTAAGCTTGGATGATAGCAAACTTGCGGCACTTCAATCGAGCTGTTATTCAAAAGCTGCAGCACCGTCTGTTCCTCGGACGCTTCCATTTCAACGCCGTTTATTGTGTTTTTTTTCTTGCCAGCCATCTCCATTCCCCTTTCTTGCTTTATACCGAATTACCTATTTCAGTTCCCTTACAACAACTCAATAAAACATACAAAGCGCACTCACATGTTTTATTGCACTAACACCGGGAAACGGGATGGTAGATCAATAAGGAGGGATCAACATGAAAAAGACAATGTCTGCTATTACCGCTGCGGCAGCAGTAACAAGCTGTTTTACCGGCTTTGGGGCTGCGTCCTTTTCAGCACCGGCAAAGGCCGCAGCTCAAACAAACACGCTCTCAGAAAACACGAATCAATCAGCCGCCGAGCTTGTCAAAAACCTCTATAACACCGCCTATAAAGGGGAAATGCCTCAGCAGGCGCAAGGCCTTACCATTAACAAAAGCACAAAAGGGGATGTCCACGCTGCGTTTGGGGAACCGGAAAGACCCGTCGGGGGAGACAATCGATTTGATTTATATCACTGGAATATGGGACAGCCGGGCTACGGATTTTCCTATCATAAAGACATGACAATTTCAGAAATCCGTTACTTTGGAACCGGTGTGGAACGGCAGCTGAATTTAGGCGGAGTTACGCCGGAAGTGCTGCAGAAGCAATTAGGGCCAGCAAATCGGGTGTTAACCGTCCCGTTTACCGATGAAATCGATTATGTATATGATACAGGCCGCTATGAACTCCATTTTGTAATAGGCACGGATCAGACAGCCGACCATGTAAACCTAAAAGCAAAATAAACACCCTACGCTGCTATTCAGCCGCTTTTTTAGTGGACAAATAAAAGCTATATTCCTTACAATACAGGGAGATGAAGCAGAGACGGGGTATCAATTCGCAATGAAGCGAAATCGATGGATATATGCAGTTTTCACCATACTGATCATTGGGCTGGGGCTTGGATCCAGAGCATACTCCAGGGTTCTTCCTGATACCCTCAATACTTATCTTGGGGACTCGTTGTGGGCCGCCATGATCTTTACGGGATGCGGATTTCTATTTCGGAGGCTGAAGACAATGATAACGGGCATTATCAGTCTTTCTTTCTGTTTTGTCATTGAATTCAGCCAGCTCTATCATGCCGAATGGATCGATCAGATTAGGGATACTTCTCTTGGCGGACTTGTACTGGGGTACGGTTTTTTATGGAGCGATATCGAAGCATATACAATCGGAATTGCCGCCTGTGCCGCCATAGAACTGCTGGTTTTGGGAATCAAAAAGCGCCGCTGTATGTGACGCTTTTTTTCATTTGGAAAACAATCCGCACTGAGAAAGAATGGTCTTCGCATCCAAACGCGTGGCCTCGCTTATCGTGATATGATGTTGATTCATAAATGACTGAACGGCATGATAGCCAACTGCATAACCCGCAAAAGCCGATAAACCTGCAGGCTTAAAGCCTTGGTCGTTAGCAATTGGATCACCAAACATATAACGGCTGACTTCCGAAAATCCTTTCACATCCAGCACCTCATTAATCACATCAATGGAATATTGCAAATCCTCATGATCAAAACGAGTCACCCAAGGGCCCAATCGTTCCGTACCAAACAGCTCTCTGGCGAATGATTCCGCCAATCCTTCAATCACAAGATAATCCCCGACACTTACAGAGCCATGATGAAAATCTATATACGAAAACCGCACATTATGATGAAATTCATGAGCAATAATTGAAGGAATCCTTGGCAGGTTATAACGGTTCGGATCAATCCATACATGAATAAAGCCCGGTATCCCGCCAAACCCGCAGTAGCCTTTTTGCAGCTGAAGTTTATTTGGATCAGCGATATAAAGGCCGAATTTGATCTCCTCTGCATTCACCCGCAGCTGTTCGCGCTCAGCAAAAAATATGCATTGCCGAAGTGCAGATTCAGCTGTCTCTGAAACATGTGATTCTTTCAGTATTTGCAGTGCTTTCTGGCCGCTTTCAGCATCACGGACATCCAAATAGCCCAGCATTTTCGCAGCCATGATCACATCATAGCCGTTTGGCTCCTTCGCTTTCAGCGGAACTTGGATGGCGGTCCACATCTTTTCAAACGGCCTCATCATCGTATACCGAAATTCATCTTCTCTTTTCTGTTCTTCCATTGAAAACAGCTTTTCGTATTGCTCAAAGGTCTTTTCCATTACAAGATTCATCCTGATTCCCTCCTTGTCAAAAACATACGATATGCCGCAGCGTAAGGGTCAACAGCGAAAATTAAGCCATTTTTCACTGTAAAATGATACAAAGCCGCCGATAGGTAAGGCATAGGAGGTGGAACGATGGATATTCCTGCTTTATCAGTTGCGATGCATCAAGCATCCCTTGCCCAGAATGTTAATATCGCTTTAACGAAAAAAATGCTGGACACCGCCCAGCAAAATGCCGATCAAACCTTAAAGATGATTCAGCATCCGACTCTCGGACAAACTATTGATGTAAAAGCTTAACCTCACACCAAAGGCGGCCAATAACTCCATCCTCCCGGCCGCCTTTATTGTTCACAAAAAAGCATGCATGTTTTGATTGTTCCTCCATATGATTTATTGTTTGCCATATTAAGGAGGTCATAAATTGAAAAGACTGTTTATGAAGGCTTCATTGGTGTTATTCGCAGTAGTATTTGTTTTTGCCGTCAAAGGTGCACCCGCCAAGGCGGAAACCCATGCCTACGATGGAAAAAGCCCTTATTACAATGATTGTGCGTCCAGCGGCTCTACAAAAAAATCCTCAAACTTAGTGAATGCCAGCAATCAAGTCATCGGAGTAGTCGAGCTTAAATTCAGCAGTACATGTAAAACGGCTTGGGCAAAAATCACGATGAATAATACATTGACGTCTGGCTATGAAGCAAATGCGGAGATTACCCGGAACACAGACGGAAAAAGATATAATTGTGATTCTGCAGGCGGCAATGGAAAAGCGGTGGCCGGCCAAAAGTCTTGCTATACACCGATGGTATATGATTTAGATCCAAGGACTTCTTACGCTTTCGGCAAGTATTCAGGACCAAACTTAAATGTTTGGGCCACCACAGGCTCTTATTAAATAGAAAAAAGGCTGTCCGTACGGACAGCCTTTTGTAATTTATTTCGCTTCTCTTTGTTTTTTAACCTCTTCAAGCTGAGAAACCGTCACCAATTGATATCCTTGATCGGTGAGCTTTTTCATAATTTCATCGGCCGCATCAGCAGAGGTGCGGTAAATATCGTGAATTAAAATGGTTCTTCCATCTCCCGCCTGACTCATGACACGGTCAACGATTGTTTTTTTGTTACGGTCTTTCCAATCTTCCGGGTCAACATCCCATAACGCAACATCCATTTTCATTTGACTCCGCAGTTCATCATTAATGCCGCCGTATGGGGGTCTTACAAGCGTCGGGCGGTATCCGCTTATTTTTTCAATGATGTCTTGCGTGTCATTGATCTGCTTTAACGCTTCTTTCACTGAAAGCCTTGTGAGAAGTGGATGGCTCCATGAATGGTTCCCCACCTCATTTCCTTCTTTCAGCATTCTTATTAGCGTTTCCGGATAATATTGAACCCTGCTCCCCAAAACAAAAAACGTGGCATGACCCTTATATTTCTTCAAGGAGTCTAGAATCTGATTTGTTGTCGCAGGATTCGGGCCGTCGTCGAAAGTAAGCGCAATGACTTTTTGATTTGGATCAACCGTTTCCTCTTTGGGTAAAGAAATCACTTCATGCTTCGGCTTTTGTTCTTTGATTTTATTTTTATTTTTTGCTTTATCAATATATTGTTCTTTCAGAATGTCTTTCAAAAGACTTTTCTTAATGGCAATCGATTGCTCTCCAAGATAGCCTGCTGCAACCTGATATGTGTCAAAGTAAAGTTCGATATAATCCTCCTTGATGGCAAAGCGGCTGAAATTTTCTTTTTTCGGAGCCGTCCCTTCCTTTAACAGTGCATCGTCCGCTGCAATGTCCTTATTCTTTTTCAGTTCGTGATAAGCGATTAACGAAAGCTTATGTAAGTAGTCAGCGTCCTCTTTGAAAATATCATCAATGGAAAGAAACGCTTGTTTACTAAAATCATAGTTAAACGTTTTTTTCACGGTTTGCCCGTGTGCCCCGCCGATGTATTTATATTCATTAAATACAATCGCCACTGTCTGTTTGGCATAATGGACAATTTTATAATCAACATTTAATTCGTTGCGTTTTGTCGTATGCTCTTGGTCAACGTCTTTTGTTTCCTTTTGAAATTGACGAACCTCTTTTTCTGCGAATCTTTTTAATGCCGAATCCATTTTTTCATTTTTGAAAACGGGATAGTTAACCGCGTAATTAAAAGTTTTCCCGTCATTCACAAGCGTTGCGATCTCAACATTCCCATATTGAGAATCAGTTCTTACTTTATTCATGACCGTTTCTTTTTTCAATGAATGATTATGGAAAAAGCCGATAAGGCCCACCACACATACAACTGCTATTAATACATGAAACCATTTGATTCTTTTTGCCAACAACAAAAACTCCTTCTTTCGTAGCCATTTCGATTTACTCTTCATCAGTTGGAACTGTATCTATTTAGAAATGCTTTTGTAACATTGTAGTAACATTTATTTCACATTTGTAATACTATGAGATTTAGAAGTTCATGTCAATCCTTTTTAAGGAATTTCATCATAAAAAAACCGAGTTTCATAAATGTACATACACCCAACTTAAGCATCAAGAATATGGTAAAAGGAATAAAAAAAGCTAGGGAGGTTTTCCTCTTGGATTACCCTTTGAATGAACAGCCATTTGAACAAATTACCCCTTATGATGAAAGACAGCCTTATTATTATCCGCGTCCGAGACGGCCATTTTATCCGCCTTATTATTATCCGTTCTACCCGTTTTATCCGCGTCCGCCTTATTACTACCCGCGCCCGCGCCCGCCTTACTACCCTTGGTACGGTTACGGCGGCGGTTATGGCGGAGGATATGGCGGAGGTTACGGTTACTAGTCGCCGCATATCAAAATGGGGGCAGTCCAGCTCCCCATTTTTTTATTTTAAAAATGACAATATCATGACAAATATAGGAAATAATTGTGATTCCGTATCCCTCTTGTTACGATAACAAAAGCATGCAGTTTTAGGGGGAGGCGTCTATTTTTGGAGAATACAAGAGATTCTGCAGCCATATCTGAAACAAAATACATAAAAGCTTCAAACCGGGTAACCATTTACGATTTTATCAAACTTGCAGAACCCGGCATTATCATATCAAACTCGATAGCAGCCTTCGGCGGGTTTTGGATCGCGTTTGCAAGCGCAGAAAAAACGTTAACCGGCATGGCTTTTTTGATGACAATGGTAACAGCAATGTTGGGAACCGCGTTTGTGATGGCTTCCGGCACTGTCTATAACAACTATTTTGATCGGCATATGGACGCAAAAATGGCACGCACTCGCAGCAGGGCCTCGGTCACAGGGAAAATGCCGCCAGCCATGATCTTAACATATGGCTCTGTGTTAGGAATCGCAGGTCTTGCCATGCTTTATTCCCTTAATCCATTAACGGCCTTTCTCGGACTCGCCGCCTTTATTTTTTATGCGATCATCTATACGGTATGGGTGAAACGAACGTCTGTGTGGAGCACATTTGCCGGGAGCTTTCCAGGAGCTGCGCCGCCATTGATGGGGTATTGTGCCGTAACCGGTGACTTCAGTATGACAGCAGTGCTGTTGTACACGATTATGTTTCTGTGGCAGCCGCCGCATTTTTGGGCGATTGGGATAAGACGCAAAGAGGAATATCGTGCCGCTGGCATTCCGCTCTTGCCAGTAGTCAAAGGAAATCATGTAACAAAAATAAAAATGATGCAATATATTGCCGTCCTGGTGCCGGTCACGCTATTATTTCCTTTCTCTCTCGGCACCGGCCATATGAGCCCATTTTATTTTTTAGCAGCCTTGGTTCTCGGAGGCATATGGATCAAAAAAAGCATCAAGGGATTCAAAATAGACGATGACGTGAAGTGGGCAAAGGATATGTTTGTCTACTCGCTTATTTATTTTTGCTTGCTGTTCTTCATCATGATGATCGATTCATTTATGATGTTTCTGATCAGATGATGCAAAAAGAGCCACACATTAATGTGACTCTTTTTTGTTTGGAAAAACAGCATCTAATAGAAATGTCATGGCAAAAAACACAACCATGCAAATCAAAAATCGTATAATCTCACTCAAAATCCAGCTATCAGCTATGCGCATACCATCGGTTTCTCGGAGGGTTGCGCATATTGAAAAAATCATGAGTATGTTTTTTAGGGTTTCTTTGTTCATAAAATACCATCGCTTTCTCGATAGGATGACTTAAAGGCAATGAGATAAGTCATCAAGATATAAAATGTGTCGCATCGTTGCATGTTTTGATTGAAAGAAATCATTGTTTTTTTGCCAGCCAATTGTAAAGCTCAAGCAAACAGATGAAAACCGTTTCTGTGAAAAAGCAGATCTAATCGAATGCTTCTATACTCTCTCCACAAATAAATACATTTGTTTCTCTAATCTATAAACCCGCACTCTTTTTCCATCATCAGGTATTATAAGCCAAAAACAAACAAAAAAATAGACTTGCGTTTGAGTTGTATGGAAGTGAAATTGCAAGAATAACCCATACGGTGGTAATATATTGTTTGATTTTCCCATATTCATAGATTTGGAGGTCATACAAAAGTGAAGGGAATATTTTTAGTTGTTCAGCTTGGATTTTCTATTATGGTATTTCTGTTTTTAGCTGCTGTTAATTGGTATCAAGGAAGCGAGCTTGTTTCAGATCGATTTGATTGGAACTATACTGCTAAACTCTCAAAACTGCTTAATGGAATTGATGCCGTCAGCAGCCCCAAACAAATTTCACAGCTTGATTTTTTCGTCTACTCCGCTAAACACTACCCTGTTATGAGTGCGTTAATGATCATCTCCTTCTTATATGTTCTGGCCGCTCTTTTTTTACTTATATACTCAGTCAAATGCAATAAGCAAGAGATTCATTTGGACTGCTGACCCGGTGAAATTCGTTTTTATAGCCCCTTGACTCTTCAAGATGTTCCTGTGTTTAGTGAGGCAGACCTTAACCTAGGTTTTTGGAACTTCTTGCTCAATTATGCGTATACCTTAATAGAAGGGATCAAACGATGAAAGAATATGAATTCGTAAGAGTTGAGCTGAGTACGATGAGAAGAAGGCCTAAAGAAGACTACCAGCAAATCATCCATGATTATGCGAAAAGAGGCTGGAGATTTGTTCAGATTTTCGCTCCCAGTATAGATGGGTATGGGGCAGCTGCTTATTTTGAAATCATATTTGAAAGGGATGCGGAAAAAGCTTAATCGATATGACTAAGCTTTTTTGTTTCCCCCTATATCTGCATCTATACAATTTCTGCAAATGCGGCATCACATGATTTGGCTAAATCTTGTGGCGCCAACTTTAGCTGCATACCGATTTTCCCTGCACTGACAATGATAAAATCAAGCGTTTCTGCAGATGCATCAATATAGGTCGGGAACAATTTTTTCATGCCAATTGGCGAGCAGCCGCCGCGAAGATAGCCAGTTACCGCTAATAGCTCCTTCATTGCAATCATTTCTATTTTCTTTTCCCCTGTCACCTTTGCTGCCTTTTTTACATCTAACTCTTCTGCAACGGGTACAACAAAGACATAATAATGATTTGTTCCTGCTGCTGCAACCAACGTTTTATATACATATTTCAAAGGATAACCGATTTTTTCCGCAACAGAGATGCCATCTACCGGCTGGCCGTCTGTTTTATACCCTAATACCTCATAAGAGATGTTCTGCTGTTCTATCAGACGAACCGCATTTGTTTTTGCCAGTTTTTTCGCCATTGTTTTCACCCACTATCAAAATGATGTATGTCTAACTTCTTGCAGTAATATGTAAATTCTATCATCCTAACCTGCATTTTCAAGGTTACTAGCATTGAATCAACGAAAGGACAAATTGATTTCCTTGGACGCCTATAGCCCATTATTAGACTACATGGAACAAAACAGGAATGAACAAATAACTCTCACATACAATTTGTATGAATGGAAAATAAAGGAGTGGTTGCTTTGTATCATTACTTTTATGGCCCTGCGTTAATTCCTTACTTTTCACATACTCATAACCCTCAAAGAAGTCCAGACTTTTCAGAAAGACAGCGAAGAAGAGAAATCACGTTGACTGTAGATGGCTTTGTCCCCCCATCTTCCACCGAAGATCTTGGAGACGGCTTTTATTCTTACGCATGGACGAACCAACAGGTCATCAATCCAGGTGAATACTTAGTTTGTCATCTTGAAGGAAGAGATATCAACGTGATAAATGGTGGATTCACTCCGCGCGATACTGCTCCATTGTATGCTGTAGCAAGCTTTCCAAGACGAAGAAACCAATGGGTCATTATCATTCATAATCCTGTGCAAACCCAAAGAGCCATATCGCTTTATTTGATTGCGAAAAGGTAGCACAACATGTTATCAGAAACCCTGCATTCAGGAACAGAAAAACGGGTAGGGACACATTAACATCGGTATTTTCCCACCCGTTTTTGGTCTGGGCAAACTCTTACCTGTCACTCTTTCAATCCCCCTCAATTTTTTCATCTTTCTCTACTGCCAAGGTATCAGAGAAAATTGTTATATGTTATCATTATTCCCAGTAAAAAGAAAAGAGGATTAGATATATGGTTCTCCTTGAGACGAATCGATTACGATTAAAAACGATTGATATTCCCCTTCTTGACGCCGCGTCTAAACAAGATCATCAGGCTATCAAAGACTTAGGTTATGAAACAAATGGTGAATGGCCAAATTCTGATTTTTTTGAAGCGATACCTTATTTCCGCGAGATTTTAGTCAAAAACAATGGAACAAAAGGATTTGATTCATGGATTATTGTAAAGAAGGACAGTCATGAAATTGTTGGGGGAACTGGATTTTTAGGTGACCCAGACGAAAATGGCATGATTGAAATCGGTTTTGCAACAAATAAAAGTCATCGCCGCAAAGGTTATTGTGTGGAAGCCGCCCAAAAACTAATAAACTGGGCATTAAGCCAAGAAACAGTAAACCGGATCACCGCAAGATGCGAACATGATAATCTAGGCTCACAAAAAACCTTGGAGAAGTTAGGGTTTATATTGAATCATAAATCAGCGGATTATAAACATTGGCTATATGTTACAAAGTAGAGTCCTTAATTACAAAAGCAGGCACTGCGCCTGCTTTTGTTTGGATTATTTACCTCTGTGCTTCTTTTTCGCTTTTTGCTTTTTGAGCATATACCTTTGCTCTTTTACATGTTCTCGTTGTTCTTTCATTATTTGTTTTTTCTTTTGCTTTCTTGCTTCAAGCTCTAGCTTTATCGCCTCTTGAGCTTTAGAAGCTACTCCGGCGTTTTTCAACTCTTTTGAAACCTGGCGCTGCAATCTTTTTGGATTGATCTTTTTTTGACGTCTCCCTTGTAAACTCACTCCTTCCTGCTCAGCTTGGGCCAACATATTCAGGAGTTGGTTATGAACAAACTCTAATACTTCAGAATCCCTCGGCTCTTTGCCAAAAAGATGACGAAAGGCTCTTAGCTTTCCATTGTTCACAACTTCAACAACGCCTACCCAAAACTGACCATCGTAGTAAATCGTTAATTTCATAACGATTCCCTCCTCATAAAAGATATTAAAGAATGATGGACATCCCGAGGAGGGGAAGGTTACTGACATTCTCAATCATGCATCCGGACTACCAACCGAATCGTGTTTTTTCATTCTTTACCATATACAGAAAAGAGTGTAACATTTCTTCTCCAACTATTAAACTCTTATTTTATTTAGATCATTGCTGGAGAATAGGCGTCTTCATTCGCAAATTTATTTCTCAAGCCCTGCATGTTACAGATGGGAGACGATACATTCTGCATATCCTTCGAGTTTAAATTCTCCAAGACCGTAAGGCAGCAACATATGATCTCCTTTTTTGAAAGGATAGACATACCCACCAGAGATCATACGGCCCTCCCCTTCAATCACACTGATAAGAAGGAATGGTTTTTGCTGCTTTAAGCTTGCTGATCCTGATAAGTTCCATTTCCCCACCGAAAAGTAAGCGCATTCAATCAATGTCGTTGTAAGCAAATCCTCAATTTGTTCATGGTGAACTGTATGCCGTTCTGGAATAGACGGGACCTCTATCACTTCGATGCTCTTTTTCAGATGAAGCTCGCGCAGCTTGCCTTCTGCATCTTTTCGATCATAATCATATAATCTGTAGGTTGTGTCTGAGTTCTGCTGCGTCTCCAAAGCAAGAATTCCTTTTCCAATCGCATGAACAGTACCGCTTGGCACATAGAAAAAATCCCCCGGCTTTACCTTTACACGGCGCAAGAGCTCATCCCATTCTCCACGCTCTATCATGGTAGTTAGTTCTTCCTTTGTTGTTGCATTGTGGCCATAAATAATCTCGGCATCTTTTTGGCAATCAATAATGTACCAGCATTCTGTTTTTCCAAGCTCACCGTTTTCATGTATGTTGGCATATTCATCATTCGGATGCACCTGAACAGATAAGTCCTGGTCAGCATCTAATATTTTTGTAAGCAGAGGGAAACGGTCCCCTTCAAGCTGTCCGAATAAATGTCTATGATGTTCCCATAATTCGCTGAGCGTGAACCCCTTATACATTCCGTTTTGAACAACGCTTTGACCATTTTGATGCGCGGCAAAAGCCCAGCACTCCCCTGTTCGTTGTGACGGAATGGTATAGCCAAAATCAGCTAAAGCGGTCCCGCCCCAAATTCTTTCTTTGAAAACAGGCTTGAAAAATAACGGTTCAGTCGTCATGAAAATCCCCCGCTTTATTCGATTTCTTCTAGCAGCTTGTATGCTTCTTCTGTTGTTTGCACGGAGAGCAGCCGCTCCCTATAATTGTCATCCATTAGCTTTCGAGATAGCATCTGCAGTATTTTCAGATGCTGGTTTCCCCCGCTCTCTTTCGGTACAGCAATCATAAAGATTAATTTAGCTTCTGATCCATCCAGGCTATTCCAATTAACACCTGATCGTTTGATCCCAAAGGCAACACTCGGCTCCCTGACCGCCTCAGACTTTCCGTGCGGAATCGCGATATTCATGCCAATCGCCGTTGTTCCCTGTTGTTCACGATTCAAAATGGCTTGTTTAAACCCGCTCTCTGAAAGCAGCGCACCTCTTCGGGACAATTTCTGAATCAATTCATCTATGATGTCATCCCTCGTTTCCCCCGATAAATTTGGTTCAATTAATTCCGGGCTGATAATGTCTGTCAGTTTTTTAAATTCCGACATCTCAGCTTTTTGGCTTTGAATTGGCTGCTTTATTTCATTTGCTGCCGCAGCTTCACTTGGCGCGGAGGGCGGTGCAGTTTCACTGAGCACAGGAGACGCCGTAATATCCTTTTTTAGTACATTGACGAACAGAGCAGTGACAAGAGATCCTGCAATCACAGCAATAAAAAACATCAGGACATGATCAACTGCGCCAAGCACTGCAACGATAGGTCCGCCGTGCGCCACTCTGTCTCCCACATTGCCAATCATGGCTATCACAGAACCTGTCATTGAGCCTGCCATAATACTTGGAATAACGCGCAGAGGGTCCTGCGCCGCAAATGGAATCGCTCCTTCAGTAATGCCGAAGAGACCCATCGTAAATGCCGCTTTCCCCATTTCTCTTTGAGATGCCTCGAATTTTCTTTTTCCTAAAAACGTCGCAATGCCAAGGCCAATCGGGGGGATACAAATGGCGACAGCAATTGGTCCCATAATTTCATAATTTCCTTCTCCAATCATTGCCGATCCAAACAGAAACGCCACCTTATTTACGGGACCGCCCATATCAAATGAGATCATCGCCCCTAAAATCAATGCCAGAAGGATCGAGCTCGACCCTTTCATCCCCGCCAGCCAAACTGTTAAAGAGGCGAAAATTTGAGCTACAGGCGCGCCGATCAAAAACACAAACGCTAAACCTACAATCAGTGATGCAAACACCGGAATAATAATAATCGGCATAATCGGCTGGATGGCTTTTGGAACTTTTAATTTTTTGATCCAAAGTGCCGCGTATCCAGCCAAAAACCCGGCAATAATCCCCCCGAGGAATCCGGCGCCGCTTGCGCTGTCATAAAAACTTCCAGTCGCCGCAATATAACCGCCGATCATCCCTGGCACAAGTCCCGGTTTATCAGCGATGCTATAGGCGATATAGCCTGCTAAAATCGGAATCATAAATGAAAATGAAGCACTGCCGATCTGTTCAATCGTTTTCCAGAAGGAATCATCCGGAATAACTAAGCCTTTAGGTGTTTTCTCCCCTCCAAGCGTTAATGCAACCGCTATCAATAATCCGCCGACAACAATGAAAGGAACCATAAATGAAACGCCGTTCATTAAATGACGGTAAATTGGATTTTGTTTTTTCTCCTGATGATTACCGGATTCCGATTTTAAAGCGGAACGATAGACCGGTATATCCCCGTTAAGAGCTTTTTGAATCAATTCTTCCGGTTTGCGGATGCCGTCCTGTACCCCCACAGACAGCAGTTTTTTGCCTATAAACCGGTCTTTGTTTACCGAGCGGTCTGCAGCAATAATGATTGCGTCCGCTTCGTGAATTTCCTCTTCGGTTAGCTTATTTTCAACACCAATCCCTCCCTGGGTCTCAACTTTGATGCTAACGCCCAGTCTGTCAGCAGCTTTTTGCAGATTTTCCGCTGCCATATACGTATGGGCGATTCCATTCGGACAAGATGTAATCGCTAACAGTTTCATAGGAAACCTCCTTTAAAGTGTGAATAATAAGATCTTGTCTCAACTGTATACCGAAATCAGCTCATTAAAATCGCTTTTTTTTACCATAGGTTCCGGTAATAAAGGCATTTTTCCCTATAACAAAAAAAAAGCAAGGAATAATCCCTGCTTTAATAATCCAAATGAGATAAAAATGTCATGACATTGGCTTCTTTCGTCAGCTTCTGGACGAAGGCCGGCTGCTCGCTAAGATATGAAAGCTCGCTAAACAGCTGCTTTGTCATGGTTTGATCCTCGTGTTTGACAGCCAGCATAAAAACGAGCGAAACTTTTTCATTTCCCCATTCAAGCGGCTCCTTTAATGTGGCAATCGCGATTGCTGATTGTTTAATAAATTTAGCGTTTGCATGAGGAATGGCAATGCCTGACCCAATATTTGTCGCCGACATTTTTTCCCTCATCACCGCATGAACCGCATAGTCCTTATCAACATAGCCTTTCTCAAACAAAGCTGTCGCCAGCTGTTCGATTAACTTGTAGCGATGCTCCGCCTCCTGCTGCAAAAAAACCAAAAAAGGAGTCGTATTGTTCAGCATCTGAAACGTTTTTTGTTTTTGGCGGTGTGATTCGCCCAACTGACGTATAAACGCACTTAATTTCTTCTCTTCGCCAGGCTCTAAAAGCGGAGATACAACAATATGGGGAACCGTAATATTCTCCAGCGCAATGGTGGATATGACAAGATCAATATCCTCATGCTTTTTGATATAATCCTTTAAATCGGCCTTTGCAATACAAGCCATTACAGCGATTTGGTGATATTTCCGTTCAATTTTTGTCCGCAGCAATTGTGACATCCCAATCCCCATGTGGCAGACGATAATCGCCTTTTTATGTGTCTCGCTGCTGCACTGCATCCGTTCGATCGCTGCCTGAAAATGCAATGTCAAATATGCTGCCTCTTCCTCAGGAATTTGAAGATCAAAAGTTTGATTGATGTCTTCCAAAACATCAATGATGAGGTGGAACAAATAAGGGTACATCTTTTTGATGTCATTGAGCATAGGATTTGCTACAGAAAGATCGTAGCTCAGCCGTTGTAGCACAGTATTGAGATGAATGTTCAAACCATTGATCAAATCCTGATCCTTATGAAAATCCATCATTTTCAGCTCTGAAACACGATTGATTAAATGCCCTACAACCTTAGGAAGCACAGCATTTTCAAGGTTCTCTTCTGTCTGCAATGGATAACGAACTTTACCGCCCAATATATGTAATGTTAAGTACACGGCTTCTTCTTCTGGGAAGCGGATTGCAAAAACCGGTTCAAGCCGCTGTAAACAAGCAAATGTCCATTGATATTCTTTCTTCTTTTTTACTGCCGCCATTTCTTTTGGGGACAATGAAATCGGCTGCTTCATTTTGATGCGGCGGACCATTAACAATGTATGCAGCAGCAAACTTTCAAACGTTTCGTCTGTGAAATAGAGGGAATGCTTTTTTTGTAGTGATTTGATTTCTTTCGTCACAAAGTCTACTTCATAATGTAAAAACTTACTTTTAATAAATTGGCTGGTAAACGCTGTATTGTGGATCAAATCAGATATTCTTGCCAATGCCTTTCTTTTATTTCTTTCGTTCCCTTCAACCTTTAATCCAAGCCGCTGCCTAGAAACCAGCGTGAGATCAAAACGCTTCAGCCACTCTTCTACTGCGTATAAATCCTTTTTTATGGAAGATCGATTGACAAAATGCCGAGCAGCAATGTCTTTTGCGGAAACAGGCTTCGGATTCATTAATAAGTCATAAGCAATGTGCAGCATTCTTTCTTCATCGCTCCGCTGCCTAGAAGAAAAATGTTCAGTATGTAATTGTTGGCTTAGCCAGGTCCTTTCTTGTTCTTCTATATGTAAATAAACGCCCAACCCTGGTTTTCGAATAAGCTGTGCATGAGAATGCTCATTGAGATAATCCTCGATCACTTTCAAATCATTTCGGATTGTTTTTTCAGAACACTGTACCCTATCTGCGAAATCTTGCACAACTAAATAGTCATCAGGTTCAGATAACAACAGATACAAAATCTCTTTTTGTCTTGTATTTATGTATTCCATCTGTTTTTCTATCCTTCCTGTCAGTATCTACTTGAGCAAATTGATAGTATAAGTATACTATATAAGAAACCGTTTACATTATAAAATAAAATCATAGAGACAAAAGTTTCGTTTTTTACCGAAGCTTCCGGAAAAATGCGATTTTATGATTTTGAGTTAACTGCTAGAAACGACCTGATTCTGTGATAGCTTCTTGTTTTCGTTTTATGTCAGCTTAGTATACGAAATAAAAAACGGACACCAACCAAAGCACAGCGTTCTCTGTCCAGTGATCAGTATCCGCAGACCTTTCATCTCGGGCATTTTTTTTACGGCCCGGTTCCACAGTCTACTTTGTATTTACCGTTTGATGCTTTTTTTGAATAGCATAAGTGAGGCGTTTGTCCCGTTTCACCTTTCCAATCAAGCCAATTCACATCATAAAGATTCCCAGATTCATTGTCACCTTCTTTTTGGAGAACTGCAAAGTAGCTCTGATAGGGATATCCTCTTTTATAAATTTCGTGTCTGATTGCTCCTTTTTCAGAAGCAGCTGTAAAAACAACAGGAGATAGAACTGGTAGTGCTATCAATATAACTATAAGTGCTGCTAAAAGGGAAAGTATAATTTGGGTTTTCTTTTTCATTTTTTTCTCCAAGCTTTTAAACTTATTATTAATAAATGTATTTAATTCTCCGCATGATATTGTTGTCGGAGTTGGACAACAATCCGCCAACAACTTTCCGCTTCTTAGTTTTTGAATGTCTCTTTTGAAGACGCCTTTTTAATCATTCACATTGCTTTTCATTAACCATTCTACTTCCGTTAATTCTTGTTTTTGAACGTCTATTGTGTGTTTTTTCGTGAAATGGGTTTTCACAGCTTCTTCGTTTTCCCAAATCTCCCAAAGCATTATTTTACGTTCTGATGGCTCAAGCGGATAAGCATGGAATGTAATACAACCCTCTTCTTTGTTCGTTTCTTCCTCAAGTTTTTTGAATTTCTTCATTATCTCATTAAGGTCTTTATCACTGATGATTTTTAAACATGCCGTTATGTAATGCATCGAAATTCCCCCTCCTATCATTTTATGGCTTTTCATTATAACATTTTCTTGAAAAAGATAGATGCCATTTATAAATCATTAGACGACTTCGAGTGCCTTTTAGATCAGCTTTCTTAAATTCTAAAGCAAGCTAAAGAGTTCATATCAGACGATACAGTCCTTATTTATGTTTATTCTGACCTTTTTTCAGTCTAAATAGATGGACTTTTCAAAAAATAATTCTTTTAGAGGGTGTCCTTAGTGGTATAATATTAAATATATGTAAATAAAAGGAGGTATTTGATTGTCTGTTTCGGATTTAATCCCATATCATTACGTAACTACAGACATTAATCATTGGTATGTTGTCATAAAACAGGGTCGAGTTGAGAAAGCAAAAGAAATGAAACAAAAAGTTGAAAAAGAATTCGATATGATGGAGAAAAATGAAAAAGTAGCAGTCTATCTCCAGCTATTAAAGCTGCGGCACGAAATAATGCTTTCGTATCTCGAACCTGACTCTGTTAAAAATATAGATGGTGTTTATGCTGATCTCAAAAAGACAAGGGAAAATATGGCTCCTGAATCCCTCACCAATACAATAGAGTTCTATTATCATTTTTTTACCGGCATGTATCATTTTAGAACGAGAGATTTAGTTATTGCTTTAACATATTATCGCGAAGCCGAAAAATATCTTGATTTATTAGATAAGAACGCAAATACAGATAAGGCAGAGTTCTATTTCAAAATGTCAGAAGTCTATTACTATATGAAAGAGACTCATTTTTCAATGAATTATGCCCAGCGAGCATACTCTATATTTAAAGAGCAAAAAGATGCTCAGGGGAACCTTACATATGGCAAGGAAATGGTCCAATGTCAGTTTGTTATCTTTGGGAACTGGCTAGATAAAATGTGTTATGAGGACGCTTTAGAAACAGCTGAAAAAGCCTTAAATGATGCTATAAAAATAGGGGAACAACATTTAATTGGTTCAGCTCATTTTAATGTGGGATTATGTTATAATAATCTTGAAGAACTTGACAATGCTGAGAAACATTTTAAAATCGCCTATGAAATTCATAAGAATCGAAAGCACATTTATGAGTCCAAAGCGATTTTTAATCTGGCGTATGTCAAAGCAAAGAAGAATGATTTAAAGGCTGCGTTAGAATTATACCAAGAAGGTCAGAAGGTTGCTGCCCGACACAACAACCACAGGAAGTAACCGAGAAATTAAAACTGGTTAAAGGTCTTTATTTATCATTTGACTTACAAACACTTAGAGAAGTGTTCAAGTTCTTCAAAGAGAAAAACCTTTATGGTGATATGGAAGAATACGCTGTTGCTGTTGCTGATTTTTTGACCAACAAAGAAGACAGACATGATGCGGTCGATTTTTATCAAATGGCAATTGAAGCACGTAAACAAATTCAAGGGGGAAACATTTAAATGAAAAAATGTAAAATTGCAATTTGTTTAGCGCTCTTGCTTGGCATTGTTGGAGTATCCAGCGCTTCATACGCTCTTTCTGAGCAGTCCACTCATAAGGTCGCAGATAGAGCAGCAACTTAATATGATATTAAGAAATAACCCCATTTTGGACTTTAGAAATGGGGTTTTTATTTTATCTTCTCAACTCAATATTATTCCTGAGTTTTCATTTAAATCATATACTGCATTAATAAACCGACAGCCCATAAAAAGTAAAAAACCCTTGCTACGCAAGGTTTTAAGCTATGATTCCGACTGGGCTCGAACCAGGGATCTCCCCCCCTGTCACAAGGTAGCGATTATGTTCTGACACGAACAGACGTTTTATTCCCAAACCCTATTTTATAGGGTTTCTTACATAAGTTTCTGATTAAAAATATTCCTTTTTGATTAAATTTGTATAAAGCCCGTCTAAAAAACGACGGGCTTTTAATTAATTCTTGTTGGTTATACTGTTTTACAGTTGTTGGTTTTGGGCTGTAATAAGATGGTCAGGGCTATACCTGATGCCAGAGTTAAAAAATAGCCACATAGCATAAAATAGGGGGCGATTTCGTTTTTGAGAAAATAAAGCCCAAAGAGAATAACGGCTGTACCGATAGTGAAATAAATCGGCTTTTTACTTTTCAAAGTCAAACGGCTTGATTGAGTAAACTTTTTGTAGATTAAAGGCAAGCCGGTATAAACCCCTATGAAAAATGTAAATAAGATAGACCAAAGGAAACCGATTGGCGAGAAATAGCTCTCGGAAAATATTCCGTCGAAAGCCCAATTGCTCAACACAACGAAGCCAAATAGATAAACAAATGCCAATATGATCTTGACCATGATATCCCTCCCCTACAATCCAATATACACGTGATATAAGGTTGTTTAAATGGGTAAAACCATTCATTTACTTTTCAATCTTCCCGCTCCTTCAAAGCCTAATACTTTAATCAATAGCACCATTTGTTACTTTCATCCCATTTACCAATATTATACATTAAGATAAGATGGGGACGAAAACATTAAGGAGGGATAAAATGAAAAAGTTACTTGTGGGTGTGGTTTTTGCCCTAGCTTTGAGTTTTTCATCTCTGTTTAGTCTTCAAAGTGCAAATGCTGCCGAAAAAGTGGACAAGAATTCTGATCTGATTATTGATAAGGCGACCTTTCACGAGGTAACAAAACAAAAAAACTTGAGAACCCTTTCATCTGAGAAAATCCCAACTGTTAAAGAAGTGAATAAGGCTTTAAACAGTATGCATGTCAGCAAAGATCATCCATATCAAGAAATTGATCTCGGTAATGGTTTCACTGTGGAAATGGGCGTAAGTACAGATATGGGAATGGAAAAGATAAAAACACAGGCCACCCAAAATAAAACTGCAAGTGGCTATTACGCTGTAAAGTTTACAGGGATAAAATTATATGATATTCGAGTAAGTGACAACTATTCATACGAGTATGGAAAGAAAATAACAAAGTGGGAAAGCCCGCCAAGTGCATCCGCTTCAGGTTTTGCTGGCTGGAATGGTAAAATCACTTCCAAGAAAATTGCAAACATTGATAAAACGGCTAAGGATGCAATCGCCAATTCTGATTACACGTTTGTAAAGTATGGAGGTAACCGCCACGGCCATATGGAATTACGATTCACTGCAACCGGAAACTGGTACACACATCACGTTTCTATTAAATAAAAATAGCCCTCCAATTGAGGAGGGCTATTTTTATTTAAGAAGGGATTCGAGCTTCGCTTTAGTTTTCGGGCCATAAATGCCATTAGGACTTAAACCATTCATCAGCTGGAATCGTCTTACTGCGTCATCAGTTTCCAAACAAATAATCCGAGTAGGTAAATTGACACAGATCAAATTATTCATTTCACACTTTTGAATCACATCGCTGTCTATTTCTTCATTTTCCCATGGTAAAATCTTGTTGGAGCTATTCAAACGAAAGGATATGAACATGAAAGTATTTGAAGCCAAATCACTGCTTTCAGAAGCAGATAGACGTGCAAAGGAATACAAAGAATTAAGAAGTCAGATGGTCAATCTAAAAAAGGCTTTTAAAGCTGTAGCTGATTTAGATGACAGTGAGTTTTCCGGCAAAGGTGCTGACAACATTAAAGCATTTTATCAAGACCATGCAGGTGTAGCTGACAATTGGATTGACTTACTTGATATGAAAATTGCTTTCTTGACAAGCATTTCAGGCACTCTAGAGGACGCCAGCTTATCTGATGCTTATATAGAAGAATCCTTCTTAGAGCACGAGCTGGCTAACGCCTACACAAAATCAAAATCTATTATGTCTGAACAAAAGAAAGCCATGAAAGATATCTTACATGATATCGACGATATCCTTCCGCTTGATCTGTTTTCAACTGAGGACTTTAAAGACGAACTCGCCGATGCGGAGGACAAACGCAAAAAAACAGTCGATAAACTAGGCAGCGTGGACGAAGCACTTGTTACTGAATATGCCCAATCAGAGCCAAACGAGCAATTCATCAAGAAGGACTTCCAAAAGCTTGAGGAATCCACAGGCAAAGGCAAGAATGCTACACCAATCCATTATAATGCCAAGGCTTATCGAGAAAGTGATATACATAAGAGAAAAGGCGATATCGAGAAACAGACTGAAGCTTATTTGAAGATCAAGAAAGATGAAGCGAAAGAACGAGAAATCAAAGAGCTGAAAAAGAAGCTAGCTGACGGAGTGACGGATCCAGATGAATACTTAGACATTGCCAAGAAGGTCGGCTATGAGAATCTTACCCCTGAACAGCTTGAATTTGTTTCATTTCTTGAACAGCGTAAAGCTTTCATGGATAACGGAAAAGAAGTGTTGCAAATCATAGGTGATGGCGCCAAGGGTGCGATTGTTGGTATATACGATCTTGCCAAGGATACCGGTGAAGGAGCCATTCAATTCGGATGGAATATCGGTTGGACAATTGACAACTTAAACAAGGATCCTCAAAAAGTGCTGGATACAGTTCTGGAATACGACTATCAAGCTGCCTTTCAAAGTATGGTCGACACATTGAAGGATAATTGGGATACAAAAATGATTCACGGGGATGCATACACGCGGTTGCACTATGTTACTTATTTGGGCGGAAGTCTTCTGTTATTGAAAGGTGGAAAGTCATCTGTCTCAACAGGCTCGAAGGATCTTGCTAAAGTTGGGAAAGCAGCTAGTGAAAAGATTAAGAATGGCAATCCATCTGTTAAACCTTATGTTAATCGATATACTCCTGCATTAGAAGGGATTCTACAAGACGCCGGGAATACTATTAACGTTAAAAATACGCCGCTCCTAAAAAGAATAGCCGATTCCACTAAAGATAGTGTATTCTTTAAATCAATCAATGGTAAGTCATCAAACAACAAGACAGTTAAAAAAGGCCTTTCCAAAAAATCAAGAGAAGTCGCGCTTCCAAAGGTAGATACATATGAACAAGCTAGAAATGAGGCGCTAAATCTAATTGGTGATTTAGGAATAGATTCAAAACCTTTTATAGGTACTTTATCTAAAAGCGCAGGCTTTGGTAAAGTTACTGGCCGAATGTCTGGAGATAATAAAGTCCTTTGGAGATTAGATTATGACCCCGAAAAGGGACCTCATATAAATGTTGAGGATTATAGAAATGGAAAAGGAGATAAGGCAAAGAAATATTATATACCTTTTAACGGAAACGAAGATACTTATAAATCCCTTTTAAAACATTTAAATAAATAGGAAGTGTTAATATGACTTTATACGAAGAATGTCTAGAAGCTCTTGGAGATAACAAAGAAGTCCTCACTATTTCTGAGACACGCAAATATCATGAACAACTTGGCGAAAGCTTCCCCTTCACATCATGGGGAAGAATTAAATGGGATGAAGTAACTACTCACAGATCTATTGATTATGCTGAAGATATCGACGAATGGTTAATTGAGAATAAAATAGATGACAAAAATGTTATTCTCCTCTGGGCTTATGGTGATTATCCAGCTGTAAAAACCAGCTTAGACAACGCTTTAAACGTAATTGATGATGTAACTGCTGTAGGTTCAGATACTTTCATGTTCAGCGAATCTGGTTATGTTATTGAATTTTTCCATGATGGAGATGTAACAATAGGAAAAGCAAGCTGAAAATAATAGCCCTTCTTAGTTAAGAGGACCAATATGAACTTAGAGAAAAAAATGGAAGCTATATTAATTAAAAGAAAAGAACTTAATCTTAATGATGACTATGAAATTCAAAAGAGTTGGGATGAAATAATTGAAGTACTCTCAGAAAATGAGGAAAATTCAATTAGCTATCTAGAAAATTGTAATAAAGAAGATTTATATTGGATCAGTGAAGTATTTGAAGATTTAGCTGAAAGTTTGCAAAGTAAAGAACTTATTAATTGTTTAAGAAAATTAGATGAAAAGTACCCTGATTTAGAAATGACAAATGATATTGATATAGCAGAAAGTTATATAGAATAAGATACGTACCATCTCTCAGATTTAAAGTTACCAGTTTCTTGGTGGTGATAAGTAATGATAGAAATCGAAGTTTCTGATTCTGTATTTGGATTCCTTGGCGGTTATTTTCATCAGGATATTGATTCTCCAGAATCAGCACTGGACGAATACTAGAAGAGATTCCAAAAGAAGAGCAAGAAACTGATATAGTTGCATTGAAAGATTTTATTAACAGCGATTATTCGGATGAAGAAAAGAATGATTTTATCGATGAAGCTGCTGACGGAGTGGACGTTCTTAGTTACGGCGTATCTCCAATCATATGGCTCGAACAAGTTATTCAAAAAATCGAAAAGAATATTGAAACTTTAACCTAGCATAGAAACAGAGCTGATTTTGAATTCACTTCAAAATCAGCTTAAAAAAACTTCCGTCCCCAACTCGATGAATGATGACAAAATCAATAAATAGGCAAAATAAAAAACCCTTGCTACGCAAGGGTTTAAGCTATGATTCCGACTGGGCTCGAACCAGCGACCTCTACCCTGTCAAGGTAGCGCTCTCCCAGCTGAGCTACGGAATCATGATATGTATGTGTTACTGGGTATGTTGTTGTCTTTCTGACAAGTTCTATTATATAACCTCCTCCTCTATTCGTCAACTGCTTTTTCAGAAAAACTTTTTTCGGACTTGCTGTTCTGTTCATCGGCTATTATAATATGTCTTAATTTTCTAACAATAGAGGTGATGGGGTTTTGCATTCTTTGATTTCTTCCGATGATGTATGGGTATTATGGGGGTTTATTGCGGTGTGGGCGGCAGTGAGTATCGGGCTGGAGCAGCGCTTTAAGTGGGCGTCCGCTGTGTCGGGCGCTATTATCGCCCTTGCAGGCGCTATGGTGTTTACAAATGTAGGAGTGCTTCCTGTTGAGTCGCCTGTGTATGACACTGTGTGGTCTTATGTGGTACCACTGGCGATACCACTTTTATTGTTTCAGATCAATGTTCGGCAAATTTTTAAGGAAAGCAGGCGTTTGCTGTTTATTTTTCTGATTAGCTCCGCTGGCACTGTGCTTGGGAGCATTCTTGCTTTTTTTCTACTTAAACAGCATATTCCCTATCTCGATAAAATCGGTGGGATGATCAGCGCCTCTTATATCGGCGGCGGGGTCAACTTTGCGGCGATGGCGGCAAAATTTGAGACGCCTGGTGAATATGTATCGGCTACCGTTGTGGCTGATAATTTTATGATGGCGCTTTTGTTTTTTATTTTAATCAGCATTCCTGCACTCAAATGGTTTCAGCGGCATTATGCCATGCCGTTTGAAGAGAAGGTAAAAGCCGATGGAAACAGCGGAAACAGTGCTGAAAGCTATTGGAAACGGAAGGATATTTCCTTAAAGGATATCGCTTTTAATGCCGGTGCCGCTTTCGCGCTTGTTGCGGTTAGTATGAAGGTTTCCGGTTATTTTAAAAGCATTTTTTCTCATCCCCTGCTGACCGGTACGCTTGGCGATCAGTACCTGGTGCTTACGTCTTTAACTGTTCTTATCATTTTTCTTTTCCCGCGTTTTTTTGAAAGGCTCAATGGATCTCAGGAACTTGGAACCTTTTTGATTTATTTGTTTTTTGTGGTGATCGGCATTCCTGCAGATCTCCGTTTAATCGTCACGAATGCCCCCCTTATTCTATTATTCGTGTTTATCATTGCGATCAGCAATTTAGCGGTTTCCTTAGCTGCCGGAAAATTGTTCCGTGTGCGGCTTGAAGAAATTCTGCTCGCCGTCAACGCTACTGTCGGGGGACCGACGACTGCGGCTGCGATGGCAATTGCCAAGGGATGGCGGGAGCTTGTCGCCCCGATCATGCTTGTCGGTACGCTCGGCTACTTAATCGGCAACTATGTTGGCACTTTTATGGGAAATTGGTTTTCTTCCTTCTTATAAAAAGGATATTTGCATTTCCCTGAGAATAATGTAAGAGGAATGCTGACACGAGAACGGAGAGATCACTGTATGTTAAAAGGAAAAACCATTTATGTTAGACCTTTAGAAGTAACGGATGCCGAAGAAAATCTGCGGCTGCAAAGTGAAAATCGAGATTTTTTCGAACAGTTTTCTATGATACGCGCAGACGATTACTATACGGTTGAGGGGCAAAGAAAACGAATAACCGAGTATCAGGAAAGACTTGAGAAAGATGAAGAATATCATTTTGGCATCTTTACAGCGTCAGACGATAGATTAATCGGGACGGTTTCGCTCTTTCAAATCATCCGTGGGGCGCTGCAAACTGCGTTCATTGGGTATTTTTTAGACAAAGCTCATAATGGAAAGGGCATTATGACAGAGGCAGTCAGATTGGTTGTTGATTATGCGTTCCACGAATTGAAACTGCATCGGATTGAAGCCGGTGTGATGCCCCGTAATCTCGGGTCCATGCGTGTTTTAGAAAAAGCGGGATTTCATAAAGAAGGCATCGCCCGAAAAAATGTAAAAATTAATGGCGTTTGGGAGGATCATCAAGTCCTCGCGATTCTGAATCCTGATGACGAACAATAATAAAAGAAGCCGGCCATCCCCGGCTTCTTTTTTAACGAACCGCAACTGGAGCAATTTCTTTCAGCGCTTGTTCGAAATCGTGTTCTAAATCATCTGCATGTTCGACGCCCACACTCAGACGGAGCAGGCCATCAGTGATACCGCGTTTTTCACGCTCTTCCTTAGGCATTGCCGCGTGAGACATCGTTGCCGGATAGGACAAAATCGATTCCACGGCGCCAAGGCTGACAGCGAAGACCGGCAGTGACACATTCTCGACTAACTTCTTAACGGCCTCTTTGCTTTCAAGCTCAAAAGATAGCACGGCGCCCGCTCCCGTTGACTGGCTTTTATGGGTTTCAGCGCCGGGATGATCAGCCAGTCCCGGATAATACACGCGCTTGACCGCCGGGTGCTTCTGGAAAAATTCCGCAAGCCGCTGGGCTGTTTGGCTCGCTTTTTCTAAACGGACCTGCAACGTTTTTAAGCCGCGCAGCACGAGCCAGCAATCTTGCACGCCAAGGACGGCGCCGAACGCGTTTTGCAGCTTATACAGCTGCTTCCCAAGCTCTTCATCTTTGACAGCAGCCAAACCTGAGAGCACATCGCTGTGTCCGCTTAAGAATTTTGTCGCGCTGTGAAGTACAATATCCACGCCGAGGTCAAGCGGACGCTGCAGTGCCGGTGTCATGAATGTATTGTCCAGAAAGGTCAGACAGCCGTTTTCTTTTGCAAGCTGAACAATCGCTTTAATATCCGTAATCCCAAGTGTCGGATTTGATGGCGTCTCCATATAAATGACCTTTGTATTCGGCTTGATGCTCCGCGCCACTTCATTACGATCCGTCATGTCGACAAACGTATGCTCAATGCCAAACCGGGTCAGCACCTCTGTCACCATACGGAAGGTTCCGCCGTATACATCTTCTGTCACAAGAACGTGATCACCCTGTGACAGCAGTAAAAATGCTGTTGAGATGGCAGCCATGCCTGAACTGAAAGCAAATCCTCTTGTTCCGCCTTCCAGTGCGGCAATTGTTTCTTCGAGAGCTGTTCTTGTCGGCGTGCCAGAGCGGCTGTAATCATATGCCCCGAACTCTTCAAATGAAGATTGGTGAAAAGTCGAGGCGTGCTGAATCGGTACACTGACCGCCCCGGTTCCGCCGTCTGTTTTAAATGGATTGTGCACGAGCTGGGTTTCCAGCGTCCAATTGTGTTTACTCAAAAGAAACAGCTCCCTCTTTGACCTGACATAATGCCTGTTTTAGATCCTCTTTTAAATCTTCCGCATGTTCAATACCGACAGAAAAGCGCAGCAACCGATTGCACACCCCGTTTGCGATGCGGATCTCTTCAGGAATATCCATGTGCGTCTGGGTCGCAGGGTATGTAATAAAGCTTTCCACCCCGCCGAGGCTTTCTGCAAAACAAATGGTCTTCAGCGCTTTTAAAAACGGATTGACCCATTCTTCTTTTTGCAGACGGAAGGACAGCATGCCGCCTTTTCCGGGATACAGCACATCCGAAATTTCTTCCTGCTCTTCTAAAAACGCCGCAAGCTCCTGCGCGTTTGCCTGATGCTGGCGCATTCTGAGGCTCAGCGTCTTCATTCCTCTCATCAGAAGCCACGAATCAAATGGCGGCAGGACGGCGCCGATTGCATTTTGATGCTGAAACATTTCCTCTCCGAGCTGCTCATCCTTCACCACGACAAGTCCAGCAAGCAGATCGTTATGCCCGCCTAAATACTTGGTTGCGCTGTGAATGACAATGTCAGCTCCCAGCTCAAGCGGCCGCTGCAAGACCGGTGTATAAAATGTATTATCTACGATCAGCAGAAGACCGTGCTCCTTTGTAATCCGGGCAATATGTTCAATGTCCGCCTCCTGCATGAGGGGGTTTGTCGGCGTTTCCACAAACACCGCTTTTGTATTCGGCGTAATCTTAGAGCGTAAACAGTCCTCATCGCTGAAATCATCATAATGAAAAGTCAAGCCGTATTTTTTCCATTCATTTTCAAATAAACGGTACGTGCCGCCATATAGGTCCGATGAAACGATCAGTTCATCTCCGCTTTTAAACAGCGCCATAATCGTTTGGATAGCAGCCATTCCCGAACTAAAGGCAAGCCCTCTCGCGCCGTTTTCTAAGTTAGCGATCGCGTCCTCAACAAGCTGGCGTGTCGGATTTTTTGTGCGGACATAATCAAATCCGGTAGATTCTCCGATCCCTCTGTGGCGGTATGCTGTTGATAAATAGATAGGAGCACTCACTGTTCCCGTGACTTCATCGCTACGGTTCCCAATTTGAGCTAATTTCGTTTCAACGTGCTGTGACATATAGCTGACACCTTCCCTTTTCAAAATAAAAACCCCTTCTTCATAAGAAGAAGGGGTTTAACGCTTCTTCTTATCTTCCAAGCATAAAAAACGCTTGCTGGATTTAGCACCTTGGCGCTTTGCACATGCAAAACAAGCCGGTTGCTGAGGTTTCTAAGGGCCAGTCCCTCCACCTCTCACGATAAGAAATATCGATTTCAATTTTCTGATTGTTTTATATTAGCGCAATTCACAGTTTATTTCAACACTTTTTTCTTCGTGTGCCGAACCGTTTAAAGAGAGAAATTTCTAATAATTCATGGTACAATAATTGAAAATGCAAGAAAGTATAGTGATGTCCTGGAGGAATGTTTTTATGGCACCGAAAAACGGCACAGTGCAAGAAAAGAAATTCTTTTCAAAAGAGCTTAACGAGGAAATGACCTTGCTTGTTTATCTGCCGTCCAACTACTCCCCGCTTTATAAATACCATGTCATTATCGCGCAGGACGGCCACGATTATTTCAGGCTGGGGAGAATCGGCAGACAGGTTGAGGAATTGCTGTCGAAACGCGAAATAGACCGGAGCATTATTATCGGTGTTCCTTATAAGGATGTAAAAGAGCGCAGAAACACCTATCATCCGGAGGGTTCAAAATTTTCGGCTTATAAACGGTTCATCGCCCATGAGCTCGTTCCTTTTGCAGATGATGAGTATCCAACCTATCAGATCGGTTACGGCCGAACGCTGATCGGTGATTCGCTCGGAGCAACCGTGTCACTTATGACAGCGCTTGATTATCCGAATATGTTTGGCAACATCATCATGCAGTCTCCCTATGTTGACAAACACGTACTAGAAGCCGTAAAACAGTCAGACGATATCAAACACCTCTCTATTTATCACCAAATCGGAACAAAAGAAACTGACGTCCACACGACAGACGGGAACATTCTGGACTTTACAGAACCGAACCGGGAGCTGAAACAGCTGCTGGAGAAAAAGCTTTCCGATTATGATTTCGAGCCATTTGACGGAGACCACAAATGGACATACTGGCAGCCGCTCATCACCCCGGCGCTGAAAAAAATGCTTTAACACTCTATCATACTTTATTTCCAGGAGGGACATAATATGAAATACGGAATCGTTTTATTTCCATCAAAAAAGCTCCAAGACCTTGCAAACTCTTACAGAAAGCGCTATGACCCAAGCTACTCTCTAATCCCGCCTCATTTGACGCTGAGAGCATCCTTTGAATGCGCGGAGGAGAAAGCGGATCAGCTCGTATCACATTTAAGAAACATCGCAAAAGAGTCCCACCCACTCGTTCTCAAAATGACAAAATACAGCTCATTTGCGCCTGTCAATAATGTCATTTACATCAAAGCAGAACCGACGGAAGAGTTAAAAACACTCAATGAAAAGCTATACACCGGTGTGTTGGCAGGAGAACAGGAATATAATTTCGTTCCGCATGTGACGGTCGGCCAAAATCTTTCCGACGATGAGCATTCAGATGTGCTGGGACAATTAAAAATGCAGGAAGTGTCGCATGAAGAAATCGTTGACCGTTTCCACTTGCTTTACCAGTTGGAAAACGGATCGTGGACAGTATATGAAACCTTCTTGCTAGGCAGAGGAGAATAATGAAAGCAGTTATCGCAAAAAATGAAGAACAACTGAAAGATGCATTCTATGTAAGAGAAGAAGTCTTTGTCAAAGAACAAAACGTGCCTGCTGAAGAAGAAATTGACGAACTTGAAAATGAGTCAGAGCATATCGTCGTGTATGACGGTGAAAAGCCTGTCGGTGCCGGAAGATGGCGCATGAAGGACGGCTACGGCAAGTTAGAGCGGATTTGCGTACTGAAAAGCCACCGCTCAGCCGGTGTCGGCGGCATCATTATGAAAGCGCTCGAAAAAGCCGCGGCAGACGGAGGCGCTTCCGGTTTCATTTTAAACGCGCAAACACAGGCTGTGCCGTTTTACAAGAAACACGGGTATCGCGTGCTTTCTGAAAAAGAATTCCTCGATGCCGGCATTCCGCACTTACAAATGATGAAGGACTGAACGCATCCGGATCTTTTGAGATCCGGATTTTTACTGCATATAAAAAAACCGTTCTCTGGTATGAACGGTTTTTTATACATATCGATTAATATATGTGCCCATTCCTTTTTCTCGCAATCTCTTATAAAGAGAGCGCTTACGTTTCATCTCGTTTACTTTTCTTTCAGCTGCCGTTTGATTCTCCTGCTGCTTTTCCAGTTCTTTGTATACCCGCTGAAACGGGACATAGCTGATTTTTTCGGTTCCGGCATAATCCTGCTTATGTCCAATCGTTCTATTAGCATATTGAGCGTATTGCTGGTTCTGAATTTGACCTGCATATATCATACAATACCCACCCCTCTGCTGTCTCTTTTCCCTTAAACTTACTTTTTGAAACACATTTCTTTTGATATGATAGTCATTGTCTGTAATGAACACCTTTTGATTGGGAGGACCCCTTTTTGAAATGCGCCCGACTGAATGATAGAATCATACATTTACATACATATTCGAGAGAACATTATCAATTCCTCTTTGAAGAGGGAATAAAAGGACATTTATTTTGTTCTCATTGCGGAAAGCCCGTTTTGTTACGGCTTAACATCGCCGATCCGCCAGAGTTTATCCATCGCCAGCCAGGCGATTTTCCGGCATGTGAGGAGGCGTGCGAACCGAAGCCCTCTAAAGAGGGGAAAAAAGAAGATGATCAGGAATCTGGTGTGATTCGTTTACCCAAGGGAAAAGCGATCGCCGCTGACCCGTCCCCAGCTGTTACAGAATGGCACCGTCCTAGAAGCATTAAACCAGGAACACCATTTGTGCCAAAAACAATAGAACCCGATACGAGCCTTTTTCCGTCTGTCGGTTTAAACACGGATCAGCTGAAAGCTGTCACGGAAACAGAGGGCCCGCTCCTCGTGCTTGCAGGTGCGGGGAGCGGAAAAACACGGGTGCTGACAGCCCGTGCCGCCCACATGATCGAACACTTAGGCATACCGCCTGAAAATATGCTGCTTGTCACCTTTACAACAAAAGCTGTCGCTGAAATGAAAGAGCGTATGGCGAACCAGTACGGATTACAGCCGGCAAAAGTCAGAAGAATTGTGACAGGAACATTCCACAGTCTGTTTTATAAGATCTTGTATCACTCTAATTCTGCTAAATGGAACGGTGAGCATCTGCTGAAAATGGAGTGGCAGCGGGAACAATATATCAAAAAAGCACTCTATGAAGAAGGCATCGATGAGAAAGAATTCCCAGTTGACCAAGCCCTGCAGCAGATCGGTTTTTGGAAAAACACTTATGTCCCAAATGAACGCATCCCTCTAAAAGATGAGTGGGAAAAACAAGTTTATCGTTTATATGAACATTATGAACGCCAGAAAAAAGAACACAGCCAATTTGATTTTGATGACATGGCTTCAGCCTGCTATGAATTGTTTATCGAGCGGCCTGACCTTCTGGAACAATATCAATCTCGGTTTACGTATATCTTAATTGATGAGTTTCAGGACATTAATCCGGTTCAATACAAAATCATGCAAATGCTCGCCAGCCCGGAGCAAAACCTGTGCTGTGTCGGAGACGATGACCAGTCCATCTACGCGTTTCGCGGAAGCAATCCGTCTTTCATTCTTGATTTTCAAAAGGATTATCCGGGAGCGAAGACGATCTATTTAACTGCGAACTACAGGTCTACGCACCCGATCGTCTCTAGTGCTGATATCGTTGTGAAAAAGAACAAAAACAGATATGCCAAAACGCTTGAAGCGGCCCGCGATGACATTCAGGTCCCTGTGCTGTTTTATCCTTATGATGAAGAGGAAGAAGCCACAATGGTCGTTTCCGATATCAAAGAAAAAATTCAAAATGGAGCCAGTCCAGAAGACTTTGCGGTTCTTTACCGCACAAACAGCGGAGGCCGTGCTATATATGAAAGGCTTCATCAATCGTCAATTCCGTATACAGCTGACCGCGGCGTCCAATCGTTTTATAGCAGACGGATCGTCCGCCAGATTCTCGCCTACTTGTACGCCAGCCAAAATGAGGATGACACCGAGGCGATTAAACACTTGCTTCCCGCCTTGTTTTTAAAACAGTCCGCTTTGAATACGCTGAAGGCGCTCTCGATCACAGAGGACTGTACCATGATCAAAGCGCTGGCCAAATTGCCTGATCTGAAGCCATTCCAGCTGGACAAAATCAAGAAAATCGTACCGTTTTTTGCAAGCCTCCGCACGATGAAGCCCGTAGAAGCCATCACCTTTGCAGAAGGAAAAATGGGCTTCTCCGAGTATTTAAAAAAGCGGGGCAATGAGGGCAACAAGCTGGAAAAAGGTTCCGATGACCTGCGCGACATCAAGGTTGTCGCCAAGAAGTTCAAAATGATTCCTGACTTTCTTGCCCACGTAGACCATATGAGGGCCGCTGAGAAAAACAGAACGGATAAACATGGCGTTCAGCTGATGACCATTCACCGGTCAAAAGGCCTTGAATTCAAAACAGTCTACGTGTTAGGCACTGTAGACGGCTCGATTCCGCACGATTTCTCATTAGAAACGGCAAGAAAAGGAGACGAGGCCGCTCTTGAGGAGGAAAGACGCCTTTTATATGTAGCCATGACCCGGGCGAAACAGCATTTATATTTGTCTTGCCCCGCTAACAGGCGCGGCAAAACAGCCAACCGCTCAAGATTTTTGTATCCCCTGCTACAGAAAGCAAGACAGCCCTTGCATCATTAACAGCCCGGCAGATTTCTGCCGGGTTTTTACTGTAAAAAAAGGCCCGCTGCAGTGAGTCAGCCAGGCCATCCACTTATTTATTATCCATCATTTTAGAAATCGTGCCAAAATCAAGCTTTTCTTTTCCGCTTGTAATAGATTCCACAATTTTATCTTCTAATTCTTTTGGCACGCGTCTGTTTGCCATCTGCGCTACGCGGTTAATCACACTGCGCACTGTATTTTCATCTTTAAAATTAGCGTTTTGGAGTGATCCGGCAAGATTCATTACATCCTGCATCTTCACACCTGTTTTCTTTTCGATGTTCTTAAAAAATTGATTATCCATAATGCGCCTCCTTTTGGCGGAGTAATACGGTATTGTATGAATGCACATAATACATTGTGCTTTTCCAACATTTTTAAAAATAAACACAAGGCAAGGAAGCACGGGTTATAACCCGTACTTCCTCAATACATCTTAAAAGAAAGATGCACCTACGATGATGAGGAGAATGAATAATACGACCAACAAAACAAATGTTGAACCATAGCCGCCGCCGTAACCGCCAGCATAACCGCCATAACAGCCGCCGCCGTAGCCGCCGCCGAATCCGTATCCAAAGCCCATAGATAAGCACCTCCTTTACTCTCTATACACTATGTGAGCTGCTTGGATCGGCTTGGATATTCGCATAGGGCGTTTGCGGATTTACGATTGATCATATTGAGCTTGATGTTTTTTAAGTAAGGCCTCTGTTTTTTCAGCCAGCTCTTCAATCTCATCTTCAAATTCCAGACCGGCTTTATCAAATGCATCCAAGTCTTTTCTGATACTGCCCATCGTGTCTTCATGCTTTTTTTGCTTTTGTTCGTGAGGTTCATATCTTCCTTCTATCCATTTTTCAAACTCATTCACTTTTATCCCCCCGCTTATGATATATGCTGAGCAAGGCCGCCCCGTTAAAAAAACAAAAAACCGGAGTTCTCCGGTTTCTTTGCCAGGCTATTGAGGCTTTTTCTTTTTATTTCCGCACCCGCAGCCTTTCTTTTTTATCTTTTTTGATTGATACGATGAATCTGTATATGGAGATTTTTGGGAAGGTTTATGATGCTGATTCATTTTTGTCCCCTTCCTTTCCTTATGTCATATATGCTACTTTATGCGTATTCTGACAGAAAGTTGCTGGTAGTAACGCCTTATTCTTGCAGCCATTTTGATACGAGCGTTTCTATGATGCCGGCAAGGCCGGCGATCGCCAAAAGTAAAATCAGCCACTGCGCCGCTTGCGGGATCAACGCCTGGCATAAAATCAAAAAGCCGGCGCACCACACGCCTGTGCACCAATAGCAGCTCAGCAATTCACCAATAAACGCCCTGACACCGGTTCCCTTAATCACGATATAGGTTTCAATGTTTCCGTCCGCATCCTTTTCTTCCTTCTCTTCATGAAACAGACTGCGAAGCGGCGCCATAATCGTGTCAAACACCAGCAGGCGGGCGAGCCGAAAGACCGCAAGCGATAGAAGAACAATTGTCAGCCCATTTATAACCACTCGTTCACTCCTTTGCCAATCATGATCCCTTCACATATATGCCAAAACCCTATTCTTCATGAATTGTATCTTGTCCGGCAGAAAATTGGTTATTTTTATTATTCCGCTCTGCACCCCATTTGCATTATATAGAGTATGGATAAGAAAGGAGTGAAGGTTATGTCATTTGAAGAAAAAGTCGAATCCCTGCACCCTGCAATATTTGAGCAATTATCAAGCGAATTCGAACAGCAGATCGAAGTGATTGATTGCGAAAATATCACAATTGACACGTCACATATAACAGCTGCCCTTTCTATACAAGCCTTTGTGACAACCATGATTATCGTGGCGACTCAGCTCGTCATCGCCGACGAGGATTTGGCTGACGCAGTGGCAAGTGAAATTCTTATTCTCGATAGCTCCCAAATCAAAAAAAGAACCATCATTAAAATTATCAACAGCCGCAACATCAAAATTACTTTGTCTGCCGACGAGATAATAACCTTTGTACAAATCTTGCTTCAGGTGTTAAACAGCATTCTTAGTGAACTTGACGTCCTTTAACCCTTTCTTTTCACAAACTTAAAAGACGAGGTGAAAACAAATGTCAGATAACGATAAATTCAAAGAAGAGCTTGCAAAGCTTCCAGAAGTTGATCCAATGACGAAAATGCTGGTCCAAAATATATTTTCTAAACATGGGGTCACAAAAGACAAAATGAAAAAAGTATCAGACGAAGAAAAAGAAATGCTCTTAAATCTTGTAAAAGACTTACAAGCTAAATCACAAGCGCTAATAGAAAACCAAAAGAAGAAAAAAGAAGAAGCAGCCGCGCAAGAGCAAAAGAACACAAAACCGTTAAGCCGCAGAGAGCAGCTCATTGAACAGATCAGACAAAGACGGAAAAACGATAACAATTAGCCAATCATAAAAAAATAGGGTTCTTCATCAGGATATATGACTCAGTCAAAATAAGAGGCTCGCTCATTTAATAACAGTAAAAGAAAAGGAGGAATAGATATGGAAAGCAGACCATATTCTTGGGTTGCACTTGATCCTGACTGTGACCATCCGTTAGATGACAAAGAGAAAGATAAAGAAAAACACGAAAGAAAATGTCATTGCGACGTTTGCTGTAATGGCAATGGTTTTTTTGGCAACGACAACGCCTTCATCGACCAAGATCTAGCTCAAGCAAATCTCAACAAACAAGTTTCAGATGAAACGATTATTATTAGAGATTCTTGTGACATCAATGTTACATCTACAGACGTTCAAGCCGTAACATCAGTTGTAACAGCACTTAATGCCGCTGTCGTAACGGCAACTCTGACATCAATTGCAGACGGGGTAATTGCCGAATTAGTCGCACAAGATTTGTTACAGCTTACAGCTAACAAACAAGTAAACCGCCAAAAACTTCTCATCGAATGTTCCCGCGGCGTAAACGTCACAACAGTAGATGCCGATATCGCAACCCTTATTTCTACAGCAACAAATACACTCGTAGCCATCCTAGTTATCACTCTTGTCCTCTAGGACCTAAAAGCAGAGCTAAAAACGCTCTGCTTTTTCTTATTTTCCAAGCATATGATGAATATATAGACGTTCACCCACACCAAGTGGGGCACGGGTACATATGTTGTTAAGGACTAAAGTCAAATACCCTATAAAGAAGGAGCTGAAATCAATGAGCTGCGGAAAAACCCATGGCCGGCATGAGAACTGTGTATGCGATGCAGTGGAAAAGATTTTAGCAGAGCAGGAGGCAGTTGAAGAACAGTGTCCGACTGGCTGCTATACCAACCTTTTAAACCCTACGATTGCTGGAAAAGACACAATTCCGTTTCTCGTTTTTGATAAAAAAGGCGGATTGTTCTCCACATTCGGAAACGTAGGGGGATTTGTGGATGATATGCAATGCTTTGAATCCATTTTCTTCCGCGTCGAAAAATTATGCGATTGCTGTGCAACACTTTCTATTTTACGCCCGGTCGATGTCAAAGGCGATACCTTAAGTGTTTGCCACCCTTGCGACCCGGATTTCTTCGGGCTAGAAAAAACAGATTTCTGCATTGAAGTGGATCTCGGATGCTTCTGCGCGATTCAGTGCCTGTCACCAGAGCTAGTTGACAGAACATCGCCTCACAAAGATAAAAAGCATCATCACAATGGATAAACACTTGTAAAGAGGAATCCCCTTCCAAACTCTATTACAGGTGCAAATCATTCAGCTGCTTCCAGCGTGAGGCAGCTGACTCTCCATCATTTCGCCAGTCTCAAATTTATAAGGCAGGAGGGATAATATGAGCCAGAAAACATCAAGCTGCGTGCGTGAAGCTGTAGAAAATATTGAAGATCTGCAAAACGCTGTTGAAGAAGACTGCCCGACCGGCTGCCACTCTAAGCTTTTATCTGTAAGCCATTCGTTAGGCGACACAGTGCCTTTTGCAATATTTACATCAAAATCAACGCCATTAGTCGCCTTCGGAAATGTTGGCGAACTCGATAACGGCCCTTGCTTTAATACAGTATTTTTCAGGGTCGAAAGAGTGCATGGAAGCTGCGCAACACTGTCATTATTAATCGCATTTGACGAACACAAACACATTTTGGACTTCACCGATAAAGATACGGTGTGTGAAGTGTTCCGACTCGAAAAAACGAACTACTGTATTGAAGTTGACTTAGACTGCTTCTGCGCAATCAACTGCTTAAATCCTCGATTAATCAATCGTACACATCATCATTAATCATAAGCTGGAAAAGCTTGCAGGCCTGCAGGCTTTTCTCTATATAAAAAAAGCTGTCCGGCAACATCAGCCGGGCAGCTTTTTTCTTTTTCGTTAAAAACCGAGCGGGTGCAAAGAGGTAATATCATCGATTGCCAGCTCGGTTGGGGCTCCGTTTCCGGTTGTTCGAAGGAGGACAGAATCATTTCTTCTTCCGACAATCACGCCCCTGTACGTTCTTCCATTGGCTTCAATCAAACAAAGCGCTCTCGGCATGTTATGAGGCAGCTTTGTTAAAAAATCAATTTTTTCGTGGATCGTCATCTTGCTCATCGGTTTTTTCACTTTTCGTGCCGGCGGTGCTTTTTCCTCCGCTTTATCAGCACTATGGACAGCTTCCGGTTCTTTCTCAGGCTTCCGGGTCTCAAGTGCAGGCTCTTCCTTTTTTTCTGCTTTCGGGGGCTCGTGTTCAACGGTTTCTTCTACGGCCTGCGGCTCTGCTTTCTGTTCCTCTTGGCTTTTTATGTTCTCTGGCTCTCTCGCCTCTTGTGTTTGCTGACTCACTGGTTCGGCTGCAGGCTTTTGGTCTTCTTGCAGGACATCCTGTGCCACGGCTTCCTCCTGCTGCTTCTCATGGTAAGCCGGCTTTTCCTCAGCTTTTGGCGGAGCGGGTTTGTCGGCCTTTCTTTTGATGACAATCTCCTGCATGGATGACCTTGTAGTTTCTGCATAATCCGGCTGAACAATATACATGAGCGGTTTTTTATCCGCGTTTCTTTTCTTATTAGACATCTTCATCCCTCCGATTGTGTCATATTCTATCTATATGACAGAAAGCTGAAAATCAGAAGAAATAAAAAAGCAATCCCTATTCGGGATTGCTTGATATAGATCCTGCTTAGCGGGCAGTGATATGGAAACCTGAATCAACGTGAAGATTTTCACCTGTAATCCCGCGGGACATATCACTGAACAAGAACGCAGCTGTATCGCCCACTTCTTCAGGTGTTGTCGTGCGGCGAAGCGGTGCACGCTCTTCGATGTCTTTTAAGATAGAGTTGAAATCGCTGATGCCTTTAGCAGATAATGTTCTGATCGGGCCGGCAGAAATGCTGTTGACGCGGATATTTTCTTTTCCTAAGTCAGCAGCTAAATATTTCACACTTGCATCAAGAGAAGCTTTTGCTACACCCATAACGTTGTAGTTTGGCATCACAAGCTCTCCGCCAAGGTACGTCAAAGTGACAATGCTTCCGCCTTCAGTCATCATCGGACGTGCCGCTTTAACAACAGCAGTCAGAGAATATGAGCTGATGTTATGAGCCAAAAGGAAGCCATCACGATTTGTGTTTAAGTATTCGCCGACAAGCTCTTCTTTGTTGGCAAACGCGATACAATGCGCGATACCGTGGATTACACCGACCTGCTCCTTAATGCTTGCGAAGCAAGTTTCGATTTCTGCGTCGTTTGTTACATCGCAAGGAAGGATGATGGAATCGTTGCGGTCTAACGTTCCGGCAAGCTCGTGAACGGATTTCTCCAGGCGTTCACCAGCGTATGTGAAAATCAAACGTGCACCCGCTTCATGTAAAGAACGCGCAATGCCCCAGGCGATGCTGCGTTTGTTGGCTACCCCCATCACAACAATGTTGCGGCCTTCAAGTGAAAAATTCATATGTATAAAGCCTCCTATATTTAATAAAGACATAGTATTAGTACCTGATCTTAATTCCTATCATATCATAACCTTGTCCAGATGAAAAGCGCATACGTAGCAAACGCAAAAGAGATCACCATCAGCTGGTGATCTCATCGGCTTGTATTTAAGCTGTTTCGTTTAAAAGCGAAATGGTTTGTCGGCCCGTGTCCCGATCCGATGCCGAGCGTATTTTCCACCGCTTCACGGACAAAGTTGGCCGCAACCTCAAATGCCTGATGGATGCTGTCTCCTTTAGCCGTTTGGGCCGTTAAAGCCGCAGCAAAGGTGCAGCCTGTGCCATGCGTATGCTTCGTATTGATATAAGGATGGGTGATTTGCATAAACATGCTGCCATCAAAAAGAAGGTCAGTAATGTGATTGTCCTCAGGCTGGTGCCCGCCTTTGATAATGACATGCTGCGCACCCATCTTGACGAGCTGCTCCGCTGCTTTTTTCCGGTCATCCAGCGAGCTGATTGTCATTCCTGTCAGCGTTTCTGCTTCCGGGACATTCGGCGTAATCGCGTAGCTTCTTGGAATGAGCAACTCCTTTAAGGTGGCAACTGACTCATCACGCAGCAAGGATGCCCCGCCCTTTGCGATCATAACCGGATCAACAATTACACGATTGAATCCGTACTCGTCAATTTTTCTTGCCACTTCTTCAATCATGTCGGCATTCCAGAGCATTCCCGTTTTGACTGCATCCGGTCTCAAATCCTCAGCAACAGCGTCAATTTGCTGTCTCAACGCCTCTACAGTCAGCGGATGCACCCCATGAACGCCAAGCGTATTTTGAGCGGTTACCGCTGTAATTGCAGACATTCCGAATACATCAAGCTCTTGAAAGCTTTTAATATCAGCCTGTATCCCTGCGCCGCCGCCTGAATCTGATCCGGCGATTGTCAATGCTTTATATATACTCATTACACTACACTCCTTTTATTACCCAATCCATTTATGATAAATGGATTTTGCCCGGGCAATATCATTTGTTCCATGGATCAAAGCTCTGCCGTCCCGGAACAACACCATTTTCATATCATCCGAGCGGCAGGAAATTAAATACGGGTTCGCAGCTACTTCAAGCCCGGCCTGCCTCAGCTGAGCGGCAAGCGCTTCAAGATCCGCTTCTTTCGTAATAGATGATCTGATCTGCACCGTGTTCCTGCCGCACAATACAGCCGCTTTTGTTTGATTTTCATAAGACAAAAACGGAAAATCCTTTGTGCCGCAGCTTGGGCATGCGTCATGTTTGAGACTGGCCGCTCTCACTTCTGACCGCTCGTTTTTCCACAAATCAAAGGAGCGCAGCACCGGCTCGCACTCCTCTCCCGTCAGCAGCTTCAGTGCATCTGTTACCTGAAAGACTGCTACCTGCAAAACAGCCGGACTGATGATGCCAGCTGTGTCACATGTTGCTCCGCCAATCGGAAGTGCATCGAGCAAGCAATGCAGGCAAGGAGTAGAACCCGGCACCACGGTAAAGGTGAGGCCGTAGCTCCCTACACAGGCACCGTAAAGAAAAGGAATCCCTTCCTTTACCGCAGCATCATTTACGATCAGGCGGGTTTCAAAATTATCAGCCGCATCCACTATAATTGATGCATCCCTAATCAGCTCGAAGATATTTTCTGCTGTCACATCCATGACAAGGCCGGTCACATCAACATCGCTGTTAATCGAACGGAGACGGCGCTCCGCAGCGGCTGCTTTCGGCATTTCTTTTTTGACATCATCTTCTGTATAAAGCTGCTGGCGCTGGAGGTTGCTCCATTCAACATAATCTCTGTCGGCAATTTTCACAGAGCCGACTCCCGCTCTCACCAGCATTTCTGCACTGGCTGTTCCGAGCGCGCCGGCGCCGATAATCACGGCGCGCGCTTCTTTCAATTTTTTCTGGCCGGATGGGCCGATCGGAGCAAACAGCTCCTGCCTTGAATACCTGCCCGTCATACAGGAAGACCTTCTCCCGGACTGCTTGCCGTTCCGTATTGCTTAAGCGGGATTCGGCCCGCCTCATAAGAAAGGCGTCCTGCTTCCACCGCGAGCTTCATGGCACGAGCCATTTTCACAGGATCGTCAGCTCCCGATACAGCCGTATTGAGCAGTACGCCATCCGCTCCAAGCTCCATTGCGTATGCCGCATCTTTAGGCGAGCCGATTCCAGCATCCACGATGACCGGCACTTTCGCCTGTTCAATAATAAACGACAGATTCAAAGGATTTAAGATTCCTTGTCCTGATCCAATCGGAGATGCACCCGGCATGATGGCATGAACGCCGAGCTCTTCCAGCTTTCTCGCCAGCACAACGTCATCCGACGTGTACGGGAGCACAATAAAGCCTTCTTCAAGAAGCTGTTCAGACGCTTTTAATGTCTCAACAGGGTCAGGCAGCAAGGAACGGCTGCATCCGATGACTTCAACTTTAATCATGTCACAAAGGCCTGACGCTTTCGCCAGCCTTGCAATCCGAACCGCTTCTTCAGCAGTGCTGGCGCCCGCTGTATTCGGCAAAAGCGTATATTTGGATAAATCAAGCTGTTCCAGAAAATTCGGCTGAGATGCTTCAAAGATGTTCATTCTCCGCACAGCAAATGTTAAAATATCAGACTCGGAAACAGCTACTGCTTCCTTTTGAATGTCAAACGATGGGTATTTCCCCGTGCCCAGCAGCAATCTTGATTGAAATGATTTTCCGCCAATTGTTAACATGCTCATCCGCCTCCTACAAAATGGACAATTTCAATGACATCACGATCACAAAGCTCAACCTCGTGATAGCGTTCTTTCCCGATTATTTCTTTATTTCTTTCCACGATAACAATTTTATTTTCAAGCTGATAAGACGCCAACAGGTCTTGAATTGTACCTGTGTCTTTTTCCCACTTCACGTCTTTACCGTTCAGCTGTAGGATCATATCTGAATCGCCTCCTTGCGATCAATTCGGAATGCGTGCAGCCAGTCTTGGTTGACCTCTTTATTCATGATGAGGTCACTGATCAAAGCGCCCGTTGCGGGAGCAAGCAGGATCCCATTTCTGAAATGGCCCGCCGCAAATAAAATACGGCTGTCCTCAGGATGTCTGCCGATGTACGGTTTTCCATCCTTTGTTCCCGGCCGGAGTCCCGCCCAAAAACGATCCACCTTCATATTCTGTATAGCTGGCAGCATCGTTTTTGCTTTTTTCATAACCGATTCCAATCCGCCAAGATCCGGTGTTTCACTCCAGTCTCCCGGCTTCATTGTCGCGCCGACAACCAGTTTGCCGCTTTTTCTCGGTACGATATAGCAGTGATCATGGTAAAGCGTTTTTGTCAGCGGGATATCATCATTCCAAACGGACAGGCACTCCCCTTTTACAGGGAGAAAAGCATTGTTCAGTCCGAGCTGTTTAAAAAACATCCCGCTCCACACTCCGCTGGCAACGACAACATGATTAGCCCATACGTCTCCGCTAGGGGTCTTGATGGACAGGGCTTCACCGTCACGTTCGACATGCAGGACAGGCGTATGCTCAAAAATCTCCGCCCCAAGCATTTTTGCTGCTTTCACATATGCCTTGCAAACAAAATAAGGCTCCACATGCACATCCTCCTGAATAAAAGATGCACCAAAGATGTCACCAGACGCATACGGCTCTTTTTCTAACACCTCTTCTTTTGAATACCAGCTGACAGAGTCCAAATCGTCCATCTGTCTCAGCTGCAGCACATCTTCTTCAGAAAATGCAAGCTTAAACATACCGCCGTTATGCTGCCTGATATCCACACCAGATAATGCATAAAGCTCTTCTCCAAGACCTTTGTACAGACGCTGACTGTGCATGGCGAAATCAAAAAACGCGTCACGTTCCTCGCATTCGGCATGGGCGCCCAGCATTCCGGCAGCGGCACTTGTCGTTCTGCCGCCCATTGTTCCGCTTTCAAACAATGCGGTGCTTTTGTTTTCCTTTGCCAAATGATAAGCAATCGCGGAACCGATAATTCCGCCTCCAATCACCACTGCTTCATAATGCCTTTTCATAGCGCATCTCCTTTAGCTTGCGGGAATATCGTCTGGCTGCTTCCAAGGGCTCAGCGGAAGAGAAAATTCCTGACATAACAGCAATGCCGTCTGCCCCTGCTTGTTTTACGTCTCTTAACCTGTCCGGCGTCAACCCCCCGATGGCTATAACCGGGATGGAAATCCGCTGTTTGATATCTGACAGCAAAGATACTCCTCTGCCTTCAAGACCCTTTTTGCAATCCGTTTCAAACACATGGCCGAACAGCACGTAGTCCGCGTCTTCCTTTTCTGCTTGAACCGCTTCCTCCAGTGAATGCACCGACCTCCCGATATGAAGGTGTGGAAATCTGGCTCTGACCTGCTTTGGTGAAAAGCTGCCGCTTGGCAGCTGCACGCGGTGAATAGTAGAGAAAAGCGCAATATCCACGCGCCCGTTCATCACCAGTTTTCGTTTATCTATACCGCCTTCAAAAATAAGCTCGAGCAGTTTCAAAATATCCGCCGCCGATTTTGAGCGTTCCCGAATATGAATAAAATCAACTTCATTCTGAATCGTAATGATGATTCTCGCTAGCTCTTCTACCGGCTTGCTGTCATCCGTTATGGCGTGAAGCTCCACATTCCTCCACCTCTTTTATGGCGCTGTCAGACCAGCCTTCTTTTCGATAGGCCATTCCCCAAAATTGATATTCATAGTAGCTGGAGATGACAAAATTCTCTTTCATCTTGGCACGCACTTCCTCCGTGCTGTTTTCCGCCAGCTCATTAAAGCGGTTGATTTGCTCCTCGACCTGTTGTCTAAACCAATCACCGCCATATGTGCCAATCCACTTCTGATAAATTGGATGCCCCGGATCACAATGCAGCAATTTCTCACCAACCTCGTAATAGAGCCAATAGCATGGCAGCAGGGCCGCTAAGATTTCAGCGAAATTCCCGCTCAAAACCGAACGGTACATATGGGATGTATAAGAGTACGCAGTAGGAGACGGCTTAAACGCCTTACGCTCTTCCTCGCTGATTTCCAACAGCTCGGCAAACTCCCGATGAAGCGCCATTTCCGCCTCATATGTACCTTGGGCATGGCTTGCCATCCGCCCCGTTGTATAAAGGTCCTTCGCATAAGCGGCGCCAAATGACTGCACCTTTGCAAAATGCGTTAAATAATAGGAATCCTGAAGTACGTAGTATTTAAAACGGTCAATCGGAAGCGTTCCGTCACCGATTCCTTGAACGAACGGATGGACAAAGCTCCCCTCCCACCATTCTGCGGCTGCACTGCGGCATTCTTCTGAAAACTTCACAAATCATTCCCCCTCTGAAAATAAAAAAACCACTTTCCCGCAAGGAAAAGTGGTTTGGAATTGGCATAGTAAAATAACACAAATACCGCTCCACTTCCCTACGCAGGTCTGAACCTGTTCAAGTTATGAGGGTCTAAAAGTCACACTTTTATCTCAGCCCTTATGAAGGACACCCCTAGTGGTTAAACGAATACATATTGAATTGTTCTGCACCTCTATATTAACACGAATCCTTATTTGGTCAAGATTTATCCTTCCAATGTTTTCTTAAGATCCGTTACGTACCCCCGAGATCCGGTGACAATTAAGCGATCTCCCAATTTCAGCCTAGTATCCCCATGAGGAACAATGCTGTCCACACCTCTGAAAATCCTGACAAAGATGACGTCGCCTGTTAAAGGGAATTCCCGTAAAATGACACCATCATATTTACTGTTCTCCATATTAATTTGATACAGCGAAGACTCTTGGTTCGTGAGCAGCTTCATGACGCCAGGCGCTTCTATCAGTGCGCGAAGCAGCGTTTTTGTCGACAGCAGAATAGAAAAGATGCTGATTCCCTGCTCCTTCAAAGCTGCTTCATGCTCCGGTGATCCTACGCTTGCAATGACTCTTTCTGTGCCTTTTTCTTTTGCAAGTAATGCAATGTCTGCATTCATATCTTCTTTCCCGGTCGCCACAACGAGAATATCCGTTTCAAAAATGCCGAGTGATTCAAGCGTCTCGTGTTCATAGTCAGAAATTGTTTCAACAGCAAACACTGATTCTGACAGCTTTTCCTCCGCATTCTCTTGGTAGACGTGTACAACACGCACGTCATACTCTTCCTCTGGCAATTCAAGTGTAACAGGCAAAGTCATTTGATTGGCGCCAATGAACGTAATCATCTTTTTCTCCTCCGGCTGCTCTTCCCGTTTGTATAATTTTTTAAAACAGATCGGCGTAAAAATACTTGCAATGACAGCTACTAAAATTAGCGCTCCTGACATATTTGCACTGATCACGTGAAGCTGCTGGCCGATTGTTGCAGCGGCAATCACGAGCGAAAGCGTTGATGTCAGCAGGAAACCAGACGCGAAAATGGTTCGGTTATCATACCACTTCTTTAAGTACATGACAGGAATGATTTTGCTGACTAACAGCGCCAGCAGCAGGAGCGGAATCATGATTAAAATTGTTTTATCCTGGAAAAGAGTCCAAATATCAAGCTTCACACCGACCATCACGAAGAAAATCGGTATTAAGAACCCATAACCGAATGAGTCCAGCTGCTGAACAAGTTCTTTGTTTGGCGAAAGCAGGGAAACAAGAACCCCCGCTAAGAAAGCGCCGAGAATATTTTCCGCCCCAAGTGATTCAGACAGGGCAACGAGTACAATAATTAACGTAAAAATGGCACGCGTCCCGATCTGGATCGTCCCTTTTGACATGGATTGAACAAAAGAGCGATGTTTGAAGACCCGGCCGAAAAAGTAAAGCACCACTCCGGCCGCAAACAGAATCATCAGGAGCCACATGTTTCCGCTGTCCTCTCCGTATAAAGAAGAAAAAACAGCAAGAAGAATCATCGTGGCCAAATCAGCAATGACAGCAACAAGTAAAATAATCTGCCCGATATTCGAATTCATGATCCGTTCTTCTTTTAATGTTGGAACGACAACGCCTAATGAAATCGTTGAAATAATCAGGGTCATCAAAAATGCATTTTGGATAAATCCGGCCAAGACGAACCCATAGGACAAGAGCAATGATAAAATAAAAATACCGACGAAAATAACAGATGCCGCAGCAAACGTATTCGGCGCTTCCTTGCCATTCGGCAGGAACTGCTTTTTCTTTCCTTTCTCAAACGACGAAAAATCAATTTCAAGCCCGCTTAAAAACATTAAAAAGATAAATCCGAGCATAGAGAGTGTCTGGAGCCAGGTGTCACCCTCCACAACTAAATTAAGGCCGCTTTTCCCAATAATCAGCCCCATAATGATTTCAGCAACAACAACCGGGATGCTGAGTTTAAACCGATGCAAAAGGATGGGTGTCAAAAATGCAACGATAAGTACAACAACTAAAGATGCGACAGATGTATGCGCCATAATCAGAACCTCCTTTTTAAGTCAGGGTTATGCTAGTTCTCACTCAGAGAACAAAACCTCATTTTTAAAAAACATAACGCGATTTTAACAAGGGTGATGATGAAAAATAAAGTGATAAGGTCTTAATCCTGTTTAGAAAATGATTCTTCTTCTATAATTTGCACATAAAAGCTTGTGATGACTCACAACACTTTGCTTCATAATAAATAAAACAATCGGTAAGGAGGATACCGCATGGCTTACGATATCATCAGCGATATTCATGGCTGCTATGACGAAATGACTGCATTAATCCAAAAGCTTGGCTATACAATCAAAAATGGAGTACCTATCCATGAAGAAGGCAGGGTGCTTGTTTTTGCCGGAGATTTAACTGACAGAGGGCCCAAATCGATAGAGGTCATCCGATTTGTAGCCGGCGCTTACGAAAAAGGCGCTGTGCGTTATGTCCCGGGAAACCATTGCAATAAATTATATCGTTACTTAAAAGGAAATCCGGTAAAAGTGATGCATGGTCTCGAAACAACAGCGGCAGAGCTTGAGGAACTTTCTAAAGATGAGAGAAAATCAGTCAGCGAACAGTTTATGAAGCTGTACGAAACAGCGCCGCTTTACGACATCTTACATAATGGAGAATTAGTTGTCGCCCATGCTGGCATAAGAGCTGACGATATCGGCAAATATACCCGGAGAGTGAAGGACTTTGTGCTTTACGGTGACGTGACGGGTGAAACATATCCGGACGGCAGACCCGTCAGACGTGATTGGGCGGCAGCCTATAACGGAAAGGCTTGGGTGGTATACGGTCATACACCTGTGAAAGAGCCTCGGAAGGTCAATCGCACCATCAACATTGATACAGGCTGCGTGTTCGGAAATCAACTGACAGGCTTTCGCTTTCCAGAAATAGAAACCGTCTCTGTTCCAAGCTCCCTGCCTTACGACGAATCAAGATTTCGCCCCATATAAAAAAGGAGAGAATCAATGATTCTCTCCTTTTATCAGTTTTCTCATATCCTGAGGCAGTGGAGCATGAAACGTCATGTTCTCCTGTGTCAGCGGATGGATAAACGAAAGATGCTCGCTGTGCAGAGCCTGCCGGCCAATTTCCTGTCTCGTTCCGCCGTACAGTGTATCGCCGCACAACGGGTGCCCGAGATAACTCATATGAACACGAATTTGATGGGTTCGTCCAGTCTCAAGCTGCAACGTCACCGAGGTCATATCGTCATTTGCACATGTGACGTAAAAATGCGTAACAGCCTTCTGGCCGTCTGGCGTTACCGTCCGTTCAATTATACTGTCAGGATGTCTGCCAATCGGAGCATCGACTGTTCCCTCCATCTGTGCCATCCGCCCGTGAACCACTGCCGCATACCGGCGTTTCACAAGGCCGTTTTTTTGCGCAGACGATAAAATGGAGTGGGCAAATCGATGCTTGGCAACAAGCATGACACCTGATGTATCCCGGTCTAACCGGGTGACAAGATGAACTGTCGCCCTCACTCCGGTTGTTTGATAATGATCAATAATTCCATTGGCAATGCTGCCGGAGGGGTGCTCTCTCGAAGGGATTGATGACACATACGGCTGCTTGTTTATCACAAGCACATGTTCATCCTCATAAAGGATATCGAGCGGAACAGGCTCTGCCAACAGCGTCTCGCTCACCTGCTCCTCAGGAAACTTCACGATAAGAAGATCTCCCTCTTTCAAAACGTATTTGACCGTCACATGCTCACCGTTAATCTGCAGGTCGCCCCCGCCAAACTTAATATCGGTCAGCAGACGTTTTGAAATTCCCAGTTCACTGGCATATTCCTTTACAGTCATCCCGTCCTCAGCGGAAGTAATGTTCTTTCTGATAAAAAAATGCTCCACGATATGTCCTCTTTCTATTCACCTTTTCCAATAAACGAATCCTGGACTCTTTTCCAAAATGGAAACGGACGGAATCTCGCAAACCGCACTTTTTCGGATGCAACTTGGCAGCGGATCGACTTTACATCCTTATGGAGAAGGGTTAAGTGGTCAATCGTCACTTGAAAGTCAACTTCGTTTCTCGGCTTAATCATGCAATCATGATGGGATGGGAGAAGCAGAGGTGACCCCACCGTACGGAACACGCGGTTATTAATTGAAGCCATTTCCGCAAGCTGGATCGCCCTGATAGACGGATGGATAATCGCTCCGCCCAGCGCCTTATTGTAGGCTGTGCTGCCTGATGGAGTTGACAGGCAGAGGCCGTCGCCCCGGAAGGTTTCAAAGAGCTGCCCTTTGATTTCCACATCAGCAACAAGGCTTCCTTCGATGCTTTTAATCGTACATTCATTCAAAGCTAAGTATCTTTCTTCCCGCTCGTTTTCGTGATAGGTCACAATGACTTCGAGAAGCGGATATTCGACTGTATGATACGGCGTTTTCGCGATGGCAAGAACAAGTTTTTCAATTTCATGAGGAACCCAGTCGGCATAAAAACCCAGATGACCTGTGTGAACGCCGACAAATGCTGTTTTGTCCAAGCGGTCGCTGTATCTGTGAAAAGCATACAAAAGCGTTCCGTCGCCTCCGACTGAAATAACGATTTCCGGTTCATTTTCATCCAGTTCCATATCAAAATCCAATAAATACGCCTGTATTTTGCTTTTCAGCGTATCAGAAACTTGATCTCCTTTTGATGATACGGCAAATTTCATGCTCTTCTTCCCCTTTACCTATTGTTGCTCGCTTCCTTTTTTCTTTCTTGAAAAGGCAGCTTGAGCTTCCTGTACTTCACCCCTGATCTCCGACATCTCTTCATCAAGCCGGGAAGCCGCTTCAGAAGCGCGCTGAAGCCTTAGTTTTACTTTTTCAGGAATGTTTCCGCTGTATTTATAATTCAATGAATGCTCAATGGTCGCCCAAAAATTCATCGCCAGTGTACGGATCTGTATTTCTACGAGAACATGCTTTTCTCCGGATACCGTCTGCAAAGGGTACAGCACAACAAGATGGTATGATCGGTATCCGCTCTCTTTATGTTCCGCAATATAATCCCTCTGATCCACAACGGTGAAATCTTTTCTGGCAAAAAGCATCTCTTTTACGATTTGGATGTCATCGACAAATTGGCACATGATTCTAAGGCCAGCAATGTCCTGCATGGTTTCAATTTCATGCAGCGGTATGCTTTTCCGTCTCGCTTTTTCAAGTATGCTGGCCACAGGCTTGACGCGTCCGGTCACAAATTCGATCGGTGAATGGTCGTCCTCGTATTCATATAGTGTGCGGATCCCCTTGAGCTTCACTTTCAACTCTTCGACAGCCTGGCGATACGGCACTAAAAAACGCTCCCATTGTTTGTCATCCATCATACATCCCCCAATTCCGAACCAGTTTCTATAAAAACACGCGTTTCACTTTTTCTTCCATTTCTTCTCCATAGTTTGCATTATCTTTTATATTTTCTAAAAGATATTCCAGCTCCTCATGCAGGCCTGCCAGTTCAATTGTTTGGTCTCCTGCCTCTAAAACAACCGGTGTTTTTTGTGCATGGGCCTGCTTCAGTTCTGGCCATACATGTTCCTTTATAATGACATATTCAAAAGAATCAGCTAATTCAAGTATGTATACAAAAGCAAAGTGGTCAGAATCAACAAGCATTTGACCTGACGGCTTGCGTTTCGCTTCGTTTCCTTCTGTCTGACAGGCAAGGCGAAGCTGATCATCCGATAATGTTGCATTCAAAATTTCGATTCTGTTTTGCATAATGATCTCCTTTTTTAAACAAAGTACAGATTCATTTTATCATATCGAGCTCGATATTGATAAACCTAACATCTAAAGAGATAATAGTAAAAATAAGATTTACAGGGCGGAAAGGAAGAGCATTATGAGCCAAGAAATTGAAATCGAATTTAAAAACATGCTGACCAAACAAGAATTCAAAAACATAGCAGCGGCACTCCAGCTGACAGAAAAAGATTTTACAGATCAAAAGAATCATTATTTTGATACAGACAGCTTCGCGCTGAAACAAAAACAAGCTGCGCTTCGTATCCGCAGAAAAAACGGAAAGTATGTCCTTACATTAAAGGAGCCGGCTGATGTGGGGCTTCTGGAAACGCACCAGCAGCTTTCAGAGGTATCAGATCTCGCTGGATTTTCAGTTCCCGAGGGCCCTGTGAAGGACCAGCTGCACAAGCTTCAGATCGATACGGATGCCATTCAATACTTTGGATCTTTAGCAACAAACCGTGCGGAAAAAGAAACAGAAAAAGGCTTAATAGTTTTAGACCACAGCCGATATTTAAATAAAGAGGACTATGAAATTGAATTTGAGGCGGCGGATTGGCATGAGGGCAGAAAAGCTTTCGAGAAGCTGCTTCAGCAATTCAGCATTCCTCAGCGCGAAACCAAAAATAAAATTCTGCGTTTTTATGAAGAAAAACGAAAGTCTATATAAGGTGGAATGACATCGTGAATGTAACGAATTGGGCAGCTTTACTTCAGCTTCAGGCACTACAGTCCATATCTAATGCACGCAGCAGCTCGGACACTCAGAATACGGAAAGCCCGCTTTCAAGTTTTAGCTCTTTGCTCAGCCAATATACAAACGGTCTGACATCTCAGCAATCAGCACCTTCTTCATCGCCAAGCCCGCTCAGCATGCTGAACAGCGCGAATACAACAGCGCCGTCACTGCTTTCAGCGTATGGGCTTAACTCATATACGAGCAGCAATTCAGGTTCAGTCACAAAAGCGGCAGAAAGCACTGAAACAGCTGCTGCAGATTCAGCTTCAAACAAACATGAAGCAAATCAGATCAGTTCGGGAGACTTTTCTATTGACAGTACGATTAAAAAAGCCGCTGATAAATATGGCGTTGATGAAAAACTGATCCGCGCCGTCATCAAACAGGAATCAGGCTTTAATGCAAAAGCGGTCAGCGGAGCAGGTGCGATGGGCCTCATGCAGCTGATGCCGTCAACAGCAAGCTCACTTGGCGTTTCCAATCCGCTTGATCCGCAGCAAAATGTGGAGGGCGGAACGAAATATTTAAAACAAATGCTGGATAAATACGACGGCAATGTGTCTATGGCATTAGCGGCTTACAACGCCGGACCGGGGAATGTTGACCGATACGGAGGCATTCCTCCTTTCCAAGAAACGCAAAACTATGTAAAAAAAATAACTTCAGCTTATTACGCGTAACCAGAGGTGCTCTTTCCCTCTGGTTTTTTTGCGAAGTGAAATCTTACGCATTCCTGATTTTTATGTGATATGATATGAAATACAAACCCCGGCTGTCAGCCGAAATGAGTCATCAAACGCATAAAAGGCAGTTTGTTTGTAGAAATGATGCCTTGTTGCTAAAATAAATCTAGATGAAACAATGAAATACAGAAAATTACTTTTTGCAATAGGATTTATGATTCCTATTAGCCATATTTAAAGGAGTAGTCAACATGGGACAATCGTTTAACGCACCTTATGAAGCGATTGGAGAGGAACTTCTATCGCAACTTGTTGATACTTTTTATGAGCGTGTCGCGTCTCATCCTTTGCTGAAGCCGATTTTTCCAAGCGATTTGACAGAAACCGCCAGGAAACAGAAGCAATTCTTAACTCAGTATTTAGGCGGGCCTCCGCTTTATACTGAGGAGCACGGCCATCCTATGCTCAGAGCAAGGCATCTTCCCTTTCCAATTACAAACGAGAGAGCTGATGCGTGGCTCAGCTGTATGAAGGACGCAATGGACCATGTAGGGCTGGAGGGCGAAATTCGTGAGTTTTTGTTTGGCCGGCTGGAGTTGACAGCAAGGCATATGGTGAATCAAACGGAAGCGGAGGATCGATCATCTTGACAAACTATCAGCATGAGCTATACTTCGCCCATTGCCACGGTCATCCAAAAAAACCGCTTGAAATTTATATGTTTGTAGACCCTTTATGTCCTGAATGCTGGTCCTTAGAGCCCGTCATCAAAAAGCTGAAAATCAGATACGGACGTTTTTTCACCTTACGCATTATCGCTTCCGCAAGCCTTACCGCTTTAAATAAAAAGCGAAAAAAGCATCTTCTCGCAGAAGCATGGGAAAAGATCGCGAGCCGCTCTGGCATGTCATGTGACGGCAATGTCTGGTTCGAACAGGATCAGCCGCTTTCATCGCCTTATATGGCTGCTCTCGCTTTTAAAGCAGCCGAATTGCAAGGACGAAAAGCCGGCATGCAATTTCTCAGAAATATGCAGGAGAGCCTATTTGTTTCAAAGAAAAATATTACGGATGAAAACGTGCTTTTGGAGATTGCTGAAAATACAAGTCTCGATCTTGAAGAATTCAAAAAAGATCTGCATTCTCAAAGTGCGGTCAAGGCGCTTCAATGTGACATGAAAATTGCTGCTGAGATGGATGTTTCTGTTAATCCGACACTGACGTTTTTTAATACGCAGCATGAGGATGAAGGGCTTAAAGTTCCTGGCAGCTACTCATATGATGTATATGAAGAAATTTTATTTGAGATGCTTGGCGACGAGCCGAAGCCGTCGGAAACACCGCCTTTAGAATGTTTTATTGAATATTTCCGCTTCGTTGCCTCGAAGGAAATTGCTCTTGTATATGACCTGAGCCTTGAAGAGGTAGAAAAAGAAATGAAAAAACTGGCGTTTGCTAAAAAGGTTGCCAAAGTGGAAGCCAAACACGGAATGTTTTGGAAGTCTCTCAGCACTTATTCTGATGAATATCAATCATGTGAAAAATAGCCGCAGGCGTGCATATGCTTGAGGCTGTTTTTTTACGCCCCGAACCAAACATACGTTCTGTTTTTAGCACTAAAGAAACCGCGCCGGGATAAGCGCGGTTTCATATGTCTTAACGACAACAAAGGGGATGGGAGAAATTTTTCACGGTCAAACAAAGGGGTAATGTTTGTTTGTGATCAATTTCACATCCTTATGATAACAAAAGATGTCGACTTTTGACAACCTCTATGCTTAATGTTCATATTTTTGTCACAAAACATAACGAAGTGCATTCACTCATATCCTTATAAGGAAAAAGGACGAGGAGGACCGCCATGATGTCTACTTTGATCTCAATTGTGTGCATTGCTGTTTTTTTCTGCTTGAATATCTTAGGCATGATGCATATGCTGCCGCTTTATATTACCTCTCCTCTGCTGTTTCTGTCTATTTTGTTTACCCTCTACCGCTTGAATCACCGGAAAACCTTTAAAGGGTTTTAAAAAAGCCTGTGCGTCATTTCCGCACAGGCTTACTTTTTTAAGACTGCTTGACTTTCATCAGCAGCTCTTCCATTTCATCAAGTTTTTCTTCAAACATTTTGCACGCGGCTTCGATTGGCTCTGGAGACGTCATATCAACACCCGCTTTTTTCAGGACATCAATCGGGTATTGTGAGCTTCCCGCTTTCAGGAAGTCAATATAACGGTCAACCGCCGGCTTTCCTTCCTTCAAAATCTGGCTGCTTAATGCTTGGGCAGCGCTGTACCCTGTCGCATACTGATACACATAGTAATTGTAATAGAAGTGCGGAATACGCGACCATTCAAGGCCGATTTCCTTATCAATCACCATGCCGTCTCCAAAATACTTTTTATTCAGGTCGTAATAGACATTTGTCAGAAGCTCAGGTGTAAGCGGCTCGCCTTCTTGCGCCTTTGTATGGATCAGATGTTCAAATTCAGCGAACATCGTTTGTCTGAAAACCGTTCCCCTGAAGCCCTCAAGCATATGGTTGAGAATATATAAGCGCTGTTTTTCATCCTCTAAATTGTTCAGCAAATATTCGCCAAGGAGCGCTTCATTTGTCGTAGAGGCAACTTCCGCGACAAAGATACTATAATTGCCGTATGGATAAGGCTGGTGCTTTCTCGTATAGTAGCTGTGTACGGAATGTCCAAACTCGTGCACGAGCGTAAAGAGATTATTGACGTTATTATGCCAGTTCATCAAAATATACGGATTCGTGCCGTAAGCTCCTGATGAATAAGCCCCATTGCGTTTGCCTTTATTCTCGTAAACGTCCACCCAGCGGTTTTCCAGTCCTTCTTTTAGGATAGAGGCATATTCTTCCCCTAAAGGTGCGAGGCCTTTCAGCATGTAATCTTTGGCTTCCTCGTATGTCACCTTCATCCCAGCATCTTTCACAAGCGGTGTATACAGGTCATAGATATGCACTTCATCAAGCTCAAGCACTTTCTTTCTTAGCGCAATATAGCGGTGCAGGAGCGGCAAATGCTTATTAATCGTCTTAACAAGGTTATCGTATACTTCCTCAGGAATACTGTTGTTAGAAAGCGCAGCCTCACGCGCGGACTTGTACTTTTTCACTCTCGCGTAGAAGTTGTCCTTTTTCACAGTGCCGCTTAGCGTCGTGGCCATTGTGTTTTTATATTGTCCGTACGTTTTATACACTGCGTCAAACGCATTTTTGCGGACTTCACGGTTTTCACTTTCCAAGAAATTAATAAAATTGCCGTGAGTGATCTGTTTTTCATTCCCATCTTCGTCTTTAATGGACGGGAACGTAATATCTGCGTTATTTAACACGCTGAATGTATTTGAAGATGACCCCAGTACCTCGGAAGCTTCAGCAAGCAGCGCCTCTTCCTTCTCGCTCAGCACATGCGGACGTTCCTTTGTAATCTCCTCAATCGCATGAGAGTACAGCTTTAATTCTTCTTTTTCAAGAATGAACTGCTGCAGTTTGTCTTCTTCTATGGATAAAATCTCCGGAACCAAATAAGCTGTCGCGCTTGCGGCCTGTGTATACAGGTTTCCCGCCTTGTCATTCAGCCCCTGGTAAAAGGAGTTCCCAGTATCCTGGTCTGAGCGCATATGCGCATATGTGTACAGCCTACCCAGCCGCTCCATCACTTTATCTTGATACGTAAGAGCCTCGTATAAATGATCAGCTGAATCTGCCAGCTTTCCTTTATACTTAGATAAATTCGGAATTAATTCTTTTACAGCTTGAAATTCTTTATTCCAGGCCTCATCACTAGGAAAAATATCCTCAAGTCTCCATGTGTCTTCTGCCTTTACCTCACTTCTGTCAGGCAGTTGGTTTGCTTTTTTTTCCTCAGCCATGGTGATCCCCCTCGTCTTCTTTGATTCAAGCCAATTGAAAAAACAGCTGTTTCTCAATAAACTTGTGTTGTGAATATCTTCCGGTTTTTCACTGCCTTTTGTCAAATCATATGCAGTAATGAAGAGAACGAATGCCAAAAAAGCAGTAAAAACACGAAAAACCTTTCCTTTTGTGCCTTTCACAGCCTGCCCACCACCTTTGTCTTAGGGTGAGCCAAATAAGACAAACTCATTCTATAAAACAGCTGCGGTCTCTTTCTATGAGATCCTGCATGGAGTGTATGCCGCCTGCAGGCTGATTCAGCACATATACTTCTTTCTGAGTCTCCCTTAAAAATCCCTTCTTGCACAAAAAATCAATATACTGTTTAACCGCTTCTGAAAGACACTCTTCGCTGCATTCAAACCTGAGTGCAATGTTCTTATTATAAATGTGCAGTTTGCACTGCTGCAAAACGGCTGAAAAACGAATTGGCGCACGTTTATCTCCAAGATCCGTCATAAACAAATAAAGAAACCCTTGCCACACAAAAACCGGACTCTTAAAAACTGCCCCTTTTCTAACAGGAACAAACACTTCAGTTGGCAGAAAAGAAAAAGGCGTCTGCTGCTTCTCATAAAACAGCAGCCTAAGGCGATTTATTTCCTTTGAGTTAAACCGATGGGGTTTATGGCGAAAACGGTGAATCGCTTTCGTCCAGCCTGAATATTGAATTGAGGGTTTCGGTTCAGTGAAAAAAAGATCGCCTGCACCTGCACGATGGATAGGGATCGTTTGGACTGAGGAATAAGAATGGTTTGTGTAGAATGGAATGATGTGGCTGAGCCGGAGAAAAGAACGCCTTTCAGGACAATAACATATCAGTTCTCTGTATGGACTTGCATTGATAAACTGCCAATGAAAAGCTGAAAGCTGATAAAAGGACGAAGCAGTCCGTTTTAAGCGGCTGTATCCCATAATCCACTGCGGGATGATTCCTTCTTGTTTGAAGCCCTCTGTCCGCTTTTGAAAGACATCTGGAGCGATATTGGCGCATTGATATTCAACAGCAAGCATATGCTCCTTGATTCTTGCCATGACGTCCGGTCTTTGGTTGATTGTCCTTATAAACGGCTCCAATATTGGTGAAGCCCGTTGTGTTTTCAGCCATACATACAGCTGTCTTTTTCCTTCTAAGTGGTAGGCGCTTTCCGGTTCGATGTCTATGGAGCAGGATTTGTTCTGTTTATGGGCAAAATGCGGCGCTTTTTGAAGTCCGAGCTTCACAGCTAGCTCTCCCCCGCATACCGGACAGAAGAACCGTCTCTGCTTTAATTTCTGGTTTTGCTGAGCGCCTAGAAGGTGGAACATTTGGCCGTCTTCAGTCACAGCACTAAACAATTGTCATCTCTCCTTTCCAGATGAAGTATACTTTCTGGAAAAGATGATCAACTCCTGTTCGCTGTATTTTCCGCTTGTCTATATGTTTTTGATTTTTCACATCTCTAAAATGGCATTTTCGTGCATAAAAAAAACCGATTTCCGGAAGGAAATCGGTTTGCTATGATGCAAAGTGTTTTTTTATCGTTTCTAGAGCATGCTCTGAAATAATCAGCTTGCCGTACTCTTCAAGACGGTGTATGCTGATTGAGGATTCATTTGCGTACTCCAGCAGGATGCTTAGCTGATTTTCAACCTCTTCATCAGTCATATTGCAAAAATCTACATATAAATAATATCGGTTCTCAAACGAATATAAAGTCGTTTTGCTTCCGTTAACGTTCAAATTAGATAGAGAAATAACATCCTCAAAATCGCCAAATCGCAAGACAAATTGAAGCTTTTGCTCCTTCTCTTCCTGATTGACGGCTTGCTCTTCTTTCTGGAAATCATCCAGCAAGGCGTCAAGATCCTCAGATGCTGGTTCTTGCTTTTTATCCTCAGGAATCGGCAGTTCGAGCTTTTGTCCGTCTTTGGAAAGCTGGGCTTTTGTGACGATGATTTCTAATCCTTTGTCCAGTGCCTGAACTTGAATCCAAAGTGGGCCTTCCACAGCGAATTCCTCTTCTTCATGAACTTCATCCATGACTTCCCAGAAAAGTTCTTCACTGCGCTCACGGTTATACCAAATTTCTTCTCTGTCAAAACCGCGATCTTCAATATCTCCGTAAGACATATAAAATTTTACTGTATGCTCGTTAATTCTTTCAATTTCCATTTGCCAACCTTCCCTTCTATATAAGATGTTGAAGGGACATCTAAGCTCCCGATTAATTGTACTTTACTACACTTTACCCATTCCGTCCACATCTTAACCTTAACCAAGGCCAGTGTGAATTCCTTTGTATTTCTATTTTATGATAAAACAGTCACAAAAGAAATAAAAATGCACCTTTGCCTAAAAAACGGCAGATCAGGCGGCTGATATCATAAAATATGACCTGTCTCATATAGTAGTAGTACAAGCGAAGGACTGAAAGCGAGGTGCCGCTTCATGGAGCATGACTATCTGATTTCTCTGCTTGTCATTGTTGGGATTGACCTGATCCTCGGCGGAGATAACGCGGTTGTTATTGCCATGGCCAGCAGACATTTGCCGGACAAGCAAAGACAGCAAGCCATTATTCTCGGAACATTTATTGCCGTTGCCATGAGAATCGGATTAACAAGTGCAGCAGTATATCTTTTGAACATTCCGTTCTTGCAGTGCGCCGGCGGAATTTTCCTGCTGTATTTAGGATATCAGCTGCTGATTGAAAAAAAAGACACGAAACACATTAAAAGCAGCACCTCCCTGTGGAGAGCGATACGAACGATTGTGCTTGCAGATCTCTTTATGTCGCTGGACAACGTCATCGCAGTTGCGGGAGCATCACACGGTGAGTTTTCTCTCGTTGTTATAGGTTTGTGTGTATCGGTTCCGGTTATTATTTGGGGCAGCAAACTCATCCATATTGCACTAGAGAAAATACCGCTTCTGATTTACGCGGGAAGCGGGCTGCTTGCTTATACTGGCGGAGAAATGATTGTCAGAGACAAAAAGCTGTCGCTTTTTATGGCGCAGCACGACACAGTTGAAACGCTCCTCCCCATTTTGACGGTTGCGTTTGTCATTCTTGCGAGCATTTATTACCAGCAGGTTGAAAAATAATAAAAGAAGGCTGATGACTCAGCCTTCTTTTGATGATACGATCTATTAGTTTGCCAAACGCTGTGCTTCTCTTAATTGGAAAGAGCGAACTTTTCTTGGCAGGAAACGTCTGATTTCGTCTTCGTTATATCCGACCTGCAAACGTTTTTCGTCAATGATGATCGGACGGCGAAGCAAACCTGGATGCTCGTTGATCAAGCGGTACAAATCTTGCAGCGGCATAGATTCAACGTTCACATTCAGTTTTTGGAATACTTTTGAACGGGTTGAGATGATTTCATCTGTTCCATCCTCAGTCATTCGAAGAATTTGTTTTATTTCATCAATTGATAAAGGTTCAGAGAAAATGTTTCTTTCTACAAATGGAATATCGTGCTCCTCGAGCCACGCTCTCGCCTTTCTGCATGAAGTACAGCTTGGTGATGTGTATAGTGTAACCATTCATCTTCACTCCTCTAATTAGTAGGATGAACATCTATTTTATTCTTAAATTGAAATTACTCTAAAAAAGGAATCTTTACAGGTATTATACTATAAAAAAGTAAGTGTGAACAGTATCCTAAGAAAAAAATGTGTCAATCCAGCAAATTTTTAATGTTCATGATATGTTCTAATTCTCAATTAGCTTAACTGATCGAAAATATTTTTTTGTTTTTCTTCATCAATGAGTTTCAGGACTTCATCCGTTTTTTCGTACGATTCCCCGTACCATTTCTCGTCTTTATAAGTATGAATGTTTTCATATGTTTGTTTCATGGCTTCAAGAATTTCTTCTTCTGATTCTGTTTTTGGTGACCAGTACAGAATCTCCATCTTGTTTACTTCATTCGTAGCCAATGACCGGCGCCGGTACCCAATTGACTGAGCATGCTTGAAATGCTCTCTTTGATAAAACCTCAGGCGTTTTTCTGTATCAGTATCATCTTCATCCACAGGTTCCACCTCGAGCAATATGGGCTTATTTTTCTTTTTCAGCTTCGCGATCAATTTGCCGCCAAGCCCCTGCCCTCTTGCATCCTTAGACACATACAGATAATCAACGAAGATAAAAGAATCGAATTCCGCAAACATTAAAATATGATGTTTGCCTTCATCTTTATGATAAATATCGCTTCGCTCTTTCAGAAGAGCTTCCATATGCGCTTTTGATTTCATTTCTTCAATTGGAAAGTACTCGCTAAGCTTTTCATACCAGTTCATTGATTTGCTCCTTATGAGTTCGTTGTCTTCATACTTTTAGATATACCCCATTTCTTCTTGTTTAAACAGCCTTACATCTATAAAGACGTGCGAACTTCCGCCATGGTTTCATTTTTTTTTCAGCAAAACGGAGCCAGCTGCTCCGTTCATTTTGAAGTGTTTCTCATTGAACTCGATTTTCCCGCCTGTAATGAATCAGGCGGGGCTGCGCCAGTGCAATCAGAAATGTCATGATATATAATGTAGCAGCCGCGATAAAAGCTATTTTCGCACCAGCAGCATCAGCCACTAGCCCCATAATGGAGTAGGTGACGCCTGACCAAGGAGTCAAAATCGCATTTTTTGCAGCCATGATTCCGATTCGTTTCTGCTCGGGAATAACCTCCTGCAGCATGGTTTCCTGGCAAATATCACGCACCTGATAAAAAGGCCCCATTGCAGCACAAGCCAGAGCGCATACAAATGGGACTGGAGAAAATGAAAACAAAAGGGTCAGCGCCGACATTACAAGCGAGCTGAACATAATGGCATAGCCCATATTCCGCTCAAAAAAAGAAGAAAAACGAATGGCAATCACACTGCCGACAATTGCGCCTATAAAATAGGAAGCGTTAAACATCCCCCACCACACCTCTGTTTCATGCAAAACAGCCGCAGTAAATGCGAGGAGAATAGCAGATGACCATACGGAACCCGCCAAAGCTTCTATCATGTCCATTACAGTAATGTCTCTTACAATAGGGATGATCATTAAATCCTTCCATATACTTCTGACAGATGCTGTTTCAGCAGTTCCTGCAGCCTCTTCTTCATTTACATGCAGCACACTGATGGAAGCTCCCGATAGAACAAACAGGCAAATGGCAGCGCCGACAACGAGTTCAAAAGGGACGGCGTACGTCAGAAGGCCTCCAAGGCCCCAGCCTGCTGTTAAGAACAATTGATTCGAGAGGGAGATCACACCATTCGCTTTTACATATTGCTTCTTTGGTACAATAATCGGCAGCAGCGCAAATCTTGCCGGCTGAAAAAAAGCGCCCGCGAAGGAAAAACAAAACACAAACAGCAGCGTAATCCAAAAGAATGCCTGTCCGTGATGAGTGACGCTGTATGCCATCAGGATTGTAAAGACCGCTCTCAGCAGATTCGCTCCCGCAAGCACCTTTTTAAAACCGAGAATGCGAAGCACCGGAGAGACGCAAAAGCTTGCTGCTATACTCGCAAACGACATGAACGATAAAATAAGGCCCGCCAAAAAAACGGAGTCAGTCATTTGATAGACCCGGACCATTAAAACGATTGTGACGAGGACTCCTGCTAAAGATTGAAAAGATTGAGACAGCAATAGCGCAAAAACATTTTTGTTATGCAGAAATTGAATCGTATTTCGCCTCCGCTTTTTCCTCTAATTGTAAATGTTATCATTCTCACTTTCTATGAGGACGCAAAAAAACCCTTCAAGAGAAATCTCTTGAAGGATTGATGAATCATGAAAAAGCTTTAAATTCGGCTTCCGTGCACATCACAAAATGTCCCGGTTTGACTTCACGGAATTCCATCGTTTCCCCATCCTTTAATTGATGGACAGACGGATCATATTTCTGGCGAACGCGATTTCTCTCATAGTCCGGATCAGGAAGCGGAATCGCAGAAAGCAATGATTTTGTATATGGGTGAAGCGGATTTTCATAAAGCTCATCTGCCGGCGCAAGCTCAACCAGTTTCCCGAAATACATGACGCCAATGCGGTCACTGATGTATTTGACCATCGATAAATCGTGGGCAATAAACAAGTATGTGAGCCCTTTTTCTTTTTGCAGTTCTTTCATTAAATTCACGACCTGCGCTTGAATGGATACATCCAAAGCGGAAATCGGCTCATCCGCGATAATGAATTCCGGATCAACAGCAAGCGCTCTGGCAATCCCGATTCTTTGGCGCTGGCCGCCGGAAAATTCATGAGGATAGCGGTTCGCGTGTTCCTTGTTCAATCCCACTGTTTCCAATAGTTCATGAACTCGTTGCATCCGCTCTTTTTTCGTTTTTGCCAGCTTATGAATATCAAGGCCTTCAGCAATAATATCAGCAACTGTCATTCTCGGATTCAGGGATGCATATGGGTCTTGGAAAATCATCTGCATTTTGCGGTTGAATTCCAGCAGCTTTTTCCGCGATTTTTTCCCGTGCACATTTTCACCGTTAAACAGCACCTCACCATCGGTTGCTTCGTACAGCCTGATAATGCTTCGGCCTGTTGTCGATTTACCGCAGCCAGATTCACCAACCAGCCCTAATGTTTCACCTTTATAGATATCAAATGATAAATCATCTACAGCCTTAACCGTTCCCCTCGGCGTGACAAAGTGCTGTTTTAAATGTTTGATTTCTAATAGTTTTTCAGTCAATTTATTCACCTTCTCTCACTAAGACAGGTTTTTCAAACGTGTTTGCCAGTTTACGCATTTTCGCTTTTACCGCTTCAGGCGGCTCTACCTTTGGCGCGTCAGGATGAAGCAGCCACGATTTGACATAATGAGTATCGGATACCTTAAACATTGGCGGCTCCTGTTCAAAATCGATTTTCATCGCGTAAGAGCTCCGCAGGGCAAAAGCATCTCCTTTTGGCGGGTTTGTCAAATCAGGCGGCGTGCCCGGAATGGCAGTCAGCTCTTCCTCTCCTGAACTTTCCAGTGTCGGCATGGATGCAAGAAGCCCCCAAGTGTACGGATGTCTCGGATCGTAGAAGATTTCGTCTACCGTACCGGTTTCTACAATCTGTCCCGCGTACATGACAGCGACCCGGTCAGCAACGTTAGCCACAACACCAAGATCGTGTGTGATAAAGATGATGGACGTGTCAATTTTCTTTTGCAAATCCTTCATTAATTCCAAAATTTGCGCTTGAATCGTTACATCAAGAGCAGTTGTCGGCTCATCGGCGATCAGAAGCTTCGGATTCGCTGCAAGCGCCATGGCAATGACAACCCGCTGCCTCATCCCGCCTGAAAATTCGTGCGGAAATTGGTTCACCCGCTTTTCCGGCATTGGGATACCGACTAATTCCAGCAGTTCAACCGCGCGTTTTTTAGCCGCTTCCTTTGAGATCTTTTCGTGTTTAAAAAGCACTTCCGTAATTTGTTTACCGACCTTCATCGTTGGATTTAAAGAGGTCATCGGATCTTGGAATATCATGCCGATCTCTTTTCCCCGGACATTTTGCATTTCTTTTTCGGACAGCGGCACCAGATCCTTTCCTTCAAACAGGATCTCACCGCGTTTGAAATAACCCGGAGGCATTGGAATCAGCTTCATAATCGCTTGAGAGGTTACACTTTTTCCGGAACCTGATTCTCCAACAATGGCCAGCGTCTCCCCTTTATCCAGATGGAAATTCACTCCGCGGATCGCCTGGACCTCTCCGCCATATGTTTTAAATGAAATTGCTAAATCTTTTACTTCTAATAGGCGTGTCACCCGTATCACTCCCTTATTTACGTAACTTAGGATCCAATGCGTCTCTTAATCCGTCGCCGACAACGTTGAAACCAAACATTGTAATGCAGATAAATCCGGCAGGGAAGAATAAACGCCACGGATAATAGGTCAATGCAGGCAATCCGTCAGAAGCCATCGTTCCCCAGCTTGCCAGCGGAGCCGGAACACCAAGTCCCAAATAGCTTAAAAAGGCTTCTGTGAAAATTGCAGTAGGAACTGTCAGTGTCATCGTGACCAAAATAGAACCCATTGCGTTTGGCACGATATGTTTAAACAGAAGACGGGATGTTTTTGCACCCAGTGTCTGTGAAGCAAGCACATACTCCTGATTCTTCAGCTGCAGCACTTGTCCGCGCACGATTCTGGCCATATTAATCCAGCCTGTAATCGTCATGGCAATAATAATCGTAAATAGACCTTTCGGAAGAACAACCATCAGTAAGATAACCATTAATAATGAAGGAACTGCCCAAAGGATATCAGCGATACGCATCATGATTTCGTCCGTTCTGCCTCCGCGGAAGCCTGAAATGCTCCCCCAAATGACACCGATCAGCAAATCAAGAACAGCGGCTGCAACACCGATAAAGATTGAGATTCGCGCCCCTACCCATGTACGGACGAAAATGTCCCGTCCAAGATCATCTGTTCCGAACCAGTGATCTTTTGAAGGCGGCTTATCCGCATTTAAGAGATTAGTAGTTGAATAATCATACCTTGAGAACATCGGCGCAAAAATTGCCATAAGGATAATAAGTACGATAATGATAAGCCCGACCATTGCAAGCTTATTGCTGCGGAAGCGAAGCATCGCATCTTTCCAGAGGGAAAGGCTCTTTTTACTTATTTTTTCTGCATCGCCGGCATTCGCTGCGGCTGGTTCAAACATGTTTTTTGGAATGTTCTGCATGGCCTAGGCTCCTTTCTTTGCTTTGGAAAGCTTGATTCTTGGATCAATAATGCCGTATAACACATCTACGATTAATACACACAATAGCAGGATGACACTGAAGAACACCGTTACACCCATAATGACCGTATAATCACGGTTTGTAATACTGTTGACGAAGTGTGCACCAAGCCCCGGAATCCCAAAAATGGTTTCAATAATGAAGCTCCCCGTTAAGACCTGTGCGGCCATCGGGCCCATATATGTAACAACCGGCAAAAGCGCGTTTCGAATGGCGTGCCGCACTGTAACCGCTGGGCGGGACAGCCCTTTCGCTTTCGCTGTGCGGATATAATCACTGTTTAACACTTCGATCATGCTTGAACGGGAAAGTCTGGCAATAAACGCCATCGGCATGGAAGCAAGTGCGATTGAAGGCAAAAAGGTGTATGCCCAGGAATCCCACCCCGCGACCGGAAACAGCCCAAGCTTCATGGAGAACACATATTGCAGAACAGCCGCCATGATAAAGCTCGGAACCGAAATACCAAATATTGTTAAAATCGCGACGGTATAATCCTGCCACTTATTATGGTAAAGGGCTGCAATGACCCCAAACAATACACCTAACGCTAAAGCGAGGAGAATAGCTTCTGCTCCAAGAGTAAATGAAACGGGGAAACCTGAACTGATCAGGTCGTTAACACTCTGACCTTTATATTTAAATGACGGTCCGAAATCCCACATTGCAACTGATTTCAAATAACTGACATATTGTACAAACAGCGGCTTGTCCAAGCCATAATGCGCATTTAAATTTGCTTCAATTTCAGGCGGAAGCTTTTTCTCACCTGAAAATGGCCCGCCCGGTGCTGCTTGCATTAAGAAGAATGTCACAGTTACAATCACAAATAGTGTGATAATCATATAGACTAAGCGTCTTCCGATATATTTTAGCAAGGGGGAACACCTCCATGGTTTTTACATTTTTATACTCCATCAGTAAGAAAGGTATATGGGGCTTTTCTCCCCATATACCTTGAGGTCTTTTATTTTCAGACGTAGCCTTATTTAAAATATGCGTTTCTGAAATAAACCTCACCAGTACCTGGCATGATAACACCTTTTAGGTTTTCATCCTGTACCCAAGTATCAGTATAGAAATAGATTGGGGCAACCGGCATTTCATCAATGAAAATACCTTCTGCTTTTTTCAGCAGCTCTGCACGTTTTGTTTTATCTGTTTCAGTTTGTGACTGATTCAGAAGCTTTTTGAATTCCGGATTTTCCCAGCCTGTATCGTTATTTCCTCCGTTTTTGTCACGGAACAATTCAAGGAAGTTGATGGGATCATTGAAGTCGCCGAGCCAGCCCATACGGCCGATTTGATAATCTTGGCTGTGGAGCTTATCAATATAGACATTCCACTCTGAGTTATCAAGCTCAACATCAACGCCTAAATTTTTCTTCCACATTTCTTGTACTGCTTGAGCGATTTTCGCGTGTGCGTCATCAGTGTTGTAAGACAATTTGATTTTTGGCAAATCAGATGCCTTGCTTAAGCCCATTTCTTTTAGGCCTTTATCAAGGTATTCTTTTGCTGTTTTGACATCATTGTCTTTGAAGTAGCCTTCTTTGTTATCCTCAAATCCCTTCATTGTAGGCGGCACTGCAGCCATTGCCGGAATTTGCTCTCCTTGCGTAACGTTTTTAACAATCGACTGACGGTCAAGCGAATATGTTAAAGCTTTACGGATATTTACGTTGTCTAATGGCTTAGCTTCAGTGTTGAATTTGTACCAATACACACCTGCAATCGGCTCAACATGTAAAGAACCGTCTTTTTTCAGGGTCGGCAGGGATTCTGTCGGAAGCTGTCCGAGCGGCATACCGGCCCAATCAAGTTCGCCAGCTTGGAATTTTTTTAGTTCCGTATTGTTATTGTTGATCATAACCATATCGATTTTCTTCAGTTTGACTTTGTCTTTATCCCAATACTGGTCATTTTTTTCGAGAGTAATAGAACCGCTGTGTTTCCATGCCGTCATTTTGAACGGCCCGTTTGATACATAATCATCTCCGGCATTTGTATTCCACTTTTTATTTTTCTCTGCAATTTTCTTATTGATCGGCATATACGTATAGAACGCAGTTAATTCAGTGAAATATGGAGTCGGGTTATTTAATTCAACCTTCAGCGTTTTGTCATTCACAGCTTTTACTGCCACATCGTCTAGGCTGCCTTTGCCGGTATTCGCCGCTTCAGCACCTTTTATGTAGTAGAGCTGGTAAGCGTATTGTGATTCGTTATTAGGGTCAAGCGCCCATTTCCAAGCATATTCAAAATCTTGTGCAGTTACAGGGTCTCCATTAGACCATTTCACACCATCACGAATGGTAAATGTATATGTCTTTCCGTCCTTGCTCGTTTCAATTTTAGAAGCCATGCCTTCTTCAGGCTCACCATCTGCATTGATACGTGTCAATCCTTCAAAAGTCTGACGGATAACACCGCCTGATACTGAATCATTTGCCAATCCCGGATGTAAGGAGAACGGCTCAGTTTTAATATTAATGTTAAGTGTCGTCTTTCCTTTACTGTCCTTTTTCCCTTCACCGTTTGATCCGCTGCCGCCAAAGCCGCACGCGCTCAGCACGAGAGTGAAAATGAGCATCAACGTGACAATCGACCAACGTTTTTTCATATTCGCAAACCCCCTAATAATAATTTTCAGCTCCTTACGGCTAAATCCTCAGAAATATCAGACAAATGAACCTGAGTTTCCACAACTTTTATTCTGTTCCGTCTTTTCTGATTATTTTTGTAAAAAAGCTGTAACAATAGAGTGAACAAGTTCATTATAATGAAACAAATAATTTATTGCAATATTATTTTATCAATTTAAAATATTTAAACTTCGTTAGTTTTTCTTCCATGAACATAATATCCTTCTACCATTTAAAGCATAAATTGATTAAAAACTTTTTCATGTGTTTTCTGCCCATATTGCTTTTTACATATAATATCTGTCTGTTTTTACGCTGATAGCAGTTATCATTTAAGGATTTTACGGCACCCGTGTTATTTATATTATTACAATTTTACTGGAAAAAAGAATGTTTTTTCATGATGACAATTGGTTATAATTGATTTATAATGAAGCAATCAAAAGAAAAGCTTGCTATGAAAAAGAGTAGTACACATTTCACCTGTTTGAAGAGAGTCTGCGGTGCTGGGAGCAGATAACGGGCAATGTGGAATGGACTTTGGAGCAGCTGACCGAACTGGAAAAAAGTAGGCTCAGCCGGAGCAGTCTCCGTTACAAACGTCAGAGTGATTTCATTTTAATGGAATAATCAGGGTGGTACCACGGTTCATTCGTCCCTTTTTTACAGGGGAAGAATGAGCCTTTTTTATTATGTTTTAAGAAATGAGGTTGATGTTTTCATGAAACAAACGATTTTTTCAGGCATTCAGCCAAGCGGCTCAGTGACGCTCGGCAACTATATCGGTGCAATGAAGCAGTTTGTCGAACTGCAGCATGATTATAACAGCTATTTTTGCATCGTCGATCAGCATGCGATAACTGTTCCTCAAGACCGGCTTGAGCTTAGAAAGAATATCCGCAATCTCGCAGCGCTTTACTTAGCTGTCGGACTTGATCCAGAAAAAGCAACATTGTTTATTCAATCAGAGGTCCCCGCGCATGCGCAGGCCGGATGGATGATGCAGTGTGTCGCATATATCGGCGAGCTTGAGCGGATGACTCAATTTAAGGACAAATCCAAAGGCAATGAAGCTGTCGTCTCCGGCCTGTTAACATATCCGCCGCTGATGGCCGCTGATATTCTGCTGTACGGAACGGATCTTGTGCCTGTCGGTGAGGATCAAAAGCAGCACCTTGAGCTGACGCGGAATCTCGCAGAACGCTTCAACAAAAAATACAACGACATCTTCACGATTCCGGAAGTGAAAATTCCAAAAGTCGGTGCACGCATCATGTCTCTGAATGATCCGCTGAAGAAGATGAGCAAATCTGATCCGAACCAGAAAGCTTATATTACCCTGCTGGATGAGCCGAAGCAGCTTGAAAAGAAAATCAAAAGCGCTGTAACGGATTCTGAAGGCATTGTTAAATTTGATAAGGAAAACAAACCGGGCGTTTCCAACCTTCTTACAATTTATTCAATCCTCGGCAATACGACCATTGAAGAGCTTGAAGCAAAGTACAAAGGAAAAGGCTACGGCGAGTTTAAAGGTGATTTGGCAGAAGTCGTGGTGAACGCATTAAAACCGATCCAGGACCGCTATTATGAGCTGATAGAATCTGAAGAATTAGACCGGATTCTTGATGAAGGCGCGGAACGAGCGAACCGGACAGCAAACAAAATGCTGAAAAAAATGGAGAATGCCATGGGTCTTGGAAGAAAAAGACGCTAATCAAAAAACCGCTCTTTGCATAGAGCGGTTTTTTTAGTTGACCTTTGATTCGTTTTCCATTTCCCAAAGCTTTTCGAAAAAAGGCTGTCCTTTTATTAGGTTTTCGCAAAAAGCTAGGTGCTTGTCCGACCAGCCTTCAATTGTTTCGTTATACAGCATGTCCCAAATCTCTTCAAAGCTCATCCTTTTGATTTGTTCATACATATGCGGATTCCACTCTGTGTACCAGTAGCCAATTTCCGCTCGGTTTTTCAGCCCTTTTAATTGGTCAAGCGCCATAAACATCAGCTGCTTAATTTGCCGTTCTTTTCTTGTAAGTCCTCTGACATGTTCTGGTGCTAATGATAAGATGTGATATTCCTTGGAGGATTCCAGCTTCTTTGGCTCAAATTCATATGTTTCAGGCTCTACATCTTTTACCATTTCATAAACGAGCTGCTCCTGTCTTGGGATCAGACGGCTTTTTCTGACAGGGATCGTGTAGCCGATCGTGTCGACAGCTAAAATGCCGATTCCGTCTGTTACGACAAAACAATACTCAAGCTTTGTCCGCTCATGATTTTTCCGAATGTACGATTTCTGATGTACGTCTTCAAGCAAACCTTTCGGAAGCTCTGACAAATCGTTTTCTATGTAATGAAACAGTACTGACGGCACCCTTAACAGCGGCACCTGATCCAAAAGCTCAACCGTATCTTCCTTGCGCCATTCGTGAAAGTGGCATACATTGTACCCATTTTCTTCCCCTTCAAACCAATTGACCCACACATCATGAAGAAATAACATCTCTAACCCCTCACTTTTATAAAAACTGTTGTCCACAGTATAGGCAAGGGATAGAGAAATTATTCCAAAGAGATTGAGGAAATCTGGAATCACTGGTTTTATGCAAGAATCACAAAAAGCAGATCTCTTTGTATATTTTCTGACAAAAGGAGACCTGCTTTTTTTCTGATTTGGTGATATTTTATAACAGATATGATATTCATTTTTATTTAATATTTTTCGGGTCAAGCGCATCCCGCAGGCCATCACCGACAAAGTTGAAGCATAAAACGGTCATTAAAATAAATAGCCCGGGAAATAACGGGTACCACCATGCTTGAATCATTACTGTGAAATTCTGTGCGTCTTGAAGCATGTTCCCCCAGCTAGCGATTGGCGGCTGGATTCCAAAGCCTAAGTAGCTTAGCGCCGATTCAGCTAGAATAACAGACCCTACTTTCAGCGTAGCTGACACAATAATCGGTCCTAACGCATTGGGGAGGATATGAGAAAAAATAATTTTGTGCGTTTTTGTTCCAATTGTTTTAGCAGCAAGAACATATTCCCTTGAACGGAGCGACAAGAATTCTCCCCTTACTAATCGTGCTGTTGTGGTCCATCCTGTGAGACAGAAAATTAAAATCAGTTTGTCCACACCCGGCTTGAAAATGGTGACCAGCGTGATCAACAAGAAAATATCAGGAATGGATAACACAATGTCAACTACACGCATAATGACAGCATCCACTATTCCTCTGAAATATCCGGCTAATGCTCCTAAAACCGTTCCGATCAAAATCGAACCGACTACGGACGCAAATCCAACCAATAAAGAGACACGCGCTCCATATAGGATCCGGCTGAAAATATCACGTCCAAATTTATCCGTTCCCATCAGATGTTCAAGGCCCGGCGCCTTATATTTATCAAGCAGGCTTTGCTGCTCTTGGGGATAAGGTGCAATTAAAGGGGCGAAAACAGCCGACATAATAATGATAAAAAGAATAACGGCACCTAAAATGGCCAGTTTGTTTTTCGAGAATTTTTCCCAGAAAATCTTTGTCATTGTTTCTGGCTTTTTCGAAATATTTTCTTTCAGCCTGATCTCCGGCGAGGGAGTTGTTTGCAGCTCTGACATCTCTGTTTCCCTCCTTTTAATATTCGATCCGCGGATCAACAATCGCGTAAAGGATGTCTGCAATGAGGTTTCCGACAACGACAAGAACCGCCGAGATCACAGTCATTGCCATGATAACCGGATAATCGCGCTGGAATGCTGAATCGACAAACAGCTTTCCTAATCCCGGCCAAGTGAAAATCTGCTCTACGACAACCGCTCCGCCAATAAAGGAAGGAATCATTAAGCCGAAAATCGTAATAACAGGCAATAGTGCATTCCGCAAGCCGTGCTTAAATAATACTCGATTCTCTTTGAAACCTTTTGACCTGGCAGTCCGGATATAATCTTGATTTAAAACATCAAGCATATTGGATCTTGTATATCTCGTTAAGCCTGCCATATCAGCTGTCGCCAGCACAAAAGCGGGTAAAAGCAAATGATGAATCCGGTCTACTATACTGAAATCTGAGTTCAGGGTGGCGACTCCCCCGGTTGGAAACCAGCCGAGATTCACGGCAAACACCATGATTAAAATCAAACCGAACCAAAAATTCGGGATTGCCAAACCGATAAATGAAGTAAATGTAATGCCGTAGTCCAGCTTCGAATAAGGTTTTTTTGCAGAAATTACCCCGAATGGGATGGAAATGATCAGCGCCAAAATTGTTGACACCAGCATCAAGAGGAGTGTGTTGGGCAGCCGTGCTAAAATCAGTTCTGAAACAGGCGTCCCTTTTCTGATGATGGATGTGCCGAAATCACCTTGAATCATATTGCCTAGCCATTTTAAATATTGAACATACTCAGGGTCATTGAGACCGTACTTTTCAATAAACTGAGCCCTGTCTGCCTGGCTGATCGTAGGATCCATCATAAGTGTCATCGGGTCCCCTGGAGCGGCTTTCATAATAATGAAAGACAAAATTGTAATTCCCAAAAGAATAGGAATCGAAGATAACGTTCTTCGAATAATATATGTAACCATATTCTTGTCCCCTTCGTTGTTCTTTTTCAAATTCAAAGGGGAAGGAAACTCACTCCCTCCCCTGCAAGGGAAAATTATTGGGCAAGCCACCATTTTTCAATTTGGTACAACTCGCGTTTTGGATGATACACATAACCCTCTAAGTTAGCCGGCATCGCCATATGGTTGTTCGGATAGTAAAGGAAGGTATACGGCTGATCTTCAGCAAGTTTTTGGTAAATCTTTTCGTAAGCTTTTGAGTATTCGTTGCGGTCACTGATTGATTTTGCATCTTTGAGAAGCTTATCAACTTCAGGGTTTTTGTACCACATGTTATTTAAGCCTTTTTCAGACTGGCTAGAATGGAAGATATCGTAATGGTCTGGGAACGTTGATAAACTCCATCCTAAAACCATTGCGTCATAGTCCCAATTAGGTGGATTTGTCTGTTCTACTAATGCACTCCACTCAACGATTTGCGGCGTTACCTTAATCCCGACTTTCTTCAATTGTTCTTGAACAACAACTGCAATGTCTTCACGAACTTTATTTCCTTGATTCGTTTTCAGTGTAAACTCGAATTTTTTACCGTCTTTATCGAGGATGCCGTCACCGTCAGTATCTTCCCAGCCGGCTTCTTTCAGCATCTTCTTAGCTTTTTTGACGTTGTATTCAAATTTAGGAACCTCTATATCTTTCGGATAGTTCCATGAAACCGGACTTTCAGGGATATAAGCGACCTTCCCGTCCCCATCTAATACGGTTTGCACCATTGTTTCACGGTCTAAAGCTGTCGTAAGCGCCTGGCGCACTTTTTTGTCTTTAAACAGCTCATTTTTCTCATTCCAGCCGATATACGTATAGCTTAACGCTAAATCTGTTACGACTTTGACATTATTAAACGATTCAGCTGTCTTATAGTCAGTTGACGGCACGTTAAAGAAATCAATATCTCCGGCCTGAAGCTGGGCAACTGCTGCATTGGCGTCAGGAATGATTTTATACGTGACACTGTCTAAATACGGACGGCCGTCATAGTAATCATCATTGGCAACAAGCTTCACGTATTGTCCGTCTTTCCATTCTTTAAATTTGAAAGGCCCTGAGCCGATTGGATTTTTTCTATTAAATTCGTTATCTTCAAGCTCTGCAACCGGTACATCTTTTAAAATGTGCTCAGGCAGAATCCCGTAGCTGTCTAACGTATTGTTATAGAAGTTAGGGTCTTTGTATTTCAGCGTAAATAAAACCTCATAATCGCCCTTTTTCTCTACTGATTTCAGCATTTCAAAGTTAGAGCCGCGCTCTCCTTTGTAATCCTTATTAAGCGGAATGCTGTACGTAAAGACGACATCATCGGCAGTAAGCTCTTCTCCGTCATGGAACTTAACGCCTTTTTTGATTTTTACGTCATATTTCAATCCGCCATCCAGCTCTTTCACACTTTCCGCCAGTGACATTTTGACATTTAAGTTTTCATCGGTTTTCGTTAAAAAGCTGTAAATCATTTGTTCAATATCTGTACTTGATTCATCTGTTGAATATAATGAGTTGAAAAGTGTTGGCGCTCCGATTGAACCAACAACCAAATCCCCGCCTTGCTGCGGTTTGCCTGCTGATTTTTTCGCGCTGCTGTTGCTTGATTTTGATCCCGAGCAGGCTGATAAAAAGATGGCCAGAACCATCAATACACTTAGCATCATCAGTGCGGTTTTCCGTCTTTTCATTAGATATTCCCCCTCTTGAAATGTTCGTTCTTCTCAGCTGTTGTTTATGTAGTGTGCATACCCCCTCTCAAAGCTGTGCGGGCAACATTAGCTATAAAGGTGACAAGCCACAAAGTGGCTGGGAGCAGCTTCTTTAAATTCTGGTATTTGTTCCTTGCATATCGATTTTGCAACAGGACATCTTGTGTGGAATACGCAGCCTTTTGGCGGGTTGGCCGGACTAGGCAGTTCTCCCTTCAGGACAATGCGTTCACGTTTGACAGATCCTCTTTTTCTTGTAACCGGAACGGAGGATAAAAGCGCTTGGGTATATGGGTGAAGCGGGTTGTCATAAAGCTCATGCTTGCCGGTCAGTTCCATCATTTTGCCAAGATACATTACTCCGACTCTGTCGCTGATATGGCGTACGACACTCAGATCATGAGAGATAAATAGATACGTAAGATTAAATTCTTCCTGTAATTCCTCCATCAAGTTAATCACTTGGGCCTGAATGGATACATCAAGTGCGGAAACCGGCTCATCTGCAATGATCAGCTCTGGATTCAAAGTGAGTGCTCTGGCAATGCCGATCCGCTGGCGCTGGCCGCCGGAAAATTCATGGGGATAACGGCTGGCAAACGACGGGTGAAGCCCTACTCTTGCAAGCAGCTCTTCAACTTTTTCGTTTCGTTCACGCATGGTATACATGTTGTGCGTATTAAACGGCTCCTTTATGATGGAACGCAGGGTCTTTCTCGGGTTTAACGAAGCAAATGGATCTTGGAAAACCATTTGAATATTTTTGCGGACACTCTTCCGCAGCTTCTCCTCTGAGAGATTGGAAATATCCTGCCCTTTAAAAAGAATTTGGCCCTCTGTCGGTTTGTACAGTCTGATCATCGTTCTGCCGGCAGTCGATTTTCCGCAGCCCGACTCTCCAACGATTCCGAGTGTTTCTCCTTTTTTTAACGAAAATGAAACACCATCCACCGCTTTTACATCACCGACTTTTCTTTGAAAAAGGCCTGACCGGATCGGAAAGTATTTTTTTACGTCACGAAGCTCTAAGATTGTTTCTTGATTAGCTGCTGTCATGATTGTTCGGCACCCTCTTCCTCATATAAAAAGCATCTCACCGTTCTTCCGCTTTTGTGTGTCAAAAGCGAAGGCTGATTTGTCCAGCACTTATCCATAGCTTTCGGGCACCTTGGGGCAAAACGGCATCCCGGCGGCAGATTATCCGGTGTAGGCACACTGCCTTTAATCGCATTTAATTTATCAATCTCTCCATCTATAACAGGAATTGACGTAAGCAGGCCTTCTGTATACGGATGAAGCGGTTCTAAAAATAAGTCATCAACGGTAGCGTTTTCTACGACTTGTCCGCAGTACATGACAATTACTCTATCGGCAGCCTCAGACACGACACCTAAGTCGTGTGTGATCAGAAGAATCGATGTATTGAACTTCTGACAGAGATCTTTCATGAGCTCCAGCACTTGGGCTTGTATTGTCACGTCCAGCGCTGTCGTTGGTTCATCAGCAATGAGCAGTTTAGGATTACAGCTCAGTGCGATGGCAATCATCACCCTCTGTCTCATACCGCCGGACAGCCGATGCGGGTACTCTTTCATAATTTGCTCCGCCCGGGAAAAACCGACCATCTGCAAGAGTTCAACAGCTCGTTGACGGGCTTCTTTTTTATTCATGTTTTTATGGTAAATCAGCACTTCGGTAATTTGTTCTCCGATTGTTAACACCGGATTAAGGGAGGTCATTGGTTCCTGAAAGATCATGGATACTTCGTTACCGCGGATTTTGCAATAATCGTTTTCAGTGAATGAGGTGAGGTCTTTGTCTTCGAGTTTAATAGAGCCGTCCATGATTTTTCCGCCTGAGCTTTGGACGAGGCCCATAATTGATAAAGAAGTAATGCTTTTTCCGGAGCCCGATTCACCTACAAGCGCGACGGTTTCGCCTTTGCTGATGTGAAAATCGACTCCGTCAACCGCAGGGATCGGCTCCTTTTTCCTGAAAAAATAAGTCTTTAAATTATTCACTTCTAAAAGTGTGCTCATGCTAGCTCCCCTTTCCCCCCTCTTGTTGTCAAACGTTTTCAAGAGAAAGCAATCCCTTTATTCAGAAATAATAAATAATATTGAATTATCGAAAAATTTTATAGTTGTATATTATTACAATCATTTTGCAAAATCAAGAATTTTTTAGGATAAATGTAATATTATTAATGAAATTCCATTATTTTATCCTTTTAAAGCATTGCATCCAAAAAGGTCTCAGCAGGAATGGACAGCCCGTCTGCGGCGCTTGCCTTGCTGGCGGTTAAATATTTTTTTACAATATTGAATCCAACTGCGTATCCAAGCATTTTTGGCTGATATCCTTTGCCGAATAACAGCTGGGGAAATAATCGATTATCCCGTTTGATATCCCGATGGGGCGCAATCTTTTTTTCATATAAAGCCTGAAGCTGCTCCGGTGTATACCAAGTCGTCCATTCAGCCGTTTGACTTCGGCCGAACCTCTCATAAACAGCATATTCCGCCAGCCCTTCCATGATGATTGTATCAAGTAATGTGACATCCTTTTCCTCTTTTGTCAGATGACCTAACCGGCAAACGTGATGATACTCATGCGTCATAAGGGCAGATACTGACCCAAAATCTAAATCTGACGAAAGAAAAAGGAACATTTTGTCTTGAAAGGCGAGTCCTGATTTTGATCCGAACTCTAAACGGATTCTCCTGTTTCGTTCATCAACCGGCAGCGTGACAATTGGTACATCAGGACCTTGCCATTTGTTTTTGAGGTACTGTTCTTCCTTTTGGATATGTCCGTAAAAACCTTTTTCCTTCAGCTTAGAAACAGTCTGAATACCCTCTTTTATGTTTTTAAACATCCCATGATGCTGAAGGTGTCCCAGAATGCCCTTCCAGTTCTTTTTCTCCGCACCTGAAAAAAGCGGGATAATGTAATGCGCCAAATCATCTATTGAATCAGCCTTCCTGAGCCAGCTATATGTTTGTTCTACACTCATGTGATCGCCTCCTCTTTTAATCCTATGCACACAAAAAAAACCGGCTACCCTTTAAGGGCAGCCGGTTTGGCTTGATTATGATTGATATTTCTTAAAGATTAATGTTGCGTTGTGTCCGCCGAATCCTAATGAGTTACTGAGAACATAATTAAGTTCCTGTCTGCGGGCTTCATCAGGCACATAATCCAAATCACATTCTTCGTCAGGTGTTTGAATATTGATTGTCGGCGGAATCACGCCTTCTTTAATGGCCAGGATAGAGAAAATGGCTTCAATACCGCCGGCTGCTCCTAAGAGGTGGCCTGTCATCGATTTTGTAGAGCTTACCGCAAGTTTATGCGCATGCTCGCCAAAAACAGTCTTAATCGCCATTGTTTCGTATTTGTCGTTGTAATACGTGCTTGTTCCGTGAGCATTGATGTAATCAATTTCCTCAGGTGCAATGCCTGCATCTTTAATGGCTTCTTGCATCGCTCTCGCTCCGCCTTCACCGTCTTGGGCCGGCGCTGTGATATGATAAGCGTCTCCGGTTGATCCGTAGCCGACAATTTCTCCGTAAATTTTAGCGCCGCGGGCCAGGGCATGCTCAAGTTCTTCAAGAACGATAATCCCTGCACCTTCCCCCATGACAAAGCCATCACGGTTTTTATCAAACGGGCGGCTCGCTGTTTTCGGATCTGGATTAGTAGACAGCGCTTTGTTGGCACTAAAGCCGGCGAATGACATTCTTGTCAGCGGCGCTTCTGTTCCGCCTGTGACCATCACGTCTGCATCGCCGCGCTGAATAACCTTAAACGCGTCACCGATGGAGTTCGTTCCTGTAGCACATGCTGTAACCGTACAAGAGTTCACCCCTTTTGCTCCTAATGCAATAGAAATCTGGCCTGTCGCCATGTCAGGAATCATCATTGGCACGAAAAACGGGCTTACCCGTCTTGGGCCTTTTGTTAAGAAGATTTCAAATTGAGACTCTAGTGTTTCAAGTCCGCCGATACCGGAGCCTACCCAAACACCGACTCTCGGTGCGATCTCATCGGTAATGTTAAGATCTGCATCTTCAACCGCCATTTTCGCAGCCACAACCGCATATTGTGTAAAGCGGTCCATTTTTCTGGCTTCTTTTTTATCCATATAATCTTCAACATTAAAATCTTTTAATTCAGCGGCAACTTTTGCCGGATATTCTTCAGCGTCAACACGAGTGATCGGACCGATTCCAGACACACCGTTGATTGCGTTATTCCAACTTGTATCGACGTCGTTGCCAAGTGGAGATAATGCTCCAAGTCCTGTAACAACTACTCTTTTTTTAGTCATCTTGTGTGCACCTCACCTTTTTTTATCGGCCCCAGCGGATTGCAATGGCGCCCCATGTTAGTCCTCCGCCGAACCCTACCATAACGACCACATCGCCGTCTTTGATTTTACCGGCTTCCAATTCTTCTACAAGAGAGATCGGAATCGATGCGGCAGAAGTATTTCCATATTTATGAACGGTTTTAGACATCTTTTCGACAGGAAGCTCTAAACGCTCGCGAGCAGCTTCCATGATGCGGATGTTCGCCTGATGCGGAATCAAAAAGTCGACATCCTCTTTTGAAAGTCCGGCTTTTTCAATGACATTTACGCATGATTCTCCCATTTGGCGGACTGCAAATTTGAAAACTTCTCGTCCATTCATGATTGTATGTCGTTTTTCATTCAGATACAAGTGCTGACCGCCTGTGCCGTCGGCTCCTAGTTCAAATGAAAGGATTCCTCTGTCATCACTGACTGGCCCGACTACCGCAGCGCCTGCTCCGTCTCCAAACAGAACGGCTGTATTGCGGTCTTCCCAGTCGGTAATGCTTGAGAGCTTCTCTACACCGACAACTAGAACATGCTTGTAGGTTCCGGATTCAATAAATTGTTTACCGGTTACAACCCCGTACATGAAGCCCGCACAAGCCGCGCTGATATCCATAGCACACGCTTTCTTCGCGCCGAGCTGTTCTTGAATCATACAAGAGACCGTAGGAAATGACTGATCAGGTGTAACAGTTGCAACTAAGATCATATCCAGATCCTCAGCAGCCACTTCAGCTTGTTCCAGCGCATTTTTCGCTGCTGCAACAGCCATATGTGATGAAAACACATCATCTGCTGCGATTCTTCTTTCTTCTATTCCTGTTCTTGTACGAATCCACTCGTCAGAAGTTTCAACCATTTTTTCAAGATCATGATTTGTTAAAACCTTCTCAGGAATGTAACGTCCAACACCAAGTATTCCAGCTTTCATAAGGGAAGACTCCTTTATATCTTAAATTTAGAAGATCAATCAGGTTGTGATCAATTATTAGTATCAGGTACTAATTCTATCCTATTTTTTTTCACATGGCAATATATTCGTCTAAACTATCAGTTCATCTTACTCATAGAGTATGGTATATGGAAAGGAGGCGTATGCAGTTGGATGTGTTTTCAAGAATGATGTTCGGCGATGCAGCAAAACCAACAGAAGAGAAGGAGGAACAGCAAGAGGAGGTTTCTCAGGTTTCTCAGACAAACGACGAAGAGACGATTAATTACATGCATATTATGGACCAAATCGGTTCAATTATGAACTCTCTTGATCAAATCAAGCCCGCTTTAAAGGAGCTTGCGCCCATGCTCTCCGCTATTAAAAAGAAAATCATGTGAAAAGCCACTTTCAAAAAAGTGGCTTCTTCTTATTCTGTTTCAGATTTAGCGTCAGACTTGCCAAGCTCATAAGCTTCCGCCATTACCGTTGTAAATAGATTCATAAACGGCTGGATGGCCTCCATTGAGAGCTCAATGCCTGATTTCTCAAGCTGTTCTTTCGCTTCAGGGAGATATTTCATGGCAATTTGCAAGAATTCAAGTGATTTTTCGTGCTGCATGTGACGTCACTCCATTACTCGTTTTTTGGCAGCTCGCCTGTTTTGTTGTATGTTTTGATCAGCTTGGCGATTCTTTGCTGAAAGTCTTTGTCGACGAGCGGGCTGAATGTTCCCATCTCAACGACTCCCGTATTCAGGTCGTAGTAATGATCGCCGCCCTCAAGGGTGCCTTTATTAAATTGTTCAGCAATGATTTCATAGGCCTTGTCCACATTTTGCACCGTGCTGGTTAATACGGTATTCTCGCCCAGATCCGATTGATCTGTGACGTAGCCAATGGCATAAAGACCGTCTTTTTTGATTTGCTGAATAACAGGAACATTATACCCGTCTCCGGCGGGATACACAACATCCGCGCCTTCGTTCTTCATTTTCTGATAAAGCTTTACTGCTGTTGTATCATCATCCCAATGATCCGTATATTTCGTATTTACCTCTATATCCGGATTTTCATACTTGGCCCCTTTGATAAAACCGTCAACCTCAGGCTGCCACGTAAAGGAAGCAATTACACCGACCTGATTCGTTTTCGACATATGGGCAGCAGTCATTCCTCCAAAAAAGCCCATTGCTTCCCCGCTAAAATGGACACTCGTTACATTATCAGCTTTCGCTTTCGCATTGGAAATGACGAATTCCATATCTGGATAATCTTCGCCGACCAAGTTAAACACCTCAGCATATTCACTCCCATGGCCGTAGAGCAGATTGACACCCCTCTTATGAAAATCCTCAATCGCATTTATGATATCTTCTTCTGTTTTAACGCCTTCTTTATAATAGACGTCCACATTGTATTTGGATTGTATATTCAGTAATCCTTTATACCCTTTTGTGCCCCATACGAGGTCATTAATCGTATCAGGAAAGAGCATGCCGACCTTCTCAATTTTTCCTTTGAACGGAGTTTGTCCACATCCACTCAATAAAAGGAGGACAGAAAAGATCATGACAAGCCTTGTGATCAAGTCATGTTCAACTCCTTTTGACAAGCTATAACATGTATTATTTTTATACGTTTATTGTATCTAGAAAACTCGAAACATGGAAGGTTTTTCTTAATATTTGTCGAAAATTGATGAAAATTGTCTTTTCCACTCGATAATTTTTGTTTTTGCTTCTTCTTTTGAGGTTTTTTCTGTGACTTGCAATTCAAAAAGCTGATCTTTGCTATGACGGCTTGGTTCTAACAGGAATCTCAGCAACTCGTCAGCCACGTCGTTTGTGTAATAGCCTTTTTCCTCTGTTTCTTCTTTCCATGGCCCATACATTTTCGGCAGGATCACGGTTTTTTCCGAGCCTGTTTTTTCACGTTTTTCCCATTCTTTTCGGTCTTCTTCATATACTAAAATATAAGGAGAATCACATTGGTCTAAAGGCAAAAAACTTCCGAACTGGATACAAATTGTATCATAATTTTGGTCTCCAATGTGTTCAAGCTGGCGAAAGAGTTCATTTCTCCCAAGCCACATGAGTCTTTCTTCTAAGTACATTTGTCTCATTTTATCTTCTGTTTCCGCCAGAACAACGTCAACATGTATGCCTTCATCCATCATTCGCTCACATAATGAAAGGCCGAAAAATTCGTCCGCACCTACAATCAGCGTTGATTCCATTGCATCTGCCGCCCTTCCGGTTTTTCATTTCCCAAAACAAAACAGCCTCCGCAAAAGAGAAGGCTGCTGTCATTATATTCTCTATAATTCTTTTTCATGACTATGAAAGAATTTGCAAATTGATGCATAAATTCTGCTTGGATGCTCAAATAAATGAAATGTCATGTCGACCGGTGAGCCTTGCTTTTGCTGTTTTTCCTTGAAAACTTCCGCATGTACACTGTAGGGATATGGAGCTCCGGTCATACGCTGCCATATATGAACCGGTACGCCGCTCGGGTAGCTTTGAATTGTTTTATAACGAAGCGCTTCCGCTTCTTTTTCAGAAATTCCGTAGCTTTTCGATACTTCTTTCAAAAATTGCTTATAGAAAAATTTATTTTCTTTTTCCGATTCATAATGTGCCTGAAGATCGAGACAAGGATTCAACATTGCGGCTGAGCGGATATGATCCGGGGAAAAACGAAGCAGTTCATCGGCCACGAGAGCACCCATGCCTTCTGCTAAAATATGAATCTTCGGATTGAGGATTTCCTGCTTCAGCACAGAATGTATCAGCTGTTTGGCATAGGTGACTGCTTTTTCCGCCCCCCAATGCCTTCCGAACAGATTGCTGTTAAAAAGAGTGTATCCTTCATTGATCAACATGCTCAGAAGCTGATTTCTGCCATAATGCTGCTGCCAAAAGCTTGAATCATGTCCGACAAAGTGGGTTCTGTCTCCCAAGATAAAGATACCGAAGCCGTTCGGGCGATAGGGCAGATGAATGACATTATGCTCCGTTCCCAGTTGAAAGTATCTTTCCGTTATTCCCATCGCTTGCCCGCCTCCTTTCACACTTCATCTCACGCTATCTTATGTAAATAGAAAAGAAACGAATAAGGTAAAGTCCTAGCCTTTTACATTTTTGGCTATTATAATGATTGACGTTTTTATATTTTACCATTAAAGTGTGACGAATCAGACTCTTTTGTCACCTCACTTTCTGCTAAAATTGGATTCCCCCTTCGCTTTTTGTATGGTATGATAACTTTTAGAATAGAATGAGAAGGACGAGGTGGAAACGTGCGATATATTATTGCCTTTATTTGGACGTTCCTTTTATCACATATGGCATGCTACTTGGTTGCAAGCATGAACAGCGTTACGTATAATTTCAAAACATCATCTGTCATTGCTGTTGTACTGTATGTCTTAATCATGGTTTTAGCAGAAATCATGCCTATGAACAAAAATGCAAGCCAGCATTAAAAAGCAAAAAACCCAAAACATTTATTGTTTTGGGTTTTTTAGTGGTCACGGCTTTCTTTTGTAGGTCCACAGCCGGTTGTGGTTTGATGTTTCGGGAAACATTTCCCCTGCTGACAGATGGACCTTTTGAGGGTTTTTAACCATGCTCCCTGTCTCGCCGATTTCTACGTAGACACCGTTATTAGGCGCTTTCTGTCCGGGCCGGAATTGGTGCTGCTGTCCCACTGTTTTTCCTCCTTTTCCTTTTTGCTGTAGTATGCGCCTAAGCGGCTGTGAATATGTTGCCATCAAAAAAACTGCTGAGTTTGGCTCAGCAGTTTTTTGATGATTCCCCTTTGTATAAAATGGCCTTCAGCAGTGCTTTTTGCACATGAAGACGGTTTTCCGCCTGCTGGAACACTGCAGAGTTCGGCCCGTCAATAATCTCCGCAGTCACTTCTTCCTCACGATGCGCAGGGAGACAATGTAAAAATGTATAGTCAGGCTTGGCATGGCTGACAAGCGCCGCATTCACCTGATAAGGCGCAAAGACAGCAAGACGTTCTTGCTCTTCCGCTTCCTGCCCCATGCTTGTAAACACATCAGAATAAATCACGTCTGCGTCTTTTACAGCTTCAATCGGATCATCTGTCAGCGTGATAGAAGAGCCGGATTGAAGTGCATATGTTTTTGCCGCTTCAGCTGCTTCATCTAACACTTCATATCCCTTTGGCGAAGCGATCGAGATATCACAGCCCATTTTCGCGCAACCGATCATCAAGGAGTGCGCCACGTTATTTCCGTCACCGATGTATGAGACTTTTACGCCTTTAAGCTTCCCTTTTATCTCCTTAATCGTCAAGAGATCCGCCAACGCCTGGCATGGGTGGTATTTATCGGTAAGTCCATTGATCACCGGAATGTCAGCTTCTTTGGCAAGTTCCTCCACCTTTTCATGTTCAAAGGTCCGGATCATGATGGCATCCACATAGCCTGACAGCACTTTTGCCGTATCAGCGACAGTCTCACCGCGCCCCAGCTGCAGATCTTTCTGGCTTAGAAAGAGGGCGTTCCCGCCAAGCTGCGCCATGCCCGCTTCAAAAGAAACACGTGTCCGCGTTGATGATTTTTCAAAAATCATCGCCAAGGTTTTGCCATGGAATATAGGCTGAATTTTGTTTTGTTTCAGCTCACCGGCCTCTGCGAGCAAGGCGCTTATATCCTCTTCACTAAGGTCCTTTAACGTTAATAAATCTTTTCCGTATAAACTGGTTTGCGTCACTGTGTGCATGATGCCACTTCCTTTTTATAGAGGTCTTTGAGAGATACAGGCTGCGGATGGCCTGAACCGCTTTGTAAAAACGCCCGCACAGTTTCTTCTTCTGTAAAGACGGGGATGCCGTGCGTCATGGCTTCCAAACGTTCTTTGCGTGCTTCTTCAGAACCGCTCAGATTAATGTGGAGCGATTTTCCTTCCTGTTCCATCCATGAGGCAAATGTTCCTTCATGTATTGTAAAACCTGCGTTTTCTGCTAACTCCTTCACATCTTCCGGAACGTTTTGCAAATAAATGCTGCCTTTTTGACTCCAGACTCTTGTATAGATTTTTTTCAAGGCACTGTTAGCATCATATGCGACACACATGCCTTCTCCCGTTGATTTCATTTCCGGCCCAAGCTTGACATCCACATCTTGGATCGCATGAGAAGAAAAAACAGGGAACTTCACGGCAACTCCATGATGATTTTGAACTGCCGGATTTAGATCTTTTAAGGACGCTCCCGCCAGCAGTCGTGTGGCGAGCGGAATCATCGGAACGCCCATTACTTTGCTGACGACAGGAACCGTGCGGCTCGCTCTCGGATTCACTTCAAGAACGAGTATGTTTCCATTGTCGATCACAAATTGAATGTTCATGATGCCTTTAAATGAAAGTTTCCGGGCAATTTTTTGTGCCGCATCTTTCATGCCCTGCTGCAGCCCGCTCGTGATGGACGGTCCCGGAAGAATGGCAAAGCTGTCCCCCGAATGGACACCCGCCCGTTCAATATGCTCGGTATATGTCGGGATAAAGACATCCTCGCCGTCGGAAATCATATCAATTTCGACTTCCTTTCCAGACACATACTGATCAATCAAAATCGGGTATGGCATGCTGTCCTCATCATTCAGCAGCTGAGAAAGCTGGGCTTGCGAGTCAACAATGATCATGCCCATTCCGCCGATAACATAAGATGGGCGGATTAACACCGGATAGCCGATCTCACTCGCTTTTGAAGCGGCTTCTTCTTTTGTATAGGCAATTTCTCCTTTTGCATGCTTCAATCCCAGCTCATCAAGAAGCTGATAGAATTGATCCCGATCCTCTAACACATCGAGCGTTTCAAACGAAGTGCCGAGAAGGGTAATGCCGGCTTTTTCGAGTGCTTCAGCAGCATTGATTGCAGTTTGGCCGCCGAATTGCACGATTGCAAAATCAATATTCTCCTGCTCCGCCACGTTTACAATATGCTCCGTTGTCATCGGTTCAAAATACAGGCGATCCGCAATTTCATAATCGGTGCTGACCGTTTCCGGGTTATTGTTAATCATGATGGTTTCGAACCCAAGCTCTTGCAGTGTCAGCACACCGTGAACAGCACTGTAATCAAATTCAACGCCTTGGCCGATCCGAATCGGGCCTGATCCGATAATGAGCGCGCGTTTTTTCTCTTTGCGGCTGATGTCTCCATCGGTCTCTCCGAAATATGTGGAGTAAAAATAGTTTGTTTTCGCATCAAACTCTGCCGCGCATGTATCTACGATTTTAAAGGAAGGCGTAATGCCCATCTCCTTGCGAAGCGCGCGCACCTCTTCTTCTGTTTTGCCGATCAGCGAGGCAATGGTTGTGTCTGAGAATCCCTTTTCCTTTGCTTTCTTCAATAATTCAAAAGAGAGATCGCTCCCTGCTTCCATCAGGCGGTTTTCCAATTTGATGATGTTGTCAAAGGTATGAAGGAAAAACGGATCAATTTTTGTTTTTTCATGAATGTCATCAATCGAGACGCTGCGGCTCAACAGCTCCATGACAACGAAAAATCTGCGGTCATCCGGAGTGATTGCCAAATCCCATAGCGTATCAATTGAGAAGCCGCTGAGCTCTGGAAGGTGTGTCCCGATATTTTTTAATTCAAGCGACGCGGCTGCCTTTTGTATTGCCGCTTCTAAATTCCGTTCAATCGCCATCACTTCACCGGTGGCTTTCATTTTTGTGCCAAGCTTGCGGTCTGCATTTTTGAATTTATCAAACGGCCAGCGCGGAAATTTGACGATCACATAGTCCAGTGCCGGTTCAAAGCTTGCGTAAGTCGACCCTGTGAGCGGATTTTTCAGCTCGTCAAGGGTGTATCCGACTGCCAGTTTCGCAGCCATCTTCGCAATCGGATAACCGGTCGCTTTAGATGCGAGAGCCGATGACCGGCTTACACGCGGATTCACTTCAATGACGTAATATTGCTTGCTGAATGGATCAAGCGCGAATTGAATGTTGCAGCCGCCTACAACATCAAGTGCTGAGATGATCGTCAGACTTGCTGTCCGCAGCATTTGATAGTCTTCGTCTGTCAATGTTTGTGACGGCGCCACAACGATAGAGTCACCTGTATGCACGCCGACCGGATCGATATTTTCCATATTGCAGACGGTAATGCATGTGTTATTGCTGTCACGCATGACTTCATATTCAATTTCTTTAAAACCGGCAATGCTTTTTTCGACAAGGCATTGATTGATCGGGCTTGCTAATAGCGCCTGTTTAATCATAGCTGTAAAGGCTTCTTTATCAGGGGCGATTCCTCCGCCCTTTCCGCCTAATGTGTAAGCCGGTCTGATAATAACAGGAAAACCGATGGATTCCGCAAAATGGAGGGCATCAGCCTCGTTATCAACAATTTCACTCTCCGGCACGGGCTGTTTTAATTCATTCATTAACGAACGGAATTTTTCCCGGTCCTCTCCTTTTTGTATCGTTTCAACGGATGTGCCGAGGAGTTTGACGCCGTGCTCTTTTAAAACACCCGTTTCGTCAAGCTCCACCGCTAAATTCAACGCGGTCTGACCGCCTAAATTGGCAAGAAGCCCATCAGGCCGTTCTTTCTTAATGATGGCTGTCAGGCTTTCTGCTGTCAGAGGCTCAAAATAAATTTCATCAGCGAAGGCTTCATCAGTCATAATTGTCGCCGGATTGCTGTTGACGAGAATGACCCGGTAGCCCTCCTCCTTCAGCGCGATGCACCCTTGAGTGCCTGAATAATCAAATTCTGCCGCCTGCCCGATGATGATCGGGCCTGAGCCGATTACTAATATGCTTGAAATACTGGTGTCTTTAGGCATGCGCGATTTCTCTCCTTGCTGGTATCACATTCTTTAGATAATCATCAAAAATCCATTCGCTTTCCGCAGGTCCGGGATGGGCTTCCGGGTGGAATTGAACACTCATGACAGGCAGTTTTTTATGGGCAAGCCCTTCAACTGACGTATCATTGACATGATGAAACCTGATGGTGAGCTCTTCTTCATTAATCGACTGTTCATCAACCACATAGCTGTGGTTTTGGCTTGTCATAAAGACCCGTTTCGTCTTACGGTCGATGACCGGATGATTAGCTCCCCTATGCCCGAATGGCAGCTTAAAAGTATTCCCTCCAAACGCGAGCGCGATCAGCTGATGTCCGAGACAAATGCCTAGAGTCGGAAAGCGGCTGATGATGCTTTTGATCTTTCCTAAATATGGATGGATTGCTTTCGGATCTCCAGGTCCGTTCGATAGCACAATGCCATCGGGTTTGATGTTGTATACGGCCTCCATTTGCTGGTATGGCACCACGGTAACCTTGCAGCCTCGTTTGACAAGTGATGATGCGATTGACTTTTTATAGCCAAAATCAATGAGAGCGATATGTTTATTCCCGTCGCCAAATGTGCTGATTTCCTGGGCGGAAGCCTGCTCTGCCACATTCTCTGGTTGAAGGGCAATCTCAGCTCCTTCTTTAGAGGCTGTGACTGTCGCACCCATCGTCCCGTTTGCCCGGATTTTCTTCACGACAGCCCTCGTATCAACATGGGTTAACAGCGGAATGTTCCATTTCTGTAGATACTCCTTGAGGCTGTATACCGCTTCATAATGAGAAAAGTGATCACACGCCTCATAGACAACCGCGGCTTTTACTTGCGGTTTCTTGCTTTCAAAATCCTTTTCATTTATGCCGTAGTTGCCAATCAGCGGGTAGGTAAATACAATAATCTGTCCCTTATATGATGGATCTGTCAGCACTTCCTGGTAGCCTGTCATTCCTGTGAAAAAAACAGCTTCTCCCGTGCAGTTTTCATGACCGTCCAGCTCGCCGCTGAACGATGTCCCATCTTCTAACACTAAATAACCTTCCATCTAACAGCCCACCTCTTGATGAATAATTAATTATAAAAATGAATTTTTATGCCTTTGTATCGAAAAAAAATCACTGGTTTACAGCGGAATGATGAGCGATTGCCTGTTTCAGCTTGCTGACAGCTTCTGCTATTTCATCCTTAGTCACGGTGAGCGGCGGCAGCAGCCGAATCACGTTCGGGCCGGCCGGCAATACAAGCAAGCCTAATGTCTGCAATTCAGCAATAATGTCAGCAACCGGGCCATCACACTCAATTCCAAGCATTAATCCTTTACCGCGGATTTGTTTAACAAAAGGGCTCTTTAGCTCTGCCTCAAGCTGTTCTTTTAAAAACGCCCCTTTGTCAGCAGTCTCTTGCAGAAAGTCAGGCTGGAATACAATTTGCAATGTGGCATTCACAGCAGCCATCGCCAGCATGTTTCCTCCGAAAGTCGTTCCGTGAGAACCAGGGGTAAACGCTTCTCCAAGCTGTTTTTTTCCGATGACAGCGCCGACCGGAAAGCCGTTTCCCAATCCTTTGGCGACTGTGATGATATCCGGTGAGAGTCCGAAGTGCTCATATGCGAAGCCTTTTCCCGTCCGTCCGATGCCGGTCTGGATTTCATCAATGATAAGAAGGACTTGCTTTTCCTTGCAAAACGACTGTACGGCTGATAAAAATTCAGCACTCGCCGGATTGACTCCTCCTTCTCCCTGCACTGTTTCAAGCATCACCGCGGCAATATCGCCTTCCTCCCCAAGAGCTTTAAAAGCAGAAGGATCATTGTATGGCAGGTAGTGAAAGCCTTCAAGCATCGGGCCGAAGCCTGTTTTGATTTTATCCTGTCCGGTCGCAGCCATCCCTGCATACGTGCGGCCATGGAACGACTGAAGAAAAGTGATGATTTTTGTTTTTCCAGTTGCTTTTCTGGCAAGCTTTATCGCACCTTCATTCGCCTCCGCGCCGCTGTTGCAGAAAAAGACAAGATCTCCCGCACTATGCGTTGCCAGCTTCTGCGCCGCTTGCTCTTGGAGACTGTTTTGAAACAGGTTGGATACGTGCCATACGCTGTCAAGCTGTTTTTTGACTGCCTCTGTCACCGCTTCATGGCAGTGTCCTAGATTTGATACCGCAATCCCCTGAATGAAATCAAGGTACGTTTTGCCGTTTTGATCCTCAACGTACGTTCCCTTTGCTTTTTTGATGTCAATATCCCAACGGCCGTAGGTTTGAAACAAGCTGCTCATGAAACAGCCTCCTTTGCTTTGACGATTTTTGTCCCTTGAAAGGTTTGTTCTGCGAAGAATGATCCTTTTCCGTTTACGATCATGACTTCAGACACCTGATCTGATAAAGCTGACAAGGCTGAATTGACCTTCGGGATCATCCCTCCTGTGATCACTTCCTGCTTGATCAGCATCTGAATCTCCTTAGGGGTCAGGACGTCCAGACGCTGCTTTTCCTTCATGATTCCATCGACATCCGTTACGAACATCAGCTTATCGGCTTCAAGCGCTCCGGCGACTGCTGAAGCAGCCAGATCAGCATTTACATTCAGCGTTTTGCAGTCGCTTGTCATAGACAGCGGCGCAATAACGGGGATGATGCCATTTTCCATCAGCGCGTTCACCATGGACGCATCGACTTTTTTGATTTCTCCCACTTCTCCGTATGTTTCCGGATCTAGATAATCAGCCTCCAAAAGACCTCCATCCTTACCAGAAATGCCTGCGGCTCGCAGTCCGTGTTTGGCAAGCTCAGCAACGAAAAATTTATTGACAGAACCGGATAAAACCATTTCCGCCACTTCCAGCACCGGCTTCGTTGTTTTCCTCTGTCCGCCCGAAAACTCTGTCTTGATATTTAACCGTTTCAGCATATTCGTGATTTCCGGTCCCCCGCCATGTACGATCGCCAGCTTCCAGCCTGACGCCATCAGCTCTTTCAGATTTTGAAAAAATTCCTCCGACAGCTCACGGATGACGCTTCCCCCGCATTTAAAAACGATTGTTTTCTTCATTTCGCTCCCCTTTATTACGTGCGATAGCTCGCGTTAATTTTGATATAGTCATAGGTCAGGTCACAGCCCCACGCTCTCCCGTTTCCGTCCCCTTCATCCATCTTGATGACAATGGTGATTTCATCTCCTTCAAGGTATTCCTTGGCGAGAGATTCAGAGAATGGCTGAGGCTCGTTATTCTTAAACAGGCATTGGCCGCCAAGATAAACCTCTACTTCTTCTGCCGTCACTTGAGCTGCGGAGTGTCCAATGGCTCCGATGATCCGCCCCCAGTTGGCATCTGTTCCGTATACTGCCGTTTTCACGAGACTTGAGCCGACAATCTTTTTGGCAATGACGTTTGCATCAAGATTGTTTTTCGCTCCCTGTACTTGCGCTTCAATTAGTTTTGTCGCGCCTTCTCCGTCTCTGGCAATCTCTTTAGCCAGATCCTCACAAGTGAGCAAGAGCGCTTTTTTAAAGACCGGCCAGTCTGGATGGTCTTCTGTCAGGCACTCGTTTTCGGCGCAGCCATTCGCCATAACTAATACCATGTCGTTCGTGGATGTTTCTCCGTCAACTGTGATTTGGTTAAATGAAACGTCAGTGATTTCCCGAAGCGCCTTTTGCAGCGCTTTTTCTTCGATTGCCGCGTCAGTTGTCACAAATCCCAGCATCGTGGCCATGTTCGGGTGTATCATCCCTGAGCCTTTGGCCGCTCCGCCGATCGTGACTGTTTTGCCGCCGATTGCCAGCTCATAGCACGTCTGCTTGATCACCGTATCAGTTGTTAAAATCGCTTCCTCAAAATCGCCTGATCCCGCAGGTGTTTCTTTCAGCAGCTCGATCCCCGCGCGGATTTTTTCCATGTCTAAATGCTCGCCGATGACGCCCGTTGATGAAACAGCAACAAGCTCCGGCTCAATGCCAAGCTGTGAAGCAAAGCTCTCCCGCATTGTGTATGCGTCCTTTAGGCCCTGTTCTCCCGTGCAGGCATTGGCAATGGCACTGTTGACGATAACGGCTTTCAGTGTCGGTCCGTGCTTTAAGCTGTCTTGTGTCACTTTGATCGGAGCAGCCTGAAAGTGGCTTTGGGTATAAACTGCTGCGCTCACAGCCGGTGTCTCGCTGATAATGACGCCGAGGTCTTTTTTCGAGTAGCGCAGCCCGCAATGCACACCCTTTGCCTGAAACCCTTTTGGCGAGGATACATCACCTGTTACTTTTACAATTTGATCTTCACTTAACTGAATCATGGTTCGATTCTCTCCCGTTCTATGGATAAATTGGCGTGATGGTGAGTCCAGTTTCTTCATTCCAGCCATTCATCAAATTAAAGTTTTGCACTGCCTGACCGGCGGCACCCTTCATTAAATTATCGATTACCGAGACGATCGTGACTCTGTTCGTTCTCTCATCGAGGGTCACGGCGATATCACAGAAATTGCTGCCGTACACTTCTTTCGTTTGCGGGTACTGACCTTTTGGCCTCACTCTCACAAAATATGAATCTTGGTAAAATTCCGAATATAAATCATGCAGGTCATCTGCGGATAGGTCACAGGTTAATCTGGTATACATCGTCGCCATGATGCCCCTTGTCATCGGAACCAAGTGAGCCGAAAATGTAATGGGCCCGAGGCCTGGCTGCCATTCATTCAGCGCCTGCTCAATTTCCGGCGTGTGCTGATGTTCATTGACTTTATAAATTTTAAAATTGTCGTTCAGCTCAGAAAAATGGGTTCCCATGGATGCTTTTCTTCCCGCTCCGGAAACACCGGTCTTCGCGTCAACGATAACAAAAGATTCATCGAGCAGTTTCTTTTGAGCCAATGGTGCGAGGCCAAGCAAAACAGCTGTTGGAAAACAGCCTGGATTGGCAATGAGTTTCGCCTGTTGAATTTGCTGTTGATTCAGTTCTGCCAGACCGTATACCGCCTCTTGAATCACCGCCTTCGGTGCCGCTGTACGTTTATACCATTTTTCATATTCAGCCGGTTCTTGTATCCTCAGATCACCTGACAGATCAATAACCGGAATTCCCGCATCTGCCAGCTTTGGAGTCAATTCACTTGAAACTCCGGGCGGCGCAGCGAGAAACATGATATCTATTTCGTGTTTGATCGTATTCATATCAATCGGCTTCAGCTGCTGATCCGCTAAGCCGGTAAGATGAGGATAACCCTCGCTATAGACATTCCCTTCTCCGCTGGATGAATAAAGTATGCATTCCTCTGCATGAGGATGATGCGAGAGAATCCTGACAAGTTCGGTGCCTCCATATCCTGTAGCACCTACAATTCCTATTTTCAAAACAAGTTCACCCTCTTGGTCTTTGTGAAATTATTTAACATTATAACATGAATAAAAATTAATTCAATCGTATATTTAATATTTTTATTCATTTATAAATTTTCTGTTCAATGGAAATTCCGCTCAAAAAAATCAGCACGACTCCAGCACAAAAACGTTGATGTGGTGCCACATTTCAGCCGCATAAAAAAACAGGCTGACCGCGTCAGCCTGTTTTCATCATCATCAATCCACTCAAAAAATATAGAATAGAGCTTGCATAAAAAATCATTTGCACTGTGAAAAAGTCAGCGAGAAAGCCCCCAAGCATAATGGCTGCTGCTGAAAAGACAGCTGTCCAAAAATGGTAATTCCCAATCTTCTTTCCACGCTCTCCGCTGTCTGTAAAATTAGCGATCAGCACTTTTTCTCCATGCTTTTGCATCGCTCCAAAGAGCCCTAACAGCACTTGGACGATATACACTTGAACGACGCTTCCGATATGCGGGACATATAAAAGCAGAACAGCCATCCCCCACGAGTTCAGAAGCAGAAAATAACGGCTGTCAAACCTTTCAGACAGCCGTCCGAGTAGCGGGTAAATGAGCGCTCCGCTCAACCCGAACAATCCGTAGGAAAAACCGAACTGTGTGTAGCTTGAGCCGATATTTTTCACAAACAGAATATAAAACGGAAAGATTAAGCTGCTGGCGAAAAACACGCTGCTTTGTGATAATGTCAGCCATTTTAATTTGTTTTTCCCCATTATTTATACCTCTGATAAAAGTAATTCATAAAGCGCTCATCCGGGTCATAGGTTCGTTTTTTCTGAAAAAACGCTTCACTTTCCGGATATGCCTGTCTCATTTGCGCTTTTGTCTGGTAGGTCATATAAGGCAGATAATAGCTGCCGCCGTGCTTGATGGCAACGTCTGTCATGCGCCTGATGATTCGGGCAGTATCTGCCTGGTCTTCTTTTGAAAAGCCCTCGTTTATTAATAGCACGAGCGAAAACATATCGTCCTTCGCATAGGAAAGGTCGGCCTTTTCATTTTTCTGCACGTAGCGGATCGTAATGTTCAGCAGGTTCAGATCTTCGTCCGACAGCGTTTGTCTCAGATCATCAATATAGGACCCATACTCCTTCACGGGCACAAAGTATTCTTGCAAAACATCTGTGTTGTCATTGTTTTCATACTCAAGAAACTTTGATTCGGACCGCATGACGTTATTGCGTGAAATCTCTGTGCCGTTTTGGCTCAGGAAATAGGATTGCTGTGTGTCCCACAGCCAATTCCTGCCCCATTCATACCGTCTTGACAAACCGAGTGCAAACTTTGTGGCTCCCGTATACTCATCTTCTTTGAGATCGCTGTATGATGGCAGTTGATTCTGATGATCAGCCAATACGTAATTTGTGACATACATGTCTTTCAGAAATCCTTTTTTCGCTGTTGAAATTCGCGCAAGATGCATTCGGACATCTGGATTTCCTTTTACATGCTTTGAAAAATAGTCTGAGTATGTGCTGTAATTCATTTTTTCTGTCTTCATGACATACAGCTCATCATCTGTCAGCTCAAGCGTTACATCAAGAATCACGCCAAAAAGGCCGTACCCTCCGATGACCGCCGTAAACAAATCATCTTTTGGAGTGACAGTGATAATCGTCCCGTCAGCTTTTAAAAGCCGAAATGATTTGACTGTATCAATCAGCGAGCCGTAGCGAATATCACGTCCGTGTGCATTTGCGCTGAGAGATCCGCCGATTGTAAAAATGTTTTGTGACTGCATGACTTTTACCGCGAGTCCGTATGGATTCACGTATTTCTGGATATCATTCCACGTTGCACCGCTTTGCACCCTGATGGTTTTCTTCTCTTGATCGAGTGACAGGATTTTGTTGTAGCCCCTCATGTCGAGAACGATGCCGTCCTCATAATATGTATGGCCGCCCATGGAGTGCTGGGCCCCGGCGATTGAAATTTTTATGTTTTTTCGATTTGCCTCTTTGACTGTGTCAATGAGCGTTTCCTCTTCCTGCCCTTTCACTGTCTGCTTTATTTTTACAGGCATCAGGCGGCTGACATCCGTCATCTCGCTTGTGTCTGTTTTTTGCTCTGGGTTCACAGAGTACGCAAACAGTGCCGCATACGCGCCAGTACAAAGCGCGAATGCAAGCAATTTCTTTTTCATAGTGCTCTCCCTGCTGTTTTTTATGACTATTATACCATGACTGCGTCCTCATTTTTCCAAATTATCTTCTTGCCCGTTTTTCGGCACGGCGGTCGGCGACGATAAAGCAGGCGTGAATCGCGCCCGGCAGCCAAAAGATACAGGTCAATATGAGATTCAGCAAGGCCTGAAACGGTTTTCCCGAAAACAAAACAGCAAGCGGCGGGCATAAAACTGCCAGCAGGTACATCATTTCCTTTCACTCCTTTCAGCTGTAAAAAAGGACAGCCTCACATATCAGGCTGTCCTCTTTTGTTTTATTGAATGCCAAGCGCAATTTTTGCGTATCTGGACATTTTATCCCTAGTCCAAGGCGGATTCCATACAATGTGAACCTCTGTGTCTTTCACCTCAGGAAGGTCCGCTAATGCTTTTTTCACCTCATCCACGATAATCGGCGCTAAAGGGCATCCCATTGATGTCAGTGTCATCGTCACGTGCGTTAAGCCGTCTTCATCCATGTCAACGTCGTATACCAAACCAAGGTTCACGATATCAACGCCAAGCTCAGGATCGACAACCTGTTCCAGGGCGCCCATGATGTTTTCTTTTAATGCTTCTTCCACGTTCCCTCACTCCTTTTTTCTACAGTATAACGTAAATTCAGCTCTTGTTAATAACTTCGTGCTTTATAAGTACGTTTCAAACCATTCAATCGTTTTTAACACAGCTGCCCGCGGGACTTTATGGTCAGCGTTTTCATCTCCGATAAATTGCAGGCGTTCCGGCTGCTCGCTGTAATGGGATTTGATCGTGTCATAAAATTTCCGGGTCGGCGCGTAAGGCACGACCTTATCTTTTGCACCATGCCAAAATAAAAGCGGGCGCTGTTGCAGTTTCTCCGGCTGAAGGCTGAGATCCCGCAATTCGAGACGTTTCATCAGCTGCTGTACCTTCTCTTCCGGCACATCGATTTCAATGCCCTGAGATTGAATATGGTCAATCTGCTGCTGAAACAGCTCCACGTAATTGGGGCTTCCCATCAGGCTGACGCCGGCTTTTATCCAATCATACGCAGTCAAAGCGCCAAGCGTTGTGATGCCGCCCATTGACGTGCCTGCGAGACCGATGCGGCCGCCGTCTATCAGGCCCTCTTTTTCAAAATGGTTTTTAAGTACGCCGATCTCTTCAATCTCGTTTAGGACGATATCCCAAAAATGCCCCGCCAGCTCTTCGACAGCCATTTCTTCTCCCCGTTCCCCATGGTGCAAAGCCTCCGGCAGAACGGCTCTAAAACCCTTCTCCGCAAGCAGATAAGCAATATGAAGGTTGTGTTCCTTCGCGCTTGTAAAACCATGGATAAAGATCACAAGAGGAACAGCGCGGTGCCTGTTCTCTTCCTTTACAATATGTAAAAACGGAATACCGGAAACGGTTTGATTCTCAATTTGTATCACAATGTGCCCCTCCTTAGGATAACCATAATCATAAGTGTAACATGTAGACAATAAAGATGGTAAAAAGCTACACTGTAAGTAAGGCAAAACAAGCAAAATCTAAGGTTAAAGGAGCTTTTCATGGAGACAAAACCCTATTTAATCGCATTAGATTTAGATGGAACATTATTAAAGGATGATAAAACCATATCTGAAAACACCCTTCAGACGATACAGCGCCTAAAAGATGACGGGCATCATGTCTGCATCTCAACAGGCCGTCCGTATCGTTCAAGTTCCATGTACTACCAGCAGATGGAGCTGACAACGCCAATTGTCAATTTTAACGGAGCATTTGTCCATCATCCGCAAGACGACAGCTGGGGACGGTATCATACGTCGCTGCCGCTTGATGTTGTCAAACAGCTCGTGGATATCAGCGAGAGCTACAACGTACATAACGTGCTTGCTGAAGTCATTGATGACGTATACTTTCATTACCATGATGAGCACCTGATTGATGCCTTTAACATGAACACAACAAATGTAACGGTCGGAGACTTGCGGGAAAATCTCGGTGAAGATGTGACGTCCGTACTCATACATGCAAAGGAAGAGGATGTGCCGGCAATACGCTCATATTTATCGGATGTGCATGCCGAGGTGATCGACCATAGAAGATGGGCCGCTCCGTGGCATGTCATTGAAATTATCAAAAGCGGCATGAATAAAGCGGTCGGCCTGCAGAAAATCAGCGATTATTACGGCGTGCCTAGGGAGCGGATCATTGCTTTTGGAGATGAGGATAACGATTTGGAAATGCTTGAATTTGCAGGCTGCGGCGTTGCAATGGGAAATGGAATTGACGCGGTCAAGCAGATTGCCAACCGAACTACGGCCACAAATGAAGAGGACGGCGTGGCAAGGTTTTTGAAAGAATATTTCTCACTTTAAAGAAGGTCCGTATTAATTTTTCCCACTCATAAACCTTACTTTACCCCACCATACTATTGAAGACGACTCATCTCGTCAAAGTATGGAAGGGGGCAGTCTCAAAATGGGTAAACGAAGCAAATCCAGAAGGTTTATTCAGCAGGGTAAAGACTCCATCGGGCTACACGCCGCAAGATTTCCATATCGGTCTACTTTAGAAGAAGCTCACCAGCATGCCGCGGCACGAGACTCGGCTGAAAGGCAGTATGAATATTAAATGAGAAATGAACTATTTCAGCAGGCAAAATCATTTGTTCAACAGGCGGTCATGGTGACAAACGGCTTTGAGGAAGGCGATCAGGAGCAAGCGATTCTGAGAGCCAAAAATGCTGTATCTTCTGCGTATGCCAATTCGACAGATGCGGAACGTCAACAGTTGCATCAATTTCAAAATCAGCTGGACAAACTGCAATAAAAAAAGGCTATGGCGACTCGCCATAGCCTCTTATTTGACTTCAAACTGCTGAACAGCCTGAACCTGCTTGAGATTTTCCGCCCTGCCCTTAAATGTCACCTTGACCTCATAGGTTCCGGGCTCAGGGACTTCCTTCCACACATCAGAGAAATCATATGTTTCTCCAGATTCAAGCGTCAGGTTTTGAAAAGCCTGCGTAAACATTTTGTCTTTCGAATAACGGTATCTTTCTTTGTGCTCAGAATCATACACGACAAGTTCAAATTTTTGCCCTGTGCTGAATTGAAACTCGACAGCACGTTCGCTTTGGTTCTTCAGCGACATGTTAAACTTGATTTGTTCAGGCTCCTGAATTGCGTCAATAGATAAAACAACCTCTTGATTCTCCATTCCGCCTGATACCTCCTTATCGGGTTCTGTCTGCTCATCTTTCCCGCAGCCTATCAAAAGCAGCACGGGGAGAAGCATCACAAGCAGCCGTTTCACGACTTCCACCTGCTTTCGTCAGTCTTTTCTAAAGAAACCAAAAATCCCTGTCGTTTGAACGATGTTCGTAAATGCTTTCGGATCAACTTCTTTGACGATCTTTTCTAAATCGTACAGTTCATACCTCGTGATGACGATAATCATCATTTCTTTCTGTTCGTTCGTAAAAGCTCCTTTTGCCGGAACAGTTGTGATGCCGCGCACCATTTTTCCGTAAATGGCTTCCTTGATTTCGTCCGCTTTTTTCGTCACAATCATTGCCGTAAGCTTCATGTGGCGAGTGTGAATGGCGTCGATCACCCTCGTTGTCACATATAGTGTAACCAGGGTATATAATGCTTTCTCCCAACCTTGCAATAATCCTGCCGTCAAGATGATAATCCCGTTCAGAATGAAGAAATACGTGCCGACGGGTTTATCCTTCCACTTTGCAAGTACCATGGCGACGATATCAAGCCCGCCTGTCGAAGCTCCGTATTTTAATGTTAAGCCGATACCGACTGCGGAAATGACGCCGCCGAACACCGCGTTCAGCAAAATGTCATGTGACAGGCTTGTTTCCGGCAGGATCCCCATAAACAGAGTAGTGAGTGCGACACTTAAAATGCTGTACACTGTAAACGATTTGCCGACCTTCAGCCATCCTAAAATACCGACCGGAATGTTTAAGAGGAACAAGAGCGTTCCCGTCGATATGTAAAAGGGGGCATATTGATCAACGACGCTTGATAAAAGCTGGGCAACACCTGTAAATCCGCTGGCATATACATCTGCAGGTATCAAAAATAAGTTCAGCCCGGCAGCATTGAGTAAAGCGCCGATGATGACGATGAGTAATTTTTTTGTTTGATCTAGTACCATGGCATGTTCCTCCGCTCTTTCTTCTTTATTATGTTTTCCCTTAAAACAAATATTTGAACACGATTTTGGCAAATTAATATGATATAGTTGGCTTAACTCTCATGATAACGAGCGATAACGGAAAGAAGGGAAGCAATATGACAGTTCATCTCATCGCTGACAGCGCTACTGATTTGCCTCGTTCTTATTTTGAAGAAAAAGGCATTGGCTTTATTCCGCTCAGGGTTTCTCTCGGCGATAAAGAATTCGAAGATGCAGTCACAATTCATGCGGATCAAATATTTGAAGCGATGCAAAATGGAGAAACGCCTAAGACGTCCCAAGCCTCACCGCAAACGATTAAAAATGTGTTTTTGCAATATGCCGAAACAGGTGATCCCGCTCTTTACATTGCCTTTTCCTCAGGTCTCTCCGGCACGTATCAGACAGCTGTAATGATCGCCAATGAAGTGAAGGAGGAATTCTCCGATTTCGATTTGCGGGTCATTGATTCCAAATGCGCTTCATTAGGATACGGTCTGGCTGTCCGGCATGCTGCCGATCTCTGTATCAACGGGAATACAATACAAGAAATTGAAACGTCTGTAAAGAACTTTTGCAGCCAGCTTGAACACATTTTTACCGTTGATGATTTAACATATCTCGCGAGGGGCGGCCGGATATCCAAAACGTCCGCTTTTGTCGGCGGCCTGTTGAATATTAAACCGCTGCTTCAGATGGAGGACGGCAAGCTTGTGCCTCTGGAAAAAATCCGCGGACAGAAGAAACTTTTCAAACGGATCATCGAGCTTATGAAAGAGCGCGGGGATGATTGGAGCGATCAAACCGTCGGGATCAGCTATGCCGCGAACAAAGAAAAAGCCACGGACATGAAACACCTGATTGAGGAAGCGTTCAAGCCGAAAGAAATCATTATGCATCCAATCAGTTCAGCAATCGGCTCGCATGCCGGCCCAGGTACATTGGCGATATTCTTTTTAAGAAAATGAGCAAACAAAAACAGTCAGACTCTGTGTCCTGACTGTTTTTGTTTGCTTATAGAATTCCGACAGCCTCATACGCCTTTTCGACTGAAGCTGATTGCTTCGAGCCTTCACCGTATAAATCATTGGCAGCTTCAATCGCCGCTTGCTTCATCATGCTGAAATCTGTAGATGCCGTTACATAATATGTTAAAGCCCGATAGTAAATTTGTTCACTTGCTTCACGCCCAATCCCTTCAACCTGTACACCGTGGTGCACGCCTCCTTCTGCAAGAAGATAAGCTGCTTTATTGTGAATGGACGAATTGATATGGACTCCGCCATAATCCTCTGTTCCTGTGTAGCGGTTCGAGTAATGATCTGGATTTCCCTCCTTAGATGGGTCCTCCAATGACCGCAATGAATCTCCTGCAATACCAGGAGTATAGACATCTTCGCCGATCTCCCAATCATCACGGTCAGCCATCGCGCCCATAATGTCAGAAATGGACTCATTTAATGCACCGGGTTCTCCTTGATATAAAAGACCGGCGGAATACTGTGTGACTGCGTGTGTGATTTCATGCGCGACAATGTCGAGCGATCCAGACAGCGGCTTAAATTTCGAACCGTCTCCATCCCCGTATACCATCTGGACACCGTTCCACGCAGCATTGTTCCATTGTTTGCCGACATGCACGGTAGACGTAATTCTTGCTCCGTTTCGATTAAAAGAATCACGGCCAAATGTCTTGCTGTAATAATCGTAAACGGCTTGCGCATTTGCGTGTGCGTCTACAGCCGCAGGTTCATTAAATACGGACGTGCCGCTGACTATTTCTTTGCCCGTATACCCGATCAGTTGAGACAAAAGCGTAAACAAGGTTTCGTTCAGGTTCTTCGCGTCAAATGTATTGATCCCTTTTCCCCTTGTTTCGTCAGCCAAATAAAAGCGCCCATTTTGTTCTGTGACGTCAAAGCTTTTTTCATCACCTGATACGCCGATTCCTGTACCTGCCGCTTCATGAATGGCATTAAAGGACTCAATGACCTTTCCGTTTTTGGCATCGATGAAATAATGCCAATAGCCAGGATCAGGTTCAGATGTCGAGAGTCTCACAAGGTAGGCGAGATCATATTCACCGTCGTGTGGATAGATATATAATTCGCCTTTTGGTTCCCCATCAAGATATTCGATTTTTCCAATGGAAGCCTCGAGCTCACGCCTTGCTGTATGTATTGCTTTTTTCTCGGAAATAGACGGTGTGATGGAGACGTCCTTGATTTGCGGATGCACCTTTCCAAAGAAACTTTTCACTTGTTTGTTTTCCTTCATCGCGACCGCTTGTTCAAAGCCGTAAATCGGAATTCCTTTGTAAACCTCCGTTAATTTAAAAAACGTTTGTTTTGTTTTTGGATCCTTTATGGTTTTCGAAATGCGAAAATGACTGTTCGCATTCCCTTTGAGCTTAAACTGCGTTTGATGCTTGTCAAGATAGGAAAATAGCGATTCTTTCTGGATTGTGTTTTGTACCGGCTTCTGCGATGACTTTTCGATGATGTATGAAGGGGTTTGATACGTATGGTCGTATTTGATGCTTTGATCAGCTGAGGCATGTGTTACAAAAACCATTTGGGCCGCCGTACATAAGCCGGCCAGTAATAGAGATGTCTTGGTCAGGTTGCGCAAAACACCACATCCTTCCTATTTTGGAATCTACCATTTTTCTTCATCCTATCAAAAATACAAAAACTTGTATGTGGTGCTTCGTTCTTATTTTCCCAAAAAAGAAGGGCGGAGATACTTCGCTCTGCCCTTCTTTTTCTACTCTACTAATTTTTTATTGACATAAATAATAACCCCTGCTCCATATGCCAGTATAAGCGGAGGTATGAGCTGCTCCTGACCTTGAAATGAGATAAAACTATTCAGCAAAATGAACAAACCGGAATTCAAGAAAAAGTAGCCTGCTATTCTGGCCAGCCGGTCTTTATCCCGTATACGCGCCTCGTTAAACCCAGCCAGCATCCAGGTTTGTTTTTTGATTCCGACAAAATAGGCAACCACAAAGAATAAAAGCGCGATGACAATTAATAGATAATTGATGCTGATTTCCATCTTACAGCCTCCTACAAGATTACTTGATGTTAAGAAAAAGAAAAAAAGCGGCGCAGCTTACTGCAATCAGCAGCAGGACGACAAGCGCATTGAGGAACGGGCTCAAAAGAAGCAGCACTGCTAAAAACAGCAGATAAACCGCACCGACTCGCGAAATCGTAACAATCTCCTTTTGAGAGCGCATTTTGTTTTTTCTGACACCTGCAAACATCATCAATTTTTTCCGCTTCCATACATATCCGGCGAGCACCATTAAATAAACAGCCAGCGGCAGATGTCTGAAGTCGGACGGCAGCAGCGGCAGGGCGATAATCGTGACAATGAGAAGGACCGAAAGCCAGCTTTTGCCCAATAAAGACCTCCTCCTTTTCGTCTCTCCCCCATCACCCATCATCAATTCGGCAAGCTCCTTCGGATGAGAAAATTCAGATTCAACAGCTTTCTGCAGTTCCTCTTCACTAAGGCCGGCTTTGATTCTGTCTTGAACGAAAGCGGTGATATGCCCCTTTAATTCGTCGATAGCGTTTTCTCTCTCTACATCAGGCATATTCGCCAGCTCTGCATTTAGTTCCTCCATGTATCGGTCAATGATAAGCTGTCCATTCATAGCAAATCCCCCGATAAAGACAGTAAGGCTTGATGGGTTTCCAGGTATTTCTCCAGCCGTTCTTTTAACATTTCTTCTCCTTTTTGTGTCATTTTGTAATACTTTCTTTTCGGGCCGTCCAGTGAATCTTCCCAAAAAAATTCGATCCATCCCTTCTCGGTCATACGTTTCAAAATCGGATAAATCGCTCCCTCTGAAATAGCCAGCGCCGAGGTGGTTTTTAAGGATGATGTCAGCTCATAACCGTACATCGGTTTAGAACGCAGAAGGGATAGGATGGCCAGCTCGAAAATCCCTTTTCGAAATTGAACAATCCAGCGGTCATTAACTTGATTCGTTTTCATGGTTTAAATATATCGAAAAAACCACTATATATCAATCACATATAGCAGTGTAAAATGTCCTGTTTTTCCTTTTAACAAAAATGGAATTTCTCATACTTCTTAACCTTTTTATTACATAAATGTTTTTATATTATGAAAAGTGTAAAAACGATTCTTCAGGTTAAAAGGAGCAGTCGAATGCAGAAATCGATATCATTTTTTGTCATTTTTTCAATCCTTTGGGGTTCGCTATTTCTGTTTTCTATTATTGGCAGCTTAGGGACAACCCCGATCCCGCTGACAAAGGACTCCAAATTTCTCATGTCCAGCATCCTCCCTCAGGGCTGGGGCTTTTTTAGCAAAAATCCGCGTGATACTGCAATCGGCTTATATGAGGCTGAAAATGCCAGCGCCAAGGTCAGATGGCCCAATATGAGGGCTGACAACCTATTCGGCCTTTATCGGTATGGGCGGTCACAAGGCGTTGAAATGGGCGTGATCTACAGCCAAGTCGGCAAGGAACAGTGGACAGCATGTAAAGAAAAGGACCTCGGCGCATGCAAAAGCAAAGCCAAAACCGTGCAATTAAAAACACCCGCTCCCCGCCCGCTGCTTTGTGGCAGCTACTATTTGACGAAAGAGGATATTGTTCCTTGGAGCTATTCTAAATACACCCCTTCGTCTTATCAGGTAAAAAGCATAGTCAAGGTTGTGATTTCATGCTCGAAAACATAAAACAGACCATCACCAGATGGGACGAAAGAAACCCGTGGACAAATGTATACGGCCTCGCGCGAAGCATCATTGCGCTATCCAGCCTGCTGACGCTGCTCATCAATCACCCGAGCCTCATTATGAAGCCAGCCAGCGGTATCAGCAGCTATCCAGCTTGTAAAATGAATCTCAGTCTCTTTTGCCTTGGTGAAAATAACTATATGATGTTAAATCTTTTCAGATGGGTCTGCATTGCCATTCTGGTGCTTGTTGTCATTGGCTGGCGCCCCAGAATCACCGGGGTTCTGCATTGGTATGTCAGTTACAGCCTGCAGTCATCGCTGATCGTCATCGACGGAGGCGAGCAGGCAGCAGCCGTCATAACCTTTTTATTGCTTCCCATCACGCTGACCGATCCGAGAAAATCGCATTGGAGTACGAGACCTATAGAGGGCAAAAGAACACTTAGAAAAATAACAGCTTTTATTTCTTATTTTGTGATCAGAATCCAAGTGGCGGTGCTTTATTTTCACTCTACCGTCGCTAAGCTGTCTCAGCAGGAATGGGTGGACGGAACGGCCGTCTATTATTTTGCCCAGGAAAAAACCATTGGCTTCAACGGCTTTTTTCAGGCGTTAACGAAGCCAATTGTAACAAGTCCGTTCGTGGTGATTCCGACATGGGGGACGCTGCTGGTTCAAATTGTCATCTTCGCGGCGCTGTTTGCGCCGAAGAAGCATTGGAGATTGATTTTGATCATCGCTGTTTTTATGCATGAGATTTTTGCAGTCATGCTGGGCCTCATCAGTTTTTCCATTATCATGGCCGGCATTTTGATATTGTATCTCACTCCTATCGATTCCACGATTCAATTTACATATATTCGCAGACTGTTGTGGAATAAAAAACACAAGAAGGGAGAGGTTTCAGTTTGAAGAAGGCGTTTCTAGTATTTTTGTCGGTTGTATTGGTGACGACTGTGTTTTTGGTGAAGCAGCAAGAAAGTGTGGCACAGGCAAAGCAGCTTGAGTATTCAGGTGAGGAAATTTTTAAAGGCTTTGTGTTTGCCCAAGGGGAAGTTGGCAAACAGCTTCCAGAGGTCTTTAATAAAGCGATGACAGACAAACTCAACACAAAACAGGCAAAGGCTTTTGCCAATCAGGTTGTCGCTGATATTAAAAAAGAGGATGCTGACTTTTTTGATAACCTGAAGAAAGCTGTTTACAGCAAAGATGCATTGAAAGTGGATGAACTGCTGAAAAAAGCAGGTCAAATCGTTGAAGAAAAAGTAGAAGCTGCAAAGGAAATCGCCGCTTCCAAGGATGATACATCCAGAGTTCAGGCCGAGCTTGTCAACACTGTTGATACCGCTAACTATTTCTATTATGTTTCTTATGTTGCTGCAGCAGGTGCCCTGATTCTGATCATTCTCGCCATTGATATTACGCCGATTGCGATTTCAGACAATGTGGATCGCGAAATGGCAATCAGAACGCTGGTTGATGAATTAAACTAGACATAAAAAAACGGCTCGCTCCGCAGTCTGCTGCAGGCGAGCCGTTTTCATGCTATTTTTTCTCGTATGTCCATCCATTTTCCTGATACACTTTTCCGTTTTTCATCAAATGGCCCAGCGCGCGTTTAAAGGCGGCTTTGCTCATATTAAAACGTTCTCTGATATCATCAGGCTGGCTTTTGTCACTGTACGGCATGGCACCGTTTCTCGTTCTCATATACGTTAGAATGCACTCAGCATCAACTGACATTGCATCCTGTTTTCTTGGAAGCAGCGACAAGTTGACTGAACCGTCTTCTTTCACTTGAATCACCCGGCCTGTGACTCTTGAACCGAGTCTTGGCTCCTCTTTTCTTTCTGACGGGTGAATAAAACAGCGGATACCGTCATCCGTGATCACGAATGAACCCGATGCGATCAGCCTGTACACCGTACCTGTCAGCTCTTTATTCATCAGATCTTCTGAAGCGTCGGTAAACAGTTCGCTGATGATATCTTCCGGCGCTGGTTTCGCAAACATGCGCCCCCGGTTCGTCACCTTCAGCATACAGTAAAGTTTGTCCCCTTTTTGCGGCCAGACATCTTCGTACGGCGGCAAATGCTCAGTTGCGACTAGTGCGTCCTTCGATAAACCGACATCAACGAAAACGCCCATATCTTCCACTTTATCCACCACTTCAACCCAGCCATATTCATCCGCGCTGATGACCGGAATTTTCATCGTGGCCGCAAGCCTTTCCTGCTGGTCTACGTATATAAAGACTTCTACTTCGTCTCTGTCCTCGATATCCTCAGTCATTTCACTGTTATGTAAGAGAACCGTATCTTCCCCATCGGTTAAAAAGTAACCGAAGTCGGTTTGGTGATCTATACTCAAGGTTAATTGCTGCCCTGGTCTCATGCTATCGTCCTTCCTGTTCCGCTTATTCTCTGCGGATTTTGTTAACATTTTTTCCAATCATCACAAATTGATTCTTTGTTCTATTGGAAGTTTCTCTTTATTCTACTATAATCAACACATAAGTTAAATGTTATGGAGGTTTTCATATGGCAAAAGAAAGCTCATTTGATATTGTATCCAAGGTAGAATTGCCTGAAGTGCAAAACGCAATCCAAATCGCACTGAAGGAAATCAGTACCCGATATGACTTTAAAGGCAGCAAAAGCGACATTTCTTTAGATAAAGAGGAGCTGGTCCTCGTTTCTGATGACGACTTCAAATTAAGCCAGCTGAAAGATGTGCTCGTCAGCAAATTGATTAAACGAAACGTACCGACAAAAAACATTGAGTACGGCAAGGTTGAAAACGCGTCAGGCGGAACGGTACGCCAGCGTGCAAAGCTTGTTCAAGGCATTGACAAGGACAACGCAAAAAAAATCAATACGATCATCAAAAACTCCGGACTGAAAGTAAAGTCTCAGGTGCAGGATGATCAAGTGCGTGTCACCGGAAAAAACAAAGATGACCTGCAGCAGATTATCTCAGCTGTGCGGGGAGCAGACCTGCCAATTGACGTTCAATTTATAAATTTCAGATAAATTTTCTGATTCCTATTGATTATTGTCTTTATTTTCGGTAAATTTGGAGAAAGGGAAAAACGCCAGGTATCTTTTGGCACTTCCTGACACGAAAATTTCATATCCGTTCTTATCAAGAGAAGCAGAGGGACTGGCCCGACGAAGCTTCAGCAACCGGTGTAATGGCGATCAGCCATGACCAAGGTGCTAAATCCAGCAAGCTCGAACAGCTTGGAAGATAAGAAGAGACAAAATCACTGACAAAGTCTTCTTCTTAAGAGGACTTTTTTTATTTCTCTTTTTTCCTTGCTGACGTGAATAAAGGAGGCAGACAATGGGACTTTTAGAAGATTTGCAAAGACAGGTGTTAATCGGTGACGGCGCCATGGGGACACTCCTCTACTCCTATGGCATTGACAGGTGTTTTGAGGAGCTCAATATTTCAAAGCCGGAGGAAATTCAGCGCATACATAAAGCGTATGTTGAAGCGGGAGCCAACATTATTCAAACGAATACGTACGGGGCCAACTATATTAAATTATCCAGACACGGTCTTGAGGATGACATCAAAAAAATGAATCAGGAGGCCGTAAAGATTGCGCGGGCTTCAGCAGGCGATGCATACGTGCTTGGAACGATGGGCGGCATACGGACATTTAATAAAAACGCGTACAGTCTTGACGAAATTAAGCGCAGCTTCCGCGAGCAGTTGTATCTGCTGCTGCATGAAGAGCCGGATGGCTTGCTGTTAGAAACATATTATGATTTGGAAGAAGCCCGTGAAGTGCTGAAAATCGCGCGCAAAGAGACTGATCTTCCGATTATGCTCAATGTCTCCATGCACGAGCAAGGCGTATTGCAGGACGGAACGCCGCTTTCTGACGCATTGCGCTCGATTGCGGATCTCGGAGCTGATATCGTCGGCATTAACTGCCGCCTCGGCCCTTATCACATGATTGAAGCGCTCAGCGAAGTGCCGATTTTTGATGACGTATTCTTATCCGTTTATCCGAACAGCAGTCTCCCTTCGCTTGAAGAGGGACGGCTCGTCTATGAAACAGACGACACGTATTTTCAAAACAGCGCGTCAGAATTCCGTAAGCAAGGCGCGCGGATTATCGGCGGCTGCTGCGGCACAACGCCGAATCACATTAGGGCGATGGCGGAAGCAGTTGGCGGGCTGGCTCCGATTACGGAAAAAGAAGTCAAAACCCGGGCCAAAGAATTCATTTCTGTTCATCACGAGCGAACCGAGCCCGGCCTGGATGAGATCGCAGCGAAAAAACGCTCTATTATCGTAGAGCTGGATCCGCCGAAAAAACTGAGCTTTGACAAATTTCTGTCCGCTGCTGCCGAATTAAAAGAAGCGGGAATCGATGCCCTGACACTCGCTGACAATTCTCTGGCGACCCCGCGGATCAGCAATGTTGCCTGCGGCGCTCTCATCAAGCAACAGCTCGATATGCGTTCCCTTGTCCATATTACGTGCCGTGACCGTAACATTATCGGCTTACAGTCACATTTAATGGGCCTTGATACGTTAGGGCTGAATGACGTGCTTGCGATTACAGGTGACCCTTCTAAAATCGGGGATTTTCCTGGTGCGACGTCTGTATATGATTTAACATCTTTTGATTTAATCAGGCTGATCAAACAATTCAATGAAGGTCTGTCTCTGTCTGGAAAACCGCTCGGCAAGAAAACGAATTTCTCAGTTGCCGCCGCATTTAATCCTAACGTCCGCCATCTGGATAAAGCGGTAAAACGGCTTGAGAAAAAAATAGATTGCGGCGCAGATTATTTTGTTTCTCAGCCTGTCTATTCCGAGCAGCAGCTTGTCGATATCCATAACGAAACAAAACATCTGAAGACGCCGATCTATATCGGCATCATGCCGCTGACAAGCAGCCGGAATGCCGAATTCATCCATAATGAAATTCCCGGCATTAAGCTGTCTGATACGATTCGCGAAAAAATGGCCCATGCCGGTGAAGATAAAGAAAAGCAAAAGGCGGAAGGCCTTGCAATTGCACGCTCCCTGCTGGATACGGCATGCGAGCTGTTTAACGGCATCTACTTGATAACGCCTTTCCTCAGATCTGACTTAACCGCCGAGCTCACTTCCTATATTCAGCAAAAAGATGAGCAGCGCCAAAATATCTTTTTGCATTAATCCCTTAAAAGACTGTCTGATCCAATCGGGCGGTCTTTTTCAACGGGATTCGTGTTACGATATAGAAAAACAGTCATGAGGAGGAACATTATGCTCGAAGTCAAAACCATTTCCGCGGAAGATACATATGAAATCCGGCACCGCATTCTGCGTCCCCATCAATCCATTGAACAATGCAAATATGAAGAGGATCATGCAAAAGGCTCCTTTCATCTCGGCGCGTTTTTTGAAGGAAAGCTGATCAGCATCGCTTCTTTTTCCCCGCAAAATCAGCCATTAATAACAGAATCCCCAGCATATCGGCTGAGAGGCATGGCAACGCTTGAAGGATATCGCGATCAAAAAGGCGGGAGCACGCTGATCAAACACGCGGAAGAGAAACTGGCAAAGAACGGCGTTCAGGCAGTCTGGTGCAATGCCAGAAGCCATGTGAAAGGCTACTATTCAAAGCTTGGGTGGGAAGTACTCGGCGAACCGTTTGAGATTCCCGGCATAGGCACTCATATTGTCATGTACAAAACACTAGGAACAAGCAGGTGATCTTATGGATTTAGTGGATGAGCTGATTGAGCTTCATGAAGAACATGTTTCCGGCTTATTACGGCTTTGCAGGCAAGCCGGGTGGCCGGATTACGGCGAACAAGAGCTGGCACTGCTTGTCCAGCAAGGACGCTTTTTCGGCTATCAAAATGTCAGCGGTGATATTATTTCCTGCATCGGCTTGTTTTTGTTTGGCCGGCTTGCTTCTATCGGCCTCGTGATCGTGGACAAAGAATATCAACGGCTCGGTCTCGGCCGGCGTATGGTAAACGCCTGTATCCCCCAAGCGGGTGAAAACACCGCCATCAGGCTTTGCGCCACAAAAGAAGGTTTGCCGCTTTATGAAAAAGCAGGTTTTCATACGGCAGGTTCAGTGCGAAAGTACAGCTGTCACAGTTTTCAACCTTATACAAAAAAGCTTGATGCTGAACTGACATCCTTTAGAGAACAAGACTTTCACGACTTAACCGCGGCGGATCTGGAAGCCTTTGGCGGAGATCGATCAAATCTTTTGCAGCAGCTTATTTCTGCTTCATGCGAATGTATCATCGCCAGAAATCATGACGGACAGCTAATTGGCTACGGACTTTCTGTACAGACACCGGCCAATTTGAAATTCGGCCCTATCATCGCTCCATCATCAGATGTTGCAGCACAAATAATTAACAGGCTGGCGGCCGGCAAACAAGGGCCGATGCGAATCGATATACCGAGTGAACACACGTCTCTGCATGACAGCCTGATAGAAATGGGATTTCGTAAAGATGATGAACCTCCGCTTTTGTTTTATCAGAAAAAAGCGCCTATTCAAAATGGACACTTATATGCTTTGATTTCACAGGCTCTCGGTTAACCCTCTTTTTTCCCGAACAGGTATCTTCTGTTCGGTTTTTTGCTGTCTGATCGCTGAATAAACGAAGCCATCAGGGACATTCTAAGCAGAAGAAAAGGAGTGTGCTCTGAGATGGAATCATCAAAACAAAATAACGGAATGACGGTTGTAGCAATCGGTTCAATCCCTTTAATATTAACCCTAGGAAACTCGATGCTTATTCCGATTTTGCCAAAAATGAAATCTGAACTTCATTTATCACAATTTCAAGTCAGTCTCGTGATCACAGTATTTTCCTTGATTGCAGCTTTTGCGATTCCGATTGTCGGTTATCTCGCAGACCGATTCTCAAGGAAAGTCATCATTATTCCCTGCTTAATTTTGTATGGTGCCGGCGGTTTGTTAGCCGGGTTTGCGGCAGGTTTTTTTGACAATGCCTACCCTTGGGTCATGGCAGGACGAGCGTTACAGGGAATCGGGGCAGCCGGAACCGGCCCAATTGCCATGGCACTGACGGGAGATCTGTTTAAAGGCGCCCAGGAGAGCAAGGTGCTCGGCCTTGTTGAAGCTTCAAACGGCATGGGGAAAGTGCTATCGCCGATCATTGGCTCGCTGATCGCCCTGCTTGTCTGGTATGGCGCGTTTTTTGCCTTTCCTGTGTTTTGTATCATTTCGATCGTACTGACTTGGATTTTTATTAAAGAAAAGAAAAAGGAAAAAGAACCGCCACCAATCGGAAAATATGCAAAAGGGCTGTTAAGTGTCTTTAAACATGAAGGCAGATGGCTGTTTACCGCTTATTTAGCAGGTGCGACCTGTTTGTTTACTTTATTCGGCATCCTGTTTTATCTCTCAGATGTTCTTGAAAAAACATACGACACCGACGGCGTGAAGAAAGGCTTGATTTTAGCGATCCCGCTTTTGGTTATGTGTGTGACGTCCTATACAACAGGAAGCAAAATCGGGCAAAAGCAATCGTTAATGAAAAAGCTGATCGTACTTGGATTGGCGTTCATGACCGTATCCTACGCGGCACTGTCATTCATTGAAAATCTTGTCCTTTTTATCAGTGTTCTTGTACTGAGCAGTATAGGCTCAGGTCTTGTCCTTCCTTGTGTGAACAGTTTTATTACCGGGGCTGTCGGCAAAGAAAGACGGGGATTTGTCACCTCGCTGTACGGCTCTGTACGTTTCTTAGGGGTAGCGATCGGTCCTCCGATTTTCGGCCGCCTGATGCAATGGTCCAGACCCGGCATGTTTTTAAGCATCGCGGGATTGACTCTCGTTGTCGGGATTCTTGTGATGATGCTCATCCATGTGAAGCAAAACAATGAAGAAACAAAAGCAAAAGAAGACCCTAAAATGGCTGGCAATCGGCTCCAGCCCGCTGAGGAAAGGTAGCACCCAGTTTGAAAATTGTACGGATTGAAACCTTTCCGCTATTTCACCGATTAGAAAAGCCATACGGAGATGCCAATGGGTTTAAACGATATCGGACTTGTTATCTCATCAGGATTATCACCGAAAGCGGGATAGACGGCTGGGGAGAATGCGTTGATTGGCTCCCTGCTCTCCATGTCGGTTTTACGAAGCGGATCATCCCATTTCTATTAGGAAAACAGGCCGGCAGCCGCCTGTCATTAGTGCGCACGATTCAAAAATGGCACCAGCGGGCGGCCTCCGCTGTAAGCATGGCGCTGACAGAGATTGCAGCCAAAGCTGCGGATTGTTCGGTTTGCGAATTATGGGGCGGACGATACAGAGAGGAGATTCCTGTGTACGCGTCTTTTCAATCGTACTCAGACTCCCCGCAATGGATCAGCCGCTCAGTCTCCAATGTTGAAGCCCAGTTGAAAAAAGGGTTTGAGCAAATCAAAGTCAAAATTGGCGGGACTTCATTCAAGGAGGATGTCCGGCACATCAATGCGCTGCAGCATACAGCAGGCAGCTCCATTACGATGATTCTGGACGCAAACCAAAGCTACGATGCCGCTGCGGCTTTTAAATGGGAGCGTTATTTCTCCGAATGGACGAACATTGGCTGGCTTGAGGAGCCTTTGCCCTTTGATCAGCCGCAGGATTACGCTATGCTTCGAAGCCGTTTGTCTGTTCCTGTTGCCGGCGGAGAAAACATGAAAGGCCCGGCGCAATATGTGCCTCTCCTTTCACAGCGCTGTTTGGATATCATTCAGCCCGATGTCATGCATGTCAACGGAATTGATGAGTTTCGGGACTGCCTCCAGCTCGCGCGTTATTTCGGCGTCAGAGCATCCGCCCATGCATATGACGGATCGCTCTCACGGCTCTATGCTTTATTTGCACAAGCCTGTCTGCCCCCATGGTCTAAAATGAAGAACGATCACATTGAACCGATCGAGTGGGACGTCATGGAGAATCCTTTTACCGATCTCGTCAGCCTGCAGCCTTCAAAAGGAATGGTCCACATCCCGAAAGGAAAAGGCATTGGAACAGAGATCAATATGGAGATCGTCAATCGCTACAAGTGGGATGGCTCAGCATATTAAGCTGGGCCATTTCTTTATTTTGAGACATAAATAATGGACAGCCTCATAAAATGAAAACAGCGGACAAGTCTTTTCATAAAGGAGCAAATGACTTAATGGCTGAACTGCTGATGAAAGCAAAACTTACGTTTATGATTGTCGTAGGCGGCGTACTACAGGGACTCGGCATGTCCTTGTTTTTATTTCCGCATGATATTCCAACAGGCGGTGCAGCAGGTATTGCGGTGCTATTGCATTATCTGTTTCAAATCCCCCACGGATTTTCAGTGTGGGCTGTGAATGTATCAATGCTTTTTACCGCTTTAAAATGGCTGGAGATGAGAACATTCACCGGCACCCTCGCTTCTATCACCGTCACCTCTGTCTCGGTATTGATCTTTGATGCGGTTTTTCCGGATATCACATCTAATCTGTGGCTTGATCTGGCAAGCGGCGCAGTGTTATTGGGACTCGGCATCGGACTTTTATACAAATATAAAATTTCAAACGGAGGGTTCGGAGCACTTGCTCTGATGATTTCTATCTACCGCGGCGGGAATCCCGGAACGATCCTGCTCATCATGAATTGCATCATTTTTATGGTCACCGCGTCTATTATTGACTGGGGCATCGTCATTCAAGCCCTCATATGCCAAGTGATATCGACAAGAGTCATCGACTTCATCTACAACATCCGTCTGACCTCACTTCCCTATCTCACGCCTATGTACCGCCATAAAAAATAATAGGCAGAGGCTCTCTTCACGACGAGAGCCCCGCAGCCGCTATTTTACAGAAAAAAGGTATCGGATCTTAGCCCTAAACGCAGCGTTTCCAACGCGATGGCATCATGAAATGGAATATTGGCCAGATTCACATTCGGCCCGATTTTTTGAATAAACCCTTGCTGAAGCGTTTTGTTAGGCGCTTCAAAAATCAGCCTGTTGATATCAATATCCGAGGAAATGATGTCGTCAACAATTTGAAATCTGACATCGCCGCTGCTGGAACAGATCCCTCCCGTTCCGCTTTCTCTGGCTTCTGTAATCACTTTTTCTGCGCCCGCTTCCATATCCTCAACGATATATTCAAGCCATTCCTCAGAGCTTTGCCGGCTTGCTAATTCCGCATCCTTGCTGCCCACCTCACTGAGCACAAGAAATTCATCAGAAAAATCGGCAATGAAAGCCGCTTTCTCTTTATTTGTCATCGGGAGCGTACCGTTTGAAATCTCAATATATTCACAGCCGAAATAGGTGCAATACCGATGAAATTCATTCACTTTTTTCTGGCTTACGTACTTTTCGAACAGTGTGCCGCCAAAGAAAAATGTAATGTCATGTTCTTTCAGTGTGCTGATTTTTTCTTCAAGATCTTTCGTAAGTAATGATGTGCCCCAGCCGAATTTCACAAAATCAATATAGTCGGACGCTCCGGCTATGACATCTTTAAAAAATTGCAAGGGATAGCCGTTATCAATTAAAATGGACTGCCCGGTTTCTCTCGGCTTATTTGTTCTCACTGGCAATTCTAGTGAAAAATCATTCATATTATGACCCTCTCTATCGTTGGAACTTCTCCACCTTGTTTCACTTTCATCACAAAATCGCCCGTCAGTTCTTTTGTACAGTAAACGATGTCTTCCGAATCAAACAATGGCTGGCGGCTGTCAAAAAACTTCTCCGCAACAGAAGAGCGTTTTATTCTTTGAATCGCCTCCTCAGCCGTTACCGCATTTGTCCCTTCAATGATGCCTTTGATATACTCCGCACACGCCATATCGTCATCACCTGATGGGTGGGAAGCCACAATGTTCACGACACAATCGTTTGCGGCGAGCTTTTTCACATGCTCTGCCGTTGTTTTGGCATTGGAAAATCCAGTTACGAACAGATGCTTTGCGTTCAGCGCCCCCAATGCTGCTGTGACGCCGTTTGTTGTTTTCTGGATTAGGCGCTTATCCGCCATATCCTGCCCAGCCATGCGTTTTGGAGAATTATCTAAATCAAATCCGCTGATACCGACCCCCTTTTCCTCTCCCGTCAAAACATAATCCGGATAGGTGTCTTTCAGCGCAAAGGCTTCATCAGCTGTCCGGACCAACAAAATCTCTTTCGCCCCGCCGATAAACGCATAATGGGCGACCGTAAAAGCTCTGATGACATCAATGACGATGTTAATGTCCGCCGGGGCAAGCGAATGATGATGCCCCTGATAAATGGCAATCGGCATACTACCTCTCCTTGGACATAAAACCATTTTGCTAAAAAGCATATTCAGCCGGGCTCTTAATGGTTCCGCACCTCATTTTAGGCGGGCGCGGCACGTAAAAACCCTGAACCTTTATGCAAAAAATGAATAGTCTGCCTATAACTCGATCAATAGATAAAAAAAGCAGATGCAAACGGGGGGAAAACGTTGAACGAAACCATCACATATGACACATGGAACGACATGCTGTCCAAACAGATAACGGATCAATTGATCGATGAGCTCGATGTGTTGAAGTGGGCTTACCGAACGTACGGAGAAAAGATTGTGTACGCATGCAGCTTTGGCGCAGAAGGAATGGTGCTTCTAGACTTAATATCAAAAGTCAACAAAAACGCACACATCATCTTTTTGGATACCGGGCTTCATTTTCAGGAAACATATGAGCTGATCGAGACCGTCAAAGAGCGATATCCGGGATTTGCAATCCAGATGCTCGAACCCGAGCTGAGCTTAACAGAACAGGAGACGAAGTACGGCGGAGAGCTGTGGAAGCATAACCCGAACCTCTGCTGCCAATTGCGGAAAATTGAACCGCTCAATAAGCACCTGTCCGGCATGACAGCTTGGATTTCAGGACTGCGCCGGGAGCAGTCGCCAACGAGAAAGCATATTCAATACGTAAACCTGGACCAGAAGTTTAAGCTCATCAAAATTTGCCCGCTCATCCACTGGACATGGGATGACGTTTGGACGTACATCCGCCTGCACAATTTGCCTTATAACAAACTGCACGATCAACATTATCCGAGCATAGGCTGTGAAATGTGTACATTGCCTTCCCCGGACCCGAACGATGAGAGGGCTGGAAGATGGGCCGGACGGGAGAAAACAGAATGCGGCCTGCATCAGGAATAGCGGATGGCAGGTTCTTGATGTGAGAATCGAAATGATGTTGAGACGCTGATGTCAAACTTTCATTAACCGCAGAAAAGAAAACAAGGAAACGTATAATTGGAGGTTGAACACGTTGAATGGAAACGAACCCCATGGAGGGGTATTAATCAACCGCTGTGATCCCGCATGCCATTTTGAAGGGTGCGCGTGCCAAGCAGAGCTGGATCAGCTTGCACTGAGTGATCTGGAGCTTATCGCGATCGGCGGATACAGCCCGTTAACAGGTTTTTTGGGAGAAAAAGATTATCATCGTGTTGTGAAGGAAATGAGGCTGGCAAACGGCTTGCCGTGGAGCCTGCCGATTACGCTGCCTGTCGGAGAAAAAACAGCAAAACAGCTGTCTGCCGGAGATCACGTCAAGCTTGTGAAAGACGGTGTTACCTACGGCATGATCACAGTCACCGATATATACCAGCCTGATAAAACACAAGAATCACTGTCTGTTTTTAAAACAAACGATCCTGCCCACCCAGGCGTAAAAAAATTGCTGGCGCGCCCGGATTACTATATCGGAGGGCCTATCACGGTCAGCCGCCTGCCTGACAAATCTTTCGAACAGTTTTATGCAACGCCCGCAGAAACAAGAGCGGCCTTTCAAAAACTCGGCTGGAAGACGATTGTCGGCTTTCAAACCAGGAACCCTGTTCACAGAGCGCATGAATACATCCAAAAAACAGCATTAGAAACGGTCGACGGTCTGCTGCTTCACCCGCTTGTCGGAGAAACAAAGTCAGACGATATCCCAAGCGATATCAGAATGGAGAGCTACCAGGCTTTGCTTAATCACTATTATCCAAAGGATCGTGTCATGTTATCGGTTTTCCCTGCCGCCATGCGTTATGCAGGTCCGCGGGAAGCGATTTTCCATGCGCTCGTCCGAAAAAATTACGGCTGCACCCATTTTATTGTAGGCCGTGATCACGCGGGTGTCGGCAGCTACTATGGAACATACGACGCCCAAAATATTTTTCAATCATTCACAGAGGAAGAGCTGGGCATCAAGCCGATGTTTTTTGAGCACAGCTTTTATTGCCGAAAATGCGGAAACATGGGCACCTCCAAAACATGTCCGCACAGCTCAAGAGACCACATCCACTTATCAGGCACAAAAGTGAGAGAGCTTCTCCGCCAAGGCAAAAAGCCGCCTAAAGAATTCAGCCGGCCTGAGGTCGCAGCCGTGCTGATCAAGGGACTTCACCAACAGCCTGTTGCCATCAAACAAAACAGCGGGGAATTGCAATGACACACAATCCGAACATCATTTGGCATCCCGCTGCCATCTCAAAGTCTGACAGACAGTCCTTAAACGGACACAAAAGCTGCGTCCTTTGGTTTACAGGTTTGTCCGGCTCCGGAAAATCGGTGCTGGCCAATGCAGTCGATGAAAAGCTTTACCGCAAGGGCATTCAGAGCTACGTACTTGACGGTGATAATATCCGCCACGGCTTAAACAAAGACCTTGGATTTCAGACTGGTGACAGGATTGAAAACATCCGCCGGATCGGGGAAGTGGCGAAGCTGTTTGTCGACAGCGGGCAAATGATTTTAACGGCTTTTATTTCTCCATTCAGAGAGGATCGGGACATGGTTAGAGCGCTCTTTCCTAAAGGTGAGTTCTTCGAAATTTATGTGAAGTGCCCGCTGCATGTTTGTGAACAGCGCGATCCAAAAGGGCTTTATAAAAAAGCGCGAAACGGAGAGATCAAACATTTCACCGGGATCGATTCTCCGTATGAAGCGCCGCTTTCACCCGATTTCATCATTGAGTCAGACCAGACCTCTATTTCCGATGGAGCTGATCTCATCATTAACGCACTGCAAAACAGAGGAATTATATAAAAAACCCGATCAATGTCGGGTTTTTTCTTATGAGTTGGAGAACTGCGCAATTAAACTGTTGATCTTCTCTTTTTCCTCATAAAATGCTCCGTGCCCGCTGTTTGCAAACGGAACCAATTCCGACTGTTTGATGCCGCGCTTCAACTCTTTCGCAAAATCAAACGGCGCAATTTTATCCTTTCTCCCGTGCAGGATCAGCGTCGGCACCTTGATTGCAGCAAGTTCCTTTCTGAGATCTTCATCTCTTAATGCGATTCCCGAGTGGATCGTCCCGTAGGAGGAAGCCTCCAGCATCAGATTGAGAAACCACTGCCTAAGCTCTGGAGACACTTTTTTCTCAAAAAACTGTTTCCCTAAATCAGCCAGTGTTTTGGGCCGATCAGCTTTGAACAATTCAATCATATCGTCAATATCCTGCTTCCTCATCCCGTACGGATAACCCGGGCGTTTTGTAAACGCGGGGGCCGCTGCAGACAGTAAAATCAGCTTATCAATATCGGCTCCTTCATGCCGTGCCATATAACGGAGTGCAATGGCGCCGCCCATTGAAAAACCGGCGAGAATCGCATTCTCAAGCTGCAGCGTATAAATGACTGCTTTCACATCATCGGCCATCGTGTCATAATCGTAGCCTTCCCAAGGGCGGTCAGATTGCCCATATCCCCGCAAATCAACGCCGATAAAACGAAATCCCCTTTTCGGAAGCTCATTCATTTGATATTCAAACATCTTATGATTCAACGGCCACCCGTGCAAAAAGATGATCGGCCTTCCATGTCCGATATCCTCTACAAACAGTGTCACATGCTCCTCGGTTTTGATGTAATGCCCCATTCCGCATTCCTCCTGTTCCCTTTGGCTTTTTCGGCCTGTAAACGCCTTGACGTATAGGAATCTTTCCATTTATGCTTACAAAACAAGCGGGCTGCTGTACCAAGAAAAGGCTCTTCACGATTTACTATATGTATCAATTTCCTTAACGATCTATTAAATTGAACCCGGAAGCCTCTGTTTTTCGGGCAGCAAAGGATGTCATCACATGAATAAAATCGCAATTCAAAAACCAAACATACCAGAAAACCTGCAAACCGCAGATTTTCATGATGCCGTGACGCAGGATGATGTAATCAGCATGCATTTGTTTGAAGATTGTACCATCTGCGGCGAAGATATCGAAAGACTCTGTGTTGAAAAAACGGTATTCAGAAATGTCGTCTTTATCGATGTGTCTTTTCGGCATATTGAACTGACCGATGTGATCTTTGAAAAGTGCGATTTATCAAACGCCGATTTCAGCGGGGCTGTCATTCACAGAACTTCAGTTAAGCAGTCAAAAATGGTTGGAATGAATGTGGCGGAAGCAACGCTGCGGAATGTTTCATTCGAGGAATGCCACGGACATTTCAGCTCATTTTCGTATTCAAATATGAAACAAGTTCGATTTGATCACTGTGCTCTTATGCAAAGTGAATGCAGCGATACGGTGCTCCAGCAGACACACTTTGACGGATGCGAATTGGAAGGCGCCAGCTTTACCGGCACGTCCCTTCAAAACATGGACATCAGCACGTGCCGTTTTGAACAGCTTCATGTCTCCCTCGACAAATTGAAAGGCTGCAAAATCGCACCTGAGCATGCGATTGCCTTCGTCAGGGCACTGGGAGCTGTCATCGTATAACCAAAGCTTAGGACATCATCAGGCGGCGTGCTGTTTCAGCTGCCGCTTTAATGCCAGTTTCCAAATCTCCAAGAGATGCATAGGAATATGACAGCCTGATGCTGTTTCGGTCTTCACCGTCATAAATGTAGCCGGGATTCACAAGCACCTGCCGTTTCAGCAATCCATAAAAGAAACGGCTGACAGGCAGGTTTTTGTGAAATGTCACCCAAATATAAAAGCCGCCTGCGGGAATCCGCCACGTGGCAATGTCCCCGGCATACCGCTCGAGAAAATGAACGGCGGCGTCTCTCCTTTCTTTAAGCTTCCTGCGTACCCAAGTCAGATGCTCTTCATAATACCCCTGTGACAGCCACTCGGCAGCCGCCCACTGGGACAGGCCGCTTGATCCGTAGTCTGTCTGCATTTTAATGTCCGCCAACCTTTCAATAACCGGCTCCGGACCGGCAAGCCAGCCGATTCGCAGACCGGGGCTAACCGTTTTTGAAAACGTGCCCAGATACAGAATATTGCCCTCATGATCCATTGCTTTCAACGGCTGCGGAGGTTTTTCTTCAAACCATAAATCACCGTACGCATCATCCTCAATGATGGGCATCTGCTCTTTTTTTGACAGGCTGATGATCTCTTTCCTTCGCTGCTCTGACATGACTGTGCCTGTCGGATTATGAAACGACGGAATCGTGTAAAGCAGCTGTCCTCCATATTGTTTTCGATTAGAAGAAACAAGCCCCGCTTTGACCCCTTCATCATCCATCGGCAAGCCGCGAAGCCGCATCCCAGCTGATTGAAATACATGCAAGGATTGAAGGTAGGACGGCTTCTCCGTCAAAATGACAGAATCTCGTTTTAAAAGTCCAATTGAGATGAGCTGAAGTGCCTGAAGTGCACCGGACACAATTAAAATTGCAGCCGGTGACACATGGATCTTCTTTCCTTTTAAATGGTCGGCCACTGCCTCCCGCAGTTTACGGTTTCCTTTCGGCTGCTCATATCCTAAAGACAGGACGCCCGGATTGATTTGCTGAAACATCCGTCCAATTGTGTCAGCAGGCACAAGATCCGGTGAAAGTTCTCCAGTCCCTAATCTGATGATATCCGCTCTTGGTTCGTTCTGATTAATAGCTTGAATGATGGAAGAATTGGCGCGATGAATGCCCGAACGGACGTAATCGCTCCAATCAAGCGGAGGCTCAGCCGCCAGCACGCTCCAAGTACTGTTTACAACCTTCGTACCGCCGCCTCTTCTTCCCTCTAACAAGCCTTGAGACGTGAGTTCATCTATGGCTGCTGTGACTGTGCTGCGGTTGACTTGAAACATGCCGGCCAGCGTTCTCTGTGAGGGGATTTTCGTCCCTACAGCCCACTCTCCGTGAAGAATCTTGTCTTTCATATATTGTTCGATCTGCCGATGCAGCGGAACATCCGACTTTCGGCTTGGCTGCCATTGCGACAAGGTCATGCCCCCCTTTTTTACACATTATACATTTGGCTGGTTCCTAACCCAACCAAATGGCTGGAGACTTTAGTGACAATCTCTCTTATGATTGAAAAAAATGTGAAGGGAGCTTTTTCAGCATGAATGCAATCATTCACGGAATTGTGCTCGCGTTTGGCTTAATTTTGCCGCTGGGAGTGCAGAATGTGTTTATTTTTCAGCAAGGCGCGTGGCAAAAGCATATTTGGCGGGCTCTCCCAGCTGTCATCAGTGCTTCAGTCTGCGATACCATGTTAATCGTATTAGCCGTTGCGGGCATGTCTGTCATTGTGCAGGAGCTGCCTGTGTTTGAGACAGTCATGATGGCCGGCGGATTTTTATTTTTGCTCTATATGGGCTGGGTGACTTGGAACAGCCGTCCGAACACAAGCCAAAATGAGAAACATACGTTCACACCAAAAAAGCAAGTTGCATTTGCGGCCGCTGTTTCTCTTTTAAACCCGCATGCCATTCTGGACACGATCGGCGTCATCGGCACGAGCTCTCTTCAATATTCGGGGCTTGAGAAATGGCTCTTTATGGCCGCCTGCATCGCTGTGTCTTGGATTTGGTTTATCAGCCTTGCAATAGCGGGCCGGTTGTTTCAGACGATAGATACGAGCGGCAGGCTAATGGTGATCGTAAACAAATGCTCTGCAGCGGTAATGTGGGCAGCGGCAGGATATTTTGGGATGTCACTCTTTTACAATTGAAGGAGAAACGAATGAAAACAACGAATTTCTTAGAAAAGGAGGCATGCTGATGACTGATGCAAAACAGTTTTATGACTATCATTCATGGGCAAACAAGAAAATATTTAACCATATCGAAAACCTGCCGGAGGGAACTGCCTATCAAGAAGTAAAGAGCGTATTTCCTTCTGTCAGCGACGTGCTGCTTCATATGTGCAGGGCTGACTACATTTGGCTGAATGTTCTTTCGGGAGTGGCCTACCAAGAGATTATAGACAGCGCAGGCAAATTAGAGTCCGCGCAAGGTAATATGGCAGCGATTAAACAGCACGCTGCCGAGCTGGAGTCACAGTATCATGATTTCTTCAGCCGCCAGACGGACTTAGAACAGACCTTCACAATGCAGCATCCGAAACTAGGTACACTGGAATCAACCTATGCAGACACCATCCTGCATGTCGTCAATCACGGCACTTACCACAGAGGGAACGTAACCGCCATGCTGAGACAGCTGGGCCATTCAGGCGTACCTACTGATTATATGTACTATTTATATGAGAAAAGAGAAAGCAAGGGCTAAAATGTCCTTGCTTTTTTTTGCGGAAAGCCTCAAATGCAACCATATTAGCTTTTACATACCTGTATAAGCGCGCTTCACATCTAGCTGTACCGGCCTGCCGCTTCGAAAGGAATTGGTTGCGGCGATACCCACTTCTAAATTGATCGTCGCATCAATATCAGTCACAATCGGTGTTTTTCCATTCCGAACACACTCGGCGAAATGCTGAAGCTCCAAGCAGTAGGCTTCATGAAAACGAGTTTGAAAGTCTGGAATGATATCAAAACTGCTCCCTTTAGCCGATAGGATGGTCACATGTTGATTTCTCAATGTCCCTATGAAAATACTGCCCTCTGTCCCGATCACCTCCGCCCGGATGTCATGTCCGTATGGAGAGGTTCTGCTTGCCTCGACGTCCCCCGCTGCGCCGGAGTCAAATTCAATATACGTCAGCGCCTGATCCACATCACCATACTGCTCCATAAACGGATTGTTCAGAATCCTGCCGTGTCCTGAAACAGAAGTGATTTCCGCCCCTAGCAAATAACGGGCAATATCATAGTCATGGATGGAACAGTCAATAAAAATTCCACCGCTGTGTTTGATAAATTCTGCGGGAGGCGCGCCTTGGTCGCGCGTAAAGCCTTTATAATAGATAGGTTTGCCGATTTCACCCGCGTCAATCCGCCGCTTGGCATCTGCGTATGCGGGATCGAATCGTCTCATAAAGCCGACTTGGCAAATGACACCTGTCTCCTTCACTTTTTCAGACACTGCTCTAGATTCCTCAAGGCTTAATGTCAGCGGTTTTTCAACGAAGATCTGTTTGCCGTTCTCAGCTGCTTTGATGATCATATCACCATGTGTGCTTGTCGGCGTTACGATAATGACAGCGTCAATGCCGGGATCTTCTAACACTTCATACGGGTCCTCTGACCATTTTTCAATACCGAGTTCTCTGGCAACCTGCTCCGCTCTCCCTTTTAACGGATCACCTACACTAACCAGCTTTGCCCCCGGCACACTGGTGACGAGATTTTTCGCATGATAATAACCGAGCCTTCCTAATCCCAATACTGCACATCTTACTTGATGTTCCACGTCCCATCCTCTCCTTTATCTCATTTCAGACTCGCTTTGAGAAAGCGCTTTCTCTTAACAACTAAAAAAACAGCGGTTCTATCCGCTCTGCCATTTTGCGCAAGCGCTTTCTCAAAAGATGGTTTCATTTTACACTGCCATTGGTTTACACGCAATATGTTTTTTTTGCTTCAACTGTCATAATGAAAAAACCCGCTCATTAGCGGGCTCATGTGTTGAGCGGTGATGTAGAATGTCTGACTACAAGCTCAGGCGGGAGCACTATTTTTTGTTTCGCCTTTCGTTTTCCCTCTATTGCTTCTGCCAGCAGTTCGATGACGCTCCGCCCCATCTCTTTTATCGGCTGGGCTATGGTTGTCAGGGGCGGAGCCGCCATTTCTGCGAGTATCGTATTATCAAAACCAATGATAGAAAGATCATCCGGCACTTTTATGCTTCTTATTCTCGCAGCTTGTATGGCGGCACAAGCCAATACGTCGTTGAAGGCAAAAATAGCAGTCGGAGCGTTTCTGTCGAGCAATTTTCCCGCTTCTTCCTTGCCGCTTTCCAAGGAAAACCGCGTCTGGATGATAAGTGATTCATCAATGGGCACGCCCGCTTCCTCCATCGCCTGACGGAAGCCTTTGATTCTATTTTTTTCGCCTGTCGTTGACCCGTCTCCGATAATGCAGGCGATGTTCGTGTGGCCGAGTGACAGAAGATGCTTGGCAGCCTCATATCCGCCACGAACGTCATCTATCACAACAATATCCATCGGAAGAAGCGGCTTATCCTGAGAAATCATGGCAATCGGAATTTGTTCACTGGCGATTTCCTCCAAAGCAGACATACTGTCATGGCTTTCAATCCCTGTTGCAAAAATAATGCCATCCACCTTTTTCTGTTTCAGCACAGAAAAATACTTTGTTTCTTTTTTCGGATCGTAATCGGTGCTGCAAATCAACATTTGAAAACCGAGCTCATCCGCTCTTTCCTCAATGCTTTTGGCCAGTTCGCCGTAAAACGGATTTGAAATATCAGGCGCCACGAGAGCAATCATATTCGTTCGTTTTCCCGTTAACGCCGCGGCGTGGACATTGGGCGTGTATGCCATTTCATTCATGACATTCATGACCTTCTGCCGTGTTTTATCGCTGATTCTCCCCGTATTGTTTATTACACGGGACACAGTTGTGATCGAGACACCCGCCGCCTTTGCCACATCGTAAATTGTTGTTTTCATGTTCATCCCTCGTCTGGTTATTGAACTTTCCGGCTGACAATTTTCCGGTATTCAATTGGTGAAATGCCTTCTATCTGCTTAAAGAGTTTTGAAAAGTATGTCGGATCTTCCATTCCGACCGTTTCCGCAATAACGCCCATTTTATCATTTGTAGAGGATAAAAGACGCTTCGCTTCCGTCATTCTCACCCGGTTCGTGTATTGTGCCGGAGTTACGCCGAGCACCTGTTGCATGCAGCGGCTCACATAATCCTGATGATAGTGAAGGGCGAGCGACAGATCCTTGATTGTCGTCTTTTCCTTATAGTGCTCCTGTAAGTACCGGGCCGCCTCCCAGGCTACCCGCTCTTTCGCAGACGGTATTTGGAACGCTTCTTTTTGAAGATGCAGCATCAGCTCCTCAAATAAAATTTGCTTTCTGAGCGGCAAATCAGAGTTTTCCGCGGAGTAATCGATCAGCTTTTCAAACTGCTGCGCCATAAACTGCGGGCGCTGCACCTTGCCTTTTCTCGGCAAGGCCAATCCGTAGCGGGCCGGCTCTTCGAAGCTCCCTTTTTCCTGCTGAAGCTCAGACCAGTTGCTGCCTCCCTTTGCCGTAAATTCATATCGATGTTCATCGAAGTGAAGCCAATAGTAGGAGGTTGCTTCATCACTGCCCTTCGTCCCGTAGTGTTCAAGACCGGGAGAAAGCAAGATGTACTCGCCGCCTTCAACAGAAAACGATGTTTCATTTTCCGTTATATATAACGTTCCCTGTTTGACATATATCAGATCAAACACGGAGAATACACGTTTCACATGGGTTTCTCCTTTTTTAAAAACTCCTTCCCCAGCTGCGATAAATACCGGAAAAGGCGGGACTGTAAACAGGATGCGAGGCATTTGAATCATCCTCCTTTTTAAGTCGGATTTTTACAAGAAGTATCGTTTCTATCCCTTTTTATTATAAGGAAATGGAGGTACACTTTAAAACGTTGATTTTATTTACGAAAGGGGTTAGACACTATGAAACAAGCTGTCTTCAAATCAACTGCTTTGAAAAAACCCGCTGACAAAACGTTCTCATTATTTTCGCTTACTTGGCCGATCTTTATTGAGGTCTCATTATATATGTTTATGGGTAATGCCGATACACTGATGCTCAGCCAATACTCGGATAACAGCGTGGCAGCAGTCGGCGTCAGCAACCAGATTTTAAATTTAATTATCGTGATGTTCAGCTTTATCGCAACAGGAACGACCGTTATCATTTCACAATTTCTAGGCTCACGGCAAAAGAAAGAAGCCATGGAAGTCGCTTATGTGTCAATCGGCGCCAACTTCTTCATCAGCCTGGCCATCAGCGCCGTCGTCTTTTTCGCGGCTGTCCCTCTGCTTCATATGATGGGATTATCAAACGCACTGATGCCTGATGCGAAAGTCTTTTTACAAGTTGTCGGAGGTCTGTCCTTTATTCAGGCTTTAATCATGACATTCAGCGCGATCTTAAAAAGCTACGGCTACACAAAAGATACAATGTTTGTCACTATCGGCATGAACATTTTAAACATTGCCGGAAACTTTGTTGTGATTTTCGGTTTGTTCGGCTTTCCTGTCCTCGGCGTTGCCGGTGTGGCCATGTCCACATCTATCGCCCGCGTCATCGGATTAATCGCGATGATTGTGATTGTCAACAAACGCATCCAGCTGAAGATGTCGCTGAAAAAAGTCTTTCATATGCATAAAGAGCATTTGCGCAAGCTGCTGAAAATCGGCATTCCTTCTGCGGGAGAGCAGCTTTCATACAACCTGTCGCAAATGATAGTCACGTATTTTATCGCCATCATGGGCGCGCAGGCGTTGACAACAAAAGTGTATACGCAAAATATTACGATGTTTATTTTGCTGTTCGGCACTGCGATCAGCCAGGGTACACAAATCTTAATCGGCCGTTATATCGGCGGCAAACAATTTGATGCCGCTTATGAGCGCTGCATGAAGAGCTTATATTGGGCACTCGGAATTGCTGCGGCTACCTCTGTTTTGATGACAATCTTTTCAAAAGACCTGATCGGACTCTTCACACAAAGCCCTGACATTATAGCAACTGCAAGCCTATTGATTGCCATGACCATTATTCTTGAACCAGGCCGCTCGTTTAATGTCATTATCATTAACTCTCTGCGGGCTGCGGGGGATGCGAAATTCCCGGTTTACATGGCAATGATTTCAATGTGGGGCATTGGCCTCCCGCTTGCTTATCTTTTCGGCATCCACCTCGGTTTCGGTCTTGCCGGCATTTGGATTTCTTTTATCGCGGATGAATGGGTCCGGGGAATCTTAATGTACAGAAGATGGCGCTCACGTATCTGGATACAAAAAGGTATGGCGTAACACCCGGCTCAATCAAGGCCGGGTGTTTTTTAGATATCAGACAGAATCTGCTTCACTTCGGTCTCTGTAAGAGCGAAGTGATGTTGAAATACATCGTGCTGCTTTGCCCGGATTTTTTCTAAAACAGCCCGGTGCAAATGAAGAGCGGCTTTCACCGTTTTTTGAGAATACTGCGGAAATAGCGGCAAGGCATCCTGACACTCTTCAAGGTAGGCTTCTGCTTCAAAAGCGATATACTCCCACGTCATTGTGAACGCTTTATTTACGGTGCCTTTTTGGAGATCAGCCTCTGTATAGCCGAATTGCTGCATTACCTGACGGGGAATGCGGTTTTTTTGCTGATCTGTGCCAAGATCACTTAAGAAGCGAACCAGCTGTATGGCCAAGCCTAGAGAGACGGCTGCTTGTTTGAGCAGATCTTGTTTTCGGCGTGTCAGTATCGGCAGCAGCATCAATCCGGCAGAACCGCCCGTCCGATATGCGTACATGAGCAGTTCATCAAGGTCATCATACGGCTTGGCGTCTTCTTTTTGTGCGGCAATAAACTCCCGAAAAGGTTCGCTTTCCAATGTAAAGGTCCGATACGCATGATCAAAAGCCTTCCATAGATGTTGATTACCGTTATTTGTCCTTTGGTAAACATGATCAGCTTTAGCTTCAAATGCGGGCAATACCTTTTCGTCTGCACTGGCCACCGTGTGGCAAAACGACAATACTGCCCAAGAGGCTTGTCTTTGCTTTAGCGGGAGATATGATAATGCTTTGAAACAGGCTGGCGCGTATTCGCCAACAATCTGTCCGCATTGCTGGTAAGCTTCTTTTATCTCTTTCATTTTTCTCACTCCTATGTATCACTGCTTCTTCAAGTCTAGTATGTTTTTTCCTAATTGTATATGAAGAAAATGCCGATTCTTACTTTGTAAAAGTAACAAGACGTACAGCATCATCGACGAGATATACATTATTATTTTTAATGCCATACAACAGGTAGAATGTAAACATTTCTCAATCATCACTTCAATAATAGAGGAATCACGGAAAAAAGGGCTAATTGTTATGATACATGATAGTATTGGAGTGAGTTCAGTGATAAAATTTTTTGAATATAACTGGCAGGTTAGAGATCAATGGTTTACTTGGTGTCATCAACTAACCACTGAAGAATTACTTAAAAACCGTCTTGGCGGAGTAGAGAATATTTTATATACCCTTTTTCATATTATTGATGTGGAATATAGTTGGATTCGTGCTATCCAAGGAAAAGAAGATATCGCTGTTCAGTTCGCTGATTATCAAACACTCAATAAAGTGAAATCTCTCTCAAATACATTCCGAACTGAAATAATTGATGTTTTACAAACACATTCAGATCAAATAAAAGATGAACTTGTAAGCGTTCCTTGGGAGACAGGTGTTTTATATACGCGAGATGAAATATTACACCATATCATCGCTCACGAAATTCACCATATTGGTCAACTTTCTGTATGGGCTAGGGAATTAAAGTTAAGCCCGGTATCAGCTGGTTTTATCGGCAGAACATTAAAACCTATTCATTCTTATTGAAGGAATGCGGGGGCAATTCGATAGTGCGTTGTACAAAAAAGGATAGATAGAGCATATATTTCCCTGCTCATCTATCCTTCTTATTTAAATCTATACATCTCTGGATTTTAATCACATTTGCATTGAACCTACCTCTCGTCAATATCAATGCGATACGCTTCAAACCATGTATGAATTTGAGCAAGATGGGCGATTAGCTGAGGCCCCTTCATGAGCTGCCCGAACCACGGCACCTTGAAGGAGGAGCCTTCCGTTTCTAAAAGCTGATCTAATTGTTTTCTGTCCAGCAAGGTATGGAGCACGGAGTCCTTTTGGCTTCTGATCGTTTTCAGCCATTCGCTGACGCCTTTTGTATATTCCGGATGATGGGTTTTCGGATACGGGCTTTTTTTGCGATACAGAATGTCATCAGGCAAAATACCTTCAAGCGCTTTGCGTAAAATGCCTTTTTCCCGATTATCATGCATTTTCATTTCCCACGGAATATTCCAAACATATTCCACAAGCCGGTGATCGGCGAACGGCACCCGCACTTCCAGGCTCGCCCCCATGCTCATGCGATCCTTCCGATCCAAAAGGTTCGTCATAAACCAAAGCATATTTAAATAGAACAGCTGTCTTCTTGCTTTATCCACACCCGTTTCACCATCTAATAATGGCGTTTCTGCCAAGGTTTCTTCATATTTGGCATTTACGTATTCTTTCAGATTCAATTTTTTCTGCCATGAGTCAGAAAGCAGCTTGATCCGCTCCTCCGTTGATCTCATCCATGGAAAGCCAGACTCAACATCTGCCGTATGGAACCACGGGTACCCGCCGAAAATCTCATCCGCGCACTCTCCCGATAGGCTGACGACAAAGTCCTTTTTGATTTCCCGGCAAAACCACAGCAGGGATGAGTCGACATCCGCCATTCCCGGCAAGTCTTTGACCAGTACAGCTTCCTCCAAATGATCAACGAGATCTTTTTGGCTGATGACGCATTTGTGGTGCGTTGTGCCGAAAGCCTCTGTCATTTTTTCAATCCATGGTCCGTCATCATTCGGCTGAAAAGCGCTTGCTTGAAAAAATTTATCGTTCTCTTCGTAATCAATCGAATAAGTATGAAGCGGTGCTTTTCCTTCCTTTTCAAAATGGCCCGCCGCAATCGCTGTAATTGCGCTTGAGTCCAGACCGCCTGATAGGAATGTGCAAACAGGCACATCCGACACAAGCTGCCGCGTCACCGCGTCCTGAAATAACGATCTGACATTGGCAACCGTGTCATCAAAACTGTCCGTATGTTTTTCGCTTTCAACATTCCAATAACGCCAAATATTAAGTCCGTCTTTGGAAAATGTCAGCGCGTGAGCCGGGCGGATTTCTTTTATGCCTTTAAATATGCCAGTGCCCGGGGTTCTGGACGGTCCAAGACCGAAAATTTCAGAAAGTCCCGTTCTGTCCACTCGCGCTTTTATATCAGGGTGCGCGAGGATTGCTTTGATTTCCGACCCGAAGAGAAATGAAGAGCCTTCCTTCGTGTAAAAAAACGGCTTTACGCCGAGACGGTCTCTCGCGGCAAACAGCAGATTACGCTTTTCATCCCACACAGCGAAAGCGAATATGCCATTGAGATGGTCGACACAGTCTTCCTGCCATTCGATGTAGCTGTGCAGAAGCACCTCGGTATCTGACGTACGTTCGAATTGATGGCCCCGCGCCCGCAATTCTTTGCGCAAATCTTCCGTGTTATAAAGCTCGCCATTGTAAATAATGGTGTACGTATCCCCTTTATAGGTACACGCCATCGGCTGGCGTCCGCCTTCAATATCAACAACCGCAAGTCTTTTATGTCCGAATAAAACATGGTGCTCCCCCCAAACGTTTGAATCATCAGGCCCTCGTTTGGAAAGAGTGTCTGTCATTCTGTCCATCGTTTGTTTTTCCTGGACGAGCTGCTTTTTAAAATCGACCCAACCCGTAATTCCACACATGTGATATCAGCTCCAATCCCGTTTCTGTCGTAACAATTTCGTTTCTTTCAGCACCTTAGTAAGTTTATGCATCTATAGGCAGATAGTTGATTTGTCCATAAAAGAGTTGTATGGGACAGGCTTGAATTGGAAAGAAAAGAGAGGAATGAAGAAAAAGGAGACAGCATGGATGAAACGGAAACAATTGATATATACAGAGGAACGAAAATGGGAATACGGCACCATCCTCATCGAAGACGGCATCTGTTTAATCGAAAACGGAGAAGGTGATATACTTTTGGCGGACACTCTCCAACACAGCCCAATCTGGGTCCATCATAAAGGAAAGTGGGAGCAAGCCGGCTTCCAGGATCAATTGGTTCTGGCATGCGGTGAAGAAAACATCTCCCTTTCCGGGGGAGAACGCATCCGCTATGAGAAATCAGTCAAGCGGCCGCTCATGGCGCTTTTGGATTCGCTTGACGACGAAACCTTTCTCGCATTTCTGCAGCACTTGCACAGCTTCGGCTTATCGGTATTCGATTGCGTCTTTTCTTATAATAAAGGAGTCTTTTCGAATACTTCGGCGGGGCAGGGTGTGTCCTTTTATCACTTTTCAAATGACACCGCACAATGCGCGATGCAGCATCACTACAGCAGCGAAGGGACAGGAGACCGTTTTGAATGGACGGCTTCAAACGGAAAGCGATCCATTATGTATTCAGCAGTCCAACGGGGGCGCAAATAAAAAAGCGGTGCATCGAGCACCGCTTTTTGGTTACTTTTCAACAACAACTTTTGCTTCCTTGCTTTCTTTTTTATCTGTATCCGCAGCCGTGACGTACAGCACCGTTCCGGCTTTTTGTTTTTTGATTTTCACCGAAAACGTTCCTTTTGCGTCAGCTTTGGCAGAAGCAATGACTTTCTTTGATTTGTTTTTCACTCTGATCATCGCTTTGCTGTTTGCCTTCCCTTTTACTGCCGTATCCTTCGTTTTCACCGCGTTTACTTTCGGTGTGCCGGAAGGTTTTCCTTTGACGACGACAACTTTATACGATGTTTTCGCATCGCCTTTTGTTGCTTTCACATACAGTACTTGATCCTGTTTTTGAGGCGCGATATTAACCTTGAACGCATTGTCTTTTCCGGCTTTGGCGCTGCCGAGTTTCTTTTTGCCGTTCATCACCTCGATAAGTGTGCCTTCCTTCGCGTTTCCTCTGACAGCTGTTTGAGTGCTTTCCAGCTTGTTGACCTTAAGCTGTAAATCAGCTGCGCTGACAGCCTTCATGACGTTCAGCCGCCCGTAGCCTGAATGCCAGTCTACACCAGGTGTCTTCGGAATTTCAATCGGATCGCCATAATCGTCATACAACTCTTCTTCTCCGCCATCGACACTTTCAAAGGAAATATCATCTGCCGTCTTTTTCAACATATCCTCAACTTCTGTTCTTTTCAGCTTAGGATTTTGAGCAAACAGCAATCCTGCAGCAGCGGCAGCATACGGCGTCGCCATAGACGTTCCGCTCATGTACGTGACATTTCCGTTCGGCACTAAGCTCGGGATATCAGACCCTGGAGCAGAGATGTCCAGACCTTTTCCATAGTTAGAGAAATCAGCGGTCATATCCATGCGGTTCGTTGCGCCGACTGACATCACATATTTAGAAGATGCAGGATAAGATAAGGCATTTTCTCCATCATTCCCGCTGGCTGCGGCAATCAAGACATTTTTGTCAGCTGCGTACTTCAAAGCAAATTCAAGCACGCGGCTGTAGCCTCCGCCTAAACTTAAATTAATCACCTTTGCTCCTTTGTCAGCAGCATATTTGATGCCGAGAGCAATTTGTTCAGTATCTCCGGAACCTGCGGAATCAAGCACTTTTACAGGGATGATTTTTGCTTTGGCATTCAATCCAGTCATTGAATAGCCGTTATCGCTTTGGGCCGCAATAATGCCTGCGACATGCGTCCCATGCCCCTGATCATCCATTGCATTGTTATTCCGTCCGACAAAATTGTGTCCGAGATCTGTTCTTACTTTTCCTTTTAAATCGGCAAGCGTGCTGTCAACGCCTGTGTCTACTACTGCAATGAGTGTATCGTTAAGCTTGCGTTTGGACAGCAATGTGTTGGCAGGCTCATATTTCACATCCGCATTTTTGACACCGCCGTTTTCACCGTTGTTTTTAAGCGGCCATTGATAAGGGTACTGAATGTCGTTTGCCAGGCTTTTGTATTCCTGCACGGGTTCCGCAAACTCTACATTGGACATCTTGGATAGTGTCGCAGCAGCGCTTTTGACCCTTTTGGCGCTTGCCGTATATGCGCCGTTCTGTTTCTCGTCTTTCGGAAGTTCAAATGAATACAGATTGTCAAACAGTTTCTTTGCCTTTTTCACATTGGATATGTCTTTTTTCGATTGCGCGCTTGCAGAAAAGCCCTTCATTTCATTATGTACGGATGAGAGGCTTTTATTGTCCTTCACCTTGAAAATAACCTTTGTTGTCTGAACTTCACTTTTTGCTGCAATATTGTTTTCTGTTAAAATGGCTCCGGCTGTTTTGCCTTGCAGCTGCTTCATATTTAGTCGGTCCGCTTGTTTCTTTATCTCCTCTTTAAGGAATGACGGGACTGATTGTAAAGCTTTATCATATAGCCGGTTGATTGCTTTTTGATCCTTTTCAGTGACCTTATACGAAGATGATGCTCCGTTTTCTGACACATCGTCAAATAACGGCTTTAATGTCACAAGATCCTGATAGATTTCATTTCTTGCTGTTTTATTGAGTGCGAGTTTTGCAACGATAAACGGTGCTGCTTTGTAATAAAGACTTGTCAGTTCTTTGCCTTCTGCTGTTTGGCTCAGCTGCTCATCACGAATCGCTCTCAACTTATCCAGGATGCCTTTTCCTGATTTCTTCTGATCGACACTCATTTCAACCGGACAAGCTTCTTCCTCTTCTAAATCTGACGGCTGTTTTTTGGTGCCTTTATACCCAATCGTATACTTGGCTTCTGCAGCTGCTTCTGCCGTTCCGTCGTCCTCTGGCTCTTCTTCTCCGAGGTATTCAACTTTTACATAGTAAGGGCCGCTCCACGCGTATGGAAAGATGACTTCGCTTTTTCCATCCTCCGCTGTGAAAGAACGGTACATCTCAAACGTCTCATCTTTAAGCGCTTTTTCCTTACTTGGATATACAGATACATTCAGTACTGAATCACTCTTTACGGTCAGTGCCATATGTGAGTTTTTCTGAATATCCGTTGCTCCCGGGGTCACTTTGTACCATTTCACCTGTTCCGGCTCCTTCATGGCGCCTGTCTGCTCTTTGCCGTTTTCCAGAGCAGCCGCCTGATCGATCGCGCCGGCCGCTGCAGCTTTGGTTCCCGGAGAAAAAAGGCTGAAAATCAGTGCAAAAATAAGCACTGCCGCCACAACCGAGCTGAATTTTCTGCGTTTCATGTTATCCCTCCTGCAAAATAATGAATCTCCTTGAAGGTATCATAATTTCATAGGACGAGATACCGCTTACAGGGAATTTTAAGGTTATTTTAAATGATTTGGAATATGAGGGGATAAATATAAAAAAACCCAACTCTATCAAAGAGCCGGGTTCATAGGTTTTTCTATTAAAACAATTGAAAACCAATTGGCAAATGCAGACCGAGCAGCACTGTCAACAAAAGGACAATGACGAAGCCGACCCACAGGCCTCCTGTTGATTTTTCTTTTTTCTTGCGGATGAGGAGCATTTCCATCAGGCCGATGGTGATAATGCCCAGAATCATTTTGCCGGCGTATTCTCCGTTCCAGTTGGCGAAACGGACAAACAGCTCAGCTCCTGTCAAAATAATAAGGATATAGAATAACCGCAGAATCATATGAGTGATTTTTGCGCCCTTCGCACTTCCTGACGAATACAGCGAGTAGCTGACGAAAAGCAGAATCAGCGCTACCACCCATGTCGTAATATGTAGGTGTGTCATACATGTTCCCCCTATCAGATAAATTACCCCACTTATAGTACCATGAACTTGTCCTCTGCCACAAAGATGATTATCAGAAAAAACGGGCGGGTCCGGGTCCGCCCTCCAGTTTTATTCAGCCAATTTGGTTTGACAGCGTTCCGATCGGATCAATTGTAATATCAATTTTGTCACCTGACCGCAAGAATTTTGGAGGCGTAAACCCCTTGCCGACACCAGACGGCGTACCGGTGGCAATAATGTCGCCCGCTTCAAGCGTCATCCCCTTTGAGAGGGTTTCAATTAATTCCGGAATGGAAAAGATCATATCGCTTGCCGAACCGGATTGGCGCAGCTCGCCGTTGACTCTTGTTTCAACCTTGAGGCGCTCTGGCTCCTGAATAGATGATTTATGTACAAGCACGGGCCCCATCGGACATGTCGTATCCAAGCTTTTTCCGATAAAAAACTGCTTATGCCTTTTTTGCAGATCACGCGCCGTGATATCATTCACAATCGTATATCCGAAAACATGGTCATATGCATCTTCTTTTGAAATGCGAGTCCCGCTTTTTCCGATCACGACAGCAAGTTCTCCCTCATAATCAAGCTGAGAGGTAACCTCTTCATGGCTCTTTACGATATCACCATGCCCCGTAACCGTTACCGGCGATTTTGTAAATACCATCGGATGCTCCGGAATATCAGCCTCGCTCCCCATTTCAATCGCGTGATCCCGGTAGTTTTTGCCGATGCAGATGATATTTTTTGATGGCTTCGGAATGGGTGCATGGAGCTTCACCTCAGATAATGAATACATAAATGATCCCAGCTCATCATTCGGTTTCTTTGCCCACTCGGCCAGCTGCCTTGCATGCGCAACGAATTTATCCCCTTCTGCGATACATTCAATCAGCGATCCCGGAATCGTCTCAAGTTCAAACAGTTTTTTTTCAGCCTTCTGCAAATCCATAATTTTCTCATCGTCAATGATCAGGCCGACAAACATTCGGTTGTAAAGTTCCCCTGTCGCAAATTTCATGTTATTCCTCCATCATCTTTTAAATCAGAATGCTCCTTCATGTATTCTCTGTCGAATGCTGAAATCCCTTTTTCTCAATTCCGTTTTCATTTCGTTTCAGGACGGGCTTGCTCTACATATCATACAAATGTCGTTTTGAGAAGGAGGAAAGAATATGGAGCGCGTGCATTTATTTTTTCATCGGGAGCAGCTGAAAAGGAAAGGTACAGCCAAGGGGCTTTTCGTAACAGATCGATCTGTTTCTCCCATTCTTCTCACACAGCGTGACAGAGCGGAAAAGGCATCCTATGAAATCAGCTGGGAAAAGTCTCTGCTTGGTGAAAGGACACTTTTTTTGAATGCAGAACAGGATGATCCGTCCCTGATGCGGCGCAGACTCGCCTATTGTTTTTTTGACCAGATCGGCGTACCTGCTCCCGTTGCCTCGTACAGCTTTCTGACCATCAATGGCCAGCCTGAAGGCATTTATTTGAACATCAAGAACCATCAGCCAGCCGGTAAAAGGAGTTACGGAGTGAAGACGGCCGATCCAAGGGTTCCATTGTCCCTTTTTAACAATGATTTCTCGGCATTCTTACATGAATTTTTCATACTGATCCGCACAGCCGGAGATGACGAATTGGCTGAAAGGATTAAATTGTATCTGGATGTCAAGCTGTTTTTTTTGTGGCTGATCGGCAACGCCTGCACCAATCAAGGCTTTTACTACACATTTTGTTTAAACGAATCCGGTCGGCTTTACGTTTCCCCGATGGAGACAAGATCGCTTGCCGTACAAGAATGGTATGAAGAAGACCCGCTTCTGACAAAAGGAAAGACGCTTTCGTCAAGGCTTCTATCCATTCCCGCCTTCAGGTCGCAATATCACACCTTAATGAAAAACGTGCTGAAGCGGTCGTTTACTATTGAACGATTATCTCCTCTCATCAACGAATGGCACCTTGACATTTGTCAAAGTGCTGCTGATGATCCTTTTATCAAAAAAAGCCCCTTTCAGATCGAAAAGGAGCAGACAAACATACTTAGAGAAATTGAGGAACGGCAGGACTTTTTGCAAGCACACTTAGCAAGACTTTAGTCCTTTCTCCATTAAAAAAGGCCGCAGCAAAAATTGTCGCTTTTTTAGTCAAATTGACGAAAGGCAACCTTTTGAGCCAAAATAGGTTATACTAACGATATCCTGTATTTATATCAAAATAAAATCTAGAATTGGAGATAGCGTAATGAACAGTAAAATTGAAGAAATGAGGATCACACTAATTGAAACCGCACAAAAATACGGCATGAATTCAAAAGAAACGATTCAATGCAGCCAAGAGCTGGATATCCTGCTGAATACCCGGATTAAAGAAGAAATGATTTTTGGGAGATATCTTGAAAACTCCCGTATGTAAATCATTTTCTATAACAATTAGAATACACCACATGTAACTCCGATTTTTGCTCAGCACTTCTGAGATATACCTCAGGGCGAGAATGTGCCCGCCCAAAAATCGAATACCGCAGCACGACATACTCCAAAAAGCATTCTACACGCAAAAACACCAAAGAAATAAACAAAAATCACCATAGGCGGATAGCGGCATCCTTCGCCGCATTTCCGCTCAATTTATACCCAACATCCTCTTTTACCATGTTTAAACATAACGGCCCAAAAAATAAAACGTTTTCATCAAAAGCCGATATATCCCCTTTAAATTTCTCTCACACATATGTGCGTTTGTCATAAGCTATCGTGAATAGCCCAATTGAAATCAGAATTGTCATTTCACTTTACCTGTCTTTTTTCAATTTTTCAACAAAGGATGTGCTCGTATGCCGGCCATTGTCGGAGCGTTTAAAATTAATGCGATTGGTACGAGCGGAGTCGTTCACATCGGGGACTGCATTACGATTTCTCCTCAGGCTCAGGTCAGAACGTTTGCCGGTGCTGGCAGCTTTAATACCGGCGACAGCCTCAAGGTAATGAATTATCAAAACGCGACGAATGTGTATGACAATGATGCGGTTGATCAGCCGATCGTGGCCAATGCGTAAAAGGAGTGAGGCTCATGAACTTCTATATTAATCAAACCATTCAAATCAACTATCTCCGGCTGGAATCAATCAGCAACTCCTCCATTCTGCAAATCGGGAGCGCCGGATCAATCAAGTCTCTGTCAAATTTGTATAATACAGGGAGTTATGTAGAACCGGCACCAGAAGTTTCTGGCTCAGGGCAACCGCTCCAGCTGCAGGAGCCCGACACAGGTTCATTGGTCCCGCTCCAGCCTCCTGGCCGTTAATCATATGAAAGAGGTGAAAGAACATGTATGATCAATCTGTTTCCTCTTACCTGCAAAACTTGAATTCCTTCGTTCAGCAGCAGGCGATTCACATTCAGCAGCTCGAACGTCAGCTGAAAGAGATTCAAACTGAAATGAATACGATGAAACAGCGGCCGGCCACTACCATTGAGCGTGTGGAGTATAAATTTGATCAGCTGAAAATTGAAAGGCTCGACGGGACTTTGAATATCGGCTTAAATCCGACTGACCCGAACAGCGTCCAAAACTTTGAAGTCAGCCAGTCGACACCGCAAATCGGGATGATGCAGCAGGAAGAGAGCGCTCAGCTCATGCAGCAGATCCGCCAGAATGTCGACATGTACTTAACCGAAGAAATCCCAGATATTTTGGAACAGCTTGAAAACCAATATGACAGCAGACTTGACGATACAAACAGACATCATGTTATTGAAGACATCAGAAAACAAATGGACAGCCGGATTCACTATTATATGTCCCATATCAAAAAAGAAGAAAATACACCGCCTGCACAATATGCAGAACATATCGCTGAGCATGTGAAGCGTGATGTCATCCGCGCTGTAGAACACTTTCTGGAGCATATTCCATCAGAAATGAAAGGAGATGAGCAAGCATGATCTTTACAGTCATCAACCGCAGCTTGGAAGTCGGGGACATCCGGATGAACGGTGTGTCCAGTTCCTCCGTTTTCCACATCGGAGACACTGAATCCATCTACCTGTCTTCTATTTTTGATACACCGCCTGAATCTCTTATCATCGGGCCGTTTGCTCCGATTGCGCCAGAATAATGCTTAAACGCATATCACGCATCAGACTAGTTAAGTGTAATTCCCTCGGGATCGCAAGTGTGTTTCAAGTTGGCGACACAAATGAAATCGATATGAGTGTAAAAGTATTTGCTGTTCAGCGTTCTCGGTCCACGTTTTACCATAATGAAGGCTCATTTAACAAAAAGGAGTACCAAATCTTTCAGCAGCAGGCAGTGAAGCCGATTCCCGAAACAGGTGTACAAAGCGCATTTTGCCACGAGGTGCCGGCTATTTATGTTCGCAGCATCAAAATTCAAGGGGTGTCCGCCTCTTCTGTTTTACATGCTGGTTCAGCTTCGCTTATCCGCGGTGATGCGAGAATCAAACATATCAGACAGATTCAGTCTCCGCGCTCACAATCGCCCGCCAAGAACATATAATAAACAGAGACTTCGATAAAGGGTGTCGTTTATGCCAGCAATTGTCGGGCCTATAGCTATCAATTCCATATCGGGCGGAGTCGTAAACTTTGGTGATTCCTTTTACCTTTCTCCGAAAAGCTCTTCAAAATCTGCGCTCGGTTCGGGAGCAGGAAACACGGGAGATTTCCTTCTATTAAATAATGCAGTCAACGCGACAAATTATATAGACCCCGATGTCAACGATCAGGATATGGTTGGAAACGGATAAAAGCAGCCGCTCTGCAAAGAGAGGGCTGCTTTTTAGTCATTTTTTCTTTTTTCGTTCATTTGATTTCTTTGTTTTGATCAGCTTCTCAGGCGGCTGTTTTCTGATCCATTTGACAAACCGGGCAAGCTCTGGATCGCTTCTGAGTTCAGCCATTCCATTTAAACGTACAGCGAGCTCTTGATTGGTATATAAGGCATGAATCTGTTTATGACAAGGAATACAGAGCATCGCTGTCGGCAAAAACGTTCCGCCTTCCTCTTTCGGTGTGAGATGATGCTCTGTCAGCTGGACATTGCTCCGGCCGCACAGCTCACATATTCCGGCAGTCTGCTTTGCCATATCCGCTCCTCCCTTACATCAACTCAAGTGATACCCGCGTACCGCGGCCGCTCGGTTCAGCCGGATGGACGATCAGCTTTTTCGGAAGCCGTGCACGCAGTTCCTGTACATGGCTGATGACACCGACAGCCAGATTGTCTGACTGAAGTTTTTCTAAAGCCGTTACAACCGTATCAAGCAGATCTTGATCCAGTGTGCCGAAGCCTTCGTCTAAGAAAAAGAACTGAAGCGGGTATTCCCCCCGAAGCTGAATCTGCGCAGACAGCGCAAGAGCAAGTGAAAGCGAGGTGAGGAAGGTCTCTCCTCCAGACAAACTGGAAACCGGGCGTCGTACGCCTCCATTCGCGTCATCCCGCATCACGAAGCCGCCTTCTGAATCTACTTCGATGGCATAGCGCTGTCTTGTCAGCATACTGAGTCTTGCTGAGGCGTCCCTCGCAACGCTTTCAAGCTGCTCCTCAGCTAAAAATTCGACGAAGGTATTGCCTTTAAACACAGCTTGCAGCTTGTCCAGCCTGTCGATATGCGTCTGCCATTTTTTCAGTTCAGCTTCAATTTCATTAAACCGTTTATGATGGTCGCGAATGACAGCCAGTGCTTTTGCAGCCGCGCCTTTTTCCTCTATAGCAGCGCCAAATGCGTCCTCAGCTTCTTGTAATGCTGCAACGGTTTCGTTCCATTCGCTCTCTGATAATGCTCTGCCGGCAAGTATCTCTGCTACTCGTTTTAAGTTTGCAGCATTTTGCTTCAGTTTATCCATAAACTGGTCTATGCCGGTTTTCATCTTTTCAAGTTCATCAGCTGGGATGAGACTTTGTTCAACCTCCTCAGTCCGGGTAATGGAGGTGTTTTTTGTATGCTCAAGCCAAGCAGCTTTTGCTTTTTCCAATCTGCCCTTCGCCTCTTGAAGAGTGAGCTCGCTTGCAGAAGCGCGGCTTTTCGCCTGGTTGAGCTTCATTTGGGCGCTTTGCAGTTCTTCATATAAAGATTGTTCTTTTTCCTTTAACAGCTTTAGATCCTGCTGGACAGAGCGGAGTTTGATTTGAATCGAATCTCCTTTTGCATAATCTCCGAGTTCGTGCTCATAATCAGCTATCACGCTCTTGATGCGTTCAGCCGCATAATGAAGCTCCAGCTTTTCTCGTTCAAGCCGGTGTCCCGATTCCCGCAGTTTTTCCTTTTGTGCTTCATGCTCAGCAAGAAACGCAATACTCTTCTCAATTCGTTTTTCACATTCTTCTGCAGCCCGGTCCTTTTCTTCAATAGCTTGCTGCCATTTTTCTGCTTCGTCCACAGATTGATTCTGAAATGCTTCTTTAAACATGTTCAGACTGCTGTCCATTGAGGATTGGAGCTCAGTGATAATGCTTTCAATACGGTCAGCCTCTCTTTTTTCAAAACCGATTTTTTCATTAAGCTGCTCGGCCTTTTTTAAAGATTCCTGATAGGCGCCGATCATTTGTGCCATTCGTGTCTTAACAGAAAGAATGTCCTGCTTGATTCGTTTCCATTCGAATTTGGCAGTTTCAAATGCTTCATACACCGGCTGATGTTCAAAGGAAGCTGCCGCTTCAAGGTTCTGTGCTTGAATTGTCTGCAAAAACGGACACTGTTCAATAAAGCGCGCGGACTGTTCTTCAAGCGTAATTTTGGCTGAAAGAATCTCCTGGCTGAGAGCTGCAGCTTCCGTCAATAACACATCTGTCCGTTTGATGTCCTCTTCAAGATGGCTGTCGGCTTCATACGTTTCATGTACTGAGGCAGATGGATCATGATCGGTTGAACCGCAAACCGGACAAGGCTTTCCGGCAGTCAGCTTTTGGGCTAACTCTTTTGTCAGCAGTGCCACCCTTGCTTTTTCACGCTGTAAGTGAAGCGCGTGTTGTCTTTTTCTAGCCTGGTCAGTCATATGTGTTAATGACCGTTCCGTTTCGCACACCAAATGGTACACAGTTTGTACAGCCTCATATGCCTGAATGATGTTGTTTTCTTCCGCTTCCGTCTTTTGAACGAGTGTATTCTTCTCTTCATTCATCTTCTGCAGCACGAGGTTCAATTCTTCACTTCGTTTTTTCTCTTTTTTGATTTGCTCCTCGGTTTGTCTGATGCGCAATGCCATTTCTGCGGCCTGATGGCAGCTTTTTCGCTCATTGGATGTCACCTGCAGGGATTTGAGCTGCTGTTTCAATTCTGTCTGTCTGTTTTGCCCTCGTGTCAGGCGGTCTGTTACCGTCTCCAATTCATTCATGACAGATTGAAGAGCCTCTTCTTTCTGCTGGAGTTCAGTCTTTTTGCGCTCTTCCTCTTGCTTGGCCTCACTCAGTTTGATTTCGATTTCCTGCAAGCGTGAAAGCTGTTCCTGCTCAGTTAAAAGCTCAGGCTCTTTCTCGCTTTTATGCTGGCGCCACGCTTCATACTCGTCATGTTTTTGCTGAAAGAAAGCTGTCCGGTCTGCTAAATCCTTTTGGGCTAGCGTTTGTTCCTTTTCAGCTTGTTCCTCATGCTGGATCGCTTCTGCGTACCGGTCCGCATAGGGCTTAAGAGCTGCTGCTGTTTCTGCTTCCAGCAGGCGTTTTTGCATGCTGTCTATATGCGGCTGTTCTTCTGCGAGACGTTTTTCCTCTTCTTCATAAGCGGATTTTTCCTTTTGGACATTCCATATCTCCTGATGCTCTGTAAACCGCTCCTTCGCCTGATCACGGTTCTTCCTCATCGCTTCCAGCCGGGCTTCAGCTTGTTCGAGAGCCTTTTCAGCCTGCTCCACTGCCTCTGAGCTCGCCTCACCGAGACCGGACTGTTCAGCAAGCATTTCATTTTTTCTCGCATTGGCTTCCTGCGCCTGCCGTCTCAGCTTTTTCACAAGCCTGTCTCCATATTGCTCCAAATTAAATAAACGCTGAAGCATATGCCTGCGCTCTGCCCCTTTTAAAGACAGAAATTCAGCAAATTTCCCTTGGGGCAGCACCACCGCTCTCGTAAAATCGTCGATCGTCAGCCCTAAGAGCTCCTCAACTCTTTTATTCACTTCGCTGGCTTTATCAGCCAGCACCGTATGCTCATCCTTGATTTCGATGAAGCGGCAAAGTGCCGTTTTTACCTTCATTTCATCCGTTCTCTTAAACACACGCTCGACTTTGTATGAGATTTGGTGATTCGTCTGAAGCGCAAAGGTAAAGGAAACAGACAGCGTATCTTCCGCCTGGTTTAAGATACCGTGCGTATTATTCGCCGCCCGTTCCACCTTTCCGTATAAAGCAAGCGTCATTGCGTCGAGAATAGAGGATTTACCGCTTCCTGTCGGGCCGAAAATGCCGAAAACACCAGCACCGGAAAGGCCTTCAAAATCTATCGTCTGCTCCTCTCTAAAGCTGTGGAGCCCCTTAATGCTTAAGGCGATCGGCTTCATTTCGCATCCTCCTCTTCAACGCCTGATGCAAGCTCTAAAAACAGCTTCACCATTTCTTCATCCGGCACCGCACCGCCAGTTTGTTTTTCATAAAATTTCTTAAAGCGGTCCTCGATTGAGACATGTTTAACCTCGATCCGTTCCCGGTCTTTGTTCTGTTCTTCAAAAACCGGCCTGATATGGATAAAGCCCGGGTGCGCCTTCCGCAGCCTGTGAATCTCTTCAAGTGACAACTGGTCCGCGACACGGATTTCCAAGTCAATCCAAGCATTCTGATCTCTGCCTTCATCCAGCCAGCTGTACACCTCACTTAATCCATTTGCCGCTTTCCACTTCACAAGTGGCTTGCCGCTTGATAATAACACCTCTTGCCAAGTGGCCTCTTCCCCAGGCTTTGCGTCCACAATCGTCACTGATTTAGCGTAGCCCGCTTCAGAAAAGCTGTAGGCGAGCGGAGATCCTGAATAACGCGCAAGCGTCCGCGCCCGCTTGATCGTTTGCGGTCGATGCAAATGGCCGAGCGCAACGTAAGCAGCATCTGCCGGCAGGCTTTCAGCAGCCACCGTGTATGCACCGCCGACTTCAATCGGCCGCTCTGAATCGGTTTGGTTTCCGCCTGCCACATAAATATGGCTGGCGGCAATCTTCACTGCATCGTTCCGGAACCGGCTTGTCATATGCTCAAACGCCTGCCTGATTTTCACATCATAGTGATCACGGAGCAGCTTTTCATCAAACGTATCGGATAGCACTTCATTTAACCGCGCTTCAGATGGGTACGCCAGTGCTCCAACCGCCAAAAGCTCTCCTGCTGAAGGCACTTCAATATGAATCGGCTCTGTTGTCGGATAACCGATTAAATGAATGCCGTTTTCATGTGTCAGCGGTGAAGCGGCGGACAAACGGTCAGGATTATCGTGGTTTCCGGCAATGACAACGATCGGGCGCTTTCCTCTGTCGCTAAGCGCAGACAGGCTTTCATAAAACAGCTGCTCGGCTAAAGCTGGCGGGTTTACGGTGTCAAATGCATCCCCCGCCATTACAATGGCATCGATCTGCTCATCCTTTACAATCGTATTCAGTTCATCCAGCACATCGGCCTGTTCACTCAGCCTGCTTCTTCCTTCAAGCGTTTTTCCAAGATGCCAGTCAGCCGTATGTAAAATCCGCAAATACTTTCACCTCTCTTTTATATAGAAAACGAGACCCGCTCCGCCTGAAATTCCGGAGCTTATGGATCTCGCTATAATGTCAGAATGTGCCCTCCGTCAAAGAAATAAAGCGCACATCCCTTTACCTTTGTTTTTGCAATTTGCTCCACTGCCTTCGTGTACAGCTGAATTTGCGTTTCATATCGTTTCTTCAAGATCGGGGCCGCTCCTTCAAATCCATGCTGGAATTTGCCCTCAATCCGGTCCGACTTATAATCCAATAGATATAATCCGTCCTCAGTTTCATAGAGACAGTCAATGATACCCTGCACTAAAAGCGGCTCATCTGCCTCCTGTGCATCAGGATAGATCTCCTTGGCCGGAAGCGCTAAGCTGAATGGTATTTCCCGGTCCTTCCACTTAGCACCGATCAGCTGTCCGCCGATTTCTGTATGGAAAAATTGCACGATTTCTTCTATATCAATAGCGTCTTTTTGTTCTTCAGAGAGAAGCTCTTTTTCATAAAGCCTGTGAACCGTCTGCTCAGCTTCTTCTATCGACGGCACATGTGACAGCGGGATATGCTGCATAACCGTATGCATGGCAGTCCCTTTCTCTGCCGCTGTCAGGCCTTTTTTCATCATAAAAGCGGGACGTCTGTACAGAATGCTTCCATCAGCCGGTTTTACAGGGGCCCTGCCGCTGTATTCATCCTCGTACTCTCTTTTTCTTTTGATCTCAGAAACCGATTGCTTTGTCCGAATTTGCGTCACCTCGTGATGCGGGTATGTCCAGCTCAGCTGCTCGCGGGCTTTTTCATCAAACGCAAACGAGCCAGGAACTGGTTCACCTCGGCGGATCGCTTCTAGGCGCTCGCTTTTTTCTTCCATTCTTTCTTCCAGATCATCATCAAGCAAATCATAGGAATGGATCATTTGAACGGCAAAACGAGCCGGGTGGCCTGAGATGTCAGCGTGTGCTGGCACACCAGCCAAATCCCCCAAGTCTCTGTGCCTGGCAAGAGCCGGGCCGATGAAATCTAGATACGTTTTCGCCTGATAGCGGTCAAATTCCGGCAGAAGCCAATCAGTTTGGGACGCGGATGCCTGCCATTTTGCAAGCTGTTTCTGATGATCCTTACATGAGCCAATCAGAAACAGCTTTTCCTTCGCTCTCGTTAATGCAACATAGAGCACACGCAATTCCTCTGACAGCAGCTCCCTGCGCATTTTTTTCTTCATCGCAATGAGCGGAAGTGTCGGATAGCTGATGCGTAATTGCGGATGAATATACTTCGTGCCAAATCCGAGCTCCTTATCCAGCAGGTACGATTTATTTAAATCCATCATGTTGAAATTCCGGCCGAGACCTGCTGCAAACACGACTGGAAATTCGAGCCCTTTGCTGCTGTGGATCGTCATTAAGCGGACAACATCCTCCTGCTCGCTGAGCGCTCTCGCCGTACCAAGATCATCGCCCCGCTCCTGCATGCGTTCGATAAACCGCAGGAAACGGAACAAGCCGCGAAATGCCGTTGATTCATATTGACGCGCCCTGTCATAAAGAACACGCAAATTGGCCTGGCGCTGTTTTCCGCCCGGCATGCCGCCGACATAATCCATATATTTGGTGTCGCGGTACACTTCCCAAATCAGCTCAGATACTGAGTGGTTTTTCGAAAACGCGCGCCATTTTTGCAGATGTCCGTAAAACGTATTTAGCTTTTGATAAAGCTCATCGTTCCGGTCACCAGCAGCCAGGTAGTCTTTCATCGCCTCATAGTACGGCGCTTTTTTATTTTCAAGCCGGATCAAAGACAGCTCGTTTTCATCTGCTCCGACAATCGGTGAGCGCAGCACAGAGGCAAGCGGTATATCCTGATACGGATTATCAATCACCTTCAGCACAGAAAGCGCGACGGCGACTTCGACCGCTTCAAAATAGCCTGACGTTAAATTGGCGTAAACCGGTATGCCCTGTGCTCTCAGCTCCTCCATGATTTGCGGAGCCCACGGCATCGAACGGAGCAAAATCACGATATCTCGGTATTGAATATTGCGATGTGTTTTCTTTTTTCCGTCATACACCTTAAACGGCGATGAAATCAGCTTGCGAATTTCCTTAGCGATGGCTTTTGCCTCAAACTGCACCGTTTCAAGCTCTTCTGCTTCCTCGCTTGCATCCGTATCTTCTGCGTTGTCGATCAGCAGCAGCTCTGTTTCCGTCTCGTCATTGTCCGGATACGCTGCACCAAGCTTCAGCTCAGCCTGCTCGTCATAATCGACCTCACCGATTTTGCCGCCCATCAGCTGTTTAAATAAAAAGTTTGTGCTGTCTAAAATATCAGCCCGGCTTCGGAAATTTTTATTTAAATCGATTTTCCGCCCCGTGCCTTCTCCGCTCTCTGTAAACCGTTTGTATTTAGAGAGGAAAAGAAGCGGCTCCGCAAGCCTGAATCGATAAATCGACTGTTTGACATCTCCTACCATAAACAGGTTACCAGTCTCCTCCGGACCGCTTGTGACGAGCTGCAGAATCGATTCCTGCACGAGGTTGGTATCCTGATATTCGTCAACGAGCACCTCATGAAACTGTTCCTGATAAAACCTCGCAGCCTCGCTCGGCTCACGTTCACCTTTGTCATTCTCAGCTGTCAAAATCGCTAAACAGTAATGCTCCAAATCAGAAAAATCGATGATTGATTTTTCCTGTTTCGCAGCTTCGAATCGTTTTCCATAGCTGATGACAAGCTGTACGAGCGTTTCAATGACAGGCTTCATCTCGGCTAGGCTTTTCAAGTGCTGTTCAGGACTTCGCGTGAAGTAGTCGTTTTTGAGCTTTTCAAGCAGTTTTTTTGCACCGTTTCTCAAATCTGTCGCCTCATCAAGGAGCGCTGGATCGAACTCATCCCCTTTTACTGCTTTGGCACGCTTAAAAGAGACGGCGGGCACCCGCTTATATAGTTCACTGAAATCGTCCTGATGCTGAATCAGTTCATCAATCTGCGCAAGATCATCAAGAAAATTGTCAGCACGCGGCGCCGGGCCGCCCGGCGCTTTCGTCAGCTCAAGCGCGCGCAAGAGCTTTTCCTTCGCCCCGTTAAGCACCATTGCAATATCTTCTTTGACATATTGATAAAACGGCAGCTCCTCGATGGCGCTCTTTTCTGATACATCATACAAATGAACAAAGCTTTCCAGCCACGCCTCGGGGTTGGGATGGGATCGGGAATACTCGTACACCTGTTTAACGAGAAATTGCAGATCCAGATCGTGCCGGTCTGTCGTATAGCGGTCAACAAGCTCAAAAAATGCCTTTTCACCCTTTGCATATTCGTCTTCAAACAGCTCGTCAAGCACTTCATCACCGAGCAGCTCGCCTTCCGTCTGATCAGCTATCCTAAAGCCCGGATCAAGATCGATCAAGTAGTAATATTTCTTCAGCACTTGCAGGCAAAAGGAATGAAGCGTCGAAATGCTGGCCCGGTTTAAAAGAGACAGCTGGCGTCTGATATGCAGCGAGCCGGGGCGCTGTACAAGCTCTTTTTCCAAGGCTTCTGCGATTCGGTGCTTCATCTCTGCCGCTGAGGCGTTTGTAAATGTCACAACGAGAAGACGGTCTACATCTATTGGGTTTTCCTCCGCGGTGATTTTCCGAATCATTCGTTCAACGAGCACAGCGGTTTTACCAGAGCCCGCAGCCGCTGCCACAAGAATATCCTGGCCGGTTGAAACAATGGCATTCCATTGGTCATCTGTCCATGTGCTGTCTGCCGGTTTAGGAATGTTCATTGCCATCCGCCTCCTTTTTTATCCACTCAAGTATTGTCTTGTCCTTTTCAGCCTTTAATGGGCGATACTCGTTATCTTCCAGTGATTCATCAAATTGGCATACTGATTTGAACGCACAGTATGTGCACGGCGTCTTGTTCTTCATTTTGTACGGCTCAATGGATACGCGCCCGTCGGTGATTTGTTCGCCAGCTTCCTGGAAGGTGCGGCGCACATGCTTTGTCAAAAGATCAAATTCCTTTTCACCGACTGCTGCCGAGTCTGATCTAAGAGATCCGTCTTTTTTCAAGCCGGCGTTTATGATATTTGAACGTCCCTCTTGAAGGGTTGTATCCATGAGGCGAACCACTTCCTGATCACCGAGGAGCAAGCCCTTCATTTTAAATTTCTTAAAGATCTCCTGTTCAATCTCGTCAAGCCCAAGCGGGAGATTAGATTGAATCATCGGGTCATGAATATGGAAATACAGCACTCCGGCAGGCGTCGCCCTCATCCCGAGCCAGTCAGCTGAATGTGTAATCGATAAATCAAGGTACGTCAGCATTTGCAGTGCCAATCCGTAATATACTTCCGCTAAGTCAAGGCCTTTGTCGCTTGATTTATAATCGACAATCCTGAGGAGCAGGCCTTTTGAGCTTTCAGCCTTATCAACACGGTCAATTCGCCCGACGAGTTCCATCGTACAGCCGTTTTTCAGTTGAAAGGTCAGCGGCGGAAGCGGCCCTTTTCCTCCAAAGCCCAGTTCAAGCCCGATCGGTACGAATCCGCTCGCTTTCGCATGCTCGCTTAAAATGCCGGATACACGTGTCACAATTTTTTGCAGTTTTTCCTTCACATAATAATGCCGGTTTGAGCTGAGCAGAATTTCCTTTTGCAGTTTCGGTGCCAGCCGCTCTACCGCATCATAGGAAAACAGCTCGCATTGCTCTTTCGTTAAATCGCGCCAATCCAGCTTTTGCTCACGCAGCCTGTCAGAAATCAGCTTTAAGCTGGAATGAAACAGCTGGCCGATATCCGGTGCTTCAAGCTTGAAAAATTGCCGTTCCTTCAAATGCAGCCCGTGTGACGCAAAATGGGAAAACGGGCATGCGTTAAAGGTTTCCATTCTCGATACACTGCCCTGAATGCGTTCACCATAGAGCTGTCTCGACACGCTGCGTTCAAGCTGCTTCACTTCATTCCGGAAAAACAGGCTTGAGAACAGCTTTTTCGACTGCAGCCTGTCCGGCTCACTCATCAGCACATTGTACGTGCTCCACCAGACGTCGCTGATGTCGTATTCCCGGGTCCATAACCTGAGCTGGCTCGCGGTAAAGGACTGTGCCACGCTTTTATTCACGACATACATCAGCTGTTCCTCATCGCTGACCTGTTCAGGTTCATTTGTTAACAGGCGCTCCTTATGATGCGGAAACAGTTCTTCCAGCCGCTTAACGATCATCGACGGCAAAAGCGTTTTTCCTTCCGCATCAGCAATCGGATACGATACGTAAAGCCGGTCAGACGGACTTGAAAACGCCATGTAGATGAGGAAATGCTCATCAAGCAAACGCTCCCGTCCGCCTGAGGATAGCTCAACCCCAATCGTTTTCAGCCATTCCCGGTCATCATCCGACAGGACCCCGTTTTCATCAGGGCGTGCCGGCAGAACGCCGTCGTTTGCCCCGAGCACAAAGGTGCAGGAGGTGCCATACATTCTGGACAAATCCATATTGCCGACAAACACCTGGTCAAGCGCAGGCGGAATTAGAGAAAATGTAAGCGACTCCGCGCCGGCTTCTATCATTTGCTGAAACAAATCAAGAGAAATCTCATCATCTCCCATCATTTCAACAAACTCCTCAAGCAGCTGAATGACTGCGTCCCACGCCTGCTGATGCTGCTGCGCTTCAATGATTCTGCCGCCATCCTCAGCACGCTGCCTTTCCTGATCCAGCTTCAGCGGCACATCCGTCTCTTCTAAATAACGATAGAGCGCCTCCGCCTTCTCTTGAACCGTCTTCGCTTTTTTCATGCGTTTTTGAAGCTGAAAAAGCGGCGGAACAATCCAATCGCGGGTGTCATTCAACATGTTTTCCATTTCGATTTCCTGATCAGTCTGCGCAAAATCATCATCCAATGACACAAAACGCCTGTATTGGAAACGATCGCCCTTTGTCCAGCGGTCGCCTTTAATACCATAGGCGATACAGTAATTTTCGAGCTGATCGACCTGTTCTCTCACTTTGGCCTTCGGTTCATTGAGCGGGAATAGCAGTTCGGTTTTCACGCAGCGAAACACCGCTTCATAACGCCAATTCCCTTTCAGAACATCAAGGCTTGACCGGATAAATTCAATTAACGGATGGTTCAGCATAGATGCTTTTCCGTCAATGAAATAAGGAATCTCGTAATCTGCGAAAACTTCCTTCACCATATCCTTGTAGTCTTCCGGCTGGCGCGCAAGAATGGCTACATCCTTATAGCGATATCCCTTCTCTCTGACTAGGGCGTGAATTTCCCGGGCAATGCCTTCCAGCTCAGCCCGTCTGTTTGCGGCCTGCATCACAGTAAGGGCTTCTTGTTTTTCTGCGTATGGAACGGCCGGACGCGCTTCATACTGTGCCTCTAGATGCGCCAATTCCGGCGTCTTTGTATGCCGCTCAGTCCCGCTCAGCTCTTTATACGTAATGTCCAAATTCAGTTCCTTCGCCTTCTGATGCAGGCGGTAATAGGTTTTCCCCGTCATTCTGAACAATTCCAGTTCATGCGGCTCCCGCTCATATGACGGCTTGTCCGCTGTGAGCGAAAACGTGATATGCTCCGCATGAACCATAAGCTGCTCCAACACCCTGAATTCCTGCGGTGTAAACTGATAAAAGCCATCCACATAGATATGGGCGCCTTTTATATCTTCCGCAAGCGGGATATGCTCTGCCAGCAATGTCAAATAATCCTCAGAGTGAAGATATTGGTCTGCGAGGCTTTTTTCCATTTGCTGATACAGAATTGATAAGTCATGGAGCTTTTCAGATAAAACTCGTTCTCCGCGATACTCGGAAGCTGTTCCGCTTTCCGCCATCCGGCGGATATCCTCCGGTTCCAGACAATAGCGCTTAAACTCTGTCAGCATCCGCTCAACCTGTGCGGTAAACCCGCTTTTGTCACTCGCTTTTTGATAGACTTTGAACTCCTGTTTATGCTCCTCAATGAGCTTCCGCAGGAGCATTTGTACGCCGGTGCTCGTCAGAAACGGCCTGCTCATTCCTCCCGTATGCTGGAGGATGCGCCAGGCCAATCGTGAAAAACTGAATACTTGAGCGCGTATCATCCCGCCCATATCTGGCGTTTTAGCAAGCTCGTATTCCATTAAAAACGTCATTTGATCCGGGACTAGAAAAATGATCGGCTTCCCGAATGGAGCCCGGCGCAATTCATCCTGAATGCTGTCGATGATCAGCTTCGTTTTTCCACTCCCGGACCTGCCTACTAAAAACTCTGCTCCCAAATTAGAAGACCCCTCTCTTTTTATCTCTATATATTTTATCGAATGTTGACGAAAATGACCAATCTGATCTATTGGTAAAAACGGCCTTTTCACATATAAAAAGCTGATTATCTCCGCACATCTCTCCCTGCCCAACATATACTTTTACAGAAGCCCAATTCCTAAGAATGGAGTTGAATCCCCTTGCATTACAGCTACTATCCCTATCCGGTGCCATACAGGGAAGATCCTGGTTTGATTCGGAATTTGCAGAAGGCCATCAACGGAGAATTCAGTGCCATTCAATGCTACCGCAAGCTCGCCGAACTCGCCCACAGCGATGAAGTCAGAAAACAGATTGAAGAAACCAGGCGTGACGAGATTCGCCACCTCCGTGAATTTTCCACACTGTATGGTTCAATTACCGGCAAACACATCATGCCGAAACAAACGGAAGAATGCCCAGACAATTTCACAAGAGGACTGGACGCCGCTTTTAAAGATGAACAAGAAACCGTCGACTTTTACTTGCGTGCGGCCGAGGAAACGTCAAACCTAAAAGCGAAAGGCGTCTTTACGCGCGCAGCACGTGATGAACAAAATCACGCTGTCTGGTTCCTATACTATCTGATGGAACGTTAGATATACCCGTTCAGGGTATATGTACATATCCCCTTAGCTAAAAACACACTCCCCTGTTTTTTTCAAATGCAGCCGGGAAACATAAAACCATATACTGCCATACAGGGGGAATCAACCATGGAGCAATATTCTGAAGCTTGTATTGAGGCTTGCATCGATTGTATGAAGGCTTGCAATCATTGTTTCACTAAATGCTTGCAAGAAAGCGTGCAGCATCATCTCAGCGGCTGCATCCGGCTTGACAGGGAATGCGCGGATATTTGCGCGCTGGCGGTCAAAGCCATGCAAACGGACAGCCCGTTTATGAAAGAAATTTGTGCACTTTGCGCCGATATTTGTGAAGCATGCGGCACTGAATGCGGAAAGCACGATCATGATCATTGCCAAGCATGTGCGAAAGCCTGCTTCACCTGTGCTGAACAATGCCGCAGCATGGCAGCGTAAAAAAGAGGGTTCAAAAAAGAACCCTCTTTTTATTTGGACAGCCATACGGAGTACAAATCAATCCATCCCTCTTCATCAAGCACCAGGCCTTTTACATTTTTACTTGATGTCACCTGGAGCACATTTTGATACAGCGGGATCGCGTTCAGCTCCTGTATCATCTGCCGGTCAATGTCACGCAGGATGTTGATTCTCGAACAGCGGTCAGGCATGGAAAACATCCGCTCTATCATTCCTGAGCAAATCTGTGTCAGCTTTTCAGATAGATGCTGATACAAGAAACTGTTCTCCGACAGCAGCAAATGCAGAAAACCAAACTCGCTGTCTTGATAAAACGTCGCACTGTCATGAATGATATCCGCCATCTGCACGGTTTCCGGCCGTCGCAGATCAGCAGCATCACAGAATTGAAGTGTAAGCCTGATACCGTGCTGGGCGCAAATATTTTGAATCCATTCGGCGTCCTCACGATGATCCGTTTCCGAAAAGGTATAAAGCACGATTGTTTCGCCCTCGTAACCGCTTTTCTTCAACAATTCAGATGGCGAAACGCCCTCCCACTCAAAAGAACTCGGATGCAAAAAGGACGTAACCGGGATTATTCGGTGCCCTCCCGCTTCACGAACGAGCCGTTCAGAGGAAATTAGCAGCCGGAGCGCTTTTCTAAAGCTTCGGTGCTGAAGAGGCCCCTTCTTTTTCAGATTGAGCGACAAATACTGAACATGCCGCTCATCAAAAACAGTTTGCTGCTCAGGACATGTTTGTTTTTCTTGAATGGTAAAACCGTTCATCTCTCCGGCTTGCTCAGAAAACACAAACTCAACGCGATCCAAATAGGGGCGTCCCTTGAAGTAGCGCTCATTGGCTTCAAGCACAAGCATCCCGCTGTGTTGCTGATTCACCTGAAAAGGCCCTGTTCCATTTTTCCCGCCGCCCTGTTCTGCCGGCAGTATGGACAGCCGTTCATCACAAAGAGCATACGGCAAAAGCGCATTCGGCTTATCGAGTATGAGTTCCACACAATAAGGGCCTTTTTCTAAGACTTGTTTCACTCCGTGCAGAAGCCATTTATACGGGTTGTCAGCCAGTTCCAAAAAGCGCTTAAATGTAAACGCAACGTCCCGCGATGTCAGCGGCTGTCCATTATGAAATGTCACACCTTTTCGAAGAAAAAATCTCCATTGTTTTTTTCCGACCTCTTCCCATCCATGAACCAAATGAGGCTTCGGCTCCTGCATATCCGAATCAAACGTGAAGAGTGTATCAAATATCTGTTTGACGAAATGGCCCTCAGACCGCAAAAATATTTGGCATGGATCCAAACTGCTGACAGATTCAGGCGTGATGAACAGCCGCAGGACATCCTTCGCCCCATTCTCGCCTGTCTCCGACACAAATCCGAATACCTCTGAAAGCCACATGTTATATTCGTTTTGAAGCCCTGGAAACGCGGACTGATACTGCTGAAGCAGCTCCTTTGCCTTTTTAAGCTTTCCTGACATGGTATATTCCTTGGCAGTTTGAAGAAGCAGTTCCTCAGGCCTCCGAAGAAACGCAATTTTAGATTTACGGCCGCGCCCCGCCCCGCTTTCCCGGATAATCCAATTGCTGTTCTCCAGCTTATGTAAAATGAGCTTTGCATTTCTTTCTGTACAAAATAAACAGTCGGCAATCTCAGTGAGCGTCATTTCGTTCATTTGTCCATACTCGGCGCAGCCTGTTTTTACAAGCGCCACGTAGTGCTCTATCAGCTTCAATCCCCGCACCTCCCGACAAAAGGGGAACTTTTATTTCTTCTTTTCTTCACTTTTTGGGCCGCCGCCCCTTCTATACACTACTACTATATCAAACAGCGAAAGGCGGCGATCACATGTTGACCAGTTTTCACTCTATAAAATCAAGATATACCGCTCCCGTTCGGCTCCGCTTTTTCGGCGAATTGCTGACAAGCCTGACAGGTGCAATGATGGGACCTTTTATGGTGCTGTATCTGCATGAACAATTAAACGGCAGTATCATGATGCCAATGCTGATCATCAGCCTTCAGCCATTTGCTGATATTTTCCTGACGCTCACTGCAGGAAAGGCGGCGGACCGGATTGGGCGGCGCACAGCGATTTTGACCGCATTGCTTCTTCAATCAGCGGCAATGACAGGGTTTGTATTTGCTGAGCATGCGTATGTTTTCGCTATTCTCTATGTCATGAATGGCATCGGAAGATCGTTGTACATTCCCGCTTCCCGCGCCCAAATCGCTGAAAGCACGCCGGAAAGCAGACGTTCGGAAGTGTTTGCGGTCATCAATGCGATCTATTCAGCGGGTCTGACGGCAGGACCGCTAGTGGGGATGCTGCTGTACAATCATAACCCCGTGTGGATATTCGCATTAGATGCTGCAGCATTGTTTATCTACTTTCTGATCGCTGCACTGAAACTGCCTGAGACAAAGCCGCTACACCCAGCTGTTACCCCGAAAATGTCCGCGAGCTTTACGATATACAGGCCTGTCCTGCTTCTTTTGCTGCTTTCTCTCCCCATAAGCATGTTATATGCACAAACAGAAACAACATACAGGCTCTTCAGCAAAAACATGTTTTCTGATTATCTGTCAATACTGACGATCTACTCGGCGGCAAAAGCTTTATTCAGCTTTGTTCTCCAAGTTCCTCTTGTCAAAGGGACAGAAAAGCTTTCAATGAAAACAATCCTTTTCATTACTTATATTTGCTACTCCCTTACGGCTGCCGGTTTTGCATGCTCAACCTCCCTGACAATGCTTTTAGTGACGGCAGCGGTGATGACGGTTGGCGAAAGCATCGGGCTAACCCACATCCAGACCTTCATATCGAAATTGGCGCCGCCTCATTTGCTGGGCCGGTTTTATGCTGTCTATGGTCTGCATTGGGATATATCCCGCTCAATCGGACCGCTGGCAGGCGGGCTGATCCTGACATCATTTGGCGGAGAAGTGATTTTTTACGCTCTTGCCGTGTGTCTGCTGACAGCGGGTTTATCTCTGACTTACACAATAGAAAAGCTCGAACACAAGGTCATAAGAAAAGTGAATCGCTTATAGAAAATAATTCATAATTTCTTTATCAACAAAAATATACTATAGTAATAAATACATTCACTACGTGAACAATTGGAGTGTTACGTGAAAAAGGAAGAAGGGTTTTACATTGAAGAAAGACGAAAATCTCCTCAAAGATCTATGGTTTATCGCAATCAGTGCAGCCGGGGGGTTTATTCTTTCATTAACCGGAATATCAATTGGATGGATGATCGGAACACTGATTGTCGCCTGCTGCCTCGCCATGATACGGCCGGCATGGCTGATGATGGCACCAGACCAAAAAGGAATTAACCGACGATGGCTCGCCCTCGGGCAGATGATCCTCGGCATCGAATTGGGCCAAAAGCTGAATTTATCCGTTCTCTCTGTTCTCAAAGACCATTGGTTTTCAGTCGGCGTTATGCTGATATTGTCTATCCTGCTGGCCATGCTGTCAGGATATGTGCTTTGGCGTTTCAGCAAAACGGATATGATGACTAGCTTTGTCGGCACCGCTCCCGGCGGGCTTTCCGCCATGCCGAGCATCGCACAGGAAGTAGGCGCCAACACCGCTATAGTCAGCCTCGTTCAAATGATGCGTGTGCTGCTCGTGGTGCTTTCCATTCCGTTTTTAGTCATTCTGATCTATACAAAACAAGATCATACCGCAAGTGCCGCAGCAGAGACGATTTCTTCTGCAACGACAGATTTTAGGCTCGCTCCCGTTTTATGGACCGTCATTCTTATTCTCGCTGCCTGGGGAGCCTGCAAAGCTGCGAAATTTTTAAAATTTCCAGCTCCATGGCTGCTCGGCAGCATGCTCGGTGTAGCAATTGTACATCTTGGCGGAGCTGCGGTGACAGGGCACGACATGACGGCATGGTGGCCATCACAAGCTAACCATGTATCACAAGTATTTCTCGGGGCAACGATCGGCTCTAAGATGTACAAAAGCATGTTTGCCGGCGTCACCCGTATTATCATCGTCGGGTTTGTCTCGTCCGTCGGTTTAATCGCAGCAATGTTTTTGAGCGCCGTGATCGTTTCCGAGCTGACAGGAATTTCGCTCATCACTTCTGTTCTGGCCTTTGCGCCCGGCGGGATTGCAGAGATGGCGACGACGTCAGTTACCTTACATGCTGATTCCACCTTTGTAGTTGCGGTTCAGGTCATTCGCGTCATTCTGGTTATTGCCCTGCTGCCGCCGTTTTATCGCCTGCTTCACCATCTTCATGGTGAAAAAAAAGACAAAAAGAGCTCAATCAGCGGCAGTAGTGCCTAGTTGAAAAAAGGGTTCAAGAACTTTTAATTCGCAAACCATCGAGATGAGGAAATATAAGCGGATTTTCGTTGTTAATGGATCAGGTTTGAAGTGAATGCTGCCAGAGGGTGAAATGAAAGAAATAATTGACGACTTACGATTGAAAAAGAGGTTAAAATGAATAACCTCTTTTTCTTATATAAAGATATAAAATGATAAAGGGAAATCTATCGTTACGTTGATTCTCTTATAATAAGCTTTGTTGGCAGTTTAATAATTCTTCTGTTTAAAGTGGCATTACCCGAAATGGACTCGATGATTTTCAACACAGCCTGTTGACCTAATTCTATTACGGGGATATCAATTGTTGTTATGGTCGGAGTAACGACTTGGCAGATCAATTGGTTGTCAAAACCAATTACAGCTAAGTCTTCTGGAACTTTAAAGCCATTTTTCATCGCCTGTTTAATAATCCCTGCGGCGACTTGATCATTTCCTGTAAATATTGCTGAGGGTCTGTCCTTTAGATCCTTTATCTTATGAAAAACACGAAAGCCATCCTCGATATTAAACATTTCGCCGAATATCCATTCGCTTCTATGATGTAAATCGTAATCTTGTAAAGCTTTCAAATAACCCTCTTTCCTCTGACATTGAGCTTCGCTATATGGAGTATCAAAACAAAACCCAATTTTTTTATGCCCTCTTTCAATTAAATGTACTACCCCCATGTATGTAGCTTCAAATTCATCATACCCAATTATCGTGATGTCCGCTGAGTGATGATATTCATTACATAATAAGATAGGACCATACTTTAAGAAAGGGGATATCTGATCCCATTCATTTTCTAAAGTTCCAAGAATAATACCATCCACTTCTTTATGCTTCAATAACTCTAACAATTCTAGCTCTGTCTGTTTGTCATAAAAGGTCTGAAATACAATTACCTTGTAATTCTTAAACAGTGCTTCATGAGAGACCCCTTTTATTAATTGAGCAAAAAATGGATGGTCGATACTCGGAACCGATAAAGCTATCGTTTGTGTCTTATTTCTCCTAAAATTCCGAGCTAAATAATTGGGAGTGTAGTCAAGTTCGTTAATTGCCTTTAAGATCATATCTCTTTTTTCTTTCGACACATAAGGATGATTATTCAATACTCTTGACACTGTGGTTTTAGACACGTTGCATAATTTTGCTATTTCATCAATTGTAGGCATATTTTCCCTTCCTTAAAAAAGTTGTTGACATGTTACCGATTTCAGAAATTAGGATAAATTTGTAATAAATTTTTAGATTATAAAATCATTGGAGGTACTGTTCATGCAAAAACAGGTTAAGATTTCAGGTAAAAGCAAAGAAAACATGTCACTATTAAAACACTTAAAAGGTGACGTACAAGGAAAAGAACTTGTTATTGAAGACAGTATTGTAAACGAGCGGTGGAAACAAGTATTAAAAGAAAAGATAGATATTGAACATGATCTTTTCAACTATCAAAAAAATCGTGAAATCAGTAAAGTCCCTTTTTTGCCTGTAGACAGATTAATAACCAATGATGAAGTGGAAGATATCTTAAATACATTAACTGAAGTTTTGCCAACTGGAAAATTTACGAGTGGTCCCTATTTAGAGCAATTCGAAAAAGTTTTATCTACATATTTACATAAAAGGTATGTAATTGCAACCAGCAGTGGAACCGATGCTATTATGATAGGTTTATTGGCTTTAGGGTTAAAACCAGGGGATGAAGTTATCATGCCGGCTAATAGCTTTTCAGCTACTGAAAATGCTGTGTTAGCTTTGGGAGGCGTTCCTATCTATGTAGATATTAACCCACAAACATTCTGCATCGATCCTGACAAAATTGAAGAAGCAATAACTCCTTATACAAAGTTTATTCTACCTGTGCATTTATACGGAAAACATTCAGACATGCAGCATATCCGTCAAATCGCAAATCGTTATAAATTGAAAGTAATTGAAGATGCCTGCCAAGGAATTGGACTGACAGACTTAGGAAAGTATGCAGACATCACTACATTAAGTTTTAATCCCTATAAGAATTTGGGTGTATGTGGCAAGGCTGGGGCAATAGCAACTGATAATGAAGAACTCGCTAAAAAATGCATTCAATTTAGTTATCATGGTTTTGAAGTAAATGTAAAAAATAAGAAAGTCATCAATTTTGGATTTAATTCAAAAATGGACAATTTACAGGCAGCAATTGGTTTAGAGAGAATGAAGTACCTTTCATTAAACAACTTCAAAAGACTGTTCTTGGCGGATAGATACATTACCCAATTAGCAGAGTTGCAGAATAAAGGCTTTATTGAATTACCAGAATTAAGTGAAGATCATGTATGGCATCTGTTTCCTATTAAGGTAAGAACAGAAGATAGGGCAGATATCATGACTAAATTAAATGAAGATTTTGGTGTTCAAACAGATGTATATTATCCAATACTGTCTCATATGCAAAAAACTCCTTTAGTACAGGACAAGTATGCAGGACTCCCATTGGTTCATACGGAAAAGGCTCATAGTCAGGTACTGCATTTGCCTTTATATCCGTCATTTACTTTAGAAGAACAAGACAGAGTAATGGAGGGACTGTTTCATGTTATTAAGCAAGAAATCGGAGTATAAAACGTTATCCACGGTTGAACATCCTCAGTATATTGTTTTTTGTGATTTTGATGAAACGTATTTTCCGCATACAATCGACGAACAAAAACAACAAGACATTTATGAACTCGAAGACTATCTAGAACAAAAAAGTAAAGATGGGGAACTAATAATCGGATGGGTTACTGGGAGCAGTATAGAATCTATTATCGATAAAATGGGACGAGGAAAATTTAGATATTTTCCGCATTTTATAGCTAGTGATCTTGGAACTGAAATTACGTACTTTTCAGAGCATAACTTCGGTCAGCAAGATAACAAGTGGAACAGTCGCATAAATGAAGGGTTTAGTAAAGAAAAGGTTGAAAAACTTGTGAAACAGCTGCATGAAAATCATAACATTCTTTTGAATCCTCAAACTCAATTAGGAAAGTCACGGTATAAGCATAACTTCTACTATCAGGAACAAGATGAAATAAACGACAAGAAAAACCTATTAGCAATTGAAAAAATCTGCGAAGAATACGGCGTTTCAGTAAATATAAATCGGTGTAATCCCTTAGCAGGCGATCCAGAAGACAGCTATGATGTAGATTTTATCCCCATAGGGACAGGAAAGAATGAAATTGTAACGTTTATGTTAGAGAAATACAACCTAAATACCGAAAGAGCTATCGCATTTGGGGATAGTGGAAATGATGTTCGTATGTTACAGACAGTAGGGAATGGATATCTGCTAAAAAATGCAACACAGGAAGCCAAAAACTTGCACCACCTTATAACTGATAGTGAGTACTCAAAAGGAATTACTAATACCTTAAAAAAATTAATTGGATCATGAGGAGGAAATAAAAATGAAGAAGATAGGCATCATAGGTGCAGGTGGTATTGCAAGAGCGCATGCAACTGCTTTATCTACAATAAAAAATGCAGAGTTAGTAGGGGTATATGACATAAATCAACAAAACGCGGAAAGCTTTGTGAAAACTTTCGGCGGGAAGTCATTTGAAAACGTAGATGAACTAATTGATGCCTCAGAAGGTTTAATTGTAGCATCACCAAACTTTTGCCATAAAGAACATGCTTTGCAAGCATTAGGAAAACATAAGCATGTTTTGTGTGAAAAGCCTATGGCTATTTCTCTTGAAGAAGCAGGCATAATGAAAGATACTGCTGAAAGGTTGAGCGTAAGAGCCAGTATGGGATTTAATTATAGATATTTATCTTACGTAAATATCTTAAAAAGCTTAATTATCAATAATGAACTAGGTAACATCCTGTCCATAAAAGTACACTTCAAGAAAAATAGTGCACTTAGACGTAAGAAGTTTACTTGGAGAGATGACGCTAATAGTAAGAAAACCAGCGGGTCATTGGGGGATCTGGGTATTCACCTTATTGACATGGTATGGTATTTGTTCGAGAGTGATTTCATCACAGAATCAGTAAGGGCAAAGATGAACACAAATGTAAAAACAAAAGAGGATAAACAGGTACTTGTAGATGACTATGCAGAAATTTATGGCCAGCTGAAGAACAAGGTATTTGTAAATATCATCACATCAAAATGTTCTGTACCTGAAGACTGTGGTTTTAGCATTGAGGTAGTTGGACACAAAAAAGAGTTTAAATACCACACAAGTAATCCTCACGTTTACAAACTCATAGATGGCTTGAACGTGGTAGACTGCCCAGTACCGCAAAGCCTATTAAACGATCCGCCAAACGAGTTTTATGGATGGGCTGATTCTTTTAGAAGCGAGTTAATCAATTGGATTGCATCAACTCAGAATGATTGGGTTGAGATCCCTTCTTTTAGTGATGGTTTTAGATCTCAGGAAGTATTAGAAATGTTCTTTGAGAAAGACAGCAACTCTCAACCAATGTCTGTTTCAGCAGTCAACTAGTATTTCAAAGAGAGAAGTTACTAAAAAAGCAGGAATTTACTTTCCTGCTTTTTCATATAGGGGTGTAATGAATGTTAAGAGGGACATATTTATTCGGATATGCTTTCTTTTTTACAGTAGGTATTATCCATATATCAACAGGGAGTTTGACACCATTTCTATTAGAGGCTTTTAACAAGACAACAGATGATATTTCGGTCATAATCTTCTTTCAGTTTACCGGATTTCTAAGCGGAGTATTAATCGCACCGTTAATGATTAAGAAATACAGTCATTTTAGGACACTTACTTTAGCTTTGACAATAATGCTTGTAGCGTTAAGTATCTTTTTTCTAACTAAGGATTGGTATTATATTGTTGTAATGGCTTTTCTCTTAGGATATGGGGCAGGCACATTAGAAACGACAGTTGGTTCATTTGTTATTGCTAATTTCGAAAGTAATGCAGAAAAAATGAGTAAGCTGGAAGTTCTCTTTGGATTAGGCGCTTTATCTTTCCCATTATTAATTAATTCCTTCATAGATATCAATAACTGGTTTTTACCGTATTACTGTATATTCACCTTTTTATTCGTCCTATTCGTAGGGTGGTTAATTTTCTTGTCCAAGAACCGAAAGTACGCTAAGAATGCTAACCAACAAGTGACCTTTCCAGACGGAGGAGCATTTCAATACTTTATAGGAGATAGAAAAAAATCAAAGCAATTAGGCTTTTTTGTATTTTTTGCTTTCCTATATGCTGGAATCGAAACAAATTTTGCCAACTTTTTACCTTCAATCATGATAAACCAAGACAATGAACAAATTAGTCTTATAAGTGTCTCCTTTTTCTGGGTAGGGATCATCATAGGAAGAATATTGATTGGTTTCGTAAGTAGAAGGCTTGATTTTTCCAAATACCTTCTTTTTAGCTGTAGTTGTTTAATTGTTTTGTTAATTGCCTTCTCTTATATAAGTAACCCAATACTTCAATTGGGTGGTACATTTTTGATTGGCCTAAGTATAGCGGGGATATTTCCCATTGCTTTAACACTAGCATCAATCATTATTCAGAAGTACGTTGACGAAGTTACAAGTTTATTTATTGCCTCGGCAAGTTTCGGAGGAGCGATCATCTCTTTCTTAATTGGATGGAGTTTAAATCAGGATACGATCTTATTAACCATGGGAATATTTACAACTATGGCGGTCATTCTAGTAGGTATTTCTGTAAAGATTAGGAGAACTAAAACAGAAGACCCTATTTCCCTTGAAAACAAAGCATCAAAAACACAGTAAAAAACGTATAAAATAAAGATACTAATAGACATATCGTATAAGCAGTGCAAATTCCTGAACATCTTGAATTTCATTCTTCAAGAGGAAATCTGATTTACGTTACAGCCTTGAAAAAGATAGAAAAAAGCGAAAAACACGCACCGCAGTGCGTGTTTTTTATTTAAAAATGCTAGGAAGCCCCCCTTCAATTTCTTCTGACGACGGATACCATTTTGTCACCAGATCCCGAAACAGCCGTTCCGCAAAAAGAATCTCTTCCTCGGTATAGCGGTCAAAAAATGACAGAAAACGCTGTTCAGCCTTCTGATGATAATATTTGTGCAAACTGTGCAGCTTTTTTCCAGCAGGCGTCAATCGGAAGTAGACCTCCTTTTTATTATCGCTAAGCTGTGTTCTGTGAAGGAAGCCTGCGCCGAGCAATTTTGTGCTGATGCGTGATACAGTCGCTTTTGTCGTATTCATTTTTTCTGCTATCGACGTGACATTAATTGGTTCATTGTCCCCGACACAGGATAGAACATGAATTTCTGTCATCGTCAATTGAGATTTACTCCCGTGCTCTACATCCAGCTTCCTCAATTCGTCAGATAAAAAGGCTTTAATAAGCCCCTCCCATTTCTCCTGTTGATGAATGAGCTCCGCATACAATTCAAAAAGATTGCGTTTCGTATGATCTGTGTTCATCGGGTTTTCCATCCTTTTTCATTCGATTGTTTCTTCTATCATACCGTTTTGTTACAGATGAAACAATCGAATTGAATTATACTCGGCTGGTGACGGAAAACCAGCGGCTGATCCCTTTTTGAATCACCTCGGAACAATCGGGCGCTGATGCATCCACCGCCCAGGCTACATGTCCATCGGGACGAATCAATATGGTATGCACATCCCGCAACTTTTCATTCGGTTCTGCAAGCGAGGCGGTTACCATACGTAAGCCTTTCACTTCGATATGATCATCAGCTTCCTGCCTCAATGACAGCAAAACGAATGTCCCGTTTTGGAGAAAGCTGTACAGCCGTTCCGAATTGCCGTCGGAAAGAATCAGCTTCATGTCAGGGAGCCTTGCCCCGTTCAAACGATTCGGCGGCATGGTACGATCAGCTTCATATCTGACATCGAGTGCAGAAATTTGCCCTGCTACATATCGATTCACATCAGGGAAGGCCAGCAGCTCCGACATCATGCTTCGCAAATGGAGGCCTGCTTGAGTGAAATCGATCAGCTTTGTCTGTGCCTCCGTGTTTCTGAGGAGCCCTTCAGCTGCCGGGTGCCGCTCGTCATGGTAGCTGTCCAAAAGCCATGAAGGCGCAGAGCCTTTGATGGCCGCCGCCAGTTTCCACCCAAGGTTCATTGCATCCTGAAGGCCGACATTCAGCCCTTGCCCGCCCGCTGGAAAATGAATATGCGCGGCATCACCCGCAAGAAAGATTCTGCCGTCCCGATACCGTTTCGCTTGGCGCGCGGCGTTCCCGAACCGCGACATCCACGAAGGATCGCTTAAACCAAAGTCAGTTCCGCAAATTCGCAGGAGGTCAGCTTTCAGCTCTTCCTCAGTCACAGGCACATCTTTCGGCGTTTGCGTGCGATAAGGACTGATCACAACGACACGGTATCGGTCTGGAGATAACGGAACAATCATAACACCGCCCTCTTTTGTGCAAAGGGACAGCTCGCCTGACGGCGGCGGAGAAAGGAGCGCCACATCCCCAAGCGCAGCGGTGACAGTGCTGTCTGTTCCCGGAAACTCAATTTTTGCCTGTTTCCGGACGGTACTCCCGGCGCCATCTGCCCCAACGGCAAACTTGCTTGTGATCGTCCGTACACTGCCGTCCCGATCCTTAAAAATCGTTTGGACCGCTTCCCCGTTTTGCGTAACCGACAGCGCCTCTGCACCCCGAAACACCTCTGTTCCCAGCCTTCGTGCATGATCTTCAAGCAGCTTTTCTGTTTTGGACTGCGGGAGCAAAAGCGTGTAAGGACAGCTCGTATCCAAGCCTGAAAAATCCAGACGGGTATCCAGCATTGAAAAATGTCCGGAAGGTATCTTGCTTCCCTTGGATACGAACCGCTCTAAAATCCCTCTCATCTCAAGGAGCTCCAGCGTTCGGGGATGCAGCGTCAACGCCTTGGAATGCGGAACAGGTTTTTCAAGCCGTTCAATCACACATGTTCCCACTCCGGCCATCGCAAGCTCAGAAGCCAGCATAAATCCAACCGGTCCTCCTCCTATAATCACTGCTTCATATTTCATCATCATTCACCACTCCTTTTGTTTCATGAAAAACGAACAAAAACCAATAAAAACGGCCCTCCAATCAAAAAATATATAAATTTTGTTGCACAGGTAACAATTTTGATTATAGCTCCTTGCAAATTTTTCTTCAACACATTTTTCCAAACGGCATACAAAAAGACGCCTCTTCCATTAGCGTCTTTTTATTCGGCATCAGAAATCACACCGACAATATTTTTTTCTCTTATCGGACCAAAATGCCGGCTGTCGAAGCTGTATATGCGATTATCTCCAACGACAAAATATTTTCCTTTCGGCACCTTGCTTGTTCCCGTCACATCTTTCAAAGAAAAATCACCCGTTACATGGCTGCCAGCAGAAACAGATTTCAAATGCTTCAAAAATGGCTCAGCAACCTGCTTTCCGTTCACATACAGCTGATCATCTTTATATTTGATCGTTTCACCGGGCAAGCCGATTACCCGTTTAATCAGCACTTTATGATCAGGGCCTTTAAAAAGGACGATGTCAAAACGATGGATGGTTTTAAATCGATGCGAAAATTTATTGACCAACAATTCGTTTCCTTCCTGGAAGGTCGGGTTCATACTGACGCCTTCTACCTTGTAATCAATAAAGACAGCATTTTTAACCTGAATGGCGAGAACAACGGACACTACACCGGCAAGAAACCAAAACCGTTTTTTCATGTTACTGTCTCCCTCCATCATGCTCACGCTGACTGGCTCTTACATGCAGATACCGCTCCACCTTTTTGCCGACATACCATAAGACAGTGATCACCAATACGGCGATGACCGTTCGAATCGGCTGTGTAATCAGCGCGTGCAGATCATATCCGATGAAGCTGATCATAAAAATCATGACAAGCTTCCCCGAGGCTGCCGCCAAAATAAACGGCCGCGTTCCGATCCTTGACAAACCAGCAACCACATTCACCGCGGCTGACGGTGTAAATGGAAAACAAAGCAGAAGAAACATGGGACCGAAGCCGTGCCTTTCCACCCATAACATCAGCTTTCTTACAGACGGATGACTGCGGATAAATCCAAGCAATTTTCTCTGTCCGTATTGACGGACAATCAAAAATACGAGAATGGAACCAGCAGTTGATCCCGCCCAAGACAGGATGAATCCTTCCCACAAGCCAAACGAGTTCGTATTCGCCACCACAAACACGATCAGCGGCAAAAACGGGAGAAATGCTTCAATTAAAGGCAGCAGCACAGCTATGAGCGGACCGAAAGCCCTATAGCTTTGAAATAATTCAGTTAAATGTTCTTGTGTCAAATAGGATAAAAAATGCTCCAACATTTATACTCCTTACCGGGTTTGTCTATCCTTATTCTACACATTATCAGCAGAAAACTAAAAAGTTTTGGTGATTTTTTCTGTCTTGAAACATTTCACCAGCCGATATAGAATACAAATAGAACAAACGTTCCCTTAGAAAGAAGGAGTCAATATGCCAAATCTGCAGGAGGAAATATACGATTTAATTGAACGGGCTCTCTTTTTGCCCATGGCCATTACGATTTTTAACCGTGATCTCGCCGGAATTGAAGAAAGCACATTAAAATTGAAGCATCCTTATAAACAGCTTATCGGCGAATCATTAAAAATAGCACAAAAGGATTTGATGGAGGTCAGAAAAGAACTGAGGAAAAGAAAAATTGCAATCCGCGAGACGGAACGCGATGAGGCCTTTACGCTCTATACATTTGTCATCGACGGTTATGAAGAAAACCATCGCTATTTTAATCCGCGAATCCGTGAGCAGGTCAGCGAATTATTAACATACTATCTATTTGCCCCGGACAGACTCCGAGCCTTTTGAATCATACTGCCCGTTCCCTCTTCGGGCGATTCAGAGCATTAATTTCAGACAATTCACACTATACAAACAAAATAAATTTATTTATAATTCGAACCACAGCCTTTCACCCTAAAAAGTGACATGCGCTGCCATATCTGCGACATCATTTTCAGTACGCTTAGGCTTGTACACCCCAATCCTAAATAGAAGGAGGATTCTATGAAACTGATTCACGTTCTTGCCGCTTTGCCCTTTATCGGAATCTTACTCGGCATCCCTTTTGCAAATAAGGTGACCCCCTATGTGTTCGGCATGCCGTTTATTCTTGCCTATATTGTGATGTGGGCTCTTTTGACCTCTGCGCTGATGGCGATTGTGTATGTCCTCGACAAGGAAAATAAAAAGGAGGAAGCAAAATGAATGCAGCTCTCATCATCATTTTCGGTGTCCTGCTCTTGAGTATTTTTCTCGGTATACGCGCCCAAAAAGGAAAAGACATGAACCTGGAGCAGTGGACGGTTGGAGGGCGCGGCTTCGGAACTGTGTTCGTCTTCCTTTTGATGGCAGGCGAAATTTATACTACTTTTACGTTTCTCGGCGGCAGCGGCTGGGCCTACGGAAAGGGCGGTCCAGCCTTTTATATCATCGCCTACGGATGTCTGGCCTACATCCTTTCTTACTGGCTTCTTCCGGCAGTTTGGACGTACGCGAAACAGCATAAACTGATGTCGCAGTCTGATTTTTTTACAAAAAAATACAACAGTCCGCTGCTTGGCATTCTCGTTTCACTGGTCGGCATCGCCGCACTCATTCCCTATCTTGTGCTGCAGCTGAAAGGCCTCGGGCTGATTGTATCGGAAACCTCGTACGGCAAAATCCCCCCGACCGCCGCCATCTGGATCGGCGCTATATCCATCACGGTTTATGTTATGGTTTCCGGCATTCACGGGTCTGCCTGGATATCGGTTGTGAAAGACATCATGATTCTGGTTGTCGTTTTGTTTTTAGGTGTGTATTTGCCAATTCATTACTACGGCGGATTTCAAGACATGTTTCAGCAGATTGAAACGGCAAAGCCTGGCTTTCTTACGCTCCCCGAATCGGGACAAAGTGCGGCATGGTTCAGTTCAACCGTACTCTTGACAGCGCTCGGGTTTTACATGTGGCCTCACACGTTTTCCGCTTCGTATTCAGCCGAAAACCCAAAAGTCTTTCGTAAAAACGCCATCATCATGCCTTTGTACCAGCTGGTCCTGCTCTTCGTCCTTTTCGTCGGCTTCGCGGCTATCCTGCAAGTTCCAGATCTGAAAGGCGCAGACGGGGATCTATCGCTTTTGAGACTGTCTCTGCAAGCATTTGACCCTTGGTTTGTCGGAATTATCGGTGCTGCCGGACTGCTGACAGCACTTGTGCCAGGGTCTATGATCTTAATGTCCGCCTCCACGCTGTTTGCAAAAAATGTGTACAAGGTAATTGCGCCCCGCACGACAGAACAACAGGTATCGGCTCTTGCTAAGTTTTTAGTGCCGGTGATTGCGTTGATTTCGGTGTATTTTACCTTCAAAGGCGGGAATACCATCGTTACGTTGCTTTTGATGGGCTACAGCCTTGTCACACAGCTATTCCCCGCCCTTTTGTTCAGCCTGTTCAAGCATAATATGGTGACAAAGCAAGGAGCCTTCGCCGGCATTATTGCAGGTGTCGGAGCAGTTACTTATATTACAATGACGGAAACGACGATCGGCACTTTATTTCCGGCGCTGCCGCAAGCCGCAAAAGACTTGAATGTAGGCATCGTTGCCCTGCTTTTGAATATCTCGGTCATGATGGCAGTCAGCCTTATGACAAGGAAGGCGAAAAGCGCTGCGGCCGATCAGGCGGCTTAAGCAATAGAAAAAGCAATCTGGACACCAGATTGCTTTTTCTTATTTACCGTTCACAGGCGATAAGATCTTTATCGCGGTCTTTCTTTTTATTGGCATCGTAAAGCGCCTTAGAAACGTAAGGCTTGTACTTTGTTTTTCCGCCTTTGTTTTTCGCCTTCGAAGTGCGAGCCACTCCGCCTTTGTATACTTTGTTTAACTCCTTGCAGTTCTTATAGACCTTCACCTTTGTTTTGGCTTCCGCCACATGGTCAGCTCCGTATGAAAAACCGAAAACGAGACCGAGTGACAGCAAAACCGCGGCCGCTTTTTTCATGACGATTCACTCCCCCAACACCCAATATTTAGTTGATTTATAGCTCGAATTTATCATAATTCATATAGTCTTATTTGACAAGATAAATATGGAAGAAGTCTTTGTTTTTTCTTGTTTTCTTTTTCCTTCACTATTCAAACTGCCAAAACATGTTTTTCTGCTTATGCTCAGGGGTACACATACGAATGTACACCAAACAGAAAAGGAGCGTTGATGATGTCTGATTCAAATCTTACGAATCCTATAAAAGCATTTTTTCATGATGAATTTCCTGAACAATATCAAGAGCCGCCAGGCCTGCAAAAGAACATGAAGCCTGTCCCTGATTGCGGAGAAAAAAGCTACAAAGGATCAGGTAAACTAACGGGTCGAAAAGCGCTTGTCACGGGCGGCGATTCCGGTATCGGCCGCGCTGCCGCGATTGCTTACGCCAGAGAAGGTGCCGATGTGGCCATTAACTACTTGCCCGAGGAACAGCCAGATGCTGAAGAGGTAAAAGAGCTGATTGAAGCAGAAGGCCGAAAAGCAGTGCTGATCCCCGGAGATTTGAGCGACGAATCCTTTTGCCAAGATCTAGTCAAACAGTCGCATCACAAACTCGGCGGACTTGATGTGCTAGCGCTCGTTGCAGGCAAACAGCAAGCGGTCGAAAACATCGAAGATCTGCCTACTGAACAAATCTATAAAACATTTGAAGTGAACGTCTTTTCCCTTTACTGGGTTGTAAAAGCGGCGCTTCCGTATTTGCCGGAGGGAGCTTCAATTATCACAACTACCTCAGTTGAAGGCTATAATCCAAGCCCGATGTTGTTAGATTACGCAGCAACAAAAAACGCCATTATCGGCTTTACCGTTGGACTGGGAAAACAGCTTGCTTCCAAAGGCATCAGAGTAAATTCAGTTGCACCCGGACCAATTTGGACACCGCTGCAAATTTCCGGCGGACAGCCGACGGAAAACATCCCGAAATTCGGACAAGGCACGCCGCCAGCTCCATTAAATCGCGCTGGTCAGCCAGTGGAATTGGCCGATGTTTATGTATTTCTAGCTTCAGAGAATTCAAGCTATGTGACATCTCAGGTATATGGCATCACCGGAGGAATTCCGACGGCATAGCTTTATGAAAGGAGCTGCCCTGTTCGGTCAGCTCCTTCCTATTTTTCTAATACCGTTCTCCGAGCTCACGCAAAATAAAATCATAAATCATCTTCGTCCGCTCTTCTTTCGGGTACAGCATAAATTCCTGTCTTTTCGGCACGCGGTGGTCGATTCTGTCTTGGAATTTGGTTCTGAGCCACGCTGTTCGGTATACCTGGTTCTCGAACGAATTATAAGAGATCGGCAGCTCCATCGTTTTCCCATTCGAAAACGTCACTTCCGTATCGTCGAATTCAGTCGCTTTGAATTCTTTTACATGCACATGGGAAATCCAGCCGCATTGGGGTCTTGTCGAAGAAAGTGTAGGGAATAAAAAGATTTGGTTCGAAGGGTCCACCATGATCGGCGGCTTGTGTGAAATTTTTGTCACTTCATAAGTTCCTGCTTTTCTTCCCGCATAGCTTGATCCAAAAAATCGGCAGCTTCTGTCGACAATTTGCAGCGGCTTCATGTTGACATAAAACACGCAATCTTTTTCAATAATTCTGGAACAGATTTTGCCGTCTATTTCTTCTGGCAGCACGGCAATTGTTGCGCCGTTCACTTCATACGATTCTAAAGGTGCGTCTGTTTTCTGACTCATATTATGGCCTCCATCCTTTTTCTGCAAAATTTATACTAATAATCTATCATCTGTTTTTGTAAAACGACAGGTTTTTTTAACATTTAAGATAAAATCATCTTTTAATGATATTTACTGGCACTAAATGACTAGTAATAAACCGATTTTACTTTCATAAGATTTGCCGGTTTACGGCATTTTGCAGGATATGTCGATAGATTGCCAAGTATTAGTTGTCTAAAAATTATAAAAATTTATTGATTTTTTCGACCGTTATCCATATACTATAAAAAAGGCATTGGGGGGATTCTTTATGAAAGAGAAAAAATCGTACACTGAGCTCATGAAGTCCCGCAACACGCAAAAAACAAAAGAATTCGATGTCACAATGACGGATATTTACATTCAAATGGTGCTCGATGAATCCTTGTATAACCGTCGGCTTGCCATGCTGACGGACCAAATTAACAAAGCCTTGGACGAAAAAGATAAAGATGCGTTTCTTACGCTCTCTAAAGAATATGCAGCGCTCAAGCAGAGCGAATAAGCCAATCCTTCAAGGATTGGCTTTTTATTATCCGTTCACAATTGTTCCGCCATTGACGTGAATCGTCTGCCCTGTGACGTATGTGGAATCGTCGCTGGCAAGGTATAGATAGCTTGGCGCCACTTCGACCGGCTGTCCCGGGCGTTCCATCGGCACGTCTGAACCAAACACTTCCACGTCTTTTGCGGCAAAGCTGGCCGGGATAAGCGGTGTCCAAATGGGACCCGGTGCCACTGCATTGACCCGTATGCCCTGCTGAACAAGCGACTGGGAAAGGGACCTTGTAAACGTAACGATCGCGCCTTTTGTCGCTGAATAATCGATCAGCGTTTTATTGCCTTTATAGGCGGTAATTGAAGCGGTATTAATAATAGAGCTCCCTTTTTTTAAATGAGGCAGCACTGCCTTTGTTAAGTAAAACATGGAAAAAATGTTTGTTTGGAAGGTTCTCATCAGCTGGTGGCTGGTGATTTTTTCAATGCTTGGCTGGACATGCTGCTCAGCTGCATTGTTAACCAATATATCAATGGATGGAAACACTTGGCTTGCCTGCCCGACCACATCATTGCAAAACGCTTCATCCCCGACATCTCCTGCAATCAGCAGGCATTTTACCCCTTCCTTTTCTACATACTGCTTTGTTTCCTCGGCGTCCTGATGTTCATTCAAATACACAATGACCACATTAGCCCCTTCTTTTGCGAATAACACCGAGACAGCGCGTCCAATCCCGCTGTCTCCTCCAGTAATAATAGCGGTTTTGCCCTCTAATTTTTTCGCTTTCTTCGGCTTATCAAAAACCGGACGCGGGTCCATCAGATATTCAAAACCAGGCTGCTGGTTCTGGTGCTGAGGCGGTAATGTTTTCTTTTTTTGATTCGCCAATGAAATCACTCCTTTTCAACCTTATTATGTTATGAACAATGCCTGCTTCCTATGTATGAAAAGATAGAATATGGAAAAATTAAGAATAAATCTGATTGGAGGTATAACGGCTTGGCTAATCAACATTTTGCAAAGGAAGCACCTGAAACATACTGGAAAACATCAACTGACCTGCCTTCTTTTCCTGCGCTTCAAGAGGACACTGAATGTGACGTCACCATTATCGGAGGCGGGATTACGGGAATCACAACGGCATATGAACTTACGAAGAGAGGCTTCCGTGTCGTTTTGATTGAAGCAAATCAGGTTCTTAACGGAACCACTGCGCATACAACTGCTAAAGTTACCGCACAGCATGACATGATATACGACGAATTTATCCGCCATTTCGGATTAAACCATGCGAGGCTTTATTATGAAGCAAACCAAAACGCAATTGATTACATAAAAGGCATTGTGGATGAACATCAAATTGATTGTGAATGGATCGAGCAAGACGCATATCTTTATACGGCAAATGAAAAAAATGTTCAAAAAATCCGCACCGAGCATGAGGCATACACAAAGCTGGGAATTGAAAGAGACCTTATCAAGGATCTTCCAATTCCCTTAGGTTCTAAGCTGGCGCTTGTCATGAAGAATCAAGCTCAATTTCATCCGCTTCAATACTTAAAAGCGCTTCTGGAGCAAATTGTTCAAAAAGGCGGCCGAATTTATGAAGAGACCGTTGCGCTTGATATCAAAAAAGGCGAAAGGCCCGAAGTGGTAACAAAAAGCCGGCACGCCATTAAGAGCCGCTTTATCATATGCTGTTCCCACTTCCCTTTTTATGACGGAGGCGGATTATATGCTGCGAGAATGTACTCCGACAGATCTTATGTCCTTGCCATCAAGCCGAAGATCGAGTATCCCGAGGGCATGTATTTGAGTATCGATCAGCCGTCAGTGGCGCTCCGCTATACGGTTGTAAACGGTGAAAAGCTGATTCTCTTCAGCGGAGTAAGCCATAAAACAGGCCAGGGAAAAGCCATGTCTACACATTATGAAACACTGAGACAACTGGCCGAAAGCTCCATCGGCATCGAAAGCATTCCATATTATTGGTCCACACAAGATCTAGTGACGATCGACAAAATCCCGTTTATCGGGCCGATGTCGGAAAATGAGGACAATATTCTAGTAGCGACCGGGTTCAAAAAATGGGGCATGACGTCCTCAGCAGTCGCAGCCACTCTATTGTCAGACCTTGTAGAGAAAAAAGACAATCCATACGAAAGCATTTTCACTCCGTCCCGTTTCCATCTGAATCCCGGGTTGCAGAAAGTGATTTCCTACAATGCCGATGTCGCCAAGCATTTGATTAAAGGAAAGCTTGAAAAGCCTGATGTCCAATTTGAAGACATTTCGCCAGGAGAAGGGAAAGCCGTCACCATAAACGGCAGGCGAGCGGGAGCATTTCGGGATGAGACAGGCTGCCTCCATCTCGTTGATACGACTTGTACCCATTTAGGCTGCGAGGTCGAGTGGAACGACAGTGAGCATACGTGGGATTGTCCGTGCCACGGGTCACGCTTTAAGCCATCTGGCGAAGTTGTAGAGGGTCCGGCCATTAAACCATTAAAACAAATAGATCTCGATTAAACCGTTCATTTTAATGAACGGTTTTTCAAATATTTTTCATCTGCAGCTTCATTCATGTTTCCCTTGGCCGATAAAAAAGAAAAAGGCTTAAAAAGCCAAAAAGTAAAAATTATATTTTTCCCAAGGGGGATCATTGTATTGTTATTTAAAAAAGACAGAAAACAAGAAACAGCTTACTTTTCAGATTCAAACGGACAGCAAAAAAACCGCATTCAGCTCACAAACAAACATGCAGATGTCAAAAAACAGCTCAAAATGGTCAGGTTGGGAGATGCTGAGCTTTACGTGTTAGAGCAGCTTCAGCCACTCATTCAAGAAAATATCGTAAATATCGTTGATGCGTTTTATAAAAACCTTGACCATGAAAGCTCATTGATGGATATCATTAATGATCACAGCTCAGTTGACCGCTTAAAACAAACGTTAAAACAACATATTCAGGAAATGTTTGCAGGCGTTATCGATGATGAATTCATTGAAAAGCGTAACCGAATCGCCTCCATCCATTTAAGAATCGGCCTTTTGCCAAAATGGTATATGGGTGCGTTTCAAGAGCTTCTTTTGTCAATGATTGACATTTATGAAGCGTCCATTTCAAATCAGCAAGAACTGCTAAAAGCCATTAAAGCAACAACAAAAATCTTGAACTTAGAACAGCAGCTTGTCCTTGAAGCGTTTCAAAGCGAGTACAACCAAACCCGTGATGAACAAGAAGAAAAGAAAAACCTTCTTCATCAGAAAATTCAAGAAACCTCTGGATCGATTGCCAATCTGTTTTCAGAAACAAGCAGATCAGTTCAAGAGCTTGTGGACAAATCTGAAGGCATTTCTCAAGCATCCAAAGCCGGCACTGTAACATCCAGCACTGTTGAAGAAAAGTCGATCGGCGGAAAAAAAGAGCTAGAAGTCCAGCAAAAACAGATGAACAAAATTGACACAAGCCTTGTCCAAATCGAAAAAGAAATGGTCAAGCTGGATGAAATCGCGCAGCAAATTGAAAAAATCTTCGGCATCGTCACAGGCATAGCTGAACAAACAAACCTTCTCTCGCTCAATGCATCTATTGAATCCGCCCGCGCCGGAGAACACGGCAAAGGCTTTGCTGTCGTGGCAAATGAAGTGCGGAAGCTTTCTGAGGATACGAAAAAAACCGTCTCTACTGTTTCTGAGCTTGTGAACAATACGAATACACAAATCAACATTGTATCCAAGCATATCAAAGACGTGAATGAGCTAGTCAGCGAAAGTAAAGAAAAAATGACGCAAATTAACCGCTTATTCGATGAAATCGTCCACAGCATGAAAATCAGCAAAGAGCAATCAGGCAAAATCGACGTCGATCTGCAAGCCTTTCTTGGAGGGCTTCAGGAAGTCAGCCGCGCCGTTTCCCATGTGGCCGCTTCCGTTGATTCGCTTGTCATCCTGACAGAAGAATAACCATCAAAAACCGGTCTGCCATACGGCCGGTTTTTTTGCGTTCATTATGTAAACTTAAATTAAAAATCAGTTGACATAATAATTACCTGCATTTATTGTATAACCATATTTGATTACTGTTTGGAGGATTTCACATGCTGAAATTAATCGACATGATGCATATTGCGATTTTCACCGCGCTGATGGCAGTGCTCGGCTTTATGCCCCCTCTCTTCTTATCCTTTACACCCGTTCCGATTACATTGCAAACACTTGGTGTCATGTTGGCAGGCAGCATTCTCAGGCCAAAGTCTGCTTTCTTAAGCCAGCTTGTCTTTTTGCTGCTCGTCGCCTTCGGAGCGCCGCTGTTGCCCGGCGGACGAGGCGGTTTTGGTGTGTTTTTCGGACCGAGCGCAGGCTTTTTGATTGCTTATCCCCTCGCTTCATGGCTGATCAGTTTAGCCGCTAACAGGCTGCGGAAGGTGACAGTATTGCGTCTCTTTTTCACTCATATCGTATTCGGCATCATCTTTATTTATCTGCTTGGTATACCGGTACAAGCTTTTATCATGCATATTGATTTGTCACAGGCCGCCTTCATGAGCCTTGCATATGTGCCTGGTGATTTGATAAAAGCGGCTGTATCTGCATTTCTGGCGATAAAAATCACTCAAGCCTTGTCTCTTTCTGATACGATGTTTACAAAAGGAGGATGACACTACATGACAATTACTCATACCTATTCATCTACTGCCGAAACATCGCCCGGCCGTGTAGCGATCCAGACTGATTCGGAGCAAATCACGTACCATGATTGGGATCGGCTTGTCTCTCAAACCGCAAATTGGCTGCGGTCACAGCCGAGCATGCCGAATCGTGTGGCGATCCTGCTCCCAAATAGTCTGGCGTTTTTACATCTGTTTGCCGGAGCCGCAGCGGCTGGATGCACAGCCATTCCCATCGACACACGCTGGAGCCCGGCTGAATGTAAGGAGCGGCTGTCCATAAGCAATGCGGATCTTGTGGTTACTTTAGCCTTTTTCAAAAACAAACTGACAGATAGCCAGACACCTGTTGTTTTGCTGGATAACTGTATGGCAGATATTTCTGAAGCAACCGCTGATCCCTTGCCTACCATTGATCCGGAGCACCCTTTTTATATGGGATTTACGTCGGGCTCGACAGGAAAACCGAAGGCCTTTACGCGATCTCACCGCTCATGGATAGAGAGCTTTACCTGTACAGAAACAGATTTTTCGATTTCATCAAATGACACGGTATTGATTCCCGGGACGTTAATGTCCTCTCACTTCTTATACGGGGCAGTCAGCACTTTGTTTCTTGGAGGAACCGTTTGTTTGCTGAAAAAGTTTTCTCCTGCCAAAGCGAAGGAATGGCTGTGCCGTGAATCCATCAGTGTTCTCTATACCGTACCGACGATGACAGACGCCCTCGCAAGGATTGAGGGTTTTCCCGACAGTCCCGTCAAAATCATTTCATCCGGCGCAGACTGGCCGGCAGAATCCAAGGAGAAGCTTGCCGCTGCATGGCCTCATCTCAAGCTGTACGATTTTTACGGCACATCAGAGCTTAGTTTTGTGACGTTTTCTTCACCGGAAGACAGCAAACGGAAGCCGCATTCAGCGGGCCGCCCTTTTCATAATGTCCGGATCGAAATCCTCAACGCTGGAGGAGAACGCTGCCAGCCAGGAGAAATCGGAAAAATATTTGTCAAAAGCCCGATGAGGTTTTCCGGCTATGTGAACGGCAGCACACCAGATGAATGGATGACAGTAGATGATATGGGCTACGTTGATGAAGAGGGCTTTCTATACATATCAGGAAGAGAAAACGGGATGATCGTGTACGGAGGATTAAATATTTTCCCAGAAGAAATTGAACGTGTGCTTCTCGCCTGCCCAGAGGTTGAAAGCGCGGCTGTCGTTGGCATTCCCGACGAGTATTGGGGAGAAATCGCTGTAGCTGTCATTCTTGGAAACGCTAATGCCAGAACACTTAAAGCCTGGTGTAAACAGAAATTAGCCTCCTATAAAATTCCGAAAAAATGGGTGTTTGCAGACAGCTTGCCGGAAACGAGCAGCGGAAAAATTGCCCGTTCCAGAGTGAAAAAATGGCTGGAAGAGAGTATACAGTATAAATGAATGCGGTTATTGTTGATGCAAAACGAACGATCTTTGGAAATCAAAACGGACTGCTGAAGCCCTTCCTGCCGGAGGATTTGGCGGCTCCCATCATCCGCTGTCTCAGCCGAAAGCTAGAGGATCAAGTTGACGAGGTCATTCTCGGAAACGCTACTGGCAGAGGCGGCAACCTGGCCAGACTGTCAGCCCTTCAAGCCGGACTGCCTTTATCGGTTCCCGGAATGACAATTGACAGACAGTGCGGCTCAGGCCTTGAAGCTGTGCGCTATGCCTGCAGCCTTATTCAAGCGGGAGCCGGCACGATGTATATCGCGGGCGGCTCAGAAAGCAGCAGCCAATCCCCTTTTTCAGAACGGGCCCGCTTTTCTCCAGATGCGATTGGCGATCCAGACATGGGCATTGCAGCAGAATATACGGCTGCACGCTATTCCATCAGCAGAAGCATGCAGGATGAGTACGCGCTTCTCAGCCATCAACGCAGCAGGAACGCGCATGAGGAAGGATTTTACCGTGAAGAAGTTGTTGCTCTCGGGGAATTGGAGACGGACGAAGCATTTTTGAAAACGCGGCCAATAGAAGCGATTATTCCCCGTGCAAAGCCGGTTTTCGACACCAGCTCCGGAACAGTCACAGCAGCCAACAGCAGTGGCATAGCAGACGGAGCAGCGGCTCTTTTGGTAATGGAAGAAGAAAAAGCGGCAGCCCTGGGACTTAAGCCTGTTCTCCGGTTTATCGGCAGCGCTGTCAGCGGGATTCACCCCAACTATCCGCCCGCGGCACCGGTTGATGCGATCCGTAATCTCTTACATACACACGATGTAACACCTGAGGATATCGGTTTATTTGAAATCAATGAAGCCTTTGCCGTCAAAATTTGTGTCTGCTCGCAAGAACTCGGCATTCCCTTTTCAAAAATCAATGTGCGCGGCGGCGCATTAGCTCTTGGCCATCCGTACGGTGCATCAGGTGCAGCTCTGGTAACCAGATTGTTTTATGAAGCGAAAAGACGGCCAGACTGTCAATATGCTGTTGCAGCCATCGGAAGCGGCGGCGGAATCGGACTGGCTTTATTATTTGAAGTTCTTGCATAGGCTTTTTCATAGGACACACGCTTTCGATTTAGTATAATAGCGATATGAATAAAGTCAGGAAGGGGATTTTATGACAGCCGTTTGTTTAGTAAGACATGGAGAAACCGATTGGAACCTGCAGCAAAAATGCCAAGGCAAAACCGATATCCCGCTAAACGCAACAGGTGAACGCCAAGCAAGAGAAACCGGAGAATATGTAAAGGACTTTTCTTGGGATATTATTGTGACGAGCCCGCTGAAAAGAGCGAAAAGAACCGCGGAAATTATTAATGAATATCTGCATCTTCCGATAGTCGAGATGGATGATTTTAAGGAACGCGATTACGGCGACGCGGAGGGCATGCCGCTGGAGGAACGGACAAAGCGCTATCCAGATAACATCTATCCGAATATGGAAACCTTAGAAGAACTCACTGACAGGCTGATGGGCGGTTTGGCAAAAGTGAACCAGGCGTATCCAAACAAGAAGGTGCTGATCGTGGCGCACGGTGCGGCAATTCACGCCCTGCTGACAGAAATATCCGGCGGTGACCCGGAGCTTCAAAGCACCCGTCTCGTCAACGCCTGCCTCAGCAACATTGAATTTGCAGAAGAAAAATGGCGGATAAAAGACTATAATATCAACAGCCACTTATCCGGCTTTATCAAATAAGAAAAAGACAGGCGTTTGCCTGTCTTTTCTTTTATTTCTTAGCAGCCGGCATCTCTTTTTGAAGCTCGTCCAAAATGGCATTCGCCCCGTCTACACTGCGGCGCAGAGACCACACCGCACGGTCCACGTGGTATACATGCCCGTTTTTCACTGCCTTCAGTTTTTTCCAAAGGACATTCTTTTCGATCGGGCGTTTACCGTCGGCGTCGAGGTCATCTGTTTTTCCTGTCATCAGGATGATCACATCCGGATCTGTTTTCAGCAGCTGCTCCAGTGTCATTTTCATATTCACAGAGTCGCCGCCATTGCTTGAATCGCTATTGCCTGACGTACTGATTGCATATCGATAGCCGACCTGTGTTAAAAGTCTCGATGTAAAGAAGTTTTCATCCCTGGCCATAATGGTATCATTTGTATTTCCGATCAAAAGCACGGACTGGCTGTTCGCGCTGATTTTCTGCTTTGTCTCGCTAAGCTTTTCTTCATGCGCCGTCAGCTTTTTCTCCATTTTCTTCTCCTTGCCGACTGCTTTTGCAATTGTAAGCGAAGCGTCAATTGTATCCTGATAATCAGCATTTAAATTATTAAGTGCAATCGTCGGCGCTATTTTTTTCAGCTGATCGTACACCTTCTTATGTCGGGTCGTGTCAGCAATAATTAAATCGGGTTTTAATGAAGCGATTTTTTCCATGCTTGGCTGTGAGCGAGTGCCGACAGATGTGTAGCCGTCAATTTTCTTCAGCACATCCTTGTTGATCAGCTGCTTCGCTTTGTTGTCATCGGCAACCCCGACAGGCGTAATGCCGAGATCAAGCAGTGTATCAATAAAACCTAGCTCAAGAACAACAACCCGCTCCGGATGCTCAGGTACATTTGTCTTCCCTAAATCATGTGTTACCGCCACTTTATGGTCTTTACTGTTTTGATTGCCGCTTGAAGACGAGCAAGCAGCCGTTAAGACAGAAAGAAGTAAAACTGTAAGAATAATCAGTGTTTTTTTCATATGTTCCAGTCTCTCCTGTTGGTAGTTTCTATGGTTAAGATGTCCAAGAGTAGTATAACACGGAATGAGAATCATTATCACCAATTATTTTTTAAATGAGAAGAGAAAGTTCGGCTTACAGGAAAATCTTGTTTCACGACACAGCAGTTCAGCAGCTGATCATCCTGTCCACAAAAAAGCTTGCAGAAAAATAACATTCTCTGCAAGCTGATCCTGTTAAAGCTTCACAATCACTCTTCCTTGAATGCGATTTTGCAAAATATCTTTTAACGCACCCGGCGTTTCTTCCAATGATACTTCCCTGTCCACGATGGTCAGCAGCTGATCAGGCTTGAGATCAGAAGACATGCGCTCCCAAACAGCGGCTCTGACGTCCATCGGACAGTATACTGAATCGATTCCGAGCAGGCTTACTCCGCGAAGAATAAAAGGATACACCGTTGCCGGAACTTCTCCTCCGCCGGTTAAGCCGCTCACTGCGACAGATCCGCCGTATTGAATTTTGCTTAAAAGCGAGGCAAGCTGTTTTCCGCCGACTGGATCAACCGCCCCCTGCCATTGCTGCTTGGACAGCGCCTTAAGCGTTCCGTCATAGACATCTTCCCTGCTGATTACTTCGCTTGCACCGAGCTGTTTCAAATAATCAGCCGCCTCCCGATTTCCGGTACTTGCCACCACATCATAGCCCCGCTTGTTCAGCATCGATACCGCAATTCCGCCGACACCGCCAGTTGCTCCTGTGACTAGCACGCTGCCTTTTTCCGGAGACAGACCGTTCTGTTCAAGCCGATGCACTGATAACGCCGCAGTAAATCCCGCCGTTCCGTACACCATCGCTTCTTTTAACGAAAGATTCTGTGGCAAAGGCACCAGCCAGTCACCAGGCACCGAAGCGTATTCACTTAATCCACCATCACGGGAGACACCGAGCTCATAGCTTGTCGCGATCACCTCATCCCCCTCCGCAAAACGCGGATCATTGGAAGAGACGACCGTACCCGCAGCATCAATGCCTAAAATAAGCGGATACTCTCTGACGATATTGCCTCCTGCTTTTCCGGCCAGACCATCTTTGTAATTGATGCCGGAATAAGCAACTTTAATCAGGACACCATCCTTCGGCAAATCCTCTGTTGATATGGTGTTCACATGGACTGAAACATCATCGGCATTTTTTTCTGCCTGCAATGCTTGAAATAACGTTGACATTCGGCACACTCCTTTTCATTTATATCGTAACCGAAGAACGTTCAAAAAACCAAATCATCAAGCCGCCATTTTCACTTCGCCGGCACATTGAGAGAATAATGGACAAATCCGGTATCCTCTTCATAGCCGTTTTGCTCATACAAGCTTCTTGCCTTCCGGTTGTGGTGCTCAGTCTGAAGTGTTAAACATTTTGCCCCGTTTTCCTCTGCATAATCCTTTGCGGCAGAAAGCAGCCGGCCGCCGGCTCCCTTTGTACGCGCATGAGGAACGACAAATAAGTCATTTAATATGTAGATCCTTTTCATTGACACAGAAGAAAACGTTGGATAGAGCTGGGTAAAGCCTATGAATTCTCCATTTTCTTCTGCTATCAAAATAACAGACTCGTGATTTTCCAAACGAGCTTTCAAAAAAGCCTCTGCCCCTTGCAAATCGGATGCCTGTCTATAAAATTCCCGATATTGGTTAAACAACGGCGCAATGGCGGCCGCATCTGATGTCTTTGCTTGGCGAATGTTCATCTTATTTCTTCCTCCCTCTCAATAATTTTTTCATTCTATACCTTTTCTGTAAAGTTTATTTTTCAGAATACTTTTATCATCATGCTTTGAAAAAATATCACGATAATATCCATTGTTCTCACGGAAGCACACGCAGGTCATTTGAACGAATTTTTTCGACAGAAATTTGCCGGGACTCAGGAGCATTTAACCTAAAAAAGCATGACATTTCAGCATAATGAACATTTACTCATGTCTATTTTCGTTCTTTTCTGTATGAAAATAGTTATTTCGAGTCTCTACGGAAATAGCGAGAGATGATATACCTAAATAGAGATAAAATCATCTCAAAAAAATGGGTCTACTAAAATATTATTCCATCTATTACAATAAATTCACAGAATAGTCTTTTAAGTAAGTCTACTCTGAATTTTTTAAAAGGAGAGGGTAAAGAGTGAGAAGCAAAAAATTGTGGATCAGCTTGTTGTTTGCGTTAACATTAATCTTTACGATGGCGTTCAGCAACATGTCTGCGCAGGCTGCCGGAAAAAGCAGTACAGAAAAGAAATACATTGTTGGATTTAAACAGACAATGAGTGCCATGAGTTCCGCCAAGAAAAAGGATGTTATTTCTGAAAAAGGCGGAAAGGTTCAAAAGCAATTTAAGTATGTTAACGCGGCCGCAGCAACATTGGATGAAAAAGCTGTAAAAGAATTGAAAAAAGATCCGAGCGTTGCATATGTGGAAGAAGATCATATTGCACATGAATATGCGCAATCTGTTCCTTATGGCATTTCTCAAATTAAAGCGCCGGCTCTTCACTCTCAAGGCTACACAGGCTCTAACGTAAAAGTAGCTGTTATTGACAGCGGAATTGACTCTTCTCATCCTGACTTAAACGTCAGAGGCGGAGCAAGCTTCGTACCTTCTGAAACAGACCCATACCAGGACGGCAGTTCTCACGGTACGCATGTAGCCGGTACGATTGCCGCTCTTAATAACTCAATCGGTGTTCTGGGCGTAGCGCCAAGCGCATCATTATATGCAGTAAAAGTGCTTGATTCAACAGGAAGCGGCCAATATAGCTGGATTATTAACGGCATTGAGTGGGCCATTTCCAACAATATGGATGTTATCAACATGAGCCTTGGCGGACCTACTGGTTCTACAGCGCTGAAAACAGTCGTTGATAAAGCCGTTTCCAGCGGTATCGTCGTTGCTGCCGCTGCCGGAAACGAAGGTTCGTCCGGAAGCTCAAGCACAGTCGGCTACCCTGCAAAATATCCTTCCACTATTGCGGTAGGTGCGGTAAACAGCAGCAACCAAAGAGCTTCATTCTCAAGCGCAGGTTCTGAGCTTGATGTGATGGCTCCTGGCGTATCCATCCAAAGCACACTTCCTGGTGGCACTTACGGTGCTTACAACGGAACATCCATGGCGACTCCTCACGTTGCCGGAGCAGCAGCATTAATTCTTTCTAAGCACCCGACTTGGACAAACGCGCAAGTCCGTGATCGTTTAGAAAGCACTGCAACATATCTTGGAAACTCTTTCTACTATGGAAAAGGGTTAATCAACGTACAAGCAGCTGCACAATAATAGTAAAAAGAAGCAGGTTCCTCCATACCTGCTTCTTTTTATTTGTCAGCATCCTGATGTTCCGGCGCATTCTCTTCTTTCTCCGCATGTTGAATCCGTTCCATGATCGAAGGATGGCTGCCTCTGAAAATCTTCACAAGCACCGGAGGATCAACCTGGCTCAGCCCCGTCACGGCCAAATCCTGAAACGTTTTAACAGCGGCTTCTCTGTTCTCTGTCAACTCGATCCCATACTGGTCAGCCTTATTCTCCTGATAACGCGAGACAGCATTAGAAAAAGGCGTCACCGCAAAGCTCAAAACGGAAAACAAAAGCAATAACAGCGGAAGTGCCGCAAGATCATGCCGCCCTTCTAAATGAAACATGCTGCGGGTTAGGCGAACCGCCCGCTTGTAAAGCTTATCAATGACATAAAATCCGGCGAGCGACACGAGCAAATAACCAGCCAGACCGATGTAAACGTGCTTCATGACATAATGGCCCATTTCGTGGCCCATAATAAACAGAATTTCTGAATCGTCAAGTTTGTTCAGTGTCGTATCCCACAATACAATCCGTTTATTGGCCCCAATACCTGTAACATAGGCATTCAGCGCATTTGTTTTTTCTGACATGTTCACTTCATATACATGATCAGCCGGAATATTGGCTTCATCCGCCAGCTCTAAAATTTTGCTTTCAAGCTCTTTGTTTTTCAGCGGATAAAATTCATTGTATAAAGGATCGATAATGACCGGCTGAATAAAAAACAGAAAAAGCGAAAACGGCACTGTTAACAACCAGGCGTATAACCACCATTTTTTTTCATGCCTTTTGATCAGCCAATAAAAAACGAGAACGCAAAGCGCAAAGATTGGGAAACTGATCCAAAAGCTGATAACCTGATCCTTAGCCCAGCTGGCCGTTGTCTGTGTGGAAATGTTATAGTCAAGCGATACTTGATAGCCTATCCAATCTAAAGGCAGCGTCACCAATGTTGTAATCAGCGAAAGCACAAACACAAAACCTACAGTCTGCAAAAACCGAAAAGGCACGGCCGCTTCCATCCATTTCTTGATTTTCTTTGAAACACCGCTGACCAGCAGAACAAAAAACAGAAACCAATCAAGTGGTACCCCGATAAAAAATAAAAAATTCTTGACGTTCGAATACTGCTCGGCCACTGCCAGCTCAGACGGCTTCATGAAAGAAGCCGGATCAGCCTGCGTCCCTTTCACGGTTTCCGGTATTGCAGAATCACCCGACAGGAAAAAATACCAATAAAAAAACAGCCCGTACAGCACGTAAGCAAGTCCTGCTGCCGCAATCCACTTGCGCATAACGCCTCACTCCTCACATCAACCCGTTACTTCTATTGTAATCATAAATTCAAATTCTTAGAACCAAGCTGTGTTCCGCACTTTTCCACCCTTTTAAGCATGGAAAGCCCGAACGCTGGGAAAACTAACAATGTTTGGAGTGATGCAAATGAAAAAAATAGTGGCAGCCATCGTGGTAATCGGTCTTGTGTTTATAGCATTTTTTTATCTTTACAGCCGATCAGGCGATGTGTATCAATCGGTAGACGCGGATTTGATCACACTGTCTTCAAGCGGCCAGGAAGATATCGAGATTGAAAAAAGACAGCACGTCAAAGATATGCTGGATATTATGAATCAGGGAAAACAGGTGAAGACAGAAAAAACATCAGCCCCTGATTACGAAGGGACAATCAAGTTTCATAAAGACCGGTATGACTCATTCAGACTATGGATTGACGGCAGCCAGCAAGCCGTTTTTTCGAAGGATGGCACATACTACAAATTGAGCAAAAATGATACAAAGGCGCTGCTAAATATTATTAAAAAAGAAGCAAAAGATTGAAAATGAAAAAGCGAAGCTAACCGCTTCGCTTTTTCATTTTATTGGGGCAAAATATCTCTCAGTGCCCGTCTGAGCATTTTCCCCGTCGCATTTTTCGGAATATCGTCAAGAAACGTAATGGCGGCAGGCCGCTTGTATTTTGCCAGATGCTTTTCGCAGTGCTGCATGATGTCCTCCTCTGTTACCCCAGAGCGTTTCGGCACCACATATCCCTTTACCGCTTCCCCGCTTTGGGGGTCCGGCACGCCGATGACAACCGCCTCCTTGACGTCCGGATGGCTGTACAGCACCTCCTCCACCTCCCGCGGATACACATTGTATCCTCCTACAATGATCATGTCTTTTTTCCGGTCAACAATGTAAAAATAGCCGTCCTCATCCCGTCTTGCCAAGTCCCCCGTATAAAGCCACCCGTCTTTTAATGCATGCTCTGTTTCCATCGGCATTTTATAATAGCCCTTCATCACATTGGGGCCTTTCACGATCAATTCGCCGACCTGGTGAGCGGGCAGCTCGCGTCCGAGCGGATCTACGACCTTGTTTTCGACATGTAAGATACTTGTCCCGATGGAGCCCGGCTTTCTGCCCCTGTCAAACGGGTTAAAGCACGTGACGGGTGATGCTTCCGAGAGCCCGTAGCCTTCCAAAATGGTAACACCGAATTTTTCTTCAAACGCCGTCAGCAACGCGACTGGCATGGCCGCGCCTCCCGAAATGCACAGCCGGATGGAAGAAAAATCATCTTTCTTTCCGTTTTCATGCTGAAACAAGTAGTTATACATTGTAGGCACACCGGCAAAAATGGTCGCCTGCTGCTGCTTGACAAGCTTAAAAACAGATGCCGGACTGAATTGAGGCTCAATCAAGACAGTTGCGCCGCTCATCAGCGGTGCATTCATACAGACGGTTAAACAAAACACGTGAAACATGGGAAGAGCGCAGACCACATTGTCCCTCTCATCCATTCCCAAATAGCCTGCAACATCGTTGGCATTGCTGTACAAATTCTGATGAGTCAGCATCGCGCCTTTCGGTTTTCCAGTCGTTCCTGACGTATATAAAATAACCGCGGTATCATCAGGGACAAGTTCTTGGTTTTGTTTAGCGGCAGATGTCGGCCGCAATATTTTTGCAAACGTTGTCATTTTCATCCTGACCTCTGGGTCCGCAGCTTCCGGCTCGGCCTCCCCCGTCTGGCATAAAATGACGAGCTCAACCTTTGGCAGCGACTCATGCATGCTCTCATAAAGCGGCAAAAGCTGGCTAACGCCCACGATTGCCTTTACATCGCCATTTGTCAGCATATAACCAATTTCTGTCGGCGTGTACAACGGATTGATGGGAACAACCACGATCCCAGCTTTTAAAGCGCCAAAAAACGCGATGATAAAATCAGGCGAATTGCCAAGCAGCAAAGCTAAATGGTCCCCTTTCTCCATACCGGCTTCCTGAAGGCCGTCCGCAAATCGCTGAATATATTCATTCAGCTCTTGATACGTCATCATGTGATCTTTAAACCTGCATGCGATGCTGTCGGGCTTCTCAGATGCTGTTTCTTCCAATTTTGAAACAAGATTCATTCTCCCACCCCTTAAAGTGAATGAATAGTCATTCATTATTGAAGCCAAGCTTTCTCCTCCATTATAGAGAAACAGAAAAAAACACTCAAGAGCAAAAAGCCCTGAGTGTCAGTACTGTCATAGTTTCTTCAATGCTTCGGCAATCGGCGTATCTCCTTCTGTCAGATCAAAGGCCCGATTTTCCGTATTCTTCTCATCTAAAGAGGCAATGACCGCTTTTGCAACGTCATCACGGGAAATAAATCCCCGCTCCAGATCCTTCGCTGCTGAAACAGTTCCCGTTCCAGGCTCATTGCGAAGGCCTCCCGGACGGATGATCGTATAGGTTAAACCGCTCGCTTCCAGAATTTTATCAGCATAATGCTTGGCCACATAATAAGGCTTGAGTGCCTCATTCCAATTTTCACGGTGATGGGCTTGCAGGGCGCTGACCATAATAAACCGTTTGATTCCGGCAATGTCCGCAGCTTCAATGGCTTTCGCCGCTCCATCGAGATCCACCAGCAGTGTTTTATCATAGCCTGTACTGCCGCCGGAACCAGCTGTGAAAATGATCGCGTCACAACCTTTTGCCGCAGCGGCGATTTCTTCCGGGCTGCCCTCCAGATTCGCAAGCACAGCTTCTGCACCGGCAGCTTCAAGAGACGCTTTCTGTTCTTCTTTTCTGACCATCGCTCTGATGGAATGATCAGGATTATCTTGGAATAAAGAGACAAGTCTTTGCCCGATTTGTCCGTTCGCTCCGATTAAAAACACTTTCATGTGAATCCCTCCTGCCTCCATTATTTCAAAAACACAACCGCTCTTTCAAACGATGTGTTTTGCCTTAATAAATCAGATCAAGGAAATCCTCTTTCGTAATGTTCCCAAAGTAATGCTTGAGATTCACACCTTCGAGCACATCAGCGATGACGCTGCGTTCGTATTGTTTTCCGACCAGCAGGTTTTCAATTTCAGATACATCACCGACACCGAAGAAATCTCCGAAGATTTTGCAGTCCTCGATTTTGCCTTTCTTGACTTCCAGGCGCAAATCGATCGATCCAACCGGATAACGCTTCGAATGATTAAGGTTAAATTTTGGTGAGCGGCCGTAGTTCCAATCCCAATTCTGATAGCGCTCTTTCGAAATTTGATGAATGGTCTCCCAATCTTTTTCCGTCAGCTTATACTCCGGCACGTTTCCAATGTCGTTTGTATTAAAAATATGGCGAAGCAAATGGCTGCGGAATGCTTCGGTGGTCATTTTATCATCGAGAAACTCACTGATGTTTGCCACTCGGCTTCTGATCGATTTGATGCCTTTTGATTCAATTTTATCCTTTTTCACCTTTAATGCTGATACAACATGATCAATGGCTGAATCAAACATGAGGGTGCCGTGGCTGAAAATACGGCCTTTCGTTGCAAACTGAGCGTTTCCGGATATTTTCCGGCCATCCACTACAATGTCGTTCCGGCCGCTTAATTCAGCTTCAACCCCAAGCTGATGTAACGCCTGAATCACCGGCTCAGTGAATTTTTTAAAGTTATGAAAGCTGTCCCCGTCATCCTTGGTAATAAAGCTGAAGTTCAAGTTCCCCAGATCATGGTACACAGCGCCCCCGCCTGATAAACGGCGGACGACGATAATCCCGTTTTCCTCAACATATTTTGTATTGATTTCTTCTATTGTATTTTGGTTTTTTCCAATGATAATAGACGGTTGATTCACATAAAAGAGCAAATATTGCTGTTCAGGGTCTAAATGCTTTACACAGTACTCCTCAATAGCAAGATTGATCCGCGGATCATTGATATTTTGATTGTCTATAAATAACATGGTGCTCCTCCTTTATCCTTCCCACACAAAACCTGATTTCGCAATATTCACTTCTCCGTTAAAAACGGTTTTCGCTTCTTTGCGAAGGTTGTCATGCACGCCAAAATGCGGCAAATGGGTCAGCAGCAGTTCTCCCGCTCCCGCTTCTTTTGCAATGCGCCCGGCTTCCAGGCTGTTCATATGGCCTGCACTTGTTCCGTCTTGATCGGCATAAAAATTGCATTCTGAGATCAATAAATCAGCATCTTTCGAAAACGGTATAAATGAATCCTGATAGCTGGAATCAGCAGTATAAACGACAGTGTGGCTGCCGTCAGTAATCCGCATGGCATAGCACGTCACCGGGTGAATCGTTTTTAAAAAGGTGATCGTAAACGGACCGGCAGTCAACGGCTGATCCGGCTGATAGGCGATCCCTTTTGTATGTGTTTTATATGTAAGCTTTTGAAACTGTTCTATATCAGCATCATGTCCGTAAATCGGAAGCGTATGCTCTCCTTTGCCGAGAAACGAACCGACTTGCTTGGCAAATTGCAGCGGTCCGATATCAGCGATATGGTCATGGTGATAATGAGACAGAACGACCGCATCCAGCTTTTCCGCCGGCACATATCCGAACAGCTTAGACAAAACGGCACTGCCGCAATCAACAAGCAGAGAGTAATCACCTGACTGAAACAAATAGCCTGACGTCGCTTCATTTGCGGCCGGAAAACCGCCATAGCATCCGATAACTGTAACTTTCATAATGTCCTCCTATCTTTTCAAAAAAATTGATCCTCCTTCAATATACCCATTTTTCTTGAAAAAAGCATGTTTTAAACATTGTATCAAAACAGTTATTGATTTTTGTAATCTGTTATATTACAATGAAATCACTACAAAGGGGAAAGAGGGATTGGTTATGCTGGGGAAAATCACAGAATTTTTTAGAAACCTGCCTTCGAAAAAGTGTGCGGAATGCGGAAAAAAGATAGAAGAGCAGCATGAGTGTTATGGTAATATCTGCAATGACTGTATAAAAGTAAACGATTTGTAATGAGCGAAAATCCCGCGCCTTATGCGTGGGATTTTCTTATTTTTTCACATATCTCTTAATTTTGAAATAATAGTCAGGTTAGGTCAAAGCTCACCTGTTTTTAGATAATTCTGGTGATTATCATAATGTCATTGAATATTCTTTATTTTCGAAATATAATTTACTATAGACGAATTGATTTCTTATCTATTATAATTTGATCTAATAGTGAGATTAAATATATGTCTATTCATGATATATGTTGATACTTTGTTTTTTGGGAGGTAATCTATGAAAAGAATTAAGTTTGGATTAGCCACACAAATATTCGTTGGACTTATTCTAGGTGTCATTGTTGGCGTCATTTGGTATGGCAACCCAGCATTGCCTACTTACCTGCAGCCAATCGGGGATCTCTTTTTACGCTTAATCAAAATGATAGTGATTCCTATTGTTGTCTCCAGCTTAATCATCGGTGTAGCCGGTGCAGGAAATGGAAAGCAAGTCGGTAAATTAGGCTTCAGAACGATTCTGTACTTCGAGATCATCACGACTTTTGCCATTATTCTCGGACTAGCCCTTGCAAACATCTTCCATCCGGGTACAGGAGTTAATATACACGAAGCTCAAAAATCGGACATCAGTCAATATGTTGAAACTGAAAAAGAACAAAGTAATAAATCAGTGGCAGAAACGTTCCTCCATATTGTGCCGACAAACTTCTTCCAGTCATTGGTCGAAGGGGATCTTCTAGCCATCATCTGCTTTACAGTACTATTTGCATTGGGTATTTCCGCAATCGGTGAAAGAGGCAAGCCTGTATTAGCCTTTTTTGAAGGTGTATCCCATGCCATGTTCCACGTTGTAAACCTTGTGATGAAAGTGGCGCCATTCGGCGTTTTCGCTCTTATCGGAGTGACTGTGTCTAAATTCGGACTCGGTTCTCTTATCTCTCTCGGAAAGCTCGTCGGATTGGTTTATGTCGCGCTTGCTTTCTTCTTAATTGTTATTTTCGGGATTGTCGCAAAAATTGCCGGCATCAGCATCTTCAAGTTCCTTGCTTACATGAAGGACGAAATCTTACTGGCGTTCAGTACGTCCAGCTCTGAAACGGTTCTTCCGCGTATCATGGAAAAAATGGAGAAAATCGGATGTCCAAAAGGCATTGTTTCATTTGTCATTCCGATCGGTTACACGTTTAACTTAGACGGTTCCGTTCTCTATCAATCTATTGCCGCACTCTTTTTAGCACAGGTATATGGCATTGATTTGACGATTTGGCACCAAATTACGCTTGTGCTCGTCTTAATGGTGACATCCAAAGGGATGGCTGCCGTGCCTGGTACTTCTTTTGTTGTCTTGCTTGCAACGCTTGGCACCATCGGCGTTCCGGCTGAAGGACTTGCCTTTATTGCCGGCGTAGACCGCATCATGGATATGGCACGTACAGTTGTCAACCTGACTGGTAACGCGCTTGCTGCCGTTGTGATGTCTAAATGGGAAGGCATGTTTAATCCTGCGAAAGCAGAAACTGTTATGTCCCAATCGAAAACAGAACAAAACGCAACCATTTCTGGTTAATGAAAAGCCTGCGGGGTTCTTGCCCCGCAGGCTTTTTTTAATCTTTAACAAGCACAAACAGTTCTGTAATCAAAACAGTATCCTCATTCAGCTCCAGTTCACCGCTTTTGATCAGTTCCGCCCATGCCATCCGATGATCCTCTTGAAACTCCTCAATTCGGTCTCCATTGCCCTCTCCTTTGACTAACCTCATATCAGGCGCACCAAAGGTGGTTTCAAAGACATCTGTCACTTTTATATTGCATCTTGGATTGTCATGTTTATCATAAACGGTAACAAGCTGACCCGCTGTTTGATAAACGTCCCTCAATTCATCTTTTGAATACAATGATTTCGGCGCGCACGTGGCGGTTTTTTCTCCGGCAAGGATCTGCTGAATCAGCTGTTCTCCCAACCCGTCATCACCTTCCCAGCCGAATGTGCTTTTCAGCTTATAAATCTTCATTGGTCCTCCCCCTTATACCATTGGTGACTGTACATAGTAATACAGAAGCTTAGCGGTATGGCGAAGAGATGATTTATGGGTGCGTTCAAATGCATGGGAAGCGTCAATTCCCGGCCCTATGAGGCCATGCACAATATCATGCCCGGATTTGATCGCTGCTGATGCATCAGATCCGTAGTACGGATATATATCAAGCTTATAGTCAATATGATGCTTCTCGGCTAATTGAACTAAATGCTTTCTGAGCTGATAATGATACGGCCCGCTCGCATCCTTCACACAGATTGATACTGAATATTCATCTGTCGCCTGCCCGTCACCGATAGCGCCCATATCAACCGCCAAATATTCAACTGTTTCAGGAGGAATATTCGAATTCCCGCCGTAACCGATTTCTTCATTATTGGAAATAAGAAAATGGGTTGTATACGGCAGCTCAATGTCTTCTGTTTGAATTTCATGAATTAAGCGGAGCAATAAGGCGACGCTTGCTTTGTCATCCAAATGGCGCGATTTAATAAATCCGCTTGATGTGATCTCGACACGTGGATCAAACGACACAAAGTCTCCGACGCCAATGCCAAGCTCCTCCGTATCTTTCCGGCAGTGAACAGGTTCATCTAGGCGGATCTCCATATTCTCTTGATTCCGCTCAGCCTTTCCCGCGTCTTTGTATACGTGCACAGACGTTTGATGCATTAAGATTGTGCCTGTGTACGTTTTTCCTGAGGCGGTTTCAATTTGGCAATACTCCCCCTCAATCGAGTTGTAGCGGAACCCGCCGATTAAATCGATTTTCAGCCGGCCGTCCGCTTTAATTTCCTTTACCATAGCGCCGAGGGTGTCAACGTGCGCAGTCAGCATGCGATGCCGGGATGTGTCGCGTCCTGGAAGCGTTGCAATTAAGCCGCCCTTGTGGTTCCGAACCGTTTCTACCTTCCATTCTTTTAAAAGGCTTTCAATATAATTGATCACCTCATATGTATTTCCGGTCGGGCTTGGGATCGATACCAGTTCTTTAATGAGCTCCATCGTTTTACGTACAGACGTCATAGGGCATTCCTCCTTTTATTTTCTACTTAAAATATACTCTTTTCCCGAGGGACCCGTCCAATCTTTTCCTATCAATCTCTCATATGCTGTAGAGAGCATGGGAAGAGGAGGGATTTCTATGTGCTGTCGTCATTCACATGAACAGAAATGTCGTTGTCACAATTGGTTCGATGATTTTTGGTTCTTTGACGAGTGGTTCGATAAAGATTTCCACGACCATTGCAAGAAAAAGAAAGAATGCCATGACCCTTGCGAGAAGAAGAAAAAGAAACACCATTGTTTCTCTTGTAAAAAACACAGACATTCTTGCTGTCATTGTAAAGACTGAATCAGAAATATTCTGATGACCCATGCTTAATGAATATTTCCATTCACATTTTTCCAAGCGGGCATTGCTGCTGCTTGGACCTTTTATTGAAACACCCTTTTTGCTTTTACAATCCAATAAACTGATAAAGCCGCTATAAGAGCAATAATGATTTCAACAGCTGCAGCATGCTCTATGATTCCTCTCTGATATAAAACCGCCGGTACATTAAACAGTGCATGTAAAAGAATAGAATACAACAAAAACAGCGGCCGGCGGCTTTTAACCGCGTACAAAACAAGCAGAGACAGCCCAATTTGGACGGCAATGGCACTGACTCTTTCTATTCCGCCCAGCATCCATTCATACGAAGGAGTATGCAGCAGCTGCTCCTGTATCGGCAAAAGCGCCTGTTTGACGTCGCCATTGACCAAAAGCTGTTCAAACGTCCCGCTATTGATTGCAAATGCGTATACAATAAGTGAGATAGAGGACAAGCCTGTAATCAGGATGGCTTCAAGCCCGCCATGGCCTGCCCCGAAAGCCAGACCATCCGCCCAAGTATGATGGCGCTTCATAAAAAATCGCATCATCATATACCTTCCGCACTCCTCAAAAATTCCGGCCATCAAGCAGCCGTAAATGCCATACCATAATGGATGTTGCATCGCTTCTTTCGTCATTTCATTCACTTGCAGTACATAAACATGAACGCCGCCTTCCAGCAGCTGAGCGAAGACAAAAAACGTGAGAGCGCCAATAAAAAACACTTTAAGCGAGGCGCCATACTTTCGCTTAAACCATACAATCAGCCCGATTGGCAACAGAAACGCAATAGCCCCGGATAATGCCAAAAAGACTACTGCTTCTTGACTGACCATTTTTCAGCCTCCTTTTTCTTTTTCATAGATTCCCTATTCTACACTTCTCTTTTTTTGTAAAAAAACCTTCTTTTTAGTACCAGATACTAATATCTAGTGTTATAATCTGACCATAAGGAGTGATTCATATGTCAAAAGCAAAAATTACAGCTATCGGCACCTATGCGCCGAGCAGACGTTTAACCAATGCAGATTTAGAAAAGATCGTTGATACCTCTGATGAATGGATCGTTCAGCGCACAGGAATGAGAGAACGCCGGATTGCAGATGAACATCAATTTACCTCTGATTTATGCATAGAAGCGGTGAAGAATCTCAAGAGCCGTTATAAAGGAACACTTGATGATGTCGATATGATCCTCGTTGCCACAACCACATCCGATTACGCCTTTCCGAGTACGGCATGCCGCGTACAGGAATATTTCGGCTGGGAAAGCACCGGCGCGCTGGATATTAATGCGACATGCGCCGGGCTGACTTACGGCCTCCATTTGGCAAATGGATTGATCACATCTGGCCTTCATCAAAAAATTCTCGTGATCGCCGGAGAGACGTTATCAAAGGTAACGGATTATACCGATCGAACGACATGCGTTCTGTTCGGCGATGCCGCTGGTGCGCTGTTAGTGGAACGAGATGAAGAGACGCCGGGATTTCTTGCGTCTGTACAAGGAACAAGCGGGAACGGCGGCGATATTTTGTATCGTGCCGGACTGCGAAATGAAATAAACGGTGTGCAGCTTGTCGGTTCTGGAAAAATGGTGCAAAACGGACGCGAGGTATATAAATGGGCCGCAAGAACCGTCCCTGGCGAATTTGAACGGCTTTTACATAAAGCAGGACTCAGCTCTGATGATCTCGATTGGTTTGTTCCTCACAGCGCCAACTTGCGCATGATCGAGTCAATTTGTGAAAAAACACCGTTCCCGATTGAAAAAACGCTCACTAGTGTTGAGCATTACGGAAACACGTCTTCGGTTTCAATTGTTTTGGCGCTCGATCTCGCAGTGAAAGCCGGGAAGCTGCAAAAAGATCAAATCGTTTTGCTTTTCGGGTTTGGCGGCGGATTAACCTATACAGGATTGATAATTAAATGGGGAATGTAACAAAAAAAGAACTTGTTTCCAAGGAAACAAGTTCTTTTTCTTTATGAAGCCGGCTGTTCTTCTGATGATTCTTCCTTCCGGCTTAACATTGTAAAGTAAGTAATGCTTAGTGCAATCATGACGAGGGCGATGCCGATTAAGACGCCGGCCATCTGCCACATGTAGTCAAAGTCACCGTTTGAAATGACCGCTCTGAATCCGTTAATGCTGTAGGTCATCGGCAATGCGCCGTGGATGACCTGATAGAAATTCGGAAGCAATTCAAGCGGGAAGGTTCCTCCGCTCGCTCCCAGCTGCAGCACTAAAATAATGACTGCGATAAAACGTCCAGGGTTGCCCATCGTTGTAGCCAAAAATTGAATCATCGCCAGGAAAGCGAGACTCGTAATGATCGTAAACACGTAAAATCTCCACGTGCTCTCTACCTCGAGACCAATTCCCAATAGAAGAACCGTCGCCACAATCAATGATTGAATGATTCCTACAAGCATCATGACATTGAATTTGCTGAAGAACCACTCAAAACCGTTTCTCGGACGTCCTGACGCTTCCTTCAGCGGGAAGACAACCGTCAGCATGATGCCGCCGACATACAAGCCCATTGACAGGATATAAGGTGTCAGCCCTGTTCCATAGTTAGGAACGGAATGAATGGCATCATCTTTGGTTTTAACCGGATCCGCAAACATGCCGTATGTTTGATCATCAGCATCGATATCTCCTGTTTGATCAGCCGCATCCTTCAGCTTACTAGACAGCTCTCCTGTGCCGTCCAATAGCTTGCCTAAACCTGTATCAAGTGATGCAGATCCGTCTGCAAGTTTTGATGATCCGCTTTGGACCTGTTTAGACCCGTCTAACAGCTTAAACAATCCGCCGGATACTTGGCTGCTTCCTGTCACCAATTGCTCTGAGCCCGCTTTTGCCTTTGCGAACTGCTTATTATATTCACCGATGCCGGCTGTCAGTTTAGTTTGGCCATCTGTCAGCTTCTGTGAACCATTGTATATCTTATCAGCTCCCTCAGTTAATCTGTCAATCGCATCTTGGATTGTTTTTGCGCCGTTATAAAGCTTAGATGTAGCTTCCGGCATGGCTTTCACCTGCGCCACCTGCGCTTTCACGTCTTCAAGAGAGCTTTTTATCGTTGCGATGTCAGGCAGCTGATCAGCTGAAGGAAGCCCACTTAAAATTTCATCAAAATCAGGCGCATCAACTTTCGGCAGCTGCTTTTCAACAGAGCTGATCAACTGGCTTTTTTGCTCCGCTGTTAAGAAATCACTCGAATTGATGAGATTTTTGAATGCCTGATCACGGTTTTTTAAGCTGTTTTCAAAGTCAGACAGCTGTTTTTTAAATTCCTTCATCGCAGTTTCTGATTTTTCCAGATTGTTTACAGCAGTTTCAAGCTTCGTTAAATCGAGCGCATTAATGAGCTTTTCCGCTTTTGCTGCTTTCTCAGAACCTTCTTGGGCTTTACTGTTGAGCTGATCCAGCCCGTTAGTAAGATTAGGCGCACCCTTCTGCACATTTTGAAGTCCAGCAAGAAGTTCATTCATCTTGCTTGTCAGCTCGCCTGATCCTGCTGCAAGCTGACTAGATTTATCATAAATCTGGTTGCTGCTGTCCTGGAATTTACCGAGCGAGCTGTCAAGTGATTGGATGCCGCTCGTCACCTGAGCCGCTCCATCTGCAAGCTGCGCTGTTTTGTCACTGATGGTAGCGGTGCTTTCCTTCAGCTTCGCCAGATTTTCTTTCAGCTGGGCGCTTCCGTTTTTCGCATCCTTTGTGCCGTCATCAATTTTTTTCGCGCCGCTGCTCGCGTCGCTCAAACCTTTTGCGATATCTTTAAAGTTATCAAAAATAACTTTCGTATATTGCTCGGTCACTTCTTTTGAAACAGAGGCTTTCAGTTTATCAATCGCTTTTTCGCCGATCGTTGCCCCTACATAGTTAGAGCCTGCATTTGTATGGTATTTCAGATCCAATTTTTTCGGATTTTTGTCTAATACAGTGCTGGCATTCTTAGAAAAATCCTCAGGAATCTCGACAACTAAATAATATTTTTGATTCAATAAGTCCTTTAACGATTGGTCGAGATCATTGGAAAAATGCCAATCAAAGTTGTTATTATCCTTTAATTCTTTGACCAGATCATCACCGATTTGAAGTTTTTCTCCTTCATACGTTGCTCCCTTGTCTTGGTTGACGACAACGACAGGCAGCTGGTCAACTGTGCCGTACGGGTCCCAATAAGCCTTTAAGAATACGCCGCTGTAAATAAGCGGGACAAACAAAATGGCGATGATGGGAATCAATAATTTTTTACTTGTTACGATGTCTTTCCACTGACTTCGTATTGTGTTCATCCTGATGCCTCCATTCTAAAACTGACTCATCATGAAAAATGGTCATTTTCTTGCAAAGAGAAAGGATTATCTAGTTCGCTGACAATCCTTTGACAACATACAATTCAAGCAGTCCCGCAATTGTCTCTTTATCAAGCGGGGGGTGTTGTTTTTCCCAGTCAAAAATGAGCGCGATATAAAGCTTCAGCATCACAAAGGCTGTCAGTTCAGGGTCGCACGGCTTGATTGCGCCGCTTTTGATCCCGTCTTCAATCTTACTTTTGATATAAGACAGTATGGCTCGCTCCATTTTCTGGATCACTTCCTGAACTGCCATTGTACCAATCTCGGCATTCTCTTGGAAAATTTTAATCGTCAGCTGATGTGTTTTCCTGAACTCCAGAATGGCAAACAATGCTCTGTGCACATTTTCATGGAACGGAAGGTTCGGCTCCATCGCTTCATCCGCTTTTTGCTTCATTTCCTTTAATAAAGTAGTGAAAATCTCGTCAAACAGCTCTTCTTTGTTTTTGAAAAAAGTATAAATGGTTCCCTTCCCCACGTTCGCAAGTTTTGCGACAAGATCCATTGTCGTCGCTTTATACCCGAACTGCGTGAAAGACTTTGTAGCCGCCTCCAAAATGAGCTTTTTTCGATCTATTGACATTGTATTCACCTCGAAACTGACCGTTTGAACATTTTAGTCATTAAGTACATATGCAAATGTATCATAACCTGCTGTTCAATTCAATCATTTTTTTACACAATATTGCCATTGAACATCAAAAAAACCTCCGCGATAAAGCGGAGGTTTTAGCTGAATAAATAGGTAAGCGCGTCAGACACGGCAGCTTTTCCTTGATCAATGCAGTCGGGAATGCCGACACCTTCGAAAGAAGCGCCTGTCATATAAACACCCGGATACGCAGATGCAAGTGCTTCACGCAGCTCCTTGATACGCTGCTTATGGCCGACATGGTACTGCGGCATGCTTTCATGCCATCGGGTGACACATGTCATTTCCGGCTCGCCGTTTATGTTCATGACTTTCTTTAAGTCTTCTAACACAATGTTGATAATGTCATTATCTGATAGATCGACAATGGATTCGTCTCCAGCTTTTCCGACATATGCCCGAAGCAGCGTTTTGCCTTCCGGCGCTGCGTGCGGCCATTTTTTATTCGTCCACGTACAGGCTGTGATCGCAAAGTCACTGTTTCTTGAAATGACAAAACCCGTGCCCTCATGCTCCATTTGGACGGAGCCTTCAGGGAAACCTAAAGCGACGTTTGCCACGGATGTGGAGTGCATATTTTTCAAATGAGAAATGGCAGGAAGCTCAGAAAGCATTCCCGCAGCCGCTTTATGCGGAGCAGTCACAATTACTGAATCAGCATCAAGTGTGACGCCGTTATCCAGTTCGAGCGAATAGCCAGAGCCGCTATGGCTGAGTTTGGTCACTTTTGTGCCTTTATACACCTTCGTCAGCTTTAACTGCTTTTCGATCTCTTCTACAAGGGTCTGCAAACCGGTTGACAGAGTCTGGAACTGCCCTTGTTTTTTTGCCGTCAGCTGCTGGCCTGAGCCTTGAGGCCTTGTTTTTTTCATGCCGAGAATCAGGCTTCTATGCTTTTGTTCCGTCTGATAAAATTGCGGGAATGTCGACATCAGGCTGAGCTTGTCAATGTCGCCTGCGTAGATCCCTGATAGAAGCGGCTCGATTAAGTTCTCGACCACTTCATCTCCGACACGTCTGCGGAAGAATTCTCCCAATGACTGATCATCCTTTGTTTTGCTAGCAGGCAGGATGAAATCCATAGCAGCTCTCGCCTTCCCGGACAAAGAAAACAGACCCGTAGAAACAAACGGCGCAATTTTTGTCGGTATCCCCATTACAGCGCCCTTCGGCATTGGATGCAGAGTGCGGTTTACAAGCACATAGGATTGTCCGGTCGCATTGTTGACAAGCAAATGCTCAAGACCTAAGTCTTTAACAAGCTGCGGGGCGCTTTTCTTTCGTTCCAGAAATGAGTCTGGCCCTCTTTCGATGATATAGCCGTCCTTCTTGACAGTCTGGATTTTTCCGCCGACTCTCGGACTTGCCTCAACAAGCGTCAGTTCAAGCGGCAGATTCTTTTCTTTGATTTCTTTTTCCATATAGAAGGCGGCGGCTAAACCGGTAATGCCGCCGCCGATGATGACTACATGTTTTTTGCCGTCACTCATGTTCATCGCCTTCTTTAACGTCCTAATTTTTTTAATACGACTGTTGCCAAAGCATCAATAAATTCAGGCTTGGCATTTGGCATTTCCGGCCGGTAATAGCTTGCGCCGATATCGTCAGTAACCACTTTGCATTCATAATCATTATCATAAAGCACTTCTAAGTGATCCGCGACAAATCCAACAGGAACATATACAAATGCTTGATAGCCTTTTTGTTCGAATAAATCACGTGTTAAATCCTGAACATCGGGTCCGAGCCAAGGATCAGGCGTGTTCCCTTCACTTTGCCAGCCGACAGCATATTCGGAAACGCCTGCGCCTTCAGCAATTAATTTCGCCGATTCATGCAGCTGGTCCGGATACGGGTCTCCAAATTCTTTAATTTTTTCCGGCAGGCTGTGTGCGGATACGATGAGCATCGCGTTTTCTCTTTCATCCTCAGGCATTGACGCATATGTTTCCTTCACTCGGTCAACCCAATATCTCACGAACTTCGGTTCATCGTACCAGCTTTCAACTGACGTAATCGTTAAGCCGCCGAGTTTTTCAGCCTCTTCTTTGGCGCGTTTGTTGTAGGACTGAACGCTGAACGTGGAGAAATGCGGCGCCAGCACGATGCTGACTGCTTCTGTAATGCCATCCTTATGCATCTCTGCTACGGCGTCTTCAATAAACGGCTCGATATGCTTCAATCCGATATACGCTTTAAACGTAATCTCATCCTGAATTTCATTCAAGTGCTGTTCCAGATTATGCGCCTGCTCTTCTGTGATTTTGGCAAGCGGTGAAATGCCGCCAATCGCTTCGTATCTGTCTTTCAAATCTTGAAGCATTTCAGGCTCAGGCTTTCTGCCTCTTCTGATATGTGTATAATAACGTTCAATATCTTCTTCCTTATAAGGCGTGCCGTACGCCATCACGAGAAGCCCCATTTTCTTTCTACTCACTGTTTACACCCTCTTTAATGATCTGATACAAACATTTTGACAGGATATCATTAAGATACCAAAAGATATGCTTAGGAATATTGACCCATTTTTTTGTTTTGTGAATATTCATGGACAAATGCTGTCAGTTTTTTCAAAACCTCGGGACTGACATCAGGAAATACCCCATGGCCAAGATTGAAAATGAAGCCGTCTGATTTCATACCTTGATTAAGTATTTCCTTCGTTTTCTGCTCAATGACTTCCCATGGCGCAAGCAAAATGGACGGGTCCAGGTTGCCCTGCACTGTTTTAGTAATTCCTTTTGATCTGGCTTCATCAATGCCGAGTCTCCAGTCAAGCCCGACAACATCGAGAGGAAGGTCATGCCAATCACCTGCAAGATGGCTTGCGCCAACGCCAAACATGATCAGCGGCACATTCTCCTTTGCGAGCTCTGAAAAAATCCGGTTCATTACGGGTTTGATGTATGTTCTGTAATCTGCCTGATTCAATGCGCCGACCCACGAATCAAAGATTTGAATCGCTTTTGCGCCTGCCTTAATCTGCGCTTTCACGTACACGATGATCATGTCGGCAAGCTTGGACATCAGCAGATTCCATGCATCCGGCATGCTGTACATGAAGGCTTTTGTTTTATTGTAGTTTTTCGACGGGCCGCCTTCGATCATATAGCTTGCAAGCGTAAAAGGCGCACCTGAGAAACCGATGAGCGGGACGTTCAGCTGCTCATTGACAAGCAGTTTAATTGTCTCAAGCACGTACGGCACGTCCTGTTCCGGATCAATTTGGCCGAGTTTTTCAATGTCCGCCAGAGACCGGATTGGCTGATCAATCACAGGACCGATCCCGTTTTTGATTTCAACATCCACACCGATTGACGGCAGCGGCGTCATGATATCTTTATAAAGGATTGCAGCATCGACTCCGTATTGCTCAACCGGCAGTCTTGTGACATACGCACAAAGTTCGGGCTGATGGGTAATCTCAAACAATCCGTACTTTTCCTTCAGCTTGCGGTATTCCGGCTGTGAGCGCCCTGCTTGCCTCATATACCACACAGGCGTGTGATCCGCTTTTTCTCCCCGCGCAGCTTTTAAAAACGTCTCGTTAAACGTTTCTCGTTTACTCATCTGATTTCCACCTTTCATACGGCAACCATACGTTCGTATTTCTTGACTTATTACACTATACCTTGTTTTAGGCAAATGGTATAGAAATGTAGCTCAAAGTTCAAAAAATCGCCGAATTCCATTAAGAGGAAAACAATTTTGGCTGAACGTAATCGGTTCCTTCCCCTTCTCTTTTTGTCTGTGTATTATAAGGCACAATTTTATAAGACGCGCCCGAAAATAAGTTGGCATAAGGAATTTCATAGCTTCCCTTCCCTTCAACCGAATCAAGAAGCGACTCCTCGCCGTCCTTGTTTACATAAATTCTGTATACGGCCCGATCATCCTCTTGAGCGTCCCACTTTAATTCAATAGTAAAGAGCCCCGCTGCTTTAAATGTGTAATCGGCTGTGAGTGTTTTGACCGGCTTCAGCTCAATCGGGCTTTCCAGTTCTTTAATGTTTTTAGGCTTTGTGAACACATGACCGGTTTCTCCTGCCTGTGTCAAAATATCCTTAAACAGCCGCGTCGGGTATGAGCTCCCGGCTTTCAAATAATGGTTTTGATCCGTTTTGTCATAACCCATCCAGACTGCCCCGGTTATTTTCGGCGTATAGCCTGCAAACCAAGCGTCCTTTGTCGCGCCGGAGACGCCTGTATAAGATGTAGAACCTGTTTTTCCCGCCAGGTCGCCGTGATAGGTGCCGGACGTAGCCGTTCCCTTTTTGACTACCTGCTGCAGCATTCTCGTCATATTCCAAGACGTCTGCTTGCTGAAAACCCGCTTTCCTTCTTCTTTATGATCGGCTATTGTTTCTCCGTCTTCATCTATTATGCTCGAAATAAAGAAGGGTTCCGTATACGTTCCATTCGCGGCAAATGTATGAAACGCGCCGGCAAGCTGGAGCGGCGAAACGCCTTTTTCCAAGCCGCCTAGAGCGAGAGCAAGGCCTTCATCAGGGATATCAATGCCGTTTGCTTTCAAATAAGATTTTCCTGTTTCAACGCCGATCTCATTCAGCGTCCAGACAGCCGGCGCGTTTTTGCTGTACGTAATGGCGTCAGACATAGTGACTTCGCCCTCATACCGGCTGTCGTAGTTTTTCGGCGTATAATCTCCGTAGGACTGCAACTCATCCTTCAATAGAGAATATGGCTTAAATTTCTTTTCCTGCATCGCCGGTCCGTATACAGCAAGCGGCTTAAATGTGGAACCCGGCTGGCGGACAGCTGTGACACGGTTATATCCTTTGGATGTGTAATCCCTTCCGCCGATGGCCGCTTCTACACCGCCTGTCTTGTTATTAATAAAGACCGCGCTTCCCTCGGCATTCTGATCTGTTCCGGGATAATAGCTTCCCTCTTTCATCACCTGGTAAGCCGTCTTCTGCAGCTTCGAATCGAGCGGCACCTTGATCGTGTATCCGCCTTGAAGAAGCTGCTCTCCGGAAATGGAATACTTGTCTTCCGCCTCTTTAATCACAAGGTCAATGTAGCTGTCTAACCAAGGTGTTTCCGACTGTTTCTTCACGTGCAGTCCAAGCGTTCGGCCCTGTGCGGTGACAGCCTCTTTCGCACTGATATAGCCTTGGTCATTCATCATACCTAGAATTGTATCACGCCGCTCCTTATTTTTATCAGGGTGCAAAATCGGAGAGTACGTAGAAGGCGCCTTCGGAATAGCGGCCAAAACAGCGCCTTCAGATACAGTCAAATCTTTTACTTCTTTATTAAAATAATAGTGGGACGCCGCTTGTATGCCGTAAACCCCGTGTCCGAAGTAAAGCTGGTTTAAATACATTTCAAGCAGCTTGTCCTTGCTGTAATCCCGTTCAAGATTAATCGCAATGATCACTTCTTTTGTTTTTCTTAGAAACGTTTTGTCATGTGTCAGAAAAATATTTTTGGCAAGCTGCTGGGTGATCGTGCTTCCGCCTTCCACCTTTCCGCCTGCTAATATATCGCGATACACTGCTCTTCCGACAGATTTTGCATCAATGCCGTGATGCTCATAGAACCTTTTATCCTCAACAGCGATAAACGCTTCTCTGACCTGCTTAGGAATCTCATTGATCGAGACCGGCTCGCGATTTTCTGTATACAGGCTTGCAACCTCATCTCCGTTTTGATCAACAATTTTTGAAGAAGCATGAAGAATAAGCTTTTTTTCATCTATGACATAATGGCCGAGAAAAATAATTGAAATATATCCTATTAAAGCGAGAAAAGCAGTTAACACTAAAATAATGATAGGTATAAAAAGTTTCTTTTTCTTTATCTTAAACATGAACTCACCTCGCCTTTCTAAAGGTAGTATGGGAAAAATTGTTTGGAATTATGTTCGAAGCACTCGCCAATAGAAACTTATACCATTGTTTTGATATACTAGCAAGCAGGAGGTGGCTGATATGAAGGTTTATATTACATATGGGACAGCCGATTTTTTAAAAACGATCGTACAGAAGCATCCCTCAGAAAATATCCTTTTGATGCAGGGGCAGGAAAACGCCATTTTAATTCATGAAACAAACGGAGATACCGTTTTCCAGGCACCACACGCTTATGAAGTCATTGACCAAGTCGGAGAGATCAAACATCCCGGTTTTGCAGTATTGAACAATATTGCCGTTACTCAGGAAGGGCGTCCGCTGTTTGAAAACAGATTTAAAAACAGAGCGGGAAAAGTCGAAAACGAGCCTGGCTTTGAAGCAATTCGAGTGCTCCGTCCGCTTGACAGTGACACCTATGTCATTCTGACCTTGTGGGAAACGGAAAGCGCCTTTCAAGACTGGCAGCAGTCCGGTTCTTACAAAGAAGCCCACAAAAAACGCGATACATCTGCCGGAATTGACACAACGTCGATCTTCTCCCGGCCTTCCTATGTCACCACATATTTCGCTGTCGAATAGCTGCCGGCATGTCCGGCAGCTTATTTTATTGGGAGGAAAGCAAAATGAAGCATACTTGCCCAGTCTGCGGGTTTAAGGGATTGGCTGAACCGCCATATGATCATGAAGGCAATCATTCTCATGAAATCTGCCCGTGCTGCGGTTTTCAGTTCGGATTTGATGATTACGAGATGCAGCACGAGGATGATTCATATTTAGAGCCATCGGAAAGCATCATCGCCTATAGAAAAAACTGGCTTGCTGAAGGGTGCGTCATTTTTTCTCCTGAATGCTTCCCAAAACATCTGCAAAAAGCGAATAGAGTATTAAGGCATCATCTGATTGAGCAGCTGAAACAGATCAATGTTCATCTTCCATCATAACCCTCCCCTCTGTCCCGGCACCTTCCGCCCGCCTATGAATAATCTGTAAGCGGAAGGAGTGATCGATGATGGAAGTCGGGATTTTGTCTGTCCATGTTCTGTATGTGTTTTTTATCGGTGCAATTATCCTATTTATGCTGCTGAGAAAAGACACGACATTTATTTCTCTATTCGGCATTTTTATCATATCGCTATGGGCCAGCCATTCACTTTCAGCTTCTGTCAGCAGTTTATTCCACAGCTTTATCTATGCGGCCGGCGAACTGCTGCCCACGATTTTCATCATTTGCTTTATCGTTTCAATGAGTGATTTGTTAACAAAAACAGGGATAAATGAAGCGATGATTTCTCCCTTTGCAAGCCTTGTGAGAGGGCCTGTGACTGCCTATTGGCTGATTGGGGGCCTGATGTTCGCCATTTCTCTCTTCTTCTGGCCTTCTCCGGGTGTCGCTTTAATCGGCGCCGTCCTGCTCCCCGCAGCCGCACGTGCCGGTTTGACGCCTCTTGCCGCGGCCATGGCCATGAACTTATTCGGACACGGTTTTGCCCTCTCAGGAGACTTTGTCATTCAGGCGGCGCCAAAGCTGACTGCAGATGCAGCAGGCATTCCAGTCGGTGATGTCGTCTCGGCCAGCATTCCGCTTGTGCTGATTATGGGTGTGACAACAACAACAGCTGCCTTTATCATGATTCAGCGCGAACGCAAAAAACAGGAGCATCCCGCTTCTTTTTCCCCCGTTCTTTCCGGCGAACAAGACAACTCGCTGTACTTGCCAAAACGCCTGCGATCCATACTGGCTTTTTTGATTCCGCTTGCCTTTCTTGCAGATATCGCCTGCATGCTCTTGTTTAACCTACAAGGAAATGATGCCACCGCGTTAATTGGCGGGTCTGCAATCTGTATCCTCCTTACCGTTCATTTTTTCGTGTATAAGCATAAAGGGCTTGAAAAAATCACCGGCTATTTTATTGACGGATTTAAGTTCGGTTTTAAGGTTTTCGGCCCCGTCATCCCGATTGCCGCTTTCTTTTATCTTGGCGACTCAGGCTATGAAAGCATACTGGGCACTTCACTCCCTAAAGGTTCCCACGGCATTGTCAACGATCTTGGCATTGCTTTATCTCATATGATGCCTATGTCAAAGGAACTTGCCGCCGCTGCATTAACTGCCGCTGGAGCCATAACAGGCCTTGACGGCTCAGGATTTTCTGGCATTTCTCTCGCCGGCTCCATCGCAAAGCTCTTTTCGTCCGCTCTCCATGCCGATCCCGCCGTTCTGACCGCGCTCGGACAAATCTCTGCCATCTGGGTGGGCGGAGGAACACTGGTCCCATGGGCGTTGATTCCCGCGGCGGCCATTTGCAAAGTTGATCCTTTTGAGCTTGCCAGAAAAAACTTCATTCCCGTCGCGATTGGCCTTTTGGTGACAACCCTCGCAGCTGTGATGATGCTTTAAAACAGCACGAGTTGAAATATTCAGACTTTTTCTATACAATCATGGAAAACATAGAAAAGGGGGAAGCGGCTTTGTCCATATCCACACTGCAGAAAGAGATAAACAAACAGCTCGACAGCTGTTTTGAAGAAATGGTTGAGATCAGGCGCCATTTTCATATGTATCCTGAGCTTTCATTTCAAGAAGAAAAAACCGCCGCATTTATTGCTTCCTATTATGAATCGTTAGGAGTCCCAATCCGCACAAACGTTGGCGGCAGAGGGGTTTTAGCATATATAGAAGGAAGCGAACCCGGCCCTACAGTCGCTTTGAGGGCCGACTTTGACGCTCTCCCCATTCAAGATGAAAAAGATGTCCCTTACGCCTCCAAAGTGCCTGGTGTCATGCATGCATGCGGCCACGACGGCCACACCGCAGCTCTTCTCGCAGTGGCCAAGGTCCTTCACCAAAACAGACATGAACTGAAGGGAACATTTGTGATGATCCACCAGCATGCAGAAGAATATTATCCGGGAGGCGCAAAGCCAATGATTGATGACGGCTGCCTCGAAAACGCGGATGTGATATTCGGCACTCATCTTTGGGCAACTGAGCCGCTCGGAACTATTCTCTGCCGCCCCGGCGCCGTAATGGCGGCGGCGGACCGATTTACGATTAAAGTTTTCGGAAAGGGCGGCCACGGCGCTCATCCGCATGATACAAAAGACGCCGTCCTGATCGGTTCGCAAATCGTTTCCTCTTTGCAGCACATTGTCAGCCGCAAAGTCAATCCGATTCAATCCGCCGTCATTTCGACCGGCTCCTTCATCGCAGACAATCCGTTTAATGTCATCGCAGACCAAGCAGTACTCATCGGCACAGCGCGTTCTTTTGATGAAAATGTCCGGGACATTCTGGAGAAAGAAATTGAAGCGGTTGTAAAAGGAATATGCAGCATGCACGGCGCGTCCTATGAGTACACCTATGAACAGGGTTATCCGGCGGTTGTGAACCATCCTGCCGAAACGAGCCACTTGGTGAGCACCGCAAAGAATACCGAGGGCGTTCAGCAGGTCATTGACGGTGAACCGCAAATGGGCGGCGAGGATTTTGCTTATTACTTACAAAACGTGAAAGGCACTTTTTTCTTTACAGGTGCCGCTCCCGAACAGCCAGATCGAGTTTATTCCCACCACCATCCGAAATTTGATATCAACGAAAAAGCCATGCTGACAGCGGCCAAGGTCCTTGCCGGCGCTGCGATCACCTATCATCAGCTATAAAAAAACAGCCGGAGTGTTTATTCTCCGGCTGTTTCCTTTAATATCCTCAGATGAAAAACATGTCTTGCCGTTTCTCCAAGCTGAGCAAGCAGCTTATAATTGGCAATTCCGCCGACTGCCGCTCCTACGCCCGGCAAAAGCTGAAAAAGCTTCACGACGTCGATATAATCGCGATATTCCTGCTGGAACACTCTCCAGTCGATGCTCTTTTTCTCCGTCTCCCAATTTTCGATGACAGAAAAAAGCGATTTACGGCCATCATCACTCGAAAACGCAAGCTGAAACACGAGCAGCAAAAACATTCTTTCTTGTGCATCCTTGACATCAAAGCCGTAAATGGAAGACAAGGTAAATAAACACTTCATCTTAATTGAAAGCAGCAGCGGAAAATCAGCAATGCCTAAAAAAATGCCGCCCGCTCCGGTTCCGACTCCCTCAGCAGCCGCCACCTTCTGATAAGAAATAATCGTTTTTTTCGCCAATTCGTTTTTTTCACTGAGCGACAGTGCACTTGTATCCTTTTTATAAGTGATGATATTGGAGCCGGCCATTGTCGCTTCTACCATTTTTCTTACACTCTCGGTGACGACCGTATGGATTTTTTCAGGAATCCGTTCATTCACCTTCGTCTGGACACGCTTCGAAAAGCGTTCAAACATGGAATCCTTTCGCAAAAAATGCATTTTCCATTCCAAAGCTTCCTGCATCAGCAGCTGATTATCTGTCATTTGATTACCTCTTTTCAGTTCACAGCTTTCCGTGCTTTTTCAGCCTGGTTGTCATATAAGCAGGCAAAACAACAAAAATCAGAACGGCAGAACCGATTAGCGCGTACAGAAAACCGGTCAAGCCGGCTGCATAGGCAGATGCAACAGACATTAGCAGCGCTTGAATACTAAGTGCAGTTTTTAATAGAGAGAAATAGCTTTTCAGCTTTGTTTCTTTTTGCACAGGGTACAGCTCTTGAAGCGCCAGATGGTCAAAGTGGCCGAAGAGCGGCAGAAGCTGAATGCCCGTAATGAAAATGGCAAACACAGTCAAAACCGCTGCAATCAGCGGGCTAGCTGAGACATACATAATGATCAGCGCGAAAACGATCGTTAATCTGACAAGAATGCCCAAATAATCACTCGAACGCAAAAAGGCGCGGGTGAACATATAGGCAAATGTTTTGCGCTGTTCAAACGGCACAAGCCGCAGCAAAAAGTCGAGATAAGCTCTGCGTTTGGCTTGCTTTCGCAAATGCGGCACATCAGTAAACAGGTTGGCAATCCGATAGAAACGCTGCTTTCGTCTCAATTCGGACTCAATATGGCTCTCCCATTTAAATGTTTTCCGTTTTGCTGCGGAAGACATATACAGATAAAGAACAGCCATAATGACATAGACGAGAAGCGCATACATATAAACAGATTGGAAAACAAAATAAAGAACGAGTGTATTCGCCGCAAAGCGAATGATGACGTCCATCCGTTTCATGCTGCGGTCGTTTTGGAAAGTCGTTCGCCATTCCATTACCTGATTCCACGCTTTCAGCAGCAACAGTTGGACAAAGACCGCGGCATACGATACGAGCGAAGCCCCCGGTGTGACTGCGAAATAAAGCGGCATCGCAACGATGCTCAGCGCAATAAGCGGAAACAGCTGAGACACATAGCTGTAGACAAACGCCTGCTTCAAGTAAGGCTCCATTTTTGCTTCAAGAGGCAATAAGAAAACAAGGTCAGCCTCCTTCAAAAGCGTTCGCACATAAGAGCTTGTCAACACGAGCGAAAACAGCACGGCCATCACCCAAAAGGATGGAAAGTGAGCGGGAATGTCCCGTATCCATTTGCTGTACCAGCTTGCAGCGCCCGCTAGAAAAAAAATCAAAACAATGACGAGGTGATCATTGAGCATATATTTCATGTATGTTCTTGTTTCTTTGATATGCTCCTGCAGCCGCGACTGCCAAATATCAAGCATATTATTCATGGCCAGCGTCTTCCTTTGTAAGCTCAAGATACAAATCGTCCAGCGCCGCGTCCTTCATTCCAAACTGCTCTCTGAGCTCTGACAGCGTGCCGCGCGCCCGCACCTCGCCGTTATGTAAAATAATAAACGAATCGCAATAGCGTTCTGCCGTTGCCAAAATGTGCGTTGACATCAGCACGCTTGCCCCGCCTTTTTTCGCTTCATTCATCCGTTCAAGCAGCGCGTTAATGGCAAGCGGATCAAGCCCTAGAAAAGGCTCATCAATAATGTAGAGCGCAGGCTCTGCCAAAAAGGCGCACATAATCATAACCTTCTGCTTCATTCCTTTAGAAAAATGGGCCGGGAACCACTTCAGCCTCTTTTCCATTCGGAATTCCTTTAAAAGCGGAGGCAGCCTTTTCTCCATCGTTTCTTTTGACAGTCCATATGCCATGGCTGTTAGTTCAAGATGCTCCATCAGCGTCAATTCTTCGTATAAAACAGGTGTTTCAGGTATATAGGTAAATTGTGAACGGTAGCCTTCCGGATCCTCAGCAAACGTTTTACCGTTTAATTCGATTGAACCTTTATGCGGGTCCATCAGCCCGATGATATGTCTGATTGTTGTACTTTTACCAGCACCATTCAGCCCGATTAAGCCGACAATTTGATTCGGTTCAAGGGTGAATGATACGTTTTTTAAAACCGGATTCCTTGTATATCCGCCGGTTAAGTCTTTTACCGATAGCAGAGACATAGTTTCTCCCCTTATAGTGTTTTTCTTCATAGTACCAAAAACAAGGCCTGATTTGAAACAATTCCCTTTTAACAAATGATGAATTTGCTGTCATAAAGAGACAGGGTTCTGGACATCATAATAGTTGTAGAGGAAAAGCATATCAACTGAAAAATGAGGTGTTTGTCAAAGACGTCTTAGAAACAGTTGGATAGAAAATAAACATGTCCAATGCTCAAACCATTTCTCTTCACTGAATTGATGAATTCTTCATGTATGAAGCAAATTGTCAAATGAGGTGTTTATCGCAGGAATCGTTAGGCATTAAACAAGTCTTCATTTTATTGACAAATGAGGTGCTTACCAAAGGCATAACACATTTTCTTCATATAAGCTCTTCCTCTGCATTCAGGGTGAACGCTCGCCGTTCATCCTGTTTTCTATTTTCTGCATTTCTGTGGTACGATGAATGTATACATACTAAACAATTTCATAAGGAGGAACCCTCATGCATTGTGCAGAGAATTGTATCTTTTGTAAAATTATTGCCGGCGACATTCCATCCGCGAAGGTGTATGAAGATGAACATGTACTTGCCTTTCTTGATATCAGCCAAGTGACAAAAGGCCATACGCTTGTCATTCCGAAAACACATATTGAGAATGTATATGAATTTACAGATGAATTAGCAAAACAATATTTCCATGCTGTTCCGAAAATCGCCCGCGCTATCCGGGATGAATTTGAACCGATCGGCTTAAATACGCTGAACAATAACGGCGAAAAAGCTGGACAATCTGTGTTCCACTACCATATGCATATTATCCCTCGCTACGGAAAAGGAGATGGATTCGGAGCGGTTTGGAAAACGCATGCTGATGATTATAAACCGGAGGATCTGCAGAACATCTCTTCCTCTATCGCAAAACGCCTGGCCTCATCATAAGATGAGGTTATTTTATTTTGTGAACATTTCGCAAACATCCGTCAATTTCTTTTGATAATTCTAATTTTTTATCAAAAAACTGAATTTTTGTGATAGGATAATTGTATTATTTTATACATTAACGTGGAAAACAGGGAGAGATCATAATGGAACGTACAACGAATTTTAACGCAGGTCCTGCAGCGCTGCCACTGGAAGTTCTGCAAAAAGCACAGAAAGAATTTATTGATTTTAACGAATCCGGCATGTCTGTTATGGAGCTTTCCCACCGCAGCAAAGAGTATGAAGCGGTGCACCAAAAAGCGAAAAGCCTCTTAATCGAACTGATGGGCATTCCGGAAGATTACGATATCTTGTTTCTTCAAGGCGGGGCAAGCCTTCAATTCTCAATGCTTCCAATGAACTTTTTAACACCTGAAAAAACCGCACATTTTGTCATGACAGGCGCTTGGTCTGAAAAAGCACTGGCAGAAACGAAATTGTTCGGGAACACGTCTATCACCGCTACAAGTGAAACAGACAATTACAGCTATATTCCTGAGGTTGACCTTACGGATGTAAAAGACGGCGCATATTTACATATCACATCCAACAATACAATTTTCGGCACTCAGTGGCAGGAGTTTCCGAATTCTCCAATTCCGCTCGTAGCCGACATGTCCAGCGATATTTTAAGCAGAAAAATCGATGTGTCCAAATTTGATGTGATCTACGGAGGCGCCCAAAAGAACCTCGGCCCTTCCGGCGTGACTGTAGTCATCATGAAAAAAAACTGGCTGAAAAATGAAAATGCGAACGTCCCAAAAATCCTGAAATATTCCACACATGTCAAAGCGGATTCACTCTACAACACTCCGCCGACATTTGCGATTTATATGCTGAGCCTCGTTCTGGAATGGCTCAAGGAAAACGGCGGTGTGGAAGCTGTTGAACAGCGCAATGAACAAAAAGCGCAGGTTCTCTACAGCTGTATTGATGAAAGCAACGGCTTCTATAAAGGACATGCCAGAAAGGACAGCCGCTCACGCATGAATGTCACCTTCACGCTTCGGGATGACGAATTAACGAAAACATTCGTCCAGAAAGCAAAAGATGCGAAGATGATCGGCCTTGGCGGACACCGTTCGGTGGGAGGCTGCCGCGCTTCTATTTATAACGCGGTCTCTCTCGAAGACTGTGAAAAATTAGCTGCGTTCATGAAGAAATTCCAGCAGGAAAATGAGTAAAAAGTCTGGCTATGCAAACCGTCCGTTTGGTATACTGTTTGCATAACACATTCTGTAAAGCCTTCGCAATAAATGATGAGCATATTATTGGAGGGCAAAAAGCTTAGCAGAGGAGAGCATAGTTATGAAAACAAAAGAGTTAGTCATTATGGCTCTGTTTGCCGCAATCGGCGCAGCGCTTCATTCCATTATTCCGCCCTTTTTAGGCGGCATGAAACCAGATATGATGCTGATCATGATGTTCATGGGCATTCTGCTGTTCCCGCGAGTGCAAAATGTACTCGTCATCGGGATCGTGACCGGAATCATTTCTGCGCTTACAACCGCGTTTCCAGCTGGACAGATCCCTAACATCATTGATAAACCGGTATCAGCGTTTCTGTTCTTCTCCCTGTTTCTTTTGTTCAGAAAGAGCCAAAAAACAGGTGCAGCCGCTGTGCTGACAGTGATCGGGACCATCTTATCAGGAATTGTGTTTCTATCGTCAGCTTTATTGATCGTCGGTTTGCCGGGCGGTTTCGCCGCATTGTTCGCGGCTGTTGTTCTGCCGGCCGCTGTGCTGAATACAATCTCAATGATCATTATTTATCCGATTGTGCAAACCATTTTAAGACGTTCAAGCTTTATGGAAGCTGCTAAATAATTGTCACACAAAACCTCTTCCGCTTCCGGGAGAGGTTTTTTTGAACAGAGCGCTCGCAGCATGTCAGCATGTTTTAAGCGAGGAGTTTTGTGAAAAAGATAAGACATAGTGTAAAGGCGGTTCCGGTTGAACAAACAAGCGCTTTCTGCCGGATGACTTTCTTGGGCGGATAAGAAGCAGCCTGGCTGAGAAGTCTGATATAGTAAACAGCGCCTGAAGCGAAGGCAAGGGTGATGCAGGATAACACAATCAAAAAGACAGACAACCTTCTCCCTCCTTTTCACTTAAAAAATATGCTAAAATAAAGCAAGCTATGTATAGAAGTTCAGGCTTTCAACAAAAATGAAAAATGCTGAATGAATCCTATTTGAAGAAAAAGACGGGGTGATTGTAATGGCGAGCGGACGTTCTCTATTAACAGGACTATTCGTAGGCGGCATCATCGGAGGAGCAGCGGTTCTTCTTACTGCACCTTCCTCAGGAAAGCAGCTGCGTGAAAAAATGAAAACCAATTATGATTCTTTTGAAGAAACAATCAAACGCTTAAAGTCAGACGGGCTTGCATTAAAAGACCAGCTGATCAAAGCGGCAAAAGAAAGCACGGATGTTATTAAAGACGTGGGCGGCGAGCTCCAAACGTCAATTAAAAAATGGCAGGAAGAGATCAAGCCTCACCAGCAGGATTTGCAAAAAGAAATTGCCGATATCGAAGAGAAAATCAGACAGCTGGAGAAAACCTTACAAAACTAATATCCTATTCAAAAGAAAAAAATGCGGGCCAAAATTGGACCCGTATTTTTTTTGGCCGAAAAACCCTTCCGCCGCAATGGTTTGTGAATTTATTAAAAAATTCTTACATTTTCATCTTTATTAATCTTTATTTTATTGGCATAATAGAGAAAAAGAAAAAGAGAAGCAGGTGACGTAATGAATCGAGTGGAACCGCCCTATGATGTGAAAGAAGCTCTGGTCTTCACCCAGAAAATGGCTCAGCTTAGCAAGGCGCTTTGGAAATCAATCGAGAAGGATTGGCAGCAATGGCTCAAACCGTATGACCTGAATATTAATGAGCATCATATTTTATGGATTGCGTATCAATTGAATGGAGCTTCCATTTCTGAAATCGCGAAGTTCGGGGTCATGCACGTATCAACCGCATTCAACTTTTCAAAAAAGCTGGAAGAACGGGGTTATTTAAGGTTCTCCAAACGGCTGAATGATAAAAGGAACACATATGTCCAATTGACTGAGGAAGGTACCGAGGTATTCTGGAGCTTGCTTGAGGAATTTGATCCGACACGCAACGCTGTTTTTAAAGGGTCACAGCCTTTGTATCATTTATTCGGAAAATTTCCTGAAGTGGCAGAAATGATGTGTATGATACGCCATATCTACGGCGATGATTTTATGGAAATTTTCGAAACGTCACTCACCAATATTGACAATGACTTTGAAAGCGTAAACGGAAAATTGAAGAAAAAAGCAAAGGACAATGCGGCGGATGAACCGGCTGAAGAGCTCGAACCTGTAAACAGTTAATCAAAATGCTTCATGATGTCGATAAAGACTTCCATCAGCTCTTGATAAAGCCCCTGCTCATACAGGGCAAAAATCGTTTCATGAACATCTAATTTTTCATTCAGCTGTCCGGCAAAAAGCGCAAGGAGCTTATCAAAGGTTACAAATCCTTGCGCTTTTTGTGTTGCCAGCTCTTCCGACAATTCATCGCATATCCTCATAACCGCTTCCCCTTCTTCCTTGCTCAGCCCTTTGTCAATGAGAAGCGCATAGAAGGGGTACCTGTCCATATCTACTGTTTTCACTAATAATTGTATGTAATATTCTAATCGCTCAATGCGATGATCCATCGAATCCATCCACACCACTTCTTTCTATCTTTAATCTTATTTTAGCTGATAATTCACTGAGAAGAAAGTTCTAACCCCATATTTCGCAGTTTGTTTGCTTGTTTCAAAAAAATACCTGCCGGATGATATTTTTTCTTAAAAAAGCATTGATTTTTTCTCTTGGGAGGAGTAAATTATTTTGAGATTCTATTCAAGATGTATGGAAGGATGACTTTGATGAATTGCTGGAAGACCATAAATCTCATGAAGGATTATGGCGCCGTTCGCATAATATTAACTGCTGTATGTTTTATGATTTTGGTTTTTATATCTACCTTTTTAGCTTTTGAGCTGCTGCGGCCTGGCACAAGCTTAAGCGATGAATATGTATCTTTATTCGGCGGTTTGCTCGTCGTTATTTTATTTGTACATAAAGTCATCCATGTCCTGCCAATCATCTGCAAAAAAAGAAAAATAGAAAAAAAGTTTTACATATTGCGCATGCGCACATGGAAACGTATACCAAAAACAACAATGCTGATTTCACTCGTCAGCCCGTTCTTGCTGATTACACCGGTATTGTTTTACGCAGCACTGGCATTTCCGAATCACGCTCATTATTTTTGCATGATCTCGGGCATTCACGCCGGCTACTGTCTGCCTGATTTCCTGCTGGCTCTCAAGCTGATAAAAGCACCGAAAACCGCTTTTATTGATCAGGAAGCTGACGGCTTGGATATTCTTGTTGAAAAGTAGTCAAACCCTGGTGCTGGTGGCGATTTTTCAATTTGCATTCTATCTTTTTTAATAAATATTTGGTAATGTAATATGGGACAGTTCAGAGAGAGGGGGAATCTCCCATCATTTTATTCTATTTTATCGTGGCTGCCGTGTTTATTTTATATTTCATAAACAGGCTCACCAATACATTATGCCTTGTCAGAGAGATTCCTGAAGAGCGGCAAGATAAGGTATTCCGATTTATTAATGTATCTATATTAATTTTACTGATCTCTTCGTTTGTGGAGATCTCCTTTACAGTGTAAATACGAAAGAAAGCATAGCTGCTGATTAAGCAGCTATGCTTTTTTATGTTGATTAGTACAGCCAAGAAGCGCCGATGATAATCAATAAAATAAATAACACAACCAATAAAGCGAATCCGCCTGCAAATACTTCACCCATCTTAAAAAGCACCTCCTGTAATAAGCTTTATTTACCAATTACATGTTATGCAATTCATGTTTGAAACGATTAGGCGCTAGTGAAAATAAAGGATCGCTTATGTTGCAAGCGATCCTCGGTCTGCTTAGTAGATGTAAGCTGCACCTACGATGATAAGCAAAATGAACAGTACTACGAGCAACGCGAATCCGTTAGAGTATCCTCCGCTCATGTTACATACCTCCTTTTCTTGATCAATATATAAGTATGTCATCAGCAAAAGTTTGACTAGACGAATGCCCTTTATTTAAAATCTTTTTACAGAAAGCCACAATATGTTATGATACGCATAGGTAATTTAATTTGGAATGATTAGGAGTGTTTGAAAACAATGAAGAAAATCGCAATAGCAGCTATCACTGCTACAAGCATCCTCGCTCTCAGTGCATGCAGCAGCGGCGACAAAGAAGTCATCGCAAAAACTGACGCAGGCGATGTCACAAAAGGCGAGCTTTACACAAACATGAAGAAAACAGCTGGCGCAAGCGTACTGACACAGCTAGTGCAAGAAAAAGTATTGGACAAGAAGTATAAAGTTTCGGATAAAGAAATTGACAACAAGCTGAAAGAATACAAAACGCAGCTTGGCGATCAATATACTGCCCTCGAAAAGCAATATGGCAAAGATTACCTGAAAGAACAAGTAAAATATGAATTGCTGACACAAAAAGCGGCTAAAGATAACATCAAAGTAACAGACGCCGATATCAAAGAGTACTGGGAAGGCTTAAAAGGCAAAATCCGTGCAAGCCACATCCTTGTTGCTGATAAAAAGACAGCTGAAGAAGTAGAGAAAAAGCTGAAAAAAGGCGAGAAGTTTGAAGACCTTGCGAAAGAATACTCAACAGACAGCTCTGCTTCAAAAGGCGGGGATCTTGGCTGGTTCGCAAAAGAAGGCCAAATGGACGAAACATTCAGCAAAGCTGCATTCAAATTAAAAACAGGTGAAGTCAGTGACCCTGTCAAAACGCAATACGGCTACCATATCATTAAAAAGACAGAAGAACGCGGCAAATACGATGATATGAAAAAAGAACTGAAATCTGAAGTGCTTGAACAAAAATTAAATGACAACGCAGCTGTTCAGGAAGCTGTTCAAAAAGTCATGAAGAAAGCTGACATCGAAGTAAAAGATAAAGATCTGAAAGACACATTTAATACATCTTCAACAAGCAACAGCACTTCTTCGTCTTCAAGCAGTTCTAAATAATAAAAAAGCTGTGCGGCTCATTGAGCCGCACAGCTTTTTTTATGCGATGGAATGGTTTTGATTTTCTTCTTCATGCTGCTGAGAACTGCGGCGTTCTCGCTCCTTTTCCATCCTCTCCATATAAATCTGTCCTTCTTTTTCAATAAAAGCCTGGTCTACTTTTTCTTCCTCTTTGGCTGCCGCCACAAGTTTATATGCGCTGAAAATAATGCCTACAATACAAAGATACACCCACCACGGAAAAAATAACACGGGCTCCTCCCCCTTTGCATAGATTCTTTATTCTTAACCATATGCGGGAATGAGACGAGTTATGTGCGGGAAAGACGCATCAAAAAGGACTGAGCTGAATATGTCAGCATCAGTCCTTTTTACGTTATTTATGAAATGTCGGTTTATAAAAGGAACGGTTTTCCAGTGCGAATACACGTTCAGTATACTCGCCAGGCTTCACGCGCTCAAGCGCTCTGTCCATCATATTCATTTTTGCATCCAGATTGTCTATATAGTGAAGAATTTCCGCTTCTTTCACCATCGGCGGTTTCGGGCTGCCCCATTCTGCTTTGCCGTGGTGACTCAAAATCAAATGCTGAAGAATTAACACCTCTTCAGAATCGATTTGAAGCTCCTCAGCCGCTTTTGAAAGCTCTGTCACCATGATGGAAATATGGCCGAGCAAATTGCCTTCAACCGTATATGAAGTGGAAACAGGGCCGGACAGCTCCTTCACTTTTCCAAGATCATGCAGGATAACACCGGCGTAAAGCAGATCACGATCAAGAGAAGGATATAAATCTGCTATTGCCTTCGCCAGGTTCAGCATAGAGACAACATGATACGCCAAACCTGAGACAAACTCATGGTGGTTTTTCGTAGCCGCCGGATAATCCATAAACTCAGCTTCGTGTTTTTTAACCAAAAACCTTGTGATTCGCTGGATATTCGGATTTTTCATTTCAAATATATATTGAGTGATGGTATCCATCATTTCATTTTTTGGAATCGGCGCGGTTTCTAAAAAATCATCAATATTGACGTTTTCTTGCTCGCTTACCGGTCTGATATTTCTTAGCTTCAGCTGGGTGCGTCCGCGATAATGATGAACATCGCCGACGACCTTGACAATCGTCTGCGGCGCATAGGTCACTTCATCACTTTGCTTGGCATCCCACAGCTTCGCTTCAATATCGCCTGACTGGTCTTGCAGCATCAGCGTCAAAAACGGTTTTCCATTGCTTGCAATCCCTTTCGTCGAGGATTTAATCAATAGATACTGGTCCACCTGTTCGCCAACCTCATGTAGCATAATCCCTTTAGCCATTCTATTAAAGCTCCCTCCGTATCTTACATAATACCAGTATATCACATACCGATTTTCAGCTATAGAACCTCTTTTATGAGACCAAATGGATGATTTGGCTGCTATGAAATGCATCTTTTACGTGCTCATGGCATGTAAAATACAAAATCTGCCTACCGCCTTCAGATAAATCATACAGAACATGTAATACACGTTTCAGCCTTTCCTGATCAAAATGAACAAAACTGTCGTCAAGCTGGAACGGAAGCTTTGACCCACCCTGGCGCGTAACGGCCAAAGCAAATCGGATCGCTGTATACAGCTGTTCACACGTCCCTTGTGACAGCTCTTCCGCATGATAGACAGTTCCATCGCGATGCATAACCATGATCGAATCATCCGTTTCGGAAAAATAAATGGTTTGGTAGTTTCCGTCAGTCAGAGGGCGGAAGAATTCTCCTGCCGACTCTAGAAGGCGCGGAAGCTCGATTTTTTTATGCCGCTCCAATTTGTTTCTGATCACCTGTTTGACCATTTGTATCGAGGCCCATTTTTTAGCCGTTTCTTTTACACGTTCTTTTTGCATTTCGGTTTGAAGCTTGAGGTCTGAGACCAATCCCGAAGCCTCTAATTGTTCCTGTTTGACTGAGAGCAGTGCGATTTGGCTGCGGAGCTGCTCGATCTCCTCAGTCAGCCGCTCTTTTCTTTCATTCTCAACAAATTGCTTATCTTTCAATTCAGAAAGCGTATTGGAATCCGCCAGTTCAAGTTCCTCCGGGTACCCGCCTTGAAGCTGTGCGTTTACGTGATGAAGCTTGTTCTCCGTATCCTTCAATTGCCTGCTGATGTCGGCTATGGCAAAAAACGCATCTCTGTCTTTTGCAGCAGCCGCGGCAAATAACTGTTCAATCTGTGCGTGGAAATACTGTATTTCTTGCTCAAGTTCAAGCATCTGTTCCTTTGTATAATGAATATCTGTTTCAATTTCCTTTTTTTGCTTCTCAATTTCTTTTTCACGTTCAATGTTTTTCCGCAATGTGTGAAGGGCGTCCGAAATGGAGATATCCTGACTCTGATTCACGGGAAGAAGCATACTGACGCGTTCTTCGAATGTTCTCCGGTGCTTTTTCAGCCTGCCTGCTTCAATGGTCAGCTCATGCTTTTTCTTCACTTCTTTTTTAACATCCTTCATTAAGCTGTATGCATCAAGCAAAAATGATGGATCTTCCTTAAATCCGAGCTCATTCATAAAACGCTCAACCTGTGTAAAGGACGGCGCCATTTCGGCTTCCCACTGTTCAAACTGCTGGATGACCCTTTCATACGCCGCCTCCTTTTGCTGGAGCGCTGCACGCTGTGTGAGAAGGTGCTGCTTATTGCGGTCATCCTCCCATAACGCTTCTCTAAGCATTTCAGCTTCTGCTGGTGAAATATCCGTCATGGGCTGTCTTGTCTCTCGGCTGTTTCGAGAAGACGATTTTCCTGATACAAGCCAATACACAATAAGTGCAGCGCCGAAACTTATGGCGGGAATCCATTGCTGCAGCAGAGAAAAGAGTACGATGAACAACATACCAGCTGCAATGACAGTCTTTTTCTGTTTAGCCTGCTGTCTTTCAAAAAACGTTAGCTGTTCTCTGAGCTTCGCTTGCTCTTGGTGCTGCCCCTGTGTTTCATCATATGCTCTAAGAGCAGCTTCTTTATCTTTTCTTTGGCTATCTTCAAGAATCGCGGACGAAGCGGCACGAACGGCCTTTTCCGTGTCTTCCAGCTCTTGCCGGGCAAGTTCAAATGTCTCGTCAAGCTGCCGTTTTCTGTCTCTTGCCTGTACATATTGCTGCACCGCTTGCTGAAGCTGCCATTCATAATCATATGAGGTGTTCATATTCAGGAGCTCATTTTCATCCGTTTTATTGAGCTGTTCCAGCCCTGCCGCTGTCTGCGCAGACGCCTGGCGCAGCTGTGCCTGAATGGCTGCCAGCTGTTCTCCACAGGATTGGTACATATGAAACGCTGCCGAAAGCTCTTGTATCAGCGTTTCTTTCGCCAATAGTTCTTTATCGGGGATAAGCTTTTGCCTCTGTTTGTCCAACTCCGCCATCTTCACCCGAAGCGCCTCAAGCTGTGCTGATTTCGGGTGAAGATGGGATTCATATTTTTCCAGCTGATGCAGTCCGTCAGCAGGAAATTGTCCTGCATGTTCCGGAAATTCTGCAATCACCTGTTCGAGTGTCGCTTTTTCATTTAACAATGGTTTTCGCTCAATCGCTCCCTCAATCATTCGGATATGTCCCGCCGTCTCTTTCAATTCGGTTTCCGCGGCTGCAAGGCGGGCTTCAAGCATTCGTTTTTCCCCGAGAAGCTGATGATAGCCCGCTTCCTCTGCTTCAGCCTGTTTTAGCTTCACTGCCAGCTGCTTAAGCGTTTCCAGTTCCTGATTCAATTGAGGGTTTCGCCCATTTGGTTTATAGAGCCTTTCGCTTTCCTTCGTCAGCCTTGAATCAAGCTTCGATACGGCTTCAGCACCAAACAAGCTGGAAAAGAGCAAAAATTCCCCTATCTTGTCCCGATTAAAGGCGTGAATTTCCTGCAGCCCGAATACGTCGAACGAATATATGGCTTTGTACAACGACCTGTCTGTGCCCTGGAACAGCTGCTTTAAAACATCTCCCTGCTTTACTTCGCCCTTTTCTGTGTACACGCTTAGTTTTTCGGCAGTCCCTTTCGTCCGTTCGATCTTCAGCACCCCATACTCAGGATGTTCAGCTTCAAGAACACCGCCGTAGACACCGCCTGTTTTCGGTTCATATTTTTTCGTTTTCGGAAAACCGAACAGCATACTTTCAATGAATGACATCATCGTCGTTTTTCCTGCCTCATTTAATCCGTAGATGACTTGGACAGGAGAGGCGGAAAAGTGAAAGGTCCGATTGGAAAATTTTCCGTATTGGTAGATATGTAAAGATATAATTCGCAAAGCTGTCACCGCCTCATGTATCAAGCACCTTAAGCTGTCTTTTCAATAATATCTGTGCCTGCTCTTTTATTTCCTTTACCTCCTCTTGGCTAAACCGGTCCGCGTGCCTTCTATACACTGGATGCCGCTCAAGCCCTTCCAGCACGTCTGACAGATCGCTGCGATCAATGTCTTCAAATAAACCACCAAAAAAAGGATCAAGGTTTGTTAGGTTTGCTTCGTTTTCTGTCTCATCGTCCAATCTAAGAGGCCAAACGAAATGTTCCTCTTCCGCTTCTTGTTCCTGAAGAGCTTCAAGAAACTCATCCAAGGTGCCTTTTGGCGCCTCCAGCAGCCATTCCGGCGCCGTCCCTTGTAAAACAAGCCTTACACAAACAGGGCTCCCCTTTTTCCGCAGCTTCGAAAACGTGTCCTCCACCATTTGGAAGAGGGCTGTCATATTCTTTGCCTCCGTCACATCAACCGCCGCTTTTTCCCACAGGACATCATGCGCTCTCTGAAATTCATAAGATATATCTCCGTTTGTCACATGAACGAGATAATAGCCTTTATCTCCCGCCTCCTTTATATGGCGTGCTTGCGTGTTTCCCGGGTAAATGACTGCCGGATGCTCGGCAGATAGAACCTGGCGTTTATGTATATGGCCAAGCGCCCAATAATCCATCCCGCTTTTCACGAGGTCGTCATGTGTAAACGGGCAATACGGATCGTGTCCTTCAGATCCTGACAGCGTGCCGTGGAGCATGCCGATATGAAACGGTGCGTCAGTTGATCTCCGATAGCGGGCGGCTTGGTTTTCCGTCACTGCTCTGGCTTGATAGCTGAAGCCGTAAATGCTTGCTATGCGCCTGCCTTCTTTAAAAAACGATTTTTCTTCTGGAACAGCGGACGAAAAAATATGGACATTCTCAGGCCATTCAATCGGTGTCCACTCCCCGCCAAGATGATCGTGATTCCCAAAGATGACGTATACCGAAATCCCGCACTCTCTGAGTCTTTCAAACTGTTTTTTCAAAAAGAGCTGAGCCTTTAAGCTTCGATTGGCTTCATCAAACAGATCTCCCGCCAGCAAAATGAAATCAACGTGCTCTCTCACTGCGGCGTCTATCATATGTCTCACGCTTGCAAACGTGCTTTCTTTAATCCGGGCAAAAATCGGCTCCGGCAGATGCGATATCCCGTAAAACGGGCTGTCAAGATGAAGATCTGCCGCATGAATAAAGGTTAGATCAGTCAACATTCTGCTCCTTTCCAGGATGAAGTACCCTTATTTTAGCACCGAATTCTTGCGAATGCACGTTCTGTCAAAAAAGAAACAGCCTGAGAATCCCCAGGCTGTTTTCCAATCAGTTTTTCGCTAAACGTAGCGCTTGTTTGATCGCTTTGAACGCGCTTGAATTGCCGTAAATTAATACACCGCCTTTATAAATTCTGGCGCCGATAACGGCCAGTATGACAATGGTGAGCAGTGTGATTCCGATTCCGACAGCCGCCTGCCAGAACGGAATATCAAGCATGCCGACGCGCAGGAACATAATCATTGGCGTAAAGAACGGAATAAACGAAGTTACCGTAATAAATCCTGCGTCAGGCGCATTCAAACCGAACATCGCGATCATAAAACCGGCGACAACCAAAAGCGTCATCGGCGTGATCGTTTGCTGCACGTCCTCTATTCTGCTGACGACACTGCCAAGAAACGCGGCAAGTGTCGCGTACAAAAAGTATCCGAGCAAAAAGAAAATGACAGCATAGATGACAGTGGTTGCAGATACGTCGGTCAAATTAAGGAATCCGCCGACAGATGAAGCCGTTTCGCTCTTTTGGTTCAGCTTAAGCGACAGAGAGCCGGCTCCTATAATAATAGCAAGCTGTGTGATCCCGACAAGCCCAATACCAAGCAGCTTTGCAAACATTTGCTGGATCGGCGGCATACTTGAGATCAGGATTTCCATAACTCGCGAAGATTTTTCTGTAGCGACCTCCATCGCAATCATGCTGGCATACATAATCACCGAAAAATAAATGACGAACAGCATAATGTAAACAAGCCCTACCGTCTGGCCAAGCTCTTCCTCAGACTTTGCCCCTTCTTTCAGCGCCTTCTGCCCCACAGTAACGGGCGCATAAAGGCTGCTAATCGTTTCCTGCGACACGCCGAGCTCCGCTGTTCCGACAGCTGTTTTGGTTTGCGTCAGCGCCTGCTGCAGCGTTTGATACGTGCTTTCATCAGAAATCGTTAACGCTTTATATGTTCCTGAAATGGTCCCTTTTTCATCTCGTTTGATGATGAGCATGCCATCGAGTGATTCATCTTTGACTTGCTTTGTGACCTCATCCTCCGATTGCTTCGACAGCTTCACATCAAGATCGCCGTCAGTATCCACCGCTTTCAGCTGCTTTGAAAAAACCGGATATAATTCGTTTGTTTCATCAACAACGGCGATTTTTTCTTTCGCATCGTCACCTTGAAACAAAGAAATGATCGACTCCAGATTCGTTACAACTAAAACAAGCAGCACCGTGATGACAGTCGAAATAATAAAGGATTTTGCCATAATCTTATTTTTGTATGTATGAGAAAGCATGATCCAAAATTTATTCATAGACGGCCCCCACCTTTTCTATAAAAATATCATGCAGTGACGGCTCTTCAAGCTCAAACTTTCTGATAAACCCTTTTCCCTGTAGCATCGCAAAAATCTCTTGAGAAATGTCTTCATTGGCAATCTGCAGCTTGACGCCGTCGGCCGTCTCCTTCCATTGTAGAATGCCTTCATGAGACTGCAAAAAGCTTAGATCGTCATCGGAGTGAATGGTGACGTTCTTTTTGCCAAAGGAGCGCTTGATCTCCTTCAGCTTGCCTTGCACGACCGGTCTTCCTTTCTGCAATATGCAAAGGTTCTCACAAAGCTCCTCCACATGTTCCATCCGGTGGCTTGAAAATAAAATAGAAACGCCGCTGTTTTTCAGCGAGATCACAGCCTCTTTTAGCAGCTCAACATTGACAGGGTCCAGGCCGCTGAAAGGTTCATCAAGAATAAGCAGCTCCGGCTTATGCAAAACTGCCGAAATGAATTGGATTTTTTGCTGATTCCCCTTTGAAAGCTCTTCCACCTTCTTATTCTCGTAATCTGTAATATTGAAGCGTTCAAGCCATGTCCCGAGCTCTTTTACAGCCTCCCGCTTCTCCATCCCTTTTAATCTGGCGAGATAGACAAGCTGATCCTTTACCTTCATTTTCGGATAAAGGCCCCGCTCTTCCGGCAAATAACCGATTTTGTTGCTGATATGATAATTCACAGGTCGGCCCTTCCAGCTGATTGAGCCCTCCGTAATGCTTAATAATCCTAGGATCATGCGAAACGTCGTCGTTTTTCCCGCTCCATTTGCGCCTAACAGACCGAACATTTGCTGTTCCGGAATATCTAAGTCCAATCCGTCAACGGCTTTATAATCTCCAAATGTCTTCGTTACGTGATCAATTGTAAGCACTGAATCTCCTCCTTCCCTGACCCATTATATACTAATTTTGGATAAAGCATAATAAAGGATTTTGATTTCCTTTTTAGAATATAAATGAAGAAAGACTGATAAACCTTAAAATGGAGGAGAAACCTGATGGCTGATTATTTCCTTACCGTATTTGATCCTTCGGGGAACACGCTGGTAAACGAGCGATTCGAGGCAGAACATGAAGAAGCGGCAAAAACGCATGGTGAAGCCCTCTTAAAAGAAAAAGAGCTTCATAGTCATACTCATCGTTTAGTCAATGCAGCCGGAAAGCTGATTTTGTTTCACAGATGATCAGCTTTCCGGCTGATCTGTTACGCTTGAAACTTCGGCTCCCGTTTTTCTAAAAATGCACGGATTCCTTCTTGGTGATCCTTGGTCCTTCTCATTCTCTCTTGGGCGCTGCGCTCAAGGGATAGCACTTTTTTCAGTTCTTCAATCTGGAGGCTTTGAAAAATAGCTTTCGTTTCGATCATCGCCAAAAGAGGGGAGGCCAACAGGGTTTCGATAATGGGTCTTGCGCCTTCGGCAGGGTCTCCGGCAAATGTCCCATCAAGAAGCCCCATATCGGCAGCTTCTGAGGCAGATAGTTTTTTTCCGCTCCAAATCAGTTTTTTCGCTTTTGCTTCACCGATTCTTTTCTTCAGCAAATAATGTCCTCCGCCGTCCGGAACAAGCCCAATGCCGATAAAATTCATCGCGAGGACGGCGTTTTTTTCAGCGAGCACAATGTCCGCACAAAGCGCCAAACTCAGGCCCAGTCCCGCAGCAGCGCCATGAATGGCTGCAATTGTCACTTTCTTCATCTGATATAAATTCAGGGTGACAGCCTCAATCGTATCCATCAGCCGTTTAAATTGATCAGAGTCATGCTCTGATGTCATCATCCTGATATCACCGCCGGCCGAAAAGCCTTTCCCGCTTCCTCTCAGGAGAACGATGAGCGCCTCGCTTGCAGCCGCCATTTCGACTGCCTCCTTCAATTCAGACAGCATCTGTTCATTCAGGGCGTGATGGGCATCAGGCCGATTCAGGATAATCTCTGCAACAGCCCCATTACATGCATATTGAACAAACTCCATATAAAGCACCTCCATGTATGCGCTTACTTTTTTTCTTTCTCATATACATTCCCCGCCATCCTCAAATAAACCTTTTTATTTTTCAAGGTCAATAGATACTGAAAAATGCATATTGTTTGAATGGAAACATAAAGTTTTATATAGTGAAAAAGAAGGGATATCTTGATGAGAAGGGAGGAAAGGAACATGGATAAATTGCTGATCAGTTTTCTATTAAGTTTATTTATGGTGTACTTTCCCCCTTCGGACGTGGTTCTGCCTTCCCAGTTTGAAGCAAGCACTGACAGCTATGTGCCTATGACTTCATATCCGCAGGAAACACAATCGGCAAAAACGCCGTCGCCGGGCAGCATGCACCCGGCTGAGCTGATCAAAGAGTACAGCCCGCTGGCGCAGTCTGTCAGGCAGCTCTCTGTCAAACCACTTGACGAACCGCTAATAAACAGGCTGGAAAAGGCTTTGGCCGTCCCTGTCAAATACCAGTCTAATTACCTCCGAATATAATTTGCTCAAGTTTTATTTGTAACTCACCCCATACTGCCAACACTACATTCGGAGGGATTTTCATTGAATATTAAAGAAAACGATCTGCCGGGCATCGGCAAAAAGTTTGAAATCGAAACAAGAAGCCACGAAAAAATGACGATTATCATTCATGATGACGGAAGAAGGGAAATTTACCGGTTTAATGACCGGGACCCGGATGAGCTTCTTTCAAATATTTCATTGGATGATTCTGAAGCAAGGCAAATTGCAGCTATTCTCGGGGGCATGGTCTATAAACCGCAAGCTCTGGAGTCCATCGAAATGGCCTTCAGCGATCTTATTATTGAATGGTTTAAGGTCGAAAAAGGCGCCAAATCGATTGGGCGCACACTCGGAGAGCTTGATGTTCGCCAGAATTACGATGTCACTGTGATTGCCATTATCAAACACAACCAGGAAAAACTCCTAAATCCCGGAGCCGATTCGATTATTGAAGAAAATGACACCCTTGTCCTCTCAGGTGAGAGAAAGCATCTGAAGAAACTGATTCACGATTTTCTTTCTGGAGAGGGCGTGTGAGCCCCGATGGACCATCTTGTATTTGAAGTCGGAACTGCACTTGTCCTTGTAGCAATCGCCAGTGTGATCGCCAATAAAATTAAATTTTCGATTATTCCGTTTCTGATTGTGCTGGGAATGCTTGTTGGACCGCACGCGCCGAAAATGGGGATTATTGATCTAACATTTATTCAAAGCAGTGAAATCATCGAGTTTTTCGGGCGAATGGGCGTACTGTTCCTCCTCTTCTATCTCGGACTCGAATTCTCTGTCGGGAAGTTAATCAAATCAGGAAAATCAATCGCGGTCGGCGGGACGATTTATATTTTGATTAACTTCAGCCTCGGACTGCTTTACGGGTTTATCACCGGATTTTCCTTTCTGGAAGTCCTCATCCTCGCAGGAGTCATCACAATCTCGTCAAGTGCGATTGTCGCAAAAGTGCTCGTTGATTTAAAAAGGACCGCCAACCCGGAAACCGAATTGATTCTCGGCATCATCATGTTTGAAGATATTTTCCTTGCCGTATATCTGTCCGTTGTTTCCGGCCTTATACTAGGTGATGCGACATCCGTAGGGAGTGCACTCTTGTCCATTTTGATCGCCTTCGGTTATATGCTGCTGTTTTTTATCGCAGCAAGAAAACTCCCGCCGCTGTTGAACAAACTGTTGGACATTCGCTCAAACGAAGTGTTTATTATCGTCATTTTCGCAGCACTCTTTTTTATCGCCGGGTTTTCCGAGACGATTCATGTAGCAGAAGCAATCGGCGCGCTGCTGCTCGGTTTGGTCTTTTCAGAAACAGAGCATTCCGATAGGATTGAACACCTCGTTGTTCCGTTTCGCGACTTCTTCGGTGCGATGTTCTTTTTCAGCTTCGGCCTCAGTATCGATCCGTTTTCGCTTGGTGAAGCGGTTTGGCTTGCGTTGGGGGCAGTGATTTTGACCATTCTGGGAAATTTTATCGCCGGAATGGTGGCAGGACGACGCGCAGGGCTTTCTCATAAGGCTTCATCGAATATCGGGCTGACGATCGTATCGCGGGGAGAATTTTCGATTATCGTTGCGAATCTCGGAATAGCCGGCGGACTGTCAGCCACATTAAAGCCGTTTGCCGCATTATATGTCCTCATTCTGGCGATTTTGGGACCGCTTGTCACAAAGGAATCAAAACGAATTTACCGCTTGCTGAACAAGGTATTTAAATGGAAGCCTGAGGTTCAGCCCGCAAAAAAACAGGGATAAAAAAAGCAGCACTGTAATCAGTGCTGCTTTGTCGTTTTTTCAAAAATCTGCTCTAAATATTTGATTTTTTCGTCCGTGTAGTGCTCGAAGCGCTCATTGTACGATTTCGGATCTTTCGGATTCGCAAAATGCGTAATTTTCCCTGTATCCCGATCAATAAATTTACTAGCAGCGCCGCAGCCGATGCCAATAATCGTCTGCACCTCTTCCATAATCATAATGTTGTAGATGCTTTCTTGTCCCGGCAAAGAGTATCCGACGTTTTCAAGGTTTCCAAGAATGTTTTTCTGGCGGTATAAATAATAAGGCACGTACCCATGCTCTTTCGTCCAGGCTACCGCGTCTTCCATCATTTGAGAAACCTCTTCCCTGCCGGCAACTTTGTACTTATGTTTGTTTCTCGTCATTTCTGACGCCCGTTTAAATGAAAGAGTATGAACGGTAAGGGATTCCGGCATCAGTTTTTCTGTTTCTGAAAGACTGTGCCTGAACTCCTTCACGCCTTCCCCAGGCAAACCAATAATCAAGTCCATGTTGATATTATTCATGCCATGCTGGCGTGACAGATGATATTTCTCAATGGTCTCTTCAACCGTATGGTGCCGCCCGATCGCCTTTAGCGTTTCGTTTTCATAGGATTGCGGATTGATGCTGATCCGATCAATGTCATATTTGTTTAAAACGGCGAGTTTTTCTTCTGTAATCGTATCAGGACGACCGGCCTCCACCGTAATCTCACGAATGTTTTTCACATCCGGGAAGGAGCGGACCATTTCTTCATACAGCAGATCCATCTCCTCCGCTGTAATGCTTGTCGGCGTCCCGCCGCCAAAGTAAATGGTTGTAACCTTAACATCATGCTCCTTCAGCCATTCACCGATCTTCTGCATTTCGTAATGCAGTCCCCATAGGAATGAGCCGACTCTGCCTGCCTGTCCCTGGATGGCATACGCAGGGAATGTGCAATACGCGCATTTTGTCGGGCAGAACGGAATGCCGATATAAATGCTGACTTCATCCTTTACTCGGTACAAATCCGGCACTGCCGCCAGCTGACGGTCAACAATTTCCTGCATTAGCATGATTTTTTCATCATGAATTAAATAGTCTTTTTTCAACTCAGCATGCGCTTGCTCCTTGGACATTCCGCTTTGCAGTTTTTTATGAAGCAGCTTTGTGGGCCGGATTCCTGTGAGGATTCCCCACTTCTGCGTAATGCCCGTATGCGCCTGAAGAAGATTGAGATACACATAAGAAATTGTGTTTTTCACTTGCTTAAAAGCTTCTTTTTCATTCATGCCGGGAGAAAAGAATTTTGTATGCTGTTCCTTTATGCCAGTACCCTTCACTTCTCCCGAAACCGTCACATGCTCATCAGTTTGTGACAACGCTAAAGAAATGACAAAATCTGCGGGCTCCTCTCCGCCATACGCAAGCTCGCACTCTTCATAAAACAAATTTGCAATATTTTGCAGAGGCCGATGCAGGCGGTCATCATGTATGCCTTCTATTTTAATTTGCAACTTCATCACCTAATTTATCAGATTCAAAACTTTCTTTAGTGTACAGAAATAAACTGCTAAAATCAATCCGGCAAAAAAGCCGCCGCACCTGTCAGGGCGCGAGCGGCTTTTTTACACACGTTTCATGTGGAACTTATCAAGAAATCCTTTTCGCTGCTGCATTCGGAAATATTCCTTCATCATATAAGCGACACCTTGCTCGTCATTGGACCTTGTAACCCAATCTGCCTTTCTCTTAATTTCCGGAACGGCATTCCCCATCGCTACCCCAAGACCGGCAAGTTCGATCATCGGCAGATCGTCATACTGATGCCCAATGGCCACGACATCATCCATACTCAGGCCCAGCTCTGAAGCGACGAGGGCCAAACCCGCTTCCTTCGAGACACCTTTCGGGACGATATTCAGCTTCTCATCGTTTACGCGAATCACGTCCACCGCAGGGAAGGCTTTTGTAATCGTTTCTGTAATGTCATGCTGAATGTCGTGATCCGTGTACACCTCGATGACGGGTGCACTCACCGGCTCATCCATGAGGAGATCGCTTAATGATTCAACGAACTGGACCGGATAAAAGATCGGGTCAGACGGATGAATGAGTGCTTTCCCCAATAAATTCGAATTCACCTTTTTCTTGTTTCCGATGGAATACTTTTCGTGAAGAAGCCGAATATTGCATTGATAGCTCTCCAGCACTTGAACAATGTTAAAGGTATGATCATCAGAAATTCTTTTTTCAAAAAACGGGGCGTCAATTTTCTCAGCGATATATGCCCCGCTATGGGTGATCAGCTTGGCATCAAGCTTTAGCGATTTCGCTATTTTCTGTGCTGAGCGAAAATGACGGTTGGTCACAAGTGTGACGTAAATCCCTTTTTTCTTTACATATTCAATCGCGTCTTTCGTTGCCTGATGAATCTTCCCGTTCGACCGAAGCAGCGCTCCATCTATATTTAAGGCAAGCAATTGTTTTGACACAGAGATGTCCCCCTCCTTGATGACTGTACTTGTGTATAGGATATGACCCTGTCTCTGTGTTTAGAACAACCTTTTCTTAAAGCAAAAAAAGCCTGGCTCAGCAGACTTTATGTATGGCTTGTTGATAGGATACGATCGAAGCAGCCATTCTCCCTAATATCGTTATTTCGATTTACGAAAAATCATGTATCAGGAACCCCTTGTTTGACCAATGATGCGCTCCGAACACTTACTCTCTGTTGCTTATCCCCTCTATATAACGGCATGATATGCGACCGTATCCATTTGAAATAGGTAAGTGTAGGCGCTTTCAATGTTATTATCTCAGTTTTCCTTTCCGATGACAAGGGTTTTTTTAACTAAAAAAAGTAACCAACTTTTGTATATCCGTGGTAGGATCAGTTGTTAATTTTTAGGACTATACACTTGATCCAGAACGTACATTCCCATACAATATAAATAATAAACGAAAAAGCGGTGTTTATATGGCTGATTTAAAAGAAATATATAATGAAGAACTGATATCTCAGTTGATCCATCATGTAAGGTCATCCTATCCTGATTTTAACAAAAACAGATTCTTGGGTACATTACGGCTGGAGGACTGGCCTGAACTCACTTTAAAAGAGCGGATGCGCCGCGTGACAGTTTCTTTATACGAAACTTTGCCAAAACAATACGTTGAAGCGCTCACAATTTTACGGGATACAGCCCCTCATTTTAAAGGACTCAGCGGAATTTTATTTCCAGATTATGTGGAACAGTACGGGTTAGCGCATTGGGAAGAATCAATAAAGGCATTGGAATACTTTACGCAATATTCGACCTCAGAATTTGCTGTAAGGCCTTTTTTGCTGTTAGATCAAGAAAAGATGATTGCACAATTGCTTGCATGGTCTGAGCATAAAAATGAACACGTGAGAAGACTTGCGAGCGAAGGCAGCAGGCCCCGCCTGCCATGGGGAAAATCGATACCGGCTTTGAAATCGGACCCTTCCCCTGTATTGCCGATCCTTGAGAAGCTGATGCAGGACGAGTCCTTATATGTAAGGAAAAGCGTGGCCAACAACCTTAATGATATATCAAAAACGCATCCTCATTTACTGAGAAAAGTCGCAGATCAATGGTACGGAACACATCCCCATACAGACTGGATTATCAAACACGCCTATCGGACCTTATTAAAAAAGGGTGATAAACAGGCCTTAGCGCTTTTTGGTTATGAAAATGCTGATTCGATACAACTACATGATTTAACATGCCAGCCCAAACGTATAGTTATTGGCGAAAGCCTTGAATTTTCTTTCTATATTCATTCAGACAGGGATCAAAAAGTAAGAATTGAGTACGCAATTGATTTTGTAAAAGCAAGAGGCCAGCGTCATCAGAAAGTATTTAAAATAACAGAAACAAATATACGAAAAAACGAAACGAAGTCATACACAAGAATCCAATCCTTTAAGGATTTAACCACCAGAAAGCATTACAAAGGAATTCATACATTATCAGTCATCATCAATGGAGAGGTAAAAGATTCATTGGATTTCCAAGTTTGCTGAATGAATAAAAAATCCCTTCTTATCCAAGAAGGGATTTTGCTTATTAGCCTTCAACACTGCCGTAAAGCTCTTCTAAAGGCTTCATAATGATTTTGTTCAATTCACCAATCAGCATGCTCATGCGCTGCTCCGCTTCCATCAGCTGAGAAATTTTTTCGTGCTGCTGTACAAGCGCAACTGTTTTTTGAGCCTGCGTCACTTCTTCTTGTGTAATCTCTTCTCCTGCCATTTGTTTTTGCTGGAGTCTAAGCTGTACATCACGGAAGTTTTCGAACATGCGCTTCGCTGATTCATCTGCGTTAACTTCGTCGTAAAGGTTTTTTAAACGGGTGAACTCTTCGCTCCCGCGTAATGCATTTTCCAGATCATACGCTACATCATAAAAATTAACAGCCATTGTAAATAGCTCCTTTCATCATTGCCGTTTGACATACCACTCCACTATAACAGACTATGGAGATCCTTTCATTAATCAAAACCCATTTCTTCTTAAAAAAGGATGACAAACAGTGCTTGAATCGCGCCTATAATTCCGCCGAGAAGCCCCCCCAAATAGGTAATCATTTTAAATTCTTTTTTTGAAATGGACAGCACCATTTCTTCAAGACGCTCCACCGGGAACTGATCCACCTGCTCCTTGACGATTTCCTCAAGACGCAACCGTTTTAAGACACTTTCAAGGTTGGACGAAATCCCTTCAAGCAATTTGTCTAACAGTGCCGGCAGCATTTGCTGGGTCAGCTCAGATTCATAGCGGACGGTAAGCGTGCCAATCGTATTGTTGAAGAAAGGGGCAGTCGAAAATGCTTGCAGCATTCTTCGTTTCAAACTGAAAATGAGCGCCTTTGCATTCCATTTTTCGTCTGCTTCATTAAACGTATACTCCCTCAGCTTGCCCCATTCGTTTTTTAAGAGATCAGAAAGCAATTTATTTGTTTCCTCATTCCGCAAGAATTTCAGCAGCTCCGGCAGCACGCGATCCGCAAGGCTTGAATTGCCAAGAAACATTTGCACCATGCTTCCAAGCATGCCGCGCTCTTTTAAAAAGTCATCAATCATATTGCCAAGACGGATTTTTCCTTCATCACTTTCAAAATAACGGACACTCCGTGACAATATATATCCTGAAATCATCGGAATTTTTTCCTCAAGCTTTTCCTGCACCTCTATAGGCACCAGCTCTTTTAACGATTGGTCCCCGTATTGGCGGAAAAGCTCATTCAGCTTATCATCGGTCCAGCTGCTGATCCATGCATCAGCAGCTTTTTCGGGGCGCTTCATCCCGGCTTTTTCAAGCGCTTCTTTTACTGTCACTTCAGAAAGTGACAGCTTTTGAATCAGCTGTTCCCCCACTCGAAGAGCCTGCGTTTTGGCTGCATCAGAGACGAGCCGCTTTTTAATGCCTTCAGGGGTTAAGAGATGATTGACTACCATCAGTCCCATTTGTTTTGCAAGTTCATCTCGCCGTCTTGGAATCAGCCCGGGCGTAAAAGGAACTCGCTTCCCAAACAAATAGTACGCTTTATACGGCCTAAACAGCATTTGAATTGCTAAATGATTGGTCACCGCTCCAATGGCAGCGCCGATCACGATCATAAAAATAAAGGTTCCTGCAATACCCATTCCTATTCATCTTCCTCCATCTGTGCTTCAGCTTTTTTCATATAGATTATGTACCTATACGTATTATAGAGGCTCATGCAATCACTTAGCAAACGAGGAGACAAATTCCTGTTCTTAGAAAATCAGCTTGTTCTTTTGGAATAGGGCAAGGTGAAGAATCGTATTCTGTAAAGTAGAATACCGTCAGCTGCGTTCGTCTTACATGTATTTAGTGTAAAGCTGCGGACACCCGCCGGCAGCTTTTGAATAAAAGGGGGAGTCTCACCATGATAACACTCGGTTTTATGTCCTTATCCCGCCAGCATGAAGCGGATTATTCCGCAGAACTGGCCAAAAGAGCACCCGAATTCGGCATACGTTTCATCCGGTTTACACCATTTGATATTTTACCTGACACTTTGCGTGTCAAAGCATCGGTCTATCATTCGGCCAGCAGCACATGGAACGAAACTGAAATGGCGATTCCAGATTATATTTATGATCGCTGTTTTTACGGCAAGGATTCACATTCCCAAAAAGCAAAACCAATCGTTGAGTGGCTCAAAAAATATCCGAAAACGGAATTCATCGGGCGGGGTCTTCCCGATAAGTGGACCGTCCTTCACGATTTGCAGCAGCACTCTGTAATCAATCCCTATATTCCCGAAACGATAAAGGTGAACCGCTACGAACAAATTCAATCCTTTTTATCCAAAGAAAAAGCCTGCATCCTTAAACCGGCATTCGGCGCGGGAGGCAGAGGCGTGATTCTTTTGAAGCTGGGCAAGAAAAACATCACTGCTACTTATCACATCGGAAAGGATAAGCAGACAAAAACGTTTTCCAACCAGACTTCTTTTAAAACATGGTGCAAAAAAGTGCTTCAGCATCAATATTTGCTTCAGCCTTACTTAAACATTCAAGATAAGGAACAATACCCTTGTGATATTCGTCTGTTTATGGAAAAAAACGAAGCAGGTGAATGGAATACAGTCGGAAAGGCAGTAAGACGCGGATACAAACACGGGCTGCTGGCCAATTTGTCAGGCGGATCTGATGCGCTGACATTTGACTCCTGGTTTGAAGATATACCGAAAAAACAGCAAGTGGTTTTACTAGATGATGTGTTTTCGATTACCCAATCGGTTCCGTATTATCTTGACGAGCGCTACGGGCCGTTGTTTGAACTCGGTCTTGATATATGTCTTGCTAAGGACGGGAGAATTTGGATTTTAGATATCAATTCCAAACCAGGCAGGAAGTCAATCCTGCGTGTCTCTCCCGAGCAAAAAGAACAGCTGTACACTTGTCCCCTAAAGCGCTGCCAATATCTGTTTTCTGAGCAAAGCCAGAAAGGAGTTCTTCCGCGTGAATCCTAAACGGTTTTTGATCGGCATAGACAAAACCAGTGAAAACACCCTGTTTCTGCCCTCTTCGCTGAAGCGAGACGGACTTTTGCATGCCGCATTCGGAACGAAGGTTGTCAGATGCCACGTTGCTTACAGACGGCATCTGGAACAAACCGTGCTGCTCTCTGAAAATCTGTTTCATGAGCTTTTGCTCCCCCACCGAAGCAGGGCTGATATACTGATTCATGATCATACAGTGCATATCGGGCCGTTAGTCGGCATCTTTACGGCAGGGTTTACTGTATCTCTTGAACGTCCATTTAAGGATCGTTCCCTCTTTTTTTCAAAGCTAGTCACGTTACACGAGCAAGCCGGAGGCTACTGCTTCGTTTTTGGCGCGCACCAAATCAATTGGGAGGAAGGAACGATTGAAGGGCTCCTTTACAGGGAAAACGGCTGGGAGAAAAAAATCGTTCCATTGCCGAACGTCGTTTATGACCGTTTGCCGAACCGAAAAATTGAAGATTCACTCCTCTTGCAACATACAAAAAAGAGGCTGATCGATGAATATCAGATCCCATGGTTTAATAAAACGTTTTTCAATAAATGGAACGTTCATCAATTGCTCGAAAAAGATCCAAGAACGGCACCCTTTTTGCCTAGATCCGAGCTGACACCGTCTGTGGAGCTGATTGATGAGCTCTGTGGCGCATACAAAAAAATCTATATCAAACCAGCAAATGGAGCACTCGGCACCGGCATTTATCAGCTGACAAGAACAGATGATGGCCTGACGGTAAAGCATACGAATGACGCCAAAACATTTACTTCGATTGATTATTCCGATGCCGCCTCATTCCTTGCAGAATTTCAAAAACAGCACAACCCGTCCGACTTTCTCATTCAGCAAGGTGTTGATCTAATCGAATTTCAAGGCAAACCAGCGGATTTCCGTGTCCATACCAATAAAAATAGAAAAGGAAAATGGACAGTGACAGCAATCGCCGTAAAAATTTCCGGAAAGAACAGCATTACAACACATCTTTCTAACGGCGGCACTGTAAAGACACTTGCGGAAGTATACGATGATCCCGCTGAAAGAGTTGAGGTCATAAAAAAGCTTTCTGCAGCGGCACTGACGGCAAGCCATGTCCTTCATGATCATATCGAGGGGTTTATCGGGGAGATTGGTTTCGATTTTGGCATTGATCAGAACGGTAAAGTATGGATGTTTGAAGCGAATTCGCGCCCAGGCCGAAGCATTTTTTCTCATCCAAATTTGCATCATGTTGATTCTCTTACAAAACGAAGAAGCTTTGAATACGCGTCATATTTATCTGAGAAGGCAATCACATCTCCTGAAGCATTGTGGCCTTCGTAACCTGTCCGCTTTTTTAATAAAGCGGGCTTATCTTTATCCAAAGCTGGGACAATCTGCATATTAAGGCCTCTTCAATGATGTTCTGAAACAATGATACAATGAACATAAGCCGTTTTTATTTAGGTCAATTGATACCAAATGTAAGGAGCGTGGCCGTAATGATTTCTCATTTCAGCTGGAAACCTTTGTTCCCAAAAGAAAAGCTGCCCGGATGGAAAATTTCATTTTATTATAAAGGGACCCATTATGAAGGCATCTATCATAAGAGCGGTGAGATTGAATGGGGAGACTTGTTTCCCGCCCGCGCTGACGAGCCTGCTCTTACAAACGAGATACATGAACTGATGCTTTTTCATATTTATGACTAGCTTAGCCTAAACGGCTAAGCTTTTTTTGCTTTCTCAAGATTTACCACACAATTCTCCGCATGAGTTTCCGGCCATTTTAACATAATACGTAGTAACAAGCCGGCAAAGCATTGGGTTACGCCGAGGCGGCAGTGACACCCGAGAAGGGTTCACAGATTGGTGCAACTCCAGTTAACCCAACCATACTAAATAAAAAGGAGATTTTACACATGGCTAACCAAAACTCTTCAAATGACTTACTAGTTCCTGGCGCAGCTCAGGCTATCGATCAAATGAAACTTGAAATCGCTTCTGAATTCGGCGTTAACCTTGGAGCGGACACAACTTCTCGCGCTAACGGTTCTGTTGGAGGAGAAATCACAAAACGTTTAGTATCTTTCGCTCAGCAGCAAATGGGCGGCAGAGTTCAATAACAATTCAATATATGGCTATAGAGGGCGCGGTTTCCGCGCTCTCTTTATTTTGTCACCCTTTTTTCCTGCTCCACATATCCTAGAAAAAAAGGGAGGGAATCGGGGTGTCATTCATCACCATTGTGAATTGGGAGCTGGTTCAATTCGTAAGTGTATCCATGATTCATGAATATGTTTCCCATCGTTCTGTTTATTTGTACAGGTATTCTTTCCCGCGCTGTTCAAACTGAGAACATCCTTTTATAATGAAAGGCGAGGAGGTTTTTTGATGAAAATCGCTTTATTAGGAGCCAGCGGCCGCGTCGGACAAGCCTTTTTAACACAAGCTGCAGCAGATGAAAGATTTGATATTTTCGCTCTGATCAGATCTCAACATGCTGATCTTCCCCTTTCAAAAGACAGAACCATCATGGGGAACGCCCGCCGCTTAGAAGATGTGAAAAAAATAATGGAGAATGCTGAAATCGTGATCAGCTGTCTAGGCACAGATGGTGATGATACCTTGTCAACTGCTATGGCACACATTCTCTCCGCTATGGAGGAACAGCATATCAAACGGCTTATTACGATCGGCACCGCAGGGATCCTAGATTCCCGATATGAACCGGGAAAATACCGGTTTGAAACAAATGAATCGAAACGAAAGCAGACCCGCGCAGCCAAGGAGCATGCAAAAGTATACGAAATGCTTAAAGAATCATCATTAGACTGGACAATCATCTGCCCCACTTACCTCCCGGACGGAACAGCAACCGGCGTTTATCGTACGGAGCGTAACGTTTTGCCTGAGGGCGGCACAAGCATTTCGGTCGGCGATACTGCGGACTTTTTATATCGTGAGCTTGTTACAGGTAAGTATGTCGGATACCGTGTCGGACTGGCTTATTGACTACATAAACCAAAAACCCAAAACACGATTGTTTTGGGTTTTTAGAGCGTTATGCAATGGAATGTTTCTGTCCCTTTTGCAGTTCATACATTTGATAATATTGGCCTTCTAATGCCATCAGTTCCTCGTGGTTCCCTCTCTCAACAATTTCTCCTTTATCAAGAACCAAAATCTGATCAGCATTTCTGATTGTTGAAAGCCGGTGAGCGATGACGAAGGTGGTGCGTCCTTGTTTGACGACATCAAGCGCCTTCTGGATCACGGCCTCTGTCTCTGTATCAATATGCGCCGTTGCCTCATCTAAAATCAAGATCGCGGGATCAAACGCCAAAGCTCTAGCGAAAGAAATTAACTGCCGCTCTCCAGAGGATAGCGTGCTGCCTTTTTCAATCACGGGCTCATTAATGCCCTTCGGAAGCTTCTTAAGAAGAGGCTCAGCACCGACTTGCCGCAGTGCATTTTTTATTTCTTCTTCAGTCATTCTTTCGTCATCCAGACTTACGTTAGATCCGATTGTACCCGAGAATAAGTACGGGTCCTGAAGCACAATGCCCATATGGGATCTGAGTTCCTGTCTTGACATGTTGTAAATGCTTTTTCCATCAATTAAGACATCACCTTTTTGCGCATCATAAAAACGAAACAGCAGATTCAAAATCGAGCTTTTTCCTGATCCGGTATGGCCGACGAGCGCTACGGTTTCGCCTTTTTGCGCAGTAAAGGAAATATGCTTTAATACCTCTTCACCTTCTTGATACGCAAATGACACATCACGAAATTCAACCCGCCCCAGCGCGCGCTCCTTCGCCGGTTCACCCGCTTCTTCCGTATTCTTTTCTTCAAGCAGTTCAAAAACACGCCCGGCGGAGACCCTTGCAAGCTCCAGCTTTGAAAACTGATTGACGATGCCTGTGATCGGCTGAAATAACCGGTTCAAATAATCGACAAACGCGTACAGCACACCGATAGAAACAATCCCGGCCGCATTCAGGCTCGCACCGCCAAAATGCCAGATCAGACAGACGAACGCAAGATTGCGGATGACATTGACCAAATTATGGGACATTAAGGAGTTTAAATTCAGCATCCTGTTTTGGAAATAAAAATGTGATTCATTTAATTCATCAAATTCTCTCATTGTTTCCTTTTGATGGCGGAAAGCCTGAATAATGGTCATGCCTTGAATTGACTCATTCATTTTTGCGTTAATGTCACTGTTGATCGAGCGGATTTTTTGGTTGTAATATGACGCATATCTCCGGTATATGACAGACCACAGCCAGATAATCGGCACAATTGCCAGACATACAAACGCAAGCTTCACATCAAGCAGAAACAAAGCCGTGAATATCCCAAACATATAGATTCCGCTTGTCACAAATGTTGAAAGCACTGTGACATATAAATCCCTGATAGCCTCCGTATCATTGGTAATCCGCGCAACGACTTTTCCGGCCGGAAGGTTGTCAAAATAGCGAATCGGCATACTCTGTATGTGCGAAAACACGTCCTGCCTCATCTTTTGAATAATCCGATTGGCGCTCATCTGCAGCAGATAATGCTGTCCGTATTGAAAGAATACCGAAAACACAAGCAAGCCCCCATACAGGCAGATCAGAAACACCATTCCCTTTATTTCCGGCTGATAGAACTGGAAAAGTTCCTGCTTAGTCAGCTTTTCGGCAGCATATGCCCGGCTCTTGTCTCCGTTTGTGATCGTCAGCTTCCCGTCAGAAACCGTTCTATTCCCGTCGAAGCTGACAGCCTGATCAACAAAATAGAACGCCATTCCCACTTGATAAATATGCGCTTCTTTTGCTTTTGAAACAGGCTCCTGCAACCGGTCCTCTCTGACATATGAGACGCCGTGAAACTGAACGGCATTTTTATCTTTTTCCGCAGCTTCATACCATGTTTTCTCAATGCCGAGGATATGGTCGTCTATCATTTTTTTGCCAATAAAGGGCCCAGTCAGTTCTGCACCGACGGCAACAGTTAGCAAAAGGACGGCTGTGATCAGCAATTTTCGATAAAGAAGTGCGTATCTCCATAACGTTTTTCCTATTTTCATGCCCCTGCTCCCCCTTCTTCCGCAGTGAACAGCTGCTGTCTTTCATATTGTTCCCGGTACCACCCATTAATGGCCAGCAGTTCTTGATGCGTGCCTCTCTCAGCAATGACGCCGCCGTCCATCACAAGGATCAGGTCAGCGTGCTCTACCGCGGATAATCGGTGTGTCAAAATAAATGTCGTTTTTCCTTTGCGGTTTTCTCTGATGTTCTTGATAATTGCAGCCTCTGTTTTGGCATCTACAGCGGAAAGTGAATCATCCAGAATCAAGATTTCCGGATTCGCCATGAGTGCTCTCGCAATCGAAATTCTTTGTTTCTGCCCGCCTGACAGTGCCACGCCTTTTTCACCGACCATTGTCTCCAGACCGGACGGAAGCATGTGCAAATCTTTTTCAAAATGTGCTTCGGCAATGGCTTGCTGAACCTCTTTATCAGTTGCATCCTGTTTTCCGTATAAAATATTTTCTTTTACAGTCCGTGAAAACAGTAAATGATCCTGAGGCACATATCCGATCCATCCGCGGAGACGGTCAAGAGGGATTTGCTGAATCGGTACGCCTGAAAATGTAATGCTCCCTTCACCTGGAGGATACTGGCGCAAAAGCTGCTTAATAATTGTCGTTTTTCCGCTCCCGGTTTTACCTGCAATCCCGACAGTCTGCCCTTTTCGCACCGTAAATGAAATATCCTGAAGATTGTCACTTGTTGAGCTTGGATATGTAAAGCTGACATGACTGAAAACGATATCTCCAGGCTCTTTAAGATCAGCGGGCTGTTTTGGATCTGTCACATCCGTTTCATAAGAAAGAGTTTCATTTACCCGGTCTAATGACGCATTGCCGCGCTGCATCACGTTAATGAGTTCACCGATTGCAAACATCGGCCAAATCATCATGCCGAGATAAACGTTAAAGGACACTAACTCTCCAAGCGTCAGCTCGTTCCGGAATACAAGAAACGCTCCGTAGCCGAGCCCAATCAGATAGCTTGCGCCGACAAGCAGTTTCACCGTCGGCTCAAACAGTGAATCAATAAAAGCCACTTTCATATTTTTCTGATAAACATCAGCGGTCATTTCATTAAACCGGCGAACATCGTTTGTTTCCTGAACATACGCGCGAATCACCCGCACGCCTGAAACAGATTCCAGCACTCTGTCATTCAGCGCCCCGAACGCGTTTTGGGCCTCAGTAAACCGCTCATGAATTTTACTTCCATATAGACTGATTGCAATCGCCATGACTGGAAGCGGGATAATGGCGGCAAAGGTCAGCTTCCAGCTGATCAAAAACCCCATTGTCAAAAAGATCGTCATCATAAACATCGTAGAATCAACTAACGTCAAGATGCCAAACCCTGTGGTTAAACTGACGGCCTGAAGATCATTTGTCCCTCGTGCCATTAAATCGCCTGTTCGGTTTTTTTCATAAAACGGCGGCGACATAGTCAGCAAATGCCCCATCAGCTTCGTACGAAGAATTTTCTCCATCAGATTCGCTCCGCCAAACAGCTGATGCATCCAAAAATAAGACATGATATACACGGCCGCCGTCAGCACAAAAAAGATACCGATATAAAACAGCAGCCCTTCCGCAGTAAATGCCCCTGCTTTCATATCATCTATGGCGTTCCCCAAGAGCTTAGGCGGAAACATTTCAATGACATTGACTGCTAATAAAAGGACAATCGCAATCGTATAGCGCAGCCAGTACGCCTTAAAAAACCAGCCAAGCTTTTTCAAAACTGAAAACATCTATCCCCATCTCCTCATCAGCCGCCTTCTATTTTTTCCTTGCAGCTTTTTTCATCCAATTTGGCACGAACAGCCCTCGCCTCTGTATTGGTCTTCACATCCCATACACCTGTCTTTCCTTAGATTTTGTATATAAAAAAGGCATGAAGCGTCAGCTCCATGCCTTTTTTAACCGATATGTTACGCACAGCGCTTTTCAGCGCGCGGTCCGACCTAAAAAACCGTTCACGAAAACAGAACAAAAGGTTTGCCGCGCCAATATGAAACTGTTTGATAAACACGCAAATTCCTTGGCATAGCAAACCCTCCTTCCATTCTGATTTCATCTTTTTATCATCATATAAACAAAACCTTTTATTGTCAATCATTACTTGAATAGGAAAAGGTTAATGGTGCTCAAATTCGGGTAGTAGTGTTGTAAGACGCTTTGAAAGGGTGAGAAGGATGTTCCATGCTGACCGTATCATTGTTGCGTTTGACGGAAGTGAAAATAGTAAGAAAGCGCTTCAGACAGCCATTGATCTTGCTAAAACCGTAAATGCCGCTATTACCGTCGCCCATTCACATGATATGAAAGACAATCAGACCGTCATCGACCCGCCCAGACCCGCAGCTGAGGCAAGCTATATCAGCGGAGGCATGACAAGTGTTCCTGATCCGCTGATATCGGATGTAACATCACCTGAGCCAATGATCTATGAAGACCGTACGGAAGAAGTCATCGCCGAAGCAAGAATGATGCTGAATGAACAGCAGGCAGATGGAGATATCGATATATTAGAAGGCGATCCGGCTGAATCAATTATCGAGCATGCAAACCGCATTTCTGCCGATATGATCGTAACCGGAAGCAGAGACCAAAACAGGCTGAAAAAGCTAATATTCGGAAGTGTAAGTGAAAAGCTTTCAGCGAAATCGGATATACCCGTCCTGATTGTAAAGTGAGCACGCCCTGTGCTCACTTCTTTTATATTCATAATTGTGAAAAAACATAGATTTTCGTTTTTTTCTGTTATAATGCTTTCGTGCCCAAAAGCACAAAAGCATTAAAGATAAATATGGGGTGTTATTTTGGATTCTCAAAAAAAGCTGACGTTTCCGTTAGCCGTCGGTTTATTTATATTGATGTTATGCATTATTATTTCTTGCTTATTCTTGCTTCATGTAGAACCTCATATCCCGCTGTTTTTAAGTGTTGTCATGCTTTCAGCAGCAGCTTTATGGTTTGGATTTTCCTGGAAGAGTATTGAAAAAGGGATTGTAGACGGGATCAAAAACGGCGTACAGCCGATTATTGTTCTAGCGCTGATCGGCATCTTAATCGGCGCCTGGATGTACAGCGGCGCAATACCGACTGTGACAGTTTATGCCCTATCCTTTATTGAACCAAGCCACCTTCTGTTGACTGCTTTGTTTTCATGTATGATCATCAGCACACTTGTTGGCTCAAGCCTGACAACTGTAAGCACAATCGGAGTAGCGCTGATCGGCGTGGCGAGCGCGGCTAGCGTTCCGCTTGAATGGACAGCAGGCGCAGTCATATGCGGCGCTTGTTTTGGGGATAAAATGTCGCCGATGTCGGACACAACCAACTTTGCAGCCGGGATAGGCGAAATACCGATCTTTGAACACATTCGCCATATGATGGGCACAACCATTCCAGCTTTGCTCATCACTGTCGTTCTGTTTTACTTTCTCGGTTCATCAGTGTCAGCGGACGCTGCTTCAACCGAGAATATTCAGCAGGTCATAACCGGAATAAAAGATGCCGCAAACGTGACACCGTGGGCCCTTCTTTCTCCGCTCTTAGTCGTTTTGCTGGCAATAAAACGGGTATCAGTAATCCCCGTTCTGACTGCCGGAATTATTTCCTCGGGAATTTTGACTGCTATTTTTGTACCCGACAGCAGCCTGCAGGCGTTTATGACAGCTTTACAAAATGGCACAACTTTCGAAACTGACAATGAGGCAGCCGCTAAAATTATTAACAGAGGCGGACTGCAATCCATGATGGGCTCTGTCTCTCTCATTATGATTGCTTTTGCACTCGGCGGATTGATGGAGAAAATCGGATTGATTTCTGCACTATTGGAAGGCGTCATGAAAGGCATCCGCTCAAAAGGCCGTCTTGTTGCAGCAACTGTCTGCTCAAGCATCGGCGTCAACTTGGCAACGGGCGAACAGTATTTATCGATATTAATACCGGGACAATCATTTAAATCTTTATATGACAAACGAAACATCCAGCGAAAATTTCTGACAAGATCATTAGAGGACGGCGGAACATTAATTAACCCATTGATTCCTTGGGGCGTCAGCGGCGCATTTATGGCGAGCGCACTTGGTGTTCCAGTCATAGACTACATCCCGTTTACGTTCTTCCTCTATATATCGCCAATGATCTCCATTTTGATTGGATTTGTTAAAAAATAAAAAGAGCCCCGCTGTAAAAAGCGGGCTCTTTTCTTCGTTCATTTATGAAATGCTAGCAGCCTGTTGAATGCTTTCTTGAAAAGCAGCCTGAAGCTGTTTGGTCACCGGTCCGGGTTTCCCGCTTCCGACCGATTGTCCATCGAGCGTCACAACCGGAATAATTTCTGCCGTCGTTGACGAAATAAAGATCTCTTCCGCCTGTTTCAACTCTTCTTCACTGACAGGAGTCTCATCCAGTTTAATCCCATTCTTCTCAATCAGTCCTAAAATATTCATCCGTGTAATTCCATTGAGAATGAGCCGGTTAGCCGGATGTGTTCGCACCGTGCCGTTGATAACGGCATAAACGTTAGAGGATGTACCCTCCGTAACAACGCCGTCCCTAAGCAAAATGGCTTCAAATGCTCCCGCTTCATAGGCCCTTTGCTTCGTCATGACATTATACAGTAAATTCAGACTTTTGATATCACATCTTAACCAGCGAAGATCCTCATCTGTAATGGCCGCCACTCCGTATGCCTGCTCTTGCTCCGGTTTTTTCACCGTAAACGTATAAGCAGTAGTCTGCGGCTCGAGGCCGGCTTCATACTGGTGTTTTCGAGGGGCCACACCTCTTGTTGTCTGAATGTATACCGCTCCCTCACTGACCGCATTTTCCTGTACAAGCTTTTGCAGGTCCCACTCGAGATCTTCTATACTGAATGGCAGTGAAATTCCGATTTCAGCAGCACTTCTGAAAAAACGCTCTGCATGCTCACGTAAGCCGAACAATACTCCTTTGTACACCCTGATCACTTCATAGATGCCGTCACCAAACTGATAACCGCGATCTTCCAAATCGATTGATGCTTCACTGCGCCCAATCAGCCGGCCATTGACTAAAACCTTCATAAAAGCCCTCCCTTTTCGAGATGTCCCTGATGTCATTCAAGCTGTCATTGTCACTAATTCTACCATATTGGACAAGCTGAAAAACAGAAAGATCAAGAGATCTATAGCGGAAAGGAGTTTATTTTTTCCTTAAAATCTGACATTTCGACAAATTTTCTATGTGCTTTCCAGTTTTATTCCTGTATACTTGACTGGTAATACATAGGTTGTAAACATAAGGCATCTTCATAAGCTGCCTGCTGTACAGCATTATGTAGAGATTTTATGCCAATGGAGAGATTGTTATGCGACAAACGAGAGGAGAGGCTTCTCCTTCTGCAGTTTCGCTTGCTTTTAAATTTGCAAGTTTAGCAGTTTTATGTGTGCTGCTTTTGCTTATGGTGATTTTGGGTTATTCTAACAGTTTAACGAAAGCAAAGGAAGTCACTGTCACAACTAACGGACAGCTTCGAGATGAGAAGGAAAGCCTTAAGCTGAAAAACGACTCCCCCGATCTGCTGATAAAACATCTGCAGACAAAGCAGGACATGGGAGATAAAACGGTTTACTTAACCTTCGATGACGGCCCGTCAGCCTTTACAAACCGCTTGCTCGATGTGCTGAAAAGCGCTGATGTAAAAGCGACGTTTTTTATGCTGTCACCGCGGATGAACGAATTCAAACAAGCTGTGAAAAGAGCAGAAAAGGAAGGCCACGCACTCGGTTTACATGGCGTTACCCACAATAACAGATTGTTCTATCAAACACCGACATCTCCGCTAAAAGAAATGCAGGAGGCGCGTGACACGCTGCAGGACATTACAGGATATAAAACCGCTCTTGTCAGAACGCCATACGGAAGCAAGCCGTCACTAACCCCCTCACAAATCCGCAATCTTGAGAAAGACGGTTTTGTGTACTGGGATTGGACGATTGACAGCATGGACTGGAAATACCGAAATTCAAAGTATGTGACGGCCGTGTTAGAGCAGCTTGAAAATATGGAACACAGCTCTTCAGGCCGCCCGAATGTGATTCTCATGCATGATCTTCCCGCTACCGTAAACGCGCTGCCGGTACTAATCAATAAATTAAAAGAAAAAGGCTATTCCTTCGGAGTGTTAGAGGACACAATGGTTCCTGTTCATGAATAAAAAAGTGAGGCGCATAAGGCGGCTCACTTTTTTATGCCCAAACTTCGGGCAAACTCACCGATTTTTTGATGGATGACCATGTCAAACAAGCTGTCGCAATACGTTGGTTCAAGGTTTATGATGACTTTCTTCATGCCGGGAATCAGACTTGCATCCTCAGGCACAAATCTAGCCGGAGCCACTTCGAGAGACGTGCCGATAACCAATAAAAGATCTGCTTGATCCAGCTTTTCATAAAGGGTGTCAAAGTGCATGACGGCGTCGCCAAAGAGAACAACATCGGTTTTTAATACCGTTCCGCAAATGTCCCCATTGTTTCCGGCCGACGTGCACTCCGGCACCTCCCGCTCCAGCAAATGGGGAAGATCATATCGGGCGCCGCATGCCGGACAAGCTGCTGTCTGGATAGAACCATGCAGTTCGTATACATGCCTGCTCCCCGCTTTTTTATGAAGACCGTCAATGTTTTGCGTGAAAATATCGACCTGCTTCCCTTGCTTCTCCAGCTCAGCTAAAAGCAAGTGTCCTTCATTCGGTTCAAAGCTGCCGCTCATTTTCATCTGGAACAATTCTTTGAATTTGGGCCAAAACAGACGCGGATGACTTAAAAAATAATCAAGGCTCATCGCTTCCATTCTTGAGGCATCTTCCGTCCAAATGCCCCCTGCTGAACGAAAGTCGGGAATCCCTGATTCTGTGCTCATTCCCGCTCCGGTCAGCACAACAATTCGCTGTGCTTCATGTAGAATATTTTTGAATGCTTCCAACTCAACACCGCCTTTTTCTCTTATTTTACCATGAAAAAGACTCCGCCTCTGTCAGACGAAGTCTCTCTTTTAAGCCCGTTCCTTTTCCTCTTTATTTAGATTCACCTGGAATGGGTCGCTTTCGTGCTTTTGCTTGACAACAACCATTTGGCCGGGATATGCAAACTGGACACCTTCTGCACCTAAAATCTCAATAATTTTATAGTTGATATCCTCTCTAATATTAAGGTTTTCAGCCCAAACCGTCGTTTTTGTATAGAAGTTAAAAAATAAATTGTAGTAGCTGTCGGCAAACGTATCAAAGTTGACCATGATTGTTTCATTATCAACGCCCTCATGCTCTAAGAGCATTGTTCTGAGAGAATGAATGGAGCGTTCAAGGTTCTCAATCGGCGTAGCGTAGGACACATGGATGGAAAACGTAATCTGGCGTTTGGTCATTCTTGTCCAGTTCGTGATCGCTTCCATCGACAGCGTAGAGTTCGGCACCGTTACAAGCGCCCCCTGTGCTGTTCTGAATCTCGTGCTCCTAAAGGTAATATCCTCGACTGATCCTGTTACTGTCGACGTCTCCACCCAGTCACCAATTGTAAACGGCTTTTCAGTAATAATAATAATACCGCCGAAGAAGTTGCTGATGGTATCCTTCGCGGCAAGCGCAAAAGCCAGCCCGCCAAGACCTAGGCCCGCTACAAATCCGTTGACATCATAATTGAATTCCTGAGCGATCACACTGACACTGAGCGCAATGATCACAAAACGGAGCAATTTGGATAAAAACGGGGCCAGAATGTCATCCATGTCAAGCTCAAAGCGCTGATTCACCTTATGGAAGATAAACGACGATGTTGCGGTCAAATTACAAAGACCCCAGCACAAGAGCGCCACAATCAGTGAGCGGTATATTTTGCTGATGACCGGCATTTGCTCATCTAAAAACGGTGAATACCGGATCGCTAAAAACAGCCCAAGGGCAACAAAAAACCATCTGGCCGGTTTATCAAACGCCAGAACCACCTGTTTAAAAATTTCTGTTTTCGGCCGGTTTGTCAAATTAAAAAGCAGGTTAAAGAAATATCTTGTGAATAATTTTCTAAGTATAAGAAACACCAGCAAAATCGCCAAGCTGATGCCGATTTGAATGATGATATCAAGCGTAAAATACTGCTGCAGATAATCCGGCATGACTGTCTCCCCTCTATCCCAATCAATTGTTTATTATACTAAAATATTCGTAAGGATGTTCATTTAAATGTCTTTTGCAGCACAAAACCCCGGCGAAACGCCGGGGTCATTTCTCAATTCATCTATCAGCCAGATTCAATAGGGACAGTCACTTACCTTTTTTCGTTTGTGTCTGATCAAGGAGAGTTGCTTTTTGCATTTCAGCATCCGTTTCGGCTTTAATTCTTTCCTCCACTCTGATTCTCCCTTTTCCCATGATCTCGCCTCCTTTTTTGCTATTATAAAGGATCATATTTTGTTGTGAACATGTCGAAAGACCTAATTTTCTGACGAAATGTGTTCTGATACGCTGAGTGTCTTTTTTTAGTTATACGCATTCCTCAGCCCGGACCATTCCGATATGGCAGAAAAAATTCACCAGTTTGTATCGCGGTGCATATATGGATTTGATACAATAACAGAAATGCCCATACGAGGAGCTGACTTAGCTTGTACATCATTGCCCATCGCGGAGCATCCGGCTACGCTCCGGAAAATACGATTGCCGCATTTGACCTTGCGGTGAAAATGAATGCAGATATGATCGAACTGGATGTCCAGCTTACAAAAGACAGGCAGATTGTTGTGATACACGATGACAGGGTTGACCGAACAACAAACGGATCGGGCTTTGTTAAGGATTTTACCTTGGAGGAATTGCAAAAACTCGATGCAGGAAGCTGGTACGGTCCCGCTTTTCAAGGAGAGCGTATTCCGACCCTGGAAGCGGTGCTCAAGCGCTACCACAAAAAAATCGGCCTTTTAATTGAACTAAAAGGCCATCCGTCTCAAGTCAGAATTGAAGAAGAGGTAGGACAGCTATTAGGGCAATTTTCTTTTTCTATCAATAATATTGTTCAATCCTTTCAGTTCCGCTCCGTCCAAAGGTTCCGCGAGCTTTATCCTTCGATTCCGACAGCGGTCATTACAAGGCCCAACTTTGGCATGCTGTCCAGAAATCAGATGAAGGCCTTCCGCTCTTTTGCAAACTATGTCAATATAAAACACACACGGCTCAACCGTCTGATGATCGGCTCCGTCCATAAAAATGGCTTAAACATATTTGCATGGACTGTCAACAATCAAAAGACAGCGGCAAAATTACAAGCCATGGGCGTGGACGGCATCGTTACAGATTACCCGGATTTCATCATAAAGGATGGCAAACATGAAAATATATAGCGCGGTTTTTATCGGAGGCGCGCTTGGCGCCTGCCTCCGATACGGATTAAACTTATGGATACACACCGGTCAGTTCCCGGCGGCAACCTGGCTGGAAAATGCGGCAGGCAGCCTTCTATTAGGCATTTTGACCGGATTTTTTATGATCGGGGCAAAACGGCCTCTGCTGTCGGCTTTTTTAGGCACCGGCTTTTGCGGAGGCTTCACAACAATGTCCACGTTTTCTAAGGAAACGGTGATGCTTTTGCAAGGACAACCCTCATTGGCTCTTTTATATGTGGCAGCCTCATTGATATCAGGGATCATATTTGCACTGATTGGTGTTTTTGCGGGACGGCGCATAGCAGGCATTCAGCAAAGAAAGGGGCTGCAGGAAAGATGACACTAGCGGGTATTTTCATAGGGGGCGGACTTGGCGCAATGCTTCGGTTCTGGCTTGGCAATGTCATAACCGCCAAAACCAAAGGTCTGAGCCTGCCCATTGGCATACTGACAGTCAATATTCTCGGAGCTCTCGGGCTCGGAATATTTACAGGACTTCACGTTGCAAATGCTTCGGTCTCGCTTATCATCGGCACGGGGTTTTTTGGCGCCTTTACGACCTTTTCCACCTTCAGCGTTGAAAGTATTCAACTCCTTATGGCCAAACGTGTAATAGAAAGCATCTTGTACATCGCCCTGACACTTTGCGGGTCGCTTTTGGCATTTTGGTGCGGCTGGACAATCACAATATAAAAAAACCTTGAGCTTATTTCTCGCTCAAGGTTGCACTGTTCAGCATCACAGGCTCAGGCAGCGGCAGCTTGTGGTGCGCCATAATCCCGGTTGTGTTGCTGGCTTCTTCTTTTATATCGATTTGCTTGATTAATCGGCCGTCCATCTTCAGCACCTTTATCGTATATGAACCGATGCGAATGGATTCACCAGCCTCAATATCGATGTTTTCTTTTAATATCAGCCCGCCGATCGTATCGACGTCTTCTTGAATCGATGCGCCAAGAAGGCTGTTCACCTGATCGATCCGAACCTTTCCATCCATCACATAATGGCCGTCGCCAAGCTTTTGGATCAGCGGCTGTTCATCTTCATCAAATTCATCTCTGATCTCTCCGACAATTTCCTCAAGAATATCCTCTGTCGTCACAAGTCCCGAGGTTCCTCCGTATTCATCCGACAATATAGCCATATGAATGCGCTCGCGCTGCATTTTAATCAGCAAGTCATGAACCGGGATCGTTTCAATCACTTCGATGACCGGCCTCACATACGGATGGATCGTCATCTTCATTCGTTCTTCTTCTGTCATAAACAGCAAATCAGAAAACAAATGCTTCGTATTGACCAAACCGATCACACTGTCTTTGTCTCCATCTGTGACTGGCCAGCGCGTGTATTTTTCCTTCAGCATGACTTCAAGCATCTCGGCCATCGTCATCTCAGTTGACACAGCAGCCATTTCCTTCCGCGGTATCATAATCTCTTTGGCGATCCGATTATCAAATTCAAAAATCTTATTCACATATTTATATTCAGACGGATTAATCTCTCCGTTTTTTAAACTCTCAGATAACAGCATCCTGAGTTCTTCCTCAGAATGGGAACCATCATGTTCTGACGCAGGCTTCAAACCGAACATCCCGCATAAAAGCCGCGCCGATCCATTGAGGATCCAAATAAACGGAAACAGGAGCAAATAGAATAAACGCAAAGGGCCCGCTATCAGTAAAGTCAGCTGTTCTGCCTTTTGAATCGCGACCGTTTTCGGGGCCAGTTCACCAACAACAACGTGCAGGAACGTGATCAAGCCGTACGCGACTGCAAAAGAGGCTGCATGTGAAACCGAGTCCGGCAAGCCGAGCGGTTCAAACAATGGATGCAGCAGCCGTTCAAAGGCCGGTTCACCCAGTACGCCAAGCCCGATTGATGTCAATGTAATGCCCAGCTGGGATGCGGATAAATATTCATCCAAATCTGTAATGACACGCCTTGCGAGTATCGCCCGTTTGTTTCCTTCTGTGATAAGCTGATCTATTCTGGATCTCCTTACTCTAACAATCGCAAACTCGCTTGCAACGAAAAACGCGGTTAAAGCAATGAGCACGCCAATTAAAATCAGACTGTCAATATCGTCCATTTAACCCTATCCTCTCAACAAAGGATAAGGAGTCACCTCCTGATATAATCATTTTTCCTTAACATTGAGGTACGCGGTGTATTGTTGCCTAAGCAGAGGGCCCCATCATACCACCTCCAAAAGTCAAAGTTTGATTATAAATTGTATATTTTATTGTAACACAACTCATTCCAAAAATGATTTTTAATTTTTAGACTTTTATCATGAAGAAAGCCTTAACTGCATGCCTGCTTGTCAATTCTGCGCCTGTCTGGATTGGAAGAGGAAGGATTTTGCGGATATAAAAAGAAAACAGCCTTGAAAACTGTTTTCTTTTCTTTGACTTCTTAAGCAAAATCTTTATATAAAGAAATGAAAATGTCCCGTGAGTTTTTAATCTGCTCGATCGGCACACTGAAGGATAATCGGAAATGCCCGCTCATTCCAAAACCGCTGCTCGGCACAATTAATAATTTGTATTTTTGGGCGGCATGCACGCAAAATGCAACTTCATCTTCAATCGGCGATTTTGGAAAAACAAAGAAACCTCCCTTTGGCATTTCAAATTCAAAACCGGCTTCTTTTAAAATGTCTACCATTAAATCCCGGCGCTCTTTATAAGCGCTCGCGTCTACTCTTAAATCATCCATTCGTGCCACAGCCCGCTGCATCATGACAGGGGCATTCACAAATCCAAGCGTTCGATTACAATACACAAAAGCGTTGATCAAAAGGTCCGCATCCGGCATTCGGCTGTCCAATCCGATATACCCGAGCCGCTCCCCGGCTATGCCGAGATCTTTACTGAATGAGCTGGCCAATATCACACGATGGTACGATTGAAACGGATTTGCCAGCTCTTCATCATAGATTAATTGACTGTACGGTTCATCAAACAGCACATAAATCGTCTGGCCGCTCTTCTCTTCTATTTCTTTTAATAAAGCGCCTAAATCGTCTATATTTTTCTGGCTGAGAACCGTGCCTGTGGGGTTATGCGGTGTATTGAGAATCAGCCCTTTCGTCTGTGGAGTGATCGATTGCCTTACCGCTTCAATGTCGATCTCAAACCGGCTTGTCAACGGGCAGCTGACGGCCTTTCCCCCGTAGTTCTCAATATACAACTTATATTCGGCAAAATAAGGTGCGAGAATAATGACCTCTTCCCCAGGGTTTACGATGCTTTTTAACGCAACATTCAAAGCGCCTCCCGCACCCACCGTCATGACGATACGCTCCGCTGAGAAATCAGCTTCAAAACGCGACCCCAGAAATTGCGCGACTTTTTCTCTCGCTGCAGGAAGCCCTTGATTTTGTATGTATCCGTGGCTGCCTTTTTCAGCTTCCTCTATTAACGCTCTCTTAAAAGCTTCAGGCGGTTCAACAATCGGGTTGCCGAGTGAAAAATCAAATACCTGGTCTTCCCCGAACTCCTTCTTCAGCCTTGCACCTTCATCAAACAGCTTGCGAATCCATGATCCTTTATTTAAATTTTCTTCAACTTCCCGGGATAACCCAGCCAATTTCATCTGTCCCTTCCGCATATAAAAATTTGAAAATTCTATCTTCCTATGTTACTTCAATCAGATGATGAATTCCACAACTTCCAATTCCGGTCTAAAAAAACAATAAACTTGTGCAAGACACCGTTCATATATTAAACTATTCTCATAACTATAACGTGATGGTTGGGAGGGATATAGATGGGGCTGAGACTTATCGCATCAGTGAACTAGCGGCACTCGCCGGAGTAACGAAACGGACAGTTGATTATTATACGAATCTCGGTCTGCTTACGCCGGCCAGATCCTGTTCAAATTACCGTTACTACGACGAAAATGCACTCAAACGACTTATATTTATTGTAGATTGCAAGAAGCAGCGATTGGCCCTGTCCGATATTAAAGATCGACTGGAGAACCAGTTTCCCTCTTCAGCTAAACTTGATGATGAAATTGGAAATCTGGCATTAGAAATTGATCATATGAATCAAAACATCTCCGGAATCTTGCATCGGTTTGAACGGCTGAAGCCCGAGGATCGTGACAAGCTGAAAAGCAAACTCCCGCCTGAAAAGCTCGCCGTGTTCCAATCATTTATGCTGCTGTTAAGTTAAAACCATTTTATCTAACAGGAGGTGTTACCTTCATTCTCATTGCTAGAGTGAAGGTTCTAATTGGACATAGTGAATTTGATTTTAGTTGCTGTTTTAATCGCCCTGACGGCATTTTTCGTGGCATCTGAGTTTGCCATTATCAGAATCAGAGGCTCACGGATCGATCAGCTGATCGCGGAAGGAAATAAAGCAGCAATAGCCGTAAAAAAAGTGACCACGCATCTTGATGAATATTTATCTGCGTGTCAGCTCGGAATTACATTGACTTCCATCGGATTAGGGGTTTTAGGTGAATCAACGATCGAAAGGCTGCTTCACCCGCTTTTCGTCCAAATGAACGTTCCAGGTTCCCTTTCACATGTCATATCGTTTATTTTTGCGTATGCCATTATCACGTTCTTACACGTTGTTGTCGGAGAACTTGCACCTAAAACAGTCGCTATCCAAAAGGCGGAAGCAGTGTCTATGCTGTTTGCGAAACCGCTGATTTGGTTTTACCGCATCGCGTTCCCATTCATTTGGCTTTTGAACAATTCCGCACGGTTATTGACCAAAGCATTTGGCCTGGAGACCGTTTCAGAAAACGAACTGGCTCACTCAGAAGAAGAGCTGCGAATCATTTTGTCTGAAAGCTATAAAAGCGGTGAAATCAACCAATCAGAGTTTAAATATGTGAATAAAATCTTTGAATTTGACGACAGGCTCGCGAAAGAAATTATGATTCCGCGGACCGAAATTGTCAGCCTTCCGCATGATATCAAGATTTCTGAAATGATGGACATCATTCAGATTGAAAAATATACCCGCTACCCTGTGGAAGAGGGCGATAAAGATAACATTATCGGGGTTATTAACATTAAAGAAGTGCTGACCGCCTGCATCAGCGGTGAGGTATCTGTTGATTCCACCATTTCTCAATTCGTCAACCCTATCATTCATGTCATTGAATCTGCGCCGATCCAAGACCTGCTTGTCAAAATGCAAAAAGAGAGGGTCCACATGGCCATTTTGTCTGATGAATACGGCGGTACTGCCGGGCTTGTGACGGTTGAGGACATCATTGAGGAAATTGTCGGTGAAATCCGCGACGAATTTGATATTGATGAAATTAGCGAAATCCGCAAAATCGGCGAAGGCCATTATATTCTTGACGGAAAAGTGTTAATTGACCAAGTAAACGACCTGCTAGGCATTCATTTAGAGAACGAAGAAGTCGACACAATCGGCGGCTGGTTCCTTACTCAAAAATACGATGTTGAAAAAGATGATTCCATCATCGAAGAAGGCTGCGAATTCATCATTAATGAAATTGACGGCCACCACGTCGCATATATTGAAGTGAAAAAGCTTCAAGAAGAAGAACTTCTGGAGACAGCTAACCAGCAGGAAGCATAATAAGAAAAGCACCTTGTATAAGGTGCTTTTCTTATTTTCACAGTTCAGGGCAATCTCTCAGAACGCCTTATAGCTGATCAAGCTTATTCTCTAGTTCTTTAATCCGCTGATTCAAAGCCTCTGTCATTGCTGCAAGTCTTTCCTTTGAAGGCAGGTGGGCAAAATCAGCCTGGTGAAGAGGCTCACCGATAATCAGCTTCATTTTTCCTTTTTTGAATAATTCTTTTCCGCTTGAAGGGCCCTGATATGCAGCGGGGACAAGCGGCGCTTTCCCCATTTGCGCAATCGTCACCGCACCTCTTTTCAAAGGCACATCCTCAGAGGTTCTTGTTCCGCTTGGGAAGATACCGACGATCTCTCCTTCTTTCAGCAGCTTAATCGGCGTTTTAATACTGCTTGGCCCGGGATTTTCCCGATCTACCGGAAAGGCATGAATTTTCTTCAGAAACGAACCGATCCATTTATTTTGAAAAAGCTCTTTTTTCGCCATGTAGTGTATTTGATAAGGAAGAATCCCGACTCCGAGTGTAATCACATCAACCCAGCCGGAATGTGTACACGCGATGACAAAACCTGAATCGGCCGGAAGGTTTTCTTTGTTATACACCTTCACTCCTCCGCGAAGAGAAAGAATAACTTTTAAAGCATTTGCACAAAACTTATACATATCGCACTTCCTTTGTCGTAATCAATGATTCTTTCTGTCATCTATTATAACAACATTTTTTATTACCTGGTACTAATTTTTAAGATTTCTCCCGTTAAAACGCCAAAAAGCTGAGGATTCGCCCTCAGCTTTTAGATTGTTGATAAAATCATAAAATGGTTTTCATTTTATGTTTTTGTCATCTATTCAGCGTGATTGAAAATCCTTGAGTCTAGGAAAGGCTAGCATGGAGCAGACTTTCACAGGATGTGATGACAGCGGTGTTTGAGCAGGACGCCTAAGCATTTAGCCGCTGTTTCTTCATCATTCGTGAGCACCGACGCGTAGGCCTGACAACGAATGCGAGGGTTTGTCGACACGCTGAAAGCTGAGGATTCGCCCTCAGCTTTTGTTATATTTCCTCTCTGGTCGGCGGGGCCATAAACTCCGGTCCGACAGGGTCTGATATCGTATTTTCCAATATAGTATTGATATCTTTCTGATCTTCACTGTTCAACGTCCAGCCTGTAATCTCAGATAGGGCCTCAAGCTGCCCAGGCTTTCTTGCTCCCCAAAGAGCGATATCCGCTCCCGGCTGATCTAAGATCCATCTGACAGCCAAGTGAATCACTGATTTTCCATAACGTGTCTTCGCCAGCTTATCCAATTGATTCACAGCAGAAAGATACTCTTTAAAGCGGGGCTTCTGGAATTTTGGATCGTGATTACGCAGATCATCGCCCTCAAATGTATATTCTTCAGTCATTTTGCCTGTTAACAGCCCTCTGCATAAACTGCCGTATAATAATGTTGTTATCTTGTTATCTTTCGCATAAGGAAGGACACTCTCTTCCATCTCTCTTTCAAACAGATTATATGGAGGCTGAATCGTATGGAGAGGTGCGACGGCGCGAAATGTATCCATTTGCTCAATTGAAAAATTGCTGACGCCAATCGCCCGGATTTTTCCCGCATCATATAATTCCTTCATGACTTCAGCCGTTTCTTCAATTGGCACAAGCGGATCGGGCCAATGCACCTGATAAAGATCAATATAGTCTGTTTGAAGCCGCTTCAAAGAATTCTCAACTTCCTCTACAATTCTCGCTCTGTTCGCATGGCGGAACAGCTGGTTGTTCTTCCAGTCCAGAGCCGTTTTCGTTGCGAGAATCACCTGGTCTCTTTTGCCGTACTCTTTGATTGCCTTTCCGACGATTTCCTCGGACTGCCCGAAGCCGTAAGCCGGCGCGGTGTCAATCAGTGTAATCCCCTGATCAAGAGCGGCGCGGATTGTTTCAATCGATGTTTTTTCGTCAGTGCCTCCCCACATCGTTCCGCCAATGGCCCATGTGCCGAGGCCGATTCTGGAGGCTTCTATTCCTGTATCTGCTATACTGGTATATTCCATTGTGCCACTCCTTCACTTTTTCACTATCTTTTCCCCTCTGGAAAAAATGTTAAACATTTCTCCGCACTATCTTTTGGGGCCATTTTTGGGTACTATATAGTAATGGTGTTTGATTAGGTATAAAAAAGCCGTTTGCATGTAATGTGCAACTTTAAACCTTTCTTATGCGTGTATAACATAGAGGGGAGAAAAGGCAGTGACGATCGATGAAATTTACCAAATGTACATGAATGATGTTTACAGGTTCCTGCTCTCCATGACAAAAGACAAGCATCTTGCTGAAGACTTGCTGCAGGAAACCTTTATGCGGGCATACATACACATTCACTCCTATGATCACAGCAAAGTAAAGCCCTGGCTTTTTCAAGTGGCGCGAAACGCCTTCATTGATTACGTCAGAAAGCATAAGAAAGAAGTAACCATTTCTGATGACTTAATCGGAAGCCTCTTTCAAAATGCTGTTCAAAGTCCTGCCCATCAGGTAGAGATAAAGGAAGTGCTGACTGGTTATATGTCCGAGCTCCCCGATAATTATCGGGAGGCCTTAACGCTATATTATTTAAAAGAGTTAAACTACAAAGAAGCATCCCATATTATGAATATTTCAGAGGCGAATTTTAAAAGTGTTTTATTTCGTGCCAGACAGCGGCTGAAAGCACTTTATAATAGAGGTGTTAATGATGAATGAAGAATTTAAAAAGCGTTTTGATCAATATAAAAATGGGGAAATGAGCGACCAGGAAATGACTGCATTTGAGGAAGAACTTGAGAAGCTCGAAGTATATCAGGAACTGATTGACAGCGAACTAGAGGACGATAACGATTGGGATCTCAGCATCAGTCCTGAAAAACAAAAAGCGATTTTAGCCTACGGCAAACGCAAGTCTTATTTGCGAATTTCTGTGCTTGCCGTCATTTCGACATTGATGATTTTGCCGCTTTGTACGCTGGGAAGCTACCTCTATTACGGAATGGGTGGGAAACACAGCACCGGCAATGAGTTTATGGAAACTGCCGCAGTCACTGTAGCCCTGACCATGCCGAATGTTCTTGTTGATACTTCCGGACTGAAAAGCCAAGTGAAGCTATTTGGAATGAATACGGAATTCCCGCTGCAAAAGCAGATTGGCACGAAGACGGCTGCCGTAGGGAATGAACGGGTTGAAATGTTTTATAACAAAGTAAAAGCGCCGGCAGTAAACTACTATGACTTAGAAGTGAATAAAACCGGCCATTACTTTACACATCCTTCAAACAAGTCTGAACAAACGACCGCAAAAGCAGAAAAAACGTTAAGCACATTGCCTGAAGGAACGGTATCAGAGGTCTACCTTTCATATGACCGTGCATATCCGACAAAAGACGTGTATAACAAATTCAAAGGCTATGATGTGAGCTTTTTGTGGAACGCAATCGAAACAGAGAAAAACACAAATAAGACAGCTTCCACAGAACCTCTTGGCTATCCTGGAAAGGATTCAAAGTTCTTGGCCGCCCTTAATACAAAAGGCAAGTCGAATGGCGATCAGTTTATCAACGCCCTAAAATTCATGTCCAAACACGAAAAATGGGCTCAGGTCATTTCAAAACGGAAAGACCTGAATGTAGATAAACGATTAGATTATGTAGAGAAAAACGGTGTCAATGTATACGGTTCGGTCGTTACAGGGCCAACCAAGGAAATCCAGCGCATGCTGAAAAATAAATCTGTAAAATCAGCGAATGTCGGCGAGGTGGAATTATGGAACTGGTAAGAATTTTTAAAGAACACAATGTATTCGGCTGGATCTCTGTCGGGACAGCGGTTCTGTCCCTGCTGTTGCTGAATTTGGCCATTATCAGCAACGTCACGTTTTATTCCTATCAAATGCTTCCGTTCGCCATGGCTGCCGTTCCGTTCGGCGTTGTTGAACTCTTCATCAAGAGAGGGCGCACAGGTCCAGGCCTGCTCGGCGTCATCCTTAATCTCTTTGTGATTATTTGTGTGTATACCATTGTATCTGTAGATACGAATTTACAGTTTGGCTTTTAAAAAAGACGCCTTTTCAGGCGTCTTTTTTCGTTATACCGGTTTTCGGAACAAATAACTTTCTATAGTAAAACCCATTTTATCTGTATAAAATCGATGTGCGTCTTTACGCTGCAGGCCAGATGAAAGACTGACAAAACCGAGTCCGGCTTTTCTCGCCCAGTCTGAGGCATAATCCAAAAGCATTTTGCCGTATCCCTTTGATCGGCAAGGTGCCGTTGTAACAAGATCCGCAATCCACAAGTGCTCTCCTTTATGAATGGAAACTCTCGGCAGAGCCCCGCACAGCGCTCTGATTGCTGTATTTTCATATAAGGCAAACAGCATATACGATTCTTTCTGCACACAGGCTTCAAGCCTTTGTAAATACGTCTCTATATCCAGTTCTGTTCTCAATTCACTCATAATCGGATACGACTCAGCCCATTCTTCTTTCGAGGTTAATTGTTTCATATGGATCATCTTCTCAATCCCCTTTCCTTTCGTTACAATGATCATAGCTAATAAATGGCATTTGCCAAATAGCCAATATCAGAAAAAATGACCATGCCAGCTACAAAGGAGACATGAGATGGATATTACGCCGTTTCTTGATAAAAAGAGCAAAACACCGCTGTATGAACAGCTTTATACCTTTTTTAAACAAGAAATTTCACATGCGCGAATCACAAAGGGAACAAGACTTCCGTCAAAACGCAGGCTCTCCAGCTTGCTCGATGTCAGCACGGCAACTATAGAACGAGCTTATGAGCAATTAACTGCTGAGGGCTATGTCAAAAGCAAGCCGAAAATCGGCTGGTTCGCGGCGGAAGTAGAACCAGGATTCCCGACAGCTCCTGACCATTTTCAGCAGTCTGTACAGCCGGGATTACATCAAAAAAACGCACCTGCTATTGACTTCCATCAGGGCAGCGTTGATCCGACCCTCTTTCCCTTTAACGCATGGAGAAAAAGCATAGTAAAAAGTCTTAATCGCTATTCCGGATCGTTTCACACCTCTGGCGACCCTCAAGGAGAATACGAACTCAGGCACATGATTGCCCGATTCGTCAGGCTGTCTCGGGGAGTAAATTGTGAACCCGGCCAGATTATCATCGGCGCAGGAACCACCGTGCTTCTGCAAATTCTTTGCCTTTCGCTAAAGCCAGGTACAAAAATCGGCTTTGAAGAACCGGGCTTTCACCGTTCAAGAAGGATGTTTGAAGCAAATCACATGGATGTCACTCCGATTTGTTCTGATGCAGAAGGCGTCCTGCCGGATGAGCTCTACCGTCAGAATCCTTATCTCATGTATACGACTCCTTCGCATCAGTTTCCGATTGGGACCATTATGACGATTACCCGCAGACAGGAGCTGCTGGCATGGGCGGCAGAAACAAATTCATTCATTATAGAAGATGATTACGATGGAGAATTTCGCTACAGCGGCCATCCCATTCCGTCTTTACAGGGTCTTGATCCGAATGGCAGAGTCATATATCTGGGCACTTTTTCAAAGTCACTTCTGCCTTCCTTGGGCTCAGCTTCATGATTGTGCCCCCTGAACTCATGGAACCGATCCAAAACAATGCTCAGTTAATGAAGCAGACCGTTTCTGCCCACTCGCAATTGGCACTGGCAGACTTCATCGAAACCGGAGAGTGGCAAAAACACATAAATAGAATGAGAAGCTTATACCGAAAAAAACACGCTATCCTGTTAGAAGCCATTCGCTCTGAACTGGGAAACACCGTTGAGATTCTCGGTAAGAACTCGGGGCTTCACATTCTGCTGCGCCTTTTGTTTCCAGCAAGTGAGGAAGAAGCAATACAAGCAGCCGCAGACCACGGTGTAACTATCTATCCCGTGTCTCCCTCATATAAAGAACAGACGCCTTTTGCTTCTGTCTTAATCGGTTATGGCGGTTTGTCAGAAGAGGACATCAGGCTCGGCATCCAAAAACTGAAAACGGCATGGGCACCGTTGATATCATCTTATTAAATAAAAAACAGGCCCCGGAAACGGAGCCTGTTTTTTAAAATGATAAAATTCCGATTAAATTTAAGAACACGATAATAATGGCAAGCGGCACGATAAAACGAAGCAAATAAAACCACGTGTAAAAGAATGCTTTACCTGCATTTGATCCATTTCGCATTTCAGCCAAGAGTTCGCTTTTCGAAATTTTCAGCGGGATAAATAGAGAAATTAACAGAGCGCCTGAAGGCATCAAAACATTGCTGACGGTAAAATCGGCAATATCAAAAAATGTTTTGCCAAATAGGTGCACATCACTCAATACGCCATAAGACAAGCAGCATGGGATTCCGACCAAAAAGATCAAAAGCCCGCTCGTCCATGACAGCTTTTTTCTCTTCTTTTCGTCCCCTTTTCCGATTGTGGCAACGATAATTTCAACCATCGAAAATGCTGAGGTTAAGGCTGCAAATAAAAATGCAACGAGAAAGCCGATAAAAAACAACGTGCCGAACGGAAGCTGTTCAAAAACGGCCGGAAGCACTGTAAACAGCAGTGTCGGTCCTTCATTTGGCTGAAAACCGAATGAGAAAACCGCCGGAAAAATAGCCAAACCTGCCAAGAGTGTCACAATGATATTCATCAAGACAATGGAGGCTGCCGAACGAGGGATATTTTGTGTTTTCGGCAAATAGGAGCTGTAGGTCACCATCACCGAAACCCCCAGTGTTAACGTAAAGAAGGCCTGTCCCAGCGCGAATAATATGGATTCCGGAGTCAAATCGCCGAAATGAGGCACAAGCAGAAACTTTACGCCTTCCATTGCACCATTAAGCGTAAGAGACCGAAGAACGAGCAGAATAAACAATAAAAACAAAATCGGCATCATCACCGCGCTTACCCGTTCAATCCCTTTTTGAACCCCTCTTGCGACAACGATGACAGTAAGTACCATAAAGACAAGCTGAGCCGCGAGCGTCTGCACCGGATTTTGGATAATAGAAGCAAAAAGAGCGCCATACTGTGCTTGAGAAAGCCCGGACAGTGATCCTGACGCTGTTTTCACGATATACAGCAAAATCCATCCCCCGATTACACTGTAAAACGACAGCACTAAGAAACACGCGGCTACGCCGATCCACCCTGTAAGAAACCAAGCTGATCGCGGCGCTTCTTTTTTATATGCATCAATGGCATTCGTCTGGTTCCGTCTTCCAAAAATAAATTCCCCCACCAAAAGCGGATAGCCTAAGAGGATGGTAAATAACACGAAGATAAGAAAAAAGGCTCCTCCCCCATTGGTCCCCGCTACGTAAGGGAACTTCCAAATCGCGCCCAAGCCGATAGCCGAGCCGGCCGCTGCCATGACGAAACCGATTTTCGAAGCCCATTGGACTGGTTTTTGCTCAGACAATAAACGTCACTTCCTTTCCAGCCTATATTATCTCTTATTTTTGTCTTCATTTCTATAGATTCATTTGCCAAGAACAGAAAAGAGAGCGGCCTGTATGGCCGCTCTCTTTATCAAAAGGTTATTGATTTAATTTTGAATGCTTTCTTGAATACAGGAAATAGATTACCAAGCCGATTAACAGCCACACTAGGAAGCGAACAATCGTCACCCACCCCAGATTTAAAATCAAGAACAGGCAGAACAGAATCGCCAGGCCTGGGATAAACGGAACTCCCGGGCATTTAAAGGCTCTCGGAAGATCCGGTTGCTTCTTTCTCAAAACGATAACTGCCACAGAAATCAGTACAAATGCCGACAGCGTCCCGATGTTCACCAGCTTTGCAAGTTCATCCAGCGGAACAAGTGAGCCGAGAAGCGCCGACATCGTTCCGAAAAACCAAGTGGCTACATAAGGTGTTTTGTGCTTTGGATGCACTTTAGAAAGTGAGCCCGGCACAAGCCCGTCACGCGACATGGCAAACATGACGCGTGTCTGCCCGTAAAGCATGACGAGCATAACTGTTGTCATTCCCAGCACGGCGCCAATATCAATGATGCCTGCCACCCAATTTTGCCCTGCGCTTTGAAGAACTAGAGAAACCGGATGATCCACACCCGCAAATTGAGCAAACGGGATAACCCCAGTCATGATCGCTGATACGGTGACATATAAAATCGTGCAAACCAATAAAGAGAAAATAATGCCTTTAGGCAGATCCTTCGCGGGATTTTTCGTTTCTTCCGCAGCAGAGGATACAGCGTCAAATCCGATAAAAGCAAAGAATACGAGCGCCGCTGCACTGAACACGCCGCCAAAGCCCATTGGCATAAACGGCTGCCAGTTGTGCGGCTTCACGTAAACGGCTGCCACCGCGATAAACAGCAGAACAACCAGTATCTTCAAGATAACCATGATATTGTTGACTCTTTTTGATTCTTTGATGCCTAAATAAAGCAAATATGTGATCGCCATTACAATGACGAATGCAGGAAGATTAAACAGGGTAAAGGTGCCTTTCACTGCGCCCGGTGCCGCTGTTAAAGCAACCGGAAGATGAATGCCGAGCCCTGATAAAAACGATTGGAAATAACCAGACCAGCCGACCGACACTGCACTTACCGCCAGCATGTATTCTAAAATTAAATCCCACCCGATAATAAAGGCCATAAGCTCTCCCAATGTCGCATAAGTGAATGTATACACCGAACCTGAAACAGGCACACTTGACGCAAATTCCGCGTAAGACAGGGCGGCGAATAAACAAGCCAGCGCCGCCACAACAAATGAAATCGTCAGCCCGGGACCGGCCGTGACTGCACCTGTTCCCGTCAGAACAAAAATCCCTGTGCCAATAATGGCGCCGATTCCAAGCAACGTTAAATCAAATGCCCCTAATTCTCTTTTTAAAGACTTTTCACCGCTCGTCGCAGCGATTAAATCCTGAATGCTTTTCTTCCTAAAAACGCTCCCTTTCATTCCCCTTCAACTCCCGATCATCTATTTTTATATATTTTATTTGAATTTTCTGAATTTATGAGCAACAATGGTCATTTTTCTTTTTTTCTACTATATTTGTACTGGTCGCGAATCATTCCTTTCTCCTACTCAATATTATATATAAAATTGCAAAAATGAAAACAAAATTGTTAGAAAAATCGACAAATTTTTTATTTTTAATTTTTTACCGCACAAAAAAACCAGCTCTAGAGCTGGTTTTTCGTTGATTACGTTGAAATAAAACGGCCGCCATTCACATGAATGGTCTGCCCTGTCATATAGGAAGATTCGTCAGACGCCAGCAGAACATAGGCGCCTGCATGCTCAACCGGCTGTCCCGGTCTTCCCATTGGGGTATCCAAGCCGTGCTGTTTCACTTTTTCCTCAGGGAATGTCGCCGGAATAAGCGGTGTCCAAATCGGACCGGGCGCCACCGCATTCACTCTGATGCCTTTATCTGCAAGCGACTTCGCCATGGAACGCGTAAAGGAGACAATCGCACCCTTTGTGCTGGAATAATCAATTAACGCCGTATCCCCTTCATAAGCGGTAATCGATGTCGTATTAATAATGGCACTCCCCTCTTCCAGGTGAGGCAAAGCTTTCTTCGTCATATGAAACATGGAAAAAATATTTGTGCGAAAGGTTTTTTCCAGCTGTTCTGTTGAAATATTAAGAATGCTGTCCTGCGGATGCTGTTCAGCGGCGTTATTCACTAAGATATCAAGTTTACCAAAATGGTCCACTGTTTGCTGCACAGCTTGTTCACAATGGTTCTCGTCCCCGACATCTCCCGGGATAAGCAGGCAGCGGACATTCTCCTTTTCGATCCGTTTACGTGTTTCCTCTGCGTCCGAATGCTCGTCTAAGTATAGAATGGAGATATCAGCCCCCTCTTTAGCAAAGGCAATAGCTGCTGCTCTCCCTATTCCGCTGTCGCCTCCAGTAATGATCGCGACTTTTCCTTTCAGTTTTCCGCTTCCTCGATAATCCTCGTCCTCTGACAGCGGCAGCGGGTTCATTTTTGATTCAATGCCCGGCTGTCTGTCCTGATGCTGCGGTTCTTGTCCTTCTGTTTGTCTGTCCATTGGGTTCACATTCATCACTCCTAGACATGTGGTTGATACTGAACGTTACCACACGACAGAAATGAATAAACGCCAAAATATGTTATGAAAGAACTTCCTCGGGAATGGCACCGGTATATTTCGCTGACGGGCGGAAAATCATGTTGTTTTCTGCCTGTTCCAGCACATGGGCGCACCACCCTACCATTCGGCTTGCTGAAAAGGTCGGAGTAAACAATTCATCGTCAAAATCGATGGCCTTCATCACTGCAGCCGCGTAAAATTCAACATTTGTGTACAGCTTTCGTCCCGGTTTGTAGATTTCAAGCAAACGAATCGCTTCTGCTTCTACATGCAGCGCAAGATCAAGATCACGGTCATTGCCGGCCACCTCTTCTGCTTTCTGTCTTAAAGCTTCTGCCCGCGGGTCTTTTGTTTTGTACACCCTGTGGCCGAATCCCATCAAGCGCTCTCCTTTTTCGAGTTTTTCTTTCAGATATGCTTCAGCATGTTCTTTTTCTCCAATGTCTTCAAGCATTTTTGTCACCGCAGAAGGAGCGCCTCCGTGCAGCGGACCTTTCATCGTGCCGAGAGCAGACGTGACGGCTGACACTAAATCACTCTCTGTTGATAACGTGACTCGTGCCGAAAAAGTGGATGCGTTCATGCCGTGCTCCATGGCCAGAATCATATAGGTTTCAAGCGCTTTCTTTTTTGCCTCTGAAGGCTGTTCACCTGTGAGCATATAATAGTAGTTTTCGACATGTCCGTACTGGGAAGAAGGTGCAATTGCTTGTTCACCGCGCGTCCATCTTTTTCTGTATGCAATGATAGAAGGCGTGATTGCAACCAGCCGGATTGCTTCCTCTGTTTTCGGATGGAATGTGTACGTATTTTCCCCCAATGCTGAAACAACCGTTCTCAGCACCGACATATCGTCCATGTTGTTTGGCAGTGATTGAATCAAGCGCTCAATGTGTTCCGGAAGATTCCGTTCCGCAGCCAGCTTATCTTTAAATACCTGCAATTCTTCAGTTGAAGGCAGTTTTCCAAATAAAATCAAATAAGCCGCTTCTTCAAAGCTATGATTCAGTGCGATGTCTTTTGCATGATGTCCTCTGTAAATCAGACGCCCTTTTTCACCATCAATATGGCTGATGGATGTTTCTACACATGTAATTCCCTTTAATCCGTAATGTACCATTTGTATTCCCCCTATCCTTTTCTGTTATTATAGTAAATATAATATTTAAAAAATAATGAATATTTTAAAGGGAATTAATTAAAAATATTAATCAGAGGGAGAATAGAAATGGATTTCAAATGGCTTCACACCTTTGTGACCGCTGCAAAATATGAAAACTTCCGAAAAACGGCGGAAACGCTTTTCTTATCTCAGCCCACTGTGACCGTACATATCAAGCAATTAGAAAAAGAAATCAGCTGCAAGCTGTTCGAGCGTAAAGGCAGGCAAATCCAGCTGACTGATGAAGGCAGGGCGTATTTGCCGTATGCGCTCAGGCTTCTTGATGATTATGAAAACAGCATGGCAGAACTTCACAGAGTGAGACAAGGCTACTCTCAAACCTTACAGCTCGCGGTTTCTCCGCTTATTGCAGATACTGTGCTTCCTTCTGTCATGAAACGGTACACAGCAATGAATACGGAAACAGAAATGGCGGTTACGATTTTCGAATCAGCGGAAATCGCGTCACTGATTAAAGCCGGGGAAGCAGATATCGGACTAAGCTGTTTAAAGGTACAGTCTTCTTCTTTAAGCTGCCACTGCTTATACAAAGACCCTGTCGTCCTTGTTGCCCCGCCCGATAAGCGTTTCATAGAAGACAACGAAATTGATGCCAAAGAGGTGCTCGAACAATACCTGCTTTTGACCCACAATCATCCTGATTACTGGGACGACTTGCTCCGTCAAGTCAGAATGACATTTCCATTTGTGAGAACAATGAAGGTCACTCAAACACATATAACGAAACGGTTTATCAAGGAAGGACTCGGAGTTTCATTTCTGCCTTTATCTACAGTAAAGCGTGAGTTAGCAGAGAAACAGATGATCAGAATTCCTTATCAGTCTGTACAGCTGCCCTATGCCGGCGCTTACGCGATTGCCCTTTATGAAAATAAGAAAGAAAAAAAATTCTTGGATTTTTTATCACATTTTCATTTTTAGGAGCAACCAAAACGCCTGTGCTCCGTCTAATGAAAAAAACCCGTTCCAATGAACGGGTTTTCTCTAAAAATTAGAATCTTTTCGCACCGAGGTAACGAGGCTTCCAGTAGCTGTTGTTCAGACTGCTGATTTGTACGCCGTCTGATCCTGCATGAATGAAACTGTTGTTTCCAATGTAAATCCCCATGTGAGAAGGGCCGGATTTATATGTTGTGAAGAAGACGAAATCACCAACAGACGGGCTGGCAATGCTCTTCATAGAACTCCAGTATCCTGCAGTGCTTGTTCTGCCCACACTTGTTTGTTTATTCAGTACGTACCAAATGAATCCGCTGCAGTCAAAGCCGGAAGTTGTCGTTCCGCCCCATTTATATGGCGTTCCGACTAACGCTTTTGCATCAGAAACCAGTTTGCTCACATTAAGTGATGTAGATGACGTTTTGCTGCTTGAAGATGATGAAGATGAAGCAGGTTTTGAGCTGCTTGTGCTTGTTCCTTTCACCTTCAATACTTGGTTGACATAGATTACATCTGATTTTAAGCCGTTTAAGCTTTTTAATTTGCTAACCGTAGTACCATATTTGCTCGCAATTTTAGAAAGGCTGTCTCCGCTCTTCACTTTATAAGTAGAAGTGGAAGACGATGACACTTTTGATGAGCTGGAGCTGCTTGAACTAGTTGAACCTTTCAGTTTCAGGACTTGTCCAACACGAAGCAAATCTGATTTTAAGCCATTCAGCTTCTTCAGTTCATTGATTGTCATGCCGTATTTTTTTGAAATTTTCCAAAGGCTGTCCCCGCTCTTTACTTTGTATGTAGAAGAAGAGGTAGAAGAACTGCTGCTTTTTGAACTTGTAGATTTGCCGTTAATCGATAAAGTTTGTCCCACATAAATAATGTCTGAACGAAGGTGGTTCTCTGATTTAATTTTACTGATCGTTGTGTCGTATTTTCTTGAAAGATCCCATAACGTGTCGCCTTTTTTCACCTTAATGCTTTGTGCAGATGCCGCTCCTGCAAATAACGTCGATCCTAAAACAACTGCTGTCGTAGCTGTAATGATTTGCTTTTTCATATTTTCCTCCCCAAATGTTAACTCTCTATATATGTATCTCTTTTTTTAAATTAATCTTATTGATTTCTATTATAAGGATAGATTCCCATCAGAAATAGTCTTGACTTCATGTGACAAATTTCTTAATTATTCGTTCTAAAAAAAAGTTTTTAAGGGTATTAAATATTTCATTTTCGTTGCAAAGGTGACAAAAAACGAGTGCTTTTGTCATGTTTTATGGGATGTTTTTCAACATAAAGGAAATAAATGAAAAACTTTCGGGGTCGGCTCATATATCGGAAAAATGAGTGATAAAGAATATTCGAGGAGAGCTGTGGTTATCCGCAGTTTTTTTATTTAAACAAACATATCATGCAAAGACAGAGAGGTAAAGATTTTTCTGAAAAATGAATGCTTTACATCAAATAAGGCAAGATAACGAAAAGCGTTTTTTCATTTCCTTACAAGGCTTTACTTATTGTTTACATGATCAGCAGCCGCATTTAACAAAATTTCCCTAACATGATAAACGGAATACATTAAAGGAGGCATGAAAAAAATGAGTTTGTTTCAAAATATGAAATCAAAACTTCTGCCAATCGCCGCTGTTTCTGTCCTTACAGCTGGAATCTTTGCCGGAGCTGAGCTTCAGCAAACAGAAAAGGCCAGCGCCAAAAAACAAGACAAAGCTGAGATCAGAAATGTCATTGTGATGATAGGCGACGGCATGGGGACGCCTTACATAAGAGCCTACCGTTCCATGAAAAATAACGGTGACACACCGAATAACCCGAAGTTAACAGAATTTGACCGGAACCTGACAGGCATGATGATGACGCATCCGGATGACCCTGACTATAATATTACAGATTCAGCAGCAGCCGGAACAGCATTAGCGACAGGCGTTAAGACATATAACAATGCAATTGGCGTCGATAAAAACGGAAAAAAAGTGAAATCTGTACTTGAAGAGGCCAAACAGCAAGGCAAGTCAACAGGGCTTGTCGCCACGTCTGAAATTAACCACGCCACTCCAGCCGCATATGGCGCCCACAATGAATCACGGAAAAACATGGACCAAATCGCCAACAGCTATATGGATGACAAAATAAAAGGCAAACATAAAATAGACGTGCTGCTCGGCGGCGGAAAATCTTATTTTAACCGCAAGGACAGAAACTTGACAAAGGAATTCAAACAAGCCGGCTACAGCTATGTGACAACTAAACAAGCATTGAAAAAAAATAAAGATCAGCAGGTGCTCGGGCTTTTCGCAGATGGAGGGCTTGCTAAAGCGCTCGACCGTGACAGTAAAACACCGTCTCTCAAAGACATGACGGTTTCAGCAATTGATCGCCTGAACCAAAATAAAAAAGGATTTTTCTTGATGGTCGAAGGGAGCCAGATTGACTGGGCGGCCCATGACAATGATACAGTAGGAGCCATGAGCGAGGTTAAAGATTTTGAACAGGCCTATAAAGCCGCGATTGAATTTGCGAAAAAAGACAAACATACACTTGTGATTGCAACTGCTGACCATACAACCGGCGGCTTTACCATTGGCGCAAACGGGGAAAAGAATTGGCACGCAGAACCGATTCTCTCCGCTAAGAAAACACCTGAATTCATGGCCAAAAAAATCAGTGAAGGCAAGCCGGTTAAAGATGTGCTCGCCCGCTATGGCAATCTGAAAGTCACATCTGAAGAAATCAAAAGCGTTGAAGCAGCTGCACAGGCTGACAAAAGCAAAGGGGCCTACAAAGCCATCATCAAGATTTTTAATACTCGCTCCAACAGCGGATGGACGAGTACCGATCATACCGGCGAAGAAGTACCGGTATACGCGTACGGCCCCGGAAAAGAAAAATTCCGCGGATTGATTAACAATACGGACCAGGCAAACATCATATTTAAGATTTTAAAAACTGGAAAATAAAAAGGATGCAGAACGCTGCATCCTCTTTTTTATAAATATCTGCGGTGAACACCTTTTCCGTCGTACGAAAACATGACTTCCTTATCCTCAAGCACAGACTCAATGTGCACGCTTCTTCCCCAAAGCTGGAATAAATAAGGAAGCACCTTCTCCAAATATTTCAAATCTAACTCTATTCCTTCATACCAATGCTTAATATAGAGCTCGTTATTTTTCATATAATCGCCGTCGTTTACTGTCAAATATGGAAAACCGCCATTTACCCGCATGCTTACGAGCTGGTCGCGCACCGACTTCCACTGTTTATCGATGATTTTATAATCTCGGCCCTGTTTTTGAAATAAATAAAGATCCTCGCGCATGACTAATTCTTTGGTTAAATAATTGCGGATGAAAGAGATATCGGATTCAATCTCCCTGACCTCAAACATTTTCTCCCGGCCGGAGTCAGGCTGCACGCCCATTTTCTTCATTTCCTCCGTCGGGTTGTTGTACCTCTCCTCAATGTCTTCAAATATTTTCAGCCCTAAATAATAAGGATTAATACCTGTTTTGGACGGCTGAACGACACCTGCATTCAGCTTGGCGAACTCGATCGCTTCATCAGAGGTTAAATCAAGCTCACGTATAATTCGCTGGTGCCAATAGGAAGCCCAGCCCTCATTCATAATCTTGGTTTCCAGCTGAGGCCAGAAATAAAGCATTTCCTCTCTCATCATCGTTAATATATCACGCTGCCATGGCTCCAGCTCCCGGGAATGCTCCTCGATAAAAAGCAGGATATCTTTTTCAGGCCGCGGCGGGAACGGTTTTTTCGATTTTTTCACTTGTTTTTTCGGTTTCTTTTCATCCAAAGACCATAGATCATCGTAAGGCGTGGCTGCCTCTTCAATCTCCTCTTCCTCATCATCCACACTCCATTGAAGCTTTGGTCGGACCAACGACGGATCGATATGCTCCTGAATCGAAAGGATCGCATCTAAAAAAGATTCCACTTCTTTTATCCCGTGAACCTGTTCATAGTGTTTTATCCGTTCAGCTGTTGCCGCCATGCTTTCCACCATATCGCGCTTCGTGTTTTGGAAACGGCAGTTGTTTTTGAAGAAATCGCAATGGGCAAGAACGTGTGCGACAATCAATTTATTTTGGATCAGTGAGTTGCTGTCCAGTAAAAAAGCGTAGCATGGATCTGAGTTAATGACCAGCTCATAGATCTTACTTAACCCTAGATCATAGTGCAGCTTCATCTTATGAAACTGCTTGCCGAAGCTCCAGTGGCTGAATCTTGTCGGCATCCCGTACGCGCCAAATGTATAAATAATTTCAGCCGGGCAGATTTCATATCTCATCGGGTAGAAATCAAGGCCGAATCCTTTTGCAATTTCGGTAATTTCCTCAATTGCCCGCTGTAATCCCTTCTTCTCCTCCGCGTTCAACCGAATCCCCCCTACTTGGACTTATCTATAATGTATGAGCCCGCCATACAAAAGATGATAGTCTCACTCGGGCAAGAAAAAATTCCCCCGGCACATTCATCTGTTTGCTTATTGGATCAGTGGGTAAACACACACCATACTACGAAAAAGGAGCGATACCAATTGAATGTAGCAGACGTGCTTTCTTCTTATCTCAGTAAGCTGCCAAACGTAATCATTGCTTTACTCGTCTTATTAATCGGCTGGGCTATTGCTAAAATCATTGAAAAAGCGGTATACAAAGGACTCAGCAAAACAAAAATCGACGACAAGCTCTTTGCTGGGAAAAAGCCTTCACGCTATTCCTCAGAAAAAGTGATAAGCAAGGTCGTTTATTTTATCGCACTGATCATCGTCTTTATTTTATTCTTTAACATTTTGCACCTGACAACAGTGGCATCGCCGTTTGTCAGTATGCTTTCGGCGATTGCAGCTGCGATCCCAAGCGTGCTGAAAGCCGGACTCATTCTGCTGTTAGGATGGGCTGCAGCCTCTGTTTTGAGCTTCCTTGTCAAAAAAATCGGGATGAAGCTGAACACGAGTGACAAACTGCGCAAGTGGAATTTGGTGTCTGAAGGAAAAGATATTCACCAGGCTGTCAATACCGCTTCACAAATTGTCTTTTATCTCGTGCTGCTTGTTTTTCTGCCAGGGGTCTTATCTTCTTTGAAAATCAGCGGCATTTCAGGTCCTTTTACAAATATGATGGAAAGCGTGCTCGCTTTTCTGCCGAAATTATTTGCAGCGGCGCTTATCGTATTAATCGGCTGGCTTGTTGCCCGCCTTGTCCGTGATATCATTACGAATTTCCTTGCAAGCATCGGCACGGAAAGATTCGCGGCACGTATGGGTTTATCAATTTACTTAAAAGACACAAGCCTTTCAGCAGTCATCGGAACAATCGCTTATGTGCTCATTATGATTCCGGTGGTCATTTCAGCGCTTGATCAGCTGGATGTCGCCGGCATTTCAAAACCAGCTGTCTCTATGCTGAATACGATTTTAAACATGCTTCCGAACATCATGATTGCCATCGTGCTTGTATTAGCGGGTATCTGGGCAGGAAAATGGGTGAAATCCATGGTGTCCGGACTGCTCCATCGCGCAGGCTTTGATTCTGTCTTAGGGAAAATGGGCATGGAAGCCGGAACGCCTGCAAAGCTGTCCTTGTCTCAAGTTGTCGGTATGATTGCGCAAATCATTGTCATTCTGCTCTTTACAGCTGAGGCGCTTCAAATTGTTCGGCTGCACTTCCTCGTAGAAATTGCCACCGGCATCATCGCGTATCTGCCGAATGTCCTTGTCGCAGTATTCATTCTCGGACTCGGCCTTTACGCAGGAGAATTGGTGAGAAAAGTGCTCTCAAGCATGATAAAAGGCCAGGAATTCAAGTCTTTAGCGCCTATTGCTAAATATACGATTATCGCACTTGCTTTCTTTATGGCCCTGGATCAGCTTGGTGTCGCTGCGACAATCGTCAATTCCGCGTTCATCATCGTACTTAGCGGCTTCGCACTTGCTTTTGGTTTATCCTTCGGCCTTGGCGGTAAGGATTTTGCATCACGTTATCTGTCTACATTTGAACGCAAAATGCAAAACACAGAAATCGAAAAAAACCGTAAAAACCAAAATCCGCCGAATGACATGTAAGCAAAAAACATGCACCCAGCTGGGTGCATGTTTTTTAATTCCTTTTTTTTCATTTTTCAATCGATTATGATAAGATATAGAAAATGTCTTATTCTGAGGTCTTATTATGAAGTTAACCAATTATACAGATTATTCATTAAGAGTGTTGATTTTTCTGGCTGCAGAGCGTCCCGGAGAACTTTCAAATATAAAACAGATTGCCGAAACGTATTCTATTTCAAAAAATCATCTCATGAAAGTCATATACAGGCTCGGCCAGCTCGGCTACGTAGAAACGATACGCGGACGGGGCGGCGGCATACGATTAGGCATGGACCCTGAAGACATCAACATCGGTGAGGTTGTCAGAAAAACGGAGGACGATTTTAATATTGTTGAATGTTTTGATGCGAACAAGAATCTCTGCGTTATTTCCCCGGTGTGCGGCTTAAAACATGTGCTGAATGAAGCGCTTTTGGCCTACCTCGCAGTTTTAGACAGATACACACTGCGCGACCTCGTCAAAAACAAAGAAGATATCATGAAGCTTTTAAAAATGAAGGAATGAATCAAGATTCCTTCTTTTTTTTATGCCCTTTTTCCCCCTTATTGTTAAGATAATATGGCTAATTTTATAAAAAGGCAAAACGATGAGACAAATGTGCCGATATAAAAAAGAAACAGCAAATGCAAAATCATTGGGGGAAAAAGGAGAGCTAAGATGAAAAAGAAATTAGCAGCAGGGCTGACAGCATCTGCGATTGTCGGCACAACTTTAGTAGTGACACCAGCTGAAGCAGCAACGATTAAGGTCAAAAGCGGAGATTCTTTATGGAAACTGGCCCAAACCTATAACACAAGTGTGGCGGCCCTCACATCCGCCAATCATCTTTCGACTACTGTTCTGTCGATCGGCCAGACGCTTACTATTCCAGGCAGCAAATCCAGCACTTCTTCATCTACTTCAAGCTCAACAACCAAGAAGAGCGGAAGTTCTGTTTACACAGTGAAAAGCGGAGATTCACTTTGGCTGATCGCAAATGAGTTTAAAATGACGGTGCAGGAACTGAAAAAATTAAACGGACTAAGCAGCGATTTAATTCGTGCTGGGCAGAAATTAAAGGTGTCCGGTACTGTTTCTTCAAGTTCCAGTACAAAAAGCAGTTCCAATAAGAGTTCAAGCTCAAGTTCAAAAAGCAGTTCTAATAAGAGTTCAAGTTCTTCATCTTCTACGGGAACATATAAGGTGCAGCTTGGAGATTCACTTTGGAAAATTGCAAACAAAGTCAATATGTCCATCGCTGAATTGAAGGTCTTGAACAACTTAAAATCAGACACCATTTACGTGAATCAGGTGTTGAAAACAAAATCAAGCGGCTCTGATACGTCTTCTAAAGACAATTCATCCAAATCGAACCAAACTTCAGCAACAACTAAATATACCGTTAAAAGCGGTGATTCACTTTGGAAAATCGCAAATAACTATAACCTGACTGTACAGCAAATCCGAAATATCAACAATCTGAAATCAGATGTGCTTTACGTTGGACAAGTATTGAAGCTGACAGGTAAAGCATCTTCAGGCTCTTCATCATCGTCGTCTTCTTCGTCAAATGCAAGCTCCGGCACGACGACTACATACACGGTGAAAAGCGGTGATTCCTTATGGGTGATTGCACAAAAATTTAATGTAACAGCTCAGCAGATTCGTGAGAAAAACAATTTAAAAACGGATGTCTTGCAGGTTGGCCAAAAGCTGGTCATTTCCGGAAAAGCTTCATCATCGTCTTCATCCGGTTCTTCAAACACCACCAGCTCAACGAGTGCGAAGATTAACACAATGATTTCGGCCGCTAAAGCGCAGCTTGGGGTTCCGTATCGCTGGGGAGGCACGACACCGTCCGGGTTTGACTGCAGCGGATTCATTTACTATGTACTGAACAAAGTCACATCCGTATCTAGATTAACGGCAGCGGGATATTGGAACACAATGAAATCAGTTAGCCAGCCTGCTGTCGGAGATTTCGTTTTCTTTACAACATATAAAGCCGGCCCTTCCCACGTCGGAATTTACCTAGGCAACGGGGAATTCATAAATGCCAACGATTCCGGAGTTGTCATTTCCAATATGAATAACTCTTACTGGAAACAGCGCTATCTCGGTGCAAAACGATATTTCTAAAAACAGAAACTGTGCGGCCTTAACGGCTGTACAGTTTTTTATTAGAGCCTAAAGACGTTGATGCTGATCATATGATTTGTCACCGGATGAAAATAGACTTCGGCCCGAACAGAAAAAGTGTCATCTTTTTGTCTGACTGTCACCCGAAAGACATCTTTCGTCTGCTGATCATTCACCTCTGTACGCCCCATATAAGCATAATCAGAAAATGAAGCACCCTTATATTCATCCTGAATTTTGCTCCAGGCAAGCTGTTCCCACTTTTGAACGGACTCGTTTGTGTCCGTTGAATGACCTTTTGCAGCCATTGACACGATAATCAATCCGCAAAAAAGAAGCGCAATGGTATACGGCAGAGATTTCATTTTTTCAGTCTCCTGTACCCAGAATATGTTCCCTCATAGGTTTACCAAAAGCGATATCTTCATTCAGGCATTTTGATTTTATGTCTCCCTCATATTGCTACCCCTTTACTGACGCAGACGGCAAGTTTTGCCCCGTCAATAACAGAGGATGCGGCATAAACTAATCATGAACTTCTCACCCAAGAAAGGAGAAGCGATTCATGGATTATGCCGATTACGATAAAGCGCTTTATTACACCCATCGTTCTCAATGGGATAATTTATTAATTTTAATGGTGCGTACAGAGGACGATTTGTTATCAAAACGAATTGAGCATTTTCTGCATGCGTATCATTTTGAACAGGATTACGCCGTTTTAGAAAAGATGCTGTATTCCCTTCTCCGTTATATTGATCATGCCACTGAGCTGACTTATGAAGATCAAATAGCCCTTCTCACATAAACAAATCCCGGCGTTTAGACGCCGGGATTTCCTGTTTTTGCGAACATGCTGAGTTCTTCGACAAGCTCTTTTATGCTTTCCTTAATGTTTTCAGCCACTGTAGCATTTTCAACATCAATATGCACCGGATCAAGCACCAGCTGCTTTGGGATGACATTGGCGTAGACACCCCGCATCACAGTTCTCATATTGTTCAGCGCATTGATGCCGCCTTTTCCGCCTCCCGCTACTGCCAATAATGCAACGGGCTTATATTTGAATTGTTCGTTGCTTAGAAAATCCAAGGCATTTTTTAAAGCGCCGCTCATGCCGCTGTGATATTCAGGCGATAATAATACAATCGCATCCGCTTTTGTAACGCGTTGCTTAAGCTCCTGTACCTTCAACAGTTCAGATTGATCCGCTTCACCGTTAAAAACCGGCAATACAAACTCGCTTAGATCAATCAAATCCGTGTGATACAGAGCTGCAATATAGGATGCTGCAATTCTTGTTCTGCCATGTTTTCTAGGCGTGCCATTTATGACTAACATGTTCATTTTAAGATCTCTCCATTCAGGTTATATTTCACTGCGAAAAGCGCTGCTTGCGTGCGATCGGCCACTTCAAGTTTTGCTAAAAGATTCGATACATGGGTTTTTACTGTTTTTTCTGAAATAAACAAGGCTGCTGCGATTTCTTTATTGCTTTTCCCGTTCGCTATTTCAGTCAGAACGTCTTTTTCCCTTCTTGTTAATTGATAGTATTTTTCTTTTTCCGGGTCGTGCTGATTTTTCATATGTGTCAGCACATGGGGCATAATAGCTGTAGAAAGCTTGTATTCGCCAGCATGCACTTGTCTTAGTGTTTTCACCAATTCCTCGGGCTCCGTATCCTTTAATTGATACGCCTTCGCGCCTGCCTGAAGCGCGGGGATGACGTGCTCCTGATCAGAGTAGCTCGTCAGCACAATGATATTCGTATCCGGAAATTGCTGTATTGCTTTTTTAATGGCTTGAATGCCGTCCATCTCGGGCATAGACAGATCCATTAGCACAAGATCCGGCTTTGTCTCTTCGATGACACGGAGAGCTTCTATTCCAGTTGCAGCTTCTCCGACAACTTCAATATCATCCTGGGTGGCAAAGAAAAAACGCAGACCCTTTCTGACAACATGATGATCATCAGCAATGACAATTTTCATACCGCCCCTCCTTTTCGGCTTGTTAGCGGAAGCCTGATGGACAGCTTTGTTCCAGTTCCAAGCGCTGACTCAATCCAAAACTTAGCTCCGGCTTTTTCCGCTCGTTCTTTCATACCCTTGATGCCAAGTGAAGGCAGATCGGCATGGGCTTCATAGCGAAATCCTGCCCCATGATCGATGATATCCAGCTCCGCATGGCACAAAGAAGCAGTCAGACTAACATACGCCGTATCCGTTCCGGCATGCTTTTTGCAGTTATTTAAAGCTTCCTGTACGACACGCCATAGCATATGCTCCTGCTCATCAGTCAGAACAGGACAGCCTTTTTGTGTAAAAATGATCTTCAATCCAATGAGCGCACCATAGCTTTTAATGGCTTCAGCCAACCCTTTTTCCAATCCTCCGGGGCGAAGCTGCCAAATTAACGCTTTCATTTCTGCGAGCGCGTCCTGTGATAGGTTTTGGATGAAATCAATCATCTGCTGTAAATTTTCATCTTTTGTTAGTGTCTTCGCAGCTTTGGCAGTTAAACTGACGGAAAACAGCATTTGATTGACTGAATCGTGAAGCTCCTGAGCGAGGCGGTTACGCTCCATTAAAAGAGCATTTTTTTGTTGATATTCAGAAAGCCTCATACGCTGGATTGCCGTTCCGATCTGAAAGGCGACAGACTCGAGTAAATGCAGCTCTTCCTCATCAAACATGGTTTTTCCGGCCGCCGCTACATTTAACAATCCGAATCTTCTGTCCCCGTCTTCTAAAGGCACAGTTGCATGATGCGTAATCCCTTCTGTGTCAAAACAATGCAGGTTTTCTGCTGATTCGATGCGTTTGCAGTTCATGATATTTGCAGCCTTTCTAAGCCCTCCGTTATTGAATTTCGTCAGGCAGTAACACTCCCCTTCGCACATCAGCACTTTTTCCTTACGGCTTAAAGCCGGGGGCAGATAAGCGTCGGCCGCTAACGTATAAGACCCATCTTCTTCGATCAGAAAAATCCATCCGGATTGAAGGTTTGTCAGACTCAGCAACTCTTTTAAAACCTCATCCAGTGTTGCTTTGATATCGTGCCCTTGATTTAAGGTTTCCGCAATCGTTTTCAGCGTTTTTAATTTTTCCATCCTCGTTTTGCTCACGTTTCTCACTCCGGCATTGATCTTGTATTTAAGATTATACCAGTTTTTTGTATTTCATTACTTCACTGATGGGATGATTTTCTTTCAGACTTTTGGATGAGAAAAAGAAAAAGCTGGATCATTTACAATGACCCAGCTCATACTTGAATTATTTTGCCGTCGACTCAACAATTTCATCAACCGTCTTCATTACATCTTCAGAAAGGACGGCAAGTCGCTTTTCACTGTCTTCCAAAGATGACCCTTTTACGGCGAAATAAAATTTCACCTTCGGCTCAGTTCCAGAAGGACGAAGACAGAACCAAGACCCGTCTTCCAGGAAGTATTTCAGTACATTTGATTTTGGCAAGTCGATAGCTTCTTCTTTGTTTTCAGTCAGAAGCGTCCGTTTGCTTACAGCGTAATCTTCTGCTGTGACAACCTGTTTGCCCGCCATTTTCTGCGGCGGATTTTGTCTGAAGGAAGCAAGAATCGCTTCAATTTGCTCTGCTCCTTGTTTGCCTTTCAGCGTCAGGGATTTCAGCCCTTCACGATAAAAACCATACTCGTTAAAGAGATTGATGAGCGCCTCATACAAAGACATTCCCAGTTTTTTATAGAACGCGCAAACTTCAACTGCCAAAAGCGCAGCCTGAATGGCGTCCTTATCGCGGGCAAAATCCCCGATTAAATAACCGTAGCTCTCTTCATAACCGAATTGGAAGGTATACTGGCCTGATGCCTCGTATTCCTTAATCTTTTCACCGATAAACTTAAAGCCTGTCAGCGTATCAATCGTATCAAGGCCGAATGAAGAAGCTACAGCACGGCCGATTTCGCTTGTGACGATCGTTTTGAGAACAACACCATTATCAGGCAGGATGCCTTGTTTTTTCTTTTCAGAAAGAAGGTAATGAAGCAGCAGCGCTCCGGTTTGGTTTCCTGTCAGCACTGTATATTTGCCTTGATCGTTTTTCACCGCGATGCCGAGGCGGTCAGCATCAGGATCTGTCGCGATGAGAATATCTGCATTCTGCTCCTCCCCAAGCTTAATGGCATATTCGAATGCCGCATGCTCTTCCGGGTTCGGCGATGTAACAGTGGAGAAGTTTGAATCCGGCAGTTCCTGTTCTTTGACAACCGTTACATTTTTGTAGCCGAGTGCTTCAAGTCCGCGTCTGACCGGTTTATTTGCAGTTCCATGCAACGGTGTGAAAACAACCTTTACATCTACTTCTTCCGATAATTCAGGATGTACAGAAATCGACGTCAGTTTTTCTGTATAAACTTTATCAATATCTTCACCGATGATTTTGATTAAGCCTTTTTCTTTTAACTTATTTTCTTCGTCCACTGTGATCGTCAGCTCATTTTCAATCGCGTTTACCTGCTCAATGACGATGTCCGCTTCCTTTGGAGGCAGCTGGCCGCCATCATCCCCGTATACTTTGTAGCCGTTATATTCAGGCGGGTTATGGCTTGCCGTTACCACAATTCCCCCATAAGCGTTCAGCTGTCTGACAGCGAATGACAGCTCTGGCGTCGGGCGAAGCTCATCAAACACGTATGTTTGAATGCCTTGTGTCGCAAGTGTTTTTGCCGCTTCCATCGCGAACTCCGGAGATTTATGGCGGGAATCATAAGCAATGACAACGCCCCGTTTTTTCGCTTCCTCACCTTGCTTCGAGATGTATGCCGCAAACCCGGCCGATGCTTTGCGCACAGTGTAAATATTCATCCGATTTGTCCCGGCGCCGATTTCCCCGCGCATTCCGCCGGTACCGAATTCAAGGTCTTTATAGAAACAGTCCTCAAGGGCCTGTTCATCCCCCTCTAATTCAATAAGGCGCTCTTTTAATTCCGGATCTAAATGTTCTGTCTGTTTCCAGCGTTCATAGCTCTTTCTCCAAGTCATATTCGTCCTCCTATGTATCAGCTTATGCCATTATTTTATATGAAGCGGGTGCCTCTGTCACTTGATAACCTGAGATCTGGCCCTTTCGGCACGTAAAAAGAAATAACGGGCTGCAGACAGCCCGTTATGATTTATTGCTCAAGCGGTACGACCGCATCGTGTAAAAGCTTGTTGAGGTTTTCTGTATGTTTGTTTTTCGCCTGCTCATCCCATTGGAATCGCTCGCTCATAAAATCAATAACGGCATCTTTATATGTTCTTACCCAATTGATATCAAAAAATAAACGTCCCGTTCTGCGGACAAAGAAGTCAGCAGGGGTTGCAGTCATCTCTTCTTCTATACTGTATTCTGCCTCAGCAAGAATATGAACCGGAATGTTGCGTTTCGCGGCCTCATCTTTCAGCGCTTCTACCCGGTCAAAGACGCGATCTACGTTAGAGCCGTATCTGATCGCAAGCTGTTTTGCGTCTTTTTCTGATAAACCAGCTGCAATTCCTTCTTTTGTTTTCGCGGTAACGAAGGACATAAGATTTTTCGAACCGCCGACGTGCCCGCCAGAGATTGGCATGTTTTTCGTTTTACATGGTCCAAAATCCTTTTCGCCCTCTTCTTTTAAGCGATCACGGACAAGATCAACGATGTGCTCCGCCATTTTTCTGTATCCAGTCAGTTTTCCGCCGGCAATGGTGATCAGACCTGAGTCAGATGTCCAAATCTCGTCTTTCCGTGAAATTTCAGAAGGATCTTTGCCTTCTTCATGAATCAGCGGACGCAGCCCCGCCCAGCTGGATTCGATGTCATTCACAGTAATATTCAGTTCCGGGAACATGTAATTGATTGATTTGATGACATAATCACGATCCTCCGTTGTCATCCGCGGATGCTCCAGCGCCTCTTTGTAAACAGTGTCTGTTGTTCCCACGTATGTTTTGCCTTCACGAGGAATCGCAAATACCATCCGGCCATCAGGTGTATCGAAATATACAGCCTGTTTCAGCGGAAAGACAGACTGGTCAAATACAAGGTGAATGCCTTTTGTATGCTGCAAATGCTTTCCGTTTTTCGAATGGTCTTTTTCTCTGAGCTGATCGACCCAAGGGCCTGTAGCATTGACAATTTTTTTCGCATACACTTTATATTCTTTCTTTGTCAGCACATCTTCAATTAATACGCCGACGGCTTTGCCTTTTTCGTAAAGAAGCTCCTTCACTTTGGAGTAATTCACAGGCTCTGCCCCGAATTTCACCGCTTCCTTCATGACTTCGATGGTCAGTCTCGCATCGTCAGTGCGGTATTCCACATAGTACCCGCCGCCTTTTAAGCCGTCTTTTTTCACCAAAGGCTCTTTTTGCAGCGTTTCTTTTGCTGAAAGCATGCTTCTTCGTTCTGACTTTTTCACACCTGCAAGGAAGTCATAAACTCTTAACCCGATAGATGTTGTAAATGAACCGAATGTGCCGCCTTTATGAAACGGAAGCAGCATCCATTCCGGTGTAGTGACATGCGGGCCGTTTTCATACACAATCGCCCGCTCTTTTCCTACCTCAGCGACCATTTTCACTTCAAATTGTTTTAAATAGCGCAAGCCGCCATGTACCAGCTTCGTTGATCGGCTTGATGTTCCCGCCGCAAAGTCCTGCATTTCGCTTAGTGCGACCTTCATTCCCCTTGATGCCGCGTCAAGAGCTGTTCCGGCTCCTGTAATTCCTCCTCCGATAATAAATAGGTCATATGTTTTTTTCGTCATGTCTGTCAGCATGCGATCTCTTTCAAGACTTGAAAATTGATGTTTCATCATTACGTTTCCTCCTTGTTGTCACGGTAAATAGAAAAAGAGACCACAACAGCCAAAGTGCATGCTTACACTTTGGTGCTGTGGTCTCTCCTCATCTCAGGACCGTTCTTATTAACTTGTAATCATTATACCATAGTATTACTTTATTTGAAAGCCATAGCTGCTTTTACGGCTTTTTGCCAGCCTTTATACAGCTCATTTCGTTTTTCTTCTTCTAATTCAGGTTCAAACCGTTTATCCAGATTCCACTGGTTCGCGATTTCAGAACGGTCCTTCCAGAATCCCACAGCGATACCTGCCAAATAAGCCGCGCCAAGTGCAGTCGTTTCATTAATTTCCGGGCGCTCCACAGGAACATTCAACAGGTCTCCTTGGAACTGCATTAGGAAATTGTTTTTTACAGCTCCTCCGTCTACACGAAGCGTCTTTAATGAAATGTTTGAATCTGCTTCCATTGCGTCAAGCACATCTTTGGTCTGATAAGCCAATGACTCCAGTGTCGCACGGATAAAGTGCTCTTTTGTTGTCCCTCTTGTCAGGCCGAAAACCGAACCGCGCACATCGCTGTCCCAGTAAGGCGTTCCCAGTCCGACAAAGGCCGGAACGACATATACGCCGTCAGTTGAATCCACTTTCTCTGCATAAGATTCGCTAAGCGAAGAGTCCTGGAACATTCTCAATCCGTCTCTAAGCCACTGGATGGCAGAGCCAGCGACAAAAATGCTTCCTTCTAACGCATAGTTCACTTTTCCGTCAATGCCCCAAGCAATTGTTGTCAAAAGCCCATGTTCGGACTTAATTGCTTTTTCCCCGGTATTCATCAGCATGAAACATCCTGTGCCGTAAGTGTTTTTCCCCATGCCTTCTTCAAAGCATGCCTGGCCGAACAATGCGGACTGCTGGTCGCCTGCCGCTCCAGCAATCGGGATATTTTTTCCGAAGAAGTGATAATCAACAGTCTCCGCATACACATGAGAGGACGGCTTCACTTCAGGGAGCATGGATTTCGGTACGCCTAGAATGTCGAGCAGTTCATCGTCCCATTTTAAATCGTAAATATTAAACATCAGTGTTCTTGAGGCATTGGAGTAATCGGTCACATGCGCTTTTCCGCCTGACATTTTCCAAATGAGCCACGTATCAATCGTTCCAAACAGCAGCTCGCCTTTTTCCGCTTTTTCTCTTGCGCCTTCCACATTGTCTAAAATCCACTTCACCTTCGTGCCGGAGAAGTATGGATCGATTAAAAGCCCAGTTTTTTCTCTGAATTTATCATTATATCCTTTTTCACGAAGTTCCTCACAAATGCCGGACGTCTGTCTGGACTGCCAAACGATTGCATTATAGACAGGACTTCCTGTATCTTTATCCCACACAACCGTCGTCTCGCGCTGGTTCGTGATGCCGATGCCGGCAATTTGAGAAGCGCTGATTCCTGATTCAGAGATGACTGAGGCGATAACCGCAAGGACAGAGCCCCAAATTTCATTGGCATTATGCTCAACCCAGCCAGGATGCGGGAAGTATTGTGTAAATTCCTTTTGAGCAGAGTGGACAATTTTGCCTTCTTTATTAAACAGAATCGCTCTTGAACTTGTCGTCCCCTGATCTAAGGATAAAATGTACGTTTCCATAAGATGTCTCCCCTTTGATTAAATATATTTAGAATTTGATAATGTTTTAGCAGAATGTGATTTCGTATAAACATAGAGTCCTAACAATACCACAACCAATATAACGCTTACAATCCAGAAGCTGCTTGTGATGTGCCCTTTAAATGCAGCGTTGTAAAATACGCCGCCGAATGATCCGCCTAAAATCGGGCCGACTACCGGAACCCATGCGTATTTCCAGTTTGATGAGCCCTTCCCCGGAATCGGAAGAAAAGCGTGGGCTATCCGCGGACCTAAGTCACGTGCAGGATTGATAGCATAGCCGGTGGTGCCTCCCAGAGAAATACCGATTGCTACAATGAGGAAACCGACGATTAAAGGATTAAGTCCTTCTGTAAATTGATTTGCCCCAATGGCCAAGATTCCAAGTACAAGGACAAATGTCCCAATCACTTCGCTTAAAACGTTTGCAAATGTATGCGGAATGCTGGGCCCTGTTGAGAAAACACCCAGCTTGGCAGCGGGATCATCCGTTGACTTCCAGTGCGGGAGGTAATGCAGATAAATAATCACCGCACCGATGATCGCTCCGATCATTTGCGCCGCAATATAAACCGGAACCTCTTTCCAAGGAAAATCTCCTACAAATGCAAGCGCTATCGTTAGCGCCGGATTCAAATGGGCACCGCTGATGCCGCCAACCGCGTATGCCGCCATGGCAACACCCAATCCCCATCCAAATACAACAACAATCCAGCCAGACTGGAATGAAAGCGATTTCTTTAAATTGACACCTGCACAAACACCTGCACCAAAAATGATAAGCAGCATCGTACCGATGACTTCTCCCCAAAATGCTGTCATAGCACATTCCTCCTAAAGTCACGATTAAAAAGCATGATAGAGAAGAAGAGAATAAAAAAACCACAACAAACCGCTTTACGGGTGCATAAACATTTGCCGTAAAGAGCTGCTGTGGTCTCCGAGTTCTCCATCACAATGTATTAACCTAGTGCAATTGTATCAGTGCATGAAAGCGGTGTCAATCACTTTCCGTCAAAAAGTTTTCATATTTTTTCCACAATTTGGTATTAGACGTTGTGACAGCTACAGCCCCCGCTTTCAATGCCTGCTCTACATCCTCTTCCTTACGGATGAAACCCCCGGCAAAGATGGGAATCCCTGTTTTCTCTTTTATTTCCTGAATGAGTGACGGAACGATGCCGGGAAGCACTTCGATGAAGTCAGGCTTATGCTTGCCGATAAACTCCATGCTTTTCTCCATCGCGCTTGTATCAAGCAAAAACAGGCGCTGAATGGCATAAATTTTCTTCTGCTTCGCTTTGGCAATCACGTTCGATCTTGTGGAAATAATCCCAGCGGGCTTGATATCCTGACATATAAATTCCGCACCGTATTCGTCATGCTTAATCCCTTGAATGAGATCGACGTGCACCATCATGTTCTTTCCGTGCTTTTGCGCTTCTTTGATCACGCCCTTCAGCTGCCCGAGATGAATATCAAGAATAACACCGTAAGAGAACGAACTGCTCAAAAACTCATCAAATTGCTTCATATTGCGAATAGCCGGTAAGATCGGCTGGTTGTGAAAACTCATCATGTGCTCCTTTAATAAATCACTTTTATATTATATCGTTTGAAAGCTTTCTTTCACCGTTTTCACGATAAAGGAAAGGTCCTCTTCTGTCAGGCAAAATGGCGGCGCAAGCTGGATGACATTGTTGTAGCCGGCGACTGTATCGCCGTTTTTGCCGATGATCAGCCCTTTTTCTTTGCACGCCGCAACCACTTGGTTTACTTTGGCTGCATCAGCCGGCTCTTTAGTCAATTTATCTTTGACGAGTTCGATTCCGATCAGCAGCCCTTTTCCTCTAACATCCCCGACTGCCGGGTGTTCTCTCAGAGCTTGGAGCTCACCTAAAAGCTTTGCTCCAAGATCGCGGGATCGCTGAATCAGCTGTTCGTCCTCCATAATTTGCAGGTTTTTCAACGCCAAGGCACAGGCAGCCGGGCTTCCGCCGAACGTGTTCACGTGGCGGAAACGGTCATAAGGAGCTTCCCCCTGATACGCTTCGAAAATGTCCCGTTTCACAGCAGTCGCTGACAATGGCAGATACGCGCTTGTGATTCCCTTTGCCATCGTAATGATATCAGGCTTCACACCGTAGTGCATAAACCCGAACGGCTCGCCTGTCCGTCCAAACCCGCAGATCACTTCATCGCAAATCAAAAGGGCTCCGTGGCGCCGGCAAATGTCCTCCACCTTTTTCATATATCCGTCCGGCGGCATTAGGATGCCTCCGCCTGTAATGATGGGCTCCATAATGACCCCGGCAATCGTTTCGCTTAATTCCCATGTCATGATGCGGTCGATTTCATTTGCGCTTTCAAGCGTGTCTGCATCATCAGGATTCCGGTATATATCTGGCGGAGCTGCATGCAGAAATCCTTGGCTCAAAGGCTCGTATTTATATTTCCGCTGCGCCTGTCCGGTAGCTGAGAGCGCTCCCAATGTATTGCCGTGGTATGCCCGATATCTTGAGATGAATTTATAACGGCTGTGGTCGCCGTTTTGCAGATGGTACTGGCGGGCAATTTTAAAAGCAGTTTCGTTTGCTTCCGATCCGCTGTTGGAAAAAAAAATAACATAATCGCCGCCAAGCCATTCATTCAGCTTTTCCGCCAGTTGAATTGCGGGTGCGTGACTTTGCGTTAACGGGTAGTAAGGCAGCTCCTTTAGTTGCTCATAGGCAGCCTCCGCAAGCTCCTTTCTGCCGTAACCAATGTTGACGCACCACAAACCGGACATCGCATCCAAATAGCGGCGTCCGTCTATGTCGGTTACCCAGGCCCCCTCGGCCTTCTGGGCTATCAGGCTGTCCGCTTGATGCGCTCCCTTCATGGCATGCCACACAAATTGCTCATCTTTTTGCTTTAATCCCTGATTTTGCTGAATGTTTTCCATCCCCATCATCTCCATTTCATTAGCGTTCCCTATAATGCCAATTCAATTGAAACAGACCTTCTCTTTATGTGATGTCTTGGTGATGATTTCCCTGCCTTCAATATAAAGCCAGACCGGGTCAGAGTCAATAAACCGCGTAAATAATAAAACATCCCCTTTCTCAAGAAGAAAGAGGATGCAGCTTCCAAAGCAAAACAGGCAAAGTGACAATGCTTAGGATCGTACTGATAAAGGTCGCACTCGAAACAACTTGGACAGCCATTGCAATAGCAATGGAAGCCTAGCCGATTTCTGTATGATATAGGAAATGGCGAAAATACAGAAACTCCATAAGGCTCCTCCACTATACAATTTACTTTTTTTAAAGAAAGCACCTAAACAATTCCGCTTTTGTTTTAAAAAACCCGCCAATTCAGGCGGGTTTTTTGGGGATTATTTTTTATATTGAATATGATAAATATCACGCCGTCTGTCTTTTAGCTGGCGCACTGTACCGTTTTGGCGCTGTCTTCTGAGAATTTCCAGGTCAACATCGCCGATGACGACCATTTCAATATTCGGGTTTGTTTCGCCGACAATGCCGTCTCGGGCGAATTCAAAATCAGACGGGGCAAAGATGCCTGACTGGGCGTATTGGATATCCATGTTTTCCGTTTGCGGAAGGTTTCCGACCGTTCCAGAGATAACCGTATAAATTTGATTTTCAACCGCTCTAGCCTGCGAACAGTATCTGACACGCAGATAGCCTTGACGGTCTTCTGTACAAAATGGCGTAAAGATGATTTTGGCTCCTTTATCAGCCGCAATCCGGGCAAGCTCAGGAAATTCAATGTCATAACAGATCTGGATCGCGATTTTCCCGCAGTCCGTATCAAACACGCGAACCTGGTCTCCTGCGCTGATCCCCCACCATTTGCGTTCATTCGGCGTAATATGGAGTTTGTATTGCTTCTCGATCGTTCCGTCCCGTCTGAACAGGTAAGCGATATTATAGATCTTGCCTTCCTCTTCGACGAAATGAGATCCGCCGATAATGTTGACGTTATACTTCACAGCCAAGTCAGTAAACAGGCTGATGTAATCTTCTGTATACTCGGTAATTCTCTGCACCGCCAAGCTCGGTGACCGTTCCTCAAGGAAGGACATCAGCTGGGTTGTGAAAATTTCCGGGAACACCGCAAAATCAGATCTTGCGTCTGAAGCAACATCGACATAGTATTCTACTTGATTCGCAAATTCCTCAAAGGAATAAATTTTCTTCATTTCGTATTGGATCACACAAATTCTAACAGGGAACGCCGATTTATAATAGCGTTTTGTCTGCTGAGGTAGATAATCGACATTATTCCATTCCATCAGCGTCGCATACTTGATCGAAGCTGTATCATCCGGGAGATAGTTCGGGTTAATTCGCATAAGGGTAAAGCCGTTCATCAGCTGAAAAGAAAGAACCGGATCGTAAATTTGGTGGCGTGTCACCTGTTCAACATACTCTCTCGCTGTCATTTCCTCTGCATATTTGTGATAGTTTGGAATCCGTCCGCCTATGATGATACTTTTCAGGTTTAAGCGTCTGGCTAAGTCCTTTCTCGCCTCGTACAAACGGTGGCCAATCTTCATTCGTCTGTACTTCGGGTCCACCATGACTTCAATTCCATACATATTCAAGCCGTCTGGATTATGGTTGGTGATATAACCGTCATCTGTAATGTCCTGCCATGTATGACGGTCATCATATTCATCAAAGTTAATCAGGAGACTTGAGCACGAACCGATAATTTCACCTTCGAATTCTGCACAAAACTGCCCTTCTGGAAAATGCTCCAAATGGCTGATTAAATGCTCCCGCTTCCAAGGCTCCATTCCTGGAAAGCAGTCCTTTTGAAGATCGATAATCTTGTCGATGTCTTTCTCTTCGATATTGCGGATCACCATTTTCTTTTCAAACCGGGTCAAATCTAATTTCTCAGACAACCTACTCGCTCCTTTCTAGTTTTGTGAGTTCAGATGATCAAGCAATAGGGCGAGCTCCATCTCCGCCATTGATTCAAGCCTGTGATCATAGTCTTCAAACATCAAGGTACCCGTTACTTTATTCGGGACAATGACACACTTCATGCCTGCACGTTTCGCAGCAATCGAACCATTGACAGAATCCTCAAACGCGAGACATTCCGCTGGCGATACCCCGAGGTTCTTTGCCGCCAATAAATAGAGTTCAGGATTCGGCTTCACCTCTTCCACATCATCAGCCGTTTGAATAACTTCAAAATCATCAAACAGGCCGATTTGCTTCAAATGGCCGGACACCCATTTATAATCAGAGCTGGAGGCAAGGCCTACTTTTAAGCCTAAATCCTTTGCCGCATTCAAATACGCTTCGACACCAGGTCTCGCTTTTTCTGTTTCCATGCGTTTGGCGAACCGCTCTCTTCTCAATTTTGTGAGCTCTTCATGGTTCAGCTTTTTCCCGATCTGCTCTTCTAAATAGTCAAAAGGCCGGAATCCCGCAGCAGTTCCGATGACCTTCCCCCAGACAGATAGCGGCAGCACTGAGCCGTGCTCTTCAAATATTTCCTGAAGAACCTCATATTCGTGTGTTTCTGTATCTAGAATAAGCCCGTCAAAATCAAAAATTAACGCTTTAATCACTGGGTACAACTCCTTTAGTCCGAATTGAGACATATGTATACACTCAACTATACCCCGAAACAAGTCTGCTTTCAAAAAGTAAGGTTTTATGTGAAGAAAGAGCCTGCACACTGCAAGCTCTTTCTTATTAATGAATGTTTTGGTGAGAAATGTTTGTCAGCGCTGATCCCGCAGACTCGTTCGACATCTGATTGACTGCCAGGTCTCCAAGCGCAACGATCCCGACTAGATTGTTTTGATCTACAATAGGAAGGCGGCGGATTTGGTGCTGGGCCATCAGCTGCGACGCGTCTTCCAGACTCATATTAGGGTTTCCTGATACGAGTTCTGTTGACATCACTTCTGAAACGGGTGTCTGGCCATCACGGCCCTGAGCTGTAGTTCTTAATGCAATGTCACGGTCAGTCAGCATTCCTTTTAAAACACCTTGCTCTACAACGGGGATCGCCCCGACGTTATGCTGTTTCATTAGAGAAGCCGCTTCCTGAATCGTTTGATTCGGAGAAACGGTTGCCACCTGCGTTGTCATTGTATCTTTAACTGAACTCATTGTCAGCACCCCTTTCAATCATTAGTATGTTCAGACACGAGCCGTTTAAAAAGGGAGTTAGAGGAAAGGTTTTATGATATGATTTCTCTGATACAAAAAGAGCTTTTCTAAAAATAGAAAAGCCCTTGCCGCATGATTATATCAGCCTTCTTTGACCGAAAAAGGCTTTGTTAGTCTTCTTTTGAAAGTCAGAAAAAGCAAACGGAAAATAAATCCCAAAATCATTCAGCATCTTGCTGTTTTTTTCAAAAATCGCCTGATCACTCAAATCAGAGTGCGGCGAAGGCTTGGTCAGGATAATATGTATCATTTGCAGACAAGCCATAATTTGAAATGCTTCTTTTAATGTTCCTTGGTAATAATGGTTATTTAAAGACAGAACGCCTTTCTTTTTAAAGCGCTGAATGTCCAGTTCGGAGAAATAAAGAGGAAATACATCATGGATCAGCTCCATAGACAGCTCCTTGATAAAGCTCTCCTGTTCTGCAGTTGCTGCGTTCACAATTCTCACGTCAATCACCTTTCTTGCCATCGAATATCCTAAGTCTTACTCAAGAATAGCACAGAAAAAAACGCGAAAGCTAAGGTAAGTGTTTCCTATGAGAAACAGCAGCCTTCCGCTTCGAAAAGGAGCCATTTAACATGAACCAAAAAGGCAGAGGGCTTGAGATCCTCATCAATGAAAAACAGGACGGCCAATGGCTGTTTTCCGTACTCAAAACAGCGCTCAAAGCTTCTAAACCAGTGATACAAGACTGGATGTCCCATCAACAGATAAAGGTCAATCACGAATCCGTCTTAAACAATATGATTGTAAAAAAGGGAGACCGCGTGTTCATTGATCTTCAGGAAAGTGAAGCATCTTCGGTCATTCCGGAGTATGGCGAGCTTGATATTTTATATGAGGACAATCATATGCTCATCGTCAATAAACCCGCTGGCATCGCGACGCATCCGAATGAGGATGGGCAAACCGGCACACTGGCTAATTTGATCGCTTATCATTATCAGATAAATGGCGAAACATGTAAGGTGCGCCACGTCCATCGTCTTGATCAGGATACATCTGGCGCTATCGTTTTTGCCAAGCATCGTTTGGCACACGCCATCTTAGACCAGCAGTTAGAGAAAAAGACGCTGAAGCGTACGTATACCGCCATCGCTGAAGGTAAGCTACGGACGAAAAAAGGGACAATTAATTCACCAATCGGCAGAGACCGATCACACCCGACAAGACGCCGGGTTTCACCAGGCGGGCAAACAGCCGTCACTCATTTCAAGGTAATGGCCAGCAATGCGAAAGAACGGCTGTCGCTCGTTGAATTAGAGCTGGAAACAGGCAGAACACACCAAATCCGTGTTCATCTGGCGAGCCTCGGCCATCCGTTGACAGGAGACTCGCTTTACGGAGGCGGGAGCAAGCTGCTAAACAGGCAGGCACTGCACGCCAATAAAGTACAAGCGGTTCACCCGATAACAGACGAGCTCATAGTTGCTGAAGCCCCTTTCCCTGCTGATATGAAAAACCTTTGTCGCACATATTTTTCATGAAGAAAAGCCGCAGGCACTGCCTCGGCTTTTTAAGTCACTCGTTTTCCATATATAATATAGCGCTTCGGGGCATTTCCGACGTATGAAAACGGATAACAGGTCGTCAGAATCAGCTCTTCCTTTTCATGCTGGAGCGTGATAATAGATGTGTCATCCTTATCGACAATTTTTGTTTTTACAATTTCATATGTGAATTCTCCATATGACAGGAGAATGCGGAGCCGATCCCCCTTTTCCAGCTCTCCCGTCCGGCGAAACACGGTATCCCGATGCCCCGACAGCACAATTTGTCCGTTTTCATCAGGATAATAGCTGTCCTTGTAATGCCCGACACCTTTTTCTAAATCATCAGCATCAGTGCCCTCCACGATCGGAAGCTCTGCATTGATTTTCGGTATTTCCAAAATGCCGCTCGCTTGGCCGGTCTCAGGCTTAAATGATGCTTTGTTCTTTGCTTGATCTGTGCTATTTTTCGTCCCCAAAAGTTCCTGCGGCTTTTCAGCCGCCAGTTTTGCTTCTTTTAATGTCTGTTCTGTTTTCATATTCGTATCGATCAATTTAAAGCCTCCATAGCCTGCGATCAATAGGCCGGCAGCAATGATGAATAGTGGAATAACTTTTTTCACGTTCTGGAGGCGCTCCTTTTTCTTCTGACATATAGATAAGTTCCTGACAATGTCACCGCCGCACCGATTACGATAAAGTTATAGTAGTTTGCTGATGTATCTGGAAGCGGATGCTCAGACCCGCTTTCCCCGCCATCGTTTCGTAACGGCAATGTGCTGATGCTATTAGCAGTATCAGCGTTTTTTGTGTTGTTGATTGGTATTTCATTGAATCTCGAAATGGCTGAAGGCGGCAGCTGATGAACCGGTGCTGTTCCCGGAGTTTCTTTTATATCAGGCAAATCTTCACCTGGCCTTGGATCCTCTTTAATCGGATCCTCCGTCACCGGATCATCTCCAGGCTCTTCCGTAATAGGGTCTTCTGTTACAGGGTCTTCAATATCACTGGCTTCAGCAAGCTTAATTCTTCCCTCTTTTGTATACGCAATTGGCTCATCAAAACTTTTCACGTACTCAACTGTCGCTTCCAAATCCTCAGGCCCTGTCACCGGATTTTTTCCCAGCAGTCCGATTGGCTGATATTTGGTCCCTGTCGCCGTCGCCATAAAGTTGTTGACAGTCAATGTATATGTGGCATCGGGCTGGATCTCGGTGCCATCTGCCATTTTTAAATCAACTGCTTTTCCGGTTTCTTTATCCCACGTATACGTAAACCCGCTGATGCTGTAGTCAGGCCCAAAAACCGGCGAGATTTGAGCATTGATAATCTCTCTTAAATCTTTTCCTTTAATCTCAAGCTTCGTTAACACATTTCCAAATGGCTGAATATTGTAAAGATCTCCCCACGTAATTGGGCCCTTCTTCAGCGCTTCACGTATGCCGCCGCCATTCATAAGGGCAAAATCCGTTTTCATGGCAGTTCTCATACCATCCGCAATCAGGTTTCCAAGAGGTGTATCGCCGTCATTTGAATACCCCCCTTCCATATCAACAGCGGCTTCGCCGACTACCTCGCTGATAATCGGTTCCGCAATTGTTTCGTATTTCTTTAAAATGTCTGACTCGCTGACATCCGGTTCGATTTTACTTTGATCAACATATACGATTTCCGCGGACTTTTTGACAATGTCTTTTGTCGTTTTATCGATCTCTACATCAACGACACCTATCGCTTTTCCATATTCAAACGCTTGAACAATCAGTTTTCCATTCACTTCACCGTTAACAACCTGATGATTATGCGCGGCAAAAATCACGTCAATTTCAGAATCTGTTTTGTTTGCAAGATCAGCGGACTCACCGGTAATGGCGTTGCCGTTTTGTTCAGCTGACATATGTGCGAGAACCGCGATGGCCTTCACGCCTTTTTTCTTCAGCTCTTTGGCCGCCTTATTCACCGCTGTTGCTTCATCTGTAAACTCGATATTTTTTATTCCTTCAGGCATAACCATGCCAGCTGCCGACTGTGTGACAACTCCGATAAAAGCAACGGGTACGCCCTCCACATTTATGATGTCATAAGCCGGCAAAAAGGGCTCTCCAGTTGATTTCATTTTACAATTGGCACATACAAGGGGAAAGTTCTGTCCATCATATCCGCTTGTGCCTTTCGGATGATCACCGCCATTTAAGATCCTCAGCAGTTCATCCGTGCCTTCATCAAATTCGTGGTTTCCCACGGTTCCGACATCAAATCCGATGTCCTCCATCAGTTCTACAGTCGGTTCATCCTGAAGAAGAGAGGAAACTGGAGAGCTTCCGCCGATCATATCTCCTGCGTGCACAATCAGCGAGTTTTTCTTTTCAGCCTTTTTTTCTTTTAAATATGCGGCGGCATAATCCATGCGTCCAAACGTGCCGTCTACAGTTCCATTTCCATCAAGATCAAGCTCATATTGCTGATCGATTTTGCCATGCAAATCATTCATGCTGAGAATTCTAAGCGGCACATGTTCTTGAGGTGCCGTTTGCCTTTTTTTATATCCCGCGCTCTCCGCTTCACTTGCTGAAGCGAAGAAAATTCTGTTTTCCACAGCTACCTTCTTCCAGTCAGCTGGCTTCACATATGTTTTATTCGACGAATCCCCTACATATCTTGTCAAGCCTTTCCCTTGCTCTCTGGCTCTGAATTCAAACGGCATTTCCATGAGCGGGTCGTTTTCATTCCAGATTCCTTTTTGGTCTTTTTTTGCAGCGGCTACTGCGGCCTGAAACTGCTGGTAATCCTCTTCATTGTCAACCGGCCAAATAAAATACGTCGGAGCATATCCATTTTTCACAAGCTCTAAGTTCACGTTTGATCCTGATTCGGTTATGACTTGTCCGAGAAGTCTGCCATAGCTGTCCTTGGCTTCACTTCCGACCTTGACAGTAATTTTATCACCTGGGGACAGAACCGTTTTTAGATAGTCAGATGCTTTTTTGCCAAATCTTAATTGATTTTCATCTGCGTCATTTTTTGGTGTGTGATATGTTTCGGGTGTATCTACATTTACAAACCGGATTTTTGTCGTTCCAAGCACCGGAGATTTGAGATGAATGGTATCGCCGTCAACGACCCGGTCAACAATCCCTTCATATTCTCCCTCCGCAGACGGAGGTGCGGGCTGCTCTTCAAGCAGCTTCAGGTCAGCCGATTTTCGCGGAAGCAGCTGAAAGGTTTGGTATCTGCTTAACACACCGGTAAAGTCATACCATTTGCCCTCATCAAGCTCGTTTATCACCCCTGTTTCATTCATAACCCGGAGCGTCATTGCATGATGGTCGTCATCAATCATTGTTACATTGTAACCGCCGCCGGCAGGAGAACTTGGAATTGAGGAAACAAAAGCGGTTAGTTTTACAAGGCGTCCTTCATACTGATCACCTAGGCTGCCGTTAATAAGTTCATTGATTGTTAAGTGTTTGGGGGCGGGGAGGGATTGGTTTGACTGGTTGATTTTGATGCCTGATGAGCTTGGAACGATTTCTTTCAGCCCCTGGTAAGACGCGATTTTCCCTGTCACCGTGACATCCATACCCTCTTTTAATTCGGGAAATTGTTCAGGGGATGGCGAATAAATGTTAATGCCTCCGGTTTCATCTTGCAAAAAGGTCGACAGCTTCCCGCCTCCGATTGCGTTTTGATCAGCTGTAATGATCCCTTTTATCGTTACTTCTTCATTCAGCCTTCCCCGGGCTTCATTTATGGTCACTGGCTGTTCAGCCGGCGGAGTTTTCGTGTCATCGGTTACGTTCATCGACTGAACGTTTTTAAGTCCTGTCGTGTTAAAGTAATTTTCAAGCTTTCCTTGAACCGTTATCTTTTTCCCAAGAAGAAGCGGATTGGTTTGCAGCCCAAATTGGCTTCTGAAGGCGGAGGGGATTTGCACAGGAAGGATGTGATCAGGCGATGTCTCGTTTTTACGGTCTGCCAGCGCGACATTATAATCATTTGAAAAAGGACTTGTCAGCTTATAATGCTGCGGGGAAACAGCCTGGCCGACTGCATATCCTTCGATAAGCGCCTGTCCTTCTTTTTGCTGTATTGCCTTCTCAATCGATATAGGCTGTTGCGGTTCAGCTGCCTTTACAGCTTCGAACGTGTACATTACATTTAAGAACATTAATGCCGTGAACAACACAATATGCAGAATACGCCTCATCATATTTCCTCCCTTATACACATAATGACAATGACTTTGTCTGTCTATCATTTCGACAGACAGCATATAATTCCTTTCAGGCTTCTGCATAATAAGCGGCAGACTGACACAAAATACAGCTGATCTGAAAAAAAAGGAGGAATTCGGTTTGGATCAGTTCAATCAGCAGCAGCAATCCCAAATGAACAAAGGTATTCCTGGCAAACCGCATAAAAACCATGGCGGACATGAAATGTTTGATATGCATGAGGTGCTTTCCGGAACACTTACTGTGCTTGATCAGTTTATGATGCTGAGACAATTCTGTAAGGATCAAGAATTATTAAACATCCTTGATCGTCAACATCAATTCATCACATCTCAATACAATATAACTGCAGAATGCTTCAAAACAGGAAGCGAACCTTCACAAAAAACAGCAACTTATATGATGAAGGAAGACAACCAGACTGTTTACGGCATGCAGCCGTCACAGCCTAAAAAACCTGTTCAATCCATGAATGATATTGATGACAGCATCATCAGCCGACAAATGCTTTGCGCGATTAAAGCACAAGCTTCTATGCTGACGATGGCTTCTCTGGAAATGACAAATCCGGCCGTAAGACGCGTACTGTCTGCGCAAATTCAGGAGTATGTTGAAATGGCATTTGAAATTTTCCTATACCAAAACAAACACGGCTATTACCAGGTTCCTCAGCTTGATGCGCAGGATATGGAACAGCTGAGAAATTCATTCGCCCCTGCCCAAGGACAAATGCCTCCGACACAAGGCGGAATGGGCCAGCAAGGACTTCACTAATAACAAAGGCATTGGATAGATACTATCCAATGCCGCACTGTTTTTTTCGAATTTTTTCTTGAAATCTTTTTCAAATTGATCAAGACTTTCCTTTGTTGCTGATTTAAACCCTTTTTCAAAGTCCCCTTTTCTTGCTGTTTCCTTAATCATTTCTGAAATAATGTCTTTCCCATATTTGTCCGTCAGCTCATCGATCATATAAAAGCTTTGCAAATAGACATCAGTGTCATATTCGGCTCTGGCTTCCTGCCAGTCTCGATCAGTCTGCAAACGGTCAAAGGGCACGACAGAAAACGTGATCGGATCTATGAGCAATTCATAGTTCGCAATCCACTCGCTTAACCCTTCATGAAACCATAACGGAAACTCATCGGGATCCGTCTCAAGCTCCTTCAATTTCTGATGAAACGCATGGTGCGAGTATTCATGAATCAACAATCTCTGGTACAAATAAACCGCTACCTCGTCCCCTTCTAACAGTTTCTTTTTCTCTTCAGGCAACAGTCCAATCAACTGCTCCCGCTCAGAATAAAAACCAACTACATCCAATAAACCGGAGTAAACCTCCATCTGTTTTTCATTAGGAAAAAAAATAATGTCAATAGGCTTTTGATTCGAATCTCCAATCATAATCTGATTAATACTGACCGCATATTCAAGCGTTTCTTTCGTCAATGGCAGTAGGGGCTTTTCCTTAGAAGTGTAATAAATATCGGCCTGTTTGAATGACTCTTTCTTCATGTGCTTCGTCACTTGTTCTTTTGTTATTCCAGATGCCTGACCTGGAAAAGACAGGATATACATCGCGCTTGATACGATGGCTGAGCTTACAGCCAGCATCACAAGGACTCCGCACAGGAATAGAGCGGATGCCGCACGCTTTCCTATGCCATCCCGCAAACGTCTCCCTCCCTGAGCCGGTCCGTCTTGTACCTTTTTATTTTTACTCTATGCAGCCTGAGTTCGCAGTGTGTCATTAACGCAAAGAAAAAGCCGCACAAATTGTGCGGCTTTTTTTATTTATTCAGCGTTAGGGAATACGCGCTGTACAGTTTGTGTAAATTCATCAAATAATCCGGCGATTGGGTCACCATTTTGAATGCGCTTTCCATATCCTTGCATACGCTCTACAAAATCAGGGTTAGCTGAAACGTAAACATTATCAATGTTTTTGTCAGTAGATCTTACCTTTTTGGCTATTTTTTTCTTCAAATTGTCTTCTACTGCACCTTTATTTCCATTAGTTAAAACGACTGCAACGTAAGCTTGATTTCCAGCAACAATGACATCGGCATGTTTTACTTCTTTTAGGTCTGTTACTTTATCAGCTGCTTCATCAGCAACCTCGAGTTTCCGGTCGTTGTTATTATCGTCATTTACACGATTGTTATTGTTATTGACATTATCAGTAACATTGTTGTCAACATTATCCCGGTTGTTTACATTGCGCATATCGTCATTGGCCGGATTTCGATAATTTACATTTCTTACATCATTATTATCACGTCTGCCCTCACCTTGGTCGGCCACACCGCAGCCAGTCATAAGCAAAGGGATAAGAAGCACAGACGCAAGGACTTGTTTTTTTCCAAGCATGTGAATTCCTCCTTTATCACTTTACGTATAGGTTTTTCTAACTGGCTTTAATTATGCATGCAAATCTGGAGGAAATGCTTTCCCGGGAAATATAACGGTTAATTTGTCTAATGAGGGGGAAAATATGAATACATTGCAAAGGAGGGATCATGTTGTTCAACCAGCGAAGAGGAATCAGCCCCACAGCATTGATCATAGGATCAACTATGCTTATTGCTGCATTATCACCTCAGATCCGCCACAGAATCAGCGGGTTTATCACAGGACAAATGAACAGACGAAATTCAGAAAATAACACGTTCGATGCTTCTAATGTAGGAAACATAGTCAAACAAGCATTTGGCGGCGGCAGCGGTGATAACCAGGACCGTTCGCAGCATCAAAGCCAGCGGCAAAATGGCCGTCAGCACCAGCACGCAGGACAGCAGCAACCACAGCATCAGCATACACAGTCTCAAACTAGGCAAACTGAGACTGCCGCGAAAAAAAGACAGCCGCATTATGCTGAACCCATCCATTTTGAACAAAGCGCAATGAATGTCATGGACGACAACACGATGATGGAAATGCTGGAGGACTTAGAACCCGGCCGTTAAAAAAACGTGTAATCCTTGTTTGGGGATTACACGTTTTCATATGTTACGCTTCTTCAGCTTCAATCACTCTGGATTGATCATGAAATGCCCCTTGATCAATTTCCTTTGTGACCTTACTTGTAATAAGACCGGATGTCATGCTTCCGCTGACATTCAAAGCAGTACGCCCCATGTCGATTAACGGTTCAATTGAGATTAACAAACCAGCGAGCGCGACAGGCATGTTTAATGATGATAAAACAAGAAGCGCCGCGAATGTGGCTCCGCCGCCGACTCCGGCAACACCGAAGGAGCTGATGGCAACGACTGCGATAACAGTGATAATAAACACCGGGTCAAATGGATTTTGGCCAACAGTCGGAGCAATCATCATCGCCAGCATCGCAGGATAAATGCCGGCACATCCATTTTGGCCGATCGAAAGACCGAACGAACCGGCAAAGTTTGCGATTCCCTCCGGTACACCCATGCTTCTCTGTGTTTTAATATTCAGCGGTAAAGCACCTGCGCTAGACCTTGACGTAAATGCAAATACAAGTACAGGCACCGCTTTTTTCAAATAAATCACCGGATTCAAGCCACTGAACGTCAGCAGCAGCAAATGAATGATAAACATAGTGATTAACGCGGCATATGAAGCAATCACGAACATGCCCAGTTTTAAAATGCTGTCAAGATCACTCGTGGCAATCGTTTTTGTCATGATGGCCAGCACCCCATAAGGCGTCAGTCTCAAAATGAGTGTGACAACACGCATAACAATGGCATAAACGGCATCAACCAGTTTTTTAAATGTTTCTGCCTGTTCCGGCTGTTTGTGTTTTACGCCGAGGAATGCCACTCCAAGGAAAGCGGCAAAAATAACGACAGCGATCGTTGAAGTCGGTCTAGCTCCCGTGAAATCTAAAAACGGGTTTCCAGGCAGCAGTTCAACAATCTGCTGCGGCAGCGTTTTCGCTGTCATATCCTCTGATTTCTGCTGAAGCTCCTGTCCCCGTGAAAGCTCTGTACTTCCTTGGTCAACCTGAATCGCCTGCAGATCAAATGAAAGTGCGGACGCGATACCGACAGCTGCAGCAACAGCTGTTGTTGCTACTAAAATCCCGATAATCAAACCGCTGATTTTTCCAAGACTTTTTGTCAGCTTCAGCTTTGTAAATGCGCCGAGAATCGAAATAAAGACGAGCGGCATAACAACCATCTGAAGCAATTTGACATATCCGCCCCCGGCAATATTAAACCAGTCGGCTGTTTGAATGACTATATTAGAAGTCGGGCCGTAAATCAGCTGAAGCGCAAATCCGAATACAATTCCCAGCCCCAGCGCAGTAAATACACGTTTAGAGAAGGAAACATGTTTTTTCTGCATAACAAAGAGCCCTAAGATAAGTAAAAATAAAATAAATACATGTAATACAACCAGTAAAGTCTCCAAAGCAGGTAAACTCTCCCTTCGAATTTTCTCATTTACTATATTACACTAATTCCGATGGGTCAAGTGCGAATTATTTTAACTTATCAATTCAAGTAAAAAAACCTTATATAATGCCTTTTTTGTTCTTTTCTTTCCCTTCCATCTTTAGTACCTTATATAAGGGTGATAATATTTGCTGAAAGAACTGTTTGTAAATTTGACCATTTTAATCACATTTAATTATCTCTTCACCCACCTGTTTAAAGAAAGGCTAGTACATAAAAAAGACAGCATATCCTTTCAAGCTGTTAAAGGACTGGCCTGCGGTTTGCTCGGGGTTATTCTGATGGTTTTTGGATTTACCTATCAGCATTCAATTATTGATCTTCGAAATATCCCTATTATGATTGCCGCTCTTTATGGAGGCTGGGTTTCAACGGCAACGGCCCTGGCCATGATCACTGCAGGCCGCTTGCTGATTACGATGAACACATCTGCACTATACTCGGTTATTATCATTTGTATCGCTGCCATTCCGTCACTCATTGTTTCTAGAAGAAAAAAAGTTCAACTAAAACATGCTTTCTATCTTTTAATAATCACAAATAGCTTGATCTCCTTTTCCTTTTATTTTCTTATAGATTTACATTCATACGAACTTCATTTGTATTTTTGGATCATATCAATAGCGGGCGGCATGCTCAGTTTATATATTATTGATCATGAAACAAATGCACATCTTCTTTTTAAACAATATAAGTTTCAGGCGCACTTTGACTTTTTAACAGGCGTGTATAACCGAAGAAAGTTTGAAGAAACCACAAAAGCTCTGTATCAGCAGGCGGCCGATACCCCGCATTTTCAATTTGCACTGATTTATATGGATATCGATCATTTTAAGACCATCAATGACCAATATGGCCATCATGAAGGAGATCAGGTGCTCAAAGAGCTGGGGTTACGTCTGAAGCAGAGCATCCGAAATACAGATCCTGCCGCTCGGATCGGCGGTGAAGAATTTGCCGTTCTCCTGCCGAACTGTTCTCTTGATAAAGCAGCCCGAATCGCTGAACGGATCAGGAGCGCTGTAAGCGATGCACCGATTGTATTAACAAACGGCGAAGAGCTTTCAGTTACGATATCACTAGGAGCCGCTCATTACCCCAATAATACGGAACAGCCAGGATCCTTGCCCATTCTTGCCGATCAAATGCTTTACAAAGCGAAAGAAACGGGACGGAACAGAGTGTGTTTTTCAGAAAAAAAAGAATGAATTCAATGTTCGAATTCATTCTTCCAATCTGAAAGACGTTTCAAAGGCAGAAAAGCCGGGACAAGATCTCCCTGATATTCTTTTTCTATAAATGCCGCTGTATCATCAGCTTGATAAAGCTCAAGAATGGTTTGCAGCGCTTCCCGGTCTTGATCCTCCGCTCTGACAACAATCAAATTCATCTCTTCCTCAGACATGAGTCCGCCGCTCTTTAGCGTATGCTTTTTCGGGTTCAGGCCCGCTTTTTTTGCTTCTGATGGTTTCATGACAAACACGTCGGCACCGCTCACTGCATCCTGTTGCCGGACAGCTTTTAATTTCAGGTGTCTCGGATTATCTTTAATCATATCAACTGAACCTGTTCCGTTAAATCCGTTTTTCAGCGTTAGCAAACCCGCTTCCTGGAGCACCGTAAGCGCCCTGCCAAAATCGAACGCTTTATCCGGAACAGAAACGATAGCTCCTCGCGGTATATCTTGGATTCGGTCATATCGTTTTGAATAAATGCCCATAGGCGTTATGTATGTCGTCCCGAGCGGCGTCAAATTAAGTTTGTATTTTTGGGTGAACGACTGAAAATATGAAATGGTTTGAAAGGCGTTGGCATCAATTTCTTTGTTAGCAAGTGCGATATCAGACTCCGCATAATCAGAAAAAGGGATCAGCTGAATATCCAGCCCTGCCTCTTCAGCCTTTTGAGCAATATAGTTCCATATTGCCCCGTCAGACTCAGCAATCCCGATTTTTATCGATTCATGTTCTGCAGACGGTGAACATGCAGTAAATGAAACGAGAAGAACAAGGACGAAACTGCATATAAGCCACTTTTTCATTGTGACCATACTCCTATCTATGTATTAGAGCATGCAAGCAATATCAGACATAAAAATCATACGCTCTCTTAGTTGATAAACGTTGTCATTTGTAATATTGATTAACTTTTACCTTACTCATATCCAATAAGGTTGTCAATTCCTATTACTTATCTTCCCAAAATGAAGGAATACTAAGGCAAACGTATGATCACATATCGAGAAAGCAGATGAATTTCCGCAAATAAATATCAAATTGAAAAATAAATATGGTATTTTCCGAAAAAAGTTTCAATAAGCAGTTGTTTTTTCTGAAGATTACTGGTAGAGTAAAGGTAATTATTTTTGTTCGAACTATCTTTAAGAAGAAAGTTTTGTAAGAGTTTTCGTCTTGAAAGTTTGTTAAGAGCAAGAATAGTGAATTTAAGCGTTATGATCGCTTTAGGAGGAAATTTCATGTTAGAAGGTAAAGTAAAATGGTTCAACTCTGAAAAAGGTTTCGGATTCATCGAAGTAGAAGGTCAAGACGATGTATTCGTTCATTTCTCTGCTATTCAAGGCGAAGGCTTCAAAACTTTAGAAGAAGGCCAAGCTGTTTCTTTTGAAATCGTTGAAGGAAACCGCGGACCACAAGCTGCTAACGTTACTAAAGAAGCGTAAGCATAAATTGATATGAAAAACTGCAGGTGCAAACCTGCAGTTTTTATTTTGACAAAAAAGCTGTTTTGCTTATGCAAAACAGCTTTCTTTATTAGTTTGCAATATCCCGCTTCATGAAGATTCCGAAAGCAAGCAACAAGAAGATGATAAAGTAGATCGCCAGCATGACGATAGAAAACGTCATAGTCATCCCTTTTATTAACGGTGTGCCATCCACATACTGAGTCAAGTCGACATTAGCAAACAATATATACTTTGCCCAGTCAAATTTCGCTGCAATAAATGCAGTTGCAGTCGTACCGGCAACCAACAAGAAGATGGAAAAACCAACCGCAAGAGAGCTGTTTCTGAATACCGCAGACAGCATAAATGCCATCGTCGCCACCATTAAAGCCGAGACGGATTCAGAAAGATACGTTGTGGCCAAATGCCCTATCATGTTTTGCTCAATGACATGGCCATCCTTATAGATTAAATGAATATTCGCGGCGATTTCACCACCCGTCCCGAAGAAGATCAACCCTAATAAAGTAGAACCGATAAATAAAATCAACAGCAACAGGAGCCCAAACAGGAGAACTGTAATATATTTGGACATCAAAATTTGAAAACGGCTGAGCGGCCGAATCATTAATAGCTTAATCGTTCCCCAATTAAATTCGTTCGCGACAATTCCGGCCGCGATGATAATAGTAAACAGACCGGTAAGGATGGTAAAGTTTGCTGAATCCGTTACATAAGACCATACCGTATAGCCCGTGTCACTAGGGATATTATGCTCGATGCGATAGTCGTTGAGTGTGATTGTTTCTTTATACCCATCTTTCAGTGAAGGATCTTCTTTGATTTCTTTCTTTAATTCGGCGTTTTGTGCTTGAAGTTCTTGTTTCCAATGGGAATTTGATTCACCAGCAGAAAAATGATTCGCCAAAAATGCAAATCCAACCATTGTCAGCCCCAGAATTCCGATCATCACCCATGTTCCGGCACGGCTGAAAATTTTGAGCCACTCATTATAAATCAAATTAAGCATGCTGAACCTCCTCTTTTGTTTCACCTGTCATTTCTAAGAAACGGTCCTCTAATGATTTTGTTATGACCTTAACCTCATAAATACGGATTTGCTGCATCACCAGCAATTCAATAACCGCAGGGACTTCGTCTTTAGCCAGTTTGATTTCTACACCATTTGTCTTACTCAGCAAATCGTACTGATTTAAAACAGCAGCGGCTTCATTCGGCTGCTCAACCTGGAAGAAATATGTATCGTTCTCATCAATGTTTTCATCTTTTACATTTTGAATATCGATCAGCTTTCCTTTTTGCAGAATCGCAATTCGATCACACATCAGTTCCATTTCTGACAGCAGGTGGCTTGAAACGATGACAGCCATTCCTCTTTCTCGGGTCAGCTTCTTTAAATGATCTCTGATTTCTCTGATCCCCGCCGGATCAAGGCCGTTTGTCGGTTCATCCAAAATCAGCACTTTCGGATCGTGCAGAAGGCATTGTGCCAAGCCAAGACGCTGTCTCATCCCCAGAGAATATGTTTTCACCTTGTCGTGGATTCTGTCTGTTAAACCGACCAGTTCAACAACTTCATCAATTTTTTCCTTCGTGACACCCTTGACCATCCTTGCGTATTGCTGGAGATTTTTATATCCGCTCAAAAATTTATACAGCTCGGGATTCTCAACGATCGCTCCAATATGCTTAATCGCCTTGGCATATTCTTTCGTAATTGATTGGCCGCAAATGAGGACATCACCTTTCGACAGCTTCATTAACCCCACCATCATCCGGATGGTTGTCGTTTTCCCCGCTCCGTTTGGTCCCAAAAAACCGAATACCTCGCCTTCACGAATCGTAAAACTGAGATCATCAATGATCGTTCGGCCTCTGATGTTTTTAGTCACGTTTTTCAATTCCAACACTGTTTTCATCATATTCCTCCTCTTTCTAGCAAACTTCCATTTTTGATTTAAACCATTGCAACACAGACATGCCTTCCTGTTCACGAATATCTTCTACTTCACGCTGCGCAACTTTTTCTCCATTGGCGAGGATGATTACTTCGTCTAACAAAGTCTCAATTTCATCAATTTCATGTGTCGCGATCACGACAATCTGCTGCTCAAAATCAATGTACGACACAAGGCTGTTTACGATGGAATCCCTGACCATCGGATCAAGCCCGGAAAAAGGTTCATCAAGCAAGATGACGTCTGCCCGTCTCGCTAAAGCAAGAACGATTTTCAGCCGGCCCCGATTTCCTTTTGATAGCTTTTTGATCTTTTTTTCCGGATTCAGCTGCATCTCATTCAATAGCTTATAAGCCTGTTCTGTTTGAAAATCAGGAAACTGCGACTGATAAAAATTCACCATATCTTTAACAGTGAAATGCGGATAAAACATATCAAGCTCAGTAAGATAAGCCGTTTGACGCACCATTTCTCTCGTAACCTGCTCTTCATCAACTTTCACAAATCCTGAAGTCGGAAACAGAAGGCCAGCCATCATTTTCAGGGTCGTTGACTTGCCGCTGCCGTTCGGTCCGATCAGGCCATAAATCCGTCCGGATGATAGGGTGATTGACACATCATTGACGGCCGTATGGCGGCCGTATTTTTTTGATACATGTTCTAGCTTGATTTCCATTTTAGCCTCCCTCTGTGAATGTTTTAATCCCTTCTAACATTTCCTCTTTCGTTAGCCCTAGCTCTTTCATTTGCTTGACAAAGCCTTCCAGCACCTCTCGTGTCAGCTTGTCTTTCAGCTCGTCTACGATTTCTGCTTTTTCCGCAATAAACGTCCCTTGACCTCTTCTTGTCTCCACAATACCCAGCCTTTCCATCTCACTGTACGTTCTTTGAATTGTATTGGGATTTACCTTAGTTTGAATCGCCATTTCTCTTACTGAAGGAAGCTTGTCTCCTGGGAGCAGCTCCTTCCTGACCAGCCTATAAAAGATCTGATCAGCGATCTGCAGATAAATCGGTTTCGAGGATTGGAATTGATTGTCCATATTTACACCTCTACTTTACGATCAAGCAGTTTTGAAGCCATGATGAGCAGCAAGAACGTGATGACTATAGCAATAGGAAACCCTAGCACAGACAGATGGATAGGTTTTAGTTCCAATCTCCAAACATTGTGGAAGTGGAAATCAAAATTGCAATAGACTGTTACAGGCCAGAAATGCTTTTGAGATTCAACCAAAGGGCTTATGATGTATTCATCGAAGAATAACCACACTGCAACCAACAGAACCATCGCAGCCCACCGCATTCCGCGCCAATTTCTGAGAGAGTGAAAAACAGTCCAAAATACAATGACTGTTACTGACATATCTAACGAAGAAATAAGCCCATACATATTCAGCAAAGCCACTGTACTCGTTATATCAACTTGATGCTCCAGCAGATTTTTTACAGAGAGCATATGATACATCCATATGCCATAGGCTGTTAATGCCAACTGAATCACAAATTGATAGAGCAAAGATGCTGCCAATTTAGAAGAAAACAGCCATAAGCCGCCATTTGGATTGTACAGCCAAAGCTGTGATTTCCCTTCCTTGCGAAGGTGATAAAACACAAAAACAGGAGATAAGAAAAGCAGAAAAAAAGCAACTGCAACAAAAAAACCAAAAATGACTAGAGGTTCTTTCGTGCGAGAAGCTATAATATGGCCTGTTCCCAATAAGAAAATGATTCCGCATATCCATACTAGCAGCCACATTCTTGAAAGCTTGATATCTTTCTTTAATAAACCTAAAAAAGAATTCATGTCTTTACCTCCCGGAAAAAATCCTCGGTGTATGAGTAACATAGTACACTAGATCAAGATGGAATACAACATATTCCATGGATTTATTTGATAAAAACATAATTGATGGAAACAGCAAAAAAGGCAAACCCGCCATGAGTAAACGGATTTGCCTTTTTCATTACTTTTTCTTATTTTTCATAGAGAGCAGCGCATCACGATAGCTGCGGTCCTGCATTTTGTCACTTTCCTCAGTGACCTCTTCTTCTGCATGAACTTCATCAGAATGCTTAAACTTTTGCAGCGCCTGCCTGTAAATATCATCACCCATTGTGTCACGCTTCTCTTTTGGAGAATCGTTTTTGACAACGGATGGCGTATGCTCGGCAGCCCTTGCTTCAGCAGGGTAATGCGCTTCGTTTTTTTCCTCTTCTGGAGGTGCGATTCTATCGGTTGCTTCTTGCTTCTCAGGTCCAGGTGAGGCGTTGCGGACGTTAAATGTAATAAGGGCCGCAATGACAATGACAGCAGCAATTATTGCTATAATAATGGCCATTTCAACCTCTCCTTACTGTCCTGCTGTTAGGTTTCCTGTGACTTGGCTGACACGTCTTCCCAACGCGCGTCCAAGCTGAATACCTTCCTCAGACATTAACTCATCACTGTCTACCGGACAAGTGACACCTGCTCCGTAATAAGAGCCATAAAGTGCGTTTTCAGGCACGTTGCCAGGCAGTCCGACAACAATCATGCCTTGGTGGAACATCGGCGTGATTAAATTGTGCATTGTCATTTCCAAGCCACCGTGTGTTGTTGCCGTTGTGCAGAAGACAGCACCGACTTTGTTGATCAGCTCGCCTTCAGCCCACAAGTAGCCAAGTCTGTCGATCCAAGTTTTAAGACCGGAGCTGATTGTTCCGAAATGCCCTGGGCATCCCCAAATAATCGCATCCATATCTTTAAGCTTGCGGATATCAGCCTGGTCTACATGGTCGATGAACACTTCAGCCGCGTCGTTTTCTCGCGCGCCTTCAGCAATTGCTTCTGCAAGCACTTTAGTATGTTCGCCTTCACTATCATACACTACATAAATTTTCATTCAGGAAACCTCCCTGTACAGATTAAGATTCCTTAGCTTCTTTTGGAGCAGGAAGTAATGAAAGCTCCTCTTTTTTCTTCTTACGCAATTTATCTTTTCTGACGTCACGCAGGAAGATACTTAAAATCAAACCTGCTACACAGAATAAGGTTGCCCACATAAAGGCATCATTTATCCCCATGACATTGGAATCGAGTGACGCGTGTTTATAAATATGTGAGTACACATATGTTTTCGCCGTATCATAAGACACATTCATATTCACCATTAAATTCGAAACTGCATTTTGGAACGCATGGAGGAAGTTCGGGTCCGCCGTGCTTGTTTTATCTGCAATTTGTGAATAATGGAATGTCGTCCGGTTTGTATAAATCGTCGTAATTAAACTTGTTCCGATTGATCCGCTGATTTGGCGAAGCGTGTTGCTCATCGCCGTTCCGTGGCTGTTCAGACGGGCAGGAAGCTGGTTCATCCCGGCTGTCATGACTGGCATCATTAAGAGAGACATACCAAATGCACGAATTGAATAGATCAGCATGATGTGTGTATATGGTGTATCAATTGTCAATTGCGTGTATTGATATGTTGTTACCACTGTCACGAGAAGCCCGATAATCGCAAGCGGTCTCGGTCCGAATTTATCGAACAAAATACCTGAGATCGGTGACATAATCAGCATAACGATCGCACCCGGAAGCAGAAGCAGACCGGATTGAAGCGCCGTAAAGCCGACCAGGTTTTGCAGATAGATCGGTAAAAGGAACATACCAGTGTAAAGTGCCACTGTAATAATGATATTAATGACACTCGAGAGTGAGAAAATGTCATATTTAAACACTCTGAAATCAAGCATCGGATCATCATGACGCAATTGCTGAACAACAAAAGCAACAATTGCAATGGCTCCGATAATAACTGTAGACAATACAATCGGGTCGGTCCAGCCGTCAGACCCGGCTTCACTGACTCCGTATAATAAGGAGGCGAATCCGACAATCGAGAGGATTGCGCCAAGAGTATCGAGTTTGATTTTTTGCGGCTCCACCATATTTTTAAAGATGAAGAAAGCCACAATGATAACAATTGCGCCGATCGGCACAAGTCCGTAAAACATAATGCGCCATGTATAATGCTCAATAATCCACCCGGAAAGAGTCGGGCCGACCGCTGGAGCAAACATCATCGCTAGCCCGAAAATCCCCATTCCTTTCCCCCTGCTTTCAGGCGGGAAAATTAACAGAATGGTTGTCATAACGAGCGGCTGCAAGATACCTCCGCCCACGGCCTGAATCAAACGGCCGATCAGCATTGTAGAGAAGTTAGGTGCGATACCGCAGACTAACGTACCGAGCGTAAAACAAAACATCGCGACGAGAAAGAGACTCCGCTGGCCAAATCGTGTAATCAGGAAAGCAGATAACGGAATCAATACACCGTTAACAAGCATGTAACCTGTTGTCAGCCACTGAATCGTCGTTGCACTTACGCCAAATTCAGTCATTAAGTGCGGCATTGCAACATTAAGCAGTGTTTGGTTTAGAATTGCCAAAAATAAACCCGCCATTAGCACAATCAGCAATGACATAGGGTTTTTTGCATTTTTTTCTTTGCCTGTAGCCATCTAAGACAACCTCCTTTCATGGTTTGATGACTGATCTGTTTTACTCAGAAATTTTAACAGATGCATTCATTCCAGGAAGCACCTTATCAGATGGGTTTTTGATTGAAATTTTCACAGGAATTTTTTGTGTTACTTTTGTGTAGTTTCCGCTTGAATTTGTAGAAGGAAGCATATCAAAAGTTGAGTTAGTCGCATAACCAATTTCTTCTACAGTACCGTCAAATGTAGTATCAGGATCTCCGTCAACTACTACGTCTACACTATTTCCTACTTCAATATCCGCAATATCTGTTTCTTTAATATTTGCTGTGATGTATAGGTTGTCCATGTCAATCGTTTGTGCAATTGTTGTACCAGCTTGTACGGTTTGTCCGTTTTTCACTTCGTTTTTCACAATTGTTCCATCCATAATGGATTTTACGTCAACAGTTTGTTCGCCTTTGATTTTTGCAACTGTGTCGCCTTTTTTCACTGTTTTTCCTTCGTCCAGATCCCAGTCAGATACTTTACCTGCTGCTGGAGCAGTAATAGCAGCCATATCGCCCGCTACTTTTGCTTCATCTGTTTTTACGTAGTTTGTGCTTTGATAATAGTAGTAAGCACCTCCAGCTATAATTGCAAGAACAACAATCAAACCGATAATGTTGGTCAGAATTAAACGTCCTCTGTTCATTTTGTTTTCTCCTTTCGTTTCATCCTCTATCATTTTGCGGAAAGCTGGTGAAAATATGTGAGAAGTTTTTAATTACCGCTTTTTTCTGAACAGCCTTCAGCAAGCTTCGTTAAGCTTCCGGCTAGTTTGCGCAAATACTGCAGCTGGGAGGTATCAAGCTTTTGGTACAAGCCGGCACCCATTTTTGCATATTGCACAGCGGCTTTTTCTATCAGTTCTTCCCCCTCTTCGGTTAACTGAATCATGACGATACGGCGGTCATCCGGACTGTCATATCGATTCATCAATTGGCGCTTATACAGAATATCTGTCATCCGCGTCACAGAAGCAGGCTTAAGATCAAGCGACATTGCCAGCTTGCTTAGCGGGGTGCTTCCGCTTTGATGAATTTTAAACATCAGCAAATATTGAAGGACTGTAATATCAAAAGGCTCAAGCACAATCTCCAATATCTTCTTCTGTTTTTTATATATCGCCCGAGACGTATCGAAGAGCTGTTCAAAAGTGAGCAAAGCACGTTCTGATTCAGTCAACTCCTTTTCACCTCATTCCTCAATAATAGTTCACAAGATAAAATATTAATAAATGAAAGAAGATTTGTCAAAGGAAAAATTTCTTTTTCTCCCGTATTTTTTTCGCAAGCGTTTTCTTGCTTTTATTAAATAAAAAAAAGCCCTGAAATGGGCTTTTCATTACGAAAATTGATGGCTTACACCAGACTCTTCATTTCTGAAAAAGTTCTTTAGAGCCTGAAAAACATCAGATTTCTGTTTTAAAATATAGTACTTAAATTTCTCATCTTTTACATTTTTATATGCAGACATTAACGTTGAATGCCTGTTGTACTGATTGACCTCGCCGTAACAGAATAGATTGGCCTTCTTCATAATATCATTGACCAGTTTCACACAGCGCGCGTTATCAGATGTCAGGTTGTCACCGTCAGAAAAATGAAACGGGTAGATGTTATAGCGGGCGGGATTATACTTTTCATCAATAAGCTCAAGCGACTTCCGATATACGGAAGAACAAATTGTTCCGCCGCTTTCTCCCTTTGAGAAAAAATCCTCCTCCGAGACCACTCTTGCTTCTGTATGATGGGCAATAAATTCAATTTCCACAGTCTCGTATTTTGTCCGCAAAAAACGGGTCATCCAGAAAAAGAAGCTTCTGGCCATGTATTTTTCCCAAACCCCCATACTGCCGCTTGTATCCATCATGGCTAAAACGACGGCTTTTGATTCGGGCTTTGTGATGTCATTCCACGTCTTATATTTCAGGTCCTCCGGATAAATTGGGTAGAACGACGGTTTTCCTGACATTGCGTTTCGTTTAAAGGCTGACATCATCGTTCTTTTCTTATCAATATTACCGGTTAACCCTGTTTTACGGATATCATTAAACTCGATATCTGTATGAATGATATTGTCCCGCTCTTTTTGCTGGAGATTCGGAAGCTCTAATTCTTTAAAAAGCGCTTCTTCTAAATCCATTAATGAAACTTCCGCTTCATAATAATCCTCGCCTGCCTGATCACCGGCACCCTGCCCTTTTCCAGGCCCTTGTTTTTTGTCTGATCCATCCCGGGCCACAACATCTCCAACCTGGCTCTCGCCGTCTCCTTGCCCTACATGTTTATTTTTATCATAGTTATAACGGATTTTATACTCATCAAGTGAACGGATTGGGATCTTCACTACATCTTTTCCATTAGACATAATAATGCTTTCCTCAGTTACGAGGTCCGGAAGATTGTTTTTGATCGCTTCCTGCACTTTTTTCTGGTGGCGCTGCTGGTCATCGAAGCCTTTGCGATGGAGGGACCAGTTTTCCTCAGAAATCAAAAAATGGCCGCTGTCATTTTGGGACATGAATTCCCCTCCTTAACCATTTGTGGTCGTGATACATACGTATTCCGGCTTGTGCCAGATTATGAAACAAGTCTTTTGAAAAGATTTATATTCATCATATGCACATATGCACGTTTAATTGACAAACTATTTAGAAAATGGGACAAAATAACCCGCCCTATTCGGACGGGTCACGTTGCTTATCGGTTCAGCAGGCTGCCGACATATTTCAGCAGCTCATTGGCGCTCGTCGAGTTGTAGCCGTGCTCATCAATTAAACGGGCCACGACTTCATTTACCTTTTTCAGCTGCTGCTCATCCGGCGTTTTTGTTGAGGTCGTAATTTTAACGACATCCTTCAGATCAGCAAACAGCTTTTTCTGAATAGCTTCACGCAGTCTTTCATGGGAATTGTAATCAAACCGCTTGCCTTTTCTCGCATAGGCCGAGATGCGGATTAAAATTTCTTCGCGGAACGCTTTTTTGGCGTTTTCCGAAATGCCGATCTGCTCTTCGATGGATCTCATCAGCTTTTCGTCAGGGTTCATTTCCTCTCCTGTCAAAGGATCACGAAGCTTATTTTTATTGCAATAAGCCTCTACGTTATCGAGGTAATTGTCCATAAGTGTTTTTGCTGATTCTTCATACGAATACACAAACGCTTTTTGAACTTCCTTTTTCGCAATGTCGTCATATTCCTTGCGAGCGGCAGAAATAAAATTCAAATACCGCTCTCTGTCCTCGCTTGAAATTGATGGGTGCTGATCAAGACCTTCTTTTAAGGAACGAAGGACATCGAGAGAATTAATCGATTCCATATTTTTTCTGATAATCGTTGAAGAAATCCGGTTGATCACGTACCGCGGATCAATGCCGCTCATACCTTCATCATTATATTCTTTTTTCATATCCTCAACGTCGACAGAATTATATCCTTCCACACTTTCTCCATCATACAGTCTCATTTTCTTGACCAGATCAATATCCGACCGCTTCGGCTCTTTTAACCGGGTAAGGATTGAGAACATCGCGGCGACCTTCAACGTATGCGGGGCAATATGAACATCCGCCACATCGCTTTCTGCGATCATTTTTTCATAAATTCTCTCTTCCTCAGACACTTTTAAATTATAAGGAACCGGCATCACAATGATTCTTGAGTGCAGGGCTTCATTCTTTTTATTAGAAATAAATGAGCGATACTCCGTTTCATTCGTGTGAGCCACGATCAGCTCATCAGCAGAAATTAACGCAAACCGCCCAGCTTTAAAATTCCCTTCCTGTGTCAAGGAAAGCAAATGCCAGAGAAATTTCTCATCACATTTCAGCATCTCCTGAAACTCCATCATCCCGCGGTTCGCTTTATTCAGCTCTCCGTCAAACCGGTAAGCGCGCGGATCCGATTCTGAACCGTACTCGGCGATTGTTGAGAAATCAATACTCCCCGTCAAATCGGCAATATCCTGAGATTTCGGATCAGAGGGACTGAATGTTCCAATTCCCGTACGCTTATCTTCTGAAAAGAAGATGCGCTCCACCTTCACATCCTCAATTCTTCCTCCGTACTCTTCCTCCAGCCTCATGACATTTAAAGGAGAAAGACTTCCTTCTATTCTAATGCCGTATTCCCTGTAAAAGTCATCGCGTAAATGATGGGGGATTAAATGTAGAGGGTCCTCGTGCATCGGGCAGCCTTTAATCGCATATACAGCGCCATTATCTGTCAGCGTGTACGCTTCGAGACCTTTTTTAAGCATCGTGACCAGCGTGGATTTACCGCCGCTCACAGGCCCCATCAGCAATAGAATCCGCTTTCTGACATCTAGACGTTTGGCAGCCGGATGAAAATACTCTTCCACAAGACGCTCCAGAGATTCTTCAAGCCCGAACAGCTCGCGGTCAAAAAAACTGTACTTCTTGCGTCCGTCAATCTCCTCTATCCCGCTGTCTTTTATCATATTAAAAACTCGAGAATGAGCAGATTGCGCGACCATCGGATTTTCTTTAATAATCTCCAAATAATCGGCGAAAGTTCCTTCCCATTTCAGCCGCTGCTCTTCCTCTCTGTACTGTTCAATTTTCTTTAATATATCCATAAGGACCTCCTCTATCATGTTTGATACACTATGCAAATAAGGTACTTTGATACAATCTATGCCGCCATCTCGTGATACATGCTTTGGTTTCTTAAAAATAAAGATACTTATACATCGTTGACAAGGCAGACTGCGACCGTTCATAATAAAGAAAAATACAGAATCATCCAGACTCGGACAGCACGGAAAAATTGAAGAGGGGGAGAGACGGTGAAAACAATCATCATGATGGGTGTCATTGTCACTTTTTTAGTATCAATTTTTACCGCAGGATACGATAGCAAGCCTGGAAAAGAATAAAAAAGGGTGCTCCTGAAAGAGCACCTTTTTGTATAACAGAACAATGTTTTACAGTTTTGTTTTTTCTTTGATCTGTGAATGCGGATCGCACTCACATTTGTTTTCGTACTCAATCGTTCCGATGCTGCATCCCGGCCCGATGATCACTTCTTTTCCCCTGACAACTGCCGCTTCGGTATTCTCCAAATAAACCCGATCTCCTTCTATGACATCGGCGATCAGCTTCCCTTTCTTCCGGCTAAAAAAACTCGCGCGTCTTTTCACTGTAATTGTTGTTCCGCCGATTTCCTGCACATGGCTTATATCATGGCTCAATCTCAGCTTGATCTCACCCGAATTTAATAACCCCGATACATCAACACAGCCTGTGACATGGAACATTTCTGTTTCACAATCACCTATTACGCTAAGCTTCCCTTTCACATCGCAGGATTCTCCAGTCATATTCCCGCCAATTTCAGTCTGGCCTTTCAGATTGAATCGATCAAATTGAAGTGAGCCGCTGACTTTCATTGTCCCATATATATTGATTTTGCCGGCTGTCAGATCGCCTTTACATTCACTTTCTCCGAGCACACGCAGCCGCTCAGTCTCTGCTTTTCCGAGAAAAAGGCCCGTTCCGTATATGCGGCAGCCTACAGCAGACAGCCCTTCTCCAACTACACCTTCTCCTTTGATGCTGACATTATGATACGCGCCTCCTGCGGCATGCCCAGCGCCATATAATTTTAAATTTCCCAGTTTTGTTGTCTCCATTACGATCCTCCTTACAACTTTGTGGATGTTTCAACCGACGCGCTTGGATCACAGGTATAGTCCCCACTGTATTCGACGGTTTCAATCTGGCAATCCGGGCCGATGACCACTTTATTTCCGCGCACGGTTTTCGCCTTTGTATTTGTCAATTCAATCACGTCACCTTCGATCAGCTCTGCTGTTAGAACAGGCTGCGGCATCAATCTGAGCAATGTCAGCATTCCTTTTCTGCAGGTCACTTGAAGATGGCGGCAGCCGATCTCCCGCACATAGCTTTCCCCTGCAGAAAGCTTAATGATCACCTGGTCTGCATTTAAAAGCCCGCTGATTTTGCATTTCCCTTCTGATTGAAAGGTTTCTGTTTCACAATCTGCTTCCATGACAGCTTTTCCGCTAATGTCAATGCCATCAGCCTTGACAGTGCCGCCAAATGTTGATGATCCAGCGATTTTCAATTGTTTTGCAGATACCTCTCCTTGAATAAAACCAGTGCCATTCATCCGGATAGATTCTGCTTCAACGTCTCCATGTATCTTTCCTGAACCGCTGATGGTTACCGCTTTCGCTTTGACGCTGCCGTCGGCTTTTCCGTTTCCATTAAAAGAAAAAGTGTCACACTCCACGTCCCCGGCCACTGTCCCGCTGCCATTAATCTCAACAGATTGAAATGTTCCTCCCTTTGAACTTCCTGACCCGTTTATCACCAGCTTTTCCACTACATCCATTGATGGCCCTCCTGCATAAATGTTGTTTTTAATTCCTCTGAAGCTTTTAATAAATCTACCCGTTCCACAACCTTTACGGATGATTCAAACAAAATGCTGTCCGCCGCAGCCGCTATAAAACAAGTTGTGACACCGAGCTTGCGGAGCACAATCAGCTCCGTCTGTTTTTCAATCTCTTCAGTATCATGCTTCTTTAATACCTCTGCAGCCATTTTTGCTTCTGCAAGGCTGACATTTCCAGACTGCAGCAGGCCCTCAAGCACAAACAGCGAAAGCAAATCGCTGGATGAAAAAACCGGACTTCCTCCGTCTTCTGAATAGGCTTCAAGAGCAGGCCTTGAAACCAAACCTTTATGAAGCAATTCATCAGCGGTCATGCTGACATCCTTCATTTTCGGCGACAGCATTTCCCTCATTTCATCCAAAGACAAATTTTCTTTCATCTTTTGAATCATTGATATACGTTTTAAAATCTCCTCTCTCGGAAAAAACGTCTCTTGCCCTGTAAATGTGGATTTACGAATAAACCATTCCTCAGGTATTAAGTTTTTCCGCTTCCATCGATACAGCTGACCGTATGAAATCGATGTTCTTTCAAGTAATTCTTTTTTAGAGATTAATTGTTCTTCCATAAGTCCAGCTCCTTTGATGGGTACATTGTAACATAACACTGTTACGTTGTTAAGCCCAAAAACGAAACAAAGCATTTCAACATCCGCAAAAAAACCCGCCCATCATCGATGAGCGGGTTTTTTCACTATTTTAAATCACGGTAATTTTGCTGGCGCAGCGCTTCATAAACAAGAATCGCGGCAGTATTGGACAGATTTAACGATCTGACGTGCTCTGTCATCGGAAGACGCAGGCAGCGGTCCATATTATTTTGAATTAAATCTTTTGGCAAACCGCTTGTTTCTCTTCCGAACACGAAGAAATAATCCTCGTCAAGATCAGTGTAATCAAATGATGTATGAGGCTGCTGGCCAAATTTTGTAATAAAGAAAAACTTGCCTTTTTTATATGCCTCAAACAATTCTTCTAACGAATCATGATACACAACGTTAACAAACTCCCAATAATCGAGTCCGGCACGCTTCAGCATTTTATCATCCGTTGAAAAGCCGAGCGGACGAATCAGGTGTAGCGTTGTATTGGTTGCTGCACAAGTACGTGCAATATTCCCTGTGTTAGCGGGAATTTCTGGTTGATATAAAACGACATGTAATGCCACAATGTTCACCTCTGTTTTTCTTATCCGCCCATCATTATAACATTAATTACTCTTTTGTCGTATCATCAACGATATGAAAAAAGGCATATCGTATTGACGGCGTGTATGCCGTAGAATCCTCATATGACCAATACCTCATCCGGCTGTCATAGGTCTGGGCGTTGACAAGCGGCATATTGCCTTTGTCCTTTGCCACGACAATCGTTGTATGATTAAACCGGCCGTCTCCTTCGAAGTCATAGCAAATCACATCGCCCGGCATCAGTTCTTCCGCTGATTTCACCCGCACCGCACGCAGTCCGGCCTTTGAATTCGACAAATACATTTTCATAGAGTGAGCCACCGTCCAGCTGTAGCTCCATGAGCTTTGTTTCATCCACCAGCCTGATCCCCTGTTCGGATGACCGCGCATCGGCGCGCCTCCTGCATGAAGACACTGAGAAATAAAATTTGTACAGTTATCGCTGAAATTTTTATAAGCAGGATTGCGCTTGTTCCAAAATTTCTCGGCATATTGGACAGCGCCGAGACGATCGTATTGAAAAGCCCTGCCAAACGCTTCTCTTTCCTCTTCAGCTTCAGAATAGTCAATAATACTGGTCCCTTCATGAAATCCAGCCGGCTTTTTCGCAATTTCCTGATCACTAATCAAAATGTGATCATACAGGAAAGCCATTCGCTCCTCTATGTGCTCTTCTATATACAAGCTGTCATCTTGTTCCTTACACACGTATTCGTAATGGATGGTATACGAAAGGCAGGTCGTTCCGTCATCCTCAACCCGCACATGATTAATCACGGCCTTTGCTTTCGCTTTTATGATGTCAACTTTACGTTTTTCCAGAAGCTTTTTCTTACGCTCCATGACTTTAAGGTCTCCGACTTGAGACTCCTGTCTCATAGCATGCCCGTTAACCAGAAAGCCCAGCCGCTCCTCCGCTAATTGTTCTAAAATGTGCTTCAAGCTCACCCCACCCGCCATACTTTTTTATAGAGAAAAAACACTTGGATGATCTCAAGTGTTTTTTCCTTCTGCTCTATACGTATGTCAGGACAAGCCTTGTTTAGTCATGCCTGAAGCTTTTAGCAACTCAATTCCTTTTTCAATTTCCAGCTTTGCCTCTTCATCCTTCTCTTTTTCCAGCGCTTTTTCAAGCTCTTCCGCGTATGCGGGGTCTCCGATTTTTCCGATTGCCCATGCGGCTGTCCCCCTGATGACAGGACGCGGATCCTTATGCATCAGTTCCGCCAATTCAGGCAGTGCGGAAGCATCCTTAAAATGCGCTAGCGCGAGAATGGCGTTTCGCTGAATCGGTTTTTTCCCGCGCCAAGAACCTGAGACATGCCCGAATTTCTCCTTAAATTCCCGATTGCTGATGGTCAAAAGCGGCTTCAATAACGGTTTGGCAATCTCAGGATCAGGCTCCATTTCCGGATGAAGATGAAAATCCTTCCCTTTATTGAGAGGGCATACCGTTTGGCACGTATCGCACCCGTACAGGCGGTTTCCGATTTTTGTCCGGAATTCATCAGGTAAAAATCCTTTTGTCTGGGTTAGAAAAGAGATGCAGCGCTGCGCATTAAGCTGCCCGGGATTAACCAGGGCTCCCGTCGGACAGGCATCCAAGCATTTCGTGCAGGACCCGCACATATCTTCAATCGGCACATCAGGCTCAAAAGGGATATTTGTGATCATTTCCGCCAAATACACATAAGAGCCATACTCGGGTGTTGTGATCATACAGTTTTTCGCACTGAATCCAATTCCGGCACGTTCCGCAACGGCGCGATCAGACAATTCACCTGTATCAACCATTGACTTCGTTCTGATATCCTCATGCTTGCTTTTTAGAAAATCCTCCAGCAGATCAAGCTTTTCCCTCAACACATCATGATAGTCTTTTCCCCAGGAAGCTCTGCAAAAAATGCCCCTGCGCTCAGTTCTCGTGCTTCTCGGCGCATCCTTCATTCTGGAAGGATATGCGAGAGCAATTGCAACTATAGATTTCGCTTTCGGCAAAAGAAGCTTCGGCGTCACCCTTTTTTCGATATCCGGCTCTTCAAAGCCGGAGAGATAGCCGAGTGATTCTTGAAGAATCAAACGGTCTTTTAAACTGTCAAAAGTATCAGCGGTCGTAAAACCAATCTTGTCCACGCCAATGCTTTTCGCGTATTCAATTAATTCTTCTTTGAGCTGATAAACGTTCATGTTTTGCACAGCCTCCTTTCTTTGTGATAAAACGATACAGCGTTTATAATAGGTTGATATCACGTAACTGGAGTGAATGCTAGTGAATATCAAACTTGATTCTGTTATTACTGAACGTGCGGCCGGCTTACATGCAGCTGCTGTCATTTATGAGAATATCGAAGTCGGCTCCTCACCGCAAATGCTGAAAGGCAGACTCCGCCTGTTTCAAGAATCCTTGTTTTTCGACTATGCGGACGGCGGTATATCCGATGAATCCTTCGTCAAGGAATGGCAGGAACTCTTTAAACAGCTTAACCCTTCATTTGAGGGAGAAACAACCCCAATGGAGGACATGCTGGTCCCGATATCCAAGGAACAATTCATGGAAAGTAAAGACTCGGCCCATGACACAATCGATTTTTTCGCATTAAAATATTCTCTGCCTATTATGATTTATGATGCCGGAAAGCTTCATGAGCCGGTCCGGATCTCATTGGGAGAAAAAGAAAACATATTGCTTTTCTCTGATGAAAACGGTATTTTTGGCGATTTCAAAAACAGCGTCAACCACTATCCCGTTTCAAACGAGACTAAGAATATGCTGCAAATCATTTTTTTCCCGCCATCGATTGAGAAAAGCAGCTCTGTTAACCTCTTATCATCATTAACGAAAATGTTTGAACAAATTCACGGCGGCACCCATACAGTACATTGGCTTACGTAAAAGAACACGAATACCGTGTTCTTTTTTACATAAAAAAACGCAATACTTCGTTTATCTGAGAAACGAAACACTGCGTTAATAACGTATGTATGGAGCGGGTGATGAGAATCGAACTCACGACATCAGCTTGGAAGGCTGAGGTTTTACCACTAAACTACACCCGCATTTGTGGTTGTCAGCAACAGTACCGCTCTGACTTTTTTTATATTACATGTTTATTTATTTTTCGTCAAGGGAATATAAAAATTTTGTCGAAAAAAAGTTATCTTTTTGTAAAGTTGTTAAGTTCCATTTACATAATGTTAAGTATACTATACAATATAATCAATCGAGATTGTGAAGGGGACAGACGTCATGATGAAAAATAAAGTAAAAGAGCTGAGGGCACGCTTCGGCTATTCTCAGGAAAAACTCGGAGAAACGGTCGGCGTCACAAGACAGACTGTGGCTGCTATCGAAAAAGGCGATTATGTTCCCTCACTGCTGTTAGCACTGAAAATCTGCAAAGCCTTCTCCATGAAAATGGAGGATGTCTTTTGGTTAGAGGAGGAAAACTAAGATGAGCATGAAAACAAAAGCAGCTTTTCACCTTGTGTTATTTGGCCTTGCATGCTGGACGCTGATTGCATACTTTGAAGCCTCAGAAGGCATAGCATCTTTTTTCGGCACAAAGAGCGGCGGGATGGTATTTGAATTAAACCTCACCCCCTTTATTCTGTTTGTTGCGGCGTCTGCGGTTTATTTGTACTTACAGAAAAAAAGCCGCCCTGCCAGAAAGCAGCTTCTTCTGCCTGATGAGTTTGAAGAGCAGGATGAAAGAGAGCAGATGATGACGGCAAAAGCATGTCGCGCGTCATATATCGCTGTCTACTTCTCGCTGCCTGCCGCAGCGGTTCTTCTCATTTTTTATCCGCTATTTCAATCGCGTATTCCGTTTTTCCCTATTATTATTGTGTTTATCATCATGATCATCCAGCACCTTTCCTACGTCATCTCTTTCAAGAAAAACGAAAAAAACTCCGGCGCGCTGTAATCGGCCGGATTTTTTTCTTACCAGCTTGCTTTTTTCACACCGGGAATCTGGCCTTTATGGGCCAGCTCCCTGAAAGCGATTCTGGACATTTTAAACTTCCTCATATATGCTCTCGGGCGCCCCGTTACCATGCAGCGGTTGTGAAGCCTTCCCGGTGCTGAATCTCTTGGCAGCTTGCTGAGTGCCTCGTAATCTCCTTTTTCCTTCAACTCGCGTCTAATACCAGCGTATTGCTCAACAAGCTGTTGGCGTTTTAACTCTTTTGCCACTTTTGATTTTTTAGCCAAGTCACATAGCCTCCCTTTAAATCGAAATTGTTACGATTTAAAATGTATCATGCACCATTCAAAAAAGCAAGCATACCGCTTTGTAAAACAGACGGCTTGAAGCCGCCCACTCTAATGATGCAATTCCACATAATACAGTAACGCATCTTGATGCTTAATGAGCTCTTTTTTATGTTCAGAGGTGTGCATTGTCTCGTCAGTCCCTCTAATACTGCTGCCGATCAAAGCAGGCTTCTCGAAAGTAATCGGTTCCGGCGATGAAATATTCTGAGTCATTTCCTGTGTTGTGCTATCGTCGCGTTTCACCGATGAATCAGCCGCTATATTTCCCTGTTTATCCACAATGCCAAAATGAAGGGTGGTATGTTTATTCTTTCCTTCCCCCTCTTCATTCTCAAAATAAACAAATTGTATGGTATCGGGTTTTTCCTCTGAATAATCTGCACGAACCGGTCCAAACCTCTCAACAAGCTTTCCCTTTTGATAATGTTCGATGTACATGTCAGCTGAAGAAATACCTTCACCGATATTGACGGCTTCGGCAGTGAATGCCTGTGAAGCTGCGACATCCATTCTGTTTTTTTCAAGATCTGATATGTCCGCCGCTTTGATTTCCATCTGTTTTGAATGTCCGCATGCAGACAGCATAGCTATGAGGCAAATGACTGCCGCGCTTCTCAATGTTTTCAGAAAAAAAGCCCCCTTTTTTTGAATATCATACCATGTTCGGGGGGCTGTATTTTAGTTAAACTCATGCATTTTTCTCTTTGACAAAATAAGTGTTTCCTACCGCTTCTCCCCTTTTGTTCTGAAGCTTTCTCGTCCGATCATTTTCAAACGGCAAAAGCGGAAATACAAGCTCTGCAAAATAATACGCTTCTTCTAAATGCGGATAGCCGGAGAATATAAACGATTCTATGCCGAGTGCCTGGTACTCCGCTATCCGGTCGGCAATCGTCTGCGGATCACCGACAAGAGCTGTTCCTGCCCCTCCTCTGACCAGGCCGATCCCCGCCCACAGATTCGGGCTGATTTCAAGCTTCGTCCGATCGCCTTGATGAAGGACGGCCATCCGCTGCTGGCCTGAAGAGTCGTAACGGCTCAAAGCTGCCTGCGCTTTGGCAATGGTGTCATCATCCAAGTGGCTGATCAAGCGCTCTGCCGCTTCCCATGCCTCTTGTTCAGTTTCACGGGCAATGACATGCAGCCTAATGCCAAATCGAACGGATCTCCCTTCTTTTGCCGCTTGCTTTTTGACTCTTTCTATCTTTTCTTTTACTTGTTCAGGCGGCTCACCCCATGTCAAGTACACGTCTGTATGCTTTGCGGCAGCTTCAATCCCAGCCTGTGACGAACCACCGAAATAGATGGGCGGATGCGGCTCTTGCTGCGGCGGGAAAAGCAGATTGCTGTTTTCCACTTTTATATGCTTTCCTTCATAGGAAACCGTTTCTCCCTGCAAAAGGCTCCGCCAAACGGTTAAAAATTCGTCTGTTGCTTCATAGCGCTCATCATGGCTGATAAACAGGCCATCGCCTGCCAGCTCATACGGATCGCCCCCAGCCACAACGTTGATCAGCAGCCGGCCGTCTGAAATGCGGTCTAGGGTGGACGTCATTCTGGCTGCCAGAGAAGGCTGCATTAAACCAGGTCTTACCGCGACTAAAAACTTTAAGTCCTTTGTTTCTCCTGCCAGTGCCGACGCTGTAAGCCACGGGTCCTCGCACGATCTTCCCGTCGGCAGAAGAACTCCTGTATATCCCAGCCTGTCTGCCGCCTGCGCGACTTGTTTAAAGTAAAGATGATCCGCAGTCCGTCCATCACTTTCAGATCCTAAATATCTCGCGTCTCCATGAGTCGGTATAAACCAAAGAATTTCCATATTCATCTCCCCTTATATCTTTTATCCTTCGTAGCTGTTTCTCCACTTTAACAGCTTTCGTTCAAGCAGCCTGACGAAGGAATCCGTCAGCTTTCCAACCACTGCAAAAATGATAATCCCTGCAAAGACTTTATTCGTTTGTGAAAACTGTCTCGCATCCATGATCATATAGCCGACTCCCGAGCTTGAGCCCATCAGCTCTGCCACAACGAGCCCGAGCCATGCAATGCCGAGCGATAAGCGAATGCCTAGCAATATATTGGGCAGGGCTGCCGGCAATATCACTTTGGATATCTGCTGATGCCATTTAAATTCAAGCACCCGGGCGACTTCAAACAGCTTCGCGTCAACCCCGCGGATGCCGTTAAACGTATTGATATAGACAGGAAAGAAGGCACCGAGCGCAATCAGCAAAATTTTAGATACTTCGTCAAATCCGAACCATAAAATAAACAGCGGCGTGACGGCCAGATGAGGTACGGTTCTAAGCATTTGCAACGACGGATCAAGATACAGCTCCGTCCGTTTGGAAAATCCGGCCAAAATCCCGATCATCAATCCAAGCCCCGCGCCAAGCAAAAAACCAAGCGCCGCCCGATAAATGCTGATTTGCAGATGGCCGAACAGTTCGCCGGACAAAATAAGCTCCTTAAAGGTCAGAACAATCGTAACAGGTGTAGGCAGCACTGTAGCGGACACAACCCCCAGCCCGCCGATGACCTGCCAGATGGCAATGATGACAGCGGGCAGTAAAAGCCCCTTCATCCAGCCGTATCTCTTCCTTCCGGGCTTTTTTCGCACCGCTTCCGCATTCGTTTTGGGCAGCGAGCCCGCAGCCTCTGCTTTCATCATTGATCACCTCCTGAGGAATGTTCCTTTAATGCTTTTTTGATAAAAGTGTTATCGACAACATCCTTCACATCAATCTTCTTATCTATCGCCTTTGTTCGAAATTGAAAATCTGCTGTTTCCTGCTGCGCTTTCACAATGTCGTCACTGATGACCTCATTCAGAGGTTCAGTATTTTTCAGCACATTTTCGACGACCTTTTTATCGAGATCTTTAATGTCAGAATACAAGTCCGCTGCTTCATCCAGATGTTCCTTTTGCCATACAACGGCTTTATTAAACACCTTCAGAAAACGGACCACTTCGTCTGGATGCTCTTCTGAAAACTTTGTTCTTACTAAAGTAAAACCCGGTGAATATAAATCTGTGCTTTCTCCGTTCACAAGGATTTTTGCTCCGTGTTTCATTGTTTCTAAGGACAAGTACGGCTCCCAAATGGACCAGGCATCAACAGATCCGTTTTCAAATGCGGAAGCTGCTTCATCAGGCTGAAGCTGAATAATTGTCACATCATTAGCTGACAACCCCACTTGATCAAGCGCTTTATACAAAAAATCAAACCCGCTGCTGCCTTTAGCGACTGCAATTTTCTTCCCCTTTAAGTCCTTAACGTCTTGAATGCCGCTGTTTCGATTGACAAGGATGCCGTTTGCTTTCAAGCCGTCCTGAGACAAACCGATTTCTTTAAAGTCAATGCCTGCCGCCTGTCCAGCGATCACAGGCGAATTACCGACTTGAGAAAAATCAAGTTTGTCTGCCGCAAGGCCTTCAAATTGGGGCGGACCGCTTTGAAACTCCACCCATTTCACTTTGATGCCTTCTTTTTCAAATGCATCTTCGAACCAGCCTTTTTCTTTTGCGATCAAAAGCGGGCTTAAGCTTTGCTGAATACCAATACGAATTTCCTTCAATTGTTTGTGGTCACCGCTGGCTCCATTTGCTCCACAGCCTGCGAGCAGAAAAATAACGGCAACCAATACAATGAGTCCTTTTTTCATTTCCGCTTCCGCCCTTTCTATATCCCTGATCCTTCTGCGTACTCCAAATCTTCTGTTTTCTCGAATTCCGACAGCACTCTCTGTCTGATCGCTTGGAAATCCGGAGTCGTCCGGTTCCGCGGATACGCCAGGTGAATGGGCATCAGCTTATGGATTTTCCCCGGTTTGGCCTTAAGGATCGCAAGCTCATTTCCTAAATAAACAGATTCATCTATATCATGAGTCACGAGAATCATCGTTGTTTTTTTCCTCCTCCATATATCCAGCAGCACGTCCTGCAGGTGTTTTCTTGTAAAAGCGTCGAGTGCACCAAACGGTTCATCTAAAAGCAGCACCTCAGGCTCCCGCAGAAGGGCCCGGGCGATGGCTACTCTTTGTGACATGCCGCCTGACAGCTCGCGCGGATATGCTTTTTCCGATCCTTTCAATCTGACAATCTCGATCAGTTCATCCACCTTTTGTTTGACTTTTGGGTCCTTCAAATTCAAGTCGGCTGCAATATTCTGCTCAACAGTCAGCCAAGGAAAGAGGCGGTGTTCCTGAAAAATAAATCCTTGCTGAATACCCGGAGCTGTTACGCTGCGGCCGTTAATTTCCACACTCCCGTCATATTCAGAATCAAGCCCTGCAATAATCTTTAACAGGGTGCTTTTTCCACACCCGCTCGGTCCGATAAGCGTTAGAAATTCGCCTGGTGCGATTGATAATTCTATGTTCTCTAAGACCGTGTTTTTGCGGCCCTCTTGAACAAATGCCTTTTCTTTGATGCTGATGGTCACAGCCACTTTTATCCCTCTCTTTCTGCCAACCCTGCCTTCAAAAAAACAAAAAGGCCCCCATCTCTGTTCTTGTAGAGATGAGAGCCTTCGGCGGTCCGATCAGCTGCCCAATTGTTTTTTTGTTTGAATAACATGTTAATTCAAATTATTCCGATATGTCAACTCTTTTTTAAATACGATTTTTGATATCCTTGTTTATCACTTACTCTGCTTGTTTCGCAAATAGAGAAGGAAAAATTATTTCTCCAAAAATTATTAAGTGTCATAAAAAGCTGTTACAACAAGGTTTTTCAACAATTTCGATACTAGATATCGATTAATAGAGATAACTATTTTATAATAATTATAAAATAATATTGACTTTTTACTTAGAGATGATATTATGTTCTTATAAATTCCAAGAGGTGATAACATGAGTTCAAATAAACTGACAACTAGCTGGGGCGCTCCGGTTGGAGATAATCAAAACTCAATGACTGCCGGTTCTCGCGGACCAACTTTAATTCAAGATGTACATTTACTCGAAAAATTGGCCCATTTCAACCGAGAACGTGTTCCTGAACGTGTTGTTCACGCCAAAGGAGCAGGCGCACACGGATATTTTGAAGTGACAAACGACGTAACAAAATACACGAAAGCCGCTTTCCTTTCTGAAGTCGGCAAACGCACACCGTTGTTCATCCGTTTCTCAACAGTTGCCGGTGAACTTGGCTCTGCTGACACAGTTCGCGATCCGCGCGGATTTGCTGTTAAATTTTATACTGAAGAAGGAAACTACGACATCGTCGGCAACAATACGCCTGTATTCTTTATCCGCGATGCGATTAAGTTCCCTGATTTTATCCATACACAAAAAAGAGATCCAAAAACACATCTAAAAAACCCTACGGCTGTATGGGATTTCTGGTCACTTTCACCAGAGTCACTTCACCAAGTGACAATCCTGATGTCTGACCGCGGAATTCCTGCAACACTTCGCCACATGCACGGCTTCGGAAGCCATACATTCAAATGGACAAATGCCGAAGGTGAAGGCGTATGGATTAAATATCACTTTAAAACAGAACAAGGCGTGAAAAACCTTGATGTCAATACGGCAGCAAAAATTGCCGGTGAAAACCCTGATTACCATACAGAAGACCTTTTCAACGCAATCGAAAACGGTGATTATCCTGCATGGAAACTATATGTGCAAATCATGCCTTTAGAAGATGCAAATACGTATCGTTTCGATCCGTTTGATGTCACAAAAGTTTGGTCTCAAAAAGACTACCCGTTAATCGAGGTCGGACGCATGGTTCTAGACAGAAATCCGGAAAACTACTTTGCAGAGGTAGAACAAGCGACATTTTCACCTGGAACACTCGTGCCTGGTATTGATGTTTCTCCTGATAAAATGCTTCAAGGCCGACTTTTTGCTTATCATGATGCACACCGCTACCGTGTCGGTGCAAACCATCAAGCGCTGCCAATCAACCGCGCACGCAACAAAGTAAACAATTATCAGCGTGATGGGCAAATGCGTTTTGATGATAACGGCGGCGGATCTGTGTATTACGAGCCTAACAGCTTCGGCGGTCCGAAAGAGTCACCTGAAGATAAGCAAGCAGCATATCCGGTACAAGGTATCGCTGACAGCGTAAGCTACGATCACAACGATCACTACACTCAAGCCGGTGATCTGTATCGTTTAATGAGTGAAGATGAACGTACCCGCCTTGTTGAAAATATCGTTAATGCTATGAAGCCGGTAGAAAAAGAAGAAATCAAGCTGCGCCAAATCGAGCACTTCTACAAAGCGGATCCTGAATACGGAAAACGCGTGGCAGAAGGCCTTGGATTGCCGATTAAAAAAGATGCTTAATGTAGAAATGCAAAAACCCGCTGTAGTCAGCGGGTTTTTTTATATTTAGTTACACATTGCGTATGCTTCTCATCAATCTTCATATAAATTTCTTCCATGAGTTCCGCGCTGTTTATAATCTCTCGTTTGTTTTTTTCAATCAGCAGCTCAAGCGGCAAAATCTGATTCCCGTAGGTTTTTCGCTTCCTGAATCGTTTTCTCCCCTTTTCTTTTTTGACTCCCATCAATAATCCCTCCTTTTTCATACAAAAAAGGCCCTTATCTAAAAGATAAGAGCCTTCGGTGTCCCGATCAGCGCGATAAATTTGAAAAATTTGTACTGACCATGTTAATTCATACAATACCGACCTGTCAACTATTTTTTGAGGGTATTGATACTATATCAGATTGCATCCCCGCTTTTTCCTTATACATTCTTATCCCCTGACGCATAAGCTAGAGAAACTAGAATACGAGAGAAAGAGATGTGGGTGTGTGGAAAAGACAAAATTGACCGGACGTATCGTGACACGGGATGATCCGGACTTTCGAGTTAAACGATGGGAGACTACGTAAATTGGCCAGATATCAAAATCAGAAACTGGCCAAGAACATATTACGGCGAAAACGTTGAACGACTCCGCCGTGTCAAAACGAAATATGATCCAGAAAATGTTTTCCGCTTTGAACAGAGTATTCCTCCGCTTCGACGCTCTCTGTTTTTCTAAAAAAATGAAGATGGAGCATTCTCCATCTTCATCTTATTTATTGATATAAATTGCTTCCCGTATCGACAAACTCTTTTGCTTTTTCTTTTAATCCTTTATTTATGGCTTCTGCTTCACTGAGATCGTTTTTCTTCGCATAATCCCGAATATCCTGTGAAATTCTCATGCTGCAAAATTTCGGACCGCACATGGAACAAAAGTGAGCGGTTTTTGCTCCTTCAGCAGGCAGGGTTTCATCATGGTATTCAAGGGCTCTCTCCGGATCAAGAGATAAATTAAACTGATCCCGCCAGCGGAATTCAAAACGGGCTTTCGATAACGCATCATCCCGGATTTGCGCTCCGGGATGCCCTTTTGCAAGGTCCGCAGCGTGCGCAGCGATCTTATATGTAATGACTCCTTCACGAACATCATCACGGTTTGGCAGCCCCAAATGCTCCTTCGGCGTTACATAACAAAGCATTGCTGTCCCATACCAACCGATCATCGCCGCTCCGATCGCTGAAGTAATATGGTCATATCCCGGCGCAATATCCGTTGTCAACGGCCCCAATGTGTAAAAAGGCGCTTCTTTACAAATGTCCATTTGTTTATCGACGTTCTCTTTGATTTTATGCATCGGAACATGTCCAGGACCCTCAATCATCACCTGAACATCATGCTTCCAGGCAATTTGCGTCAGCTCTCCAAGCGTCTCTAATTCAGCAAACTGCGCTTCGTCATTGGCATCAGCAATTGATCCGGGACGCAAACCATCCCCAAGTGAGAAAGCAATATCATACATTTTCATAATCTCACATATTTCTTCAAAATGTGTGTATAAAAAGCTTTCTTGATGATGAGCCAGACACCACTGCGCCATAATCGCTCCCCCGCGTGACACAATACCAGTTGTCCGTTTGGCAGTCAGCGGTACATACCTAAGCAAAACACCCGCGTGAATCGTAAAATAATCCACTCCCTGCTCTGCCTGCTCGATTAGCGTATCACGATAAATCTCCCACGTTAAATCCTCCGCTACGCCGTTTACTTTTTCAAGCGCCTGATAAATCGGAACAGTTCCCACAGGCACGGGGCAATTGCGGATAATCCATTCACGCGTCGTATGAATATCTTTTCCGGTAGAGAGATCCATCATCGTATCCGCTCCCCAGCGGATGGCCCACGTCATTTTTTCCACTTCTTCTTCAATGGATGACGTAACCGCTGAATTCCCGATATTCGCATTAATCTTCACATGAAAATTCCGGCCGATAATCATTGGCTCACTTTCAGGGTGATTAATGTTTGAAGGAATAATCGCCCGGCCGCTGGCTACCTCGTCTCTGACGAATTCAGGAGACACATGCTCACGAATGGCGATAAATTCCATCTCAGGTGTAATGATCCCCTTTTTTGCATAGTGCATTTGTGTGACATTTTGACCTGCCTTCGCCCTCAGCGGTTTCCGCTTTAATCCTGGGTAGCTTACGTTTGGATTTGCTTTTTTATAACCGTTATCTTCTGGTTTTATAGCCCGACCTTCATACTCTTCCACGTCACCGCGCTCTGTGATCCATTTTTGGCGGAGCGGCTTTAATCCTTCTTGAATATTAATGGTTACTTCAGGGTCCGTATACGGTCCGCTTGTATCATAGACACGCACAGGCGCGTTTTCCTCTTCGCCGAACGATCCCGTCGTCGGACTCAATAGGATCTCCCTCATCGGCACTTGGATGTCCGAAGAAGAACCCTCCACGTATACCTTCTTGCTGCCTGAAAAACTTGACATAATGGAAATGTTGGCTTGCTGCACTGAATTGTTTTGCATTACTTTTCCTTCCCCTCTCTACGTTTGAAAGGACAAAATCAAGCCCATAACCAGCACAAAAAACCGGATTCATATAAATGAACCCGGTTACAGTCAGAAAGAAACATATTATTGCCCAGCAAGACAATAACAAAAACAATTCCTCTACTTCCCCACGCTGGTACGAACCAGATCAGGTCCAAAGGGTTAAGAAGCTTACCTTCTCTCTCAGCCCGAAAGCGGGCACCCCCAGTAACTATTGATTTCGCACTCATCTTATCATAAAATCAATCTGAAAAAAAGAGGAATATAGATAATATTCAGCCAATTTCACCCTAAATATTTGACCGGCAACGGGATTTCAGCTATTTCATGTTCAGCCATCATCACCCGATATGCCTTTCCTTCCGACCTTGAACTCACAGTCTGAAACAGCTGATCATTTATGAAATGGAGAGCAGCCCCATCATCCGCTGCATAGCCACTGCATAAGAACTTGTTAGATATCAGCTGGTGGTATGCCGGTCTCCGATCCTTTTCCCCGTCATAATGGGGACAAAAGCTCCCTTGCAAAAAACCTAAACTTTTCAAACTTGTCAGCGGTCCGGCTGAATCCGTCACCCCTTCTTCAAACCAGCAGATCGCACCGGCACTTAATCCAGCTAAAACCACACCGTTCTTCCATGCTTCCCTAAGAATCTGGTCAAGCCCCCACTCTTTCCATAACACAAGTAAATTCCGCGTATTTCCCCCGCCAACATAAATCACGTCCATTTCCATAACAAAAGAAGTTAAATCTGTTGATGGCGGCTTAAACAAAGATAAGTGAGACGGCACACAATCCAGTGTTTGAAATGCATGATAAAACCGCTGAATATAGTTTTGGGAATCTCCGCTCGCCGTCGGCAAAAAACAAATACGAGGCTGCTCTCGTTTTGATTGATTGAGGATATATTGATCGAGGGACAAATTATCCGGCTCCATCGAAAAACCCCCGCCCCCCATCGCAATAATCTGCTTCATCATCACACCCCCCAACAAAATTTGTTGCTTATTATAGCATTTTGTATAGAAGCAAGAAACAAAGCCAAATACTTTCTTATCAGAGCTGCTAAAAAAACAAAGGGGGTGGTTTCCCATTGAACAAAGTCTTTGTCCCAAAGATATTCTTGATTTGTTAACAACAATAAAAACCAGCATTAACAAATACACTGTCGCAATAACAGAAGCCGAAAATCCCCACATCAGAAGAGCATTGCATGATCAATTAGATACAGCTGTGTATCTCCATGATGAACTGTCAGATTTTCTGTTAGAAAAGGGGTGGCTCGGGTGAGCAATTTCAAATCGATTCACTTTTATCTTGTAGCAAAAACCACAAAAAGAGACGGGATCTCAAAGATGAGATGCCGTCTCTTTTTTATTGCTCCACTCTTCTTAAAGCCTCATTTACCGTTTCTTTTATAAACGCGTCTTCACCGCTTAATCGGTCTAAACTGAGATCGCCGTTTCTCAGCCTTTCGGAAATATTGTTTATATCCTCCTCTACTGTGATTTGCAGCTCACCTGCCAAAAACATTCTGTGTAATTCATCTGCAACCAAACTTTCTTTATTCACTTCCATCCACTCCTTTATTTTCAATATTATTCTTAGTCTGTCCCTAGGCCGAGACGAATAATAGGAAAAAAGTATGAATCAAACGAATCTTTTTTCCTCCTTCTTGCGTATATCTGTTGAGAAAAAAGAAAAAGGGGAAGATCTAACATGTCATTTTTTAAGAAACTTGCGGCAAGTGCCGGAATTGGAGCTGCAAAAGTAGATACAATTTTAGAAAAAGACGCATATTTTCCAGGAGAAGAAGTACAGGGAACGGTACATGTCAAAGGCGGAAAAATCGCTCAGGACATCCGTTATATCGATTTACAGCTTAGCACACGGTATGTCATTGTAAAAGACGATGAAGAGCACCGGAAATACGCTACAATTCATTCTTTCCGGGTCACTGGTTCATTTACCATACAGCCTGGTGAAGAGCATCAATTTCCGTTCACATTCACTCTGCCTCTAGATACGCCGATGACTGTAGGGAAAGTAGAGGTTGCCGTGGTGACAGACCTTGACATTCAAGGCGGTATCGATAAATCCGATCATGACCGCATTTTCGTTGAAGCGCACCCTTGGATTGAAAATGTGCTGGAAGCAATCGAAAACCTGGGCTTCCGTCTTAACGAAGCAGACTGTGAACAAGCGCCCTACTTCCAGCGTCGTCTTCCGTTCGTTCAAGAATTCGAATTCGTTCCGACTTCCGGATATTATCGTCAGATGCTTGATGAATTAGAACTCATTTTCCTTTTAGACGAAGACGGTTTGGAAATCATTTTCGAAGTCGACCGCAGAGCAAGAGGACTCCGAGGGTGGCTGGAAGAGATGTATAATGACGAAGAACAGCTTGTACGCGTCCGTTTCAGCCAATCAGAGCTTGAAGATACAGAAGAGCTAGAAGAGGTGCTAGAAGAGATCCTAGACCAATACGCTGAGTAAGCATAAAAAATAAAAACCCGTTTCTGTTAAGAAACGGGTTTTTCAGTATACCGGTGGTCGGGGTCGAACCGACACTCCAGAAGGAACACGATTTTGAGTCGTGCGCGTCTGCCAATTCCGCCACACCGGCAAGTTTTACGTCGTATCTAACCGACGAATATAAATATATCATGGATCTCATAAAGTGTCAACGTATTTCAAAAAAGTTTTTTTGGAAATATAAAATAAAAGTGTTGAAAGACTAGCTATACAGCCGCTTTATAATAGGCCTCGAAACTTAACTTGTTATGATAAATCAAAGCATTAAAAAAATGATCTACTTATGTAGATCATTAATATGATTAGTTATAATGATAAAACACAAACACCAATTCAACTTACCATGTAAGTAAAATTGGTGCCGAGGGCCGGACTTGAACCGGCACGGTAGTCACCTACCGCAGGATTTTAAGTCCTGTGTGTCTGCCAATTCCACCACCCCGGCAATAAGAAGGCGACACCCGGATTCGAACCGGGGATAAAGGTTTTGCAGACCTCTGCCTTACCACTTGGCTATGCCGCCGTAATTGGAGCGGAAGACGGGATTCGAACCCGCGACCCCCACCTTGGCAAGGTGGTGTTCTACCACTGAACTACTTCCGCATTTTAAATGGACTTAATACATTATATGCAGTTGATATAAAAAGTGAGACTGGGCTAGCTGGATTCGAACCAACGCATGACGGAGTCAAAGTCCGTTGCCTTACCGCTTGGCTATAGCCCAATGATAATATGGGGCGATTGATGGGAATCGAACCCACGAGTGCCAGAGCCACAATCTGGTGCGTTAACCACTTCGCCACAACCGCCATAATCTCAAGATGTCATAAATTTGGCAGGGGCAGTAGGAATCGAACCCACACCGGAGGTTTTGGAGACCTCTGTTCTACCGTTAAACTATGCCCCTATAAATGGTGGAGGGGGGCAGATTCGAACTGCCGAACCCTGAGGGAGCGGATTTACAGTCCGCCGCGTTTAGCCACTTCGCTACCCCTCCACATTAAATTTTGAAAAAACAGTGCCGGCAAGAGGACTTGAACCCCCAACCTACTGATTACAAGTCAGTTGCTCTACCAATTGAGCTACACCGGCATAGGTGGTGGCTCGGGACGGAATCGAACCGCCGACACACGGATTTTCAGTCCGTTGCTCTACCAACTGAGCTACCGAGCCTAAGTATTTAAATGGCGGTCCGGACGGGACTCGAACCCGCGACCTCCTGCGTGACAGGCAGGCATTCTAACCAACTGAACTACCGGACCATTTTAAAATTTGGTTGCGGGGGCAGGATTTGAACCTGCGACCTTCGGGTTATGAGCCCGACGAGCTACCGAACTGCTCCACCCCGCGATGATATAATGGTGGAGGATGACGGGCTCGAACCGCCGACCCTCTGCTTGTAAGGCAGATGCTCTCCCAGCTGAGCTAATCCTCCATCATATAATGACCCGTACGGGATTCGAACCCGTGTTACCGCCGTGAAAGGGCGGTGTCTTAACCGCTTGACCAACGGGCCCAGACTTTCAATTGTAATTATGTATAAGTATAAGTGGCGGAGAGCAAGGGATTCGAACCCTTGAGACGGAGTTGACCGCCTACACGATTTCCAATCGTGCTCCTTCGACCACTCGGACAGCTCTCCAATAATGGCTCCGCAGGTAGGATTCGAACCTACGACCGATCGGTTAACAGCCGATAGCTCTACCACTGAGCTACTGCGGAATGAAGTCTGCCTGGCGATGTCCTACTCTCACAGGGGGAAACCCCCGACTACCATCGGCGCTGAAGAGCTTAACTTCCGTGTTCGGCATGGGAACGGGTGTGACCTCTTCGCCATCATCACCAGACAATTTCAGTGACATTTAACATTATACTATGTATTCTTGAGAAAAACAAGTGTTTTTTTGAAAAAACTTATTCTCTCAAAACTAGATAACAGGTGTGACATCATTCAAAATGTGGTTAAGTCCTCGATCGATTAGTATCTGTCAGCTCCATGTGTCGCCACACTTCCACCTCAGACCTATCAACCTGATCATCTTTCAGGGATCTTACTTCCTTGCGGAATGGGAAATCTCATCTTGAGGGGGGCTTCATGCTTAGATGCTTTCAGCACTTATCCCGTCCGCACATAGCTACCCAGCGATGCCCTTGGCAGAACAACTGGTACACCAGCGGTGCGTCCATCCCGGTCCTCTCGTACTAAGGACAGCTCCTCTCAAATTTCCTGCGCCCGCGACGGATAGGGACCGAACTGTCTCACGACGTTCTGAACCCAGCTCGCGTACCGCTTTAATGGGCGAACAGCCCAACCCTTGGGACCGACTACAGCCCCAGGATGCGATGAGCCGACATCGAGGTGCCAAACCTCCCCGTCGATGTGGACTCTTGGGGGAGATAAGCCTGTTATCCCCGGGGTAGCTTTTATCCGTTGAGCGATGGCCCTTCCATGCGGAACCACCGGATCACTAAGCCCGACTTTCGTCCCTGCTCGACTTGTAGGTCTCGCAGTCAAGCTCCCTTGTGCCTTTACACTCTGCGAATGATTTCCAACCATTCTGAGGGAACCTTTGGGCGCCTCCGTTACCTTTTAGGAGGCGACCGCCCCAGTCAAACTGCCCACCTGACACTGTCTCCCCGCCCGATAAGGGCGGCGGGTTAGAAGGTCAATACAGCCAGGGTAGTATCCCACCGATGCCTCCACCGAAGCTGGCGCTCCGGTTTCCAAGGCTCCTACCTATCCTGTACAAGCTGTACCAACATTCAATATCAGGCTGCAGTAAAGCTCCACGGGGTCTTTCCGTCCTGTCGCGGGTAACCTGCATCTTCACAGGTACTATAATTTCACCGAGTCTCTCGTTGAGACAGTGCCCAGATCGTTGCGCCTTTCGTGCGGGTCGGAACTTACCCGACAAGGAATTTCGCTACCTTAGGACCGTTATAGTTACGGCCGCCGTTTACTGGGGCTTCAATTCGCACCTTCGCTTACGCTAAGCGCTCCTCTTAACCTTCCAGCACCGGGCAGGCGTCAGCCCCTATACTTCGCCTTACGGCTTCGCAGAGACCTGTGTTTTTGCTAAACAGTCGCCTGGGCCTATTCACTGCGGCTCTCTCGGGCTTGCACCCTAACAGAGCACCCCTTCTCCCGAAGTTACGGGGTCATTTTGCCGAGTTCCTTAACGAGAGTTCTCTCGATCACCTTAGGATTCTCTCCTCGCCTACCTGTGTCGGTTTGCGGTACGGGCACCTCTCACCTCGCTAGAGGCTTTTCTTGGCAGTGTGGAATCAGGAACTTCGCTACTATATTTCGCTCGCCATCACAGCTCAGCCTTATGGGAAACGGATTTGCCTATTTCCCAGCCTAACTGCTTGGACGCGGATATCCAATACCGCGCTTACCCTATCCTCCTGCGTCCCCCCATTGCTCAAATGGTGAGGAGGTGGTACAGGAATATCAACCTGTTGTCCATCGCCTACGCCTTTCGGCCTCGGCTTAGGTCCCGACTAACCCTGAGCGGACGAGCCTTCCTCAGGAAACCTTAGGCATTCGGTGGAGGGGATTCTCACCCCTCTTTCGCTACTCATACCGGCATTCTCACTTCTAAGCGCTCCACCAGTCCTTCCGGTCTGGCTTCACAGCCCTTAGAACGCTCTCCTACCACTGTTCGAAGAACAGTCCGCAGCTTCGGTGATACGTTTAGCCCCGGTACATTTTCGGCGCAGAGTCACTCGACCAGTGAGCTATTACGCACTCTTTAAATGGTGGCTGCTTCTAAGCCAACATCCTGGTTGTCTAAGCAACTCCACATCCTTTTCCACTTAACGTATACTTTGGGACCTTAGCTGGCGGTCTGGGCTGTTTCCCTTTCGACTACGGATCTTATCACTCGCAGTCTGACTCCCAAGGATAAGTCATTGGCATTCGGAGTTTGACTGAATTCGGTAACCCGGTAGGGGCCCCTAGTCCAATCAGTGCTCTACCTCCAAGACTCTTACCTTGAGGCTAGCCCTAAAGCTATTTCGGAGAGAACCAGCTATCTCCAGGTTCGATTGGCATTTCACCCCTACCCACACCTCATCCCCGCACTTTTCAACGTGCGTGGGTTCGGGCCTCCATTCAGTGTTACCTGAACTTCACCCTGGACATGGGTAGATCACCTGGTTTCGGGTCTACGACCACGTACTCATGCGCCCTATTCAGACTCGCTTTCGCTGCGGCTCCGCATCTTCTGCTTAACCTTGCACGGGATCGTAACTCGCCGGTTCATTCTACAAAAGGCACGCCATCACCCGTTAACGGGCTCTGACTACTTGTAGGCACACGGTTTCAGGATCTCTTTCACTCCCCTTCCGGGGTGCTTTTCACCTTTCCCTCACGGTACTGGTTCACTATCGGTCACTAGGGAGTATTTAGCCTTGGGAGATGGTCCTCCCGGATTCCGACGGAATTTCACGTGTTCCGCCGTACTCAGGATCCACTCAGGAGAGAACGAAGTTTTGACTACAGGGCTGTTACCTCCTATGGCGGGCCTTTCCAGACCTCTTCATCTACCTCGTTCCTTTGTAACTCCGTACAGAGTGTCCTACAACCCCAAGAGGCAAGCCTCTTGGTTTGGGCTAATCCCGTTTCGCTCGCCGCTACTCAGGGAATCGCATTTGCTTTCTCTTCCTCCGGGTACTTAGATGTTTCAGTTCCCCGGGTCTGCCTTCTCATATCCTATGAATTCAGATATGGATACCACTCCATTACGAGTGGTGGGTTTCCCCATTCGGAAATCTCCGGATCAAAGCTTGCTTACAGCTCCCCGAAGCATATCGGTGTTCGTCCCGTCCTTCATCGGCTCCTAGTGCCAAGGCATCCACCGTGCGCCCTTTCTAACTTAACCGTTAAAAAGAATCACTATGTGATATCTTGTGTTACTAATTGAATGTGATGTCTACTGTTATCTAGTTTTCAAAGAACACGTTTCGAAGGAATGATCCTTCAAAACTAAACAAGACAGGGAACGTTCTGTTTATAAGACCCAAGGTCTTATATTCCGTATAATATCCTTAGAAAGGAGGTGATCCAGCCGCACCTTCCGATACGGCTACCTTGTTACGACTTCACCCCAATCATCTGTCCCACCTTCGGCGGCTGGCTCCTAAAAGGTTACCTCACCGACTTCGGGTGTTACAAACTCTCGTGGTGTGACGGGCGGTGTGTACAAGGCCCGGGAACGTATTCACCGCGGCATGCTGATCCGCGATTACTAGCGATTCCAGCTTCACGCAGTCGAGTTGCAGACTGCGATCCGAACTGAGAACAGATTTGTGGGATTGGCTTAACCTCGCGGTTTCGCTGCCCTTTGTTCTGTCCATTGTAGCACGTGTGTAGCCCAGGTCATAAGGGGCATGATGATTTGACGTCATCCCCACCTTCCTCCGGTTTGTCACCGGCAGTCACCTTAGAGTGCCCAACTGAATGCTGGCAACTAAGATCAAGGGTTGCGCTCGTTGCGGGACTTAACCCAACATCTCACGACACGAGCTGACGACAACCATGCACCACCTGTCACTCTGCCCCCGAAGGGGACGTCCTATCTCTAGGATTGTCAGAGGATGTCAAGACCTGGTAAGGTTCTTCGCGTTGCTTCGAATTAAACCACATGCTCCACCGCTTGTGCGGGCCCCCGTCAATTCCTTTGAGTTTCAGTCTTGCGACCGTACTCCCCAGGCGGAGTGCTTAATGCGTTAGCTGCAGCACTAAGGGGCGGAAACCCCCTAACACTTAGCACTCATCGTTTACGGCGTGGACTACCAGGGTATCTAATCCTGTTCGCTCCCCACGCTTTCGCTCCTCAGCGTCAGTTACAGACCAGAGAGTCGCCTTCGCCACTGGTGTTCCTCCACATCTCTACGCATTTCACCGCTACACGTGGAATTCCACTCTCCTCTTCTGCACTCAAGTTCCCCAGTTTCCAATGACCCTCCCCGGTTGAGCCGGGGACTTTCACATCAGACTTAAGAAACCGCCTGCGAGCCCTTTACGCCCAATAATTCCGGACAACGCTTGCCACCTACGTATTACCGCGGCTGCTGGCACGTAGTTAGCCGTGGCTTTCTGGTTAGGTACCGTCAAGGTACCGCCCTATTCGAACGGTACTTGTTCTTCCCTAACAACAGAGCTTTACGATCCGAAAACCTTCATCACTCACGCGGCGTTGCTCCGTCAGACTTTCGTCCATTGCGGAAGATTCCCTACTGCTGCCTCCCGTAGGAGTCTGGGCCGTGTCTCAGTCCCAGTGTGGCCGATCACCCTCTCAGGTCGGCTACGCATCGTTGCCTTGGTGAGCCATTACCTCACCAACTAGCTAATGCGCCGCGGGTCCATCTGTAAGTGGTAGCCGAAGCCACCTTTTATGTTTGAACCATGCGGTTCAAACAACCATCCGGTATTAGCCCCGGTTTCCCGGAGTTATCCCAGTCTTACAGGCAGGTTACCCACGTGTTACTCACCCGTCCGCCGCTAACATCAGGGAGCAAGCTCCCATCTGTCCGCTCGACTTGCATGTATTAGGCACGCCGCCAGCGTTCGTCCTGAGCCAGGATCAAACTCTCCGATAAATGGATCACAGGTTAGGTTCACCGCTTCCTGCGGCGACACCTGTGTGACCTGCGTCGTGCAGGCCCTAGTTTGACTGACTACGCACATCGCTGTGCGATTTTTTTAAAAACTGAATTAACAGGTACGTTTTGTCTTGTTTAGTTTTCAAAGATCATTTTCACTTCTTGTTGAAGCGACTTTATTAATATAACATTTTGACTTTCTTTTGTCAAATGTTTTTTTGATTTATTTTCCCGCCGCTGTGAGCTTGTTTTCTCAGAAGCGCATCAGCGACGTTTAATAATATAACACGGTCAAGAATCAGAGTCAACACCTTTTTTAAAAGAATATCCTCGGTGATAGACAGCCTGTCCTTTCGTTTCTATCTGACAGACGTTGATAAGTCCCTTTTCTGTCAAGTAATCAAGCATAACGCCAAGATCTTGGGTAAAGTGCTTTAGGTCATGATGTTGAAGAAGCTCACCGAATTGCCAAATGTCTTTTTCTTTCATTACTTCGAAAAGATGCGCCGAACCGATCTCGGCTTTGGAATGGATGAGAAAATCATTTGCTAAGAATAATAATTCAAGTCTTTTTTCCAGGCTCTCGTGACTTTCAATCAGCTCGGAATATAACTTGTACACTTGCGGCTCCATCTGGCGCACTTGGCTCCACACCGTGGTTTCGGGATGGAATCCTCTGTCGATTACTTCAATACGTGCTAAATGATGCAGCGCATGAACAACGGCGTTGTAGGCATCTAAAAATTGATTGGCTTCAAAAAAAGCTTTCCCTTCAACATACCTTCTGATTAATTTGCCGTATTCGAGTCCGATCTTCAGTTTACGTTCGGCAAACGGAAATGTATTCAGCCTGTCAATCAGTTCAACTACGTATTCATTACGGTCAAACAAAACTCTGCCATTTACAATCCAATCTATGATTCTTCTATTTGTTCCGAGCAAAATCCATTCTTGAATCTGAGAATCTGTTACCACATGCAAAGAAGCTGTTTGATGATCAAATTCATAATGCTTTATAAAAACTGGATCATCAGCATCCTTTACAATTACCAGCAAAGCTGCATCAAAGTTATCTGTTAAGGAAGATGTTTTGTTTCTTCTCTCAATCATAATGACAGCCAATGTATTGGGGTGACTTGCTCTTTCTTGGTAAATTGGACGGAGAAGATTTTCCATCACTATTCCTCCAATGCAATTGTTCAAATTTTTTTATTCTCTATTTGATTCAATTCTATGGTTAAAACGAAATTCCTTTTTTCTAAACACATTGAACTATTATAAACAATTTCACAGTAAGTCTCCATAAGTAAATTCCAATTCAACCGAAAACATGAAGAAAATCCCATCGAGTTTGTGCTATAGTTAAATCAGAGGGGGATGGACATGGCGAAATACTCCAGCAAAATTAATAAAATCAGAACATTTGCGTTAAGTTTGGTTTTCGTTGGGTTTATCATTATGTACATCGGGATCTTTTTCAAAGAGTCAGTTTTGCTATCTAGTTTGTTTATGATACTTGGACTTTTATCCATCGGTCTCAGCACGGTTGTTTACTTTTGGATCGGAATGCTTTCGACCAAAGCGGTTCGCGTCATTTGTCCGGGCTGTGAAAAAGAGACAAAGGTTTTAGGAAGAGTCGATATGTGCATGCATTGCCGAGAGCCGCTGACTTTAGATAAGGGATTAGAAGGAAAAGAATTTGATGAGTCTTATAATAAAAAGAAAATGTCGAAATAAAATAAGCTGACCGTTTCGTGCGGTCAGCTTATTTTTAATGATTTTCTTTTTTCGAACACTCTTGGCAGACGCCGTAAATTTCTAAACGGTGGTGGCTTACCTTGAAGCCCGTGACGTGGGCAGCGAGCTGTTCCACTTCATCAAGGCCCGGGTAGTGGAAGTCCACAATTTTACCGCAGTTTTCGCAAATCGCGTGATAGTGATCAGATGTCACAAAATCGAATCTGCTGGAAGCATCACCGTATGTGAGCTCTTTTACCAAACCTGATTCCCGGAACACACGCAAATTGTTATATACTGTCGCTACGCTCATGTTAGGAAATTTCCCTTCCAGAGCTTTATATATATCGTCCGCTGTTGGATGAGCCATAGAGTTAACGAGATATTCCAGAATCGCATGACGTTGAGGAGTAATGCGAACTCCGGTTTCCTTCAACGTTTCTAAGGCTTCTTTTAGTTCATGTGCAGCCATCCGTCATGCACCTCTCTTCTAAAAAAAATTCTTACATTGTAATGTTTATAATTAGTGTAACTCTTTCTACGATAATTTGTCAATTGATATCAGGGTAAAAGTAAGCATAGGCTCATAGAGACTTACTTTTCCGACATATCTTTGAGGGTTTGAAGCGCTTCGGCTACATGGTCCTTTACTTTTACTTTTCTCCATTCTTTAATGAGCCGGCCTTCTTTATCAATTAAAAAAGTGGAACGCTCGATTCCCATATACTCTTTTCCGAAGTTTTTCTTCAGCTTCCACACATCAAACGCTTCCGCCAGCTTATGCTCGTCATCAACAAGAAGCAGAAATGGAAGGTTATGCTTCTCTTTAAATTTTCCGTGTTTTTCCTGGCTGTCCGGGCTGACGCCGATAATGACGGCATCCAGTTCGGCGAAGCTTTCGTGACTGTCCCGAAAATCGCATGCTTCAGTTGTACATCCCGGTGTCATGTCCTTTGGATAAAAATAAAGCACGATGTACTTTCCTTTATAATCCGATAATTTTACTGTTTCCCCATGATCGCCTTTTAACTCAAGATCAGGCGCTTTTTGTCCGATTTCTATAGTCATTACGTTACCTCCGGATGTTTTTTTATTAAGCGTATCCAATTCTTGTCCAGATTACAACCATCTCAGCTGAATCTGAAGCCCGAAGCCATTGTTCTTGTTCGGAAGCATGCTACAATAGAAAGGACGCATGGAGATATAGGAGGTTTTTATTCTTGCATACAAAATCAATTGAACTTCACAATGAGGCATTACAGCACATTGTCGGCGGTGTAAACAGCCCGTCTAGATCATATAAAGCAGTCGGCGGCGGTTCTCCTGTTGCAATGGAGAAAGCAAGCGGCGCTTATTTTTGGGATGTGGACGGCAACAAATACATCGATTATTTAGCGGCGTACGGTCCGATTATTACAGGACATGCCCACCCGCATATTACAGAAGCGATTAAAAAAGCGGCAGAGAACGGTGTATTGTATGGAACACCAACGAAACACGAGGTTACATTTGCAAAGATGCTCAAAGAAGCCATTCCCGCTATGGACAAAGTAAGATTCGTCAATTCGGGTACAGAAGCCGTTATGACGACCATCCGCGTGGCTCGCGCATATACAGGCCGGACAAAAATCATTAAATTTGCGGGCTGTTATCACGGGCATTCGGACCTTGTGCTTGTCGCCGCAGGCTCCGGCCCGTCTACTCTCGGCACACCAGACTCAGCCGGTGTACCGAAAAGCATTGCAAACGAAGTGATCACAGTACCATTTAATGATATCGATAGCTATAAAGCGGCTCTTGATAAATGGGGCAGTGAAATCGCGGCAGTTCTCGTTGAACCGATTGTCGGCAACTTCGGTATCGTCGAGCCGAAAGAGGGCTTCTTAGAAAAAGTAAATGAATTGACACATAATGCAGGCGCTCTCGTTATTTACGATGAAGTCATTACGGCTTTCCGCTTTATGTATGGCGGCGCGCAGGATCTCTTACAGGTGAAACCAGATTTAACAGCACTCGGGAAAATTATCGGCGGCGGACTTCCGATTGGCGCCTATGGCGGCAAACAAGAAATCATGGAGCAGGTAGCTCCGCTAGGGCCTGCTTATCAGGCAGGAACAATGGCAGGGAACCCCGCTTCCATCCTATCAGGCATCGCTTGTCTGGAAGTGCTCAAAGAAAAAGGCGTGTATGAAAAGCTTGATCACCTTGGCGCTATGCTTGAGGAAGGCATTTTGAAGCACGCAGAAACACACGGCATCACCATTACGGTCAACCGGTTAAAAGGTGCGCTCACGGTATACTTCTCTGATGAGAAAGTGGAAAATTACGAGCAGGCTGAACGGAGTGACGGAGAAACATTCGCTACGTTTTTCAAGCTGATGCTGGAACGCGGAATTAATTTAGCACCTTCTAAGTATGAAGCTTGGTTTATTACCACAGCACATACAGAGCAGGATATTAAAGACACGCTTGCAGCGGTCGAGGATGCATTTAAACATCTAAAAAACTAGAATCAAATACCTTGAACAGGAGCTTTGAGCTCCTGTTTTTTTTATGGAATCAAACAGCGTGTAAGATTTTGGTCTTTTTCTAGAAAAATAGCTTGAATATTTGTATCGATCCCTGTATATTACTTAATTGTTTAGCAAATAAACTAACCGGGAATTTTAAGGATTAGCCCATTTGCTATGTCACACAATTTACTATAGAAAGGAATGCACGCACAAACCAATGAAACTTGGTGCCCGCATTTTCAAAACCGGGATTGCGATTACACTTGCCCTTTATTTGGCTTCGTGGATCGGGCTTCCCGCGCCGATTTTCGCTGGAATTGCAGCGATATTTGCGATCCAGCCGTCGATTTACCGCTCTTTTCTCATTATTATTGACCAGGTTCAAGCAAATATCATCGGAGCTGTGATTGCCACAGTGTTCGGCCTTATTTTCGGACCCAGCCCGATTATGATCGGGTTAACAGCAGTTATTGTCATTACAATCATGCTGAAACTTAAAATTGAACATACAATTTCAATTGCTCTTGTAACAGTCATTGCGATATTAGAATCTGCCGGTGACGACTTTTTAATGTTCGCGCTGATCAGAACAAGCACAGTCATCTTAGGGGTGCTTTCTTCCTTTATCGTCAACCTTGTGTTTTTGCCTCCTAAGTACGAAACAAAGCTGATTCATAATACCGTCGAAAACACCGAAGAAATTATGAAGTGGATCAGATTGTCCATGCGGCAGTCGACAGAGCATTCGATTTTGAAAGAGGATATTGAAAAACTGAAAGAAAAAATGATCAAGCTTGATCAGACATATCTTCTATATAAAGAAGAAAGAAGTTACTTTAAGAAAACGACTTATGTGAAATCAAGAAAGCTTGTCCTGTTCAGACAGGCCATTATTACTGCAAATCGGGCGCTTGATACATTGAAGAAGCTGCATCGTCTGGAAAACGAGATCTATCATATGCCGGAAGAGTTTCAGGAAACATTGACTGAAGAACTTGATTACCTGCTTTACTGGCACGAACGGATTTTGATGAGGTTTGTCGGAAAAATCAAGCCGCATGATGACGCGGTTGAAGAAGGCATCCGGTATAAGCAGCTTTTAACAAAGTCATTTTTAAAAAATCAGCAGAATACGGATGAGGAGCTTATTGATTACAACATGCTCAATATTATGGCAAGCGCCGTGGAATATCGCGAGCAGCTTGAACATTTAGAAACACTTATCACAAGTTTTCAAACGTATCATCCGAAAGACTGCGAAATAGAAACAGAAGAGTAACCCGGTTAAACAGCCGGGTTTTTTTATATACAAAAAAATCTTATATCCTTCGTTAAAAGGATATAAGATTGATGTTTTAGTTCAAATTTTGAATGGTAAATAAGTGCTTGTATTGGCTCTCATAGTCCATGAGTTCATCATGGGTTCCGATTTCAATGATTGTCCCGTTTTCCATGACAACAATCTTATCCGCATGGGTGATTGTCGATAAACGGTGGGCGACAACAAAAGTTGTTCTATCCTTCGCCAGTTTGTCCATCGCTTCTTGAATGTAATGCTCACTTTCCAAATCCAGAGCTGATGTAGCTTCATCTAAAATGAGGAGCGGCGGATTTTTCAGGAATACCCGCGCAATTGAGATCCGCTGCTTTTGTCCGCCTGAAAGCTTAACGCCTCGTTCCCCCACCCGGGTCTCATATCCTTCTGGAAAACTCATGATAAATTCATGGGCATTTGCAGCTTTGGCGGCTTCGATTATCTCTTCAAGTGTGGCATCAGGCTTGCCGATCGCGATATTTTCCCGAATCGTTTCACTAAATAAAAAGGTATCCTGAAGCACCATACCAACCTGGTTGCGAAGGCTTCTTGCTTCATAATCGCGAATATCCGTCCCATCAATCAGCAGTCTGCCGCTTGTTACATCATAAAATCTTGGGATCAGGCTGACGAGCGTTGATTTTCCTCCTCCGCTCATGCCGACGAGAGCTACAGTTTCTCCTCTATTTACTTTTAAGGATACATCATGAAGAATATTTTCTTTGTCCTTCTCATATTGAAACGAAACGTTTTGAAACTCCACTCCTCCGCGAATCTGATCGGCCTTTATCGCATTTGGTTTGTCAGTGAGTTCGTAGGGCTCGTCAATAAATTCAAATACCCTGTCCATTGATGCGATTGACTGTGTCAAAGTTGTAGAGGAATTGATCAGCCTTCTAACAGGGTTGTACATTCTGTCAATATATCCGACAAACGCGACCATTGTTCCGACTGTCAGCGGTCCATTAATGACAAAATACCCGGCGCACGCTATGACGATGAGCGGCGCCAAATCTGTAATGGTATTAACGACCGCAAAGGTTTTGGCGTTCCAATTCGTGTGGCGGATGGCTTTATCTAAGAAATGCCCGTTTTTCTCATTAAATTGAGCCTGTTCATGATCTTCTATCGCAAAGCTTCTGATGACAGGCATGCCTTGAATGCGTTCGTGCAAATGCCCCTGCACTTGAGCAAGAGCCTGTGAGCGCTCCCTTGTCAGCTTTCGTAAACGGCCGTAAAAATACTTCACTGATATTCCGTATAATGGGAATAATACGATAGAGATCAGCGTTAATTTAACGTCCAGTGTGAGCATGATCGAGATTACAATCAAAATCGTCAGCATATCGAGCCATATATTCATCAGCCCTGTGATAACGAAATCCTTTGTTTGTTCTACATCATTAATCACTCGGGAAATGACTTCTCCTGTTCTTGTATTCGCGTAAAAACGCAGGCTCAGTTTTTGTATATGGTCAAACAGCTTAGCTCTTATGTCATAAAGCACCTTGCTGGCAGTCCACTGGGCAAAATATTGCCGGTAATATTCAACAGGCGGGCGCAAAATTAAAAATAAGGCGAACATGATCGCCATAATCGTGAACAATGACGTTGTTTTGTCACTAGCCGTGCCGCCTCCTTGAATAATGTCGTCAACTACGTACTTCAGAAGCAATGGGAGAGCAAGCGGAATGGAGAATTTTACGATCCCGATTAACACTGTAACGAAAATTTGCTTCTTATAAGGTTTGACGAATTGCATGTAGCGTTTCATAACCCCCACGTTGATTCCCCCTCTCTCTTTATCATGATGTGTGTGAGCCCATGTGAAAAACCTGTTGTACCCCGCAACAGGTTTTTACGTAACCATTATTTTGTGTAGCGCAAATACCGTTCATACCACATATCGACAAACTCGGGCGCAAACGGTCCCTGACGCTGGTGAATCCAATGGAGCAGCGTATTTAAGTAGTCTCTTAAAATACTGTCGATTTCTTTTGGATAATTCATGGCTTTCCGATGATCATCATATTCGTCTTCATCGAGAATATTGTAGGTCATGTCAGGAAAAACCTTAACATCTAAGTCATAATCAATATATTTAATTGCTTCGCCATCATAGGCAAACGGAGAACTGATGTTGCAATAATAATGAACCCCGTCTTCCCTCAGCATCCCGATGACATTAAACCATTGTCTTGCGTGAAAATAACAGATTGCGGGCTCTCTGGTTATCCATGTCCGGCCGTCTGATTCGGTTACCATCGTCCGGTCATTGGCTCCGATGACACACATTTCTGTACTTTTTAAGATTGTTGTCTCATTCCAAATTCTATGAATCAGCCCGTTGTGCTTATAGCTGTGAATTTGAATGGTTTCTCCTTCCTTGGGATAGCCCATATTTCTCCCCTACTTTCTATAAAGCCCTACAGTTAGTATGTCCAAATTTGCTTACCGACAACGTCTTTTACCTATTATAACGTTACAAATTGAAAAATGAAAATAAAAGAGCCATTCCGGCCGGGGAATGGCACATTCCTGCACTACACAAAGGAAGACGGCTTTTCTGAGCTGCGATATGAACGAATGACCTGCTCTGTCTGCTTTTGAAACATATCCTGTATATCGGCAAGGTGTTTCCGTTTTACCGCAATTTCAGCCTGAATCCCACGCAGCTTTGCATCCCTTTCCAAATGCCGGAGTTCCGCCTCAATTTGTTTGCAGCGGTCGAGCTCTGATTGGAGATCGAGAAGCTTATCCATCGTTTTCATCTGTTCACTTACCAGCTTTTCAAATTCCGTCATCGGTTCCTCCTTCAGCCTGATGAAAGTATAAACATTTCCTCCTTTAATCATTTCGATCTCCATAAAGCAAACCCTTTGACTCATTCTGTAGACCTTCCACAAGTTTTGTCGTTTTTCAAACAGAAAAAAGCACTTCCACCCGAAGATGAAGTGCTTTTTTCTGTTTCAGTGATTAGCTGTTTTGTTGTTTGTTTTGTTCAGCAGATTGGTTTTGCTGTCTTACCTGCTGTACGTCAGTTTCACTAGCGAATTCAGTGCCGAATTGACCTTGTTGGCCAGCTGATTGCTGGTTTTGTTTTCTGACTTGCTGAGCGTTTGTTTCGCTAGCAAATTCAGTGCCAAATTGACCTTGACCAGCAGCTGATTGTTGGTTTTGTTTTCTAACTTGTTGAGCGTTTGTTTTGCTGAAGTTATTTGAGTTAGCCATTGTTATCACCTCCACGGTCATTAGAATGTGCAGGTGATCGTATAGCTATTCCTCTTTTTTAAAAATTTTTAAACGAGCAGTGAGCGTCCGCCGTCAACGATAATTGTCTGTCCGCGGATCATGTCAGCCTTGGAAGACACTAGAAACTCCACAGTATCAACCATGTCTTTAATTTCGACCATGCGTCCCGCCGGCGTATTTTGGCGCGCATCCTCAAGCAGATCTTCTCTATTCGGGAAGTGCTTCAGCGCATCTGTGTCGATCGCTCCGCCTGAAACAGCATTGACGATAATTTGTTTTGGTGAAAGCTCAACGGCAAGATAACGGGTTAAAGCCTCTAACGCTGCTTTTGATACACCGACCGTGGTGTAGTTTTCAAGATAGCGGATAGAGCCTAATGAACTGATGCTGACAATATGTCCGCCACCGTTCTTCTCCATTAGCTTGGCAGCTTCCTGAGCGCAGAAAAGCAATGCTTTCGCATTAATGTTCATCGTCCAGTCCCAGTGTGTTTCTTCTAATTCCATAACAGGTCTTAGTACTCCTGATGCGGCATTATTGACAAAAACATCAAGTCTGCCGAACGTTTCATCAATTTGCTGAAACATTTCTTTGATTTTTGCAGGCTGTCCTACGTTTGCTTTTACGACAAGCACTTTAACGCCAAGCTTTTCGATTTCTTCCGCTGTTTCTAATGCTGCTTTTTTGCTGCGTGCATAGTTAATGACGATGTTATAGCCGTTCTCAGCAAGTCTGATCGCGGCCGCTTTTCCGACACCGCGGCTGCTTCCTGTTACGAGTGCACATTTATTTTGTTCCATTTTTCCTCATCTCCTTGTAGCGTATAGTTCTTTTATTTCCACAAACAATAATGGCAAGAACTTTAAAGGGGGTCTTCTGTTATGTATGTCGGACGTGATATGAGCGAATTGAACATGGTTTCCAAAAAAGATTGGAAGAACAGTGAACTCGCTTATTTCCATCATGCCTTTCAGCAAATTATGCCTTATTTGAACGAAGAAGGCCAATCAAAATACCGGGAATTAACGCAAGAAATTGAAGCGCGCGGCGGAATGAAGCGCAATGAAGCGGACTACAGCCACGGCACGCGCGTCTCTTACGATTAAGAATGGTTTACGGAGCAACCGAGATGGCGGCTGCTTCTACTGCCATCTTCCAGATTTTTTGATGTGACACCGGGAACGCAAATTGTTCGAGCTCTTCTTTCGTTACTTTTTTCAGCTCGCTGGTATCCGACACTTGTTTTACTTTACCGAAAAACACTGAAATATTCCATACCAGGTGGGTGAAAACATGCTCGACTACACCTTGCAGATCACTGATATCAGCTTGTATGCCATATTCGTTTTCTAAGAAAGCAATGAGCTGTTCACGCTCAGTTTTGATCCCTTTTTGTGTTTCAAGATTAGGGAATTCCCACAGGTTGGCGAGCAAACCTTTAGACGGCCGTTTGTGGATATACACTTGTCCGTCTTCATCAGTCAGTACGATCGCGGCCATGGTTTTGATCCCGGGCTTTTTCTTTTTGCTTTTTACCGGAAGCTCCCGTTCAGTGCCTTCTTCAAATGCTGAGCAATGCTGCTGAACCGGGCATAGTAGGCATGAGGGTGATTTTGGCGTGCAAATCAAGGCTCCAAGCTCCATCAAGCCCTGATTAAATTCAGATGGTTTTTCTTTGGAAATAAAAGCTCGTATGGCGTCTTCAAAGATCGTTCTTGTTTTTGGTTTGGCAATATCATCCCAAATAGAAAGAATTCTGGACATGACACGCATCACATTTCCGTCAACCGCGGGAATGGGTTTATTGTAGGCAATGCTGAGCACCGCTCCCTTTGTATAAGGGCCGACGCCTTTTAACCCGCCAAAATCTTTCTCGTCTGGAGGGACAATGCCGCCGTATTCCTGTTTCACTTCTTTTACCGCGCTTTGCAGGTTTCTGACTCGCGAATAATAGCCGAGCCCTTCCCATGCTTTCAGCACCTTTTCTTCATCAGCATCAGCGAGCGCTTCCACTGTCGGGAATTGTTCCACAAACCGCAGAAAGTAAGGAATCACTGTCTCTACTCTCGTTTGCTGCAGCATCACTTCAGATACCCATACCTTATAAGGATCTTGGTCCTCTCTCCACGGCAGAACGCGCTGCTCTCGTTCAAACCATGAGATTAAATCATCGCGAAATTGCTGTATGTCTTTTTGTTTTAATTTGTCTTCAAGTACGTTCATATGTGTTTCTCCCCAGTCTTTCGCGCCCCGCTTTTCTTTAGACTGTTTTTTGTTGTACACTAAGGGCACAGTACGATAATATGTTACATTAAATAGTAATAAAGAAAAAGCGGAAACATATGAGAACGATTGAATCAGTTTAAAAATTGGGTATATGAAAATGGGGAATTTCTTACAAAGTGAATGTGCAGGATCATCCTGCAAGGAGGTCACCTATGGATACGGGCACACATGTCGTTATGGGCATCGCACTGGGCGGTATTGCGACGCTTGATCCTGTTGTCGGATCAGATCCGGCAATGGCTCACGCTGTTATGATCGCAACGCTTGCGGGCTCTCAGGCTCCGGATATTGATACTGTGTTAAAGCTTAAAAACAATGCTGTTTATATAAGGAATCACAGAGGATTTACCCATTCAATTCCCGCCGTTTTGTTTTGGTCTGTCATCATCCCGGCGATTCTGTATTTATTTTATCCTCAGGCCGATTTTCTGCACCTGTGGCTGTGGACACTGCTGGCAGTCGTTCTGCATGTCTTTGTTGATATATTCAACGCCTATGGAACACAAGCCATTCGTCCGTTTTCGAAAAAATGGGTTGCGCTCGGGCTGATTAATACGTTTGATCCGTTTATTTTTATCAGCCATCTAGCAGCTATCGCGATTTGGTATGCAGGCGGGAGTCCCGGCATCACGTTTCTCAGCTTATATATCATATTGGCAGGCTATTACTTGGTGCGCCTGATCATGCAGCTGAGAATTAAACGGAAGCTTCATGAGATGATTCATGATGAGATCGAAAGCATTATTATTTCTCCAACGATGAAATTCAGGCAATGGCGAATCGCAGTGACGACAGCACATGCTTTCTATGTAGGAAGAAGCATGGAAGGACATGTCGTGATTCTGGATACATTTAATCGGGTGCCTGTTCCTGAAACCGATGTAATGCATGCGGCAAAGCAGGATGATAACATCGCGGCGTTTCTGTCCTTTTCTCCGGTTTACCGGTGGGAAGTGGATACGTTTAAAGATCATTATGAGGTGAGATTTATCGACCTGCGTTATCGGAGCAAAGGCCATTATCCGTTTGTCGCAATTGTTCATATCGGCCATGATCTCACGATTCGTTCGTCTTATACGGGATGGATATTCAGCGAAGAAAAACTTCAGAAAAAATTAAAGCTCGGCTCTATATAGAGCCGGGCTTTTTACGTCTTATATAGAAAACAGCAAGCAGCAGACTGACGAGAGATATGATCGCCGATATTTTGAAGTATGGCGGATAGTAAGTCAGCTCAATGTGATTGTCTCCCTTTTGCGCCTTGAAGCCTATAAAAGCATAATCAGCTTTTTCGATCTTCTGTGTTTTTCCATTGATCTTCAGCTCCCAGCCTTTTTCATATGGGATCGGAAGCATGATGTACTGGTCTTTTGACAGATGATAGGCAAAGGTCAGTCGATTTTTGTTCCAATTCAGTTTGTCTGCTTTCTCTGTTTTATTTTGCATTACAACGTTTTTCAGCGTTTGGTAATTTTCTTCATAGAGCGCTATGTTTCTCAGCTCATAGGTTCCTTTCGGAAGATTGATTGAGATATGGCGTGATTTAGGCACTCTTACCGTTATATTATTTACTCCGGTTTTATATATCGATTTGTTCGATTTCCTTGTTGTGACATAATCATTTACCTTTAACGTAAATCCTTTGTCTTTTGCTTTGCTTTTCAAATAAAAGCTGACATAGTAGTCTCCCGGAGCAGATGATGGCTGTTTCGGGGTGATGATCAGTTCTCCTCCGTTTTCTCCAGTTACGGTTAGCAGCCCCTTTTGATACTGGGCTTGTTTTGCGGTGATGTCCGACTTGGTGATCAAATTGGACGGTTTTGGTGTCTGCTCCGTTTTTCCTGATGGATCTTTTAATATGATTCCTTTCAGCATCGCCTGTTCTTTCGCAAGAGCGGGCAATCGGTCCAGCTCACTTTCGCTGTATATGGCATCCGCTGTTTTGACGAATGGAAGCATGTACTGATTCTCATAAACTGCATAATGCTCTGTTTCTAAATGCTTTTTGAAGCCGTACGGAACGCTGGCTTCGTTCGTTTTTTCGGTCATATAATATTTGCCGTAAAGCAGGCTGTATAAATTCGCCCTGTCTCCCAATGACGCGTAACGGCTGACGCTTTCCCTGCCCATATCGATGCTTAAATCATTCCAATAGAAGGCCAGCAGATCTTTGTTTAAAATGCTGGAATAGGCGCTGAAGCCATTAAACCCGTAAATGATTGGCGTATTATTGCGGACCCCGTTCATCCAGTCGATTCTCATGAGCGGATCATCGTTTTCCTTCTGTAAACGTCTGATGAGCTCAGATGATTCCCGCCCTCTGTATTCCTCACTTGTAAGATATTCTTTTGTCACACTATCCAAATCGCCGCCTTCTGAGAGCGCGTATTTTTGATAGGAGTTGGCGACAAACAGCGAAGAAAGAATGATTATACCGTACACAGCCATTTTTGCCCGTTTTTTCGCAAAAGCTGCAGCAAACAAGGCTGCGATTGTCATGAGTAAGAGCAATAGAATACTTTCATTCGCAGGCTTCCATATATCGAGCTTATACCTTTGAATATGATACAAGTAAAGAAGCAGGACGACAGCTGCGGCCGGGAGCAGTTCTTTCCGTTTCAATTCAGACAGCTGTGACAAACCAGCCGCAGCTGCTCCCGCAATGGTAAAGGCCAGAACATATTCAAACCGGTTTTGCGGGGCGGAAAAACCGTTAAAGACGCTTGCCGCATACGGACTGAAATGAAACAGAATAAACAGCAGGCTCAACCCGGCAAAGAGACGAAACACACGGTTTTTGTAAAAAGAAATCATAAACAAAAACAGCAGAAAAGCGGCCGGCACAATGATGATCCGGCTCGAAAATAAGATATTATCATCGAAATTGAGCCACTCTATTTTCTGGCTGTATGGAGGGCGCAGGTTGTTTAAAAAACCGTATACTACCGGCACAAACGCCGCCGCACTGATGCCAAAAGAAATGAAGCCTGAAACGAGAAATAATCTGATTTGAATCCATCTTTTCTCTTCATGTGGTTCCAAACGGATCAGCCATCTGAACAGCACATAGATTCCGATGAATATAAGGTTTATGTATGCAAAGTAAAAGTTATTGATTAACGTCAGCGAACACGCAACGATAAACCACGCCGGACGCCGCTCTCTAATAATTTTTTCTGCGCCAAGCACAAGCAGCGGAAGCCAAACCATTGTATCGGTGAAAAATTCCCAATACGCTTCGTGACGGAAATAAATAATTGAGACGCCGTATAACACAGCTCCCGTGAACGATGCCGCCCTGTGCTTGAGAAGATAATGAAAAACAGAAGCGGACGTGAAGATGATCAAGCTCAATTTGAAAATACTGATAAAAACAGCTGACTCAGCCCAAAAAAGCGTATCCGCTTCTCCGATCAGCTGGACGGCTTGAAGCATCCAAACAGCGGCGGACACAGCAAGAAAAAGAAAAGACGCAGAAAAATAATAGCCGAGCTGACTGAATGTGCCGCCGCCAAGTCCGAATGAATAATTGTAGAAAAAATTCCCGTGTGTATATTGGTCAAATAATAATTTTTTAAATACGATCATTTGCGCAAGCCCGTCACCCGGACCTGTCATATACCTGCCTTCCGCCCATTCTTTCACAAAAAAAGCGTGTGCCAGAACGGACACCAGCAAACTGGCCGCATAGATCATGATATGTTTTCTTTTCATATGAATTCTCCAGTCTTGCTTTTAAGATAATAGACACGCAAAAAAAGCACTGCCAATGGCGCTTGGTATTTTCAGTGCATTTTTGTCAGACGCCGCATGCTTTTTAATTCGTTCGTTTCAGGCAGGTCTTTGTTCGGGATATTCGCTTCTTTGATCAAATAATGCGGGCGTTTTTTTGTTTCATAATAGATTCGGCCGATATATTCACCTATAATTCCAAGGCTTAACAGCTGTACTCCGCCGAGAAATAACACTGCTGAGATAATGGTGAAATACCCAGGCACAGAAATACCGTTAGTCAGAATTTTAACGAATGTGGCAATGATATAAATGATGGAAAGCAGCAGGATGAAAATGCCTGTATAAAAACATAATCTCAGCGGCTTATGATTAAATGAAACGACGCCGTCCATGCCGTAATTAAACAGACTGCTGAACGACCATTTGGAGGTGCCGTTTTTTCGTTCGACATTTTCATAAAATACAATTTTCTGATCAAAGCCAATCCAGCAAAAAAGACCTTTTGAGAAGCGATTTCCTTCGCTCAGCTTCAAAAGTGCATTCACAGCTTGGCGGCTTAACAATCTGAAGTCACCCACACCGTCACGCAAATCGACTTCCACCGCTTTATTAATGAACTTGTAATACATAGATGATAAGAGTGAGCGGACAAAGCTGTCCCCTTTTCTGTTCCTTTGGGCAATGACTTGATCATACCCTTCTTCGTAGCCTTTGATAAATTCCTTCAGCAAATATGTCGGATGCTGCAGATCGGCATCCATTACAATAACCGCCTCGCCCTGAACATGCTCAAAGCCCGCCAAAATTGCGGCTTCTTTTCCAAAGTTTCGAGAAAAAGATATATATTTTACCCGGCTGCACGTCGCTGCCAAGTCTTTGATCTGCTGAAGCGTGTCATCAACACTTCCGTCGTTTATGAAGAATATTTCATAGTCATAATGAATGTTTTTAAATTCCTTTTTTAAAGATTCATGAATGAGTTTGACATTATACCCTTCATTGTAAGACGGGATAATAATCGAGATTAATCCTTGCTTCATTAAGGCACCTTCTTTTTTTATTCTTTTTAAGTATTGCCTTAGGGGAGTTTTACACAAATCTTCAGTAAGGCTATTCCTTTTTTTAAAGTCGTTTAAACCTGTTTTTTGTTACAATTTTATGGTGACATTCATGATTTTTAATGTTATTTTGTCATGTTTAAAACAGACTATGAAAAAAACGCACAGAAAAAGTCTGCCATTATGACAGACGGATGGAGAGAAATTTTGGCTTATTGGTTCTTAAGATATTCCAAAATCAGCTGATTGACGATGGCTGGCTTTTCGTGGTTAATCCAATGGGAAGCTTCATCAACAAAGATGAGATGTCCATTCGGGCAATGCCTTTCCGTCTCTTTCGCAAGCTTTCTGCTCAAAAAGCGGTCTTCCATTCCCCAGATCATTCGGTAAGGTACTGTTTCGTAAGAGGGTTTCTCTGCCAAGCTTCCTTTTCTGAGGGCTCTGTACCAGTTCAGCATAGCTGTCAGCGCGCCCGGCTGTTTCCACGCTTCTTTGTACCTGCTGACATCCTCGGATGTAAAAAGCGCAGGACGGTCGGATAATCCAATCGCTTTGTCTAATGTTTCATAATCATTTTCCCTTAGTGATGCCTCCGGTATATCGGGGAGCTGGAAGTATGCGATATACGAGCTTTTCAGCCATTGCGGCGGATAAAGCGGCGTTACGGTTTTCATGACGTGCGGGTGCGGGATATTGATCGCGATCAGTTTTTCAAGATATTCCGGGCGTGTGGAGGCCAAATGCCATGCAACAGCCCCTCCCCAGTCATGCCCGATGACAATTGCTTTTTCATCAGTGAATTGCGTAATAAGCCCGATGATATCATCTCTTAATGTATCAATCCGATACGAATCAATTCCTTCCGGTTTGTCACTGAGATTGTAGCCCCGCTGATCAGGAGCAATGACCCGGTAACCCGCATCAACAAGCGGTTTGATTTGATTTTTCCAGCCGTACCAAAACTCAGGAAATCCATGGAGCAGGACAATTAACGGGCCGTCTTCCGGTCCTGCGGCTGCAACGTGGAGCGTGATTCCGTTCGTATTGACAAACTGGCATTTAACTCCGTCCACTTCAATCTCCTCCTTGACTGTGCGTCATGATTTTCAGCCTTTTCTCCGTTAGCATAAATGTTATGACACAGGCGGCAATCAGCAGGATAAGCTGAAGAATAATCAAGTTTGATCCCAGCAGCAAACCCATTCCCGCAATCACCAAGCCTGACAGGATCATTAATGATGCACTGTAACGGTTCGCTTCATTCCATAATCTTTGATCTGACATTGAGCGTCTCGTTCTGTATCCATACACACTGTTGATCGATTTGGGAGGAAACAGTTTGATCAGTATGCCCGCAATGATCATAAGCCCTCCGCCGACTAAACCCGTCATATCATCATCTCCTTTCTCATTGTTACGTGCAGAAAGAAGAAATGTTTCATGCATAGGCAAAAAGACAAGCCTCGGCCTGCCTTTTTATCGCATTTGTAAATCCTTTGTGTGAATATAGCCTTTAACTCCGCCATAATCCACGAACGCCCAAGTGAAGTCAAATCCGCCGTTTTCACTGAATCCCCACCCAAGTATTGTCACCTCTGTTCCAGATGGGAGCTGTTTAGCTTTTCCATTTTCGGGCGTCGGTGCATAGAAGGCTGTCTGTTTCATTGTTTTCGCTTGGCTTGCGGTTTTCATTAAAAAGTGGGTTGAAATATACGCTTTTTTTCCTTTGAAATGAATTTGAGCCCAATCGGCATTTACAAATCCATAGACTTTTACTTCTTGTTCTGATGATACAGTGCCGAGAATGTCACCTTTATGATTTGGCTCAGTCCGGACATTCAGCTTTCCTGTTTTTATGATGTAAGAATCGGATGATGGCATGCTGACAGATATGTCGTGAAGGGGCGCAGCTTTTGCTGCGGGAGCGGAATGAAGTGCTGTCAAACCCAGTCCTGCGGCAGCTGTTAAAGCGAGCATTACTTGTTTCTTTTTCATATAAAGCTCCTCCTCGCATTTTGACAAGATATTAGTGGTATTCCCTGATTGACAGGCTGGTGAAACATGTTTTGTTTATGATTTCTTCCTTTTAAGGTAATTTTAAGAAAATGAAAAAACCTGCCGGTCGTTAACGGCAGGTTTTTAGTGCAAAAGGCCTCTGCTTTGATTTAAGTAATCATTCACGTCGTTACGGGAGCTTTGAAAAAGGTGGAGCTGGCCGCCATAGTTTTCAATCCATTGTGTGACGATTTTTTCAGTCATTTTTTCACCTTGATAGGCGTGTCCGGCTTTTGCATAGGTTGCTTCGAAATCGCTCCATAACAATTCCACCCACGTTTTTGCCTGTATATAGCTGATCATCTCGTTCTTTTCCAGAAGCAGATTAGTCAGTTTCTCAATGTACATATTCATGTGTGCAGTCTCCTTTCTTCAGGAAAAAAATAACGCTTTATTACGTGGTGTTCTCCATATACTAACCTTACGTCTTCATCTGGAAAGACGCAACTTTTTGATCTCGAACCTAGGGGGATATGACATGGTCCGAAATAAAGAAAAAGGATTTCCTTACGAAAACGAAAACAAATTTCAGGGTGAACCGAGAGCAAAGGACGACTATGCTTCAAAGCGTGCTGACGGATCTATCAATCAGCATCCTCAAGAAAGAATGAGAGCCTCAGGCAAACGGTAAAGAAGAACAGCTGCATACACTGCAGCTGTTTTTACCCTTTATTGACTTGATATTCGTAGACGCTCTTCTTTTCTGATAAGTGTGCGAAGGTAGAAAGCACAAGTCCGCATGCAGTCATAAGCGCACCTCCTGCAAACAGCCAGGAATAAGAGCCTGTTCCGTTTAAAATCATTCCGCCGATCCATGCACCAAGGGCATTGGCAAGGTTAAATGCTGATACGCTGACAGCTGCGGCAATGGTTGTGCCGCCCTCAGATGAGGAAATGACCTTTGTTTGCAGAAGAGGCGGCGTGCCGAATGCGCATGCCCCGAATAGGAACGTTGCCACAATGGCTGCAGCCGGGTAAATGGCGATGTAAGGAAATACAGCCAGAACACCGATTAAACCGATCATTACGCCGATCATCGTCCGAGTCAGCAAAGGCAGCGGTACTTTTCCAGCAAAGAAATTCCCGGCAACGCCTCCCAATCCATACGCAAAGAGAGCACCTGTAATGCCAACCGTGCTGAATCCGGCTGAATGCCTTAAAATGGGTTCGATAAAGGTGTAGGCGATAAAGACACCGGAATAGCCTAAAATGGTAATCGCGAAGGAAAACAGCACTTGTTTGTGTTTAAAAACCCCCCACTCATTCATAAGCATTGGGATCACTTTTGGTTTTCTGTTCGGCACGGCAGCCATAAGGCCTAAAAATCCGATGACACCAAGAGCCGTAATGATGGAAAACACCGCTCTCCAATTCAGGACATCTCCGAGATAAGAGCCGAATGGAACACCAACCATTAGAGCCACTGTCAGTCCGCCGTTCATTGAAGCAGCAGCTGCAGCACGCTTTTCCGGCGGAACCATTTCACTTGCGAATACCATGGCAATCGCGAAGAAAGCGCCGTGAATGGACGCAGATAAAATTCTTGAAATGGCCAATACCGCAAAATTCGGCGCCAGTGCGCTCATCAGGTTTGAAAGGATAAATATCGCCATAAGCCCAAGAAGCACAGGCTTTCTCGGAAGCTTGACGGAAATGATGGTGACGAGCGGCCCTGTCAAACAAACGCTTGCCGCATAAGCCGTGACAAGAAGCCCTGCGGATGAAACCTGTATATGAAAGTCATTGGCAATCGACGTCAAAATACCCATCACCGCGTATTCTGTATAGCCGATTGAAAATGTACAAATCATAAGAACAAATATAATAAATTTTACAGATGGGTTTTTGATACTCAACGTCATCGCCTCCTTTGATTTTAAAAAACAACGAGTTTCATCTTAAAAGATTTTTCAAGTGAATTCAATGATTTTTTCTTTAAGAATTCGTGTGAATGTGCTGCAAACAAAAAGAGGCTGATCATCAGCCTCCTGTTACGCTTTATTCTTTTTCTTGCAATACTGAGATTGGCAGCGCTTCTTCTTGCTGAGGGGAAGAGGTTCTGTATCCCCATGCGAAAACGCCATTTAAATAACTGATGGTAAACTCGTCCTCAGTGTTTTCCACACGATATGTTTCTCCCGGTGAGTAATCTTCCGGGTTCAGCAAATATGCTTTTGCCATCGTAATTTTCCGTTCGAGCACTGCCAGTTCGTTTATGATTCCATGCTGTTCGGCTTTTCTTGCTTTTTCAGAAAGTAATGCGATTTCGGTATTGAGTTCGTGCGGTGTCATTTGACTGTATCGTTTCTCCATTTCAGTACTCCTCTTCCTGCAGTAATTGCTCGATTAAATCGAGTGAGAATCCTTTGCGGAATAAAAATTGTCTGACCTTCATGGCGCTTTCATATGAGCCGTCATAGCGGTATTTTCTAAACGCTTTTTCCGCGTGAAGGCGCAGCGCTTCTTTCTCTGTGTCTTCATCATTTTCATATTCAATCTGATCCATCGCCGCGCTGATAACATCAAATGAGAAGCCCTTGCGCTGAAGCTGCAGCTGGGCGCGCTGTTTGAGTTCTTTCGTCGAAAGCTTTTTATCTTTTTTGAGAAGCTTTTCAACATGCTTGACCGCTTCTCTTATCTGATCTTCAAAGGAAAAGGAACTTAGCGCCTCCTTAATTGTATCGTCATCAATTCCCTTCGCTCTTAGCTCTCTGAACAAAACATCAGGGCCTTTTCCGTTTGTTTTTTTGTGAGTGCTGACATAGGCTGCGGCAAATTCCTGGTCGTTTAAGTACTTGTAATCGTTAAGCCTATGGATGACTTCCGCAATGACGGGGGGCGAGGTTTCTTTTTTCTTTAAGTGGTCCTCGACCTCTTTCGTCGACCGCATTCGATAGGATAAAAAGTCAAGCGCACGGTTGAAGCCTTTCTTCACTTCATCGCCGTATTGAATCTCAATGATGTCAAGATCATCGAGTTCTTTTCCCTTCTTGAGCTCAAATTTCACGAGCACATCCGCGTCCACACTGAAGGCGTATTTATCATCCAGAAAAATATTGAAGCGTTCCGTATTCTTTTTTTGCGTTGATATTTTTGTAATAAACGGCATCTTAATCTCCCTTCTCAGGCCTGAAACGCGTTTTCTTTTATTACAATGAGGTAAAGTATATTTATTAGAACGATGAGGAGAGATGTTCATGAATATCGCAATGACGGGCGGAACCGGTTTTCTCGGCCAGCATCTGACAGGCGTTCTTACCCGCCAGGGACACCATGTTTATATTTTATCAAGAAACGCAAGGGAAACTGAACAAAAAAATATGACATATGTCCAATGGCTGACGGAAGGAGCCGCCCCGGAGCAGGAACTTACTCATATTGATGTCTGGATAAACCTTGCGGGAAAATCGATTTTTGGCCGCTGGACAGAAAAAACGAAGCAGCACATTCTCTCCAGCCGTATCAATGCGACGCGTGAAGTGCAGCGGCTTATTCAGAAACAGAAGGAGAAGCCGAAGACATTGATCCAAGCCAGTGCCGTGGGCATTTACGGCACAAGCCTTGAGAAAACTTTCACAGAGGATTCTGCAACGTCAGATGAGGATTTTCTCAGCCATACTGCACACCTGTGGGAAAAGGAAGGACAGCATATTGAAGCGATGGGTATCCGGACAGTTTATGCGAGATTTGGCGTGATGCTTGGAGAAAAAGGCGCTTTACCGCTTATGGTTCTCCCCTATAAGTTTCTGGCCGGCGGAACGATTGGAACGGGAAGGCAGTGGCTGTCATGGATTCATGTCGAGGATGCGGCCCAGTTGATCCGATATGCGGTGGAAAACGCCGGCATCTCAGGCCCAATGAATGTCACCGCGCCCAATCCTGTGGACATGAAGCAATTCGGAAAAGCGATTGCACGGGTGAAGCACCGCCCGCACTGGCTCCCCGTCCCGGAATTCTTTTTATCAAAAGCATTGGGTGAAATGAGTCTTTTGATTGTGAAAGGACAGCGCGCTCTTCCTAAAAAAGCGATAACCTCTGGATTTCGTTTTACATATTCGGATCTTGAATTTGCACTCTCACAGCTGATAGCGGACCGAAAGACTGTATAAAAACAGCAGGAAGCGTCAACCTTAAGAATAACATGGTTGAAGGAGGTCCTTTTTATGGAAAAAAAGAGGGAGAAGCACCAGCAAGGCGCCAACCTGAAAAAAATGCAGGAAGTTCTTTATTCAGGCGAATTTAAAAAAGCGGAAAAAGCTGCTAAGCGGAAGTAGGAATACATAGCCCCTTAAAACCAAATACTATCTTTGTTTGATATCACTTTTTAGGGGGAATTTGATATGGGCAGAAATCATATCCACAAAAACCGTGATAAAAACAAACAAAAGCTTCCACAAGTTCCCGATGCATTAAAAAGGGAAACTGACGGCGTTTACGAAGAATATTCAACCGAGCTTGCTGATGCAGATGACCGCGAAGCGCAAGAGCGTGCGAAAGCAGCCGACAACAGAGCGAAAAAGAAATCTCGTTAATGAAAAACCCCTTGTCTCCGTTTGAGACAAGGGGTTTTTTACATTTCAGTGAACCGGTCGCGGATCGGTGTGCGTTTTTTCACTTCCGGCGCCTCGTCAGGATAACCTGTTTGTATGATGGCGGCGAAACGCTCATTATCATGCAAACCAAAGGCCTGATGGACTTCTTTGTCATAAAGGATTTTTCCGCTTTTCCAAACCATGCCGATTCCTTTTTCCCAAGCAAGAAGCTGAAGATTTTGAATCAACGAGCTTGTTGCCGCAAAATCGTCGTCCCGCGCTCTTTCGTTTTCATCTTCCTGAAACACGACGAGGAGAAATCCCGGAACGCGCCCAAGTGTGTTTTTGAAATTTTGAAGCTTTTCCTCTGTCATATCCGGCTTGGATTTCATAGAGAACGCTGCAAATGTATTGATGAGGTTCGCTTTACCTGTCTCACTGGAAACGTAAATAAATCTCCATGGCTCTGTCACTCTGTGATTTGGCGCATATTTTGCCGTTTCAAGCATGTCAAGAATGACTGCTGAAGGTACTGGCTCTTGTTTAAACTTTCGAATTGATCTTCTGCTGCGTATGATGTCCCGCAGTACTGAATGCTGATGTATTTGTTCGGTTTGAGGCATACCGTCTCACCTTCCTATGCAATTGAAAATGATTATCATTTCATAATGATAACGGAAAGTGCATCTTTTTGTAAACCATCATCCGTATTAGATTTTAAGAATACGGGTTTCTGAGTAAACGGCTGTTCCTGTCATGTTCACTTTCACATGGCCGCCGGCTTCGTTCATTTCGATCTCCACTTTTCCGTCTTTTCCAATTTCCTGCCCTTGTTCAATGATAAATTTATGCTGCTCGGCATTGCCATAATGTTTCATATAAGCCCCCATCACGCCGGATGCTGTGCCGGTCACGGGGTCTTCAATCGTTCCCGAATACGGGGATGAAAAGTGGCGTCCGTGCAGGTCGCTGTCGGGATGAACGGTTTCAAAGGTAAACGGATGGACTGAAGCTTTTGGCAGATCAATTAGCACTTCCGGAAATTGTTTGTTATCTGGCACCATTTTTTTGGAAGCCTCCAATGATTTAAGCGGAACGATGGCTGTCCATATGCCAGTGCTGCCAAACACAATCGGAAGGTCTTCATGAAAATCCTCTTCGGTGATACCCAGTGCGTCCGCAAGTTTTCTCCGATCGCCTGTAAATGGTTTGAATTGCGGAGAGGCCTGTTCAAGCGTGATATGAATACGGCCATCTTTTTCAGAAATCTTCACAGGCAGGATACCCGCTTTCGTTTGGATGCTGTACGTTTTACCGCTCTCCAGCATTCCTTTCTCACATAATGCGTAAAGAGACGCAACTGTCGCATGACCGCACAAATTCATTTCGTGTCCAGGTGTAAAGTAACGGAGTTCAAGATCGGCCGACTCGCTTTTTCGGATAAAGGAGGTTTCTGAATACCCGGCACGCTCAGCTATGATCTGCATCTCGTCTTCCGTATAAACGTCTCCCCGCAAAACGACGCCTGCGGGGTTTCCTTTGCCGGGACTGCTTGTAAATGCTTCATATTTTAATACCTCTGCTTCTTTCATTCATCTGCCGCCCTTTCTTTATCAATGTCTCTGTCAGTATAGCAAAAATAATTACGAATCTTCAGTCATTATCAAAAAAACCCATTTTCTTTTTTAAGAAAATGGGTGTAACGATCAAGAATTTCTTGTTTTATAGAGCAAATAAATAAAATAAGGTGCGCCGATAGCCGCTGTAAAGACGCCGGCCGGCACTTCCACCGGAGCAAATAAGGTTCTGCCGACGATATCAGCTGTTAAAACGAGCAGAGCTCCAATAAGTGCCGACGCTGGGAGCAGCGCGCCATAAGATGAGCCGACAAGCCGTCTTGCAATATGGGGCGCCATCAGCCCGACAAAACCGATTGTGCCGGCAACTGAAACTGCACAACCAGTAAGAGCCGTACTCAAAAGTAGCAAGAAAAAACGATTTCGCTGCACAGCGCTTCCTGCACCCGCCGCAATATCTTCACCCAGCACCTGTATATTCATATTTTTTAGCGCGACAAAACAAATGAATAAGAGAATGACAGATAAGATAATAGCTATTTTTACATGCTGCCAGTTTGACCCATAAACTGACCCAGTGATATATACATTGGCTTGTGATGCCCGGTAAATCGGGCCTTTGATCATCAACAGGGTAGTCATCGCCTGCGCCGACATTGAAAATCCGATTCCGATAAGCACCAGCCGAAATGTGGAGGCGCCATTTTTGTATGCCAGTAAATAGACGATGAGCCCGACAGCCGATGCGCCGATAAATGCGGCTGCTGGAAGCCATGACAGACTGATCGTAAGTGAACTGCTGCGGTCTGAGAAGAACATCATTAAAAGCACGACCGCTACCGCCGCTCCTCCTGTTATTCCGATAATATCCGGAGATGCGAGAGGGTTTCTGACGAGCCCCTGCAATATCGCGCCTGCCGCTGCCAAGCAGACACCGGCGCATAAAGCCGTCAAAATTCTTGGCATGCGGAACGACATGATCATCAGTTCATCCAGCTTGGAACCTGCACCAAAGAATGTTTTTGCTACATCCCAGGGAGGAATAAACCTTTGTCCGAGACCTGCGCTTATGATGAGTACAGCAGCTGTTAACCCCAGTAAAATTAAAAAGACGATCCATGCTTTCTTTTCAGCCGCAGTAACGCCAAAACGAAGTTTCATAGCTTCGCCCCCCTTCTTGCGATGTACACAAACACAGGCATTCCGATGATGGCGGTCATGACCCCGACAGGAACCTCCTGAGGCATAATGATATATCGCGCACCGATATCCGCGCAAACAAGCAAAATGGCACCCAAAACAGCGGAAAATGGCAGAACCCAGCGATAATCATTACCAACGACAAAGCGGGCAAAATGCGGAATAATGATGCCGATAAAAGAAATCGGCCCGGCAATGGCGACAGCGGACCCTGCAAGCATGACAACACAAAGCGCCATCACAAATTTCAGCAGGCCTGTTTTTTGGCCGAGTCCTTTTGCCACATCTTCTCCCATAACGAGGAGATTAATTTTTTGGCCGAGAAAGAAGCAGATTACCAGCGCTGCCGCTGCATATGGAAACATCGTCATCAACAGATCCAGACTCCGGCCCTGCACAGAGCCAGTCAGCCAAAAAAGCACCTGGGCAAGCTCGAGTTCGTTGACAGACAGCAAGCCCTGTGTCAGAGAAGAAAACATGGCTGCCATGGCAGCTCCCGCCAGCGTCAGTTTGATTGGCGTCAGCCCTTCCCTCCCAAGCGAGCCTGCTGCATAGACGATCGCGGCGGTAAATGCTGCCCCCAGAAACGAGCTCCATACTAATGCCTGAGGTGACTGAATATGCAGAAAAAACGATCCGGCAACAATAAAAAAACCTGCACCGGCGTTAATCCCGAAAATCCCCGGTGACGCAAGCGGATTTTTTGTGAGCGCCTGCATGAGAGCGCCCGCGGCTGCAAGCGAGGCGCCGACGACTGTCGCAACCAAAGCGCGCGGAAGCCTGACATCCTTGATGATGACATGCTCATTTGTTCCGTTGAAGGAAGTAAACGCCTGATAGACCTGTCTCCATGACGTACCTGTATAGCCGTACACGACGCTTGCGCAGACAGCCGCCAGTAAAATGAAAATCAGACATACTAACACAATCCATTTTGAAGATGCCTTTTTGCAGATCATGATCTAATTCTCCTAGTTATTTACTATGTAATGTTTGTTTTTGAGAATAATCCTCAATTAGGGATTGACACTCTTAACACTGCTTATTATGATCTAAATGATAATGAATTTCAATATTGGGAGGAAAAAGATGAAAAAGCATATCAGCATGCTATTCGTATTTTTAATGGCCGTTATGGTACTTTCTGCCTGTAATAGTTCAGAAAGTTCAAGCAACAGCGAGGGGTCAAGCAGCAAAACAAGAACGGTCAAACATGCAATGGGGACATCAGACAACATTCCCGCCAATCCAAAACGGATTGTTGTTTTAACTAATGAAGGAACAGAGGCGCTCTTAGCGCTTGGCATTAAGCCGGTCGGAGCCGTAAAGTCATGGAAGGGCGACCCGTGGTATGACTATCTGAAAGATGACATGAAAGGTGTTAAAAACGTCGGTCTTGAAACGGAACCGAATGTGGAAGCCATCGCAGAATTAAAGCCTGATTTGATTATTGGAAACAAAGTGCGCCAGGAAAAAATTTATGATCAGTTAAATGCGATTGCGCCGACTGTTTTTGCTGAATCTTTGGCCGGGAACTGGAAGGATAACCTGACTCTATACGCCAACGCGGTGAATAAGGCGGACAAAGGCAAGGAAGTCATTGCCGATTTTGATAAACGTGTTTCTGATTTAAAAAACAAGCTGGGCGACCAGACAAACAAAACCGTTTCAGTCGTACGCTTTTTATCCGGTGAATCAAGAATCTATTATACCGATTCATTCTCAGGGATTATTTTAGACCAGCTTGGCTTCAAACGCCCTGAAAAACAAGTAGAACTGTTCAAGAAACAAAAGGACCAATTTACGTTCTCAACTGACAGTAAAGAATCTATTCCTGATATGGATGCTGATGTGCTGTTTTATTTCACTTATAAAGCCGATAATGCAAAGGAAAATGAAAAATGGGCCAATCAGTGGACAAGCAGTTCACTATGGAAAAACCTAAAGGCCGTGAAATCAGGTAATGCGCATGAAGTCGATGACGTCGTATGGACAACCGCAGGCGGAATTAAAGCCGCAAACTACCTGCTTGATGATATTGAAACCTACTTCTTAAAAACGAAATAAAAAAAAGACTCCGTCTTATTAGACGGAGTCTTTTTTGCTTTTGCCAATCAGACGTGTAACGAGGAACATGGTAACAGAAAGAGATCTGTTTTTCCGATACGCTAAGTATTTCCCTCGCCACTCCGGTTTGTATTTTTCTTTAAAGGCTCTTAGGCCGCTGAAGCTGTACATGTATCTGACATTATTAAAAATGACAGCGGCAAACCTTTCGGACCAGAAGGATGTAAAGGCAGTGCCGACATTAGCCAAGGGTGCCATCCCCATATTAAATGACGTGCAGCCCTCTTCCTTTGCCCATAAAAACATACGGATAAACAATGCGTCCATAATGCCATTTGGAGCGTCGCCGCGATAGCGCATTAGGTCAACCGATATCTCTCCCTCCTGGTACATCGGCATGACATTTGCGAATGCAACGATCTCTCCTTCTGCATTTTTCATATAGGCGATCGGCGCTTTCTGTAAATAGGAAGGATCAAAAAATCCGAGCGAGAATCCCTTCTCCTTTTTCGAGCCGAGCCATTCGTCTGAGATTTGCTTCAGCTCCTCCAAAAACGCATCAGAAAATGGGGGATGATCCACATGGAAAGTATACTCCTCCCGCTCAAAGCGGTTATTGATTGCCCGAAGGCCAGCTTTTTTCTTCCCAGTCAAGGTGAATGTATTTAAATCTACATATGCTTCCTCGCCAAGTTTAAAGAAGTTGTAGCCAAAATCGTGATACAGCGCCATGTCCTCTCGTTCAATTTGATAGAACAAAACACTGAATCCCTTCTGATGCGCTTCGTTCAGAAATTCTTCCAGCACGAGCGGGAATGATTCTCTTTGGCCAGACGGATCGCCGAGCACGACCAGCCTTCTGGCGATTTTCCCGAATAGAAGCAGTGCATTCCCATCACTGGAAAAATAAAACCGCTTATCTCCAAGAAAACCAAGATGGCTCAGCGCGTTGCCGCCTTTTTCATTGAGAAACGCAGCAAGACGCTCAGGGTCAGCTTTCTCTCCGATCGGTTTCGTTCTCTTATGATAGACCACTGTAAATATCAAGAAGAACAGCGGCACAATAATGATCGCCATGATGGTTGCATGTGTAATATGCGAGGTGCTGTGGACGAAATATTCGTGACGCAGCACCTTCTTCATCCGGTCCCAAATAAAGCCCGCGATCAGATTGTAGTTAAAGAGCGCCACAGTAAACAGCGCCACAGCGAATATCAATTGTCCCAGTGTATAGGATGCCTGTTCGCGGACAAATTGTTTTTTCAATAGCACAAGCAATACGATAATCATCGGCAGTACGAATATCGCGCTGATGTTAAGCCCTTTTAAAAAGCTGAACACAAAGCCGCCGACAAGCGCTGTAATGGCCATCGTATAGGAACGTTTTGTCCGTTTATAAAGCTCGATCGGCAAAATTAGCAGAATGAGCGCTGAGCTTAAGGACAGGCCGTTGAACAGCAAAAGCGCCGGGCGCGGAATGTGCGGTATAACCGTCAGCCTGTCAATCGGCAAGGAAACAGAGGCCAAGACAATCAGACCTGCTACGAACACAATAAGGGAAAGCGAGCCTTGCAAAATTCTCACTAATACCGCACGCTGAACAACAAGCAGAACGTTTGTCGTCTCAATTGCCGGTGCGATGCGCGGGTTCGTTTCGAGCCGCTTCATTGTATTTTCCGTCAGGTCGCCGGCGGCAAAGAACAGTCCCAAGATAAATGGGATAAATGAGTAGGCGAGCCTGTACAACACAATAGAAGTAACGATGGCCTCCTGATGATAGCCAAGCTGCTCCATCCCCAGCAAAAATAAAAGGTCAAACGAGCCGAAGCCGCCCGGCACGAGGCTGATCATTCCTCCGATCGCCGCAATGACGAACACCCCGAACACATACCTGATATCTGCATGAATGCCCATAGCGAACAAAGCAAAATAGATGACGATCCCGGCCATGAGCCATTCAACAACTGAAGCTCCAATATATGCGAAAATCGGATTTTTCACTTTATCCGCATTCTCTTCGTCCCCAGCTTTGCGGTCTTTTATTTTGGACACCGCCAAAGACAGCGGCAATATCAGCGCAAAACCGATAACGACCGCCCATAGCCAAGGCTTTTCATGAATCACTTCATCCACTGGCAGCACTCTCGCAGCGACGAAAATGCTGAAAACAGATAATCCGAGCAGCATAGATGATGTGAGCCAGGCGATTCCTTTCACGAGTGCCTTATGGTCTTTCGTATGCTCCTTATAGAACATCATTCTTAACCCGACGCCGGCTAAACCGCCGAAGCCCAGCACATTATTAAATGAATTGGCGATCCAGGAAACCCTGAATACTTTTCCGTTTGTGATCGATAGACGCAGTGAGTATTTCAGGACGTAATCATACAGCGACATGGCCGCAACAGCCAGCAAGCCGATCAACACAAGCATGAATAAGTCCGTTCGTTCCAGTCCGTTGATGACCATGAGCGTACGTTTGAAAGACAGATTTGTCAGTTCTTTTTTCGATTGATAAATAACAAATAGCAAAACAGCAATAGGAAAAACGATTTTTAATATTGATAAAGCATTCTTTTTAATCAGCAATGGTCTCTCCAATCATATTCTAGTTCGATCCTCTCCCCCAATAATCTCCAACTCATTATACACTACCGTTATTTTTCGGACAAAGTCCCGCATGCGGTTTCTGCTCACTTTCTTTCAGGAGTGAAAATCGAGTAATATGGTAAGAGGAGTGAATGATGAGGAAGTGATGAAATGGAATATAATTTACACGATACAACAGTATTAAACGAAAACATTCTTTCATCGGAGGAACGGGAAATATGGGTGCTCTATATGAAAGTCTTAACTTCCGCCGGGCTCGGTGATGTGTCCGAGTGGATGAAGCTGGATATGAGCATGCCGCAAATGAAGGTGCTGATGCTATTAAACAACCATGGAACATTGAAAGTGAGCGACATTGCTGAAAAAATGGGGGCTTCCCTGTCCAATACAACTGGGCTGCTTGACCGGCTTGAAAAATCAGGATTTGTCAAACGCTCACATTCTGAAGAGGACCGCCGCTCTGTAGTTGTTCAGTTGACAGAGAATGCGAAAAAGATTTTCCGGGGTTTGTATGAAAAAGGCCACCTGAAATTGAAGCGTTCATTAGAGCTGCTGTCCCCTGAAGAAAAGCAGGCTGTTTCCGAAGGGCTGTCTATCCTTTCAAGAGCATTAGAGAAAGCGAAAAAAGAATAAATCTGTAAGTCTGTCATCCGCAAACTGCGGGAGCAGGCTTTTTTTATTTGACATTTAGTTCATTTAAAATGAATAATATACTTTGAATGAATAAAAAAGGGGTTGATGAATATGTCTGAAGCATTAACAGAGCAGAAAGGCCAAAAGTGGGCGATCAGCCTGTTTACGATTGGTGTATTTATGGCTGCGCTAGATAACGGAATTATTTCAGCTGCCTTAACAACGATAAACGAGTCGTTTTCCGTTTCTCCTTCCTGGGGATCATGGGGCATTACCCTTTATACGCTTGGTCTTAGCGTCAGTGTGCCAATCGTCGGAAAGCTTTCCGACCGCTACGGCAGAAAAAAACTCTTTCTCATTGAGGTTTGCCTGTTCGGACTTGGTTCTTTGCTTGTTGCTTTGAGCCAAAGCTTCCCGCTCTTTCTGATATCGCGGCTGATTCAGGCGCTTGGAGGCGGCGGGATTTTCATCATCGGCAGCTCTCACATTCTCGCGACTCTCCCAAAGGAAAAACAGGGGAAGGCCCTTGGGCTGCTTGGCGCAATGAACGGGATGGCCGCTGTGCTAGGGCCAAATATCGGAAGCTTTCTGCTTGATTGGACCGGGTCTTGGCATTGGCTATTTTTGATTAATTTGCCGATTGCCGTGCTATTGGTTGTTTTCGGCGCATACTTTATCGCGGAAACAAAAGCACCTGAAGCTAAGCGCCTCGACACGGCCGGAATCTTCCTTCTATCCCTGTCGATTTTAGCCGTGATGTACGGCATGACGAACCTTGACGGGGCAAATCTCTTACACAGCTTGGGGAATCCGGAGGTTTATGGATGTATTATTTTTGGCATACTTTGTTTTGCAGCGCTTATCTCGTATGAAAAGAGAGTTGAAATGCGAGGAGGCGATCCCATTTTGGCGTATTCTCTGCTGCGAAACCATATGTTTCAGCGCACGCTTATCATCGGTTTGTTATCCGGGGGGCTCTTGGCGGCAGTCATTTTTATCCCGTCATATGTCGAGCAGTATTTGGGTGTCCCTGCCGCAAAAGCAGGCTATTGGATGACACCGCTTGCGTTGGCTTCCGGAATCGGCGCTTGGCTTGGCGGAGCGCTTACCGACAAAAAAGGTCCTGTAAAAACCGTTATTCTTTCGGGAATCATCTCATGTGCGGGGTTTGCTTTATTTCCGCTCTGGGTGACGGAAAAATGGGAGTTTGTGATCGCAAGTGTGGCAGCTGGGATCGGTTTTGGCTTTCTGTTAGGCGCTCCGCTGAACGTCCTTGTATCAGAAGCGGCAAAAACAAATAAGGGTACAGCTCTTGGCACGCTTTCATTAGTAAGGCAAATTGGACTGACCTTGGCGCCTACTCTTTATGCAGGTTTTATCACAGCCGGGTTTGACCAAATAGGTGATGAGATCAGCAGCCGCTTATCGGACAGCGGATATTCAGAAAAGGCGATGCAGATGATTCCGGAGATCGACAGTTCTGATGTTTCTTCTTTACAAGAACAAATCGAACGCATTCCCGTTCCTGAAGTCAAAACCGCGATAAGCGACGCCATTCATGCGAGTGTCGCCAGCGGCTATGATCATTTATATGCAGCGGCTGCTGTGATCTCACTTCTGGTGATTGCTGCTATCAGTATTCCGGCTTTCCGCCGGCAAAAGCGTTAAGACCACCCCATCCGTCTGGAAAGCTCCGTAATATGAGCGATATGGTGATGTGAGTGCCAGACATACAGGCCGAGCGCGTTCTCCAGGGTAATGATCTCCTTTGTATCAGGGTGATAAAATCCGCGCTTAAATTGCTGATCCGTCAGGGTGCGGAGCAGAGCCGTCCATCTTCCGTGAAGCTCCTGCAAAAGCGAAAGTGAGCCGCTCGGATCTGCCGTTTTCGAGTCTTTTAGCTCCGACCATGCTTTTTCATCATACGGACGGATAGCCGGTGTCTCTTCCGTCAAGCTCAATTTAAAACGAATATAGCTGTTCATATGACTGTCAGCCAGATGATGAATAACTTGCCGAACGGTCCATCCACCGTCCCGGTACGGTGTGTCAAGCTGGCTGTCCGTCATGCCCTCTACAGCTTGCTTCAATTTTGCCGGCACTTCTTCAAGCACTTGAATCCATTTATCTTTTTGCTCCTTCGATATGGATTCCATCGGCTTGTATTCTCCTATTGGGTAGCTTAGATTGACTGATGTCATGCATGTTCTCCCTTCTATTCAAGCTTCACCTTTATTTTACAAGAAAAAGATTGTGTATTGCGTCTTTTTCCCATACAATAAAAACGACACTCGTGTCATTTTTATTATTTAGGAGGATGAATCATGGAAAAACCGTTGTTTTGCACTCAAAAAGGGCTGATGACACTGTTAGCCTCGCAAACCATTTCTTCACTTGGAGACTGGCTTCACATTTTGGCCGTGCTAACCTTAGCCGCTTTTCAGCTGGATGCTTCACCATTAGATATGTCGCTTTTAATGATGTCATTTGCTTTGCCTGTCATTGTACTTGGACCTGTATCGGGCCTACTCGCCGACCGTTTTGACAGAAAAACGATTATGTTTCTATCTGAAATCGGCCGTGCCCTCACTGTTATCAGCTGCGTTTATGTCAGTGAGCTTTGGCAGCTTTACGTATTGCTATCCGTTCAGAGCTGTTTTTCTTCACTTTTTTTACCTGCTAAAAACGGAAAGCTTAAGGAATTGGCTCCGGAAGCACACATTCAGCAGGCCGTTTCCGTCAGCAGCATCATTGATAACAGCTCAAAAATCTTCGGCCCTGCCCTTGGCGGCACGCTGATCGCTGCTTTCTCGATACACTCTGTTTTTTATATAAACGCCGGCGCCTTCTTTCTTTCCGCTGTCATTTTGTTTTTCCTTCCCAGAGATGCTTTTTTACAAAAAGCCAATACACCTCAAGAAAAAACATCAGCACTTACTTCTATCAAGGAAGGCCTTCAGTTTTTGAAACGGATGCCGCTTCTATTAACAGGCTTACTCACAGCTTGCGTCGTTCTCTTTGTTTTGCAGATTGGTGATTCCCAAGCGATTATTCTTATCCGCTCCTTTTCAGGAGCTCCGCCCGAGCTTGCAGGCTGGTGCATGGCCGTCAGCGGAGCCGGGATGCTCCTTACAGCGGCCATTACCGGCAGACGGCGAATCACTTCTTATTTGCTTTATTTCTCAGCTGGAACCCTTCTTCTTGGACTAGCAACTGGAGGTGCGCCATTCCTAAGCGGTATGGGAATTGCCGGCATCACTCTCTTTATATTTGCTTTTTTCATCATGGGGGCGGCTTTCGGCCTCGTCCATATTCCATTTCAGATTCTCGTGCAAACAACAGTGCCTGTCGATTACAGCGGTAGGGTGTTCGGCGCTATTCAGAGTGCGACAACCCTCGCCTCTATCCTCGGCATGGCGGGCGGGGGCGTGCTGGCGGAATGGATCGGTGTATCACTTGCTTTTCTTGTCTGTGGCTGCTTGCTGATCATGATTGGGTTGATTACACTTATAGGTAAGAAAATTGCAGAAAGCAGGCGATATCTTGTCACCAAAAGTAACAAAGGAGCACAAGGATAAACGACAGGCAAAGATTTTAGAGGCTGCCAAAACGGTTTTTAAACGTAAAGGATTCGAATTAACGACGATGAAGGACGTTGTAGAAGAGTCAGGTTTCAGCCGGGGCGGTGTCTATCTTTATTTTTCAAGCACTGAGGAGATGTTTCGCCGCATTATTGAAACAGGGCTGGATGAAGGACTCCGAAAGCTTGATAAATCAGCTGAACACCAAAGTGTTTGGTCCGCCATTTCAATCTATTTGGATGAACTGACTGAGGGCCTGCGTGATGTAGCAGATACGCTGGCGCCGGTGCAATTTGAATATTTAGTGACAGCTTGGCGGAATGAGGAACGTAGACAGTATTTGGAGAAAAGGTATGATCTTTTTGTGGAAAGATTTTCAAAGCTATTGCAAAAAGGGATCGATCAGGGAGAGTTTCAGCCGCTTCAGCCTCTTGCGACTATCGCCAAGTTTTTCCTCAATATGAATGACGGCATCATTCAAAACGCCCTGTATTTCGATGAAGAAAAAGCTGATGTATCTGGACTTGCTGAGTCTGCAAAACTATATTTAAAAACAGTTCTGCAAGCGGATGAGAAGTAAAGAAACGCGGCAGGAGCCCTCCTGCCGCTTGTTTTTCACCCTGCGTGATCACGCACTTCGACTGTTACCTTCTTCTGTTTTGGCTGATAAATTTTCCCCACAAATAAATACCCGTATTTGAATTTATTCAGTGCCCACGAGGTCAGAATCGGGCCGGCTGTACACACGGCAAACAGCAGGAGAACAGCCGGTACGGCAGGAATTTCGGGCATATTCAAAAGCAACACGTAGCCTATAATCATAAAATAGGCATGAAGCAGATAAATCGAAAAGGAATAGTTGCTGATAAACATCATGATTTTCGGCACATGCTTCATTTTGGAAAACAAGTGAAAACACAGGAAAATCATGCTTGTTGAATACAGCATGATATCAGGCCGCTTCGAGCTGATCATGCCGATTTCACCGACATAAGAAACAGTGACAACCAGCGCCCCAGAAGCAATTGCAGCGCCGTACACCACCCAGCGGTATTGGTTCAGCAGCGCTAAAAAACGCTTGTATTCTTTTCCGCAATAGTAGGCTAGACAAAAGTAGAAAAGCCAGCCTGCGAACGGAACCCAGAAGAACGGAAATGCCCCTCCCTCTTCAGAAGCAGGAGCCGGGCTGGCTGCGGAGAAATAGCCTAAATAAGCGGCTGTCACCACAAATGAGATAGACAGCACCCATTTCGGCGATGCTTTTTTCAAATACTCATGAAACATCATATGCAGCATGTAAAATTGAAAGATGACGAGAATGAAGTATCCGATAAAGTTTCCTAAGAATACGTTCTCCAGATATTTTTGCACAAACGCGAGAAAGGTTACCTCTCCCCCCATCGCACTGGTCATCAGCAGCGCATCGATGGCCGCGATAAATAGAAAAGGAACAAAAATCACTTTTCCCCGCTTCTTTAAAAAACCGTCAGGCACCCCATCAGGATAAGAACGGGCCAGTAAAAATTCAGAGATGAAAATAAAAGCGGGCGTGCTGAACATCAGGAGTGTTCGGAAAGAATCAACAGTGTGAGAAATATCTGCAAGAGCTTCTGCCTGAAGCATCAGGACCATTGAAATGATATGGAGCAAGACGACACTTAAGCACGAAATGCAGCGGATCATAAAAATTTCTTTAATTTGCATAACAGCGCTCCTTTTATTTCAAATTGATAGAAATCGATGGTTGTACCTTAACATGTCCGCTCTATTTGAAAAAGTGCCTGATGTCATAAATTGACGTATGCATGATAGACTAAGGTCATAAACCCCTCTGGCTTATTGGTGTATCTTTCTCAGACGAGATTGCTAGAAAAATGCAAAAAACCTGCCGTAACGGAGACTGCAGGTTTTTTATGAAGATATTAATTTGTATTGAGGCCTCCGCCATTCAGCCCTTCTTTGATATAGCCGTTCACTTGGCTATTAGAGAGCAAGCCAATATGACCGATGCCATAAAGCTGGATGTTTCGCGCTCCTTGTAACCGAGACAAGCTATTGATTACAATTTGATCATTGAGACTGTAAATAGATGTATAGAGGATCTTTTGATTAGGATCTGTACCCGGCAGCGCCGTTGATGACACTAAACCATTAGCCCCTCCAAGCGTTACGACATTTTGAATCTTATTGCCCCCGCCTAAATATTTAATATAGTACAGCGTATTGGCGCCTCCCATACTATGAGCCACAATATCTACTTTTTTTGCCCCCGTCTCTTTTAAAACACGGTCAACATATGAAGCAAGCTGCGGGCCGTTATTTAGGTTATTTCCTGTTTTATCATAAAAATCAATTGCGTACAGTTTGTTGCTTTGCCAGCCTTGAGAAATTAAGTAGTTTTTAATAGCGAAAAAGTTGTATGATGCGCCACTTATTCCATGAACAAGAACGACAGGATTATGTACTGATTCAGCTTTTGCGCCAGACGGCGGAGCGGCTAAAACAGATAGAATCAGCGATAAACAAATAATGAATGCCATAAGTACTTTTTTCACGTTTATTCCCCCTTAAAATGTTGATACCACCAATTTCCTATCATACATAAAAAATCAATATGGTTAATATTTTTTCTGAAAATTAAATTTAAATTTCTTTTATATGATGGAGATAAATCGGATACCTTCTGACAAACCTTTTATCTTCATTTCCAAAGAGCCCGGTTGTGTTCCCTTCCTCCCTTTTCTATAATAAGGGGAATAGGCAGTTAGAATCACAGTTGAGCACCGGCTCATCTGTTTTGCGAAACAGCCAGACACGGAGGATAGCATGAGAGTATTAAAATACGCCATATTAGGGCTTTTGCGAAAAGGCGAATTGAGTGGATACGATATTACGAGTTATTTTAAAGAGGAGCTCGGCCAGTTTTGGAGCGCCAAGCACAGCCAGATTTACCCTGAGCTCAAAAAGCTGACGGATGAAGGATTTATCACGTTCCGGACAACGATTCAGGGCACAAAGCTGGAGAAAAAGATGTACACCCTGACAGACAGCGGAAAGCAGGAACTTCATGACTGGCTGATCCGCCACCAGCCGATACCCGAGACGGTGAAGGATGAATTTATGCTGAAGGCTTATTTCATTTCTTGTCTATCGCGCCAGGAGGCTTCTGATTTGTTCAAAGACCAGCTGCAAAAACGCCAGGCCAAGCTTTCTGACTTACAGGGAAGCTATGAAAAGCTTATGGCTTCAGCAGAGCCGATGTCATTTTCTTCACCGGACTTCGGCCACTATCTTGTGCTGACGAAAGCGCTGGAGCGGGAGAAAAATTACGTTTCTTGGCTGGAATCAATTTTAGCTATGATAGATAAGGATTAACCGCAGTTCAGGCTGCACCCATACGAATGTACCTACATGCAAAAAAACATCTGCCTAAACGGCAGATGTTTTTTAGGCTCGGAGCGCTTTCAGCCCCGCTGCGAAAGTGATTGCTGCAAAAGCAAGCAAGATGCCGCAGATTCCGAGAATATCTGTGACGCGGGCACCGTTAGCGATAATCTCTGTCAGCCCGCTCATCGCCCACTTTTGCGGAAGAAATTCAGCGATGGATTGCATAAATTTCGGTTCAATGTCGATCGGCCAATACATCCCGCTCACCATACATGTTGCGATGACGAACAAGTTACCGAACGCAAGCTGCTGTTCTGGCGTTCTGACATTGGCCGCAATCATCAATCCAATGCCGACAACGGTCAGCAGAAAAAGCGACACCAACACCATAACCGCAGCCGGATTCCCCCAGTTGATGCCAAACAGCCAATGGGTTGCGAGAAGCAATATGCCAAATTGAATCCAGCCAATGACAAAGAAGGACAGCACATACCCAGCACCGATTTCGGCTCGGCTGACAGAGGCTGTAAGCAATCTGGACCATACGCCGTTTTTTCTTGCTTCTAAAATGGTTCCAGCCGCTCCCATCATGGTCAGCATGACAAACAGGATGGAAAACCCTGCTGCTCTGGAGGCTGTGTCACTTGCTTCCGCACCCTCTTTTTTATCACTGAGCGTCTGTCGTGTTACAGCCGGAACTGTATCTTCATGTTTTTTGGCGAAAACGGTTTTATACGCAGCCTTCCAGTTCTCTCCAGCTGTCTGCGATGCCGTTTTTGCCGCGGTCACCTGAATATTGAGCGTTGCCAATGTGCTTTCTGCATATTGTTTGACCATCGGCGCTTCCGACAGCTCAGGGCCGTGACGGAAAATCAGTTCAGGATGTTTGTCTTTTTCCAGCTGTGTCTGGAACGAGCGGGAAATGACGATGATCCCGGCAATTTTCTTTTGTTTCAGCTTTTCTGACGCTTTGCTTTCAGACATGTTTTCGAATACATACATATCATCGTGTGCCTTCAGCTGCCGAATATAATGCTGTGAGAGAATCGTATCGTCCTGATCAACGATTGCAAGCCGCACCTTATCATCATTGCCGCTGAGCATACTCCCAAATACAAAGGTAAGCAAAAGCGGGGCAGCAAACATGATCAAATAGTTCTGTGGCTTCTTAAAAATGAGAGAAAGCTCAATGCCGCAAATGGCTAGAATTTTTTTCACCTTTTGTACCTCCTTATCTTGTATGAAGCCGTCTGATACCAATTACAAGTGAACAAAAGCCGATCGCCGCAAAAAGAAGCACAGGCTTTTGAAGGTCAGCCCAGCCTCCCCCTTCCATTAAAGAAAGAAAGCCGTCAAGCGCCCAGCGATTTGGCACCGCTTTGGATACAGACTGCAAGACGTCCGGAAATTGGTACAGCGGCAGCATGGACCCGCCGAGAACCGCAAGCAATTGAATGCCGAAGCCGCCTATCGCATCTGCAGTTTTCATATCGCTGATGCACGACGCAAGCAGCATTGAAATACCAGATACAGCTGCGGCGTAAGAAAGCCCGAGTACACTCACGAACAGCAGATTACCGCCCCAGTCCACACCAAATACATTGATTGTGACGATCAGAAATATGAAAAATTGTATGATGGCAAACAGATACGTCCCAAGCCATTTTCCGAAGAGAATGACGGATTTTTGCGCAGGCGTCATCAGCATTCTGGCAAGCGTCTCCGTATCCTTTTCCTGTAAAAATGATTTCGCCCCGACTGTGATATGAAACAGCATAAACATGCAAAGCATTGCCGCCGAATAGTATTGAAAACTGGTAACGGCTTTGCTGCCCACAGATTTTTCCGCAATAGTCAGCTTGTCACCTGTTTCTTTTTCTAGCGTCTTTGCCAGCTTTTCTGCAAACTGTGCAGGGTCAAGTTTTCCTTGCTGTACAGCTTCCGTTTTGCTGATGTAGTCCATTGAGGCTGACGCGGCTTCCTTTACCGCTTTATATTGCTCTATAAATGAGCTTGCAGCTGTTTCAATGATGGAACTTTTCAATGTTTGATCAGGAGCGGCATTAACAACAGCTGAGGTTTTGCCGGCTTCCCAATGGTTCGGGATAACGATGCCTACATCGATTTTCTTTTCATCAATCAGTTTTTTCATCTTGTCTTTGCTGCCGGCTTTTGTGGCCTTTATCGACTTCATTTTTTTGAGAACATCTTTTGTAAACATGTTTGCTGCATCTGACTGGTCTGATTGAATGTAGCCGACTTTGATGTCATCAATCCGGCTGCCTCCGTCAACAACTGATCCGAGCGCTGCCCCTAAAATACACGTTAGGATCAGCGGCATTAGGATAAGCATCATAAACCCTTTTCTGTCCGTGATTCTGATTTTGACATCTTTCCATGCGATCCATATGCTTTTTTTCATTGCCGTCCCTCCTCAATCCCGCAACGTGCGGCCGGTCAGATTCAGAAACAGGCGCTCCAGATTCGGTTCCTGCACCTGAAGGGACAGCAGGTTTATATGATGAGCAGCAGCTTCAGCAAGCAGGCTGGTGACGACTTTCTCATGATGAGCCACAGAAATGTCAATTTTGAGCTCTAATTCATGTACTGTTACATCATTCACATGGGCCAGAGATCGGATCGCCACAAGAAACGCTTCATTGATCCCGCTGACCGTGAGCTGAATGATGGTATCGCCCCCAAGGCGGCTGCACAAATCAGTTTTTGTGCCAATCGCAATCATTTCCCCCTGATCAATTATCCCGATCCTGTCGCATAAAAACTCAACTTCTTCCATGTAATGACTCGTATAGATCACCGTCATGCCCGTTTCGTTGAGCTGTTTAACCGTTTCTAAAATGTGATTTCTCGATTGAGGGTCAATACCGACAGTCGGCTCATCCATAATCAGCAGCTCGGGCTTATGCATTAAAGCCGCACCGATGTTGATTCTTCGTTTCATTCCCCCGGAGAATGTTTCAATCTTATCTTTAGCCCGCTCAGTCAGACCGACATATTCAAGGACCTCTGCCGATCTTTTTTTGGCCTCACCATGCGTAAGTCCGTACATTTTCCCCCAAAACATAAGATTCTCATGAGCCGTCAGCGTCGGATATAATGCAATTTCCTGCGGAACAATGCCGATTTTTTGTTTCGCTTTGGCCGTTTCTTTTCCGATGACATAGCCGCCCACCGTGATGTTCCCGCTGTCATGCGGCACAAGGCCGGAAATCATCGAGATGGTTGTGGACTTCCCCGCACCGTTTGGCCCGAGCAGACCGAACGACTCCCCCTTTTGGAGGGAAAAAGAAATGCCTTTCACGATTGTTTTTTTCCCATATGCCTTTTTGATATTTTCTGCTTGCAGCACGTCGTCTCACTCCTTTTTTGATCCATTGCCATTGTAGAAGAAAGAAAGGCGTGCGGCATGTAGCGGCAGATAGAACATAGGGCATGAAAAAAAGGCCTGTAAAAGGCCTTTTCAGAGAAGCGTATATGCAAAACGTCATATGTCAAAAGACAGATACACCATATCTGACCGAGTAAATGGCGGCTTGGGTTCTGTCCCTGACAGCCAGCTTACTGATAATATTTGAAACGTGGTTTTTGACTGTGCCTTCTGTAATGTAAAGCTTTTCGGCAATTTCTTTGTTATTCAGCCCGTATCCCAGCTCAGCCAGAACTTCGATTTCGCGCTCGGTCAGGCCGAGCAGCTCCTTAGGTTTTTCTATCTCATTTATTCCTTTCAGTTGTTTTTCACGCTTCCATTCATTCAGCATTTGGGCAGTCAATTCCGGCGGAAGCACCATTCCGCCAGAATGAACAGTCATCACCGCTTTTACAATCGTATCTGCCGACATATCCTTCAGCAGGTACCCGCTTGCTCCTTCTTCAAGCGCTTCAGCAATCAGCGCTGAATCCTTAAAGGTTGTCAGCATCAAAACCTTTACGCCGGGCAGCGAGCTTGTGATTAATTTTGTTCCCTCCACCCCGTTGGAAACCGGCATGCGGATGTCCATTAATACGATATCCGGCTCCAGCTCTTTCGCCTTTTCGAATGCTTCCTGTCCGTTTCGCGCCGTTGCGATCACATCGAGCTCTTCTCGGAGCTGGAGCAGGGATGCCAGCCCTTCTCTGACGATATCCTGATCGTCGGTAATGATGATCTTAATCATGATAAACTCTCCTTTTGCTGCACGGGCCTGAAGCTCCATTTTTTATTGGCAAGTGAAAATTCTGCATTCACAGTAAATCCTTGATCCTGTTCGCTTTCAAAGCGGATCATTCCGCCATGTTCCGCTGCCCGCTTTTTCATATTCAAGAGACCAAAACCAAGTGCTGCCTCGGGATTGCCTTTGCCGTCATCCTTAATGACAAGGCTGATGCTGTCCGTTGTGCAGGCAAGCTGTATCGAACAGGCTGTGGCGCCGCCGTGCCGTTTGGCATTGGTCAGTGCTTCCTGCACCGTTCTGATCAGGGTCGGATGGAGAGACAGCGGGATGATTGCTGGATCACCGCTGACCGCAAATTCTGTTGTGACTCCTGCATTTTTGCAAAAGTCCTCTGTCAGCTGTTTCAGCGATTCGATTAGCGAAGGATCGTTTTCAGTTTGCAGAGTGCGTACTGATAAGCGGACATCATCAAGCGCTTCACGGGCAAGTGTTTCACAGACACCTACTGTCTCATCCGCTTTTTGGCTGTCTCTTTTTTGCCATTCACGCAAAAGCTGCAGCTGGACAAGAAGGGCCGTCATTTTATGCCCCACTGTATCATGGATTTCCCGCGCCATTCTGTTCCGCTCGTAAATGGCAGTCAGCTCTTCAACTTGCTTCGCATATAAATGGAGCTCCTGATGTGCGGCAGACAGCGCCAGATGGGACTCCGTCAGTTCCTGAAACTGCTGTTTTGCCGTATCCTGAGCCTCCAACAGCTTGCGGATTAATTTGCCCACGACACCGCAGAAGACAACGAATGTCATGCTGATGCAATGATCCATCACATATTCATCACCAAGCATATGATATGTGCGTAATAGAACAATCAGCCACATCATAAAACAAAAACACAGGACAGACCATACCGTTTTTCGGTCAAATCCCTTCAGAAAAAAGGTAACAGCAACCGGGCTGAGCAATGTAATATATAAACCTGTACCCGGAAACATGAAACCGAACGAAAAGCCAACTGCAATATCAATTAGACAAAAAATAATTGCATATTTCTGTACCCTTAATAAGAGATGATTTGCTAAGAATACACTCGCACCGCCAGCGATGAACAAATACTCAAACCAGCTGTCATCCTCTACAAGAAAAAAATAAACCGAACAGCTTACCATTAAGGTGAAAATCCTAGTAAAAAAAAGAGCCTTCACGCTCATCACTCCCGATGCCCAATTCCCTTCTTATCATACCTGCCTGAGGGCATTTTTGACAGGAGTTTCTGGAAAATAAAAAATCCCTCTGCCGTTTTTTCGGCAAGGGGATTGCAGTTAAATCACAAATGTAATATAGGCGCCGGAAACAGGGTCTTTCACACGAAAACTGTTTTCCGTCTCTTCAATCGAATACCCGGCATGTTTGACTCGGTTCGCCACTAAAACCAGCTCCTCTTGGTGAGGCAGGACAACAGTGTAATAGTCTAGTCCGCTGGCATTTGTCGGTTTAGGCGGCGCATTTCTTCCCGCCCAAATGTTTAAGCCGATATGATGGTGGTACCCCCCGGCTGAAACGAAGAGGGCGGACATGCCCGCATAGTTTCCGACAATGTCAAAGCCCAGTACATCTGTATAAAACGCCTTTGCTTCTTTCAAATCACTGACATGCAGATGAATGTGTCCGATGATTGTATCGTTCGGAAGCGATGTTTTCCGCTCATCTCCTGCCTCTTCCAGAAGGCCCTCAATGTCAACAGCGGTTGTCGTCATGACATAGTTTCCTTCCAGATCACGCTGCCACGTGCTGCGGGGGCGGTCAGCATACATTTCAATGCCGTTTCCGTCAGGATCAGACAGGTAGAGCGCTTCGCTGACAGCATGGTCCCCATGTCCGATAGCAATGCCGTGTTCAATCAAGCGGGCGAGCGCGATCCCAAGTTCCTTCCTGTCCGGAAGAAGAATCGCAAAGTGATAAAGGCCTGTCACAGACCGTTCAGGCAAGACGACAGCGCTCGGATTTTCTTCAAGAATAAGCAGTACGCGTTTCCCGTCAGCCGTTAATTCAGCTTGGCGATCCGTCTTTTTTAAGACTTGAAAACCGATGACGTTACAGTAGAACTGAAGCGAACGCTCCAGACTGCGAATTGTGAGTTTGGCATAGCCAATGTGTGTATCCTCATGAATGCTGGTCATGCTGCATGCCTCTTTTCTTATGCTGAAACGTTTCCGTTCTTTTTTCCTTTAAACACAAATGGGTCCAGCGCCAGGAATCGACTTCCAGTAAGCGCCAGGTGAATGGATGTCAAAAGCAGAAGGTAATCAAATTCTGCATTGCCCATGAATGGCGCTTTCAGCTTAACAGTGATGATGGCGCCGATCAGTGTAAGAGCGAACAGTACACCGACAATACGTGTAGCCAATCCGAAGAAGACCAGCACTCCGCCAATGAGTTCAATCGCTGCGATGACATACGCCATAAAGCTTGGAAGGCCTATGCTGCCGAAAAATTGGATGGTGCCCTCCATTCCCTGAAACTTTGATAAACCGTGAACAAAAAAGATAATACCTGTAATAACTCTTAAAAGTAATGTGCCAATTTCAAATGATTTATTCATTTTATCCTCCTTGATAAATGTTATCACTTACTTAATGTAAGCTAGTATATATACATAACTTGTTTACGTCAAGTAATTTTGTTACATTTTACGAAAATGAAATAAAAGTACTATAAATCTGTAACAAAAAAGACCTCTGTGCAGGACAAAGGTCTATTTCTCAAATTGGCTTTCATATAAGTCACCGTAAAATCCTTTTTGCCGAATCAGCTCGTCATGGCTGCCTTTTTCAATCATTTCACCGTCTTTTAGCACCACAATCTGGTCCGCTCTTTGAATGGTGTTCAGCCTGTGGGCAATGATGACGCTTGTTCTTCCTTCCATTAAACGGGCGAGCGCTTCTTGAATGTTGACTTCTGTTACGGTATCAATGTTGCTTGTCGCTTCATCCAAAATGAGAAGAACCGGATCGGCAAGCACCGCCCGCGCTATAGAAATCAACTGCTTCTGTCCTTGACTGATGCCCGAACCGTTTTGCGTCAGCACGGTGTCATACCCTTTTGGTAGCCTTTCAATAAAACTATGGGCATTCGCTGTTTTTGCAGCGGCTTCGACTTCCTGATCAGAAGCATCGAGCCTGCCATAGCGAATGTTTTCTCTGATCGTTCCCTGAAATAAGAAAGAATCCTGAAGAACAAACCCCATGTTTTTTCTGAGGCTTGCTCTAGTAAGGGTTTTAATATCTGTACCGTCGATTAAAATTTTTCCTTCGTTAGGCTCGTAAAAACGGGCGAGAAGGTTAGTGACGGTTGTCTTCCCCGCCCCCGTCGGCCCGACAAACGCGATGGACTGCCCGGCAGGCACGGTAAACTGTAAATGCTTCAGCGTCTGCTGCCCTTTATCGTAACCGAAGGACACATCCCGGAATTCAATGCTGCCTGTTTGGATGGGCTGATGCACGGCGTTCTTTTCATCCTCGCGCTCTTCTTTTTCATCAAGCACGTCAAACACCCGTTCAGCGCCGGCGATTGCGGACAGCATCGTATTAAACTGGTTGGCCAGATCGTTTAAAGGGCGTGTAAATTGTCTTGAATACTCGGCAAAGACGACGATGGAGCCGATCGAGATCCAGCCTTTCAGCGCAAACAAACCGCCGATTGCCGCTATCATTGTAAAGCTTAAGTTATTCAAAGAGTTCATGACCTTCGGGATAAACCCGGAAATCGTCTGCGCCCAAAAGCCCGACGTCTTGAGTGCAGCGTTTTTTTCGAGAAATTCAGCAGTAATCTGCTTCTCACGTGAATATGCTTTGATGACCTTTGCGCCTGAAACAGATTCCTCAATATACCCATTCAGATCACCAAGGTTTTTCTGCTGTTCTTTAAACAGCTTTCCCGTTCGGTTGGTGATCCATTTCAGGCTCGCTGCCATCACCGGAATAATGGTCAGCGTAATCAATGTAAGGAGCGGGCTCATGTACAGCATCACCGCAATCGTCCCGACAAAGGTGATCACGCTTGACAAAATTTGAATGACTGACGTGTTTAAGGTAGAACTGACATTTTCGATGTCATTCGTCACCCGGCTCATCAGCTCGCCGTGCCGCTGTTTATCAAAAAATGGAATCGGCAGCTCATGCAGATGGGTGAACAATTCGCTTCTCATTCTGAAAACCGTGCCCTGCGAGATCGTAATCATCCAATAGTTTTGAAACCAAAGCGACAGGGACTGAATGATATAGATAGCGAGCAGAAGAAGCAAAACGGGAATCAAGCCGCTGACCGTTTTCCCGACGATAAAATGGTCAATGGCCTTTCCGATCACAAAGGGGCCAAGGAGCCCGAATATCGCGCTGATGACAACCATCAGCATGACAAGTATGAGCAGTCCTTTTCTTTCAGCCAAGTAAGACCAGATTCGTCTCAGTGTGCCCTTTGTATCCTTTGCTTTCGCCCGCTTTTTCGCGCCTTCTTTTTTGTCAATTGGCAGTTTGGGATATTGGAAAGGCTTGCGGATGTCTTTTAGCATGACTCGCTCCCCTCCCTTCCGAATTGTGACTCGTAAATGCGCTTGTATAACTGAGATGCAGAAAGCAGCTCACTATGAGTGCCTTTTTCAATCAGTTCGCCGTCCTCAAGCAGCAAAATCTGATCAGCTTTCATCGCCGTGGTTATTTTTTGTGTAATGATCAAAGTTGTGCAATGGTATGTGCTGATTGCTTCAAGCAGCTTCGCCTCCGTTTGCAGATCAAGCGCGCTTGTGCTGTCATCTAATAGAAGGATAGCCGGTTTTCGAATCAGTGCCCGCGCAATGGAAATTCGCTGTTTTTGGCCGCCGGACAGGTTGACGCCTCTTTGCCCCAAAACTGTGTCATATCCATTTGGGAGCTTCAAAATCGTTTCATGAATTTGCGCATGTTTGGCCGCATCCATTATTTCATCTAGTGAAGCATTTTCTTTGCCCCAAGCGATGTTTTCTTTGATTGTGCCGGAAAACAAGAGGACTTCCTGAGGTACATATCCAATTTGCCTGCGCAGCCCTTCAGCCGGAAAATCTTGAACCGGCTTTTTATCTATGTAAATGCGGCCTGAATCCGGCTGATAAAGCCGCGGAATGAGCTGAAAAAGCGTGGACTTGCCCGAGCCCGTCGCACCGAGAATCGCGATCGTTTCTCTTGGTTTTACAGAAAATGAGACATCCCTGAGCGCTTCTCTGTCCATTTCAGGATAGCGAAAGGATACATGCTGAAACTCAATCCGTCCTGACAAACGATCAGATATGATGCCTTCCTCCCGCTCATCGCCTTCTGTTTCAAGCACCTCGCCGATTCTATCCCCTGAAGCTTTCGCCCTGGTGAAAATCATAATCAAAAATGGAAACATCGAAAGCGCGCCTGTAATTCGTGTTGCGTAGTTAATTATCGCAACAACATCGCCAACCTGAGTGCTTCCGCTCGTGATACTGTAGGACCCCGCCCACAAAATCAAAAGGATGCAGAGATTCATCAAAAGCATCAGTACAGGCATCGTGAATTCCACAAGCTGAAAGGCCGAAACCGTTTTTTCCATCAGCCTTGTGTTGGCTTTGATAAATCGTTTGACTTCGTGGCTGCCGCGAAGCAGCGCTTTGATCAGCTTGATTGCAATTAAATTTTCCTGCATGATAGTGTTCACTTGATCCAGCCTTTTCTGCACTGAGCGGAACAGTGCCCCGCCTTTCCTTAATACCCATAGCAAAAACAAGATCAGGATCGGAATGGTCACAAGCAGAAAAAAGCCGAGTTTCACATTAACGGCAAGCGATAGCACAATGCCGCCTGCAATCATTAAGGGAGCCCGCAGCATAAACCGCAAACTCATAAAAATCATATTTTGAACCTGTGTGACGTCGTTTGTCAGCCTTGTGATATAAGAAGAGGACGAAAACTGTCCAAATGTGGAATAGGAGAAGGACTGGATTTTTTGAAAAAGCACTTTTCTCGTATCATAGGAAAAGCTTTGGCTGACATGGGCGGCATAAAAGGAATTCAGCATCCCCGCCGCAAAGGATAACACGGTCAGCCCGATCATGACCGCGCCCCATATCCATACATGCCGCAGATCTTGCTTCAATATCCCATCGTCGATGATTTTTGCAATCAATAAAGGCTGCATCAGTTCAACTGCAAGCTCCGTCAACATAAGAATCAGAGCAATTCCCGCCAGCAATGAATATGGTTTTAAAAACGACAAAGCCTTTTGCATGTAAAAGCCTCCAAACCCCTTTTTACTCGATTGTCTCTTTCTTTACTTTACTATGGCGGTCTTTTTGACGGCAAACGAAAACCCTCCCGAAAAGGAGGGCTGTCTTTATTGATTCAATATTTTTTCCACACGCTCCCGCATCTGCGGTACGCTTAATCCGATAATTACCTGAAACGCCTTCCCGTTCCTGACAACGCCGTGTGCGCCAAGCGCGCGGAATACGCTGTCGGGTTCAACCTTTGTTTCATCCTTGACACTGACTCTGAGGCGGGTGGCGCAGTTTGTGACTTCAGTGATGTTGTCTTTTCCGCCCAGCGCTTCAATATACAGAAAAGCGGTGTCATCAGCAGTTTCAGCAGCAGAGGCCGTTTCATCCTTGTTTTTTCTTTCTCTGTATTCCTTTTTCGAATACAGCTTTGTTTCCTGCTGTTCATCCTTTTCCCGTCCTGGTGTAGCGATATTGAATTTGAGGATTAAAAATCTGAAGACGAAAAAATAAATTGCTGTAAACGAGAGCCCGATCAAAATTTGATACACATATGTCATACCGTGGCTGCCAAAGAGCGGAATCCAGTTCAAGGTCACCGCCTCAATCAGTCCGCCTCCCATATTTCCGACGACGCCGGCCATATACATAACTGTCGACATTGTGGCGGCAAGCACGGCGTGAACCGCAAATAAGAAAGGTGAAATGAATAAGAACGTAAACTCAATTGGCTCTGTAATACCGGCGACAATCGCTGTCAGTGTGACAGGAATCAGCAGCCCTGCGACGAGTTTTTTCTTTTCCTTTTTGGCTGTCACATAAAAAGCCAGGGCGATACCCGGAATACCGAAGATTTTCGAGTTGCCGTGAAGCGCGAATCCGCCTTGCGGAAAGAGCTCCTTCAGCGGTTTGGCGCTTTGCGAATATTCGCCGAGATGCTGTGCCCAATACGTGACGATCCCGCCTTCCGCTACAGCCGGGCCATAAATAAACGGCGTGTAAATAAAGTGATGAAGGCCGGTCGGAATTAAAATCCGTTCCAAAAACGTGTATATCCAAACGCCCACCGCCCCAGAAGCAACCAGGAAGCTTTGAAGCGAGCCGATTCCCGATTGAACCATCGGCCAAATATAAGACACAGCCAAGGCAATTGGGATCATAATAAAGAAGGAAATCATCACGATATATGTTGAGCCTTGAAAGATGCCGAGAAAATCGGGCAGTTTTTTATCAAAATAGCGATTATGCAAAAAGACGACAATTGAAGAAATAAAGATCGCTCCGATAATGTTGGTATCGAGCGTTTTTATGCCCGCAATCATCGTTAACCCGCTCGTTCCGCCGACCTCTTGATTCATGTCGACGCCAAATGCTCCTCCCCATACCGTCAATATCGCGCTGACAAAATAGTTGAATGTCAGGTAGACAGTAAGCGCTTCCAAACAAGCGCGTGCCTGAGCTTTCTTCGCCAAAGCAACCGGGATGCCAATGGCGAATAAGAGCGGCATTTGGTTAAAGACAGTCCAGCCGCCCTGCTCAATGATATACCAGCACTGATACCAAAAACCGTCAGGATCGGCGAGCGGTCCCATGAGGGTTTTATTTTTAAAGAGCGTGCTGATACCGACGATAATGCCGGCGAACGCGAATAATAAAACAGGCACAAACATCGCGCTTCCAAAGCGCTGAATTTTTTGCATCATACCAGAACCCCCTGCTACTCATTGTCATTTTTTTCTGCCTCTTTGTAATCAACATATGCGCGGAACAATGCTTCGCCAACGAGAAAAAACGGTGCAAAAGCGACAATTTCCGTTTTATCGCTTAATGTCACAGGTTTGCTTGTCGCATAAAGATTATGCGGAGTCAGCTGGGCGAGGACATTGTTTTTTAAATTCGTAATGGAAATAAAGGGAATACCCTTTGCAGAAAGCATTCTTGCCTGAGGAATCAGCTCCGGTGTTTCTCCGGAAAGAGAAATGATGATAAACAGATCGTTCACTTTAAAATCCCCGCGCATCAGATTAAATTCATTCGTGTCTTCAATCAAAATAAGATAGCGATGACGCGGAATAAACATTCTTTGCAGGTCGCGGGCGCATATCTTTTGCGCATTTCCAGAACCGTAGACGAAAATGCGGTCAGCTTCATCAATCAGCTGGCACATGTCCGTCATGTCCTTTGTCCTTAAGAACTTCAAATTTGCTTCAATATCATCAAGCAGCTTTTCAAAACTCATACTCTCGCCTTCTTCCGGCTGATCTTCCCACTTTAAAAAGACGCGAAATTCACTGTAGCCACTGAAACCGAGCTTTTGGGCAAGCCGTAAAATTGAGGAACGCGATACACTGCAAGCTTTGGCCAGCGCGTCGATTCCAAGGTGATAGCATGTGTGCTTATGATTCAATATATATTTTAAAATATGAAAATCGTTGTCATTCAATTTGCTGTAGTGCTGATTGATCAGTTCTTCGAGCTGCATATCAGATCCCCCCATTTTCTTTCTATTATATACAATTACAGATTCGAAAATGGGGGAATTTCAGTTATGATATACGGGTCGGGCTTTGATCAAGCTCAGGCCAGAAGTCTTTGTTGGCCTCCATTAAATCCTCGAGAATGAGTCTTGCCACACGCGCGTTCGGCACTGTTTTTGACAAAATTAGCGCCTGCCACAGCTTTTGGAACGATTTCTCCGCCCATGCTTCAACAGTCAGCTTCTCAACGGATACCTGCTGCTCCATAAGCCCTTTTTGGAATTGCGGAATGGTGCCGACGGTAATCGGTTCAGGCCCATTTGAGCCGACAATGCATGGCACCTCGACCATCGCAGTCGGGTCAAAGTTCGCAATTGCGCCGTTATTTTCAACGATCAACAGCATTCTTTCACCTGTGTTGTAGGCAATCGCCCGGGCAAGATCAACGATATATGATGCGTGGTCATCGATTTTGATTTCGCTGTTTTCCGTGGACTGCTCACGTGTAATCATGTCACATTGGCTGAAAATAAAAGCTTCGCGACCTTCCATCACTTCATTTGCCCGCGTATGATTCGGATTTGATTTTTTCACCATATCATCCGGGAACAAATAATATTGCAAATACGTATTCGGCAGTGTGTCAGGATCTGCGGCCTGCACGTCACGCGCTTTGGCGAATGTGTCATTCCAGCTCGCCTCCACCGCTTCAGCCTCTGTTTTCGGAATATAGCCGTATTGAGATACATGCTCCTTCAGCTTCGGCATTAAATCGTTGCCCTCTTGATCCTGAATTGATGTCCACCAGCCGAAGTGATTTAATCCGTAATAGCGGACCTTCATTTCTTTTCTTGAAGCTAAGCCAAGAATTTGCGCCATCCGGTCTTCGATCCCAACCGGCATATCACAGATATTGAGAATTTTAGAATTCGGTCTAAGGCGTCTCGTAGCTTCAGCCACAATCGCCGCCGGATTGGAATAATTGAGCATCCAAGCATCAGGCGAGTATTTTTCCATGTAATCTAATATCTCAAGCACACCGCCGATCGAACGCATACCGTATGCGATCCCGCCCGGCCCGCATGTCTCCTGGCCGACAACTCCGTACTTTAACGGAATTTGCTCATCAAGCGCACGCATCGCGTATTTCCCTACTCTGATGTGCGCCATAACAAAATCGACATCTGTAAAAGCTTCTTCCGGGTCAGTCGTCGCTTCAAATTCAATATCCGGCGCTTTTTCTCTGATAAAAACGTCGCAGGCGCCTGCAATGCGATCCTGTCTTTCCTTATCATTATCATACAGCTTCAGCTTTCTGATCGGAAACTCCTCCAAATGGTCCAAGAGCATGAGTACGATCCCTGGAGTGAAAGTGCTCCCTCCGCCCGCTATTACGATTGAGAATGATTTTTTCTTCATATGACGACCTCCTTGATAACGTTTACAATTCCATTTATACCATGAGATAGCCCGTCCCGTAACACGTTTGGCGCACTTAGGTCATTTGATCAACTTTAGTGTTTTTTCCCATAGAGCGGGAAATTTCTCATTTGCAGGGAATCCTTACAATAGGTAAAAACAACTGATCTAATAGGCCTATTCATACTTAACACCTCCATTAATTTAAAACCAACATAACAAAGAAATCATTATATAATCTATATTTCCTATTTATCCATTACATACCATCATGTAACATTAGGAAAGTCTCCCTTTTGTTTTTAATAACGGTTCAAAAGAATTACATATTATGTGACAATGAGGTGTTTACAGTTGTTTGGTGAAATGTTGGGATTATCCTTTGTAAAAACACAACTAAGTTTAAAAAAGGAGAATTTAGAAGATCTCAAAGCTTGCAAAACTAACTTGACAAATATCCAGCAAGAATTTTTGGAGTCAAAAAATAAAATAACTGAGCCATCTCTGTCCTCGGATACATGGCAGGGAAGTTTAGCAAATAAATTCGAACTTATTCGAGACGAGATACACTCAGAATATCAAGATTTAAAAGGTAAACAATTAGATGAGGTTATAACTAAAATTGAAGACAAAATTAATACATTAATTGATGATATAGATGGGTTGAAAAATCAGATCACTTCTATTGAAAAAGAAATAGAAAAACAAAAAAATAAAAATTCACACTGATAAGGAAGAGTTTGTATGGGCAATGAAATAAAATTTGATTTACCTGAAGTTGAAAAAGCAATTACAAAATTAAAAAATGCAACTGAAGTTATTAAAGTATCTATTCCTACTAATTTAACAGACCACAATAACCTTGATGTCACAAAGAAACTGAATGTGCTGAATAACAAATTAAATAAACTGGCTGAGAAATATGCTTCTTCCTTAAACAAACAAATCTCACAAACAGAACAATTAGTTAGGTCTATGCAAGAAACAGATGAAGTGCTTTCCAAATCAATAACTAATAAATAATGTAAAGAAGGAAGGAACGTTGTTTGAAAACTCTTGATGTACATTCATTTCTCATCTCTATAGACAAGACCATAAAACAATTAGATAAACAAGCTGAGAAATTAACAGATGTAATTAAAAGTACACAAGGAATTGCATCATTAGATGATTCCCTTAAAGGAGAGGGCGGAACTGCGATTCGAACATTTTTTAGTGAATGCCACACTCCCTTTCTTCTTTTTTATTCTTGTGTAATCAGTGATTATAAAGAAGTATTAAATAAAATAAAGAGTGCATTATATTCATTAGAACCAACAAACACAGGTTTTATTTCGCAAAGTTTTTTAGAGAATGATTTGAATAATGGGTTAACAGCTACTAAGAGATCAATAACATCTCTAACAGATAAAGCAAATGAGGAGATTGAAAAAGTTAAACACATTGTAAGTCTCAAAGATTTGAATGACGAAAATTTTGTAGAAAAAATAAAAAAGGCTGAAAGTAATATAGACGAAACATTGGAACATCTATATACCTTTGATCGTGAAAACACTAGTTCTCTAGATTCAATCGATCAAGATATCACCACAATGGAAGATTATTTAAAACAACTTGATGCAAAATACGGTGGTCCTCGAATTGAAATTAATAATTATATAAGTGGCTCAGTACTAAAACCCGAATTTAGCAACGATTCACTGAAAAGTAATAATAGTTATACCCCTTTTAACAATGCACAACTAGATAAAGACTCTCCGATGTGTAAAATGTTAGATAAAATTAATGCTAAAGATGAGCAAGAAATTATCGAATTTTTCGGTATTTCAAATTCAGATGATCCTTCGATAGGAACTAAGAACATCGGTTCAAAGAGCGAAGCAGATCATGGTATTAATAAAAATAAAAGTGATGATGAAGGCATTACTCAAAAAATATATAACACTTTTGATGCCATTAACAATTTAAAGTATGCTAAGAATAAAGAAATTAACGGAGCTATTTATAAAGGTTTCGGTAATGGATATGCCAATATAGATATAAGCAATCAAAAAGTAAATTTTAAAGCTGGCGCAAGTCTCATAGATACAAATAGTGCATATAAGGAAGAAAAGTTAGAATCTAAAGAATTATTCTTTAGAATGGCTGAAGGTAATATAGAAGTGTCATTACCATATTTACAAAGTTTTACGGACTCTTTTTTATCTGGTGAGATGATTGGCGGTGCAGCAGAAGCTAATATAATTAATGCAAACTTTGACCATAAAAAATCTCCAGCCTTATTTAAGGTTAAAATTGGTCATGGTGAAACAAAAGCTGGCATTGAAAATTACTCGGTTGGTATAGGAGCATCAGCAAGTATTGCTGATGCAGAGCTTACCATACATCCATTTAATTGGTTCGGCTATGAACCACTTGAAGAGTGGTTTGGAATTGAATATGATCCCTATTTTGGGGTAACTGCATCTATTGGCAGCGTCGGGGTAGAAGTGAAGACAGGTCTTGAAAATGAACTTTATGCTGCAGAAGGTATTGGTTTAGGGATAAAATTTGGAGCAGAAAAAGATGACTAGGAGGTATATAAATGAGTGAAAAAAATGGGTTTTTACCAAAAAAAATTAATGAAGCACTATTAATAGGTTCTATTTTTCCAGTTCCTTTCGGTATCTTTAGTTTATTCATGCTATATTGGTTAATTGATAGTGAAACCCCTCAGGAAGTAATATATTTAATTACTTTTATTATTTCAGTATTCACTTTTCTTATACCTTTATGCTTACATATTTTCAGAAAAAAATTCTGGTTAAAAAAACATCCACACCTGCTTAAGAAAAAAAATTAATATAGAAAGAGTGAGAAATTAATGTCTAATACATTGCTGCCTATCGGTAGTGTGGTGAAAATTTTAAATGTACGAAAAACTGTAATGATTTATGGGAGAAATCAGCTTCAAACTTCTTCACAAAAAAAGTACGATTATGTTTCAGTTCCTTATCCAGAAGGTAATATCAATGAAAATTATAATTTGTTCTTCAATCACGATATGATAGAAGAAGTTCTTTTTGAGGGATATCAAACACAAGAAGAAAAAGCTTTTCAAGAAACTTTTAAAGGCTAATAAAATGGACTATTTAATAGTACGATTTTGGAAAAAGTATAAAAAACCATTCATTTTACTATATTATCTGTTTTTCATGATTTGTATGACATTAATTACTTTTATGCTTCCTGGCATCCAAATCGGTATAAGGATCGTTTTACTTTTTTTATTGTATTTGATTACTACTGTAACAATCTATACAGGTTATAGAGTTACCAATAAGATGCTTTTAAAAGAACAAGGAGATAGACAATGAAAAACACTTGGAATACATATAAGAAAAAAATCTTTTTAATTCTCTATTTGCTTCCTATGATTGGCATGACACTCGGGATCTCAGCAGTCCCCGACATGACATTAAAACAAAAATTGATTTTACTGGTAATTATGTATGTGATGAGTGGCTTGTTTATATTCTTTGTTTATTTAGCAATAAATAAGATTATAAAATCTATTTTTAATGATTAGTAAGCAATACGCAATTTGTTTAGAGCCTATTTTAGGCTCTTTTTTATATACGGTTACCTCGAAAACATTCGTCTTCCAAACGTAGAAACTCCTAATATTAAGTTGACTCCCTCTTACAGGTTCCTTTCTTTACCTTTTTTGTAATCTTAAAGTCTCACCAACTGTGAATTTTAAGTGAATATACGCCCTTCCAATTCTTATGAAAAGGTTCTTTTGTACGATTCGGATACATGCCGAATTATTTATAATCATTTATATAAAACATCCAATTGTGCGTGAATTTAGAAAAGGCAGGGGACAAAAGTTGGACTCATATAAAGTCATTGAGCTGGCAAACAAGTATAGTGCGGCCGCAGAAGAGGTCAGAAGCTCCAAAATGCTGCTTGAATCCCGGTTATCTGCATTGGGAGATGCTTGGCAGGGCAAAGCAAGAGATTCGTTTGACCAGGATTTCGAGGAAACAAAAGCCGCCTACGATCAATTCGAACAGGAGCTGCTTGAAACAAGCCAAGAGCTGAAGGCTGCCGCTGTCAAAATAGAAGAACGAAAAGCTGAAATTGCCAGAATGGAAGAACTGGAGCGTAAAGCAAGAGAGGAAAGACATAAACTCGGGAGGTGAACGGTGTGTCAGGAAACATTGCAGTTGATCCGGATAAGCTCGAACAGCTTGCAAATGATGTAGTCACTGAATTAACTGATATGGAAAACAAATATAAGGACCTGCATGTGGAGCTGGGGCAGATGATTTTGCAATGCGATCCCCGCTACAGCAGCTGTTTTTCCGGAGTGGGCGATGCGTGGAGCTCAGGAAAAGCGCTCGTCACTAAGCTAAGTGACAATGAGATTTTCATCAGAAAAACGGGCGATAAATTTGTGGAACAAGATGATATTTTGCGAAAGCTCTACAATGCCTACGACAAATACGGTACGTTGACAAGCTTAACCGCCCTTATGCTGACGCAGGGAAAATATTACGGATTAGGGCTTACGAAATTTGTGAAACAGCCAAGCGGCTTGCATACAGCACAGCACTCAAAACTGCTCTTGGATATTTCCAGGGCCGTTGACAGCTCACGTTATCAAAAAGCGGCAAGAGTGCTTTTGAATCCTAAATATTTGTTGAAAAAGACAAACCGTCCTTTTTCAGATTTGGTACATAAAAAGTTTACAAAATACTTCCCTCAGGACACGGTGGATTTTTCAAACAGCGTCAGAAGCTACACAAAAGGATTTCTTAATGAAGCCGGCGTACGCTCCACTTTGAAGGATGTGGGAAAAACGGGCTTGAGATTCGCGAAAGGAAATGCCATTACCGCCACACTGATTACCGGTGCAACCGAAACATTCGGAGCAGGCGTGAAAATTGCTGAAAATTATGCAAAATACCAGGACAAACCCGAAGTTCTCAAGCGTGAAAACGCCAAGGCCGTCGGTAATGCTGTGAATAATACGATTTTTGTTGCCGGCGGTGCGACAGCTGGTGCTGTCATCGGCGGTGCAATCGGAAGCTTTGCAGGACCTGTGGGTACTGTCCTTCTTGGGGCAGCAGGTTCATACATTGGCGGAGTCGTCGGAGAACAAATCGCCAAATATACAGCCGGTTTTGCTGAAAAAGCAGCCTTAAAGCTGAAAGAACCGATCCATGCTGTCGTTGATACAGCCAAAAAAGGGCTGGAATCAGCCGGCAAAGTCGTCAAATCAGTGAATGACGGCATAGATGCGGCGAATAAATCGATACATAAAGGGATAGACAGCGCGAAAAAAGGAATGGAAAAAGCAAAGAAAACAGCGGATTCGCTCATACACGGCGCAACCCATTTCCTTAAAGGGAAATTTTCATTTGGATAGGAGAATAAACAATGAAGCAGTTTACAATTAGCATAGAAGAACTCTTATTTTGCTTTTACAGCGAAGGGTTTTTTGAACAGGGGATGGCCTTGAAGCAGGCCTATTTTCCGGAAATAGAAGATGAACAGCTCGGCGCTTTGTTCGAAGCAGCTTGCCGCTCACTCTTAGCTAAGGATGCAGCGGAATATCGGAACCATCAATATCGGTTAAAGGACGAGTACTGTCCGTTTATCCATGTATTAAACGACGCTGACTATACAGTGAAGCTTTCTAAATTTAACGGGCAAGGCGCCGAACAGAATGTGTCCTGCCATGTATCAAAATTCGGCACCTACTCTCACGAACTCCTTTTTGATGAACAAGTCCATCGCATTACAAAAATGGAATCAAGTGAAGGGTTACTTGCTAAGACAGATGAGTTTTTACATATAATAGATACAGAGGATAAAAGAGAATCGATTGTGACATTGACATCAAATGAATTTGAAAAACTCTTGGAGGGCGCTTCAGACAACCCTTCATATCTAAAAGAGTTCCTTGAAAAACATGACCACCAAGAGGACGTTACCCGATTTGCAAATGATCTGGCTTTGCGGAAAGGGAAAATGGATACACTTATGCGTCTGGCATATGGCAAAGATAACACTCCTGAAGTGGCTGACATGGCATTTGTCCTGCCGGGGGCCCACCATACTTGGCTTGTCACAGGCATCACCCAGAATGAATTTTCTATCCTCCCTGCTCATAAGGATGTTGTAAATCAAATCATTTCAAAATGATAAGAATTGAATTAACAAAAGGAGAAAAGCATTGAAAAACCAAGAAATCATTGAAGTCAAAAGCAAAATGTTCCTGAGAATATGGGCTTTTGTCGGATCTGCCGGTATGGGATTAGCATGTTTGTGGCTCTTTTATATGGGTATTACGTTTCAAACGAAATATTACCTATTAGCCATTCCTGCTGGCTTTCTGTTCACCTTGTTTTGTTTATATTTATTTATCATCTTCTTTCCGGCTTTCACCCCGCGGGGAAATACCATTTTTCGCATCAAGACAGGAAAAAATGGAGAAGTGTTCACTGACAAAGTGTCTGTTACGTTTACTGATATAAAGAAAATTGAGATGAGCCGCCATAAATTTAGTCTAAAAGGAATTTTCCAAGAAGATATATTGATCCAAACCGTTGATCAGAAGACCATTCGCATTCCCACTTGGAACATCATTCCGAATCCGTTGTTTTTCGAAGCGGTTGAACGCTATATCCTTCCCCATCTGAATGAAGAGGCGAAAAGCAATTGGATCGGACAGTTTACAGACATCCAACGCAGTGCGTATTTGAAGGAATTTGAGAATCATCCGAAGCTTTAGGGGCAGCACATGATTGAAGTAAAAAGCATGATGTTTCTAAGGGCTTGGCTGTTCCTCGCTACAGGGGGCGCCTTTATTGTGGGCGTCTGGCTGGTGTCTGAAGCTCTCACGTTTGAATCTAAATATGCCCTGCTTTATTTGGGCGGCGGATTACTGGCGATGATTTATGGATTGATCACATTCTTTATGGCTTTTCCTGCGTTCACAAGCCGTGGAAATGTCATTTTCAGCATAAAGACCGGACCTAGTGGAGAAATCTTCTCGAGAAAGCGCAGCGTGCTGTTTTCCGAGGTGAAGCGGCTTTATATGGGACGCCATCAATACAGTTTGAAAGGGATCTTTTTTGAGGATATTATCATCGAGAAAACAGACGGCAAAATCGTTCGCATCCCGACCTGGAACATCATCGCGAATCCGCTGTTTTTCGAAGCGGTTGAACGCTATATCCTTCCCCATTTGAATGAAGAGGCTCAAAACAATTGGATCAGCCGATTTACAGAGGTTCAGCGAAAAGCGTATTTGAAGGAATTTGAGAATCATCCGAAGCTTTAAAAGCTCTCCTCCTCTATAATGAAAGATAAATGCAAATTGAGGAGTGCTCATGATGCTGATTACCATTCTTTTATTTCTCGCGGCAGGGCTTGCCGAAATTGGCGGCGGATATCTGGTTTGGCTATGGCTGAGAGAGGCAAAGCCAGCCGGCTACGGAATCGCCGGGGCGCTGATCCTCATTGTATACGGCATTCTTCCGACGTTTCAGTCCTTCCCATCTTTCGGCCGTGTATACGCCGCTTATGGCGGAGTATTCATCGTGCTTGCGGTCCTGTGGGGATGGCTTGTTGACCGGAAAACACCTGATCTGTATGACTGGATCGGCGCATTCATTTGTCTCATCGGTGTCTGTGTTATTTTATTTGCGCCGCGCGGATAACAAAATGGCCTGCTTATGAAGCGGGCCATTTTTGTTTAATCCTCTTTTAAGCTGTTCAGCTGCACTTCATGCTCCTCTTGCGGTTCGTCAAGCGGATAAATTCTTGCTGTTCCGTTTTCTTCATTCACGTGCTGAATGTATATAGGAACGCCGTTGTATGTTACTTTTTTCATATCGGGAGATTCTACAATTTCTTTCGCCCTTTGAATATTCATCGTAACACCCTCCTTCAATACATAACGTTTCCATTTCCTGAAGGAAGTATGCTTTATGATTCAGCGGACAAGTTGAATTTTTTCAGGCGTTTGTAGAAAGTGCTACGGGGGATCCCGCTGATTTTTGCGGCTTGAGAGACGTTTCCTTTTGCTGATTCAAGCGCTTTGATCATCATATCCTTTTGGATTTGCTCACGAAAGGTAAGCACGCCGGCAGCAGCCGGCTTTTTTTCTGCAGAGCTGGCCGGCAATCCAGCGGCTTCCAGTAAAGCGGGTAGCGGTTCATCCCTCAGCCGGCCGTCCGGAAATCTGATAGAAAGACGTTCAAACACATTAAACAGCTCACGGATATTCCCCGGCCACTTCCATTGCTTCAGCACATTACAAAAATCAGAAGGAAGTTCGCCTGGCCAATGATTCTTCTGTTTGTAGTGCTCTAAGAGGTCCGGGATATCCTCGGTGCGATCGCGTAATGGAGGGAGTTCAATTGGATAGACATGAAGACGGTAAAACAAGTCCTCTCTGATTTTTCCGTTTTCGGCAAGCTCGCGTAAATCACAATGTGTGGCGGCAATAACTCTGATATCAACCGGAATTTCTTTCGTCCCGCCGATTGGCGTTATCTTACGTTCCTGAAGCACTCGTAAAAGCGCAACCTGCATCGAGTGGGAAATTTCTCCGATTTCATCTAAAAATAATGTGCCTTGATTCGCTTTTTGAAAGGCGCCCTTATAGCCATTTCGTTTCGCTCCCGTAAAAGCGCCCTCTGCATATCCGAACAGTTCGCTTTCAATCAAATCAGACGGAATCGCTCCGCAATTGACAGCAACAAACGGACCGTGACGTCTCTCACTGTTCTCATGAAGCGCGCGAGCCGCGACTTCCTTTCCCGTACCAGTTTCGCCCGACAAACAGACCGTTGCATCTGCCGCAGCTGCACGTTCAAGGTTCATCAGCATCGCTTGCGATCGGCCGCTTTTCCCGATCACTCCATTGAATCGAAACACCTTCTTTTTCTTATGTTCCGAAAGATAAAAACAAGTGCCGCCATCTCCTATGGTGACAGCTTTTTCGATTGAGTAGCCCCGTTCCTTCAACTCATACAGGTGCCGGCCCTGCCAATCAGGCATTGAGGTTCGAATCGGTATGCTCGCACTGATGATGTGCTGCTTGTTATTGCATAGCACCATCGGCACACTGGATGCAGCCCTCTCTCCAAAACGGCTGATCAGCTCGAGCTCTTTCTCACGGCTTTTAGCTGCGAGTTCCCGTTCAGCTGCATAGGCGATCGCAGTGGCAATACCGAGCATATGAGGATGAGCGCCTGCCGCCGGACACGATATGTCAATCACACCCGCAAGGCTGCCATCCTCATGGTGAATCGGAGCGGCTGAACAGTTCCAAAGATGGGAAGCAATGGAGTAATGCTCTGATCCTTGTATCGCAACCGGCTCGCTAATGTGGAGTGCCGTGCCAATCGCATTTGTTCCGACAGCCGTTTCCGTCCAGCATGCCCCTTCGACAAAGTTGATGCGTTTGGCTTCATAGAGCGCGCGGGAATGGCCGTCCAATGCCAAAACAACACCGTCTGAATCAATTAACAGCGCCATCATTTCCATTTCTTTTATGGCAGGCAGCAGTTTTTCGAGGTAAGGCTTTGCGGTCGTCAAGAAGAATGAATGTTTTTTTGACTGCTGATCCAGCTCCGTTTGCTGTAAAACCTTCGGGCCTTTTTCTAAATATGGATTGACCTCAGCTTTTTTGCAGCGATGCCATGACTCGGCAATCCGTTTTCTTAATCGGGCTTCGTCAAGCACACCGTCTTTCACAAAACGTTTCCAGGTTTGCAAATCGTTTGGGACCGAATTCATTTCCTTGATCGCTCCTCCCTTACACGCCGTTTTCATCTATTGTAGGGGAAAAATAAAGCGCTTTCAACAATAAAAAAAGCAGGCGCCTTATATCCATGCGCCTGCTTTTTCCTTTATTATGCATGTACTGCAAGCCCGATCGTGCTTAACAGCGCCTCATGCAATGTTTCCGATAAAGTCGGATGCGCGGCGATAAAATGCTCCGCCATATCTGCCGTCATCTCACCATTCATGATCGCTGCCGCTTGGCCGATGAGCTCGGTTACGTCCGGGCCAATCATCGAGACACCTACGATTTCGCCGAATTCCGGTTCAGCCACGATTTTGACCTTTCCTTCCGCTTGCTGTTTAATGAGTGCCTTGCCGTTTGCGGAAAAAGGAAATTCGCCAATTTTCACATCGCCGTATATGCTTCTTGCCTGACGTTCTGTCATTCCGATACAAGCGATTTCCGGGGACGTATAGATGCAGCGCGGCACATGTTTCTCATTGATTTTGACATCCCTTCCGGAAGCATGAGAAGCAGCGATGATGCCCTCATGAAAAGCGGCATGCGCCAGCTGAATGCCCCCTATAGCATCTCCGCACGCGTAAATATGAGGCACGTTCGTCTGCATGTGCCCATTCACCGGAATGCCCTTTGGAGAAAAATCAACTCCGGCCTGTTCCAGCTGCAATCCGTCAAGACGGGGTTTTCTGCCGATCGCCACTAGCACATAATCGGCCTTCGTTTTAAACTCTCGCTGACCGCTTTTCCATATTGCCGTTTTGGCCGTTTGATCCACCCGCCCTAATCTGGATGAAGTATGCACTTCGACACCGTCTTCCTCAAGTTTCTCCTGAAAGAGACGGGCAATATCTTCATCTTCAGCCGGGATCAGCTGGTCCGCTGTTTCAATGATGGTCACCTTCGATCCCAATCTGGCGAACAGCCCTGCATACTCACACCCGATGACACCGCCGCCGACAATGACTAGTGAAGACGGAATCTCGGAAAGAGAAAGCGCGTCTTTGCTGTCGATGATCCATTCGCCGTCAAACGGGGCAAAAGGCAGCTCGATTGGCTCTGACCCGGAGGCAATCAATACTTGGTCCGCCTCTCTGATTTCTTTTCCGTTTTCTCCTTCGATCAAGAGCTTTCTTTCAGAAAGAAAGGAGGCTGTTCCCTTTACAACCTGTATTTGATTTTTCTTCATTAGGTACTGAACGCCTTGGACAAGCTGACTGACAACCTGTTGTTTTCGGCTTTGCATTTTACTCCAATCGACTGATATTGCACCTGCCGGAAGTTCAATTCCAAAGCTGTCGGCATGCTTGATTTTATCAAGAACGTTTGCGCTTTCTAACAAAGACTTTGTCGGGATGCAGCCTTCATTCAGGCAGGTTCCCCCAAGCTTGCCTTTGTCAATGAGCAGCACGTTTCTGCCCTGCTGTGCCGCGGAGACCGCAGCCGCATAGCCTGCAGGTCCGCCGCCGATAATGGCTAATGTCATGTCGTTTTCACCTGCTTTTCTTATAAAATTAATGCTGCGGGTTCTTCCAAATATGTTTTCATCGCCTTCAGGAATGCAGCGGCTGGGGCGCCGTCACACGCTCTGTGATCAAATGTCAGGCTGAGCGGCAGGATCGTGCTTCTGACGATCTCCTCCCCTTGATACACCGGCGTGTCATAGCTTGCTCCGATGCCGAGAATGCCTGTTTCCGGCGGATTTAGTATCGGTGTGAAATGCTCAACTCCAAACGCGCCAAGGTTTGTAATGGAGAAGGTAGAGCCTTGCAGTTCTTCGCTTCCCGCACGTCCCTCGCGTGCTTTTTTGGCATTTTCTGAGATGGATTGAGCCAGTTCAATCAGCGATAGCTTTTCAGCATTGCGGATGACAGGCACCACTAAGCCATTTTCCAAGGCTACAGCCATACCAAGGTGCACATGGGGATGTGTGATGATGCGCTCATTTTGATAAAAGCTGTTCAGCACAGGGTGAGCTTGCAGAGCGAGAACGGCGGCTCTTGAGACAAAATGAGTGATCGTCAGTTTTGTGCCGTATCTCTCTCCCGCAGTTGGTGAAAGCTGTTTTTGAAGAGTGGCAAGCTTGGTGATGTCAGCTTTCATCGTGATCGTCAGCTGCGCGCTGTTTGCCAAGCTTTCCTGCATTCGGGCAGCGATGACCTTTCTCATGCCTGTCACCGGGATTTCCTGCGCTTTCTGCTCCGACACAGGCTTTGCCTGATCTTTTTTCTGTTCAGCAAGGGCCTTTGTCACGTCATCCTTCACGATTCGTCCGCCTGGTCCAGTTCCTTTCAGCTGTTTTAGGTCTAATCCTGCTTTTTCTGCTATTTTCCTGGCGACTGGAGATATTTTCATTCGATCTTTTTTGGAGGCTGCGGGTTTGTTTTCTTGTTTGACGGGCTGGATGGCTTGCGGCACACTGTCTTCAGCAACAGGCGCGCTCGCCTCTTCCTGCACCGACTCATTGGCGTCCCCGATATAGCAGATTGCTGTGCCGGGCGGAACCTCTTCTCCCTCTTTCACTTTGATATCGATCAGCGTTCCTTTTTCAGGCGCTTCGATCTCCATTTCAATTTTCTCCGATTGAATGCTGGCAATGCTTTCTCCCTTTTCAACCGGGTCGCCTACTTTTTTATTCCATATCGATACTTCCCCTTGTTTCATAGCCATTCCCAATTTTGGCATCACTACTTTTACCGCCATTTGTGTCCCCCCTTTAATTCATTGCCGGCTCGCCAAGCAATTCAAGCGTGACGCTGACAATTTTATCTGGTGTCGGCAAATATTGATCTTCAAGCACTGGTGAAAACGGAACCGGTGTATGCGGCGCTGTAATCCGTTTAATCGGCGCATCAAGCAAATCAAAGCCCTTGTCAGCGACAATCGCAGCAATATCCGTGGCAATGCTGCATCGCGGATTGGCTTCATCAATGATGATCAGCCGGTTTGTTTTTTCTAACGATGTGAAAATCGCATCCTCATCCAGAGGGGACAGACTGCGCGGATCAAGGACCTCGGCTTCGATGCCCCTCTCTGAAAGCTGTGCAGCCGCTTCAAGCGCAGTATTGACCTGCTTGCCGACTGCAAAGAGCGTAACATCATTGCCCTCGCGTTTGATGTCCGCCTTTCCGAGCGGAATTGTATAATAATCTTCCGGCACCTCGCCCTTCATGTTGTAGGACGTTTTGTCTTCAAAGAAGAACACCGGATCATTATCTTCTATTGCTGCAAGCAGAAGACCTTTGGCATCATACGGATTGGATGGAACAACTGTCTTCAGTCCAGGGATGCTCGTGAAAAGGCCATACAGCGCTTGTGAATGCTGGGCAGCGGCCCGGAACCCTGCTCCGTATGTGGTGCGGACGGTAATCGGCACTTGCGCTTTTCCGCCGAACATGTAACGGAATTTCGCCCCTTGGTTGATCACCTGGTCAAAGCACGTGCCGATAAAATCGTTAAACATCAGCTCGGCAATCGGTCTCAAACCGGTTGATGCCGCAGCCATAGCCGCACCCATATAGCCCGCCTCAGAAATCGGTGTGTCCAGCACTCTTGTACGCCCGAATTCCTGTACGAGCCCCTTTGTGACCCCTAATACACCGCCCCATGCTTCATCATCCTGCAAATGATCGACAGCCGCTCCCCCGGCGACATCCTCACCGATCAAAAGCACATTTTCATCTCTTCTCATCGCAAGCTTCATTGCTTCATTGATCGCGTCTGACATGCTTATGACTCTCGCCATCTCTTACATTCCTCCTTTTTCATATGACACGTACACATCTGTCAGCAGCTCCGAATCTTTTGGATATGGGCTGTCTTCGCTGAACGAAACGGCTTTTTCAATCGATTCGCTGACACGCTGTTCAATGTCTGACAGCTTATTAGCATCTGTTTCTTTTAAAAGGTAGTTTTTAAAACCTTGAATGGCATCTTTTTCTTCAAGGTGCTCAACTCTTTCATCCTTCGTTTTATAGGTCTGGGCATCTCCTTCGAAATGGCCGTAGTTTCTGTAGGTCATACATTCAATCAAAGACGGGCCGCCGCCGTTTCTTGCTCTTTCTATCGCTTCCTCGGCTGCCTGGTAAACTGCTAAAATATCTTTGCCGTCAACTGTAACCCCCGGCATGTTATAAGCAGCCGCCCGATCGGCGATTGAATCACAGGCTGATGCGTACTCAAATGGGGTGGCTTCGCCATAGCCGTTATTTTCGGCGACAAACACGACAGGAAGGTTCCATACAGCCGCTAAATTCAGCCCTTCGTGGAAGGTGCCTTGGTTATTTGCCCCGTCTCCGAAAAAGCAAACGCTTACATTTTTAGTCTGTTTATATTTAGCCGTGAGCGCTGATCCGCATGCGAGCGTAAAGCCGCCCCCGACGATTCCATTTGCGCCTAACATGCCTTTATCAAGATCCGCAATGTGCATAGAACCACCCTTGCCTTTGCACAATCCGGTCGCTTTTCCGAAAATTTCCGCCATCATGCCGTCCAAATCACAGCCTTTGGCGATACAATGTCCATGTCCCCTGTGGGTGCTTGTAATGCTGTCGCCATCATGTAAATGAGCGCACACCCCTACAGCCACAGCTTCCTCACCGGCATATAAATGAACGAATCCGGGAAGCACTCCCTGGGCGAACAGTTCATGCACTTTGTCTTCAAAGCCCCTGATCTCCAGCATCTTTTGGTACATCCACAGCGCTTTTTCCTCAGTTAATGATAAGCCTTCTCGTTTTAACAATTCCATTTTGTGCGCCTCCTTCTATTTAGGGTTCACCATTATAAATGCAAGAAGTGTGCCAGTCTTTTGAGCCCGTAAAACCAGTCTTCTCGTCTTCACTTTGGAGACAGTTTGAGACGTGTGTCTCGTTTTGTCTCAAACTGATTCATTTGTCTCGTTTTACAGCATGCAAAAAAAGACCGGATATCACCCGGCCTTTGACAATGATCGACGTATTTATTTCCTTGGAAATCTTTTTAACTTCCTAGTTCCTCTGCATCGTTTGACTGAGTAGCTGCTTTTGAAAGAAAATCAATTGAATATTTGACATATCCAATACCGCCGACCCCGTCCTTCTGCATACAGTCTATCGTGCCGTTTGAGTATGTATATCCCTTTTCATTAAGCGTTTTTCTGACCGTTTCCGCCATCTTTGCGGCATCTGTTTTTGATAACCCGCTGGCGTCTAACTGAATCGTCATGCTCATAGGCGCTTTTTCAGCCAGCTGTTTGTTCCATTTTGTATCTAACGTGAACTGTCCGTTTTCAATACTCAAAGCAGCATCAGCTTTTATAAGTCGAGGAACCGCTTTTTTCAGATCTGCTTCGATTGCCTTCGTTGCTTCTTCATTTACATGTTTTGATACTGATTCGGTATACGCTTCTTCAATTCCATCGCACGTTACTTTAGGATGCAGAAATCCCTTCGTACACATTGGGTAGCGATGAGATTGGGAGGTTGCTTCGAATACATATTCAGAGGTTTTAGCGTTATATACCCCATTCGTGATCTTGATTTCTTTCTTAGGATAGGTTTGTTTCACATAAGAGACTAGCTTCTGTTCTGCAGCATTTTTCGAAAATGGATCACCGAACCATACATGATAGATATATAGTCCGCATCCGAATAATGCAATGGCAAGCAAGCCAAACACAAGTTTTTTCATGTTCACACTCTTTTCTTCATATGTATGTGCTACAGTTCATGCTTTTCTTCAACAGCCCGGTTCAGCGCTTGGAGCATATAGCCTATGCCTTTGTAAGATGATAGCGGCCAGCTGATATGCTGGTGTTCTCCGATGACGGCGTTTAGAACGCTTCGATATTTTTTTCCGCCAAGCATGACTAGCTCTTCGATATCAGAAAAGCCTTTTTCGTGAAATTGGCGGCTCAGCTCGTCCGCTGTCATGATTTCCGGATGACCGGTGCCAAAAGTGACATCGTAATTTCCCGAAACGAGATCATTAGGGCGAAGAAAGCCATGCTTCGCCGACAAAGTCACCCACTCATCGAAAAATGCTTTCGCATACCGCTCGCACGCCTGATGAAACGGGCTGAGATAAGCGTCCTCTGCTCTTACCGGCCCGGCATCAGGCTGGACGTCCCAGATTTTTTTCTTGCCGCAGGGGATGATGCATAGCCGTTTCATTTTTCTCTCCCCCTTTATAAGATATCTCCACTAAATATACCATTATTTTCTTACAATAAATTAGAGAAAAGACAGGCTGAGTAAAAGCTTCGTACAAAAAAGACCCGGATTTACCGAAAATCCAGGTTTATTTTAGTCAAGAATGGTGTAAAAATCCCTTTATTTTGTTAGCCTTTTTTGAATCAAGCACTGCAGTTACTCTATCCCATCAAGATACTTTCTCTCAAAGTCGTCGAGCAATGCACGCACTTCATCTGTTGACTTTGTGTTCATGCATTGATTTCTTAATTCACTTGCCCCTCGGAACCCGCGGAGATAAATTTTAAAAAAGCGAGGAAGAGGCTTGTACGGACGGGCTTCTAATGCTGAATATTTATCATGAAGATCCAGATGCAGCCTTAAGAGATCAAGCAATTCCTTGCTGCTATGCTCTTTCGGCTCCTTTTCAAAGGCAAATGGATTTGTAAAAATACCACGCCCAATCATAATTCCATCAACACCGTATTGTTCAGCAAGTTTCAAGCCAGTTTGGCGGTCAGGGATATCCCCGTTTATTGTTAACAATGTATCTGGTGCCACCTCGTCACGAAGTTTCTTAATCTCCGGGATGAGTTCCCAATGCGCATCTACTTTGCTCATTTCTGCTCTTGTGCGCAGATGAATAGAAAGATTGGCAATATCCTGTTTCAAAATGTGTGTCAGCCACTCGCGCCATTCGTCTACATCCGTGAAACCAAGTCTTGTTTTTACGCTTACGGGCAATCCCCCTGCTTTTGCTGCTTGTATTAACTCTGCTGCAACTTCCGGCCGGCGGATAAGACCGCTTCCCTTACCGTTCTGTGTCACATTAGGCACAGGACAGCCCATATTGATATCTAGTCCTTTAAATCCTAACTCTGCCATGCCAATACTCATTTTACGGAAGTTTTCAGGCTTATCTCCCCATATATGGGCCACAATTGGCTGTTCATCCTCTGTAAAAGTCAAACGGCCGCGCACGCTATCCTTCCCATCCGGGTGGCAATAGCTCTCTGAGTTTGTGAACTCTGTAAAAAACACATCCGGTCTGCCTGCTTCACTTACTACATGCCGGAAAACAACATCTGTCACATCTTCCATTGGTGCCAGTACAAAAAATGGCCGTGGTAATTCACGCCAGAAATTTTCTGTCATAACAAAAATCAAATCCTTTCATTAGGGGATACGGCTATACCTGTATCTCAATATTAAAAAACTGACCATGCTTCTTTTCGCATGCGAAAGCATTTCTTATCAATCTATAGTAAATTTTGAACATTTCACGTGGGATGATTATCTACCCTATTTTTTATATTGTGGTTAACTGGCGCTGACCTTCGTCTTTCTTAGTGGCCTTACTTTTGAACTTTTTGGATAAAAAGGATTCCAACCTAAATAGAATATCATATGAGTTCTCCATATTACCAACGCAAAATAATTGCCCTGTTATTGAAGATAAGATATTTAACACTACACCATATCCGTATCTCTATATCATATTTGCGGAAAAACTAATAGAGATAAAGCAAATTGAGTTGGGGGTGGTATAACTGAGTACTCAAGAGAATGAAAAAACCTCTACTTAAGCTGCTAACACTTGTGAATCACATGGAGTAAAGAGGATGAGAAGAGAAAATAAATCCTTATTTAAAAGAATTCAAGAACTTCAATCTGAATCATTTGGGATTTGCTCATGATTTAGAAAATAACCAACGCAGCAAGTGGCAACCTACTATATATTTGTATAGGGTTATAATTCGGTAATCCTGATCCAGAACCAATAAAATAGACTGCTGACTAAATGTCGCAGTCTTCACTCATAAGATAATTAAGAAAGTGTTCATTTTCTTTCATCATTAAATAAGGCATCAGAAGTTATTGCTTTAATTTCGAATATCCTTTGTTATCCCTGTAATTATTTGTATAATAGTGAAAACTCCCAAGAAAACAGTAATAATATTAAACCATGGATTATCATAGAATGAAAGATATGTTTGAAAGAAATCTAGTTCAACTATGTTTGCTGGGAATCCATTCATTTCTCTATACTTAGGACCCCATCCCGTTAATTCTACAAAATTAAAATAAAGCTGAGATACTAAAAATGCCAAAAATGTTTGAAACCAACTTCTTTTATATAACGGTCGTTTTTTATATACTTTATCCATTTAGTTATCCATTTCCTTCTCTGCAATACTTTTTAGCCAAGTGTCAATCTAAAATCATTATATTATGTAGCATGATTGTCGCAATAATTACTTATTAAAGGTATAACCACTGTAGGTATTACTGTAATAGTTGTTATCGTCTCGGCACTATTATTTAATTGTTGTAGTGCTCATACGTTATTCATTTTAAAATGGGGTTGGCCATCATTTTCACCTCTTTCATTTAATTACAATGTTTCAACTTTTTACATCGAATGACTCTTGAAATGATATACGCCATACCTTTCCTTATATTCCTATAATCAATATTTCACACGTAATAACTGCAAGTCAATATATATTTTTACAAATTATGAAAATATATCTATTATTTTACATCATTCTACTCATGTATTTTAAACATACTGGAAGGAAATTTCTCCGGTTAAATAACGCTGTTTTTCACCCGCTTTTCAACACGTTTTTTCAATTCTTTTCGCCAGTTAAAATAAAGATCTCCGAGAATGAGAAGGAAGATAAAATTGGGGAAAGACAGTTAGGACAAGGGCTGCGCACGAAAAAGACCCGGAAATCGGAATTGTTTATTTTACCGAAATCCAGGTCTTATTAGGTATTGTTTATTTTAGTTAGACGATTTCAATACAAGTCTCGCCACTGCTTCAACATGCGCCGTCTGCGGAAACATATCGACAGGCTGAATATAGTCCACGCGATAGTCCTTCGACAGCGTCTGCAAATCCTTCGCAAGCGTGGATGGATTGCAGGAAACGTAGACGAAGCGTTTCGGTTTGACTTTTTTGATCGTGTCCAGGAACGTGCTGTCACAGCCCGTTCTTGGCGGGTCTACAATGACGACGTCCGGGCGGAAGCCTTCTTTCGTCCATTTCGGGAGCCAGTGTTCGGCTGTTCCTGTTACATATGTGGCATTTGCCATGCCGTGTTTTTTGGCGTTTTTCTTAGCATCGTCAATTGATTCCTTGATGACGTCCATGCCGCGGACTTCCTTTGCTCCGTCCGCCACCCACATGCCGATAGTGCCGACGCCGCAATACGCATCAACGACTTTTTCTTTACCGGTCAGCTGCGCCGCTTTTTTCACTTCATCATACAGCTTGACGGTCTGTTCCGGGTTGAGCTGGAAGAAAGCGCGGGCGCTTAATTCAAAAGATACGTCGCCGAGCACTTCTTGAATTACTGTTTTTCCGGCGAGCGGTTTTGTTTTCTCACCGAAAATCACTGAAGTTTTCGCACCATTTACATTCTGAATAATGGATTTGACCTCTGGCAATCGCTTTTGAATCGCTTTGACGATTTCTTCCTTGTGCGGAAGCGTTTCTTTTGCGGTTACAAGCACGACCTGCACTTCGCCTGTTTCAAAGCCGACTCTCGTCACGATCGTGCGAACGTCGCCTTTTCGTTTTCTTTCATTATAAACAGACACATTGAAGTCCTCTAAAATGCGGCGGACGATGCCTGTTGTTTTGTTCGTTGCCGGATGCTGAACGATACAGTCTTTAATCGGAACGATGTCATGAGAATCAAGGCCGTATAAGCCGGCGATGATGCTGCCGCTTTGCGAGCGCCCGATCTGGAATTGGCTTTTATTGCGGTAATTCCACGGGTTGTCCATGCCAATCGTTTCTTTGATTTCCATATTTTCAACTTTAAACTTCGTATGGCGTTCAAGAGACTGAATGACGATATCGCGTTTTTCCCGAAGCTGCTGGCTGTATGCAAGGTGCTGAAGCTGACAGCCGCCGCATTGTTCATAAACAGGGCAAGGCGGTGCCACCCGGTGCTCAGATGCCTTGCGGATTTTCTTAATGCGGCCCTCCGAAAACTTCGGCTGGACCTTTGTAGCCTGCACAACAACTTCTTCGCCAGGAAGCGCGCCGGGCACGAAGACGACTTTTTTCTTAAAATAGCCGACACCTTCTCCGTTAATGCCGAGACGCTTAATCGTCAGCGGAAAAGTTTGTCCGACCTTCAGTTCGACGGGCGCCTGTTTCTTTTGTTGGTTCACGTTGTTCTCTCCGTTTCTATATAAAGCTTTCTGCAGATGGCAGAAAGTGAAATGGTTTTTTCACATCTTTCTAGTATAACACGTTTGCAGGATTTCCTTCATTGTCAGATGAATTATTCTATACTCCTCCACAAATATAAAGACGCATAGCTTAAATAAGGCTCCCACTCCTTGCTCATCGCCAGCATGACATCCTTTGCCGGCTTATCGTCCAGCTGAAAGTGGCGTTTGATGGCATTCTGGAGGCCGATATCGGCAAGCGGGAATAAATTGGGACGGCCAAGTCCGAACATGAGGATATTTTGCACGGTCCACGGGCCGATACCCCTAATTTTGATCAGTTTCTTCATAATGTCTTCATCCGCCATATGCGGCAGCTCTGACAAGCTGAGTGTGCCTTCTGCGATCATCCTTGATGTATCAATGGTGTATTCCGCTTTTCTCATGCTGAATTGCAGATCACGCAGATCCTGATAATCGAGTTCTGCAATCGTTTCCGGCTTTGGGTAGCACCACACGCCATCCTTCTGCTCGCCAAACGCATGAACAAACCGTTCTGTTAGCGTGTAAGCGAAGGAAAGATTGAGCTGCTGGTGGATAATGCATTTCATCATGCAGTTGTACACGCTGTAGTCCAGAACAAGCGGAGTCCCTGCATGCTCTTCAAAAATAGCGGACAGGCTCGTTTTTGAAAAATGATCCAGAACGTGCTGCAAATGATTTTCCCATTGAAAAATCCGCTTGATTTCCTTCATCATTTCTCCCTGATCCGTTTCCCCGCTGACGAGGAACTCAGGATCGCCCGCATGTCCTAACGCTTGTACCTTTACAATACATACGTCCCCCGCTTGATTTCTGATTGGCACACGGACTTCCCTCGCCTCTCGATCAACAGCATTGAGGGGGTCTAAAGACAGCCTGTCCAGCACGCGGTCAAAATGATACGGAGGCGTGACAGATACTTTTTCCTTCCACATGAGATCCACCCTTTTTCCGTTTTTGTTCAGTATAACATGCCGCTTGAATTAGGCAGAGAGTACCGTATACTTTTCTCATAAAGACCGCATGATATAATGGCAGGTGGAGGGTTGTTTATGATCAACATTACCGCAATCACAACAGAGCATCAGCTGCTGAAAAATATACCGATCGAACGAGTGGAACAGCCTGATATTGCATGGTACTGGGTTGATTTTTACGGCCCGGAGGATACGGAAACGGCGTTATTGAGAGATTTTTTTCATTTTCACCCGCTTGCCATTGAGGATTGCTTCCAGCATATGCAGCGGCCGAAGCTTGACCATTATGACGGCTATCGTTTTTACGTGATTCATGCGCTGAATAAGGAAACACTTGAGACGGAGGAAGTCGATATCTTTCAAGGCGAAAAATTTGTCGTCACCTTTCATTTACACGAAACGCCCGGTATCGCTAAAGTCCGGGAGCGTTTGTATGCTTCACCGGATATATTGAAAAAAGGGCCCGGGCATATTTCTTATATGATCATGGATCAGCTTGTTGATGAATATTTTCCTCTCGTGTATAAAATTGAAGACCGGCTGAATGAAATTGAAGAAAGCCGTCCCCACAAAACGTATGGAACGCTGATGAACGAGGTGTTTGATCTCAGAACAGACCTATTGCATTTGAGACGGACGATTATCCCGATGCGTGATTTGCTCTACCGGATTTTAAGCCTTGACCATGTGAAAGAGCAGCGGGAAACGAAAGCCTACTTCAGTGACATATACGATCATTTGTTAAAGTTGTCTGAAATTGTGGAATCCAACCGTGACATGACGTCCGACTTGCGTGACAGCTACGTGACGCTAAACTCAAACCGGATGAATGCGATTATGATGACACTGACGATCGTATCAACCATTTTCATCCCGCTCACCTTTATTGCCGGTGTATACGGTATGAACTTCGACTTTATGCCGGAGCTGCATTGGAAATACGGATATTTCGCTGTACTTGGCCTGATGGCCGCGCTTGTGATTGGAATGCTGATTTGGTTTGTACATAAAGGATGGTTCAATATTTTTAAATGAGGACAGCGAGCAGCTGTTCTTTTTTGTTGTAAGCCGATCGCTATGCATATTCTGTTCATATTGTTTATAATGGAAAAAATATTCAGGGAGTGATCAGATTGAAAATTGCTGTCATCGGACTCGGCAATATGGGACAGCCCATTGCCCGAAATGTTCTTCAAGCAGGCTACGAATTGACTGTCTATAACCGGACGAAACAAAAGACAGAAGACCTTGTCACAAAAGGCGCACAGGCAGCTGATACGCCGCGGCTGGCGGCAAAGTCCGCTGATATTGTCATTACTATGCTTGCAGATGATGATTCTGTCAGCGCCGTGACATTCGGAGAAGACGGGCTGCTTGAAGGATTAGCAGAGAACGGCATTCACATCTCGATGAGCACAATCAGTGTTGAGTTCTCAGAAAAGCTCGCAGCAGCTCATGCAGAGAAAGGACAATTTTTTCTCGCCGCTCCTGTTCTTGGCAGACCGGATGCCGCAGCCAAAGCCGCGCTCCGTATCATAACAGCCGGACCGGCGGAAGCAAAGCAAGCTGCCAAGCCTCTGCTCGACAGCCTGAGCCAGCAGGTATTTGACGTCGGCGAAGAAAGCAAGACGGCAAATGCAGCCAAAATCAGCATCAATTTCTTGCTTGTGTCCATGCTGGAGGCGTTATCTGAATCCTTTTTAATGATGGAGAAATACGGCTTAGAACAAAAACAATTTTTAGAAATCGCCAGCGCGCTCTTTGGTTCTCCAGTCTATCAAAATTACGGAACCATTATGGCCGAGCAGAAATTTGAGCCGGCCGGCTTCAAAATGTCTTTAGGGCTGAAGGATACCAACCTGGCACTCGCCGCCGCAAAACAGGTTTCTGCAAATCTTCCTCTTGCCGAGCTGGCCAAGAGCCATTTTGAAAGCGGGATTGAGAAAGGCTTTGGGGATCTGGACTGGGCCGCACTGATTAAATGTATAAAATAATAAAAAGCCTCTCCGTTTAAGGAGAGGTTTTTCTCTTTTACAAAGACGGCAGCCTCATTTCTTTATCAAACATCAGATCATCAATGCTTTTAAAAGTGTAGCCCTGTTTTTTCAGATCTGTAATCGCATCATCCAGCGCTTCTGCATTGTCCCTCGATACGGTGTGAAGCAGGTAAATGGCTCCCGGGTGCGCCTGCTTGATCATATGATCGTAGGCATATTTCTTTCCCTTTTGGTTGTTGATTTTCCAATCAACAAAAGCGACCGACCAGAAAACGGTTTGATAGCCGAGGCGTTTCGTTTCTTTCAGTACGTACTCACTGAACACGCCGCGCGGCGGACGCAAGTACAGATTGTCCTGCTTTCCCGTAATTTTATAAACCTCTTCGTTGACTGAATCAAGTTCATCCTGAATCTGATCAGCTGTTTTTGTCGTTAAATCCGGATGGTGAAAGGAATGGTTGCCGATAATATGGCCCTCATCTGACATACGTTTGATTAGCTGAGGCTGGTCCTTTACGAAATGCCCGGTGACAAAAAACGTTCCTGTTACGCGATGTTTTTTTAAGACATCAAGCACTTTTGGCGTATAGCCATTTTCATATCCGTTATCAAACGTTAAGTAAATCGTTTTTTCCTTTGTATTCCCTAAATAAAACGCGTCATATTTTTCAATTAAACTGTTCAGCTGCTTCCCGGCATCTGGCGGCTGATGATTGACACTTCGTTTAAAGCCCCAATTAATCGGCTCATTCGGCACCGCTTCCGCCTGTGCTGCACCTCCGGCAAGCAATACGGCGGCGCAGCATATTGAACACATCCACTTCATGGCCAGCGCTCCTTCTGCATTTTTTCTTATTTTACAGATAGGGGCTTTGTTTTATACTGTTGCTTTATGCCAATAAAAAAACCGCGGCGGGCGCGCGGTTTTATTCCCAATCTTTTTTAAAACGTTCGTATTTGGCTTCCAGGTCATCAAGCATGCTGATAAGCCTGTCTATATCTTCAACGTCGGTTGCTTCAGGGTCTAATGAATCGATGACGTTCATAAACATGTCAAGTCTGTTCTTTAAATAATCAATCTGCTGATCTTTATTGTTTACGGCGTTCCCCATTCTGTTCCTCCATTCATTTTTTATTATGGTAGCTCATTTTTTGCCGTTTTTCAATCGCCGCGCTACTTGCGATCTTGGCAAATCAGGTCTAAAATTAACTGTTGGCAGCGTTAGTATGCCCATTTATAAAGGAGTTAGATAGTCATGACACAAAACACGAAGCTGCGTCCGATTACGCCCGAGTTTGACCCTTGGGAAGCCTATATGGATGTTGACCAATACGGAGACATGCAGCTGACAAACGTTGAATTCACAACGACGACACTGTGCAATATGAGATGCGAGCATTGTGCTGTAGGCTATACATTGCAGCCTAAAGACCCGAATGCTCTGCCAATAGATCTTCTGTTAAAACGGCTGGAGGAAATCCCGCGCCTCAGATCCATCAGCATCACAGGCGGAGAGCCGATGCTTTCGTTGAAATCAGTAAAAGAATATGTTGTTCCTTTATTGAAATATGCCCATGAACGGGGTGTGCGGACACAAATTAATTCAAATCTGACCCTCGACATCGAGCGGTACGAATGGATCATTCCGTATCTCGATGTGCTACATATTTCTCATAACTGGGGTACAGTTGAAGATTTTGCTGAAATCGGCTTTGCCATGATGGACAGAAAACCGACCTTCGAACAGCGCGCGCGCTATTTTGAAAAAATGATCGAAAACAGCCGCACGCTCGTGGATGCCGGAGTAATGGTATCTGCGGAAACGATGCTGAACAAACGAACTCTTCCGCATATTGAGCATATTCACCGCCAAATCACAGAAGATATGAAATGTCAGCGTCACGAGGTCCACCCAATGTATCCAAGCGATTTCGCAAGCGCTCTTGAATCCCTCAGCCTGAAAGAAATGAGACAGGCCATTCACCGCTTGCTGGATATTCGTGATGAAAATACGTGGATGCTGTTCGGAACGCTGCCGTTTTATGCCTGCAGTCCGGACGAAGACGACCAAAAGCTGCTTCGCCGGCTTCGCGCGGCGAAAAACGTCACAGTGCGAAATGACCCTGACGGCCGATCCCGCCTGAATGTGAACATTTTCGATGGAAACATTATCGTGACCGATTTCGGTGATACCCCGCCGCTTGGCAACATTCAGACGGACAGCCTCCCTTCCGCCTATGAAAAGTGGAGAGAGACCAAGCTTGCGAAGGAACTAAGTTGCCACTGCCCGAATGTCCGGTGCCTCGGACCGAATGTTCTTGTCAAAAACAGTTATTATCAGGATACAGACTTCACAAAACGTCAAGCCAGGAGTTAGATGCGGATGAAAGAAACACTTACGGAGATTTTTCAAAATAAAATCGTCGATATTCTCCTCGTTGCCGTTATCCTTTGGATCGGTGTCTTTATCATCAACCGGCTGGTACAGCTATTTTTTAAACGGACGGATTTTATTGAAGAAAAAAAGGAAAAAACGATTGAAAGCCTTGTCCGTTCTGTCACCCAGTATACGGCGACAATTGGTTTTATCTTTTATGTTATTTCTTTATTTGTGCATGATTTCGGCAAGATATTGGCCGGGGCGGGCGTAGCAGGTATCGTGATCGGTTTTGGCGCCCAATCGCTGATCAAAGATGTGCTGGCTGGTGTGTTCTTAATATATGAACGCCAGCTGCACAAAGGCGATTATGTCACCGTCAACAACTTGTTCAACGGAACAGTGGAGGAAATCGGCCTCCGCTCGCTGCAAATCCGGGAATGGAGCGGGAAGCTGCTCACCATCAGCAACGGCGAGGTCAGACAAATAGAGAACTATAATATTGATTTTATGCGGATTACCGAATCCTTTCTTATCAGCTTTAAAGAAGATCCGGACCGCGTGTACAGCGTGTTGGAAGAGGCATGTGACATGCTGAATGAAGAGCTTCGTGATTCATTGAAGCGGGATGAATTCGGCAATCCGACAGAACCATTTCAAATCCACGGCATCACCGCATTGAATAAAATCAATCGCGGCGTCGAATTTACGGTTAAAGGCATGGTGAAAGATGATGATTATTTCAGTGCCAGCCTTGCAGTAAGACGGGTTCTCGTTCGCCAGCTCTACCAAAACAATGTGCAAATGCTTGAGGAAGCGGTCCGAATTGAGAGAACCCAATAAACAAAAAAACTGATTCCGAGTTGGAATCAGTTTTTTATTTATCTTGGCAGTGAGGAAAGCTGAAAGCCAAATGTGACATGATCTTGAACCGGAATCCACGCGCCGATGCCCTGTGACGTGACATTTTTCACGACGAGTTTTCGTTTATTTCCTTTCAGCACTAAGTACACTTCTCCGTAAGTCACTTTTCCTTTTTCATTCACAGCCGGTGCATATGCATGTAAATAACCGATTTTTTTAGGAGCGACTTTATAAATCTGATCCCGTTTTGTGCCAGCCCCAATGACCGTCTCAAATGCAAGCGGAAGGTTCGTTTTCTTCATTGCTTTTTGCATCATCATGCTTTTGACATCTTCAGCATTTGGAACTTTAGCTGTCAGGCCGCCCTTCACTCTGTACTGCTGTTCCTGGGCATAATGCATTTCAGCCGTTTCTTTCCCGCCGCGGTTATCCGCACGGTTTGTATTGATTTTTTTATATTCCCAGTTTGCGACTGTTTCATTTGATTCATAGCCTAGCGCCCATTTCCCGAGAAATATTGTCGCCCGGTACCCTACTGCAAGCGGTGTGCCGGATATGTTGGATTCATTCAGCATTTTGATGAGATGCGGATTTTCAATCTTCACCTCAGAATGATCGAGCAATTCCTTTGCCAGCTTGCTCGGCTGAAGCATTGGCTGATCCTGTGAAGCATTCGGATACGTGTTTTCCTTTGAAATGCTTGCGACAGAATTAGGAACCTTAAACTGCTTTTTCGCGTGGATGGGCTGAACGCCGAAAAAACTAAAGAATAACAACACGATAAGTGTGGAATGAAATAGCTTTTTCATCATATCACTCTTTCTATGGCATTTTCCCTTAGTCTTTTCATCCCGCTTTGTTGTTATCCATTATTTTTTCAGGTTAAAGAAGGAAAAAGCCGATCGCCATAATGACATATGCAGCAAGCAGTGTCGCACCTTCAAACCAGTTGGAATCCCCGTCATTCGAAATCGCGATCATCAAGAGAACCGCTGATACCATCGCGACGAGCTCAGGCAATGTAAAAACAAGCGGCATGCTTGTCGGAAAAAAGATAGAACAGATGACGAGAACCGGTGCGACAAACATAGCGATCTGCAGCGTAGAGCCGACTGCAATTTCAACCGCAATGTCCATTTTATTTTTGAAGGCCATAATAATCGCTGACGCGTGCTCCGCCGCATTTCCTACAATCGCCACGATGATGACCCCGATAAACAGCTCGCTCCACCCGAACTGTTCAGCAACCGAGTGAAAGGTATGTACCAGGTTTTCGGATATGTATGCAACCACAATCGTTGCCGCAAACAAGACAATCGTCGCAACCTTCCCTGACCATTCCGGCTCTTCCTCTTCTTCAGTCTGAGCGGCATTATTCGGCTGATAAACGCCCCGATGCGTGACAAGTTTAAAGTACAGCGCCGCCACATACAACAGAATCATAATGATGCTGATGCCGATGCTTAAATTGAGCTTGCTGGCGTTTCCCATACCAACAGAGAATACCTCCGGAATCACAAAGGCGACAATGATGGCAAAAATCAGAAGCCCGGAGTTATGGCGGGCATCATGGATATTAAATTCCTGCCGCTTATATTTTAAACCGCCGACAAAAAACGATAGGCCCGCTACCAGCAGCAGGTTCCCCAGCACTGAACCGGTTAAAGAGGCAAGCACGATTCCTGTCAGGCCTTCTTTTAATGCAAAAAGGGAAATAATCAGCTCCACCGCATTCCCGAAGGTTGCATTCAACAAACCGCCGATACGCGGTCCTGCAATGATGGACAGTGATTCTGTCGCCCTCCCCATATAGCTTGCAAGCGCGATAATCGTCACGCAATAAACGGCAAATAGAACCGCGGAAGGCCAATGCATCAAACTGCCAATCACAGAAAGCGGAACACCGGCCGCCACTAAAATAAAAAAGATACGATTCATGGTGAAATAGCTCCTTTTTTATGACTTGTTTTATTTTTATTCTTCACAAAAACCTTCATGATTACACGAGGGCAAATGTTTAGCTTGATATAGGCTTTTTTCAGGTTGCCTGCTTTTGGAAAACATTGTACGATCAACATAGATTCCACATAAGGAGAACTGACACGATGTCACGATTTCATTTCTTTATCCTTGTCTTGCTCGTATCCATTTCCGGGTTTTCACAAGGCATGCTGCTGCCTGTCATTTCAATCATTTTTGAAACAAATGGAGAATCCGCTGCTATCAACGGCCTGCACGCGACCGGGCTGTATATCGGTGTGCTTTTGGCTTCGCCGTTTATGGAAGCGCCGCTCAGAAAGCTCGGGTTCAAGCCGCTGATCGTCATGGGCGGAAGCATTGTCATTTTAAGCTTATTCGGATTTATTTGGCTTCAGTCAGTTTGGGTCTGGTTCCTGCTTCGCCTGTTCATTGGAATCGGCGACCACATGCTTCACTTTTCTACGCAAACGTGGGTGACCTCCATGTCATCAAAACAAAATCGCGGAAGAAACCTGTCTATTTACGGGCTTTCCTTTGGCCTTGGCTTTGCCGCAGGCCCGTTCATGGTGCCGCTTGTCAAGCTGAGTCCGTCGCTTCCTTTTATCGTGTCCGGCTGCATCAGTCTGTTTGCGTGGCTTTTTGTTTTCTTTCTACAAAATGCATACCCGGAAACCAGTCCTCATGAAACCAAATCAGACAATAGTTTCAGGCGATTTTATCAGGCCATGCTGTTTGGGTGGGTTGCCTTTATGCCTACATTTGGCTATGGCTTTTTGGAAACGGCGCTGAACGGAAGCTTTCCGGTGTACGCGCTCCGTTTGGGGATATCAGTAGACGCAGTAGCGATCATCCTTCCCGCATTTGCGATTGGAAGCATTATTTTTCAGTTTCCGCTCGGCATCCTCAGCGATAAATACGGCAGGCGGAATGTGCTGCTGGTGATTTTACTGACTGGGGCTCTTTGCTTTTTCATCGCCGGTGTATTTCCTTCGCCTTACGTGATCGGCGGCTGCTTTTTTATTGCGGGAATGGCAGTCGGATCAACCTTTACACTTGGCATCAGCTATATGACAGATCTTCTTCCGCCTCATCTCCTGCCGGCGGGAAACCTGCTTTGCGGCATTACATTCAGTCTCGGCAGCATCCTCGGTCCGGTTGCCGGCGGCTGGTATATGCAGACATTTGAAAGCGCAAACTTGTTCTACTTCATTACGCTCACGCTTAGCGCTGTGTGGCTGGCCCTTGTGCTGGGCAAACCGAAAAGCTGGTCACCGGCTGAAACCTATTCTTCATCTTCTTAATCAAAAAGCCTCCCGACATCATGTCAGGAGGCTTTTATGCTAATGGTAGCCGTTTTGTCCGTTGGCGCTTCCGCTTGTTTTATGGCTCGATTTGCTTTTCGAATTTTGTTTGTTATGGCTTCCGCCTTTTTTCGTATGCTTGGTCATCACGATATCCCCCCGACTTCTTTTTGAACCGAAGTTCGTTTATAGGGTGCGCTAATGGTAGGGATTTTCATCAGGAAGCTTTTTACGTTTATGTAAAAGAGCGTTGATTTCTCCGCCTAGGATAATTAAAATGCCGCTCAAGTAAAACCAAATCATCAGAACGATGATTCCCCCGATGCTCCCGTAAGTGGCGCTATAGTTCGCAAACGTGCTGACGTAAAATGAAAACAATGTGCTGACAACGATCCAGCCGATGGTCGCAAAGACCGCACCCGGCATGACAAACCGGAGAGACAGCTTTTTGTTCGGCGCAATCACATACAGCGCGGAAAAAACAATCAAAAGCACAAGCGGGCTGACACCCCAGCGAATGGCGGCCCAGACGGATAAAAACAGATCCGACGCGCCGACAAAGTCAGAAGCGAGCCTTCCAACCTCCCGGCCAAATACCGGCAGAAGCAAAGCCACTAAAATCGTAAATACCATGGCAATCGTCAAAAAAATAGAGGTTAGACGAACAATGATAAAAGAGCGGTTTTCTTCCACATCATACGCGTGGTTCAGCGACCGGACGATCGCGTTCATTCCATTAGACGCAGACCATAATGCGGCGATAATCCCGAATGACAGCAAACCGCCATTTCGATTATTTAAGGTTTGATGGGTAATGGATTCAACGAGAGACATCGCACTGGCGGGAGCATATTGTTCTATGACTCCTAAAACATCATCGGTAGAAAGCGGAAGATACGCGGTGAGCGTCAGCATAAAAATCAAAAACGGAAACAGTGACAATAGAAAAAAATACGCCAGCTCCGCTGATTTACTTTGTCCTTCATGAAGGGTATATCTGCTGAAAAGCTCTTTCAAAAAACTCATGTCGTCTCACCTCGCATGTTTGATCATTTTTTTGAAAAATGCTCTTTCGTTTCTTGCACGAGTTCCATCACTTGCGGCGTTGTTTTCTTCAGCTCTTTCACCTGCTGGTTCACAAAGTCGACTTCCTTTGAAAGCGTTTGGGCGAGCTTTTTGGCCTCATCCACTTTTGTGATAACAGTGTTTTTTAACAGCTCCGGATTGCTTTTATACAGTGAAAGTTTATGCTTGCATGTCAGCCATCTCATGCCGCACGCCTGTCTTGTCGGCTTATGGAGCAGTGATAACGCCGCGCCTGCCGCAGCTCCGAGAAATATCCCTTTCAGCATTAAACGTTCGTTGTTCATGCAAATTCTCCTTTCACTCACAATTGTTTTTCTTTTTGAATAGACGCAAGCAGATGCTCACAGCCCGATTTGATTAATTGGCAGACTTCTTCAAAATTCCCTGTGTAGTAAGGATCGGGAACGTCGGCAAGATCTGAATCTTCAACATAGTCCAAAAGCCTTTTGATATGTGAGGTGTTTTTAAATCCCGCCATGCTTCTGAGACTTCCGATATTTTCTGCATCCATTGCAATGATGTAATCAAAATCGGCCAGATCCTGTTCGCTGACTTGACGCGCCAGCATGCCATCAAAGCTGATTCCTTCTCTGCGCAATATCTCCTGCGTTCCCTCATGCGGCGGATTGCCGATGTGCCAGCCGCCGATTCCCGCTGAGTCCGCCTTGATTTTCTCCTCTAATCCTTTTTTGGCTGCAAGGTCCCGAAAAATCGCTTCCGCCATCGGAGACCGGCAAATGTTTCCTAAACAAACAAATAACACGCTTATCATATTGTCCAACCTCCCTATTCTTTGCCCCTATTTCTCTAAAAAGAAACCTTCATGACTATCTTAGTAGGATGTTCATTTTCTTTTCAACTGATGTCTTCACTTTTTTGGAATGAACAGCCTGCTTTTAGAATAGGTTTTTTTTCTGATGGAATTCTGTTAGAATAAAACATACCTATATTGCGCATAGAAAGGATGGAACCCTTTGTCCAGCCCAAATACAGAAACATTAACTCAAATGATTGAAGAGATTTCCCAAAAGCTGAACATGCTGAACGTCGGCGTAATCAAAGCGGAGGATTTCAGTGATGAGAAGATTGAAGACCTCACGTACCTTCACAGAATGGTGATGAAAAAAGAATCATTCAGCCCAAGTGAAATGCAGGCGATTGCTCAAGAATTAGCCTCGCTTCGTAAATAATGGAGACTGGCCGGAAACTCGGCGAGTCTTTTTTATCATTTCCCCAAACCAAAACAGCAAAGTGTTCGAATAAGATTTGAAGGAGTACAAGCATGCAAACGACATCTATCAAAACAGCATCCGGAATGTATATCAACTACTTCTTTCTGGGGATGGTCAACATCATTCTCGCATCCAATATGTCTTCATTAACAAAACAGTGGAATACCGATCCGACCGGCATCAGTTATGTCATTGCCGCTATCGGGTTTGGCAAACTGCTGACATACGGCATTTCCGGAGTTCTATCAGATAAAATCGGCAGAAAGCCGCTTGTTGTCGCTTCTGCGGGAATTATGGCCGTCTTTTTAGTCGGTATTCCTTTATCACCGAGCTATGAGCTGGCGTTTGTGTTCGCCTTATTAGCCGGAGTCGCAAATTCAGCGATGGATGCCGGAACATATCCGGCCCTAACCGAGCTCTTTCCGTCTGCTTCCGGTTCGGCGAATGTCTTGGTCAAAGCCTTTATGTCTGTCGGGGCCGCACTTTTGCCGCTTTTGATTACATTTTTATCAGACCACAGCATGTTTTACGGATTTGCTTTTTATCTGCCGGCAGCGGTCTATCTCCTGAATATTATTTATTTATCAACGCTTTCGTTTCCTAAAAAACATAAGAAACCAACTAATAGCGGCCAACAGGAATCTCCTGTTTTCTTGTCTGAACCCGTTTTTCAGAAGGAAGGCACCGCACTGATTATCATCGGTTTTACATCCACGGCTTTATTTACGGTTTCTCAAATCTGGCTCCCGAGCTACGCGCAAAAGGCAGCCGGTTTAGCTGAATCAGCATCTGTACAATTGCTGAGCTATTATAGTATAGGATCTCTGGCATCTGTTTTATTATTAGCCGTTTTGCTGAACAGATGGGTCAAACCTGTCTTCATAACGCTCTTATATCCTATTATTACTTTATGTACGCTCGCAGTCATGCTGACCGTTCACATCCCAGTTGTGCTGGACATCACTGCCTTTTTCTTAGGCTTTTCAACTGCGGGTGTGTTTCAAATTACCATTACGTTAATGACAGAGCTTTTCTGGAAGCGAAAAGGAACCGTTACCGGTATTGTAGCGACCGCTTCAAGTCTTGCATCGATTCTGCTGCCGATTGCAACAGGGCTTATCGCAAAAGCGGGGGGCATCGCTCATATTTTCATATTCGACTTCGGCATTGCGGTCATCGGAACGGCTGCAGCTGTTTTCTTGTATTACAGGTACAAGAAACTGACAGGTGCTCAAGCCTAAGCAACAAAAAAACGGACGCCCAAGAGCGTCCGTTTTTTCTTATTTCTCAAGCAATGCCAATGACTCGCGGTTAAATGCCGGTATATCGTCCGGTGTGCGGCTAGTGACCAATTGATCCTGGCAAACAACCACTTCCTTGTCCACAACGTCGGCACCGGCGTTTTCCATGTCAACACGAATGGACGTATAGCCCGTCGCTTTTCGGCCGTCGAGCGCTTTCGCATTGATTAAAAGCTGCGGGCCGTGGCAAATGGCGAATACCGGTTTTTTGTCAGTCATAAACGCTTTTGTAAATTGGACGAAACGATCGTCAGCGCGAAGCTGGTCTGGTGAAAATCCTCCAGGAATCAAAAGCGCATCAAAGTCTGAAGGATTTACGTCGTCAATGGACGCGTCAACCGTCACTTCCGCTGTTCCCTGCTTGCCTTTTACTGTTTTTCCTTTTTCATTTTCGATGACAGTCAGTTCATGTCCCGCTTCTTTAAAAGCTTTCGCAGGCTCAGTGTACTCGCTGTCCTCAAAATAATCTGTTAAAACCACTGCAATTTTTTTCCCCATGATTCATAACCTCCCGCTTTATATGTCTACATAAAACACTCTACCCCAGCCACACTATAATAAACATTCCGCGATTGTGACAAACGATAAGCATAAATACCCAGTATTTGTCGCTTGATACTGCTACATAATACTCATTTTTCTCCCTTTTACAATAATCATAAAGAAACACCTACAAATAGTTACAAAATATTCTTACAATAGGAGCTGTAACACAAATTTCGTTGAAAGGTGGAGAACTGGTGAGAATACAGAAAAGACGAACACACGTCGAAAACATTCTCCGTATTCTTTTGCCCCCAATTATGATACTTAGCCTAATCCTCCCAACACCACCCATTCATGCAGAAGAAAGCGCGGATCCTCAGGTGCATCTGAGTATTTTGGCTACGACTGATATTCATGCCAACATGATGGATTACGATTACTACAGCGACAAAGAAACGGCGGATTTCGGTCTGGCGAGAACAGCGCAATTGATCCAAAAGCACCGCGAGCAAAACCCTAACACCCTGCTTGTGGATAACGGCGACTTGATTCAAGGGAATCCGCTGGGTGAATACGCGGTGAAATATCAAAAAGACGACATTATCTCCGGCACGAAAACCCATCCGATTATCAGCGTCATGAATGCGCTGAAATACGACGCCGGAACGCTTGGCAATCATGAATTCAACTACGGGCTCGACTTTCTCGACGGCACAATCAAAGGAGCCGATTTCCCGATTGTAAATGCCAACGTCAAAACAACTAGCGGTAAAAACCGTTATACGCCGTATGTGATTAATGAAAAAAACCTCATTGATGAAAACGGTAATGAGCAGAAAGTAAAAGTCGGTTACATAGGCTTTGTCCCGCCGCAAATCATGACATGGGACAAAAAGAATCTCGAGGGGCAGGTTCAGGTGCAGGATATCGTAGAATCCGCCAATGAAACGATCCCGAAAATGAAGGCGGAAGGCGCAGATGTCATTATTGCCCTCGCCCACACCGGCATTGAAAAGCAGTCACAATCATCAGGTGCAGAAAACGCCGTGTTTGACCTTGCCACCAAAACGAAAGGCATTGACGCGATTATCTCGGGCCATCAGCACGGACTCTTTCCTTCCGCCGAGTATGCGGGTGTTGCTCAGTTCAATGTGGAAAAGGGAACAATAAACGGCATTCCTGTCGTCATGCCAAGCAGCTGGGGCAAATATTTAGGCGTGATTGACCTCAAGCTTGAAAAGGCGGACGGCTCATGGAAGGTAGCAGATTCCAAAGGAAGTATTGAATCTATTGCTGGCAACATCACATCAAGAAACGAGACCGTTACAAACACCATTCAGCAAACACACCAAAACACACTGGAGTATGTCCGAAAGCCAGTCGGCAAAACCGAAGCAGATATTAACAGCTTCTTTGCACAGGTCAAAGATGATCCTTCCATTCAGATCGTGACTGACGCGCAAAAATGGTATGCCCAAAAAGAAATGAAGGATACTGAGTACAAGGACCTTCCAATTTTGTCTGCGGGGGCGCCGTTTAAAGCAGGCGGCAGAAACGGAGCCAATTACTATACAAACATTCCAGCCGGAGATCTTGCGATTAAAAATGTCGGTGACTTGTACCTTTACGATAATACTGTTCAAATCGTCAAGCTGACAGGCAGCGAAGTGAAGGACTGGCTGGAGATGTCAGCAGGCCAATTCAACCAAATTGATCCAGCCAAAGGCGGCGATCAGGCCTTGCTGAACGAGAATTTCCGCTCCTATAATTTTGACGTGATTGACGGTGTCACATATCAGGTCGATGTGACAAAACCGGCTAAATACAATGAGAACGGAAAAGTGATCAATGCGGATTCATCCCGGATCATCAACCTTTCCTATGAAGGCAAGCCGATCAGCCCAAGCCAGGAATTTCTCGTAGTCACCAATAACTATCGTGCGTCCGGAGGCGGCGGGTTCCCTCATCTGACAAGCGATAAAATTGTCCACGGCTCTGCGGTTGAAAATAGGCAGGTGCTGATGGATTACATTATTGAACAAAAAACAGTCAATCCAAAGGCAGACAACAACTGGTCAATCGCGCCTGTTTCCGGCACGAATCTGACGTTTGAATCCTCGCTTTTGGCCAAGCCATTTGCCGATAAAGCAGACGACGTCGCTTATGTAGGCAAGTCTGCGAATGAAGGCTATGGTGTGTATAAGCTGCAATTCGATGATGATTCAAATCCAGATCCTCCTAAAGACGGACTGTGGGACCTGACCGTCATGCACACCAATGATACGCACGCACATCTCGATGATGCAGCGAGACGAATGACGAAAATCAACGAAGTACGCAGCGAAACAAATCACAACATTCTCCTTGATGCGGGAGATGTGTTTTCCGGCGATCTGTATTTTACTAAATGGAACGGTTTGGCCGATCTGAAAATGATGAACATGATGGGCTATGACGCCATGACCTTCGGAAATCATGAATTTGATAAAGGCCCGACAGTGCTTTCTGATTTTCTAAGCGGAAACAGCGCAACCGTTGATCCGGCGAACCGCTATCACTTTGAAGCGCCGGAATTTCCGATTGTCAGCGCAAACGTAGATGTGTCAAATGAGCCCAAACTGAAATCATTTGTCAAAAAGCCGCAAACCTTTACGGCAGGTGAAAAGAAAGAGGCCGGCATCCATCCTTACATTCTGTTAGACGTTGACGGGGAGAAAGTCGCCGTATTCGGCCTGACAACGGAAGATACGGCCACCACATCAAGCCCGGGCAAAAGCATCGTATTCAATGATGCCTTTGAAACAGCACAAAACACCGTCAAAGCGATTCAGGAAGAAGAACAGGTAAATAAAATTATTGCTTTAACCCATATCGGTCATAACCGTGATCTTGAGCTAGCCAAAAAAGTAAAAGGCATTGACTTGATCATCGGCGGACACACTCACACCCTCGTTGACAAAATGGAGGTCGTAAACAGCGAAGAACCGACGATCGTGGCGCAGGCAAAAGAATACGGCCAATTCTTGGGGCGCGTTGATGTCGCGTTTGATGAAAATGGCGTTGTGCAAACAGACAAATCAAATCTGAGCGTGCTGCCAATTGATGAGCATACAGAAGAAAACGCAGAAGCAAAACAAGAGCTTGATCAGTTCAAAAGTGAATTAGAAGACGTGAAAAATGAAAAAGTCGGCTATACGGATGTGGCGCTTGACGGCCAGCGTGAGCATGTGCGCACGAAGGAAACAAATCTCGGAAACTTCATTGCGGACGGTATGCTGGCAAAAGCGAAAGAAGCAGCCGGCGCCAGAATAGCGATAACAAATGGCGGCGGCATCAGAGCCGGCATTGACAAAGGGGATATCACACTCGGCGATGTGCTCAACGTGATGCCGTTCGGCAATACGCTTTACGTGGCCGATTTAACCGGAAAACAAATTAAAGAAGCCCTTGAACAAGGCCTAAGCAATGTGGAAAATGGCGGCGGCGCTTTCCCTCAGGTGGCCGGAATCGAATATACCTTTACATTAAACAACAAACCTGGACACCGTGTGTTAGAAGTGAAAATTGAATCGCCTAACGGAGACAAAGTTGCTATAAATACGGATGATACCTACCGCGTGGCAACAAATAATTTTGTCGGTGCCGGAGGAGACGGATACTCTGTCTTTACAGAAGCCTCCCATGGTGAAGACCTTGGCTACGTTGATTATGAGATTTTCACCGAACAGCTGAAAAAACTAGAAAACAAGGTCTCTCCTAAGCTTGAAGGACGGATCAAAGAAGTATTCCTGCCGACAAAGCAGGAGGACGGCAGCTGGACACTTGATGAAGACAAATTTGCGATTTACGCTAAAAATGCCAACACGCCGTTTGTCTATTATGGAACACATGAAGGATCTCAAGAGAAGCCTATCAATCTTAAAATGAAAAAAGATCAGGTCAAACTTTTGAAAGAAAGAGAATCAGATCCTTCATTGACGGTGTTCAACTACTGGTACAGCATGAAGATGCCAATGGCGAACCTTAAATCAGCAGACACTGCAATCGGAATCAAGTCGACGGGAGAATTGGATGTGTCACTGGCAGATGTATATGACTTTACAGTGAAGCAAAAAGGAAAAGAAATAAAATCATTCAAGGAGCCCGTTCAGCTTTCGCTTCGCATGTTTGATATTGAAGAAGCCCATAACCCTGCCATTTACCACGTCGACAGGAAAAAGAAAGCTTTCACAAAGACAGATCACGGATCAGTCGACGATGATATGGTGACAGGATATACAAACCACTTCAGCGAATACACGATCTTAAATTCCGGAGAGAACAACAAACCGCCTGCATTCCCGTCAGATCAACCGACAGGCGGTGATGACGGCAATCATGGCGGCGGCTCCGACAAACCAGGCGGAAAACAGCCAACTGACGGAAACGGAGGAAATGATACGCCTCCCGGCACTCAACCGACTAACGGCTCTGGAGGAAACGGTTCGGGCGGATCAGGAACAGACGGTCCGGCTGGCGGCCTGCTTCCGGACACAGCCACATCCATGTACTCGGTCCTGTTGGCCGGATTTCTGATCAGCGCACTCGGAACGGCAATGTACTTACATCAGAGGAGAAAACAGAATAGAGCGAATCAGGCATAAAAAAGAGCTGCTCGCTAAGCGAGCAGCTTTCTTTATTTAAACCCACTTCACAACATCTTCAACAGCAGATCTTGTTTTCGGACGAGGGTCTCTCACTCGGTAGCCAAATGCCACCATCACAGAAATATCGAAGCTTCCGTTTTCCAGAAGGCCTTCTTCTTCAAGAATACGGTGAATGTGATCGTACTGGAAGCCTTCTATCGGGCAGGAATCAACACCGATTTGCGCAGCGGCAGTCATCATGTTGCCAAGCGCGATATAGGTTTGTTTTGATGCCCAGTCAAACAATGTTCTGTCACTTTCAAGCAAATGCAAATCGTTTTTCTGGAATTCTTCTGTTTTGCTTAAATAGCCTTCGTACACGTCTTGCGGCATTTGTTTTACTTCTTTTAAATGACGTTTGATGTAGTCCGCATTATATTTGATATCCTTCGCTGTACGCGCAAGAATCAGGACGAAATGGCTTGCGGTCGGCAGCTGCTTTTGCGCGCCCCATGTGTATTCACGAAGCTTCTCGCGGAACTCCGGATTTTGGACGACGACAAATTTCCAAGGCTCAAGGCCGAGTGAGCTCGGAGACAGTCTTCCTGTTTCTAAAATAAATTCAAAATCGCTGTCTGACACTTTTTTATTCGGGTCAAATTCCTTAGTCGCATGCCTGAAATTGTATGCATCCAGAATTTGTTTCTTTAGATCTGCCATGTAAAACACCTCTCCTTTAGGTTACTCTCATCTCTATTGTAGCCATTATGATAAAAAGTAAAAGTACGCACATTTTTGTTGGATAGTATCAATTTTGATACCAAACAAAAAAGCGCGCTGCCGCAGGCAGGCGCCTCTCTCATTTCCCCCGCCGCGCAAAATCAACAAATCGGAATTTGTCGAGACGGTGTCTGCTTTCCGTATATTGAAACAAACTGGTATCCTCCAAAAAGACGTAGTTTCTCACCACGACCATATGGTCATAGCCGCGTAAATCGAGCAGCTCTCTGTCCTCGTCCGTACACGGCTCGGCGACAATTTCTTTTTGGGCGTAACTGATCGAAAGACCGAGCTCTCCTTCTATATATTCATATATGGAGTTTTCACAAATTTCTTTCGTCAAGTGAGGGACATGCTTTCTGAAAAAGTAATCCTTGTCCAAAATCACATGTTCCCCGTCAATCTTTCTAGACCTGATGACTTCCCAGATGTCGTCATCCAGATTGGCCCGGAGCTGTTTTTGGATCAGCTCTGACGGAGGCTCCAGCCCGAATTTGTGTACAGTTGTTTTCGTTTCTTTGCCAAGCGTTTGCGCGAGCTCCTTGAAGCTGACAAGGCCCGAAACGGGAAACTGCATTTTTTCACGATTGAGCACGACGGAGCCTTTTCCCCTGATTTTCTGGATATAACCGTTTTGCGCGAGCATATGAAGCGCCTTTCGGACCGTTTCTCTTGATGTACCGTACTGTGCGGTCAACTCATGTTCAGACGGAAGAATCTCCTCCGCTTTCCATCGGCCGCCTTCAATTTGCTGTGCGATGTCTTTATAAATTGTGATGAATTTATTCACCTTCATTATGGACCACCCAGCTTAGTTTAACACGGTTTCGTTAAACGATAAACAATGGACTCATACGGGCGAAGCGTCATGTTCTGAAGCCCTTCCCTTGCTTCATCGTTCGTCAACAGCACCTCTGCCTTCCATTCGTCAGGCGCTAAAGAGTCCGGCAGTGTAAAGGCCGCCTCTGTCCCGTAAAAATTATTGATCACGAGCAGCTTTTCATTGCTGCCGTGTCTGAGATACGCAAAAATGTTCGGGTCATCCTTTGCGATTATCTCATACGTACCCTCTGTCACAATGTCATACATTTTGCGAATCTGAATCAATTTTTGATAATGGTAAAACACCGAATTCTGATCCCTCAGCGCCGCTTCAGCATTGATTTCCCGGTAATTTCCTGCAACCGGTATCCATGGTGTGCCCGTTGTAAAACCGCCATTCTCCGTAGCATCCCACTGAACGGGGGTTCTGGAATTGTCACGGGATTTCGCCTGTAAAATGGCTGTAATCTCTTGATCAGCCATTCCTTTTTCCTTAAAGGCGTGATACATGTTCAGCGATTCGACATCCCGATAGGAGCTTATGTCAGTAAACTTCGGATTCGTCATCCCCAGCTCCTCGCCCTGATAAATATAAGGCGTGCCCTGCATCATATGAATGGCCGTAGCAAGCATTTTCGCCGATTTCACCCTATATGCGCCATCATCTCCATATCTTGATACAACGCGCGGCTGATCATGATTGCACCAGAACAGAGCGTTCCATCCCCCTCCTGCGTGCATCCCCGTTTGCCAGTCGGATAGGATCTCCTTCAGCTTCAAAAAGTCAAACGGCGCCAAGGCCCATTTTTCGCCGTTAGGATAGTCAACCTTGAGATGATGGAAGCTGAATGTCATATCAAGTTCTTTATTGTCAGGATTCGTATACCGGATACAGTGGTCTACGGTTGTTGAAGACATCTCACCGACCGTCATGCTGTCGTAATGCGAAAACACCTTTTCGTTCATTTCATGCAGAAATTCGTGTACCCGCGGCCCGTCAGTGTAAAAAGAGCGGCCGTCGCCTTCCTCCGCATTCGGAAAGCGCTGATCTTTAGAAATCAGGTTGATGACATCAAGCCTAAAGCCGTCTATTCCCTTTTCAAACCAAAAATGCATCATGTCATAGACATGCTTTCTGACCTCTTCATTTTCCCAATTCAAATCAGCCTGCGTCACATCAAACAGATGCAAATAGTATTGGCCTGATGCTTCGTCAAGCTCCCATGCCGAGCCGCCGAATTTCGATTCCCAGTTCGTCGGAACAGAACCGTTTTCCTGCGGGTCTTTCCATATATAAAAATCACGGTACGGGCTGTCTATTGAAGAGATCGCCTCGCGAAACCATTTGTGCTCTGTTGACGTATGATTGACAACAAGATCCATGACGACTTTCAGGTCTCTTTTATGTGCTTCGGACACTAGCCGCTCAAAATCCTCCATCGTTCCGTATTCAGGATAAATCGAGTAATAATCACGAATATCGTACCCATTATCATGTTGCGGAGAATCATAAATCGGCGTCAGCCAAAGCACATCCACCTGAAGTGTTTTTAAGTAATCAAGCTTTTCAATAATGCCGTTCAGATCGCCGACACCGTTTCCTGTCGTATCGTTAAAGCTTTTCGGATAAATTTGATAAACCACAGCTTTTTTCCACCATGGCGTTTGTTCTGTTTTCATCTGTTTCCACCACCATATTTAAATTGAAAACGGGAAAAGGGAACGTTCAACACGTCCCGCTCCCCATTTGTTATTTATGTTTGAATCTCGCATACGCGTATGTTCCGGCAAACGGCACGATCAATACAATAGCCATCCCGATTGCAAACGCGCCCCAGTACTGGCTCATGATTGAGAAAATCCCCGGCACACCGCCGACACCGACGGAGCTTGCCAGCACACCTTGAGAAGAAATATACATTCCGGCCAGGCCAGAGCTGACCATTGCAATGATAAACGGAAATCTGTATCGCAGATTCACCCCAAAGATGGCAGGCTCTGTAATGCCAAGATAAGCAGAAATCCCTGATGTGAGGGAGAGGCCTTTTTGTTTCTCATCCTTCACGATAAACATCATGGCCAGAGCGGCCGAACCTTGTGCGATATTAGAAAGCGCCAGCATCGGCCATAAAAAGGTGCCGCCGAGCTTTGAACCGATGAGCTGCAGGTCGACTGCAAGAAACGTGTGATGCATACCGGTAATCACGAGCGCTGAGTAGAAACCGCCATATAACAGACCGCCCAGTGCGGCAAAAGAACCAAACACCGAGATAAGCCCTGAAGTCAGTACATTACCGATCGCAAATGTAATCGGGCCGATAATGATAAAAGAGGCAAATCCTGTTAAGAGAAGCGTAATTGGTGCGACAACGAGCAGCTGTATGCCCTCAGGTGTGCGTTTTGTTAAAAATACCTCAATCTTCGCCAGCATATAAGAAGCAAGCAAAATTGGGAGCACCTGGCCCTGATAGCCGACTTTCTGCACCTCTAGGCCGAATAGATTCCATACCGGGATCTCTCCGCTTTGTTCTGCCGCGCCATATCCCCACGCATTCAGCAAATCAGGATGCACGAGCATAACCCCGAGCACAATGCCGAGAAGCGGATTGCCGCCGAACCGCTTGACGGCAGACCATCCGATTAACGCAGGCAAAAACGTAAAGGCCGTGCCTGCAATCAGGTTAATCATATTAGCAAGATCCGCCCACTGCGGATAAACCTGCACAATCGATTTTGTGCTGAAGAAAATGCCTTCCGCCGTTAAAATGTTATTGATCCCCATTAAAAGACCCGCCGTGACAATCGCAGGCAATATTGGAATAAAAATGTCTGCAAGCGTTTTCACAGCACGCTGCAAAGGATTCATATTTTTTTCTGAGGCCTTTTTCACTTCATCCTTTGTTGACTCGCCAATTCCCGTTTCCTTGACCAGTTCAGCATATACTTTGTTGACAGTTCCCTGGCCGATTACGACCTGAAACTGTCCGTTTGTCGAGAATGATCCCTTTACCACATCAATTTGATCAAGCATCTCTTGGTCAACCTTGCTTTCATCTATTAAAGCAAAACGCAAACGTGTAACACAATGAGTTGCCGCTGCAATATTTTCAGCACCGCCGACTGCTTCGACAATCTGACGTGCCGATTTGTTCAGTTCCCCCATGCCAACCCCTCCGTATCCGTTTTTATAACTTGTATATACAACTTATAATCATATTGTATTCCTGTATATACAGGTAGTCAACACTTTTTTATAGCGCTTTCATCCTAGTCTGGAATATATGAAACAGACAAGGTTACCCTAAAAGTCACAAGCACTTATTGTGACATTAAAAAGCAGGGTGAGTCTCTATGAATAAACGCGACAAAGCGCTTCAGCTCATCAAAGAGCTTGAAGACAATCAGGACAGGCCGATCTCTCCCAATTTGAAGGAAAACCTCGATAATCTGACCTTATTAACAGAAGACTGCTCAGACATCGTATTTAGACAATTTGACTTTGGAAACGGGCTGTGCGGATTTATTGTTTATATCGAAGGAATTGTAAAATCTGAACATATTCAGGATCACGCCCTCCGCCCTTTCTTAATGCATTTGACGGATCAAATAGATGAACATGAAGAGGCGCTGCAAAATACTCTATCAATTTCAAGTGTTGCAATAGAAACGAGTATGAGCAAAGTGGCTGCATCCATCATTGAGGGGAACGCGGTTTTATTTGCCGACGGGCACTCAAAAGGCCTGATCTTAAATATAAAAGGCGGACAAAGAAGAAGCATTGAAGAGCCGATAACAGAATCGACCATCAGAGGGTCAAGAGAGGGCTTCACAGAAAGCCTCAGGGTCAATACCGCTCTTGTGCGGTTTCGCGTCAAAACGTTTCAGCTTAAAATGATCTCATTTAAAATCGGCACAAAAACCAAAACAGATGTTGTCTTGGCCTATATTGACGGGCTTGCCGATCCAAAGGTCATTGACAAAGCAAAAAAAAGAATCAAAAAGATAAAGATTGATGCTGTCTTAGAAAGCGGATATATTGAAGAATTTATCGAAGACGACACGTACTCGCCATTCCCCCAGCTGCAATACACAGAAAGGCCGGACACCGTCGCCGCCCAGCTTCTCGAAGGCCGATTTGCCATTTTCACAGATAATACGCCCTTTGTCTTAACAGGCCCGATTACGTTTTGGCAGCTTATGCAGGCCAGTGAAGATTACTATGAGCGTTATTTGATGTCTAACTTAATCCGCTGGCTTCGCTATATGTTTTTATTCGTTGCTTTATATTTGCCGGCTATTTATGTTGCCGTTATTACATACCATCAGGACTTAATGCCGACAAACTTAATGTTCAGTGTGGCCTCCGCGCGTGAACCGATTCCTTTCCCCGCCATCATAGAAGCATTGATTATGGAAATTTCTTTTGAGGCTCTCCGTGAGGCGGGAGTGCGCCTGCCGAAAACCATCGGCCAGACCGTCAGTATTCTCGGGGCCCTAGTCATTGGGACAGCCGCTGTTGAAGCGGGAATTGTGTCTGCCCCCATGGTGATCATCGTATCGTTAACAGGGATCGCGTCATTTACAATTCCGCGGTTTAACTTAGCTATCTCCATCAGGATGCTTCGTTTCCCGCTTATGTTTTTGGCAAGTATTTTTGGGATATTCGGCATTATGCTCGGCACGATTATCTTAGTGCTTCATTTATGCAAGCTGCAATCTTTCGGCATTCCTTATTTATCCGGGATTTCTCCGTTTAAACGAGATGAAGTAAAAGATATTTTTGTCAGGGCGCCTTGGTGGACGATGACCAGAAGGCCGGGCACGTATTCGCGCGGCAACGGACAGAAGGGAGCGAAAAGAGAGGACCCAAAAGATGAAGAAAACAATATATAAGTGTGTTTTGCCGCTTCTCATTTGTATCCTTCTAACGGGGTGCTGGGACCGGACAGAAATCAATGACATTGCATTTGTTGTCAGCTCAGCCATTGATAAGAAAAAAGATCAGTATCGAGTGGCCATGCAGATTCCCTTGGTCGGTCAATTAGGCGGACAAACAGGGGGCGGCGGCGGAACTGCCGGTTCAAAAACATGGTATGTTGATTCAGCTTCCGGCACTACGATCAGAGAAGCGAACAACAAGCTGCAAACCTCCTTGTCACGGACAATCAATACGTCCCACAGACGTACAGTCATTATTGGAGAGGATATGGCGAGAGACGGCGTTGCCCCAGTCTTTGATATTTTAACGCGAAATCCGCAGAACAGATTAACGGCGCTCATTTTAGTCAGCCGGGGAGAAGCGCGGGACATTTTAAACACCGATGTTCAGCTTGAACAGTTTCCGGCGGAAATGATTCGGGAGCTGGCCATTATCGCAACGAGCCGCCCCGTTTTCTTAAGCAGATTCATGTCTGATCTAGTAGAAATAGGCAGTGATCCGTATGCACCGGTCATCTCTGCATCTAAAACAAAACCTGGAGGGAAAGGCAAATCTAATTTGAAAATTGACGGGCTTGCGATCTTTAAAAAGGACAGATTGATGGATATTTTCAAAGATGAACACATGACAGCAGCCCTGATGTTGCTTAATCAAGCCCGCCAGCCAGAATTCATAGTAGACCTGCCGAATCAAATGGGACAAGCATCCATTCAGCTTCAAAAGTCCAATTCATCCTTTCATGCCGCTGAAAAAAACGGAAAGCTGTCAATGACAATCGAGATCAGAGCCAAAGGAATTATTATGGAAAACCAATCAACCTATGAGACGAGAGAAACTGACCAGTATTACATCATTCAAAAAGCATTAAACAGAACCATAAAGAAGGACGTGATCAGCACCGTTCATCGTTTGCAAAAGCTAAAGGCGGACCCGGCCGGCTTTCAAGACAGGACCATCAGAAGCACGGCAACCACGAAGAATCTGCTGAAAAAGGAATGGGAAGAGGTATATAAGGATATGGAGGTTCACGTCGTCCCAATTGTGACGATTGAGCAGGGCGGTGTCCTATACAAAACGATCAGCCATTAATGGAGGTGCGTCAGCATGATCAGCTATATCGTACAGACATTGATTGTGTGCATTGCCATATACGCATATGAATGGAAGAATTTTCGTTCCGCTAACAATCTAACAAAATGGGCCTTCAGCCTGCTAATTGCAGGAAGTGCTTTTCTATGGATTTATATGAGAGTGAATCCCCTGCTTCCGCGGCTGGGGCACCTGTTTAAATATATTCCGTTTTGAACATGACAGAAAGGATGTGCTTTATGGACAAGACCTCTGCATACCAAGGATTATTTTTCGGAGCTCTGTATACGTTAGCGGTCGGATTAAAGCATGCTCCGATTCTCATGATCGAATCAGCAAAACAAAATGCCTGGCACAGCTACATCCTCGGCGTTGTCATCGTGATTCCGGCACTCTGGCTGATGCATAGGCTGATGAAAAAGCATCAGGATAAAAATATCTATCAGCTGCTGAGCGATTCCTCACCAATCGCAGGCCGGATTATCATTTTACTGTTTTCTTTGTATTTCCTGTTAATCAATGCTCATGATATACGTTTTTTCATCAATTTGATTAACATTTTATTTCTCCCGAGAACACCAATGGCTGTTCTTGGCGGTGTTATTATCTTTGTGGCGATCTGTATTGCCAGAGAGGGAAAAGAAACATTGACCAGAATGGCGCAGATATTCCTATTTCCATTCGGCATCCTGGTCTTGTTCCTTCCATTTACGCTGGCCACACAAATTGAGCTTCAAAACTTGACGCCTGTTTTTGAAGGTCTAATCCCATATCTTCAATCAGGCTATTACGCGTTTGGGACAATGGGGGAATTGATTATCCTTCCGCTTCTCTTCTCAAACCGGAGCGTCCCGCTAAAATACACCATTTCCGCGATACTGCTGGGCGCTTTATTGCTGGCCGTGATGTTATTTTCTTCAATTTCTGTCTTTGGTCCCAACCTGACATCTACTTTCTTTGATCCTGCTTATATGGTCATCAGGCAGATCCGCATTACGGATTTTCTGGATCGCTCAGACCTGATCATCGCGGCCTTTTGGATTCCGGTCATTATGGTGAAGATAGCAGGTTCCCTATATATCGTGGTATACGGCCTTTCGTTTTTACACTCAAAAATCGACCCGAAAGCCATGTATACACCAATCGGCATGTTCTCAGTCGTATGCAGCTTTTGGTTCTTTTTAAATACAAATCAGCTAATCGACTTTAACAGAATCAAACCAATCATTAATGTAGTGATTTCTCTTTTGCTGCCTTTACTCATTTATTTGATCATAAAAAGCAAAGCGTTGTTCGGCGCCAAAGCAAAGCACTAGGAGTTTTTAGCTTCTTTTGTTTGATAAACAGGATTCTGTTTTGTTTTTCTTATATCTTTCAGGTAGTACTGTTCAGATGTAAAGAATTCGGTGTACAGCGCTTTTACCTTTCTGCTCAATAACAACAGCGCAATCACATTTGGGACGAGAATAAAAGCCAATGCTAAGTCCAAAAAGCCCCAAATGGCTTTTGCTCCGCCTGCGGCACCTATGATAATAGCCGCTAAATAAACGAATTTAATCACGTGTCCTGCCAGCCGCCCGAACAGAAATTCAGCTTGCTTTACGCCGTAAAAAATGACAACCATAATGGTTGATACGACAAAGAAGACTAGGGAAACCGAAACGAAGTACCCTCCGCCAGAACCGAAATAATGCTGAAATGCAGCCGTCGTCAGTGCTGCCGGGTCAATTGAGGCGTTCTTCCCTGTCCAGACACCAGATGCAAGAACGACAAAAGCGGTGGTCGTGCAGATGATCAAGGTGTCAATGACAATGCCGATCACAGACCAAAACCCTTGCCGCACAGGATGATCAGTCATTGCTGCCGCATGTGCAATCGGGGCTGTTCCCATTCCGGCTTCATTAGAATAAAGCCCGCGGGCAAATCCCCAGCGAACGGTTTCCGCCAACGCAGCACCTGCGAACCCTCCAACTGCTGAAGAAGAGGTAAACGCATTTGAAAAAACGAGAGAGAAAAACGCCGGCACTGATGATAGATTCATGAGAACAATCAGGAGACCGGCTCCCGCGTATGCCCCTGCCATAAGAGGTACGACAAACTCTGTTACTTTTCCGATCCGCTTTACCCCTCCTATCACCACTAAGCCGATCAAAAATGCAATTCCGATTCCTGCGTATATTTTATTGAAAGAAAACGTCTCGGCAAGCGAGACTGAAACCGAATTTCCCTGAACCATAATGCTCGGGATCAGCTCCACAATCAGCGCAACAGAGAAGAATACGCCGAGCCATTTCATGCGGAGCCCTTTTGTTATGTAATACATCGGTCCCCCGACGTATTCACCCTGCTCATTTTTTTCTCTGTAATGAACAGCAAGAACACTTTCAGAAAACTTAATCGCCATGGCAAATAAGGCAATAAGCCACATCCAAAAAACCGCTCCTGGTCCTCCAAACATAATAGCGGCGGGCACACCGACAATGTTCGCTGCACCGATCGTTGAACTGAGGGCTGAGGTCAATGCCTGAAGCGGTGTGACTGTGCCCTCTCCCTTCGGTTTTTTTCCTACGCTGCCGATTGTCTGTTTGAAAATGTATAAAGGATAGCGAAATTGAAAACCTTTCAGCAAAATAGTGAAATACAACCCCGTCCCCGTCAGCAGGATGATTAGCGGCGGACCCCACAGCCAATCAGATATATGCTCTATCCATACTAATAGTCGTTCCATCCCATCACCCTTTTTTCGTTTATGGGTCATTTCCCATAGATGGAAAAACATAAACCTTTTGACATAGAACTTGGACCATAAAAAGGATGGCTTTTAACAAACGCCATCCTGCAGACAAGACAAATCAGCTGGAAGAAGGTCTGTTTCGTCCAAGCCGGTCATATACTTTATTCTTATAAAAAGCGGATGCTGGCTTTGAAAACATGCCTTTTTTGTCGACAAGCTTATCAAGCAGCAATTGTTTTTCAGATTTTTTTCTGATTAATTGCTCGCGTTCTTTTTCGTCATAGCACTTTTCGATTAAATGGTCGATGGTCATAAGCTCTTTTTTGAGCGCGCCCTCGTCCTCTGCCATTCCCGCGTTTTTCAAAATACGATAGCCCATGCGCAGCGATTCCGGCAAGTGTGCCGCGTCATCCTTCGGCAGCGGCTTTCCCATTCCCAGGAGGTTTTGAAAATCCCCGTCTTTGATGGCGCGCTTAATTTTATCTTCAGACACAATATGGGAAAAATCCATCATTTCACCTCTTTTTATCTATACCTTATATTTTATCATACAATTCTCAATGTACCATTTTATTCCTTTATTTCTAGAAAGATACCTTGTTTTACATTTGGTAATATCAAAGCGAAACGTTGATTCGACGGCGTTTTTCGCCACTTTCTCCATCATACGATTTTCACTTTTCTAATCTGCTGATTCGTGTTATATTGGATACGTTCGTTTTTTCTATCGTTTCGCTCGAACTGGATCGGAAAAAAGGAGTGTAACAATGAAAACATTTATAAAAGAAAGAGGACTGGCCTTCTTCTTAATCGCGGTCGTCCTGTTATGGATCAAAACGTATGTCGGTTATGTCCTGAACTTCAACTTGGGAATAGACAACACGATACAAAAAATATTGCTTTTTGTGAATCCTCTTAGCTCAAGCTTGTTCTTTCTTGGCTTTGGACTCTTGTTCAAGAAAAAATTACAGCAGACAGCCATTATAGTGATTCATTTTTTAATGTCTTTTTTACTGTACGCAAACATTGTGTACTACAGATTTTTCAATGATTTTATTACAATTCCGGTCATTATGCAGGCTAAAACAAACGGCGGCCAACTCGGTGACAGCGCATTTTCGCTGATGAGACCGACTGACGCCTTTTACTTTATCGATACGATCATCCTGATCATCTTGGCGATCAAAGTAAACAAGCCTGCCGAAACGTCAAGCAAAAAATCGTTCCGAATTATTTTTGCGTCTTCAATTCTTGTGTTCTTGATCAACCTGGCAGTTGCGGAATCAGACCGTCCTGAATTGCTGACAAGATCATTCGACCGGAACTATCTTGTGAAATACTTGGGAACATACAATTTCACGATTTATGACGCTGTACAGAATATCAAGTCCAACAGCCAGCGCGCGCTTGCCGATTCCAGCGACGTGACGGAAGTGGAAAACTACATGAAAGCCAATTACGATGTGCCGAATAACGTGTATTTCGGCAAAGCGGAAGGAAAAAACGTCATTTACGTTTCACTTGAATCTTTGCAGTCATTTATTATCGACTATAAAATTGACGGCAAAGAAGTGACACCGTTCTTAAATAAACTGGCACATGATAACGAAACGTTCTACTTTGATAACTTTTTCCACCAAACGGGACAAGGTAAAACATCTGATGCTGAATTTATGATGGAAAACTCTCTGTACCCGCTGGCTCAAGGTTCAGTTTTCGTAAACAAAGCACAAAACACGCTGCAATCCGTTCCGGCGATTCTGAAGTCTAAGAATTACACATCTGCTACTTTCCACGGGAACACGCAGACGTTCTGGAACCGTAACGAAATGTACAAAGCGGAAGGCATTGATAAATTCTTTGATTCTGCTTACTATGACATGAACGAAGAAAACACGAAAAACTACGGCATGAAAGACAAACCGTTCTTCAAAGAATCAATGCCGCTGCTGGAAAGCCTGCCGCAGCCGTTCTATACGAAGTTCATTACCCTGTCTAACCACTTCCCATTCGGAATGGATGAGGGGGATACAGACTTCCCGGCTGGAGACTTTGGTGACTCTGTCGTCGATAACTACTTCCAGTCAGCCCATTACCTTGATCAGTCCATTGAACAATTCTTCAATGATCTGAAAAAAGACGGGTTATATGATAAATCGATTATTGTGATGTACGGAGACCACTACGGCATCTCTGAAAACCACAATAAAGCGATGGCAAAAGTGCTTGGCAAGGATGAAATCACTGATTACGACAACGCCCAGCTTCAACGGGTGCCGCTCTTTATCCACGCTGCCGGCGTGAAGGGCGAGAAAGTTCATAAATATGCCGGAGACGTTGATGTGGCTCCTACCATTCTGCATCTGCTCGGAGTGGATACGAAGGACTATCTGATGTCCGGGTCTGATATTTTATCGAAAGAACACCGTGAAGTGATTCCGTTCCGAAACGGAGACTTTATTTCACCGAAGTACACGAAAATATCCGGTAAGTATTACGACACGAAAACCGGAAAAGAACTCGATGAATCCGAAGTCGACAAGTCAGAAGACTCGCTCGTCAAGAAGGAACTTGAAATGTCCGATAAAATCATAAACGGAGACCTGCTGCGGTTCTACGAGCCGAAAGGTTTTAAGAAGGTGAATCCTTCTGATTATGATTACACAAAACATGACGAAGATTCTTCCGAAACGTCAAAGGATAACGAAGATAAATAAGAAAAAGCGGAGAGGTTGCCCTCTCCGCTTTTTTTATTTGACAGCAGCCCTCAATTCTTCCGCCGCAAATTCCACATTCGGGCCAATAATGACTTGAACCGATTGCCCGCCTGATTTGACAACCCCTTTTGCGCCTGCTTTCTTTAGTAGCGCTTCATCCACCAAAGCGGTATCCTTCACAGTCAGTCGCAGCCTTGTGGCGCAATGATCAATGGTTTGAAGGTTTTCTTTTCCGCCGAGCCCTTTCAGCATGATGTTTTCATTTACATCCTGAACAGTATTTTCATCCAGCACTTCATCTACATCATCGTCTTCCCGTCCAGGCGTTTTTAAATTCAAAGCCTTAATCAGTACATAAAACACGATAAAGTATACTGCCGCATAGCATATACCTAACAAAAGCAGAAGCAGCGGTTTTTCTGCGATTCCATAGCTGAGCACATAATCGATAGCTCCAGCTGAAAAAGAAAAGCCTGAACGGATGCCGAGCCAGTTGACGATAAATAAAGATAACCCGGTTAAGACCGCGTGAACAGCGTATAAAAGCGGAGATAAAAACATAAATGCAAACTCAATCGGCTCCGTAATCCCTGTGATAAACGCTGTTAAAGCAAATCCAATCATCATTCCAGCCGTCGCTTTCCGTTTAGACGGCTTCGCAGTCACAACCATAGCCAGACACGCCGCCGGAAGACCGAACATCATGATTGGGAAGAATCCGGTCATATATGTGCCCGCTGTCGGATCTTTCGCGAAAAAGCGCGCCAGATCCCCTGTCACTCCGTTATATTCTCCAAATTGGAACCAGAAAATATTGTTCAGCACATGGTGAAGGCCAAGCGGAATTAACAGCCTGTTGAATAGGCCGAATATGCCTGCCCCGATGCCGCCGAGCCCGAGCATCCACTCTCCAAACGAGTTTATACACGATTGAATCGGCGGCCAGACGACTCCGAATATGCCCGCTAAAATGATCGTAATAATGGCTGTTATAATCGGCACAAGCCGTCTGCCACTGAAGAACCCGAGATATTCAGGCAGCTTGGTATCCTTGAAGCGGTTATAGGTGTAACCGGCAATTAAACCGGCAATAATTCCCCCAAACACCGCCATGTTATTTGTTTTATCAATTGTCTTTGTTGCCGCGTCAAGCATCAGATACGATATCGCCCCTGATAAACCCGCGGCCCCATTGCTGTCTTTTGAAATGCCGATGGCAATTCCGATCGCAAAAATAAGCGGCAGATGATCAAAAACCGCCGTCCCCGCCTGATAGACAAACGGGATATTAAATACATCCTCTCTGCCAAGCGCAAGGATAATTCCAACCGCAGGCAGAACCGCAATCGGGAGCATAAATGACTTCCCGAGTTTTTGTAAAAATGAAAGCATACCCATCCCCCTCATACCCTTTTTTTTCAAATATACCATATAAGATATCTAGTGATCTATACCAATTTTCCCGGGGGTATTTCTTTTTTCCCAGGTCCGGGTGTTTCCTATTTTTAAGACAGTTGTGGTAAGCTTAATCTAGATTATTTAAAAAGAAAGCGGGAATGACAGATGATTGTAACAAACGATCAAGAATTAGAAGGCCTGAAAAAAATCGGAAGAATCGTCGCGCTTGCGCGTGAAGAAATGAAGCGGAAGGCAGAGCCCGGCATGAGCACAAAAGACCTTGACCTTATCGGAAAAGCTGTGCTTGATGAGCACGGCGCCGTTTCAGCTCCTGAGAAGGAATACGATTTTCCAGGTGTGACATGCATCAGCGTAAATGATGAAGTGGCTCACGGCATACCAAGCACATCCAAAATTTTAAAAGCAGGGGACCTTGTCAACATCGACATCTCCGCTGAATTTGGCGGCTTCTATTCCGACACAGGCATCTCATTTGTGCTCGGTGAAGGAGAAGAACGCCTTCATAAGCTTTGCCAATGCGCGGAAAACGCATTTCAAAAGGGGCTTCAGCAGGCAAAAGCGGGCAAGCGCCAAAACCAGATCGGAAGAGCCGTTTATCATGAAGCACGCTCTCAAGGCTTTACCGTCATCAAAACCCTGACCGGCCACGGAATCGGCCGAAGCCTGCATGAAGCGCCGAACCACATCATGAACTATTATGATCCGTTTGATAACGCACTGTTCAAAAATGGCACAGTCATCGCGCTTGAACCGTTTATTTCAACGAAAGCAGAAACGATTGTTGAAGCTGGAGACGGCTGGACGTTCAAGACGCCGGATAAAAGCATGGTTGCCCAAGTTGAACACACGATCGTCATCACAAAAGATGAACCGATTATCCTGACGAAACTGTAAAACACATTCCGGGCTTCCGGCAGGTTTAACCTCCTCCAATAGCAGGTAAAACATCATTATTCTGCACGAGGAGGTCTTGCAATGAACAGAGATCAAGAAAAAATCCAAATTGAAAACGAAATGAACGCGATGCATGGCACAATAAAAGAAGACATTTTAAAAGACTTTGAGGAATTTAAAGGCTACTTGAAAAAACAAGTCAACCGAGGCAAAAAGCTGGGATTGGATGACGGCAAGCTTGTAAAAAGCGCTGCGATCCTGGGAGACTACCTCGCAAAGCATGAAGAGCCGCAAAACGGTGAAGAAATGCTGCTGCAAGAGCTTTGGAGCGTTGCAGACGAAGATGAGAAAGAACATTTGGCACAGCTTCTGGTCAAATTGGTTGATAAACAATAAAACATGAGCCGGGCGATATGCGCCCGGCTTTCTTGATATTGTCACAGCCCGGCTCTTTCAGATATGCTACACTACTATTATGTCTGTGAAAGGAGCCTTTATCTGCATGTGGTTTATTATTTTCGGCATCATTTTTTTCATTGAAGGCATCATTATGACCGTTTACGGCGTTAAGAAAAAAAACGGGATGCTCACATATATCGGCATTGTTTTCGCCATTATGACATTTGGCGTTGTCATGATCAAACTAACCGGCCATTAAATCATATTCGGCTTTTGCTCCGCATATACATACAGAAGAACATTCGTACATCTAGTGCGAAAGGCTCAGTTTTCCCCGCATCTCTTTTCAGCATCTTTTTATAGATGTTACAATGCCAATCGTTTCGAAATCAGATAGGGAAAGGAGTTTTCTGACATGCATTACGGCAGTAAAGGCTGGTATGTGGCAGAACTAAAAAAGCAGGGGATCACGCACCATGAGGGAAGAAAGCTTCAAAGCTATAAAACCTATTTTCTTGCCAACCTGCTTGAAACAAAGAAAAAACAATCTTAAATATGGCAAAGCCGCGCACGTTGATATGCGCGGCTTTTTTCTATTCAACCGGCAGCAGCCTGTCCTTTTTTTTCATAAAGGACGCTCTCCAGCTTTCCGATAGTGCAGCCTCACTTAAAATCAGTTCTATGGCGGTGAGATTTTTTGCATCATGGTAGTTGATGCGGTTGGCGAACTGGACGGAGATGCCCTTCTCTCCTCTGGACAGCAATTCAAGGTTCGCGCCGGGAGACACCCTGCCCTCCTCCAGCACGCGAAAATAAAACCCTGTATAGCCGGTTTGCTGGACCTTCAGCACCATTTCTTTTACACCAAACTTTTTCGCCAGCTTTACACACGGCTGGCGCGGCTGGCTGACCTGAACAACAGCTTCATCAAGCCTGAACACATCCCCGATGCAAACATTCTCCTCAGTCAGGCCCGCGACCGTCAAATTTTCTCCAAATGCGGCATTTGACAGCGGTCTTGAGAGGAACTCTTCCCAAAACGGATAATGCTCCGCCGGGTAGACACAGACAGCCTTATCAGGTCCGCCGTGGTTGACGAGGTCCGCCTGTCCGTCTCCTTCAAAATTCTCCCGATACAGTATGACGGCTGATTCAGCCGGCCGCTTCATGATGCCGGTTTCGATTTTCTTTCCGTCATATTCAAGCGTCTGCGGTTTTCCCAGATTAAGAGAAAGAACTGAATAGCGCTCTGGTTTCATACAAACACATCCCCTTTACAGGTTGTAAAATGATTGATTATCATAAAAAGAAAAGGTGGTTTTTACATGCTTCAATACCGAATCATTGTAAACGGCCGGGTTCAAGGTGTGGGCTTTCGCTATTTTGTTCAAATGGAAGCTGATAAGCGAAAACTGGCCGGCTGGGTCAAAAACCGTGATGACGGGCGTGTCGAGATTTTGGCAGAGGGTCCGGAAAACGCCCTGCAATCGTTTGTTGAGGCTGTAAAGAACGGAAGCCCTTTCTCAAAGGTTACCGACATCTCTGTGACTGAATCCCGCAGCCTTGAAGGCCATCATCGATTTTCTATTGTTTACTCATAAGGCTTATCTTGATAAAAATAGTTCGGCTTAACGATTGAGTTATCATAGGAGCGGTGGAAGATATGAGTGGCAGCGGGTGAAATTGGCGGAATCAGCCACGTCCAGTCTCCCGTCAGCTTTCTGCCCGCTTCTTCCTCCTGTTCTTCAAACCGTTTAAACTGGCTTGCCGCTGTATGATGGTCAACGATGCTGACACCCTGCTTTTTATACGAGTGCAGCACAGCTTTATTCAATTCAACTAGCGCTTGATCCTTCCATAAATCCGTATTGTAATCAGCGGCGATGCCGATCACGGACGCTACTTTTTTCAGCTTGTCGTACCGCTTTTCATCTGCGAGGTTTCTCGCTCCGATCTCCGTGCCCATATACCAGCCGTTAAATGGCGCGGCATTATAATGAATGCCCCCGACCTCAAGCTTCATATCAGAGATGATAGGCACGCCGTACCACTTCAGCTCCAAATCAGAAAACGCCTCGATGTCCGGATGTATGATTGGAACCTCGATCACAAGTGAACGCGGCAGCTCATACCAGACAGGCTGTTCGTCTCCTTTCATGCGAAAAATGAGCGGCAGCAGGTCAAAATCCGTTCGCTCTCCGTGCCAGCCGAGCTCTTCGCAGGCTGCTGTCAGTGAACAGGAAGCCGGGTCACCGATTCTTTCTCCGTCTGACTCATATCCAGCGTACCGGATCAGCTGATGATTCCAGATCTCGACTTGCTTTTCACCCTTCTCTTCCGGAGGGAAAATCGTAATGGTCGGTCTGATTTTGCCGTTATTGGTGGCGGTTTCAATATGGTGAAAGAGGGCGTCACGCACTTCCTCCTTCGTCCGGACGTCTCGTCTGTCAATAACATTCAGCGAATTCCAGAACAATCTGCCGATGCAGCGGTTGCTGTTTCTCCAAGCCATTTTCGCTCCGTGCTCCAGCTCTTCCTTCGTATGTACATAGCTTCCGGTCAGGTCAATTTCGCTTTTAATGTCCTCGAGACGGTCTTTCACTTCCTCCTCCTTTCCCAATTCCTGATAGCATGCGGCAATAAACGCTTTCGCTTCGTTCCAGAGTATTTCTTTTTCTTCCAACAAACTCTCCCCTTCACATCACTTCATGCTTTTCATTGTATCGTTTTTAAGCGGCAAGACAAATGATTTTTCTGCAACTTCCTGGAAAACAATAAAAAACACCCGCGTAATGCGGGTGTCAAATAGACGATAATCGATTTGCCAATTCAGTTAAGTCACTTCGAAAGTTTTTGCCGGTCATCGGTATGCCGTGCCCGGTCAATAACGCTTCCGGTTCAAGACCGGCCAGCTTCAGAATGGACTCAGCGGCCGTCTCTGTGTCAGGCGTGAAATAAGCCGGCGGACCGTGAAGCTCCTGTTTTTGTATCAAGACGTCAGCCATTTTCTCCTGTTCCACTGTAATAACAGCATCACCTGCCACAAGCACGCGGCCGTCATCGCGGAATAACGAAATATGGCCCGGCGTGTGTCCTGGTGTCGCAATCCACATCCACTCGTCAAGAAAAGGGACTGAACCGTCTTCCGGCAGTGCCTGGACATGTGAGGAAATATCGATGGAGTGCCGCGGAAACAGCGGCGACAGCTTGGCGACCAGCCCGCTCTTGCTGTCAGGACGAGCCGGAGGATAATCCTCTTTACCTGTTACATAGGGCATTTCCCGAGAATGGACATAAACAGGCACATCCCAATGCTCAAGGATCTCTTCGATTGCCCCAATATGGTCAAAGTGCCCGTGTGTGAGGATAATCGCCTTCAGCTGAAACCCTTCACCGAATCTTTGTTTGGCTTCATTGACAATCATGCCGGCTGATTGAGGCATGCCGGCATCAATTAAAACAAATGAGTGAGGTTCAGAAGGCAGCTGAATAAAATAGGCATTCGCAATTTGCACAGTCAGGCCGTGCACCCCTTTTGCCGCTTCGAACCCCGTTCCGCTTCTGACTGAAGTCAGCGGCATATAAGGATCACTCATAATGACACCTCCGGAATGTTATATGCCGTTAGTGTGTGTCATTACGCCTGAATTATCATACGGAAATAGAGATCGCACCGATCAATAGAGCGATAGCCGTCATGACGATCACTGCGAGAACCGCCCATTTCAATGCGAATTTTTGATGGTCATCAATAGAAACTCCGACGAGTCCGACAAGCAAATGAGTGGATGGCACAAGCGGACTCAGCATATGAATCGGCTGGCCGATAATAGAGGCTCTGGCAATTTCCACTTTATCCACACCGTATGCGACAGCTGTTTCTGATAAAATCGGCAGCACCCCGTAGAAATACGCGTCATTCGGCATCAAAAATGTGAAAATACCGCTTGTTAAGGCAACAATCGCTGGGATCAATCCGCCCATTTGTTCCGGTATCATGGACACGAGTGAGATCGCCATTTCATCAACCATTTTCGTGCCTGTCAAAATCCCCGTGAACACCCCCGCGGCAAAAATCATTGAACCGATAGCCAGCACGTTGCTGGAATGCGCCGCGATGCGCTGTCTCTGATGCTCGAGATTGGGATAATTCACAATCAGTGCAATACAAAACGCAATGACAAACAGTACGGTTAAACTGACTTTACCCGATACTAAACATCCTATTAAAGAAAGCGTTAACAATAAATTGAACCACCAAAGCTTCGGCCGCTTCCACTCATCTTCAACCGCTGCCGCCGGTTCATTGGCATTAGCTGGCTGTTTCAGTTCAATCACACCAAGGCGCTTTCGTTCCGCTTTTCCAAGCACATACGCAACCGCCACCATACAAAGCATCCCGCTTGCAATGACAGGAATCATCGGCCCTGTTAGCTCAGCTGGATCAACTCCCAGCGCACTCGCCGCCCTCGGCGTCGCACCGCCCCATGGAATCGTGTTCATGATTCCCATGCCGACTCCCGCGATTCCTGCCAAGATAATTGGCCGGATGCCTAGCAGCAAATAGAGCGGAAGCATGGCGCTTGTCGTAATCATGTACGTTGTCGAGCCATCTCCGTCCAAGGCGACGAGCATTGTAAGAACCGCTGTCCCGACAACAATTTTTAAAGGGTCTCCTTTGACCATGCTTAAAATTTTGCCAACCATTGGATCAAACAGGCCTGTATCAATCATAATTCCAAAATATAAGATCGCAAACATAATCATGACCGCAGTCGGCGCGACTTGCTGAATCCCCGAAATCATCATGTCCCCAACTTCAGTAAATCCAAATCCGGCGATAAGCGCAAACACAATCGGCGTCAAAACTAATGCTGTTAAAACAGAAAGCCGTTTTGTCATGATCAATGCCATAAACACAAGCATCATGAGAAAGCCTAAGATTGCTAACACATCCATTCCCCCTTAAATGAATCCGCTTACATTTTTTTCTCCCTTACTCCCCTTTTTGTCTTACCTTTTTGCCATCGTATGGGAAAACCAACCGCAAGTAAATAATTTGGTTTTTTTGTATTTTTAATTTTTTAAAACCGTTTTGTTCTTTTTGATCAATTTTCGGCATGAAAAAAATCCCGGGATGCCGGGATCTTAATTTCCTGTCATGATGCTTTGATAAAAAGCAGATTGCTCTTCTAAAAACCGTTTCGTTTCCCTGCTGTTCAAATAAAAGCTTTCCCAGTCCTGTTCGTTTATTTTCCGCTTCCATTCAGGTGAGGAGGTGACCTTCTTTAGCGCTTGATCCCAGTAAGAAATCTCTTCCTCAGACATATTTTTCGGGCCCAAAATCCCTCTCCAATGAGAAAAAACAAACGGGATTCCCTGCTCCTTCCACGTCGGTACATTTGGAAAACCGGGAAGTCTTTTATCAGACGTTACAGCGGCTAACGTGATATCGCCGTTTCGTTCATATGGTTTCGCTTCAGAAAGTGTCATGGAAGCCGCTTCTATCTCATGTCTGATCAGCGCCTGAATGAGCTGTTCGCTGCTGTCATACTGTGAGAATTGAATGTCAAACGGGTCAATGCCGTACATATCTGCCGCTCTGACGAACGAGAGCTGATCATCATTGCCAAACCCCGGGGCAAAGCCGATTCTCACCTTGCCGGGATGCATGTTGATCTCATACAGCACATCCTTGCCATTTGTTAACGCTGATCCTTTTGGCAATGCAACCGTCTGCCATTCCTTGGAGAGAATGGCGAGCGGCGTAAAATCGGACATTTTTAATTTGCTTTGCCCGAGAAGATCATTGCTCAATATTAGGCTGGACGTCATGCTGATGGTTTGTTTGCTGCTTTTGTTGACATATTTCCAGCCTTTCTCTCCCCCGCCGCCGGATTTATAGACGATATGAACATCTCCCTTCACGATCTGCTTCTGCCTCAAAACTGATTGGATCGCCTGCGCTGTGACATCCCAGCCGCCAGAAGGTTCGGCAGGGACGACAATTTCTATCGGCCCGTCCGGCAGGCGCGGCGCAGCCGCCTGCCTGATATCACCCTGCATAAAGATCAATAGAATAATCAATAGGATTATAGATTTTTTCATATCTAATCCGCCGCCAAATAATATTTTCTCTCCGGCCTGCCGATAATCCCGTATTCAAGCTCGGCTCTTGCTTCTTCCTTTGACACAAGGTACTCGGCATAACGGCGGGCAGTTGTTCGTGACGCCCCCATTTTTTCCCCAAGTTCCTCCGCTGTCAATCCTTCTGACGCAGTCTGAAGCGCTTCCTTAATTTTTCGCAGTGTAATCGAATTAATGCCAGTCGGCAAATCCTCTGCCGGCAAAGCTGTCTTCACACTGTTCCCAAAAATATGGTCGATCATGGATTGGCTGACCTCCGGCTGAGACATGAGCAGCTTCCTTTTTTCTTTATACTGAAGCAGCACCTGCCTGAACTTGTCAGCCGTTACGGGTTTGATCAAATAGTGGGCAATTCCTGCTCTTAGCGCTTCCTGCAAATGCCGGGTTTCTGTTGCCGCTGTGATAATCATAATGTCCACTTCAGGAAATCGGCTTCGTATATCAGGAATCAACGCGGTCCCAAGCTCGTCCGGCATATAAATATCCAGCAGAAGCAAATCAACCTTGTGTTCCTTCAAAAGCGCCAATGTCTCTTTTGCGTTAGCCGCCTTGCCGATAATCTTGAATCCATCAAGCTGTTTAATCAATCTCTCATGGATTTGCGCAACTCGAAAATCATCCTCCGCAATCGCGATGTGAATCAAATGGATTCCCCCTTTGTTTCTCCTTCGGTATAAACACAGTGAATACCGCCCCGCCAGTTTTTTGATTCGCCAGTTCGATCCAGCCGCCCAGTTCACGCACTGAGTCTTTCACATTGGCCAGACCGTAGCCTCTCCTCATCCCCTTTGAAGAATAGCCTCTCTCAAACACAGCTTCTATTTTCTCTGGCGGCACACCGGGCCCTGTGTCTGATACTTCAATGACAATGTCATGGCCCATATCCGTGATAAAAAACAAAACTTCCTTCACGCTTTGCTCCGCTACAGCTTCGAAAGCGTTATCAATTAAATTGCCAATAATCGTAATAAGATGGGACAAGCCGATATGTGCAGGAAGAGGCGCGAGTGAGCTGTTCTCATCAATCACCAGCTTGACCTTCTTTTCCGATGCCTTGCTTATTTTCCCTAACAAAATGGCCTGCACCTGCTGCGAATGAATGTTATGGAATAAAAGATCATGCTGTTCATTTTGCATCGCATATTCCTCTTTAATCAGATCAATGGCTTCATCATACTCCCCAAGTTCAAGCAGCCCTAAAATCGCATAAAGCTTATTTGAAAATTCATGAGTCTGCGCCCTGAGATCCTCAGAATATTTGCGAACCTCTGTCAATGTGTCGATCAGTTTCTTCAGCTCTGTTTTCTCCCTGAAGCTGACGACAATCCCATACGCCTGCCCGCCTTGATTCATCACTTTCGTATTGATAATAAACACTTGATCGTTGACGCTTACCTCCTGGTTCGGCAGCATTTCTCCTTGTTCAAGCACAGACATCAGCCCTGCTCCCGGCATGACGTCATCTATAGGAAGATGGATCACAGGCTCGGGCAGCTTCAGCATCTCGGCCGCCGATACGTTCATCATGGTGACGACGCCTTCACGATTGGTGGCAATAATCCCTTCTCGAATCGCGAAAAGCATTGCGTTTCTCTCACGATATAGAGCCGCGATCTCATGCGGCTCAAGCCCAAGCGTATCCTTTCTGATGCTTTTCGCCAGCACGGCGGCGCCAATAAATCCGAGCAGCAGTACAAGCACAGCAATCACACTCAAATTTCTCAAATGCTTTTTGATGCTTTGCTCTGTCTCCGTTTGCAGAAAATCAACAGACACGCTGCCGATCACTTGGCTGTATCCCTTCTGTTCTTTTATGATCGGCGCGCTTCCTCTGATCACTCTTCGTCCATCCGCTTTTGTTTCAGAAACATGCGAACCACCAAACAAAATTTCTCTGCTGCGCTCCAGTTTCTTTAATCCGCTTTTTCCAGAGGCGCTGCGAATGTCTCCTTTTTCGTCCAAAACATAAATGGCAAACGCGCCAGTCTGTTCTTTCATTTGTTCAATGACCTCTTGCGTCTCAGCCGCATGTCCGCCTTTTCTCTCAATGAGCTCTTTAACCGGCGGCATATAGGAAATGGTTCTCGCCGTTTGAACCGCCAGCTGCTCTGCCTGTCTCCGTTCTCCCTGTGTATGCTGAACGGCTAACGTAATGGTCAGCACACCAATGACAAAGACCAGCAGAGCCGCAATCAGCCCCATTATTTTTGTTTGCAGGGAAAAATGGAACCGCTTTTTCACCACAGCACCAGCCGTCCTTTCTACCTAGATCATACCATTTTTCACAGGCAATTTTCTCATTTTTCAAAATCCGTTTTCTTGCGAAGGAGTGAAAATAAGAAAAAGGCAGACCGCGTCTGCCTTTTTCTTTCTACCATATTCCTAGTACTTTCCACCATAATCCGCCGATCACAAGCCATACGATGATATGAACAATCGACAGAATAAATCCGATGGACCACCATTTGCCTTGTGGGATGTAGCCTGCTCCGAAGAAGACCGGAGCCGCTCCAGAACCGTAGTGAGTCGTTGACCCGAACAGGTTACTGATGAACGCGAGGCTCAGCGCTGCTAAAAGCGGCGGTGCGCCCGCTGCCACGACGACAGCCAAAAATGCTGAATACATCGCACTGATGTGGGCTGTCGCACTTGCAAAGAAATAGTGAGAGTAATAATACACAACAATTAAAATGATGAATGCCACAATCCAAGAGAACCCTGATACGGATGATTTCATGGCATTACTGAACCAAGACACCATGCCTAATTCATTCAAGAAGTTGGCGAGCATGACAAGCGCCGCAAACCAAGTGAGCGTATCCCAAGCGCCCTGTTCTTTCTTGATATCATCCCAAGTCAGAACTTGTGATAATAAGAGAACGGACAAACCGATCAATGCGGTTGTGGTTGCGTCGATGTTGAAGCTGCCGCCAAAAATCCACAGCACAAGCACCAAAAGAAACACGATAACCATGGAAAGCTCTGATTTTTTGAACGGTCCCATTTCTTTCAGTTTTTCTGTTGCGATTTTCGCCGCATCCGGTGTTTCTTTGATTTCCGGCGGATACAGCTTGTAAATCACAAGCGGCGTGATGATTAAGCTTACAAGTCCCGGTACAATCGCGGCAATTGCCCAGCTTGTCCATGTTAAGTCCACCCCTGCGACATCATGGGCCAGCTTGGCAATCAGCGGGTTCGCCGCCATCGCTGTCAGGAACATAGCAGATGTGATCAGATTCCCCTGAAAACCGGTTTTTAATAAGAATGCACCGATTTTTCTCTCTGTTCCATTTGCCGGGCTTGATCCGAATGTTTCGGATAATGATCTGATAATAGGAAATATAATGCCTCCTGCACGCGCCGTATTACTTGGAATAGCAGGTGAAAGTATTAAATCACTGAATAGCAGTGAATAAGAAAGTCCAAGGGTTTTTTTCCCGAATTTCTGAACGAATACATACGAAATTCTAGCACCGAGCCCGGTTTTGATAAATCCCCGGGAAATAAAGAATGCGATAACGATAAGCCAAATGGTCTTATTCCCGAATCCGCTTAATGTATCCTCAATTGATAGTGTTCCAGTTAGTGCAGTAACCGCCAATGCAAAAATTGCAATTGCACCCATTGGCAAGGGCTTGGAGATAAAGCCGATAATTGTTGCGACAAAAATCGCAAACAAATGCCAAGCTTTAGGTTCAAGTCCGGACGGAGCGGGAATAAACCAGATGATTAGTCCCACAGCGACAGTAATAAGCAATGGAACAAGCTTTACTGCTGACTGTTTTCCTGCGTCTTTTTCTGAAGCCATAAATAGGTCTCCTCCTATATACTTGTTTTCCGATCCCCTTTTCCATTCTACTCCTTAACTAAGTTAATAAACATTTTAATTAATTAAAAAACACAAAGGTTAGCACCCTTTGTGTTTTTCACTTTCTTAATTTAATTTACCCGCACCCGCTTGATTTATGACATTTGATTTCACATTAGCAGAAGCATCAATCGATCCATGCAGAGACGGCGTCCAGCCGACAGAAGAGCTCAGCCCGTTTGCAGCCGATGCGTTGATCTGTGTGCCGTTCAGCAACGTGCCGGAGTCATATAAAGCCGTTCCCCCGCTGAATACGCTGATCGTTTTAGCAGCTGACAGTCCCGGTACGTCAATGACATTGTTTTGGGCATAGATTTTAGATGACTTTCCGATTCCCCATGCATAGCTGAAAGGATAACTTGAAGAGCTTGTGCTTCCTTCATAATAGTTGTTGTATACGTGCACTTGCCCGAAACGGACTCTCGGCGCGCGCTGGACAATATTTTTATAGCGGTTATGATGGAGCGTAATTTTTAATTTGCCGTCATCGGAGGTTTTGCTGTCACTTGATCCGAAAATGGAGCTTTTATCATGATCGTGATAATAGTTGTAGGACATCGTGATATAGTTAGCGCCGTTGGACGCATCCGTTTGGCCGTCATGGTGCTGATATTTTCTTCCATAATATTTCGGTGATGTGCTGTCCGGACGCGAACCGTCGTTAAATGTACAGTGATCAATCCAGATGTGTGTGCCGCCGTTTATCGTGATGTTGTCGTATTGTGAGTTCCAGTTTCCTGAGCTTCCGTCAGTCGGATCCCATTGCGGAAAATAATCATAGGCATCCTGGAATTCAATGTTGCGAATAATGACGTTATCACTCTTGATTTGGAAGTTTCCTCCCACGACTTTAGCGTTAGTCCCTGAACCGACGATCGTCGTGTTTGCAGGGATATCCACCATAACCCGTGCTTTTTGGTTTTTCTGAGAGCGTGCTCTCGCTTCTTCTTGTGTTCCCGACGGCTCTTTTTTGCCCCATGTGCTAGGATCATAGGCTTTCAAATATTTGTCCAAATCATACTCCGGATCTTTATAGTCATTTAGACCAAGCGGCTTCAGATTGTCATCTACGTTCATGTCAATCGTTCCCTTGATATAAATGATTTTTGGCGTTGTGTTCGTTTCCTTCCCTAATGCCGAGACAAGCTGGTTTCTGTTGCTGACGGTATACACATTTGAGGACGATGCTTTTGCCCCGCCTGTCGTGCCGGTCGAGTACGCGCCCCAGCCATCATTGGATCCCAACGTCTGGTGGCCTAAATCAGCTGCGTTCACGCCAGCTGGAGTCAATCCTAAAAACAAAGCCGTAGCTAACATCACTTTTTTCATCCACTATGTACCCCCATTTTCTATTTTGTGAGATTTTATTCCAATTTATCACAAAAATATAATAGCAAATTGAGGGACATTCAGAACCGAAAATGTTCCGCTATCCTATTGCGGCATTCTGCAAAATGCCACCGCAAAGACCGCAAAAAAACCAAAAGGCCGTCATAGCCTTTTGGTTTTTTCCTTGCTTTATGCCCAAGCTTTCACTTTTTCGTTATCTGTCACAAAGAGAAGTACTTTTCCTTCATCTAAGCGTTTTTCAAATTGAGCGGCTTCATCTTCAGAAAAACCGATTTCGTGAATTTTATTGCGGAGCTCATCTCCTTTTTTATTGAAGATATTTCCCACCGCGTGCTTGAAACCTGTTTCTTTGGCTCCGATCGTATTAGCATTCGTGTTGTCTGCCAGGCGTTCCGTTCTGTCATCGTCGTGAGCTAAGACGTATACATCCTCTTTCGCAACACCCATTTTCTGTAATTCCTCTACATCCTTCATGAGCTGTTCGTCATTTGTATACTCTTTTACAACTGGTTTCATGTCGATATTCCTCCTTCATGTTTTCTATATTTCTTTCATACCCGATCGTCTGTACCTGAAACAGATTCCAGAACATTAAAGAGAAAAACAGGAGGAATGGTAGTAGCTATTTGTTTTCCGTCCATGGTAAAGTGATAGGAACGGGACTTATTTTCAGAAAAATCAAAATTAAAGAGAAGCCGCTGCACGGAGCACACGACCATGAAACGCTGCCTTTATCCGTACGAGCAGGAGGTATGTCTAATGCAATACTTTTCACCAGAACAGCAATACAATGCTTGGATTGTGAGTGATTTAGTCAAACAGATTTTCCATAAGCGTGCCGGATGTTCACCAGGAATTCACGAGCTTGCGGTTTTTGCCGAGGAACATTTTCATATCGATATCGACTTTGTTTTCTCGATTATCATGAATATCGGCGACATTGAATTTGCACTAACAGATGAAATAGAAAAGAAATTGTCCGGTTATCTCAGCACTCTCCTTCCTTATGTCACTGCTGATATGTTCGAAACCTCTAAAGCCAACGCCCATGCGTTTTTGTCTCGAAGACACGGTAACGCTGCATACCACTTATTTGTGTCTGATGATGCTTTCATGAGAAAGCAGTAAAAACGCAGCTTTCTTTACTAAAAAAATATTGACATGATAAGCCATGCTATTATAGTGTTACATGTGATAATGATTCTCATTACTAAATCTGAAAAAAGGAAGAATGACATGCGCACCTATTCTAACAAGTTGATTGCCATCATGAGTGTTTTATTGCTCGCCTGCCTCATTGTATCTGGCTGTTCATCAAGCCAGAATAACAACGGAAGCGGCAAAAGCGAGTCTAAGGATTCCAGAGTGATCCATGACGAAGAAGGAAAAACGACAGTAAGCGGCACACCTAAGCGGGTGGTTGTGCTTGAGCTTTCATTCTTGGATGCCGTTCGCAATCTCGGCATTACGCCGGTGGGCATAGCCGATGACAACAAAAAAGATATGATTAAAAAGCTTGTCGGCAGCTCCATTGATTACACATCTGTAGGCACACGCAGCGAACCCAATCTTGAGGTTATCAGTTCCTTGAAGCCTGATTTAATCATCGCTGACGCTGAGCGCCATAAAAACATTTATAAACAGCTGAAACAAATCGCTCCGACGATTGAATTAAAAAGCCGTGAAGCGACATATGACGAAACGATCGACAGCTTTACGACCATTGCTAAAGCATTAAATAAAGAAGATGAAGGAAAAGAAAAGCTTGCCGAGCACAAAAAAGTCATCAACGATCTAAAAGCCGAACTTCCGAAAGATGAAAACCGCAACATCGTTCTCGGCGTTGCAAGAGCGGATTCCTTCCAGCTTCATACATCATCATCCTATGACGGAGAAATCTTTAAAATGCTCGGCTTTACACACGCCGTGAAGTCAGATAACGCCTATCAAGAGGTCAGCCTCGAGCAATTGAGCAAAATCGATCCTGATATTTTGTTCATCTCAGCCAACGAAGGCAAAACCATTGTAGACGAGTGGAAAACGAACCCGCTCTGGAAAAATCTCAAAGCGGTGAAAAATGGACAAGTCTATGATGCGGACCGTGACACTTGGACAAGATTCAGAGGCATCAAGTCTAGTGAAACAAGCGCCAAAGATGTGCTTAAAAAAGTGTATAATAAATAGGACAAATGAGAAGCGAGGGGAAATCCTTGCTTCTTCGTTTTTGCAACCAGACGCAGTAAGGAAGTGAGACTGTTGTATCATTCAGCCAAACGGCGCTCATCATCAAGACTGATGATGTTCATCATTGCACTGATTATTTTTATATTTGGGCTTGGGCTGAATCTTTCAGTAGGAGCCTCAGACATCGGCATCATAGATTCATTGAAATATCTTTTTGTATGGGACGGTTCAAAGGAACAGCTCATCATCTCTACTCTTCGCCTTCCCCGCACTTTAATCGGCGTTTTTGTCGGCGCCAGCCTAGCTGTAGCAGGGGCGCTGATGCAGGCTATGACCAGAAATCCTCTGGCTTCACCCCAAATTTTCGGTGTGAATGCGGGTGCATCGCTTTTTGTCGTTGCTTCTCTCGTCATTCTGCCGGCATCGCCCTATTCATCTGTTATATTCGCTTTTGCGGGTGCGGCAGCAGGCGGCGCGATTGTGTATATGATTGCCTCATCCGGCGGAATGACGCCTGTTAAGCTGGCGCTGTCAGGAATGGCCGTGCATTTGTTCCTCTCCTCTATGACACAGGCCATCATTATTTTAAATGAGTCAGGTGAGGATGTTCTGTACTGGATGACAGGCGCAATCGACGGCAGCAACTGGCAGGATGTCATAACCATCGCTCCGTTTTCTGTCATTGGCATCGGGCTTGCCCTCGTATTTTCCGGTTCTGTTTCTGTTCTCGGTCTCGGAGACGAAACAGCAAAAGGGCTTGGACAAAATATGAACGGCATCCGGATTCTGATCAGTTTGATTATTTTAATCCTTTCCGGCGCTTCCGTAGCCGTCGCCGGGCCGATTGGCTTTGTCGGGCTGCTCGTCCCGCATATTGTCCGCAAGCTGATCGGAGAACATTATCAATACGTGCTTCCGTTTTCGGCACTGTTCGGTGCCATTTTGCTGGTGTACGCAGATGTACTGGCCAGATGGATTGCATTTCCTTATGAATCACCGGTCGGCATTGTCACCGCGATTATCGGAACGCCGTTTTTCTTATATTTGGCAAGGAAAGGGCGAAACCTGAAATGAAGAAAACAACCAGAAAACAAAAACGCCCCTTACTGGCGATACTCATATTGGCCGTGATTTTAATCGTTCTGTCCGTCATCAGCATTGGAATCGGTGCATTATACATTTCACCTGATGCGGTAGTGACGAATCTGCTGGGACTGGATCATTCCTTTGAATTTATCATCCAGCAATATCGCCTTCCCCGCATTATATTAGCGATTTTGGCCGGTGCTGGACTTGCCGCTGCCGGAGCGATTTTACAGGGTGTGATCCGAAATCCGCTCGCTTCCCCGGACGTTGTCGGCATTTCAAAAGGCTCCGGACTTGCGGCGATGGCTGTGATTCTCATCTTTCCTGAGTCGCCGGTATACGTGCTTCCGTTCTCCGCATTTGCCGGAGCCGCCATTATTGCTGTACTATTATTAATGATAGCCCGAAAAAAGAGCATTCAGCCCTCTTCACTGGCTTTATCAGGCATTGCTTTAGGCGCGGTCTGCCACGCCGGAATGCAATATATGATGGTAAAGTTTCCAGGCGACGTGAATGCTGCACTCATTTGGCTGACAGGAAGCCTCTGGGGAAGAAACTGGGAAGAAGTCAACCTGCTTGCGCCATGGCTTTTGATTCTTTTTCCGATCGTCTGCATACTCATACCGAAGCTGGATCTTATGTCACTCGGGGATGAGCTTGCACAGGGTCTCGGAGAAAACGCAAACCGGCTGAGATTCATCCTGATTTTCACCGCGGTGGCGCTGGCGGGAAGCTGTGTAGCCGTCGTCGGCTCAATCGGTTTTATCGGCTTGCTTGCTCCGCATATCGCCAGACGGCTTACCGGAGAAAAAGCTAAATATTTACTGCCTGCATCGGCATTGATTGGTGCTATTATATTATTAATTGCAGATACGTTAGGGCGCGGCATCATGCCTCCGGTTGAAATACCTGCCGGAATACTGACAGCCGTGATCGGCGCGCCTTATTTCTTATATTTATTAAAATTCGAAGCGAGGAAACAGTAGGGAGAGGATACCATGGGAAAACTGGCTGCAGACCAGCTCACTCTTTCATATGACAGTACAGTGATTATTGACGGAGTCGACTTAAAGATAGAAGAAGGAAAAATCACTGCGCTCATCGGCGCTAATGGCTGCGGTAAATCAACAATCCTCAAATCGCTCGCCAGGCTGATGGCCCCGAAAAGCGGTACAGTGCTACTAGAAGGAAAAGACATCCACCGCCAGCCATCAAAAGAAGTCGCAAAAAAACTGGCCATTCTTCCACAATCTCCTCAGGCCCCTGAAGGATTGACGGTAGAGGAATTATGCTATTTTGGCAGACATCCTCACAAAAAGCTGTTATCCAAGCATACCCAAGAGGATCATGACATGGTAGAGTGGGCGCTGGAAGCAACGGGCATGATTGAACTGAAGGATCGGACGCTGGATGCCCTCTCAGGCGGCCAAAGACAAAGAGCCTGGATTTCAATGGCACTTGCGCAAGGCACTGATTTGCTTTTGCTTGATGAGCCGACCACGTATTTAGACATCTCACACCAGATTGAAGTGCTTGAACTGCTGAAAAAGCTGAACCGCGACCATGGCCGCACCGTTGTCATGGTGCTCCATGATTTAAACCAAGCCGCTCAATATGCTGACTATCTAATCAGTGTGCTGGACGGAAAAATATACAACGCCGGAACACCGGAAGATGTGTTCACCCAGCCATTTTTCCGTGAAGTCTTCGGCTTGGAATGCTGCATCATGAGAAGCCCGATCGACCAGAAGCCAATGTGCCTGCCGACGGGACTGTGCCCGAAATTACGGGCGAAATGAAAAGGAGAGGAGCCCCCTCTCCTTTTTTGTATGCCAGCTTACCTTTTGTATTTCCTCTCCTGTCCATGTTACAGTGGTGTCAACCAAGTGATAGGAGGATGAAAATGACAGCATCTCAGCAGCAAATTCAATTAGCAAGACGTCCACAAGGTATTCCTGTTCATGAAGACTTTCGCTTTGAAACCATTCCGGTTCCTGAACCCCAGCAAGGGGAAGTGCTTGTCAAAACGCTTTATGTTTCGGTTGACCCTTATATGCGCGGCCGTATGCAGGATACGAAGTCATATGTTGAGCCGTTCGCCTTGGATGAAGCGCTTTCTGGCGGGGTTATCGCTGAAGTCGTGTCAGACGGCGACCAATTGAAAAAAGGCGATATCGTCATCGGAAATCTCAGCTGGCAGGAATTTTCCGCTGTGAGCGAGTCTGCCTTGCGAAAAATTGATACAAGCCTTGCTCCCGCTTCGGCCTATCTCGGCATTTTGGGAATGACCGGCTTAACAGCATACTTCGGATTGCTGGACATCGGACGCCCGAAGGAAGGCGAAACCGTGGTTGTCTCCGGAGCTGCGGGAGCCGTCGGTTCAACAGTCGGGCAAATTGCCAAAATCAAAGGCGCGCGAGTTGTCGGTATCGCGGGTTCTGATGAAAAAATCGACTATTTAAAACAGGAGCTTCAGTTTGACGAAGCCATCAATTACAAAACAGCGGATGATATCCAAAAAGCGCTTCAAAACGCTTGTCCTGACGGTGTCGATGTGTATTTTGACAATGTCGGCGGACCGATTTCAGACGCGGTGATGAATCTGCTCAATGAATTTGCCCGCATTCCGGTGTGCGGCGCCATTTCTTCCTATAACGCAGAAAGCGAAGCAGATGACATGGGCCCTCGTGTCCAATCAAAACTCATTAAAACGAAGTCGCTGATGCAAGGCTTTATCGTAAGCGACTACTCCGATCGTTTTTCTGAGGGAGCAAAACAGCTGGCCGAATGGCTGAAGGCTGGTAAACTCCATTACGAGGAAACCATCACAGAAGGCTTCGAAAACATTCCTGACGCGTTTCTCGGTTTATTTAAGGGAGAAAATAAAGGGAAACAGCTGATCAAGGTCAGTGATCCGAGCTGAATGAAGATGAAAACGGGAGGGCTTTTTGCCCTCCTTTTATGTTTCGATGAGATCAGCTGCGAAGAATCAGCGTAAGAAAACCATCTTCATCAGGTTCTGTATCTTCCAAAGTGAATCCTGCTGCTTGAAAGCAAGCTAAACTGATTCGATTGTCTTCTTCAATGCATGCCACCCATTCCCGCACGCTAGTAAAATCAGGTTCGGTCATCAGCTTTTGCAATATCCGTTTTCCGTACCCTTGAAGCCGGTACAAAGGATTGACGATCAATCCAATATATGTCCGCTTCTCCCCGAACTCAATAACGACCATCCCTGCCGGCAGCTGTCCATCATACGCCATGATGACAGTATCGTGTTTATCTTTATTTACTCGTGCATACCACTCATCTAATGGCAGCATCCCATCCATTCTCCGTCTGGTATCCTCATTCTCAAACCAGCTTTCAAGAATTTTCAGCTCTGACTCCTTCACTGCTTGAAACCTGTCTATTGAAACCACCTTCCCACCCCCTGCGCGAAACTTTTTCTATTATTTTACAACAAAAAAAGGGCTTTTCGCCCTTCTTTTTATTTCGTCTTCAGTTTTCCGCCTGCATACACAGCTTCACTCAGCTCAACACCAAGCTTCTTCGCCATTTTTTTCAGCTTAGATTCCTCCAATTTTGTCACAAGGCTCAGCACGTTGCCTTCTTTTCCGGCCCGGCCTGTTCGTCCTGATCTGTGGACATAGCCATCTTCATCTGGAATATCAGCATGAATCACGTATGGCAGGTTTTCAATGTCTAAACCGCGTGCGGCAATGTCAGTCGCCAATAAAAGAGGAAACTCTCCGTCTTCGAATGCGGCAATGATTTTTGCCCGCTCCATTTTTTTCGCTTCACTGTGCAAAACGCCGAGTTCAACGTGGTGATATGCCAGTTTTTCCGCATATACACTCAGGTTGCCAATGTCTCTCACAAATACGAGTGCCTGCATGCCTTCAAGTCTAGACAGCTTTTGTAGCAGCTTCACTTTGTCGCGCTGGTCGCAAATCAGGTATTGATGTTTCACTTTCCCTGCCTCCGCCTTGCTTCGCTGCACCTTCAACACCTCAGGCTCTTGCGCCAATTCGCGGAGCACATCCTCTGTTTCCTTTTTAAGCGTGGCAGAGAAACATAGAAGCTGGCGGTCTCTTAATGTCGTTTTAATAATTTGTTTGATCGTCTCGCGATGCTCCGGCAGGATAAGCTGATCCGCTTCATCAAGTACAATCGTTTTCACTTCATGCATTTTGAGTTTCTTTGCTTTAATCAGTTCAAATACCCTGCCTGGCGTGCCGACAATGATATGCGGATGTTTCTTTAGCTTTTCGACCTGCTTCTTCACATTCGCCCCGCCGATTAAGGAAGCCGCGCGCAGCTCTGAGCCCGCTTTCCAATCCTGAATCACCTGAAAAATCTGCATCACCAGCTCACGGGAAGGCGCTAAAATCACCGCCTGCGGATGCTTTTGCTCTGGTTTGATCCGCTCCAAGACCGGCAGCGCATACGCCAGCGTCTTGCCTGTGCCTGTCGGCGATTCCGCGATGACATCCTTTCCGTCCATGATCAGCTGGGCTGCCTGCTCTTGAACAGGGGTTGGCGTTTGAAAGCCGGAAGCATTCCAATTCTCTTGTATAAATGATTGTGCATTATGTAAAAATGGCCAAGTTTGCGTCATTTTGTTCTCCTCAATTCCTGAAATCTATTCCATAGTATCTCAAAACCTCGCCCGGAACGCAATTTTTCTTTTTCTTTCCTATACCTTTCAACATTCCGAATCCTCCTTTATAATCAAAAGGGTGAATATTACACGCCAATTGTGCGTGTTTGATAACGATAGAGGTGTAAACATGAGTATTTTATCTGTAAAGGATTTAAGCCACGGCTTCGGGGACCGGGCCATTTTTAATAACGTTTCCTTCCGCCTGTTAAAAGGCGAGCACGTCGGCTTGATCGGCGCAAACGGTGAAGGAAAATCAACCTTCATGAATATTATTACCGGAAAGCTTGAACCTGATGAGGGAAAAGTCGAATGGTCAAAAAATGTCCGTGTCGGCTATCTGGATCAGCATACCGTGCTGGAAAAAGGAAAATCCATTCGAGACGTCCTGAAAGACGCGTTCCATTATTTATTTGCGATGGAAGAGGAAATGAACGAGATTTACAACAAAATGGGCGAGGCTGATCCCGATGAGCTCGAGAAGCTGCTTGAAGAAGTCGGCGTCATTCAAGACGCGCTGACAAACAATGATTTTTATGTCATTGATTCCAAGGTGGAAGAAATCGCCCGCGGTCTCGGTTTGAGCGATATCGGTTTAGAGCGAGATGTCACCGATTTGAGCGGCGGACAGCGCACAAAGGTCCTTCTCGCTAAGCTGCTCCTTGAAAAGCCGGAAATTCTGCTTCTCGATGAGCCGACCAACTATCTTGATGAACAGCATATTGAATGGCTGAAACGCTACCTGCAGGAATACGAGAACGCGTTCATCCTGATTTCCCACGATATTCCGTTCTTGAATAGTGTCATCAACCTGATTTATCACGTTGAAAATCAAGAGCTGACACGCTATGTCGGCGACTACCATCAGTTTATGGAAGTCTACGAGGTGAAGAAACAACAGCTTGAAGCGGCCTATAAAAAGCAGCAGCAGGAAGTCGCAGAGCTGAAGGATTTCGTCGCCCGCAACAAAGCGCGCGTCAGCACGAGAAACATGGCGATGTCCCGCCAAAAGAAACTCGATAAGATGGATATGATCGAGCTTGCGGCAGAAAAGCCAAAGCCGGAATTCCACTTTAAGCCGGCGAGAACGTCAGGCAAGCTGATTTTTGAAACAAAGGATCTCGTGATCGGTTACGATTCCCCGCTGTCCCGTCCGCTCAACCTCCGCATGGAGCGCGGCCAAAAAATGGCCCTTTACGGCGCAAACGGGATCGGAAAAACGACGTTGCTGAAAAGTTTGCTTGGCGAAATCCAGCCGCTCGAAGGCTCTGTAGAACGCGGTGAGCACATCTATACCGGCTATTTCGAGCAAGAGGTCAAGGAAACAAACAACAATACGTGCATCGAAGAAGTATGGAGCGAATTCCCTTCTTATACGCAGTATGAAATCCGTGCCGCTTTGGCAAAATGCGGACTGACGACAAAGCATATCGAAAGCCGCGTCTCCGTATTAAGCGGAGGCGAAAAAGCGAAAGTCAGATTGTGCAAGCTAATCAACTCAGAAACAAACCTGCTGGTGCTCGATGAGCCGACAAACCACTTGGATGTCGATGCCAAGGAAGAGCTCAAGCGCGCCCTGAAAGAATATAAAGGCTCCATTCTGCTCATTTCCCACGAGCCAGACTTTTATATGGATATTGCGACAGAAACGTGGAACTGCGAGTCTTGGACGACGAAAGTGCTTTAATTTATAAAAAAACCCGCCTGCTAAAGGGCGGGTTTTTTACTGCCATTTATTCTGAACGACTCTCAAAAGCTCTCTGTCTTTTAAAATGGAGATGTGAATTCATCAAGTGTCAGCTCTCTTTTGGCAGACAGCTCAAAATCCTCCTCATCTGTCCAAGCGGTAAACCACTCGGGCGAAAAGCTGTTTTTCATGACGCTGTGTATGTAATGATAGAGCACCTGTAAACACTTCTGATCATATTCATCAGGCTTTGCCTTATCCATGGCAAACGTCCCCTCTACAGCATGAACCATCAACGGAGTTAAAAAAATCTCACTGAATGTCCTGGAAACAAACGAAAAGAAATCTTAAAAAAGGAGAAATTGCTTTCTTACGGAAATTACTACAATACGGTAGTAATGGGAAGATTCCACGATTAAAAAAAGACACTGCATCTGTGGCAGTGTCTTTCGTTATTAATGCCCCGCCTTAATTCCAGCAAGATGTTTACGTCCCATGAGAAGGACAAGCATGCCGACAAAAACGACGATTCCGCCTACTGTATATGGTGTGCTTGCAGTAAAGTGTTCTGACAGCATTCCTGCAATCCACGGAGCGAGCGCGCCGCCGATGAAGCGGACTGAGCTGTAGGCTGAAGACGCGATTGAACGTTCAACCGGCGCAGAACCCATCACAGCGGTTGTCATGATCGTATTCACCATACCGAGGACAGCACCGGCGACAACGATACATGTAATAATCAAAGTCTGATGGTCTGTCCAGATCCCCATAATAACGAGAATGGCCGCAAAGGCGATAAAGAGAACGACGAGCGAACGCACTGTGCCCAGCGCTTTGTGCACGAGCGGCGCCGTAAAGACTGACGTAATCGCCAGCAGAAGGCCCCAGCCGAAGAAGACATATCCAAGACCGTGTTCATCTAAATCCAGAACGAACGGAGAATAAGCAAGCAAAATAAAAAATCCAAAGTTGTATAAGAATGCCGATACCGCCATTGTTAAAAGGCCTTTATATTTTAGCGCCTTCATCGCATCAAACACACCGACGCGTTTCGCCGGTTTCGGCAATTTCGGAAGCATGAAAGAAATCGCGATTAACGCAATAAACATCAGGACAGATACTCCGAAAAACGGTGCGCGCCATGAAATGCTTCCAAGCTCTCCGCCTGCAAGCGGCCCGACGGAAATCCCGAGACCGAGCGCAGCCTCATACAAAATAATCGCTTGGGCGCTTCCTCCGACTGATACACCAACGATGACCGCAAGCGCTGTTGAAATAAACAAAGCATTCCCTAATCCCCAGCCGCCGCGATAGCCGACTAACTGAGCGATTGAGCTTGAGCTGCCGCCAAGCCCCGCAAACACAATAATAAAAATAAGTCCGAGAATTAATGTCCATTTCGCGCCGATGCGGCTGGAAATGGCTCCTGAGAAAAACATCATAAATCCGGTTACAAGCAAATAACTTGTAAACAAGAGTGATACTTCACTAGGTGAAGCATGTAGTTGTGCGGCAATGGCCGGAAGAATTGGATCGACCAGCCCGATTCCCATAAAGGAAATCACACAGGCAAATGCGACAGCCCATACCGCTTTTGGCTGGCTGAGCAAGCCTGTTTTCTGATTCACTTGTGTTGTCTTATCCATTTGACCTGACCTCCATCTTTATTCCATTAAAAGAAACGCTACAAAAATAGCGTTTAACAAACTTTTCATTCGATTGATTGAATGGCGCGTTCCGCTTTGCCTTTCATGCCTTGCAGGCGTTCTTTAAAGCTTTGGAATGTGCGGATTTTCTTATCAATCAAACTCAGCTGGTGATTCAGGGTTTCCTGAATTTCCTCCAGTTTTTCTTTCCGTTCCTTAGGATCCAGTGACAACAAATACCCCTCTTTGTTTAACTCTAGCTGGCGGCTGGTTTCCATGAAATGCTGAAGCTCCTGAAGGGAAAAACCGAGCACCTCTTTTGTGCTGATGACTTTCTCAAGCTCCTCCATATCATCCTCTGAATAAAGCCTTACGCCGCCGTCTGTCCGTTTCGGCGCCGGAATCAAGCCGATTTCTTCATAAAACCGGATGGTCCGCTTTGTCAGTCCGCTTCTTTTGGCCACTTGATCAATCTTCATCCATTCCAAGGTAAATCCCCCTTCGCCGTTTCTGTTACCATTATACACCTTTTGAACCTTAACGTAAACGTTAAGTTTTAAAAAACAATAAAAAAGACGAGTAGCATACAGCACCCGTCTTTCACTTTCCTGTTTAAGCTAAACTTCCCGCCACTGACAGAGACTCTTTTTGAAGGCTTTCAGAAAGCACTCGATACGCGATCACTTTCTTCTTGTACTGTTTCACGACGTCGATATGGTCGTCGTAGCGGTACACGAACAGCTTCACGTCTCTTTTTCCTTTTTTTGTATCTATCACCAGCGGCGTGCCGCCGTTTTCCGGATGTAAATAACGCTCTTCATCACCTGGATAGATATAATATTTCTCCAGGAAGACAGCTTCGTTAAATTGATCAATCACTTTCTGCTTCTCTGTACCCTCGAGACGTTTTCCATCTAGAGAGAGACTCGCATTTTCGCCACTCAGCTTGGCGTGCACTTCAAATTTGCTGAGCAGCCATTCTATGACGCCTGTAGGAAGACAGGTTAATACGATTTTCACCAGACTCATGAGAATTAACATCACGATCGCCCATGTCATACTTCATCATCTCCGTTAGTTTTCCATGTGCCGCTGACACACAATTTTATCCTAACATAAGCAGGCCGGTTCGTTTTTGTCCATTATGTGAAAAAAAGCGCGGCCTGCTGCGGCCACGCTTTTTAGCTTTCCAGTTCTTCGATCATGAGGGACAATTCTGTCCAGCGGTCCATCGCAGCCTCAAGCTCTTCAGCAGTTTTCGCCTGCTCGGCCATCAGCTCTTGGATTTTGCCAAAATCACTGCCTGCTGCGGCGATGTCAGCTTCGAGCTGTTCATGCTTTTCTTCCAGCTGGGCAATTTTATCTTCGATGCCGTCCCATTCCAGCTGGTCTTTGTAAGAAAGCTTTTTCCGTTTTTTCTTCGGCTCGGCTTCAGCCGATTTTTCCTCAGCTGCCGGTTTTGGGGCCGCTTTTTTCGCTTTTGACTCCTCCATATAGTCGCTGTAGGAGCCTTGAAAGCGGGAAATGACACCATTTCCTTCAAATACAATCAAACGGTCGACGACGCGGTCAAGGAAATAGCGGTCATGGGATACGGTGATGACGACGCCAGGGAACTGGTCAATATAATCCTCAAGAACGCTTAATGTTTCAGTATCCAAATCGTTCGTCGGCTCATCGAGAAACAGGACATTCGGCTCCTGCATGAGAACCTGAAGCAAGTATAAACGGCGTTTTTCCCCGCCGGACAGCTTGCGGATATACGTCTGCTGCATCGAACGCGGGAAGAGGAAACGCTCGAGCATTTGTTCAGCTGTAATCATATCGCCATCTGCCGTTTTTACGACCTCCGCCGTTTCTTTTATATAGTCAATGACCTTTAACTCACCGTTCATTTCACTATGATCCTGAGTATAGTAGCCGATTCTGACCGTCTGTCCGATCGTAATATCGCCTCCGTCCGGCGTATGACGGCCGGCAAGGGCATTTAACAGCGTTGTTTTCCCGATGCCGTTCGGCCCGATGATCCCGATCCGTTCACCTGGTATGACAAGTTCATTAAAACGGTCGACGAGCATGCGGCCGTCATAAGCGATCATGACGTTCTCCGCTTCAATAACCTGTTTTCCGAGACGGTGCGAGCCAATGGCGAAATCGAGTGAACCTGATGACTGAGGGCCTTTCTGCTCTTTAAGCGACTCTACCCGGTCAATTCTCGCCTTTTGTTTTGTGGAGCGGGCTTTCGCTCCCCGTCTGAGCCAAGCCAGCTCGCGGCGCAGCAGGTTTTGCCGCTTCGTTTCCTTTTGCTCAGCCTGCGCTTCCCGTTCCGCGCGTTTTTCTAAAAACACTTCATAGTTGCCTTTGTACGTGTAGAGGCTGCCTCTTTCAAGCTCATAAATGCGGTTGGTGACACGGTTTAAGAAATATCTATCGTGCGTCACCAGCATGACGGCGCCGGGATATTGGCTTAAATACCCTTCAAGCCACTCAATCGTTTCATTATCCAAATGGTTTGTCGGCTCGTCCAAAATGAGCAGATCAGCGGGCTGAATCAAGTTTTTGGCAATGGCTACCCGTTTTTTCTGGCCGCCTGAGAGCTCATTGACCGGTTTTGTTACGTCGTTGACGCCCAGCTTAGACAATACGGTTTTTGCCAAGGTGTTTGCATCCCATGCATTGTTTGCGTCCATTTTCGCTTGTGCTGCCAGCAGGTGTTTCTGGCGCTGTTCATTTTCGGGATCTTTCCCCAGTTCATACAGCGCTTTTTCATATTCACGCAAGGTTTTCATCACAGCCGATTCACCGGAATAGATATGCTCCAGCACTGTTTGCCCCGCAGGCAGCTCCGGGTCTTGATGAAGAAATTCGACCTGCACGCTTCCGGATTTCGTGATTTCTCCTTCTTCGATAGATTCCAAGCCGGCAATCACTTTCAGCAGCGTTGATTTTCCTGTTCCGTTCGGCCCGATTAATCCGATTCTCTCATTCTCTTCAATATGAAAGGAGATATGGTCAAATAATGTTTTATCTCCGTATGTTTTATAAAGATTTTCCGCTTTTAATATGCTCATGGTTCCTATCAATCCTCACGTAAGTTCATGTGTACATTTTAAATCAGCCGCTGGAATAAAACTAGTAAAACGTCAGACAAATTTCATGGAAATGCAGGATAGAAAAAGACCGGGGACATTTGTCCCCGGTCTCTTACTCTTCCTCAAGCGCTTTTTCGGCCATTTTTGCAAGATGCTGTGCGCTTCCTGAAATCTCCTGCATTGTGGCGGAAATTTGTTCAACAGCAGCGGCTTGTCCGTCTGTATGCTGGTTAATCGACTCAATGGATTCCTCCAGCCCTTTCAGCAGGCTGTGGATTTTTTTCGTAATCTGGTCAATTTGGCCGACATTTTCTTTTGAATGCGTTGCTAGCTTTCTGATCTCATCTGCGACGACAGAGAAGCCTTTTCCGGACTCCCCTGCTCTTGCCGCTTCGATCGCGGCGTTCAAGCCGAGCAGATTGCTTTGGTCAGAGATGCCTTTAACAGTTACTGAAATATCGGCGATTTCACCGGCGCTTTCGCTTACTTTTTTCGCCTGAGAGGAAATGCCCGACATTTGAGTTGAAAACCCGTTAATTGATTCAGAAATGTCGGAAATAGCCGCGGCTGTTTGTTCAACGACAGCTGATAAGCTTTCCGCGACATCATGCAGCTTTGACGACTCCTCAAGGCTCGTTCCGAGGCCGACGCCTCCAATGACTCTTCCATTCTCGTCGTGCAGCGGGATGGCACGCGCGATCAATGGGAAGCCGAACAATTCTTTCGGAACCATGCTCGTCTTCTTCTGATTGCTTCGGATGGCATCTGTGATGATATCCCCTTCCTGCAGCGGATCGCCGGCTTTTACGTTCAGCGAAAAGGTTTTGGCCGGTATATTCACGAGCAGTTTTTCCGTATCATAAATGCCGATTGTAATATCATCCTGAACCAGGCTGTTTAAATAAGGGGCTACTTTGATAAATGCGTCCAGAATATCTGCGGTTTCTTTTTCCGTATTTATGGTCAATTCCATTCACTCCTTTTCATTAATAAGGGAAGCTGCGTTTTTCGTGCTGGACCGAGATCCATTTCAGCGTTGTAAATTCTTCGAGGCTCCACTCACCGTTTAAACGGCCGAGGCCTGATTGCTTTTCACCGCCGAAGGCTACATTCGGTTCATCATTGATGGTCGTGTCATTGACGTGAATCATGCCTGTTTCAATGCGTTTCGCAAAAGCCACGCCGCGCTCAAGATTTGACGTATGTACGGCACCGCTCAAGCCAAACGGGGTTTCGTTTGCGATATCCACCGCTTCGTCTTCTGAATCAAACTTCATAAAGGAGACGACTGGTCCGAACAGCTCTTCCTTGGCAATGCTCATGAACGGTTTGACGTCTTTTAAGATCGTAGGTTCCACGATCGTCCCGTTAAATCCGCCAAGCTTCACTGGTACAGCGCCTTCTTCAATTGCTTTCTCAACAGTCTTCATCAGCCCGTCCGTCTGTCTGCTGTTGATTAATGGCCCGATAATCGTATCAGGATCCATTGGGTCGCCGACTTTCAGCGATTCCACTTTTGCCTGGTACAGCTCAAGGAACTTGTCATAAATAGAAGAATGAACAAGCACGCGGTTGGCTGACATGCAAATCTGTCCTTGATGTGTAAATCGGCTGAACACCGCCGCATTGACCGCATATTCTATATCTGCATCCTCAAGTACGATGAAGGCGCTGTTTCCGCCAAGCTCAAGAAGCGGCTTTTTAAAATGCTTCATCGCAAGCTGTCCGATGTAGCTGCCGACTTTCGTAGAACCGGTAAATGAGATGATCCGCGGCACTGGATGCTCAACAAAGCTGTCTCCGATTTCTGCAATGTCTGTGACAACAACATTCAGCAGCCCCGCTGGAATTCCCGCGTTCTCAAAAATTTTCGCGATCAATGTTCCGCCGCAAATCGGCGTTTCCTCATGCGGCTTTAGCACAACGCCATTGCCGGCTCCGAGTGCAGGCGCCACTGATTTCATAGATAAAAAGAATGGGAAGTTAAACGGGCTGATGACACCGACAACGCCTGCCGGCACGCGATATAATCTGTTTTCCTTGCCATCTATTGTGGACGGAAGAATTTTCCCCTCCATGCGGATTGGGAACGTTGCCGCTTCTTTCATGATGTTTTTGACAAGTCCTATTTCAAAAGCCGCTTTGAGCCTTGTACCGCCTAGCTCCTCCATAATCAAATAAATAATGGCTTCTTCATTTTCTTCAATATACGTGACGGCTTTTTCTAAAATGGTTCTTTTCTCAAACGGATTGACCGCATCCCATTTTTTCTTTGCCAGCGCCGCTGCCCGATACGCTTCATCTACATCGTCAGCAGTCGCTTTACGGAATGTTGTGAATGTTTTTTGAGTATAAGGATTTTTGTTTTCCAATACATTTGGGCTGCTGCCCTCCTGCCATTTCCCGCCGATAAACTGTTTATTCAACTCTTCATATTGAAACATGGTCAGCATCTCCTTTATAACCGCAAATCAAAATATGGGCGAATCTATTTTTTCTATCGGTTCATCTTGCATAAAATTGAATATACGATTAGTAAAAATTACTATCCTATGATACGACAACGCTGTTTCGCTTCTATCATTTAAAGCAGAAAAATATTTTATTGACTGCGTCAAATTTCGACAATATAATACAACAAGAACTGTATATAATGATTAGAATATTTTGAATATTTACAGGAGGAACTTTTGATGAGTTCATTATTTAGAAAAAAACCGCTTGAAACATTGAGTGCGCAGAGCAAGTCAAAAAGCCTTGCCCGTACGTTAAGCGCATTTGATTTAACCTTGCTCGGTATCGGTTGTGTCATCGGTACAGGGATTTTTGTCATTACAGGAACAGTGGCAGCGACCGGTGCAGGTCCCGCCCTCATCATATCGTTTATTTTAGCGGGGCTCGCCTGTGCGCTGGCTGCTTTCTGTTATGCTGAGTTTTCGTCTTCCATTCCGATTTCGGGAAGCGTGTACTCCTACTCATACGTGACACTTGGAGAGCTGCTCGCCTTTTTGATCGGATGGGATCTCATGCTTGAATATGTCATTGCACTGTCGGCGGTTGCCACCGGCTGGTCTTCATACTTTCAATCACTGCTTGCCGGCTTCAATCTTCATATTCCGGCTGCACTGACAGGAGCGCCGGGAAGCACGGCGGGCGCCGTATTTAACCTTCCGGCTGCGGTGATCATTCTCCTCATCACTGCGATTGTCAGCAGAGGCGTCAAGGAAAGCACACGCTTTAACAACGTCATCGTACTGATGAAAATCGCGATCATATTATTGTTCATTATTGTCGGCATCGGCTATGTGAAACCGGATAACTGGTCTCCTTTTATGCCTTTCGGGATGAAAGGCGTCATACTTAGCGCCGCCACTGTATTCTTCGCGTACCTTGGGTTTGACGCGGTTTCTAACGCTTCAGAGGAAGTGAAAAATCCGCAAAAAAACATGCCCGTCGGCATTATTTCAGCTCTAGCCGTCTGTACGGTTCTGTACATCGCGGTATCGCTTGTGCTGACAGGCATGATGCCTTATGCCAAATTGAATGTCGGAGATCCTGTATCCTTTGCGCTGAAATTCGTCGGACAGGACGCTGTTGCCGGAATTATTTCTGTCGGTGCGATTATCGGGATTACGACGGTGATGCTCGCTTTGCTGTACGCTCAGGTTCGTTTGACATTTGCCATGAGCAGAGACGGCCTTCTGCCTGGATTGTTCGCAAAGGTTCATCCGTCATTTAAAACCCCGTTCCGCAACACATGGCTGACAGGGATCGTTGCAGCGGGAATCGCCGGCTTTATTAACCTCGGAACGCTGGCCCATCTGGTGAACATGGGAACACTTGCCGCGTTTACGGTCATATCTATTGCTGTCATTGTGCTAAGAAAGAAACATCCTGAAATCAAGGCGTCCTTCAGAGTGCCGTTCGTTCCGGTTGTGCCGATTATCAGCGCAGGCATCTGCCTTTGGTTCATGTACAGCCTTCCCGGCGTCACATGGCTTTCATTTGTCATCTGGATCGCTGTCGGAACACTGGTTTACTTCCTATATTCGAGAAAACACAGCTTATTAAACAAATAATCTCTTTTCAGCCGGCGGTGCCTCACCCGCCGGCTTTTTCCTTTTTTTATGTGCTATACTTTGAATACATATGAGAAAGGGAGACACACAGATGAAACGATACCGCACTTTATTATTTGATGTAGATGATACCATCCTTGATTTTCAAGCGGCAGAAGCTTTAGCCCTGCGTTTGCTGTTTGAAGATCAGAACATTCCTTTAACAAATGACATGAAGGCGCAGTATAAAACCATCAATCAAGGTCTCTGGAGAGCCTTTGAAGAAGGTAAGATGACACGGGATGAAGTCGTAAACACACGTTTCTCCGCTTTGCTTAAAGAATACGGCTATGAGACTGACGGAACCAAACTTGAGCAAAAATACCGCCGCTTTCTTGAAGAAGGACATCAGCTTATTGACGGTGCATTTGATCTCATCTCAAATCTGCAGCAACAGTTTGATTTGTACATCGTGACAAACGGCGTGTCTCACACACAATATAAGCGTCTCCGTGATTCAGGATTATGTCCATTCTTCAAGGACATTTTCGTTTCTGAAGACACAGGCTTCCAAAAGCCGATGAAGGAATATTTCGATTACGTATTTGAACGGATTCCTCAATTTTCAGCAGAGCACACATTAATCATTGGGGATTCACTGACTGCTGATATCAAAGGCGGACAGCTCGCCGGACTTGACACTTGTTGGATGAACCCTGACATGAAGCCGAATGTGCCAGAGATCATACCAACCTATGAGATTCGTAAGCTTGAAGAGCTATATCACATTTTGAATATCGAAAATACCGTCAGCTCCTAATCAGGCTGACGGTATTTCTTTCATAAGAATCTTTTTTCCTCTTGATAAATTCTTCACCTTATGAATAATATGGTGGTATGCTTTGGTTATATATGTAAGGAGGAGACTCAATTGGCTATCGCCGCCCCGTTAAAAGAAAAAACAGTTCAAAAACCAGGCACCACGGTGTATCCGATTTTGATTATTATCGGAATTTGCCATATGCTCAACGATTCGCTTCAGGCTGTGATTCCGGCCATGTTCCCTATTTTGGAACGCTCCATGAGCCTGACGTTTACACAGCTCGGCATCATCGCTTTCACATTAAACATGGTGTCATCCGTCATGCAGCCTGTTGTCGGCTGGTATACCGATAAACGGCCGCGGCCGTATGCGCTGCCAGTCGGTTTGACCGCCAGCATGCTTGGCATTTTGGGCCTTGCATTTGCCCCGTCATTCATAACGATCTTATGCTGTGTGTTTTTCATTGGATTAGGCTCGGCCATTTTTCATCCGGAGGGCTCCCGTGTGGCGTATATGGCCGCCGGCACAAAACGCGGGCTCGCCCAGTCGATTTATCAGGTGGGCGGAAACTCAGGCCAGGCGATGGCGCCGCTGATCACCGCGCTGATCCTTGTACCGCTCGGGCAATTCGGCGCTGTTTGGTTCACGCTTGTCGCCGCGCTTGCTGTTTTGTTTCTCATGTATATTGCGAAATGGTACGCCTCACGTCTCGGCAGCCTTGCCCAGAAATCAGGCAAACAAAAGAAAACGGCTGAAAACACGGCCATCACCAAATCTGTTGTATCTGCTCTTATTATTATTATATTTCTCATTTTTGCTCGTTCTTGGTATACGAGTGCGATCGGCAACTTTTACACGTTTTACGCGATGGATACCTATCACGTAAGCATTCAGCAGGCACAAAGCTATATTTTTGTCTTCTTGCTGTTCGGCGCAATCGGCACGTTTCTCGGCGGCCCGCTTGCAGACCGTTTTGGAAAACGCTTCGTTATCCTCGGTTCGCTGTTATGCTCGGCGCCGCTGGCGATTGTGCTGCCATTTGCCGGCCCGGTTCTCGCCTATGGCGTGCTCGCATTGATTGGCTTGGTTCTGATGTCGAGCTTTTCTGTAACGGTCGTCTACGCACAGGAGCTAGTTCCTGGAAAAATCGGCACAATGTCCGGTTTAACCGTCGGGCTTGCCTTCGGGATGGGCGCAATCGGCGCTGTGGCGCTGGGCGCTCTGATTGACGCCGCGGGACTGACCCCGACGATGATCGCCATTGCCTTTCTCCCTGTTCTCGGCATCCTTGCCTTCCTATTGCCGAGTGACCAGAAGCTGAGAGAATGGCATAGCTGAAAAAACCCCTGCCAGGCGGCAGGGGTTTTTTAATCCAGCTGGATAAAATGAGTGTCAGGCACTGCGTGCTTCGGGATAAAGCCATCCGCAAAGTCCGGAAACGCCGACTGTATTTCATCAATCCATCTTTTCAGATTTAATATATACGGCATATAAATCATCTCAATTGTCGCTTCATCTTCAATCCGGTAGTACCAGCAAAGATTAAACTCTTTTTCTGTCACCAGTGTAAACCCAGAGAAATGATAGAAAATCAGCGGCGTTTCATCTATATACACGCGGCCGTCCTTTTGCCCGACCTTATAGTTTTCGATATTCCAAAGCGCTGTATTGGCTCCTATTGATTTGACAACATGAACACCTTTAAACTGCTCCGGCCATTTCTCCACATATCTTTGATCGCCATATGTCTTTCGTTCCGTATCCATTTCGACCGTGCAAAATTCAATACAGTCCTGTCTCCACTGCCACACCGCTTCATATGCTTCCTTTGTATTACCGGCACCGACAAAGCCTGTATTAAAGCGTCCGGTTCGGTCGTAGTAGGACATGAAGCGCGGCGAATTACGATGATCAGTCAAATACAGAGACGCCGTTGGGTTTTCTGCAAAAATACGTGCCGGATCAGAAAAGAAAAATAGATCCGTATCCATATGGGCAAAGTATTCAGCGTCATCCCACTTGCTCATCACATGAAACAAAAAGGCGGGCTTTAACGTCCAGCAATATTCATGAAACGTTCTGTTGCTTTTCGCTTTCAGCAGCTCCGGGTCTTCCATTTCATGCAGCTGCACAAACGTTACATGCTCCCATGGCACGTGCTGAAGCAATTCATACGCTTTCTGGTCGACACACAGCACATATAAATGAAAATCATCGCAATGCTCATGGAGAGAATGAATCATAGGCATGAGCTTAAAGATATGTGTTCTTGACACTATCGTTGAAAAATGAAATGTACTCACTTATACCACATCCAATGATCTAAGATCCACGTGCAGCAAATCGTTGACAAGCGCATACAGTGCGTTGGCAAAATCGTTCACACCTAGCTTTTTCTTCGCTTTTGGCAGAAGCTTGCGGACCGTTTGTAAATCAAAGCTTTTCGCCGTCACCCTTGGGGATTTCTTTCGCCAATCCGGATCAATGTTGCGCTCTTTAACAACATGTAGCAGCTCAAGAAACAGATTCAGCAGCATATCATATTTCTGTGATTCCAGCAGCTTTTGAATATCAGCCATGATTCTGTTCGTCATGTCAGGCGGGAACGGCCCATTAAAAGCGAGATGAACGTCTAAGGAGCGGATGTTATTGTATTTATCGCACATATAGGCAATGTTTGCCCGAATATCGTCTACAGACTTACAATTGCTTGGATGTTCCTGATGAACACTGACAATATCGCGGCGAAGCCTGAAGGTCAATCCGGCCTGATGAAGCCTGATCCCGAGGTCATAATCCTCAAACCCGTACCGCACAATGCCTTCATCAAATAAACCGAGGTCAACCACATGCTTGCGTTTCACAGAGGAATTATTCGTGATAAAAAAGCGCCATGGCATATGATAGCCTTTCAAGTCATCGCCGTACTCATCTAAAATCTTCTTGAGCACGTCTATAAAGTCGGTGTCAAGGTCAAAGCTATTATCAAGAAAGCTTCCGTTTTTGATGTCCGCTTCCTCCAGCAGCTTTTGTTTGTCTTTCTTCGGCATTTCACCTGTGAGCTTTGCGAGCTGTTCCTTATGTTCTTCTTCAAACCGTTCATAGTAAAAACTGTAGATCCGTTTCCAAAACAACCCGCACACGACGAGATTCTCTTCGTTCTCATGGGCTTTAATATGTTTTGCCACAAGGTCCTTTACCGCAAGCATATCGCTGTCATGGAAAATCAGGATGTCTCCTCTGGCATTGCGAAGCGCCTGATTTCGTCCGTACGCAATGCCCCTGTTTTCTTTAATCCGTGTAAAGATCAGCGGAAAATCCGCTTGAAATGACTCAAGCATCGAGAGCGTCCCGTCCTCAGAGCCATTGTCCGCTACAATGACTTCGAATTCTTCATCGCACTCCTGCTGGTTTAATGACAGAAGGCTGTTGTAAAGGCGCTCCTTTGAATTATATGCAGGAATAATAACGCTTGCTTTCACTTCATTTTCACTTCCTGTATTTACTCATTTATTTGTTGTCATCTTTTGAAGCAAAACCGTTAAATTCAGGGTCTAACGTTTTCATGTGCTGAATGATATGCGGCAGTGTCTCTTGATACAGTTCATGCACAAACGGCAGATCTGTGCGGGTTGTTTCATGAATCTGTTTGATTTCATTGATGCTGACGATTCGGTATCCGCTGAAATGATAAAAGATCAGCGGACTGCCATCCTCCAGCACGATCCGGCCATCTTTCCAGGAAAACGTATGCTGCCCATAATTCCAATGCCCGATGTTCACGCCGGGTGTTGTAATGTCACACACATTCGGAAACAGCTCAGACATATAATCCAAATAGCCCTGATCACCGAATTTTCCTTCACCCGGTGCATTTTTGCATTCCTCAAGACAGCGTTCCTTCCACCACTCCAAGCAATCCGTGCCTGCATCATCATGCTTGAAGCTGATAAACCCGGAATTATATCTGCCTAAAAGACGCTGCAGCATGTCAATCTGCTCTTTCTCAAAAGAAGGGATTACAATATCCCCCCGTGAAAGCAGCACCGAGCAGTCCGGCTGGTTTTCAAAAATCGGCGATGGATCTGCATAGAAAAAGAGATCCCCGTCAATATACGTCACACGCTCCAGCCCGGGATTGCTGTTCAGCACAGCTTGCAGAAAGATCGGCTTCATCGTCCAGCAATACTCACTTTGATCTCTAGTTTCCTTCAGCTTCAATAGCAATTCATTTTCAAGAGCGGCCACCGGCACAAGGTTCAGCTGCTTCATCTTCAGCTTCTGTAACACGCGGTGCGTATCTTCATCCATGCAAAGTATAAAAATGGGACTGTCTTGATCAACTAGCTCTAACGACTTAAACAAAGCGACTGCCTGATATAATCTTCCTTTTGATAAAACGGTGCAATACGCGCTGGTCACAGTCTTGTTCACCTCGTTTCACATTACTTTTTGAAGAATTCCGTATACCACTCAATCGTTTTTTCAAGTCCCTCATCAATGGTGTAGGCCGGTGTCCAATTCAGCAGCTTTCTTGCTTTTTCCGCGGATAAATATTGATGTTTGATTTCATTGCTTCCCTGATTCAGCACCTTAGGTTTCAGATTACTGTTCATTTTCTTTAATATTTTCTCTACCAGTTCAAGTACGGTCAGCTGGATCTCATTGCTGAAGTTAAAGGCCTCTCCGGCAAGATTGTTTTCTTCCATTTTTTCTGCAAGAAGCAGATAAGCCTGAACGGCGTCTTCAATATAGAAATAGTCCCGTACAAATGTGCCGTCGCTTCGGATTTCCGGCGCTTCCCCGTTCAGCACAAGCTGAATCGTCTGAGGAATGATGCGATTGAAGTTCAAATCTCCGCCGCCGTATAAGTTTCCACAGCGCGTAATGCAGACCGGAAGCCCGTACGTGTGAAAATAGGTGTGGCTGATCAGATCTGCACAGCTTTTTGAGACGTCGTACGGGTGCTTGCCTTGCAGCGGCATATTTTCATCGTATGGAAGGTTTTCTTGATCGCCGTAAGCTTTATCACTTGAAGCGACAATGACCCGCTTAATTAACGGATGCTTGCGGCAGGCTTCGAGAATATTCCAGGTGCCGAGGATATTCGCTTCAAAGGTAGAAATCGGGTTGCGGTTTGCCACGCCGACAATCGCTTGTGCAGCGAGATGAAAGACAGTGTCGATCTCATACTCGCCAAGCGCGCGTTCAATCACAGCCAAGTCCTCAAGAGAGCCCCGCACGATGTTCATTTTCTTGATATGTTCTCCCTGATAAAGATTGGATTGAGGCACATGATCTCTGACAAGCCCCGTAACATTTGCGCCCTGATCGATCAGCTCTTTCACCAAATAGCTTCCTAAAAGACCTGTGCATCCCGTGACAAATACGTTTTTATTTTTCCAGAAACTCAAATCGATTCACCATACCTTCCATACTTGTTGTCCTTGATTCCACATTTTGTTGACTTCTAAGAGATTTTTATACGTATCGATGGCCGTCCAAAATCCATAATGGCGGTACACAGCAAGCTCCCCGTCTTTGGCAAGGTTCTTCAGCGGTTCATCTTCGAACATCGCGTCCCCGTCCTTCGGCAAATACTCGAAAACCTTTGGACTGAGAACGAAGAATCCGCCGTTGATGATTCCGTCACTTGATGTCTTCTCAGAAAATGTTTTCGCCATGCCGTCCTCAACCGTCAAGGTGCCAAACTGCGAGACTTTGTCAATGCCGGTGACAGTCGCGGCAGCACCTTTTGTCTGATGATAGCTGATGAGATGGAAAAGATTGATATTGGCCAGCCCGTCCCCATAGGTGAGCAGAAATGTTTCATCACCGATATAGTCTTTCGCCTGCAAGATTCTTCCGGCTGTCAGCGTATCTTCCCCAGTCTCCAAAAACGTAATTTTCCACGTTTCAGGCTGCCCCAGGATCTGTACCTCTCCCGTAGAGCTGTCGAGTGTCAGGCTGTTGTGCTTCCATTCATAGTCGAGAAAGTATTCCTTGATTTTTTCTCCTTTATAGCCCAACAGCAGAATAAACTCGTTTACTCCGTAGTACTGATAAATTTTCATAATATGCCATAGAATCGGTTTGCCGCCTATCATGGCGAGCGGTTTAGGAATGTCATTCGTGACTTCACTCATTCTCGTTCCTTTTCCGCCGCAGAGAATGACCGCTTTCATCTCTACCCCTCATCTCTATGAATATTGAGTTCGAAACCTGGTACATCTTCACAATCTATCAAGGCATTTCCCCGATAATTTGTCCGATTTCAATACCGGTTTCAAAATCTACTGTAATGATATGAGAGAAAGCCAGCCTTGGTGACCAAATGGAATCTATTTTTTCAAGTTGGTTGTATAACCAAAAAAAAGAGCCTTGAGCGAAGGCAATGCGCCCGCTCAAGGCTCTTTTTCATCTTATTTGATTTCTTTCTCCTTGCCGTAATGATAGTCAGACGGATCAACGGCTTTGAAATCATTTAGTTTATGGAACCTCAGCAAGTCTTTGTACAGGACACTGTCTGAAAGGCTCAGCTGCTGGTTCACTCTTGTTTTCAGATTCTTCGTTTCTTCATTCGCTTTCAGTTTTTCACCAGTCTTCGTATCATAAATGACATTGTCGACTGATGTGTACTTCGGCGTTACGAAGTCTCCGTTTCTGAATGCCACTGTATCGTCGTGGTCTTTAGAGAATAAGTCAGTACCAAAGTTGATGTATTTCTGAGAATCAATTCCTTCTAAGTGCAGAAGTGTCGGCATGACGTCAATTTCGCCGCCATACGTATGGTTCACTCCGCCTTTTTTGCCAGGAACGCGGATCATCAGCGGCACACGCTGGTTCTGTGCGTTTTGATAATCTGTGATCTCTTTTCCAAGAATCTCTTTCATCGCTCGGTTATGGTTTTCAGAAATACCGTTATGGTCACCGTAAATCATGATGACTGAGTTGTCATACAGGCCGGCTTCCTTCAGCTCCTTGAAGAATTGCTCAAGCGCTTCGTCAAGGTAACGCGCTGTCTGGAAGTAGCTGTCAACTGTGTTATCGCCTGTTGTCGCTTTTTTAAGAGACGCGTCTTTTTCATCAAGGTTAAACGGATAATGGTTTGTCAATGTAATCAAATGCGCATAAAATGGCTGTTTAAGAGATTCAAGCTTTGGAATCGATTCTGTAAAGAACGGCTTATCCTTAAGCCCCATATTAATCACATTTTCATCTGACATATCATACGTGCTTGCGTCGAAGAACTTGTCATATCCGATATGTTTGTAAATCTGGTCACGGTTCCAGAACGATTTGTAATCACCATGCAGGACGGCGCTTGTATAGCCTTCCTTCTGGTCTAAAATCGCAGGAAGCGACTGGTAGGTGTTTTCGCCTTTCGTCACAAACGCGGAGCCTTCAGGAAGACCGAAGATCGAGTTATCCATTGTCAGCTCGGCATCAGATGTTTTTCCCTGGCCTGTCTGATGGAAGAAGTTATCAAAATACGTCACATCTTCCCCGCCGTGCGCAAGTTTATTTAAGAAAGGCGTCACCTCTTCACCGTTTAGCTTGTAGTCAATCAGGAATGACTGGAAGCTTTCGAGGTGAATTTTAATGATATTTTTGCCTTTGGCAGAGCCGAAGTACTCGGCGTTCGGTTTCGCATAATGAGACGTCGTGTAATTCTCGACGCTTGTTAAATCATCGCTGCTTGCATAGGCCCGTTGCGTTTCTGTTTGAGCCGTCTGTACACCGTCATAAATGGTGTAGTTGTATAAACCTAAATATTTCACAATATAATTGCGGTCAAACGTTCTTGTCAACAGCTGCGGACGGTCTTTTTCCGCATAGTGCAGGTTGATGAAAAACAGTGCGATCCCAGAAAGGATCACTAAAGACGCAAAGCGTTTTTTCATTTTGTATTCTTTTAATTCAGGTCTCCAGATCAATACCGCAATCAAAATGATAATATCTAAGAAATAGAAAATATCATGACCGGCCATGATACTGAAAATCCCGTCTCCCATGTTTCCAACGTTTCCGGACTGTTTAATGTTCGGGAACGTCAAGAAATCGTCAAAGAAACGATAGAATAAAATATTTGCATATAACACAAATGTCATCAAGAAATCGATAATCAGCATAATAATGGCTGATTTACGCCCTTTCGCCAGCAAAGCCAGTCCTAAAAAGAAGACGGCGCTTGAGAATGGGTTAAATATCAGGAGGATCTCCTGAGTTGTGCCTTTTACCCCAAGATTAAACTCAGTCTTGTAGGATAAATACGTTTTTGCCCAAAACAGTATAACAGCCAGCACAAAAAAGCTAAGTTTGTAAGAAAAAAGTTTCTTCATGGCAACCTCTACTTTCTTAAACACTTTAAGTTCTTCATTCATATTTACCTGCTCTTTATATCCTGCCTTCCAATTCCTTCTTTCCAAACAAAATCAAGGCATCACACAACAAGAAATACACCGCGGCAAGCCGGAATATTTATGTTTCGCACCATATCATTTTTATTACAACCATTTGGAAACCAATCACTGGACGAAAGAAACCTTCATTTCGTTTCACATTTTTTTCTCGGAAATAAAAAAAGGATTTCTTTTGTCATGTGTGCCTTTGAAAAAAGAAATAGATACCGAGTATAAGAATAACATAAACTAGCAAAAACGAAAAATAGGTTTTGCAGACAGCCCGCCCTTCCGGCGGACTGAAGTTATTGTATGCATCAATGTTTAGCGCGATCACTATTTTTTCTAAAGGGCAAAAAAGACTGGATGTCTCCAGTCTTCTTTATCTATATCCCTGCCCAGACATCCTTAGCGTACATACCGGTATCCTGCAGATGTCTCAGCCAGTTTTGCGCTTCTTGCTCCCCGGTGCCATGAACAGACTGATACGCCTTTTGCAGTGCCGCCTCCACATCCGGGGCCATTTTGCTGCCGTCACCGCATACATAAAGCCTGCCTCCGTGGTCAAGGATCGATATTAACGTTTCTGCATGGTCAGCCATGACATGCTGGACATACGTTTTCGGCATGCCTTCTTTGCGGGAAAAGGCTGTGTGGACAGTGACAATTCCGTCTCTTTTAAAATGCTCAAGCTCATCGCGGTATATAAAATCACGATCGTTTCTGCATCCAAAATAGAGATGAGCTTCACCGAGCGTTTTCCCCTCCCGCTTTAAAACTTCGCGGGCTTGAAGGAAACCGCGGAATGGCGCGACTCCTGTGCCTGGTCCGACCATAATGATTGGCGTTTCAGGGTCTTCTGGAAGCTGAAACCGGGATTCCGGTGTGCGGACAAACATCACGAGATCATCTCCGGCTTGGCGCTCAGCTAAATCATTTGAAGCCACGCCCCTGTATTCGCCACGGCCGCTCCACGCAGGGCCGCGCACGACACCGACTGTGATCGATGCTTGCCGCGGATTCACTCTTGGAGAGCTTGAAATTGAATAATATCTCGGTTTTAACGGCCGTAAAAGCTCTAAAAATCGTTCAAACGGCATGTCGCACGCTTCATACTTTTCAAGCAGATCCAGCATGGAAATTCGTTTTTTCAATATTTGCTCCTGATAAACACCCTCTGCTGACAGTTCTTCTAATTCGCGCCTATGCGGCGGACACTCTGTAAATGCCGCCAGTTCACGTATTTGCGCTCTTGTGGCTGCTTCCTGCACCTCGACGCTGTAGCTGAGAAGATCATGCAGGCTGACAGGACGGCCCAATGGCAGATGCCCCGCACTGCGGCCGCTTGCCGACAATGTCACTTGGTCGGTTCCCTTCAGGCCGAATCTGTGGAGAATCCGGCTGACATTGGTTTGGCTGTTTTTTGGCAATACGCCAAGATGGTCGCCCTCTTGATATTCAACATCCGGCGGCAATGCAATTTCGATATGGCGAGTGCTTCGATCGCTGTCTGCGGACTGGAGTTCACGATTTTCGGCAATGGATGCGTGAGAAGCTTCGTACGATCTAGCGAGCGGAGACTCGCCCAGCCCTCTGACAAACTGAAGGCTCAGCGTGCTTCGTTCCTTATCAGCGTTTTCATTAAGCTCAAGTCCGAATGCTTTGATGGCGTCCGCCCACATGCTTTTTTTCCACTCGTCAAACTGCCCTTCAAAATCACCGCTGACATCTCCTTCCCCGCGCCCAGAAAACCGAGTCGCACCTTTTTCTGCAAGCTGCTCATCAATGAATCTCGGCACGTATTGATACGTGCTCGCCCAGTTGTGGTCGCCGCAGCCAAATACCGCGTAATGGACGCCCTCAAGCTCACCCGGTTTGATTTCTTGAAGCCACTGCACGAACTGTCCGGCATTGCTTGGCGGTTTTCCATTATAAGACGAGGTCACAATGACAACCGCTCCCTCTTTCGGCAGCTTTCCAATCCGGTCGTTCAGAGGTGCTGTCTCTGTCCTTACGCCGTGAAGACTGGCAGTATCAGCAAGCTCCCGGGCGACGCCTTCTGCAGTGCCAGTATCTGAGCCGTACAGCACGAGAAGCGGGCGGTTGTTAAGACCGATGACCGATGCGCCCTTTGCTTCCGTTTTCTCCTTTTGCTCATAAGGCGCGGCTTTTTCATCTGCCTGAGCGTCCGCATGAATGGCTTCCTGATGACGACTTTGAACCCTAATGTGAAAATCGCCCGGCTTAAGTGTTAAGGTTTGTTTGATATCAAGCTCATAATTCTCATGATCAATCAATGTGAAATATTTTAGAATCATGCCTAACACAAGTGTGGCTTCATGAAGGGCAAACTGCATGCCGATACAGGCCCGTTGTCCATTTCCGAATGGTTTGTACGCATGATGAGGCACTTGGTCCTGATGCTCAAACCGTTCCGGCCGGAATTCTTCTGCGTCCTTTCCCCAAGCGTCTCGATCACGATGAAGCTGCGGAATCAGCACAGAAATTCTGTCATTCGTCGTGATCGGAAATTTTCCGCCAATGACTGTGTCTTCTTTTGGATAAAGGCTGAAAGCCGGAGCTGTCGGCCATAAGCGCAGTGATTCATTTAAAATCATCCGTATGTATTTAAGCTCCAGCACTTGTTTATAGGTCGGCGCTGCATCTGTCAGCACCCGATCGACCTCTTCATACGCCTTTTTCAGTTTGTCAGGGTGCTTCAATAAAAAGTAGGTCGCAAAGGAAAGCAGGCCGCTCGTTGTTTCATGGCCGGCAATCAAAAACGTAATAATTTGAAAGCGGATATTTTCGTCGTCGAGCTTTTCACCCGTTTCCGGATCTTCCACATTCAGCATGCGGGCAAGCAAATCTTTTTCATCCTGGTCTCCATTCGCCCTGCGCTCTGCAATAATGCTGTCGACTAAAGAAAACATCGTTTGAATATCATGGCGGAATTGCCGCTTTGTTCTGACCATAAGCTTATCTTGAACATCAAGCCGCTGCATTTGATGCATCGCTTCATCAAGCGCCCGCACCATGCTGTTGATAAACGGGTGGGGCGTTTCTCTGTAGTAACTGTTAAAGCGGTAGTTAAACCCGCATAGCCCAATGGTGTCGAGCGTCAGCCGGGTCATATCTCCCGGGACATCGACTGCTTCATTCGGGTTGAGCCTTGCCCATTTTTGAATGAGCTGAACAGCGATATCGACCATTTTTTCATGATAGTCCTTCATGGCCCGCTGGCTGAACGTCGGCATCAGAATGTTGTGCGCTTTTCTCCAGTTAGGCTCATGCGTCCAGCTTGTAAACAATCCGTCACCGGAAAATGCGCGAACCTTTTCCAAGGCGCCTTCAATGCTTTTATCAAACCGTTCTTCATCACAAACCTCTTTCACCAATTCGTGGCCGGACACTACAATGGTCGTGCCCGCGGGTGTATGGATTTGAAAAATCGGGCCCTGTTCTTCCGCCAGTTTGATCAGCGAAAGCGTCGGCTTGTCTTTATGGATTAAAGGCAAATTGCCGAGCGGCCCAAACGTCTTCGGCTGAGGAATCGGGCTTGTTTCCTTCATCGAACCATTCCTTTCCGTATGAGATGCCTTCTATTTGACTACATTTCCCTTTCATGGTCATGATTATTCCGTTCTCCCAATTGACGCATGATTGCTGTTTTTTCTATACTTGAGAAGCTGTACAATACGCGAATAAGGTGAGTTTATATATGGATTTTGAAATTCGGTTTTTATCCTTTTATGTCATACAGGTGGAAGGCAAAGATGAGCAGGCGAACAAGCAGTTCAAGCACTTCCAGACCCTTGATACGGGCGAATTTGAAGAAAGCGAGCTGAAGGACTTTCTCGACGGGGAACTGAAAAAAATCGTCAAACGGAAAGCAGACCGCCATCCGCAGTCCGAGCAGGTGCCGACGAAAATCGGCCATTTTATCGTCGAGCCCGGCCACGAGCTTGATTCCAACCCAAACTACAACATGTTCAACCGCGCGCGTCTGGCGGAAACAAAAGAAGACTTCAATGAGCTGAGCGAGCAGTTCGTCCGCACGTACCTTGACACAAGCGCGGTTCGCGGCGGCGTGTTTCTCGTCGCTTCGGCCGTGCCGAGAAAATACTTTGACGAGTCATTTGTCTTCATTATGAAATGTGATTTTGAGCCGAAGGTCGCCCGCATCTCTGACGCGTCTTCTCTCATTAAAAAAGTCGAAATGGCGATCACGACAAAAAACATGAAAAGCATCCAATATCCATACATGCCCGAGGAAGGAATGGTCGAGGAAGGCGAGCTGAAAATCCACCAGGCCTCGCACGCCCGCTATTTTGAGGACTTTCTGAAATTCGTCGAGTACGGCGAATCGATGCCGGAAATCATGAAAAACCAGGTCATGAACATGGTGCAGGAGCACGTCTACGAGACATTTGAAGACAACAGCGAAGAGCTCAAGCAGTTCGAGCACGACATTGAAATTTGGGAAGCAAGCGAAAAACGGGAAATCCAAGAGCGCCTCGACACCCATCAAGTGATCGAAGCCTCCGCCCAAATCATCGAGCACACGCCAGAGGCTCAGCTGAAAATGAAAGTCGGAGAAACAGAGATTAAAGGATTGCTAGCGGATTTTGGCGATTCCATTCATCTCGCCAAAGTAAACGGTCGCTATGTCGCGCTGATTGAAGCCGAGACGATTTCGTTTGAGAAAGGCAGTTCGCCGGTGGAGTTTTATAAGCCTGAGGGTTTGAGGGAGATTGTAGAAAGAATAAGCAAAAAAAATTTAGGAGATTGATACTAAACAGAACATTATGAGTATATCTTTACATTGAGCAATCTTGATGTGGATCACGGATTTTGTTTTTAGGAAAGGTATTACAATTCGTAAGTTTAAATGAGATTGTCACAAATAAAGAAGGAGTTTGAAAAAACTGGGCTCCTTCTTTATGTCGGATTCGATTCAATTAAATAAAGTAAATGCTTATATTAGCAAACTAATAGAAATCTTTATTCCTCGTCAAAATAACTAAAATCAATTTTCTTCACAAAAAACTTTTCTTTAATATTAACTCCAATATCATAATCAATCATAAGTTTTGCAAGAGTCTCACCGTCAATAAGAACAATTTTCTTGCTTTGCAATCGTTCTGCATACTCGATTGCATTTTTCGTAAAGTATGAAGTTGTAATAAAAACTCCCTTCTTAGCTCCCATATCATCAAGTGCACCAGAGAAACTTTGAACCAATTCTCTTCCAATAGGGTTATCCCAACGTTTCGCTTGGAGATATATATTATCTAATCCTAATTTATCTTCTTTTATAATACCGTCAATTCCGCCGTCATTTGTTTTACCGGTAATTTTACCGTCACCATAACCCATAGCTACTAGTAATTCAACAATAATGTATTCAAGTTTTTTCCAATGGGCTTTTTTAATTTTTTGAATAATTGATTTTGCCAGTTCTTTTCTAATATCATCAAACTTTTCTGTCATTACTTCAAATGGATCTTTTACTTCCTCCATATCTTCAATTTCTTCTTGAATTTCATTACGATTATCGTTTATCAATGATAACCCTTCTTGGGTAATTTGGTAGGTTGATTGACTTATTTCCTCTATGTAATTGGATTTTTTTAATCCATACCTTACTTGTCTTATCCTAGTTATAAAAATAGAATCTTTACTATTCTCGTAAGAACGCGATCTTTGTTCTTCGGTTAACATAAAATATTTAGTTAACTCCTCGTTTATATAGCTTGAAGTGTAGGGCTTTTTGTCTCTAATTACAAGCAAAAAGGGAATCATAATGTCTCTTGATAAGGGTATATCATTCGGGTTAGAATTTACATTCTTAGTTATTTCATTAACTTCGTAAATATCCTTAGGCAGTCCTTTTTCTACGATTAATTTTAAAATTTCCTTTTGAGTTAGACCACTTTCACTGAGCTGTTTTATAATTTTTAAAACCTTTATTGAACTTTCATTATATAAAATACTATTTCCATTCTTAGTTTGTGGAATATAGTCACTAAAGTAATTAATCCACCTTCTCCCGCCACTCTCTGACCAACCGACAGCTTCTGACAACTTTCTTTTTGATATTAAATTCAACGTTATAGCCCCCTACAATCCCTGAATTTCAACATTTTTAAAGTTAATCCTTCTAAGTATAACGAACACGTCAGTGCGTGTTTGTAACACAGTACATCTATAGTTTACTTAAAGCTTAGATATTATTTCATATGATAAATTTTGTAATCTTACATGAATTATACTACAATTTAAAAAATAGTTTATATACTAATTAGTTATAGAAGAAAATATAAAAGCCCAGAAAGTTATCTGGACTTTTCCTATTTAATACCCTTCCCTCAACACCGCATAGCACTCCCCAATCAGTTCTTCCGCTCCCGGCTCTCCTTTCAGCCCGCGGCGGACGATTTCCGATGATAGGTTCTGGACTTTGAGCGCTCGTGGGGCTCTTCTTTTGTAGTATGCCTGTAATGCTGTTTCGTGGTCGGCGTGGTTTTGGAGTTCTTCGGCGAGGGCGATGGCATCCTCGATCGCCATTGCCGCTCCTTGCGCCAGGGTCGGCGCGCCGGCGTGAGCAGCGTCTCCTCCGATGACAACGCGGCCTTTGTGCCATGGCTCCTGCACGGCGACCTGCTCCAGTTTGTTAAAGATGACAGGATGCTGTTTTGACATGTGCTTTGTGACAAAATCCAGCCCCCGAAAACCAGAAAGAATCTCTTTTACTCTATCAAACCGGGTATCTTCCTCATCCCAGTAATCGCTCGTGCAAGGCTGGAGGACGAAGACATAGCCAGCGTGTTCCGCCAATGGCACCACCCCGATTTGTGTGTCTCCGCTTCTATACATGAATGTTGCGTCCTTAAATGTAAAGTCAGGAAGTTCGATATAAAAGCGCCACGCTCCCATGCCGAGATGCTCTTTTTCCGTCTCCTTTTGCAGCATTATATCGCGAATAGCAGAGTGAATGCCGTCAAAGCCCGCCAGAATGTCAGCCTGCATCTTTTCCCCATCTTCATATACGGCAGTGACCGATTCAGCTGTTTCTTCATAGGCGACAATCTTTTTCCCCCACTTGATGTCTACACCCGCCGCCTCGGCATGCTTCATGAGAATGTCATTTAACGTTTTGCGCAGGATATTATTGCGTCCCGGAAGTGAATCGTCTAAAAAGGATTCACTGACTTGAAACAGCAAATTCCCCTGTTCATCAAACGTTTTAAACCATTCTGTTTGAAAGCCGTGCTTACAGCACTCTTCGAATACGCCCAGTTCTTTCAACACCGCCAGTGCGTTTTGCGGCTGAAGAATCCCCGCACCTGTTTTTCGGTTTTCTGAAGCCGCTTCACATAAGGTGACGGAAAACCCTGCCTTACGGAGAGAAATAGCCGCTGACAAGCCGCCGATTCCGCCTCCTGCTATTAACATATGTTTCATATAAATAACCACCTTTTCAGCTCTATATGTATTAGTTAGGCGCCTAACTATATTACCTTACTATGTCCCAAGAAAAGCTGTCAATCATCTCCAAGCCAAGTTGCGTTATGGTTTTCCCTCCTTTATAATCGTCTCACAACGAATGTACGGGAGCTACTTGCGATGGAATTAAAACATTTACCGAAATATAAGCATATAACAGAGCACGCCGAAACGTATGCCAATATTGACGCCGGCTCTCTTGAATTGTTTTTATCTCTATTTGATATTTCAAAAAAAATGAATCATGTGATGGAGCATTACTTTGCTGGCCGAGGGCTTTCAGAAGGAAAATTCAAAATCCTGATGCTGCTCTTTGATGCCAAGGATCATAGGTTAAGTCCGACAGAGCTTGCCAAGCGGTCAAATGTCACGAAAGCAACAATTACAGGCCTGCTGGACGGGCTGGCGAGAGACGGTTTTGTCAGCCGCAGGCATCACACAGAGGATAAACGAAAAATCAGCATTGAACTGACAACGGAAGGCAAAGCACGCCTTGAGCAATTTCTGCCCGGCCATTTCAGCAAAATCTCCGCGGTGATGGAAAACTACAGCGATGAGGAAAAAGACATGTTCGTGAAGATGCTTGGTGATCTTTTTGAAAAGCTAAGCGTGTTTAAAGACTAAAAAACCCGTCCGACCAGGACAGGCTACAGCGTCTTTTCTTCTGCAGCCGGATACGTATCCGGCTGTTTTTTCTTTATAACCGTAACAAATATGCCGCTGATGACACATGCAATGCCGATCAAATGCACAAGCTCAAACGGCTCCTTCAATATCACACCTGATAAAATGACAGCGGAAACCGGAAGAACGGATGTGAAAATGCCAGACACCCCAGCCGGCACCTTCGTCACCCCGCTATACCATAAGTAAAACGCCAAAACAGTGACAAAAAGCGCGTAATACAGCACATACGACCAATCCAAAACAGTCGGCACGCTGAAATCAAATGAAGAGGCCTCAAACAAAGCAAACGGGAGAAAAAACAGGAAGCCGAAGAGCGATACGAAGGTCGAAATTGCCAGTGCCGAAATATGCGGAGATAGCAGCTTAGCCATCAATGTAAACAACGCTTCGCCAATGACTGCAGCAATGATCAGCATGTTCCCGAATAAGGCGTGCGGCATCCCGTCTTGGCTCCCCGCACCAAACAGATTAATCGCCATTACGCCGCAAACCGCCAGCAAAATGCTGATCAGCGTCTTTTTCTCAATTTTTTCTCTCAGCAGGAAAAAGGATAAAATACCGATCACCATGGGGGTTGTGCTTGTCAAAATGCCGCTTTCCGTTCCCGTAGTATATTGAACCCCATACAGCAGGCAAATACTGAACAAAAACACGCCTGTGAATGATTGCACCAGCAATACGAACACATCTTTTTTCGTCAAAGCCGGAAATCCTTTTTCAATGCAAAACAGCAGCGTCAGCAATACGATAGAGGCCAGCAAAAAACGCAGTCCCGAGGATAGAAAAACCGGAATGCGCTCGACCATCAGTTTGCCGACGACGACCGAGCTGCCGACAATCGCCATGGCTGCCATCAAGGAGACATAAGCGCCCATTTGTTTTTTCATCACAACATCACCTGCCTTTTTATGTATGACGAAAAGCGCCTATCCAATGACAGGCGCTCTCTGATTAATCATCACTGCTCAAAATGCCGAAGAAACGAAGCAGGTTGATGAACAAGTTGATAAAATCAAGGTACAGCGATAATGCCATAACGGGAATTAAGTCCTCCGTAATGTGGCGGTGTTTGATTTGGTTCAAATCATACAAAATGTAAAGGGAAAAGACGATGGTTCCGATCACGGAATACGCCATCATCGCCGCTGAGTTTAACGGGCTGAAAATGTTGAAAATCCCTACCACTGCGAGTGCGAGCACCGCAACCAGCAGAAACGACCACAGGAAGGATAAATCCTTCTTCATTTTTGCGCCGATTGTGCCTAAGACGGCAAAAATGACAAATGTAGAACCAAAGGCTTCGAGCACGACATAGGCGCCGGCGATGGAAGCGTAATGGCTGACGATCGGAAATAAGGTAATGCCGGAAACGAACGCGAATGTATATACAAACGCATACCCGACCGCTTTTCTTCTGCGCATCCAGAAGGCCAGAATAATCATCGCCACTTCAAGAATAGAAAGCGGCAGCATCAAAGCGACAGGAACAAATTGGCCGATAAAAAGGCCGACAGTCGCGATCAGCAATGTGAAGACAAAGACTGTCAAAATGCGTTGCATGATCGATTGCTTACTCTCGTGAACCGTAGCTTGCATGTCAAAAATCCTCCTAAAAAATGATCTTAAAGGTCTATTATATAAAAATTGGATGAAATATGTATATGTTTTAAGGAGAATTTAATGAAAACAAACGCCCTTTACATTATCATTTTGATTCTTTCCTTTTCAGCGAAAAACGGTGCTTTTCTATTTTCTCAATTTGGGTAATCTGAGAATCATGAACCGTAATCTGAACGGTGCCGAAATCGAGTGTTTCCAGCGAGCTGATGATTTTTTCAATCACTTCCGGATCAATCGTTGATTTTGAAACCAAAAGACCTTCCCCCCTGTTGAATAGGTTTTAATTCACAGTATTCTTATAAGAATTATAATATTATGTTTTTTTCGATAAATCAATGGTGATTTCTGTTCAAATCAAAAAGGCATATGATCACCCGGTGACGGACAATCATATGCCTGGAAACTTCCTATTTGTTTTCTTCCAATTCCTCAACAATACAGCGGACACCCATGTTTTCTAATGCCTGCTTCAGCGTGCCGTACGTTTCATATTCACTAAAATCAAGCCCCAATTGAATCGATGTTTGGGCCACATCCGGGCGAATCCCTGAAAATACGGCTTTGACGCCTAATAAGAAAAGTGTTTTAGACAGGTTGTACAATTGCTGAGCCACCATGGTATCCACAATCGGAACACCCGAAAGATCAACGACGAGGCTTGTGATTTTTCTCTCGACACAGCGGACCGGCACTGTTTCTAAAATGACCTGTGCCCGTTTTGTATCAATGGAGCCGATAAGCGGCAATATCCCGATTCCATCGGCAATGGAAATAACCGGGCAGCCAAGCTCTGAGATCAATTCCTGCTGAGATGTGAGCCTCATCAGCATGAATTTTTGGTACTGCTCGGAGAATTCAATAATCAGCTTATCGAACGACTGATTCACAATGCGGTTCCATCGGTCTGCATCCTCATTTGTCACAATCTCCTGATTCTCTTTTATAAATGTGACGACTGCGTCCCAGAATGAAATTCTTGAATTGGATATGGCTTCTACGACCTCATGAACTTGAACATCCTGCTCTACCCTGTTTTTCGCAACGTTTTGCGCCCATTTTGTCATGTTTTCTTGAAAATCGGTTTGATCCTCCAGAAATGCGCTTGCGATTGTTATATTGGTAAATGTATGCTGCTCGGTTAAAAGTGTTTTCGTTTCTTCACTTAAATGGCTGGCGGAATATAGCTCGCCTTTTAGCTGGCAACGCAAACTGAACCATTTCTCAGTAATATCCGCAGTGTTGTCTATGATATATTGATATAATAATTGATCGATATTCACGGTCTGTCTCCTTTTTCGTAATAGAAGCACTTTCATTATAAAATGATAAATCGGAATTGTGAATAAGACTAGAGAAAAATCAAATGATTCTGCTCTCTGAGAGCATTCCTGCTTCATATCCTTAGGCGAATGCACCAATAAGAGTCCGCCCGCATAAACTGCAATGTACAGTTTACAATGAGAAAGGACGTTATCACATGTATTATGTTGATCCTTATATGTTTGCGGGGCATTTTTATGAGCCTTGGCCTGCTTTTGAATATGAATACCGATATCCATGGCCTGGCATTGGCAGCGGCGCTGTTCCGGGCTTCGGCGGCGGCTCCGGCCCTGGCATTGGCGGTGGCGCTGTTCCAGGCTTTGGCGGCGGCTCCGGCCCTGGTATTGGCGGTGGCGCTGTTCCAGGCTTTGGCGGCGGCTCCGGCCCTGGTATTGGCAGCGGTGCCAGCCCAGGCTTCGGCGGTGCGCCGCAGGGACCTCCTCCTTCCCAAATACCAGCGAAACCCCCAAAACCGCAGGGTTCTCAAGGAGCCGTTTTGTTAGTTGAACCAATCACCATTCGTCCTTGCCTTTTCCGATTTACCTATGTTTGGTTAACCAATGGCCGCTCATTTTGGTTTTACCCGATCATTCTTGGCAGAAGATCCGTCGGCGGCTTTTATTGGGATTCCTCACGTCGCCGCTGGGTTTATTTCGCCTTAGATACAAATCACATCGATGTTGTAAGCTGCTCATTTTAAAAATCAGCCGGTTTCCCGGCTGATTTTTTTATGTTACTTCGGCCGTAAACAGGTTATAGTATTATTATCTTTTCAACTTGGAGGTTTCCCTATGATCAAACAAATTGGCACTGTTGCTGTATATGTCGAGGACCAGCAGAAAGCGAAGCAATTTTGGACAGAGAAGGTAGGCTTTGATATTGCAGCGGACCACCCAATGGGACCTGAAGCAAGCTGGCTGGAGGTTGCGCCAAAAGGGGCCGAGACTCGTTTAGTCATTTACCCGAAAACCATGATGAAAGGCTCAGAGCAAATGAAGGCTTCTATTGTGTTTCAATGCGAAGACATCTTTGGTACATACGAGAAAATGAAGACAAACGGTGTAGAATTTCTCGGTGAGCCCAATCAAATGGAGTGGGGCACCTTCGTTCAATTTAAGGACGAAGACGGAAATGTGTTTTTATTAAAAGAATAAACTGTTGCGCACGGCGGTTCGATTCCGTCCTGCGCTTTCTTTGACATTGAGAATGAATTTCATTTACAATTATTCATATGTGAGAATGATTGGAGTGAGACAAATGTTTGTACAGTTGAGAAAAATGACGGTTAAAGAAGGCTTTGCAGATAAAGTTATAGAACGTTTCAGCGCTGAAGGAATCATTGAAAAACAAGAAGGTTTAATTGATGTGACAGTGCTTGAGAAAAATGTGCGCCGCGGTGATGAAGAAGTTGTTGTCATGATTCGCTGGGAATCAGAGGATCACTGGAAGCAATGGGAAAAAAGCGATGCGCATATCGCCGGCCATAAAGCAAACAAAGGCAAACCAAAGCCTGACTATCTGATCAGCACTGAAGTGAGCATGTACCATGTACGTGCTGTCAAACAAGGGACATACAATCAATAAAAAGCTTGCGCCTTGCTGCAAGCTTTTTTTTAAGAGTCATGTTGATCTGCTTTGTTCGTACGTTACAGTATACAGCGGCTTATTTTTATGCCATTCTGCAAATAACACGTCCTCTGTCTTATCAATGTTCTTCTTTTTCAATTCTTGTTTCAGCCACTGTTCATCCACACCTGCTTCCTTCAAATTATCCCGCACAATCTCTCCATCTATGATTAACGTGATCGGCAGAGAAACGGACTTCGAAGGAATCTGCAAATCCTTATTTGTCGGTTTGTCAAAGTCTGATTTTGGAAGCACGCTGACCATCCCGTTTGTTTCCAAAATCGCATATTCTACTTCTTGGATGGAAAAACTCCCCGCTTGCCTCAATAGGCTTTGCAGCTGGTTAATGTCTATCTTATTTTTCTTCATTACTTTATATTGAAGCTCTCCTTTGCGGATGACGATATTCGGCTCACCCTCCAAGAACTTTCGCGATGATTTCATTTTTTGCGTGATAAATTCAATAACATAAATCAGCACGCCCCACAGCAGCGAAGCAAAAATGATTTCTTTGATTTTGATATCATGATCGTAGACGGCATTTCCGACCAATTCTCCTAAAATTAAAGCAGAAATAAAGTCAAACGGCGTAATTTGAGAAAATTGGGTTTTCCCGAGAAGCTTTAAGATAATAAATAAAATGCCTAAACCGCAGACCAATTCTACCGCAACACTTAAATAATCTCCCATATTGATAGCACCTACTTCTTGATTATACTATCAGTATGGTCAATGGTTTCTTTTCTAAACCGGAAAAGCTCCGCTCAACGTTGCATGGTGCATTGGAGCATGTCATTGAAAAGCTGCTCTGCATCACTGCGGTCAATCCTGACAAGCGGGTCATTGAGGAAAGCTTGAAACGCGAGGCCAGTATCCTTTGTTAGACCTGCTTCCGACACTGCCTCTTGATTGGATATATGCCTAGCCGCCAGCATTTCCACACCTTTCGGAAGCGCTCCGGAAAAAATCGGCTGGACACGGTTCCTTGTGATGAATGCGTTTGTTTCGACAATGGCTTGTATAGGAAGGTTTGAGACCTGGCCTTGATTCGGCATATTTACATTTGTGACGAGTTCACCCAATCCGAGAAGAGCCGCTATGATGTTCACGCCTTCTTCTCCCGAAGCTTTCTCAGCAACGCCCCGTTGTTGCACGATCAACCGTTCTGTTTCTTGTCGTTTCTCAGCTCTGTCTTTTTTTCTGAATGATATAGGTGTGAGATGAAATTTCCATACTTCAGGCTGTTTGAGGTATGGGCCGGGAAGAAACTCTGCCAGATGCCTGTCTCCTGCAGCAGGGATGGCGCCATACGTTTCAAATAAATTAAACGCAACACGGTGTGCCGAACAAAAGACGCTGTCCCTCCAGCTTTCCGCCTCCAGCTCATATCCTGATTCCCCATAGTGCGCGCTGAATTCACGGAATATAGGCAGCAGGTCAATATGGCGGTAAGAGGCTTTTGTGATCCATGTAAAATGGTTAATGCCGAGCACATTAACGCGGATATCCTCACGCCGCGGCACCTCTATCCCCAGCCTTTCCGTGACCATTTCCGCCAATAGCTTTTGCGTCCCGAATACCTCGTGGCAGCAGCCAATCGCTTTGATTCCGGGAAACACTTTATACAGCACTCTTGTACAGACAGACATCGGGTTTGTATAATTAATGACCCATGATTCAGGTGCGTAGTCTCTTATTGCCCGGGCAATTTCCGCAAATATCGGCACAGCACGCAAGCCCCTGATGATCCCTCCAGGCCCGACAGTATCACCTACAGACTGATAAATACCGCAGCGCTCAGGCAAGTGGACATCGACTTCCATATCATCCAGTGATCCCGGCAAAATGGAAATAATGACGATATCAGCGGCTGATAACGCCTTTTTCAAAGTAGAAACAGCCTCATATCTCCATCTGCCGTTCCCGCTGTGATTGCCGATCACTTCATTTTTCTGAGCGGCTTCAAAATCAAGATCATAGAGCGCCACCGTGCCTGACATCCGTTCATCAATCGACAAATCACTCATCAGGCTTCTGGCCCAGCCTTGGGACCCCCCGCCGATATAGGCAATCTTAATCTGATCTAATGTACTGATATGAAACACTCCCTTTCTCAGCCTTTCACCGAACCGATCAGCATTCCTTTTGCAAAGTGTTTTTGTAAAAATGGATAGACCGCCAAAATCGGCAGCGTCGCAATGACAATGACAGCGAGTTTAATTCCCTGCTCCGGCGGAACTGCATTTTGCATCGTATCACCATTGGTCGCCGTTAAATCCGATAAAATTGTGACTTGGCGAAGCACCATTTGCAGCGGCCATTTTGCACTGTCATTGATATATAAGAGAGCGTGGAAGAAATCATTCCAAATCCCGACCGCATAAAACAGCGCAAAGGTCGCAATAACTGGCTTTGACAGTGGCAGGGCGATCCGCCAGAAGACGCCGATTTCGGAACAGCCGTCAATTTTTGCTGATTCCTCCAGCTCGCGCGGCAGCTGCTGAAAGAAGTTTTTGATAATAATAAGGTTGAACGGATTAATCGCCATCGGCAGAATCAATGCCCAATACGTATCCAAAAGGCCAAGTGATTTTACGACAAGGTACGTCGGAATCATGCCGCCTGAAAACAGCATGGAGAAAATCACCAGATTCAACAGCAGATTCCGTCCCTTCACATGCCGCTTCGCCAGCGGATATGCCATCGTGAAGGTGAAAAACAGCTGTACAGCCGTCCCGACCACCGTGATGAAGATGGACACACCCATGCTTCGAAGGAACGTTGGTGTCGAAAACACATACTTGTAAGCATCAAGTGTAAAGGTTTTCGGGAAAATAAAGAAGCTCCGCTGGGCGAGTTCCGCTTCTGTCGCAAAGGAACCGGCGATAATATATAAAAACGGCAAAATGGTAATCGCGCCGACACCGCCGAGAAACAGAATGTTGCAGACGTCAAACACCCGTCCGGCTTTGGTGTTGTGCATCGTGTGAATTTCAGCCATACCTCTCCCTCCTCTAAAACAATCCTTCCTGATCAAACTTTTTCGCAATGTAATTGGCTCCAAAAATCAAGATAATCCCGACAACTGATTTAAACAAACCGACCGCCGTGCTGTAGCTATACGCCCCTTGGGTAATCCCCATCATATACACATACGTGTCGAAGATGTCAGCCACACTGCGGTTGAGTGAGTTCGTCATCAAATACACCTGTTCAAAGCCAAGATTCAAAAAGCTGCCGATTCTTAAAATCAACAAAACGATAATGGTGCTTCTGATCGCCGGCAGCGTAATATGCCACATTCTCCTGAACCGCCCCGCTCCGTCCATGATGGCCGCTTCATACTGCTCTTGATCAACCGTAGCAAGCGCTGCCAAAAATAGAATCGTTCCCCAGCCTGTTTCCTTCCAAATGCTTTGCATCACAATCATCGGCCGGAACCAGTCTGCATCCGACAAGAAAGAAATCTGCTCACCTGTCAGGCTCATGATCATTTTGTTGATCACACCTGTATCGACAGTAAAGAAAACGAAGGTGATGCTGACCACAATTGTCCATGATACAAAATGGGGTACGTAAATGAAGGTTTGGATACATCTTTTATACACGGCCTTTCTTACCTCATTCAAAAGCAGGGCTAAAATGAGAGGCGCGGGAAAGGCAAACAAAAGATCCAGGCTCGCCAGCATGAGGGTGTTGCGCAGCAGCCGGAAAAAATCCGGATTCATAAAAAAGTCTTTGAAATAATCAAAGCCGACCCATTCGCTTTTCCAGAAGCCGAGATATGGCGAGTAGTCTTTAAAAGCGATCAGCACGCCCCACATCGGCAAGTATTTAAAAATCAAAAAATAAAGCAGACCGGGAATAAGAAGAAGATAAAGCCATTTGTCCCGTTTGAGCGCAGCCATCCAGCTGATGCCTTTTCCAGCGGTAAGAACAGGTGAATCTCCCTTCTTCGGCACTGTTTCCATATCTGTTCTCCTTTCGTGTTACCGGGGCGCCCGCCGAAAGGCAGGCGCATCGGTTTATTTTGACGATTGGTACAATTTGTTCAAGTCCTTCATCAGGTCATTGCCGCCGCTTTTTTTCCAAAGCTCCACTGCATCAGCGAACCCTTTTTCATCAATTTCTCCAATGATAAATTGTGTTCTCGCGTCGAGGATGATGTTGTCAAGCTGGGCTCCTTTTTGGGTATAGACATCAGATACAAGCGACTCAGCCGGGTTAAAGACGGCTATTTTTTCTCCTTCGGTTATGATGTCCTTACGATGCTGGAAGAGCTTGGTTTTCTGGTCTTCGATGTAATACTCGCTTTTCGGAATCGACATGCTGAACTGTGCCAAGCCTTCATGCTCATACAGGAGAGATTTGTTATTTTTTTCAAGTGAAGTGAATACGCCGTCCTTGAGCTCGTAATTGCGGCCCTTCACTCCGTTGTTCGTGAGAATCTGCGCTTCCTTATCATTCATCTTATCGAGGAAGGACAGCACCTCTTTCAGCTCTTTTTCAGTTTTGACGCTTGATTTTGGTATCGTGATCATGCCTGAATAACCAGATGTCGGGAAAGTGCGCTTGCCATTCGGTCCCTCAAGCGAGCCGACGATATCAATGATATCCTTGTTCGACTCATCCGCCTCCTCCATCGCGCTTTGGATTTGAGACGCTCTTGAGCCTGTATCAACGATGACACCCGCTTTTCCTTTTACAACCGGATCATTCCACTTCGCAGAATCCATGACAGCAAAATCCTTATTGATCAATCCCTCATCATAGAGCTTTTTAAAAAACGTGAGCGCATTCATGTATTCCTTCGTTGTAAAATCTGGAATCAGCTTTCCGTTTTCAACACCGTAGCGGTTCGGAGCGCCGAACCAGATTTGCAGAACATCCCATGGGCTTCCGTTGCCGAGTCCCATCCATTTCGGCACGACCATGCCGTACGTATCATCCTTGCCGTTTCCGTCAGGATCTTTTTCCTTAAAGGCTTTCAGCACTTCATAGAAATCATCAAGCGTTTCCGGCATATCCAGACCGACATTTTTCAGCCAGTCGGTTCTGATGATCATACACGCCCTGATCAGATCCCTCGTTCTGTAGATTCCGTACACCTCGCCGTTCACCGAGCTGTTCTTCAAAATCTTTTCATCTGCCTGGCTTAAATTCTTGTAGTCTTTTAAATAAGGAGACAGTTCCCAAAACGCCCCTGCTTTGACAGACTTGATAAAGCCGGCTGACTTATCTTTAATGACAATCGCGTGAGGCATCTCTCCTGAAGCCATGACGATGTTGAATTTGTCGTTGTAGGATGAATCAGGCACCCATGTGACCTTAATCTCTTTGCCTGTGTATTTTTCGAGCGCTTTTAATGAAGGGCTTTTATCACTCGGGCTTTCCGGCGATAAAAGCGGCGCCATAATTTTGATCGTATCTTTCGAACCGCTTGCTGAATTGGATGTTTCCGAATGGCTGCATCCGGCGATCACCATGGCAGCAAGCGGCAAGGCCATCCATTTTTTTCGCATTCTTATTTTCATGTTGCGTAAGTCCCCCTTTTTTCAATTTGCATTTCCCCTTTGCTCCTCTCAATATAAAGCGCTTACATAAATTCTTGCAATCTTCATTTTTTGCACCATTTCTCCTATGAAATTCCGGCTGTTATCCTTTTTTGCCCGATGTTTCTTTTTTTGCCGGAAGGGAATCTCCGATCAGTTCCAGCGCCGCTATGACATTTAAACACCATTGAGAGACAGTGTTCGTTGTCACCCATGGAAGCTCCTCTAGCTGCATCCATGTCTCGATGCGCTCCGGTTTGATCGGAAGCGGCGTATGGCTGAGCTTATCTTCTAGCAAAAGATTCCACGCTTTGGCGGCGAGATGAGGATCTTGTTTTTTTCTTGCGGCGTAGGCTGTCATACCGGCGGCGAACATCGGCCAGTGAAAATGCCCGTCATGAAGAGCGGCTCCGCTTTTTTTTCGTTTTTCCTCATCACTGAGTGTGTAAAATTCGCCGAATTCACTCAGCATATCCTCCCATTCCCAGTCATCAAGAAGCTCAGCCAGCTCCATCCACACTTGCGGCGCGCCGAAGGCAATGATCATATGATATCCGCCCGCAATGCCGTCTCCCATATGATGAAGCATCGAGGTCGCCGGATCATATTCAAATGTCGGACCAGATAATAAGCGGAGCGGCAGCCGCTTCAGACAGTTGATTCCCGTTTCGATTTTTTTGCGATATTCCGGATTTTCGGTCCGCTCCCATTCCGCCAGCCAGTTCGAGCAAAACGCCGCCCAGTCCGGTCCCGTTCTGGCGTGAGTCGGGTGCTTGCCTTTCTCGTAAAAAGCGCGCATCGGATCGGTTTTGACGAGGGCATAATCGGCATCCTTCACTTCTGTCAAAAGATCTCCCGTCCGCTCATCACCCGTCAGATAATAATAGAATTTATAAAGCCCGGCCATGCTGATTCTCGCTTCCTTGCAGCCGCATCCCCAGTGCACAACGTTATGCCGTGAACCAAGCCCGGCGTATTCACCGAGGTGAAAGCTGTCCGTTTCGCTCGTATGGCGGGTCATGGCTTCTGCCATGCGAAAGATATCCTCTCTGCCTGAGCGGAAAAACGCCTGCCACAGCCATAGGGTCGGAACGAGCTCATTGTTTTGCCATGCGTATCCGCCGAGATCGTACCGCCACATATGCCGAATCGGGTCATACGTATGCATGACATCGCCATAATGCCAAAAACCGTACCATCTGCGTTGCTCTACTTCCTTTTTATAAAACAGAAAGGCCGCATCAAGCTGTTCTTCCAGCTCTTTTTTGAGCGGATGGGATGTGTCAATGATGCTCCATACCCCGAGTGCTTTTGATTCGTAATAGACGTCCGGCTCGCATACAATGAGCGGCGGCGCCTGCCATTTGTCAGCCAGCGCATTGAGGACTTCGTCAGACGGCATGTGCGAAAAGCACGCCAGGCTGATTTCATTTGTGTTCGCAATGCCTGTCGGATCAGAGCGCATTTCATCAAAGCCTTCATACGCGCTGGCCACGTGGGTGTTTCCTGTATAATGCCGCAAATCCATCGCTTCGCCGTCCGGAGGCCAAAGCCAGATAGTCATTTTGGGGCGGCTGCCGGCAAGACCTGTGATTTCCAGTGCTGAAGGATATTTCTCAAAGAAATACCGCAGGCCGAGAGCCACACCGCCATTTTTTCCACCCGCATAGCAGAGCCCCTTCGCCCGGCTGCCATGCAGCATTCCAACCCACGCATAATCTTTTCCGGTCCGTTTTGACAGGCTGTAATGATCGCTGGAATCTTGCACGAGCTTGACATCGTCCCAAACCGCATTCTGTGTGCCATGTGCAAACCATTCCTTATGCTCTTCATCTGGAGACAGCATTTCGCCATTGATTTGTTTTTCATAAAGCGGATATCGTTCATTGAATTTACGTGTGCCAAACAGCTGGGCGGGTTCTTTATACATCCCTTTCTCTCCCGCAAAGCGGAAATGGCGGTTGTACGGCTCTCCCTCCAAAAAAAGGGCAAATTCGATGCCGAGCCCCTTTATGAATTCTTGTTTACCGCTCCTGTCAATCAGCTGCGTGTGCACAAGGCCGATCTCAGACAGCCCGGCATAAAACGTCAATCGGATGACAAACGGCAGCCATTCCTCATTCGTTTTATGGAGCACATGCACTCCCTCGATTTTGACTACTGCTTTGACAGGACCACTCTGCTCAATCGCCGCCCGTTTGATAAAGCTGACAGACCTTTCATGCAAAAGAACCGTTTCCGCCGCCGACTCCTTTCTCGTTTCTCTTATCGCAACGAGCCTCCCGCCTGCGGCGATCGGCTTTCCGTTGATCTGCAATGATTGAATGAAATCAGATCCTGTTTTATGAATGGTACAAACGAGTGCTCCTGTATTCACTTGGATGTCATGCTCTGCCTCATGAATGCTGAGCGATTCAGTTGGCTGCGGCACTTCTCTTTTGCGAACTGTAAAGCTTTGGTTTTCCTGACCGCCAAACACCGCCGCGTGCTTCGTCCACTTGATGCTCCCATCCGGCCAATAGGCCGACGGTTCGCTTTGCACATATCGCGTTTCCGCGTTTTCATTCATAAGCGCCAGACGGTCTCCTTTTTTTAATTCTCCTTTTTTCCATGGCACGCCCCACGTCACGCCGCTTGTCAACTTTGGCTGTTCTGATAACCATTTGATCTTTTTCATCGGCCTCTCCCTCCATAGAAAAAAGCTGATTCGATGCAAAGAATCAGCTGTGATTGTCAAATTGAATCACACGGTATTCATGCGGTCCGACTGCCAGTCTCCCCGCTTTGGTCAAACAGTTCGTCAACAAATCCATTCCCGCTTCCGGCAATGTCACGCTCCCGCCTTTTCCATCCATATTCACAACGATCCACACAAGGCCGTTTTCGCCTATACGCGGGGCAACGATCGTGCCGGGTGTCACATCCGACCGGCTGGAAATAACAGCTTCCTCCGCATAATGCCTGACGAGCGCTTCCAGCATCGCATCCCCTTCTTTTCCGGATGGAAGCGAGCCCAGCATGACAATTTTCCCCTCGCCGTAATTCCGTTCCGTCAGAAAAGCATGGCCCGCCCCCGGTCCTGCTTCAACCGTGCCAAGGGTGTTTCCGCTCTCTGTGTCAAACACCGCGCTCCACAGTCCGAGCGGCGCCGTGATGCCAAACGCTTTTCCTGTATTCACGTTCTCATTCATCGGAAAGGTAAAAAGTGTTTTGATCCCTGACGTTTTCTCAAGTTCGCCAAGTCCGCAATCGGTATGAATGGTATGCTCACATGTGCGCCCTCCTGTCAGCGGCCCGGTGATCCAGATGCCGCCCGCTTCAGCGAATGCCGAAGCTTTTTTGATAAATTCAGAAGACAAATACGGCACAAATGGCGTAAACAGCAAGCGATAGCCGTCCAGTGGAGCGCCTTCCGGAATAAGGTCACGATGAATCCCCGTGTTGAGAATACGTTCATAAAAATGCGTCACAAGCGAACGATGCCGGAGTCCCCGGTGAGGCTCAGTTTTAATAAATGCTTTTGCTCTGTCAGAGTAAGTCATCGCCGCCTCGGCTTGAACGGGTTCAGTCGATAGAATAATAGGCTCGATTTCCTTTCTTGCCCGCTCAACCGCCAGCACATTTTGATAGCCGATGGTGGGTTCGCCCCAGGCACTGAGAACCGAACCGTGGGAAATCTCGCTACCTGAACGCTGCTGTCGCCATAGCCAGTAGCAAAATCCCTGGCTCCCTAAGGCGTAGGACGATACGGCTTCGGCCTGCAAATACCCGTCTGCGTGCGGGTAAGCGGAGCTTTCAAGCGAGGCGGCATACGACGGACTCGTTTCCAAAATCCAAAACGGGCGTCCCTGTTTCAGATTTCTCCATAAATCACAGTTCAATAAAAAGGCAGAGGCGTTTTCCTGCGAAGCGTACGTGTCATAGGAGGCAAAATCGAGATTCTGAAACATTCGTTCATTGTCCACGCTGAACATGACTGATCCGTTATGCGTGATCGGCGCATCTGAATAGCAGCGGATGATTTTGGCCTGTTCATCCGCAAACGAAGCGATCATCTCCATCGAAAACAGCTGATACATAGTGCGTAGAGAGGCATGATGCAGAAACGGGGCCGGTCCCGGCTGCGGGACTTGCTCAAACGTCTGATAGGTCTCGCTCCACACATCGGTTCCCCAAGCTTCATTCAAGCGCTCAATTACCCCGTAGCGATTTTTGAGCCAGTCATGCCATAGGCGCAAGCATGTCTCACACATGCATTCTGCAACATGGCATTTAAACTCATTGTCTAGCTGCCATCCGATCAGCCCCGGGAGCCGGCCAAGCTCCTTGGCGATGGCTGTGGTGATGATGGCGGCTTTTTTTCGGAAATACGGGTTGTTCGTACAGGCATGCTGACGGGAGCCATGCCCCATGATCTCTCTTTTTTCATTGGCATGCATGCGTTCGGGCCGGCCATGTGAGAACCAAATCGGCGGGGTAGGCGTCGGCGTGCACATAATCGTTTCGATCCCGCTATCATACAGCCGGGTGATGATTTCTTTGAAAAAACCGACGTCAATTTTTCCTTCTTCAGGTTCCATGACAGACCAGGCAAATTCGCCGATCCGCACAACATTTACGCCAACTTCACGCATGATGTCAATGTCCTGCTGAATCGTCTCTTCATCCCATAATTCCGGATAATAGCAAGCGCCATGATACAGTTTTCTCATCACATTTTCACCTTTCTTTGATGATCGATTCTGTCAATGGCAGGCCGAGCTCCTTTATGCCTTTTGCCACAAGTTTCGCCATTTCATTTGCGCCTTTTTTTGTAAAATGCGTGTAATCGTTAATCCCTTCTGAAATCATAAAATAGGTGTATACTTTTTCCTCGCCCTTCTCAGTAAAGAAAGCAAGGCTTTTCTCCATCAGATCAATGAGCTGGACATTCTCCTCTTCAGCCGTCTGCTTCATGGCAATGCAGTAATCTGGAAAATCGTTCAAAAACACGCCATTTTCGAAATGAAAGCGGGCTACGGGGGTAATGAGAAGCGGATGGGCGCCTTTTTCCCGCGCGCCTGCGATATACTGCTTTAAATATTGTTTATAAGTAGTGTAGGGCTCGGTGTAGCGCTCCGGCTTATTTTTCGACGCGTCATTATGGCCCATCTGCACGAACAGCCAATCATCCGGCTCAATCACATCAAGGATCGCCTGAAGCCTGCCCTCTTCGACAAATGTCTTCGAGCTTCTTCCCCCGATCGCTCTGTTGATCACCTGAATATGCTCCGGCAGATGCGAGCCGAGAAACTGCCCCCAGCCCCCTTGATTTGTGCTGTCTCCATACGTTTGAACAGTCGAATCGCCGGCAAGATAAATATGATTTGCCATTTTTCATTCCCCCTCGTTTTTTATACAGCTTCCATCACGGATAGCTCTTCCCTTGAAAAAACCGGTGCGTACAGCGCTTGAGCATTGGTTCGTCCTGCCCGTTCGTTAATCATCTCGTCGTAGCGTTCAGCCTTTGCGTCTTATCCCTTATTCCTCTTATAGCGGCGCCTCCGCTTTGCTTCCCGCTATGTACAGGACGGGCTTCGGCGGTTTTTTCATTCCCGTTCCGAGGTAAAAGCTCGTGTGCGGCGGCTGGTTGTAGGCGGTATTCTGCCAGGCGATGCCGAGCCTGTAAACCGGATCATGCATCAGCGTGTAAAAGCGGTGGCGGGTGAGATGTGTCGTTGTATAGATACGGAGCGCGCTGCTGTCTTCCGTTCTCCATATCACTTCTTCCCGCCAGTCTCCAAACAGGTTGGCCTGAAGAACCGGGTTTCCTTTCGTGCCGTTGTTAGACAGCACGCCGGCCGGCTGAAATATCGTCTTCAGACAGCCGTTTTCAGCATCCCATTTTTCGATCTTTGGCCTGCCAATCGTTCCGTCCCAGTCATGATCAAGCAGTTCTCTGACCAAATCACCGTCCCACCAGATGGCGAAATTGGCTGAAGCGGGTGCTTTGTCGCTGATTTTTTCGCCTTTGCTCGTAAAAAGCCCATACGACATGCCATCATTGCCCGGCGGATCAATTCCCCAGACGAGCGATCCTTTGTAGCTTGGGTCAATATGAGCCGCCATGCCCCGGCCAACGTCAGTTCCAGCATGGACGCCCCATAATATCTCACCGGTTCCGGCATCTCGCAGTGACAGTCCGTACGGCTTCGTGGCATCCTCATGCACCTGGAACACTTCAAGCCCTTTTCGTGACGGGTCCAGATCCCCTACATGCATCGCGTCTCCGTGCCCGAGCCCCGTTGAGTACAGGCCGGTTCCGTCATGATCGACAGCCATTGCGCCGTATATGATTTCATCTTTTCCGTCTCCGTCGATATCCGCCACGCTTAAGCTGTGGTTCCCCTGTCCTGCGTACGCTTCATGTCCCGGCTGGTTGGAGTCAAATACCCAGCGTTTTTTGAGCCTTCCGTTTCTGAAATCGTATGCCACGAGCACGGCTCTCGTATAGTAGCCGCGCGCCATTACAAGGCTCGGCCGCTCCCCATCCAAATAAGCGATCCCGGCGAGAAAACGGTCCATCCGGTTTCCATAGCCGTCTCCCCAATCCTCCAGCTTGCCGCGGGGCGGTTCATATTCCACGGTCGTGAGCGCCTCACCGGTTTCTCCTTTAAACACCGTCAAATATTCCGGACCGGACAAAATTCTGCCCTGTTCGTTTCTAAAATCGGCATGCTCATCACCGATGATATGTCCTTTCCCGTCTGTTGTGCCGTCAGCTGTTTTCATGGCGATTTCTGCTTTTCCGTCACCATCCAGGTCATACACCATAAATTGCGTGTAATGAGCACCCGCCCTGATGTTTCTGCCGAGGTTGATGCGCCACAAAAAGGTGCCGTCCAGTTTATAGGCATCTATGAGCACCTCCCCGGTATAACCGTCATGAGCGTTGTCTTTTGAATTGGATGGGTCCCACTTCAGGATCATTTCATATTCTCCATCCCCGTCTACATCCCCGACACTGGCATCATTGGCTCTGTAAGTGTACGGCTTTCCGTCCGGCGTCACACCGCCTTCCGGTCTGGCAAGCGGAACCTCCAGAACATTTTCCTGCCAAACACGAGCTTCCTTGGAAAGCTTTTCTTCCCGTCCTTTATTGACAGCCGCCACTTGATAAACAGAGTCAGCCGTTCCGTTTTGATCGAGAAAATTAGTGCTTTCAGCGATTGGATCGCGGGTGATCCGCTTTCCATCCCGATAAAGGTGAAAAGCCGTCGTCTCATGATCTGTTCCGAGAAAACGCCAGCTGACAAACACGCCCTGATCTGTCTTTACCGCAATCAAACCTCTGGTCAAGTATTCCATTTGCCTCTTTTTTGGTTTCATTTGATGGGAACGGGCTGCGCGCAGCCCGTTCCTTCCCCCTTTCAGTTAAGGCGTATACATATTTGGTTTTGGCTGTTCCGCCATGCCGTCTCCTAAAAAGAAGCTTGTGTGCGGCGGCTGGTTATAGGCGACATTTTGCCAGGCGATGCCAAGCCGGTACACCGGATCGTGCATCAACGTATACAGCCTGTGCTCAGTCGGAATGGTCGTCGTGTAAATGCGCAGAGCACTGCTGTCCTCCGTTCTCCACACGACATCCTCGCGCCAGTCACCGAGCAGATCAGCCTGAAGCGCCGGTGTTGCTTTTGTGCCGTTGTTAGCCGCTGCGCCTGATGCAGTCAGCACATTTTTCGATACGCCGTTTTGATAATCCCACTTATCAATTCGGTTGCTGTCCAGCTGTTCCCGGAGCAGATCGCCGTCCCACCAGATGCCGAAGTTGGTCGAGGACGGAACCCCGCTTCCAATTTTGACCCCTTTCGCTGAGTAGAGAGAACCGTTTGCCCACACTTCCTGTCCCGGATAACGCGGGTCAATATCAGCAGCCATTCCCCGGCCTACATCCTTGCCGGCATAAACGCCCCAAAGGATTTTTCCGGTTGCAGCATCCCGGAAAGATAAGCCGTATTTTGCATTTTTGTCCTCATGAACTTGAAACACCTCAAGCCCCGGCCGGCCCGGATCAAGATCTCCTGTATGGAGGGCATCCCCATGGCCTAAGCCGGTCGAGTACATGCCTTTCCCGTCATGATCAACAGCCATTGAGCCGAAAATAATCTCATCTTTTCCATCCCCGTCAACGTCCGCGATGCTCAGGTTGTGATTCCCCTGTCCGGCAAACGCTTCATTTCCTGACTTTGAGGAGTCCAGCGTCCAAAGCTTTGACAGCTTTCCATCCCTGAAGTTATAGGCAACTAGCATGGTTTTAGCGTAATACCCTCTGGTCATGATCAGGCTCGGCCGCTGTCCATCAAGGTAGGCAATGCCGGCGAGAAAACGGTCAACACGGTTGCCGTAGCTGTCTCCCCAATCCGACACATTGCCGCGCGCCGGTTCAAAATTTGCGGTGACAAGCTCTTTCCCGGTTGAACCTTGAAACACAGTGAGATATTCAGGGCCTGAAAGCACACGCCCCTGTTCATTTCTGTAATCTGCATTGGCATCTCCAATTACTTTGCCCGTGCCGTCTTTTGTCCCGTCTGCCGTTTTCATTGCCACTTCCGCTTTTCCGTCACCATCAAGGTCATACACCATAAACTGGGTGTAGTGCGCGCCCGCTCTGATGTTTTTGCCGAGATTGATCCGCCATAACTTTGTGCCGTCCAGTTTATACGCGTCAACCAGCACGTCACCCGTATAGCCATCCTGTGAATTGTCTTTTGAGTTAGACGGGTCCCATTTTAGGATCAGCTCGTATTGCCCGTCACCATCCACATCGCCAACACTTGCGTCATTAGCGCTGTACGTGTAACCTTCACCCTTTGGCGTCGTGCCGCCAGCCGGTTTATCCAGCGGAACGGAATGATACGGCTGCGCCCATACGGAGGCTTTTTCAGAAGCCGGCTGTTCGGTACCGTTTACAACAGCCCGGACCGTATACGTCGAACCCGCCGATCCATTTTTATCCACATAGTTCGTGGTTTTGACAGGCGCAGCATTCAGTTTTTGCCCGTCTCTGTACACATTGAACAAAACAGATGCGTTTTCGGTTCCAAGAAACCGCCAGCTGACAAAAATGCCCCCGTCCGTCTTGACCGCTACAAGCCCCCGGTTCAGCGCTTCCATCTGCCGCGCTGCCCCTTCAGCTTTCACAGGACATACAGAGGTTCCCATCACCAACAAGACCAGCAACGTAACAGCGGTAAACATGCGTTTCCTTCGTGTAATCATCAGACAGCTCCTTCTCATTTATCTGTAAGCGCTTACTTAAATTGGATTTTATGCGCTGTGTGAGCTGTCTTCAATTTCACTTTTTTGCATCTGCCTATTTCGGACACTGCACTTTTTTGCGTATTTGTCACTTTTTTGTTACCCGGCTTGATGGTGCTGGGCCTCCGTCTTTTGAAATCCCCTAAGAGCAAAAAACATCAACACAAGCCCAAATAAACACGGGCCGTAAAATGGGATCAGGCCAGGAAGCGTATAAAGCAAATAAAGGACAAATCCGCACCCGATCAGCATACAGCCAGTTGTCAGCGGTCTCATGGCGCCAAACAGCAGTGCCTGCGGAATATATTTGCGAAGCGGGAGCTGGTAATGCACATAAAGGGGAAACACATACATCAGCGCGATGATATACAAAAGCCCTGCAAGCAGCGTGCAGCTTGTTACTGCAAAGGACAGCCAATTCGTACTGGCAGAAAAATAATGATAGTTGGCAGACAATATGAGCAAAAGAGCCGAAAACGCCAATCCGATCGCATTAACCTTGAGAAACTCTTTTTTATAGGTATCGAGAAATAAAGGAAATATCGGGACATCCTTTTGCCCCATCAGCCATTTCCTTATAACGGCACACATCGCGGCTGTGCTCGGCGCCCATCCGAAAAGAACGCCGCCCAAAAGTGTAAACAACAGCCACAGCCCGTTGAGCCATGCTATTTTCACCACCGCTTCGCAGCCTGCATAAAGCGCATCCGTTACAGTCGTCTTCATCTTCTCACCGCTTGATGTACGGCAAAATCCCTGTAAGCTGCTTTCATGGGGGCCATCTGCCGGAACCCGATTTTTCCTTTTGTTAACACAGGCCCATATGTGCTGCCGTCGTCCATCCACTCAAGAATGGGCAGATCATTGATTGAAAAGTGCACATAGCCTTTGTCTTTGATCAGCTTCATACGATACGGAGAATCAGCGTCGTCTGGAGAAGGCAGCGGATCGGCCCCCATTGCGGCGAGGTGGAAACCGCGGCTTTTTCTTAAATTGCAGGTGCGGAACGCTCTTTCCTCCGGGTATTTTCTGCGGAAATACGACAGGTGGAGCGCATTGATGTCCCCCGAATGATACTCGGGGTATTTTCCCGTTCTTTTCTGGAGACTTGGATCAAACAAATCCTCGCCTCCCATTCCCGCAGCAGAAAAAAACAGCATACACAATCCCGGCTGCTCGATCGGGGAGAAGTCCCATGTCACAATGATGCCGTCTGGAAAGGTTTCCGGACACCAAAAGACAAAGTGCGCTTCGTCCTGAACATGTGACAGGTGCAAGCTGTGATCGTCAAATGAGATCTGTCCGCCTCCCTCCATCCGCCAGTCCTTCACATCGCTTTTAGACCGGAGCGGATTGCGATACAGGCAAGCGCCTTCCTTATACATGTTCTTTTCCCTCCCGGCTCACAAGGTGGTCCTTAAGCGGAAGTCCGAGCTCTTCAATGCCTTCTGCCACAAGCTTGGCAACCTCCACTGCACCTTCTTCCGAAAAATGCGTATTGTCCTCAATGCCGTCCGGGTAATTCGGATGTTCATTCGGCTGAAACCAAACGAACAATCGCTTCGACTCCTCCGGCCCGTATGCTTCATACAGCACCTTTGTTTTCGCAAGCAGATCAATCACAGGTACATCGAGCTCCTTCGCCAGTGCTTTCATCGCATCGGGATACTCACCGAGGGAATGCTCGATTCGTCCGTTTTCATCAAAGCGGCGGCGCTGCACCGATGTGACGAACACAGGATGCGCGCCCTTTTCGCGTGCCGTATCTGCAAACAAGGTAAGAAACTGCTGAAATGTGGAGTACGGCTTCGTCCCCCGCGGTTTTTGGTCATTGTGGCCGAATTGAATCAACAAATAATCGCCTTGTGTGATGCGTTCGGCAATTGCTTGAAGCCTTCCTTCCTCCACAAAAGAATTGGTGCTCGCTCCTCCTTTGGCATGATTGTGCACCACTACCTCTTCAGAAAACAATTGCCCGAATACCTGCCCCCACCCCGCCATCGGCGCTTCATGAGGCGGGCAGTCACTCACAGTGGAATCCCCCGCTAAAAATACTTGAATTGGTTTCTTCATCACATGTTCTCTCCTTTCACGGCGTTTCCTGATACATTTGCCTGAAGACACCCGGCGGCATGCCGACCTGTTTTTTAAAAATCCGGTTAAAGTAATTGTGGCGGTAGCCGACTTCTTCTGACACGTCATGAATTTTTTTATTCGTATTGACCAGCAGTTCTTTCGCCTTTTCGATTCTGATCTGGGTCACATAATCGATAAAATTAATGCCGGTCACTTGCTTAAATGCCTTGCTTAACGTATATGAATTCATGCCAAGCGCATCGGCACAGCTTTCCAATGAAATATCCGCCATATACTGTTCGTGAATCATCGCAATCACACGTTCTGCCAGCTGCTTTTGCTGTCTGTTTTTTCTGCCCTCAAGCTTGGAAAGGTAAGGCGTCACCACTGCATCCATCAACCAGGCCGCCGCTTCATTAGGTTCGCGCAATTCTGAAATATCAAGAAACGGATTCCGATGCTGAAATAGTTCGCTGGGATTGAGCCCGGAATGCAAAATATCCTCCTGAATGCGGGAAAACAGCTGAATCAGGGCGGAGTGCACATGCCTGTCTATAGCCGCCTTTTCCGCCAGTTCCTCCATGCATACACGAATCAGTTCCTCGGCCTCCTGTTTTCTTTCCAGCCGGATAGCCTGAACAATTTGTTTTTCCAGTTCAAAAGGGTAATAAGGAGCGAACTGCTCATCCTGAGGGAAGTCGGCCTGCAAATCAATGACCTGATTCCGGTTGGCAAACTGCCTGCAGGATTTGCCGCTTTTCACATTCTGAAATAAAGAAGGAATTTCCGTGACACGCTCCGTCTCGCTGCTCAATGTCGAGGTCAGGCATAGTCCGGTTACATCCCCAAATTGGCGTGCCAGCTCCGTTATATACGCCTTCAGATCAGAGCTGTTTGTTTTCATCACAAGAACGGTGATAGAAAGCCGGCCGATATCAAGTATGGAGAGCTGAAAAACGCGTTTATCCGCCAATTCCTCAGCGATATTAGTCAGTGTAAACACAGCGAGCTGTTCATCATCGCAACAGAAGATGCTTTTTTCACAGCGGAGTCCTGTCAATTGAAGATCCAGCACATGAAACACGTTTTCGCCGATGTTCCAGCCGGCCTCCTCCATCCGAGATCTGAGACTGTCCTCGTTGTCATAGTAAAAATCCCCCTGCAAGAGGTGCTGCAAAAAACTCTTTTTCATATGGGGCGTCTGCCGCAGGAGCTGCTCTTGGAGCTTCCGGCTTTCAAGGGATAGATCCTGCCATCTCTTTTCAATCCACTTGAATTCATCCTGCCCGGACGCCTGCCATACTTTCTTCTCTCCTCCGGTAAACAAGCCAAGCAAATGCTGAATGGGACGATAGATTTTTTTTGATGCATACCATGTCATGCATACCGCCAAACCGATGCAAATGACCAGCATCACGATGATCACTTTTGATAAAAACACCATCGGCGCTGTAATAGCTGAAAGAGGCGCTGCTGACATAAAGGTCCATTGCTGATGCATCCGGTTCATTTCTCCAAAGGAGACAGAATACACCTTGCCTTCCCATTCCAACTGAAAATGGCCGTTCTCAGCAGGCTGTTTTTTTATCTCTTGAAGTAAAGTCTTTTCAAAATCTTTTTCCCCTTCATGAAACAGCACCTCTTGATTTTGATCTAAAAGTAGCGCACTGCCATCAGGATAGGGGGACAAGCTTTGCAGGATTGATTCCATTTCTTTCGGATCAACCGCCAGCATGATCGCGCCGAACGGTTTCTCCGCCGCGCCCGGAATGAGCTGGATCAGCATCGCTTGGTTTCCCGACCGTTTCCAATAAATGCTGCGGTCTGAGGCAAGCAGCGAGCGATACTTGCGAAGCGCCTCCTGTTCTGTCAAAGCGCTGTATTCAGGGCTCAGCACAAGTGGCCGGGGGCTGTTCAGAAAGATGGAAGCCTGCTCGATCAGCGGCTGCTGGTCCCGCAAAAGAAACAGTTTTTTCGTTAATTGATAGGAGAACGTAAAGTCTTTCTCCAAATCCCTCTCGGCCAATCCATTCATCAGTGAAGAATCGTAGGCCATCTGGGTGAGTGCCAGTTCAAGCACTCCCAGCTTCTCATCCATTCGGCTGACCTCACGCGCCACCTGTGTTTCATGCGATCTCTGCAGCTCTTTCTCCACCTTGTCGATCGAAAGAAAGTAGATTGCGCCGCCAGTCAGCAATCCGGGAATACAGGCAATCAGCAAAATGAAGACAAAGTTTCTTTTGAAATACGTTCCCTTCCAGCGAGAAACCCGTTCCTTCTGTTGAGGCTGTTTTTTCATCCCTTTCCCCCCGCCGCTGTCTTTACTGATACACGCGTTTTTTCGTTTTCAAAACATCAGCAAGAAACGTCAGCGCAAGTCCCTGCCCCCATCCTTGTATTCGTTTGTAAGGCACCTGTTTGTATCCTTCGGCATTTTTCATGACGGCTGTCCCGGCCGATACCCTGCTGACCCGTCCGTCCTCTTCCACTGCATCCAAAATGGCGGCAAGCGATTTCTGCACATATTTTGTATACAGCTTTCCGCTCGACATCAGAGCAGAAGCAATACCCGCTGATGCCGAAACCTCCAGATAAGAATCCGGATCATCCAAAATCGTATGCCACAGCCCTGATTCATCCTGAAGCCGGACAAGCGCGCTCAGCTGGTCTCTGAGCGATCCGTCGATGATCATAAAGGAAGGATGTGTCACCTCAATGAGCGGGAGCGCCTTTGCCATCGTGAGTGCCGCCCAGCCGTTCGCCCTGCCCCAATAAATCCCCGACAGATGATTTTGCGCTTTGTTGTCCCAGGCGTGGTAGTACAAATTCGTGACAGGGTCCTGTAGCACATCCTCATGTCCGTGAAACTGGCGCAGGCCGTCTTCAAAATAATCCTCACGCTCCATGACCCGCCCAATTCTCAGCATAAACAGCCCAGCCATCATCAGCGTATCCGCCCATGCCTGCTCAGGAAACACATATTCTGCCGCATTCACCGTATGCTGAAGGATCCCCTCGCCAAAGCGCGGCGCCTTATGCAGCACATATTCCGCCATCTCGGCCGCTGTTTCCAAATACACGTCATCACCCGTCACCTTGTGGAGGAACAAAAGCGTATGCCCGATGGAAACTCCGTTGATTGAAAGCGGCGGCAGCCCATCCTCCAGCTGTTCATCCACCCACGTTTTTAACAGATTGATATATTCCTCGTTTTCCGTCGCTTCATAGGCCTCCGCCACGCCGTAAAACGCGACGCCGCCCGGCCAATCCCACGCAAAATCCATCTGAAATGTCCGTTTCACGATCCGGTCAATAACCGACGTCACCTTTTCTTCATCAAAGATAAGCTGTGCCATCTGCAACACTCCTTTTTATTTTAATCCGGTCGTACTGATGCCCTGAACGATATATTTCTGAAACAAAAAGAAAACAAGAATCACAGGCAATAACGAGACGGCTGACATGGCAAACATCGCGCCCCAGTTCGAAGCCGACTCTGTATCGAGAAAAAGCTTCAGCGCAAGTGAAACAGGGTAAAGCTCCGGCTTATTCAAATACAAGAGCGGCTGAATCAGCTCCTCCCACTTCCAATAGAAGGAGAAAATCGCAGACGTCGCAAGCGCGGGGGCAATCAGCGGGAGAATGATCCGCCAAAAGCAGGCAAAGCGTCCGCATCCGTCGATTCGCGCGGCTTCATCCAGCTCCTCGGGAATCGTCCGGATAAACTGGATCATCAGAAAGATAAAAAACGCATGCCCGAAAAATTGCGGAACGACAATTGGTTTAAAGGAATTCAGCCAGTCTAATTTCGCAAACATAATATACTGCGGAATCATCAACACTTCATGAGGCAGCATTAACGTCCCCATCATGCACGCAAACCAAAATTTTTTTCCCTTAAACGGAATACGCGCAAATCCGTACGCAATGACAGCCGATGACAGGACGGCACCGATTGTTGACAGTCCGACAATGATCGCCGAGTTTTTAATAAACGTCAGAAACGGCTGTCCCGCGATACCCTTCCACCCTTCAGCATAGTTACTGAGAATAAAAGGGTCGGGAATGAGAGAATGTGAGGTTGTAAAAATACTGGCGCTTTCTTTAAACGAGCTGACAAACAGCCAAATGACCGGGTACAGCAGTAACACCGCCAGCGTTGCCGTAAAAACATGGAACAGTATGCGTTTGGGACTGACGCGACCGGCTTTTTTTCTTTCTAAAACCGGGGCTTTTCTGACAGGCTCGTTGACCGGCTCCATCCGTCATTCCTCCTTTGACTCGTAATGAACCCAATATGATGATGTTTTAAACAATATGAGCGTAATCAGCCCGACAATGACAAGCATGACCCACGCCATCGCCGATGCGTAGCCCATTTGAAAATAGTTAAACGCACGCTGGAACAAATAGAGCGAATAGAGAAGTGTCCCGTCAAGCGGCCCGCCCTCGCCCTTCGAAATGATATAGGCAGGTGTAAATGTCATAAAAGCAGAAATCGTCTGCATCACTAGGTTAAAGAAAATAATCGGTGTAAGAATCGGAAGCGTGATCTTGAAGAAACGCTGCACCCGATTTGCCCCATCCACACTTGCCGCTTCCAAATACGAAGACGGAATGTTTTTCAGCCCGGCCAAAAAAATCAGCATTGACGACCCGAACTGCCAGACGGACAGCAGAATCAATGTCCACAGCGCACTTGTCGGATTCTGGTACCAAAGAATTTTTTGATCAATCCCGACAAAAAACAGCAGCGCATTGATGACCCCGTCATTGCCAAAAATATTGCGCCACATAATCGCCACGGCGACGCTCCCGCCGATGATCGAAGGCAGATAAAAGAGCGTTCTGTAAATGGCCGTTCCTTTTGCTGCATTGTTTAAAATGACAGCGATAAAAAGCGCGAAGCCGAGGCGGAGCGGAACCCCGGCAAGCACATACGTAAACGTCACCTTCAGAGACTGCCAATACTTTTCGTCACCCGTAAACATTTCCTTAAAGTTGTCGAGCCCGATCCATTTCGGCGCCGTAAACAAGTCATAACTCGTGAAGGACAGAAACAGGGACGCCCCCATCGGAATCACCGTAAAGCATAGGAACCCGATGATAAACGGAGAAATAAAAGCATATCCCGCCAGATTGTCTTTTCTAATACTCCGGCTTTTTTTCATTGCGTCAGCCCCATTTCCCGTCAATTATTCCTCTCTAATATCTCATTGGCCTTTTTCCGGAACGTTTTGGCGGCTTTTTCCGGCGATACCTTCTGATACAGAATCTGATCTGACGTATCCTTCAGCAGCTTGATGACCTCCGCGCTTCCCACAGGCTCTGGCGGATCGGCTTTGCTGATGTTTTTTGACGCGGTTTCTACATACTCCACGATGTTGGTTTCTTCCTCATTCAGCTTCGGTTTAATCGCATCCGCCACCTTGTCGGAGACTGGAACGCCTCGCTCGCCTTTAATCAGCTGGTTCGCTTCCTCATTATTCACGAAGAAATTAATAAATTTCGCTGCCTCTTTTTTATGCTCAGAGCTTTTCGGAATGGAAAACAGCATACTCGGCTTCAATGTCAGCGCCTTTTCCTTCATTTGCTTCGGCGGCAGATAGAGAGACAGCGGCGAGTCTGTCAGCCGGGCAAAGCCCAAATATTGATTGGAGTAGTTCCATGTAATCGCTGATTTGCCTTTGACGATAAAATCGTCTTCCATCCCTTTAATCTGTGCGCTTTCATCAGGTGTTGGGGACGTTTTCGCTTTCACCAGCCTCAGCTGCCGCTCAAAGTAATCGACAAACAGCTGATCATCTTGATACGCGAGGCCAGTGCCGTCTTCTTTATAAAAGCGCTCACCCTTTGTGCGCAAATAATAAGGGAAGAAAATATCAGGCGGATGCATTCCGTTGGAACCGTAGACACCGGCTTTTTCCTGAAGATCATACGCCAGCTTCTCGTAATCCTCCCACGTCCAGTTTTCCTGATTGATAGACACACCGGCTTTTTTCAGCAAATCATCATTCGCAATCACAGACAGCACGTTGACACCTAGCGTAAATCCATAAAGCTTATTGTCGATTTTTCCGCCCGACAGCATATTCTCGTCGATTGAACTGACGTCAATCGTCCCATCCTTTGTATACGGCGTTAAATCTTCCAGCTGGTTCTTCTTTCCGTATTGGGCTAAGTAAGCGGTATCCATTTGAATGACATCAGGAAGCTGGCCGGCGGCAGACATGGGCGCAAGCTTTTTCCAGTAGTCATCCCAGTTCGCAAATTCCGCTTCAATATGGACGTGCGGATTCTTTTTCTCGTAAAGTTCAATTACCTTTGTCGTATAATCATGCCTTGGCTGCCCGCCCCACCACGCGATTCTGAGCGTAATGTCTTCTTTTTTCCCCGAGGCCTCTTCGCCCACAGAACACCCGCTGAAAATAAAGACACAGACAAGCGATAACAGAACGTAACAAATCTTCTTCAAACCAATCCCCCCTTTAATGTAAGTGCTTACATTTTATTTTAAAGCGTTCGGATAGGGCGAAACACTCAAAAAACAGTGGCGAAAGTCAAAAAAACAGAGATGGCTATCCTGCGGAAGCGCCTCCCTGTTTTCTTCTGAATTCTGACGGTGTCAGACCGGTATATTTTTTAAAAACAAGACTGAAATACTTCGGATTATCGCCAAATCCGATTTCTTCAGCAATTTCTGATACACTCGCGTCCCGCCTCATTTTCATCTGTTTCATCGCATGTTCAAGACGCACTCGTGTAACATATTGGGAAAATTTCTCGCCTGTTTCCTGCTTAAATAACTTCCCGAGATAATCAGGATTCATAAACAGCATATCCTTCGCCGCCCATTTTAAGGACAGATTCGGATTTCCGAGCTCGTCGGCAATGAGCCTGATCATTTTTGAAATCACTGCGCTCCCGTGCAGGTCACCAGACGCTTCGGCTGTGTCACGAAACAGCTGCCCCGCGTTCCGGAGTTCTCCCGCCTGACTGATGGCCATCTTGCGGTCCGCAAAAACCTCCGCCGCCTTTTCAGTGGCGTTCTCCACTACGGCGAGCACGGTCCATTCTCCGCTGCTGCTAACCGCTGTCAGTGCCGACCCGAGTGCCTCTCTGGCTGTGGCATCAATAGATTGTTCCCCTTTTAAGATCAAGAGGCGGATCTTTTTTCCGGCAAGTGAAGGCGGCGGAGACAGCTGGGCCACACCGGCGATCAAGCCTTCCAAGTATTGATCAGCTGCAAAGGAACGGATATGGTCCAGCTCGTGTTTCAGATGGGCTGTTTTCTTTTTGTGCACATCTTGCCGCTTCAGCTCAGCAATGATTTCCTCCAGCGAGCTGATAATCTGCTGTTCATTGCAGGGTTTCAGCAAATAATGCTTCACCCCATATTTCATGGCTTCCTTTGCGTACTCAAACTCTCCAAACCCGGACAGGACGATAAATTGCACCGACGGACTGATGGCTGACACCTTTTTGATCAACTCAAGCCCGTCCATGCCGGGCATTTTGACGTCTGTGATGACGATATGCGGCTGCTTATGTACAATCTTTTCATATGCTTCATGTCCGTTCTGCGCTTTACCGATCAATGAGGCGCCAAGCGACTCCCACTCAATGATTCCCGCCATTCCTTCAAGGATAATCCTCTCATCATCAGCCAGCAGTATTTTATACATCACACCACCTCATTTCGACACGGTATTGTGATCACAATCCTCGTCCCCTTTTCATGCTCACTATGAATCCGCAAGCCGTATGGCTCTCCGAATGTCAGGCTGATGCGCTCGCGAATATTCCAAAGTCCGATTCCTCTTCCGCCCGTTGATTCAAGAATCCGTCCATCCATGCCAGGACCGTTATCTTCGACCGTAATACAGACACATTCCTTCGCCTTTTTCGCCTGAATCCGGATGGCGCACGGTCTTGTAAAGGGTTCAAGCGCGTATTGAATCGCATTTTCCGCAAGCGGCTGGAGCGTCAGTTTCGGAATGAGGCAATGCTTCACCTCATCGTCAATATCCAACGTGAAATTCAGGCGCTCTTCAAATCGAAATCGCTGAATGGTCATATAGTGACGTAAAATGTCCGCCTCCTCCTGAATGGTCACGATATCCTTTTTCATATGTATGCTGTTTCTCAGAAGAAAACCGAGCGATTCCACCATTTTTGAGATTTGCTTTTGCTGATTCGCCTTGGCCAGCCAATTGATGGACTCGAGCGTGTTATATAAAAAATGCGGATTGATCTGGGCTTGCAGTGCTTTCAATTCGGTTTCTTTAATAATGAGCTGTTTTTCCACATTTTCTTCCATCAGCTCATTAATCCGTTTCATCATGACAGTGAAATGGCGGTTCAGCATGCCGGCCTCATCCTGTGTATGTTCCGGCAGAGAAAGCGACACACCTGCTTCAATACCGCCGTGCTGTACCGATTTCATCGCGGTCACAAGCTGTTCAATCGGCTCCGTGATGCTGTTGGCGATTTTCCTTCCGAAAAGCAAAACCACACAGAAAAAGAGGAGAAAGCATGTGCCGATCACTGTTTTCATAAAGGAAATTTTCGCGAACATCTGATCAAAGGGGATAACGTTATAGTAGCTCCAATTTTGGTAGGATGATTGAAGATAAGAAATAAAGTAACGTTTGCCATTCTTTTTTATCAAGTCATAACCGGGGTGCTTCAGCGTCTCTTTTGCTGCCTCAGGAACATGCGCTGATGCATGTGCCGTATACACCAAATTCCCGCCTTGGTCGGCAATCATAATGTCTCCGACTGAATCGCCCCAATCCTTCGGCACATCACGAATCATTTGTTTTACATTGACTTGGATCAGCACCATGCCCAAGCCGTTCAGACTCAGCTGGTGATATGACCTGATCTGCCGTGCTGAAATCAGGACAGGATCTGACCCGCCGAGCGTCATCCAAAGATTTCTTCCATTTTTCGCTTTCGCTCGCTTAAATACCTCTTCCTGCTCCTGCTGCAAAAGATCTGAAGAACTGCTTCCGGCTGAATACTCTGAGCCGCGGGCATCAATCAAATGAATGGAATCGATGTACTTTTCATCACTGGCATATCCCGCAAGCTGATCCCAAAGCTCCTGCTTCATTTGATATTGATCATACGTATCATCCCGATTTTGCATGCTCAGGATGCGCTGAATCTGTTCGTCTGTAATGATTTCATATGACACATCCTCTATCTTCTTCAGCTCGTCTTCGATCCTTTCAGAAGACATGCGAAGCACCTCCGAGGACTTGCGGTAAATCTGCTCATCATACACATGAAAGGCATACTGGACCCCGCTGTATACAAATAGAAAGGATACGGCCATAATCAACGATAGAAACACAAACAGCTTATCCTTAATCTTCATCCGCCTGTACCAGCCAGCAACTCTTTTCTTCATGCCGCCTTTTCTTTCTCCTGCCGCTGATCCATTGACCGAAACGCTTTAAAGGACAGCTTCGTTAAGATCAGGCTGAGTAAACTCCCGCTGAAAAACAATAGAAACGTGACATGAAACAGAACGAGACAAAGCACACCGACAGCGCCCGCTGCCATCAAAAGTGTCACCGCCGGACGGCTGAAAGCAATCAAAAAGCTGATGCTCAGCACCTCTCTGATTTTTACGTCAAAATGAGAAAATACCGGGAACACATACAGCACAACAAACGCGAAAATCAAACTAATGCTCAGGAATACATTGACGAGCACAGGCTGGTCCATCTGAGCCGCTATCCGCATATCCGCAAACAGAAACAGGGCAGCCGTCACAACGATAAGCCCGAGGATCTGTGATGCCCGCCATTCCTTTTTAAACGTCCGAAAAAAGACAGAAAACACCGGGGCATCTGTATTCCCCTTCGCCCATTCTCTCGCCACTGTAAACATCGCGGCAGTAGCGGGCATCAGCCCAAACACAACCAGGCCTGCAAGAGAAAACAAAATCCAAAGCACATTCAAATAGGCCAGTCTCATCACCCACGTACAAAAACGATTCAGCCCATTTGTCACACTGTGTATCATCAACATCACCTTCCTGCTTTGGAAAACGCTTTCATTTTAAAGTAATATGTATTTCTCCTTTCGAAAGAAAATTCCTGCCGGTCTGTGAAAATTTCGACATGATGAGAGACGGCAGCAGCCTTATCTTTTCCTGTAACGCCGGATGGCCTTATCGATCAAATATCCGGCAATGGCTCCGAAAATGACATTGAATCCAAGCATTCCGAGCGCAGCCCCTTCCCAGCCGCGTACATACACGAGGCTGTACCAGATCGCAAACACACCAAGGACGATCAGCCCGGCCAACATCCATTCCGGCCGACTTTTGTCAGGAAATCTCATCCGCATCAAAACGGATACGCCAGCAAACAGACAAGCCGTCACAATCCCTGTCACAAATAATATTGGCCACACATCGCCTGCCCTCCCTTTTAGAAAAGACAAAAAAGCCCCCTGCAAAGGACGCTTATTCTGCCGTAATCTCTTTCTCAAACAAATGATATCCGGACGCATCAGCACCCATGAATTCATATCCCATACGCCGATAAAAGGAATGCAGGGCGTCGCTATCAGCGACACAGTCAAGCCGGATCCGCGTTTTTTCCGGAAAGTGTATGCCCGTCTCCGCCCACTGAAGGACGCGGGCTCCTAGCCCCTGTCCCGCAAACCGGCGGCTTACTGCGAGGCGATGCAAATAAATGGACTCCTCATGCCCATCGTCTCCCCAAAGCGTCCGGTCCCACTCGCTCGGTTCAGGCAGCAGCATCACGACAGCCGCAAGCTCATCATCTTTTTTAAACACAAACGCATGTCCCTTTTCAATTGACCCCGTAATATCATGTATATCTTGCCCTTTCAGAAGTCCGCTCCATTGGTTAGAACCCCGATCCCGGAGCCATTCAGCTGTTCGGACGAGCAACCCGGTAATCGATTCTGCATCCTCATAGACGGCCGGACACGCGTAAAATCCATCTGCAATCGTTTCGTTCTCAATCTTAAAAGCTGACATAAAGGCCTCCCAATCAAAAAGTAAGCTTGCACACACACCTTGATTATAATGCAGACCAAACTGCAAAAACAGACCATTTTCTCTGTATGTAAAAGGGTGTATGAAAGAGAGGCCAATCTGCCTATTAGAAAATCTTCTTTTTATCCCGTTCTTCTTTTAAAATTTCAACCGCTTCTCTGAAGCGCATAGAGTGTACGATTTCACGCTCTCGCAAAAAACGCAGGGAGTCGTTTAAATCAGGATCATCCGAAATATCAATCAGCCATTGATACGTCGCCCGCGCCTTTTCTTCTGCGGCAATATCTTCGTATAAATCGGCAATCGGATCGCCCTTCGCTTGGATATAGCTCGCGGTAAACGGCACGCCCGCCGCATTATGATAAAAAAGCGCGCTGTCGTGATTGACGTAATGATCGCCAAGCCCAGCTTCACGCAGCTGCTCCGGTGTGGCGTCTTTCGTCAACTTATAGACCATGGTCGCAATCATTTCCAAATGGGCAAACTCCTCCGTGCCGATATCTGTTAAAAGGCCGATGACCTTATCAGGAATCGTATAACGCTGGTTCAAATACCGGAGAGCTGCGGCCAGCTCGCCGTCCGCTCCGCCATACTGCTCAATCAAATACTTCGCCAGCGTCGGGTTGCACGTACTGACCTTGACAGGGTATTGCAGCTTCTTTTCATACACCCACATTCAGGCATTCCTCCTTATACTTGCCACGGCCATGGCCCTTTTCCCCAATCCCAATCCTTGCCCGCGGGGCTGTTGCCGAACTGCAGAAGCGGTCCGTAAGAGGATTCGAACTGTCTTTTTAAGTGCCTTGAATAGCCGGAATATTGATTGAATTGCTTCAGCGCATCTTCATCATGAGGATGTGTATTTAAATAAAGACTCAGCTCAACAAGCACAAAATCAGCAGCCTGTATTTGCTCAAGCTGACGATAATATTCGGCGTCAACCTTTTTTGCCATGTGCGTCTCCCCCTCGATAAGGGTTTTCATAAAAATCATAGAGATCCTTCCAAAGGGTGCCTTTCCTCAAAGCCTCCATCGGCGAAAACTGCTCCATGTGCTCAGGCTGAAAGGTCATATAAAGGTTAGGGGGCGTTCTGTAATATTTCTTCCCTATGGGCGGACAGGGATCAAAACGGCTGTGAAAGGGCGTATATGATTTGACAGGCGTAAACGGCTGCATATCCTTCATTCCGGCTCCTCCTTTCTCAAAAACAATGACCTTAATAGGTATGAGGCAGGAGGCATGATTATGACTAAAACACGACTTAGCTTTTTCAATAAGAAGACCTTCGGAAGCGCCGAAGGTCTTTCTAGACTATTTAGTCCAAAATGAGATCAGTGTTTCCAATATGCAGCATGAGCAGCCGCAAACTCTGACAGCGAACGAGGTTCTTTTCCCGTCACACGCTTCACTGTATCCGTTACCCGATGTTCCGCACCATGGCTGATTGCCTCATCAAGCTTCGCCATAAAATGGGCATAATCCGCGGGCAAACCTCCTGCCTCCATTTTATGCTGCAGCTCGGAACGAGAAATGCTGACATGCTCCACCCGGCGTCCCGCCGCAGCTCCAATGATCTCCGCCGCTTCGGCATAGCTCAGCGCCTCGGGACCTGTCAGAATATGATGTGTTTGATGAGGAACATCATCAATCAAAGCCCTGACGGCTGTTTCTGCGATGTCATCAGCGTCAATAAACCCAAGTTTTCCTTCACCCGAAGCCGTTGTGATGCGGCCCTCCGTTTGAATAGACATGCGATGCTGGACATTGATGAAATTTTGCATAAAGTATGAGGGCCGCAGCACCGTCCATTCAGGAAACTCGCGCACTGCCTGGTGAAGCGCGCCAAACACGGGACCGTTCTCGGAGACAACAGACGCACTTTGCATCACTACCCGCTTTGCGCCGAGACGCTTTGCTTCCTTTAAAAAGGGAAGCACATAGGGAGCCGGATCAAGTACACCGACCGGAGCAACAAGATAGATGTCTTTTACCTGTTCTAGAGCAGGCGTAAAACTGGAGGCATCCTTCCAATCAAAATACACATGCTCCGCACTTGCAAGCGCGCCCTTTTTTCGGCTTGCAATACGCACTCTGTATCCCAGCTTTATTAAACGGCTGGCGATTCGGCTGCCGACTGTGCCAGTCCCGCCCGTGATTAAAATCGGATTCTGTTTCATCATTTCCCACTCTCCTCTGTTTGCAAAAATGATCCTCCAAAGGCCTCTTTTACAACAAGCGGATTCCAATAATCCCTATAACGCACAATGCGGCCGTCTCTCATTTCGATGACACTGATATAGCTTTGGCGATAAGGCAGTCCAGTCTCAATCACATGGCCGTCACATTGAAACTCCGCAATCACCGTATTCGAGTCTGCTGAACGGTACACTGTCGGAGTGGTAAATGAAGAAAGATGGATCTGCTTAGGATAATCCTTAATATAGTTGTAAATGGCCGCTTTTCCTTCTATTCTTTTTGGTGATCCCTCCGGCGCATAAGGAAACTCAAATACAGCATTCTCATCCCAAAGCTCCATCCAGCTCTTCATGTCCTTCTCAAGCATATAAGCCATAAACTTTCTCAATGTTTCACATGCTTTTTCAAATTCATTCATCAACATTCATCATCACCTCTTTTTTTATTTTCAGACCATTCAGTCCGAAAAATACACACATGGGCAAAGCATTCTTTACCACATGTTAATCAAGCACTGATAAACTCACGTCAACATGGTCCTTAAGACGATCCATATCTGCCGTCACTTTTGCAATAAATGTCAGTGACAGCCTGCTCTGATTCAGGTACCGGGCGAGCGCAGATATATCATGATCTTCGCCATTCAATTCTCCTTGATCCTTCGCCCTTAAAAGCGCCTGATAAAAAGCGTCCTCAAGCTGCTTGGATTGTCTGTCAAAATACCGGGCAAGCTCAGGGTCATGCGGGATCTGTTCAATCGCACTGTTCATAATGTAGCACGCCTTCGCCCGTTCCGGATCCCTCAGGGCATTGACACCTTCCTGAAAAATATCACGAATGGCTTCCTTTACAGATCCTGGCGCTTCAAGCCTTTCCATAACTGCAGCGTTTTTCCCTTCAAGATACGATTTCACCGCGGACAAAAACAAATCACGCTTCGTGCCATACGTATCATACAAGCTCTGGCGCGCAATGCCTAAATGAGAGAGCAGACCCTGAAGAGACGTTCCTTCGTAGCCATACTCTCCAAAAACCTCTATCGCCCTGTGAAGAACAAGTGCCGTATCAAATTCTTTATTCCTCCCCAAAAAACGATCACCTCCTGAAACAAATGTTACCAGTTTCCAGACTGAACAGTCAAGAAAAAAGATAAAAAACACTCTTGATCTGCAAGAGTGTCCTCTTTATACCATCATCTTCTTTATTTATAACCGTCTTTTCCCCAGTGGCCCATATGGTGGTGATGGTGGCCATAATGACCATCATGATGGTGGTGATAATTATCCTTTCCAACATGGTGATGATGGTGATGAAGATTATCTTTTCCATCATGATGATGGTGATAATAGTGGTGATGGCCATCATTTTCATGGTGCATGTTCGGATAATTTACAGTTCCCGGAGAGCCTCCATAGCCGCCGCTTGGGTAACCGCCGGATCCTCCGTATCCTCCGTACGTTCCATATCCCGGATAGCCGCCAACACCTCCATGTATGCCGTGATCTGGGTAGCCTCCATACATGCCAAAGCCCGGGTGGCCTCCATACATGCCATAACCCGGGTGGCCAATACCAAAGCCCTGATAATGACCAAAACCAGGTCCGCCATACATATGTCTTGTATCAGTCATATTCACTCTCTCCTTCACATAGGTTACAGTCCAGAGTATGAGAATATCTTATAGATCGTATAGGCGGCCGCCTACAGACAGCTAAAACAATTTCCAGGACAAAAAAAGCAGGCCATAACAGCCTGCTCACTCCTTACTCACCTAAATCAACGTTATGATATACCTGTTGAACATCTTCCAAATCTTCTAATGCATCAATCAATTTTTCAAACTGTTCCTTTGCATCATCCGGAAGCGTTACTTCACTTTGCGCAAGCATTGTCAGCTCCGCTACTGTAAATTCCTCGACACCCGCGTTTTTAAACGCCTCTTGCACCGCATGGAATTGATCAGGCTCAGCATATACGATCACGCTGTCATCCTCTTCTAAAATGTCACGTACATCAACATCCGCTTCCATCAGGATTTCAAGCGCTTCGTCAGCAGTTTTGCCTTCCACACCGATTACAGCCGTCGCGTCAAACATGTAAGCAACAGATCCGCTCACACCCATGTTTCCGCCGTTTTTCCCGAACGCCGCACGCACTTCCGGCGCCGTACGGTTTACATTATTCGTCAGCGCATCAACGATAATCATTGATCCGTTCGGCCCGAAGCCCTCATAACGAAGCTCATCGTAATTCTCTTCCGCTCCGCCCTTCGCCTTCTCGATCGCACGTTCAATGATGTTTTTCGGCACGCTGTAAGTCTTCGCACGCTCAAGCACAACCTTCAGCGCCTGGTTGGATTCCGGATCAGGCTCGCCCTGTTTCGCCGCCACATAAATCTCACGGCCAAACTTCGCATAAATTCGACTCGTATTTGCGTCCTTAGACGCCTTCTTCTCTTTAATATTGTTCCACTTACGGCCCATGATGTTCCACTCTCTTTCATATATATCAATCTAAATACTGTTATTCACTTTATCCATTATACCTCAAATGGTTTGGTTGTTTCGAGTGTCTTGCGTTAGAAATAGAAGGAATGCCGCTGTGGAAAATGGAACGTCTTCCGTAAAGCAAGAAAAAGCCCTAGCTAAGGGCTTTCTTCTGATCACTAAGTTTGTAAGGGGAATGATCGATATACGTCGTATTTCGATCTGTTGTTTCCTTAAATCCGCCGGAGTTTGTCAGGAATGGAAACGACATGCTTCCGAAAACTAGAGTAACAGCCAGGCACATCATCACTTTTTTCTTAATAGGCATATAAACACTCTCCTTTTAGAATATCTTCTTGGGCTTTCAGCACTTTCCGATAAAACGCAGCGGCTTGTTCAAAGTGACAGCTGCTTTCAAAAACAGCGGCAGCACTCCGGGCACATGCTTCAATGTAAGCGTGCAGGTTCTTTTTTTCGAAATAGCTTAAAAGATCATGAATTTTTCGTTCGTCAACAGTCTCCTTGTACACGGCCTGCAAGAACAGAAACAATTCTTTATAAAATTTGTGAGAACGTGCTGTGATATGGTCTAATCCTTCCTCTATGAACTGAAACGCCTTCTGTGTTTGGCCCGCTTTACATAATGTCCAGCTTAATCCAAACAAGACTTTCGGAAGCAGATCAGGCACTTTCTCTCTGCTTACTTTCGCCGCTTTTTGGAAATGTTCTACAGCCATCTGATCGTCTCCTGATCTGTCATAGCTGTTTGCAATGTTCAATAGAGAAATGGCGATAAACCGATCGTTTTGAATGTCCGTTGCCAATTTGAGCGCCGTCTCTAAATGCGGGAGCGCTTTATCATAATGTTTGAAATCATCATAATTGCCGGCGATCACAAACAAGCTTTGTATCGTTCTAATGCTGTATAGGGGATTGTTTTGATAAATGTCTAAGGCTTGAAGAATATGATGCATCGACACATGGGTTTGCTTCATGTGATAATACGCTTCGGCCACTTTAAAATGGAATTCCGCTTTCTCAATTTCATCTGACACAAACGGCAGTTCTTTCTCCGCCTCGCGATAATACCCGATGGCTTCAACATATTCTTTTTGATCAAATTCATACATGCCGCGGAAAAACAAAGAGTAATATTTCAAAAGGCCTGTGAGTTTTTTCTGAGGGGTCTCAATCGTTTCAAGAAGCTCTGTCACTGTAGGGCGATTCCCGTATGTTTGTCCCGGCTCCAAATAATCAAGCATCAGCTGGTGACGAAAACACATCAGAGAATAATAGATCAGCAAATCCTGGTCTTCTTCCATCTGCTGAATGTCCTGCTCCACCTCCGCTTTCAGAACCTCAGCATCCGGAACACTGAACTGGCGAATCATTTTATACCATTCATTAATCTTAACACCAACACGCGAAGACGGTATGGCTTGACTCAACGGCTTCCCTCCTTCTCTATGAGATATGTCATATTCTATCAATCCCAAATTTTGAAAACAATACAGAAGGAAGAAATTGCTTTTTCATCCTGTCAATTTGTTTTTTTCATAAAAAAGAACCCTTTATGCAAGGGTCCCATGTCAATCTTATTTCAAATACGTATTCACCAGCTCGTAACAGCGCTCTTTCGTCTGTTTGGCAAGCTCTTCTGTTTGGACGACTCGGGATAATGAACCGCCGCCCTCCTCATCATATCGTTTCTGGGCCGCAGCATCCCTATCCTTCACCCATTGGCGCTGTTTCACTTTTAATGCCGCCATGTCTGAAGCAGGAAGCTGTTTTTGCAGCACGCCGTATATCTCGTTCAGCAATCCGTCCCACATTTGATAGTTGTAACCGTAATCCTCAATCATCTGATAATCACTTTGATAGTCATTGTGCTTTTCTTTCTGTTCTGTCGCTGACAATTTGGCAACATAATCTGCTTTTGTGCTTCCCGTTGTCTGCTCACTGCTCTGTGTATCCGCTGTATCGGGCGATGCGGTTTCCGCAGTCTTCTGAGCTGTCTCTTGCTCCGGGGCCTCAGTCTCGTTTTCATTATCACTTACCAGACTGGTATCCTTTGAGCTGATCGCTGCCTTTCTTTCCCCATTTGAACTTTTCACATTGAAAAGATAAGCTGTTCCGCCAGCAGCCTTCGATTCATAGGACTTCACAAATTCCGCCGTTTCACCGTTTCTAGACAGAATCGTTTTCGCTTCTTCTTTTGTCAGCTTGATATCATCCCCTTGAAGCGACTTACTGTCCCATTTGTTGATCTTCCAATCGCCATCTTCCTTCACCAATTCAAACGTCCATAACGTGCCCATATTGTTTAACTCTGTTGCCGGGTCTATTGATGAAGCCTCTATCTTATTCTTGTTCTGTTCATAAGTAAAACGCACATCGAAATCAGTGCCGGGGTGAAAAGGAGCATCACACTCGCAAAAGTACTCTCCGGCCAAATCCTTTAAGGTCTGATCTGCAAACGTTTCTGTTGCATAAGGCAGCACACTAGGCCGTAGCTTGTTGAAATCCGCCTTGTTTGCCGTGCTCCAGCCGTTTTCTTTTCCCGCTTTATCAAATGCATTAAAGATCGAATCAATATCGTTTTTCAAAGCTGATTTTACTTCCTGCTCCGTCAGCTTCGCAACGCTCGCCTTCTTCACGGCTTGCTTTTCTTGATCCTTATCAGAAGCTCCGCTATCAGAACACGCCGATAATAGGAATAAAATAGATAAAAGCAGCGCACCCAATTTATAACTCATTGTCTCTTCTCACCCTTCTGTTCTCTCATGGTAGCTTTCTCATTTTATAGGTCTTTTGTCGGTTTGTACATTTCATTTTTACAGACACTGAAAGGGACTGAAATGAATTCTTCTTTAGCATGCCACAATAAAAAAGAACTTCTCAATGGAAGTTCTCACTTATTTTTCTCATAGGATTGTTTGATCAATCCCATGATATATTCAATGTGTTCATCATCTTTTATGAAAATCTCATAGTCGCCATTTCCCCAGTGGCCGGTCTCAGAGACATCGCGCATTCTGTCCTCGGGATCATGCAATTCTCCCTTTTTCATATTCACCCACAGCTTAAGTCCGCTTTTTAAAAGAAGAATGTCAGTGAAATTTCGCTTATTTGATGTAAACGCAATATAAAGCTTTGTCGGTTTGATTGAAATATGATCGTCCAAATTAAAAATGAATTCCTTTAGCTGCTGATAAAGCTCTATGATGTCAAACGGTTTATCTGCAAGATGATCCTCTTCAGAAAACACTTTAATTTCTTTGCTGACCTCTTGAATGGTCTCACTTTGCTGCGAAATGGTCTTAATCGACTCGGAGACGCCATCAGCCTTCATTTGATTCAACTGGATCAGATCATTTTCGTACCTTTTAATCTCCCACAATTCAATTGGCAGATCTTTAAAATGGATCGATTGCTTTTGATACACTGTAAATACAGGTGAGATAAAAATGACCTTCGACTGCGACCAGTCTACATCATCCCGCTTTAACGGAAGATCATGATTTTCATTGTACTCAAGAATGAAATCTGCTTTATGATTGAGCATTGCCGCTAAGTAGGCGTAGCCCTGATCAACAACACTGAAGTTTTTCGTATTTTTATACTCGATAATCACAAAAGATTTCGTCTCAGCATCAAACGCTAACGTATCAATGCGGAAATTACTGATTCTGAATTCAGATTTCACAAACCCTAGCCCCAACATTTGCTGAAGATTGGCTTCACATAAATCCTGAATCTCTTTTTCTTTTTTAAACGGTTTCTCGCGAATATCTTCGATTTGATTTTGATTGTTTACTTTATAGAGATACATGCTGGACCCCTTTTATTTTACTAGTTCCATTAAGGTTTCTAAGGATAGACTCGAAACCGGATTTTGCGTTTTTGTTTTCAGCGTACCGCCAATCAAATAAGAATAGTCTCGGCACTCTGCCAATTGAAACCGGACTCTATCGTTCGTTTTAGTGATTTTGGCTGGTTCATCAGATTCCCAAGCGTCAACGATCTTGTAAACATTTAAAATCACACCGCTCCGAACAACAATTGCCCGTTTACATTCCTTTGCTCTGGACAATTTCATATCCCAGTTCCCGCAAGCGCGGTTCGTTAGCGTGTCACCTTTTTGAATATCCTTGATCTTTATGATTAAGAAGTCTTTATCCAAATGAGCTCTTCCCCTTTTTATTGATCTATCATCATCTTATCAAAACCATGCACTTAGACACATGCCAAATGACTCATTTTTCCACCAAAACACGTTCTCACCCCCACCCTCATCCCGCCCCGTGGTAAAATTTTGATATTGAGTGAACAAAAGAAGGGAAATGGTCATGAAAGTATTTGAAGCGAAAACACTGCTTTCGGAAGCGACAGACCGTGCAAAAGAGTACAAAGAACTAAGAACGCAAATGGTCAACTTGAGAAAAGCGTTAAAAAGTGTCGCTGATCTCAGTGACAGCGAATTTTCAGGAAAAGGCGCCAGCAACATCAAAGCCTTCTATCACGACCACGTCGGCGTCACCGACCAATGGATCGACTACATCGACATGAAAATCGCATTTTTCAACAGCATCGCCGGAGCCGCCGAAGACAAAGGCCTCTCAGACGCATACATCGAAGAGTCCTTCCTGGAGCACGAACTGGCAAATGCCCATAAAAAATCAAAATCCATCATGTCCGAACAGAAAAAAGCGATGAAAGACATCCTGAACGATATCGACGACATCCTCCCGCTCGACCTGTTTTCAACAGAAACCTTCAAAGACGAGCTGGCCGATGCCAACGATAAACGCAAAAAAACACTGGAAAAATTGGACGCCTTGGACGAAGACCTGCAGACTGAATACGCCCTGTCAGAACCAAACGAACAATTCATCAAATCCGACTTCCAAAAGCTCCAAGAAGCAACGGGCAAAGGCAAAAACGCCACACCCATCCACTACAACGCCAAGGCGTACCGTGAGAGTGACATACATAAGAAAAAGGGCGACATTGAAAAGCGGACTGAGGCTTACTTGAAGATTAAGAAAGAGGAAGCGAAGAAACGCGAGATTGAAAAGCTGAAAGAAAGACTGAAAAACTATGATTATGCGGATGCCGATGAATTCTACTCAATGGCAAAGACGATTGGCTATGAAAATCTGACAGCAGAACAGCAGAGATACTTCACCCAAATTGAAAACACGCGTGAGCTTGAAGCAGGCTTCAAAGGGGTTGCCGTCGGCCTTTATGATTCCGGAAAAGACGCGGTAGTAGGCCTATGGGATATGGTCACAGATCCGGGCGGAACTGTTGAAGCGATTACAGGAGCTGTGGCTCACCCGATCAAAACGTATGAAGCCATTTCAGCAGCAATCGAAGAATCGTATCAAAAAGACATGGTGAATGGCGACACCTACTCAAGAGCAAGATGGGTGTCATATGCGGTTGGCACGGTTGTCACATCAATTGTCGGCACAAAAGGTGTTGGCGCCGTCTCTAAAACAGGCACAGCTGCCAAAGTGACGACCAAAGTCAAAACAGCAGCAAGCAAATCAGCAACAGCCCAAAAAGCCATAACGGTCTCAAAACAAACCGTTGATCACGTCAAACAAAAAGTAAACAAAGGCATAGAAGTATCAAAAAAACACGTCAAAACCAAGTTAAATCAAATCGGAGATCTCACACTTGCGGATATTCTCCCCTATCATCCCCGTCACGATTTAGTGCCGGCAGGCGTTCCTTACAACGCAGTCAACGGGGTCACACTTAAAGAGGGACTGCAAAAATTCGCCAAGGTCATCCTTCCGAAACCATACGGAACGTCATCAAGCGGAAGAAGAACTCCAGCGCCACATGTACCGCCGGTAACCGTCAAATACGGCGAACATTATGCGAAATGGAGCAGAAAGAAAGTATTGAAACCGAATGTCGAATATAAAACAAAAGAGGGCTACACATACAATACAGACAACTATGGTAGAATTACAAAAGTTGAAGCTGATTTACAATTAGGAGAAGCAAAACGAAATCAATATGCGCAATCAAACGCTGGTAAGCCTCAAGATCGATTACCTGATGACGATGGCGGGCATTTGATAGGATCACAATTCAGAGGTTCTGGAGAACTAGATAACTTAGTTGCTCAAAATAGCCAAATTAACCGTTCTGGCGGAGAATGGTACAAAATGGAGACCGAATGGGCGGCGGCTCTAAAAGAGGAACCACCGAGGAAAGTCTCAGTAAGAATTCGACCGAAATATTTAGGAGACTCTCTAAGACCAGACTCTTTTGAGGTTATTTACAGAATTGAAGGCAAAGGATTATTTAAGAAATTTATAAAAAATCAAGCTGGAGGTTGATTCTTGTTGGAAAATGAATTAAATGCATTATATAGAAGCATCGCTGAAACCGTTAACGAAATGATACCAGAACCATGGGAGAAATTTTTGTTCTATGCTCAGGTTTCAGAGACAGGCGGAGGCACTTACTTTTTTTATAATTCTCAAAATGAACCTAATCATTTTAAGTACAGTCTTGAAATTCCGTTTCAATTTGATATTGACGAAAATGAATTCGATCAGTATGAGATGGAATTATTTAAACTAAGCGAAAAAATGAGAGATGTTTTCAAAAATCATGATCAAGAATTATTTTATTCCTTCACTCTTAGCCTAGAGAGATCAGGAAAATTAACTGTCAACTTTGATTATACAGATTGGTTTAAGACTGATTATAGTTTCAGTGATCAGCTCATCATCTGGAAATTTAAATATTTAGGGGAAGAACCTAAGGATCCATCATTACAAAAATTAATTAAAAAATATTTAGAAGAATATCCTGAAAATCCAATTTAATAAAGTTGGGTTAATGATGTTAGAAAGCACTTATCTACAAATAACTGATGTCATAGGAAAAATAATTCCTGCTGATTGGAGTAAAATTGTTCTTTATGCCGAAATACTAGACGGCTCCAGAGAAGTGTATTTTTTCTTTCAAACACCAGAAAACGATGAATATATATACTCTCACGACATTCCAGAACAATTTCAAGTCAGTAAAAAGATTTATACCGAACTATTAATAGATCTTCAAGAGTTATTTAAACAGTTACACAATGAGTTTAAAGAAAATAATCCTGAAGCATGGACAAATTTGACACTGAATCTTGAAAGCAATGGAACGTTCTCAATTGATTATGATTATGAAGATGTTATTGAATCTACTTTGGACGAATACCAAAGACAAATGATTTGGGAGTACAATAACTTGGGTATTTTCCCTGAAGACGAAGAGGATAAAGAATTTGTTAAGGATTATTTAAATATTAAATAATGCCATCAACAATTCAAAGTTAAAGGTTAATTTAATGGAAACTGTAAAAATAGGTGAACTATATCAAAAGATTGCTGAATATCTAAATGAAATGACCCATCTCAATGGGAAAAGATAGTTTTATATGCTGAAATACTTGATGACTCAGCAGATATATACTTTTATTTTACAACATCAAATAATAGTGATTATTTTTATATTCTCATAATATACCTGAACAATTTAATGTAAGCGAAGAGAGTTACGATCAACTGCTAATTGAACTTCAAGAGATATTTGAAGAACTAAAAGAAGAATTTAAACTAGGCAACCAAGATATTTGGACAAATCTCACTTTAAAATTAGAAAACACCGGAAAGATTTCAATTGATTATAATTATGATGATGTTTTATCGTCTGAACTTGATGACCTTCAAAGACGAGATGTTTGGAAATATCAAAATTTAGGGATATTGCCTAAAGATGAGGACGATAAAGAATTTGTAATAAACTACTTCGGTCTATAAATCAAAAAAATGGCTCAGCCCTTCTCTGCTGGGCTATTTTTGATAACTAAGATTTCTCAACGATTGAAGGTGAAAAGATTGGAAACTAAAAAAATGCAAGATTTGTATCAGCTTATTAGTCAGAAATTAAATGACATCATACCTTGTGAATGGACAAAAATTTATCTTTATACAGAAGTATTAAATGACTCTATCATGGTTCTCTTTCACTTCAAGACACCAGAAAAACATCAACTTATTTATTCACAAGATATACCTGCCCAATACAACGTAAGTAAAGATGTCTTCAAAACTTTATTAAGAGAAATCCGAGAACTTTTTGAGGAATTAAGAGTTGAGCACAAAAATAATATTGATCAGGTTTGGACTAACCTTACATTGACATTGGAGAGCAATGGTCAATTACAACTAGATTATAATGATGACGATATTTTGGCAACTGAGTTAGATGGGTATCAAAGAATTGCATTATGGGAGTACAAAACTCTTGGTATTTTGCCTAAAGACGAGGATGATAAAGAATTTTTAATTAGCTACCTAAATCTAAATTTGAAATAGTTCTTGAAAACTGGAGGTTAGCATGGAAACAGAAAAATGGGTGAATTATATCAACAGATAGCAGAAGCATTAACGAAATCATTCCTTCCAAATGGGAAAAAGTCATTCTTTATGCAGAAATACTCGACGATTCTTCTGAGGTTTTCTTTTATTTCAATCCTCCGCAAAGTGAGGATTATATCTATTCTCATAATATCCATGAACATTTTCATGTTAGTGAGGACATTTATGATGATTTATTATTACAATTACTTGACTCATTTGAGGAATTACAAGATGAGTTCAAAGAAAATAACCAAGATGTCTGGACGAACTTGACACTTCAGCCAGAGATAAACGAAAAGTTATCAATAGAATACGATTACGAGGATGTTTTACATTCTCAATACACAATCTCTCAACGGAAACAAATTTGGGTTTATGAACACTTAGGGATCTATTCTAAATGAGGAGTCTGCAAAAACTTTTTTAGAACAGTAACTACAGTCTTAAAATTGTTTTAAATACATCGATCCCATTCCTAAAGCAAAGAGAATAACATAATAACCAATTTAGTTATTCTAATAAGACTTAAACTACTGAAAACGAAAAGCTGTAAATAATACTTCTCTTTAAATATTTCCTTCCATACTACTAACATTCTCCCCTACCCAGTGTTGAATAATTGAAATTAATATAGTTCCTTTTTTATAGGGATCGTTCTCTACTTTTTAAAATCTTATAAATTACTATTATAAGCCCCTATAAACAGAGAATTATTCTTCTATTCAACAATCTTCTTTATCGGTTATACCTGGTCTTTTTTTAAATAATAGAGTTTTTTTATACATTTCATTTAATTTTAACTGTTTTTCTTTGCTTATTTTAGTTGATATAAATGACATGAGTGTAACTACAATTGTTAATGTAACTCCCAATAACAACGTGATAAAGGAAATATCGTTATCAAATAATAAATTAACTTGATTATCCTTTGTGTAAATTAGAGCGAAACTTAAACCAATAGTTACTGTCATTGCCATAACTGATGTTGGTACAAATAAAGATAATTTATTAGTATTTATGTATGTATTTCGTCCCACTTTCTTTTCTTCTTTCTTTTTAAAATCTTCTCTTTCAATTTTTATTATCATCTTCTCTAGACTCTCTGATATACTAATTTTTTTATCAATAGCTATAAAGTTAGTATCAAAAACTTCTCTTATAAGATCCTCAAGATTTTCCTTTATACTATTCATATCTTGTAGTTTAACATTATATTTTCTAGATAATGACGATAATAATGAATTGAGTATCTTTAAGGAGGGAAGCTCTCCTTCTGAAATGGAGAGTATTAATAAGCTTATCATTTCCTTATTACTTTGATGTACTTTTTTTAAGTAGTCTTTTTTACTTATTTTATTAAAAATAAAATTAGTCATAAAAAATACAAATAAACCACTTATTATTCCACCTCCAATACCAACAAACCATGGATTTTCCCACATATTAACACACCCTTACTACCGATAATATCTTACCATTTTTTCTTCTATATTAAAGTCTAATTGAACAGTATAGCTAATGAATTAGCTTTTCAATACGTATAAAGAAGTCTTAAATGCTTTTAAGACTTCTTTATATAAGTTATATGTCAAAATGTAGTTGTATTTATTTAATGTTAGAAGCTGAAGGCTTATCATAAATTGCGTCAATAACAAAAACATCTATAAATTTACCTAACTCTTCACTTAATTTCTTTGCTTCTCCTTTAAGACCACTAATTTTTTTGTACTCTTCTTCTTTTTGTACAATTACAACATAGTAGCCAATTTGAATATCTTCACTATCTAGATACTGGGGTAATTGATTTAGCAAACCTTGTTTTAATTTAGAACTACTTGCCCTTTTTACCTCAATTAATACTCTATCTTGGTGTCCATTTGAAAATTTGAAGTCTACAGGGCCTCTTCCTTGATTGACTTCCCTAGAAAAATCAATATTATTCGCCTTACAGTGTTCCTTAACTAATCCAAAGAATAATAATTGAGAAGCTTCTTCTCTTTTTGGTGTTAGAGGTGTTTCATTCCACAATAGTTTATAACCTGAATTGTTAATTATAAACGAATTGAAGCTTTCGATAAGTAATTTAACTAAGGCAGCTAATTCAACATGATCGTTAGGAATTGGCAGTTCTATAGGTTTCATTTGTTGAATTTTTTGAGATTGTTCATACCATTTATAAATTCCACTTGGATCCTTATCTATATCGTAGGGTAATGAAACTTTACTTTCTACATAATTCACATACCTTTCCAAAAAGTCAACCCTATTTGAAGCAACCTTAATAATGTCTTCTTTATTTATTTTACTTTTGATTTCAAAATTAAAATCAGTTCTCAAGGTTTCATTTTCATTCGACCAAGCCCAATCAAGGAACCCATCTGCGTTAATACTAGGAAGCTCTCTTAAAATACTTTCAGGTACTAATAAAATGGGTTTGTTATTAGTTGGATTTAAAGGAAGAGAAACAATATTATGTTCCCATCTCTTAAATTCAAAATTAAATCTTGAATTTTTAACCCTAAATTGCTTAAGTGGTATGACATGTTTAGCGCAAATATCTTGAGTAAACGCAATCAATTCTTCTTTAATAATATTTGCACAAATATCGCTTATTCTATCACGTCCAATACCTTTCTCGAGTATCCCAATTTCTTCAAAATGATTAATCTCTTTAATTCCAACTCTAATAGATTTTATTAGTGCTGCAGCTATAGAGTGAGAAAAACCCTCACCACCACCTGAACCCCCAGTACTTTTATTGGTATAACCTAGACAAATTTCCTCAACCTCTGGAAAAGTAAGCATTGATATTAATTTTTTGTAATATAAGCTTGAAGGCACTCCACTACTCTTTGCCGCCAATATAAATGCCTCATTAAAAAAATGAATTACTTTAGAATGTGCATTTTTAAAGTGTTCTTCTGAAGAACTAAATAGCAGAAAAGGATCAATAAATAATTTAGTGTCCACATCTAAAATAGGATCAAACCATATTTCATCTTGACTCTTTATTACACTATACAGTTCAGAAAAAAGCATTTGTTAACTCCCTTACAAAAGTAATATAATTCCTAAATTCATCATACCACAAAAATCTGTATAATCTGACATAAATAGTTATAGTGTTGCAGAACGAATTAACCATTAGTTCCTATTGTTTGTTCTATGGATAAAATAGTATTATGTTCTAATTAATAACCGCAGCCCTCGTTCTCTCTGCACCTCATTTTTTAAACTTAACTTCTACATCTATTATTAATGAACATAACTTTGAAAGGATAGGCTATGTACTTGCTAAGATCGGGGAGCTGTTAAAAATCGGTGGCTCATCAGGGGTTATTCAAGAAAGTTTAAGTTCACTGAAAAGCTGGTTCAGGAACAAATTTAATTTAAGGAGGACGCAGTAAAAAGTTCATTAACGAGGAGATATCTAAACCTGATTATAAAGTAGCGATAAAAAAGAGGATGGCAGAAAGTTACGAAACAAGTGAAATTTCTGCCATCATAGAACAACTTAAAAGTTTTTACAGTTCAATAAGTTAGCATCCAAATGCCATTTACATTTTATTGATAAACTCAGCAATAGCAAACAAAGATGTTAAGATCTACTATAAATTTGTACAGGTTGAGGGGTTATAATTCCCTCAATCATTTTTTAAAACTAACTTTGATACACACTCCACATGATTCGTATGCGGAAACATATCCACAGGCTGCACTTCGCGCGTCGCATACCCGCCATCCTCAAGCACCCGCAGGTCTCTCGCAAGCGTGCCAGGATTACAGGACACATACACCACCCGCTTAGGCTTCATCTCCACAATCGTCCGCAGGAGGGCTTCGTCGCAGCCTTTTCTTGGCGGGTCGACGACTAGCGTATCAGCCGTGATGCCTTCTTCATACCATTTTGGAATCACGGTTTCCGCTTCACCGACCGCGAACTCAGCGTTTGTGATGCCGTTTAATGCTGCGTTTCGTTTCGCATCCTCAATCGCTTCCGGCACAATCTCTACACCGTACACTTTTTTCGCCTGCTTCGCCAGGAAGAGAGAAATCGTGCCGATGCCGCAGTAGGCGTCGATGACGGTTTCTTCCCCTTGAAGCTCCGCGTACTCCAGCGCTTTGTCGTAGAGCACTTTTGTTTGCTCCGGGTTAACCTGATAAAACGATCTGGCGGAGATGGCGAATTTGACGTCTCCGATGAGGTCGTAGATGTATTCTTCACCCCAGATGACGTTTGTTTCATTTCCGAAGATGACGTTTGTTTTGTTTGGGTTGATGTTTTGCACAATTGATTTGACGTGCGGGAACGCTGCTGTGATGTCTTCGATGATCTTCGCTTTGTGCGGGAAGTCGTTCGTTCTTGTGATGAAGACGATCATCATTTCGCCCGTCACGACGCCGTATCTGACCATGATGTGGCGGAGCCAGCCTTTGTGGCGTTCTTCGTTGTAGGCTTTGACACCGTATGTGGCACAAATGTCTTTGACGGCTTGGACGGCTTCGTCGTTTTTGGATTGCTGGATCAGGCAGGCGCTCATGTCGATGATGTCATGGCTTCTTTGCTGATAGAATCCCGCGACGAGTCCGCCTTCCCGTTCTCCTACCGGCACCTGTGCTTTGTTTCTGTAGTTCCACGGGTCTTCCATGCCGAGTGTCGGGTGCACGGTGACTTTTGAAAGGTCCAGCTTGCCGATGCGTTCTAAGACGTCTTTGACTTGTTTCTGTTTAAACAGGAGCTGGCCTTCGTAGGTCATGTGCTGAAGCTGACAGCCTCCGCATTGCTTGTAAATCGGGCATGGGGCGTCCGTTCTATGCGGGCTTTCTTCCTTCAGCTCAATCAGACGGCCGAAGGCGAACCCTTTTTTGACGCGTGTCACTTTGATCTGGGCTTTTTCCTCCGGAAGGGCGTTCGGCACGAAGATCGGAAAGCCTTGGACCTTTGCGACACCCGCTCCTTCGTGCGTCAAATCCTCAAATGTCACGTCATAGTATTCGTTTTTTTCTACTGGGGGTTTCATTTTCATGTATGTTCACCTCTTGTTTTAAGCGAAAGAAAAACTTGGCTTACAAAGCCAAGTTTTAGTCATCCAGCTGTTCCGCTTTCTCCTTCGGCATGACGACGTGAATGTGTCGATACAGATTCACGAATTCGCCCGGCAGCATGCCGCCGTACTCGCCGTCCAGGTTCAGCTGCATCTTTTCTGATACATTGACTTTCACGCGGTTCGCTTTTGTATAAATAATGTGCTGGTCGTTGATGTGTTCGCCGCGAAGCGCCATCGTTGCGACCCTGATAAATTCAGCAAGGTTTGCCTTCTTTAGTATCATCAAATCAAACATGCCGTCATTCAGGCTGGAATCCGGCGCGAGCTTTTCAAACCCGCCGACGGAGTTTGTCAGCGTGACCAAAAACAGCATGATTTCACCTTGAAACAGCTTGCCGTCATATTCAATCTCGACTTCTGTCGGACGAAGTGAAGGCAGCATTTCCATTCCTTTTAAATAATAAGCAAGCTGGCCTAGCATTGTTTTGAGTTTGCTTGGCACGTCGTACGTCAGCTCCGTCAGACGGCCCCCTCCGGCGATATTGATAAAATACTGGCCGTTGACCTGTCCGATATCAATCGGGCGGGCAACGCCGTTAATGACAGTATCTGCCGCTTTTAAAATATCCTCGCGCGGAATGCCGAGCGCTCTGGCGAAGTCGTTCGTTGTGCCGACAGGAATCACGCCGAGTGTCGGACGGTTGTCTAAAGGCGCAAGCCCGTTGACGACCTCGTTGATCGTTCCGTCTCCGCCTGCCGCAATGATCAGGTCAAACTCACGCAATGCCGCTTCCTTGGCAGCGTGTGTAGCGTCTCCTGCGCATGTCGTTGCATGGGTGGAGGTTTCATAGCCGGCTTGTTCAAATTTTTGCAGGACCTGGGCAAGATGCTTTTTAAAGATCTCCCGTCCTGAAGTCGGATTGTATATTATGCGTGCACGTTTCATTATCTCATCATCCTACTTAAGAGTATCCGATCCATTTTTACACTAACAACCTTTAATTATACTATGAGTTAAAAAAATCGCAACAAAATGTACATAATCTTACAGGTGAAAACGCACAAAAGCCCCAGCAGAGCTGAGGCTTTTTGTTTTTTTACTCTTCTTCCGTTCCCGGTTTTTTCTTGCGGAACTTCGCCAATACTTCATATACGATTGGCACGATCAAGAGCGTCAGAAGCGTTGAACTGATTAAACCGCCGATAACCGTGACGCCGAGTCCTTTTGAAATGACCTGGCTTCCGCCTTCGAAGCCGAGCGCTAATGGAATCAAGGCGCCGATTGTCGCAATGGCTGTCATCAGGATCGGACGGAGTCGTGTAGAGCCGGCTTCCAGAAGCGCTTCTCTCGTAGACAAGCCTTCCGCTTCCTTATGAATCACGCGGTCAATTAAGACAATCGCATTCGTCACAACGATACCGATCAGCATAAGCATACCGATCATTGCGTTCAGGCTGATCGTTTCACCTGATACGTAAAGTCCAACCAGGGCACCGATGATTGTGAACGGCAATGAGAACAGGATCGCAAATGGCGCTAATGCTCCGCCGAAGGTAATCACGAGCACAAGGTAAACGATCGCTATTGCTGCCAGCATCGCTAAACCGAGCTTCGTGAAGGAATCAGCGATATCCGCTGATACACCGCCTGTGTCAATCGATACGTTATCAGGATGGTCTAGCTTATCGATTTTCTTCTGTACAGCAGCTGATACGGCTGTGACGTTGTCAGATGTAACCTCACCTGTGACATCCGCATAGACTTTTCCGTCACGTTTTGACACGGTATCTGATGTTGATCCTTCTTTCACTTTTGCCACATCGCCGATTTTGACTTCCTGGCCAGTCGCGGAAGTGATCTTTTTATTCTCTAAATCTTTCACACTCTTATACTCGTCTTTTTCTGTCTTAATGTTCACATCAAGCTCTTTGCCGTCTTTTTTCACGGTGGTGAGCGGTTCTTGCGATGTTTGTGACATTAAGGCCTGAGAAATTTGAGACGCAGTTAAACCGAGTTTACTTAGTTTTTCTTGGTCAGCGACAAATGTGTACTCATCATATGTGCTGGAAAGGCCTGAGTTTACGTTTTTCAGATCCTTTTCATCTTTCATGATTTTTTCAATGTCTTTGACCGTGTCTTTAATATCGTTTTCTGAATCGCCATACACATAGTATGTTAATTCGTTGTTATTGCCTGAAGAGCTGAAGTCCTGTGACTTCCATTCTCCGCGGTCAGATTGCTTTTGGATTTCCTTCAGAACGTTATCTTTTTCTTTATCAAAGTCAGGTGTGTCGCTTTCATATTTGATATAGAATAACGCGCCGTTAGAATCTCCTCCGGCAAGCGGGCTGCCAGAGCCTAATGAATACTGAACCGTATCGACATGCTTGCGGTCAAGCAGGATTTTTTCCGCTTTTTCAGCTTCATTTTCGGCTTCTTTTTTCGTTTCACCCGGTTCTGGGCTGTATGTGAGCTGCATCGTTTTTTCTTCCTCGGACGGCAGGTAGCTGGCACCGATTAACGGTACAAGGAACAAGCTTCCAAGGAGCATCAGAACAGCGATGATAGACGTGATCCATTTGTGGCTCAGCGCCCAGTTCAATACTTTTTTATAGATGTTTGCAAGTCTGCCAGGTTTGTGTTCTTTCGCTTTAATAGGCGCACCGGTTAATGATTTTTTGAACAGGCTGTGTGCGAGCATCGGCACAAGCGTGATTGAAATCACCAGGGATGCGGCAAGCGCAAAAACAATCGTTAAGGCAAACGGAATAAACAATTCACCGATTTGTCCGCCAACAAGTGCGAGCGGCAGGAATACCGCGATTGTCACGATCGTCGATGACATGATCGGTTTAAACATTTCCTTCGTCGCTTCACGAACCAAGGCTTTTCCGCGGAGCGGCTCGTCTTTGAGTCTCATTCGGCGATAAATGTTCTCGATCACAACGATGGAGTCATCGACCACACGTCCGATGGCAACAGTCATTGCGCCGAGCGTCATAATATTCAATGTGATATCAAGCTGCTGCAGCACAAGGAGTGCGATCAGTAATGATAATGGAATTGAAACTACCGAAATTAATGTTGATTTGATATCTCTTAAGAATAAGAGAATAATCACAATCGCAAAAATAGCACCGAAGATGGCTTTGCTTAACATCGTGTCAACTGACTGTGTGATCGGCTCCGCCATGTCGAGAGTTGCGCTGTAATTGAAGCCTTTATGGTCTTCTTTGAACTTCTTCAGCTCAGCTTTGACATTGTCGGCAACCTCTACCGTATTCGCATCGTTTGCTTTGACGATGTTGATGCCGATGCTGTCTTTGCCATTTGTGCGTGAAACGGATTCAGCTTTTTTCACATCTTTAATTGTAGCAATGTCAGAAAGCTTGACCGTAGGCACTGCTGTGCTTGCGCTTTGCTGCGCCTGTGCTGCCGCTTGTGCGCTTTGGGCTGCCTGTGCACTCTGCGCCGCCGCTTGAGATGCTGAACTGCTGCCTGCACTTGAAGCTGATGCCGTCGGGATTCTCATATTCTTCAAATCTTTAATTGTTTCAATATCGCCGCTGACGACGACAGATTTTTCTTCATTTCCGAATGTGTACAATCCAAGCGGAGTTGTCACATCTGAACCTTGAATCACTTTCTTCACAGTATCTTCATCAAGGCCGTATTCCTTCAGTTTGTCTTCTTTGAAAGAGAATTCAACCTCTTCCACCTGCTGGCCCGATACTTGGACGGACGCAACGCCTTCTATGCCTTCAAGCTTAGAAACGAGGCTGTCCTCCACTTTTTTCGTCAGCTCTTGCAGGTTATCTTTATCACTGGACACACTTAACGTCAGAATCGGGAATGAGTTCAAGCTGTAGCGTGAAATCTCCGGATCCTTCGCGTCGTCAGGCAGGCTGACATTTTCTAACGCTTCAGCTGCTTCTGTTTTCGCTTTGTCCATATCTTTCTCATAATCATATTCAATCATGACCGACGATGCGTTTTCATAGGACGTCGACGTCACAACGCTGACACCGTCCAAGTTCTGCACGGCTTGTTCAACCGGTTTGGTCACTTCATCAGCCACTTGGCTTGGTGTCGCACCCGGATATGTCGTGCTGATCGTCAAGTAAGGCATATTCACGTCAGGAATAGACTCTTGCTTCATATTCATACCCGCATACAAGCCGGCTGCCGTTACAATAATCGTCATCAGCCATACGGCGAATTTGTTTTTCAGAACGAAATTAATAACGTGGTTCATCATATCCTCCATTACATTTTTTATTGACTGACTGGTCATTCTATATAATACTAAACGTTATAACGCAACAACGTCAACTCATATACCAGAAAATTTTACTAAATTTTTCAAGGATTAAGGGGAAGCACGTCATGAATGAAAAAAAAGAGAGAATCATAAAAACCAGCATTCGTTTATTTGCGAAAAAAGGATTCGCAGCTACGACGATCCAAGAAATCGCCAGTGAATGCGGCATTTCGAAGGGCGCTTTTTATTTGCACTTCAAATCGAAAGAAGCGCTGCTGTTATCTGCCTGTGAATATTATATCGGTATGTCTATGAACAAAATGAAAAATATAGAAGAAGATCTTGCTGGAAAGCCGCCTAAAGAAGTTTTGAAAAAACAAATTGGCGCTCAATTTGAGGATTTTCGTGATCATAAAGATTTTATCGTACTTTTGCTTACCGAAAATATCATTCCGGAAAATCAAGAAATCAAGCAATACTTTTACAAAGTAACCATGGAGACGGATAAGCTGTACCGGAACGCCTTGCTGTCGTCCTATGGAAAAGGAATCGAGCCGTACGTCGCAGATCTGTCCATCATGGCAAGAGGCATCGTGCATTCCTATATGAATGTGATGGTATTTAACAGTGAGCTTAATATCGGTGCAGAAGAAATCTCAGCCTTTATCATCGAGAGACTGGATGATCTTGTACAGGGGCTGAGCCGCTCAGCACTCAATCCGATTGTGCCAAAAGACATTTTCAACCCGATGCCTGCGGGGAAAGACCAGCTGCTTGAGGACATTCAGAAAGTGAAAGAAAACAGCACGCTGCCCGAGGATATCACCGTGTCACTTGATGTTATCGAGGAAGAATTGACTCAGGATAAACCGCGCAAGCCGATTATTAAAGGCATGCTGTCCAATTTGACCGGAACCAACGACAAAGAAGTTGAAAGGCTTCGGGCCCTCATCTCTGTCTTTATCTCAATTTGACCATAAAAAAAGCAGCCTCTAAGGGCTGCTTTTTTATTAGCGTTTTTTAATTTCTTCAAGCAGAATTTTGTTGACCATCGGCGGGTTGGCTTGTCCTTTGGACGCTTTCATAATCTGTCCGACTAGGAAGCCGATCGCGCGGTCTTTTCCGTTTTTAAAGTCTTCGATTGATTGAGGATTGTTGTCAAGCGCCTCAGTGACAAGCTTCAGAAGCACGCCTTCGTCAGAAATCTGAACAAGGCCTTTCTCTTTCACAATCTTCTCAGCGTCGCCGCCTTTTTCAATCAATTCTTTAAACACTTTCTTCGCGATCTTAGAAGAAATGGTGCCTTTTTCAATCAATTTGATCATGCCGGCAAGGCCTTCAGGTGTCAGGGCAACGTCGGCAAGCTCTTTTTGTTCTGCGTTTAGGTAAGCTGACACTTCACCCATCAGCCAGTTAGACGCTTGTTTGGCTTCAGCGCCTTTTTGAACGGTTTCTTCGAAGAAATCAGCCATTTCTTTTGTCAGCGTCAGAACCATCGCGTCATATGCAGGCAAGCCAAGCTCTTCGATATAACGCTTGCGGCGCTCATCCGGAAGCTCAGGAATGCTTGCTTTTACGCGTTCCTTCCATTCATCATCAATGTAGAGCTCGACTAGATCTGGCTCTGGGAAGTAACGGTAGTCGTCAGATCCCTCTTTGACACGCATAAGAATGGTTTTCTTCGTTGCTTCATCATAACGGCGAGTTTCTTGCTGGATGACGCCGCCCGAAAGAAGAACCTGCTCCTGGCGTTTTTCTTCATGCTCAAGGCCTTTTTGAACAAACGCAAAGGAGTTCAAGTTTTTCAATTCTGTTTTTGTGCCGAATTCCTCTTGGCCGATCGGACGAAGAGAGATATTGGCGTCACAGCGAAGTGAGCCTTCTTCCATTTTACAGTCAGAAACGCCTGTATATTGGATGATGGATTTCAGCTTTTCAAGATACGCGTACGCTTCTTCCGGCGTGCGGATGTCCGGCTCTGATACGATCTCAACAAGCGGCGTTCCTTGACGGTTGAAGTCAACAAGAGAATAGCCGTCGCCTGTATGCGTCAGCTTTCCGGCATCCTCTTCAAGGTGAAGGCGCGTGATGCCGATGCGTTTTGTTTTGCCGCCGACTTCAATTTCGATCCAGCCGTTTTCGCCGATTGGCTTATCAAATTGAGAAATCTGATACGCTTTCGGGTTGTCAGGATAGAAATAGTTTTTGCGGTCAAACTTCGTATCCGTTGCGATCTCACAGTTGAGCGCCATAGCGGCTTTCATTGCGAATTCAACGGCTTCTTTGTTCAGGACAGGCAGGACGCCCGGGTATCCGAGGTCAATGACGCTTGTCTGCGTATTCGCCTCCGCGCCGAATGGCGTTGGAGAGCTTGAGAAAATTTTTGATTTTGTTTTTAACTCAACGTGGACTTCAAGTCCGATTACCGTTTCAAAGTTCAATTCTTTTCACCCCTTACAGTTCAGGTTTTGCTTTATGATGGTCTGTCGCTTGTTCAAATGCATGAGCAACGCGGTATACAGTGCTTTCATCAAAGTGTTTTCCGATGATTTGCAGGCCGAGCGGAAGTCCGTCTGCTAATCCGCATGGCACGCTGATTCCCGGTACGCCGGCAAGGTTGACCGGAATCGTTAAGATATCGTTTGCGTACATTGTGAGCGGATCCTTCGTGTTTTCACCGATTTTAAACGCAGGTGTCGGTGTAGTCGGTCCAACAATAACATCATATTTTTCAAATACGTCTTCGAAATCCTTCTTAATCAACGTACGCACTTTTTGCGCTTTTTTGTAGTACGCATCGTAGTAGCCTGAGCTTAAAGCAAACGTTCCAAGCATGATGCGGCGTTTGACTTCATTTCCAAAACCTTCAGCGCGCGTTTGCTTGTAAAGGTCGATCAGGTTATCCGCGTTGTCTGTGCGGTAGCCGTAGCGGATGCCGTCAAAGCGTGCAAGGTTCGCTGACGCTTCAGAAGATGACAGCAGGTAATATGTCGCAAGCGCGTATTTACTGTGCGGAAGAGACACTTCTTCCCATGTAGCGCCGAGACCTTCAAGGACTTTCAGCGCTGCCAAGACAGATTCTCTCGCTTCTTTGCCGACACCTTCACCAAGGTATTCTTTCGGAACGGCGATTTTCAGTCCTTTGATGTCGCCAGTTAATGAAGAAAGAAAATCAGGCACGTCCACATTTGCACTCGTGGAGTCCATTTTATCTACGCCGGAAATCGCTTGAAGTAAAAACGCGTTATCCTCAACCGTACGTGTAATCGGTCCGATTTGGTCTAATGAAGACGCAAATGCGACCAGTCCGTAACGAGATACACGTCCGTATGTAGGTTTTAATCCGACAACGCCGCAGAAAGAAGCCGGCTGACGGATGGAGCCGCCTGTGTCAGATCCAAGAGAAAACGGAACTTCTCCCGCAGCAACCGCAGCCGCAGATCCGCCGCTTGAACCGCCGGGAACTGTATCCAGGTTCCAAGGATTTTTCGTCAGCTTGTAAGCAGAGTTTTCGGTAGATGACCCCATGGCGAATTCGTCCATGTTCAGTTTTCCGATTGTGACCGCTTCAGCGTCTTGAAGGCGCTGAACGACAGTAGCGTCATAGATCGGATCAAAGTTTTCGAGAATTTTGCTGGAGCATGTTGTGCGCAGCCCTTTTGTTACGATATTATCTTTTACGCCGATCGGCATACCGAAAAGAAGACCGTGCTCAGAACGCCCGTCAACCGCCTCATCAAGCTCCTTCGCGTATGCCCGTGCTCTTTCTTCATCTAATGCCAAAAAGGCTTGTACCTTATCATCAACCGCTTGGATGCGTTTATAAGATTCATCAACCAGATCAGAAATCTTAATCTCTTTTTTATGTATGAGCTGTTTTAATTCTGTGATTTTATGATCAAATAATGACATTCTTGTGTCCCTCCTTTAGTCCAGAATTGATGGCACACGAATATAGCCGTCTTTATGGTCAGGCGCATTTTTCATGACATCCTCAACCGGAAGACCTTTACCCGCTTCATCTTCTCTCATGACATTTTTCATTTTCAGCACGTGAGTTGTAGGCTCCACATTGTCTGTGTTAACCTCATTAAGCTCCTCAGCAAATGAAATGATACTGTCGAGCTGTTCAGTGAACATTTTTGCTTCTTCTTCAGTAATCGCAAGTCTTGCAAGGTGCGCAACGTGCTTTACTTCTTCTATTGAAATTCGTGACATATGATCCACCTCCACATATTTCTCCGTTAAGTCATATAATACTGATCATATCAAAAACAAGCCCTTTAAAGCAACAAAACGCCTTGAGACAGGCCTGTGTTTTCGAAACAATACCCTATATATTTTATACTAAAATGAGGAGAAGGAGAAACGAAATATTTTTCTGAATATTTTTACTTTAATTATTTTTTGAAAGCGTTTTATTCTTTATTCCCTTCTAGGTTTGCAACGGTATTTCCAGCTTATGATCAATGTTTCATCGCTTGAATGGCCGGGAATACTTTGTTAGGTTAAGTTACCAAGTGCACCCGCAAAAGAATTTCTTTTGTTTTGCACTTACGCCAGGCTGCTTAACTGGCACCATCAATTTGAGAGGTGATGCAACATTATTAGAAATGAAGAGAGGGTAAAACGTGAGTATTGAAATTATTATATCTTTAGGAATTTACTTTATTGCCATGCTGTTAATCGGCTGGTATGCATTCAAGAAAACCACTGACATCAATGATTACATGCTTGGAGGAAGAGGCCTCGGACCATTCGTTACTGCTTTGTCTGCCGGCGCGGCCGATATGAGCGGATGGATGCTGATGGGTGTTCCCGGCGCGATGTTTGCGACAGGGCTGTCCACCTTATGGCTTGCTTTAGGTCTTACAATCGGGGCGTACTCAAATTACTTGCTGCTGGCTCCAAGGCTGCGTGCTTATACGGAAGCGGCGGATGATGCGATTACGATTCCTGATTTCTTTGATAAACGATTCCAGCATTCTTCATCACTGCTGAAAATCGTATCTGCATTGATCATCATGATCTTTTTCACATTGTATACCTCTTCCGGTATGGTATCTGGCGGACGGCTGTTTGAATCTGCTTTTGGTGCGGATTACAAATTAGGCTTGTTTCTGACCACCGCAGTTGTAGTATTATACACACTGTTTGGCGGTTTCCTTGCTGTCAGTCTGACTGACTTCGTGCAGGGTGCGATCATGTTTGCAGCACTAGTGCTTGTGCCGATCGTTGCTTTTACCCATGTGGGCGGCGTTGCTCCGACTCTCCATGAAATCGGCGCTGTTAACCCACACTTATTGGATATTTTTAAAGGCGCGAGCGTCATTAGCATTATTTCCTATTTAGCCTGGGGCTTGGGCTACTACGGCCAGCCTCATATCATCGTCCGATTTATGGCGATCAAAAACATTAAAGATTTGAAGCCTGCACGCCGAATCGGCATGAGCTGGATGATCATTACAGTTCTAGGTTCCGTGCTGACGGGTTTAATCGGTGTTGCATACGCCCATAAATTCGGAGTTGCTGTAAAAGATCCGGAGATGATTTTCATTATCTTCTCTAAAATCTTGTTCCACCCATTAATTACAGGGTTCTTATTGTCAGCTATTTTGGCTGCCATCATGAGTTCGATTTCCTCACAGCTCTTGGTTACAGCAAGTGCTGTAACAGAGGATTTATACCGGTCATTTTTCAGACGAAAAGCTTCTGATAAAGAATTGGTCATGATCGGGCGATTGTCCGTCTTAGTCATTGCCGTTATCGCGGTACTCTTGTCATTGAACCCGAACAGCACCATTCTTGATTTGGTCGGATACGCTTGGGCCGGCTTCGGTTCAGCTTTCGGACCTGCGATTCTGCTCAGTCTGTATTGGAAGCGAATGAACGAATGGGGCGCGCTTGCTGCCATGATTGTCGGGGCTGCGACCGTGTTGATCTGGATTACAACCGGCCTGGCAAAATCAACCGGTGTGTACGAAATCATCCCTGGGTTTATTCTCAGTATGATTGCCGGCATCATTGTCAGCATGATCACAAAACGTCCTGCAAAAGCCTCTTACCGATTATTCGGTGTCATGGAAAAGCTGTTAAAACGCAAAAAGTAAGCAATAAGCCATCAAGCGCAGCTTGGTGGCTTTTGTGCCCTTGTTTTGCTATAAATACTGTGAGAAAATCATATTTATTTAAAAACACCATAGAGAAGGGGGAAGTTTGCTGTTGAGCTGGTATATTGATCCTGATATTTTATTGAAATTGGGCATTGCCACATTGATTGGCATGGTCATCGGGCTTGAACGCGAATTAAAAAATAAGCCGCTCGGATTAAAAACCTGTATTGTCATCGCAGTCAGCTCATGCATGCTGACGATCGTCAGTATTAATGCGGCATATCATTTCCCTAAATACTACCGCATCATGATGGATCCGCTTCGTCTGCCGGCACAAATCATCTCCGGCGTCGGGTTTATCGGCGCCGGTGTCATCCTGCGAAAAAGCAATGATGTCATTTCCGGCCTGACGACATCGGCCATGATCTGGGGGGCAGCGGGGCTCGGGCTTGCTACGGGAGCCGGTTTTTATAAAGAAGCGTTTGCCAGTCTTCTGTTCATCCTGATCAGCGTGGAGTTTCTCCCATGGGTGGTCAGAAAAATCGGCCCCGACCGCCTGCAGGAAAAAGACATCCGCATCAGAATGTCACTTTCTGATAAAGACAAAATGACAGAGATTTTAAAAGAAATGAAAAGAAGAGATATCAAAGCACACTCCGTTCGGATCGACGACCTAGGCGAAAAGGATTTTCCAATTATGGAAGTGAAGGTCCGCGTCCATAAAAACAGATACACGACCGACGTCTACTATGACATTAAAGCCATTGAAGGCGTAGTCGGCGTGAAGTGTGATACATTATAAAAGCCAATGGGACTGGAATCCCATTGGCTTTTTCTATCTACACCAGTGCTGAAAAATCAAATGCTGTAATCGGCGTGCCATTCTCTATATCTCTTCTGAAACCGGCCAGCATTTCTTTTTCCTCTTCTCCTATTGTGTTAAGGTCAAACATCTGATGCAGCAATCCGTAAATCAGCATATGGCGAAGGCGGAGGAAATCAGGTATTATCATCAGCCATGCAGGGTCAAGCTCATTTTCCTCCCAGTACCCTTTCATAAAATGCGTCATAAATTCTTCTGTAAACGCAGCTTTATCATCATATAGCACAACAGGATACCACAGGACATTGTAGAGAAGAATGCTAATATCGTTAACAAACCAGTTGTAGCCGATATCATCAAAATCAAATGCCGTGATTTTGCCATGATCCCAGTTAAAATTGCCATGGTGCAGATCCGCATGCACCAAGCCGTAGCTGTCCTGGCTTTTCGGGAGCCTCCGCAGTTCATTCATCAAAGAATCGGCTTGCTGAAACACCTTTATCTGATCTTCAGGCACATATTTTCTCAGCTTTAATTGCTCCTCTTCATCCCATTCCTGTCTTTTGAAAGCGGGATTGCTCAATTTGTAGCTTTTTGTCAGGCTGTGCATGCTGCCTGTGTATCTGCCAAGCTCATAAAATAGCGTTTCATTCCAGTCCGATTCATCCACTTTTTGCCCCGGCGCTTTCTCATACACTCTCAATAAAAATGACCCGCCGTTTCCGTCCGGCACTGCTTCTACGTCTTTTCCGTTCAGCGACGGGAGCGGTTTGGCTACTGAAATTCCCCCTATTGCAAGGTGACGGAGCCATTCCATCTCTCCCATTATATAATCAGAAGATCTCCGAATCGTATGGGTAATCTTTAAAATATAAGGTTGATTGTCTTTCATACATTCATATACATAGTTTTCCGCATCAGCCAGAAAACGCACCTGATCTTTTGAGAAACCGTATCTCGCTGCAGCTTCTGCCAAAACCTGCTCTTCCTCAAATATTTTTTTGATATCTTTATGCATGTCTAACATCCTTTCATTGCTATAGATTTGATAATGATTGTTTTCACACGATTTCCAGCATCAACATACCTCCCCTTGATTTGTGTTTCGGCAGAAGCGAAAATCATTTCCCTTTTCCTGTTAATTGTAACATAAAAACCCTTGGCCAATATGGCACAAGGGTTTTCTATCAGTCATAAATGTGAACAGTCGGCTCTTTATCTCCAGCATTGCGGATAATGACCGCTTCCTGTCCGTCTGAGGACGTGATATTGACTTCGACATCAACTGAGCTCTTAGAGTAGTAGTCCATCACTTCACCCGTTAAGAACTGGGTAAACGCGACAACTTCACTTTTTCCGTAGAATTGCATTGGTATGTCAATCTTCATTTTCTTCATTTCATCATTTTCATACAGCGCTGTACCGACTACGCCTGTATAGTTCGGGAAATATTCTTCAATTGAGTTTTTGAACCGCTTAAAGACCTCGGTGTCATCCGGGTATTTTTCTGCTGTGGTTGTATCCGCCGGATAGAATACATATTTTTCATTAATGTCATCCCAATTTGAGATATCAGTAGAGCCTGCTTTGACCTCTGTTTTGGCGATGAAGTTCCCCGGCACAATCGATGTTTTTGACGCCTGCTTGTAGAGTGCGACGGTAATCGGCACATTCTTCAAGTTATCTTTTTTACGGAGGCGGTTAATAACCTCCTGTGCAATTTTTTCTCCCTGCTGGCGGAGCGTGCTGTCCTTAATCTCCACTTCTTTTTGCGGGTCTCCAGTTTTTTCACGATAGTAATACACGGAGTTTAACGCCAGTCCGATCATTACGCCGCCAAGCTGGATAGAATTCTTATCTTTTCTGACTAAATAATCGTGCTCAAGCATGGATGCTAAATAAATCGGGCTGCTTTCGTTCTTTTCTTCTGTTGAACCAGAGCTCGGGAGCGCTGGGTTCAAGCCTTCATTTTTGAAGTTTTTATCTTCTTTTTCGGCTTTTTTCAAATCAGAGCCCGTTTTTTTCCGTGCCAGCCAGCTTAATACTGTATCCTCATCTAAATATTGTCCTTCTTGGAACAGATAATCGTCAGTCGAGAAAGAATCTTGGGCAAGACGCATCAGCCCTGTTTCAAACTCGTCAATGTCCAGCCTAGTGTTCAGCTGTTCCGTTGTTAAGCCGCGCGCTTTGCCTGCCTTAAACGGCAGCACCATTTTGTAATAGGAGTCAGAGATATTATATTTCGGGACAATCGCTTTTTCTGACGATTTCGCCGTCTTTTGCGTAATCTCTTCCTCCTTCTCCCCCCCAAAACCTGACGAGCAGGCAGACAGCATTAATACTGCCGCCGTTGCCGCCAATGCCAACGTCTTTTTCAATAGAAAACACTCCTCTTATTTCTTTAGCTCTCCCATTAACTGTTCTTCATTCCACACTTCAATGTTCAGCTCTTGTGCTTTTGTCAGCTTGCTTCCCGCCGCTTCTCCGGCGATGACTAAGTCTGTGTTTTTGCTGACGCTTCCAGTCAGCTTTCCGCCCAGCGCTTCGATTTGCGCTTTGGCTTCGTTTCTTGACAGCTCTTCCAGCTTTCCTGTCAGAACAATTGTTTTACCGGCAAAGTAAGAGTCGCTGTCCTCTGCTTTTACTTTTTTCGGGCCTTTGTAGAGCGTGTTTACGCCCAGCTCCTGAAGTTCATTCAAGAGTTCAAGCATTTCTTCTTTATGAAAATAGGTGATCACAGCATCAGCCATTTTTTCACCGACTTCATCTACCGCGAGAAGTTCCTCTTTAGAGGCTTTTTTCAGGTTCTCCAAGCTTTCAAAATGCATGGCAAGCGTTTTTGCGGCCTTTGATCCGATAAAACGGATGCCAAGCCCAAACAGCAGGCGCTCTAACGAATTTTCTTTTGATTTTTGGATGGAGCTGATCAGGTTTTCAGTGGACTTTTCGCCCATGCGCTCGAGCTGGATGACTCGTTCCTTCGTCAGCTTATATAAATCTGCCACATTGCGGACAAGGTTTTCCTCAAACAGCTGTGTGATCACTCGTTCGCCGAGCCCATCAATGTTCATGGCATTGCGGGAAACGAAATGGATCAGCCCTTCCCGGATTTGCGCCGGACATTCAGGGTTAATGCAGCGAAGCGCCACTTCTCCTTCGATCCGGACGAGCTCACTGCCGCATTCAGGACATTCCGTCGGCATACTGAATTCCTTTTCTTCTCCTGTGCGCTGTTCAACGAGGACATTCACAACTTCCGGGATGATATCGCCCGCTTTTTTGACGACAACCTTATCCAAAATCCGAATGTCCTTCTCTTTAATTAAATCTTCGTTATGAAGGGATGCTCTTGAGACCGTTGTGCCGGCAACTTTTACCGGCTCAAGAATCGCGGTCGGCGTGATCACACCCGTTCTGCCGACATTTAATTCGATATCGAGAAGCTTCGTCACGACCTCTTCAGCAGGAAACTTATACGCGATGGCCCAGCGCGGGCTTTTCGCCGTAAAACCGAGCTCCTCCTGCTGATCGAGGGAATCGACTTTAATGACAATGCCGTCTATTTCGTACGGCAGGTCCGCGCGCTTCGCCTGAAGCTCATCGATTAGCGTAATGACTTCTTCTATGTCGCCGCATTTTTTTCGTTCCTGATTCGTTTTAAATCCGAGTTCGTCGAGAAAATCAAGCCCTTGGCTTTGCGTCTCTACACCCATCTCGTCAAGCTCCGCTATACTGTAGACGAAGATATCGAGGTTTCGTTTCGCTGCAATTTTCGGATCGAGCTGCCTGAGAGATCCCGCCGCGGCATTTCGCGGATTGGCGAACGGCTCTTCCTCATTTTTAATCCGTTCCTCATTGAGTGCTTCAAACGAACGCTTCGGCATATACGCCTCGCCGCGCACTTCGATCGACAGCTCACGGTTCATTTTGAGGGGGATATTGCGAATCGTCTTCAGATTCTCCGTAATATCCTCTCCCGTCGTTCCGTCACCTCGGGTGGCTCCTCTGACAAAATAGCCGTCTTCATAACGGAGAGAAACAGCAAGACCGTCTATTTTCAGCTCCACATTATACGCCACATCGTCACCGACGGCTTGGCGCACACGGCGGTCGAAATCACGAAGATCATCAGCATTAAAGGCGTTGCCCAGACTGAGCATCGGTGTGCCGTGGGTGACTTTCTGAAACGCTTCAAGCACGGCTCCGCCGACGCGCTGCGTAGGAGAGTCAGGCGTTCTGAGGTCTGGGTGCTCCTCCTCGATCGCAATCAGCTCCTGCATCAATCTGTCGTATTCGGCATCTGGGACGCTCGGTTCATCTAGGGTGTAATATTCATAGCTATACTTGTTGATGGTGCGGCGCAGTTCTTCTGCCCGCTGCTTCGCTGTTTCTTTGTCCATCTGCTTCTTCCTTTCCTCTTCGATTACTGCTTTTCAATAGGAGCAAATGCTGCTAACAGGCGTTTCACGCCAACAGGGCTCGGGAAGGCAATATCGAGCTCCGTCCCTTCTCCTTCGCCTTTCACGCTGACGACAGTTCCTGTTCCCCATTTTTTATGGCCCGCCTTATCTCCGACTGCCCAGTTTAAGGTGTCGCCGCCTGTTTTGCTGGCGTAGGATACGGGGCGTGAAACAGGGCCGCGTCTCGGCTGCATTTTTCTCGCAGACGTCGCTCTCGTTTCTTTTTTCTCATTTAGGTTTTCCAATAAATCATCCGGTATTTCAGCAATGAAGCGAGATTCCGGGTTCATATTTGTCCGGCCAAACAAGGTGCGCATTTTAGCATTGGTCAGATAAAGCTCCTGTTCAGCCCTTGTAATCCCAACGTACGCAAGGCGGCGTTCTTCTTCCATTTCCGCTTCCTCCATGAGTGAACGGCTATGCGGGAAGACGCCTTCTTCAAGCCCCATCAAGAAAACAACCGGGAACTCCAGTCCTTTCGCGGCGTGCAGTGTCATCAGGGTGATCGCATCCTTGCCGCCTGACTCTTCCTCCTTCTGATCGAGCTGATCAATATCTGCGATTAACGCCAAGTCTGTCAGGAACGCAACGAGTGTCTTGTCTTCACTTTTCTGTTCAAAGTTTTTCGTAACAGACAGGAACTCGTCGATATTTTCTAAACGGCTTTGGGCTTCGATCGATTTCTCAGCCTTCAGCATTTCTCTGTATTCCGTCTTATCAAGAATTTCTTCTGTCAGCTCTGTAATGGATAAGTAATCCTGCATATTGGTCAGGTTTTCAATCATCTGTCTAAAGCTGTCAAGCGCGTTTGCCGCTTTGGCACTGACGCCGATAAAATCAACCTGCTGAATCGCTTGGAAAAAGGACAAGCCGTTTATGGCCGCATACGAAGCGATTTTTTCAAGTGATGTCGCGCCGACTCCGCGCTTCGGCACATTGACAATGCGCGTGAAACTGATATCGTCATCCGGATTGGATACGAGGCGCAGGTACGCAAGAATGTCTTTAATTTCTTTTCTGTCATAGAACTTTGTGCCGCCGACAATGTTATAGTTCAAACCCGCTTTGAGAAGCGTTTCCTCAATCACACGGGACTGCGCGTTTGTCCGGTATAAAATGGCGATATCCGACAGCTTCCGCTTGCCTGTGCTGTGAAGCTGATGAATTTTGCCGGCCACAAACTGTCCTTCACCGAACTCATTATCACCGCGATAATAGGAAATCTTGATGCCTTCATCGTTTTCCGTCCACAAATTTTTCGGTTTGCGGTTAGAGTTGTTTTTAATGACCTCGTTAGCCGCGCGCAAAATCCGTTTCGTTGAACGATAGTTTTGTTCTAGCAAAATCACGCTTGCATTCGGATAATCTTTTTCAAATGAAAGAATGTTGGTGATATCCGCGCCGCGCCATCTGTAGATTGACTGATCAGAATCCCCCACAACGCAAAGGTTCTGGAAACGCTCGGCAAGCTGCTTAACGAGCATGTATTGCGCCCTGTTCGTATCCTGATACTCATCAACGTGGATGTACTGGAATTTGCGCTGATAAAATTCAAGCACTTCAGGCACTCTGTCAAACAGTTTAATCGTCGTCATAATTAAATCGTCGAAATCGAGCGACTGGTTTTTCAATAGCTTCTTCTGATAATCAGCATATACATCGCTGACCACCTGATCGTAGTAGCCGCCAGCAGCTTTAGAGAATTCCTCCGGTTCGGTCAATTCGTTTTTTGCACTGCTGATCGTGCCGAGGATGCTTCTCGGGTCAAACTTCTTCGGATCAAGATTGCGCTCCTTCAAAATCCCCTTGATCACTGAAAGCTGGTCCGCCGTATCAAGAATGGAGAAATTTCGGTTGATCCCAATCCGGTCGATATCTCTGCGCAAGATCCGCACGCACATACTGTGGAATGTGGAAATCCAGATATCGTCCGCGCCGGGTCCAAGGATGCTTTCTACACGTTCTTTCATTTCGCGTGCCGCTTTATTTGTAAATGTGATCGCCAGAATGTTCCACGGCGCCACATGCTTTTCTGCCATTAAATAAGCAATTCTGTGTGTCAGGACACGCGTCTTTCCGCTTCCCGCTCCCGCCATCAGCAAAAGGGGCCCGTCCGTTGTTTTGACTGCTTCCTGCTGAACGGGGTTTAAACCGCTTAGTAATTGATTGCTAATATAATTCAAAATTTGTTCACCCGCCTATACAAAACATATGTTCTATCATAAACCAAATCCGTACAATTTACTACTCGCCTTTCACAGCCGCTACTGTTTTCAAAGCCCTGTCAAAATCTTCATACACAGCATTGCCTACAACGATCACGTCCGCATGCTCTGCGTACTGCTTGGCCGTTTCCGCATCCTTGATGCCGCCGCCGTAAAACAAGGTGGACGTTTCCAATACAGCCTTCGTTTTCTTGACAGCTTCTATGTCTCCAAGCACGCCGCTGTATTCTAAATAAAAAATCGGCAGTTGCAGCAGCTCCGACACACGCGCATAGGCGACAATATCATCCATATTCAGATCGGCGTCCGCTTCAGTCAGTGCCGCGGCTTTGCAATCTGGATTTGCGATGCAGTAGCCCTCCGCCACGATTTCTTCCATAGACATCAGTTCTCCGTATTCCTTCATGGCTTTCTGGTGCATTCCGACAATCCAATCCGCGTTTTTGCTGTTTAATACACTCGGAATAAAATATAAGTCAAAGCCGGGAACGATCGCTTCAATCGCTGATACCTCAAGGACACACGGCACCAAAAACCGTCTTACCTTAGACATCATCCGCAGGACATTATCCTCTGTCACACCATCACTGCCTCCGATAATGACCGCATCCGTTCCTGATTCGCAAAGAATCTCCAGCTGTTCGTCAGGCAAATCTTTATTTGGATCGAGTTTAAAGACATGCTTCCACTCTGTTACATCGTACACGTCATACGTTCCTCCATTCGTTTGTTACCATTTAAACATTATAACAAATTCACATAGCGCGGAAAAACGGAAAAAGCCGTTAATCTCGTTATTCACTGAAAAAGGTGTTTTGATTCTATTTTCATAAAAAAAGAGAGCATAGGGCAGTACCTGCATGGTGAGTCCTGTATCGGCAGGAGCACACATTTTTCACCAAATTCCTTCTGCTATTGTTTGGAAAGTGTTCAACTGTGGAAATGGTTACATAAAAAGGGAGGCTGAGAGATGGAAACCATCATAATAGCACTCATCGCATTTATCATTGGGATCATCGCTATCCCGATCGTCTTGTTTGCCTGGATCTACATAAAGGATGAAAAACAGCAGGAGCACTCAATTCTTCGCAACTATCCCGTCATCGGAAGGTTTCGGTATATCCTTGAAAAAATCGGGCCGGAGCTCAGACAGTATTTATACAGCAATGACAATGAGGAGCAGCCTTTTTCACGAAAGGAATATGAGCAAACCGTCATCTCCGGCAAATACAAAAGCAGAATGATGGGCTTTGGATCTGTAAGAGATTTTGATAAACCTGGCTATTATATCCGTAACGCTATGTTTCCAAAACAAAGGGAAGAAATGCACGTAAATCAAACGCCAAAAATTGAAACCCAAATCTATAAAATGGATGCTGACAATCTATTCAAACGCAAGGAGCATGCCGAACATATCAAGGCAGACCCGTATTTTCTCCATCCTGATGATGTACAGGTGATTGGCGAGCATACATGCGAGAAGCCATTTTATGTGAAGGGCTTAGTCGGCCAGTCCGCCATGAGCTACGGTTCTCTTGGAGAACGGGCTGTTACGGCGCTCTCAAAAGGGCTCCATCAGGCAGGCGGCACCTGGATGAATACAGGTGAAGGAGGATTGTCTGAGTATCACTTAAAGGGTGGCGCCGATATCATTTGCCAAATCGGACCGGGCCTATTCGGCGTGCGCAAAAGAAACGGGGAATTTTCGTGGGAGGAATTTAAAAGAAAAAGCAGGATTGGCCAAATTAAAGCGTTTGAGCTAAAGCTGGCACAAGGAGCGAAAACCCGCGGCGGCCATGTGGACGGCGCCAAAGTATCAGAGGAAGTGGCAGATATTCGGAATGTCGAACCTGGAAAGTCGATTGACAGCCCGAACCGCTTTTATGAATTCTCAAACCCTCCTGAAATGCTCGACTTTATTGAAAAACTTAGAGATGTCGGACAAAAGCCAGTCGGCATCAAACTGGTCGCAGGGCATCCTGAAGAATTGCATGAGCTTTTCTCTCATATGCAGAAAAGCGGAAAGCATCCGGATTTTATCACGATCGACGGAAGTGAAGGCGGTACCGGAGCTTCCTTTTACGAGCTCGCGGATACAGTCGGCCTTCCGATTATGACAGCGTTGCCTATTGTTGACACGCTTCTTAAACAGTACGGCTTGCGCAGCCAGCTGAAAATCTTTGCTTCCGGAAAGCTCCTGACTCCTGATAAAATCGCGGTCGCCTTAGCCCTCGGCGCTGACTTTGTCAACATCGCACGCGGCATGATGTTTTCCGTTGGCTGCATCCGCGCTCTCGTCTGCCACACCAACACCTGTCCGGCAGGTGTGGCGACGACAGATCCGAAATTGCAAAAAGCACTGAGCGTTGAGGAAAAACAGCATCGTGTCTGCAACTACGTTATTTCATTGCGCGAGGGACTATTTAACCTCGCAGCCGCAGCAGGGATTAATTCGCCGATTCACTTTTCCAAGGAGCATGTTGTCTATCGGAAAGAGGATGGCAGTATCATCGATATCGACAACCTGATCCATCAATTTGTTTCATAAAGAAACCGCCCTTGCCGAACGGCAGGGCGGTTCTATGTTATTTTGAAGAAGACTCAGTTTCCGTTTCCTTCACACGGTCAAGCGCCATTTCATAAGCGTCATTTCCGTAATTTAAGCAGCGTTTCACACGGGAAATCGTAGCCGTGGAAGCGCCTGTTTCTGTTTCAATCTTATGATACGTGTTTCCTTCGCGAAGCATGCGCGCCACTTCAAGGCGCTGAGCCAGCGATTGAATTTCGTTAATTGTGCATAGATCATCGAAGAATCGGTAACATTCCTCCAGGTCTTTCAGCGATAAGATCGAGTTAAATAACTGGTCCAGCTCTTTGCCGCGTAATTTATCGATTTGCATCGTTACACACCTTCTCCTTTACTAATGGAAGCCGCATCAAGATCAGGTACGATATTGATCCAAGTCTTTCCTGGCACAAACGGAAGCCACTTGCCGTCTTTTACCGGCACAATTCTGCCATTCACTTGTTTCCAGTCTGTTTCAATGACGTTTCCGTGCTGAAACAACAGACCTTTTCCTCCTGATTCCAAGTCGATGTCCCGCCTTCCATCTTGATCAATAATATGATGGCTGGCTTCAACAATGAAAATATTTTGCATTGCAACCAGCTTTCCGGTTTCCCGGTCTGTCGTTATGACACCATCAGAGCTTCTTGTATAAGATTCAGCTTTTTTATCATAGTTGTATTCGACAAGATTTGTAACGTTATTTGTTCCATAATCTACCCGAACATTGTAAGATTCATTTGCAGGTTTTGCATCTGATGTTTGAAACAGCAGCGGATTTGTTTCCTGCTTCAGCTTATAACCCTTTTGTTCTGCCGCCTTTTTTATGTAATCATAAGACGTATAGGAATTGTGGGGCGGTTTGCTGAAATCAGCTCTCCAAAATAAGCTTCCGTCAAAATCTAATCCGTTCATATAATCGGCAGCTCCGGATTCCAGCTGCTTTTTGGCGCCGGGACTCCAGCCGTGATGGACAAATATGCTGTCAAAGCCATTGCTGAGAGTGACGAAATATTCCCGCGCGCTCCGCACAGGTCCGACAGTTTCAGGCATCTGGCTTTGGAAAATGGCCAGAAATCTTGTGATTTGCCCTTCGGCTAGCGCTTCTATGACAATGTCGGCTTTAGACAGACCCGACTGTGGCCTCGCCTTCGGGTGATTGTTCACCACAACAGCAACAGGCCGGCGTTCAGTCACCTTCTGTTCACTCTTTAGCCCCGTTAAAGGAGCTTTCAGCTTCTTTGCAGTATCCGGGACAGCATCCTTCTGCTGGCAGGATACCAGCAGAAAAAACACGAAACACAGCGCGCAAACTGTCATCCATTTTTTCATATGTCGGCTCCCTGCTCTTTTATATTTTAACGCATTATCGATGGAAAGAGTACAGTTTTTTTCATGACGTCGAAGATTCCTCTTGGCGTAATGCGTATATACGGAAGGTGCGTACTTTGCAAAAAGAGCAGCGTATAGATAGGATCGCAAAACTCATAGCCTCTTTCAGTCAAAAGATCTCTCAGCTTCTGTTCCTTCTCAAGCACGACTTCATATGCTTCCGAAGAGGCGCAGCCGCACAGCGCAAGCGGGATTTCATGCAGAATGTTTCCGTTCTCCGCTAAAACAATTCCTCCTCCGATTTCTTTCATGCGGGCAAAAGCGAGCAGCATATCCGCTTTATTTTTTCCAATCGCGACAATGTCGCCCGTCGTCGTAAAGGAGCTTACAAATCCCTGCACGCTTGAGGCAAACCCTTTTATCATCGTATTGACGCGCCATTTCCCGTGTCTGTCGAGCATCGTCAAATAACTTTCATCATGGTCAAACGAGAGCTGTTCCATCGAATTGTCGATCTCAATCATATACGGCTCCATAATGACCGCATTCCGCATTTTCACGCCCATCGGCATAGAAAACTGCAAGTCATCCATCGTCATATCATATGAAAGCTCAAGCGGGACAAGACCGCCTTTGTGCCAGTCCGTCTTTGTAAACGCCTTCAAATCACAGCCGTCTTCACGCAGAATGGTCCCTTTTGACAGAACAGTCACGGGATTCGGATTTAACGGATCTTCCAATATGTTCAGCGATGCCAGTCTACCCGGTCCGACAACTCCTAAATAATCATCCATTTGGTAATACTTTGCGATATTAAATGATGCCATATTGTAGGCATCGATTGCAGGTACGCCTTCTTCTAAAGCGATGCGAATCAGCTCGTTTGTCATGCCGCCTTTATAGAAATTCGGGGTTGCGCCATCTGTCGTGTAAAAGAAGTGGTCATAATAACGGAAGCCCTTCTCATGCAGCTCTTGCAAGATTTTTCTTACATCGGGGCGAATGGAAGAGTTCCGAAGGGAAACATAATAGCCCAGTTCCAGCCTTCTCATCACTTCATCACCTGTCATCGCTTCATGATCACAATCCGCACCGAACAGCTTCATTTTTGTAAGCGTTTTATCAGATGCGCCGGGAAAATGCCCTTCAATGCGTTTTCGCTGTTTCTTTGTAGCTTGCATGCAGTGGAGCATTAAATCATCACCATCTACCAAGCGAGGCCATCCGGTCATTTCTCCGCCTTGAATCACATCCGGATGTTCAATCCACTGTTTTCTGACGTCAAATGGAAGGACGTGGTCCTCGTTCAGAACCTCGGTCTGGAGATCATAGCGTGACCACCAAAAATACTGGACAGGCTGCTTTTTGAGTTCATTCAAAATCGTAAGCGCTTTCTTTTTTCCGCTTTGCAAAAGCAAAAATAAGTTATCATTCACGAATGTCGTTGTTCCGTATTGAGACACATATTCCGCCAGTGTTTGGGGATTATATATTTGAAAAGGATGTGCGTGCGGTTCAATATAACCTGGCACAATGTATTTTCCTTCACAATCAATCGTATGAATTTCTTCGGCTCTATTCGGAAGTTCATGACCCACATAAACAATGCGGTCCTGATAAATCCAAATGTTTTTTTTCAGCCATTGTTTTACATATGGATTTAAGACGAGAGCATTCCGTAAAAGGAGCGTTGGAAGCAGCTTTGAGTCTACAACATCAACCTGTGCCCTGATGTCTTTGTTTTTCCAGTTAAAGGTGCGTTCGGACATTCACATACTCTCCTTTACATGTATTAGACTCATGGTATCACATCCTTCCTCATCACGCACGATAAAAACGTTACAAATTTTTGAAGGTTCGGTTAAAAAACTTTTTTAAGTAAAAGGAGCGGATTTCCTTGAAGCCAAACATCAGTCTCATCAATGCCGTGTTCAGAATCGCCTGCGGATTGACGATTATGTCAGCCGCCAGTGCAAAGTTTACGAAAAAACCTTGGTGCAGAATGCATCTCTTTTACATCTTTATGGGGGCCATGAAAGCGGGTTCGGGAATCTTGCGCTTCTGTCCTGTGATCTACATGTTTCAACACAGTGATTCTGGAAATAACGAGCATCAAAACGGATAAATGGAAAAGCTTGATCACAAAACGTGATCAAGCTTTTTTTTTATGCCCACCCTTTGTTTTCATATAGAAATATCCTGCAGCTGCCAGCACTGCCGGATAAAGCAGTGCCCAGCCGCTGAATGAATAAATCACCGCGCACGCCGCAAATGCCCCGAGCGCCATCCACCAGCCTATATCTCTCCTGCCCAGCAGTTTCAGTGCTGCCGCCATTGTACATATGTAAGATGCGATAAAAGCCGCGCTCGGCCCTTTCAACAGAGTCGTCAAATCGATTTGAAACAGGCCATGCGCCGCAAGCACTAAGCCAAACACTGCGGCCATCGCTGTCAAAACGCGAATAGGCGTACGTTTTGTCGCACTGAGTTTTCCAAAAAATACGGGTATGTGCCCCTCTCTCGCCAATGCGTACACCATTCTTGAAAAACCAGCAATATTGGCATGGATGGTGGCGAATGTAATAAACAGCGCTAAACATACCGTAACATATACACCGCTTTCCCCTGCTCCTTTTGAGATGAGCATGGCAAGCGAGGCAATTTCTCCATTCTCTCCGTATGAATGAGTTCCCACCGTCACAAATGACAGCAAGATATACAGCCCCGCCACACAAGACGCTGCCAAAAACAAGCTGAGCGGGATATCTTTTTCAGGGCGATGAAACTCCTCAGCCAATGGGGTAATCATTTCCCAGCCTACAAAAGAGAAAAAAATCATAACAGAAACAGATCCCGCGGCAGACCAGCCATGCGGAAGAAACGGTTTGAATTCTGCTATCGTGACGTGTGGCAATGACACAGCAATAGAAGTGACAAGCAGAAATACAATGACACATATAACGAGTGTACTGATGTTTGCTGATAGTTGAATCCCTTTCATATGAAGCAAAATAGATATAGCCAGCATACAACCAGCAATCGATGTAACCTGCCAATCGGCCGCCTCTGTGACGTAACTGACGTAATGCGCGCCAGTCAAAGCGATGATGGGAACGCCGATCGGAACGGACCCTAACATGATCCAGCCCAAAATAGCCCCGGCTTTTTTCTGAAAGGCCAGCTGCACATAAGCAGTGATTCCTCCCGCACTAGGCGCAATTTTCACAAGCCGTGCCAGCGTGCCGACGAGAAGAAAAGATAAAAAAGACATGAATACCCAGACAAATAAAGAAGCCGGACCGGCCGTATCCGCGGTAACAGACGGCAAAATTAATATCCCGCATCCTAAAACCGCCCCAATCGTTAACGCCGTCCCTTGTATCCAAGTAATAGAGCGCTGTAATTCTGGCAACATGATGCCTCCTCTCTGATTGATGGCTTTATTATAGAAAAAATAAGACGGCATCCATATGCTACAATGAAGGTAAGTCAACAGCATTGCCTTATGATCAAAGGAATTTTCATTCATTCGCCTAAATATGTAAAGGAGCCGGACAAATGGACGATACAGACCTTCAGATTCTCTCGCATTTGCAGCGAAACGGCAGATTAACGATGGTTGAGCTGGGAAAGCTTGTCGGACTCAGTTCGCCAAGCGCGGCGGAGCGTGTCAGGAAGCTTGAAGACAAAGGAGTGATTACCGGGTACATTGCGAATATCTGTTACGAAAAACTAAACAAGCATGTCACCGCTTTTATTCTCATGGAGCCAAAAAGCTGTAAGCACTACGCCGCCTTTGCAACATCGCATCCTGATGTAGCAGAAAATCACCGCATCACAGGGATGTACAGCTATGTGACAAAGGTCGTGACTGAATCGGTACATACGCTTGAGGATTTTATTGACGCCTCGATGGCCCATGGAAAACCAACCACACTCGTTGTGCTTTCTTCTTCCAGCTGCCATCCCGCTTTTTGATAACAAAAAAACCCGCAGCTAATCTGCGGGTTTTCCTCAGTTATTTTTGAGCAGCCTTTAAAGCGCGTGCCCCAATGTCTTTTCTGAAAAAGAGTCCCGGTTTGAAAATTTCATCAACCGCTTTGTACACTCGGTCTCTAGCCGCTTCATACGATTCATCAAAAGCTGTCACATTGGCGACGCGCCCCCCGTTTGTAACGAACTCTCCGCCTTCTGCTTTCGTTCCGGCATGGAAGACCACGACCTGCTCAGTTTCCGCAGCAAGGCTGCCGATCGGCGTGCCTTTTGCGTAGCTTTCCGGATATCCTTCAGAAGCAAGCACCACACTAACAACAGCGGTATCCTTCCATCTTAAGTCAACTTCCTTATCATCTAAAAGATCAAGAAGCACCTGTACCAGATCAGATTCCATGCGCGGAAGCACGACCTGTGTTTCCGGATCGCCGAAACGGGCATTAAATTCAATGACCTTCGAGCCGTTTTCAGTAAGCATCAATCCAGCGTACAAAACGCCAGTGAAGGAACGGCCTTCTTGTACCATTGCTTTTGCGGCCGGCTTCACGATCGTTTCTACAGCATGGCGAACCGTTTCTTCCGAAATTTGCGGAACTGGAGAGTAAGCGCCCATTCCGCCCGTATTCGGGCCTTTGTCTCCGTCAAACGCACGCTTGTGATCTTGGGCAATCACCATTGGATACACCTTTTCCCCTTTGACAAAGGCCATCAGAGAAAATTCTTCACCAGAAAGATATTCTTCAATGACAACGGACGCGCTCGCATCACCGAACTTTTCATCTTCAAGAAAGTCATGCAGACATGCAATTGCTTCTTCCTCTGTCATAGCCACAGTAACGCCTTTTCCAGCTGCAAGTCCATCTGCTTTGATCACAATCGGAGCACCTTTTTCCAGCACATATGCCTTCGCCTCATCAAAGGATGTAAACGTGTCGTATTCTGCAGTCGGAATGTCGTATTTCTTCATTAAATCCTTAGCGAACTGTTTGCTTCCTTCGATGATCGCCGCGGCTTTTGACGGGCCGAACACGCGCAGACCCGCTTTTTCAAATTCATCCACCAGACCTTCAATTAAAGGAACCTCAGGGCCGACAATGGTTAGGCCGACCTGGTTTTCTTTTGCAAACGAGACAAGCCCTGCGTGGTCGCTTTCCTCAATGTTTACAAGCTGTGCGGAAGCTTCCATGCCGTCATTTCCAGGAGCTGCAAATACATTCTCGACGAGACTGCTTTGCGCTGCCTTCCACGCCAGCGTATGTTCTCTTCCGCCTTTGCCGATAATTAATACATTCACGTCGTTTTCATCCCCTTAATGTTTGAAGTGTCTGATGCCGGTGAATACCATGGCAATGCCGTATTCATCCGCTTTTTTGATGGAATCCTCGTCACGCACAGATCCCCCCGGCTGAATGATAGCCGTAACGCCCGCTTTTGCTGCTTCTTCAACAGTATCCGGCATTGGGAAAAATGCGTCAGATCCGAGCGCACTGCCTTTCGCTTTTTCCCCTGCTTGCTCGATTGCGATTTTTGCCGATCCGACGCGGTTCATTTGGCCTGCTCCCACGCCGACTGTCATGTTGTCCTTCGCGAGAACAATCGCATTTGATTTCACATGCTTCACGACTTTCCAAGCAAGCTTCAAGTCTTCCCACTCTTGCTCGTTCGGCTCTCTTTTTGTCGGAATGCTAATCTCAGCATCATCAAAGCCGTGCATATCTAAATCTTGAATCAATAGCCCGCCTTGAACGGATGTCAGCTGTTTTTCCTTTTGAACAGCAGCAGATACGTCAAGCGTCAGCAGGCGGAGATTTTTCTTCGCAGTCAGGACGTCGAGCGCTTCTTGGCTGAATGAAGGCGCAATGATGATTTCTAAGAAAATGTTATGAAGCGCTTCGGCAGTTGTCTTGTCCACTTCACGGTTCAACGCGATAATGCCGCCGAAGATAGATGTTTTATCCGCTTCAAACGCTCTGTCAAACGCTTCGGCGATCGTTTTTCCTGTTCCCACGCCGCACGGGTTCATATGCTTCACGGCAACCGCAGCCGGTTCAGTGAATTCACGAACGATTTGAACTGCCGCATCCGCGTCTTTAATGTTGTTGTAAGAAAGCTCTTTTCCGTGAAGCTGTTCTGCTTGCGCAATGGAGCCTTTGACAGGAAGAGCTGTTTGATAGAAAGTTGCTTCCTGATGCGGGTTTTCTCCATAGCGAAGCGATTGTTTTTTCTCAAATGTCACAGTGAATTGCTCTGGTTCTTTTTCACCGACAACATTTGTCAGATAGTCAGCGATCAGTGCATCATATGCCGCAGTATGACGGAATACCTTTGCCGCGAGCTCGCGTTTTTTCTGAAGAGATACGCTGCCTTCTTCTTTGATTTGATTTAGCACTGGGCTGTAATCGGCCGGATCGACGATAACCGTGACATCCTGATGGTTCTTTGATGCCGCACGCAGCATGCCAGGTCCGCCGATGTCGATATTTTCAATCGCTTCTTCATACGTGACGTCTTCTTTAGAAATCGTTTCTTTAAATGGATAGAGGTTGACGACAACGAGGTCAATCGGCTGAATCCCGTGTTCATTGATCTGCGCCATATGCTCTTCATTGCCGCGAACCGCCAGAAGGCCGCCGTGAATATTCGGGTGTAGGGTTTTTAACCGGCCGTCCATAATTTCAGGGAAGCCTGTCACTTCAGAAATTCCGATCACATCCACACCGTTTTCTTGAAGAAGCTTTTTCGTTCCGCCTGTGGAGATGACTTCAACGCCAAGCTCTGTCAGTTCTTTTACGAAAGGAACGAGATTTGTTTTATCTGAAACACTGATTAACGCACGTTTAATGGTCATGCCTTTTCACCTCTGTTATTTAATCCTAATAGCTGTTTAATCACACTCGGATACCATTTATGCTCAAGCTTGTGAATCCGCTGTTCGATTGTTTCCAATGTATCATGTTCATCAATTTCGATTGCCTTTTGAGCGATGATCGGACCTGTATCCATTCCTTCATCGACATAATGCACGGTGATTCCGGCCACCTTCACACCCGCCCGGTATGCCTGTCCGACTGCGTCGATTCCAGGAAACGCCGGAAGAAGCGACGGGTGAATGTTAATGATTTTTCCTCCATATGCTTGAAGGAGCGTATCACCGATCAGCCTCATATAGCCGGCAAGAACAATCAATTCAACCTCGTGAAGACGAAGCTGTTCAATGATGGCTTGTTCAAATGCAGCCTTGTTTTCATAAGACTTGGGCTCAAATGTAAAGGAAGGAATATGGAATGCTTCCGCCCGTTCGATGACTTTCGCCTGCGGTTTGTCGCAAACGAGGAGCGCTGCTGACGCATCCCAGTTCTCCTCCTTCAAACGCGTGACGATGGCTTCGAAGTTTGAACCGTTTCCTGATGCAAATACCGCAAACTTTTTCATGAAAGTGCCGCACCGCCGAATGTGACGCCTTCACCTTTTTTCACACGCCCGATTAAATAGGCTTTTTCGCCATGGCTTTCAAGCGTTCCGATCACATCTGTCAGATGCTCTTCTTTGACAGCCAAAACAAAACCAATACCCATATTAAAGACGTTGAACATGTCTTCTTCCTTTAGCTGGCCGTACTCTTGCAAGAAAGAGAAAATCGGCGGGATCGGCCATGAGCCATGATCAATTTCCGCACTTAAGCCTTCCGGAAGCATACGCGGAATATTTTCAATAAATCCTCCGCCTGTCACGTGCGCCATGCCGTCGATTTTTCCGCTTTTGACCGCGGCAAGCACAGGCTTCACGTAAATCCTTGTCGGTTCAAGCAATTCCTCGCCAAGCGGGCGTTCAAACGGCTCATATGTTGTATCAAGGTCCAGCTCCGCATCATCCAGAAGCACTTTTCTGACAAGGGAAAAGCCATTGCTGTGAAGGCCGCTGGAGCTGAGGCCGATCAACAGATGGCCCTCTTCGATGTTTTCTCCAGTCACGATTTCGTCCTTTTCTGCCACTCCGACTGAGAAACCGGCAATATCGTATTCATCAGCTGTATAGAGTCCTGGCATTTCAGCCGTTTCACCGCCGACTAAGGCTGAACCTGACTGCTCACAGCCTTCCGCAACACCTTGTACAATCTGTTCAATTTTCACTGGGTCCGCTTTGCCGACCGCTAAATAATCGAGGAAAAACAGCGGCTCTGCACCTTGTGCCAGCACGTCATTGACACACATTGCAACAGCGTCCACGCCAATCGTGTCATGCTTATCCATGGAAAAAGCGAGCTTTAATTTTGTGCCGACACCGTCCGTTCCCGAAATGAGAACTGGTTTTTGATAAGAAAGCTCAGACAGGTCAAACATGCCGCCAAAACCGCCAAGGCTGCCCATAACACCAAGCCGTTTCGTGCGCTCCACGTGTTTTTTCATTCGTTTTACAGCTTCATATCCGGCTTCGATGTCAACTCCTGCGTTTTTATATGCTTCAGACATCCTATTCACTCCTTTAAGGCGCTTTTCAAAATATCTCCCCGAAAGAGGGCAGAAAGAGAAAGGCAGCCGAACTGCGCTGCCTTTATGTCATTTTCAAGTTTTATTTGGTTAATACTGCTTCTTTTACGTGAGGAAGCACTGTATCCTGGTAAATTTCAGTCGGATATTTTCCTGTAAAGCAAGCGAGACACTGTCCGCAATTCGAGTCATCGTATTTTCTGCCGATGCCTTTCAGCAGCCCTTCCACACTCAAAAATGAGAGGGTATCGGCTCCGATTTCCTGACGGATTTCTTCAACAGAATGCGAAGACGCGATTAATTCTTCATGTGTGGAAGTATCAATGCCGTAAAAGCACGGATGAGCGATCGGCGGTGAACTGATTTTCACATGCACCTCTGTCGCACCCGCTTCTCTAAGCATCGTGACAATCCGGCGGCTAGTTGTTCCGCGTACGATAGAGTCATCCACCATCACGACGCGTTTGCCTTCTACAACCCCGCGCACCGCAGACAGCTTCATTCTGACGCCTTGCTCACGCAGAGCCTGGGACGGCTGAATAAACGTTCTGCCAACATAGCGGTTTTTGATTAAACCGAGCTCATACGGAATGCCTGTTGCCTCTGCATAGCCGATCGCCGCAGAAATACTGGAATCCGGAACCCCGGTTACGACGTCAGCTTCAACTGCGGATTCCTGAGCCAGCATTTTTCCAAGGTTTTTACGGGCACTGTGTACGTTAATACCGTCAATATTGCTGTCTGGTCTGGAGAAATAAATGTACTCCATGCTGCAAATGGAACGGTTGATATTCATGGAAAAACGCTCTGATTTCATTCCTTCATCATTAATGATCAGCATTTCTCCCGGCTCTACCTCGCGAAGGTACGTTGCGCCGACGACGTCAAATGCGCATGTTTCTGATGCGACCACATAAGCGTCGCCCATCATGCCGATGGATAGCGGTCTCAGCCCGTTTGGATCAAGTGCGACAATCATTTCTGTTTCGGTCATGATCAGGAACGCGTAGGCGCCTTTCAGCATAGAAAGCGAGTTTTTAATTTGGTCCTTCAGCGTGAAATGTCCGCTTCTTTTGATCAGGTGAGCCAAAACCTCTGTATCCGAAGAGGTTTGAAAAATGCTCCCTTGATTTTCGAGCTGCTGCTTCAGCTGAGTGGCGTTGACAAGGTTTCCGTTATGAGCAAGCGCCAGGCTGCCGTTGTTTTGGGAACGGAAGAGGAGCGGCTGAACATTTTCGTATCCGCCGCCTCCAGCCGTTGCGTACCGAACGTGCCCGATAGCGCCTTTTCCCTTTACTTTGCTGAGTTCGCCATTTTGAAATACTTCAGTGATCAGCCCTTGGCCTTTGTGCGCCGTCAGCTTTTCACCGTCAGTCGCTACGATGCCCGCACCCTCCTGTCCTCGGTGCTGAAGGCTGTGGAGACCGTAATACGTGATCTGCGGGGCTTCTTCATGTCCCCAAATCCCAAAAACGCCGCATTCTTCATTTAAGCCTTTGATTTCAGCAAGCATGGGATAGCTCCTTTCCATACGCGTTCAAGCTCTTTCGTTTGCGCATGAATCATTTGTTGTCCGTCTTGGTTTTGAATCGCCAGAATTCCGTCAGCTGTTACCTCACCAATATGAACCGCATCTTTGATAGTTGCTTCAAACGCAGCTTGATGTTCTTTTTTCACTGAAACGACGAAGCGGGATTGAGATTCAGAGAATAATAATGCCGCTTCCCCTTCTACAGTCACATTAGCGCCAAGGTTTTCCGTCGTCATGACACTTTCCGCAATCGCTACGCCTAAGCCGCCTTCAGACACATCATGCGCAGATTGAACGAAGCCTTTTTTAATCGCGTCAAGCAGTGCTTTTTGACGAGACAGCTCTACATCAAGATCGATTTGCGGCGCTTTGCCGTAAATACGGCCTTCTGTCATTTTTTGCAGCTCGCTTCCGGCAAACTCTGGTTTTGTTTCACCGATCACATATACGAGATCTCCCGCTTGTTTGAAATGCTGTGTTGTAATGTGTGCTGTATCTTCAATTAAGCCAACCATGCCGATAACTGGTGTCGGATAGATCGCCGTGCCGTTTGATTCGTTATAAAGCGATACGTTACCGCCGATAACCGGTGTGCTGAGAACATTGCACGCTTCGCTTATGCCGTCTGCCGCTTTTTCGATCTGCCAGAAGATTTCCGGCTTCTCCGGGTTTCCGAAGTTAAGGTTATCTGTGACCGCAAGCGGTTCTGCGCCTGAGCAAATGATGTTGCGCGCTGCTTCAGCGACAGCAATTTTCCCTCCGACTTCAGGATCAAGATAGAGATAACGCGCGTTACAGTCTGTCGTCATCGCCAGCGCCTTTTTCGTTCCGCGGATTCTGAGAACACCAGCATCAGACCCAGGAGCGACAACTGTATTCGTGCGCACCATGTAGTCATACTGATCATAAACCCACTCTTTACTCGCAATCGTCGGCTGCTGAAGAAGGGCCTTCAGCGTTTCATTCGCATCTTCAATTTGCGGAGCCGGAACGTCCGTTTCCAAAAACTCGCGATAATAAGCAGGCTCTTGAGAAGGCTTATGGTAAACCGGTGCTTCTTCTGCCAAGGCATCAACAGGCAGCTCGCACACAACCTCTCCTTTGTGTGTCAGGCGAAGCATTTTATCATCTGTCACATGTCCGACAGAAACCGCTTCAAGATCATACTTGTCAAAAATATCGATGATTTCCTGCTCACGTCCGCGCTCAATAACCAAAAGCATCCGTTCTTGTGATTCAGAAAGCATCATTTCATACGCGGTCATGCCTGTTTCTCGCTGAGGAATCAGGTCAAGGTTCATTTCAATACCAGAACCAGCTTTACTTGCCATTTCTGCACTTGAGCTTGTTAAACCGGCAGCTCCCATATCCTGAATGCCGACTAAGGCGTCGCATTGGATGACTTCCAGACATGCTTCAAGCAAAAGCTTCTCCATAAACGGATCGCCGACTTGGACAGCAGAACGCTTTTCTTCAGACGAGTCTGACATTTCTTCAGAAGCAAACGTAGCGCCGTGGATGCCGTCACGCCCTGTTTTCGCTCCTACGTACATTACTGTGTTGCCGACACCCTTCGCCTGGCCTTTTTTGATGTCTTCATGGTTGATTAAACCGACGCACATGGCGTTGACGAGCGGATTTCCTTCATAGCTGCTGTCAAACTGCACTTCTCCGCCGACTGTCGGGATGCCGATACAGTTGCCGTATCCGGCGATACCCGCTACTACTTCTTCAAACAAGTACTTCACGCGTGGTGAAGTCAGTTCACCAAATCGAAGAGAGTTCAATACAGCGATTGGGCGTGCACCCATTGAGAATACATCACGGATAATTCCGCCTACGCCAGTCGCAGCGCCTTGGTAAGGCTCGAGAGCTGATGGGTGGTTATGTGATTCAATTTTGAACACAACCGCTTGGTTATCACCGATATCAACGATTCCGGCGCCTTCCCCCGGCCCCTGCAGCACACGCTCGCCGCTTGTCGGGAATTTACGCAGAATCGGCTTTGAGTTTTTATAGCTGCAATGCTCAGACCACATGACAGAAAAAATTCCGATTTCTGTGTAGTTCGGCAATCTTCCAAGAATGGATTCTATCAATGCAAACTCATCATCACTGACACCCATTTGCTGATACAGTTTCTCTTCTTTTATTTGTTCTTTACTTGGTTCAAGCAGTAGTGACATGAGTTTCCCTCCAATTTTTCACGATAGACTGGAACAATTTAAGACCGTCGGCGCTTCCAAGCAGTTCATCGACCGCGCGCTCAGGGTGAGGCATCATGCCTAATACATTGCCTTTCTCATTCACGACACCGGCAATGTCGCTGACACTTCCATTAATATTAGAGCCGTATGTGAAAGCAATTTGATTGTTTTCCTTTAATGTAGCAAGCGTCTCGTCATCACAGTAGAAATTCCCTTCACCATGGGCAACCGGGATTGTAATCGATTCTCCCTTTTCGTAGGAAGCTGTGAATAAGGTTTCGTCGTTCTGAACAATCAATTCAACCGGACGGCAAATGAACTTCAGATCTTTGTTGCGTCTCATTGCGCCTGGCAGCAGCCCAAGCTCCTGTAAAATCTGGAATCCGTTACAGACGCCAAGAACAGGTTTTCCTTCAGCCGCTGCTTGTTTGACAGCTGGCATAATATTCGCAAATCGGGCGATGGCGCCGCATCTTAAGTAATCGCCGTAAGAAAATCCTCCCGGAATTAACACGCCGTCGAAGCCGTCAAGACTTGTTTCCTCATGCCAGACGTATTCCACTTCATGGCCGAGCTCATCCTTTACAGCATGATACATATCGATATCACAGTTGGAGCCGGGTAACACAATCACCGCAAATTTCACTGTGCGACTACCTCCTCAACCTCGTATCTGTAATCTTCAATCACTGTGTTCGCAAGAAGTTTTTCGCACATTTCTTTCACTAGCACGTCAAGATCACGGTCAGATTTTTCAATGGTAAGCTCCATGTATTTCCCGATGCGCACATCTTGAACTTCGTTATAAGTCATACTGTGCAAGGCATGCTGGACAGCGCTCCCTTGTGGATCTAGTACACTTTCTTTTAAGCTGACATAAACTTTTACTTTATACATGATGAATGCCTCCCAGTCTTTTGAAAATCTCTTCGTATGCGTCGGTTAAGCTCCCCAGATTGCGTCTGAATAAATCTTTATCCAGCTTTTCGTTCGTTTCTTTATCCCACAAGCGGCATGTGTCAGGAGAAATTTCATCCGCCAAAAGCACTTGCCCTTCTGCATCTAAACCGAATTCAAGCTTGAAATCAATTAATCTGACATGACAATCGTCGAAGATGCTTTGAAGCTCTTCATTTACTATTTTTGTAATGGACTTAATGGTTTCTACCTGCTCAGGAGTCGCCGCCTTCAAAAGCCAAATATGATCTTCTGTGATGAGCGGATCACCCAGCGCGTCATCCTTGTAGTAAAACTCGATAATCGGCTGCTCAAGCTCCGTGCCTTCTGGAATGCCGAGACGTTTGGACATGCTTCCTGCCACAACATTTCTGACGACGACTTCAAGCGGCACAATCGTTACCTTTTTAATGAGCTGTTCCGTTTCCGAAATGCGCTCGATAAAATGATTGTTAATGCCCTTTGCATGAAGGTGTTTGAAAATTAAGCTTGAAATCTCGTTATTTAAGCGCCCTTTCCCGCTGATTTCTGCTTTTTTCTCGCCGTTAAAGGCAGTGGCGGAGTCTTTATACACGACATACAGCGTGTTTTCGTCATCGGTTTTGTAGATCTTTTTTGCTTTTCCTTCGTATAAAAGTTCATTCTTCACAATATTCACGGAAGGCCTCCTAACCCGAATGTTGGGAATTTTCAAACTGCGGCGGCTTAGAAGAAGCCGCTAAAAGCTTCTTCTATGCTAAACCTAAACGTTCAAAGATCAGATCAACATTTTTCAGATGGTAATTGTAATCAAAGCAGTCAGCAATTTTTTCTGGAGAAAGACGTGACGTGATTTTCTCTTCCGCTTCCACAAGTTCGCGGAACGGCACTTGTTTTTCCCACGCTTCCATTGCTTTCGGCTGAACAGTATCATAGGCTTCTTCACGAGTCAGGCCTGTGTCAATCAAAGCAAGCAGCACACGCTGAGAATAGATAAGGCCGAGAGTGCGGTCCATGTTGCGCTTCATGTTTTCCGGGAAGACCGTTAAGTTCTTCACGATGTTGGAGAAGCGGTTCAGCATGTAGTTCAGCGCAATTGTCGCATCCGGAAGAATAATTCGTTCTGCTGAAGAATGAGAAATATCGCGCTCATGCCATAATGGAACATTTTCGTAAGCTGTCATCATGTAGCCGCGGATTACGCGCGCCATGCCTGTCATGTTTTCAGAGCCAATCGGATTTCGTTTATGCGGCATTGCAGATGAACCCTTTTGCCCTTTCGCGAAAAATTCCTCTACTTCACGTGTTTCACTCTTTTGCAGTCCACGGATTTCCACAGCGAATTTCTCGATGCTTGTCGCAATCAAAGCAAGTGTTGCCATATAGTCAGCATGGCGGTCACGCTGAAGGGTTTGAGTGGAAATCGGTGCTGCTTTCAATCCGAGCTTCTCACAGACATATTGTTCAACAAATGGATCAATGTTCGCATATGTGCCGACAGCGCCAGAAATCTTTCCAACCTCGATGCCTGCTTTCGCTTGTTTGAAGCGCTCAAGATTACGTTTCATTTCTTCATGCCAAAGCGCAAGTTTTAAGCCGAAAGTTGTAGGCTCAGCGTGTACGCCGTGCGTGCGCCCCATCATGACTGTGTATTTATGTTCTTTCGCTTTTTCTTTAATAATGTCAACAAATCTCTCAAGATCCTTGAGCAAAATATCGTTTGCCTGTTTTAATAAGTAGGAAAGAGCCGTATCAACAACGTCAGTTGACGTTAATCCGTAGTGCACCCATTTTCTTTCTTTGCCCAGTGATTCGGAAACGGCGCGCGTAAAAGCGACAACGTCATGGCGCGTGTCCTGTTCGATTTCTAAAATGCGGTTGATGTCAAATGATGCGTTCTCACGCATAACTTTTACATCTTCTTTCGGAATGACGCCAAGCTCCGCCCACGCTTCACAGGCAAGAATCTCTACCTCCAGCCATGCTTGAAATCTGTTTTCATCCGTCCAAATCGCGGACATTTCAGGTCTTGAATAACGTTCGATCATTCTGCTTGTCCTCCATCTCTATTCATCCATTTATTTGTGATCTCCTGAATCCATTCGTCTTCAGGCTGCTTCATAAATGTAATATGCCCCATTTTGCGGCCTTTTTTGATTTCATGTTTTCCGTATATATATAGCTTTGCCTCTTTTAAAAGCTCCGGGTCTTCCTCAACAAGCTTCACTTCATCGCCGAGAAGATTCACCATCATGCCCGGCTTCAGCAAATCTGTCTTCCCAAGCGGAAGCCCGCATACCGCTCTGATATGCTGCTCATACTGGCTCGTCTCGCAAAGATCCAGCGTATAATGCCCAGAATTGTGCGGTCTTGGCGCCAGTTCATTGACCAAAAGCTCTCCGTCCTCTGTCAGGAACATCTCAACAGCAAGCGGTCCAACAAGGTTAAGCTCATCTGCAAGCTTAACTGCGAGATCAGCAGCCTTCTGCTGAATCCCTTTCTCTACCCGTGCGGGCACGATGCTTTTGAAAAGAATATTGTTGTGGTGAATGTTTTCAGCTGTCGGAAATGTTGAAATTTCACCGTTTACCGATCTGACGACGATCACCGACAGTTCCATTTCAAAAGAAACCCAGCTTTCAAGAATGCAAGTTCCGTGTTCTAACAGACCGGCTGCCTGCTCCATTTGCGCCTCTTCTTTTATCACAAATTGGCCTTTGCCGTCGTACCCGCCGCGGCATGTCTTCAGAACTGCGGGTAACCCGAGCTCTTGTACCGCCTGTTTCAATTCATTCTTTGTTTTGACGATGCTGTACGGTGCGACTTCACAGCCCGCGGATTGAATTGCTTTTTTCTCTGTTTCACGGTTTTGGGTAATGAGCAGCAGCTCACTTCCTTGCGGGAGATACGCATGATCTTTCAGCCAATGCAGCGCATCATAGTCGATGTTTTCAAACTCATATGTGATGATATCGCTGATTTCAGCCAATTTTCGAATCGCTTCACGGTCATTATAATGAGCGGTAATTTCGACATCCGCAACCTGCCCGCACGGCGAATCTTTCACCGGATCAACGACCGCGACTTTATACCCCATTTGTTTGGCGGACACAGCCATCATTTTCCCAAGCTGGCCGCCGCCGATAATGCCGATTACAGCTCCCGGATAGATGATTTGTTTAGACAAGCTGATCACTGCTTTCTAACACTGTCTGTTTTGTATTTTCTCTTCTCTCATCCAGCTTACGGGCAAGGTCTTCGTCAAATGCTGACAAAATTTGCGCCGCTAACAGGCCTGCGTTCACAGCACCCGCTTTGCCGATGGATGTTGTCGCAACAGGCACGCCTCCAGGCATTTGGACGATGGAAAGAAGTGAATCCATTCCGTTCAGCGCCTTGGACTGAACCGGAACTCCAATGACTGGCAGTGTTGTTTTCGCAGCCGTCATCCCTGGCAGATGCGCCGCTCCTCCGGCCCCGGCAATAATCACCTTGATGCCTCTTTCTCTAGCAGTTTCAGCATATTCAAACATGAAATCAGGCGTCCGGTGAGCGGAAACGACCTTTTTTTCGTACGGAACATTGAGTTCGTCAAGTATGTCGCATGCGTGTTTCATTGTCTCCCAATCGGAAGTGCTTCCCATGATGATTCCTACTAGCGGCTGCATTCTGTTCCCCACCTTCTAATGCTTTTGTTTTCAGAAAATAAAAAATACCCGCTCTGCATTGCACTTATGAGGAAGCAATACAAACCGGGCATGGTACATGTATCGTCAGTCGTTCGCTTCTGCGATATATCCATGTCAGTTTTATCGATCACTTTCCTGCATAGTCCGGCAATTTACGGTTGCCGGGTAGAAACTTATGGGCCATATTCCCAAGATTATATGAGGTCGTGTTTTGATTTCATGTTTATCTTAACAACGGACATGGATAATGTCAACGATATTATCGAACGATACAAAAATTCATTCTACTAATGTTCGTGTTTTAGATCAATTTCCCTTCAAATACGATTTTTTTCCCGCACGGAACGATCTGAATTGACCCATTTTCCTTTTTTTCCATAAAAATAGGCTCTTCCATTCGCCTTACAGGCAGATATCCTTCTTCTTTCATTTGCTGAAGCACCGCATCAATCGTTTGCTGCTCTGTCACTTCAAACTTTTTCTTCTTCGGCTTTGCCATTATTCTTTAATTCTCCTCTTCTTCACCGCTTTGACCCAGAAGCCGCCGTGGATTGTTTTTGGTTCGTACGCAATAATAAAGGCTTTTGAATCAAGTGTTTTAATCGTATCATATAGCTGGAGTTCATATTTTCTCGGCGTCAGGATCTGAAGGGCTGTGCGGTCGCCTTCAAGCCCGCCTGCCACCCAATTTGTCACGCCGTAGCCTTTTTCACGGAGCTGCTTCGGAAGATCAAGATCGAGCTCCTTCGTAATCACATTGACCATAATATAGCCAAGCGCCAATTTTTCTTCTATTTTCATGCCGACAATGACGCCTAGACCGTAACCGAGCGCGTACGCGATCACATTTTGAATCTGGTCTAAGTTATCGAGCACCAGACTCAGCCCTGTCACATAAACCAGTATTTCAATCGTACTGATGCCGGCCGCTAAATAACGCTGTCCTTTCAGCGTTAAAATCATTCTTATCGTAAAAAATGACACATAGACAATATTAATAATGAGAATTATGAGAACCATGGCTATCCCATTTGATAAGATGGTTTGCATCATTTTATTCATCCCCCTACTCTTCAGCTTGCACAAAGCATTCATATTCTACTAGAGAAATGAGCCGTTTACAATCAGCTTCGCCCGTAAGTTTAAGCAAAATATTTCGACATGCTTTTATGTGTTGAACAGTAGTAGTTTACCCTCTTTCTCGCCTTTTCAAAATCAAAACAAAAAAGCCCGCTTTTCAGCAGACTCACCTCTTTATATCTATTGTCAGATCTCTTTTTTCATTTTCTGAAGGGACTTGTATTCTTTCTCAAGCTCACTCAGCGTGTAGTCAGCAAGCTGTTCCCCTCTTCCTTGATAAAATTCCGAGAGCAGTAATTTGGTTTTTAAAAATTGCTTCTTTTGGTTAATTGCTCGGCGAAGCACATCAGCCATGTCCATCATCCTCCTTAAACATAAAGGTTTTTGCGCTGGACGTTTTCAGCATTTTCCCCATCATACACGGGTTAATCCTACAAATCAACTATGTTTTTTAGATATATTTGTAAAAAGTGTGACATAAAAAAACCGGCTAGGATTAGCCGGTTTTTTCATTAAAGCGGAATCAGCGACGCCGTAAAATATTCAGAAATAAACGGCCAAGTCACTGCCGTAAACAGCAGCGCTATCGCAACCACTGCAAATACACAATAGATATAATCAATTGGTGCATCTTGTGCCGCCTGGTACACACGCTGTACATACAGCGCGATGATAAAAAAGATGGAAAACAAGATCAGCACCGTAAACAGTACTGTCAGCATTGGGATATTTACGATCGCAAAGATCAGCCAAAGGATTGAAACAGCAATTATCGGTACAAGCAATGAACCCAATACGGCAGCTGCTTCTCTGAACGTCACCTTCTGCTTCATCATATAGCGGGAGACAGCCCATATAGCAAAGACCATTACCGCGAAAAAGATCAGCAAATACACAAGAACAACTAAAAACCCGTCATAGAAAGCATGATGGCGTTCTCCGAAACCGAGCGGCCGATTCCAGCTTGCCTTTAACTGAAACCAATTCCCAATTGAAAAAATGATACTGAATATAAGCATTGAAATCAGACCGTACTTATAATGAGAAAAACCATCCGTTACGACAGTTTTCGCCGGAGATTTTAAAATCGAGAACGCAAATCCGCAATATCTGTTGATGGCTGCCCAAACAGACGCAAGCTTGTCTTTAACAGTTGATTCACCGCGTTCCTGGCGCGGTTTCTGCTTTTGTTTTTGCTTCTGCTTGCTTTGCCGGCTCGCCTTTCTGGACATTCTCGATAGCGGTTCTTCATCTGCATCTATTCTTTCACTCTGGTTAATTTCTTCTTCAAACGTTTCTTTTCTTTCTTCCGTCATGTCAGCAACTCCTATCAAAAAAATACGGCGGAATACCATTCAGCAAGAAAATAAAACACTTATATAAGGTACCGAAGCCTTCCTGAACAGTCAAGTCATTTCCATTTAAGTAAAGCATGGCGGCACATCTACATGACGGTATATCGTATGAAATGGTTTTATCTTTTGCAACAAAAAAACCAGCTGCCTGTGCAGCTGGTTTTTCATTCCTTATTTTAAGAAGATAAAGTACAGGATAAATACGATAAACAGCCCGTACATGATTGGATGAACCTCTTTGGCTTTTCCTTTGCACACCATTGTAATCGGATAGAAAATAAACCCGATGGCAATACCAGTCGCAATGCTGTACGTTAACGGCATCATGATCATGGTAAGGAAAGCAGGAACGGCCACTTCGAACTTATCCCAAGCGATTTTGCCAAGCGGCGCCACCATCAATGCACCAACAATAATAAGCGCCGGCGCTGTTACATTTGACGTAACGACTGATAGGAGCGGAGAGAAAAACGTAGCCAGTAAAAAGAGAATCCCTGTTACAATTGCGGCAAATCCTGAACGGGCACCCGCAGCGACACCTGAGCTTGATTCCACATAAGAAGTTGTTGTAGACGTACCAAGCACGGCACCGATCACAATAGAAGATGAATCAGCTAAAAGCGCACGGCCCGCACGCGGCAATTTGTTTTCCTTCATTAAACCAGCTTGTGTCGCCACAGCAACAAGTGTACCAGCTGTATCAAAAAATCCGACAAACAAGAATGTTAAAATAACGATCAGCATTTGTACAGAGAAAATATCCGGGAGGTGAATCCACGCTTGTCCGAAAGTCGGCGCAAGGCTTGGCACACTGCCGACAATTTGAGTCGGAACCGGAACCAAACCGAAAATCATGCCGGCTACCGCTGTTAATAACATCCCGATAAACACGCCTGCGTTCACGCGAAGCACCATTAAAATAACCGTGACAATCACACCGAAAATCGTTAACAGCACAGGACCGCTGTGAATGTTTCCGATCGTGACGAGCGTAGAAGGATTTGCAGTAATGATTCCTGAGCCTTGCAAACCAACGAATGTAATAAACAGGCCGATCCCCGCACCGACTGCCAATTTCAGCTCAGGCGGAATGGCGTTGATGATTTTTTCACGAAAACCTGTTAAAGAAAGAGCAACGAAAATAAGACCTGAAATAAAAACACCAGACAAAGCTGCCTGCCATGAAATACCCATACCAAGGACAACAGAAAACGCAAAAAACGCGTTCAGCCCCATACCCGGCGCGATGGCAATCGGATATCTCGCTATTAATCCCATTAAGATACAGCCTGCTGCAGACGCCAGCGCTGTCGCCGTAAAGACCGCACCCTGGTCAATTCTCAGCGCCTCCGGAAAATCTTTCACGCTGTCCAAAGCAAGCGTAATCGGATTGACGAACAAAATATATGCCATAGATAAAAAAGTCGTTAATCCGCCAATGATTTCATTGCGATAGCTGGTGCCCAGCTCATCAAACTGAAAATACTTTTTCAAGCTATTTGACTCCCTTCACTCTTTGCTATTTATTCTGTCCTGAAAACGCCAAATAAAAAGCGCCCCAATACATTTTGGGACGCTTGACTACAGACGGATTTCAGTTTGAATAAATAAACGTGTTTTATTTATATCAAACGAAAGAAATGTTTACGTAGTCAAGCCATTTACGGTAGCTTGGTAGAGACTTGCGAGCCATATTCCCGCGATTATACGAATTCATCTTATTTGATTTCTGTGTCTATTGTACCAACTTCATTTTGAAATGACAATATAAAAAACGAACATTACTTATTAAAAAAATTGGTTTATTCGTCTATTGACTAAATTGGTAACAATGATAAAAACCGTATGTATGGCAACATACGGCTTTTCAACTTATGATTATTTTTTTTCGGTAGGCTGACTCACCTGATGCACTGGTACAGTAAACGAGAATGGCTTTAGTTGAATCAGGTCATTTAAAACGCCTTTATCAATATACAGACCGTATTCATTAAACTCAAAATGCTTTAAAGACAGCTTATCAAGATAAGCGTCATCCAGTTCAAAAGTTGATACCATTTCGGCTGTGTCCATATTCTTCACTTCAGCTTTATTCCATTTCAAATAATAGCCTTCTTCATAATAAGCCATTGGATCAGACCATGATTGCATTTTTTTCATATCACCAAGGCCAATCATTTCACCTATATTCACTAAGTCATCTTTTGACATATTTGAAGTATCAACTCCAGTGAAACGGTAATGAACCAATACTTCCCTCCCCTCTTGTTTAATGTTATTGATTTCTATCCCTATGTTTTGATGCTTTGTTTCCGAAAGACGATACGGCATCTCTGCATTTAGAGGGACGATTTCACTGCCCTCAGCCTCAGATCTAATATCTGCAATTAATGTTAGCTTTTTCGCTTTTGGATTGATTGGTGATTCTAACTGTGTTTGTCCTTTTGCTCTTACCGTTCTCTCGTTTACCTTTATGCGATCTCCAAGTTCGATGTTTGATGCTGACATCTCATATGTGTTTCCTAAATCATCTTTAACTTCGTTAATTTCAACCGTATCATGCTTTGCTATGCCTTGATAATCGATTGTAAATTGAAGGACAGATCCAAGTTTCCCGTTTTCCACTTGAATATTGGAAAATTGATAACGATTATGATAAGCCGATATAACTTTTGAGCTTTCTAAATAACCCGCATTCTTTTTGGTAATAGGCAGTTTGAATCTCCAATTTCCCTGTATTTCATTGATATGAGTAATTACAAAGGGCACGGTTTCCCCATTTTTTATTTCAGTACCATTTGTATAAATCCTTAATTGTCCTGCGTATTGCTTGTTATTTAATTTTTTAAGCATTAAGGAATCGTAGTTGATTGAAAAGTTGTCGCTATAACTCGTTTCGTCGACATCATACATGATCTCTTTTTCATCAGAGTGGAAGTTATCAACAGTGAAGTTATAAACAAGCTGTCCGGCATCGTAATAGGAACTGTTTACAGAAACAGTGATTCCCCTGGACTCTGCTTTTTCATTTAAAGCTGTGACCAAATTGCTTTTAAACAATGATAGACCAACTTTATCTTGAAAATCCTTATAAATTTGTCCGACAATGGGTATGCTTCCCATCGCTTTGTTTACAGAGGGAAGAAAAAGACCAGATGATAAATACAAAATACATACCACAGCAGCAATAGCCATTCCATTTGTAATAGTTCGTGCCCATTTAAAACGGCGCCTTGTGTTACTTTCATTTTCAGCACGAACGACAGCTTGATGTATTGCCTTTTTGAGTGCTTTCTTTGGCACTGCTATGTCATCATACATCTGCTTCACTTGGTGTTTGTCCATTTGTTTTGATCCTCCTTTTCCAGCTCCTGTTTCAATGCTTTTCTCGCTCTATGTAAATGGGTTTTAATTGTGCCTTCTGCCATACCTGTTTGTTCAGCTATCATTGATATTGAATAATCTTGAAAATAATAGAGCTGAATCGTGAGCTGAACATGTTCATCAAGTAAATCAATCGCATTTCGCAAGTCTATGTATTCCTCAATATTTGCTTGATTAGTTCCAGCATCATGATGTTTCTCAAACGGAACCAAATCTCCTTTCTTTTTATTCATGGCAAAAATGGTATGAATCAATATTCGAGTAAGCCACGTTAAAAAATACTTTGGCTCTTTTAGTTTTTCTATACTGATAAAAGCTTTATAAGCTGTTTCCTGTACAGCATCAAGTGCATCTTCTTTATTTCTTAAATAGAGATAAGCTGTTTTATATAAAGTCTCCTGATGTGCCAGCATAAGCTTTTCAAAGGCCCGAGCATTTCCTTTTCTCGCCTTTGTAATCAATCTTTCTTCCTTCACCTTATCCACCTCCTATGTTGTTAGATACGAAAACTGTCGAAACGGTTTCAAAAAGTTAACAAAAAAAACGCCCCTTTTGAAAGGGACGTTTTTCCTTTGTTATTTACTTATTCCCACTCAATCGTCGCAGGCGGCTTACTTGTAATATCGTACACCACGCGGTTAATGTGCTTCACTTCGTTTACGATACGTGTCGAAATGACTTCAAGCACATCCCACGGGATACGCGCCCAGTCAGATGTCATGCCGTCGATTGATGTAACGGCGCGGATTCCGATTGTGTAATCATATGTTCTTGCGTCACCCATAACACCAACGCTGCGGATGTCAGGAAGAACAGTGAAGTATTGCCAGATATCACGCTCTAAGCCGTGATTTGCAATTTCTTCACGCAAGATTGCATCTGATTCACGAACGATTTCCAGTTTTTCTTCTGTTACTTCGCCAAGAACACGGATTCCGAGGCCCGGTCCTGGGAACGGCTGACGCCATACGATTTCATCTGGAATGCCGAGCTCTGTGCCAAGCGCGCGCACTTCGTCTTTGAAGAGCGTGTTTAACGGCTCGATCAGCTCAAACTGCATGTCTTCAGGAAGTCCGCCGACATTGTGGTGAGATTTGATCGTTTGCGCCGTTGCTGTACCGCTCTCGATGATATCTGTGTAAAGCGTACCTTGTGCAAGGTAGTCGATGCCTTTGAGCTTGTCCGCTTCATCATCAAACACGTAAATGAATTCATTACCGATGATTTTGCGTTTTTGTTCAGGATCAGAAACGCCTTTTAGTTTGTTTAAGAATCGATCTTTTGCGTCTACTTTAATCACATTCATGTTAAAGCCTTCGCTGAATGTTTTCATAACACCCTCAGCTTCGCCTTTACGGAGAAGACCATGGTCTACAAAGATACAAGTCAGCTGGTCGCCGATCGCTTTATGAATCAAAACAGCAACAACAGAGGAATCAACGCCGCCGCTTAGCGCGCAAAGAACCTGTTTGTCTCCGACCGTTTCACGGATTTTTTGCATTTCGATTTCGATAAAGTTCTCCATTGACCATTCGCCTTCGCATTCGCAAACACCGAATACAAAGTTTTTCAGAAGATCATTGCCGTATTCAGAGTGGCGCACTTCCGGGTGGAACTGAACGCCGTACCATTTTTTGTCCGCTTTGCTCATTGCTGAGTTAGGGCAGTGATGGCTTGTCGCGTCAACAGTGAAGCCTTCAGGAACTTCTACAACCAAATCACCGTGGCTCATCCAAACCACTTGTTCATTTGGAAGATCTTTGAACAAATCAGGTGTGCCTTCGATGCGGATATTTGCTTTTCCGTATTCACGCTGGCTTGCTGCTTCAACTTTACCGCCAAGGTAATGAGTCATCAACTGCATGCCGTAGCAAATTCCCAAAACAGGAATATCAAGCTCGAAGATTTTCTCGTCACAGCGGAAAGAGTTTTCATCATACACACTGTTTGGACCGCCGGATAAAATAATTCCTTTTGGATTCATTTTTTTAATTTCTTCAGCCGTCAATGTATGTGGATGCAGCTCGCTGTAAACACCGAATTCACGGATACGGCGTGTAATCAGCTGGTTATACTGACTGCCGAAATCAAGGACAAGAATCATTTCATTCACTAACTTTGTCATGGTTGTCACCTAATCTCCTCTAAGTTTTTTGACACAGAAAAAAACGAGGACAGATATGAAGCTCGCTCCGCCCTCTTTGGCAAGGCCGTTTGCCGGAGTCAGGCCAACTCGCTCCCAGACTCCGATAATATTCACTAATTCTAACAACACGTTGATAAGCGGTCAAGACCATCTTCTTTTAATTAAATTTTCCCATAACTCTCTGGAATCATTCCAAAGCGCTGAAGAATCTTCATTTCTGTAAAGCGCCCTTTCATAGCTTAATGTCAGCTTTGACATGTCTTCTATGTCGTATTTTTCATCGATTCGTTTTGCATAATCACGCAGCGTTTCACTGCCTCGTTTCGGCAGCCCTTTTCTCTTCAGTTGTTTCAGCAGCGCGTCATATGCCTCAAAAAACGCGTGCTGATCGCTGCGCCGCTTCAATTTCCTCACGGCGAAAACAGGAATCCATAACGAGCGGAAAACATACAGCAATACAGCTGCCACCAGGAGGACTGCAAGAACCGCAAGCGCTGCATACAAGCCCGCACCGGCATTGGTATGTGAAGCGGACGGCTTTTTAGAAACAGCTGGCTCCCGTTTTTCCTTTTGTTTTTCTTCTTTTTGCGGCTGTTTTTTCTCTTCTTTCTGTTTCTCTTGTGCTTTCTTCGGCGAGCTGCTGTTATCGCTGCCGGAGTCCTTTGTGTCAGAAGAAGTAAATTCAGCCGGATTTGTAAACCCTTTAGTCGGCTCAAATGTAACCCAGCCCTGTTCCGGGAAATACACCTCTACCCAGGAATGGGCATTGTTATTTGTCACTTCATAAATGCTGCCATTTTTGTTCCCTGCTTCTTTGTATTCGCCGGACGTATAACCCTTTACCCAGCGGGCCGGAATGCCGGCCGAGCGCAAGAGCACCACCATGGCGGAAGAAAAGTTATCACAATAACCCATTTTCGTTTCAAAGAGAAATTGATCGACATAATCTTCATCATTCTTAGGAATGGTCACGTTTTCTGTTTCATAGGTGAACGCATTTGACCCTAAATAGTCCTCAACCGCTTTCACCTTATCAAACATATTGTCGTGATCCTGAGTCAGTTTGATCGCAAGGGTTCTCACCCGCTCTGGCAGTGAATCTGGAAGCTGCATGTAGCGATCGCTGAATGTGTACTCCTCACTGTTTTTTCTCACTTTTACCTTTCTCAGTTCATCCAGCTTATAGACCGGGGAATTGTACGTTACAGTATAATTCCCCATATTTCTGATTTCACCGGCTTGTTCACTGATCGGAGAAATTTGCTCCGTGTTGCCGTTCATTTCAAGTGAGACAGCCTGCTTTGGCTGAATGGTTTCCGCACCAATCGGATACATCAAATGGTTATACCCGTAGTGCTTATCGACTTTTACACGGACGGTGCGGCGCTCTGTCGCAACCTTATGGTCAAACCACAGATTTTCAACTTTTCCATTGCTAAGCTGATACGACATGCCTGTGTCTGTTTCAATCCAGCCTTTTCCGGTATACGTGTCCTTCGTTTCCACACGGAAATACGTACGCTCTTTTCCCTGCCATGTAAAAACAGGTGTAGCATCCTGCTGGAACGGGCCGCCGAGTGATTCATCATGATTCCCGTATCCGATTTTGCTTTCCCCTGCAGACACGCGGTCTTGATGAGTGATTTTTTTAAGAAAAGGCACCGGATCAGGCCAGGCCGGCTCTGATTTTGGAGCGGCGAGTCCGAATCCCGTTGCAGCCAAAACCAATACAGATAAAGGAAGAAACCATTTCAGGACAGATGTTTTTGGCAGTGTGATTCTTTCCATCAGCTTAATGCGTTCCAAGTATAAAAGGCCCAGCATAAAGAAGCCGATCAGCACGATACGGATGACGGCAAAAGTGGCATCATATGGCGTAAAGGTATCAAGAATCGTAATATACGCTACTGTCATCAAAAAGAAAAACAAAATTCTTCTCTGGTAAATCACCCAATAATGCAGGAGATAGACCAGCAGCCACAGCAGCACAAAAAACAGCAGGGTCCGAAATGAAGGGATCATGTCATTCCATTGCCCTGATTGAATCAGCGTGATATTCAGATAGACATCCTGCAAAAAAGAGCTGACCCAGCTCAAGTCGAATATAGATCCTTGATAAAACAGGATGTGTATCGAGATCAATGTAAATATGACACAAAAAGGAACGGTGACAAACCACCTCATCCTGAAAAAAGTCAGCAGAAACGTCAAGCCGATAAAGACACTAAAAAAGCCTGTATGTTTCGTTTCAGTAAAACTGTCAAGCGGCCTGAGCCACTCCCACAGCAATAAAAAAGCCAGAAAATAAAATAACAGCAAGCTCAAACGGCTTCCCTTGTGATCATCGTGCGGCATGTGAACCAGTCACCTCTCTTTCTAAACAACACGCGAAACTCGCCCGCCCCTCATGACCCGAACTCTGATTTGGCGTTTCATCATGCGTTCAATTATGACATTTTCAGCTTGAGAGAGCTCAGCATCTTTCTCTTTTGCCAGTATCACCGTAACCCGGCCGCCTCCTATTTCTGCGAGGTGCAGCATATCTTCCGTTAACTGTCCCGTGACAACAACTTGATCAGCTTGGCGAACAGATGGCTTTCCCAGCTCTTCCCGTGCATATCGGCTTATCGGGTCTGCCGCATCACAATGAGCGATGGCTAAATGCCGAAGCATGTGCTTAAAATGCTGATCCCCTTCCTGAATAGGGAAAATGTTTTTTTCCTTTCCGATGGAAGCCAAGCCAGCGCCCTCGCCGTTTTTTAAAACAGAATGAAGAATCGAAGCTGTCACTGAAACGACCTCTTCGAATGCGTCTGAGGAAAAACGGTCCATCAGCAGAAACAGATTTTTGCTGCGAGAAGGCTCAAATTCCTTCGTCATCAGCTGGCTCCGCCGTGCAGATGTCTTCCAATCTAACGCAGCAAACCGGTCTCCCGGCTGATAAATCCGCACACTTGCTGCGACTGAGGAATGGTGCTCATGAATTGGAGAAGAACCGCTTACACCGTCTTCCTGATGCCTCTCATTCACCTGATAGGAAAAACGCTGATAGAATGGATAAACAAACAGGGTATCATCCAGCTCAAAAAATGCAGTTTTTTCAATCAAGCCAAGAACATCCCCGGTTCGCACCCTGACAGAATGAAAGTGATGCTCTCCGCGCGGTACCCGAGCTAATTCATACGACATCGTTATGCTCCGTTTAAACCAAGGAAAAACGAGCCGTTTGGCCGCGGCTCCGTCTCGATTTAATGACTCGATACCTTCTGGCAGGCAATCTTCAATCACCATATACATCAGGGGAAATGGCAGCTTTCTTCTCAGCGTAACCGTTACGCCCAGCCTGTCCCCCGCATGCAATTGTGTTTTATCCATTTGCCTTGAAGCCTGAAAAGAACGGAGCGGATACAAGGCCAACAGCCCGGCATACAAGACAAAAGGGAGAAACGCGTAAAACAAAAACCAGCTGACAAAGCCGCCCTGAAACATCGCATAAGAAAAAACAGCAGCCGTCAATAAAGTTAATATAATCAGCTTCCAACCATATACGAGCCATTGCCATTTCTTATTCATCAGCGGACCGACGACCTTTGAACCGGCACCTTCACAGCTGACATGATCTCCCTTACGATCGCTTCTGCCTGAATCCCTTCAAATTTTGCCTCAGGATGAAGCATCATCCGGTGCGGCAGCGTGAAAGGAGCTAAATATTGAATATCATCCGGTATGACATAGTCGCGATGATGCAGCAGCGCGTATGCCTGTGCCGCTTTCATGAGGGCGATTGAGCCGCGCGGACTGACGCCTAATTGAACAGAAGGATGCTGTCTCGTTTTCTGCACAATTTCAACGATATATTCCTTAATGCTGTCATCAGCACGGACATTTTGCACTTCCCTCTGTAAAAAGATGAAGTCTTCTTTTGCAATAACCGGCTCAAGCGTCTCAATCGGATGGCTTTTTTCCTGAAGAGATAAGACGTCAAGCTCTTCATTAAAGGACGGATAACCCATCCGAAGTTTGAATAAAAACCGGTCAAGCTGGGCTTCCGGCAAAGGATAGGTTCCTTCATATTCGACCGGGTTTTGCGTTGCCATCACAAAAAACGGATCGGCAAGCTGCATCGTATGGCCATCTACCGTGACGCTCCCCTCTTCCATCGCTTCGAGCAAAGCCGACTGTGTCTTCGGAGAGGTACGGTTGATTTCATCGGCCAGCACGATATTTCCCATAATCGGGCCGGGACGATATTCAAATTCCATCGTTTTCGCATTATAGATAGATACCCCTGTTACATCAGATGGCAGCAAATCCGGAGTGAATTGGATTCTTTTGAAATCAGCGCCGATTGACTTTGCCAGCGCGCGGACCATCATCGTTTTTCCGACTCCGGGTACATCCTCAAGCAGCACATGCCCTTTGGCAAGAAGGGCTGCTAAGCTGAGTATGGCGATGTCTCGTTTTCCAACCATTACTCTATTAATATGTTCAACTGCTTTCCCCAGCAAAGGATGCAGGTCTTCTTGATATGCCATTCTTTTCCTCCTAATCATCTACAAAATTCATCATAATGTAACCTAACTTTACCACAAAAAGCAATCTGTATAAAAAAACGATTCTAGCAAATTGTTTCCAATAAAGCTGGCCAAAACACACAAAAAAGCTTCCTGTGGCAGGAAGCTCAATTATTTGTGTTCTAAAGGCTCCATATGAACATGCGAATAATCAATCGCATGCTCCTCCTTCATTCTCCGCTCAATTTCATTGGCTATATCGTGGCTTTCCGTAATATTTAAATCTGCCGATACCTCAACCACCACATCAACATGAACCGTACTGCCCAAGTATCTTGCTTTTATGTCTTTTAAACGGCTCACACCGGAGATTTTTTCGATTGTCTGTTTATAAGCGGAAATGTCCTTTATGTCGAATCCATCTGTCAAAGAGTGAGATGACTCTTTAAAGATATCCCATGCGGTCTTGCAAATAAGCAGACCGATCACAAACGCAGTGACCGTATCAATCCAAGCAAGATGGAATTGAGCAGCTACAATGCCGATAAATGTGCCGATACTGACGAATGCGTCTGATTTATTATCAGCAGCCGCAGCAAGGAGCGCCTGGCTCTTCACCTTTTTGGCCAGCCTTTTATTGTACCGGTAAACGATCAGCATCAGGACTGCCCCGCCCGCTGCCGTCCAAGCCGCAATCATATCCGGCGTCTCTTGTTTAGCAGAAAAAATAGATTCTCCGGCGCTGAACAGCACTTGCAGGCCGACAACCATCATAATAAACGATGCGATAAGCGATGCAATCGTTTCCGCTCGAAAGTGGCCGTATGGATGATCTTCGTCAGGAGGCTTTTGAGAGATGCGCAGGCCAATCAGCACAGCAACAGAAGCAATAATGTCAGTTGTGTTATTTAATCCGTCTGCCGTAAGTGCTTCCGAGTGAAAAAGATAACCGATGATCAGTTTAATTGCGGAAAGAACTAGATACGCGGCAATGCTGACCAGCGCTCCGGATTCTCCCTTTTTCAGTTCATCATATCTCTCCATACAAAACCTCCTCCCCGCTCACATTTTCCTATTATTATCTTACAAAGCTGATCCGCAGTGGGTCTACAGAAACATGATTCACCCGCCACAGAAAAATAGTGACGATGGAACACTTTTTCTCTCATCCAATTTATTTGCTCCGCCAAAAAGCCCATCAGATCCAATAATACCAGCACTTCTCGCATTCTATCGAATTGTAAATAGTACACAAAATCACACAGCAAATAAAAAACGAAACATTTTTTCCACACATTCGCTGAAAGCGCAAACAAAACACTACAAATTTGAAATAAGCTGGTATATTTTCTTACACGAATTTTCGACAAACTGTATATTTATGATAGAGTTTCAATTATCATAATATTCAGTAATGATTGCATTTTAAAAGGAGGTAACTTATGAACCAGTCTCAATCAGGATTAAAAAAGGAATTAAAGACCCGCCATATGACAATGATTTCGATTGCCGGTGTAATCGGAGCCGGCCTATTTGTAGGCAGCGGTTCAGTGATTCACTCGACCGGTCCGGGTGCCGTTGTTTCTTACGCGTTAGCCGGATTATTGGTGATTTTTATTATGAGAATGCTCGGTGAGATGTCTGCCGTAAACCCGACGAGCGGATCGTTTTCTCAATACGCTCACGACGCCATCGGACCGTGGGCAGGATTTACAATCGGCTGGCTGTACTGGTTTTTCTGGGTGATCGTCATCGCGATCGAAGCCATTGCCGGTGCTGGCATTATTCAATACTGGTTCCATGATATTCCGCTGTGGCTGACAAGTTTGATCTTGACCATTGTGCTCACCCTGACAAACGTCTACTCCGTTAAGTCTTTCGGTGAGTTTGAATATTGGTTCTCCCTCATTAAAGTTGTGACTATCATTGCTTTTCTAATCGTTGGTTTTGCCTTTATTTTTGGCTTTGCACCGGGCAGTGAGCCAGTCGGTTTTTCGAATCTTACAGGCAAAGGCGGATTTTTCCCGGAGGGCATCAGCTCCGTATTGCTCGGCATTGTCGTTGTCATCTTCTCTTTTATGGGAACTGAAATCGTTGCCATTGCAGCAGGGGAAACATCCAACCCGATCGAATCTGTGACAAAAGCCACCAGATCCGTTGTATGGCGCATCATCGTCTTTTACGTGGGCTCAATCGCCATTGTCGTGGCGCTGTTGCCATGGAATTCAGCAAATATTTTAGAAAGCCCTTTCGTCGCTGTACTTGAGCATATAGGAGTGCCCGCAGCCGCACAGATTATGAACTTTATCGTCCTCACAGCCGTACTCTCTTGCCTGAATTCAGGTTTGTACACCACATCCAGAATGCTGTATTCACTTGCAGAAAGAAACGAAGCGCCGCGCCGTTTTATGAAATTGAGCAAAAAAGGCGTTCCCGTACAAGCCATTGTGGCCGGGACATTTTTCTCTTATATCGCGGTCGTAATGAACTATTTTTCACCGGATACCGTCTTTTTATTCTTAGTCAACTCATCAGGCGCAATCGCTTTACTCGTCTATCTTGTCATCGCAGTTTCCCAGCTGAAAATGCGGAAAAAACTCGAAAAAACAAACCCAGAAGCATTGAAGATCAAAATGTGGCTCTTCCCTTTCCTAACCTACTTGACCATCCTCGCCATTTGCGGAATTTTAGTGTCCATGGCGTTTATTGATTCCATGAGAGACGAGCTGCTGCTGACAGGCGTCATCACGGGAATCGTTCTGATTTCTTACCTTGTGTTCAGAAAACGCAAGGTGAGCGAGAAAGCGGCTGCCAACCCAGTCACACAGCAGCAGCCCGATATCCTGCCTTAATGCTGATCAAATCCTAAACGGCCTGCCGTTTAGGATTTAGTTATTTTCTTCTTCGGGCGGGCTGCAGCACGAAGATTTTTTGTAACCATCACGTCCTTATTGTCATTAACTATAGTACCAATTTGGAAAATTTAGATAAGGACAGATGAAAATGACACTTGAAAAATTTGTGGATGCTCTCCCAATCCCAGATACACTAAAGCCAGTACAGCAATCAAAAGAAAAAACATACTACGAAGTCACCATGGAGGAATGCACCCATCAGCTCCATCGCGATCTCCCTCCAACCCGCCTGTGGGGCTACAACGGCTTATTTCCGGGGCCGACCATTGAGGTTAAAAGAAATGAAAACGTATATGTAAAATGGATGAATAACCTACCTTCCACGCATTTCCTTCCGATTGATCACACCATTCATCACAGTGACAGCCAGCATGAAGAGCCCGAGGTAAAGACTGTTGTTCATTTACACGGCGGCGTCACGCCAGATGACAGTGACGGGTATCCCGAGGCTTGGTTTTCCAAAGACTTTGAACAAACAGGACCTTATTTCAAAAGAGAGGTTTATCATTATCCAAACCAGCAGCGCGGGGCTATATTGTGGTATCACGATCACGCCATGGCGCTCACCAGGCTAAATGTCTATGCCGGACTTGTCGGTGCTTATATCATTCATGACCCAAAGGAAAAACGCTTAAAACTGCCTTCAGACGAATACGATGTGCCGCTTCTTATCACAGACCGCACGATCAATGAGGACGGTTCTTTGTTTTATCCGAGCGCACCGGAAAACCCTTCTCCGTCACTGCCTAATCCTTCAATCGTTCCGGCTTTTTGCGGAGAAACCATACTCGTCAACGGGAAGGTATGGCCATACTTGGAGGTCGAGCCAAGGAAATACCGATTCCGTGTCATCAACGCCTCCAATACAAGAACCTATAATCTGTCACTCGATAATGGCGGAGAGTTTATTCAGGTTGGTTCAGATGGAGGGCTCCTGCCGCGATCTGTTAAACTGAATTCTTTCAGCCTTGCGCCTGCTGAACGTTATGATATCATCATTGACTTCACAGCATATGAAGGAGAATCGATCATTTTGGCAAACAGCGCGGGCTGCGGCGGTGACGTCAATCCTGAAACAGATGCGAATATCATGCAATTCAGAGTCACAAAACCATTGGCACAAAAAGACGAAAGCAGAAAGCCGAAGTACCTCGCCTCATACCCTTCGGTACAGCATGAAAGAATACAAAACATCAGAACGTTAAAACTGGCAGGCACCCAGGACGAATACGGCAGACCCGTCCTTCTGCTTAATAACAAACGCTGGCACGATCCCGTCACAGAAGCACCAAAAGTCGGCACTACTGAAATATGGTCCATTATCAACCCGACACGCGGAACACATCCGATCCACCTGCATCTAGTCTCCTTCCGTGTATTAGACCGGCGGCCGTTTGATATCGCCCGTTATCAAGAAAGCGGGGAATTGTCCTATACCGGTCCGGCTGTCCCGCCGCCGCCAAGTGAAAAGGGCTGGAAAGACACCATTCAAGCGCATGCAGGTGAAGTCCTGAGAATCGCGGCGACATTCGGTCCGTACAGCGGACGATACGTATGGCATTGCCATATTCTAGAGCATGAAGACTATGACATGATGAGACCGATGGATATAACAGATCCCCATAAATAATCCGACAAACTTGCCTCTAGCAGGCAAGTTTTTTCTTTATGAAACCTTTGGCCCTATTTATCGTATTACGTAAAAACAGCAAAAAGGAGCTGCTTTTTATGCTGACACACAACCTACATGAAAAAATAAAGCAATACATTTCCATTTATGCTGAATTAAAATCAAAATTAAAATGGAAAGTTTCACACGATCAGATATTAATGCTCATTTCTTCTGCATATATTGTGAATAAAAGAGAGTTTGATTTTCAGCGCTTTTATGATTTGAGCAGCTATATCAAATCAAACATCGGCAGCTTCTCAACACTCAATTCACACCACCGCTTTACTGCTGCATCTATTCTGGACATTCATTTTCAGCATGAGGCAAAACAAACATTTCATACTTTTATCGATGTATACAATGAAATGGTGAAGCTAGGATATAAGCGGGATATGTTCACATACCTTTCCGCTCTGATCTTGCTCACCGGCAAATCTGAAACGACAAACCAAAAAGAACAGATGAACATGGGGCTAGCAGTTTATCAGCAGATGAAGAAAAATCATTATTTCCTCACTTCAACTCAGAATGTTCCGCTTGCCGTACTGCTTGGAGAAAACGGAGAAGGTTTGCAGGCGCTACAGAAGGCGGAAACATGCTATCAGCTGCTGGCAGCCAACGGCTTTAAAAAAGGACAGTACTTACATCAGGTCAGCCATATTCTGGCCTTGCAAAGTGAAAAAGAGCCCGAAATGCTTGTTTCAGCTTGCAAACAGATATATCAATCAATCACTGATGTCAAAAAACCAAAGGATTATCATTATCCAGACCTTGCTCTCCTCACATTTCTGGAAGAGCCAGATATCAAAACCGTTTTGTGCATCACTGACGAATTAAACCAGGAAAAAGCTTTTAAATGGCAAAAGGAAATGAATTTTAAAATTGCTGTCAGCCTCTATCTCAGTGAGCATATGGAGAAAAATCTGCTGATGGAATCAGGACTATACACCGCTATTGAAACAGCCATTCAAGCGCAGCAGGCAGCCGTGACAGCTGCCATCATCAGCTCAACAGCAGCCAGCCATATTCATGATGGAAACTAAAGGAGGAGAAACATGCCATACATCACATTAGAAGATCAGACACGCCTTTACTATGAAACACACGGGAGCGGGACGCCGATCCTGTTTATACATGGGGTGCTGATGAGCGGACAATTTTTCCACAAACAATTTTCGGCGCTTTCTGCCAATTATCAATGTATTCGTCTTGATCTTAGAGGACACGGCGAATCTGACAAAGTGCTTCACGGCCACACCATTTCCCAATATGCCCGTGACATAAGGGAATTTCTAAATGCAATGGAGCTTGACCATGTCATTCTTGCCGGCTGGTCAATGGGCGCTTTTGTCGTATGGGATTATCTCAATCAATTTGGGAATGATAACATTCAAGCCGCTGTGATCATCGATCAATCCGCTTCCGACTATCAATGGGAGGGCTGGGAACACGGTCCATTTGATTTTGACGGCTTAAAAACAGCGATGCACGCCATTCAAACTGACCCGCTGCCTTTCTACGAAAGCTTCATCCAGAATATGTTCGCAGAACCGCCTGCCGAGACCGAAACAGAATGGATGCTGGCAGAAATCCTCAAACAGCCGGCTGCCATTTCTAGCACGATTTTATTTAACCAAACGGCCGCTGATTACCGGGGCACCCTCCAAAACATCAATGTGCCGACATTGCTGTGCTTCGGGGAAGACAAGAAATTTTTCTCTACAGCAGCTGGGGAACACTTGCGCAGCAATATTCCAAACGCGACACTCGTTACCTTTCCTAAAAGCAGCCATTGCCCGTTTTTAGAAGAGCCAGATGCTTTTAACAGCACACTCCTCTCCTTTTTAGATGGGGTTATTGGAAAGTCATAAAGAAAAAGGAATTAGGAGATTAGGGAAAAGTATGAGACAATAAGAAGTGTGCAGTAAAATACATGAGGGAAGAAGTGACTTTATGTCTTACTATAACAAACGAAATCAAGAACCGCTGCCAAAAGAAGATGTGAGTACTTGGGAATGCACAAAAGAAGACTGTAATGGCTGGACCCGAAAAAACTTCGCCAGCAGTGATACGCCATTGTGCCCTTTATGCGGAAGTAAAATGGTCGACGGCATCCGTTCATTAGTGAATCTCCAAAACAACAGCCAAACGAAAACAAGCTAGTTCTTCCCTATAACAAATGCAGTCTCCTGCAAGCAAACAAACCCCGAACGGAGACAAAATTCTATATTTCAGAATAAAAGCCTCTCATTGCAAGAGGCCAAATACGAAGAAAGAAGCCCAAAACTGTAAACGTTTAGGGCTTTTTTGTCTGTTTTAATGGTATAATATGGATATAAGAGGAGGGATAACGTGATCTCAAACCAGCAGCAAAAAGACTTGAAAAAAAGAGCTGCGTTCAAAAAGCTGAATGTTGCAATGAACTTCTATGTTGAACTTCTGTTTTTGTCGGTCCCTCTGATTCATATCTTTAAATGGCTCGGATCATTAGCCCTGCACCTCATCCATTAAAAAAGCCACTCAGCTCATGCCGAGTGGTCTTTATTAGTTAATCACAGAAAAGCTGTTGATGATGCCGTTCGGATTTTCCCATACTTTTTTGAAGGTCTTATTTTCAAGGCTATAGGAATAAATCGTCCGCACCTTAGCTTCACGCCCTGTTTCGTCCTTCAGCTTTTTAGCCCCCTTGGCTTCGGCAAGAAAATAAATGTTCTTCCCATCCTTAGAAAACTGAGGCTGTGCGTCAATTAACAGCTTAAATGATTTCTGATTTGAGATGATGCTTTCATATTTTTTCGTATCCGCATTGAGCATTTGAATAGAAGCGGTTTGCTCCGTTCCTTTTTGCGTATATGATGTGAATAAAATACGTTTATCATCATCAGAAACAGCAATATCGCTGATAAATTGGTTCAGGCTTTTCAGCTCATTAAATTTATGTTGACGGCCTTCCGCAAAATGAATCGTTGTCGGTTCAGGGTCGATGCCCTTTTCGTTTGCTTCATCTGTTTTCTTGTAGTCTTCTTCTACAGAATAATGAAGCAATGCAAATGAATCGTTTTTTTGGTTATAAAAGAAGCTGCTGACGGTGTTATCCTGATCATTAGCGGCAGGATAAAGATTTTTGTACTTTTTCGTTTTCAGATCAAAAGCGGCGATCCGAAAATTGCTTTCGTCCGCTTTTCCTAAGCGGAAATAGATGGTTGAACGGTCCTTTGATAAAAACAAACTGTCCGCACTCTCCGCGCCTTTATAAAGCACCGTCTTTTTATTAGACTTTAGATCCAGTTTAAAAAGCCTCATTTCATTCTGTTCATTATTGCCCGTATAATAGAGCACCTGCTGTTTTTGATCCAAGGCAAATGCCGGATAGCTGGTCAGCTTCTCCTCATGGATCACCTTGTCATTTTCATAATACTTTGTCAGCAGATCCGTATCTGTAATTGAAACCAGCAGCTCATCACCGCTTTCGGTATTGACTGAAACATCAGCAGCCTTCTCATGGCCTTTATCCTTTGCCACATAAAACGCAACCCCCGCGCCAGCTGCCGCTATTATCACTGCTAACAATAATATGATTCTTTTTTTCATCTTTTATCTCCACCAATAGAAAAAGCAAGAATGTGACTTCTTGCTTTCCAGATTATATATGTACATTAATAGCTGTAATGCCCCGCTACTTTACCTTTGCTTAATGGATATCCAAGCGCTTTAAACGCTTTAGGGCTAACATCCAGCACTGCATTAGGCATTCTGCCAACATCATTTTTATAAACCGTAATCACTTTTTTAGGCTTCGCTTTTGCATAAGCTCTGATTTTTGTCCCGTTTCTAGGAACATCAAATCCGATTTTGGTCGCACAATCCCAATGTCCAAGTTTCTTACCTGAAGAGCCTTTTTTCCCGACTCCATTATACCAAGTAATATTTCCGTTCACATGTTTCGCACTGGCATCTGATGAAAAACTAAAAGCTCCCAAAGTACTTCCTACTAAGATAAAAGCGGCTAAAATGACTTTCTTCAACATTTCGTCCCCCTGTTTGTTAACATCTAGGAAGATTATACACGATCAACCAGCTATTTTTTATTTCAATATCCTTACAGTAATGTTACAAAGTCAAAAAAGTTACCTCTGTTAAATTAAACCATGGAAGATTATCCTATTATAATAGCAGTATTAGCGTTATAATTATTGATAGAGTAGTTGTCGCATTCAATATGAACGAACCATTACCGTATTGTTCAAACCAAATTCATAGCTATGTAAACGATTGATACTCTCATATAAAGAAAAAAGAGTGTGCGAGACCCTTTTTTCTTCAAAGTTTCTTTTTTCAAAAAAACGTAGATTATATTATATAAAAATTTCATTTCTTTTTTGGTTTTAAAAATGGCGATTTTGTGAACAGTTCATATTGACCGGTGCGGAATTACTCACATCAAAAGCTATAGGAGTGGTAATCCATGAAGGCAGCAAGATGGCATAACCAAAAGGATATCCGTATTGAACATATCGAAGAGCCAAAAACGGAGCCGGGAAAAGTAAAGATCAAAGTCAAATGGTGCGGCATCTGCGGAAGTGATTTACACGAATATCTGGGCGGCCCGATCTTTATTCCGGTTGACAAACCGCACCCATTAACAAATGAAACGGCACCTGTCACAATGGGGCATGAATTCTCCGGTGAAGTTGTCGAAGTCGGAGAAGGCGTTGAAAATTATAAAGTTGGAGACCGCGTTGTAGTCGAGCCGATTTTTGCTACACACGGCCACCAAGGCGCCTACAACCTTGATGAACAAATGGGATTCCTCGGCTTAGCCGGCGGAGGCGGCGGTTTCTCTGAATACGTCTCTGTAGATGAAGAGCTTTTGTTCAAACTTCCTGATGAATTATCATATGAACAAGGCGCGCTCGTTGAACCTTCTGCAGTTGCTCTATACGCTGTCCGCTCAAGCAAACTCAAAGCAGGCGACAAAGCGGCTGTATTCGGCTGCGGCCCGATCGGACTTCTTGTCATTGAAGCGCTGAAGGCTGCCGGTGCAACTGATATTTACGCTGTTGAGCTTTCTCCTGAACGCCAGCAAAAAGCTGAGGAGCTTGGCGCGATCATCGTTGATCCGTCTAAAACAGACGATGTAGTCGCTGAGATTGCAGAACGTACAGGAGGCGGTGTTGACGTAGCATTCGAAGTCACGGGTGTCCCAGTGGTGTTACGACAAGCCATCCAGTCCACTACAATTGCCGGTGAAACCGTCATCGTCAGCATTTGGGAAAAAGGTGCTGAAATCCATCCGAACGATATCGTAATCAAAGAACGTACAGTAAAAGGAATTATCGGATACCGCGACATCTTCCCGGCTGTATTGTCATTAATGAAAGAAGGCTATTTCTCAGCCGACAAACTCGTAACGAAAAAAATCGTACTAGATGATTTGATCGAGGAAGGCTTCGGGGCTCTTATTAAAGAGAAAAGCCAAGTCAAAATCCTTGTCAGACCTAACTAATTTGAAACCAAAAAGAATCCGCACTCGGGTGCGGATTCTTTTTTTAATTATCCAATCACTTCAGCCCCAGAATCCTTCTTTGCCCCGCCGTGATCATAAGCGCGGAAGTTTTCCTCCAGTTGCTCAAGCGAAAGCCCTTTCGTTTCCGGCAAAAACCTCTTCACAAACAAGACAGAGCAAATTCCTAATCCAACGAAGATAAAGAACGTTGTGGACAGCCCGATGGCTGCCAGCAATATTGGAAACGTGAAACTGACTGCAAAATTCACCATCCACAGACAGAATACCGTAACACCCATTCCCAGTCCGCGAAGGCGAAGCGGGAAAATTTCAGATAGCATCAGCCAAGTCACTGGTGAAATGGCGCCCTGCTGAAAAGCAAGAAATGTGACCGTTAATGACAGGACTACATACGGAAGTGCCGGTGATCCTTCAAGTACAAGTGAGAATATCCCGATTAGCAATAACGCTGTTGTCGTACCGATCAAGCCTGTCATCAGCATCGGCCGGCGCCCCACTCTTCCCAGCAGCCAGATTCCGACGAATGTTGCCAATACCGAAATCACACCATTCGCAATATTTCCGATTAAAGCGGCTTCCGTTTGGAAACCGGAATTTCTTAGAATTTCAGTCCCATAATACATAATCGAATTCACACCTGTAATTTGCTGTACAATCGCAATCCCTAATCCAATAAACACAATACGGCGCACCCATGGGACTGAAAGATCTTTAAACGTCGCTTTTTCAAGCTGATCTTCTTTTTTGAAAGCGAATTCAATTTCTTGCAGCTCAGCTGCTGCCCGTTTTTCATCCCTGATTTTTTTCAATACACGTAAAGCATCTTCTTTTCTTCCTTTAGAAACAAGCCAGCGGGGACTCTCGGGCATTCTGATCATGCCGAAAAACAGGAACAAGGCTGGAAGTGACGCAATGACCAGCATAAACCTCCACACATGGGAGTTGTCTCCCATTGTTGTTCCAAGGATCGCATTAAAAACAAAGGCCAAAAGCTGTCCTGATACAATCATCAATTCGTTCTGCGTCACCATCCGTCCCCTGCTTTCCACAGGAGACATCTCTGCTAAATAGGCAGGCACCGTTACGGATGCACCCCCAACCGCAATACCGAGCACAAAACGGGAAATAATCATGACCGTAACATTTGGTGCAAACGTACACCCGATCGTTGAAATAAAAAATATAACAGCGAGGAACAAAATATTTTTGCGGCGGCCGTTAAAATCAGACATCCTGCCGCCAAACACAGCACCCAGTGCCGCTCCAAAAAGAAGTGAACTGGTGACAAGACCCTCTGTGAAGGCATTGAGATTAAGCTGATCCGGCTCTCCCATATACGGCAAAGCTCCATTGAGCACACCGGTATCATAGCCAAAAAGAAGCCCGCCGAAAGTGGAGACTAAAATAATTGTACGTAAAAATGACATTTGATTGCCTTGTTTATTCATACTGTTTCCCCCAGTCTTTTTCAAAATGCGTATGTCAAAAACTTATTCCAGGGCTGCTGCCTTCCTCACATTTCGTAAGCAGGCTTCAGAAAATAGTTGTTCATGTTTTTATCCAATAACCTCATAACCTTCCCTTCTTCTTAGCATGTCAATCCCGATGGAAGCGATTTCATTTCTCATTAAAAGAACAATGGTCATTTCTTTGTGCATAACCTCGTTCATTTGGTATTTATTAGTCACTTAATAGTTCAATTGTAGTGATGTTATAGTGACATTTTTGTTATATCTGATATTATCATAATTATAAAAACGCTTTCAGTCAATATAAATTTCTGAAAATTTTTTACTCTATAAAAGGAAAATCACCAATTCAAGGGGAAAATGAATGTTTTTCTTCATGAAAATGTGTGAATCAAGTCAAAAATCCTGTGATTTTCTGTTCATATCGAAAAATGAGTAAGTGTTGGGTAACTCCCACCTATTTTTCTCTGTAAAATCAAACATTCGTTCAATTGTTTCAGACTCAGGATAAAAGGAAATAGAGAAGAAAATAAAAGAAGGCTGACTTAAGGGAGGCAACCAAAATGAATGAGGGTTATATCATTACAGGCCTTTTATTATTGACAGCGGGGATGATTGATTTTTTATGGACCACGTTATGGTTAGAGAGCGGTGCCGGCCCGATCACAAGATGCCTGTCTGCCTGGCTGTGGAAGGGCTGCCGCAAAATCAGCGGTGACCACGCAAAGGTTCTAAGTATGGCTGGTCCTCTGCTGTTATGCCTGACGTTAGTGATATGGATCAGTCTATTTTGGAGCGGGTGGGTTTTGATTTACTCGAGTGACCCTCACTCACTTATGGAATCTCAATCAAAAGAACCGGCTTCCTGGTCAGACCGAATTTATTTTTCCGGCTATGTCATGTTTACATTAGGAAATGGCGACCTCGCTCCGAACGGAGGCCTATGGAAGCTTGTCACGATTATTGAAACAGCTCAAGGACTGCTTACCATCACGTTTTCTGTCACGTATTTGATTTCCGTCTTGAGTGCGGTTAATCAAAAACGCTCCTTTGCCCAAAGTGTATTAAGTCTAGGGCATGACGGAACAGAAATCGTCCATAATGCATGGAATGGCAAAGATTTTCACGACATTGATTTTCTTCTTGTCGCTGCCTCATCAGAGCTGGGAAAGCTGACCGCTCAGCATAACGCCTTCCCCATCCTTCATTTTTACCACAGTACGCAGCATCAGGAATCATCCATTATAGCTGTTGCTGTATTGGATGAGGCTCTAACCATTTTCAAATACGGAATTCCTGAACAATATCAGCCGAATCAGCTTCATATCAAAGAAGCGCGCTCAAGTATCAAAAACTACCTGGATACCGTTCATACTGCCTATATCCATCCTGCAGAACAAGCGCCGCCGGAACCAGACATCTCAAAGCTTCAACAATCAGGCATACCGGCTTTATCAAAGCAAACATTTCAAATTGCCGTCAATTCAATAAAGGAACGTCGTCAATTGCTGCTGGGAATTATCCAAGCGGGTGCTCGAAAATGGCCTGTTCAGGAGCAAGCAATAGGTAACGCTTATTCTCCTAAATAAAAAAGTCCGGAATGTCTGATCACTCCGGACTTTTCACTGTATGAGTCTTATACAAGTTTCTGGCCGCAATTCGGACAAAAATTGGCTTCGCCCGTTTTTGTTCCGCAGTTTGGACAGAAATTCGGTTTGCTTCCGCTGCCAGTTGACTGTGGGCCTGATGACTGTGCCTGCTGTTTTTGATTCATTTGGTTCATCATCTGATTGGCCATATTCATTCCCATCATCATTCCAGCCATATCCGAAGCCGCTCCGCCTCCGCTCATCTTTCCGGATGCCATTCCATCCGTCATTGATATTTGCTGGTATCTGTTCACATCCCCAACCATACCGTAGGAAGCGTTCTTTGTAATCATATCTTGAACCTCTTGAGGGTAATTAAAGCTCATGATTTGAAAACCAGTGACCGTCATCCCGTCGCTTATTAATTGCATATCTAAGTCCTCTTGAATTCCCTTGGCAATATCAAAAGCGTTTGCTTGAAGATTAAACATATCTTTCCCTTCTCTTGTGATCCACTTCATGAGAAGCTGATCCAGAATAGAAATGATACGGGTTTTAATATCCTCTACAAAATATTGATCTTTCACGCCAGCGATTTTATCAATCAGGCTGATATAGTCCTGCACCTTGAAATTAAATGTGCCGTTTGCGCGAATGGGCATCCCGCCTGGCATTCCCGCTGCCGGAATATTTATCGCCTGTTTTGTTCCCCATCTTACGGTAAATTCCTTCGTATTGACAAACAGCACCTCAGCTCGCATGCCGCTGTTAAAGCCAAACTTAAAGCCCTTTAACGTTGAAAGGAATGGAATAATTTCTGATTCAATATCATAATCGCCATCATCTTGAAAGACTCCTTCAACCCGCCCATTGTTCAAAAAGACAGCATCCTGTCCGGGACGAATGATTAAACGGCTCCCTTTTTTGATTTCACGATTGTTCCATTTATAAAAAATCATATCATCTCTAAATTCTTCCCACTCTACTACATTCGCTAATTGATTTCTGAAAAACGACATTACGCCTCTCCCTTTCTCTATTTCTTACATTTAAAAACTGCCCCGGCTCCCACTGTATGACGTGCCGCCTTTCGTAACACCGCCATCGCTGCCGCTGTCTTTATCTGATGGTTTTCTTTCTCTTGTTACAGTCGTTCTAATATAAGTGTCGTATTGATCAATCACATCAGACGTACGCTGATCCATATATGTATTTCCATTAACCGTTACTTTGCCGCCTGCATGATAAAGCATGATTGAAACCGCAATTCCCCCGACTGCGATGGCAGCAATCAGCTGAAACCACCATGTAAAGAATATGTTGTCGGGGTTTACTCCCGGTTTTATGCCCATATCTTTATAGGAAAGCTGAATATATGTCTCAAAAGCTTCAAAATAATTTTCATTGGATAAATCAGATGAAATCGTATTTCTGATGCTATTGAGCCTGCTGTTGTCCAAATACTGTTCGGCTTTTTTGAAGCCTGCGATAAACACTTCTCTGTTTGTCATATCAATCGTCAGAATAGCTGTACTGCCTTTTCCGTAACGATCATAAAAATTGCCGGTATAGTCTGCAATATCTTCACCGTTTGTGCTTTTGGTCGTAATAATGATGAAATCAGTGTCTCTCTTTGCACCCAGCTCTGCCGAGAGAGATTCAAGTTTTCCGATCTCCGCTTTTGACAATAGATGAGCGCGATCGTACACATGCTGCTGCGATTCAGAGGCTCTTGCCGCTTCGATACCCAGTAAAGGCATCATGATGAAAACAGCCATCACAACAAAGATCGCTTTCCCAAAAAATCCACGCATCAAAATCCGCCTCCCATCATCAATGAGACGAGCTTCAACGCAAGAAATGTCCCGCCTGCTATTCCGCTAAACCATGCTGCCACTTTTCCTCGACTGATCGGCGGCTTTCCAACAACCTTTCCTGTTTGCCCGTTCATCGCAAAGATATGCTCCGCTCTTTCATAATCGTAACTGACCATCCAAACAGGAAGCAAAACGTAAAAGCTGTTCACGTTTTTCGTGTGAATATGTTTTTCCCTCACATTGACTGACGTATATCCGGAAAAAGTAGAATGGATGTATGAATCTATATAACTGCTGATTTTCTCTTTTGCCCTCGGAAAAAGCTCCTCATCGGTATAATTGTACTTTTCCGCAATATAACCGGCCAAATATGCCGTTTGAAAGTCCTTCAGCTCTTCGTATGAATAAGGCTCCAATTTGTCCATTAATTCGTCTTTCATTTTTTCAGAGGCATCGACAGGGATTTTCAAATAATCGAGATTGATATCACGAAACGCTTCAAAGTGCTCTGTTTCCGTGCAAATATAATCCCCTTCTTCATACCGGTGGACCCTGGTACAGTTTGCTCTCACCTGTACTTCACTATTTAAATCAAACATCCAAAACGGAATATACATGCCGGTGATGCTTTTAATGCGATCGGCAGACATGAAACCTCTTGGTGTCAGAAGGCCTTTTTTGCACCACTTTCGAAATGCCTGCTCCGCTTCTTGCTTGCTGATTGTAAATGGAATGACCTTCGCCGGTGCCAAATGTCCCGATAAGCGATCGGCAAGTATTGCAGCACCCCCGCAGAAGCTGCACGTCGTTGCTGTCGTTTCAGCTTCCGTGATCAAAACGGCACCGCAGTTTTCACATTGATATTCTTTTGCTTCATCATCAGAAAACCGTGCCGCAATGTTTTCTTTCGGAAGGCTTTCAATATTGTCCTGTCTTCCGCAGCTGCTGCAGGATAACGAGCCGGTTTCACTGTCAAATGCCATATCACTGCCGCAGTTCGGACACTTATAAGATATTATCATTACCGTTCCCTCTCACATCTTATGATAAAATGACGCCGCAGCCGAAAGCTGCGGCCTCCTATGTATTACTTATCGAGCATCATTTTCGCTTTTAACGCCGCAAGTTCATCATCAACCTGGCTTGAACCGCCAGTGTCATACTTTGCAGTCAGATCAGCCATATCATCCTGCGGAGCGCTGTTCAGTTCAGCCATTGCATTGGCCTGATCAAGTGCCTTATTTACTTTGTCCTCCATTCGGCCGAATGCAGACATTGATTGGCTTGTACTTGAAACAGAAGCGCCCAGTTTGTTCATTCTTTCTTGCGTTTTCGCTACTGCCCACTTCGCCTTGATCATATTTTTACGTGCTTCCAGCTCTCCAATGTCAGATACCAATTTGTCATGCATCTTTCTCATCTGTGCGGCATTGGTTGCAGCAATTTGATTCGCCGCCTGCAGCTCAGAAAGCTTTGACTCCAAAGATGTTTTTCTTTCAAGAAATTTTCTCGCATCGCTCTCATTCCCGGCTTGCAGCGCCTTCATTGCATAGCTTTCCATCTTTTCCATATCCGCCTGGCATTCGTGATATTCTCTTTTTGCTCTCTGCTCCTCGGCCATAACAGCTGCTGTTTCTGCCTTAACCTTAGCCAAATCGCTATTCATATTTCTTAAATATTGATCTACCATTTTCTCCGGATTTTCAGCCTTGTCCAATAAAGCATTGATATTCGCAGACATAATATCTTTAAATCTTCCAATTATACTCATTATATCGATCCTCCTAAAGCTAATTCGGTAACCCTTGTTACATATACTATCTATTATCGTTAAAAGTTTCACTTTTTTAATAAAAAATGACATTTCAAACGAAAAATATACAACTTTTTACCCGAACAAAAATGTAAGCAATAAAAAAAGATGCCTCCAAAAGTCCAAAGACTTTCAAGAAACATCTTCAATGATTTACAAAGAAACTTCGATCTCATCCAAGCTCGGCAGTGCATCAATCGCTCCAATTTTAGTGCACACAAGAGCTCCGACCTTATTTGCAAACGCCACAATCTCACGCAGTTTCACAAAATCTGTTTCTACAGATTGAATCTGATCCGTGTTTGCCAATTGATATAAAGCCGCACCGACAAAAGCATCTCCCGCCCCTGTTGAGTCAATTGATGTCACAGGAATGCTTGGAATGATTTCACGGTCTTTTCCATTGGAAAGAAGCGTTCCGCTTTTCCCAAGTGTCACAGCGACAATGTTGGCTCCGATCTCATGAAGGATCGCAACTCCCTTTTCATGATCCTTCACACCGCTTATAATCTCAAGCTCCTCGTCACTGACTTTCACAAAATCACTTACAGCGATCGCTTTTTTCGCAACACTTACAAACTCTGAGACTCTTCCCCTCCATAAATCTTCACGGTAGTTAGGGTCAAACGAAATAAACTGTCCATTGTCTTTCGCAATCGACATCAGCCGTAAATAGGCTGAGCAAAACGGATCCGATAACAGTGCCGTCGCAGAGCCGAAATGAAGAATTTTCGCTTCGTTTAGTTTTTCCTGGTCAATATCCTCCAGCGTAAACAAAGCGTCCGCGCCTCTATTAAAAACAAAGTCACGCTCTCCATTTTGTTTTAATGAAACAAAAGCAAGCGTTGTAGGCGCTTTCTCATCCATCACCAGCATAGAGGTATCGACATGTACAGCGTCCAATGTTTGCTTCAGAAAATACCCAAACGGATCCTTTCCTACTTTTCCGCTGAAAGCGGCGTCTCCGCCCAGCTTGGCAATTGCTGCCGACACATTCGCCGGTGCCCCGCCGGCACTTTTCAGGAATTGGCGCCCTTCCATTAAATCAACGTCAACATCGGTACAAAAGAAATCAATCAACAATTCCCCAATACAAACTACAGAATGACTACGCATATTATCACACTCATTTATAAAGTCTAGATTACAGTCTCAGTATATTACTTTCTGCCATAAATACAACATTGAATATTAAAAATTTTACATATATTTATCTCGCAGACCTTTGCTCCAGCTCAGAGATGATGTGTTTATATCTTTTTTCCGTTAAAGGATAGAAGGCGATAAGAATAATAGAAAGCAAAATGAAAAATCCCGGAATCAAAGCATTCATATTTTTAATCGCATTCAATGACGCAATTGTCTGGTCTGTATTCGCCACATACCCGGCGATTCCTAAATAAATGGCCGAAAATGACCCGGCTAACGCCACACCCAGCTTATTGATAAAGCTCATGCTCGAAATCACCACACCATCCGCGCGAATTCCGGTTTTCCATTCCGCATAATCGACACAATCCGCAACCATTCCCCAAGCAAGCGTATTTAAAGGCGTTGTGAAAAATCCCGAAGCGAAAAGCCAAATGAAAATGAGTGGAATTGAAGAATACGGCGTAAAATGCAGGCCGGCATAAGAAATAAGCGATAGAGCTGCCGTGATGATCATGACTTGTTTTCTGCCCCACTTCTCAGAAAAGAAAGGAATAAACAAATTACTGATCAGCGCTGCCCCGAAAAATAAAACGGTGCCCATAAACACGAACTCTTTATGGTTGACGTTATACGTAAAATAATACACCATCGTGCTGAGCTTAATATTAAACCCGATCGCAAAAGCCAAAAATGATGAAATTAACATAAGCAAGGGTTTATTTCGGAATAAAACGGATAACGTCTTTTTGATCCCTTGTTTTTTTCTCTTTTTAGGCTGAATTCGCTCCCGTACAGTAAAGAAACTAAATAGATTCAAAACGATGCTGACAGCCGCATAGATGAGCGCCGTCATCTGAAATCCAAACGCCTGATCCTCTCCTCCGATAGCAGTTGCAAGCGGTGTCGCACAGGAAATGGATAAAAGAATGCCGATATACACCAAAATCATCCGGGTTGTTGTCAGAACCGTTCGTTCCTCCACAGAATTCGTCATCCGCCCCGTTAAGCTGTTCACCGGGATCGTTTGCATACTAAAGGACATCCCAAGCAAAATATAGGTGATGTACGCATATACCATATTCCCCGTCTCTCCGAAATGAGGCGTCGTGAAGCATAAGAACGTGAATAGCGCAAAAGGAAATGCCACCCACAGCAAATATGGCCTTGCTTTTCCCCACCTTGTATTCGTTTTATCTAAAATCAATCCCATGATCGGGTCAAAAATAGCATCCAGCACACGCACAACAAGAAACAAAGTTGCGATCACCGCAGGCTGAATGCCGCCGACGTCTGTATAATAGAATAATAAGTATGCGTTTACAAACTGAAAGATAATATTATACGACATATCGCCGAATCCATAACCGATTCGTTCAAACCAGGACAGTCCGGTACTGGATTTTGACTGATGCTTCACTTTCATTGCCATTACTTTTTCTGTTTCAATCATCATTTCCCACCCCAAGAATCCGTTTTCATTTCCAGTAAACAAGAGGGAGAATACGAAGATCCTCCCTGTTCACTCAGCGATTTGGATACACCATCACTTTTAAACATTCATTCTTAAATTGAAGCGCCCGCTCCATCGCATCTTGCGTCTGCTCCAGCGAATATTGGTCCGTTACTAGATGCTTCGTGTCCACAATGCCTGAAGCAAGAAATTCGATTCCCTTTGGATACGTATTGGCATAACGGAAGATCCCGTAAATATCAATCTCATTATCCGCAATAAACGGCACGTTGAGCGGAATCTCGTTCTGTGAAGGCAAACCGACAATCGCCAATTTTCCGCCCCGGCGCACAGAAGCCAGTGCGGATTGCAATGCCGCTGGATTCCCTGCTGTTTCCCAAGCAACATCAACGCCTCTATCATTCGTGATCGTTTTAATCTCTTCAAGTGTATCCTGTTCACGTATATTAATAATGTGAGTCGCTCCCATTTTTTTCGCAGCTTCTAACCGCAGCGGCTCTAAGTCGGTGACAATGATTGTGCCTGCCCCAAATGCTTTAGCTGCGGCAACAGCCATTAACCCAACAGGGCCCATCCCCATAATCGCAATCGTTGATCCGGGCTGTAGCTTCGTTCTGGCCGCCGCATGGATGCCGACAGAAAACGGCTCGATCAAAGCAGCATCTTCATAAGAAAGTGAGTCTGGGATTAAAAAAACAAAGTCCTGACGCATTTTAATATATTGGACAAACGCGCCGTCTACCGGCGGTGTAGCCAAAAACTGTACATCCGGGCAAAGATTATAGCGCCCTTCTTTGCACGCTTCACAGCGTCCGCACGTAACACCCGGTTCTACAGCGACGCGGTCTCCCACCTTGAATTGATCGACAGATGATCCGACAGCGGCAATTTCACCCGCACATTCATGCCCAAGGATAAATGGTTTTTCCACAACATAGTTGCCTATTCGGCCATTTGTATAGTAATGCAGATCAGATCCGCAAATTCCGACAGCCATCACCTTAATCAACACTTCATCATGATTGATATCAGGCACAGGCAATGTTTCAATTTTGATCTCTCTTGTGTTGTGCATAACAGCCGCTTTCATGTTTTGAGGTACTGTGTGAGTCATTTGGCAAGTTCCTTTCTTTAGAAAATAAAATGTAAGTGCATACATTTTTGTTTTCTCTGTTACTGCCCCCATTTTATCTGCTTTTCAACACGTTCAACAGCCTTTCCTGCTGTATAAAAGGACAGCGGCACTGTACTTTTATTTTTTCATATACAAAAAACGCTGGATTGATAAAATAGTACTAATAGGAGGTGCAGGCTTATGGCTGAACTTGAAAACCGAAAACAATTTGCACAACTGCTGGCACCTGGCGTCAAAACGCTAAAACTTCATCCTGATTATAAAGTCAGAAGGAAAAAGAACGAAAAAACAGGACAGTCTTACATAGATAAAATCGCACTCCAGCTGGGAGTCTCCCCAAACACGATCAAAAGCTGGATCGGACAGATGGGGGCAAACTACATTCCCGGAAGAATCGACGACGGAAAACTGTTCGGAATGATCTGGATCATTCTCGAAAAGACCGACTTGGATATCGAGTGGTTGACCGACTTGCTGGAAGCCACCACTATCCCAGTCATCAAACCCGCATTGCCTGTATGGGCAGCATCCTGTTTGAAAAAAGCGAAAATACTTCGAAAAGACGGATTATTCGGGGCTCCGAGTGAAGGCGAAATTGAAAATGTAGTAAAACGGCTGTTTCATGACAGACCCGGCCATGAAACGAATGCGCTTACAGAACAGCCTATCACTCATAATTTACCCTCACGCTGGTCCGGACGCTTTATCGGGCGCAGCTTTGATATGGAAGCAATACGGCAATGGATGCTTTCTCCGTCACCAGTCTGTTTAATCACCGGCTGGGCCGGCATGGGAAAAACCACAATCGCTCTTGAAGCCGCCTATTCCTGTGTCGATGATACTTCAGATTGGCCGGCGTTCAACAGTATCATTTGGGTCAGCGCCGATTGGAAAGGATTGAGCTTTAGCGATTTTTTAAATACGATCGCCTATCAGCTCGGGCGCACAGAACAAATCGATAAATCAATCAATGAAAAACGGTTCGTCGTCCGCAATGCGTTAGCTAATTACACTAGAGAAAAACCGATCCTGCTGATCGTTGACAGCATTGATACTGCAGAACGTGACATTCATGAATTTATCACCAGCCTTCCGCAAGGCGTGAAAGTTCTCCTCACAGCGCGGGAAAACGTAAAGCAAACCTATCGGGAAAGCTTCGGAGAAATGACAGCTATTCAGCTGAGCGGCCTTGACCAAACAGATGCCTTGGATTTTTTTCAGCAAGAAGTGCACCGATGCTTACAAACATGCAACATTCAAAATAAACGGGAAAAGCTGGAGCAGCTGTTACATCTATCATCTGACCTGAAAAACGAATTCATTTCAGCGACTGCCGGAAACCCGAAAGCCATGGCACTCAGCATTGCCTATATGTCAGACGATGACATCCCCGCTCAGCAGCTGATTCATGAGCTTGGAAAAGCAGGCTACTCACTGCTGGAATTGTTTGAATTCCTCTTTGGCCGCACCTGGGATAGATGCAATGAAGATACGCGAAAGCTATGGCAGACGCTTTGCTTTTTCAGCAAGCCGCCAGATGAGAAAAGCCTGGCTGCAGCAGCCGGATTAGTCGCCCGCCGTTTTCATTACGCTATGGAACAAATGCGGTCATATGCGCTGATTCAGCCGGAACGAAGCCAAGGCAGGACACAATACTTAGCGCACCAAACCGTTGTCGCTTACGGAGAACAGCACTTGTCCGAACAGCACGAATATGAAAAAGAAGCCCGCAATCGCTGGGCGCACTATTATGTTGATTATACCGAAACCCATTTAAAGCGGGAACAGCCCAACTCTATCTATTGGAGCTACCTGCTGGGACGGAACTTAGATCATATGAAACAAGAATGGCCAAACATCTTAAAGGTCATCCAATGGGCAAGTGAAACTGAACAAAAAGAAATCCTAATCGAACTCATCACCCGCATCAGCCATTTTCTAAGCAGAATCAACCTGCCCCTGCGTATCGAATACGGATGCAAAGCCGCCGACGCCGCCCATCAATTAGGCAAACACACACGAGAAGCGTACTTCCGAATCGACACAGCAGGCTGGGCTCTGATGGAAGTCAATGATTTAGACAGGGCCTTACAGCAAATTGAAGCCGGGCTGGGGATTCTGGAACAATCAGACGCTCACTATGCCTATGATCTAAAGGTTTGGGGACACGCACTCAAAGCAAGGCTTTTTTTAAAAGACGGGCAACAGGAAAATGCAGAGACCATTTTAAACGAAATCGAAAATCAACCGATTTCCCCTACCATTCAACACAGAGTTCTATTGGTTCGCGGTGACTTAAGCTTTGCGAGAGGTCATCATGAAGAAGCCATTCAATTATACGAAGCGGCAAATGAAATCAGCTCCACGTACGGCGGCGAAAAAACGATAGAAGCCTATTTCAATCTGGGTGTCGCTTACGTGAAATGTGGTCAATTTGAGAAAGCGGAAGAAGCTTTTGAGCAAATGCTCTATGACAAACATAACGCCAATCAGGTTGAACTGATCTACTATCACTACGGAATGGCGCAGCTGTTGTACCGTAAAGGAGAGAAAACGAAAGCGATGGAAGCTAATCAGAAGGCGCTTCGTTTGATTGATTCGTGGGAGCCTGCGATTGGGATTCGGGGAGAGGTGGAACGATTGGATATGGTGATTGAAGGGTATAACGAAAACACATTTTAATTATCATGGTGTAAGGTCTATCTTGCAACGAACGATCTCGCTAATTTCTTTTTAAACAAAAAACCAATCTAAATCGATTTTTTTGCGATTTTCACTTTAAAAAGTAATTATCATAAGTCCTGCTTTACATATAGTCTTGTAAGGCAAAATTTTTAGACCTCTACACTCCTTGAATTTTAAGGAAATATTCATATAGGGAGGTGTGTACTATGGCTGACAATATGACTCCGGAGCAACGTCGGAAAAATATGCAGTCTATACGGTCACAGTCAAAACTAGAAAACAGAGTTTCTAAAGAACTATGGCATAGAGGCCTTCGCTTCCGCAAAAATGATAATTCCCTGTTCGGAAAACCTGACATTTCTATAAAAAGGTATAAAATAGTTATCTTTATTGATTCGTGTTTCTGGCACGGATGCGAAGTGCACGGCAATCGGCCGAAAAGTAACCAGGAATATTGGGATAAAAAGCTTGAGAGGAACAGGAACCGCGATGAAGAAGTAAGGAGTTATTACGAAGAGCATGGCTGGAATTTTAAGCGGATCTGGGAACACGAATTTAAGGCGGATTTCAAAAAAGTGGTTGATGAGATTGAAAGGTTTATCAAACAAGCGAAAAAGACGGCACCTTAGTAAAGGCGCCGCCTTATATACTTATATCTTCAGTACTATTTGGGTTTCTGTTTCTTTTTGTTGCTGTTCTTTCACATTTTCGATTTCATCGATTGTTACTTTTCTCTGGCCACGGAGATTTTCAAGCTGAAGCTTTCTTGCCGGCTCTACCCATTCATATTCAATCCCTGCGAACGACTTTAAGATAGCTTCAAATACGACCTGCGCACCTTTAACGGGAACAGCCATGCCAATCTGCTTTCTAACAGCTTCTTTGCTTCCTTGGAATACAAAGTCGTCCGGAAATGTCTGCAGACGAGCGCGTTCTCGATTTGTCAGAGCACGGAGTTCCTCCCAGTGATACATATGAGTCCCTCCACCACCACTGCCAGTTACAGTGTAAGCTGGGCGTTCAGGATCAAGCCGTTTGTAAATTGAGCTTAAACGCGCTCCTTTTACATTCAGCTGAAGCTCCTCGGGAATTCCTGCATACCACGCATTTTCACCGGGCGGAATGTAACTCAGCATTTCCTGCACTTTTTTTGTATGCTTCGGCATTTCATGGTTCGGTGCATCTTTAGGGATCGGAGGCTCTGTAATTGCCTGTTTAGACGTCACATAGTCTGTTGATGCCAGTGTAGTCGGTGCCGGCACTCTAAATTTAACACCTTTTGCTGTCCAGTCATTTCTGATGCCAACAATAATAATGCGATGTCTTGCCTGTGGGACACCATACTCTTCAAATTTATATAGATGAGGCGTCAACTTGTATCCACATTCTTCAAGCTCTGTTAGTATCTTAATAAAGGCTTTTCCTTCATTGGCGCTTTGAAGCCCCCCCACATTCTCTGCCACAAAAAATTTCGGCTGATACTTTTCCAGCACTTTGACCCCATACGAATAAAGAGGACCGTATGTACCGTTCAATCCCTGCTTTTCACCGACATTGCTGTAATCATTACACGGGAATCCGAACGCAAAGCAGTCGATTTCTTCAAGCACTGTTTTATCACCGATCGGAAGCTGTTCAACCGGACAACAGTGAACAGACTGATCTTCTATATTCCCACAAATGTTGTAGCGGAACGTGCTACACGCATTAGGATCATAGTCATTTGCCCACACATGCTCTATCCGCCATTCTTTACCCGTGTCAGGATGCACAAAACCTGCCAATTTAGCACCAAGACTAAGTCCACCGGGACCATTGAACAGTTCTCCTTTTTTAAAAATCATATTAAAACCCCTCTTCATTTCACCTATATTCAACGTTTATACGAAAATATGTTCTTGCATACTTGTACGCTAATTAGTTTACACGTTTTCCTCAAAAAAAAGAAGCCCCATGGCTGATTTTTAAATAATGTCTTTTTGATACAAGTGGTTATTCCTTATTTGTAATATGAAGTAGTTAATTTCAGGCTGTCTGAAATTTAAATATATCTTTATTGATAATGTTTCCAATGTGTACATTGTCCTTGTTTTTGATGTTCTGTACAAAAATTACTGCCGGAATCGATTGATTTATTTGTTATAATATTCAACATCCCTCTAGGCAGATGGCAAAAAGTGACGGATTATTCAATAAATTTATCCAACGGCAAAATAATTCGTAACCGAATTATTTTGCCGTTGGATTGTTCTGTAAAGTAGTAAATAAGTTAAGTAATAAGCAGGTGATAACTAGTGTCTAAGGAATCAAAAGATACTTCTCTAAGCAGTTTAAAAGGTCTAATTGAAATGTATTTAAGTTCACAACTCCTTTTTCAAGAGATATTCACTCCATTAAAGAAGACTATGAAAGATAGTGAAATAAACAGCCTCCTCTCGGAAAAATCCGGAAAAGGACTGAATTCTATATATCGTGATAAGAATACGGGTGTTGTCTTTAGCGCAGTAATGTTTCTCCGCTATTGGAAGGCGTTTCTAGAAATCCATCAAGAAAGGGGGTTGGATAAGAACACCCTGCCCAATCTAGAAGATCTAACTGCAAAATATAAACAAAGCATTGATGCAATATCATTCGTTGAAGATGCAGAAAATTTGGAAAGCGCGATTCATACCTATTTCCCTCTTATTGTGGAGATCGTTCTCTTTTATGAAAAACATCCGCTTTCCTCTGAGAAGTTATCTAAGCGAGAGGTTCTTGAAACATTGAAAGAGAGAAAAGATATTCAGGATGCACTGAGAACAGAAAGAGCAAGGAGGATGACGAAGGTTGACTGAACGAAAAGTATGGTTTATTACAAGGCCGGAACGGGATCCACATTTCCATGCAGATGCAGTAAAAGCGCTGGCAGAAGCTACAGAAAATTTTACTATAAAATGGCTGGGAAACAGGGAAGCACATAAACATTATGAAAAAGTGCTAGCCTCAAGAGGGTTAAAGCGAAATAATATAAGCAATGATGGCTCGGGAGGTCGTACCTGGTGCGCCATGTTAAAAACATTTGCCTACTGCTACATAGACGGCGAAGGTCTAGTTAAACCAACAAAATCGGGAAAAGCACTTATCAATGGCACTAAAGAGTACGAAAATGTAAAAAAACAAATTTTGACACTCCAGATCCCCAATGCCTATTTCATGGAAGCAGGATTCCGTCCCAAATTTGAAGCAGGATTCCGTATCCGTCCTGCCAGATTTTTAATTAAACTGGTACAACGTCCAGATTTACAATATCATCTTACAAAGGAGGAAATCACCTACTTTGTTTTGACTGCACAGCATGACAAACAGTTGGATGAGGTGGCTGCACGGATTATTGCGTACCGCAATGCCGGCCAGGATGAGCAGCGTTTGATGAAACAGGAGGTTGCAGTAGAATATGACCACCGTGCCCGAAATGACAACGCAGCAAGGGATTATTATCAAGCTCATTCAGATGTGGCGCATACATTTATGCTTCTGTGCGAATATACAGCGCTTGTTGATTATCAACGCGGCGAGGCAGTATTAAAGACCGATCCCACTTTAGTGGGGGAAGCACAGAACGTGCTTAGCTATTACGACAGCCGTTACCCTTTTAATGCACGATATCTAATTTCAGTAGAACGTATGGCTCAGAACAGCGGTCTTGATGTAGACAGCTACAAAGCAAGTAATTTTGGCGTAGTAAAGCCTGCTAGCAATCATGGAAAGATTCAGGGGAAAATCGAGGCCATTTTAAACGATATTCCCAACTCAACGGAGTTGACTAGAGAAGAGCTCCTTCCCTATTTTCTGCCATCATTTGGGCCGCGTGATGCCCAGAAAGTTGTAGATGTACTTCGTTTTCAAGTACGCGAAATGGGTAGCGTACCAGAAGCGTTTGTAGAAAAATACTTGGGTGAGCTGACGCCAGCAGAGTTTGAAAAGGAAACGCTGAAAATTTTTGAGGCAATTGGCTTTGAAGCAGTATACCAGCCAAAAGTTGACGGAAAGAAAACGGAGATTGAAATTCTACTTATACACGAAGACAAATGCGGCATTATTGACACAAAGCATTATCCAAGCAGCTTTGTGCTAACGCAAAACCTAGCCAACTATATGGCATCAGAGTATATTCCAAATTACCTTCAATTCGAAAATAGACAACTGTTTTTTTACGGATACGTTACATCAAGCAAGTTTTCTGGACAAAAGAAACTCAAATCGATCACCACTTTAAGCAGCCAGCTGGTTGAAAGAGAAATCGAGGGCTTTATGATGACACGAGAAGTCTTAATCGGCTTTCTGGATTACTGTATTGAGAATGAACTATCAAAAAAAGAGCGAGTAGAGCTGTTTTTGGCAAGAATTAAAAATAAGGGATTCAGCGACCTTCAAGTATTTTTAACAAACAAAAATTAGACTTAATTTATGATGAAAAAGGGAGGTTTTTTCGTGCCAAAACCTGGAGATACTTTCACTACAACATTAAAGCGAGCTCATTTAGAATGGGGCTCTCACAGGCATACAAATACAAGAGGGACTGTATATGGAGAAGGCTATTTACATATTCCAAGACAGGAAGCAATGTCATTAGGCATCTATAACAGCAATTGTTCAGGTGCCAATATTATTTACACATGCAATTCGGCGGATGGGTTTCTGCAGAATGCATCTCTCAAAGCCTCTGGATGCAGCACAGCAGGCGATATTTATGCTAAACAATTTCAAGGAAACGGAAATCTTCAGCTAATTGGACAATGGTTCCGCCATGTAAATGCGCAAGTAGGCGACCAAGTTAAAATTACGTGGATTAGTCAAACCGAAATTGAGATAGAGTTAATTTAATATAACGTGGTTAATTCAACTGCCGGTCGACTGATGTTGCCTTTAAGAATCAATAAGGAATACAGGAGGGCACTTACCAGGGAACAAGTGACCTATTTATTTGAAAACAGTTATTTGGTAGCAGATAAACAATAAATATACAAACAGCTGGTTAAAAACTATATTTGATGCCATATAGGACAGTACCGACATGTTCAAGTTCTGTTTGATCTACCGAAATCGCTCAGCTTGCTATACGTTTCTACCGCCTTTTCAGTTCAAATGGTCATCAAGCTGGTTAAAATGAAGAACAATACCTTTCACCGACTGGGTTACAGTGTACCCATGCAATACACATATTCTATAAAACCCCGGAATAATTTCGTAAAAAATTAGCTATTCAGTCAATGACAAGAGTAGCTATTCCGTTTCATAGGCACCTTGCTCTTCGGATTTGGTTATACTTACATTCTGCAAGAAAAGTGCTATTTTTATATGCTTCTTGGGATATATTGAGTAATTACCACAGATAAAAAAACTATTTAATAATAACTTATAAACTCCTAGTCTATAGTTTAGGAGTTTATAAGCTTCTTTTTTGACCAGTCTTTTCTTTGCTCTTTGTTCCTTTTCTAAATAAGACGGCCAATTTTTAATAAGTTCCTCTACAACTAACTTCATTTCTTCATCATTTAATGCTGTTAAAACCGTAACACCTCCCCGAAAATTAAGATAGATTGCCGCATAGCGTATAAAAGTTCGCCTTGAAAACTTCTTTTCTGAACCCTCCTGCATCCTCTGAAGCGTTCGTAAAACGATTCTAACAGCATTTTTATTTCTTAAAATGTTCGGCGACTCTGCAATCATTCTAGATACATCTTGATCCTGTTCTGAAGCATGATCTTCGTTAATTCATAAGGATCTTCAATATCTGGGTCATGTGTTATATATCCGAACCACCAAAGCCCTGCTAAAAGTATAAGATTAAAAATTATTATCGATGAGCGACTATTCTTCATCTGAATCTTCCTTCTTATCATCCTTTCTCTCATCAGCCTCTATTATGTCTCGCATTAAATAATTAAATTGCAGAAAACTATTTTTATTCTGAATGTAATAATTATACGCAACAGACCAAAAGCCAATAGAAAAAAAGACAAGAGTGACAATAAAGTAATTGTTATCCAAAAGAGCAGCACGACTTGGGGTAGTACAAAAAAAGAATACAAACCCCATAGACATTGATAATGCAGAAGCGCCCAACCCATGAATTCTTGATGTTCTATTATTAAAATACTCACTCCTTCTTACCAGATCTTTGTATGATAAGTCCTTTTTGTTAGAGACTACTGTCATAAGATGATCAAAATGTGCTTCAATGGCATTCCAAAGTTCCAAGTTGCTTTTATCTCCTAAACTATTTTCCAATTCTGGTATTCCTTTAGCAGAAACAAAAATAGTTTTATTCTTTATTACTCGCCATTTTAATGCAAAATATACCTGATAAAACACATATCCTAAAGGCACACCTAAGGCAACAAAAAAAGCCGCTATCCCTGCTACCACAGCTGGATTAGTAAAAGAATTCATAAGTTTAATAATATTAAAATTAGTAACTGTTAATTTAAAAAGCAAAAATGTAACGAAAAATAACCAACCTGGTATACCCCATCTAACTATTTGAAATTCAGAGTTCATCACTTAGTCACCTCTACCATTCATCATACAATAAAAGGCCGAGTCCTCCTCCTTAATATTTTACTCATTTCCCAGATTATTTCCACTTCGTTTGTATATTCTAAACACTCTCCATATGAAAATGAATCGTTTATACTTGTTTGAACAGATAAATTAAGGTCACGTACACTTGACCTGGCGAGTATGACCTGACTCCTTCCTCCCTTGACCGGTGGATTCAACAGGATGAAACGCCCGGTTCCTTCAAAGAAAAAGACAATCGTTCCCTTGAACAGCAGAAGCTTTTAAAATTGCGCATTGAAAATAATTAGCTGCTGATGGAGAATGATATTTTAAAGCAAATAGCCAGGGACTCGGGATGAAAGTAAATGTCAGCAAGAAAACCAAGACAAATACTCGGTAACAGCAATGGCGACTTCCTGCAAATTTCCCGAAATACGTACTATAATGAACAAAAGAGTGCCAATCAGAAGACGATGTAACCAGCGCAATCAATCGAGATTTTTAAACAAAACCGGTACGCCTACGGCATTCGCAAAATCCAGGTAGAACTGAAGAAACACGGGCTTATGGTATCCAGACGTCGAATCGGTCACATTATGAACGAGCGGGCACTTGTTTCGTATTATACGGTAGCCAGTTCAAACCGCAAATACACCATGCAATGAGTCTGCTCAGGCAAATGAATTGAAACGAGAGTTTCAATAGGAAGAAGCGAAAAAAGTGATCGTAGCGATTTAACATACGTCAACGTCAAATTAAATGTCATTACGTATGAATCTTTGTCGATCTTTTTAATCGAAATCACCGGGTCCAGCACCGGTTTGCATAAAGACGCGAACTTAGTCGTACGGGCTTTTGCGTCCATTCAAGATGATCTGTGCGACATCCAGCTGTTTCATACAGATCGTGTAGCGAGTTCAAAAACCAGCTGACCGATGAAACATTAGTTGCTTTCAACATTAGACGATCTCTGAGTAGGCTGTCCATATAATAATGCCGTGGCGGAAGCCACGTTCAAAATCATTAAAACGGAGTTTGTTCGTCAGATGAGGTATGATTTAGTGCTGACAATCCATTTTCACCCTTTAGACTGCACCGGATGCCGGGCACCCATTAAAGATCCTCTTCCTTTAGAAGAGGATCTAATTAATATGTTCAATAACTTATACTTTCCAACTGCCAGTCCTTTGGTGAACCACATAAAAAATAACTCGTACAATTATTTAGATTTAGATCGTAATGAATATTTTGTACACCCTGAGGAACACCATTTTTAAGGTCATTTAAAGTAAGTCTTGGAAATCCTTCACTTACTAAATACATACGTTCATCGACAATACTAAAGCAGAAATCTTCATATTCTGATTCATATTCTGGTAAATAACCAGATTCCATAATTTTGTTTTCAAACTCTAGTAGTAAGGTTACATTATCTGAAAGGGTATTTTGAATGTTTCTTATCAAAAAAGGAAGAGAGTATTTTGACCTCATATCACTTCTTATTCGCAAACTATAAAAGAAAAGGTTTTCACTCATGGGTATTTCCAGTTGATTTAAGCCGTTTATCTTATGAACATGTCCTGCCATAGATGAGGTTGTTTTTACTTCAACTGAAAAGTTATTACTCTCAAAATCATATCTATTTCTATTTGGACCAAACCAAGTTAAAATTTGATCTTTTCCTTTTGGTAATAACCAGTTTTTCAAGAACCATAGTTCCCCAAATAATCCCTTTATTTCATTTTCACTTAAAATCGGTTTCAATCCTCTGAGCCAGAATTTCCGCCACTTATTAAGCGTAGTACTAACTGCTGAAGAAGGGCTGTCGCCTTCTTTAAGCCTGTTACAAATTTCATTTGCTATAACATTGAACAAGTTATTATTATCTTTTTGGATGCAACACACATCCAAGTATGCGCGAATTGGTTGATCATCAATTTTTAGATCCCGACCATACACCAAAATTCCTCTACTTTTATTATCCTTAATTGCCTCTGATATATCATTTAAAGGTAGAAGTATATGTCGGTATCCAACATGGTCAGATGCGAGTATTAAACTGGATCCATAATTAATACGGTGAACATTTAATTTTCCATAATCAGGGACAAAAGCTTCAACTTCAATCCATGATTCTTCAGTAACAATAGTTTGCATTATTGGATTCCCACCCCTACAGAACCTGTAATGTACTCTTGAGCATCGCTACTTTCGGAAGGAGGGAAAATAAAAGCTAATCCGATAATGTGCTCACCCTCTTCTGGATTCTCAAAAATTGCAGTTCGGGAATCACTTTCTATTGTTCGAGGATCATGGCCAGAGTATTTGCTTATTGGATATATTAACAAAACTCCCTGTTGAGGTGAGCGAAGTTTTCTTAATTCCTCTCCAAGCGTTACTTTTTCTTCTTCATTATGTTCTTTACCTTTTAATCGTTTTTTAATTTCATTAACTTGTTCTTTTGGTAGTCTAATTTCATCATCACCGGCAGACATGATAGTTCCTAAAGAAGAGCTGTTTATTCTCAATGTACGCTGAATTAAATTGACCTGCTGATCTGGTACTCCAAGATCTATTGTTCCTAATTGGTCACTTTTTATTTTTCTTCCCATTACCACCACAGTCCAGTTGTTTAACTCCGGCTCATCCAATTGATTCATGCGGGTGATATAATTTGAAATTGCATCAGTTCTGACGGTAGTAGCATCTGGATCTGTATTATATACCTCCAGGTAATCAAGAACAGCTTGTGAATCAATATTATCCCATATTAGTTCGTCTTCTCCTGGATTACCTAAGCTTCGCAGAAAACTCTTGGTACTTTCCAAGTTGTTTTGTAAGAGTTCAATATCATCAAACGGAAATACAGTCGTTTCTGACACCTGATCTTGGTAAGAAACATGAACAGATTGAGCTGCTCGCATCTTGGGCGGACTTGTTACTAGCATGCCAGGGTGTTGGCGGATTCTCACACCTAGTTGAAGAGGAGTACGGCCTTCACGTTCATATTTAGCTATATCCCTTCTAAGATGTTCCTCAACGTCTACTAGAGCTCTGAATTTTCTTTCCAAAGAGAGAGTAGTGTATATTCTAGTGAGATCTACATAACCGTTTCTGTAACCAAACCATCTCCCCATTTGCATCAATGTGTCGTATGCGTAACCGTTACTTAAACGGACAAAGTAACTTATCAATAGACCTTCTAGTGTAAGACCTCGTGATAAACGATTACCGCCTATAACTATTGCTTTTAAATCTGGTTCAACTTCATAATTGATTACATCAGTGGAGTGACTATGCAGCTGACGTATTTTCACTTTTTCAAGAAAAACTGAAATATCATTTATAATTTTACTAAAAGGAATGTCATACTGGGCATTCATTTTGTTTGTTAACGTGCGAAACTCCTTATCCCACCTTGTTTTTAACAAACCAATTAACTTCCCTTGTTTTCTGTTATATCTCCATTCTTCCTGAATCGATGTTAACATTCCATCAACTAAAGCGGCTAATTTTTCCTGAATTGATGTGCGGTAACTAGTGTGAATTAACATTGAGGCAGGTTCATTTCCTTGACCTCTACTAATTCTCGCTGCTCCGGCTAGGATGAAGTCATAAATAGCATTTACCAGGCTTTCTGGTATACTAGGGGTGAAAGTTTCCACTTCTGCTCTGGTAGCCGGCACCAATTGTGAAACATCACTTTTATTTACATGGTAAATAATATCTAATCCTAGACTGTTAGAGTCGCCGAATATCTCTTTAGCACCATAATAACCATGAGGACGGGGAAGTGACATTATAAAAGAACTTGGATATAAATCCTCTCCCGAAACGCGATCATGAGCTCTATGATCTATTAAAACATTCGCAAAAGGGGTAGCAGTATAAGCTATAAAAGCTTTTTTATTAAACAAGCTTACTATCTGTCTAATATAATTATTAATTGCGCTAGGTGATTCTTGTTCGGTTTCATTATTAGGATCTACATCATAGGGCCGGTTCCCACCAGTATTAACCGATGCTTGATCAGCTTCATCGTCTACAATTAGGCAGGGAATTTCACTTAGTGTTTCTTTGTCAGCGCGACTCAACCAGCCTAACAATCGGTCAAGTATACTACCGTGTTTTTTCACTACTATTAGAATAGGCTTATCTCCATTTAATATTGTTGGATTCAAATGTCCAGGATTAAAATCGCCTCTAGTTAAATCCGCCTTGGTTAAAGTAACCCACTCTTTATCTCTTGGTGGCTTCCCTACACCAACTTGTAAATCATTTGAAATACCGACTAATTCCTTATCTAAACGTGTTTGTGTCTGAAAACGAAGAGAGTTATGCATTCCAGTAAGTACAATTATTAACTTGTAACCTGCATCGGCTGCCTTTGCAATTAGGCCAGTGTAATTAGCAGTTTTTCCACTTTGAACATATCCCACAACGAGCCCCTTAGTGGTAAACGAAGGACAATTTATTGGGTCTTCCATTTGTTCTAGAATTTTATCAGTTGATCGATCTATTTGACGCACTACGGAATCTAGTGACCATTGTTTTTTATCTATTAAATATTCTCTAAGAGTAGGCCAATAATACCATTCTGCCCTATCGACCATTGGTAACCATTCAACATGTTTCCTATTAGGATCTATTATCATATTAGGATCAACTGCAGTAGTTGGTCGTTCCTTTTTGAAAGCTTCCTTAATCTTTATGGCAAGATCACAGTTTATAGCAGGTATGCTTTCAATTGCCTCTTCAACTGAACATTCAAAACTATCCATGTAAGTTCTAATAATCCTCATGTACTTATCTAATTCATTTGTAGAATACATACTTACCTCCTAAATTTTAATACTGTCACACTTACATATTTTACTAAATTTTTTTGACAAATAATACAATGAAATTTTTAATGCTTTATCTAAAGCAAATTGAACAAACAAATTCAAATAACGTCAGCGATCAGACATTATTGCTACAAAATTTTGATTTTAAAAATATATTCAAAAAAACGCAATTATAGTAGCCGCTCGCCTTATAGAACTTCAAAAAGACAACGGAACTTTAATTAATGAGTCTGACATGCCCTTTGAAACCTTTGCAAAAGATTGGCTGAAGACATATAGTCGAAGCGGAGTAAAAAAATAAGCAACGTACGCGCCGCCCGTGAGAAGGAGATGAAGCATTTTATGGTTGTGTGGGGATCATATCCGATTAGTAAAATTACAAAGAAAATGTATGAAGAGCGCGTATTAGAGCTGAATGAGAAATATATCCACAATTATATAGGAGGTATTCATGTCTGCGGTCGTATGATTTTCCGAAAGGCCAAAACTCAAGGGATGATTAAAACAAATCCAACCGAAGATTTTCAATTACCTAGGAAGCAACAAAGTATAGATGATATGGAAAAGAAACGAGAGGAGATTTTCTTTTTTGAAAAAGAGGACTTAGCTCACTTTCTAAAGCTCACACAAACTAATGGGTTAGAAATGGTAATCTGGTCTTCACAGTACTTGCTTATACTGGTCTAAGAATTGGTGAACTCCTTGCTTTAAACTGGACAGATTTCAGCGATGAACTAGGTTCGATCCGTATCACAAAGACCCTTTACAATCCAAACATTCATATTAAGAAATACCAGCTGCTAACACCTAAAACAAAAGGATCTGTCCGTACCATCCGAATTGATGAAATATTTGTCGGTCTTCTTAGAAAGTAAAAAATTTATTAGAATGAAACTAAGTTGAGAACAGGTTGGTTTATCAGGATTCAAGTTTTTTTGCGCGGAAAGATGGCCATCCGCAATTTAGAAAAGTTATTGAACCAGGCTCAAACGGTTGCTCAAAATGGCCGGGATCGAGAAGAATATCACTCCTCATTCTTTCAGAAACACCCATACCTCTTTATTAATTGAAGCAGGAGTTGGCATTAAAGAGATCCAGCAACGGTTAGGCCATTCAGATATAAATACTGCAATGAATATTTACGCTCATATGACCGCCAATTCAGAAGAAAAGGCCTCCCATCAGTTCAGTGAACTGATGAAAGACCTTCTCTTGTAATTGGCTCTTTTGTTGTCATGCTTTGCCTAATTGTAAGAAAGGAGGACAAAGCCGAGAACAATAATCCCTCTAATACGGTTAAGGTGTGATATATAAAGGTTGATATCCCTTTATTACATCATGCCGCCCATACCGCCCATGCCGCCCATGTCAGGCATTCCTGCGCCGCCAGCGTTTTCTTCTGGCTTGTCAGCGACAACGGCTTCAGTTGTTAAGAACATTGCAGCTACAGACGCAGCGTTTTGAAGAGCTGAGCGTGTAACTTTCGTTGGGTCAACGATACCTTTTTCGATCATGTTTACCCATTCGCCAGTTGCAGCGTTGAAGCCTACGCCGATTTCTTCGTTTTTGAGACGCTCAACGATGACAGATCCTTCAAGACCAGCGTTGTGTGCGATTTGACGGATTGGCTCTTCAAGCGCGCGAAGCACGATGTTGATACCTGTTTGAGCATCGCCTTCAGCTTCAACTGCAGCGACTTTGTTATATACGTTTACAAGCGCTGTACCACCACCGGATACGATGCCTTCTTCAACAGCTGCGCGAGTTGAGTTCAGGGCGTCTTCGATGCGAAGTTTACGCTCTTTCAGCTCAGTTTCAGTCGCAGCGCCGACTTTGATGACAGCTACGCCGCCAGCAAGTTTAGCAAGACGCTCTTGTAATTTTTCTCTGTCGAATTCAGAAGTTGTTTCTTCCACTTGAGCGCGGATTTGAGTCACGCGGGCAGAAATTTTGTCTGTTTCGCCAGCGCCTTCAACGATTGTTGTGTTTTCTTTAGTAACGACAACTTTAGAAGCGCGTCCCAATTGAGCGATTTGAGTAGATTTCAGGTCAAGGCCAAGATCTTCTGTGATGACTTCTCCGCCAGTAAGGACAGCGATGTCTTCAAGCATTGCTTTACGGCGGTCACCGAAGCCAGGAGCTTTAACAGCCACTGCATTGAATGTGCCGCGAAGTTTGTTCACAACAAGTGTTGCAAGTGCTTCGCCTTCAACATCCTCAGCGATCAGAAGCAATGGTTTGCCTTGCTGAACAACCTGCTCAAGCACAGGAAGGATTTCTTGAATGTTTGTGATTTTTTTGTCTGTGATTAAGATGTAAGGATTGTCAAGAACCGCTTCCATCTTATCAGAGTCAGTTACCATGTAAGGAGACGCATATCCGCGGTCGAATTGCATACCTTCAACAACTTCAAGCTCAGTTGTGAAGCCTTTAGACTCTTCGATTGTGATAACGCCGTCGTTTCCTACGCGCTCCATTGCTTCAGCGATAAGGCTTCCGACTTCCTCATCAGCAGCAGAGATCGCAGCAACCTGAGCGATAGACTCTTTGCCTTCGATTGGCTTAGAAATTTCTTTTAAGTTTTCGATCGCAACCGCTACAGCTTGTTCCATCCCTTTACGCACGCCTACAGGGTTAGCGCCTGCTGTTACGTTTTTAAGGCCTTCACGGATCATTGCTTGTGCAAGAACTGTTGCAGTTGTTGTACCGTCACCGGCAACGTCGTTTGTTTTGCTGGCTACTTCAGCAACAAGCTTCGCACCCATGTTTTCAAACGCATCTTCAAGCTCGATTTCTTTAGCGATTGTTACACCGTCATTTGTGATTAACGGAGAACCGAATTTTTTCTCTAGAACCACGTTGCGTCCTTTTGGTCCTAAAGTTACTTTAACAGCATCAGCAAGTGCATCGACACCGCGAAGCATTGCGCGGCGAGCTTCTTCACTAAACTTAATTTCTTTTGCCATGTTTACAAGACCTCCTCAAATGTTTTAAATATTGTTTATTTAAGAATTAGCCGATAACAGCTAAAATGTCGCTTTCACGTAAGATTAAGTATTCAGTACCTTCGTATTTCACTTCAGTACCTGCGTATTTTGAGAAGATAATGCGGTCGCCCTCTTTTACTTCTAAAGCAACGCGCTCTCCGCTTTCTAACACGCGACCTGAACCAGCTGCCACGATTTTGCCTTCTTGCGGTTTTTCTTTTGCAGAATCCGGCAACACAATTCCGCTGGCAGTTTTTTCTTCAGATTCTACGAGTTCAATGACAACGCGATCACCTAATGGCTTTAACAATGTAATAACCTCCTCAATAGTATGAATATGTAATTTTAGCACTCAGCACTAAAGAGTGCTAACACAATTCTTATAATAAAGAATCTCCCTTCCAATTTCAAGTGATAAGATAAAAAATTTTTCACGCTTACATCATTCTTTTCCGCTCCCTTTTCCGTTAGCTTTTTCACCCCCGTACCGATTATGTTACAATAGCTGTAGATGAACGAAACCCACTTAACAAAGGAGTACATACCATTTGAGAAAACAGTATTGGTTTATTATTTTGACATATATCATCATGCAGTTTTCCGCATTAATCGCGATTCCCTTGTTATTTAAATTCGGTTATGCCGGAGGACAGCCTACAAATGAAAATATGCTGCATGCACAAGGATTATGGTCCGTCATCAGCTTTATCGCCTGTCTCGTTGTTGTTCTGCTGATTCTGAGAACCGTTCCGAAAGAAACGCTGCGAAACGGACAGAAGGACTCAATCGGACTTTCTATCCTTTGGGCGATAGCCGGTTTTTTCATTGCCCTTTTCTCTCAAGGAATAGCAGGCTCTATTGAATATTATGTATTTGGGATCGGAAGAGAATCAGAAAATACACAAGCGATTCTGGATGTCATTCAGGCAGTCCCGCTCATGATTATCGTTTCTTCCATCGTCGGGCCTATATTAGAAGAAATCATCTTCAGAAAAATCATTTTCGGCGCGCTGTACGAAAAAACGAATTTCTTTTTCGCAGGTCTGATCAGCTCGGTTATTTTCGGTATTGTTCACGCTGATTTGAAGCATCTTCTTCTATATACAGCAATGGGCTTTACCTTTGCATTTTTATATGCGAGAACAAAACGGATATGGGTGCCGATTTTCGCCCATTTAATGATGAATACATTCGTCGTCATCATGCAGCTTGAGCCTGTTCGGAATTACCTTGAACAGCAGAGCACACAAATGCAATTGATTATTGGAGGATTATTTTTATGAGAAACCCGGTAGTTTGGGGAATGATCTACTTTGCCGTAGGATGCATCTTTACTTATCTTGCCGCAAGCTCGCCAGGCAGCATGTGGTCATTTTACTCCATCCTGCTGATGGTGTTCGCCGCTTACAACATCAGCATTTCTTTTAAGATGTTCGCCTTTTCATTTAAAATCAAAAAGAATCAGAAATAAAGAAAATCCATTTCTCGCATGAGAAATGGATTTTTTATTATTGCCCCGAAGACACGTCCTGATCGGCTGCACTGCTTTTCTGCGCTTTCCGATAGGCGGCCTTCGATATCAGAATACTGATTTCATATAAAATCAAAAGCGGGACTGTAACCATCATATGGGACAGAAGCTCAGGCGGTGTAATCAAGGCTGCGATCACCAGCAGCGTAAAATACGCATACTTTCTGATTTTCGCCAAAAACATCGGTGTCACAATTCCGAGCCTGGTCAAAAACATGAGGATGACCGGCATTTGGAACAGCAGTCCAAACGGAATCGTCAGCTGCAGAAGAAAATGAAAATATTCATTAATTCCGATCACCTGATTGACATTCAAGTCCTGAGAAATTCGCTTCATAAAATCAACAACAAAAGGAAATAAAATATAATATGAAAAAGATAAGCCCGCTAAAAACAGCAAAATAGAGATCGGAATGTAGCTGAGCGTTACTTTGCGCTCTTTCTCATAGAGGCCCGGGCTCACAAAAGCCCAAAGCTGATAAAGAATAACCGGCGAGGTCAAGACTATGCCGATGATAAATGCAAATTGCATAAACACATAAAGCGGGTCTGTCAGGTTGAACGCGTTAAGCGTAAGCTGCTTCGCTTCATCTGTTTCTTGCAGGTACACAATAATCGGCTTTGCTAAAAAAAATCCAGCAATAAAGAAAACGACAAACGCCAGCGCTACAATCAGCAACCGTTTTCGAAGCTCAGCAATATGCTCCAGCAGCGACATTTGATTCACTTTCATTCGTGTCATCCTAACTTACTGATCTTCTTTCTTTTTTTCCTCTTCATCACTCGTTAATCCTTTAGTAGCGTTTTTGAATTCACGAAGTGTGTCTCCCGCTGCTTTCCCCAATTCAGGCAGCTTTTTGGGACCGAAGATAATCAGAGCAACGATTGCGATAACAGCAAGGCTTCCAGGACCGATCGGCATATTTGGGCTCCTCCTTTCCCTCTATTCGATTTCCTCTAAAACTGAATAATGCTTCAAAAAATAAACCAGTGACTGAAGCTCAACTGCTAAATCTATATGATGAATTCGAATGTGTTCCGGCACATTCAAACGGGCCGGCGTAAAATTAAGGATTCCCTTGATTCCTAATGCGACCAATCTGTCTGTAATGGATTGGGCGGCAACTGCTGGCACTGTAAGAATGGCAACTGATTCATCTTTTACGTGTTGTTCAAGGTCATCAAGGTTATAGACGGGCACGCCGCCTACCTCAGTTCCTATTTTACTCTCATTTATATCAAAAGCCATAGAAATTTTTGTGTTATTGTTTTTTGTGAAATTATAGTGAAGAAATGCCGTTCCCAAGTTCCCGACACCAATCAAGATGACGTCTGTCATCTCATCCTGATCAAGCGTTTTTCGGAAAAAAGACAGCAAATAATCCACATTATATCCGTATCCTTTTTTGCCAAGAGCTCCAAAATAGGAAAAATCCCTCCGAATCGTGGCAGAATCAACCTTTACGGCATCACTGAGTTCAGCGGATGATACACGCTGTTTTCCTGACGCATGCAGATTCTTTAAAAAGCGATAGTAAAGCGGCAGCCGTTTCGCCGTCGCCTGCGGAATTTTTGATTGATCCTTATTCATTTTTGGTCCTCCAAATTATACTCGGATAGTTCTCTTTTAAAGTCACCGTTTTTCCCGCCTGTCTTCTCCAGCAAGAAAGTAGTGCCGATGACCATCCCCTTATCAAGGGCCTTGCACATATCGTAAACGGTAAGAGCGCACACCGATGCAGAAGTGAGCGCTTCCATTTCCACACCTGTACTCCCTTTCGTTTTGACCTGTGCTTTTATATGAAGTATAACTTCTGCTTCTTTTATTTTCCAGTCAAACGATATATCTACCCCGCTCAATGAAAGCGGATGGCACATCGGAATGATATTCGACGTTTGCTTTGCGGCCATAATGCCTGCCACCTGTGCGACAGCCAGTACATCTCCTTTGCCGATATCGTGACTCTGTATTTTCTCGTACACCTCATTCTTCATGTGTACGCTTGAAACAGCCGCCGCAGTACGGACAGTCGAAGATTTTTCGCTAATATCCACCATCTGGGCTCTGCCCTGTTCATTAAAATGAGAAAATCCATTCATATTAAAACGCTCCTTAAACAGATCATACACTATTTTCTTCTCTATGTCTTATATGGCCAATGTATTGTTTGCTGACTTCTGGTTCATAAGCTACACTTAACTTATTATAGCAGAGGTGAAATAATATGATGATCTTACAAATTAATCAGCTGTCCAAATCGTTTGGTGCTGATACTATTTTAAACAATATAAAGCTGGAAGTCAGAAATCGTGATCGCATCGCCATTGTAGGAAGAAATGGCGCCGGAAAATCCACGCTCCTTAAAATTATCGCAGGCCAGCTTTCGTATGAGAAGGGCGAAATTATTAAACCGAAAGATATTACAATGGGATATCTCGCCCAGCATACTGGCTTGGATTCTAAGCTTACCATAAAAGAAGAGCTGCTGACTGTTTTTGACCACTTAAAAGCAATGGAAAAGGAAATGCGGGCTATGGAAGAAAAAATGGCGGCAGCTGCCCCGGGTGAATTAGAAAGCATCATGAAAACCTACGACCGCCTTCAGCAGGAATTCAAAGATAAAGGCGGCTATCAATATGAAGCGGATGTTAGATCTGTGCTGCATGGTCTCGGCTTCAGCCATTTTGACGATTCTACACAGGTTCAAAGCCTCAGCGGAGGCCAGAAAACAAGACTGGCTTTAGGTAAGCTTCTGTTAACACAGCCTGATTTGCTCATTCTCGATGAGCCGACAAACCATCTGGATATTGATACGCTTACCTGGCTTGAACATTATTTGCAAGGCTATTCAGGCGCCATTCTCATCGTTTCGCATGACCGCTACTTTTTGGACAAAGTAGTAAACCAGGTATACGAGGTATCAAGAGCAGAAAGCAAAAAGTATCACGGCAACTACAGCGCTTATCTCGACCAAAAAGCGGCGCAGTATGAAAAAGATCTGAAAATGTATGAAAAGCAGCAGGACGAGATTGCAAAGCTGCAGGACTTCGTAGATCGAAATCTGGCGAGAGCCTCTACCACCAAAAGGGCGCAAAGCCGCAGAAAGCAGCTTGAGCGAATGGATGTCATGTCAAAACCGCTTGGCGATGAAAAATCCGCAAACTTTCATTTTGATATTACAAAACAGAGCGGAAATGAAGTCCTTCGTGTTCAGGATCTCACAATCAGCTATGAAAACCAGCCGCCGCTTTTAACAGAAGTGTCATTCATGCTCACAAGAGGAGAAAGCGCTGCGCTTGTCGGCCCTAACGGAATAGGTAAATCGACATTGCTGAAAACATTAATAGACACCCTAAAACCAGATCAGGGAACAATTTCTTACGGCTCAAATGTCAGTGTCGGCTATTATGACCAGGAACAGGCTGAGCTGACTTCCTCTAAACGTGTCCTTGATGAGCTGTGGGACGAGTACCCCGGGCTCCCAGAAAAAGAAATCAGAACGTGTCTCGGAAATTTCTTATTCTCCGGAGATGATGTGCTGAAACCAGTTCATTCACTGAGCGGAGGAGAAAAAGCAAGATTGGCTCTAGCTAAGCTGATGCTTCAAAAAGCCAACTTTCTCATCCTTGATGAACCGACGAACCATCTGGATTTAGACAGCAAAGAAGTTCTCGAAAACGCGCTGATTGATTATCCAGGCACACTGTTATTTGTCTCACATGACAGATATTTTATTAACAGAATCGCCACAAGAGTATTGGAGCTTTCTTCAAGCCATATAGAGGAGTATCTGGGAGATTACGATTATTATACAGAGAAAAAAACAGAGCAGCTTGAATTGGAGAAAATAAATCAGCAAGAGGAAACTGAAAAAACGCCAGCTACAGTGAAGTCTGACTCCAAACGTTCCTACGAGGAAGAAAAAGAATGGAAAAAGAAAGAGCGCCAACGACTCCGTCGGATTGAAGAAATTGAAACCACTGTTCAAACCATTGAAGAAAACATCAGCCGCAATGATGAATTGCTATGTGACCCTGAAGTCTATCAGGATCATGAAAAAGTACAAGCTATCCATGCAGACAATGAGAAGCTCAATCAGGAGCTGGAATCTCTTTTGTCCGAATGGGAAGAACTATCCACAGAAGAAGATTAAAAAAGTCAAGCACCTCTTTTTAGAGGTGCTTTTTATCCACAGAACATACCCTAATAAGCAAAACAAAGTAAGCGCTTTATACACAATATCCACAAAATATTCTGAATTTATCAACTTTATCAACAGCGACTTCAGCCCTTTATCCATCTATATCTCTATAATTACTCACAGACATGTGGATAAATTGTGAATTATCTGTTAATAACAAACATATAAAAAGTCTCACGCTATTATCTCGTGAGACTTTGATAAGAAGTCAATTCAAGGCCGGGCTGGCCATTCATATCATATGCACCGCGAATTCCTTTTTCAAAAGCAATTGTACCAGCAGCAGCAATCATCGCAGCATTATCCGTGCATAAAGCTAATGGAGGAATGACAAGCGTAATCCCTTCATGCTGGGCAAATTCCTTTTCTAATGCATCTCTGAGGCCTCTGTTTGCAGCTACTCCTCCGGCTAAAAGGACCTGTTTGACATCATATTCCTTTGCCGCGCGCGCCGTTTTGGTGACCAAGACATCGATCACACTATTTTGGAAACTGGCAGACAAATCTTCCGGAGCAATCTCTTGCCCTTTTTGGGATGCATTATGAAGCGTATTGATCACCGCAGACTTCAATCCGCTAAAGCTGAAGTTGTAAGAGCCTTCTTCAAGCCATGCGCGAGGAAGCGGAATATTGTCATTCCCTTTTTCAGCTAGCTTGTCAATTTGCGGTCCACCCGGATATGGCAATCCCATCGTCCGCGCCACTTTGTCGTAGGCTTCTCCTGCCGCATCATCAAGGGTTTCCCCAATGACTTCAAATGATCCATGTTCCTTCATATAAACCAGTTCTGTATGGCCTCCTGAAACGACCAATGCCAGTGCCGGGAACACGATGTCTTCTACAAGACGGTTCGCATATATATGACCGGCTATATGATGAACGCCTACTAACGGAATGTTATGGGCAAAGCTCAATGCTTTAGCGGCATTCACTCCGATAAGAAGCGCTCCCACCAGTCCCGGACCTTCTGTTACTGCAATCGCATCAATATCACTATACGTCATGCCAGCTTTGCGAAACGCCTCTTCTATAACCAAAGTGATTTGTTCAACATGATGTCTTGAAGCAATTTCCGGCACAACACCTCCGAAGCGCTTATGGCTTTCAATTTGAGAGGCTACTACGTTTGAAATGATCTCTTTCCCGTTTTTCACAATAGCTGCAGCAGTCTCATCACAGCTTGTTTCAATTCCTAATACGTACATGTCTTTTTGCTCACTCATTTATCGTCACCCACATAATTAACGCATCTTCCCCGTTATCAGTATAATAGTTCTTTCTTATTCCGCCGGGCTGCATCCCGAATTTCTTATATAAGCCTTGAGCAGGATGATTCGAAACCCTCACTTCAAGCGAAAGCCGCCTTGCGTCTTTTTCTTTGCACAGTTCAACAGCTGAGCGAAAAAGCGTTTCTCCTAAAGACTGGCTGCGATACTCTGGTTTTATCGCTATATTTGTAATCTGGGCATCATCCATCACAATCCAAATCCCGCAATACCCAACAACATGGCCGTCCTTTTCAATCACGAGATAATGAGCATATGGATTTTCCAGCAGCTCATGATAAAACGAATCCTTCGTCCAAGGAGACGTAAAGGAGGATGCTTCGATTTCGTATACGTGATCTATATCGTCAAGCCGCATATTTCTGACCGCTGCTTTTGTTTTCATCCTATCACCCTACTTTTGACTTTCAATCCATTTCGCTTCAGCTTCTGCCAGCCGCAAGTAATCCGGGACAAGCCCATGAACATCAGCTGCTTCCTTTTCCTTCCCGAGAAAAGCCAATTCTGAAGGACGCGGGTTATGCTGGGCAGCAGTTCCAATGAATCCTTTTGTTCTAAGAACATCCTTTATCATCTGCTTGTGAATAGAAGTGTCGTGACCTAAAAACAAAACAGGGCGATCCTTTTCTTTTAGCATCTCCAGCCAATCTGCCAGCATCACATTTTGATCTGGAACAACTTGCTCTAAAAGTCCATTTTTATATTGATACAGACCTGTGTACACCTGTCCCCGTCTAGCATCAAAGATTGGGCTGATCAGACCGTCAAAATGCCGGCCATTTGCCGCAAGCGTCTCAAGACTTGATACAGCACTTATTGGAATGTCTAAAGACCAGGCAAGTGTTTTGGCCAACGTCACACCTATTCTTACTCCTGTGTATGAACCAGGGCCTTTTGCAACGACAATTTTAGAAAGGTCCTGCGGTGCCATATCACAATCATTCAGCAATGAATGAACGGCAGGCATCGCTCTTACAGAGTGGTTCTTTTTCAGATATGTAATGTATTCTGCTATAATAGTGTCTTCTCGAAGCAGCGCAATGCCCAATGTATAATTTGATGTATCAATTGCTAATATTGTCATGTCTACTTAACTCCTCACAAAGCATTTCATACCGATTCCCGACAGCAGTAAAGGTAATTTCCCGCTCATCATCACCAGCTCTTTTGATGACAATTTGCAGTCGCTCCTGTGGCAGCTGTTCTTCAATTAAATGAGCCCATTCAACGAGACAGACACCTTGTCCGTGAAAATATTCATCAAGTCCCAAATCTTCACTTTCATCTTCCATTCTATACACATCCATATGATAAAGAGGAAGTAAGCCATCGTTATATTCTTTTATAATTGTAAAAGTCGGACTGTTTACAACACGTGTAATTCCCAGCCCTTCTGCAAAACCTTTCGTAAAAGTCGTTTTTCCTGCACCTAAATCGCCCTCTAATGTCAGGACGTCTCCCGGTTTAGCAAACGATGCCGTCAGCTTGGCAATTGCTTTTGTTTCTTCTGGATTTACAGTTCTCCATTTTAATTGCTTCACACGAGTCACCCGTCTTATTTAAAATGATTATATCCCTTTTTCTCTAAGATCATTGATGTTTGATCTGTTTTTAGGATCACTTTAGATTTTGTTTTTTCCCTGACATGGCCAATCTTTGTAATGGGAAGTTGACGTGCTGCGCACTGCTGCTTCAACACTTCCCACTCCTCTTTTGAAACCGTCCCTGTCAGCTCAAAATCCTCACCGCCAAACAAAGCCCATTCTTTCCAGTTAGGATGAAGCTTAGGTAAATCAGAATGAATTGGAAGCATGCTTTCATCAATTTCAATTGAAACACAGCTGGCTTCTGCAATCTCGTTCAGTTCACTAGCCAATCCGTCACTAACATCATTTAAAGCTGCCCGTTTAAGACTCGAGCATAATCTGCCGACACTTACTCTTGGCTCAGGCCGTTTATGCCTGTGGATAAAGTAATCCGTGTCAATAGAAGAATTTTGAGGATGAGTCTCCTCTAATAATAAAGAAAGTCCTGCTGCAGAAGAACCGATTTCACCGGTTACAAACACAATATCATTCGGTTTTGCTAAGCTGCGCAAACAGGCCTGTCCCTTTTCAATTTCACCGATCACAGTGACTGTAACGACTAATTTGTCAGCGGTAGAAACTGTATCGCCGCCAATCAGATCCATATGATATAGTTTCGCCAGTTCATTCATTCCTTCATACATCGCCTTGATTTCAGATTCAGTCCATTTTGAAGGTACCGCAAGTGATACCAGATAAAATTTCGGAATGCCTCCCATCGCGGCAATATCACTTATATTAACGGCTAACGCCTTATACCCGATATCTTCAGGTGAGGAATAGTGTAATTTGAAGTGCACGTCTTCTACCATAGTATCAACACAAACAATTTCCTGAACGCCGTGTTTCGCAGTGTAGAGCGCTGCATCATCACCTATTCCTACATCAACGGAAGAATGGTGAATGGTCCGCGGAGTAATGCTATGTATCAAATCAAATTCATCCATGAACCAAAATCTCCTTTCAACCCTGCTTATGCCTATATGTGCTCTTCCTAGTTTATCGAATTTTGCTGAAATATCCAAGATGTTCCCGATATAAAGAAAGCTTGGCTATGACACCAAGCAGAAGATATAGTAAAAGAAAACACAAAAAAAAACGAAAACATGATCGTTTCGTTTACATTAATGGCGGTCCGGACGGGACTCGAACCCGCGACCTCCTGCGTGACAGGCAGGCATTCTAACCAACTGAACTACCGGACCATATTTGTATAGGATTATTTTGGTTGCACCCTTAGGGCACTCCTTATTTAATCATATATTTGGTTGCGGGGGCAGGATTTGAACCTGCGACCTTCGGGTTATGAGCCCGACGAGCTACCGAACTGCTCCACCCCGCGATGATAAAAGTAATGCTTGGCGGCGTCCTACTCTCACAGGGGGAAACCCCCGACTACCATCGGCGCTGAAGAGCTTAACTTCCGTGTTCGGCATGGGAACGGGTGTGACCTCTTCGCTATCGCCACCAAACAAATTGAGAGTGTTCTCTCAAAACTAGATAACAGGTGTGACATCATTCAAAATATGGTTAAGTCCTCGATCGATTAGTATCTGTCAGCTCCATGTGTCGCCACACTTCCACCTCAGACCTATCAACCTGATCATCTTTCAGGGATCTTACTTCCTTGCGGAATGGGAAATCTCATCTTGAGGGGGGCTTCATGCTTAGATGCTTTCAGCACTTATCCCGTCCGCACATAGCTACCCAGCGATGCCCTTGGCAGAACAACTGGTACACCAGCGGTGCGTCCATCCCGGTCCTCTCGTACTAAGGACAGCTCCTCTCAAATTTCCTGCGCCCGCGACGGATAGGGACCGAACTGTCTCACGACGTTCTGAACCCAGCTCGCGTACCGCTTTAATGGGCGAACAGCCCAACCCTTGGGACCGACTACAGCCCCAGGATGCGATGAGCCGACATCGAGGTGCCAAACCTCCCCGTCGATGTGGACTCTTGGGGGAGATAAGCCTGTTATCCCCGGGGTAGCTTTTATCCGTTGAGCGATGGCCCTTCCATGCGGAACCACCGGATCACTAAGCCCGACTTTCGTCCCTGCTCGACTTGTAGGTCTCGCAGTCAAGCTCCCTTGTGCCTTTACACTCTGCGAATGATTTCCAACCATTCTGAGGGAACCTTTGGGCGCCTCCGTTACCTTTTAGGAGGCGACCGCCCCAGTCAAACTGCCCACCTGACACTGTCTCCCCGCCCGATAAGGGCGGCGGGTTAGAAGGTCAATACAGCCAGGGTAGTATCCCACCGATGCCTCCACCGAAGCTGGCGCTCCGGTTTCCAAGGCTCCTACCTATCCTGTACAAGCTGTACCAACATTCAATATCAGGCTGCAGTAAAGCTCCACGGGGTCTTTCCGTCCTGTCGCGGGTAACCTGCATCTTCACAGGTACTATAATTTCACCGAGTCTCTCGTTGAGACAGTGCCCAGATCGTTGCGCCTTTCGTGCGGGTCGGAACTTACCCGACAAGGAATTTCGCTACCTTAGGACCGTTATAGTTACGGCCGCCGTTTACTGGGGCTTCAATTCGCACCTTCGCTTACGCTAAGCGCTCCTCTTAACCTTCCAGCACCGGGCAGGCGTCAGCCCCTATACTTCGCCTTACGGCTTCGCAGAGACCTGTGTTTTTGCTAAACAGTCGCCTGGGCCTATTCACTGCGGCTCTCTCGGGCTTGCACCCTAACAGAGCACCCCTTCTCCCGAAGTTACGGGGTCATTTTGCCGAGTTCCTTAACGAGAGTTCTCTCGATCACCTTAGGATTCTCTCCTCGCCTACCTGTGTCGGTTTGCGGTACGGGCACCTCTCACCTCGCTAGAGGCTTTTCTTGGCAGTGTGGAATCAGGAACTTCGCTACTATATTTCGCTCGCCATCACAGCTCAGCCTTATGGGAAACGGATTTGCCTATTTCCCAGCCTAACTGCTTGGACGCGGATATCCAATACCGCGCTTACCCTATCCTCCTGCGTCCCCCCATTGCTCAAATGGTGAGGAGGTGGTACAGGAATATCAACCTGTTGTCCATCGCCTACGCCTTTCGGCCTCGGCTTAGGTCCCGACTAACCCTGAGCGGACGAGCCTTCCTCAGGAAACCTTAGGCATTCGGTGGAGGGGATTCTCACCCCTCTTTCGCTACTCATACCGGCATTCTCACTTCTAAGCGCTCCACCAGTCCTTCCGGTCTGGCTTCACAGCCCTTAGAACGCTCTCCTACCACTGTTCGAAGAACAGTCCGCAGCTTCGGTGATACGTTTAGCCCCGGTACATTTTCGGCGCAGAGTCACTCGACCAGTGAGCTATTACGCACTCTTTAAATGGTGGCTGCTTCTAAGCCAACATCCTGGTTGTCTAAGCAACTCCACATCCTTTTCCACTTAACGTATACTTTGGGACCTTAGCTGGCGGTCTGGGCTGTTTCCCTTTCGACTACGGATCTTATCACTCGCAGTCTGACTCCCAAGGATAAGTCATTGGCATTCGGAGTTTGACTGAATTCGGTAACCCGGTAGGGGCCCCTAGTCCAATCAGTGCTCTACCTCCAAGACTCTTACCTTGAGGCTAGCCCTAAAGCTATTTCGGAGAGAACCAGCTATCTCCAGGTTCGATTGGCATTTCACCCCTACCCACACCTCATCCCCGCACTTTTCAACGTGCGTGGGTTCGGGCCTCCATTCAGTGTTACCTGAACTTCACCCTGGACATGGGTAGATCACCTGGTTTCGGGTCTACGACCACGTACTCATGCGCCCTATTCAGACTCGCTTTCGCTGCGGCTCCGCATCTTCTGCTTAACCTTGCACGGGATCGTAACTCGCCGGTTCATTCTACAAAAGGCACGCCATCACCCGTTAACGGGCTCTGACTACTTGTAGGCACACGGTTTCAGGATCTCTTTCACTCCCCTTCCGGGGTGCTTTTCACCTTTCCCTCACGGTACTGGTTCACTATCGGTCACTAGGGAGTATTTAGCCTTGGGAGATGGTCCTCCCGGATTCCGACGGAATTTCACGTGTTCCGCCGTACTCAGGATCCACTCAGGAGAGAACGAAGTTTTGACTACAGGGCTGTTACCTCCTATGGCGGGCCTTTCCAGACCTCTTCATCTACCTCGTTCTTTTGTAACTCCGTACAGAGTGTCCTACAACCCCAAGAGGCAAGCCTCTTGGTTTGGGCTAATCCCGTTTCGCTCGCCGCTACTCAGGGAATCGCATTTGCTTTCTCTTCCTCCGGGTACTTAGATGTTTCAGTTCCCCGGGTCTGCCTTCTCATATCCTATGAATTCAGATATGGATACCACTCCATTACGAGTGGTGGGTTTCCCCATTCGGAAATCTCCGGATCAAAGCTTGCTTACAGCTCCCCGAAGCATATCGGTGTTCGTCCCGTCCTTCATCGGCTCCTAGTGCCAAGGCATCCACCGTGCGCCCTTTCTAACTTAACCGTTAAAAAGAATCACTATGTGATATCTTGTATTACTAATTGAATGTGATGTCTACTGTTATCTAGTTTTCAAAGAACACGTTTCGAAGGAATGATCCTTCAAAACTAAACAAGACAGGGAACGTTCTGTTTATAAGACCCAAGGTCTTATATTCCGTATAATATCCTTAGAAAGGAGGTGATCCAGCCGCACCTTCCGATACGGCTACCTTGTTACGACTTCACCCCAATCATCTGTCCCACCTTCGGCGGCTGGCTCCTAAAAGGTTACCTCACCGACTTCGGGTGTTACAAACTCTCGTGGTGTGACGGGCGGTGTGTACAAGGCCCGGGAACGTATTCACCGCGGCATGCTGATCCGCGATTACTAGCGATTCCAGCTTCACGCAGTCGAGTTGCAGACTGCGATCCGAACTGAGAACAGATTTGTGGGATTGGCTTAACCTCGCGGTTTCGCTGCCCTTTGTTCTGTCCATTGTAGCACGTGTGTAGCCCAGGTCATAAGGGGCATGATGATTTGACGTCATCCCCACCTTCCTCCGGTTTGTCACCGGCAGTCACCTTAGAGTGCCCAACTGAATGCTGGCAACTAAGATCAAGGGTTGCGCTCGTTGCGGGACTTAACCCAACATCTCACGACACGAGCTGACGACAACCATGCACCACCTGTCACTCTGCCCCCGAAGGGGACGTCCTATCTCTAGGATTGTCAGAGGATGTCAAGACCTGGTAAGGTTCTTCGCGTTGCTTCGAATTAAACCACATGCTCCACCGCTTGTGCGGGCCCCCGTCAATTCCTTTGAGTTTCAGTCTTGCGACCGTACTCCCCAGGCGGAGTGCTTAATGCGTTAGCTGCAGCACTAAGGGGCGGAAACCCCCTAACACTTAGCACTCATCGTTTACGGCGTGGACTACCAGGGTATCTAATCCTGTTCGCTCCCCACGCTTTCGCTCCTCAGCGTCAGTTACAGACCAGAGAGTCGCCTTCGCCACTGGTGTTCCTCCACATCTCTACGCATTTCACCGCTACACGTGGAATTCCACTCTCCTCTTCTGCACTCAAGTTCCCCAGTTTCCAATGACCCTCCCCGGTTGAGCCGGGGGCTTTCACATCAGACTTAAGAAACCGCCTGCGAGCCCTTTACGCCCAATAATTCCGGACAACGCTTGCCACCTACGTATTACCGCGGCTGCTGGCACGTAGTTAGCCGTGGCTTTCTGGTTAGGTACCGTCAAGGTACCGCCCTATTCGAACGGTACTTGTTCTTCCCTAACAACAGAGCTTTACGATCCGAAAACCTTCATCACTCACGCGGCGTTGCTCCGTCAGACTTTCGTCCATTGCGGAAGATTCCCTACTGCTGCCTCCCGTAGGAGTCTGGGCCGTGTCTCAGTCCCAGTGTGGCCGATCACCCTCTCAGGTCGGCTACGCATCGTTGCCTTGGTGAGCCGTTACCTCACCAACTAGCTAATGCGCCGCAGGTCCATCTGTAAGTGGTAGCCGAAGCCACCTTTTATGTTTGAACCATGCGGTTCAAACAACCATCCGGTATTAGCCCCGGTTTCCCGGAGTTATCCCAGTCTTACAGGCAGGTTACCCACGTGTTACTCACCCGTCCGCCGCTAACATCAGGGAGCAAGCTCCCATCTGTCCGCTCGACTTGCATGTATTAGGCACGCCGCCAGCGTTCGTCCTGAGCCAGGATCAAACTCTCCGATAAATGGATCACAGGTTAAGTTCACCGCATCCCGCGGTGACACCTGTGTGACCTGCGTCGTGCAGGCCCTAGTTTGACTGACTACGCACATCGCTGTGCGATTTTTAAAAACGAATTTACAGGTACGTTTTGTCTTGTTTAGTTTTCAAAGATCATTCAATAATGGAGCGGGTGATGAGAATCGAACTCACGACATCAGCTTGGAAGGCTGAGGTTTTACCACTAAACTACACCCGCGTGGTATCTTAAATGGCGCGCCCGAGAGGAGTCGAACCCCTAACCTTTTGATCCGTAGTCAAACGCTCTATCCAATTGAGCTACGGGCGCTTATCAAGCGACTTAACTATCATACTATCATTTGATGGTGAAGTCAAGAAGTTTTTTAAAAATGTTTTTTCGAATCTTTTTCAATTCGACTTTTCTTATTATACACATTTTTAAAATCTTGTAAACACCTTAGAAAAACTTTTTTTGTTTTTCGTTTTGTTTCACGCTGTTCATCAGCGACGTTTAATAATATACCATGCCTGTTTTATTTGGTCAACACTTTTTCTGTATTTTTTATTCTCTTCTTTCACCCCTTCTCATGTATATATTTTATCTCATCTTACAAATAATATAAGAAAATCTCTTAAGAAGAAATGAGGCGTGTTATGTATTACTACAAAGAGGAACTGATTAATATCATTAAACCGGACAAACCAGACCCGGCAGCTGCTAAGGTCCTGCAGGAGATATTAGGCGGTCATTACGGAGAAATGCGTACAATGATGCAGTTTTTTTTCCAAAGCTCTAATTTCAGAGGAAAGCAGAAACAGTATCGCGATCTGCTTCGCGGCATTTTTTTAGAGGAAATTGCCCACGTTGAACTGGTTCAAAACACAATCAATGCTTTATTAGATGAATCAGGCGGTGAAGGTGTCGGCAGTCAAGGTGCAGATCAAGCACCACTTAATGAAGCTGTTAAACATGCTAATCCTCATCATTATATTATTGGTGCGCAAAGTTCCCTTCCTGTTGATGCAGGAGGCAATCCGTGGAACGGGTCGTGGGTGTATAACCACGGAAACTTAATTACTGACCTGCTGGATAACCTGCTTCTTGAGTCGACAGGTGTGCTGCAAAAAACAAGAATTTATGAGATGAGCTCTAATCAGACGTTCCGCGAAACACTTGCTTTTCTGATTGTACGCGACAATGCTCACCAGAATGCATTCGCAAAAGCGCTCGAGACATTGGGCGTTGAGTGGGCGAAGCTCCTCCCTGTACCGAATTATGACATTAATAAATATCCTGAGTGCAGAAAGTATGTCGAATTAGGCTACCATAATGCACAGTTTAACTTTAGGTTGGATGAAACGAGAATCAGTGAAATCTATCAAGGGAAATCTCCAAGCCGAAATGGCGGAGAGTTGCAAGTAATAGATCCTCCGGCAGGGTTTCCCGTACCAGTGCTTCCTGAAATACCGAATGAACACAGTCCTGGGTTAGGCGATATGAATGCTTAATCCAGTGGGAAGGTGCTCAAGAAACTTCTTGAGCACCTTCTTATTGTACATTACTGATTCATTCAACGATTGGCGTTAAAGAATCACCATTCCATATTTCTCCCTTGTTGAGTGTCCAGCTGTCATGATATAAAGCTGAAGCACCCTTGTTTACTGCTGGGCTCCATTCATCATTCCATGCCAGAAAGTAAATGGTTTTAGGATATTTTTGTTTTATTGCATTGATGAACAGGCTGTAATCGAAGCTGCCGTTTGCTGTTTGCGGGCCGACTTCTGTAAAAGCAAATGGTTTATTAAGCGTTGTTAGCTGATCGTATCCATTGATCGAGTAGGCATCTTGAAAATACGCATCTAATCCGACAATATCCACGTAAGACGCGCCCGGGTAAAAATCAGTTTTAAAATCTCGGTTGGCGTCGGGAGAGTAAACCCAAATCAAATGATCAAGTCCTCTTGTGTCGGTCATATAATGATAGATTTTCTTGTAGAGCTGTTTATATAGAGAGATTCTTTCATTATCCTTTTGGTTATATGATGTAAGTCCCCACCAAAACCATTCGCCGTTCATTTCATGCAGCGGCCTGAACAGAACAGGCACACCTTGGTTCTTCAGCTCTTGAAGTCCGTCAGCAATTTTGCTGAGCATGGCATTTAGCCGCTTTCCTTCTGCTGTTGAAGAATCTAGTATTTTTTTATACTGATCGTTTGTAATCGGTGTTTTAAAATGCCCTGACTGAAAAGCAGGGTTCGCCAGGTGCAAACTAATTTGCGGAATTCCGCCATTTTTCCAATACGAAATTAAATCACCGTTGCAGCTTACATCTATTGAATCTTCAATTTTAGCTGTTTCAAGCCACCCTCTGGCATAATCGCAGCCGTAAATAGCAGGCGATTGCCCGGTGGCGCTTCGGATTCTATCAGCCTCAGCCATAGAAAATGTGTCATGACTGTAACCTCCGAACGCTCCGGAAAGGACTCTGTTTTCCGTTCGGTTCGGCAGGTGCGCAAGCCAGTTCATCACTGCTTTTGTTGTCTGCTGGGCATTAGGATTCACAGGCGACACAGTATGCGCTTCAATTGGTTTTGCTAAAACAGCAGACGCAAGTAAAAATAAAATGAGCAAAGAGATCGTATGTTTCTTAAACAAATGCAACTCCCCCATTCATTAAGGATGAGATATCATGAATTCACATGTTCCTTCTATTGAAAACTCGCCAAAATGCGCAGGCAAGACAAAGTGTGAGCCTGCATTGCATTCATACTGAATACCATTATTTATGATTCGTCCTGATCCGCTCAGAACACTCCCCAGCAAATAGGTTTGATGTGAAGGAAAAGCAGCTCGGCCGCTAATCTTCCATTTGTACACTGAGAAATAATCTGATTGCACATAAACAATGATCTCAGCGTTACCAACTTCTTTTACTTCCGGTGTATGCACTTTATCGATATGCGGTATCGTTATGACTTCCATGGCTTTTTCTGTATGAAGAGTTCTTTTTTGGCCCTGGTCATTACAGCGGTCATAATCGTATACGCGATACGTTGTATCAGAGTTTTGCTGGATTTCAAGGACAAAGGTTCCCTCACATAAAGCATGGAGTGTACCGCTTGGCACATAAAAGAAATCTCCGGGCTTGATTTTGATTCGCCTCAGCAGCCCGTTCCAATCACCGCTTTCTATTCGTTGTTTGAATTCCTCCTTTGTGCTTGCGTGATGTCCCAAAATCAGTTCGGCGTCATCTTTGCAATCAATGATATACCAGCACTCCGTTTTACCAAGGTCGCCATTTTCATGCAGTTTTGCATAATCATCATCAGGATGGACTTGCACGGAGAGATCCATATTGGCGTCCAGCAGCTTTACCAGCAGCGGAAACACCTTCCTATCTGGAAAACCGAAAATCTCTGGATGATCTTGCCATACTTGATCTAGTGTCTTTCCTGCCAGCGGGCCGTTCTTTACAGCCGACGGGCCATGGGCATGGGCAGAAACGGCCCAGCACTCACCTGTTTTTTGTGAGGGTATTGCGTAGCCAAAAGCGTCACGAAGCTTCGTCCCTCCCCATAGTCTTTCTTTAAAGACAGGCTCTAAAAATAAAGGATGCGTCATGATCGCACCTCCCCGGATGCTGCCTCTGCTTGTAAGGCCTGGTGCGCCAAAACTAGCGTGCCGATGATTCCGGCGTTAGAGCCTAAAAGTGGAGGTACAATATAATCACTTATATCATCTGACAATTCAGAAAAATCTAAGTAGTTGTTCATGATTTTCGGTACATATTGATAGATATAAGAAAACACTTGTTTCTGTTGCATGACGCCGCCGCCAAGAATGATTTTTTTAGGTGCAAGGATCAAAATATACTGAGCCAGTGCTTGGGCAATATAGTACCCTTCCAGTTCCCAGACTTGTGCTATATCTGATAAATCCGCGGCTTTTTTTCCCCAGCGCGCTTCAATGGCGGGACCGGAAGCCAAGCCTTCAAAGCAATCTCCATGATAAGGACACTTCCCTTGGTATGCGTCATCCGGGTGCCTCCGGATATAAATATGGCCCATCTCTGGGTGCGACAGCCCCTGAAGGAGCCTGCCCCCTACAATTGCGCCCGCACCGATGCCAGTACCAATCGTTATATACAGGCAGCTGTCGAGACCCTTCGCTTCACCGAAAAGAAATTCACCCAGCGCCGCAGCGTTGACATCTGTACTAAATCCGACTGGGATTTTCATTTCGTTCTTAACGGTTTGCAAAAAGGGGTAGTGTCTCCAGCCCGCTTTCGGCGTGGCCATAATGGTACCGTATGTTTGACTGGTTTTATCGTTATCAACGGGACCAAAGGAACCGATGCCGATTGCCTGTAATGAAAATTGGCGAAAATATTGAATTACTTTCTCTATCGTTTCATCCGGCATCTTTGTGGGGAATTCTATTCGGTCAATGATCGTTCCATCTTCCTTACCGACAGCACAAACAATCTTTGTGCCGCCTGCTTCAATACCGCCAAGCATGCAGATGGCCTCCTTGTTGTCTCCGCAATCAGCGCCGTATGTTTACAGAAGTCACAACAAACTTGTCATGCCGATGACGTGAAAAGGAATATTCAAATGGAATGCCGTTATCTAAGAAGCCCACATGTTCCACTTCAAGAATTGGATCATCCTGTTTACAGCCCAGATGCTGCTGGTCAATATGATCAGATTTGCAGGCTCTGATTTTCCGATGCGTTCCGGCGATTTTGAGCTGCAGCACATTTGTAATATGATTGTAGATCGAATCATGAAGGACATCGTCATTAATGCCCGGTATTAAATGAGTCGGCATATATGTTTTTTCTAATACATAGGGTTCACCTTCTACAATTCGCAGCCGAACGACATAATAAACCGGTGTTTTCTGATCAATAGACAAATGGGCGGCCACTTCCTCAGTGGGAAATTGCACTTCAAACTGAATGACCTTGCTTTGGATTTTTTTATCTTTCAGCAAGTTGGTCAATCCGAGAATCTCATTGCTGACTACATGTACATGGTCATCCTGTATTGCAGATTGAATAATAAACGTGCCATGGCCTCGTTTTCTAAACAACAGACCCTCGGCAACTAAATTATCCAAGGCTCTCTTCATCGTCATGCGGCTTGAGTTAAATTCTTTTGCAAGAGATACTTCATCAGGAATGGGCTGATCGATCGGATATACGTTATTTTTAATTCTATTTCTCATTTCATTTGCAATAATTTCGTATTTATTCATTGGCATCCTCCGGCAGCTGTTAGAGTCTGATATCACATAAGCTTTTACGGATATCATAAGTTCTTTTCCCTATTTCATCAATGTTGCGGATTTTCATCATCTCTATTCGTTATGATGATTGCCGGAAGATCTTGACCTTTAGGAAAATCTAAAAACCGCTATGCTCAGCAACTGTTTTGAACCATTTTCCGCTCTTTTTGACGGTTCTTTCTCCGTCTTTCTCAAGATTGACTGATACAAATCCGTATCGGTTTTTATAGGCATTTGTCCAAGACCAGTTGTCCATGAACGTCCATAAGTGATAGCCTTTTACGTTCGAGCCTTCCTGTATGGCGCGGTGAATCCATTTGAGGTGCTCTTTTATAAATTCAATCCGGTAATCATCTTGAATGATGCCTTGTTCATCCCTGAATCGCTCTTCACCTTCAACCCCCATACCGTTTTCAGAGATAAAACACTCGATGTTGCCGTAGTTTTCTTTTAAATTAATCAAAATATCATAAACGCCTTTTTCATAGATCTCCCAGCCGCGATGCGGATTCATTTTGCGGCCCGGCATGACGTAGGAATCAAAATACCTGTCAGGCAAAAAAGGAGCGTCGGGATTCGGAAGATGTTCTTTCGCTTTCACACGTCTCGGCTGGTAATAATTCACTCCCAACAGGTCAACCGTGTTCTTTTTGATGATGTCAAGATCTTCAGCGTTGTAATCTGGCATAAAGCCTTCATGCTTCAAAATGTCAACCAGCTCTTTGGGAAATTCGCCTTTGACAGATGGGTCTAAAAAAGATCTGTTAAAAAACGCGTCTGCGATTTCCCCGGCTTTTACATCCGCCGGATGGCTGCTTCTCGGGTATGAAGGGGTCAAATTTAAGATGATACCGATTTTTCCGTCCTGCTCCATCTCCCTGTAAGCCTGAATGGCGCGGGCACTTGATAACATCGTATGAAATCCAACTTGGACGGCCTCTTTAAAGTCGACCTTGTTTGGATAATGAAAATCATATAAGTAGCCGCCTTCTACGGGAACGATTGGTTCATTATGCGTGAACCATTTTTTCACCCGGCCGCCAAACAAACGGAAGCACGTTCTCGCATAGTTTTCATACGCGTCAACCGTCTCTCTGTTGACCCAGCCGCCGATTTTTTGAAGCGCCATCGGCATATCGAAATGAAACAAATTGACAAATGGTTCAATTCCGTTAGCGATCAACTCATCAATGACATTGTTATAGAAATTTGCGGCTTTATCGTTGATCTCGCCCGTTCCGTTTGGTATTAAACGTGACCAGGAAATCGACATCCGGAACGAGTTGTGGCCAAGCTCCTTCATCAGCCTGATATCTTCTTTATAGTTGTCGTAAAATTGGGATGTGTCTGCGGGTCCGACATGATCAAAAAAACGATGCGGTTCTTTTTCAAACCAATAATCCCATATATTCTGGCCTTTTCCGTCTCTGTCGGCGGCACCCTCCGTTTGTGTTGCTGAAGCGGATGATCCCCACCAAAAACCCTTTGGAAAACGATATTGTTCTGTTTGTGCCAAGTCTCTCTCCCCTTATGTCACATTTTTATGCTGTTATCATTTTGCTGAGCAGCTGTCTCCTGCACAGCCTGTTCTTTTTCTTTTGCCAGATTTAATTTATCCATTGCTTTTAGGAACGGAAACCAGATCACGAAGACAATCAGCAGATTGATAAGCTGCATCACGCCCCCCATGATTGAGTTCGTCGCCATGATACCATTAATGAATAATGGAACCGTCCACGGCACTGTCACACCAGTCGGAGGCGGAACGAGCCCTGCTGACATAGCCAGATAGGTGACGAGCGTAACAACCATCGGTGCCAGCACCCAAGGCACAATAATGATCGGATTCATGACAATCGGAAGCCCGAAGATAATCGGTTCGTTGACGTTAAAAATACCGGGAGCGAGGCCAAGTTTTGATACTTGCTTCATCTGCCTGCTTTTCATGAATATGAGAATGGTAAACACAATCGCAAGCGTCATCCCGGTTCCGCCCATCCCTACTGTATAAATCTCCATAAACGGTTTTGAAATAATATGAGGGATTTCTTTTCCCGCCGTGTAAGCAGAAAGGTTTTCTACCTGCAGTGTATTCCAAATCGGGTCCATCACGGAGTTGATAATGATCTGTCCATGCAGTCCGAAAAACCAAAGAATTTGAATGAAAAACACGGCAATAAGCGTTGGAATGATACCGCTTCCAAGTCCGACAAGCGGAGCCTGAATTGCGTGATAAATGACGTCGTGCATATTTGTTTTAAAAAACAGAGTCACCATTACGTTAATCAGCAAAAATACGGTCAATGTGATAAAAGCCGGAATAAGTGCGGCGAATGATTTTGCTACAGCAGGCGGAACGCCGGCTGGCATTTTGATTGTCAGGTTTTTTTGAACGATTCTTCTGTAGATTTCTCCAGAAAGAAATGCCGTAATCATCCCAAGAAACATCCCTTTTGCACCGAGACGATCTACCGGGATAACCCCTGTAATGGCATCTCCTGTTTCTGGCTGAATGATAAATGGCGTTAAGAGCAAAAAGGAAACCAAAGCGATCGCTCCGCCAAATACAGCTTCGACCTGATAGCTTTTTGACAGGTAATAGCCTATCCCGAACACAACAAAGACAGACATAATGCCCATTGTCGCCGTGGAGGCAATGCCGAAATGAGACTGAAACGACGTAAGCATTGAGGCGTTCATGATTTTGTTTAGAAACGGCAAATTCGTTAACACGACAAAAATGGACCCGAATATCGTCAGCGGGAAAGCCAGCATAAATGCATCACGCAGTACTTGCAAATAGCGGTTATTGTTTAACCTCCCTGCAATTGGAACAAGGAATTGGCTGATTTTCTCGAACACCCTATCCACCCCGATTATTTATAGATTCTTGGTTTTAAAGAGATCAAGCATCTCTTTCACTAATTCTTTCATGGATAATGTTGACATCAGATGATCCTCTGCATGCATAAGCAGCAATGAGAAAGCTTGTGCTTCTCCGCCGGATTCCTTCTGTATCATTTGAAAGTGAATGTCATGGGCCGCGGATAAATCCTGCTCAGCCTTGGCAATGAGGGCATCCGCCTCATCCTTGTTCCCTTCTTTGTAGGCGCGCAGTGATTGTATGATGCAGCTGCGGGCATTGCCGCTGTGCAGGATAAGCTGAAAACTGATTTGTTCGTCTGTTAAGTTCGTGATTTTCACCTGTTCCATTATTGATTCTCCATTAAGGACAATGCCTGCTCATACGCTTTTTTCCCATCTGCCATTCCGTAGGCCATCATGTCAATGACTTCAACCCGAATGTTGTATTGATCCGCTTCTTTTTGGAGTTCGCTTTTCAGAAAGCTCATTTGCGGACCGATCAAAACGGCATCCGCTTTTCTCATGTCTTCTTTTGCTTTATCCTGGCCAACAGCCCAAATCTCTGCTTCCTCACCGATAGACTGTGCGTATTCCTTCATTTTTGTCACCAATAAACTGGTAGACATTCCTGAGCTGCACGCGAGTAATATTTTTTTCAACTGCTATCCCCCCTTGTGATTAAAACGCTTACATGGATTATTATAGTCATTTATTTTTAAATGTCTATACTTTTATAAAATAAATATAATCATACACTTGTCCGGTTCATCACTTTGTAAATTTTTCTATGGAAGATTCATTCATAATGTGGTACACTCATCAACGGAAACGAATCAATTAAATAGCTATTATCACTTGTATAACCTCAATAATATGGTTTGAGGGTGTCTACCAGGAACCGTAAAATCCTGATTACAAAATTTGTTTATGACATTTTTTGTAATCAGGATTTTTTTTATTTATCAAAACATTTAAGTAAAGGAGTTTGTTATGAATTTCAAAGTTTTCCTGCTTGCAGCTTCTACGATTGCAGTCGGATTGGTTGAGTTAATTGTGGGGGGGATTCTTCCTCAGATCGCAAATGATTTAGACATTTCCATTGTTTCAGCCGGACAGCTGATCAGTGTGTTTGCGCTGGGATATGCAGTATCTGGGCCGCTGCTTTTGGCATTGACTGCGAAGATTGAGCGGAAGCGCTTATATCTAATTGCTTTATTTGTTTTCTTCCTTAGCAATCTTGTCGCCTATTTCAGCCCTAATTTCGCCACATTGATGGTATCTAGGGTATTGGCAGCAATGAGTACAGGGCTGATTGTTGTGCTTTCTTTAACAATTGCCCCGAAAATTGTAGCGCCTGAATACAGAGCCCGCGCAATCGGAATTATTTTTATGGGTTTCAGCTCTGCTATCGCATTAGGCGTGCCGCTCGGAATCTTAATCAGCGATTCCTTCGGGTGGCGGATTTTGTTCCTTGGCATCGGCCTGTTGGCGCTGATCTCCATGCTGATTATTTCAATTTTCTTTGAAAGAATACCGGCGGAGAAAATGATTCCTTTCCGGGAACAGCTCAAGACGATCGGTAATCTGAAAATCGCGAGTTCACACCTCGTCACGATGTTTACATTAGCTGGCCACTACACGCTTTACGCTTACTTTGCACCGTTTTTAGAAGAGACTCTTCACCTGAGCTCTTTCTGGGTCAGCATTTGTTATTTCCTTTTCGGGATATCTGCTGTATGCGGAGGCCCTTTCGGAGGAGCGCTATCTGACCGGCTTGGTTCCTTTAAGAGCATTTTGCTGGTGACGGGTTCCTTTGCCATCATTATGTTCTTACTGCCGCTGTCTACATCGTCTATGATTTTCTTTTTGCCTGTCATGGTGATTTGGGGTCTTCTGAGCTGGAGCCTCGCCCCGGCTCAGCAAAGCTATTTAATTGAAATTGCACCTGATTCGTCTGACATTCAGCAAAGCTTTAACACGTCGGCCCTCCAAGTCGGAATTGCCCTTGGCTCAGCCATTGGCGGTGTTGTTTTGGATCAGACGGGTACTGTAGTGTCAACAGCATGGTGCGGCGGGTCAATTGTGATCATCGCTGTCCTGTTTGCTTTCATTTCTTTAACAAGACCTGTTCAAACAGCAAAAAAATCCTCCTTGTAAAAGGAGGATTTTTTATTATTTAGCTGAAAGCTCATCTTCTGTGACCCATTTGTGGTTTTTCACTTTTTCGCCGCTCGTTGTCGATGTATAGTCAACCATGTATACAGTTGTTTTTTCTGCCGAGTCGATCTCGGCTGTTGCTCCTTTCATGCCTTTCATATGAGAAGCCTCTAAAATCACCTGATCTCCGGGCTGTAACGTTTTATCTCCAGCATCTTTGATTTCTTCTTGGATCACCCATTTGTGATGATCCACACGCTGTCCCCCATTAGTCGGAGTATAAGAAACAACATACGCCGTTGTATCATAGGCGCCTGTTACCGTAGCTTCGGCACCTTTCATGCCTTTCATATGGGAAGTATTGATGGTTACCTGGCTGCCTACTTTGTATTTCGGATTTTTAGATTCCTGTAATCCCTCTGGAACGTCAGCTGATCCAGAATGGTCCATCTCTTCATGTGTTGAGGAGTCTGAATGATTGTCATGTGTGCTTTGTTTCGTACTGTTGTTATTGCCGCATGCTGATAAAACTAAAACAAGAGATAACATCAGAATTCCCAGTGCATTTTTAGAGATTTTCATGTTCATTCTCCTTTGCTTCATTTTTTTCCTGTAACTTTTGCCCGAAGACAATGAAAACATGCCCTCTCGATAATACTATACCCCCGAATGGTATGTAAATACGCTGATATTCTCATAAAGCGTTCCCGCAGTTTGTCCTATTCCCCTTTGTTTGCAAAGCCAAACATGAAAAAAGGCCGCTGTCAGGCGGCATTTACTGATTTAAGATTTTTATATACACACCTTTTTTTGCTTTTTGATAAGCGGCCTCACCCATTTTCCTCACCTTTTCAGAAGCATCTGAGGATTTGATCCATTCGCCATCAAGAAAAATGGATGGATCGATTAGGCGCATTTTCTTCTTTTGATGGAAATCGTACTGGATGTCATCTTCTATTACTTGTATGCCGGGATGAATAGATGTAAGCAAGCTCAGGACTTCTTCATTTTTTGATGCACGCAGGATGTTCAGTACCTCTTGGTCCGTTTTCAGGAGGTCCTCTGCGGATATGACATCATGCCGCAGCGCTGCCTTCAATGCTCGCGCTAAATATTCATATCCATATACATTCACAGGATTCAAAAAGAAATCAATCACTTCCTTGTAGTACACACTGACAAACCATTCGGCAGCTTCAATACTATCAGGAAACATCCTTCCGTTTCTCACAATAAGATGATCCAAAAAGGTTTGCGCTTCGTGCAGGCTAATGTGTCCATATCGGTACATATCACGCAGCGTATAGTCTGTCCGATCAGCACACAGCTCCGGTGCGGGCTGTTCGAGCAATGTCCACCTTGAATCGTCAGATAAAAGTTCTTCAGTATGATAGCCGTGTTTTTGTAAAATGTCCGGGATTTCAGAGTGAACAATGACTTGTTGAAAGATGTTTTCATGATAGTCTTCTGCTTGATTTTCAAAGACAACGTCGACCACATGAGAAAAAGCTGTGTGTGATACGTCGTGGAGCAGACCCGCAATCTGTTCTTCTATCGTTCCTCCGAGCTTTTTGATGAGGAGCATTACGCCGATGGAGTGCTCATACCTGGTCACATTCCACCTTCGATTGACTAAAAAGCTTGCTCCGCCTTGATAGATCCCTTTTAATCTTTGCACAGGAGCGCTTTTGATAAGCTCTTCCAGTACTCCATCTATATGGTGGTGCCCGTAAATAACATCGCTGATTTCCATGCCGTCACCTCAATATCTATTTTTTTTGTTATATATTGTTTATATTGATAGTACATATGCAATCTTTCAATAGAGGAGTGTTATGATGATCATCATCCCAAACAATGAGATAGCGAAACATATGTTGACCGATTTTTTTGCCAAGCAATGGGGTACACCCGAGATGGTGATTTCCAGCGGCATTTTTCGGTGTGATGAATTAGATGGATTTGCCGCAGTAAATGAAAGCGGCGAAATCATTGGCTGTATTACATACTTGATAGATGGGAAAGATTGTGAAATTATTTCATTAGATAGTATGATTGAAAATAAAGGAATCGGCACAGCTTTACTTCAGCAGGTTGAAGAGACGGCTAAATATGCACATTGTCAACGAATAAAGCTTATCACAACGAATGATAATGTAGATGCGATGGCGTTTTATCAAAAGAGAGGCTATCAATTCGCTGCAGTGTTTCCGAACGCAGTTGAAAAAGCACGCCGACTCAAGCCGGAGATTCCCGAGGTGGCTGAAAACGACATTTTGATTCGGGATGAAATTCTATTTTCGAAGGTAATTGATTAAACGAATAGGAGTCTTTTTATGTCCAGTCATTATAAATACCCTCTCATTTTCACGGCATTCCTATTAATCGCTTTCTGCTTGATCTTTTTTTCCTATCACCTGATTCATCATGTTCGTTTGGAGTATCCGAATTGGCAGGGAGAAAGCAAAGACCAGAATTGGGAAGCTGTTTTCAAAAAAAATGAAGATGCACCGAATGAATACAGCAGCAAACTTTATTGGATCGGTGATACAATTGAAATAGACAACACTTATTTGGACCTGATTGTAAAAAAGGATGATGAAATTCTGCTGAGTTCTGACACGGAAATCCCGATGCATGATTATGCTGGAGGCACTTTTTCTGATGGAAGCGCAAAAGAAAAGTCCGTTTCTTTTTTAGAGCGGTTAGATGAACATGAGCTTGAAGGCCATGATATTACGATTGAAGTGAAATGGAAACAAGGTAATCATTATTCTGCGAGCCAGCTTACGCTCAATGAAAAGACCTTGTTTGAAGAAAAGCAGCAATAGATGATCAAAACGAAAAATAGACAAATGAAAAGGTGTAACATATTTTATACAGCTCATATGTTATGCCTTTTTCCTTCATTTTCGCCAAAAAGTGGAGCAGTCTGCCTTATCCCGAATATTAAACTCAATCATTTTCTCAAGTAGCGTGTAATCAACTGGACCGTTCCAAGGGATACGTATCAGCTGCTCGGTGTAGTCATATCCTGCCTTCACAATATCATCCTCTACGTGCGCTATCGTTACTTTTTCAGGAGCGACAGCTAAATGCTTTTTAGAAACACTAAAGCCAATAATAAATGTACCGTGATCCGTAAACATCGGTTGGTTCCATTTTATTTCTGTATGTAAATTTGGATATTTATTTTTTATCCAAGTTAACACCTCTTCCGTTCTTTCTCGGTGGAACGGGTCATCAATCCCCGCTAAATACTCAGAAAAAACGTCCATGTTGTTCCCTCCTAAAATAAAATGATGCCACTCCATATGAACTGCTCAGACATGTGCTTACACAATACCTCTTCCAACATAATACTTAATTGTTCAAGATGTAAGCGGGTTGTTTCTATGCGACTATAGCAGATTTCAGTCCGCCTATCCACGGCCATTATCTATTCCTCCAATTTATTTCTTTAGTACTATCACTCTTTCCTTCTAAAACTTCTCATAAAAGAATAACCATTATTTAAGGGTGCCAGTTCATTATTCTTGTAAATCCAATCTTTAAAATCCATTAATACTAGCTTAACAGTTTAAAAATATAATTGGGTTGTCATTGAGATTCATCTATATTTAGGAGGTTATCCAGTTGAAAAAATTCCCGAAGAAATTACTGCCTATCGCGGTTTTATCATCAATTGCGTTCAGCAGCTTAGCCAGCGGCAGTGTGCCTGAAGCCAGCGCCCAGGAAAAGAAAAAGGGGAACCACGACGAAATTAAGAATGTTATTGTTCTGATTGGTGATGGTATGGGTGTGTCTTATACGTCTGCTTATCGATACTTAAAGGATAATAAAAAGACAAAAGTTGTGGAGCCTACGGCTTTTGATCAGTATCTTGTCGGCCAGCAAACAACTTACCCCGATGATCCTGAACAAAATGTAACGGATTCTGCAGCGGCGGCAACGGCTATGTCTGCGGGAATTAAAACATACAATAATGCCATAGCGGTGGATAACGACGGATCAGAAGCCAAAACGGTGCTTGAAGCTGCGAAAGAAAAAGGAAAAGCAACAGGACTTGTGGCCACTTCAGAAATTACACACGCCACTCCGGCCTCTTTCGGTTCACACGACCACAGCCGAAAAAATATGAACTCAATTGCGGATGATTATTTTGATGAGATGGTCAACGGCAAGCACAAAATTGATGTCCTTCTAGGCGGAGGAAAGAGCAATTTTGACCGTAAGGACCGTAATTTGATCAAGGAATTCAAAAAAGCGGGATACAGCTATGTGGATAACCGCAAGGACATGCTGAAAAACAAAGACAGCCAAGTTCTTGGCCTATTCGCTGACGGCGGCCTGCCTAAAAAGATTGACCGGACGAAGGATGTTCCATCACTTAAAGACATGACAAACACAGCCATAAAAAAATTAAACAAGGATAAAGACGGATTCTTCCTCATGGTGGAAGGCAGCCAAATTGACTGGGCGGGCCATGACAATGATATCGTCGGCGCCATGAGCGAGATGGAAGACTTCGAACAAGCTTATAAGGCGGCTATTGATTTCGCTAAAAAAGACAAGCACACATTGGTTGTCGCAACGGCTGACCACTCAACCGGCGGATATTCCATCGGTGCGGACGGCATCTACAATTGGTTCAGTGAACCCATTAAAGCCGCAAAGCGCACACCAGACTTTATGGCAGAAAAGATCGCTGACGGCGCGGATGTTGAAAAAACGTTGAAAACATATATCGATCAAAAAAAATTGGCTTTAACAAAAGCCGAAATTCAATCTGTTGAAGAAGCGGCAAAATCGAAGGAAGTACTGGATATCGATAACGCAATCGAGAACATCTTTAACAAACGCTCTCACACTGGATGGACAACAGGCGGACATACCGGTGAAGATGTTCCCGTCTATGCATACGGTCCGTCTAGTGAGACATTTGCCGGCCAAATCGACAATACAGAAATCGCCAAAAATGTCTTCAAGGCTTTACAATACAACATTAAGATTAACGATAAGTAAAAGAATACAAGGTGTCCCGTTGCTTGTATGAAGTAACGGGATCTCTTTTTAATGGAGGAATCATCATGAGAAGAATTCTTTCAATTTTCGTTTTTGCTATCATGCTTGCGGGCTGCTCATCAAACGCCAGTACTGAAAAACAGCATGCAGGCGGGGAGAAAACAGTAAAAGCTGAGCCGCAAAGCACTTCATCCCAGAAGGACAGCACAGATAATTATCAGCCTAATTCCCAGGTAACTGATGACCGGTCATTGCTTAAGGTCGGCCAAACGTTTTCAGATGATAAAGGAAAAGCTGTCTTAAAAGATATCAAACAAGTGAACAAAACCTATAAGATTGGCGACGTGGAGTTAACAGTAAAAGAAATGAAGCTGATCCACTTGCGCCCGGACTACAGCATGATTGATTACTTTCATGAGTTAACACACGATGAAGAGTTTGATTTTGTTAAGGTTTTCGTTGATATCAAGAACACCTCTTCAAAAAAAGTAAATGTTGCGCCGATTGCATTGATGAAAACAAATACGGGCGAAACCTTTGATTGGAACAAAGATATTTATCTTGAAGAGTTAAACGGTGAATTGGAAGGCGGGGCCGAAAAGTCCGGAAATCTCGGCTTTATTGTGAACGCATCAAGCGGCCATGCTCATGATAAGGCCGCGGATGCGGAGAAGAAAACAAAAGAGATCAAGTGGATCGAAATCACGACAAGTGACGTCTTTGACCATAACCATAAGAAAACCAGTGATGCTCAAAAAATCAAAATCAAGTTTTAAATGAAGAACTCCCCGTACAAGGTACGGGAGTTCTTTTTCTTATTTGTTTTTTTGGCGAATCAACTCATCAATCCGCTCCATCACTTCTTCCATGTCCATACATTCTTTGAAGCTTTGATTGATTTTTTTAATGCCTGCCGTATACTGATCGTTGCGCAAAACCTCATCTACGGCCTGTTTTAATATTTGGGCATTGACTTCATCTTTAGAGATGACATAGCCTGCATGGAGTTCAGAGAGACGCTGCGCCACCATCGGCTGATCCTTGTCATGAGGCATGACAACCAGTGGCACGCTGAAATGAATCCCTTCGTTTACGCTGTTCATTCCGCCGTGTGTAATGAAAACATCCGATTGCTCCAGCACTTCCAGCTGAGGGACATACGGAGCAATGATAAAGTTTTCCGGCGCCTGCTTTAATTTGGTCAGGTCCGCTTTTTCTCCGGCAGCGATGACGACTTTTCCGTTAAAGCCTGAAAATGCATCAATACAAAGGTTGAAGAAATCCTCTGTATGATCCAGTACAGTCCCCATTGAAATATAAATGACCTTCTCATCTTTTAGCTGTTCAATCGGGAAATCTGTTTTTTCCGCTCTCTTTGGAAAGCTCGGCCCGATAAACAGACATTCATCCCCGAAACGATCACTTTCTGGCTGAAAATAACGGCTTGTATACACTACGTTCAATTCCCCTTTATTGTTCATGAATTGAACCAGGTTTTTCGGGGCAACACCGTACGTTTCTTTCATTTTTGCCAAAAGATCTTCGCACTCTTGATCCAATTCAAGCGGCGCTCCAGACTCCGGATGCAGCGGCAGGATTTTCAGGTGCTCCTCGCCAAACAGGAAAGACGCCGATGAAGAGACCCCTGGAATATCTAAGTAATCCCTCACCAATTCCCCCGCGCCGAATTTATCATAATAAACAAAATCAAATTGAATGCTCTTAGATAAGTCTTTGACAATCTGTAAAATGTCCAATGACGTTTTGATATGGATTTTCACGAAATCAAGAATGCCATTGGGCGAACCGACATGAATAGGTGTCGTTCGCAGCAGATCCCGGTGAAGATGGACCGTTGCTCCCGCTGCTTCTAATCGTTTTTTATATTTTTCAGTGGATATATAATGGACATCATATCCCTTATCGGAAAACGCTTTTGTAATGCCTAAAGTAGGATTCACATGGCCTTCCGCAGGAAAATTCAAAATCAATACTGTCTTCATGTAGACAACTCCCTCTCAAATCGTATTCTGACTCTTTGTTTGATCAGACTACTACTAATCGTAAAATGGGAACACAACCCATGCAAGGTACAAATGAATGAACTATTCTGCTGCTCTGGACTTAATCAAAAAAAAAGACACCCCAGCTGTGGTGTCTTTTTTTATACTTTTCTGATCGTAAAAAATTTCCGCAGAAGCCATGGGCCCGGTGTAAAGCCCAGCGTTAACTGCCAAGCGCCAATAGCCTGCAATCTGTATTCACGGACGATCTGCATCTTCCGGCTCATGCTTCTGACATCCTCAAACCATACCTCATGCGTCCGTCCCTGCTGATCACTGTACCGGAAAAACGGTGATTGATATTCGGCTGAATATTGTATCGGAGCTTGGTACCTCATCGCTCTTTCGATTGCGTTTTGATTTGAAATCGCTGAAGCAACTGTGCCCGGCTGGTACGGTATGATCCAGTCGTACCCGTAGAGCGGGACTCCGATAATGATTTTTCTGCTCGGCACCTGCGCAATCGTAAACTCAATGGTTCTCCTTATTTCAGTAATCGGCGCTACAGGACCCGGCTCACTTCCGGCATGATGCCAATCATAAGCCATGATAAACATATAATTGACAACCGCTCCTATCCCCCCGTAATCGTAGCCCCTCAGCCATGGGATATTATCACTTGTTTTTGCAGGAACAGCTATCGTCAGCACATACCCTCCCGCCTGAAGTCGATCTCTCAGCTGGCGTAAAAATCCAGTGAAAAGATCGCGATCCGCGGCGCTCACCTGCTCAAAATCGATTGTGACACCGCCATATCCCCTTGTGGAAACTAAGTCATAAATGTTGTTGACCAGATTGGTTCTCGCTGTCGGATTGTTTAGCACTTGGTGAACAATCTCCGTACTGAAGCCTCCTGATGTAAGGTTCGTTATTGTTGCCAGCGGCGTGACTCGTCTTTGCCAAGTTGTCTCAATAGCGGCCGCATCATTCAATTGGTTTGCAATGTCGCCGTTCGGTGCAATATGGTATTCGAAAATTGAAATCGAAGACGAGTATGGCGCATAATCATTGATTAATTCTCGATCGAGGTCTGGGTTTCGGAGCACATAAAAACTTAACGTTCCCGCAATGTAATTTGAGATCGAAGGAATCGTTATTTTTGCTCCCGCTTGTAAAGCATTTGGGTTGATGCCCGGATTGGCGGCTCGCAGTCGCTCTAATGGCACAAACGCTTTGGCTGCAATGGCGGTAAGCGTATCTCCAGGCTGGACTGTATATACATAAAGAGGGATAAGCAGAGCCTGCCCCGGCACGATATTCGTTTCATCTAAACCATTCACACCCCGTATTTGATCAACAGAAGCACCGTATCTTCTGCCTATCGAAAACAAAGAATCACCAGGCCCGACGATATGGATAAACATGTTTAACCCCCATTATTCGTTAGTCAAACCATCATAAAATCTTATTAACGGGGCCTCTTAGATATGTGGTGAATACATAAAAAAATACCAAGGGTTCTGCTCCCCCTTGGTACCGGATCATAGAAATCAATTCTCTTTACCTTCTTCAAGCACATGCTTCAAATGCTCACAGTCATGATTGAAATGAGCCAGTACATGTTGTTTGGCTGCTTCTTTGTTTTTCTTTTTCACTTCTTCAAATATCCTGCGGTGCTCACTCAGTATCGTTTCTGCACGGTGGTCGCCGGTATAATTAAGGATTCTGCAAAAATGAATCAGATCATTTACATGCTCAAGCAAATTTTTCAAATGTCTGTTATGGCTGAAATCAACCAGCAGCTCATGAAATTTTTGGTTTAAACGAATGATTTCCGTATCTTCCGTGCCGTTGTGAATCGCCTTCTCTGTTTCTTCAAGCTGTTTTTGGAGTATGGTCAGCTCTTCTTCGTCCGCTTCATCTATGACTAATTCGACTGCCAGCTGCTCCAGCGGAATTCTGATTTTATAAATCTCATCTACATCTTTTGCCGTTAATGACGTGATCGAAAACCCATTTCGGTCATCTGCTTTTAACAAACCATCTTTCTCAAGCAATCGCATGGCTTCCCTTATCGGAGAGCGGCTGACGCCAAAGCTTTTCGCCAGCTGTGTTTCGTTTATCCGTTCCCCAGGCTTAAAAGTCCCGTTAAAGATCATTTTTTTTAGCTGGTTATAAAATTGCAGGTAGTAGGGAGTCGGCTTATCTAATTTAAAATCGTCCATATATAATACCTCTTTTGAATATATTCAAGGGCTTTTCTTCATCAAAATCATATAACAGATGGTAATGGGAAGCAACAAACTGCCTTGTCAGATCCCTGAATTTGAGGTACGATATGTTTGCTGAACGACGGTCGACGGACTACTGGCAACTGAAAAAACGTCGTGTTTTTCTTCGTCAATAGGACACCATACCTCCGCCAGAATAGCGCACGTTTACATTTTTATATCTTTTCAATGGAGGAAAAAATATGCTCATTATTCTTGTTATGTTTCTTCTAGGAATTATTTTAGGTTTTATTGGCGCCGGTGGAGCCGGCTTTGTCATTGCCCTTTTAACGCTTCTTTTCCATATCCCGATTCATACGGCTTTAGGCACTTCACTTGCCGGCATGGCTTTTACAAGCTTATCAGGGGCATACAGCCACTATCGCGAGGGCAACATTCAAATGAAAATCGGCTTAATAGTCGGAGGCTTTGCTGCAGTTGGCTCATTTTTCGGCGCCAAGCTGACATCTTTTATTCCGGCTGATTTGCTTCATTATTTGACGGCTGGAATGTTATTTTTATCAGCAATTCTCATTTTAATCAGATTATTTATTTTAAAAGAGAAGGCTCAAGTGAATCAAAGCACTCTTTCAACGTATACGAGAGCGGTCATCTTAGGAATTGTAGCCGGCGTTCTTTCCGGCACATTCGGCATTGGGTCGGCACCTTTTATTCAAATTGGTTTAATGATTATGCTGAATCTGTCCATTCGCCATTCTGTCGGAACGACGATGCTTGTGATCATCCCTCTGGCTGTAGGTGGAGGCATCGGATATATCACAGAAGGTTTTGTTGATTACGTTTTGCTTGTCAAAGTTCTGGTAGGGACAATGTGCGGTGCCTATGTAGGCGCGAAATTCACCAACCTCATGCCAAAGGTGGTTTTGAAATCAGCCATCTTTTTGACTCCGGCGATTGCAGGCCTGCTGTTGTTATTCTAAATAAAACAAAAAACCTGACGTCATGTCAGGTTTTTTTATGAATTCTGCCCTACTCGTTCTTTCGTTAATCCAAAAAACGCCAGTGAGCCGATGACAGCTGTTACAAACATGATGGCTCCCATCGGAACGGCTGTTGTCTCATTAATGCCTACAAGCGGTGACACGATTGAACCGAGGAGCAGCGGGAGCATCCCAAGCAGCGCACTTGCACTTCCGGCGCGGTGCCCCTGCTTTTCCATGGCCAAGGTAAACGTGCTGGTCAGAACCATGCCGATCGTAATCATGTAAATGAAAATGGATATGACTAATGTAGCAAGAGGACCGTGAATCATGGTCATGGTTAATAGCACAGCCGTCGCAATCATAGCCGTAATGACCGCTATACGAAGCAGGCTTTTTTCATGAATGATTCCGCCAAAGCGTCCGATGATAAAGCTGCCCGATATAATCGCCAGCCCGTTAATGCCAAAAAGAATACTAAATACCTGCGGAGACACCCCGTAGATATCCTGGTATACAAAAGGCGTACCAGACACATATGCAAAGCTTCCCCCGTGAATAAATCCGACAGTTAACGCGTACCCCATAAAGGACCGATCCTTCAGCAGGCTGCCCATCGTTTTGACGGATGTTCCGATTGAGCTTGGAATCCGTTTTTCCGGCGGAAGCGTTTCTTTTAACCTCAATGCAATCAGAAGAACTAGTAAAAATCCGATGATCATGAGAACGTGAAAAATTGTATGCCACGTTGCGAACGGCAAAAGCAAAATGGCACCGCCTGTCATAGGCGCAACCATTGGCGCCACCGCGGTAATAACCATTAACAGCGAGAAAAATTTAGAAAGCTCTCTTCCGGTAAACACATCGCGGACGATTGCGCGAGACAGCACAAGCCCTGCAGAAGCAGTGAAGCCCTGTAAAAAACGCGCAGCCACTAAAGTTGTTATATTGGGCGACAGTGCACAAAACAGAGAAGATAACGCAAATAAAAAGATACAGATTAATAGCGGTTTTCGTCTTCCCTGCGCATCGCTGACCGGCCCGACAATCAGCTGGCCGATCGTAAGCCCGACCAGACAGGCTGTTAAACTTAACTGAACAAGTGAAGCACTTGCTGATAAATCTTCCGCGATTTCAGGAAAACTTGGCAAATACATATCTATATTAAGCGGGCCCAATATAGCAAGCATGCCGAGCAGAAACGCTAGTGCCAAGCGTTCTTTTCCAGTTGGATTGTGCAGCATGTTATCAAACCTTCCCTTCAACCTAGTCCCTTATATAATGGATGTCAGCTCCAACTATGGATTGAAGCTGTGAAACATTTGTATATTGTATCATAACTTTCAGCCTGTGAAAGCCGCTTGAGCATGGGCTCGGCAAAGTGATATTCCGAACACCTATAAATGGGAATGATGCAGGGAATCATCGTGACCAGCATCATCTGAAGAAGCGGCCAGCTTTTTATCTAAGTTCTAGCCTAGCGAATTTTATACGCTGGGAGGTTTTTCTAGAGTGCAAATGGCTTGCAAGATGAAATCAATCGTTGTATATTAATTGACGTGTCAATCATTGATATATCAATTAATAGTTTTGACAGGAAAGAAGGGATGGGTTTTGGCGTCATTTTGTTCAGAGGAAGCCGAGATTTTATATCAGCTGCAAGGCGTGAACAAGGTGATTGGCGTGAAGTTCGAGGCATGCACGGGCATCAGCCAATCTCGTTTGGAATTGCTGACATTGCTTTATCATGCAGATGAGATCAGTCAAAGCGACCTTCAAAAGAAAGTAAATATCGATAGCGCAGCCGTTACCAGACACCTGAAACAGCTGGAAGCCAAAGGCATGGTATCAAGGCGGCGCAAGCCTGAGGACAACCGCATCACCCTTGTTCGGTTAACAGACCAAGGAAGAGAGCGAATTGAGTCTTCTAAGAAGGAAAAGGAGCGTTTCATGAAGGAAATGCTCGCAAATGTAAGCGCAGAAGAACGCCGCCTGCTCATTGATGTGCTGGCGCGCATGCGAAACAATATAAATAATATCGAAGCTTAAGAGGAGTGTATCAACATGATCAAAACAAACGATTTTATGGAAATTATGAAAGGCCGCCGTTCGATTCGCAACTATGATCCGGCAGTAAAAATCAGCAAAGAAGAAATGACAGAGATCTTAGAGGAAGCAACAACTGCCCCATCTTCTGTTAACGCGCAGCCATGGCGTTTTCTTATCATTGACAGCCCGGAAGGAAAAGAAAAGCTCGCACCGCTTGCCAGCTTTAACCAAACACAGGTCACAACATCATCTGCTGTCATCGCTGTATTTGCAGACATGAACAATGCAGACTACTTAGAAGAAATCTATTCAAAAGCCGTGGAACTTGGTTACATGCCGCAGGAGGTCAAAGACAGACAAATCGCTGCGCTGACCGCACATTTTGAAAAGCTTCCGGCACAGGTCAACCGTGAAACGATCCTGATTGACGGAGGTCTCGTTTCCATGCAGCTGATGCTGACTGCACGCGCGCATGGCTACGATACAAACCCGATCGGCGGATACGATAAAGAAAACATCGCGGAAACCTTCGGATTAGATAAAGAACGTTATGTACCGGTTATGCTACTTTCTATCGGAAAAGCAGCAGACGAAGGCTATGCTTCCTACCGTCTGCCGATTGATACAATTGCAGAATGGAAATAAAACAAAGAGCCCGGGAATGTTTTCCGGGCTCTTTGTTTTTAAGTACAGCCGCCGTTTGATCGTCTGACCTTTTTTGGGTAACACGTCTAAAGTTAGTCGTTTAGTCATGAAAAAAGAGTGATGACCATTCATCACTCTTCTCTCGAATATTCTTTTCCTTTCTTCCTGCCGAACGGCCACCAGTTTCCTTCTCCAAAGGTTGCAATGATTGCCGGGATGAAGAGCGGAAGTATGACAAGGCCGTAAAGCAAGAGCCCGATGATGATAACACTTGCCACCTGCATCAGTGTATTGACACCTGAAGGCATCATCGCCGCGAACGTACCGGCCAATATAATGGCAGCTGTAATAATGACAGATCCCATTTTGCTCATTGACCTGACGACACCTTGCTCAATGCCAAGGTGCACCTCTTCCTTAAATCGATCCAGCAAGAAGATCGAATAATCTACCCCTAACGCGATCAAGATGACAAAGCTGAAGAATGGCACTGCCCAGCTGACACCCGCGTTTCCTAAGCCGTTTACAAAAATTAATTCTGTTATGGATATCGACGTATAGTACGTCAGCAGCAATGACGCGATCATATAAATCGGCATGATCATTGAGCGGAACAAAATGGTTAACACGATAAACAGGCCTATAATCATAATCACCATTGTTCTGGAGAAGTCCGTTGTGGACAGCTCCTTTAAGTCCGCATTCATACTCGTGACCCCGCCGTATACGATCTGTGCATCCTCCAAAGGAGTGCCGTCAACTTCGTTTGCGACAGCTTTTTTGATTTGGTTTATTGTCGTAATAGCTTGTTCTGAGTACGGATTTGAATCCAGAACGACACTTAATTGAACACCTTTGCCGTCTGCAAAGGAATACTGGTCAATTGACTTCTTAAAGTCTTTGTCCTTCATTACTTGATCAGGAATGAATATGCCTGTATCTCTTACAGTTGGACTTTTGCTCATGTCCTCTAACATATCACTGGAAGCTGTAATACCGTCAGAGACTTTCGTCAGGCCCTGATTTGCGCTCCTCACGCCTTCGGACAGCTTCTTCAGGCTTTCTGTCAGCGTTCCGGCTTGTGCCTGCTGGCCTGAGAGCTGCTGGTTCGCTTGTTCAAGACCGGTTTGAATCTGGCCAAGCTGTCCGCTGATTGCCGTAAGCTGCTGCACGGTCTGTGCGGTATTGCCGGTTTGGGAAATCTGTTTGCTCACGAGCTGCAGCTGCTGATTGATTTTGCCCAAGCCATCTGCCGCATCGCCCAGTGAACCGCCAGACCCTCCATTTGAGGCCGAGCCGGTTTGCCCTGCCATTTGATTCAGTCCGTTTTCTATATCCGTTAATCCGCTTTGGACATCGGCAATCCCTTTCACCGTCTTATCCAGCCCGTCTGAAACCGATCCTAGCTGGTTATCAATATATAAATCTTTGATTTTTTCACCAGTCGGCTGCGTAATGGTCATAACAGAGTCAACATGATCAACTTTCTCGATCGCTTTGCTGATATTTCCTAGATAAGGGATTGTATCAGCTGTTGTAAGATCTTTGTCTCCTTTTACGACAACATTGATCGGGAACGCTTTTCCTTCCCCGAATCCATCCTTAATGGCCTCGAGAGCTTTTATAGATTTATAATCGCTGCTGATTTCCGCAGTTGAGTCGAATGAAATCTGGTCATCATAGGTCAAGATGAACGGAAGCGTAATCACCACCGTGATGACAATGAACAGAAACGGACGCGCAACGGAGTGTCTGCCGAGAAACGCCCATAGTTTGTTATCACTATGTGACAGCACTTTCTTAGAAGGCCAGAATAATTTTTCACCCAGCGTCACCATAAATAATGGCAGCAGTGTGTAGAGGATGATCATTAAAATTCCCACACCGACTGCTACCCCTACTGCGGATTGGAAAATCGCAAACTTCGCAAATCCTAAGGCGGAAAATCCGATTAATACCGCGAATCCGCTGATAAATAAGGTTTTTCCCCCTGTGCGGTAAGCGATAAGCGCCGCTTCTTTTTTATCATGCCCGTTTGCCAATTCTTCACGGAATCGTGTAAGAAGCAGTATGCAGTAATCTGTTCCAATGCCGAACAGGATCGCGACTAAGAAGGTTTGCGTAAACGTCGAGATTGGAAAATCAACATTGTATACAAGGATGCCCAGTATGGATTGACTGATCAGATAAGAAAAACCGACAACCACAATCGGGATAAAAGGCGTCACAACAGATCGGAACACGATCAACAGTAAACCGATGATCAGGCAGACTGTAATCACTTCCGTTTTCTTAAGCCCTTCCTCTGAGCTGTGAGCGAAATCCTGGTTGATAAGGGAAGCTCCTGTAATATATGCGGTCAAATCATCAGGAACGATTTGATAAATCTCGTCCGCAATTTTTTCCGCCTTTTTATCAGAACCTGTAATCGTGACAGGCATGAGAACGGTTTTCTTGTCTTTCGACATCAACTGGTCTTTGACTTCTTTTTCCGCTGACAGAGGAGATGTTACCTCTTCTACACCGTCGATCTTTTTAATTTTATCGATCATTATCCGAAGCTGATTCTCTGTTTCTTTCTTTAGAGCATGGTCTAATGTAAAGACGACACTGATCGAATTATTGTCTTCTCCCGCTTGTTTTAAAATGGCGTTTGCTCTTTCTGAAACGGCATCAGCGGGAAGCTGGGCCTGCCCCTTTTGATTGGCCAGCTCCGTTAAGTTCGGAGAAAACAAACTCAAAACGACGGTAAGTGCTAATACTATGGCTGCAATTGCCCACTTGAATTTGATGATTGCTCTCATTCGGCAGAATCTCCTCCTTTAAATTTGCTTTTTAAAATGGTGAATATCTCGATGATGGAATGTAAGTGTTCCTCATCTATATCATCGATCAGCGGTTTGAGCGCGTTAAAGATGGCAGAATCTAATTCTTCTAGTATGTGTTCACCACTGGGTGTAATGTTAATAAGCTTAGAGCGCCTATCACTTTTTTCCGGACAGTCGCCCCATTGAACCAATCCCTTTTCGAGCAGCTTTTTCAGTCTGTTAGAGATCGCGCTCTTATGTACATTTTGGTACATGGCCAGGCTGCCGGGAGATGTTGGGCCCTTGACTTTTAAAATTTTCAACAGGTCTGCCTGTTCCCTTGAGATATGCTTGAAGACATCCTGATTGATTTCACGATGCACAAATTCTGTCCCTTCAAGCAGGACTTCCACAAACAGGTTTATCGCCTGACATAGCTTTTGTTCATTCAATATCTTCCCCTCCTCATTATAGTTTACCCCGCTAAACTTTATGTTCAATGTCAATTAGTTTATTCCCCTAAACTATATATGTCAACAAATTTTATTCACGAGCACTCTACATAAGAACGCACGTTCGTGTATAATGGAAGCTATACACACGAAAGGGGGAATTTTAACATGTCAGATTTGGCATTCAAATTGTATGAATATAACGTCTGGGCCAATCAACAAATATTCAACCGATTAAAAGAGCTTCCAAAAGAGGTATACCATCAAGAAATTCAAAGCGTGTTTCCGTCAATATCCCATGTATTGTCTCATGTTTATCTTTCTGATCTCGGCTGGATTGAAGTGTTTTCCGGCAATAACTTGAGCGATGCTTTGGCTTTAGCTGAACAGCTTAAAGAACAGACAGAGGCTAAAGAAATAGAGGAAATGGAAGACCTTTTTCTGAGGTTATCCGAGCGCTATATACTATTTTTACAGCAAAAAGAACAGCTCAATAAGCCACTCCAGATTCAAAATCCCTCAAGCGGAATCATGAAAACAACTGTTTCCGAACTGCTTCCCCACGTTGTCAACCACGGGACATACCACCGCGGCAATATCACAGCAATGCTGCGGCAGGCAGGCTACGCATCCGCACCGACAGATTACGGGCTCTACCTGTTTATGAAAAAAACTGAAAAAGCATAAAAAAGCGGCTCCCTAAATGGAGCCGCTTTTTTCGGGAAATAGTCCAAATCACATTAAAATTCTTTTCATCAATCCTTTTTTAGTAAAAAAGATAGAAATTTTAGTGTTATAATAATCATTAAAAATAGATTGCTGACTCAATAAACAATTTTCAATGGAGGAACACATAAAGTGACAGACGACATGACGAAAGACAATATAAATCAGCAAACGTTGCAGAGAGGCTTGAAAAACAGGCATATCCAGCTCATCGCCATCGGCGGAGCCATTGGGACAGGCTTATTTCTCGGCTCGGGCAAATCGATTCATTTTGCCGGACCTTCGATTTTATTTGCTTATATGATCACAGGGATCATTTGCTTTTTAATTATGAGATCGCTGGGTGAACTGCTGTTATCAAACTTGAACTATCACTCTTTTGTGGATTTTGTACAAGACTACCTAGGCGATATGGCAGCATTTATCACCGGCTGGACATATTGGTTCTGCTGGATTTCCATTGCGATGGCTGATCTGACAGCAGTCGGGCTCTACACTCAATATTGGCTCCCGGGTGTGCCGCAATGGGTGCCTGGCTTAATCGCTCTAATTATTTTACTGATTATGAACCTGGCGACAGTCAAGCTGTTTGGAGAATTAGAATTTTGGTTTGCTTTGATTAAAGTCATTGCCATTTTGGCGTTAATCGTCATTGGCCTTGTGATGATTTTCAAAGGCTTTTCCACAAGCTCAGGAGTGTCCAGCTTCACAAATCTCTGGAGCCACGGAGGCCTGTTCCCGAATGGCATGCACGGGTTTATCCTCTCGTTCCAGATGGTTGTGTTTGCTTTTGTCGGCATTGAGCTTGTCGGGCTTACAGCCGGTGAAACAGAAAACCCTGAAAAAGTAATCCCTAAGGCGATCAACAATATCCCTGTCCGTGTGCTGCTTTTTTATATCGGGGCTCTTCTCGTGATTATGAGCATCTATCCTTGGGATGTCATCAATCCCAGCGAAAGCCCATTCGTACAAGTATTTGTCGCTGTTGGCATCGTCGGGGCTGCAAGTATTATCAACTTTGTTGTGTTGACATCCGCTGCTTCAGCATGCAACAGCGCTGTATTCAGTACAAGCCGTATGGTCTATTCCCTGGCGAAAGATCACAATGCGCCTGAGTCAATGGCGAAACTGACTCAGCGTAAAGTGCCTAGAAATGCTTTATTCTTTTCGGCTATCGTGATTTTAATAGGTGTTACGTTAAACTACATCATGCCAGAAGGCGTATTCACCCTGATCACAAGCATTTCAACCGTATGCTTTATCTACATTTGGGGGATTACGGTCATCTGCCATATGAAATACCGCAAAACAAGACCTGAATTAGCGAAAACAAACAAGTTTAAGCTTCCGCTTTATCCGTTTACAAATTACCTGATTCTTGCGTTCCTGGCGTTTGTTCTGGTTGTGCTGGCACTGGCACAGGACACTCGTGTTTCCTTATTTGTCACACCGGTTTGGTTTATTTTGCTGATTGTGATTTATAAAGTGAGAAAAGCGAAGCATCAATAACACTCGAAACTCCTGCCTCAAAAATGAGAGCAGGGGTTTTTTTGATGAAAATGACCTTTGCTTTTGAATTTGAAGATATGCTATAGTGTTTGTAATCAAAACAAGAAGGGATGATGGGTGGACAATGATTAACTAATCTTATTTTTACCGTTTGAAATCAATATTTCAAATCAAAAAATAGGATTAGTCTGCCCATTTTCTATATATACGACACTGCTATTTATAAAAAATAGCTTATTTGATCATGCACAGGCACGGCTAATCCTTCCAACACATTTGGGAGGATTTTTTTATTCTCCCTTTAAAGCGAGGGATATGGATGAAAGAGATCGTAACATTAACAAACGTTAGCTATGAAGTAAAGGATCAAACTGTTTTTAAACATGTAAACGCCAGTGTTCAGCAAGGAGATATCATTGGGATTATCGGAAAAAACGGCGCTGGGAAATCTACGTTGCTGCACCTCATTCACAATGACTTAGCCCCTGCACAGGGTCAAATCCTTCGGAAGGATATAAAACTGGCTTTGGTTGAACAGGAAACCGCGGCGTATTCCTTTGCGGATCAGACACCTGCCGAAAAGAAGTTACTGGAGAAATGGCATGTGCCTCTTCGTGATTTTCATCAGTTAAGCGGCGGTGAAAAACTGAAAGCGCGGCTGGCGAAAGGACTATCAGAGGATGCAGATCTGCTGCTGTTAGATGAACCGACAAACCATCTTGATGAAAAAAGCTTGCAATTTCTCATCCAACATCTGAAACATTATAGCGGCACTGTGATTCTCGTTTCTCACGATCGATATTTTTTAGACGAAGCCGCAACAAAAATATGGTCGCTTGAGAATCAGACGCTGATTGAATTCAAAGGGAATTACTCCGGGTATATGAAGTTCCGGGAGAAGAAAAGACTCACCCAGCAGCGTGAATATGAAAAGCAGCAAAAAATGGTTGAACGGATTGAAGCACAAATGAATGAGCTCGCTTCTTGGTCGGAAAAAGCCCATGCTCAATCGACGAAAAAGGAAGGGTTTAAAGAATATCACCGGGTAAAAGCGAAGCGTACGGATGCCCAGATAAAATCCAAGCAGAAGCGGCTTGAAAAAGAGCTGGAAAAAGCAAAGGCGGAACCCGTTACCCCAGAATATACAGTCCGCTTTTCAATCGATACAACCCACAAAACAGGAAAACGTTTTTTAGAAGTTCAGAATGTAACAAAAGCGTTTGGAGAAAGGACCCTCTTTAAAAACGCAAACTTTACGATTCAGCACGGCGAAAAGGTTGCGATCATAGGCCCCAATGGCAGCGGAAAAACGACATTGCTGAATATCATTCTTGGACAGGAAACAGCAGGAGGAAGCGTATGGGTGTCGCCGTCCGCAAACATCGGCTATTTAACGCAGGAGGTGTTTGATTTGCCTTTAGAACAAACACCGGAAGAGTTATTTGAGAATGAAACATTCAAAGCAAGGGGGCACGTTCAAAATCTGATGAGGCACTTAGGTTTTACAGCCGCCCAATGGACTGAACCGATCAAGCATATGAGTATGGGTGAGCGTGTAAAGATCAAGCTGATGGCCTATATTCTGGAGGAAAAAGACGTGCTGATTTTAGATGAGCCGACAAACCATCTCGACCTGCCGTCACGCGAACAGCTGGAAGAAACACTGTCACAATACAGCGGCACATTGCTGGCGGTTTCACATGACCGATACTTTCTCGAAAAAACAACAAACAGTAAACTCGTCATCTCAAACAACGGCATCGAAAAGCAGTTAAATGACGCCGCTCCTTCAGAAAGAAATGAGCGGGAAGAGCTTCGCTTAAAGCTTGAGACAGAAAGACAAGAAGTGCTGGGAAAACTCAGTTTTATGACGCCAAATGATAAAGGGTATAAGGAGCTTGATCAGGCTTTCAATGAGCTTACGAAACGAATAAAAGAGCTGGATCATCAAGACAAAAAAGACTGAGGGAGAAAGTTCAAGCGGCATTGAAAAGGACAACAGCTGTTGTCCTTTTTCTTTATATGTTCAAGCCTTCCAATGACATTAATGTTTCTAATGATGACTTATAGTACCCTGCCACTGCTTCCAGATAGGCATGTTGTGTTTGGGTAACGTAAGCAACTTTTCAGCACAGCTGTTTCCGCATACGAATATTGGTCATGGCATAGCCCATCTTCTGATAAAGATAGACGGCTGTCTCGTTGTGTGCAAACACATGAAGGGCCAGCCTTTCCGCACCAAGCTCTCTTGCTTTTTCATCAAGCGTTTGAAGCGCCAATTGAGCAAGTCCTTTTCCGCGAAAGGCTTCATACAATCCAAAGGAATAGATAAACGCTTCCTTTTGCGGATGAAACGGATCAGCATACAGCCAGAGCCAGCCCATTCTTTCTCCTTTGTCATTTGTGATGTTCCAAAAATAATGATTGCTGCTGTCTCGCCCATTCGGAATCATGTTCTCATATGCCTGCTCCGATTTCTCAAATGCCTCTTTTTCCGTCCAAGTTCCTGACGTTGTGTTTTGTTTCGCATAATTTTGCACGGACATCCCGCGAAAGGTTTCGAACTCTTCCTCAGTCATGTCTTCCAAAGTGAATGCCATCCTGTATTCCTCCTTTATAAAAAAAGCCCAGCTGATGCCGGACGAATAATGCAGAAATGGATCTCTATTTTAATGATTCAGTTAATTCCTGGACTTTCTATTATTCGATAAGAAAAGGAGATTTCCTGCAAATGGGCTTGTTCTTAAACATTAGTGTAAAGCTTACGTGTAACTCCCCATGATGATCATGATAGAAACAATCAAACAGATCATCGCTGGTATCGCCATGATGACCGATTGTCTTGCTCGAAACATATGCGCATGAATGGCTCCCGTCATGAGAACGACAAACAGAACACCTGCTCCAATCGCTGCATACCGATTCCAAATTCCCGCTGTCATAGCAAGTGCCCCGGCTATTTCAAGAATGCCGGTAACAGTCAGAAACCATAATGGATATTGATAATGCCGCCAATGCTCAACTTGAAAGGGAACACGGCTTACCTTTATGATGCCTCCCGCAAACATAAAAACTGCCAAACTGACTTTCATCATAATAGATATCATCTTACGTCATTCCCTTTCGGAAGCATCCCGTATATTAAAAGATTCACAACCTCTGCTGCGAGGCTTGCCGGATCTTTGATTCCGGTTAACAAAAATGAATCGGTTAAATGTTCAATCATGCCGACCAAACACTCAGCGACAGTTTCCATATCCAGTTCAGAGTGAAAATAGCCAAGCCGCTGTTCTGCTTCTAAGTTCTCTTTCAAAACCATCGCCAAGTCTTTTTTCATTTGTTTTGCTTCCGGGTTGAGAAAAAAGCCGATCTTGGTTAAATCCTTGTCCTCAGCCAAAAATTGAAAAACAGTCTCGACAGCTAGCAGTACCCGTTTTGATACATCCTCCGTGTTTAATCCGTTTTCCAGAAGAAGTGACTCTGTCAGCTTTCTGACTCGAGAGTGAAAATCGGTTATTAACTCGGCAAAGATGGCTTCTTTGCTTTGAAAGTACAGGTAAAATGAAGGCTGCGTGAACCCAGCTTTTTTCACAATTTCACTTACCTTCGCGTCATGGAATCCCCGAATCGAAAATTCATTAGCGGCAGCTTTGAGTAACCGTTTCCGGCTTTCTTCTCCTTTACGTCCTTTTTTGCTTTTCAACGAGGACCACCCCCAAAAATAATACTCGAAAGTAATGTTACTCACGAGTATTATTTCATGGCATTAGCTTCATTGTCAATGATTTCAAACTGATCCTGTTTGCCAGCTTCCTTTATAAAAGGGTCTCATGTATTTCGAATAACTGAATCAATTCATTGATTACTATATTCAATGGCTTTTCATTCAACTGATAAGTATTTGCCAAATAGATTGACATTCAGGCTGTGACAAACTTTATTCTTTTTTCTAACGAGCATCACTCCAGGGCCAGATAGAGTTTTGCCCGCAAATGCAAGGAACAATTGGGTGCAGCAACGCATAATGTACTGTACAGAATGATGGAAGGGTGTGATGGGATGCCGTCTACAATAATCAACCTATATTATTTAAAGATCAACAGCATTTCGGGCAATGGTTCAATTACAATAGGTGAAGCCGCGCATAACAGCCATACCGCAAATAATAAATCTCAAGGGATCAACTCCTCTTTCGGTGATACATCACCTGCAGAATCAATCATGGAAAACTTCTTAAATGATCCTGATGTCAACGATCAGACAGAACTCGGAAACTCTGATAATACCACTATGAATGCTCCTCAGCTTCCAGTACCGCCAATTTTAGATTAAAAGGAGTTTCGCTATGCCATACCAAATTAACATCGCAAATATTAAGGTGAACGGCGTCACACAAAACGGAAATATTGATGTCGGTCCAACCGTACACAACAGCCATACAGCGAACAGCAAATACTTTGGGGCAAACTTTTCTCTAGGGGATTTTTCGCCTTCTTCTTCTCTTTTAAATACTGGGAACCTCGATACTGATATCAGTGATCAAGACCAAATTGGAAACCCTTCTGCACCGATTTCAAACCAAATTTAAGGAGGATCCTAGATGGATCTCGAAAAAATGAGAAAGTGGCTTGAGATTACAAATGAATATAAGCAAAATGACTTTTGGACAAATGTGCTCAAGTATAAAGCCCCGGAACAATTTTTTAATACCAACACCTATACGCTCGTTTACGACTTTTATCAAGATGAAGAAGATAATTTTATCATTGTGGAAATGCCCGGTGTGTATGAGGAAGAATTAACGATCCGCTTACTATCTAAAACCCAGCTGCTGATCAAAGGAACGATCACGCCTGTTTTTCCAGCCGAAATGGAAGTGCTGCGTGAACGGTATTACGGAGAAATTGAGCGAATCATTCAGCTTCCCGAGGCCACTGAATCTCATTTGTTACAGATTCAGCTGTTAAACGGGCTTCTGCACATTTCGTACCCAAGACAAGTTGAAACCATTGCGTTCAATAAGGGACTTTAAGATTGATTGTTCCTTCATTCCTTATCCATAGGGACTGATATATGGTCTTTATATTGATCCACATAAATATCCCCATTACCCAGCAGCACTGCGTACACGGTCTCTTTCACCTTTATGTCTCTTTTTCGCAATTCCTCCAAAAGCCAGGATTCCGTCAAACGATTCTGCTTTAAATTATTCTCAATGATTTCTCCGTCCATAATAAGCTCTATCGGAAGCCTGTGTTCTTGGTTTACCGCAATCATTAAATCCTGTTTGGTCACATGCCGGAATTGCGGTTTTCTTAACACAGTCAGCTGACCATTCGTTTCAAGAATGGCAAAAAGAACTTCTTCGATATTAAATATTTCTTTTTCCCGTAATTGCTGATTTAAATAATCAAGCGTGTAACGCATTTTCCTCATATTTGATTCAAGTATCTTCCCGTTTTGAATCAGCACTGTTGGATCTCCGGCAAAAAATTTCCTCAGCTTCCTGTTCTTTATTGACAGAAACGAAATTAGAAAAATGGTTAGCACAAAAATACTAAACGAAATGGCCATATTGTGCGGTTTTATTGAAGTATTGTAAGCTAATCCGGCAGCAATCGCCCCTAGTGTGATCGCCGCAATAAAATCAAAAATCGTCATTTGAGAAATTGTCTGTTTGCCTAAAATTCGTTCTGCGATTAACAGCAAGCCAAAGCTGGCAACCGTTCTAATGACAACTTCAAGTTCAATCATCTTATGGCGCTCCCCGCTTCCCAGATTGTTTCGGTCAAAAAACTCCTGCTGCTATCATTGTTTGGCTTAATATATCCATCTATACCCAAAATATTGTTTGGTTTAGGACAGAATGAAAAACTGCCTTTCGGATATATTAAATTGCGATTGGCCGAAGAAAAGCCAATCCCATGACAAATCTAATTCATCATTGGTCAGGTGGTAGCATGAATTTCACTTGGGAATCTCTTGTTCTCATTGTAGCCGGAGTCATTTTGCTGAGAGTTTCAGGAATGAAATCAATCGCACAAATGACTTCAACTCAAACGGTTGTCATGATTTCAATCGGAACTATTATCGTGCAGCCAATCATCAAGTACAGCCTTTTCAAAACATTAATTGCGGCGGCAATTTTCACAATAACACTCATCGTAATAGAATGGATCCAAATGAGATCGAACTTCATTGAAAAGATGTTGACCGGAAAAGCAAAAGTTGTTATTGAAAACGGACAGCTTCATATCGAAAACTTAAAGAAGATGAGACTTACAGTTGATCAGCTTGAAATGCAGCTACGGCTTCACGGCGTTACGGCTATACAAGATGTCAAAATTGCGACATTAGAGGCAAACGGGCAATTAGGAATAGAATTAACTGATGACGCCAAACCTTTAACTGTCAGGGATCTAAAAAAACTCATTCACCCGAATTTCATTAATAAGGACGGACAAGCCCATTTGTCTAGCAATCAGAATATTTTTGATGAAATTGGCAAAAAGAATAAAAAAAACATCCCTAAAAAACTGCATTAACAAAAGGCACTTGGAGAATTTTGCAGGTTTTTGTCTCTCACTGAATGTTTTTGCCGTTTTGTTTAAGCAATTGCTGCTCACACACCATATTGTATAAACAGTCATAACGGAGAGGAGAGATGAATGATGAAATTCCCAGTTTATATCCATTCGATATCCGGAAACAGCGTTTTTAATAACGGTTTTGCATTCTCCATCAGCCCTTTCTCTGTTTCTAAAGAGACAGATGGTTCCGGAGGGAATAATACAGGTTTGGTTTTTGAATCCAATTCTTTAAGCCAAACAAGCTCCGCCAATCAAGCCCTACATGTTACAAATGCGGTCCAAGAACTGCTTTCCAAGCTTTTAGCGTAAACATAAGAAATGAACACTTCATGAGGTGCCGTATGGCTTTTCCAATTATTCACACAAACTTTTGGGATGCTGTGATAGCTGTTCCAATCATCATATTGATAACCCAAATCCTCAAAATATTATTGAAAATCCCCAAAACTTTTGTACCGTCAGTTGCCTTAATAACAGGCCTTGTCATTTCTGTTTTCATAAGCCATCGACACAGCCTCTTTTCTGGCGTATTTATGGGCTGGTTTTATGGCTACGCTGCTATAGGTTCCTACTCATCATTAAAAACGACCATTCTATCCTTTAGGCAAACGAAAAACGATACATCAAATTCATAGATGACATATAACGATCTGCCGCCTCTTTATCAGGCGGCTTTATTTCTGCTGATAGGTTGATCACCTTCAAAAGAGACTCATTCACTCGCTATTATTTTTACCATTATGTTGATGCAATGATATAAAAACGCAATATCATAGAAGTAAATAGACTGCCAGCGTCCTCTATGACGGCTACTTCTGAGTGAAAGGAGTTTTTGAAGCATGCGATCTCAAATCAACATCTCAAATCTCACGATAAATGGAATGACACAAAACGCCAATACAGATATCGGACAAAACTTGCAAAACAGCCATACTGCGAACAGCAAAAATTACGGTGTCAATTTCACATTAGGAGATTACTCTCCTTCTCATTCAATTATTATTTCAGCAAGTTGTGATAATGATACAAGTGATCAAGGGCAGGTTGATAACCCTTCTTCGCCTCGTGAAGAATAAATTGATGCAAAAAAAAGAACTCATTTGAGTTCTTTTTTTTGCCTTATTTCTTTATTCGCCTTCATATAATCGATAAACCCTTTTCAGCTTTTGTTCAAGCTGTTCAAAATGAACAAAACGGGCTTCTCTTAGAAACTCAGTCCCATCAATGAACAAAAGAAGCACAGGAACGGTGAAAACTGAAAATCGGCCGGCGACCTCTGCTACATCGTCAGCATTGATATGCGCCAATTTGATGTTTGGAAACTGATCCAATACTATTCTGAGCTGGGGCAGAACTGCGTGACATACTGTACAGCCAGGCCTTGATATATAAATAAAACTGAATTTGTGCTGTTTGATAAAATTTTCTATAGAATCTAATGAATGTAATTCTGTCATCTCTTTCATCCATTTACTCCTTCAAATAGGTCTGTTTTTCATGACCAAGCTCATCAATACGTATCATTCACTATACAGATTTTTATTTATGATATCAGCTTTTTTGCCTTGCAGAGTACCTGCAATCTTGCCGGAAAATGTAAAAACAAAAGAACAGTTACTGACAAGCAGCAACTGTTCTTACATACTTTCTTATTAAAAATGCAAAGCGTAAGCTCCTGAACCGATGAGTGCAACCCCTACGGAAACTGCAATGAGCACCAGGTTATATTCAAAACCTCCCGCGCCATTCGCAAAACCTTTCGCTCCATGGACTTTTACGATGGCACCTAACATAATGATCGTTATGATAGCAGCTCCAAGCGGGAGGAATACGCCTAAAATAAATAGAATTCCGCTTACTAACTCCCCAAGACCTGATAGAGCGGCCGCAACGTTTCCTGGTTTCACCCCAATTGACTCGAACCATTGTCCGGTTCCTTTAATCCCGTATCCGCCAAACCAGCCAAATAATTTTTGTGTGCCATAAAACAAAAACACCACACCAATCATTATACGAATAAGCAACAGTCCTGCATCTTCCATTTGTATCTCTCCTCATCTTTGATTTTATCTAATTCTTTGCTGACGGTATCCAGCAATCATCAATTGAATATATGTTTCTTTATTTTTTATGTGTCAAATCAATCTAACTCTCTTACTTCAAACGGCAGCAGCCCTTGTTCAATTTGTGTGCGATGCGGTTCATATTGCACAGGCAGCATCAGTTTTTTGCCCATTGTATCCTGTGTTTCATCATGTGCAAAGCCCGGGGGATCAGTTGCGATTTCAAACAGGATTTCCCCATGTTCCCTGAAGTAAATGGCATTAAAATAGTTTCTATCCCGAACAGGAGTTACACCATATCCGTGGGAAGCAATATATCTTTGCCAATCTAACTGATCTTCATCATCGTTAGCCCGCCAAGCGATGTGATGCACCGTTCCGGCCCCCATTTGCCCGCGGCCAATAGGCGTTAACTTAAGGTCAATCACATTTCCGATATCACCGGCGGAACGATAACGAACGAAGTCCCCTTCTTTGCCGACTCGCTCCAGCCCCATGATGTTTTCTAAAAGGTCAGCGGTTTTGTCAGGCTGCGCTGATAATAGGGTTGCACCCCCAAAACCTTTAATGGCAACATCGGGCGTTACTTCTCCGAAAGTCCACGTATTAGCCTCTCCTTCTTCTCTTTCCACGATTTCTAAGTGCAGTCCATGAGGATCATCAAATTCTACATATTGTTCCCCAAAGCGCTCGATTTTGGTGTATGGAACGTTGAACTTTTCTAGTCTCTTTTCCCAAAATGCCATAGCCCCTTTCGGCACGACATACGAAGTCACACCAACTTGACCGTCTCCAATGACGCCTTGGCGGGCTCCGGCCCACGGAAAGAAGGTAATGATTGTTCCCGGCTTCCCGCCTTCATTCCCAAAATAAAGATGATACGTACCTGGGTCATCAAAATTGACAGTTTGCTTGACCAAACGAAGCCCAAGCACTCCTGCGTAGAAATCTGTGTTCTCTTGAGGGTGACCGACAATCGCTGTAATATGATGAATTCCCATCGTTTTTTTAGCCATTTTTATCCGCTCCTTTACATATACTCAACAAACTCATTCACAGGCTTCCGGTAGCCGCGCGGTCTTCTGCTCTCTGTTTTTTCTTTTCCAATCGTAATCATCATGACAACCTCAAATTGGTCGTCTATGTTCAAAATCCGTTTTACGGCTTCCGCATCAAAGCCGATCATCGGGCAGGTATCCCAGCCTTTTTCCTTAGCACTCAGCATAAACATCATCGCAGAAAGTGAAGCATTCCTTATCGCCTCATCTCTCTTAAATTGTTCTCCCCTGTTTTCATAAAACGAAACGGTGTCGTGCACCATGTGGTCATACTCTTGCTTATTTAATATCCCCAATACCTTTAAACCTTCATAGATATCAGCCGCTTGTTGATATGCCTGCTTATCCCCTAATACCAAGAGAACCGCAGAAGAGCTAACCACTTTAAATTGTCCGTTTGCGGCCTGCTTCAGTTTTTCTTTTACGTCCTGGTCAAGAACCGTCACATATTTTGTATGCTGCAAATTAAAAGCCGATGGCGCCAATGCAACCAATTCAAACATTTCATTGAGGTCTTCTTTTGTGATTGGATGACCTGAAAGAAAATTGCTTGCAGATCGTCTTTCATTGACTAACTGTATAAATTCAGCCATTATGATACACTCCCTTTTATCTCGAATTCGAGATATTATATTATAAAAAATCCATATTGAATATTGTGTAAAAGAAATGACAACGAGTGAACACTTACAGTTACGCTTGATCACTGATCTTTTCAATCAAATATCTCGAATTAAAATATCTTGAATATGAGATAATAGTAAAATACAGATCTTCTCATGTCAATAGGTTTTTAACAATCAGGTGGAAATTTTTCACTGACGGCAGTATTTAATGGCGAATCATCACTGTTGTTACATAAGAACTCATTTGTTTGCTGTATGACCTTTTTAGCATAGCTCCAACTTTTTTTCTGTCACCTTATTTATTAGTAAACAGGAAACAACGTTGCTATAGACCCACTCGAAATTGAATTGGTATGATAAACAAAGTGATTACACAGGAAAGGATACGGAGAGCGTATATAGAGCACTCCTATTTTTTTGTGCAGTTTTATAGGAGGAAAAAATGGCAAGTGAAAGAGAACAAATAAGCAGAAAAGTTGCTTTGATTGCATTGATCGCCAATCTGATCTTAATGGCAGGAAAGGTCTTTTTTGGGCTGGCAGGCGATAGTGAAGCCGTGTTTGCAGACGGAATACATTCCGCGGCAGATGTCGTTGCTTCGATTGCAGTCTTGGCAGTGATCGGAATTTCCAATAAACCGCCCGATCAAGACCATCCTTTTGGTCACGGAAAAGCTGAAGTCATTAGTGAGGCGATTGTAGGAATTATCTTAGTGATCGTATCCGTTTATATCCTCATAGAAGCGATTCTGTCCTTTGTTAAAGGGCCAAGCGTTCCCCAATACAGCGCATTGTTTGCGGCTCTGATTTCGTACGTGGCTAAGGAAATCTTATATCGTTATTCTATAAAGCAAGGGGAAAAATGGAACAGCAAAGCAATTATAGCGATTGCGTACGATCACAAAGGCGATATCGTTGCCTCTCTTGCCGCTTTTATCGGCGTCCTGTTGGCTATCATCGGAAACACCCGCGGATGGCCCTATCTGTTGTACGCCGATGCCATTGCCAGTGCAATCGTTGCTTACCTCATTTTTAAGATTTCAATGGAATTAATCAGGCCGTCTGTTGATGTGCTCATGGAAAAGAGTGTTGACCCCGAGCTGATAGAGGAATATAAAGCTGTTATTTTTCAATGTGATCAAGTAAAACGAATTGATAGAATCCGCGCGCGAGAACATGGCCACTATAAATTGCTTGATGTCCGTTTATCTTTGGATCATGATTTGACAATTAAGCAGGGACACGATATTGCCCGCGAAATTCGAAATGAAATCAAAAGACAGTTTTCAGATGTAGAAGAAGTGCTCATCCATGTGAATCCTTATTTCGAAGAATGAAAAGCTCCTTTTTAGAAGGAGTTTTTTCTTTATGCTGCAAACTTTACCTTTAGTACTCGCCGTACTATATAATGTGGATGTATATCAATCATAGGGACAGAAAGGTTGTTAGAATGAAGGAATTTTTTTCGATTGGAGAAGTGTCAAAGTTATTCAATGTGAAAATCTCTGCTCTTCGGTATTATGATGACATCGGCCTTTTGAAACCGGAATATAAAGATGAGCAAACGAACTATAGATATTATTCTACCCAACAGTTTGAGCGGCTGGATACCATCAAGTATTTGAGGGCCCTAGGCCTGCCAATCAATAAGCTTCTTGATTTTTATAACTCTCAAAATACAAACACTCTTCTTCATTTACTAAAAAGCCAGCAGGCTGAAATTGATCGCAAAAAGAAAGAATTGGAACGCATTGAACGAAAGATCTCCCGGCGCATCACGCATATAGAAGATGCCGTTAACATGCCGTTACATCAAATTTCAAAAATCAAACTTCCCGCAATGCGTGTGGCTTACTTGCAGCATGAATATGTTCTCGGCCATGATATCGAACATTCGTTAGCTGAATTGAGAACCCACCTGAATGTAAACGAAGATATATTCATAGGCAAGATCGGTTTATCCATTTCTGCAGCAAATGTGAGGGCAAAACAGTTTGACAAATATTCCAGTATATTTATGATTCTTGAAGATGAAAATGAAAAAACTTCTTCAGAAATCATCTTTCCTTCAAGAGAATATCTGCAAATTCGGTTTAAAGGGTCACATCCAGAAGCCGAACCATACTACAAAAAATTACTGGCATATATGAAAGAACATCATTATGAGGTAGCAGGGGACTCAATCGAAATCACACTCATTGATTATGGCATTACGAATAACCTAGATAATTACGTGACTGAAATCCTGCTGCCCATCAAATAATCTCATGAATATGTTTTGATCTCCCTTGACTCTCTACTAACTAGAGGGTTTATTTTTTATGCAGGAATGATTTTTGGAGGAGAAAGCTTATGTTTGGAACGATTTTTAACACAGTGATGATCATTGCAGGAAGCATAATCGGGGGGATATTCAAAAAAGGCATTAAAGATGAATACCAGGATATTTTGATGCAGGCAATGGGATTCGCTGCAGTCGCGCTGGGGATCAACGCCATTACACAGCATTTGCCTGATAGTAAATACCCCATTCTATTCATCGTGAGTTTAGCCATTGGAGGTTTGCTAGGCCAGATCATCAATTTAGAATTACGATTCAACAAGCTGGTGAACAAATTTTCTAAAAGCAATTTAGCAGAGGGCTTATCAACTGCGGTCTTATTATTTTGTATAGGTTCGCTGTCAATATTAGGCCCTGTTGAAGCTGCTTTGCATGGAGATTATACATACCTTCTGACAAACGGGATGTTAGATGGGATCACCTCCATTGTGCTCGCTTCAACTTTTGGTTTTGGAATAGCGGCTGCTGCCATTGTATTATTTGCCTGGCAGGGCTCCATTTATTTATTTGCTAAAGTAATGGAGAGCGCAATCAATACAGACCTTATTAATGAAATCACCATTGTGGGAGGCATACTCATCCTCAGTTCAGGTCTAAGCATTCTTGGAATCAAGAAGTTCAAAACATTGAATTTGCTGCCTTCCCTCTTGATCCCTCCTGTTGTGATTTTTGTGATTCATGCATTTGGATTGCGGTTTTAATGCTATTACTTTAACTATTTAACAAAAAAGCAGATCATAAAAGATCTGCTTTTTCTATTACATGATTTGCTTCTTTTGTTCATGATCTATTTCTGGCTGTATTTCCTTTGTCAGTTGATGCCCTTCTATATCCACGTTCGGAATAATCTTGTCTAACCATTTCGGCAAATACCAGGCTGCATTCCCCATCAGCTTCATGACACTTGGAATCAGTGTCATTCTTACAATAAATGCATCAAAGAGCACACCAAAGGAAAGTGCTAATCCGTTGGCTTTAATAGAAGCTTCGCCGGCAAAGATAAATCCTGCAAAAACGAAGATCATGATCAAGCCGGCTGCTGTAACAACAGGACCACTGTGTTTTAATCCAGCCTGAATGGCTTGTACTGGATTCTTTGTTTTTACATATTCTTCACGCATTCTGCTGACAAGGAATACTTGATAATCCATGGCTAACCCGAACAGAATCCCAATAGATAAAATCGGCAGGAACGCGAGTATCGGCCCTCTTTCAGGTATTTTGAAAAAGTCGATGAGATTCCCGTCTTGCAAGACAAATACACAAATCCCAAGAGTGGCTGTCATCGTCAACATGAAACCTGCAACAGCAACAAGCGGCACAAGCAGCGAACGGAAAACGATGGTCAGCAATACAAACGCAAATCCAACAATAAGTACAGCAAACACCGGTATCGCATCATTCAGGCGATCTGAAATGTCAATATTCACTGCAGTCGACCCAGTAACAAGCAAATCTACTCCGTTTTTATCTGACAAACTGCGTACATCGTGTACCAAATCTTTCGTTGTGACATCATTTGGACCTGTTTCCGGAACGACCGTAATGATGGCAAAGTTCCCTTCTTTATTAGGCATTGCAGGGGTGACACTTGCTACATGGTCTAAACCCTTTATTTCTTTCACTGCATCTGCGAAAGCCTCCGCCTTATTTTCTGTAGCATTTGTGGCATCCGCTACGATTGTTAATTGGCCATTAAATCCTTCTCCAAAGCCTTCGGCAAGCAAGTCATATGCCCGGCGATCCGGATTATCCTTAGCTTTCATCCCAGCATCAGGCAAGCCCAGTTCCAAATGCATAGATGGGATACTAATGACGATCAAAATCAGAATGCTGCATACACTTAGCATGATAGGATTTTTGGTGACAAAGCGTCCCCAGACATTTGTTTCAGTGCTTTGTTTTTCTATTTTCTTGTTTGATTTCGGAATCATCCGCTTCCCTGCAATCGATAAGACCGCAGGCACAAGTGTGATGGAAGCCAAGACAGCCATCAGTACACTAAGCCCTGCTGTCAGCCCCATCGCAGACATAAAGGGAATGTTAACAACAGTCAATCCGCAAAGTGCAACGATAACAGTAAGTCCGGCAAAAACGACTGCGCTTCCCGCTGTTCCCACGGCTCTCGCAATTGATTCATTCTTTTGTATGCCCTCGCCTAAAAACTGGCGGTGTTTCATAAAAATAAATAAAGCATAATCAATACCAACAGCAAGGCCAATCATTCCGGCTAATGAAAGACTGACGGAAGCAATATCAAATACTTGTGTCCCAATCAAAACCAGTCCAATACTTACACCTAAACCAATCAGTGCAGTTAAAATCGGCAAACCTGCTATTAATAAAGAACCGAATGTAATGGCTAAAACGACAAAAGCCAAGATAATGCCGACAATTTCAGAGACACCGCCTATCTCCATCTCGGCTCCCGGTACATCTCCGCTTAGCTCAGTTTGCAATCCTTCATCATCAGCCATTTTCAAACTGTCTTTTAAGTGTTTGATAGAGTAATCCTTTATATCATCTGCTGATGATTTATACTTGATATCAGCATAGGCAACTGTGCCATCTTTCGCGATTGTCCCTGTCACAAAAGGACTTGCAATCGAGTCAACAGAATCATCTTTACTGATTTCTTTGAGCGTATCTTCTATTGCTTTTTTTGCTGGCTTCCCAGTAAGTTTCTCCCCATCACCAGCACCGAAAATAACCCGTATGCTCCCTTTATCAGGACCGTGAGGAAATTCTTTTTGAATCACATCCATCGCTTTTTCCGAAGGTGTGTCAGGTATGGACATATCCTCAGAAAAACTTGGTTTCAAGGTGACTGCAAGGCCTATCGCAGCAACTAACACAACGATCCACGCACATATTGCTTTTATGCGATTGCGAGCAACCCATCCTCCTAATGTATATAACATTTTTGACATGATAATCTCCTTTCAACACATTGCTTGATCACATTCTTTCTCATTGTAGTTGACAATGAAATGAAAAAAACGTACATTCGGGCATGTACGTTTGGGCAATTTTCAAATATGCAGTTTAGTTGTCTATTGTCAGAATACCTTTTTGCATGGCAATCGTTACTGCCTCAGTTCTTGAATTCGCGCCTAATTTATTGTAAATGGACGTTAATCTGGACTTTACTGTTCGCTCAGAGACGCCCAAATCAAAGGCAATCGCTTTGCTTTTAAGACCTTTAGCAATTGCTTTTAGAACAATGACTTCCTTTTCTGTCAGCTGCGTCTCATTGCGCTGCTTTTTCATCCGCTCAAATTGGATTTCTTGCAGACGTTTGAGGATATCAGGCTGCAACAGCACATTTCCTCTGATCGCTGCATCCATTGTGTGAAAAAGGGTTTCTGAACTCGTATCCTTTAACAGATATCCTTTCGCTCCTAATTCAATTCCTTCGATCATTAAGTGATCTTCATTATATGTAGTCAAAATAATGATGGGGGTATCGTGTTTTTCTTTTATTTGTTTAATGGCCTCTAACCCGCTCATCTCCGGCATATACAAATCCATCAGAATGATATCCGGTTCTAATTCATCTGCAAGACGGACTGCGACTTTTCCATTTTCCGCCTCTCCTATAATGGTGTATTGATCATTCGTTTCAATTAAAAGCTTCAGACCTTCCCTCACGACAAGATGGTCATCAACGATTAAAACCTTATTCATCTTGCATCTCTCCCTGAATTGGTACAGTGATCTCAATTTGTGTTCCTTTCAATTTTGTACTCTTGATATTGAATTGGCCATTTATTGCCCTGACGCGTTCTTGTATGCCAAGAAGCCCATAATGTCCTCTCTTTTTCTTTCCTTTTTCAACATCAAATCCCTTGCCGTTATCCTTAACTGTTAAATGGAGCCTTCCCTTTTCATCATCCCAAATGGATATCCAGATTGTTTTCGCCTCAGCATGCTTTGCCGCATTCGTCATGCATTCTCCAATGATGTAATAACAGTTTTCAGCTGTACGCACATCCAGCACCTGGTGCAATCTGTAATCTAATAAACAAGCCATGCCTGTCGACTCTATAAAATGATCCATTAGCGAGGTAATTCTTTCTTTTAAAACACCGATTTCTTCTGATTTGCTGCGGAGATCGTCAATAGCTGAACGTGCATCAGCTAATGTGCTTTTCACTCTTTTCATCGATTGTTGTATGATTTCCTTCGCTCTCTCTGTGTTGCCTTTGGCGAGATGAACATGAATCGCATCCAGCTGCATATTTAAACTGACAAGACCTTGAGCAAGCGTATCGTGTAAGTCTCGGGCCATCCGCTGTCTTTCGTTCTGCAGCGTCAGCTGTTCTACCTGCTGATGAGCCAGCTCCAGCCTTTCAAGAGTCAATTGAGCTTTTATTTTTTCATCGACTTGGGCAAAAAATGTTGCAGCATAAGTGATGATGACAATCATGATTGGCCCAGCAATAACAATAAAATGCAAAACTTCACCTTTATGAAGGTGAAACGCCGAATTTATGACCAGCAGCAGCAATAGATAAAGAATGGGAATCGTCCTTCTTCTGTCTGCCATTCCTATAATCTGTCCAATCAAAAATGCATAAAGGCCAATGATGACCAGCATAAGGTAGCCAGTCATGAGATTAGCAAGTGTAAAGGTGATCAAACCTTGTATCACAAAATACAGAACCACCCTTTTCTTAACCCAGCGATATGAGTGCCAATGAAGCAAAGCAAAAATGGCGATTAATATGGTAAACGCATAAAGCAATAAAATGGACCAGCCCCCAGAAACAAATTGCAGCACGATAGAGGCTATATAGATCATGAGAATAAAAGCCAAGCCCGGCACTCTGAGTGCAAGCATGTTTAATGCCCGCCTATCATGTGAGTAATATTTATCTTTGAAAGGATTCCTTATAAGCAAACCTTATCCCCTTCCTTTACCTGTTTCACCGTATAGAGATTCATGACAATCGAACCCATACTTCAACGTGCAAACATACATGTATCCAATCATTTTATAGGAAGAGAAGGAACACAACAATATCAGGTGCAGGGAAACATTAGAGTTTCCAACAAGTGATCATTGCCCAAACGTACATGAACGTTCTGCCTCTATGTACGTTTTATCTTTTCAAATTTACCTTTAAAATCATAAGGAACTTACTATTCATTGAAGGAATGATCATCATTGAAATCGATTGATCTCACAATTTTATCATTAAAGAGAAAAGGAATCCGGACTGAGAAGGTATTAAAAAATCAGAACCCTGATCGATTAAGCCATATGACAGACAAAAATGCGCAACCAAAAAGCAAGGAAAAAGAGGATTGAACATGTATTGGTTTCTAGGTGCTTTATTATATTTTCTGATCGGTACTTATATATTCATTAGAGTCACTAGAGACAGCCAATCAGGCTCATGGATACTGCTTGCATTAGCAGCTCCACTCATCATTGCTGGCTACCCTTATTTTTATTCAAAGAAACTTCTTTCCAAAAGACGGTGAAACAGCTGTCATTCAAACCGCACATTGGTAAAATGATCAATACCGGGATACAATCTAGGTATTCTATGGAAAGGAGTCTTGCCTTATGAGTCAAAGAGTGTCCTACTATGAGATTGCACCTGAAGGTATGAAAATTATGATGGATATGGAGAAATACACGAAACAATCCTCAATTAACCGAACGACGAGAGAACTAATCAAAATCAGAGTCTCTCAAATGAACGGCTGTGCCTTCTGCATAGATATGCATACGTCCGATGCCCGCAAAATGGGAGAAACTGAACAGCGAATTTACTGTTTACATGCTTGGAATGAATGTGACTTTTACTCACCTGAAGAGAAAGCGGCTCTCGAACTATCTGAACACATCACGCTCATTCCATCTAAAAGGGTTCCTGATGAGCTATATCATCGGGTGCGGGAACATTATGATGAGAAACAATATGTTGACCTTGTTCTCATCATTAATCAAATAAACAGTTGGAACCGCATCTCGATTGCAATGGGGAATCGAGATGATTCAAAATAAGAAGAAGGAGTAAGATTAGAACAAATCTTACTCCTTCTCCTGGATATCGTGCCTTCGCTTCAACATCCTAAATCTTCACGTTTAGGTGCTTTTCAAACGCGATTTTCCCGCTTTGTGTAATCCTAATCGCTCTCGTTTTAGGCATACGAACGATCCACTCTTCTTCTAACATGCGCACCAATAGGGCGTTTCCTAATGCTCCTGCAATATGATGCTGCCGTTCACTCCAATCCAAACAGCAGCGGGCAAAGGCTCTCCTCTTATTCCGTTGTTGCTCTTCATTGATGCCTAACTTTGAAAAGAATAAAGCACCCTCTGAAGTCACCTCAAAGTTTAAATCAACTTTTTTTAACATCCCCTGCTCAACTAATGAATGTGCCATTTGCACGCCCACATAACCTGCCAAATGATCATAACAGGTACGGGCGAAATGCAAGTCCTTTTTCTCTTTTGACTCTTTTAAAGATTTGACTTTTGCTTTAGGCGCAATATGAAGCAATTGTTCGATCACATTTGCAGCATCTGAGTCAGACAATCTGTAATACCGATGTCTCCCATGCTTCTCTACGCTAATCAGCTTTGCTTCAAGCAATTTATTCAGGTGAAAACTGGCGGTTTGAGGTTTAATGTTAGCGAGATATGCAAGCTCTCCCGCAGGGTGTATCCTGCCATCCATCAGACTGAGAAGAATGGAAGAACGCGAGGGATCTGATAGCAACGAAGAGATTTTTGCAATATTAGGATTCATGATTTTCCTCCTTACATTCATATTTCGATGATAGTTGAAATGTTAATCCTTTACAATATAAATGTAAGCGTGACAAGGAGGAAAAAACGTTGGACATCAAAAAACAAGACACTCGTCGATTTAAGGAAATCAAACCCAAGATCATGTATTATGGTACCTCGACATTTCTTCTAACCACATTGAATGAGGATGGAACCACTAATATTAGTCCTATGTCTTCTTCTTGGGCTCTTGGACATTATATAATCCTTGGAGTAGGACTGGGAGGAAAAGCCATCGACAATTTGGAAAGACACAAAGAATGTGTCATAAACTTGCCTGGCCCGGAATTATGGGAAAACATTGAAAGAATTTCATCTTATAGCGGAAAAAAGAGTATACCGCCTTTAAAGAAGCAGCTCGGATTTACATATAAAAAAGAAAAATACGAGGCAGCAGGGTTAACGCCTTTACAATCAAAAACAGTATCACCAACACGAATTAAAGAATGCCCTATCCAAATCGAAGCCGAAGTGAAACACATTCGGCTTCCAGAATATGAATCGTCATTCGCAATTGTAGAGACGCAGGCACTACATTTTCATGCCGAGGAAAGTATCATTCTGGACGAAAACCATATCAACCCTTCCAAATGGAGCCCGCTTATCTATAATTTCAGACACTACTTTGGTTTAGGAAGAGAAGTCGGAAAGACTTTTCGTTCAGAGACATGATCATTTTAAGACCGAACCATGATTTGGTCTATTCTAGTAACCCTTGTTATTATCAGATCAAGCGATCATTAGGCTTGATCTCTTTTTTAGTGAAACATCCATTTAAGGATATAAAAGTTACCTGCTTGCTAATTCTTTTATCATTAAACCCAACTCATAAATCCCCTTTTGAAGGTCTTCAAGAGATGCATAAGCATATGATAAGCGAATATAATTCCCTTTTTCCTGAGCATAGATACTGCCGAGATTGAGCAGAATCCCTTTTGATAAGGCTTTAGTATAAAGTAATTTCATTGATATGGAAGGCAATATTTTTATCCAGACAAAAAACCCTCCTTTTGGGATATTCCATGTCGCCACATCTTTCAAATGAGTTTCTATAGCACTCAAGACCAATTCTCTTCTCACCTTTAATTGCTGCCTAACCTTTTCTACATGCTGCTGGTAGTGGCCGGAAGTAAACCACTCTGCCGCTACTCTCTGGGATAGCGAACTGGATCCGTAATCTGTTTGCATTTTAATGTCAGATAAACGTTCAATCACCGGTTCCGGTCCGACGATCCATCCAATCCTCAAACCTGGGCTTAATGTTTTCGATAAACTTCCTATGTACAGTACGTGTCCATTTTTATCAATTGTTTTAATAGGATATGGCGGAATTTCATCGATCCATAACTCACGATAAATGTCATCTTCAATAATAGGAAGCTGTGTATTCTCACTTACTGCCAGGATCTCTTCACGCCGCTTTTTAGACATAAGAATACCAGTCGGATTGTGAAAACATGGATTTGTATATAAGATAGCCCTTCCCCGCTCTCCTCTTGTTAAATGAACATTTTCAGGCAAAAGTCCTTCATTATCCATAGGAAGTCCAGTCAGCTTCATACCAGCTGATTGAAATACGTGTAATGAATAAAGGTAGGAGGGCTGATCAAGATAAACGGTTGATCCTCTTTGTAACAGCCCCATTGATGTCAGCTGCAAGGCTTGCAACGCTCCTGAGACAATCAGAATGGAAGAAGATGAGACGTTGATTCCAATGGTTTTTAAATAGTTGCTTAATGCCTCCCTCAAAGGTAAGTAACCTTTTGGCTCTTCATAACCGAATGCCTCCATGTGATGAGATACCCTCCCCATCATCTCTTTCATAACAGCCAAAGGAAAAATCTCAGCTGAAAGTTCACCTTTACTGAGCTGTATAAGGTCTGTATTTGATTCTGATTGATTGATCTCTTGAACGATTTTTCGGCTTGGCATCTGAATGCCAGAGGTGACATATTGATCCCAATCGGGAGCAGAATTCTTAGCCATCAGTGTCCATGTGTTGTTGATAACAACTGTGCCTTTCCCCATTGTGCCTTCTATTAGCCCATCGGCCATCAATTCCTCTAAGGCTGTAATCACTGTGCTCCGGTTTACCTGAAAATCTTTTGCAAGCGTGCGCTGGCTTGGAATCTTGCTTCCAATCGGCCACTCGCCATTTCCTATTTTCTCTTTAATAAAATGAACGATTTGTCTGTACTTAGGGAGCTTTTTCATCTTTTTTTCTTCTGGAAAGCTCATAGAATCGGTCTCCTTAAAATAAATTGGTTGGGTCAAAATCCGTTTAACTGGTTGAAGCCATATCACCAAATCTTTATTAATATAAAAACACATTAAATAACTGGTTGGTTTTTGTAAAGAGGAGTGGGAAATATGCAAAAGAAAACAGTTCAATTGATAACCTCAAACAGTCTGATGATCTGTTTATGGGCATCTGCTTTTCCGGGAATTCGCGCAGGACTAGAAGGGTACACACCAGAACACCTTGCTTTATTTCGTTTGTTAATCGGCTCTATGGCATTATTGCTTTTTGCTGTTTTGACTCAGATGCGCCTACCCGACTTGAAAGACATTCCTGCCATTTTTCTTTTAGGGTTTTTAGGATTTGCACTCTATCACATTTTGCTGAACATCGGTGAAAAAACAGTTAGTGCCGGAGTTGCAAGCTTACTCGTTACTACGGCACCGATCTTCTCAGCCATGCTATCCCGCCTGTTTTATAAAGAGCATTTTGGATTTACGAAATGGCTTGGCTCTATGATCAGTTTATTGGGTGTATTATTGATTACATTTGGGGCGGGAGACTTTACATATTCAATGAGCGGTATCTTGGTCATCCTGCTGGCAGCATTTTCGGAGAGTATTTATTTCGTTTTTCAAGCCCGCTATATAAAAAAATATGGTTTTATTCCATTCGTTACATTCACCATTTGGGGCGGAACAATACCTATGCTTGTGTTTCTGCCAGGCTTAGGCGAAGAGATGATGAACGCTTCAATAAGCGCAACTTTGTCTATCGTTTACTTAGGATTATTGCCGACGGTTATTCCTTACTTCGCACTAGCATATGTCACTTCACTCGTCGGTGCTTCAGAAGCAACCCTTTCACTTTATGTTACACCGGCTTTAGCCTTGATCATATCTTGGCTCTGGATCGGCGAGATACCCACATTGATCTCTCTGCTAGGCGGAGTGGTTACAGTTGGCGGGGTATGTTTTACCTATTTAACACCCAATAAAATCAAACGATATGGAAACGCTCTTATACATAAATAAAGAAGATACCCGCATCTCTTTTTAATAAGCTCATTTATCAATTAAAATTGTTTACCATAGTCCTCTAATCCAACGATAGCTCAATTCCCCCGATTTTGTTGACGATGGTGAAAATATATCCAATTATAGTTTGATCTGAAGTTCTGAATAACCGCTATTAAAAAGGATGCTATAATGAGTGATATTGCAGACTCTAAGATAGATATATTCAATTTAATCATGAAACAGGGAATGAATGAAATAATGGATAAAACGAAAATACTTATTATTGAAGATGATGGAGCAATAGCAGATCTGCTTTCATACGGGCTTACGCAGGAAGGTTTTCAAACATGTACTGAATCTAACGGAACTTTAGGGATGAAACAGCTAGACCAATTTAAACCCGATCTTCTGCTGCTTGATTGGATGCTGCCAGATTGCAGCGGATTGGATATCTGTAAAAAAGTGACCCAACGCTATAATATCCCTATACTTATGATCACCGCAAAGTCAGATATCACTGATAAAGTCCTTGGGTTGGAATTTGGGGCTGACGATTATATTACAAAGCCATTTGACTTGCGTGAAGTTATCGCCAGAATTCGTACAATACTCAGGCGTCTTGAACAAGCTAACCACGTGAATGATCGAGGATCGTCTAATGAGGATCACATTCAATTAAAAAATATTGTGATGATCCCAGACGAAAGAATAGTAAAAAAAGATGGGATCATTGTTGATTTGACTCCTAAAGAATTTGATCTGCTTAAGACATTGATTGACCATCGTGGAAAAATCTTTACACGTTCAGAGCTGTTGGAATTCGTTTGGGGCTACGATTTTGCCGGGGATACACGTACGGTAGATACTCATATCCAAAGACTCCGTAAAAAACTGGATGCAAGCGACCTCATTAAAACAGTGTTTGGCATTGGATATAAATTCGAGAAGCAGGAGGAGTAGAGAGTGTTACGGACGATCAAGGGTAAATTTATTATTGGTTTTTTTCTGATTTTTTCTCTCTCTTTCCTAGTGCTCAATCAAACGGTCAAAAGTGTCATTTGGTCAAGCAATGAAAAAATTGTGACCTCAGATTTAATAGACTTAAAAAAAAACAGCATCATGTATATCAATCAAGCATTTTTAATCAATCATTATAAAAACAATGAACTATACTTCGGCGATATGGCCGATGAAATAGTGGATAGTTTAACTCATTCAACAGGAAGCAATGTAGGCGTTTATACCGTAGATGGCACTTTGTTGTCTTCTTCTAATAAAACAGTGTTTTCGCAAGGCATTGACGAGGACCTAGCAAAAGCAATTAACGGAAAAAATGCTTATCATATCACCTATGATCGAAATCAAGCACAGGTGTTTTTTTCTTATCCAGTTGTCATTGATGGTGCAAAAGTTGGCATATTGCGTTTTTCTAAAGATTTTAATTTGCTTTACAAACAAAGCGGAGAGATTTTAAATATTATTTTTTATATCGCTCTTGCGATATTTGTGGCGGCGTTTCTTTTCTCTTATATACTCTCCAGACACATCACGATTCCAATCGTCAAGCTGACAGAGGCCACCTCAGAAGTCAAAAAGGGAAAGCTGGATGTGGATATCCATTTTTCTAGAAAAGATGAAATTGGCCAGCTTACGGTTAATTTCAATGATATGATCACCAGAATTAGGGATCAAATTTCAACTATCGAAAAAGATCGGGACAGGTTAAAGGAACTTAATGAACAGGAAAAACGTTTTTTTGACAATATGACCCATGAACTGAAAACACCTCTGACTTCTATTCAAGGCTATGCTGAAATCATAAAACAAAAAGGGGAATCAGATCAGGCGTTTTTTGATAAAGGAATGAATCATATTGTTGAAGAAAGCCGGCGTCTGCACAATTTGGTTATAAAACTTCTTGAGGTATCTAGAGAAACCTCTAAAGAACAATTCGATAGAATTGATGCAGGAACGATTTTGAAAGATGTATGCGAATCTATGAAATTTCGTGCAGAACGATATAAAAAGAAGATCACCTATGAGATAGAAGACAGTCTCTATGTGTATGGTCAAAAGAATAGAGTGCGCCAACTCTTTATTAATCTTTTGGACAATGCGATCAAATACAGTTTATCTCATTCTGAAATCATGATTCAGGCTAAAGTTACGGGAGATCAGGTTCTTTTTATGTTCAAAAATCCAAGTGATCCATATGACGACAACCAATACACAAAAGTGTTTCAGCCTTTTTATTCAATAAACCAAAAGGTGACGGAAGAAGGAAGTTTAGGGTTGGGGTTAAGCATAGTTAAAACAATTGTCGAAAAACATGGAGGAACAATCAAGATGTTCTACGAAGAAAACCATACAATCATCACTATTGAACTAGCTTACATGAAGGTTGAGAACTGATCATGAAGAACAAACGGTTTATTATATTGTCAGGGATATTATTGATTTCCTTGATTTTTGTATCCAGTTATAATATGGGCAAGCGATCTGAAACCATTATCATTCCAAACAAGGAAGAGAGCCAGATTGATGACGATCAGAAGTCGGACTCCTTTCAGGTGAAGAAGATATATCGCCTCCCTCAAGCTGACCAGTTGCTTGGCTGGTCTTCATCAAACTCTGTAGTTGGTTTTTTCAAAGGAAATGACACAACGGAAGGTAAAGCGCAGCATCTTCAGAATGTCTCCTATCCTTTTGAAAAACCTGAAACTCTGCAGAGCATTGACCGCAATACTTCCAACCTTAAGTTGTCTCCCGACGGGAAAAGTATCGCCGGATTAACGATGTCATCAAATAAGATAACACTAAATCTAATATCACTGACGAACAGAAACAAAAAGGAAGTAGCCAGCTTTTCTTCTAGCAAGGATGCCTTTGTACAGGATATTTCATGGTCAAATAATAGCAAATACATTTGTTATCTTGTCATTGACACGGCAAAAAGTGACCAGACTGCGGTCAATGTATTCAACATAGATTCCGGAACCCTCAAAACGTATCCATTGAAGAATGTTGATGAAAAGGATTCGCTTACGGCAGTTTCCATTTCAGATGATGGACGTAGTTTGCTGCTAACCATGTTACAAGGGCAACAATATCGCATTATGACGGGGACCATCAGCGGTGACAGCATCACTATTCAAAATAAGCGGCAGATTAGCCCCTATGGTGAACCTGTTTGGTTAAACAATGACCAATTTGTATTTTTAGGTATCGGAGAAACCTTATACGAATACGACCTCAGAAACAGTGAGCTCTCTGTTCTGCTCGAAAATGTAGCTGTTTTTACCATATCTAATGATCGAAAGAAGATCGCTTACTCTTTATATGACAAGGACAATACTTATGCAGGAAAGCTGCAAGGGAAAAATGTCCTCTACGCAGAACCTATATACCACGGCACCAGCCCATCAGAAATATATTGGAGTCCAGATGGCAGCAACCTGCTCGTTTATGAACAAAACCGGTATATTTCTATGGAAAACTCATCAGCCCGATTTTTTGACGATCGCTCTTATATCATATCCTTCAAGTAAACCTTATTTCTATTGAAATAAGGTTTTTTCTTATACCTGCAAGATATTACATAACAATGATTCCTTCATTTGTTGACATTATGTTTACAAGTTGATCAAACTTCTGCGATAACTCTCATCTATATTAAAAGAGCATCATTTTTACCGGGCTTTGTCTCCATTGGTCCTTCTAATTTATGTGACTCGTTCGCGAGAAAACTAGTTTTGATATCTACAATTGAGGAGTTGGAAAAAGTGTCAAATTCACCAAGAAGGGATCGTAAGTTGAATCAAATAGGAAAAATAGGTTTTGGGATATTGATTATTCTAGGTGTAACGTTACTATGCATTTCCTGGAAGGCACTTGCCGGCCCAAAGCAGGAACCAATAAAAGAAAGTACAAACGCTTCTGAGCAGGCGCATATAGAAACACACAAAAATTCAGCACAGAAAAAAGAACAAAAAAAACCTGCTGAAATCGGGAAGGTCGTTTATTTAACATTTGATGACGGACCAAACCCTGCTGCTTCAGAGAAAATTATGGATTTGCTTCATAAATACAATGCAAAGGGAACGTTTTTTATGTTAAAACCAAATATCGAGCGAAATCCTAATATTGTGAGAAAAATGGCGGAAAACGGTCATTCTGTTGGGTCTCACGGCGTGACGCACCAGGTTTCCGAAATCTATAAATCCCCTGAAAGCTTTGCTGCAGAAATGAACGATACATTGGACTACATTAAAGAAACAACCAAAGTCAACACGCATTTAATAAGAGCACCTTACGGGTCAAAGCCTTACATTACTGGCCCTTTTAGAGATGTTGTGGAGCGTGATCATTTTAACCTGTGGGATTGGACAGTTGACTCAGAGGACTGGAAGTACACTCATGGAGAGTTTGTTAAGAGTGTCATTCAGCAAGTCAAAACCCTTGAAGGAAAAGAGCCGCTTATTGTATTAATGCATGAAAAGCCGACTACCGCGGCGTATTTGGAACAATTATTAAAATATTTCCGGGAAAGCGGATACGAAATGAAAGCAATTCATGATTCAATCAAACCGGTACAATTCAGATTCAATTGAAGTATATATTTAAAGTATCTTTTATGAACTACAAAATATCACGAAGATAAAAGAATTATTTATTAGAGAACCGTTAAGAACCAGTACAACATATAAATATTCAACTTGATCAGGAAGGAATTTGATAGTGAAAATTGGGAGAAGGAAACTGAAAATGCAGAGTATTTTATTGTTTGTTCTAGCCCTCTTGTTAACCATTGGAGGCCTGACCTGCTATAGCATTTACCGAAACGTAGCAAAATCGGTCAACCATATGTATGAACCTCTGCAAAGAGATTCTAAGCAACAAGATGCTAGTCTTGGGCATGATCCTATATCGATTCTTTTGCTGGGAGTAGATGAACGCCCCGGTGATAAAGGACGACCTGATTCGATGATCGTACTGACTTTAAATCCAGAGACGAAAACATCGACGATGGTAAGTATACCGCGTGATACCAGAGTATTTATGCGATCAAAGAATACCAATATTAAAATGAATGCAGCATATACTTACGAGGGTATTGAAGGTGCCGTTCAAACCGTTGAACAATTTTTAAACATCCCAATCAATTATTATATCAAAGTCAATATGGAAGGGTTTAAAGATATTGTAGATGAGATTGGCGGAATCACAGTGAATAATGATTTCCCTTTTACCCTTGAAGGGGTGCATATACCAAAAGGGGAACAGCACCTGGATGGAAAGGTTGCCCTTAAATACGCACGGATGAGAAAAGAAGATCCTCGCGGTGATTTTGGGCGGCAGAAGCGGCAGCGAGAAATCATTAACCAAATTATTCACGAAGGAGCACAATTAAAATCATTAAAAAACTATCAAGGAATTTTGGCTGCCTTAGAAAAAAATATACAAACAAACTTAACACTTGATAAAATGATTGATATTCAACGCTCTTATAAAGAAGCCGTTCAACATGTCAAACAGATCGAAATAAAAGGTGAGGATAAAAAGATAGATCACTTATGGTATCATGTTGTAACTGATGAAACGAGAAAGGACTTATCGAAGAAACTTCGCCAGCAATTAAATCTAGATTCTTAATAAAATAAAAACCGGTATTCACCAACCGCTTACTCATGTAAAGAGAAGAGTTCTTGCCTCTTCTCTTTTTTATGATTTCCCGGAATAAAAAAGAGAGTATTCGATTATTTTCTTAAACCCTAGTTTAGCTGCTAATGCAATGGACGAATTGTTGCAGATATCACAATCCCAGCTAGGAACAATCCCATTTTCCATACAAAACGCTATAAACCTATTTGCTACGCAATAAGCTAACCCCAGTCCTCTATATTCTTCAAGTGTATAGATATCCATTTCCGCTCGATTATGCCCTAAAAATATAGAAGTACACTCACTTACTACATGATTGCCATGTAATACGGCAAATCCAAAACCTTTTGAAGCAAACTGTGAGACAGAATCCCAATACTCCTCATAATACGCGCTGTTAAACGCTGTGCTGTGTGAAATGATGTCTTCGTCTATTCTTTTCAATACAAGACCCTTTGGCAGTTGTAAAGTCCTTTTGGAATATTTTGGTTGATAAGAAAATGCAGCTCTTCTCATTTGGTTTAAGTCATCTTTCAGTATGGGTTTCAGTACGCTATCCCATGTATCACTGGAAGAAAACAAGGTAAATCGTTTTGATGATTTCACTTGTTCTTCATAATATCCTGCAATGAAATCATGAAAATCCCGATTCCCTTGGTCTCCCGCAATAAAATAAATGCCTGATTCAGTTCCTATAAAAAACGATTTAGGAAAGGTTTGATCATCTGCATAAACAGCTCCCGGAATGGTTTGGTCTAATATTGAATAGACAAATGTGGGACAATATTTGTCATCAAACATTGTTTTTAAGCTACTATACTTTTCTTTTGTTAATTCCTGCAAAACAGACAACTCCTTTAAAACACCGTCTTCTTCTTGATTCTGTTCACAAAATCAATTTTCCTCTGTCACTAGCTAAATAACTTCCCTGTTACGAATCTCAGACAAATAAAAAACAAAAACAGGTGTCTGCACTCAGCCCGCAGACACCTGTTGAACAACACATTGCATTATATAACCCAAGAAAACGCTGAGTATATCGATTCTTTATTTCCCAGTTACAGCAAACTGTTTTAAACGGTCACCAATTTCAGCACGGACCCTTTGAAAACACTTCTTCTGTTCCGTGTGCTTTTGCCGGATCATCAAATTTATCCGATGTTTGATTTGAAATATCAATCCCTGCTTCTTTCATTGCTTTGACAGCACTCGATGTCATCCATGAGCTTCGATTCCTGCGCTGTACACATTCCACTTGTCCCCAAGGTATTTTCTCCCCCACCCTTCAGCCATTTGGCTGCGGCAAGAGTTACCAGTGCATTGTTTTCCTTGATATAGTGACCTTGTCCTTTTAGAAACAAGAATGGATTATCAGCAGCCAAATATACAGGCCGACAAGTGTGATCAATAAAGTGGGTATCGTGAGGATAATTCCTGTTTTAAAATACGTGCCCCAGGAAATTTTCATACCTTTGTGCGAAAGAACATGAAGCCATAATAATGTCGCCAAGGAACCAATCGGTGTTATTTTAGGTCCTAAATCTGAACCGATCACATTTGCATAAATAAGCGCTTCTCTCATCATCCCATGTGTATCTGTACTGGCAATAGCCAATGCGTCAATCATAACAGTCGGCAAGTTATTCATAATGGAAGAAAGAATCGCCGCAATAAAGCCCATTCCAATTGTCCCAGCAAACAATCCTTGATCAGCTGCGGCTTGAATCACATCTGAAAGGACATCCGTTAATCCGGCATTTCGGACACCATACACAACAACGTACATGCCAATTGAAAAGAATACGATAGCCCATGGCGCCTCTTTCATCACTTTCTTTGTATGGACGGCCGGACTCTTTTGCGCAGCGATTAAGAAAATGATCGCAATGCTGCCCGCTACCACTGATACAGGGATAGAAAAAAATTCACTTGCAAAATATCCAATTAACAGCAGCCCTAAGATATACCATGACAGTCTGAACATGTTTTGATCTTTAATTGCTTCAACAGGTTTTTTAACCTCAGTCAGATCATAGCGTTTTGGTATGCTTTTTCTAAAGAAAAGGTAAAGTACAATGATGCTCGCCAGCAGCGAAAACAAGTACGGGACAACCATTCTGGATGCATAATCAATAAACGTAATATGAAAATAGTCCGCTGAAACAATGTTGACCAAATTGCTCACTACTAAAGGAAGCGAAGTGGTATCCGCAATAAATCCGCTGGCAATGATAAAAGGAAAAACTAATTTTTCATTAAAATGTAATGCTCTGACCATCGCTAATACGATTGGTGTCAATATAAGAGCTGCACCGTCATTTGCAAATAACGCGGCGACAATAGCTCCTAATAGAGATACATAAACGAACATCCGCACACCGTTTCCTTTTGCAGCCTTAGCCATATGAAGCGCTGCCCATTCAAAGAAACCGATATTATCAAGAATTAACGATATCAGTATGATGGCCACAAAAGCCAAGGTCGCATTCCAAACAATCCCTGTCACAGTTAACACATCATGAAAATTGACAACACCTGCTATTAGAGCTAAAACTGCGCCTCCACAGGCTGACCACCCTATAGATAAATTTTTCGGCTGCCATATGACCAATACTAGAGTTAATAAAAAGATGAATACTGCCAAAATCATTGATGTCAATCTAATGCCTCCTTACTGGCAACACGCTTGAGTTTTCTTTTGTTTGATATGGTTTAACAATTCATCCTCCTGATCGATTTGATGTAAGATCAATTGCAATGTATCAAACTCAGGACAGGAACCATTTATTGAATAATAACGCCATTGGCCTCTTCTGTCCTCATTCACAAAACCTGCGTTTCTTAATTTCCGCAAATGCTGGCTTATGGCGGGCTGGCTCATTTCGAACATATCAACCAATTGACAGACACAATATTCTTTTTCAAGAAATAATCTCATCATTATAAGCCTAGTTTGATCACTAAGTGTTTTCAAACAACGAGTCATCGCCGCAACATCAATCGTCATATGAGCTCCTCCTTCCCAAATCAATATATAAGCAAATCATTATATACACGCCAAATGATTCTACATTCCCCTTTACGTTTCCATATGTAGCGCTCCGTATATCTTAAGGATCAAAACTACGAAACGAAAACCTGAGTAGCTCCCCGCGTTACCTTAGCGCCACCGTCATTATATAAACTTTTATTTATATAAACAATCCCTTATATTTGGAACATCAAATATGTTTGATTCAATTAATATCAATCTCTTTATTTTCCTTTACCCATTGTACATTGAACCGAGTACGGCAATATAGCTTGTGTTTGCTTTTGGTTTTTGGCAGGAAGGATGGCCAGGACAACACTTATGGCGGACAAAGCATTTCATTCCCAAATCAGTAACTGAAATGGATATCGGACAGGAAAGCATAATACAATCAGCAATCAGCAAAATACAAAAAATACCAAGGGTTTTGATACCCTTGGTATTTATGATTGAGACCTTCACCGGTTATTCACCCACAAGCCTCAAAAAAGTGTTTTTGATTAAATTACCCGCGGCATGTCAGTTACGGTTAAAAAGGTCATTCTATTTTTTAGTGATGATTAAGATTTCTAAAATTGCTGCCCTTCACTTCAGCTACGTCATATACGGTGACAAAGGCGGATTTATCAATATCATTAATAATTTCCTTTAGTTTGGTTTCTTCTAAACGGTTGATGACACATGTGATTTCTTTAAATTTCTCGTGGGAAAAACCCCCGTAAGCTTCTTTATATGTGGCGCTTCGGCCTAATTGATCACGTATTGTCTCTACCATTAATTCTGGTTGGGTTGTAATAATTTGAAAGGTTTTAGAGCCGCTTAAGCCTTCCTCCACAACATGAATCACTTTGGATGCAATGTAGTAAGCAATGACTGAAAGCAATGCCCCTTGTAAGCCAAATACTGTGGAAACAAAAATAAACACAAATAGGTTTAAGAATAGAATGAGATCGCTCGTTCCGAAGGGCAGTTTTCGGGATAGCAGCACAGCAAGCATGTCAATACCATCTAATGCGCCGCCATTACGCAGCGCCAGCCCCATTCCAAATCCAAGGATAATCCCGCCGACAACGGTAATTAACAGGGTATCTCCTTCTATGATTGCGGGTGTGTGGTGGAAAAAGCTTGTCCCCGCGGCAAGCGATACGATTCCGATAATTGATAATAATGCAAAGCTTTTCCCTATTTGCTTATATCCTAACCAGACAAATGGAATGTTGATCACAGCAATCAAAATCCCCAGCGGCAAGTTGAATAGCTGTGAACCAACGATGCTCAGACCCGTCACCCCTCCATCAGATACACTGTTTGGAATGAGCACTGTTTCTAGTCCATACGCCGCTATGATTCCTCCAATGATAACCATGATGATTTGGAAAATCATTTTCGCTTTAAATTTCTTATGTTTTTTGGTTGTATTCATACCATTCCTCATTTCTCAAATATTTCGTTATATTTAAATATACCATAATAGATATTTTCAGCTAAAAACATGCGTTTTTTTAAATAAAGTAATTAACAGTAAGGTAACCCTCTTTGACTTAGAACATTCATGTACCGTATCGCCTGTTGAGCAAGCGGCCCCTTTCACTTCAGATCGTGAATCGCCCTCAAACTTCAACACCGAAAATCCTAATTTATTCTGATATGATACTTAAAAAAGGAGGTTTGATTACAATGAATAACCTGTGCCGCAGTAAACAAGCCCCATTTGAATACACCTTATCTCTTATAGGGGGCAAATGGAAAATGAGAATCCTCTATGAGTTAGGGTGTGAAAAAACGATGAGATACGGCGAGCTGAAAAGGGCTATGCCCTTCATCACCCATAAAATGTTAAGCGCACAGCTTAAGGAATTGCAAACTGACGGCCTTATTCATCGGACTGAGGTTTCTCAAACCCCACTGAAAGTAGAGTATTCGTTATCTGACAGAGGGCGATCTTTGTACCCCCTCATAGATGAAATGTGTAAGTGGGGAATGGCACAAGGAATGCCTCATATGTAAAACTACTTACAAAAAAGTGCGTACTTGTTTCCCATTGAGAGGAATTTTATACTGAATGAAAATGCTTCGTGTGGAGGAAAAAATGACAAAACAAGTCTATATCATTCATGGCTACGGAGCCTCCTCAACAAATCATTGGTTCCCTTGGCTGAAAAAACGCCTGCTCGCAGATGGGGTCAAAGCAGACATTTTAAACATGCCTAATCCGCTCCAGCCAAGACTTGAGGATTGGCTGGATACACTCTCTTTATATCAGCACACTTTACATGAAAATACGTATTTGGTTGCGCACAGCTTAGGTTGCCCCGCCATTTTGAGATTTTTGGAACATCTTCAATTACGAAAACAGCTTGGCGGAATCATACTTGTTTCCGGCTTTGCCAAATCATTGCCCACTTTAAAGATGTTAGATGAATTTACACAGGGATCGTTTGATCATCAAACAATCATTGAGTCCGCGAAGCACCGTGCTGTCATTGCTTCTAAGGACGACCAAATTGTGCCTTTTTCATTCAGCAAGGATCTGGCACAACAAATTGATGCTGCGTTATATGAAGTTCAGCACGGAGGTCATTTTCTAGAAGATGAGGGATTTACTTCTTTGCCTATTGTTTATGATGTTTTAACCTCTTATTTTTCAAAGGAAACTCGCTAACATCTTTCACCCATCTGCTTCAATCGAGCCCGCGAAAAGCGGGCTTTCTGAGTTATCGTTTCATCAATACGGATAACTCACCTTCAAACACTTTTACTTCTTTTTGATTATAAGTAGATAACAATACTGTGAGTATTCCCAATTCATTTCTCTTTGGCTGCTTATCAAGAACCTCAACAATTGTAAACAATTCATCATCCGGATATACGGGTTTTATGAATGTCATATGATTCATCTCTGTTCCGGCTATAATATCGTCTCCATAGAGACCTTCTTCAATCCAAAGTTTAAAAGATATGGCCAGTGTTTGTATGCCGGAAGCGATAATTCCATTAAATCTGCCTTTACTCGCTTTTTCTTCATCTACATGCATATACTGAGGGTCAAATTCACCCGCAAACCGCATAATATCATCTTTTGTTACTTTTAATGATTTTGTTTTGAAGACCTGGCCAATTGTAAACTCATCTAACTTCATTCTTACACCTCTATTTTTTCAATTGTCTATTTTGTTTATTTTAGCACTGTGATGAGCAAATAAAAAATTCTGTTTTTCGCTAAACAGACATATCGTGGGCTGGACTGCTGGCACTCATCATATACTTAAAAAATATTGAACAGCTCTCAACACTTAGTTCCGTCACTTGGCCGTTTTGCTAAACTGAAAGCTCCCTCATATCTTCCAGGCAGCCTTCAGTTTTTTTATGCCTTCTCTTATGTCGGATTCAGAAACCCCTGCAAACCCGAGCGAGACCGTTTTTGTAGGAGGATGATTTTGATAAGAAAGAGAAACAGGATAAATTTTTACTCCATGTTTTTTCGCCTTCTCAATTAACTCTTTTTCACCAAATGGCAAATAAACGTCAAGTAAGATACGAAGCCCAGAGTTTTCTCCGCGGATTCTGACATGCTCTCCTAATTCCCTTTGCACTGCCTCTAATACAATGGCTCTTTTTTTGCGGTAAAGTTTTCTCATTCTGTTGATGTGTTTTTGCCACTCTCCATTTTTTATAAATTCAGCTAGGGTTAGCTGACTGTGGCAGGACACTGTTTGCTTATATAAGGACGTGATTTCATGCCCCTTTTTTAAAAGAGGTGAAGGAAGAATCATATAGCTGATACGCAGCGAGGGCAAAAGAGACTTAGAAAAAGTGCCCATATAAATGACACGGTTATGCTGATCAAGCCCTTGAAGAGAAGGAACCGGCTGTCCTGTGTACCTAAATTCCCCGTCATAATCATCCTCTATGATAAAGGATTGATTTTCGGCCGCCCATTTGAGCAGCTGAATTCTTCTGTTTATTGTCATTATGGTTCCCAGCGTAAATTGATGGGAAGGTGTGACATATACAAGGTTTGGCTGCTGTTCTTTGACCTTCTGTATACAGATTCCTTCATCATCGACTGGTATAGGAACAATATTCATGCGGTTGGCTTCAAAAATCTTGCGTGCTCTTGGATAACCAGGATCCTCATACCCTATAGAAATATTCGGCTCAAAAACTTGGCACAAGATTTGCAGCAGAATAGGGTTCCCGGCTCCTATAATCACTTGTTCAGGGCCGCAATGAACCCCCCGAGATTGATACAGGTACTCTGCAATGAGTGTTCTCAGCTCAAACTCTCCTAAAACATGTCCCGGCCGATAAAGCTCGTGTCCATATTGGTCTAAGCTATTGACCATGCTTTTTCGCCATGCGGAAAAAGGGAAGTAAGAAGAATCTACATTCCCATAATGAAAATCAATCCATTGTTTATTTTCTTCTGCTTCTTGTTGGATGGGTGTTGTGCTTGGCATTCTATCATAAGCAAAATCAGAATCATGATAATCAGCAAACCACCCGCTTCTTGGCTTGCTCACAATATAGCCCTCAGCAGCGAGCTGTTCATAGGCACGTTCTACAGTCGTTTGGCTGATGGAAAGCTGATTCGCCAAGAGTCTTTTTGAAGGAAGCTTCATTCCTTTTTGAATACGGCCCCGATGCATATTTTCTTTAAAATACCGATAAAGCTGCTGATAAAGCGGACTATCCAGATTTCTATTCAAAAAAGGCGTGATATCCATTTGCACGTTGTTCTCCTAACTGGTATGCATTTTTTTATGAAAACTGGCCGTTTAAAAAAGGCCAATTCCAGTTTATAGTCATTGTAATCCTTAGCTGCTGGTTTTGTTAAGAAAATACAGACAATGAACAAGAAAGATATGTGGAGTGATTATAATGAACAAAACAACAAATGGCTGGATAAATGGTTTTATAGGCGTACTCATTTTCAGCGGCTCGCTGCCTGCGACCCGTTTGGCTGTGTCAGACTTCGATCCGTTATTTCTCACCGTATGCCGCGCTGCGATAGCTGGTGTACTGGCGGGAGGTCTCCTTCTCATCTTCCGGCAGCAGCATCCTTCCAAAAGAGACCTCATTTCATTATTAGTGGTAGCGTTTGGCGTAGTGATTGGTTTCCCGTTGCTGACAGCTTTAGCGCTTCAGCATGTCACTTCCGCACACGCCATTGTCTTCATTGGACTTCTTCCACTCGCAACGGCGGTCTTCGGCGTACTGCGCGGGGGTGAACGCCCTCGGCCCGTCTTCTGGATTTTCTCAACCGTTGGCAGCTTGTTAGTAGCAGGTTTCGCCCTCATTCAGGGGGGAGGTTCATCCCCGCTTGGCGACGCGTACATGCTGGCTTCTATTGTCGTATGCGGTCTCGGTTATGCAGAAGGGGCAAGGCTTTCACGGCGTCTGGGGAATTGGCAGGTGATCTCATGGGCACTCGTTCTGTCGCTTCCTCTTATGCTGCCATTGTCGTTCTTTTTTACGCCGGACTCATGGTCAGCGATCGGCGTTCCCGCACTGCTCAGTCTTGCATATGTATCCTTATTCAGCATGCTGATCGGCTTTGTGTTCTGGTATCGAGGTCTTGCCCAAGGCGGAATTGCGGCGGTTGGGCAGCTCCAGCTTCTCCAGCCTTTTTTTGGACTGCTGCTTGCCTCAGTGATTCTGCACGAGAAAGTGGGCTGGGCACTCGTAGCAGTAAATATCGCCGTTATCATGTGCGTTGCAGCTGCACGGCGATTTGCAAAGTAAGGCAGACCTTTATCGTAAACTTCAAAAATGCATGAGGGTATAAAAATACCAAGGGCCAGCAACCCTTGGTATTTTGCACGCGATCGAGCAAACTTGAGTCTCCCGCTTAGACATATAAGTCAACACCCATTTACCTGCCGCCATTATCAAATCCTCTCTAATAAATCTCCCACTTTTTCTGCCATGACACGAGGCGGATAAGGCATTTCGTTTTTGTTTGCATTTATATCCCACTTTACATTCAATACCTGAAGAAAAAGGGGCAAAACTTCTTAAGAATTCTTAAGTTTTCGCGATGCTATTCAAGATCGTTTCCTCTTCTTAAACAGTTTTCAATATCATCCTATCTATTCCATGGTAATATTTAGATACATAAACTTATATATGAAGCTGACCTGAATTAATAGAGAGGAATGAAAAAATGAAGAAACGCAGAAAGATATGTTATTGCAATACTGCCCTGCTGCTTATGATTTTGCTTGCTGGATGTACGGACAGTAAGGATGGAGAAGCACAACAACCTTCAAATCAAGCTTCTGCTGTACAATCTGACGAAAAACACACTGAGCCTGAAGAGAGCACCAAAATACGCAAGGATGAAGCGGAGCCAATAACAGAATCAGAAGAATCCGCAACAAAAGCTGCAAATGATACCTCTTCAGCAGAAGAGAAAAGCAAAGAAGACAATGTATTGGCAGCATACTCTTCGGAAAAAATCGAATATGCCAGAGTTTGGCTTCAACTCGGACCTAATCAAGAGATAGATGAATTAAATGTTCGACATATTTCGGCTGGCGAGCCAATTAATCCTAATGATGATACAAGTGCCAGCTATCCAGAAGATGTAACCCAGTTAGCAGGTTCTCGTTTAGTGGATGGATCAGTCACTTATCATGGCAATGGGGATGGCACGATTCATGTATATAATGTGCCTTTACGCTGGGATTCTGCTGATGATGTAGAAAAAGGTGTCATGCGGGAAGTGACTGAGAGTATCATAAAAAACAGAAAAACAGTGTACGTTGATACAGGCGACGATGAAAAAATCAAGCGGCTCATTGATATCATGATGATTCATTAATCAGTATTCGTTTGTCTGCACCTGACTAAATACAATGGTTAATAAGGAAATAAGATATATTAATATAAAAACAAAGTTTGAAGTGCAGTAACTTGCTGAAAAATCTTCCGGTTCTATTAGTTCTCCTATCAGTTGGAGGCATTCTAAATGTGATGAGCCGTACCGATGAGCTATTTCTAGGTGTTGCATTAATATTTTATAGCGCTGCTAGTGGCATACAATGTTAATCTAAAGAAGCATTTCAGCAGTAAGTGAATGTTGTCCTAAGAAAAACAAGCATCTTACTATGCTTGTTTTTCTTCTATAGAAAGGATCTTATTACGCTATGATGCTATTCCTTTAGCCTGAACCTTGGCGTGCCTAATCCTTTAATCCCTTTCCATCGAGAATTTTTTGCACATATTTTTCGACTCTCGATTCTCGGGTTTTGGATTGTTTGGCTTGAGAAAAATAAAGAGTGTACGCTCTTTGCCGTCCCGGGGTCAATGCTTCAAAAGCAGTTTTCAAGGCAGGGATTTCATCGAATTTATTTTGAAGTTCTTCAGGAATGTTCAATTCAATATTTTTGTTAACTTCCACTTTCAAACCGGCTTTTTCAACTTCAATGGCTTCGTGAATATAGGCTTTCAAAATGTTTTCTAGCTCATTTATTTCCTGAACATTTGTAAACCGAATCTGGCGCGCCGCCTGTACATTCTCCGTTTGTTGAATGAGAATTCCATGGGCATCCTGTAATAGGGCACCTTTGTGAAACAGAAGCGCACAATATTCTTTAAACCCATGTATTAAAACGACATTTTTATTATTGTATGTGTAACAAGGATGCATCCACTTAAAATCTTCAGTCAGCTCACAGTCAAGAATGATGGTTCTCAACTTCTCAAATTCTTCCTTCCACTTTTTCGCTTTACTTAAAAATTCATCAACCTTCGGATTCGTTCTGCTATTTGTCATGAAGGAATTCCTCTCTTTCCAAGCTTTTTACATTTACGTGAATTGACAATAATGAAGTCCAGTTTTATTTTTGACATCTCGGTATTTATTTTATTCTTCTCTAGGTTCCTTCTCTTATTATTCAATAGATTAAGCTTAAAGTAGGGATGATGCAACAAAAAAAAAGAAGGCCCACAAGCCTTCTCTTTTTGTATAATTATTTCACTGACAATCTGAAAAAATAACAATTCGATGATTATATATCTTTTTTATTCTTGCCAATGCATAAGGTTACGGCAACACTAGCTATACTGACTAAAGTTCCTGCAATAGAAACTAAAATTGTCAAAAAGCCATTGGGAATAAGAAAACCAATTGGAATGAGCCCCAGAAAAGTGAAAACGATAAAACATTGGTATACACCAGATATTATTCTTACAACCAAATTGCCAAAAAAGGACATGACTAATGGAGGGATAAATAAAAATACAACGATTCCAATTGAGATCATCAAGATAATAGGTTCATCAAATGAGATGACATGATCTCCAGGCGACTCTTTAGCAGCCGCTAAAACAACAACGATAGACATCATTAGTGTAACAAAAACAAGAGAAAACCTTTTTAACAACGTTATGACTCCTTTACCTAAAGCGAGTAATCCTGCCTTTTTCAAATCCGATAACCATTTTATGTGATTCAATTAAAGAATATGCAGTGAGTGACATAGCTATAAGGAATCCTGTTCAAATCTTTATAATAGATTTAATGGAGCAACTATAGTTCGTTAGAATATTAGATGCTGCAATATACTTTATCTAACAATATAACAAATTAATGTAAATTAAACAATCCTACCCTTTAGCGGCCCCTAGACCATACCACCACCGGAATGAGTAATAAGGACAAAATCCCTCCAATAAGTGATAATGCGAGGTAACTTGAACCTGCCACAATCATTCCAGATAATGCTCCGCCAGCAGCTCCTGACAACGCAATCAGAACATCCACTGTCCCCTGCGTTTTAGCTCGTGTGGCAGTATCAGTTGAATCTACAATAAGGGCAGTCCCGCTGATCAAACCAAAATTCCACCCTAATCCCAGTAAAGAAAGAGCAATGACGAGAAGAACCATAGAATCTCCCGGAGCAAATGCTGCTATTACACCTGCCAAAAGCAACGTTGTTCCAGAGGAAATAGCCATTGCGGTACGTCCCAACCTATCTACAAGAACACCTGTAACCAGTGAAGGGAGATACATAGCACCTATATGAAAACCAATAACAAGACCGACTGCACCCAAGTCATGCCCATGATGTCTCATATGAACCGGTGTCATTGTCATAATAGCTACCATTACTATTTGGGTAAGAACCATAACCGTTGCCCCAACGATTATCCCTTTTTTGTTTTCTGTATGCTCAGTTGCCGCCAAATGTCCTTTATCACCAGGCTCTTCATTTGCCGCTTCTATTGTTCTTGCTATAACTAATGGATCTGGACGAAGCATAATGAAAAGGACCACACCTGCTAACATATATGCTGCTGCGGCTAAAATGAAAGGGCCAGCAAGTGATGGAACACCAATAGAAAGAGCGAAATCCCCCATCACATTCACTAAGCTTGGACCTGCCACTGCGCCAAATGTAGTAAAAACCATGGTTATACTAACAGCAGTCGCTCGCTGCTTATGATTTGCTAAGTCTGTACCTGCATAACGGGCCTGTAAATTAGTGGCTGTACCTGCACCGTAAATAAGCAACGAAATAAATAACAAGAAAATACTATTTATGATTGCTGCCATAATAACGCCTATTGCTCCAAGTCCGCCAATCATAAAGCCAGCTGAAAGACCTGTTCGACGGCCATAACGTTGAGAAAGTCTTCCAACAATTAATGCAGATCCTGCTGACCCTAAAGTAAACAAAGCAGAAGGAAGACCAGCAAACGCATCAGTGCCAAGCATTTGCTGTGCAATAAGCGCACCGACAGTCACTCCTGCCGCCAGCCCCGCACCGCCAAAAATTTGTGAGATACTCACAACGAATAGTGTACGCTTGTATAACGATTTTTGTTTTTCTGGTGAACTGATGTAGCTTTGTAATGAAGCAGTTTGAACATCTATTGCTTTTACGCTGTCCTTGTCTAACATCATCTGACCTTCCTTTCTAAAAGCCAATTTTGTATAAACCTCCCTCTAGATGTGGATCATCATAACACGCACAAAAAAGCCATACAATGTCATAATTGTATGGCAAACAATATTAGGTAAGATCGTCTAGCAAACGTCTCAGGATCATTAATCCTTGTTCAAGCTCTTCAAGTGTTTTTGGTGCACAGACAGAAACCCTTACAGCCCTTTCAGGACAACTATTGCCTACTACAAAGCGTTCAGCCGCATACACTTGCACGCCATGTCGAGCAGCCAACTCTTCAAATTGAGCGCCAGTTATTTTACCGGGTAACATCAACCAACGAAAAATGCCTGTTTCAACACCTAAACATGTATATCCCGCAACATATCGGTTTACGATTTGATTTCTGCGAATGGTTTGTTCACGATGACTCTCAATTAAGACTTCAAATTGATTTGATACAATCGTGCGAGCAGTAAGTTCAGCTAATAGCGGGGAAACGGTTATATTTAAATTATAAAGCGCCTTTGATATTGGCTCCTTATATTGTCTCGGCACTGCTACATAAGCCAAACGCAGGCCTGGCGCTAACGATTTTGATAAACTTGCAATATGAATAACCTGTTGCGGTGCGAATGAGGCGAGTGCCGGAAGCGGCTTTTTGCTAAGAAGATGGTACGATGCATCCTCAATAACAAACAGATTATATTTCTTTGCAATGTCTGCAACCATTCTTCGATTCTCAACAGACATAAAGGAAGTCGTCGGATTATGATAATCCGGGATTAAATACAAACCTTTAATATTTTCGTTTTTACACGCATATTCAAGTGACTCCGGACTCATTTCATCGTTCTCTGATTTTATCGGTACGATTTGCACACTAAGCAATGATGCAACAGTTTTTAATCCAGGGTACGTATGATGGTCAACTCCGATGCGATCTCCAGGCTTACAAAGACTCGCCAAAGTCGCAGCAATCGCATTTTGCCCTCCATTTGCAAATAAAATGTGATCAACGGATGTTTCAAATCCGCCTCTTTGGATGAGCTTTACAGCTGCATCTTTTTGCCAAAGGCTTTCACCTGCCCGGCCATAGCTAAACCATTTTTCATAATCCTCCTCATGAACCATGTTTTTTAGTTGGTATAACAAGGGCTCATATGAAGCGTGATCTGGAAGTATTGCTCCCATTTCAATTAAATGTGTCGGCTTAGTATCCTCAAGTAAATACGCATTCGACAACGCATCATACGATACAAATGTGCCGCTCCCTACAGTCGCACTCAGCAGCCCTTTTAACTCACACACTTTAAATGCTTTTGAAATCGTACTCACATTTAAATCTAGATAATCGGCCAATTCTCGCTGTGGAGGAAGTTTTGTTCCAGGTAATAAAACTCCGTTTAAAATATCCTGTTCCAATTGCCCTGCAAGTGCTTTATAAATAGGCTTTTCAGCTTTATCAATCGATGGCTTCCAGCTCATCGGATAGTTTTCAAAAGAATTGATAGGCATGATACGCATCCTTTTTCACTCAATTATATGAATGTGCTGCTTATAAGACAATTATAATTATCTTTTATTGATGCCTTTTTATGAACAGCATGCTTCAATAAAACCTGTACAAATACAAGTGAATCACTTACTTTATTTCATATAAGTCATCCTGCAAAACTGTGCACAGAATGTCGGATAAATACATTTCACTCCTGTTATTCTTTGGTTAAAGGAGGCCAAATAAATGGATTTGCTTAAAAGTATGAATAGGGCGTTAAAGTATATTGAAGAAAACCTCACTAACGATATTGATTTTCAAGAGGCAGCAAAGCTTGCTTTCTGCTCTGAATATCATTTTAAAAGGATGTTTTCCTTCCTTTCAGGTATTTCATTATCGGAATATATTCGTCGCAGACGTCTTACTCTTGCAGCTTTTGAACTGAAAGACAGCAATGTAAAAGTGATTGATATTGCAATAAAGTACGGTTATAACTCACCAGATTCTTTTGCACGGGCATTCCAAAATTTACATGGCATAAACCCATCACAAGCCAGACTTAATGGCCATTCCCTTAAAGCTTATCCACGAATGACCTTCCAGCTAACAATTAAAGGAGGAAATGAAATGAACTACCGTATTGAAGAAAAAGAGGCATTTCGCATCGTTGGCATTAAAAAAAGAGTTCCTATTATTTTCAAAGGAATTAATCCGGAAATTGCATCTATGTGGGAAAGTTTAGATGAAAAAGCAATAAATAAACTAAAAGAGCTATCTAATGTAGCACCATCAGGCCTCATTAGTGCATCCACGAATTTTTCTGAAGGTCGGACAGAGGAAAACGGAGAGCTCGATCACTATATTGGCGCAGCCACAACGAAACGGTGTCCAGATAACTTCTCACGGCTTGAAGTTCCTGCCTCAACATGGGCTGTATTCGAATCAATCGGGCCATTTCCGGATACACTGCAAGAAGTATGGGGACGCATTTATTCCGAATGGTTTCCATCGTCAAATTACGAACAAATAGAAGGTCCAGAAATATTGTGGAACGAGCATAAGGATGTAACATCACCATCTTTTAAAAGTGAAATTTGGATACCAATTACAAAAAAGTAATACGTTTTTCGATCAGAGAAGAAAAATTGAAGGTTCTTGAAGAAAAAATACCTAGGGCGTCAAAACCCTTGGTATTTTTGATACTGCCGAGAGGGCTCAAACTCCACCAGTGTTTTTCATTGCCGGACCGGTCATGTAAGCAAAAAAAGCCCCTATATATCCCGATTTGCATGATTCCTAATCTGTAATATCGACTTTTCACTCTGCATAGAAGGCTCTTTATTTAAAGCCAATATTAAAGTTATCCCTATAATACAAATAGCACCAATCCATTGAAAAGAACCAAATGGCGCTTTTAACCAAACGACAGTTGTTACAACAGCGGATAGAGGTTCTAAACTGCCTAATAGGCTTGTTTCTTTGGGAGAAAGGCTTTCCAAGCTTTTTATGAAGAACCAGAACGCAATCATTGTTCCAAATAATATCACAAATAAAATATATGCATACGCCTCAGCAGTTAATCGTTGAAAATCCAGTTGCCATGGCGGATGGATAAAACCCAATGCAAAACCGCCAATAATCATAGCCCAACCTACAACGACAAGAGAATCAAATTTATTTAATAAACCAACGGCATACAAAGTATAAAAAGCTGCCGCGAATCCTGATAAAACTCCCCATACTACTGCAGCTGCCGGCACTGAAAGTTGAGACATTGAACCATTTGTTAACAAAAAAAAGCAACCCACTAAAGCAAGCACAACAGTAATGATATCTTGTTTGGTAAGAACCGTTTGTTTTCGCAAAAGCGTGTAGATAATGACGATTACTGGGGATAAATATTGCAATAATGTAGCAACGGCAGCATTCCCATGTTGAATGGATGCCATATATGTGTACTGCACAGCTAGCATTCCCAATAGGCCAAAGATTAGGAGCTGGCCAGCCGACGCTTTGTGTTTCCACACCTCAATAACCTGGGAACGATCCTTTCTGAACAATTGCAGCATTAAAAGTAACATTCCAGCCGTAAGCAAGCGTGTCGTTACAAGCCAATTGACATCAATTTGATATTCTTGAAAAAGCTTTTTGGCTACTGTGCCTCCAATTCCCCAACATGTCGCCCCTGTTATAACATAGAACAATCCCATTTTTCTATTGGAAGTAATCATACATGACTCCTCACTAATAAATATAATAATAGTGTTATAATAAATACAAAACATGATAAAAAATACTCAAATTGAATGAAAAAATATAAATATATTGAGGTGAGAAGTCAGAATGAAGAATTTTGCGATCGATCAAAATTTAAAAGAATTAACAGAGCACCGAACGGTAGAATTACCGGTTGCCTGTTACAAGACAAGGATCAATCAAAATATAAATGGCTATATTCCGCTTCATTGGCATGATGAAATCCAATTTGTTTTGATACTAAAAGGAATAGCTCTCTTTCAAATAAATGAAGAAAAAATAGAGGTTCACGAAGGGGATGGATTATTTATCAATAGTGGCTGCCTGCACATGGCCGAAGAAAAGGAAGGCTCGGATTGTACGTATATTTGCTTGAATGTGTCACCCCATTTCGTTTTATCTCAGGAACTGTATTCAAGCTATGTTCAGCCCTATATGTTTTCAACCAATTTGTCCTATTTATTTTTGGATGGAAATCAACAGTGGGCAAAAAATATTCTAGATGCTGTTAAAAAAATAAATCAATTGATTCAACAAAAGACATCGCTCTATGAGATTGACATTACGATGCAATTAACGTTAATGTGGAAAAACCTGGTCGTTAATGGTTTTCAATTAGAGTACGATCAATCTGAAATGATAAAAAGTCATCGAATGAAACAAATGTTAAACTGGATCCATCTCCATTATGCTGAAAAAATCACATTAGAGGACATTGCAAAAGCTGGCCAACTGAGCCGTTCTGAGTGCTGCCGTTATTTTAAACGAATGCTGAATAAGACGCCATTACGTTATGTAATGGATTATAGAATTCAAAAAAGCTTATTATTACTGCAACACCCTGAATCCAATGTGACAGAAGTGTCTTATCAAGTTGGATTTAACAGTACCAGTTATTTCATAAGTAAATTTCAACAAGCGATGAATATGACGCCATTATCATACAAAAAAATTCATATGAGACATTAATTCATAAGGTTTATTCTATTAATAAATGGAGTCCCTGTTAATGATACTCCCCTAGCACGATTTTTACGCCACAACTGCATGACCCTAAAATTCTAGGTGGTCTTTTGTATTTGGGAATTGTTTCAACTGCTTGTGCTTTTTTATTGTGGAACCGTGGCTTACAATTATTAAATGCTTCAAGTGGAGGCCTCTTTTTCTTTTTTCAGCCTCTGGTTGGAACCTTACTCGGATGGATTTTGCTTGGAGAACAAATAGGCGGGACATTTTGGATAGGTTCGTTTTTAATTCTTAGCGGTGTTTTATTAGTCATTAAAGAGAAAGAAAAAGAAGTGAATTCATAACAAAAAAAAGCAAACTATTTTATATAGTTTGCTTTTCAATTAACCTTGTTCTTTCCCCTTTACTTCTTTTTGTTCTGGTCTTCATTTATAATCTCTCCTTTCTTTATTTTTCTTCTCACCTCAATACCCATTTGAAGGTTGTCAATTTCCCTGATAATAATGCCAATCTCGGTGGCAAAATGTTCAATATCCACAAACCTTTTTCTGTTCGCAAGATAAGTGAAAATGCATCATTAAGTAAGTGGGCCGTTATCCATATCAAATTTGAGAACGATCGATAAAGAAATTAGAACTTAATCATGTGCTTTAAATATTTTTAGCTGACATTTCACAAATATCGTTCCTTCTTATTTCTACTCAAATCATTTCTGTGATGTCGTTGAGCCAAGTCATGAATTCCTAAAGGAAATGGAATAACCCATTTTCAATGAAAAACTGATCTATGTTAATTAGTCGAAGTTTTAGGATATACACGGATCAATTGACCTTTTCCTTGATTGGAAATCCGTCACGTTCCCTATTGTTTTTCTCGATCTGTTTTTTAAAAAAGTTATTGACATCAAAAATTCGATCATGTTATTATTAAAATTTTGATATTACACCTCCACATATGGTAATCTTAAGAAGGTTACCATATATGGAGGTGGATGATATGTTTCAAATTGGCGATAACATTGTTTATCCAATGCACGGAGCAGGTATAATTGAAGCCATAGAAGAAAAAGAATTCTTAGAGGAAAAACAACAGTATTATGTCATAAGAATGTCAATCAGTAATATGACAGTTATGATTCCAACGCGTAAAATATTGAGTTCGAATATACGACCAGTTACCGATATACTTGCATTAAAACACATTATGCACATTTTTCAGCATGGAGAATCAGATAGGTTACTGCCATGGAAGCAAAGGTATAAAATAAACACGGACAAAATAAAAACGGGTGAAATACAAGAAGGCGCTGAAGTTGTACGTGATTTAATGCGTATGAAGAAAGAAAAAGCACTTAATGCAAGCGAAAAAAAAATGCTGGATAATGCATATGAATTTTTGATTAGTGAACTGGAAGTAATTAAAGGAATCACTGAAAAACAAATAAAAAGTTTCTGTTAGATAGTGTATTTCATCCCTAAAGATATTTCGGAATATTATGATGAAAAGCAAAACTTCTCCAACTTATGTTTAGAACATTAACGACCTCTTTTGTTATTCCTACATTCTAATCCATTTTTATTATTTACATTTCTTCTGCGAAGATTGAAGTTTCACCAAAAAACTCAATAAAATAGTCACTTGTTTTTAGTATCCTGATTCACACTGGCACGGACAAGGAGCCGTAAGGATGGAAGAGAGGTAGGGCTTTCATTGTTTTAGGTATCTCTAAGTGATTATTCCAGGAGAAAAAACAATCGATCTCCTCAATTATCTTTAAGAATTTCTGATATCCACTGCGACATTGAATAATAATTGTTTATCTTCTTTTCATACAAGAGATATGCGAGTTGGTAACATCTAGATGAAACCATTTTTATAATTCATCTAATCTTACTTAAAGTAACGAACGTGAAAAAAGAAAGAGTTATATTTGAACAAAACATTAAATAATTTATATACATTCCGCATATTGTCAATCCAGTATGTTATACTGTAAACAAACCTTTGAAGTTTTAAATCTTTTTCTATACCTTGTAGCATCTCCCTACTCGAACGTTGAGTAGGGTTTTTTATTGAGTATGATATAGACATAAAAAAACAGGCCCTATATAAAGAGCCTGTTTGTATAAACGATTGAAGATTAAGCTTTTTGAACGTTAGCAGCTTGAGCTCCACGAGCACCTTGCTCAACGTCAAACGATACTTTTTGACCTTCGTCTAAAGATTTGAATCCGTCACTTTGGATTGCAGAAAAGTGTACGAATACATCGTCTCCATTTTCGCGTTCGATAAAACCAAAACCTTTTTCTGCATTAAACCATTTAACTGTACCTTGTTCCATTTTTGTTGCCTCCTAGTGTGTAACCACACAGTATATACTATCCTTGCCCAAAGTATCATCAAGACGAAAAGTCAATCTTCATACTATCCTTTACACCGAACAAAAATAATTCTTCTTTATTATATCAGGAATCGGAAATAACTGCAAATTATATTTCCGATTTATTCATGGCATTATTTGTTAAACATGTGTATACCAGCGCAGAATAAGAGGCCTATTAAAAACTTTGGTTTGAAAACAACGTGAAAAATGAACCACGAGTGTCTTTCTTTAACTTAATAGTACTTCATTAATGAATAGCTCAGCTGTTTCTTGTTCAAGAGCAAGATAATCTTTTAAAAGCAGGGCTGTTCACTTGTAAAACTTTGTTTCTGCAGATGTTTCCAAACAGTCACTCATGGATATACCCATTACTTCATTCCTTTTTTCCTCAAACAATCAATGTTCACGGTCAAATAAATCGATCCCCATGGGGGAGCATTGAGAGAGTTTGACCCAATAAAGTGCTGGGTATAATCTTCATACGCCTTTTGTATCCCGGCTGACTCTGCTAATAATAAACTGGAAATCAGTTTATTATTTCCAATAATTTTACAGGTGAATGGGAAGAATACTTATCATATATGGGGTGTATCACGTTGGACCTCCAAAGGCTATAAACCGTTTTCTACACTTAGAAGATCACCAGGGAAGGGGAAACTTTTGAATATGAAAGAACAAAACCTAAGGACTTTGAGAAAACTGGTTACACCTTATGAAAAGTCCGATTTACACAAAAGCATTTGTCAAATCATTAACACATTGGTACCATTTTTCCTATTATGGTGTTTGGCATATAAGAGCTTGTCGATTTCTTATTTCCTTACGTTAGCGATTTCTGTTGTTGCGGCAGGTTTTTTAGTGAGAACCTTCATCATCTTTCATGATTGCTGCCACTATTCCTTTTTTAAGAACAGAAAGGCGAATCGAATCCTTGGAACATTAACAGGAATTCTGACTCTGCATCCTTTTGATCATTGGGCACACGACCATTCTGTCCATCATGCGACAAGCAGCAATCTGGACAAACGCGGTACAGGCGATATTTGGATACTGACGGTTGAGGAATATAAGAAAGGCTCAACTAAGACAAAAATAATGTACCGATTGTACAGAAATCCGTTTGTTATGTTTATTATTGGGCCGATTTACGTTTTCGGGATTGCCAATCGTTTTAATCGAAAAGGGGCAAAACGCAAAGAACGGATGAATACGTATGTAACGAACCTGGGGATCGTCGCTTTGGCAGCACTTTTATGTTGGGCTATTGGCTGGCAAAACTTCCTGCTGGTTCAGGTACCGATTTTTATGATATCAGGCTCTCTCGGAATTTGGATGTTTTATATTCAGCATACGTTTGAGGATTCTTATTTTGAAGAAGATGAGCATTGGGAATATGTAAAAGCAGCAGTTGAAGGAAGCTCTTTTTATAAGCTTCCAAAAGTCATGCAGTGGCTAACAGGCAATATCGGTTTTCATCATGTTCATCATTTAAGCCCGAGAGTCCCAAACTATAAGCTTGAAAAAGTGCATAACAACACTGAACCATTGCAAAACGTTCCGACCATTACACTGGCTACAAGCCTTAAGTCGTTAAAGTTCCGCCTATGGGATGAAGAAGGCAAAAAATTTGTTGGTTTTAGCCACTTAAAAAAAGCTTCTAAAAGCCAAGTATCGGCGCGGCTAACAACGGATTAAAATAAACTCCCCATAATCGCAGAATAAAAGTGCAGACTCGCGCAACGATGTTGTGCAGAGGTCAGCACTTTTTTAGTGAACTCCACAATGCGGTACATTTGTTGCCGTATTTTCCGCAAAAAATAACACCAAAGATGGTTAAGCCCTTGGTATTATTGGGATGCGGTCGAGAGAACTTGAACCTTTACGGTTTATTCACCCCACTGGGCCCTCAACATGGTAAATTCATATCACTGGTTATGAAAGCTTATTTTCATTACATTCTACATCATCTCTAACGGTTTGTATGAATTGTGGTTAATAATTGGCGAGCAAAAAACCCCCATACTTTCCCACATCTCCAAATCTCATTATAAAATGATTTCATATTCGTTCCCTCTCCTAAAACAATTAAAACTACAGAGACACTATCTTTCTCGGTAATTGAATTCACAAAAAATCTTTTTTATATCGAACGGCTAGATAGATTGCTGAAGCGAAGAATGCAATAGAATACTTAAATAAGAAGAAAACTTGCCACATATATTCTTTTGGGAAAACCAAGTCGCACAAAATTAGTGCATATAACATACAGAAGCAACCTTTTAAAGCGATTTGGTTTGTTCTTTCGTCAGTCTTACCCATTTTTTTAGTAAATACGATTGTCAGAATCAATCCAACTACAAGCAATATAAATCCGCTGCCAATGAGAATACTCCAATTTCCCGGAGAATGTTCAGCCCAGGACTTTAAAGGAGAAAAAATAGCGTTAGTGATCGTATCTGTGATCGAATTCATTTTCATTTTTGATCATTTCCTTTCTCATAAGTAAAAATCTCGTTTACATCCACATTAAAAAATTTGGCAATTCGAAAAGCTAACAGCAGAGTCGGAACATAATTTCCTTTCTCCATTACAAAGATGGTTTGTTTGGAAACCCCGACTTTCTTTGCTAATTCTTGCTGAGACAATCTGGCAAGTACACGATATTCATAAACCTTATTTGAGATCGAATCACCAAAATCTTTCTTCATGACCATCACCTCTTGAACCAAATTATAAACTCACCTTATATAAAAGTAAAGTAAACTTATAGAAAAATATAAAATACTTTTATGTTTACTAAGATTACTTTGATTTAATCATGAACCAGAATGCAGAAAGAACCTGACGAAATTCATGATTCCGTCAGGTTCACTTATCGATCTGGTGTAATTTGTGGTTCTTGGCGGTACATTTTATGATATTCAGTGATGCAACAGGTGATCAATTTCCAAAAACAACAGTAAACGGTTCTGATGGTGCAAACCGAACAACAATTCTTGGTTACCACTCTGAAGGGGCAGAAGTTGTGGACACAATTGATGTTTACGAATAGCTAAATCCAAATAAACAGAAAATCACTAGTAATTTAAATTAGTTGGCTTACTGAAGGTAAGTAGGCAGTTTGAGGGCAGTAGACAATTTTAAAAATAAGCACAAAAAATACCAAAGGTCTACAACCCTTGGTATCATTGATGCAGCCGAGCGAACTTGAACTTTACGGGTTATTCACCCACTAGGCCCTCAACATAGTAAATCCATATCACTGGTTATGAAAGCTTATTTTCATTACACACTTTATACTCATTTGCCATCAATTCTATGGTTTTATCAATTCTGGTTAAAAAGTGACCTGCTTTTTCTTATATCGATTAAGAATTTTAATCTCTTCCTTATTATAAAAAGGCTGACGAAAATGATCGTCAGCCTAATCTTTGTTCTCATATCCGTTTTCCATAAATGATATACCGTTTCGGCGCATTACCGATATATGAAAAGGGATAACAAGTTGTAAGTATAAGCTCCTCTTTATCATGCTGCAGCGTAATAATAGACTTATCTGTTTTGTCCACAATTTTTGTTTTGTCTATTTCATATGAAAAACTTCCATATGGCAGCTTAACCTTTAATTGATCACCTTTTTTCAGTTCTCCCGTTCGACGGAAGACGGTATCCCGATGACCTGATAGAACAATCTGCCCGTTTTCATCTGGATAATAACTGCCTTTGTAGTGGCCGACTCCTTTTTCCAAATCATCCGCATCGGTTCCCTCTACAATCGGAAGCTCGGCGTTGATCTTTGGAATCTCCAGAATGCCAACCGCCTCCCCGAACTTAGGCTTAAATCCTTCTTTATCTGAGCCTGCATTTTTTCCAGAAGGGCTCTTTAGTGCAAGTTTTGCCTCATCTAAAGTTTGTTCTGTTTTATGACTGATGTCCATCACTTCCCAGATCCCGTAACCTATAAAAACGAGTCCAGCAATAATGATGCATATAGGAAGGTATTTCTTCATGCAACATCAGGCATTTCTTTTTCTTCTAAAGTACCAGAGTGCAGTTCCTGCTACTAACAATACCAAACCAACAAGGATCAGATTATACGTATTTGTTGCTGTATTTGGAAGTTCATTTCCTGTGTCACTTCCCTGATCTTTAGTTGTAGGCTCAGTTTGGATTGGCTTTTCTGGATTGCTAGTGTTGGTTGGATTACTAGGCTTGCTTGGTTTTCCAGGTACCTCTGGTTTGTCAGATACAGGGTCCTTCTGTTGGACTGTAATGTCTGCTTCAGGCTTATCCGGCTTATCAATACTGCTGCCTTCGACAGTTGCCACGTTTTTAATCGTTTTGCCTTCATATCCGGACTCAATTTTCGCTTGGAATGTCACACTCCGCCACTCAGTGTCAGTGACATCGCCAAAGTTAGCAATAATCTTGCCGTCTTTGATTGTTGCTTCTCCACCATTGCTCGCTTTCAAGCTGCCTTCGACATACTTCAATCCGGCTGGAAGTTTATCTGAAATAACCAGATTCTCTACTTTACCATCGGATACTGTGTTCCGGGTCTTAATCGTATAAACAACAGTATCGCCTACTTCGTATTTCTTTTTGTCTGTGTCGAGGTTCTTCGCTGTCTTTTCAGATTCTAAAACAGGAATTCGCGGATATACTTTCACTTCATGGCTCGGTTTATCAGGAGTCGTGATATTGTCACTGCTGATGTTTGCAGTGTTGACGATATCTTTTCCTGCTTGACCAGACTTCACTTTTGCTTCAAATGTCACAGAGTGCCACTTCGTATCGGTCACATTGCCAAACTCTCCTGACGTCTTACCGTCGGCATAATATCCATGATCATCGTCTTGCTCATCACTTACTGCTGTACCATCCACTTTCAATGTCCCTGCAACATATTCTAATCCTTCCGGAAGAGAATCCGAGATGACAAGATTTTTGACAAGGCTGTCATCAACCGTGTTTCGGGTTTGGATTGTGTAAAGAAGCGTGTCGCCCGATTCCGGATGGTCCGCATCTTTATTTCCATCAGCTTTTTCCTTAATGGAGGCTGTTTTCTTTGATTCTAGTTTCGGATCCTTAGGATCAATTTTGATACTTGTTTCAGGCTTGTCCGGTAAATCGATATTGCTGCCGTCAACGGCTGCCACGTTTTTAATCGTTTTTTCCGCATATCCGGACTCAATTTTCGCTTGGAATGTCACAGTCCGCCACTCAGTGTCAGTGACGTCGCCAAAGTTAGCAGCAACCTTGCCGTCCTTGACTGTTGCTTCCCCCCCATTGCTTGCTTTTAAGCTGCCATCTACATATGATAAACCAGCTGGAAGCTCATCTGAAATCACAAGATTTTCTAAGGTACTTTCCGTTATTTTATTACGTGCCTTAATGGTGTAGACTACAGTGTCTCCTACTTCATATTTTTCTTTGGCCGAGTCAAAATTCTTCGCCGTTTTTTCTGATTCTAAAACAGGATCACGCGGATATACTTTGACCTCGTTACTAGGTTTGTTAGGAATGTCGACATTATCACCGCTGATATTCGCAGTGTTGACAATGTCTTTACCTGCTTGGCCCGTTTTCACTTTCACTTCAAACGTGACATTATGCCATTCCATGTCAGTGACTTCACCGAAATCTCCTACAATTTTGCCGTCTGCGTAGTGACCTTGGTCATCGCCTTCTGAGTCACTTACCGCAGTGCCGTCTACTTTTAATGTTTCTGGGACATACTCCAGCCCTTCAGGAATTGCATCTGAAATGACGAGATTTTTTACTAGACTGTCTTCAGAAATATTTCGAGTCTGAATTTTGTAGAGAAGTGTATCCCCCACCTCAGGATGATCTGCATCAGTATTACCTTCACCTTTTTCCTGAATAGAAGATGTTTTCTTTGACTCTAGTTCAGGATTTCGCGGATACACTTTGACTTCTTGTTTTGGTTTATCCGGAGTATCAATATTGTCCCCTGTCACGCTTGCTGTGTTAACAATATCCTTACCCGATTGCCCCGGCTGCACCTTGGCTTCAAATGTCACAGCATGCCATTTCGTATCGCTTACATTTCCAAATTCGCCTGTAGCTTTTCCGTCGACGTAATGCCCATGATCATCATCATTGGTATCACTTACTCCAGTACCATCTACTTTTAATGTTCCTGGAACATATTCCAATCCTTCCGGAAGAGTATCCGAGATCACAAGATTTTTCACAAGACTGTTTTCAACCGTATTTCGAGTCTGAATAGTGTAAAGCAGTGTGTCTCCCACTTCTGGATGATCAGCATCCTTATTTCCTGCTGCTTTTTCTTTCAGATCCGCAGTTTTTTTCGACTCTAGTGATGGAGGGTTATAATTAACATGAATTGTGATTGTCGTTTCTGTCGTCCCACCATACCCATCATCAACAATAATCGTAAATGAATCGTCACCAGAATAGTCTTTATCAGGTGTATAGGTCCACGTCCCGTCATCATTTACTTTAATCGTCCCATGGCTTGGTTTCTTACCTTCTTTATAGGTTAAACTATCACCATCTGGATCTGACCCGCTTACTTCTCCGGAGACCGGTGTATTTACCGTCGTAGTCTTTGAATCATCCGGGGCGGTTGGTGGCTTGTTTCCAGCTGGAATTGTGCCGGAATCATTTGCACAGCCATTGGATGCCGATATTGTAATGTCTTTAGAATGATCAGCATTTTTCAATATCGCATGAATTTTCCCATCTGCATCAGAAACTAAACTTGTTACGGCTTCTCCGTTAGGTCCAGTTAACTCTCCGCTAGAAGCAGTAAAAGAATCAAGTGGTGCCCCCTGAACCGGATTACCTAATGGATCAAGCAACGTTACCGTAACATTATATCCCCCTTGCTGATTTGACTGATCAGTCGTTACCTTTACAGTGCTAGGCGCTTGTTTATAATCATTTTGTGGATTGAGCGTCTCAATAGGATTGTAATGGTTTACAAAGTACCAGTTATAGATATCATGAGTCTCATAATTTGGAGATCCTGTTGACCCAGTAAAACCAGCATAAAAAGGTTTTCCATTAAATACAGTACCAAGATCTATACCACTTACATCTAAAATTTGTTTAGAACTTGCCCTATCCGGTGATGTACCGAGACGAACCTGAACATTCTTAGTTAGACCATCATAATCGATCCACGTATAATACTGGGTTCCGTTAGATAAAACGTAGTTTGTACCATTAGCTGTATTATATTGATCTAAGTCTGTATACCATCCAGCTTTGTTTACTGGATCGCCATTTTCTGCAAGTCCGATATAGTTTGCAGAAGGATCGCCATAACCTGTGTTTAGGAATGTGTCATATTTAATAGTAAAACTCGGTTTAATTCCATAAAACGCTAGGCTTCCTCCATTAGTTAGTGAGCTGGTTGTATCACCCTGTATGGTAAAAGTTAACCCGTCACTTGGACCTTTAGGGCCAGGATTACTCATTTTAAACGAAAAGGCTGTGCTAAATGAATAATTGTCTTTCGGACAAATCTCATTTTTGTTAATAGCTGCCCCAGCTTGTGTTTCAGATGCTGGTGTTAGCCGTATAAAATCAGTCCCATTGGGAACTTCTGCAGAACCATTTAAATAAAACAATTGATTTGCAGTATCAGTGGAAAATCCATCATATTTCATGGTTAGCCACTTACTATCTGAAGTAACAGCCTTTGCCTTTTTAACTGTGCTAGGCAAGACAGTAAACAGGTTACTTACGATTAATAATATGATTGCTAACAACATGAAGCATTTCCTGAATTGCTGCTTGTAAGACTTAGATAAAAAAGCTTTCCTCATAACCCCACCCCAAATACCATTTTTAAAAGAAGTTTACATTTACAAAATCGGTTTCTGAATCTGGGCAAAAAGCCCTCTCTCTGAACTTCACTCTCGTTCTTTATATGGTCCCCCTCTCTTTTTTCTAAATATATAAAATAAGTACATCTTTTACAATGTGACAAAATATTCATATATTTGTCATAAAATAAGGTTGAATTACAAAAAACATGAAGTATTTGTCGTAATTTGTAAAGGGTAAATAGTCCTTTATTGTTTAAATCTGTTTGAATCTCTTTTTATAAAGTTTTGTGCATATAACTCTCATAAAGGTAAATCGTAATTTGTTAAAAAGTAGGAGGTAAGACACAAAAACCATTATAATCATGTAGAAAAGTTTGATCACTATGGTGCAAAAACAAAAGAAGATACCAATATAATTTGGTATCTTCTTTGTTAGTTCGAGTCCCTCAACCTAATAAAAACATATCATGGTTTACAAAAGCTTTTATTCAAAGCGTCTGTTTATTTTATTTATACCTATTTTCATCATTTTTCACGAATTCTGGGCACAAGATGGGCACTATTTTTAGACTGTCAACGAACAACTAAATAATTGTGTAGTTATATACATGCCACTAATGCCATATCAACTCCTTACTATAATAAATAGAAAAAGGAGGTTCCGGTAAAGTAATGTCTACTTAGGTTCTTCAAAGACAGTTATATAAGCTTATGCTTTTTCCTGAATCCTTCTAAAATACCAAATAACTACTGGAATGAGTAACAATGATAAAACGGCTCCAGAAATTGATAGTATTGTATAACTAGAATGTGCAACAACCATTCCTGACAAGGCTCCACCTGCTGCTCCTGATAGTGCTAATAAAACATCGAATGTTCCCTGTGTTTTTGCACGTAGAGATGGATGTGTTGAATCTATAATAAGGGCAGTTCCCGTTAGTAAACCAAAGTTCCAACCTACCCCTAGTAATACTAGTGCTAGGATTAGCAATGATAATGAGTCTGCCGGTGCAATAGCTGCCACCAACCCAGCGGCAAGAAGTGTGGCACCTGAAGCAATAGCCATAGTTGTGCGACCAAACTTATCTACTAATAAACCAGTCAATGGTGAAGGAAGATACATCGCTGCAATATGGAGTCCTATAACTAATCCCACTTCGCTTAAACCATGACCGTGATGACCCATGTGAACCGGTGTCATTGTCATAATAGCTGTCATGATTAGTTGAGCTAAAATCATAATGACAGCTCCTACCATTATTCCTTTTTTGTCTATAGCAGGATTTTTTAGACTTCCTCCTATTTGTACTTTATCGTCTTTTTTCTCAGCATTCGCAATAGCTGTTGATACAAACAGCGGATCTGGACGAAGAAAAATTAAGAGAATAATTCCAGCAATTATAAAAGCTGCTCCTGACATAATAAACGGACCAGCTAAATTGGGAACACCAATTGAATCTGCAAATTCCCCCATTGTATTAACTAAGTTAGGACCTACTACAGCTCCTAAAGTAGTAGAAACTAAGGCCATACTTGCAGCAGTTGCCCGTTGTTTCTCATTTGCAAGGTCTGTCCCAGCATACCGAACTTGAAGATTAGAAGCCATACCTGCTCCATAAATAAGAAGAGAAACAAATAATAGGGCAACGCTGTTAATTAAAGCCGCGATTATCACACCTATAGCACCTAATCCGCCTATAAGGAAACCACCTGCAAGTCCAGCTCTGCGACCAAAACGTTGTGAGGATGCTCCTATAAGCAGGGCAGCTACGGCAGATCCAAAAGTAAAGAGGGCAGTTGGAATTCCTGCTACATTTTCCGATCCTATCATATCTTGTGCAAGAAGCGCCCCAACTGTTATCCCAGCTCCAAGTCCTGCTCCCCCAAATATTTGTGAAAAAATCAAGATTTTTAATGTTTTTTTATAAAGTTGGTTTTGTTTTTCTGGTGAATCAATATAACCTTGTAACCAAAGAGGCTGCTGTGTTGATATATTTGTATCTTTTTTTGTCATTACCATGAATTCTACCTCCTAACGACACATCTTTGTTGCTTTTCAAGTTTTTTTGTCATCATTGGAACATTCCATTTTTGTTATTCCGTATATTTAGGATTTTCGATATATTTAAAATTTAAAATATTCATTATTAGAAGAAGCTCATGATTAGTTTTTATAATTATGAGCTTCTTCTATTTATTTGTCGGTGTTCATATTAAAATGTGTAAGACTCGCCATCTTCTGGCACTAAAATATTACTTGAGAATCCTTTTTCTTTACTAAAGTTTTTTAATTCTTCTCTAGATAGTGTCCAATGGTTAACAGCTTCCATATGAACAGATATAATCTTAGCATGAGGAGCAGCCTTGTGAACTTCATAGATGTCTTCTTTTCCCATGATGAGTGAACCTAAATCTAATCTTTGATTGTCTCCACCATTAACCACAATGATTTCTGGTTGATGTGTATGAATCTCGTCTTCGATAGCATCATACCAAACTGTATCCCCAGCTACATATAAAACTTTTTCACTTGGGTGCTTGAATACTAATCCACAAACATCACCCATTAAGTTTAATAACTCTTCCCCTCTGCCATGTTCACCTTTTGTTTTTACTAATTGGATCCCTTCAAAAACAGTGTCTTGATGTAGCACTTCTACATTTTTGAAACCACTTGCTTTTACTTCTTTTGCATCTGCTTCATTTTGAACAAACATTTTGATGTTTTTTGGCAATACGTTTTTTGCCACATCATCAAAGTGATCTAGGTGTAGATGAGTAACAATTACCGCATCTACGCCATCCAGAATGTTATCAATTGATGTTGGCAAACTCACCAAAGGATTAAATAAATCTTGTCTGATCGTTTCAGGGAAAGTAGCGTACGTACCTTTCTCTGCTAACATAGGATCTATCAAAAATTTTTTATTTGCGTATTTTACAACAATTGTTGCATTTCGAATTTGTGTAATATTCATATTTACAACTCACTTTCTTTTTTTATTTGTCTTAGATCGACAGAGTTAAGTGTATAATATCAGCAGCGTTCGAATACATAGATAAAAAAAAGTGTTTTAACTCTTTGACTTTATTTTCGAAAGGAATTAACGTTCAAATAGATCAAACAGATAAAAAATTATAGAGAAATTATGTATAATAGCCGAATTCAATGAAAGATCTGGGAGAGAGTACATTTAACATGCCCATCAGCTACAGCTAGAGTAGAGAAATTAGAAGAGAATGGAGTTATTGAGGGATCTAACATTAAAGTAAATCAAGCAATTAGGTGCTTTATGTAAACCTTCATCAATATCTATATTTATGGCAAAAACAATCCCTGTACATGGTCTTACTATGGATCAAAAACAGGACATCTTGATCTTTTATCAGATGGGAATAATGATACTGAAAAACAATAAAAGATAATGAATAAAGGATGTCCAGAAGTATTTTTCTGAACATCCTTTTTTAAGTTGTTGAATCATCTTTCTTGTGAAAAGAAAGACGTTATGTTCGCGCAGGAAATTCTTTTATTTTAAAAATGCCTCTGTGGTTTTTACTGTTGCATAGACACCATTTAATGCGGCCATAAATGCGTAATGGACATGCTCAGCAGGAACGATTTTATCTTCAATTTGCAATGTTGTTGTTGCGCAAGCATCTTCTACCACTTGGCATACATAACCATGTTCAACTGCAGAACGAACTGTTGCATCAATACACATATGGGACATCATACCGCAAACAACTAATTCTTTAACCCCTTCTTCTTGTAGCTTTCCATTTAAATCTGTATTGAAAAAGCTATTCGGCATATGTTTTACAATGACTGTCTCTTTCTCTAATGGACGTACTGACTCATGAATTTCGACACCTTCTGTATTTGGATGGAAAAAATGAGCGATGTTACCTTCTGTGATATGCTGTACATGAAAGACAGGTGCGCCTGTGTTTCTAAAGTGTGAAAGTAGTTTAGCCGCATTTTGTGCTGCTTTCTCTGGGTTTGTTAAAGCCATCTTCCCATTTGGAAAGTAATCATTTTGAATATCAATCACTAATAAAGCTGTTGTCATTTTTTCACCTCTTAAAATTTTTATACTGTATAAGGATATATAATTTCCATTGAATTTTCGATGGTCTCATGAAATACTATTATGTAAAACTTTTTCACTGTGAAAGGAGTTACTATGCAAATTGATTCAATTGATTTTCAAATTCTCCAATTATTAAATAAAAATGCTCGGATACAATGGAAAGAAATCGGTGAAAAAATTCATATGACAGGACAAGCGGTAGGCAATCGCATCAAAAAAATGGAGGATAACGGTATCATTAAAGCATATTCGATTGTGGTTGATGAATTGAAGATGGGGTTTTCTTTTACAGCCTTTGTCTTCTTTTTCATGAATGCATATACGCATGATGATTTATTGAAATTTATTGCTACTCGTAATGAAATTAGCGAAGCTCATCGTATTTCGGGAGATGCATGTTATCTTCTGAAGGTAACGGTTCATTCACAAGAAGTTTTAAATCACCTTCTGAATGATTTATTGAAGTATGGAAACTATCAGCTTTATTTGTCTATTAAGGAAGTAAAAAAGCATTATAATACTTCATTAATGTCTGATGAATAATGCGCTTGTTATTATAATGTATAAAAAGGCCCCAGCTTGGTAAATTCCATATCCAACCTAGGGCTTTTTTAGAGCATATATATCATGTTATATGACCGCACATCTCCGTTTTATAAAGTTAACTATTTACCAATAACAATCGACACTTTATAGTTTGCATGTTTATTTAAGTCATTTAAAAATTGATCTAATACCTCGTTTGAAGGAAATTTACATTCAAGCAAATAGCAACCGTCTCCACTAACTTTATAATTGTTTATTACATAGTTATCTTGTGTTTCTATAAAAGCTAAATAGGGTTGATGATGGATTTTTTCGATATAAATATTAAGAAAAGCATGTATAGAGAAGCCTAATTTCACTTGATTCACTTCGATACTACATCCTTTTATTATGCCATTGTCTATTAACTTTACTACTCTTGATGCGGTTGCTGGTGCAGTGAGATGTACTTTTTCCCCTAATTTTTTCATTGTAAGGCGACTATTTTTAGACAGCTCATCAAGTATTTTTTTATCTATTTCATCAATCATTTTCTTGTATCCTTTCTGAAAAATAAGATGTATTTTACATATTTTGTTCACTGAACATTTTTTTATGTTTGCTTAAAACTTTAAAAATAAAGTGAAATTGTGAAATAACTTTATTTTGCCTATGTATTGATCGTTTGAGAAAGTATATATTTATTTGCATGCAAATCAAAGAGGAATGGACACCATTTAATATGAAACAATTTTTCAAAATGTTTTTTCCATTGATCTTGTATAAGTTCATTATTTTAGAGGTGAAATTATGAAAAAATTTGATATATCTGTTTTTTCAGTTGCTCCATTAAGACAAGGAGAAACAATGAAACAAGGGATTGATTCTGCAGTGTCATTAGCTAAAGCTGTAGATAATATGGGCTATAAACGGATTTGGTTTGCAGAGCATCATAATCACGACGCTTATGCAAGTGCAGCAACCGTATCAATTGTACAACATATATTAGCAAATACAAAAGACATTCGCGTAGGTTCAGGGGGTATTATGTTGCCAAATCATTCCCCATTAATCGTAGCGGAGCAATTTGGAACACTTGAAACATTATATCCAAATCGTGTAGATTTGGCATTAGGACGCGCACCCGGAACGGATCAAAAAACGGCCGATGTGATTCGTCGTTCCAACCATAATGGAGTGTTTTTCTTTGAAAGAGAAGTAAATGATATTTTGCGTTTTGTCGGGGATAAGAGTGTACAGGGTGAGGTTCGCGCTTATCCGGGTATTGGAACGCATGTGCCTGTTTTTGTGTTAGGATCCTCAACGGATTCAGCGGAAATTGCTGCAAAGCTTGGTTTACCCTATGCATTTGGCGCTCAATTTTCCCCCATTCGATGGAAGAAGCGCTCTCTATTTATCGAGAAAATTTCCAACCGTCTTCTTATTTACAAGAACCTTATGTGATCGCTTGCATTAATGTGATTGCAGCAGAATCTATAGACGAGGAATCTTTTATTTCTGCAAGTCATTTGCAGGTGTATATTGATATTTATACAAATAATTTAAGTAAGCTTATTCCACCCACTGAAAACTTCCTAGAATCGTTATCACAGTTTGAATTAGAAATTCTCCACAGTCGACTGGGGTATACAATCATGGGTGATCGAGAAACAATTCGTCGCGAACTAATTGATTTCCAACAAATGTATCACGCAGATGAATTAATTGTGTTATCTAATATTTACGAATTGAGCAAGGAAATTCAGTCGTACGAGATTTTAAAACAGGTTGTGGATGAGTTGTTTAAAAAAAGAATGGAGCAACTTTAGAAATCGAGTCAGTTGTATTAGCTTATGTTCTCCTCAAGCGCGATTGTTAAACAAGAAAGAAAAGGGTGATACATATTAATCATGTATAATATGTATCACCCTTTAGTTTTTTGAACGAATAGGACATGGTTCGTTTCTTTTACAATGAACGGATATCTTTTTCCTAATAAACAGAAGGAACTGCCGACCGTTTGGATGATTACTTTAAGTAACTGGTGAGTTTTGGTGAGCAACTCTTCTCTCATAGCCGTATTTCCGCACAAAAAAATAATACCAAAGGTGGTTAAACCCTTGGTATTATTGAGATGCGGCCGAGAGGACTTGAACCTCCACGGGTTATTCACCCACTAGGCCCTCAACCTAGCGCGTCTGCCATTCCGCCACGACCGCGTGATCATTAAATTGTGTTTGTGCTGGTTTAGTAGGCTCTTAACCTAGTAAAACCGATTTGCGTGCACTTTGTAAATAAAGTGCGGGTGAAGGGACTCGAACCCCCACGTCGTAAGACACTAGATCCTAAGTCTAGCGCGTCTGCCAATTCCGCCACACCCGCAAAAAGACAAATGGTGAGCCATGAAGGACTCGAACCTTCGACCCTCTGATTAAAAGTCAGATGCTCTACCAACTGAGCTAATGGCTCTTACTATTAGATTTCAAAAATAAAAATGGCTGGGCTAGCTGGATTCGAACCAACGCATGACGGAGTCAAAGTCCGTTGCCTTACCGCTTGGCTATAGCCCAACGAAATGGAATGACCCGTACGGGATTCGAACCCGTGTTACCGCCGTGAAAGGGCGGTGTCTTAACCGCTTGACCAACGGGCCGATGGTTGAGAACTTATATCGAAATCTTATGGCGGAGAAGGAGGGATTTGAACCCTCGCGCCGCTTACGCGACCTACACCCTTAGCAGGGGCGCCTCTTCAGCCACTTGAGTACTTCTCCAATATGGCTCCACAGGCAGGATTCGAACCTGCGACCGATCGGTTAACAGCCGATAGCTCTACCACTGAGCTACTGTGGAATAATGAGACAAGACTTATTATATCAGCCTTGATTTGCAGTGTCAAGAGGTAAATGTTTTTATTTATCTCTCGTGACGACTTTTATAATGTAACATAGGCTTGCCATATTCGTCAACCTTTTTCACGAAAAAATTCTTTTTATTTTTCCGCGGCATTTTCCGCATCTGTATCTGTCAGGGTTCATGGCGCGCTTCTTTATATACTGTTGGCCGCAGGCCGTACAGATATACATATAAGTTTTTTTGTTTTCCGCTTTTTTCTTAAGGGGTGTACAGAACCTCGGCGCGTTGACCTGCTGCAATAGCATTCTAAAATCTCTGTCTCTGTGCTTGTACCCTTTTCCTTCAAGGTGGAGATGATAATGGCAGAGCTCGTGCTTGATGATGCCGATCAGCTCCTCCCTGCCGTGTTCAATCAGATATTTTCTGTTCAATTCAATGTTATGAGAGGTTAACAGGTACCTTCCGCCCGTGGTTTTAAGCCTGTCATTAAAAAGCGCCTGATGGCGGAACGGCTTTTTAAAATATGTTTTAGAAATATCCTCTGTCAGCTTTTGAAGCTCTATATTATCCATAGTGCACCTCACTTAAAAAACATTGAACGGGACAATTCACCGTTCGCATACAATATGGTAATCACCGTCCCTCTTATGATAAAAGCTGAGGAGGAATGAGCCTATGCCAAATTGGCTTAAAAAGCAGATGCAAAAAGCGTTCCTTGAAAAAGATAATTACCAAATTAAACTGCTGAATCAATGCTGGTATTTCTATAGGAAAAAACACTGCTCGTAAGCAGTGCTTTTATTTTACCATAGACAGCGATACTCTGCCTTTTTGTACATCTACGCCGTCAACCCAAACTGTCACAATATCGCCGACAGATACGACATCAAGAGGATGCTTGACGAATTGATTGCTCAATTTTGAGATATGCACAAGCCCGTCTTGTTTGACTCCGATATCAACAAACGCTCCAAAGTCCACTACATTGCGCACGGTGCCCTGCAGTTCCATTCCCTCTTTCAAATCTTCCAGCTGAAGGACGTCTGTTTTCAGCAAAGGCTTAGGCACCTCATCGCGCGGATCGCGTTCCGGCCTTGTCAGCTGTTCACAAATGTCTTTCAGAGTGATTTCGCCGATTCCCAGCTCTTTTGCCGTTTCAGAAAGCGCCAGCTGATTGATTTTGTCCTTCAATTCCGCCGTGCCGATATGTTCTGTTGAAAGTCCGAGTTTTTTCAGAAGCGCTTTTGTTTCTTTATAGCTTTCCGGGTGAATGCCTGTTCTATCCAAAGGCTCTGTCCCTTCCTGCACTCTTAAGAAACCGATACATTGCTCATAGGTTTTCGCACCGAGCCTTGGGATGTCCTTCAGTTCTTTTCGATTTGAAAACTTTCCGATTTCCTCACGTTTTTTGACAACGTTGCCTGCTACAGACTTCGATAATCCCGCTACATACTGAAGCAGCGCGGCGGAGGCTGTGTTGACGTTTACTCCCACCTGGTTTACGACCGTTTCGACTACAAACCGCAGAGATTCATTTAAGCGTTTTTGGCTGACGTCATGCTGATACTGTCCGACACCAACAGACTTCGGATCGATTTTAACGAGCTCCGCAAGCGGGTCTTGAAGTCTTCGCGCAATAGACACGGCACTGCGCTCTTCAACCTTAAGGTCAGGGAATTCTTCTCGGGCCAGCTCTGAAGCCGAATAGACGCTTGCACCCGCTTCATTGACGATCACATAATAAATTTTGCGCGGCATGTCTTTCAGTACATTGACGATGAATTGTTCTGTTTCTCTGGATGCTGTGCCGTTTCCGATCGCCACCATCTCGACTTGATACTGCTCAAGAATCTTTTTCACTTTTTCATGGGCTTCTTTTGTTTTGTTGACTGGCGCATGCGGATAGATCACATCAATTTCCAAGACTTTTCCAGTCTCATCTGACACAGCGAGCTTACAGCCGGTTCGAAAGGCTGGGTCAACACCGAGAACGGTTTTGCCTTTCATCGGCGGCTGCAAAAGAAGTTTTCTCAAGTTCTCTGAGAAAATATGAATCGCCTGTTCATCAGCTTTTTCTGAGAGCTCTTTCCTGATTTCACGCTCGATTGCCGGCTGGATCAGCCTTTTATAGCTGTCTTCAATTGTCTCCTGCAAAATCTCTTTTACGGATGTTGAGCGATTTTTAATGATTTGTTTTTCTAAATACGCCTTAATGTGATCCGCAGGCGGTTCGATTGACACCTTTAAAATATCTTCTTTTTCGCCGCGGTTCATTGCCAGTACCCTATGCGGAACGACTTTTGCAATTGGCTCTTCATACTCGTAATACATTTCATACACATTTTTCTCATCGGTGTCTGCCGACTTTCCGGTTGCGGACTTAATGGTTCCTCTTTTGAAGGTTTCCTGGCGAATCCACTTTCTGAAGGTCGGCTCGTCTGAAATTTGTTCCGCAATAATGTGCTTGGCGCCTTCAATCGCTTCTTCTCGTGTGAACACTTCTTTTTCTTCGCTGATGTATTGGTCTGCTGTTGCTGCCAGACGATCATCTTGGGGAAGTGTCAGGATATAGTCGGCAAGCGGCTCAAGGCCTTTGCTTTTGGCGACTGTCGCCTTTGTTTTACGTTTTTGTTTATAAGGGCGGTAAAGGTCTTCCACTTCCTGAAGCTTCACCGATTGCTCGATTTTACGTTTTAGATCATCTGTCAGTTTATCCTGCTCTGCAATCAGCCTGATGACTTCTTCTTTTCGCTGATTCAGGTTTTGTATGTATTGCCAGCGTTCAGAAATCGTCTGAATCTGAACCTCATCCATTGAACCCGTCTGCTCTTTTCGATACCGGGCAATAAACGGGACTGTATTGCCGTCCTCAAGCAGGCGGATGACACTTTCAACGTGTTTTTGTGATAAACTTATTTCTTTCGCAATTTGCTGTTTTAAAAGGGCTGACGTTTCCATGTAACCAAAGCCTCCAATTTTGTCGTTCTGTCTCTAGTGTATCAAAAACCGAAAAAAACACATAAAAAAAGACAGCTGACGCTGCCCGTATCTTTACTCATGTTTCAATAGTTCCTGTAATCCGCTCAGAAAATTCTCTTTTTTCATCGCAGCTGCAAAGAAGGCTTGATCAATCTTCTCAACAATTGGCAAAGCCGCTGTTACTTTTTCTCCTCCTGTTTCTGTAAGAGACAGGAGAACCTCTCTTTTATCTTGGGGATTTTTGCTTCTTTCGATAAATCCTTTTTTCTCAAGCGTCCGCACAACCTCCGAAACCATCATGATATTGGTCTGGCTGAAGCTTGCAAGTTTTTTTTGCGTGACGGTTTCTCCGTGAGCAATCATATACTTGCACGAGGTCAGCAGAACAAATTGAACGTGGGTCAGGTCAAACTCAGCCAATGCTTTTCCCACTTTCCTCTGCCAGCTTTGCGTGGCCTGCCATAATAAAAAGCCCGGGCTTGTGTTCGGACCGCTAAATTTAGAGTGCCATTCCACTTATGTTAACTCCCATCGCTTGTGCTATTGTCAAAAAATCTTTTTTGCTTATTTCAAAGTGTCCTCTGCGAAATAAAAAGCCAAGATGCTTGGTTTCCTGAACGAATTCAAGCTTTGATTTAATGTCGTAAAAACCGATTTTATGGCATGGATAATAGTCTATATCTAATCGGTATGGAATAAAATTCGGAGCCATTTGATACGGATAGATGTTTCCGCTTTTTACTTTGCCGATCGCAGTAAAGCTTCGCAGCAGTTTGCCGTCTGGATATGCGTCTCTCGGAGAATAATAAATCAGCCAATCTCCCTCTTTCATTTTGGCGAGCGGGGCTTTTTTTCCATGGCACAGCTGTGCAAAACCGCCGGCAGCGCCTTTTAATACATGCTGCTCTGACACAACGCCGATCCAATAATTTGTGTTCATTTTATCACTCCTCCGCAAAGGTGAACAAGCCTGCTGACAGCCGTCGGCATGTCTTTAGACAGTTCAGTCCCAATGATTTCTCCCCACTTTTTTGCTTCAGCGCCTTCTAATACAATTCCATATGTGATACACAAATCTTCTTTTTGCTTTTGAAGCACGTGAAAAAACTCCATTTTTACATTGCTATGCGGGCATGTTGACCATGACAGAAAACGCCCGATGTTTCTCCACATGCTCAAGCCATAAGAGAATTGTTTTTCCTTGCAGAAGCAATGTTCCTTCCGTTCCATTTTGAAATTGTCCTTTCAAAGAATCTGATGCAATACCCGTCTCCCATTGATCCATTGTTTCTGTTTCCTGATAACAGTTCCAGGTTTTCCCACATCCGCATCAGCTATCGCTGTGTATTCATAATTCCACATCCATAAGCTCCCAGAATGATAAGTTCACTTATTAATTATAATAAGCGCACTTATTAATAGTCAACCGCAAAAAAAAAGAAGCCGGATGTCCAGCTTCTTTTTCTGGTTTTTTAGGACAGCTGTCCGAGAATATAGGTCAGGTCATCTTTTCTCGATGTCGTATACATTTTCATTTTCAGCGAATTCGATATTTCTTCTACCGATTGGCCTTTTTTTAAATGGGAGCGGATATCAGGTACGTTGAGTCCATCTGTATGTATAATGAACTTTGAACCCTTTTCATAGGTGGCGGTGTGCGTTTTGTATTTTTGCGGCTTGCCTGATAAATAGCCCGAAATCGGCAGAGGATAAAAGCTTTCACCAGACGGGGAATGCAGAATAAACCGTACATTTCCGACAGAGCAGTACGTAAACTGCCTTTGCTCAAAATTGATTTTCAGGATAGATGCTGTAGCGCCTCTTTTGTTTTTCATCGCCTGATTACAGCGTTCGATAATTGTTTCTACGTCTTCACTCGCATAGTTTTCCACTAAGTCTTTGATGGCTGCAGAGGATTCGTTAGCAAGTGATCCGCTTCCCAGTCCGTCAGCAACCGCGCAAATTAACTCCTTATCATCAGCTTTCATAAAAAAGCTGTCACCGCAAATCGATTTCCCTTCTTTATTCAGTTGATATACTAGAGTTTGAATATGCTCATTTTCTTCAACCTGGATCATTACATTAACTCCATCGAGGGATCTTCAATCAAGGCCTCTCTGAGCTTCTTCACAGCTTTGCGCTGCAAGCGCGAGACGTGCATTTGAGATATACCGAGAATGTCCCCAGTTTCTTTTTGGCTTTTGTTTTGAATATACGTAAGGTCTATGATTTGTTTTTCACGATCTGAAAGGACATGAAGCACGCTTTGCAGCATCAATTGCTGGTTGACCCGCTCATATCCGTCCTCCTGTGATCCGACGATATCAAGAATCGTGACGGTGCTTCCGTCCGAATCCGCTTCAATGCTGTGGTCAACGGATAAGGCTTGGTAGCTTTTGCCCATTTCCATCGTTTCAAGAACCTCTTCTTCAGAAACATCGAGGAATTCGGCAATCTCTTCTACTTTCGGCGATCTTTGTGTTTCAGTGGTCAGCTGATCAACCGCCATTTTGATTCTTGGACCCAGTTCTTTAATTCGTCTCGGCACATGAACGCTCCATGTTTTATCTCTGAGGAAACGTTTAATTTCACCGATGATTGTCGGAATTGCAAAAGCTTCAAACGATTTGCCGACAACAGGATCGTATCGCTTAATCGCGCCTAGCAGCCCGATCATGCCGACCTGGCGGAGATCCTCGTGGAAGCTTTTGCCTTTTGAATATTTTTTCGCAAGCATGTCAACCAGATTTGTATACACCCGCACAAGCGTTTCCTGCGCCTGTTCATCTTGCTTTGTTTGGTAATCGCTTATGAGCCGATCGACTTCATCTTTAGTTAGTTTCGTAGTTTTTGATGGTTGTGTCATGATCAACTCGCTCCCCATTTAAATACTTTGTCATCGCTACGGTGACGCCGGAGTGGTTTTGCACTCTGACTTCATCCATGAGCGTTTCCATTAAATATAGACCGAGCCCTCCTTCTGATAATTGATCAACTGTGTGCGAAGGTGTGTACGGCCCTAGATCCTGCTGCTTTTGATCAAAGTCAAAGCTGTCTCCTTCATCCGCCACAATAATCTCTAAACGGTCTTCAAACACACCGAATCGTATTGACACTTCCCCAGTTTTATCTTCTTTGTAAGCGTGCTGAACCGCATTTGTGCACGCTTCACTGACTGCGATTTTCAAATCTTCAATTTCATCGTACGTATAGCCCATTCTGCTTGCGACCCCTGATAGCGTCAGTCTTATAATTCCAACATATTCAGGTTGGGCCGGCACTTTCATTTCGATGTAATCAACATTATTCTTCATTGCACTCCACCTTCTGACTTTGCAGAAATATCAATGATGTCCTTCAAGCCTGTAATGTCAAACAGTCGGATCAGCCGGTCAGAAAGATTTTCAAGTTTCAGCGACCCGCCTTGTTTTTTCACCATTTTAAAGGTCCCTACAAAAACGCCCAATCCGGTACTGTCCATGTAGCTGACATCTTTCAGGCAAATTCTTAAGTCAGCTCCTTGTTCTGCCAGAGGAACGAGCTTCTCTCTGAGCACCGGGGCTGAGTATACATCAATTTCTCCTGCAATGTTTACTTGTATATCATTCTCGTTTTGCTTCACATCAACATTTATATTCATTCGTATCACCTCAAATTTTCCTTCAAATCACTAATCACTAGTTGCTTTATACCCTCGTCTGGCAGACGTTAAACCTTTCTCCGCAAAACAATTAACGTAAAATCATCGTGAAGCTGAAAATCCTGCAATTTGAGGAGGCTGTCATAAATGTTTTTGACCATTTCCTGCGCGGAGGAACACATATGTTCCTCAATGAGCTTCTGCAGATCAGGACGCTCCAAGAAACCGTTTTCCGTTTTGCATTCTGTGACGCCATCAGAAAATAAAACAATCATATCGCCCTTTTCCAGATGCTGATCGAATTGTTTGTAGTCATAGTCCTGTGAGATGCCGAGAACGAGTCCTTTGGCCTCTAAATCGTAAAACGTGTTGTCCTTTTGAGAATAATAGAATCCCGGTTCATGTCCCGCTGAAGCATATGTAAATTGATGATTGTCCATATTGTAATTCGCATAAAACATCGTAATAAACATACTGGCATCAACGTTTTGTTCAACAACACGATTCAAATTTTTCAGCACTTGAGAAGGGTGTATGCCCGTTTCCGGCAAAGAGTCCATCGCGTATTTAATCATGGACATGCATAAAGCCGCTGGAATGCCTTTTCCGATCACGTCCGCGATTGCGATATTGATGGATTCCTTGTCTTTGACAAAATGGTAGTAATCACCGCTCATCTGTTTAGCGGGAACACTGATGGCGCCGATATCCAGCGCTTCCTCCTGAGGAACTTTAGTTCCGAGCAGCGTCTGCTGGACATTTGCCGCGATTTCAATTTCTGATTTGATTTCCTGCTGTATCCCTCTAAGGGTTTGATGCTCCTGATAAGCCATTCCATAACCAATCATGACTTCTATTAAAAAATCCAGCGAATGAAACACATCTTCCGGGAGACTTGGATACAGCTCCTTCAGCACTTTTCTGTGAATGCTGATGATTTCTTCCGGAGGAATTTGGTGCTCGATTGTTTTTCGGCTGAATTTTTGGGCTTGATATAAAGATGTTTCTGTTAATTCGGCTATATATCGGCTAAGCAGCTGATGATACCGCTGCTCAATAACCTCCCTAAAATCCACGTTCTTACCTCCTACCGAAGCCATTTGATGGCTTGTATCTCTGTTCCTTCCCCCGCTACGGAATTTAAGCTGAATTCATCCATCAGCCTTTTGACCCCGGGAAGTCCCGCACCAAGTCCTCCAGACGTTGAAAACCCGTCTTCCATGACTTTTCGGATATCAGGAATTCCCGGCCCTTGGTCTTCCGCTATGATTTTCAGGCCTTTTTTTCCTCTGTCTGCGACCTGTTCAATTCCAATCTGCCCTTTGCCGGCATATAAATAAATATTCCTGGCTAATTCTGAAATAGCCGTTGTAATTCTAGCCTGGTCTACCGTGCCGAAACCCAGTTCTTTCGCAACGTTTCGTCCCAGCTGTCTGGCGGCCACAATATCCCATTCTGTCATGATTTTTACACAGGATTGGTCGTTCATTCGCTATTCCCCCAATTCCCGCTTCAATGTCTCAAGCCCCTGCTCTAAGTCGAGCGCAGTTTCGATTTCCTCAAGCGCGATTCCAAGTTCAATCAGCGTCACTGCCACAGCGGGCTGAATGCCGGTCAAGACGACTTTAGCCCCCATTAACTTAGACATTGTAATGACGTCGCCCAGCACTTTCGCGATAAATGAATCAATCATATCCACAGATGTCAGGTCAATGACGACTCCGTTAGCACCTGTTTCGTATATTTTATTTAATAAGTCTTCTTGAAAAGTTAATGCTGTCTGGTCATCAAGTTCCCATTGAATGGATACTAATAAGCAATTATACAGTTTCAAGATCGGGATTTTCGGATGTCTCAAAATGTTATTCCCCCAATGAAACGATTTTTCGATCCGTCATTTCCAATGCTGTTTGAATTCCTTTTTGCAGGGTATTCTTAGTTATAACTTGGGATAAATCAATCCCCAGGTTGACGATTGTTTGAGCAATTTCCGGACGGATTCCGGCCAGCAGGCATTTTGCTCCGACAAGCCTTACAGCTTCTGATGCCTGAATAATATGATGGGCAACCATCGTATCGACGACAGGGACACCTGTAATGTCAATCAGCACGACTTGGGAACGGTGTTTGACGACGCCATTAAGAAGGTTTTCCATAATTCGTTTCGCGCGTTCGGTATCAATTGTTCCGACAAGAGGCATCACAGTGATATTTTCAAACACCGGGATAAGCGGGGCAGACAGCTCTTGCAGTGCGATTTTTTGCAGAGATACTGTTTTTTCCCATGAGATTGAGTATTGATTAAAAATTTCTGTGTTAATCGGGCTGAAAAAGCGGTCAATCTGCCAGATTAATTCCGTGCTCTCTTGATCTGGCAATCTCTTATCATTCATTTTCGTGTAGAGACGCTTCCAGAATTCAGCAAGCGCAGTAGCCAAAAACTTCATAGACAGTCCGATTTGGACTGCTCGAAGCGCCAGTTCGCTGATTTGGCTTTCAGCAGCGTTTTCGTCCTTAACAGACAGCAGCAGAATGTCGATATATTCTTTAGATATATTTTCATACACTTGGTCAGTCAGCTGATAGGATTCTTGCTCGCTTAATTCTTTTAGTGTGTCAGTCCACAATTGGAGCAGTTCATTTTGATTTTCGGCAATGAACTGGTATACAGTCTGGTTCGACATCAAATTCGCTTACCTCCCAATAAAAAACAACATATTTTTTTCGTTATTTCACTATTATATCGTTTATGTTTTTTGAAAACAAAAAAAGTTGCTCTATTTGAGCAACCTGCAAATATGTCTAAAAATCAATGAGTGCCAAACTGATTTGTAAGGCTTCATCAACCTTATCCATCATTTCATCATCCAGATGAGTAATCTTATCCGTTAACCTTTGCTTGTCAATCGTCCGAATTTGCTCCAGCAAAATAACGGAATCTCTTTCAAAACCGTAGCGTTTTGCATCGATTTCGACGTGGGTTGGTAATTTCGCTTTCTGTATTTGTGCTGTTATGGCTGCAACAATAGCAGTTGGGCTGAAGCGATTTCCGATGTCATTTTGGATCACTAAAACCGGGCGCACCCCGCCTTGCTCTGAGCCAACAACAGGAGATAAATCAGCAAAATAAACATCGCCGCGTTTCACAATCAAATGATTATCCTCCGCTGACTAAGCGCTCAACTGTCGTTTCAGCCTCGCACTCCGCAAAGTGAGCCTCAGAAGAAATATTCAGGTTGATTTTCGCCATTTCCATATAGCCGCGTCTCATCAAATCACGGTTGTGACGAGTTGTTCGTTCGCTGACATACGCTCTCACTGCTTGTGATATCAGTTCGTTTCTGCTTCGTTTCTCCCGCATCGCTACACCATCCAATTCAGCTACTAGGTTTTCGGGCAAGCTGATTTTCATTTCGGTTCTTGCGCTGGATTCAGACAAAAAACATACACCTCCACCAAACTTACGGATACGACTCTTTTATCCATCCAGTGATAATGATACCATTATTCACTCTTCAAGCAAAGCTGTTTTATGAATTCTCCATTTAGGTAAGTTAATTGCTTGTATTTACCTGCAATAAAGGATTTCTTACTTCCATTATACTCCCATTTTCCAAAAACATACGGGGAACACGGGAACTTATTGTACAGGCCACCTCATAGTTAATGGTTTCGAGCCTTCCTGCAATCTCATCCATGGAAATATATTCATCCCCCTGCCGGCCTATTAATGTGACTTTTGTGCCCGGCGGATATTCCTGATCCAGCTCCACCATAAATTGGTCCATGCAAATTCGGCCGGCAATTTTCAGGCGTTTTCCCTTCACAAGGATGTCAGTCCCTTTCAATTTTCGGAGCCACCCATCCGCATAGCCTACAGGCACCGTCCCGATCCATGTATCTTTTTCTGCTGTGTACTCGGCTCCGTAGCTGACGCTCTCGCCTTTTCTGATCAGTTTGACATGCGACAGCGTCGAATGCAGGGTAAATGCCGGACGCAGCTGAAACGGTATCTCGTCCGAAATGTCAGCAGACGGGCGAAGGCCATACATGCCGATGCCGAATCTGACTGCATTAAAAAAGCCTTTTTTCAGCCGGAGTCCGGCGGCGCTGTTCGCGCAGTGGACCATCAGATTCTTTAACGGCAGCGGAGCAATCAGCTCTTTAAAACGCTCAAACTGCATTAAGAAATAGCCTCTTTCTTTTTCATCCGCTGTCGCAAAATGGGTAAATACCCCTTTGCACTTTAAACGAGGGTTGCGGTCAAGAATGGCCATCACGTTCTGAACTTCTTCCTCTGTTTTTACACCAAGTCTGTTCATCCCCGTATCGACCTTCAGATGAAAATGAAGAGAACCTTTTTTCGTGTGGCGGGCTGCCTCCTGAAGCCATTCAACAGAATAACCTGTTAAGGTCACGTCATACTCAGCAGCAATTGCAACATACTCCGGGGGAACCGCGCCAAGCACCAATATAGGCGCCTTCAATCCCTTTTTGCGCAGTGAAATCGCTTCATCCAAAATGGCCACGGCCAAGCATGAAGCACCTGCGTCAAGAGCAGCCTTTGCTGTTTCTGCATCACCATGCCCGTAGGCGTTTGCTTTCACAACTGCCATCAAGTGGACATGTTCACCGATATGTTTTTTCATATTGCTGACATTTTCCTTTATCGCGGACAAGTCAATTTCCGCCCACGTATCTCTGTAAAAAGGTTTTGTGCTCATTACGACACTTCCTAGCTTTTATTCAATATCATTTACATATCATACTAAAATTAAAGGCTAAAGGGAAACGATGTCTAACGAAAAAAAGGCCAAATCATGTTTGGCCTTTGGCGGTTATTTCGATGATTGTCCCTGCATGCTTTTCGCTACTGTCACCATTTCCTCTTTAGAAAGATCTTTAGAAGAGAGAAGGTAATCTACGCCGTCATATGTCCATGATAATGATGCATCCGACAGGGCGCCGATAGTGTAGCCGAGATTTACCGGTTCGCCGTTCAGCGTAACGGAGGAGGAAGCCTTGGCAATCTGGGCTTTTTCCTGAATTAACGTAAATGATTTTTCTCCTCCGTACGTCATGATGATGCGCTTCCCGTCTTCAGTAGATATATCTTTTTCTTCAAGCAGCTTGACGCCAAGCGGCAGTTCCAGCGGCGTTTTGACCGCAAATGTATCGGAAGGCTTCGCGCTTGTGGCGACATCCATTTGAGAAAGAGTCATATTTTTCTTTTCGTCAAATGATTCTTTATCAAATTGTTTATTAAATTCAAAGCTGCTGAATTCTACTTTGACCATCACTTTCCGGTCAGTATCCATCACTTTGACAGATGACGGGCTCATATCTTTTTTGTTAAATGTGATTTCTTGCGTGGGCAGCATTTTGTTATGCTGATAGTTTGTTTTTGTTTCAAATACGTATTTCTTTTCTTTCGCTGTGAAAACTGCATCCGAATCGTTTTGAACATCCTTTACGAGCGATTCAAACAGATAAACCTGGCTGCTGTTGTTCGGCCAATCGCTTTGAAATCTGAAGCTCTTATTTAAAGACGGCGTGAGAACGAATACTCCGTTTTCATTTCGTAAAATGACTTGGTTTTGGTCCTTTTTCGGATTTTCTAAATAAACCCTGTACAGAGACGGCTTTTTGTGCCAGATTTCCACATTGTATACTTGAGGCTCACTCCCTGTCTCGATGGTCATTTTCGCTTTTGCTTTGTACGAGGTGTATTCTTTCGCCTTTTCATCTAACCCGGCCACAATATCTTGCTGTGTTTTTTGCCCGCAGGCAGAAAGAATAAGAACAGCAAGCAGTCCCGTTAAAAGCAAAACAAAGCTTTTTCTCACCTTTTTCAACCCCTTTTTCTCAATTGATGTAAAAGGAAGAAATCGCTTGTTTGACTTTAACGGTACGCTCGGTACACGTTTAGGCAGAACAGATGCGTACCATAAAAGCCTCAAACAACTTGTCTCCCTTAATGCACTATCAAATATATGAGTGGGGTTTCCCTAATATGCAGACTAGCTTGACAACCTTTCAATCACAACCTGCGCGGCAGCGTATTCTTTTGTATGAGTGATCGATACGTGAACGGCGGCCTGGCTCAGTTTCGTACAAATGATATAGGGCTTGCCATTTTGGTCTTTCCTAATTTCAATGTCCTGAAAGCTGAGCTGCCTCCCAATGCCGGTGCCAAATGCTTTCGAGAAAGCTTCTTTTGCCGCGAATCTGCCCGCGAGAAATTCGATTTTTCTTTTCTCTGAAAGCTCATAGTATTGGTCAAGCTCGCTTCGCGTCAAAATCCGCTCGGCAAACCTTTTCTGGCGCCCAGCCATAGAGGCGATCCGTTTAAGCTCGGTAATGTCCAGCCCAATGCCGTAAATCATGTATGATAACCTCCTTTGCGTACGTACTATTTAAATGGTTTGTCTCATAAACGTGTTACTATAGATATACCAAAATGAAGAAAAGGGGCTCGGAATGTTTATACGGACTGAAAATTTTCAAACATTTATCAGGCTTTACCCCGTTGTCACCTTTATATTGGCTTTGCAAGCTGTTCTCTGGCTGTTTTTTTCACTTCCTGCCCATTCAGTCGTGTTATGGAGGGATACCGTCACAGGCTATAATCTAGGTGTCGCAAACGGTGAATGGTGGCGGCTTATCACACCGATTTTGCTGCACGCCGGTTTCACACATCTGCTGTTTAATTCCATGTCCATCTTTTTATTTGCCCCGGCTTTGGAACGCATGCTGGGAAAAGCGCGTTTCCTTCTTGTATACGCCGGCTCCGGCATCATCGGCAATATTGGCACTTATGTTACAGAGCCGCTTGATTACGTGCATGTCGGGGCTTCAGGCGCCATTTTCGGGCTATTTGGCGTATACCTGTTTATGGTTCTTTTTCGCAATGAGTTAATTGGGCAGGAGCATTCCAAAATGATCATCACACTGCTCGCATTTGCCATTCTCATGTCGTTTATCAACTCCAATATTAACATGATGGCCCATTTGTTTGGACTATGCGGCGGGTTTCTTCTTTCGTTTTTATGCGTGCAAAAAAAAGAGCGGCGGTATTAACCGTCCGCTTTTTCATATGAGTACCACTTTAAAATGAAGGCTGCATCCTCTTCACCTACGTCCCTCACCGTTAACTCTTCCATATGGCTCGATGATTTCACCGAAGTAGAAATGGTATACAAGCGGCCTTTCTTTTGGAAATAGGATTGGCTGAACTTGCAGACCTGCATTCGTTTTTTCAGTACAATGGCGGTTGTTCTGCCTATAAATCTAGACGTCAGCTGAAGACGGTCCCCGTTGATCGTCCATGCAGCCTCTTTATACGCGAGATAGCCGAAGAGCAATTCTATCGGCAGCAGGATCACTGACAGATAGCCCCATGGCTGAAAGAAGATACATAACGGGATGATCAAAAAGAGTGAAAAAATGACAGAACGGAACAAATAGCGTTTCAACGCGCGCCGCGGCAGGCGGCGGCAGTTTTCTTCCAGCGTATATTCCGGCGTAAATGTTCGGAGCATGTGCGGAAGCTTTTTTTTATGAATCATTGGAAAGAGAATGGTCAAAGCGCCTTCTTCTTTTTCCCGGTCGCCGCCTCCTGCGCTGACGATGGACACCGTTACAAATCCGAAAAGCTGGCGAATGATATTTTCTTTGATTTTAATGGCTTGTATTTTTCGCAGCGGAATCGTGACTTGATGTTTTTCAATAATTCCCCTTGAAATCACCAGTTCCTGTTCTTTTTTTATGATTTGAAAGTTTGCGTATCTAAACATCATGCCCGCGATGCTGAAAATCCAGGCGATAAATAAACCGATAAAAATGAGTACCGCGTAAATACCAATACTGGCGTGCTGAAGGAAGGAAAATTTATCGAATAACCAATCCATCGGCAGCACTTCATCAAGCTGGGAAATAAGTGCAAATACAGCGGAGATAATGACTCCGATTCCGCCGGAGGTAGAAGCGGCCATGAGCAATTCTTTCGCGTTCATGCGATAGTGCTCTTGCACCTCAACGGACGGATCCAACTCCTCTTCAGCTTCAAGCCGTTCTTCATCAAGTTCTTCTCGTCTTTGCGCTTTTTTCTTAAAGACAGCTTCTTTGATGCGTTCGGCTTCTTCAACAGAAATAGCAGAAAGGACGGCTTCTGCCTCTTTGCCTCCGCCTGCTGTTTCAATTTGCAGCTTCACAAGCTTAAAGATTTGCTGGACAAGGCCCGCGCTCGTATTCATTGTTTGAATCCGATCAATCGATATGTATCGTTTTTTCGTAACAAATAAGCCTTCTTCAATTCTAAATTCATCATCTTCAATTCGATAGGTAAACCTTCTCCATTTGATGATGCTTGCCGCTACAAGCCAGATGAACAGCACACCGAGCGCAATAGCCCCGTAAAAACGGACAGTATGGTTTGAATTGACAATATACACAAAAAAGAATGGCAGAATGATATTTTTTATCGTTTGAATAATGGTATGGCATAAATTCAAAATGACTGCTGCCGGGTGCAGGCGTTTCGGTTCAGACATCATCGTCAGTCACCCTCGCCAGACGGGAAATGGAGTCTCTCAGCCGATCCGCTTCCTCCATCTCTAAAGCGGGGATCGAATGAACGGTCGCGGCCGTGGAAATTTTCACCGTTGCCAGGTTGTATTTTTTTAATAATGGCCCTTGTGACGTATCGACGTGCTGAACTCTGACCATCGGAACAATCACACGTGTCACCACAAAAATACCTGACTGAATATCTATTTCATGTTCATGGACTTCATATCGCCACACCTTATGACGGACCTTCGGAATGATAAAGACCGTCACAATCGATCCCAGCAGCCAAACAGCGCCGAGCACGCCGCTGATCCAGTAAGGCCAATGAAAATAATAGCTTAACACTGCAACTGCAATGACAATAAGTAAGCAAACAGCGGATATGATGATCTCTTGAAGTCGCCAAACCTTTAATCCGTCTGGACTGATTTGGTTTTTTGGCTGCTCTCTCAAAAATACCTACCTCCCTTTTTTTCGTCGTTATTTATACGTCTCTTTTACAGAAAGGTTTCATTCTTAAGCATACAGAGAAAAATGGCTTCCGTCAGCTGAAAGTTTGCTGAATAACAAATCGCGAACATAAAAAAGCCCAAAACATCATGTTTTGGGCTCTGAATCGATCAAATTAGTAAGATTTTTTCTGGCGTCTGTCACTTGAAGAACGGCGATCGTTTGAACGCTTTTTGTCATAGGAAGAACGGTTGTTGCTTTTCCCTTTTCCGCCGCGGTAGCCGCCGCCTTGACCGTCTCTGCGTTTAGAAGAGCGCTGGTTCTTGTAGCGTTTGCTGACCATCGGCGCTTCGTCTGTTAAGCGAACCGGTGTGTCGTCTGGCTCTTTTGTAGCCATTTTGATAGCCGCCGCAACCACTGTTACTGCATCATGATCTTCAAGCAGCTCAGCTGCCGCTGTCATGTAGAAGTTCAGGTTGTTTTCACTGATTGTTGTGCGAAGACGTTCAACAGTAACCTGTTGCTGGCCTTCTAACGCTTCATCAAGTGTAGGCTCCTTCATGCGGTCCATTTTGCGTTTTGTTGTTTGTTCAATTGCGCGAAGCATGCTTTTCTCACGCGGTGTAATGAACGTCATCGCCATACCTGTTTTTCCTGCACGGCCCGTTCTTCCGATACGGTGAACGTAGCTTTCAGGATCTTGAGGCACGTCGAAGTTGTATACGTGTGTAACACCTGAGATATCAAGTCCGCGAGCGGCAACATCAGTTGCGACTAGAACTTCGATTGCGCCTTCTTTAAATTTACGAAGCGCAACCATACGTTTCGCCTGCGTTAAGTCACCGTGAATTCCTTCAGCTGCATATCCGCGAAGGTTCAGGGCTTCTGCCAGCTCATCGACACGGCGTTTTGTACGTCCGAATACGATCGCAAGCTCAGGAGACTGAATGTCAAGAAGGCGAGTCAGTGTATCGAATTTTTTGCGTTCTTGCACTTCCAAATAGAACTGCTGAATGTTAGAAACCGTCATTTCTTTCGCTTTTACTTTTACGTGTTCCGGCTCAGTCATAAAGCGCTCTGCAATGCGTTTGATCGGCGCAGGCATTGTGGCAGAGAACAGAAGTGTCTGATGCTCGCTAGGCACGTTTGAAAGGATAGATTCAATATCGTCAATGAATCCCATGTTCAGCATTTCATCCGCTTCATCCATTACAACGGTATTTACGTTGTTTAAACGAATTGTGCGGCGGTTGATGTGGTCAAGAAGACGGCCAGGTGTTCCGACAATAATATTCGGATTCTTCTTTAACGCCCGGATTTGCCGTCCAATATCCTGTCCGCCGTAAATAGGAAGAACCTTCGCACGTTTATCTTGTCCGATTTTATACAATTCTTCAGATACTTGAATGGCTAATTCACGGGTTGGCGCGATTACGATTGCTTGAATATTAGGAGACTCGGGGTTAATTTTTTCAACAAGGGGTATACCAAACGCAGCTGTTTTACCTGTACCTGTTTGCGCTTGTCCAATGACGTCTTTATTTGAAAGTCCGAGCGGTATCGTTTGTGCCTGAATCGGTGTTGCTTCTTCAAATCCCATACGATTAATTGCTTTCATGAGATCAGAACTTAAATTAAAATCTTGAAACGTTATAGTCAAATTATTCAAACTCCTTCTAATTGCTGTTTCAGTAATGTCGTGATTTACCACTTATAAAACTGCCCTTTAGACAAGAAGGACAGGATCCATCCGTATACAAAGCCCGAATTACTTTAAGTTTTATCTTACCATTACACTATTTGTTTTTCAATAAGATGAGAAGCAGATCGGCATCTCGAATATGCCGGCTGCTGCTCCATCCGCTCCCAAGAATCCAGCGGAGAACTTCGGGTCACGATGAAAAGTCCGGACGAATATGTTCGTATCGCGAAATAACCTATATATATTGTATCATAGCCGTAGCCGGCCAGATATACATAATTTTCGGCCGGCATACATTAGTGTTTGCATATCATGTTATTTTATGATGCAATATGTGTTTTTTCGCAAAATATTTTCTTATGAAAGCGGGCTCTCTATTAAATCTTTAACGATTTCTTCAAGCTTCATACCTCTGGACGCTTTGAATAAAATCAAATCGCCTTTTGATGCGTTTTCCTTCACAGCTTGGAGGAGATCTTTTTTCTCAGTGTAATGGCTGACGCGGTCTTTCTCAAAGTGTTTCAGGGCGCCTTCCGCGATAAAAGCTCCCAGTTTTCCGTACGTAAAGACGCGGTCAATTTTATCAGGGCTGATCACAGCGCCGCACTCTTTATGGAACGTTTCTTCAAGATCGCCGAGCTCAAGCATATCACCGAGCACGAGCATTTTTTTGCCGTAGCCTTCAAGGCTTTCTGTCAATTGAATTGCAGCTTTCATGGAAGTCGGGCTCGCATTATAAGCGTCATTGATTATCGAAAGGCCGCTGTCTGTTTTGATGAGTTCAAGTCTCATACCGGTTACCTTTAGGCCGCTCAGTCCTTTTGCCGCATCCTCAGGCGCGATGCCAAAATAAGCCCCTGCAGCAATCGCTGCCATGGCGTTCATCACATTGTGCTTGCCGAGTATCGGAATAAAAAACGTGTTTTCTATCCCTTTGATTGTAAAATGGGTTCCTTCCTCACTCTGGCTGACATCCTGAAGCTGATAATCATTATGCGTTCCCGTACCGTACGTTTTCGTCTGGCAGCTGTATGCATTTTGAAGGAGCGGCTCGTCCCCGATATAAATCAGCACTCCGTCTTCTTTAAGCCCGTTAATGATTTCAAGCTTCGCCTCCGCGATGCCCTCTCTAGAGCCGAGGTCTTGCATATGCGATTCGCCGATATTCGTAATCACTGCCGCATCCGGGTTTGCCAGGCGGCTCAAGAGGTCAATTTCTCCTTTGGCGCTCATTCCCATCTCCAATACGGCGATCTCCGTATTTTCAGGCATCGCTAAAACTGTCAGCGGCAAACCGATATGATTATTGAAGTTTCCTCCAGTTTTGTGGACACGGTACTGGGTCCCCAGTACGGCGTGAATCATATCTTTTGTTGTCGTTTTGCCATTGCTTCCGGTTACTCCGATGACACGCGTGCCAAGCTCCTGCAAATAGGCTTTTGCAAGTTGCTGAAGTGCAGTAAGGGTATCGTCCACTAAAATGACGGCGTGATTCTCGGGCGGATTTGGTACTGACCGATCCCAAAGAACAGCCGCTACACCAGCTTCAAAAGCCTGCTCCACAAAAGAGTGGCCGTCAAAACGTTCCCCTTTCAGCGGAATGAAGAGCTGATGTTGTTCCAGTTTTCTTGTATCGGTTGCCACTCCATGAATGACTGTTTGTTCATATTGCGGATTTGTTAGTGTGCCTTTAACCATTTCGGCAATGTTTTTTACTGTTCGCTTAATCAAGTAAGGTCCCTCTCTTTCTTTTGTATATACGGGAAAAAACACTGCCCTTTTACCGGCAGTGTCCTTCTTCATTAGAATGTATGCTTAATCAATTGTTTTTCAGCGTGGCGTTCTTTTGCAAGCTCCACAAGCTGTTCAATCAGGTCAGCATATTCCACTCCGGCTTCTTTCCAGAGCAGCGGGAACATGCTGAAAGGTGTAAAGCCAGGCATTGTGTTGACTTCATTGATCAGAACTTCGCCGTCAGCTGTCAGGAAAAAGTCCGCTCTGACGAGTCCTGAACCGTCGATCGCTTTAAACGCTTTGATCGCCATATCACTGATTGTAGCGTATTCCTCATCGGTCACAATTGCCGGAATCATAAGATCAGTATCTCCATCCTCATATTTCGCTTTGTAATCGTAGAAATCTGTCTTCGGTGCGATTTCTCCCACAACAGAGCATTTAGGATCGTCATTTCCAAGAACGCCGATTTCGATCTCGCGGCCGTTAATTCCTTCTTCAACGACGACTTTGCGGTCATATTGGAAAGCAAGCTCAAACGCTTTTTGCAGTTCTTCACGGTTTCGGCATTTGCTGATTCCGACACTTGAGCCGAGGTTCGCCGGTTTTACGAAGCAAGGGTAGCCTAATTCCTGTTCAACCTCCTCACAGCTTTCTTTCGGAGAACGAGTCCAGTCTTTCTTAAGGAAAGCTGCGTATTTAGCCTGAGCAAGGCCGGCCTGAGCAAATAAATGTTTCATGACAACTTTATCCATGCCAGCTGAGGAAGCAAGCACTCCGTTGCCGACATAAGGAATGTTCAACAGCTCGAGCATTCCCTGGATCGTACCGTCTTCTCCGTTCGGTCCGTGGAGGAGCGGGAATACGACGTCGATGGCTTCATTTTGCTGTGACGCTTCCTGCGGAAACATCTCCTGGTTCAGGGCAGCTGGAGAAAAAGCATTGCCTCCTTGCTCAAATTGAAGCATTTTCACGTTTGAAACAGGCTCAGTTAAACGGGCGCCTCTAACCCATTCGCCTTTTTCTGTTATATAAATCGGATGTATATCAAACTTCTCAGTATTTAGCGCTTTGATTACAGCCAGAGCCGTCTGCAGGGAAACATTATGTTCTGCCGACTTTCCTCCGTACACTAATCCTAGACTTGTTTTCAATGGATACTCCCCCCACTACAATTCATCTTTACTATCTTATCATTTTCACCGGAAAATGATCTAATTATTTTTGGGCATGCTGATGTTGAATGCATTTGTATGTAATTCCTTTTTATTTTATATTAAAATGGCATTGAAAAGGAGATGTGACATATGAAAAAAATCACAACAAACGAACAATTTAATGAACTGATTCAATCCGATAAAGAAATCATTGTAAAGTTTTATGCTGATTGGTGCCCAGACTGCACACGCATGAATATGTTCATCGGCGATATTTTGGAAGAATACAATCAAAACGATTGGTATGAGCTGAATAAGGACGAGCTTCCTGACCTGGCTGAAAAATACCAAGTAATGGGCATTCCCAGCCTGCTTATTTTCAAGAACGGTGAAAAAACAGCTCACCTTCACAGCGCCAATGCCAAAACGCCTGAAGAAGTGACTGAATTTTTATCTGAACATATAAGCTAATTCGTTAAACAGCCTTATTTTATGTCGTCAGGCTCTACATGAACATGAACATGAGTGACATCGTGTTCATGTTTTATTTTGTCTTCTACTTCATCCGCCACTCCATGGCCTTCTTCTACTGTAAGCTTCGGATCAACCGTAATGACCATCTCGATATGAACTGTACTGCCTAAATACCTCGCTTTCACATCCTTTAGGCGATGCACATTTTCGATCCTGCCGACGGTCTGTTTGTAAGGCTCAAGATCTTTTAAATGGAAGCCGTCTGTTAAGGAATGTGAAGCGTCTTTAAAGATATCCCACGCTGTTTTGCAAATGATGATGCCGATGATAAAAGCCGTTACCGGATCAATCCACGGCAGCTTCAGCTGGGACGAAAAAACTCCGATAAACGCGCCGGCACTTACAAAAGCGTCTGACCTGCTGTCCTTTGCCGCTGCCATCAGGGCAGAGCTTTTAATGGACGCTGCCAGCCTTTTGTTATATAAATAGATGCCATACATAAACACAGCACTGCCTAACGCCGTCCATGCCGCGATAAGATTTGGCGTTTCCGTTGTGCCGCCCGCAATCGCTTTTCCTCCGCCGATTAACACTTCAATGCCGACTGCCATCATAATAAAAGACGCAACAAGAGACGAAATTGTTTCAGCCCGATAATGGCCGTATGGATGATCGCTGTCAGCCGGTCTTTGAGAAATCCGCAATCCTATCAGCACTGCTACTGACGCAACAATATCTGTTCCATTATTTAACCCGTCTGCTCTCAGCGCTTCAGAATGATATAGAATCCCGATAACTAGCTTTACAACAGCAAGGATGACATATGCAAAAATATTGAGGAGCGCCCCTTTTTCTCCCTTTTTCAGATTTTCTGTCCGCTCCATTGAATACCACTCTCCATTCTATTACATAGTATGGTTCAAAACATGAAAAATAGCAGGGTGCGTTCAATGAAGCGGAATATTTCGACAGCAAATTATTGCCCGGGAAACTTTTTGTCGATTTGTTGAATATTTGTAAATTGGAGAAAGAATAGGACTCTTTTCATCTTTACAGGCTATTGCGGACATTGTATACTGAAGTTAATTGATAATGATTATCAATATCGATCGATTGGAGGTTGGTGACACAATGACACCTCAGTCTGCAGAAATCAGAAAAAAACAGCTCATTCATCTGTTAATACAGAATGGTATATACAAAAAGTCAAAGCGTCATCTGTATGAATTGTCGCTGACGGAGTTAGAAAGTGAATACAACCATGTCAGGAGGGCGCCGGAGCATGCCGAAGCGTAAAGTGAAAACTTACCAACAGCTGATCCAGGAAAACAAAGAGGCGATTATGGGCAATCCAAAGCTGATGAACGTTATTTATGACAGGATCGACCGCAAGCATCAAAAAAATCTGCAAGAGCAAAACAATACATAAAAAGAGCCGGTAAGGCTCTTTTTTTATGACTCAAATGCTTCAGCTGCCAGCTTGTGTATCACGGCGTCATCCATCGGCGGGTTGTGAAGACCGGCGCGCACATCACGGTAATAGCGCTGAAGCGGGTTGGTTCGTTCCAGGCTTTTGGCCCCGACAATTCTCATCGCTTTATCAACAACAGACAGCGCAGCGTTTGTGACGATATGCTTCGCCGCACCGAGCTCGCTTGTCAAGTGTGGACGCCGCTCCGGATCGTCATACAATTGAGCGATATGGAAAAGAAAGTGTCTGGCATTGAGCAGTTCAAGCTCCATTTCGCCTGTTCTTTGCTGTACGGCCGGGACATTCTTGATCGGTCCATTCAAGCTGTTTGGAGAATACTCAGATGCAAATTGCACTGCATAGTCACGAGCAGCTTGAGCCACACCAAGATAAATCGCAGGAATGTGAAGCAGCCAGCCATTCGGCTTAGCTCCACGAGGCCCTTGAAGCAGTTCCACCAGCTTATTCTCATCAAGCATTACTTCGTTCAGTACAAGGTCATGGCTCCCAGTCGCCCGCATCGCCATCATATCCCACGTTTCTTCAATCGACAAGCCGGGATCATCTTTATGAATGAGAAACACGCCTGTTGTTTGTTTGTCTTCAATCCATGCGGTTACTAAAAAATAATCCAGAGCTTGTGACATCGTCGTAAAGGTTTTTCTCCCGTTCACTGCCCATTTGCCATCCTTTTTGACGGCGTGTGTACCGGGACGCCCTCCTCTTGTCGGGCTTCCGGTTTTCGCTTCAGTCGCCGCCCTGTTAATGACGGCTCCGTTTTGGACTTCCTTGGCAACAAATGCAAATACGTCTTCATCCCAGCTGTTGCCTTCTCCAAGCTCCCCGATCACGCTCAAATGCCAGCCGATGCTAAGAGCCGTCGGAGCATCTCCCCGTGCAAGCCGTTCTTGAAACAGGAGCATATCGTAAACAGAAATGCCCCCTCCGCCATGAGATGCCGGCAATGTTAATGCTGTATACCCAGCATCACGCAGTTTTTGTATTTTCTCTGCAGGAAAACGTCCCTGTTCGTCATCTTCAGCAGCTGTTTGCTGAAATTCATCCGCAATCCGTCCGATTTTCTCCATCCATTGCCGCTGTTGATCGTTTTGTATAAATAATGACATCCGGCAGCCCCCCAGTTTTAATTCCGATAAATTTAATATGTATTATAGATTTCCTGCCATTTTTCCGCAACTGTTAACCTTTTGCCCAGTATAGAAAAACACGCCGTTCCCCAAGGGAACAGCGCGATTACACAGGATTTGCATCCCGGTCTTGTTTCATGCCGAGATAAATCAGCATATATGTCAGGTAACCCATCGTCATCACCAGGCCGCCAAAGAAAAAGTTTGAGAAAATCGGCTCTTCAAAAGCGGTCACTGCGGCCAACACAATCCAGCTGGCATACAGATAGATGATAAAATAGCGGATGCCCGTCTTCATTTTATATATCATGTACAGTCCCACGAGAGAAAACAACCCAAGCGCGAGCCTGAAATAAACAAGATGTTCAAACTGAAACATGAATGACACAAATGAGAATCCAAGCAGCAATACGATCGGTAAAGCGGTAATAAAGTTCCTCAATCGAGACACCTCCGTCAGTACCTTTAGTATAAACCAAAATATCAAATGATATTGATTTACGTGAGCTTTTTCACAAAAATGTCATTCCTTGCCTTTAGACCCGAACATCCCGTTTACAGAAGCACCACCAGCCAACAACGATGAAGAATATGGCATGTATGATGAGAATTCCAATTGAAAACAATGGCGTCATGCCTGAAAACAACGCTGTCTCTCCGCTTCTGTATTGCGTAAAGTCAGTGTTCGCAAAAAGCAAAAAGCTGCCCCACTTGTTTTCAAACAACTTCATGAGCTGAACAAGTGTACTCGCTCCGTATAAAACGACAAAAGAAACAACAACTGCTACCGCGCTGTTGCGGAACAGCGAAGAACAAAGCAGCCCGAATAATCCCATCATTACAGCTTCAAGCCAGTTTGACCCGATCAGCGCCAAGGTGTTGACCAGCAATGTCTTTGATTCCGCAGTCACCGATGTGCCAAAAAACACGAGACCGAATAATAATGCCAGAATGTAGTATGCCAGATACAAATAGAAGCTGACCATCACGACTGTGATTAATTTTGACCAAAAGACCTTTTGGCGTTTAACCGGACGAATGAGCAAAAATTTGATCGTCTTTTTATCAAATTCCATCGAAACAATTGTTGCTGCAATTACGATCGTTAAAGCCTGCAGCAAAATGTTCAGGCTCGGTGTATACGATAAATAGCCGATGAAGTTTTCATCTGTTCCGGCACTGATGACAATCCGTTTAATGATCAAAGCCATGAAGAATTGAAAGACAGCCATCAGGATAAGGGAAACCAAAGTGACCTTCCGATTAAAAAGTTTCATATGTTCATTCCAAATTAATTTAGACAAGCTCTTCTCCCTCCTCTTGATGAGCGGTCGTCGCTTTTATAAATTCGTCTTCCAGTGATTGCGTGTAAGGCGTAATGGAAAATACATTCAGATCTTGTCCGACAAGTGATCGGTTCAGCTCCGGTATGTTTTCTTTTGCCACATCAACTACAATCGTCCCGTCTTGGCTCTCAGCTTGATATTGATTGCCTGTCAGCCAATTGAGCGCTTTTTCTTGCGGCTGCACTTCTATAATTGCTTTTTCTGTGGTTTGATCAGTTCCTTGTAAGCTGACTTCCGCTTTGATCTCACCTTTTTGAATGATGATGACACGGTCGCACAAGTCTTCAACCTCGCGCAATAAATGAGTGGCAAACAGGACAGCTGTTCCTTCCATTTCTGCGAGTTCCTTAATATGATCGCGAAAATCCTTCATCCCCGCAGGATCGAGGCCGTTTGTCGGTTCATCTAGAATGAGAAGCTTCGGCCGGTGAAGAATTGCCTGGGCGATTCCCAGACGCTGGCGCATCCCAAGGGAATAGGTTTTCACCTTATCATGAATCGCTGACGTCAGCCCGACACGTTCCACCACTTCATCAAGCCGTTCATCCGCTATTTTTTTGTGCATATTCGCAAAGTGCTTGAGGTTTTCCCAGCCTGTCAGGTACGGATAGAACTCAGGGTTCTCAACAATTGCTCCAACCGCTTCCATCGCTTTTTCAAACTCTGTATCATGCTGGAATCCGCTTATTGTCACGCTTCCGCTGTTTTGTTTCAGCAGCCCGACGATAATACGGATGAGTGTTGTTTTTCCGGAACCATTTGGACCGAGAAGGCCGATGATTTCACCCTCCATGACGTCCATGCTGATCTGTTTTAAAATCTGTTTAGACCCAATCTTTTTATCGAGGCCTTCAATATGTAAAATCGGCTCAGCCATAAAGCCTTCCTCCTTTTTCGACAAAAAATAAACAGTGCCCAACATTAGGCACTGTTTGTATTATAGCATTTGTTGCTTCCAAATGTTTGGTTAAACCGATGATGAGCGTTTACTCCGACTGTTTGTTCTTTTCAGTTTCTGTAATGATGACAGGCATTGTCACCTGTTGTGTTCACCACTGTGCGAAGCAATGCCAAGCTCCGATTCCGAGTCTTAATTCCATGCCCTGAACAGGCAGGCCGGCAGATCGAGGCACACTCATTATTCGATTTTAAACTTTATCGCTATTCTCTCGGGGTCCTTTAGACCTATCTTCCTTGTTGGTGACATCCAGAATATCAAGGAGAAACACAAAGATCGGAATCCCGATAATTAAACCCCAAATGCCGAAAAAGTGTTCAGAGAAAATGAGTACTGTGAAGGTGAAAAAGATTGGCAGCTCTGTTTTCGCCGACATCAGCTTCGGATTTAAGAAATATGTTTCGATCGCATGAATGGCGAATATGACAAGGACAATGTAGAGCACATACATTCCACCGCCAGTGCTGTAGGCGATAATGCTGAGCGGAATCAGGGAAATGACGACGCCTGCTACAGGGATCAATCCAAGGAAGAACACCATAATCGAAAGCCCAAACAGCTGCGGAAAATGCATAATCCAAAGCGCGATAAACGTCAGAATACAGTTGACGAGCGCAATGATAAATTGAGCCTCGAGCACCTTGCCGAACGTTCTTGCAAATTTGCTTCCGAAAAAAGCAATCTCCTCATAAAAGACCCTAAGTTTGCTCGTTTTAAATTTCGCCATGAATTCAGAAAGCCGTTTTTTCTCAAATAAGAAAAACATGCTAAGAATGAGCGCCATCACGACCTGCAAGCCGAATGTGCTGATATCGGCCAGATACGTATACACTACATTGAAGCCCTCTTTGACATATGAACTGATGTTAATATCTCCGAAGACACTGGTGATCTCATCAAAGAAAGGGATGCTGTCAGGATGATACGCAATATGTTTAATCTGCTTTACCAGCTGCTGGATCTGCGCCGCGACGACCGGATAAAACACAAAGCCCCCGACTGTAAGCAGCACAGCCAGCAACATGTAAAGAAACGTAATGACAACCCGCTGGCTCACGCGGAAGAACTGGCTTACAAACTGCCGCACGACAAGCTCCAAACGATCCATTAGAAATGTGAAAATGAAGGTAAGCAATATTAAGTTGATCATGCTCTTAAATAGATATAACACACCAGTTAACACGACAAAGATGGAGAAACGCCTTACTCCCGGGTGCTGAAAAAATTTAACTAAAGCGGCCATTTATACACTCCTGTTAGGACAAACGTCCTTCATTCAATATAGTATCCATTTGTAAATTATATAACAAAAAAATGCTGAGGTCTCTGTCCTTACCTTAATAATTCTTAAACAATTAAAAAAACGGCCCCATGGATGGGCCGTTTTTTTTCAGACTGCTGTTTTCATTTTTTTCATGCCTTCAACAGCCTCTACGCTTTTTGCTTCATCAAATTCATTTTCGCTTTTGGCAACAATGATCGTGGCGATTCCGTTTCCGATCAGGTTCACAATGGCTCTTCCTTCACTCATGAAACGGTCGACCCCGAGCAGGAGTGCAAGCCCCTCCAGCGGAATGACCTGCAGCGCTGACAGCGTTGAGGCAAGGACGATAAATCCGCTTCCCGTCACACCTGCCGCTCCCTTCGATGTCAGCATCAGAACGAGGATAATCGTAATTTGCTGGCCGATGCTGAGGTCTACTCCAAACACCTGTGCCAAAAAGACAGTCGCCATTGATAAATAAATGGATGTGCCGTCGAGGTTAAACGAATAGCCCGTCGGAATAACAAGCCCGACAACGGATTTGGAACAGCCGTAGCGCTCCATTTTATCCATCATACGCGGAAGCACCGATTCGGAAGAGCTTGTGCCAAGCACGATCAAAAGCTCATCCTTAATGAAGCGAAGGTAATTCCACAGGCTGAATCCGTAAAGCTTGCAGATGATATTTAAAGCAACAAATACGAACAGGAACATCGTAATATAAACAGACATCATTAAGCTTGCCAGCGGTTTGATGGAATCGAGCCCGAAGTGTCCGATTGTATACGCCATCGCCCCGAATGCCCCGATTGGCGCGGCACGCATAATGTAGCCGATAATTTTGAAAAAAACGTGAGAAACCTTGTCGAAGAAATCAATGACGCTTTTTCCTTTTTCGCCTAATGCCGCAAGACCCACTCCGAAAAGAATAGAAAAGAATAAGACCTGCAAAATGTCCCCTTTTGCGAAGGCATCAACCATGTTGGACGGAACAATGTGTGTAATAAATTCAATCCAGTCGATTCCCTGACCGCCATTTTGCGTGTATTGTGATACATCTCCTTTTTCAAGCTTGCTGTAATCAAGACCCGCACCCGGCTTCATAATATTGACGACAAATAAACCGATAATGAGTGCGAGGGTGGTGACAACCTCGAAATAGATAAACGCTTTTCCCCCTACTTTTCCAACCTTCTTCATATCGCCCATTTTTGCAATCCCGAGAACGATTGTGAAGAAAATGATTGGTGCGATCACCATTTTAACAGCGTTGATAAATGTATCGCCAAGCGGTTTCATTTCTTTGCCGACATTCGGCCAGACCAGCCCGACAATGACCCCGATGATGACCGCGGTTATGACCTGAACTGTTAAATTTTTAAACAGTTTCATATCCTTCATCCCCCTGTCCTATTCGCCTTTTGTGTCTTTCTTACTAGAATGATAGCGTTTTCATACAGTCTGGGGAAGTTTATGATCATAACGGACATTTTGGTCTTTTTGGTCTCAGGTTTATCCTTTTAACACGTAGCGGTTGACCGGCCGGCCGACTCCGCCGTATTGAACGTCCAATTTGATGATCCCGGTTTTTTCTAAGTAATCAAGATATCGTCTGGCTGTCACTCTGGCGATGCCGAGCGCCTTGGCAACCTCTTCAGCAGAAAGGGATGCGGTTTGCTGTTTCAAAAAAGCAGTGACTTCATTCATCGTGAAGTGATTCAACCCTTTCGGCAGATCCTGTACGGCCTGCTGCGGAATATTCAGGATCGCATCGAGCTGTTCCTGGGACAGCGTATCATTCGCTTCGATTTTTTGTTTATATTGCTTGTACTTTTCGAGCGCCTGTCTCATTCGCTCAAGCTTAAACGGCTTTAAGATATAGTCAACCGCCCCGTTTTGCAGCATGAGTGAGATCGTTTTCTTGTCTTTTGCAGCGGAGACGACAATGACATCCACTTCAAGCTTTTGCTTTCTGATCTCCTGCAAGGTCTTGATGCCGTCTTTTTTCGGCATGTACACATCGAGAATGACGAGATCCGGCTGTTCTTCTTTAATCAGCTTCATGCCTTCCTCTCCGTTTCCTGCCGTTGCACAGACAGTAACGCCTTTAACAGTTGTAATGAAATCCTTATTGACCTCTTGAACCATCGGATCGTCTTCAATGAGCAGAACCTTCCATTCTTTACGAGCCATGCTGTGCTTCCTCCCCCTTCATTGGAAAAACGATAGAAAAAGATGTCCCCTGCCCCGCATGTGAATCAACTTCTATCGTGCCCGATCCTTTGTCTATGATTTGTTTCACTAAATACAGGCCATAGCCTGTGCCGCCAGTTTTATTGACCGTAAAACCTTTGTCATAAAGGCGAGGCATATGTGTCGGTTCAATTCCGCAGCCGTTATCTTCTATTAAAATAGCAAGGATATCATCTGTTTGTTCGATACTAATGTCAATTCGTTTGTCTTCAGATTGAACGGTTTCAAATGAGCCGAAGGCATTTTCAATCAGATTCCCCAAAAGCACGACAATATCATGCTGATCAACATGCTCGGGAAATTGCTGAAGACTGCTGTTTTCATCTATATGAACAGCAATGCCGAGCTCTCTTCCCCTTCTGATTTTACTTAATAGAAGGCCTGCCGCAGCGTCATTTTGAATCGAGCGGTGCAGAAATTCAGTCACATTTTCCTGCTCAGTTGACGCCTGGAATGCAAGCTGCAAGGCTTTTTCAGATTTCCCCAGCTGGATGAGACCGGCGATCGTGTGCAGCTTATTCATATGCTCATGGTTTTGGACACGGAGCGCCTCCACAAAGTTTCTGACACCAGTCAATTCCTCTGCCATCTTGGCCGCTTCCGTTCTGTCCTGAAAAATCGCAACGGCGCCGATCACTTTTTTCTTCATGACGATCGGAATTCTGCTGCTCATGATCACCTTACCGCTGACACGAATTTCTTCATTATAAACCGCTTTGTTCCGCTCCACGATTTCGGGCAGGCGCGAATCCTTGAGAACCTCCCAAATCACCTTGCCGATTAGATCCCCCTGCACTTCAAAGATCTGTTTCGCTTTTTCATTGAAGATCGTAATGACGAGACGATTGTCAATAGCGATCACCCCTTCATTCATCGAGTGAAACGTCGCTGTCCGTTCTTCATACATTCGGACAATCTCATGGGGTTCAAGCTGAAACATTTGTTTTTTGATATGGCGGGCCAGCAAAAAGGAACCAGCAAGGCCAAAGCCGAGTGTCAGCACAACGATGAAGGCGATATCACGCTTTAAATGAAGCAGGATGTCAGCGATCCCCGGCAGCGTTTTTCCGACAAGCACCACGCCTATTTGGTTCAGGTCTTGATCCTTTACCGGATAAAAAGCGCGAACCGCCGTGCCGATCTCGCCCTTTGCTTCAGAGAAATAAATGTGCTCCGCAAAAGCTGCCTCCTCGTCTGCACCTTCTGATTTCTTGCCAATGCTTGTGCTGACAGGATGCGTATATCGGATGTGATTCATATCCATGACGACAATATAGTCTGCTTCATTAATCATCCTGATTTCTTCAACCGCATGGCGAACCGCTTCTGTTTGTTTTTTTCGCGCCAAGGCTTCTTTCACTTCTGTCATCTCTGACACCGTCCGGGCCGTATTCATCAGCCGCTTTTTCAGCTCCCGCTCCTCTGTATGCTGAATGTTGCCGATGAGCACAATGCCGCCGATCAAAAAGGAGAAAATGACGAGTATATAGGATAAGATCGTGATTTTCCAACGGATTGAGAGCTTCTTTTTGTTCATCAGCTTCTCCTTTCAGGTCTTTACGAATGTCATAGCCCCCATTATCCTTAACATAGGGGAGGGCTTTTCATGAAGAGTTTGCTTGCATGTCTCGCACTGATGATCGCTGGAATTGCAACCGCTTTATTTATCGGATTCCATGATCATACCGGCAATAAAAAGATTGTTTATGATGACGACCAGGAAGGCCTGCAGGATCAAATCGTGTTTAAATTCAGCCACGTGGTTGCTGAAAATACGCCAAAAGGGCTGGCCGCCAATAAATTCGCTGATCTGGTGAACGAAAAATCAGGCGGAAAAATAAAAATAGAAGTATTTCCGAATGGAAGCCTGTACTCGGACATTGAAGAAATTGAAGCATTGCAAAACGGCGATGTTCAATTTATCGCCCCCTCCACATCGAAGCTCGGCATGCTCTCGCCTGAATGGGGAGTGCTGGATCTGCCGTATGCATTTACAGATTACAACGCCGTCAAAAAAGGGCTGAACGGAAGCATCGGCACACAGCTGTTTGATTCTCTAAAGAAAAACCAATTGAAAGGATTGGCCTATTGGACGAACGGCTTTAAGCAAATCACAACAAATCAAGGGCCGGTCAAAACACCGGATGACTTAAAAGGGCAGGATCTGCGCATTATGCAAAGCGATGTGATTGAGGATCAGTTCAAGCTGCTTGGCGCAACACCTCATCAGGAATCCTTCAATTCTACCTTTCAGCTGTTAGAAAACAATGTAGTCGATGGCGAAGAAAATACAATTTCAAACATCTATTCTAAAAAATTTTATAATGTTCAGGACTATTTGACAATAAGCAGCCACGGTTATCTCGGCTACGCTGTCATGACTGATGAACACTTCTGGAAGGCGCAAACACCAGAAACAAGACGCATTTTGACTGAAGCGATGAAGGAGACAACGGAGTGGAATGAAACGTATGCCGAACAAATGAACAAGGAGCAGCTGGAAGAAATCAAAAAGAATTCTGCTATACATATTTATGAGCTGTCAGATAAAGAGAAACAAGAATGGATGAAGCGTCTTGACCCTGTTTACCGGCAGTATGAGCCCATCTTTGGCCGGGAGCTGATCCGGGAACTGTTGGAGCTGCGAAAAGATTCATAGTTCCCATCTCGATACGCTGTTTTTCGTTTATCTTTCTATCGATCGGAAATATAAAAAGAGATAAACGAAAAAGGAGATGGGTACATGTTTAAGCACACAAAAATGCTGCAGCATCCTGCTAAACCAGATCGTCCAGATCCATTATTCGCTAAAAAAATGCAAGAAATTTTAGGCGGGCAATTCGGAGAAATTTCAGTTGCCATGCAGTACTTATTTCAAGGCTGGAACACAAGAGGAAATGAAAAATACAAGGACTTGCTGATGGATACTGCAACTGAGGAGCTCGGGCATGTTGAAATGATCGCAACGATGATTGCCAGACTTCTTGAGGATGCCCCTCTTGATCAGCAGGAAAAAGCTGCTGAAGATCCGGTCATCGGCTCCATCCTAGGCGGCATGAACCCTCACCATGCGATTGTATCAGGACTTGGCGCCATGCCGGAAAGCAGTACAGGCGTACCTTGGAGCGGCGGTTATATCGTAGCAAGCGGAAACCTGTTGGCAGACTTCCGCGCCAACCTGAATGCGGAATCTCAGGGCCGTCTGCAGGTCGCACGCCTGTTTGAAATGACGGATGACAAAGGCGTCAAAGATATGCTCAGCTTCCTGCTGGCGCGTGACACGATGCACCAGAACCAATGGCTTGCCGCCATTAAAGAATTAGAAGCACAGGAAGGTCCGGTTGTGCCGGGTACATTCCCGAAAGCGCTCGAAAAACAAGAGTTCTCACATCAGCTTATCAATTTCTCTGAAGGCGAAGAAAGCGCCGAGCAAAACTGGCTGAATGAAAAAGCGCCGGACGGAGAAGCCTTTGAATATGTGAAAGAAGCAAAAACGTTTGGAGAAAAACCGGAGTTAAAACCAGCACCGCCTTTTGTTCATAATACACTTCCGGGACGCGAGTAAAGAGACAAGCCCAAAACATGATGTTTTGGGCTTTGATTATGCCTTCAGAACCGTCCAGTCTGGTTCGTACCGGATATCAGGGTTATGCAACAGATCGTGTACGAACGGTTTATCCTCTTCGTACACCGTCACCTCTATCGAAAGAATTACAGCCTTCTGATCGTTTTCCTCGTATATGCTGTCATGTTCGTTCTCCATAAAATGATCATAGGCTTCTCTGTTTTCCCATACACTGATGATTTCTGCGGTGAGCGGCTCGTCTATCGTTTTTCGCCAGCCGCCGGCCTGTTTGATAAAGCCGCTTATATACGATAATGCTCCCCACTGTAACTGCGCTTTTGCAAATGCTTCAGCGTTTGTAGCGTCTACTTCACATATCATCTTTTTGATTAGCATGGCTGCTCCTCTATGAGGACGGTTTCGGCTTGTTTATGCTCCACACAGAGATTTACCGTTCTGACGTAAGAGCGTGTGCGGTGAACCGTGCCTTTCGGGATCAGCAGGCTGTCATTTGCTTTGAGCACCGCGGTTTCTTTGTCCTTAAAATCGATCAGCAGCTCCCCTTCAAGAACAATAAACAATTCGTCTGAGTCAGGGTGATGGTGCCAGTCATATTCTCCCGTAAACACCGCAAGGCGCACGCAGTGGTCGTTGACCTCTGAGATTGAAAAATTGGCGTGCTTTTCTTTGACTTCATTTGCGATGGCGAGCAAGTTTTGCATCTTGGACATTAGCGAAAACCCCTTTTTCACTTATTGTATCGCAATAGCGGCATAAATTGAGAAGATTCCAAAAAAAGCGATCCAGCTGATGTGCCGGATCGCTTTTTTATTTACAGGTTGTCTGCCTTTATGCTTTTGATTAGTCGTTGTTGCGGGCGTTTCCGCCTTTTGAGCCAATTTCTTGGTAGAATTCTTTATCATGATTTTTGCTTGTTGCCTCTCCGCCTTTTCGGCCGATTTCTTGATAGAATTCTTTATCATGATTTTCGCTAGTGGCTTCTCCGCCTTTTTCACCGATTTCTTGATAGAACTCTTTGTCATGGTTCTTGCTAGTGGCTTCTCCGCCTTTTTCGCCGATTTCTTGATAGAATTCTTTGTCATGGTTTTTGCTAGTGGCTTCTCCGCCTTTTTGACCAATCTCTTGATAGAATTCTTTGTCATGGTTCTTGCTTGTTGTTTCTCCGCCTTTTCTACCTGCTTCTTCTCTGCTCATTTTGTTATTGTCTGCCATTTTGAATTCCTCCTTTAATTGGTGTTGGTTGTTGTATTCCCGCTCACAATTCTTTTAAACAAACAAAACACATTGGGTATGTTTCCACTAAAAAAAGCAGGCGGATCGCGGTGTCCGTCTGCTTTCTGCTATTCCATCTCTCGTTCTGTTTCTTTCAGTCGTTCAAGAATGCGCCTCTTTTTGTACAGCATCATGCCTGTCTCGGTAATGTCGTTTAATGTTGAGCGATTGGCAGCGGCGCCAAAAACCATTCCGGCAACCGGCACCATCTGGAAAAGTTTTTTCCAGCCAAACGTGTCTCGATAGCCCAAAACGACTTCTCGCCAGCCTTGGATTTGAGAAGCGACATTCTTATATGTACGGTCTTGATCGTAGTGTTTTAATTCCTGCAAAATCGATCTTTTGCCGACAACATCAGCCGACGTCAGCTGCAGGCATTTCACAATGAAGACGCGTTCTTTTTTCTCCTTTGGGTCATAGCCGTATGCGACTGCGATATCCTGTAATGTTTTTAGTGATAAGCCAAGCACTGCCGGAATGTCTGCCGCCAGCGTAAACACGCCGCCCACACCGGTTGTCGCGCCTTGAACGGTTGCTGCGTTGGTTCTGTTTTTGCCCATTCCTTCCGCAATTTCATCCATGACAGGAAGAGGAGCTTTCCGGATGTCCTCCAGCGATTCAAAGATCTCCTCCGGCAGTCTCTTTTGAAACATCCTGATAATCTGTTTTTCAGATGTCAGGTACTGTCCGCCTGTTTGAACAAAGCTGCCGACCTCATCCAAGAGCTTGCCGATCTTTTTCTGGATGAATTCCGGTGTCAGCTTGTCCAGCAGCTGAAACGGGAGACGGCTGAGCTTTTCCCAAAACCAGACTTTTTGCTGATCTTTTTCCCATTTCTCTATCTCTTTTAATTGCTGATGTAAGTCTTCTTTTCGTTCTGTTGGCACCCAATCCGCACTTCCCTTCCGTTTTTTCTACTATATAGTATACCTTCATTTTTTCGGATGCGTTTTTATTTTTCACCTGCGGGTACCATTTTTATAAAAGGAAAAGGAGTGATGGACATGCCTTGGTCGATGAAGGATTATCCTGCTTCATTAAAAAACCTTGAGAAGCCGGTGAGAAAAAAGGCGATAGACATTGCGAATGCGATGATTGATGAAGGCTATGAGGAAGGGCGCGCGATTCCAATTGCGACAAGCAAAGCGAAGGAATGGGCGGAAAACGCCTCTACAGATGAAATTGATGATTTCCTGACGCATGATGATGAGACAGAACGCGATGCTGATCCAAGCAGCGGCAGCGGCCCCGAGCTCATGAACAAAGCAGAACATGTTATTAAGCATAAAAAAGGCTGGGCAGTCAAAGCCGAGGGCGCCAAACGCGTGTCTGAAATCAAGGATACAAAGAAAGAAGCGATTGAACGGGCAAAGGAAATCGCGGCGCATAAAGGCACTGAGGTCATTGTTCATTTAGCTGACGGCAGTGTGCAGAGAAAGATTAAAACAGGATCATAAAGGAATATGCTTTTAAGTGTTTCGAAATGATCAGTAGCGGTTATTGATTGGTAAATCATTTATGAGAGGTGATCATGATGCTTAGCTTTTTGGTTTCATTAGTTGTTGCTATTGTTATCGGATTAATTGGGAGCGCCATTGTAGGAAACCGGCTGCCGGGAGGAATTTTCGGCTCTATGATTGCCGGGCTGATCGGCGCTTGGATTGGGCACGGACTTCTTGGCACATGGGGACCGAGCCTCGCCGGCTTTGCTATTTTCCCGGCCATCATCGGGGCAGCCATCTTCGTATTCTTGCTGGGCCTTATATTCCGCGGGCTGCGGAAGGAAGCCTAGACTCATTAGATACAGAAGGCATCGTTTCGAACTGAAACGGTGTCTTTTTATATGGGACCTTATCTCGAATCCCTACATATCATGTTACATAACAGGGAAAAATTCAGAAGTGTATTTTGAACATTTTCGGTTGACAAGAAACCGGGATGGTCATATGATGTAGATAAAATAATTTGCCTCAAGGAAACTCTTTGTTGTACGGCAAAAACAAACAGAATTCAGGTGAGACATGATGAACAAGGACATCACAGCACAATCTCCCCGTTCCAAAGCCGTCCAAGATGCGCTTGACGGGAAAATCAGAGGATTCAGAGGGCTGCTCCCTTTTCTCGGCCCTGCTTTTATAGCAGCCATTGCCTATATTGATCCCGGCAACTTCGCAACGAATATTTCGGCGGGTTCTAAATACGGATATATGCTCTTATGGGTGATCTTATTTTCTAATATCATGGCCCTTTTAATTCAATCCCTATCCGCCAAACTCGGTATTGCGACAGGCAAAAATTTGCCTGAGGTTGCCCGTGAAGAATTCCCGAAGCCTGTCTCGATCGGATTGTGGATTCAGGGCGAGCTGGTCATTATCGCTACTGATCTGGCGGAATTTATCGGAGCGGCTCTGGGACTGTATTTGCTGTTCGGCATTCCGATGCTTGAAGCGTCTATTATAGCTGCGATCGGTTCTTTCGCGATATTGGAGCTTCAGCGCCGCGGTTATCGCTCACTTGAAGCCGGTATTGCCGGTATGCTGTTTGTGGTCGTGATCGCCTTTGCGCTGCAAACCTTTTTCGCAAAACCTGATGCCGTGTCAGTGATGAAGGGCCTTTTTGTCCCGGCGTTTCATGGCACCGACAGTGTGCTTCTTGCAGCGGGTATTCTTGGCGCAACTGTTATGCCGCACGCCATTTATTTACACTCTGCCCTTACACAGCGGCGGGTGGTTGGCAAAACTGATGCAGAACGGAAAAAAATCTTTAGGTTTGAATTTATTGATATTTTAATAGCGATGCTGATTGCAGGGGCTATTAATGCAAGTATGCTGATTGTGGCTGCCGCATTATTCTTCAAAAACGGCCTGTTTGTTGAGGATCTCGACGTCGCATTTCAGCAATTCGGACATCTTGTCAGCCCTATGTCTGCGGCTTTGTTCGGGATCGGGCTGCTCGTTGCCGGTCTATCCAGTTCGTCTGTCGGCACACTTTCAGGCGACGTGATTATGCAAGGATTTATCAACTACCGCATTCCGCTGTATGTACGGCGTTTTATCACGATCATTCCGCCGATCTTGATCATCGCGTCAGGTGTTAATCCGACGACCGCTCTCGTACTGAGCCAGGTCGTGCTGTCCTTCGGGATCGCCTTTGCCCTCATTCCGCTTATTATGTTTACAAGCAATAAACGGATCATGGGATCTCTGATCAACGCCAAATGGGTCACAGTGGTGTCTTGGCTGATTGCTGTATTGATCGTTGCTTTGAATGTGTTTTTAATTGTAGATACGTTTCGATAAAAAAACCGGCTTCTAAAGCCGGTTTTTATTTTTTCGCAAAAGCTCATTGATACCCTTTTTGACAGAAATTTGTTATGATAGAAGAAAAATCGGAGTTTTGATGATGTCAGTATTTATTTTGTTTTATTTGTGGATTGTTCCTATTGTCATCGGCATTATATGTTCTGTCGCTGCCTATAAATCCAAGGGGAAAATGAGAGTCGCGCCCGGCATTGCCATGATCGTGCTCAGTGTCATTTCCTTGATCACCGCGTTTACAGCCGGACACACAAATTTTCACGTGTTTATCGGTGGCATGTTTTTATTCGGCACCTTCTTGGTCGGTTCTGCTTTTCCTTTCTTTTTCGGGCTGAAGAAAAAAGAGAAATAACCCTATACTGAGAAGAGCTCTGTAAGATTTGATAAGAATAAGCATGCAAGGACAAATGCATCTTCCTTTGAAACAAGATGCATTTGCCCTTTTGTCTGTTTCGAGTATGGCGAAATCAGTTCCTAATACATACACCGATCATTTTATGAATTCAAACATGTTATAGCTGAAAATACGTTTGTTTCCAACAAAAAACAGAGGCCTTTTGGGGCCTCTGTTTTTTTAGAATAACCGTTTCAAACTTTTCTTCAGTGACGGCATTTCAAATTTTTGGTTTTCGAAGAAGTTTTTCAGCATGTACTTGCTAAAGCCTTTCGCCTGCCCGTAGGTGATTTTGCCAGGAAGCGGCGGTTCGTTTCCAATCATGACATCCACAACAACAGGTTGGTCAGAGTGCAGCGCCTCATGGAATGCCGGCGCAAGCTCTTCCGCTTTAGTCACTTTGATGCCCTTTGCTCCGCAGCTTTCTGCAAATGCGGCATAGTCGACATTTTGAAGTTTTGTGACATAGTCGATATTGCCTTTGACCTGCTGCTCGTACTCAATCATGCCAAGATTTTCGTTGTTTAAAATGACGACTGTGATCGGGAGCTTATATTTGACAGCGGTCGGAAGATCCTGCATGACCATGGAAAATCCCCCGTCACCACAGACGGCGATCGCCTGGCGTTCCGGTTCGGACAAGCTTGCGGCGATCGCTCCCGGCAGGCCGCAGCCCATTGTCGCAAGCCAGCTGGAGACGATGAAATCCTGGTTCGCGTTCATTTTGAAATGACGCGCCATCCAGACTGTCACAGTGCCGACATCGACAGAGAGCACCGCATCATCGGCTGCCGCTTCCTGAAGACGGGCCACGACCTGCTGAGGTTTAAGCGGTGTTGTTGCCTCTGTCTCATCTTTTTCAATTTCGTTCCACCAATGCTGCATATGTTCTGTGCAGGCATTCAGGAATCTTCTGTCTTCCTTGCGTTCAATATACTCTGTCAATTCGCGCAGACCGAGAGCCGAATCGCAGACAAGGCCCGCTGTCACCGGATACCGTTTTCCGATTTTTGCCGGGTCTGAATCGAGCTGGATTGCCGGCGTGTCATCAGGCAAATAATCACGGTACGGGAATGATGTTCCGAGCATGATTAATAAATCACATTCCTCCATTGCCTCGTAAGCCGGCTTTGTTCCGATCTGCCCGAGGTTGCCGAGAAAATGCGGGTGCTTATCGGGAACGACACCTTTTGCCGGGAGTGTAACAACGATCGGAGCGGCGGCTTTGTCCGCAAATTCTAAGAGCTCCCGTTTCGCCTTTTTCATTCCCTGCCCTGCCAGGATAATCGGTTTCTTAGCGTTATTAATATATTGGGCGCAGGTGACGAGCTGTTCTTTTTTCGGTTCAAGGTTCCCTTCAATATACACCGGTGAAGTATACACGGGTTCCCGTTTGATTTTCTCCGCAAACAAATCATCTGACACGCTCAATACCGCAACGCCTTTTTTGCTGTAGGCGGTCCTGATCGCCTGATTTAAGAGATCCGGAAGTGATTCTGCGCTATGTACCTCTCTGTTGAACACAGCCACGTCCTCAAACATTTGCTCCAGCTTAATCTCCTGGAAATAGTCCCGTCCGACTTCGCCAGAAGAAACCTGTCCTGCAATCGCCAGCACAGGGGCGCCGTCCGCTTTTGCATCATATAAACCATTTAATAAGTGCACCGCTCCCGGCCCTGCGATTGACAGACAGACTCCGATCTTGCCGGTGAGTTTTGCTTCAGCTGCGGCTGCCAGTGCCGCTACCTCTTCGTGGCGGGTTTGAATGAACTTCAGTTGATTTCTTTCGTGTCTTAATTCTTCAATAAACTCATTTATACTGTCTCCGGGGATGCCGTATACATGATCAACTCCCCATTGCTCAAGCAGCTCTGTCATTACTTGTCCTGCAGTTTTATGTGCCATAACGTATCCTCCTTTTTCCTTTTTTCAATACCACAGGAGAAAGGCTTTAAAACCCGGAGACCTGAATCACTTGCCAAGTCTTCTTTTCAACAGGTCGATCGCCGCGAGCAACCCTCTATCCTTAACGGTGACATTTACATCTTGAGCGCCGTTCTTGAAATCATTGATCTGCCTTTTTCGATTCGGCACCATAAAAAGCGGCAAACGCCCCGGGGAAACCCACTTTAATCCCGCTGTCTCTGTGCCGTCAGCCACTGCTTGTCCGCCTGTTATGCTTCCGAAAAACTTATGCTGTTCATCTTGAAACTTTGGCCTTTGGTAAACACCTATTTTCGCAGAAAGCGCTGCATTGTATCCCGTTTCTTCCAATACCTCCCGCACTGCCGCTTCCTCAGCCGATTCCCCGGGATCAACCTTGCCGCCCGGCAAATCCCATAGAGGGACATCTTTTCGTTTCACCAGCAGAATTTGCTGACTTTCGTTCAATACGATCACAAAAGCACCTTGTGTATACACCGCCATACCTCCTTTTCCCGCAAAAAAGGACCAAGGTAATTCCCTTGGTCCTAGAGCTTTACTTTTTAAAATGATACGGCAGTGTGGCAACCATTATGTCCTTTTTCCAGAACAGCCGGACTCTGAGGAGGAAGGCCGATTGGTTGTGAAGGATGGTGTGCCAGCGTTTTTTCGTTATAAATTGCGGAAACAGCACCATAACGGAAAACTGCTCCTTCTTCGCTTTTGCCTCAACTGTTTCCAAAAACTTATCAAACGGATGGACAAGGCTTCTGTACGAGGAGTGAAGCGTAACGAGACGCACGCCGTTATTAAGCTCTTCCCAGCGTTTTTCGAATTTCTTTTCCTGTTCTCTGTCAAATGACACGTGAACGGCGATCACTTGATCGGACAGTGATTTCGCATAGTGAATCGATTTTTGCACGACGGTGGTGACACCGGCCACAGGCACAATCACAACGGTGCCTTTGATTTCTTCCGGCTCTTTGTCTACGATGCGAAGCTGTTCACCAACCGCTGTATAGTGATTTTTAATCGCAAAAAACAGCAAAACGACGATAGGCATAAAGATTAACACAGGCCATACGACATTAAACTTCGTCACAAACAGAATGGATAGAACCATAAACGATATCAGAGCACCGCAGGAGTTGATCAGCATTTTTCCGATCCAGCCTTTTGGTTTTTGCTTGATCCATTTCATGCACATGCCGGTTTGTGAAAGCGTAAATGGAATAAATACGCCCACAGCATATAACGGGATTAAGTGCTCCGTCTGTCCTCCGAATAAGATAATGAGAACAATGGAGGCAAAGCCTAAAAAGATAATCCCATTTGAGAAGCCTAAGCGGTCGCCCCTGACTGTAAACATTCGCGGCATATACTGGTCTCTCGCCAGGTTGAAGGCAAGCTGCGGGAAGGCTGAAAATCCCGTATTTGCCGCAAGAACCAAAATAAGCGATGTGACACCTTGGATGACATAGTAGAACACATTCCGTCCGAAGGTTTCGGACGCAATTTGTGAAACCACTGTTTCATCAGGCTTCGGCGCCGTACCATACCCGTACGCGAGCACCGTGATGCCGGAGAACAGAATCGCCAGCAAAATCCCCATCATCGCAAGCGTTCTTGCCGCGTTTCGCGCAGGCGGGTTTTTGAATGCAGGAATCGCGTTAGAAATGGCCTCAACCCCGGTCAACGCTGAGCATCCGGAGGAAAAAGCCTTAAGCAGCAAAAACAGCGTAATGCCGGCTACAGGTGTGCCCAGCGGTGTATGATGGGCTGGCTGGTCTATTTGTCCTGTCATAAGTTTAAACAACCCGACTGCAATGAGAACCAAAAGCGCCACCACAAACAGATAAACCGGGTAGGCAAGAATGGATGCCGATTCCGAAAGACCGCGCAGGTTCAAAATCATAATCACTAACACGAGAAAAATAGCGATCGGCACATGATAATCATGCAATGCAGGAAAGGCTGACGTGATGGCGTCCGTGCCTGCGGAAATACTTACCGCTACTGTTAAAATATAATCAACAAGCAATGAACCGCCCGCAATCAATCCCGGTTTTTCACCGAGATTTTCTTTAGAAACGATATACGCCCCGCCGCCCTGCGGATAAGCGTAAATAATTTGCCTGTATGAAAGAATCAGTGCGAGCAGTAATATGAGAACGCCAACCGCAATCGGAATGGAGTACCAAAATGCGGCAGCACTGATTGTTGCCAAAATGATTAGAATTTGTTCTGTCCCATATGCAACAGATGACAGCGCATCTGAGGAAAGCATAGCCAAGGCTTTTAATTTCGTCAGTTTTTGCTCTCCAGCTGCTTGGGATTTTAGTGGTTTCCCAATCAAAAAACGTTTGATTGAATGATACATCGATGTCTTCCCCTTTTAATTTCTCATTTTTCAATTAAAACAATAAAACATCAGTGTCTTGCTCTCACATGTTGTTGATAGTCCTTTCTGCTATGATGTCTCTGTATGCGATTTGCATTCAAAAATGAACAACAAAAAACACAGAGGCAAACGGATGCCCCTGTGCCATAACATCGAACACAGGTTTCATTCATCTCCTCTCACGAACGCTTACGAGGTTAGCTGACGGATTCGGGCATATGAGAGTTAGCCCTACCTAAAAAGGATTCACCCCAACGGCAAAAAGCCGTTCTATTGGGTCCCCCGCTCTGATTTCAGATTAAGCGATTTGTTTTCTAAAAGAGATCATACTCCCGTTCCCGCACGTTGTAAAGAGGCTTATTGGCTGAGAGAAAAAAATAAAATGACAGGTTCCACAAATGGAATTTACTTACCAAAAATAAAAAAACAGAGGCTAAAATCGCCTCTGTTTTATTCTGTATCTGTCTTTCTTTTTCTGCGTCTTACGGCAATCCAAATGAACACTGCCGCAATCACCATAATGAGTGCCAGCACACCAATATACATCCATTTCTGGCTATGATCCTGTGTTAGTTGTTCTGCATCGGAACTGTTTGTTTCCGATTTGAGCTGCTGGTGGTTTGTAAACACCTGCTGGCTGTTTGTTTCATTAAGGACGGTTGCTGACTCATCGTTGCTGTTCAGATAACTGATGATCTCTTTTGTGACAGCCGCGCCATCTCCTTTTAACGGTGCAAAGACAGCCATTGTATAGCGTGAATCCCAAACCGATGCTTGGGTAAATACCACTTGTTTTGTCGTCTCATTCAGCATCTCGAAACCAGATACATCAAACGATCCGTTCTTTTCCTGCGGCACAAGCAGATCTGATGATTTCTCCTTCAGAAGAGAAAATTGATTGATCCCTCCTATGAAAATGAGGTTTCGTCCTTTCGCATCATTTGCTGTAACGTCAGATGATTTCTTTACCGTATATGAATGCTGTGCTTCGCTGCCAAAGGATTCCGTCACGAGAGAAAGCTCCTCTAGCTTCGATTGGCTTACGGTGTCAGGAAGCACGATTAACGTTGTTTGATCCTGGTTTCCGGCGTAAGGCAGCGGCCACTCTTGAAAATCCGCTGACGGAGACATGCCTTTGATGGCGTATGATAATGTACTGTTTTTATCGATAAAAACCCACTTTTCTTCATCAGTGGTGTTGCAAGGGTTGTTTTCCTTTAAACCGGTCGTGACGAACTGAATATCAATGTAGCGGTTTTTTTGCAGCAGCTTAGGGTCCACTTTCACTGTGACATGATAGAATCCGTTTTTATCTTCTTTTCCTAATTCATCAAGCCGGACCGAGTGCGGCTGGCCGTTGATCATCACTTTCAGTTCTGCGGCCTGAGAGGCTGACTCGTTTTCAGCCGTTGAGGCTTGAATCGTTTCAGACTTTTTCAGTTTAAGCGACAGCTTCGCCAATTGGTTTTCATCTAAAACAGCCGAAGCCGGATAAAAATAATGTGCTGAAGATGTTTTGTCGGCTCCAATTGTGATATCGCCCGCTCCAAAATTCTCAAGGGTCAGCTTATCGCTTTCTTTTTTTTCAGTCTGCTGAAGCTTGCTGATTGAAAGTGTATCGCCGCTGAGCTGGCCTGTATATGTCTGATCTGTCATCACGCTGATTTTTTTAGTGAGCGCGTCCTCGGACGCCGCTTGCGCAAACAGAACCGGCTGCTGTTTGCCCTCTGCTTTCAGCACCCGCTCCGCAAGCAGAAGGTTTTCTCCTTTTGCCTGTAGCCCGGCTTGTTTCAACAGGTTTTTCACTTTGCCGTTCCAATGCTTGTCCACGCCGATAACAATCGTCGGCTTATCGATTTTTTTCAGTTCAGATTCCGTGACATACGCAATACTGACACTGCTGTCCACCGTTTTCAAATAGCCTTCTGTTTTAACAGCAGCTTCTATTTCTGCTGAACTTGGGTGATCCGGAATGACGATGGCTGTTTCTTCCGCTGTATTTCCAGATTGGGCGAAAGGATACGGATAATGGTCCAGCGACGTTCCCTTCGCTTCACTGCTGTCAGCAAGTGTCAGCCGGCTGTCCGGATAAATTTTGATCCAGTTGCCTGATGTATCCTGTCTGACGCACACGCCCTCTTTCATTACGCCGTAGAATTTCAACGATACGTTGTGATAGCCTTGCGCAGACTGGCTTTTATTCAAATTCAGCTTCACTGTTTTCCGTTTGGAATCACCATCAAGCTTTAACGTCTTGACCGGTTCATCATCAATGATAGCCGTTAACGATGATGGAGAAATTAAAAGATTTGATGCCTCGTATTCGATTACCAATTGCTGATTGCCTGAAGAAGCGCCTGCCGGGATCTGATACGTCAGCTCTGCGCTGTCTTTTGATCCATACAGTGTAATCAGCTCGCTTGTAAGCACCTGCTGTTTGGCTTGTTCTTGGCTGCTTTTCCCGAGGAGCGAACCGCTGACCTGTACGTCTTTGGCAAGAGCCGTTTGTCCAGTCATCGCCAGCAGCATGAAGCTTGTGAGAAAAATCATTATTTGTTTCAAAAAGGTCACCCGCTTTTATGTTGATTGTATCGTTCTGTCTTGTACCATTTGACCTCTTGCTTGAATAAACGGTGCTTGATTTCTACAAATAAAGAGTAGATAACAAGCACAATCCATGCCTGCGAGTATGTGAAGTACATGAGAAATACGATAAAAAAGTTTTGCTTGTTCATTTCTGTTTTTTCAATGCTCAACGTAATCATGACCTCTGTCATAAATAAGAAAAATGCCAAAATCCAGAGAATCATTGCCAAAAATCCAACCGATAAATGCAAATCATAAAACAAATTCACAACAAAAATCGTATTCGACATGATCACGCCAAAGAAAAACAGGAAGTACGTAAAGAAAAAATAAAACAAATCAAAGATAATCCGTTTTCGTTTCAGCTTAAAAAACTGCGCCAAAAATTTGAGCACGACATATTGATTGCCGCGCGCCCATCGGGTGCGCTGGCGCCACCATACCTTCCATGTTTCAGGTTCCTGCTCCCACGTGATGGCGGCAGGGAAAAAGCGGATGTGATAGCCGAGATTATATACCCGGATGGTCAGTTCAGTGTCCTCAGCGAGCGCTTTGTCATCCCAGCCTCCGAGCTTTTCGATAATGCTTCTGCGGATCGCGAAGTTGGTGCCTGGGATCGTGGCGATTTTGAACCACTTCCATCTGCCTCCCTGGGCCATCCACTGAAAACAGATCGTTTCGATATTAATAAACCTCGTCAGCAGCGTCTTCGCTGCATTGATGACGCGGAATTTCCCTACCACGGCGCCTGCCTTTTCGTCATTCATCAGGCCGAGCACGAGGTAATACACGGCCATTTTCTCAGGCGTGTTGTCGGCGTCATACACACAGATCACATCGCCGTTTGATTCGGCAAAACCTGAGTTAAGTGCAGAGGATTTTCCTTTTCCTGCATTTGGCGGCTTCGTAATCACCATTTTGATAAAATCGTATTTCTCGGAAAATTCATTGACGATATCACCCGTCCGGTCTGATGAATTATCGTTAACGACGATAATCTCCAGCCGGTCCTTCGGATAATAAAGGTTGACCATGGCCTTCAGCGTCTGCCGAATCACAACCTCTTCGTTATGCGCCGGGATAAGGACGCTGACCTTCGGCAGTTCCTTCATGTTTTCTCTCCACTTTGGGATATTCCGTTCGAAGGTCATATAGTGGCGAAACCCGCCCTGCATGAGGAACATGTGGTAGAGAAGCATAACCCATATTAAACTTAGCGAGATAAAGAACAGCGTATTACCCAAGGCTTCTTCTCTCCTTAAAAATTCGTTTTTTCAATGTGGCTCTCAAGTAAAACGTATAACTGACAAACATGATGACAAATAAGAGCACAACAGCGGAGAGAATCCATAACGCCTTTTCCAGAGGGGTTTGCCGGTGATGATCGAAAAACTCGTCAATGGGGCTTACACCGTTTTTCACCTGAATCGTTCCGTCACCGCTTGTATGAATTTCCACTTTGTCTGTTTTGACGGTTTGTTTCGTTTTCTTTAAATCAAGCCATTCACTGTCTGGAATGCGTTCCATCTGATCAACCAGCTCAGGCAGATATTTCATCCCAAGGTACGGGTGATAAAATCCTCCGGCTACTCCGCCTTCAAAATCAATCATCTGGGAGATGCGCTCCTCCATCTCACCGAGCGGGTTTTGCTTTGATGTGTCGACAAAGCCGATCGTTTCCGGATAAAGCGTCATTCCGTGCAACATCGAAGGAGCAGTCACAAACGGAGGTGCACCGGATGTTTTCCATGTTGTGCTGCTGAGCTGGACCTGGCCGAAAATGCTTGTAAAATACTGCGAGGCGATTTGATAGCCATATTCGGACATCGTGTAATGCGGCGCTTCAAACGCCAGCGGGTAAAGACCCGATGATGTCAAATCCTCAATGGCACGCGTCAGTTTTTGTTTTGTATACGTTTCTTCCTTTTCCCGAAATGGTTCAAGATAGCTGTGATAGGCTTGTTCGTTCGGGAAGTCCTGTTCTTTCTCCAAAATGGATGGGGGGTCTTCGGCATTTCCGGATGTAATCGGCTGATCCGCCTTTGCATCCCAAAATTCAAATCCCTCTCCTGTTTCACTGTAGCGATAAGCGTGAGTATAGCCGTGAACTATGATACTGCCGCCCATGCTTTGCAGCTTCTTCAGCACCTTGACCATCTTCGGTTGATCAGACAAATACACTTTGTCGCCTGTTTCCGGATTCAAGTAAACCGGAATGACCGCCAGGATAAAAGGAATATGCCGCTTATGCAGGTATGTACCGGCTTGAAGCAGCAGTTTTTCATCAGACATCGGGCTGATATCCTCGAGACGCAAATACAATAACGTCGTCCCCGCCTTCTCTCCGAAAGCTTCTCTGAGCTGTTTCGCCACGATCAAATTGTCATTTAACAAATTTGTTAATCCAATGTACACATTCCCTTTTTTTGTTTTCCATATAAAAGAATGCGTTGTGCCTTCATCCGCTTTGAAGGTGTAAAGCGCCGTTCCTTTCAGGCCTGATACACTCAGCACGTTAAGCCCGCTTTCCAGAGACACATCGGCCTTTTCTGACCTGCTGTGAACCTGAAACACATTTTCTTTGCGGGCTAATGAAAGCCCAGAAAATTGGCTGATTTGGCCTGCGTTATAGCCAATGGCGACAACCGGTTTTTTTACGCCGCTGATAAGAGACAGCAATTTTTTGCTGAGCTTTCTTTTCGTTTGGCCGTAATAAATCACATGGTCTTTCCCTTTGAAATCCGACGCTTCAACGTCTGAATCTTTTTTGACTGTCACATGGGATGTAAAGTGGCCCGCAAGCAAATCGAGCATTTTGACTTGTGACGACTCTTTGCCGTCCAAGGTTGAGTAGATGATGAGAATGCCGGCATCCTGATCTTTCGCTTGCGCAGAAACGGGAAAAGACGCAATAGCTGAAAATAGAAGCATCATGACGCATAGCAATGTGATTCCTTTATAGTTCATTCATCATCATCTCGTTTTCCAGTTCTTCTAAAAATTGATCAGCTGTTTGGATATCGTTGCGGTAGGGCAAATAGCAAACGTGGAACGTAAGCGACACATACTTTCCATTTTCCAGCTGATATGTATCCAATTGTTTCTTCAGCTTGGTCAGAACGGCCGGCATATGTTCAGCAGGCGTGTGCGTCAGCACGATCCCGATACGCTCGTCAGAGGGACGGAATTTCTTATCCGTTTCCCGAACGCTTGTCCTGATTTGCTGACCGACATATTGGAAGAGGCGGTCCGTTTCTTTTTCACCATACAAAGACTTAAACTCTTTGAAATAATGCATATGGAGCAGCAAAAACACAAAAGAATTGCCATAGCGCTCCGCCCGCTTGATTTCTTCTGAAAGTTCCAGCTTCATCCTTTGCTTGTTATCAAAACCGGTCACTCTGTCAACAGCAACAAAGCTTTTGATTTCGGATTGAAGCCGTGTCATTGAGCGCCGAAGCTCTGCCGTAATATCGTGGATTCGTCCAGAAATAAAAGAAAACAGCAAAAGCGCGATTCCCCACACGACAAGCATTCGCAGCCCTTCCTCAGCCGGAAAGAGCGATGTCTGTCCAGTCTGGAAAAACATCATTAAGGTGCCGAGAACAAAGAGTACGATTAAGGTCACTGCCAGCGCGTAAATCGGGCCGAACCAGATGCCTGCGGCGATGACGACAAATGTGATGCAAAGGATCAGAGCACCTTCCGCTTGCTGGGCTGACACATAATAAATAAACAGAGACAGGGCCGCGATGAGCCCTGAAAAATAAGCAAATAATTTTTGTGATTCACTGAATGATATTTTCATTAAAAAGCTTCCTTTCGGCTAACAGCGGCAGCAGATTGTCAAATGAATGCGTCTGAGTGCCGCTCATATAGCCTCCATAATACGATTTCACCGGATCATGAATTTCAAAGTCATTCATTCTGTCATATATGGCTTTGATGACAGAACTGTTTTCATGCTGTTTTGTCAAAAACAATACGGCTAATGCATATACGGATGGAGACTCATATTGGACGGCAGGCTCCTTCGTATCTGCCGAATACCGCCCGTACAGCTTTCCGTTTTTCTGAAATTCCTGCTTGATCCAGTCCGCTAAAACAGATGCTTTTTCATCCCCTTCCGGCAAATGCCAAGCAGTGTAAAGCTGATCAATCAGGTTGATTTCACTGTCGTATGTGTATTCCTTCGTCTCCGAGCTGTATGTTTTCGGCAGAAAGCCATTTTTTAAAGGAGCTGAATAGAGAACATTGGCATTCCGCTGTTCTGTGTCTTCGTCTATGATTCCATTCTTCTTTAAGACAGCTAAGGCGTCAGGCATGACGTATGAAAGCGTCACATCCTTTGAAGCGGCCTGTGAGTCGTAATAGTCTGTAAATAACCCATTGTTCATATTGTATGTCTTCAAAGACGTGCCGATATCCCTAGCCGTTTGCGCGTAGTCGCTGCGGCCCCATTTTGCGGCGGCTTGGTCAAGAGACAGCATAATTCTCATATCATCTATCAGCGCATTCGTCCCGCTCGCTTGGCCATTTTGAATCTTCCACGTCACCAAGTGATTGCTCATCAGAAATGAATCAGTCAGATGCTGATATTGATCCTGGAAATGCGGTGCGTCATTTTTGCTGAGCAGAAACTCCATCCACAGGCCGAGAGATTCCGACAAGTAAGAAGGCTGGTCTGAAAAATCGGTTTTGATCAGCCCTTGGTCATTCATTAAATTGTGATAGATGAAATATTCCGCCGGCTGGAGCGGGCTGACTTTCACTTCTGTCGCCGACTGATTTTGGGTCTTGTTTCCAGCTTCAGCACACCCTGCGGAAAGTCCGATAGATAAGAAGAATAAGATGACAGCAATTAGTACATGCCTCACAGGCAAATCCCCCTTTGTCGCCTGAAGCAAATCAGACGCTCACAAATAGTTATAGACGAAAATATGACTGCCACGTTACAAAGTACATTTACTATAAAAGAAAAAAATGCAGATTGCTAGCTTTTTTTTCCCTTTTTGGACATTAAAAAAACAGGACCTAAGTCCAATAGAAAAACCTGTGCGATATGCACAGGTTTTTTTATTATTTATCCAAACCAAGTTTTTTCAGCTGTTCTGCCAGCGCGTTGTTAATCGGCTCATCTTTATTTTGTTTTTTCATATAAGAGGATACGTCCCGTTTGGTAGCACGCGCTTTGTCTTTGTTTTTTCGTTTTTCAAATACAGAGAGCTTTTCACGGTGACCGCACACACACGCAAAGGTTTGGCCCTCGCCTTGGCCGCGAAGCTCCATTCTTTTATGGCAGTTCGGGCAGCGTGCGTTTGTTTTTCGGGCAATCGTTTTTCTGCTTCCGCATTCACGATCTTGGCACACGAGCATCGTCCCGCGTTTGCCGTTTACTTTCAGCATCATTTTGCCGCATTCCGGACATGCCGTTCCCGTGATATTGTCATGTCGGAAGGTTTGGCTGCTGTTTTTGATTTCTTTTACCGTTTGGTGAGCGTAAGCCTTCATATCTTTAATAAAAACAGCCGATTTCAATTTGCCGGCCGCGATCGCAGACAGCTTTTGCTCCCATTCTGCTGTTAAGGCCGGTGATTTCAGATCCTCCGGAACAAGCTGCAGGAGCTGTTTTCCTTTAGATGTGATAAAAATATCTTGGCCTTTTTTCTCGATTAAAAAGCTGTTGAACAGTTTTTCAATAATGTCGGCACGCGTTGCCACCGTGCCGAGGCCGCCTGTTTCTCCAAGCGTTTTGACGAGGTCTTTTTCTTCTCCCTGCATAAATGCGCTTGGGTTTTCCATCGCTGACAGCAAGGTCCCTTCGTTAAAGCGGGCAGGCGGCTTCGTTTGGCCGCTTGTTTCCGTTAACGTGCGGACGGCAAGTGTGTCGCCTTTTTGAAGCGCAGGAAGGGTCTGGTCTCTATCATCCTCCTGCTCATCATCCTCATCCGCCATATCATAAACGGCTTTCCACCCTTGCGACTGCACGGTTTTGCCTTTCGCCGTAAAGGTTTCTCCGCCGATTTCTGCGATGACCTTTGTTTCCTCATATTCGAATGCAGGCATTAATACAGCCAGGAAACGTTTCGCAATCAGGTCATACAGCTTTCGTTCTTTATCACTCAGGCTGCTGAGAACGAGCGGCTCTTCGGTCGGGATAATCGCGTGGTGGTCTGACACCTTCGCGTCATTGACATATCCTTTATGAGATTTAATGCCGCGTTTTTTAATTTGGCTGACATACTGGGCATACGGTTTTACTTCCATGCCTTCCAGACGGTCTTTTAACGTCGGGACGATGTCACTGGATAAAAATCTAGAGTCCGTCCGCGGATATGTGACGAGCTTATGCTGCTCATATAGCTTTTGCAGGACAGAAAGCGTTTCTTTAGCAGAAAAACCGAAGCGCTTGTGGGCGTCACGCTGCAGCTCCGTTAAATCATAAAGCGCAGGCGCAAAGCTTTTTTTCGCTGTTTTTTTCAGCTCAGCTACGACCGCTTGCTTTCCTTGGAGATTTTTTAGCAGACGGCTTGTTACATCTTGATTGAACGTTCTCGTCTGCTTTGATTTCTTATCCTGCCACGTCAGCGTCATTCCGTCGACTGCAGCACGTATGCCGTAATACGGAACGGGCGTAAACGCTTGAATGTCTGCCTCGCGCTTTGCAATCATGGCAAGCGTCGGAGTCTGCACACGCCCGCATGAGAGCTGGGCATTGAATTTTGTGGTAAGTGCACGGGTGGCGTTGATCCCCACAATCCAATCCGCTTCCGCTCTGGCGACGGCAGAATGGTACAGGTTTTCATATTCTTTGCCGCTGCGCAGCTTTTGAAAACCTTCCTTGATCGCTTTATCCGTCACAGATGAAATCCACAGCCGCTTGATTGGTTTTCGGACATTCGCTTTCTCAATGATCCAGCGCGCAACAAGCTCACCTTCCCGGCCTGCGTCAGTCGCGATGACAATCTGATTGACGTCTTTACGGGTAAGCTGGGATTTGACTGCATTGAACTGCTTTCCGGTTTTTTTTATTACCACAAGCTTTAAGGGTTCTGGGATAATCGGCAGATCCTCTAGGCGCCATGATTGAAATTCTTTTCCGTAGCCTTCTGGATCAGCAAGCGTCACCAAATGGCCTAAAGCCCAGGTCACAATATATTGATCGCCTTCGAGATAACCGTTTCCTTTTTTATGGCACTTCAGCACCCGGGCTAAATCACGGCCGACTGAAGGTTTTTCAGCTAATACAACTGTTTTTGACATGCTTGATCACTTCTCTTTCTTTCGCGCTCATCCTGTTATTATAACAGACTTCACGCGGCACTCTCTAACCGCGCCCGTTTTTCGTGTCAATTTCTGAGAAAATGACGTGAGTGACGGTTTGCGCATAGGGCGATGTTTTGTTAATGAAGTCTTCTACCGCTTCGAGGCTTTCGGCATTGATTTTCAGCATATAGCAGGCTGCACCCGCAATCCGGTAGCAAAATTCAATATTCGGCAATGTTTGAATATAGCTTTTGAACCGCTCGTAATCCGCGTTTTTAACGGTTGCTTCTACAATGCAGGAAACGGGAAGCCCCAGTTTTTTCTGGTCGACCTCCAGCGTGTATTGCTTGATGATGCCAAACGATTCAAGCTGCCTTACCCGTTCTGTCACAGATGGAGGCGACAGCTTAATTTTTCTGCCTAATTCCCTCATCGACAAACGGCTGTCCTTCTTCAGCTCCTCAATGATATTCAGATCAATCTGGTCAAGTTTCATTTCAACATCCTTCTTTTTTGATTTTGTACACATTATCTCGGGTATTTTTGTAAATGACAAGTACAGTTCCCTAGAAAAGGCATGTAAAAATGAATGTTTTCCGAACATTTTTTGAAAGCTGTCATATGCCCCTCCGGATTGTTTATAGTATAAAATGAAAACGTGTCCACAAGGAGGGCGATTTATGCTGCACACGCCGATTGGAAGACTTCGCACGATGGGTTTTATTGAAGGAATGTCACTCTTAATCCTGTTGTTCATCGCTATGCCGCTTAAATATTGGGCAGGCCTTCCGCTTGCGGTGACAATTGTCGGTTCGGTTCACGGCGGGTTGTTCATTTTGTATTTGCTTGTCTTGGCTTATGCAACCTTCTCTGTCAAATGGCCGCTGAAATGGTCAGCTGCCGGCTTCATCGCCGCTTTCGTCCCATTCGGAAATTTTTTGTACGACCGCGGATTAAGGAAATATAAATAAGGGAACGCAAAAAAAAGGCTGGATTTTTATGATCCAGCCTTTTTTATTAAAACCACTTTGTCAGCCACGCGATATAGTAGGCCCCCGGAATAAACATGAGCTGGGCGAGGAGTGTGCCCGCCACCCTTGATGTGACCATTGTGACAGAGGTCCATTTTAAATAGAGATAGCTTCGTTTTCCTTTTGCCACATCATCAGCAAGAACGGATACTTTAGGATCAACAAAAATGGCCAGCAGCATCGTCGCAATTCCGTTGATCAAACCCGAAGCCATGACGGCTGTCGTACTGCGCTCCGGCGCCAGAAGGCCTGCGTATAAAGCCGAAAGCACGCCAATCGTATAAATCGATGTAATCAGCATGTTGATGACAAACAAACGCTTCGGAATCAAGCGCATATGAAATCCTTTTACATATGAAATAGACGGCAGACGCAAATAGGAAAGGGCATTTTTGAATCCTTGTTTCGAGAATCCCTTTCGGAAAACTTGAAAAACGGAGCCGCCGCCGCCCGCCAAGTGAATAATCGCCCGTGAAAAAAGAGCAACAAAAGACGGGAGCAGGATAATGCCCAAAATGGTGCCGACTGTCGATCCGAAAATTAAAAAGCGGAACTGCTCCCCTACAATCGCCAGTGCGTTTTTTCCAGCATCATCAATTAAATGCCCGGTAAAGGGCTGCTGCACCATGTTCGACATTCTGGACACGATGACCATGACATTAAACAGGGAAAGCGCGGACGCAATAAATCCAACGCGGGCCCCGGAAAGCCTTGTAGCATAGGCTAAGGTTTCTATCGAGTGAATCAGCAATAAAAAACAAAAAATAAAAAGTACTTGTGTTGTAATGACATGCACGTTATTCTTCCTCCAATTTCATCCTAGAGATAAGACTGGAAAGAAGACAAGGAGGTTTCAGTACGATGTGTTTTTTGCAATAAAAAAACCGTCCGGCGTACGCCGGGCGGTTTGTCTTATTCTTTTCTATACGCAAATAAAGATTATATCATCCGCCAAGTCAGGCGGGTTAGATTCATAAAGCATTGTTCCGAAGAATCATTCTGGAAAGTAAACACCATGGAAATTTCTTGAACACAAGACAACGAAAGCCCTACCTCTCAATCGTCACTGCGGCTCCGAAGCCGCGCCGGTGTGAATTGTAAAACAAAAAAGTCTTTTTTCCATCTCATCGTTAGGGGCGATTTGTTATGAAGGAAAAGAATAAGGGCAGCTGGTTATGCTGCTTGGGAAGCGGTAAGCTTCTCTCTCAAAACAGAAAAAAGAAGTTTACTTTCTTTTTTATTTGCTTATTTTTCTTACTAGCTATTCATAATAACATATCGCCCCTGAAAACACAATTATTATTTACAGGTCTAGTGAGACCGGTGTTTTCTCCCCGGCATTCATTAATCTGATATCCTCCGGTTCAATTTCAAGAATCACCAGATTCGGATCATCCTTGCCGTCAAACCAGCGCTCTAATTTGGAACTCCATATTTTGTCCTTGAGTTCTGCCGAATTGTTAATTTTGGCTTTTCCGGCAACTTCGACATATGCGTCGCCAAACCCTTCACAATCATAGCCTAATAAAATGTGGACATTGGGGTTGTTCTCAATTTCTTCCGCTTTATGAGTTTCCTTGCTTGTCGGTGTGTAAATCGTCAGCCCGTCATGGAAAAAAGTCATGTAGCGGGAATGCGGTTTGCCCTTTTGAACTGTTGCGAGCGAACCTACTTTATGGTGATCTAGAACATCAAGCACTTTTTGTTTAATGTCTTGCTGATTCATCTCTAATCACTCCTTTTTAACGTCTCCGCTGTTACTTTTCCACATCCGGGGAAGATTTAAACAAGAAAGTGTGCTCTTTATTTTTCACCTTCCCATTCACGCTTTAACAGACTGTAGTAGACGAGGTCGTGATGCATGCCGTTTACGTATAAGCCGTCCCGTGCCCTGCCTTCCTCTAGAAACCCGAGCCGCTCCGGAACCGCTCTGCTTTTTTCGTTTCCGACAGCCGCACAGATCGCCACACGATTCAGCTCAAGCTCTTCAAAAGCATACGTAATGAGTTTTCGGCAGGCAGCTGTAATAATGCCTTTCCCTTCAAATTCTTTGGCAATCCAATATCCGATTTCCGCCTTGCGATTCACTTGATCAAGGTTATGCAGGCTGATCATGCCGCATAGGCTGCCGTCATAAAGGAGCCCCGCCTCAATTCCGTTCAGGTCGGCATACTGGCGCCGCCAATCTGGAATGATGGTTTCTCGGTACGTTTCAGCGCTGCTTGGATTTTCCGCAAAAAACAGCCACTTGCCAAGCCGCTGCTGATTTTGGATAATGAGTTCGGCCAGCCGCTCCGCATCCTTCGGCTCCAATAATCGGATGGTGATTTGCTCATTTACCTTGCAAGTGAACATTGCCTCGCCCTCTTTCCTTTTTTACCCATTATAGCGATGATTCTATTTTTTTCAATACAAAAAAGGATGGGCTGTTAAGCCCATCCTTATATTCGTGGATCGGTAAAGATATCATGTTTATCCGTGCTCGTCGATGACATCTCCGTCACGACGGCACCTTCTTCCCCGGCCTGGAACCAATGCTTTGTATTTGGTGGAATCGTGTATTGCCCGCCCGGTTCTAGCTCAATTTCGTGCCAAACCGTATAGTGTTCTCTGTCTTCCTGAGGAGGGAGAACTTTTGGAAGTGGCGTTTTTTCTCCTTCTACGTAAAGATACACTTTTCCGTAGCGGCAGCGGAAGGTCTCCTGCTTACCTTCCTGGCCGTCGACCGGCGGATGGCGGTGTTCCGGGCAAGTCTGTCCCGGAAACAGCACCAATTCCTTTGAACAATAACGGTCTGTATTGACGTAGACGAAGAGCTGGAGCCCGACTTTTCTTTCTTTTCCTAAGCCGTAATCCATCAGCTGGATTTGGTCTACTTCCTCGTCCGTTAATACAATCCCTGCTTTTTGATAGTAGCTGTTCACTTCTTCTTTCGTGATGCCCATATGTCTCACTCCCTCTTATGTCGTCACAAAGTTTCCGCCGTTGACATGCAGGGTCTGTCCTGTCATGTAAGAGGACTCATCTGATGCCAGGAGCACATAACAGCCGACGTGCTCAACAGGCTGTCCAGGACGGCCCATCGGCGTATCTTGCCCAAATTGAGCAACTGTTTCTTCAGGGAACGTAGCTGGGATTAGTGGCGTCCAGATTGGACCCGGCGCGACTGCATTTACACGGATGCCATCTTTAACAAGCGCCTGCGCCATTGTTCTTGTAAAGGCGTTGATCGCCCCTTTTGTCGCTGTATAATCAATCAGTGTCGGGTTCCCTACGTACGGGTTGATGGATGTCGTATTGATGATGGCGCTGCCCGGTTTCAGGTAATCAATTGCTTTTTTAGTCAAATAAAATTGAGAATAAAAGTTTGTTTTGAATGTGCGGTGAAGCTGTTCGCTCGTAATATCTTTGATGCTTTCCTTCGGATGCTGTTCACCTGCATTGTTGACAAGGATGTCAAGGCCGCCTAGTTCCTTGACCGTTTTTTCAACCGCTTCATTGCAGAATTCCTCTTCACCTACATCACCAGCAATCAGCAGGCATTTTACGCCTTCTTGTTCAACACGTTTCTTCGTCTTCTCAGCGTCTTCATGCTCATCCTTATACACAATGGCGATGTCAGCGCCTTCCTTTGCGTAAGCGACGGAAACCGCGCGTCCGATCCCGCTGTCGCCGCCTGTAATAAGAGCTACTTTTCCTTTTAATTTGTCTGCTCCTTTATAATCCTCGTACTCATACACCGGACTTGGATTCATTTCGCTTTCAATTCCCGGCTGGCGACTTTGAGTTTGTGCCGGCAGTTCTTTTGGATAATTTGCCATGATGATTCTCCTCCTTTGTTTTCATGTCTATTTGTTGTGTACCTCACACACTCTTTGGATAAACATGGCTTGGCACCTTCGCATTGCTTTATCAGAAAAATGTTTCACATGGAACGCTGGGAGGAAATTAACTCAAAAAGGGGGTTGGTTGCTGAATGATTAACATGCTTTCTAGAAGATTCAGCAGGCCAAAGGGCGTCATCGGCATGATTGCCGGGTACATCATGGCTGCTGAAAATCAAACACTGAATCAGTGGACAATCAATCAGCTGGGTATCACGCGCGGGGACAGCATTTTAGAAGTCGGGTTTGGCCCGGGATACTGCATGCAGCAGATGCTGAAACGGGAGAAGGATGTTCATCTTCATGGGATTGATGTGTCAGAGGCCATGCTGAAGCTGGCCGCCCGCAGAGTGAAACCAAAGGGCGTACGCCTGATACAAGGAAGCATCGAGACATTTCCTCTCCCCGCCTCGTTTTATGATAAAGTGATTTCCGTTAACAACTACACCATTTGGAATGACCAAACAAAAGGCATGAAACAGATTTATCGGGCATTAAAGCCAGGCGGCAAAGCAGCCATTACGATGCAGCCGCGGGAAGCGGATGCCAGTCCTGAGAAAACCAAATCATTTGGAAGAGAGATGATTGCTGACTTTAAAGCAGCCGGCTTCGAAGACATTGATATAGAATTTAAGAACATTAAGCCTGAGCTTTCCGTCTGTGCAACTGCAAAGAAGCCCGCCACATAAAGTGGACGGGCTTCTTCTTTTATGAATGTACAGCCTGATTGCGCAGGACGTCTTTTTTCACCTTGCCAAGGTTGTTTTTCGGCAGTTCGTTAACAAATTCAACTTCAGGTATTTTGTAAGCGGACAGGCGTTCTTTACAAAATGCGATGACATCCTCTTCCGTGATGCGCTGGCCGCCATTTTTCACGATAAAAGCTTTCGGTTTTTCACCGTAAAGCGGGTCTGGAATACCGACCACAGCCGTTTCAAGGATTCCCGGGATCTGCTGGATAACTTCTTCAACCTGATCAGGATAGACGTTATCGCCTCCGTAAATAATGACATCCTTGTAGCGTCCCGTGATGAAAATAAAGCCATCTTCATCTACATATCCTGAATCTCCGGTTCTAAACCATCCATTTTGCAGCACTTTCGCTGTTGCTTCAGGATTGTCTTCATAGCCTTTAAATAAGAATGGAGTATGAACAACGATTTCGCCGATTTGTCCTTGAGGAAGTTCTTCTCCAGTCAGAGGATCTTCCACTTTGACTTTAACACCTGCCACAGGTTTTCCTGCAGATGCCGCTTTATCCATTCCCATATCAGGCGTCCATGTGCTGATGCCCCAAGCCTCAGTACTTCCATAGCCATGCGCAAGCGGAATGCCAATATCAAGATAGCGGCGGATTAGGCTGCTCGGCACTTTTGTTCCGCCTGTCATTAAAATAACAAGCGAAGATAAGTCAGTTTGGTGCGTTTCCCACGCCTCAAGCAAATACGTGTAGAACACAGGAAGAGCCATCACGGTCTGAATTTTCTCTTCTTCAATGACCTTCAGCATGTGAACAGGATCTTGATCCTTTGTAAACACAAAGGTTGTTTCTGCAAACGTTCCAAGCATGATGCAAATGAGCGCACTCGTATGATAAATCGGATGGCACGCGAGAAAACGAAGGCCCTTCATGCGTGCTATTGAGCTGTTGGATTTTTTAACGTATCTGTATATGCCGCCATGTGTAATCATGCATCTTTTCGGGTTACCCGTTGTTCCAGATGTAAACATCAGAAGTGCTGTATCATCAGGGGAAACCATTTCCGTCTCTGGCAAATGATCAGGACCTGCAAACAGCGCTTCAAATTCAGCAGATGTTTCGTAAGCTGTTCCTGTTTCCATTGTTACACACAGTGAGGACAATTCAGGAAGAACTTCATCCAGTGTCTCTTTAAACTCCGCTCCGTAAAACATTGCTTTCGGTTCACTTGCTTTTAAAATGCCTGTCATTTCATATGGTTTCAGCTGCCAGCTGACAGGTACGACAACAGCACCTATTTCAAGTGCGGCGAACATAACTGTTGAGGCGGGATGGCCGTTTTTGCAAAGCAATGCAACACGGTCGCCCTTTTGAATTCCTTTTTGAAGCATGGCATTCGCCAGCTGATTAATCCGTTTACGGTAACCTTTATATGTCAGTGTATGGTCTCCGCTTTTTACAGCCTCTATTTCTTCGCTATTCGGCATGTCATGCAGAATCAGATGCTGTAATGTTTCCATATCGTCATCTCCTATATTCTCTTGAATCTTCAATAATTTGTTAGATTTTCTTCCTTACCTCACCCATTTTAACCCAAAAAAGATAACTTGTAAAACTATTTCATTTTGGAATTATTCCAATACTGAATGATAAAATAGTCCCACATTTTCTTATTTTGTTCCCCATCCACAGAAAAACACACGCCAAATTTTTGACGTGTGCCATGCAGGTTTACAGTATGTTTTTTTCTTTCATCCATGTGAAAAATATGCGGTTTAACCGCTGATACAATTCTTGTTCTCCTTCTTCCTGAAACCCCGCCATGCTTTCTCCGCTCTCGATAATTGCCGAGCTGATCGCGCTTAAAATCTCCGAGCCTTCAGCAGATAATGAGTTAGGCGCCATCATGACGAGAATGCGTGTCATCCTGAGGGTATTTCCGTCCATGCCATCCACTTCATAGGAGGTGCTGAGATCAAACATTTTGAAAAAAGGCAGGACGATTTCATCATTTTTGAGATGATAAAGCGCCATGTTTGTTCCGGGGATTCCCAATCCTCCTTGTTTCTCCCGCTCAGCCAGGCAAACCGCGGCTTTTTCCGGATCACGGATCAGGCCATCTTTCTTCAGCTGTTGAAAAAGCTCTAGCAGAAGCATGCTATGGTCCGGGTTTGTTTTGAGTGGAGCTAGCGTAAAATGGCGCAGAACATCTTGGATAACCTCCATATACCGCCCTATGCTTTCCGCCGCCTCTAGCATGTCAGGTACATCAGCTTGCTGCGCCTCTTCCTTCGGGCTTCTTTTTTTGTTAAGAATAAGGGGAATCTTCCGCTTGATATACTGCTTAACCTGGTTTGCGTCTTCCTCATTTAATAGCGGGCTGACCATGATGTAATCAATGTTTTCATAAGGAATCGGTACAGTGGACACAATCATATCATAGGCTTGAACATCCTTCCCCTTTAGCTCGATCAGAGATGACATATCAAACGATTCAATTTCCGGCAGCTCTTTTTTCAGTCTGGAGGCAAGCATTTTCGAGGAGCCGATCCCGCTTGAGCAGACGACAAGCGCTTTCACTTTTGCTTCTTCTTTTTTGATTTCAAGAGCCGAGCCAAAGTGAAGAACGATAAAAGCGATTTCATCATCAGAAAAGGACATGCCCGGAAAATACTTTTCGACGCCTTCTTCGATCGCCATATAAAGCAGAAAATAATCGCGCTTGATCTGTTCCTTCATCGGATTGTATATCTCAATATTTTCTTTTATGCGGCTGACGGCCGGCTCCAAATGGGCAATCAAGCCTTCATATAAAGAGTAGTTTTTCGTCAGATCCATTCTGATTTTGTCTGAAATAAAAGCAATGAGCCGCTTTGTTTGCAGGGCTGTTTCCAGCTCAATTTCCTGCGCTTTGTATTCTGTTTTGTATTTTCGATTGGCGCTTCGAAGATGGATTGTAATATAGCCGACCTCCGCCTCTGGAATCGTCACGCCGAAGGCACGTTCAAGCTCGCCCGCGATTTCAAGAGCGGAGCTGTATTCCTTCGCATTCTTCAGTTCCTCAAGCTCATTTTGCTCCATGGTGATAGTTTCCCCAAGCTTAATTCGTTCGATCGCATACGTCAGATGGACGACGAGCGCTATATAGGAGCTGTCGGACAATGAAAAAGCGATTTTTTCTTTGAGCTGAAATAAGATGCGCTCCATTTTTAACAGCTCGCCTTTGCTGACAACCCCGAACATTTTCTCTGAAGAATCGGTTTTTCCTTTGATGTTTAATTCAACCGCTTCCAAAAACATTTGGATGTCGAGACGGTTCACAATCAAGTTGCCGACAATTTTCCGTTTCGCATTCTCCGGCCCTATGAGCTGGATGCCAAAACCTCTTTTGCGGATCAGTGTCAGTCCGAAGGGAGAAATCCACTTCTCGAGCTCATCTAAGTCATAGCTGACCGTGGCATTCGTCACCTGGAGATCATGAGCAAGCGTGTACAGTTTGACGGGCTCCTGAGACTCTAATAACGAACAAAGAATGAGCAGTTTCCGTTCGTCGGCGCTGTATTCATGCTGTTCATATGATAAATCAGTAAGCAGCTTTTGTTTATCTTCGGGACTTCCCACTGCTTTCAACCCTTTACCGGGCTGTTTATCTAACGTAAGCCCCACGGTTTCCATCAGCGGTTTAATTGATTTGAGTTCCCTGTGAATGGTTCTCGTGCTGACTTGCATCAGCTCAGCAAGCTCAGTTACTGTTATATATCTGTTTTGTAATAATAAGTGCTTTAACAGCTTTTGTTCTCTGGCAGTCATATACATAAAAAAGACCTCCTAGACTATCTTGATGTGCGGATGAAGTCGCAAGGAGATGCAGTAGAGGATATAGAGAGGTTTCCCTTTAATATAAAACGCTTTCAAGAAAGAATCAATCACTTATAAATGGTAATTTGGCACTATGCGGTGTGACAATATTGAAAAAGCATCAGCTGGTAAGCTGATGCTTTTTATGGAATATCGTAACCCTGTACGGCTGTAAAAATGCGGAACCATTGATCCTGGTCAAGCTTGTATGACAACGCATTTATCGCGGCGGAAATCCGCTCACGCTTTCCGCTTCCGACAATCGGCATGATGCCGGCCGGATGCGTGAACAGCCATGCGTACATGACCTCGTCCAATGAAGCAGCGCCGATTTCCCCTTGGACGGATTCAAGCGCCGTGCGGACACGCTGGTCTTTATCCGTGTTTCCAGTGAATACTTTGCCGCCTGCCAGAGGCGACCAAGCCATCGGCGGAATCCGTTTTTCCTGGCACAGGTTCAAAGTGCCGTCGAGCACATTTTCTAATTCATAAGCGGAAAGCTCAATCTGGTTGGTCACAAGCTTCTCGGGCAAATACGATTCCAGCATTCGATACTGGTGATCTTTAAAATTTGAAACGCCAAAGTACCTGACCTTGCCAGAGCATTTCAAGGCCTGAAACGCCTCTGCTACCCCCTCCGGATCCATGAGCGGGTCCGGTCTGTGAATCAACAGCACATCGATATAATCCGTCCTAAGGTTCATAAGCGATTGCTCAACGGATGCCAAAATATGCGATTTGCTTGTGTTATAATGATGCGATCTGTGAGCAGGCCGTTCAGGCGATTCAAGAACGATACCGCATTTTGTGACCAGCTCTATGTTTTCTCTTAATCCAGGCGAAAGGGCAAGGGCGTTTCCAAACAGCTTTTCGCACGTATAGCCTCCATAAATATCCGCATGATCAAAGGTCGTGATGCCGTGATCGATACACCATTCAATGAGGCTCAGAAGTTCAGCATCTGAATAGTTCCATTCATTCAGCCGCCAAAGCCCGTGTATGACTCTTGAAAATTGAAGATCCTCCGCCAATTGAATACGCTGCATGCAAAATCCCTCTTTTCTTTGTATAAACCGGGTTTTGCCCCTTACTAGTTCATTCGGCCTCAGATCCCCTTTTTCCTTTCGCTCCTTTTAAAAAGACATTTTAATTCGATTGAAATTGCTTTTTCGCTTTCTCAACGACATAGTGGCTGCCGCCGCGGTCCTGCACATTTTGGATCATCATGGCGACAAGCAGGTCTTTGTTTTTGTAATCGTAGCCGACAAACCAGCCATTTTCCGTGCCGTCTTTATCATCTTTTGATGTTTTCAGCTCGGCTGTTCCTGTTTTCCCGGCCACTGTGATTCCTTTCACGACAGGCTGATACGCTGATCCGCGCTCATCTTCCACAACGCCTTTCAGACCTTTTGTAATGTCTGCTGCTCCTTCCTTGGTGACCACTTGCTTGTGCCAAACATCAGCTGTTTGTGAATCTTTTTTGATCAGCGTCGGTTTGACAAGGTCTCCATTGTCAACAAATGGCGTGTAAGCAGTTGCCAAGTGAAGCGGAGACATTTGCATTTGCCCTTGTCCGTAGCCTGTATCCGCAAGCAAAATGTCTGAATCAAGCTTGTCATTTGCAATAGACGATTTCTGGATCGGGAATTCGTACGGAACGTCCTCTGAAAAACCGAATGTTTTTAAGCCTTTTGTGAAGGTGTCCGCTCCCATATCAAGCGCATTCTGGGCAAAATAAATATTGTCTGACGTAATAAGGGCGTTTTCCAAATCGACTTGTTGAAGTCTCTCAGACACACGTGTCACTGAATAGCCGCCCCAGCTCGAATCTTTTTGCCACTCCTTGCCTTTGATTGTTTTCTTCTCATCGGCTTTAAGGGTGCCGTTTTTGATTCCAATAGCAGCCGCAATCGGTTTAATGGTAGAACCTGGCGCGTATGTCTTATTGAATTTCGCTGAAAACGGATTGTTTTTATCTTTGTTTAGCTTTTTCCATTCCTTATCGCTCCAGCCGAAAATAAATCCGTTTGGATCGTAGGAAGGCGCGCTGACAAGGGCGAGTGTTTCGCCTGTCTTCGGCTGCAGCGCGACTGCCGCCCCGCTGTCATCCTTCAGTTCATCATACAGCTTCGTTTGCGTTTTGATATCAATTGTGAGGTGAAGATCCTCGCCGTCCTTTGCTTTCTTTTCAGCGATGACTTCCCCGGTTTGCGGCACGTAGATTTTCCAGCCAGTTGTGCCTCTTAGCTTGTCTTCATACACATTTTCAAGTCCGGCGATACCGATGTTAGACGTATCGCTGTACGTTCCTTCTTTCTTTTTCTTCAGTTCTTCCGCTGTAATGGCGCGGACATAGCCTGTCAAATGGGCTGTCTTTTCGCCATACGGATAGTAGCGGGAGCTGACATTCGTTCTTGTTACGCCTTGTAATGACGTCGCTTCTGAAACTAACTTCTCCTGGTCAGGCTTGACCTTTTTGAGCGGCACAAACGAATCGTCTTTTACCCAGCCTTGATCCAGCTTTTTCTTGATGTCGTCTTCAGTCAAATCAAGTTTTTTGGCGAGTTCTTTTATAACTTTCTCTTTTTTATCGCCAAGCTCTCCGGGAACAATTCCAATTTCCGGAACATCTGTATTGACAGCTAAACCTTTTCCATTTTTATCGTAAATTTGGCCTCGTTTCGGTTCAATGCTCATAATTTGCACGGTTTTGTCGTCAGCCAGCTGCTTGAAAATAAACGATGGGTCCCAATCTATATTCCATGACTCCTCGTCATCTGTTTTTTCTAATTTCAGCACAGCAGTATTCTTGAAGCTGACTTTGCCGGCATTTGTGTTCATGCTGACTTTATACGGGATATGTTTCATTGTCTTGTTGTCTTGATCGTCCTTATCTACTTCTCCCGCAGTGACTTTCAAATTTTTTACGCCGGCCTGCTCATAGATGGCTTTATACCTGTTGACGAAATCTTTTTTGGAGATTTCTTTTTTCACATCTTTAGTCAGGCTTTGATACATGTCATCGAATTGCTGATCGTTCCACTGTTTCACGAATGCTTCCATGCGATCCTCTGGTGAATCTGTTTTGGAGCATCCGATTAACCCAATCAATCCGACGCATAGAAATACTAGTAGAATACACTTTTTTAACATGACTTTCCCCTGCCTTCCACTTGTTATTTTCTCTTAATTGAATTGGTGCGTGCAAGATTTTTTTGAAAATGAAGGAAAAGTTCACCGATTTTGCAGAAATCTCCTATCGTTTGCTGTAGACTATTTGAAAAGACAGAAAGAAGGGATAGCATGGTCAGAGAGGCAGCAATGCTTCACATTAAAGAAGGCCTTGAACAAGAGTTTGAGGATGCATTCCGGCAAGCGGCGCCGATTATTTCCGGCATGAAGGGCTATATCACTCACTCGTTATCAAAATGCATGGAGGAAACGCATAAATATCTGCTTCTTGTGGAGTGGGAAACACTTGAGAACCATACGGAAGGCTTTCGCGGTTCTTCAGAGTATCAAGAGTGGAAAGCCTTGCTTCATCGATTCTATACCCCGTTCCCGACGGTCGAGCATTTTCAGGATGTGTAATAGATTTATATAATATGAAGTGTAAAACCGATAAGGGAGACAGACCATACAAAAACGGCGGTATAAATATTAAAAGCGCCTGAGCCGTCATTTTCTTTTTTGCGTTCTTCAAGCCCCTGCATAAACATGACCGCGCCAAGAAAGACGAGCATGACCGATTGGATAACAGAGGTGTGTTCCGTATAGTTAAAAGCAATAAGCGCCAGTATAATAATGATAACCGCAAAAGACATTTTAAAAATCCGAAACAAAAGGACCATCCTTCCTTATATACGAAATATTGAACGTTATGGCTATATTTGCCTACGTCCTCCATTATTCTAGCGCACTTTGTTTGTCTGTAGAACAGAAGACAGAGAATTTTAAGTTTCTTTTAATATTTCGATCACACATAAAAAACGCGCCTGTCATGAGGCGCGTTTTCTATGAAACTGATAATTCTTTATAGCCTAGCTTGTGAACGGCTTCAGCCATCGCTTGATAGCCTTTGCAGTTCGGATGGACACCGTCAAAGGACAGATATTCCCGCTCCTTGCCTTTGAAGATACTATAGGCATCTGCGATTTTGACATGGGGTGCTGATGCAAGTGTTTCTAAATGTGAATTAAAGGATGTGATCCATTTGCCGGCGATTTCAATGCCTGGAAACGGATTGTATAAGTTGAACACTCGGATGGCGTACGGGGAAGGATTTTCTCCTTTAATCTCGGCGATTTTGGCAATCATCTTTTCAAAATTCTCATGGCAATGGGCGGATACACGGCTGAAAATCGTTTCATCCTTAGAGGTTTGGTAGGCTAAGACCGAATCGATGAGATCGTTTCCGCACCCTGTGATCGTTATCATATCAGCATCTCGAATGCATTTTTGCACATAGGGATATGAGAGGAGTCCCAAAATCTCTTCTGTATTCAGGCCTGATCTGGCAAATATGTTTATTGCCGTTCTTGTTTTCAAGTCAGCTTCCATCATGTCCCCAAAACGCTGGACGAAGCCGGGTGAAAACAGCCCGGAGCCTCTCCCTGTCGTCAAGGAATCGCCCAGAGCTGTATATCGAAGCACCATGTTCTTTCCTCCACTCTTGAACGTCGATACGTTAATGTACGCAGCAGAGAAAAGATTGGCTACTTATGTATATCCTATTTTTCTTGAAATCTGTAAAGCGGCGTCCTTCACCTTTTCTGTTAAATAGGGCAGCCTGTCTTCTGTAAATCTCGCTTCAAAGCCTGCAATGCTAATGCCGGCTGCCACCTGACGCTTATGGTTAAAGATCGGGGCGCCGATCGCCGCCGTATAGTTTTCGAGCTCTGAATAGCTGACAGTATAGCCATTTTGCACAGAGGCATCAATCTCCTGAAGCAGTTTTTCGGGATCGGTAATCGTTCCGGAGCCAATCGAAATGAGCTCGGTTTGTTTGATGTATGCTTCGATTTCTTCACGGGGAAGAAAGGACAGAATGCTTCTGGCGCACGCTCCCGCGTATAGGGGGGAACGCCTGCCGATCGCCGTATACAGCCGCACAGTCTGTGTCCCTTCTATTTTCTCAACGTATATCGCTTCATTGCCGTCCCTCATGATCAACTGCACGGCCTCATCCACTTCCCGGCACAGCTCTTCCATCACCGGTTTCGCTATTTTTCTGATATCCAGCCTGTCAGCGACAAGCTGTCCGAATTCCAAAAACACCAATCCCAGCGAATAAGCGCCGGACGCATCCCGACTGAGGAACCCCATTTCCTCCAAGGAGCTGACCATCCGGTGAACAGAGGTCTTCGGCATTCCCGTCAGCGACACCAGTTCACTTAAGGTTAGGCTTGGTTTATGCAAAAACAAATTAAGCAGCGCCATAGATTTGACTACGGTTTTATTTTTATTCTGCATCATTCATCCCCTTTGCTATGTCAGCCATTCCATCTTCATTCTCGTTTTCAGTTCTTTTATATGCTGTTCCCGTTCTACCGCAAGCGCTTCTGCCTCCTGGAGGGACACAGGCTCAAACTGAACGTGCTCGCCCGGCATGATTTGGGAAACAATCGGAAGATCAGCGGATATGATGTGCGCGATCCTCGGATAGCCGCCAGTCGTCTGCCGGTCTGCAAGCAGGATAATCGGGTTGCCGTCAGGCGGCACCTGAACTGTTCCGAATGAAACCGCTTCCGACACCATCTCAAGCGGGGCCTTCAGTTCGAGCGGTTCTCCTTTGAGCCTGTAGCCCATACGGTCGGACTGCGGCGTGACACGAAATGCTTCTTCATAAAAACGCGTTTTTGATTCTTCTGTGAAAAAGGCAAATTGCTTTCCTTCCAGCACCCGAATGACGGGATTCTTCTTCAATGGCAGAAATCTGCCGCGGCTGACTGACCACTTCGGTGCTGCAAATCCCTGTTTTCCAAGCTGCGAACTTAAGCGGGTAAGGATGGTTTGCGAAAGAGCTGACATCTCTCCAATGTTCAGTTCATCTTCTTTTTGAAGCGCTCTGCCATGGAGTCCGCCAATGCTTCCTCTGACGTATGTGCTTTTACTTTCCATGACGGCAGGCACCTCAATGCCGCCAGCTGCCGCCAAATAAGCACGGCTGCCGAGTTTGCAGGGGCCAAAGCTGACCGTGCTGTTTTCCTTGATGAGCACAGGCTTCCATAAAGGCGCTTCCTCGTCATTAATACGCAGCGTGAAGTCCGCCCCTGTCACAGCAATCAGTGTCTGTTTTGAAAAATGAAACGACGGACCGGGCCCCATCATCGTTATTTCGAGACCTGCTTCATTTTCGCCGTTTCCTATCAACAGATTGGCAATGCGCAGTGAAACCGTGTCCATAGCGCCGCTGGCCAGAACGCCGTATTTTTGGTAACCCGTTCTGCCTATATCCTGAACCGTTGTGAGCAGTCCGGGCTTTAATACTTTCATGCTCAATTGGACTCCTCCTTATAGGCGTGATAGTCTTTTTCTGAGATGCGAACGAATTTCACAGTATCTCCCGCCCGCAGCAATGTCGGCGGGTTTTCCTGCGGCCGGAAAAGAGCCAGCGGCGTTTTGCCGATCAGCTGCCAGCCGCCCGGCGTTGAAATCGGATAAACGCCTGTCTGCAATCCCGCAATACCGACCGAACCTGCGGGAATCGACGGTCTTGGCGATGATTTTCTCGGAGCTGCAATGCGTTTTGACATCCCGCCTAGAAAAGGAAAACCGGGCGCGAAGCCAAGCATATACACCACATATTCACCGTTTGTATGAATGTCGATTACTTCCTCCGGTGACAGTTGATTGATCTTCGCCACCTCTTCTAAATCCGGACCGAATTCACCGCCATAGCAAACGGGAATTTCTACAATACGGCGGTTGACCTCATAGTCTTCGGCTATTTCTACCAGCCGCTCTTCGACATCGCGCTTGACCTTCTCAAAAGGTGAGCTTATGCCTTGAGGCAAATGCTTGTACACTTCATACATATCATAAAATACGGTTAGACTTGTAAAAGCCGGGATACATTCAATGAATCCCGGAAATGGCTGTTCTTCTATATAAGCGGCCGCGGCATGGACAATGCCGTTGACCTGTTCATTGATTTCTTCTCCGAATCGGATCATCATTGCAGAATCACCGAGCTGTTCGATTTGATATCGTACAGTCATCTTTCTCACCTCTTTTATTTCTCGTTCATCAGGATGACGAGAGGTTACAGCACCGCAAGCGACTCGTCTCGAATATCTGTGATGAGCATATGCCCCGGCGCATGTGTGATGACCATTTCAGGCTTTACATTCATAGCCACGGCTTGCGGGGTCACCCCGCATGCCCAAAAAACAGGAACCTCGCCGTCACGAATGGGAACGGCATCTCCGAAATCCGGTTTCCCGAGATCGCGAATCCCGATTGCTCCCGGATTGCCAATATGGATCGGCCCTCCGTGCACAGCCGGAAAACGCGAGGTCACTTGTGCAGCACGTACAGCCAGCCGTTCAGGAACCGGCCTCATGCTGACAACCATCTGTCCGTGAAACGCCCCCGCCGGAACACAATCGATATTCGTTTTATACATCGAGACGTTTGTCCCCTCATCAATATGCCGGACAGCTATCCCATTATTGATCAGTGCCTGTTCAAAGGAGAAACTGCATCCGATCAGAAAGCCGACAAAATCGTCCTCCCAGTATGGCGTAATATCAGATACTTCTTCCGTTAGGATACCGCGCCTGTAAATACGGTATTTCGGAAAGTCAGTTCTGATATCAGCATCAGGCGCAGCCAGAGACGGCACAGGCGAACCTGCTTCAGTCACATCCAGCACGGGGCAGGGCTTTTGATTTCGCTGGCAAAACAGCAGAAAATCAAAAGCAGAGTCCTTTTTCAAAACCACAAGATTCGCTTGGGCGTAGCCGCCGGACATGCCTGCGGTCGGCCCGTTTATTGTCCCCTCTCGTATCAGGGCGCGTACATCCTTTGGCGCCATTTTGTTTAATTGCTCCACTTATATCAGCTCCACAATTGAGGAAGTTGTGTACATAACGTGTAGATTCCCATAACTGCCATTACAATCACTACAAGCGCGCCTGTGCTTGTCAGCCAAAGCGGATGTTTATAATCACCGACAATGTTTTTCTTGTAGGCGGCAACAAGCAGCGTTCCGAGCGCAATCGGCAGAATTAAGCCGTTCAGTGAACCGACAAGGACGAGGATCTTCGCAGGCTGGCCGATTGTGACAAAAGCTAACGTAGAAACCACAATAAATCCGATAATAATACCGCGTGAATTCTTTTCAATTTTTGGAGAAAAGGTTTTAAAAAATGAAACAGATGTATAGGCTGCTCCAATAACAGACGTAATCGCCGCAGACCACATGATCAATCCGAAAATTTTATAACCGACATTTCCAGCAGCCAGCTTGAAGACAGAAGCCGCCGGGTTGCTTTCATCGATGTGCAGGCCTTTCGATACAACGCCTAGAACCGCAAGAAAAAGAGCGATACGCATGACAGATGTAATTAAAATGCCGACAACCGAGCTCTTTGTCACCTGCGGAATGGATTCCTTTCCTTTAATTCCGGCATCAAGCAAACGGTGTCCTCCGGCAAATGTGATATAACCGCCGACGGTTCCGCCCACTAGGGTGACAATGGCAAATATGCTGATGTGTTCCGGGACGAATGTATTTGCGACTGCCTGTCCGACCGGAGGAGCTGTCGTCGCCGCAACGTAGACCGTTAAAATAATCATCACGAACCCCGCGATTTGCGTAAAACGGTCCATCGCTTTTCCTGCTTCCTTGATGACAAAAATCAAAATGGCGATAACGGCACTGATTAAAGCGCCTGTTTCAGGTGTAATGCCGAACAGCACCTGAAGTCCCAGCCCGGCCCCTCCGATATTCCCAATATTAAAAGCTAGTCCGCCAAGCACGACGAGAATGGCGATGAAATACCCCAGTCCGGGAAGCACCATATTCGCAATTTCCTGACCTCGTTTTCCAGAAACTGCGATGATGCGCCACACATTGGTTTGGGCGAAAATATCTAAAATAATAGAGATTAAGATGACAAAACCGAAGCTTGCTGCGAGTGTGTTTGTGAATGTTGCGGTTTGGGTGAGGAAACCCGGTCCGATTGCTGATGTCGCCATTAAAAAGGCGGCGCCCATCAACAATGACCAGCTGCCCGCTTTTTTTCCTGCTGTCTTTTTCTGCTGCTCCATCTATTGTTCCTCCTTTATGTTGACCTCTGTTCTGAAATAGCTGTCACTTCAATTTCAGCCGCTTTGAGCTGTTTTCTGATTTTTTGCGCAAATGTCAGCGCATGGGCTCCATCTCCATGAATGCAGACTGTATCTGCTTTTAATGACACATCATGTCCTTGCTGAGATTTGACCGCCCCTTCTTTCACCATTTTGATGACCTGGGTGACGGCGGCATCATCACTTTCAATGAGTGCGTCCGGCTGGGAGCGCGGTGTCAGCGTGCCGTCCGATTGGTATGTTCTGTCGGCGAACACTTCATTTGCGGTCTGAAGTCCGATCCGTTCTCCCGCTTTTACAAGCTCACTCTCAGCAAGACCGAAAAGAATCAGGCCTGGATCAATCTTATAGACAGCTTTCGCGATAGCATCCGACAGTTTTTGATCGACTGCCGCCATATTGTATAAAGCGCCATGCGGCTTGACGTGCTGCATGTGAAGTCCCTCTGCTTTTAAAAAGCCAGAGAGCGCGCCAATTTGATAAACGACAAGATCATACGCTTCCTCAGGAGAAATCGCCATATTGCGGCGCCCAAAACCGAGTAAATCCGGCAAACCCGGATGCGCACCGATTTTTACGCCTTTTTCCGCTGCAAGCGCGACGGTTTTTCGCATAACACTAGGATCTCCTGCATGAAATCCGCATGCGATATTCGCTGATGTCACATACTCTAAAATATCTTGGTCAAGACCTATCTTGTAGGCTCCGAAGCTTTCTCCTAAATCACAGTTTAAATCAATCTGAAACACAGAATCCCTCCTGCCAAAGCAAACGATATGCTTTATGTCATTTATTGTCCCGAAATTCGGAATGACTATTCCGAATTTTTGAACTTTATTTCATTATAAGTGAATCATATCAGTTTGTGAAATACTTTTGTCAGAAAACCTACCATGGTCCCAGAAGAAAACCTGCCAAACTAAAAAAGAGAGTCCATCTTAGGACTCTCTTTTTTTATAGTACCCAATGGCGAATCGCTTTAGCGACACCATCCTCAATATTTGTATCCGTGATATAATCAGCCGTTTCTTTTACGATGTCTTGCGCATTGCCCATTGCGACGCCAAGACCCGCTTCTTTGATCATCGCAATGTCATTAAGGCTGTCGCCCATCGCCATCACATTCTCCATTGTAAAGCCGAGTTTTTCCGTAACCTTGGCAAGGGCTGCAGCTTTGTTGATGCCAAGCGCGTTGACTTCAATGTTTGTCGGACTTGAATTTGTGATTTCGAGCTCTTTGTTTTTTCTCAGCTCCTCAAGCACTTCGTTTCGGATATCGTCATCCTCAATGTCAAAGCCGAATTTGAGCCATTCATGATCCGTAATGTTTTCCGGAAACTCGCCTCTCCATACTTTATTCACCGTAGAAGCCCAGAAATTAGTGTTGTGCTTATTCCGCAAATCCCACATCATTTGAATATGATCCGTATGAAGCAGCTTCCGTTCCACCAAATTAAAATTCGAATCCCAAATTTCACTGCCGTTTGCCGTGATTAGAAAGGATGACAGCTTTAGCGATTCCGCCAGCTCCCGGCACGTCATCAGCGTCCGGCCCGTGCTGATCACCACATACACACCTTTATCCTCCGCTTCACGAATGGCTTTGCGGTTTTCATCCGAGATCAGCTGCTCGTCGTTCAGCAGTGTACCATCCATATCAATTGCGATCAGCTTGATATCTACATCTTCTCTTTGAACAGACATATATGTACCTCTCTTTATCTTTTTGTTGTGCTTCTCTCTATTCTAATACATTATACCCAGCGGGACAAAAAAGCGATTTCCTATGTTTGAGGAGAATGGATAAGAGGAAAACAAACGGTGAGGTGATCAAACATGACAGAAAAAAAACAGCAAAACAAACCAAATGAAAACCCCGAGCACAACGACTTAACCGATCCGATTCCTAATGAAGAGCTGAAGGAAAATATGAATGATGAAAAACACAAACGCCAGCAAAGAGATAACTCTCAAAGCGAACGGGATTACGACACAAAATAGAACCCCTCACAAAATGTTGTGAAGGGTTTTTTTCATTTTTCAATATAGATGCCGATTTCAGCTTCAGCAACAGGCTGCTCTCCAACTGACGCCTTGGCATGTCCGAACACAAACCCGCGCCGATTGCGCTGGACTTCAAACGTAAGATCAAGCCGGTCACCAGGCACAGCTTCTCCCAGCTTTTCCGCTTTCTTCACCGAAGACAATAATCCCAAGCTGTTCTCATCTGTAATTCCTGTAAAAGCCGCGGTTTGCGCAAGCGCTTCAATCACAAGTGAAAACGGCATTTCTGTTTGCGTATCAGTAATAAACCAATCGTTCTCACTAATCAGCTTATAAGCTGCCGCATGTTTGCCGGGCTCGCTGTCCGTCACGCCATCAATAAACAAAAATGGATAGCGGTGAGGCAAAGATAATGAGTTCATTTTATATCTCCTTTTTTTGACCATTATATCTCAGCCTAAAGTGAAACGATAGGATATAATGGAAAAAACACAAAAGGAGGCCGTTATGTCCCCAAAACCGCTTGTCATTCTCGTACACGAAATATACGGTGTAAACAGCCATATGAAAAAGATGGGCCGGCTGATCAAAATGGCTGGATATGATGTGTTGACGCCCAACCTGCTCGGCGAGGATGAAGTCTACACACTGCAAGAAGAAAAAACGGCATACGAACAATTTACAAAACACGAACGGCTGAAAACGGGAGAAACCATCATCCAGAATTTGATCAGACAAAACGCCGGACGGCACATCTTTGTGATTGGATTCAGCGTGGGGGCTACTATCGCATGGAAATGCAGCAGTATGCCTGAGGTGAGCGGATCGGTTTGTTATTACGGTTCCCGGATACGCGACTCTCTTCATCACGTGCCAGCCTGCCCGGTCCTATTGTTTTTCCCTAATTATGAGCCGTCGTTTGACGTAGCGCTTCTTATCAAAAAACTGCGGGAAAAACAGCATACCCATCTTGAGATTTATCAATTCGATGCGCTTCACGGCTTCGCCAATCCTGATTCTGTTTATTTCAACAGGGCCCTTTTCTTCAAAACGCTCTCTATCATAAAAAACGGGGCGGAAAAACGGCTCCGCCCTGTTTCATCAGAAATTTTTTAATCGCTTACAGCGCTTTATTATCGCGTGTTTTGGTTCCGTACGTTCCATGTTCTTTGTTGCACTGAGTTTTATTTTGCCTGTCTCATCTCACCGAATGGATAAAAGACGAGAGATTCAGTACCGATGATATCGTCCTCAGAAGGCATGCCCATTCCGTTTCTGCTATCCAGTGAATTGAGACGGTTATCTCCCATCACAAAATATTTACCGGTAGGAACCTCAACCTCGAAGTCACCCGTTAAGGTTACACCCGACTCTTTGACCTCCTGTTTATATTCCTTTAAGTATGGTTCTTCCACCTTTTTATCATTTATGTATAGCTGATCATTTTTCATTTTAATGCTGTCACCAGGCAAACCGATTAAACGTTTGACAAATGAGCGGCCGCTCTTTTTGTCATGAATGACTATGATGTCGCCTCTGTGAAACCCGCCAGTCCATTTGACTGCTTTATCAACCAGTATTCTTTCTGAGTCTTTAAGCGTTGGGGCCATTGATGATCCTTCAATAAGAAAAGGCTTGTAAAACACCAATCTGATCGTAAAAATGAGAGCTGCGATCATAATGATACTGAGTATAACGATCGTTGTGATTTTTCTTTTTTTCTTTAACGTGATTGTTTTTGCATTCAACTTCCTTCACCCGATGCTTTCCTAATAATTCCAAATTATTATACAGCATTTGGATCTGCTTGGTTAGACTTTCGTGGAAATTTTCGTAAGGAAATGGACAGGCCCGGGCAGCCATCTGCCCCGGCCTGATTCATCAGAGCTTTCTTAAGCGCGAACAGATTTCATCAGTGACCTCAGCCGTTGTGCTTTGTCCCCCAATGTCGCGTGTTTTGATGCCGTCGGCAGTCACTTGCTCCATTACATCCAGAATTTTCGCCCCCAGCTCTTCCTCTCCGAAGTGGTCGAGCATCAGCTTCGCTGTCCAAATCTGGCCAATCGGATTGGCAAGGCCCTGTCCGGCAATGTCAGGAGCTGAGCCGTGAACCGGTTCAAACATGGACGGATATTTGCCGGATGGATTGATGTTCGCAGAAGGCGCAATGCCGATGCTTCCCATCAGGCTTGAGCTGATGTCGGTTAAAATATCACCGAACAAGTTGCTCGCCACAATGACATCAAACGTTTCCGGACGCGTCACAAAAAAAGCGGCCAGCGCATCAATATGCTGAGATGATGTTTCGATTCCGCTATAATCAGCGGCTGTCTGCTGAAAGACTTCATCCCAAAACGGCATCGCATGATAAATGCCGTTAGACTTTGTGGCGCTTGTCACATGGCTGCGCCGTTTTTTCGCCAATTCGAAGGCAAAGCGCATGACACGTTCTGTCGCTTTTCTCGTAAACACGGCATTCTGGATGGCGATTTCATCATCGCCTCTGTGAATGCGCCCGCCGACTTCACTGTATTCACCTTCACTGTTCTCGCGAATCACCACGAAGTCAAAATCATTTGGATGCAGAAGCGGCGACGTAATGCCTGCCATTTGTTTGGCGGGTCTCATATTAATGGAAAGCTCAAGCTCCCTCCGGATTTTCAGCAGCAGTCCCCATAACGATATATGATCGGGAACCAGCTTCGGATTTCCGACGGCTCCCAAAAAAACCGCTTCAAATTGAGTAAGCGTATGTATTCCATCTTCGGGCATCATTTTGCCGTGCTCCAAGTAATAATCACAGCTCCATGGAAAAGCCGTGAATGAGAATGACAAACCTCCGTGTACCTCAGCGGCTGTATGAAGCACTTTCTCAGCAGCCGCTACAACCTCTTTTCCTACTCCGTCTCCCGGTATTGCCGCAATCTCGAATTGTTTCATCGTCATTCTCCTTCCCTGTTTTCGTAAGCGCTTTCTATTATACTAGATTGCGAGATAGTAAAAAAAGCCCGTGACATTGTGTCACGGGTGATCGGTTATTGATTAAGTTTCTTTAAAATGATGGCGTGCAACGGTTCATGAGACTGAATGCCGCACACCTCTTGAAGTACGCCGCTGTATCCTTTTTCTTCAATCAGCGCTTGCAGTTCAACCGCTTCAGGATCACCGGTGAAATCGAAGCGCAGTGCTGCGGCAATTCCTTCCGCCAGTGCATTCGGTTCTTTTATTTTCTTTGCCGGGCCTACAAGTCTATCATTTTCTCCCAGTTTTCTGAGAGGTGACCTCGCTACGCGGGTCACATCGTCCGAAATGAAAGGATTTTCAAAGCGACCGATGATTTTTTTGATATATTGTTCGTGTTGAGTTTGCTTAAAGCCATACGATTTGACGAGATAGTCACCAGTTTCAAGCAGCGCCGAATGAACGACACGGCGGATTTCCGGATGATCGATTGCTTCTTTGACCGTCTTGAGTCCGCGCTGATAGCCGACATACGCTGTCACCGCGTGTCCGGTATTGACCGTAAACAGCTTCCGTTCGATGTACGGCGTTAAATCATCAACAAACAGTGCGCCGTTTATGACTGGTGTTTTCCCTTTAAAGCCTGATTCATCAATGACCCATTCGAAAAATGGTTCAACCGATACTTTCAGCGGGTCTTCATGATGCTGAATCGGGACGATCCGGTCAACGGCAGAATTCGGAAAACCTACCGTTTCACTGACGGATTTCTGCTCTGCTTCCGTTAAATGGCTGTATATCTCTTTCTTTAAGAAGCTGCTGCCGCCAATCATATTTTCGCAGGCAATGATATTCAGTGTGTCTGCAGTGTTTCTCCGTCTTAAACCTTCTGCGATAGATGGAGCAATCAGCTTCAGCACATTCGGGCCGACAGCTGTTGTGATGAGCGCCGCCTCATTCATCAGCCGGTACAGCTCTTCGGGCTGACTGCCGCTGTTAATCGCGCTGACCGGGCCAATGACCTCTGATGAACGTCCCTCTTCTGCCAGTTCTACTGTGTATTCTTTTTTTTCGTTGAGGAGGCTGACCATCGTGTCGTTTACATCCGCAAACACCACATCATAGCCGGAGTGGTGAAGCAGCGCGCCGATAAACCCTCTCCCAATATTCCCCGCACCGAAATGTAAGGCGATCATGTCAGTTCACCTCGTTGAAAATGGCAATCAAATCTTCTTCGCTTTTAGCGGAGATCAGGCGTTCAATGTTTTCTTCTTCTGAGCAGATAATGGCGATATTAGACAAAATGTCTAAATGCTCATTATTTTTACCAGCAATGCCGAATACCACTTTTGCCGTGTTGCCTTCTCCGTACTCAACGCCCTCTGGAATTTGTATGATTGAAATTCCAGAGTGAAGCACCTCGCTTTTCGCTTCTTCTGTGCCGTGTGGAATGGCAATGAAATTCCCCATAAACGTAGAAGACGTTTCTTCACGTTCAAACATTTTGCTAATGTAATCCTCTGTCACGTAGCCGTTGTCAATCAGCGTCTGGCCTGCCAATTTGATGGCCTCTTCTTTTGATGATACCGTTTGATTGAGTTTAATATTTTCCTTTGCGAGTACTTGCATGAGTATCACTCTCTTTCTATAAGATTACTTTTTCAGCTTTTCAATCAGCTCATCGTATTTCGGGCTGTTTAAGAAGTTATCCACTGATATGTGCGTCGCATTCGGCAGCTTTGCTTTCGCGCGGTCTGTTAAATCTTTGTGGGTGATGACAACATCCGCATCGCTTGGCAGATTGTTAATGGCCGTGTTGGTCACACTGATGTCAAGCTCCGCTTTTTTCACTTTGTTTCTTAAGATGGATGCCCCCATGGCACTTGATCCCATTCCCGCATCACACGCAAAGATAATTTTGTTCACGCTTTCAGGAGACAGCTCAGACGCTTCTTCTGCTTTGGCTTGTTCCGCCTCTAAAGCAGCTGCTGCTTGGCTTTTCTTCCCCTTCATGGACTGCATTTTTTCTGTTGCGGCAGCCAGGTCTTCTTCACTAGCTTTTGAGGATTTCAGGATCACTGCTGAAACGATGAACGATACAGCTGCAGCGACCAATACACCCGCCAATACGCCGAAATAACCTCCTCTTGGCGTCATTGCCATCAATGCGATAATGCTTCCCGGTGACGCTGCCGCGACAAGTCCGGCATTAAAGATCGTAAACGTTAAAAGTCCGCTTGCTCCGCCGGCAATGGCTGCGAGAATCAGGGCCGGTTTCATCAGAATGTACGGGAAGTAAATCTCGTGAATCCCTCCGAAGAAATGGATGATCGCCGCACCGGGAGCCGTTGATTTTGAAGATCCTTTGCCAAAGAACATGTACGCCAGCAAAATGCCGAGCCCCGGTCCAGGGTTTGCTTCTACTAAAAACAGAATTGATTTTCCTGTTTGGGATGCTTGCTCGATTCCGATCGGGCTTAAGATTCCATGGTTGATGGCGTTGTTGAGGAACAACACTTTCGCCGGTTCTACAAAAACACTGGCTACGGGCAGTAAATTAGCGTGTACAATGACTTCCACACCAGCCGCCAGCAATTTATTTAGCGTCAGGACAACCGGGCCGATGGCGTAAAACGCGAGAATCGTTAAAGCCGCGCCGACAATCCCTGCCGTAAAGTTGTTGATCAGCATTTCAAAGCCTTGTTTGACTTTATCCTTGAATAATTTATCAGTCTGTTTAATGAGGTATCCGCCAAGCGGACCCATAATCATTGCGCCTAAAAACATTGGAATATCCGATCCGACAATCACCCCAATTGCCGCTGTCGCTCCGACAACTCCGCCGCGGTGGTCGTAGATCATTTTTCCGCCTGTATACGCTATCAAAAGCGGCAATAAATACGTAATCATCGGGCTGACCAGCGTGTTCAGCTGTTCATTCGGAAACCATCCTGCCGGAATAAACAGCGCGGTAATGATACCCCACGCGATAAACGCGCCGATATTCGGCATGATCATTCCGCTCAAATAACTCCCAAAGCGCTGCACTTTCACTTTCATGCCGCCTTGCTGCTGTTCTTGCTGCTGCATATATAAACCCTCCCTGTTTTGTTTGTCGCTGTAAGATAAAAAAATATGTTCAGAGAATGATGCTTCCCTTTGACTCTATGTTAAAACGCTTACAGTCCCTATACAATCGAAAGTAAAGAGGACTTTGGCACATGACTGTGACAATTTTTTAAAAATAAAAAGGCTCCTGATATCAGGAGCCTTTTCTCTTTCCTCTATAAATAATGTTGCCGTTTTGAATCACGTACTTTGCGATCATTCGCTCACTCACAATAAAAACGGGATAGGCGCACACAAGCGCAAAAACAGCCATCGGCACGTGCTGTACAGCTGGCAGCACTGAGCCTGCCGCATTGCGGAGGAGCAACAAAAGATAAATAAGCAGCACGATGGCCGCTAATGATACCAGCATAATCGGAGCTGATACTTTATATTCATAAAGCCGTTCCCGGCAGTGTCCGCAGCGAAATTGACAAGGCACATTTGATGATCTGACCATATCGCCTGTCAAAGGTTTGCCGCAGTTCGGGCATGGTGTTTCTTTCATAGGGTATTCCTCACTTTCTATTCCATCTGTCTATTATACCAGAGTCCCTTCTGTTTCGTTTTGTTGCTGTTCAACACATTTTCACATTTTTTATCATCAGCTTACTTGTCTCTGTCTCTAAAATCCTCTACGCTTAAATAGATCTTAATGAAGAGGGTGTATGAATGCTTCCGATTAATAGACAGCAACACATACTGAAGTGGCTGAAAGAAGAAGGCTCGCTTAGAATTTCTGACATCAGCGCAAGGTTCGGCGTTTCGGAAATGACGGTATATAGAGATGTCAATCAGCTGGTTCAGTCAAATCAGGTCATTAAAACGGCCGGCGGCATCACGCTCCCCGCCCGAACACCTCAAACGGATCATATGTGCAGCTATTGTTTGAAGCCCGTCAATCAAGCTCATTCGGTTCAGCTGATTACGGTAAACCAAGACATTGAACAGCTATGCTGCGCACATTGCGCGTTTTTGCGTTACGCGGATAAAACGGAAGAGGTTTCACACTTGATTTGCAGAGATTTTCTGTTACAGACAACCGTCAGTGCCGGTTCGGCTTATTTCGTCGTAAATGCTGAATTAAACCTGCGCTGCTGCCAGCCGCAGGCCATTCCGTTTGCGACACTTGACCATGCCGAACGATTTCAAAAAGGATTCGGCGGAGCCGTCTGCACTTTCGACCAAGCACTGGAAGACATGCTTCAAGACCGAAAGAAACGCTGCACCTGCACCAAGAAATAACACAACACATACAGCGGAAGGTGGTGTCTGAGTGATGAAGCGAAACAGATGGTGGATCATCCTTCTGCTTTTTCTTGTTTTCCTGCCGAAAACAAGCTTTGCTCACGCCTATATTGTCAAATCTTCACCTGGGGAAAACAGCGAATTAAAAAACGCCCCTGCACAGGTGGAAATCGAATTTAATGAACCGGTTGAAGAAGGGTTTCATTACATTAAAGTCTATAATTCAAACGGCGACCGTGTGGATACGGACAAGACTGAAATCAAAAAAGATAATCATCACATCATGACAGTGAAGCTGAAAAAGAATCTGCCTCATGATGTGTACAGAGCGGAATGGAATGCCGTATCCGCGGACGGGCATCCGGTTTCCGGCGTCATCCCGTTCAGTATCGGGAAAGCGGATGGCGGATTCAGCAGCCAAAAAGCAGCCGATTCAGCGCTCAATCCGGGAACAGCAGCAGATCGCGCGATTCTGTATACAGCCCTATCTCTGTTTAGCGGAACGGTTTTCTTCCATCTTTTCTGGTATAAAGGGAAATCAGAACAGCTCGTCAAACGGACGAGACGTATCCTGACCGGCTCGATCGTAGCACTGGGGCTGGCGCTTTTGCTTCAGCTTCCGATTCAGACAAAAGCGAACGCAGGCGGCGGCTGGGGCAGCGCATTCCAGCCGGGCTACATCAGAGAAACACTGTTTGAGACAGCAGGCGGCTCCATTTGGATCATACAGGCCGCGCTGTTCGTGCTGCTCGCACTGTCTGTCATCCCTGCGATACGGAAAAACCGCTTTTCATCCTTTGGCTATTGGACAGCGCCGCTCATTTTCTTTTTCGGTCTCTTACTTGCCAAGGCGTTTACCGGGCATGCTGCTGTCGTTGAAGAAAAAACGGTCGGCATTTTGATGGATTTCCTTCATTTAACTTCCGCTTCCATCTGGGTCGGCGGAATAGCGGCACTCGTTTTGCTGCTCTCAAAAGAATGGAGGCAGCCTGACAAAACGCTCGCGTGGGAGACGGTCAGACGGTTCTCTCCATGGGCGCTCACTGCAGTCGGCGTCATTTTGTTTTCAGGCTTGCTCAATGGATTTTTCATCATTCGTTCAATGGATTCACTGTTCCATACAGCGTACGGCCAAGCTCTTTTAGTGAAAAGCGGGCTGTTTGTTTTCATGCTGGTCTTAGGTGCGATTCATTTTCTGCTTACCAGAAAGCAGCGCCGCACAGGAATCAGCCGAACGTTGAAAGCGGAGTGGGCAATCGGCATCGCTGTATTGATCACAGCGGCCGTGTTTACAAGCCTGCCAAGCCCGCCTGAGCCAGCGCCGGAACCGTTCTACCAAACCAAAGCGATTGAGAACGGACAAAGCGTTTCTCTCAGCATCAGCCCAAACCAGCCCGGAAAAAATGTTTTTGAGCTGCGTGTCACCGACCATAACGGAGATCCCGTGAAAAACATCCAGCAAATGACGTTAACCGTTTATAAAACAGGCCTGTCAGGCAGCGAAAACAAAAGCACCTTTACATTAGAAGAAAAAACAAAAGGCGTCTTCCAAGATCAAAACCTGTCGATTAATGAAAAAGGAAACTGGAAGATCAAAGTCCACGGCCTGACCGGCGACTTTAACGAAATCAATATCATGTTTACAAAGACCAATTAAGGAGTGTTTACGTTGTTGAAAAAAATCGCATTGACACTATGTCCGGCTATTGTCGGCTCCCTCTTATTCTTTACGGCCCCTGCCAGCGCGCATGTTTCTGTAAAACCGGCTGAGTCTGCTGCAGGCTCTTGGGAAACGTATACAATGAAGGTTCCTTCTGAGAAGAATCTGCCGACAACGAAGGTTGTCCTCAAAATGCCGAAGGATGTTGAATTCCAGCAATATGAGCCAATTCCGGGCTGGAAGGTTTCCACTCAAAAACATGATGACAAATCAGTGTCCGTGACATGGGAGGCGACTGACGGAGGCATTCAGGAAGGACAGTTCCAGCAGTTTACCTTTGTTGCCAAAAACCCTGACAAAGCGGAGGAAGCTGCTTGGGACGCATACCAATATTACAAAGACGGCAGCATTGTTGAGTGGACAGGTGACGAGGATGCCGATACACCTCATTCCATTACAAACATCACGTCTGCAAAACAAGTGACAGATGAGCACGGCGCCACGAAAACAAAAGACGATTCCGAAAACCCAGGTTCTTCAGCTCTAGACATTACAGCGATTGTGCTGTCTGCGGCTGCCATTATTTTATCTGTAGCAGCGCTTGTTAAGAAAAAGCCCGCCTAATAAAGAAAGCGATCCAGATGTCATGTCTGGGTCGCTTTTTTATTTAACCGCGTCCTGCCTGGAATGAAGGATATTGTGTCATGCCGCCGTCCGCGAATAACGTGATGCCTGTGACGTAGCTGGCTTCCTTCGAAGCAAGCCAGGCTGCCACTGCGGCGATCTCCTCCGGTTCGCCGATATATCCCATCGGGATCATGCTTTCTACATCTGCTTTCTGTTTAGGGTCAGCGAATTTTTCAGCATTGATTGGCGTATTGATCGCACCTGGCCCGATATTGTTCACGCGAATGCCCTTCGGCGCGTATTCCAACGCTAATGTTTCTGTCATCAGCTTTATCCCGCCTTTACTTGCCGCATAGTGGACAAATAACGGCCAAGGAATCACTTCGTGCACACTGGACATGTTAATGACATTTCCCTTGATATTGTTTTCTACGAAATATTTAATCGCTTCACGGCTTCCTAAAAAGGCACCCGTTAAGTTCGTGCCGATGACTTTATCCCAATCCTTGAGCGGCATTTCGTGAGATGGCACAGGATTTTCAAGACCAGCATTATTAATCATAATATCAAGTGTGCCGAACTCTTTAATTGCCGTTTGCACGATATTTTTTACATCTTCCTCTTTCGTGACATCTCCTTGGACGACAACAGCTTCACCGCCCGCCTTGATGACCTCTTCTTTTACCTCGTTCGGATCTTGTTTATTACTATAATAGTTGATAACCACTTTTGCCTGCTCCTTGCCGAAGCGAATGGCCATTGCCTTTCCGAGCCCTGAAGCAGCTCCTGTAATAGCGACGACTTTTCCTTTTAAATCCGGATACATATACATCTTCCTCCATTTGTTATGAATTTGTTTTGGCGATTCCCAAGAATACAGCGGCGGCAATAATCAGGATAATTCCGATCGCAATTGCTATAAGCTGGCGTTTCGTTTTCTTTTCACGCAGGATGAAAATACCGCCGAGCGTAGAAATGACAATTCCCATTTGTGAAAGGGAAAAGCTTGTTGCAACGCCGACTCGCGGCTGAGAAATAAACAAAAACATATTTCCGCCTGCCCAGATTAACCCTGGGAGAATATTTCTGATCGCATACTTGTTAAAGGGTTTGTGTCTATAGGTTAAAACTAACCCCCCGACCACCATGCCAATTGCCTGTGGCAGCAGCGCGGACCAGCCGGACACATTGAATAATCTAGCCACGACTACATAAACCAAATAACCAAGAGTCGAAACAAGGAGAATCAAAATGCCCTTTTTCAAATTGCTTGGCTCGCCCTCTTTTTTATCATTCTTATCTTCCAAGGACGTGAGAATGATTCCCACAATGATAAAGATCAAAGCGAGAACGCCAAGCGTAATCGCAATCGGTGTTGACCATTCGCGGAACACGATCACACCGAAAAGCGAGGTGGAAACGAGCTGCATTCCTGTGGAAATCGGCATTGTTTTCGACACGCCCATCAATTGAATGCTTTTCAGCTGGTTGGCCTGTCCAAGTGACCAAAATAAGCCGGATACGATTCCAACAATAAAAATGCGAAGTGACAGAACGGGCTGAACAAAAAAGTAAATAACGATAGAAACAATGAGTGCCCCGATCGTCGTTCCCAGTGTCTGGCTGTACGGCCCGCCGCCTAATTTCACATTGAAGAGAACAATGCTCCCCCAAAACAAAGCCGGGAGAAGAGCCAATAATAAATCCATTGTTGGGGAACCTTCTTTCAAAATGTATTTGCTGTTATTTTGGCTGGAATTGTTGTGATTATTCGCCGGAACACAAAAAGAGCTGCCGGAAAATCCGGCAGCTCTCAGGAGCGTGCATTCTTTATAAACCGATGGACAAATATTTTGTTTCAAGGTACGGCTCGATACCTTCTGAACCGCCTTCACGGCCAATGCCGCTTTCTTTCATTCCGCCGAATGGCGCTTGAACCGCTGACGGTCCGCCGTCATTCCAGCCGATAATGCCATACTCTAGATTCTCGGAAATATAGATGCCGCGGCGGTAGTTTTCTGTGAAGAAGTAAGCAGCCAAGCCATACGGTGTATCGTTGGCAAGCTGAATCGCTTCATCAATATCAGAAAACGTGACGATCGGGGCGACCGGGCCGAATGTTTCCTCATGCATGATGTTCATGGACGTATCGACATCGGTGAGCACTGTCGGATTCACAAAGTAGCACCCTTTGTCATCGTTTCGGTCATATGTGCCCCCAGCAATCACTTTCGCGCCTTTTTCAACCGCATCATCTATTTGGCTGACGATTTTTTCGAAGCCTCGTTTGTTGATGATCGGTCCGACATTGACGCCTTCCTCAAGTCCATTTCCGACTTTCAGCTTAGACACTTGCTCGCTCATTTTCGCAGCAAATTCATCTTTAATGGATTCATGAACGATCAGGCGGTTGGCACATACGCAGGTTTGGCCGGCGTTTCGGTATTTGGACGCCATCGCCTGTTCAACAGCAAGGTCAATGTCTGCATCTTCATCTACGATCAGCGGGGCGTGTCCGCCGAGTTCCATTGAGACGTGCTTCACGGTGTCCGCGCTGTTTTTCATAAGGATTTTCCCTACAGGTGTTGAGCCTGTGAACGTGATTTTGCGGATTTTCGGACTGCTTGTGAACACATTTCCGATTTCTTCTCCATCGCCGATTACAACCTGAAGAACATCCTTCGGAATGCCCGCTTCATATGCGAGGCGCGCTAGTTCATAAGCAGACAGCGGTGTGTCCGGCGCCGGCTTGATGATAAATGTACAGCCAGCGGCAAGAGCAGGCGCCGCTTTGCGTGTAATCATCGCATTCGGGAAATTCCAGGGCGTGATAGCAGCAACGGGGCCGACCGGCTGGCGTGTGACAACAATTCGTTTACCCGTTGTCGGGGCCGGGACCGTTCTTCCGTACACACGCTTCGCTTCCTCTGCGAACCATTCGATATAGCCTGCGCCGTAAAGCACTTCGCCAACTGCTTCCTTGTATGGTTTTCCGTTTTCCTTTGTAATTAAATCTGCAAGTTCTTCTTTATGTTCAACAATCAGCTCATACCATTTTTTCAAAAGAGACGCTCTTTCGTTCGCTGATGTTTTAGACCACGTTTTAAACGCTTGATGTGAACGTTCAATGGCTTCTTCTACTTCTTTGGCTGATTGCTGAGGAATCGTTTTGATCTCCTCGCCCGTAGCCGGGTTGTAGACCGTTAATTGATCTGGCATATTGAACATTCCTTTCTTTTCATGATTACTTAAAATGATAGCAGACCCAGCCGTTTTCTTTCCAATGATTAAGCTCGCAGGCCCGCCTCCAAGATGCTGAGCCCTTCATTTAATAGGCTGTCTGAGATGACGAGCGGTGTCAAAAAGCGGATGATATTACCGTTAATTCCCGCTGTCAGCAAAAGTAATCCGTTTTGATTAGCATAGGCCGCGATCGCTGCTGCTTTTGCCTTATCAGGCTCACGCGTGTCAGGATCCTTGACGATTTCGATTGCGGCCATCGCCCCGAGTCTGCGGATGTCACCGATGAACGGGAATTCTTGTTTCCACTCATACGCCTTGTCTTCAATGATTTTGCCAATTTCTTCAGATCGCTCATTCAGTCCTTCTTCTTCGATAATATCCAAGACTGCCAAAGCCGCCGCGCAGCCGAGCGGGCTGCCTGCATACGTGCCGCCCAGCTCCCCTGGCGCTGCCGCATCAAGCATTTCCGCACGCCCAATCACACCGCTTAATGGCAGGCCTGCCGCAAGCGATTTAGAAACCGTGATCAGATCGGGCACTACATCAAAGTGCTCAATTGCGAAATAAGTGCCAGTTCTGGCAAAGCCGGTTTGGATTTCATCAGCAACAAAAACAATGCCGTGTTCTTTGCAGAATGAAGCGACGTGCTGTACGAACCGTTTCGAAGGAATAATAAACCCGCCTTCTCCCTGCACTGGCTCCATCACGACACACGCCACCGTTTCAGGCGCCACTGAAGCGATAAAGAAATCATTGAACGCTTGGATCATCATGTCGTCATAGCTTTCATCATTCATGCCGGCCGGCTTCTGATAATAATAAGGGAACGGCGCTTGATAAACCTCTGGCGCAAAAGGCCCGAAACCGAATTTATAAGGTTTTACCTTGCTTGTCATGCTCATCGTCATATTCGTGCGTCCATGAAACCCGCGCGTAAATGAGACAACGCCTTGACGCTTTGTATACTTTCTGGCGATTTTCACGGCGTTTTCGACCGCTTCCGCCCCTGAGTTAAGAAAAATCGCTTTTTTCTCATGGCTGCCCGGCGCGATGCCGCACAGTTTTTCTGCTAATTCGATATAAGTCGGGTACATCATGACATTAAAACCAGGATGAATCAGCTCCTCCGCCTGCCGCTTCACAGCCTCAACCACCTTCGGATGCGAGTGTCCGACATTTAACGTGCCGATAGCGCCTGCAAAATCAATAAATCTCCGGCCGTCCAGATCGTACAGCTCGGCCCCTTCTCCTTTGACCGCCAGACTGCGGTTGCCGTTGCTCACACCTTTTGACACAAATTGATCCCGTTTTTGCTGCCATTGTGCAGTTGTGATGCTTACTGTTGTTTGACTCATGTGAATATCCCCCTGTCGGTATTTTCTTATCATTCTGACTTCTCTTTGGTATGATGAAAAGTACCAATTATAACTTTTTGATGGTATCAGAAGGAGAAACTACAAAATGGATATCACAATTACACTCGATCGTTCAGAGCAAGCCGATTATATCTATCAGCAAATTTATCAAAAGCTGAAAAAAGAAATCCTCAGCCGCAATCTGCTGCCTCACTCGAAGGTTCCCTCCAAGCGGGAGCTGGCTGAAAATCTCAAGGTCAGCGTAAATTCAGTGAATTCAGCCTATCAGCAGCTGCTGGCTGAAGGGTATTTGTACGCCATTGAACGAAAGGGTTTCTTCGTGGAGGAACTAGACATGTTTTCCGCCGAGGAGCACCCTCCATTTGCACTGCCGGATGATCTAAAAGAGATTCACATCGACCAGAGTGATTGGATATCGTTTTCACACATGAGTTCCGATACAGACCATTTTCCGATCAAAAGCTGGTTCCGCTGCGAGCAAAAAGCGGCCTCCCGCTCATACCGCACGCTCGGCGATATGTCACATCCGCAAGGGATATATGAAGTGAGAGCGGCCATTACCAGGCTCATTTCCCTGACGAGGGGTGTAAAATGCAGGCCAGAACAAATGATCATAGGGGCAGGCACACAGGTGCTCATGCAGCTGTTGACTGAGCTTTTACCCAAGGAAGCCGTGTATGCGATGGAGGAGCCTGGCTACAGACGCATGTATCAGCTTTTGAAGAATGCCGGAAAACAAGTCAAGACGATCATGCTGGATGAAAAGGGCATGTCGATTGCTGAAATCACCAGACAGCAGCCAGATGTGCTGGTGACCACCCCGTCGCATCAGTTTCCGTCCGGAACGATTATGCCTGTATCCAGAAGAATTCAGCTGCTGAACTGGGCAGCCGAGGAGCCGCGCCGATATATCATTGAGGACGATTATGATAGTGAATTCACATATGATGTAGACAGTATTCCGGCGCTGCAAAGCCTCGACCGTTTTCAAAATGTTATCTATATGGGAACCTTTTCAAAGTCCCTTCTCCCCGGCTTGCGGATCAGCTATATGGTGTTGCCGCCTGAGCTGTTGAGGATATACAAACAGCGGGGCTACGATCTGCAGACTTGCTCATCACTTACACAGCTCACCCTGCAGGAATTTATTGAGTCTGGTGAATATCAGAAGCATATAAAAAAAATGAAGCAGCATTATAAAGAAAAGAGAGAACGCCTGATCACCGCTTTAGAAGCAGAGTTCAGCGGAGAGGTTACCGTAAAAGGAGCAAATGCGGGGCTGCATTTTGTTACCGAATTTGATACCAGGCGCACCGAACAAGACATCCTGTCACATGCTGCCGGTCTGCAGCTTGAAATATTCGGAATGAGCCGATTTAACTTGAAGGAAAACAAGCGGCAAACGGGCAGGCCCGCTCTCATTATCGGCTTTGCACGGCTGAAGGAAGAAGATATTCAGGAGGGTGTGCAGCTGCTTTTCAAAGCGGTTTACGGACATAAAAAAATCCCCGTTACAGGGGATTGATTCACCAGCGGTCCTGGTCTACATTCAGCACGGCTTCAAGCAGGCCCGGAAATGCCTTTTCAAGGTCTTCAGCGCGAAGCGAATAATACCGGCGCTTTCCTTCTATCCGAACTTGAGCGATGCCTGATTCTCTCAAAACTTTAAAATGATGCGACAAAGTCGATTTGGCAACCTGCACATCTGCACAGGTGCTGCACGTTTTTTCTTTTGCTTCAGCTAATTGCTTGACGAGCTCTAAACGAAGCGGATCACTAAGTGCATGAAGAACCTTTGTCAGCTGCAATGTTTCTGTTTCTGGATGGTTTGGAATGTTCATGACACAAATGTATCATACAACAATTAGAATGACAATTTTACTATATAAGGGTTTTTCCTTTACCTTATTTAGAATACATGTTACATTTAGTTCGATGAAATTCGAACAATAAATTCGCATAACAACGGAGGAGATTTAAATGATCGTATTACAAGCTTACATCAAAGTAAAACCAGAAAAACGCGAGGAATTTTTGAGCGAGGCTCAATCACTTGTTCAGCATTCAAGAGCTGAGGAAGGCAACGCGCAATACGACCTATTCGAAAAAGTAGGCGAAGAAAATACATTTGTCATGCTTGAAAAATGGAAAGATGAAGCGGCAATGAAATTCCATAACGAAACTGCGCATTTCCAAGGGTTTGTCGCAAAAGGAAAAGAACTGCTGAGCGCTCCTCTTGATGTTGTCCGCACAGAGCTTAGCGAGTAAAGGAAGGGTGTCTCATATGAATGAAGTGATTAAATCTTTAACAGACCACCGCTCGATTCGCAGCTACACAGATGAGCCTGTAGCTCAGGAGCAATTGGACCAAATCATTGAAGCGGTGCAATCAGCCCCTTCTTCTATCAACGGACAGCAAGTGACTGTGATCACAGTCCAGGATAAAGAGCGCAAAAAGAAAATCTCCGAGCTGGCAGGCGGCCAGCCATGGATTGATCAAGCTCCTGTTTTCCTGCTGTTCTGCGCAGATTTCAACCGGGCCAAAATTGCGCTTGAAGATCTGCATGATTTCAAAATGGAAATCACAAATGGATTGGAATCTGTTCTTGTCGGCGCAGTAGACGCTGGTATTGCCCTCGGCACAGCAACAGCAGCGGCCGAGTCACTCGGACTTGGCACAGTTCCGATCGGTGCAGTTCGCGGAAACCCTCAAGAGCTGATCGAACTGCTTGAGCTTCCAAAATACGTGTTCCCTTTATCCGGCCTTGTCATTGGGCATCCTGCCGACCGTTCAGCGAAAAAACCGCGCTTGCCGCAGGAAGCTGTCAATCATCAGGAAACTTATTTGAATCAGGATGAGCTGACGTCTCACATTCAGGCATACGACAAACAGATGTCTGAATACATGAATAAACGGACAAACGGAAAAGAAACAAGAAACTGGTCACAGAGCATCGCTTCCTACTATGAGCGCCTGTACTATCCGCACATCCGTGAAATGCTTGAAAAACAAGGATTTAAAGTTGAAAAATAAGCTCTTATTCGGCCTGTCGGATTTTCCGGCAGGCCTTTCATTTACCCGGTTAAAATCCATTGACTTCTATTTTGTTTATCTGGTAAAATTTTTTCATTGTTACTCATTGGTTTTCTGTGAACCAATGGGTTTTCTAATGTTCAAGAAAGAAGGAAGCCATGAGATGCTTGATAAAAAAACAGATATCTTGTTAGCCGCGCGAAAGCTTTTTTCGGAAAAGGATTTTACGTCGGTTTCCATGCAGGCGATCGCAGAAGAATGTAAGATGTCAAAAGCTTCGATATATAAGCTGTTTCAATCTAAAGAAGATCTGCTTTTGGAGCTGCTGTCATTTAACCAGAAGCAAATGGTGGCCGCGGCCTCAAGACTTCAGGAAAATACCGCACTTACACCGGAGGAGCGTTTGACGCAAAAGGTCAAAATGGAACTGGAGGGCTTCAGGCGGAATCAGCAGTTTTTCAATATGCTGACCTACGGAAACCCCAAGCTGCACAATGACCGGGTCAAACAGCATATCCATCAGACCAGATCGACGATTATCTGCTGGCACCGCGATTCGCTGATCCAGGCGTATGGAGAAACCATTCTCCCGTTTGTGTGGGATTTGGTTATCATTCTTCACGGCATGATGCGTGAGTTTTTAATGCTGATCAAAATCGAGGAAAAACCGCTTGAGCTTGACCCGATCGCAGAGTTTATCATCAGCACCCTCAATCAGATTATCAAAAACAGGGAAACCCGCCAGTCTCTTCTTCCGCCCGAAGCCATCGAGCTTTATATTCATTCAGCATCCTCCTACAAGCCAAAGGATAAATCAGTCCTATTATCGGAAAGCCTGAAGGAATTACATAAAGGCATCTCTTCCCTGTCCGCCGCGGACTATGACGTAGATGAACTGACTTCCGCAGCCGCTATGCTGGAGGAAGAAGCGAAGAAGGAAGAACCCCGCGCTTTTTTACTCAAATCACTGATTGGCTATCTGGAACAAACCGGTGTTTTAACACAGCCCGTTTCCATGTTAAAAACACTGTTAATTACTTAGAGAAAAGAAGGGATATGTATTGAACACAAGTATTGAACAAAAACCTTTTAACCGTTCTGTCATTGTCGGCATTTTGTTAGCCGGAGCGTTTGTGGCAATTTTGAACCAGACATTGTTGATTACCGCACTTCCCCATATCATGAGGGATTTCAATGTCGATGCCAACCAAGCACAATGGCTGACCACATCATTTATGTTAACCAACGGGATTTTAATTCCGATTACCGCGTTTTTAATTGAGAAATTCACAAGCCGGGCGCTGCTCATCACAGCAATGAGCATTTTCACTGCCGGAACAGTCGTCGGAGCGTTCGCGCCGAACTTCCCGGTTCTGCTGACAGCGCGTATCATTCAAGCGGCTGGAGCCGGCATTATGATGCCGCTCATGCAGACTGTATTCCTGACAATCTTTCCGATTGAAAAGCGCGGCCAGGCTATGGGTATGGTCGGATTGGTCATCTCATTCGCGCCTGCGATCGGACCGACTCTTTCCGGATGGGCTGTCGAAGCTTTCTCTTGGAGATCATTGTTTTATATTATTCTTCCGTTTGCTGTGATTGATTTGATTCTTGCCAGCATCCTGATGAAAAACGTGACGACTTTAAGAAAAACACAGATTGATATTTTATCAGTCATCCTTTCAACATTTGGGTTCGGCGGCCTTCTGTACGGCTTCTCAAGCGTCGGCTCTTATGGCTGGTCCAGTTCAACCGTCTTGATTTCACTGCTGGTGGGTGTCATCGCGCTGCTCTTGTTTATCACAAGACAAATGAAGCTTGAAAAACCGATGCTGGAATTCCGCGTCTTCACGTTTGGCGTTTTCAGTTTAACAACACTGCTGGGAACCCTCGTCTTTGCATTATTGATCGGTACGGAAACCATCCTGCCGCTTTATACACAAAATGTCAGAGACGTCACAGCTTTTGATACAGGGCTTATGCTCCTTCCGGGAGCCGTTGTGATGGGCTTTATGTCGCCGATTATCGGCAGAATTTTTGACCGTGTCGGCGGAAGAGGGCTGGCGATTGCCGGTTTCTGCATCATCTTCCTGACATCTCTGCCGTTTATGCAGCTGACTGACCATACGTCACTCGCTTGGATTGTCGTTTTATACACCGTTCGTCTCTTAGGCACCGCCATGATCATGATGCCGGTGACAACAGCTGGAATCAACGCGCTGCCGCGCCACTTGATTCCGCATGGAACTGCGATGAACAACACGATTCGCCAAGTCGGCGGCTCGATCGGAACCGCACTATTGGTTTCCGTGATGAGCAACCAGGCGGCACATGCAGGCACGACAAATGTGAAGCATGCCGCCCTGCACGGCATGAACGCCGCTTTTATAGTGGCTGCCGTCATTGCACTTGTCGGCTTCCTTCTCTCATTCACATTAAAGAAACCTCAGCGCCCTGCCGAACAGCAGCCGGCACGCTGATTAACAAAAAAAGAGCCCCGCTATTTAGCGGAGGCTCTTTTTCGTTTTACTTTTCTAAACCGTCTTTCACTTCTTTGATCATTTGTGCCATAGACTCAAGACCGCCTCCTGATAAGTACCAAGTAGCAGAATCAAGGTAGACGACATGATCATTTTTCACTGCGTTTACATTTTTCACATAATCATTTTCAACGACTTGTTTAGTAGATGATGTTTCACCGATCGCTGTACCGCGGTCAATGACAAACAGGTAATCCGGGTTTGTTTTTGAAATGTACTCGTAAGAAACGCTTTGTCCGTGAGTAGACGCTTTGATGTTTTTATCAGCCGGTGTCACGCCGAACACGTCATGGATCAGGCCGTATCTTGATTTAGGACCGAATGCGCTGATCTTCCCGTCGTTCGCCATGATGACGAGACCGTTTTTGTTAAGCTTTTCAGCCGTTTTCTTTACATCTGCGATTGAATGATCGATTTTTGCGAGTTCATCCTTCACTTCATCTTCTTTATCGAAGATCTTACCGATTGTTTCTGCGTCAGACTTAAATGATTCCATATACTTCGCTGTGTCTACGCCAAGGTAAATTGTCGGCGCAATTTCAGAGAATTCTTTGTAAGACTCAGATTGTCTTCCTGAGATAATGATCAAGTCAGGGTCTAAATCTGCCACTTTCTCGAAGTCTGGCTCTTTTAAGCTTCCGACGTCAGCATATTTGTCATCCTTGAATTTGGACAGATATTTAGGAAGGGCTTGTTTCGGCAGTCCCGCTACTTTATCATCAAGACCAAGTTTATCTAGTGTATCTAAGCTTCCAAAGTCAAATACGACAACTTTTTTAGGGCTCTTCGGTACTTTTGTTCCGTTTTTGTCCAGCTGGTGTTTCACCGTGATTTGTTCTTCCTTAGAATCAGAACCTTTGCTGCTTGTGCTTTGGTTTCCGCATGCAGAAATCACAACTGCCGTCACCAAAGCGATGAATAGTAATGCGAACTTTTTCATGCTCTTCACCTCTTCTATATATTAAGAAAAATAGACACCTATTCTTTGATTATCAATCGTCTGAATCGGGATGGTCATATCGTAGATTTCCTCAAGCACTGATGTTTCTATCATTTCTTCAGGTGGTCCTTCTTTTACGATTCGGCCGTTTTTCAAAGCGACGATATGGTCAGAATAGACTGAAGCAAAATTGATATCGTGAATAACGATGACGATCGTTTTTCCAAGCTCCTCTACCAGCCGTTTCAGCAGTTTCATAATTTCAACTGAGTGTTTCATATCCAGATTGTTCAGCGGCTCATCCAGAAAAATATAATCTGTGTCCTGGGCAATGACCATGGCGATAAATGCCCTTTGGCACTGTCCGCCGCTCAGCTGATCCAAGTATTTGTCTTGAATGTCTTCCAGCTTCATATAGCTGAGCGCCTGGTTAATATGAACCCAGTCTTCCTCTGTCAGCCGGCCCTGTGAGTACGGAAACCTGCCAAAACTGACGAGGTCTTTGATCGTGAGCCTGATATTAATTTGGTTCGCCTGCTTCAAAATGCTCATTTTCTTGGCAAGCTCTTTGCTGTCACATGCTCCAATCTCTTGTCCGTCTATGTAAATCTCGCCGGAATCCTTTTTGATCAGGCGGCTCATGATAGACAGCAGCGTACTTTTGCCGGCGCCGTTAGGACCGATAAACGAGGTGATTTTGCCCTTTTGAATCGTGACTGACGTCTCTTCAAGAACAACTTTCCCGCCATATTGTTTGCTTACATTTCTGACCTCTACCATGATTTATTCTCCTTTAACAGCAAGTAGATAAAATAAATCCCGCCGGCAAAATTAATAATGACGCTCAGCGTCGTTGAGAAGGTAAACACTTTCTCAACCACAAACTGCCCTCCGACCAGCGCAATGATGCTGATGAAAACGGAGCCTGCGATTAAGTATGAATGCTTATATGTTTTCAGGAATTCTCTCGCCAGGTTGACGACCAGAAGGCCTAAAAACATAATCGGCCCGACTAGCGCTGTTGAAACAGAAACCAAAATCGCAACCACGATCAGCATCTGCTTCACCACTTTGTCGTAGTCAATGCCCAAATTCACGGCGTGCTCGCGTCCGAGCGACAGCACATCGAAAAATTTTGTAAAACGCCAGACATAAACGCCTGTCAGCAGGAAGATGATGAACGCGAGCCATAACAAATCCGTATTGATATTGTTAAAGCTGGCAAACATCTTGTCCTGCACAACTTGGAACTCGTTCGGATCAATCAGCATCTGCATAAAAGAAGACAGGCTGCTGAACAGCGTGCCAAACACGATTCCGATAAGCAGAAGGAAAAAGATATTTCTCCCCTCACCCTTGAACATGATCTGATACAAAACAAGAGAAAACAGTATCATCAGCAGAACAGAGATGATAAAGTTGATGTTTTTATTCATGATGACCATATTCGCAGAACCGAACAAAAAGATAATGCCAGTCTGAATCAGCATGTAGAGAGAATCAAGGCCCAAAATGCTCGGCGTCAGGATGCGGTTGTTCGTAATCGTTTGAAAGATCATGGTCGAAAACGCAATCGCTCCCCCCGTCAGCACAATGGCAGCGACTTTTTTGATTCGTCTCGGCAGGGTGTAATCCCAATTGCCTAAGTCATAAAACAAAAACAAGCCGATACATACAATGGCTAAAACAACGAGCAAAGCTATTTTCATCTGGTTACGCATAGGCTTTTCTCCTTAACAGCATAAACAGGAAAATGCCGCTGCCGATGATTCCGACCATCAGGCCAATCGAGATTTCATAAGGGAAGATAATGATTCTGCCCAGTATATCGCAAAACAGCACAAACACCGCTCCCAACAGCGCAGTATGCGGCAGGCTGCTCTTCAGATTGTCTCCTCTGTAAATCGATACAATATTCGGGATGATTAAACCGAGAAACGGCAGCATACCGACAGTCAAAATGACAAGGGACGTGATCAGGGACACGATAATGAGCCCGATGTTCACAACCCGTTTGTACTTCAGGCCGAGGTTGACAGAAAAGCTTTCACCCATACCGGCCAATGTGAATTTATCCGCATACACATAGGCAATGATGACGAGCGGAATACTCAGATAAAGAAGCTCGTATCTTCCTTTCACGACTAAAGAGAAGTCTCCCTGCAGCCATGATGACACATTCTGGATCAAGTCATATTTATATGCGATAAATGTCGCGATTGAACTGACGATATTCCCGAGCATTAAACCGACAAGCGGAATAAAGATGGTGTCGTTAAACTTGATTCTTTCAAGGATTTTCATAAACAGAAAATTTCCTGCAAGGGCAAAGACAAACGCGACCAGCATTTTGATTAAAGGACTGGCCGATGTAAACAGCAGCACGGAAATTAAAATGCCGAGCCGAGCCCAATCCATCGTGCCCGCCGTCGTCGGTGACACGAATTTGTTTCTGCTGATCTGCTGCATAATCAAACCGCAGATGCTCATGCTTAATCCCGCGATGACAATGCTGATCAATCGCGGCAAACGGCTTGCAAACAGCGTTGACGCCTCTTGTTTGCTTAAATCGAAGAGATCAAGCGGCGACAGATCTTCTACACCGATAAATACAGATGTGACTGCTAATATGATAAGTAGAATAAATAAGTAACGTAGCTTCATGCTGCCTCCTTACATCCTTACAGCAAAAAGAACGTATCTCCTACTCCGCAAGGACTCAAAACAATATGGCCATATAGTAATTGATTATCATTATCATTTACATATTACCATTTTTCTAGGGTTAGTCAATATTCTTTAAAAATATTAACCTAGTCATTTATCCATTTTACTAATCATTCTAACCATTTTCCATCACAAAACGTTAGGCTGTTTACCATATTTATCTTTATAACGCAGGTATACGGTCAGCAAACCTGACATTATTCCTCGTGGAAAATACAAATGTTCTCCCCATATAGAAATTCCCCCTTGATTTACAGTACTGAAAGAGAGATAATAAATACTAAATTTGTGTGAAAATTTTAAACATTAGGAGATGTAAACATGAAGGTCGTTAAATTCGGAGGCAGCTCACTTGCTTCAGGCGCCCAGCTTGACAAGGTGTTTCACATCGTTACCTCAGATCCGGCACGGAAAGCTGTAGTCGTTTCAGCTCCGGGAAAACGCTATGCCGAGGATACGAAAGTGACTGATCTCTTAATCGCATGTGCAGAACAATATTTGGCAACAGGCAGTGCACCTGAACTGGCGGAAGCAGTTGTGGAACGGTACGCTCTCATCGCCAATGAGCTTCAGCTAGGGCAAAGCATTATCGAAAAAATCAGAAATGATCTGTTTACGCTTTTAGAAGGAGATAAAAGCAATCCCGAGCAATACCTTGACGCAGTCAAGGCCAGCGGAGAGGATAACAATGCCAAGCTGATCGCCGCTTACTTCCGTTATAAAGGCGTCAAAGCGGAATATGTAAACCCGAAGGATGCTGGCCTCTTTGTGACAAATGAACCCGGCAACGCGCAAGTTCTTCCTGAATCCTATCAAAACCTCTATCGTCTTCGGGAACGTGACGGACTCATCATTTTTCCCGGTTTTTTCGGATTCAGCAAGGATGGCGATGTGATCACATTCTCACGGAGCGGTTCTGATATTACCGGTTCGATTCTTGCCAACGGACTACAAGCCGATTTGTACGAAAACTTTACAGACGTAGACGCTGTGTATTCTGTCAATCCGTCCTTCGTTGAGAATCCAAAGGAAATCAGCGAGCTGACATATAGAGAGATGCGGGAGCTGTCCTACGCGGGTTTTTCAGTGTTTCATGATGAAGCGCTCATTCCGGCATTCAGAGCGGGGATTCCTGTTCAGATCAAAAATACGAACAACCCCTCAGCCGAAGGCACCCGCGTCGTCAGCAAGCGGGATAACACAAACGGGCCTGTCGTCGGCATTGCCAGCGACACCGGTTTTTGCAGCATTTATATCAGCAAGTATCTCATGAACAGAGAAATCGGTTTTGGCCGCAGAGCCCTTCACATCCTGGAGGAGCATGGTTTGACGTATGAGCATGTTCCATCGGGAATCGATGACATGACAATCATTTTACGGCAGGGGCAAATGGATGCCGCCACTGAACGCAGCGTCATCAAACGGATCGAAGAGGATTTGCATGCCGATGAAGTCATCGTCGAGCATCATCTCGCCCTGATTATGGTTGTAGGGGAAGCGATGCGCCACAATGTCGGTACAACGGCAAGAGCCGCCAAAGCATTATCAGAGGCACAGGTGAATATCGAAATGATCAATCAGGGATCTTCTGAAGTGAGCATGATGTTTGGCGTAAAAGAAGCCGAAGAAAGAAAAGCCGTCCAAGCGTTATACCGGGAATTTTTCGCGGGCGTGCTGATCTCTTAATCGTACATAAATAGCGGGCGGCAGCGCCCGCTATTTTTTATATCACCTTCATATAGCCGAATTCTTCATTTTTTCTCTTGTCCACTATTATCCCTGCCAAATGGATCGGTTCAGCATATCTTATAGTATCCTTCATAGGGAGGTGAAACCTTATGTCAGGATACTCTAACGGCGGCGGTTACGGCGGCATCAGTTCTTTCGCTTTAATCGTTGTATTGTTTATTCTTTTAATTATCGTAGGGACTGCGTTTGTTGGCGGCTACTAAGCTGCTGACCGTCTCTGCGGAACCCTGTCCGCCACAGTTTTGCAGTATATGCTGAAGCAATCTCGCAAGGAGGTGCACAAAATGTCAGGTTACGGAACTTCTTTCGCTTTGATTGTTGTGTTATTTATCCTCTTGATCATTGTGGGAACTGCATTTGTAGGAGGCTACTAAATAAACGTAATCTCCATGAAGGCGGCACCGCAAGACTATGTCCTGCGGTGTTTTTTTGAAAAGAAAAACCCCTTCTCGCTAATGAGAAGGGGCTTGCTCTTACGTCATTCCTCTTTCTGTCACATGAAAGTCGAGTGCTTCCGCATTAGCAGAAACGCCAGCCGCTGTAAAAATCGCGGCTGCGGCCAAACAAATAACAAACAACTTAGATTTCAATTTCATACAAACCTTCACTCCTTTGTATTTGTTTTCTTGCCTCTTCAACTTGTAGAAAGTAGGAAGCAGACAGTTTAAACCATTTCTGTTCATAGTAATATTTTGCTACTTCTAGGGCTAAATCCTCTATATCAGCGTACATATTTTTATTTTTTAAGTACTGGAAACATCGTTCGATTCCTTCTTCATTGGGCTGATCCTGATATAGGGATTGCAAAAACTCGAATTTTACGGCATAGTCTGCATCGTCTGTTTCTTTAGCATATTCATAGCCCCGCTTGTGATATTCCGAAGCTTTATCATGTTTTCCCTGTTTATAATAAATCAGGGTGATTAAAAAATAGGCTTGCGGGAGAGAATTGACGATCCTGCTGCTTTCAAATGTGGAGACCGCTTTTTCAAAGTAATCAATGGCAGGGTCTAGAAGGTCTTGATTGTAATAGCATAACCCGAGATTGTAGTATGCTCTTCCAACCAGCTGGGCTTTTTGTTCTGCTTGGGCCATGTTGAGCGCCAATTTGAAATGGCGTGCGGCTTGTTCGAAATTTCTTTCATCCATCAGGTTGACCCCGAAGACGAAATGGCATTGAATGATTCTCACATTATAGGTTTCCTGCTCCACGTAAATTTCATAGGCGTTTTTTATATTAATCAATGAAAAATACGTTTGCTTCATATAATAATAAGCTTCCGCGATTTTAAAATAGAATTCAGCCCGTTCAATATGGTCTGCGACAAAGGAGAGCTTTTTCTCCGCCTGTTTATAGTATGTAATGGCAGAAATAAATTCCCGCTTATCAAATTCATACATCCCGCGAAAAAAATTCACGTAATAGTCGAGCAGCCCTTTGAGATCTGCCTGGTTGCTGTCAATGTTTCTTGATAATTCAGACAGGCTTGGCTGGTCTTCGATATTTAATTTCTCTAACGGCTCAAGATAATCCAGCATAAGCTGGTGCCGGAATTCCATTAGTGAATAATAAAGCAGCAAGTTGGAATCATGCTGCATGTGTTTCAGTTCCTGCTGGATTTCAGCTTTTAACACTTCGGCATCCGGCACGCTGAATGTCCGGATATATCTGTACCACTCGTTAATTTTTTGACCGACCGCTGAAGAAGGAATTACCCCGCTCTTCATTCCTTCACCCTCTCCCATCAAAAACTGTTTATGTCATATTTTATCATGTTTATAGACCGTCCCAACCCGAAAAACACGCAATCTTTGTTTTCGGGAGCACGCAATAAACCGAAGCGGTGTGCAAAAAAGGCGGATGCATCAGTTGATGCGCCGCCCTGTATGCTATTGCTGTTTTGCCGTTAAAGGAAGGCGGATGATGAACTTTGTGCCTTTCCCTTCTTCACTCTTGATTTCTACTGTGCCCTGGTGCATTTCAACGAGCTGCCTGACGATCGAGAGACCGAGTCCGTATTCACCGTATGCTGTGTTCGTTCTTGAAATATCTGCTTTATAGAATCGCTCCCAAATATGCTCAATATCCTCTTTTGGAATGCCAATACCCGTGTCTTCAATTTCAATAATCGTCTCTTTATAACCTTCCATTCCGCGCAGCCAAATGTCACCGTTTTGCGTAAATTGGATGCTGTTTTTCGTAATGTTGACGAGAATTTGAATGAACCGGTCATAATCGGCATGTACGATGACGTGATCCTCTACTTGGATCATCAGCTTGTTTTGTTTTTCTTCCGCCTGCTGCTGCAAGTGCTCTTTCACGATTTCAAACACCTCGATCAGAGGAACGTCTAGCTTGTTCAAGGTAATTTGCTGGGATCTGATTTTTTCATAATCCAGATTTTCTTTTACGAGCCGCAGCATGCGCTTCGTTTCCTCACTGATCAGCGAGAAGCATTTATCCTTTTTATCCTCAGGAATCGTATGGCTGTTCAACCCTTCAACCAAACCGTTGATCGTCGTCAGCGGTGTTTTTAATTCATGTGACACGTCAGCGATAAACTGCCTTCTCCGCTTCTCAAGGCGCTCGATTTCATCCCTTGACTGCTTTAGTTTTTTCGCCATGATATTAAAGTCAGAGGCCAGAACGCCGATTTCGTCCCCGTAGCTGTTTTCCAAATGGATGTCATAATCGCCGGAAGCCACTTTATCTGTCGCTTCTCTCAGCTTTTGAATCCGCTTGACATGGAATTTGGACAGAAGCCAACTCACGAGAATCGTAATCACAAGCGTGCTGATCACAGCGTAAAACATATAGAGGTTGACCTGATTGACCATCTGTTCAACACCGCTGATCGGAGAAATCAGCAGAACGGCGCCTTTAAATTCGTTCTGAACAAATATAGGCTGCGCCACAAGTGACACTTCATCATCAAAACGGCCATCTGCCCTGATCATGACAGTCTGCCCTTTTTTTAGCTTATTCCATTCTGATTTCTTCAGCTGTTCCCTTGGTGGGTGATGAAAGCCTTCAGGAAGAAAATAGGGCTGCTGCTCTTCATTAAAGATGATAAACTGCGTCTTTCTTGTGCTTAACATGTCCTGATAAGGATAGAGCCTGCGCATGTCCACCTGGCCGGCTTGGAATTCATTTGCAATCTGCACCGCATATGACGTCAATTCCTCTACTTTGTTCTGATAGGCAAATTCCTTCACAAAGTGGGAAAACAGAGAAATGATAATGACAAACGCTAAAATCAAAATGCTGATATGGCTTAGCAGCAGCTGATATAAATATTTAATCTTCATCAAATTTATACCCTACTCCCCACACAGTATACAGGAAAGGCTTGTCCTCGCTGGCAAGCTTTTTACGCAGCCGTTTGATATGAACGTCAACCGTTCGTTCATCTCCATAAAACTGATAGCCCCATACCTGCTCGAGCAGCTGTTCTCTGGAGAACACCTGCCGCGGATTTTGGACAAGGTAATAAAGCAGGTCGAATTCCTTCGGCGTGAGATTTTCTACAGGCTCTCCGTTTAATAATACTTCTCTCGTCTTCTTATTAATGGTAAAGCATTCTGATTCGATCATATCTTCATCAATAACCGCTTTGCCTGTCGCCTTGTATCTTCTGATGACGGCTTTGATGCGGGCAACCAATGTCAGCGGGCTGAACGGCTTTGTGACATAATCGTCCGCCCCCATCTCAAACCCGATGACCTGATCTGATTCAGTGTCTTTGGCAGTCAGCATGATAATCGGCACCGTGCTTGTCTCTCTTATTTTTCTGCAGATGGTCACGCCGTCCATAGATGGAAGCATGATATCCAAAATGATCAGATCCCAATTTTCTTCCGTAAAACGCTGGTACCCTTCTAACCCGTCATGAACGAATTCCGCTTCAAAACCTTCTTTAAAAAAGAACATCTCCGTCATCGTACATACACTAACATTATCTTCTATCATTAATATTTTCATTATATCCTCCGGTTGTTTTGATGCTTTTTTATATAATAGCACCATTTTAAACAGAAGGTTTTGCGTTTCACAATTGTTAGTTTTTATTTCATCAACTAGAAATAGATTGTTCATATTTTTTTCATACCTTTGGACTACTATTAATTTATCAGCAAGGGGACGCGCCCCAGAGGCGGTCTTATCAATAAAAATACCAATGCGGAGGAACATAAATGAACTTTATCAAACGGGCCTTTTGGAATATGAAGGCTAAAAAGGGAAAAACGTTATTGCAATTATTTGTGTTTACAGTCATATGTGTCTTTGTTCTATCAGGCCTCACCATCCAGTCGGCAGCACAAAAGTCAAGCGAACTGGCCAGACAGGAACTCGGCGGAAGCGTGACACTTCAGGTTGACCGCCAAAAGCAAATGGAAAAGCAGCAGGACAGCGGTGAAAAACGCAGCTTCGAATCAACACCGATCAAAGTGTCTGATGCGAATAAGCTTGCAGCGCTTGATCATGTGAAGAGCTACAATTACACCACATCAGCTTCAGCCAACGCGGGAAACTTTGATGCGATTGAAAGCTCTAGTTCAAGTGATTCCAGCTCCAGCAGTTCAAGCTCAAACGCTAAAAACAGCCAAGGCGGCGGACAAGGCGGACCGCAAATGGTTCAAGCCGATCTTTCTATTGAAGGTGTCATCAGCACAGCATTAGTTGATGATTTCTCTGAAGGGGATTCAAAAATCACAGACGGACGCGCGATTACAAAATCAGATGTCGGCAAAAAAGTAACAGTGATCAACGAAACATTAGCGGAAGAAAATGATTTGAGCGTTGGCGATTCGATCACAATTGAATCAGCAACAGATGAAGATACGACGGTAAAGCTGAAGATCGTCGGTATTTATAAAACAACATCTTCAGGTGATGGCCAAGCCCAAAATTTCTCTTTCTTAAATCCTTATAACAAGCTTTATACGCCTTACACAGCAACAGCGGCATTGAAAGGCGACGACTATAAAAATACGATTGACTCAGCTGTTTACTATATGGACGACGCGAAAAATATGGATACTTTCGTAAAAGCAGCGAAGAAAACATCAATTGACTTTGATACGTACACACTGAATACAAACGATCAGCTTTACCAGCAAATGGTCGGACCGATTGAAAATGTGGCTTCTTTCTCTAAAAACGTGGTGTATCTTGTATCAGTGGCAGGCGCCGTCATTCTTGGCCTGATTGTCATGATGTCAATCAGGGAGCGCAAATACGAAATGGGCGTGTTAATGGCCATCGGTGAAAAACGATGGAAATTGATTGGACAGTTCTTGACTGAAATTCTGATTGTGGCCGTTATCGCTATCGGCCTTGCATCTGTGACGGGAAATCTCGTCGCGAATCAGCTTGGAAATCAGCTTTTATCCCAGCAAATCAGTTCATCAACCGATTCAACGCAAACCGCAAGCGGACAAATGCCCGGCATCGGTGGCGGCATGGGCGGCAAAATGTTCGGCCACAGTTCATCAAACGTAGACGTTATCGATTCACTGAACGTCGCGGTTTCTATGAACGACATGCTTATTCTGGGCGGGATCGGCATCCTAATCGCAATCATTGCAACATTGCTGCCGTCAATTTCAGTACTGCGGCTTCATCCGAAAACGATATTGACAAAACAGGAATAGAAAGAGGCGGAACCTATGAGCTTATTACAATTTCAACAAGTCGGCTACTGGTATAAAGACAAAAGCCAGCCATTGTTTCAGGATATTAACATCAGCTTTCAAAAAGGAAAATTCTACACAATCGTCGGAACATCAGGGACGGGGAAAACCACTTTCCTGTCTCTGGCAGGCGGACTTGACGCACCAAAAGAAGGAAACATCCTTTACGACGGAAGAGCGGTTTCTAAAATCGGCTTAACCAATTTCAGAAATCAATATGTATCAATCGTCTTTCAGGCGTACAACCTGCTCCCGTATATGACGGCTTTGCAGAACGTCACAACCGCTATGGAAATCACAGGTTCTAAAGAAAAGAACAAAGAATCATATGCGCTTGACATGCTGCAGAAGGTTGGCATCAACGAAAAACAAGCCCGGCAAAAAGTGCTCACACTGAGCGGCGGACAGCAGCAGCGGGTATCAATTACAAGGGCTTTCTGCTGTGACACGAATCTTATCGTAGCCGATGAACCGACCGGAAACCTTGATGAGGACACATCAAAAGAGATCGTACGGCTCTTTCAAGATCTGGCACACAAGGAAAATAAATGTGTCATCATGGTGACGCACGATGAACAAATTGCAAAAGTGTCAGACATCAATATCAGACTTTCAAGAGGAAGCTTTACTGTGAAGGAAAACATCGCAGTCGTATAACAAAACGCGCCTCTGCCAGTGCAGACAGGGGCGCACCCTATATCCCCCTTTTATATAGAAGTGAACATAAAAAGAGCGGCGGCTGCATCCCCCCGCTCTTTTTATCATTTTTTTACTTCCGCCCCTTTTGACTTCTCTCTTCGTTTCTTTTTCCAAACAGCCACAATAAACAGAAAGAGCGGAAACAATAATTGAAAAGGCAAATGAATATACAGCGGCACCACTTTCAAGCCTTCGTTCAAGTGCTCTGAAAAGTTAGTCGCGATCGTTATAGAAAGGATTAAGATGCCCAATCCCATCGGATAAGCCAATTGAGAGGGGTTCTTTTCCTTAAAGAGCGTAGATGTCCCAACCACAGTGGCATATAAGTAGAGGCTAACCTTAAAGAAGCCGCCGATGATCAGCGCCAGCATAAAAAAGACATCGAGCCGGTCTAAAAATTCTTCGACCTTGATTGTCTGAATCGTACTTAAAAGCGGGAACTGGGATCTGAGTGTAAGATCAACATCAAGCACGCTGATATTAATCGCCACGGTGAGCGCCACAACCAATCCGCTAATAGCTATGGCAATCATCCCCATTTTTTTCACATCTTTTCTGTCATTCAGGTTAGGGAAAATCATCACAAATAAAACGACTTCGCCAAACGGAACGTACATGGTCTGAGTGAAAACTGAGTAAAGGACAGGAGAAATGCCGTCTGCCAAAACCGGTTTTAAGTTATGCGGGTCTATAGAACCTGAGACAACAATCAGCACGAGGCCGATCGCGCCCAGTAAATACATGGCTCCGAAAAGTAGCTCAGCCGCGCGGGCGAGCACTTCGATTCCTTTTCTTACAGCGTATATGCTAACTATCACTAATAAACCATTTACAATAATGATAGGTGTATCATGATAAGCAAATGTCAGCAGCATTTCTCCAAAGTCACGCAGGACCCTTGCGGCAATATAGGCAAAGTACAAAATATAGAGAAATGAAAACAGCCAGCTCAGCTTGGTTCCCAGCATATCATCCATATATTCTTTCGGAGAAGAATTGGGGTAACATTGATAAATTCCTTGATACAAATAGAAAAGAAACAAACCGGCCGCACACCCCAACAGAACTGCGATCCAAGCATCCCTGCCCGCCATTGATCCCGGTGTAATCAATAAGGAGCTGCCCAGCTCAAAAATGATAATCATGACAAACAGCTGCCTTATGCTTATTCTGGCTTTTTCCATCTGTCACTTCCCCTTTCTTCAGACCTAATCATCTTTAAACTGGTGTTTGATCGGATTGTTCCGCAATCCCGTCCTTCTGATATACGTCTCGGCCTTCACATCGATGGGCAGTTCGGGCAAATATTCTTTGTCCCATGTGTTCTTCATTTTCTCCCACTGCTCCGGATACTTTCTATATATCGTGTCACCAAAACCGACAAAATCTATCTTATTCTTCTTGATCATTTTCACAGTATGGCTGATTTCCTTTTCAAGCTCTTTGTTGAGCGCTTTTTCAATAGCGGCCAGCACCTTCGGATTAGACAATTGGAAAGGGTATTTGACAGCATCTATAATTCCTTCAACCGTCACTTTCACATGGATGTGCGGACGTCCGTTCCGCATATCAGGTACCAGCTTTGTATCTTGATGGGTTACCTGCAAGCTGACCGCATCTTTCGTCTTGCCCCAATCAGCATTAATAAACGTATGCTGGACCTTATTCATAAGCCAGACTGCCCCCACGCTTTCATCATCTTCAATCCAATACTTTAAATACCCAGCCTTATCAAAAACCGCCAAGCCGTCTGCCTGAAGAATGGCTTTCGGGTCAGTTGCCTGCGTGTTTTCCATGCTGACTCCTTTTTTATCATCGCCAATCATCAAATAACCCGGAATAATCGGTGCCCTTGTGTCGCTGGCAAGTGTTTTCAAAACGTCCTGAATATTGGTTTTGACCACCCGCCCGTATTGCGCCTCCGTGAAATCGAGGGTTTTATTGACTTTATTTGACGGAATTTTATCAATAGGCGTCAGGATTTTCACGATGTTTTCTGCTTTTGTTTTATGGGCAACGACGAAGGTCGCCGTTGTCCTGAATTCCGTGTCCCGGTCAAGATTGTCTAATACAAAATCCAGCCCTTCCTCTTTCGCCAGCTTTTCGCTGATTACGACTAGGTTGGTATGGGCAAAATAAAGCCGCCGCGATACCTTCATGGAGGCTTTTCTGAGTGCTTCCGTCAAATTGTCGCCTTCAATTGAATAGACAGATACAGGCGGCCTGTCCCCAGCACCGCCTCCCTGAAGCCCGCCGGCGACATTTCCAGGATTGATAATTTGAAGATGCAGCACGTAGTTGCCTTCGTTTGTCCGATCGATGCCAATCGCCGAGATAATCGCAAGATCTGTCAGTTCACGCTTATCCCAGCAGCCGGGCAGCACAATGACGCTCAAAAGCATAAGAACGGCTAATAGACATTTACGTACCATTCTGATCCCCTTCTTCCAAGTCTTTGTTCACCATTCCTCGTGAAGCGGCCGGCTCTGGGCGTTGATCCTTCCCCTGCCGCACCTTATCTTCCTTACTGATCGATTCCGGCCTTTTTTCATCAGCCCACCACGGAATCCGGAAAAGCGCGTCCTTTACACCTTGTGAAGAAAAGGGTGCAAGCGGCGACATATATGGAACGCCGAATGAACGAAGACTGCATAAGTGGACAAACATCATAATGATCCCTAAAATCAGCCCGTAAAAACCCATAACAGCTGAGGCAATAATAAAAATAAACCGAATAAGCCGGGCTGAAATCGCCATTGCAAACGCCGGTGTTGCGAAACTCGCAATCGCGGTGAGTGCCACGATAATGACCATTGCCGGAGAGACGATACCAGCCTGTACGGCAGCCTGGCCGATTACGAGCGCGCCTACGATTGACACTGCCGAGCCGACAACCCGGGGCAGCCTGACTCCCGCTTCCCTCAGAATCTCAAAAGCAACCTCCATCGTCAGCGCCTCCACAACAGCTGGAAACGGGACAATCTCCCGCTGGGCCGCAATGACCACTAACAGCTGAGTCGGTATCATTTCTTGATGAAACGTCGTGGCTGCCACGTATACAGCTGGTGCCACAAGCGAAATGAAAAAGACTAGAACACGAAGAATCCGTATGCTTGTCGCAATGTCAAAACGCGAATAATAATCCTCAACAGACTGAAAAAATTGGACAAATAAGGCCGGGGCAATAAGCACAAACGGTGTTCCGTCCACAATAATCGCGAATCTTCCTTCTAACAGATTTCCCGCTACAACATCAGGGCGTTCTGTATGATACATAGTCGGAAACGTCGTAAAGGTTTCATCTTCAATCAGCTGCTCAATATATCCAGATTCCAAAATACTGTCAATATCTATTTTTTCCAGGCGCTGCTTCACTTCCTTCAGCACCTTTTCATCACATATTCCTTGAATGTACATGAGGGCGATATCCGTATTCGTAACAGAACCTTTTTTCATTTTTTCAACCCATAAATTCGGATTTTTAATGTATCGCCGGATCATGGAAATATTGGTTTGCAGAGACTCTGTAAACCCTTGGCGCGGGCCGCGGAATGACACCTGGGTGCTCGGCTCTTGGATGGAGCGCTGCTCTCCCCCTTGAGTGCTGCAAATCAAAGCTTCATCATAGCCATCAGCAAAAATGAGCGCATTGCCAAGCATTAACTCGGAAAAAAGCTTGTCCCAGCTCTTTTCCGCTTTCACCCCGCCCAGCGGGAGCGTTTTTTCAAGAATTTGCTGGATCGCATGAGTATTCTGGATAGACTCATCCTGTACCAATGGGTCAATTAACGACTCATGGATCGTGTTATTATCGACCAGCCCAGCAATATAGATAACAGCTAGGTGGACATGATCCTGCTCCCCGATTTTAATCTCGCGAATGATGACGTCAGAGCTGCTTCCGACTTCCTTTTTCGTTTCCGCTATATTCTTGGCCAAACTTGGAGAAATGAGAACCGGCCTTTCTTTTTCTTGCTTCTGTTCCTGATTCTTTTCTTCTGTATTGCGCTTGTCTTTCGAACTTGTATTGTTCTTTCGCTTAGAAAATAAAGGCATACACAAATACCTTTCCTTGTCGTTTTCTCATATTCTTCCTTTTAAAATTGAGATTATGCATTAGGTTTAGATGCGGTATAACTTCTCCGCCAACGATAGACACTAAAAGCGGAGGATGATGAAGCATGAAGATATTGGGCGTGACAGGAGTTATATTAATTTGTTTATTAGCTATTTCTGTATTGATGGACATGCTTCAAGGGTTCAGTTTAACAAAAGCCATTTATAACAATATGTCCAGCTTTAAGATGACAACATTTGCGGAATGGGTCGTGCTTTTATTTTTTGTGTTAGTACTTGTGAGAGAAATGTACGTGATCTATAAATCGAAAAAAAAGAACCCCTAGAGGGGGCGCTTTTTTCAGACGATAATATTGCCGTCTATTGCATCACTGCTGTGTTTGTTGATAGTCCCTTTAAAAATGCGGTTGCCGATGATTTTGGAATTGGTTGACGTGTTTGTTTGAATAGCTGTCGCAGTGCCCGCGGAGAGGTTATTGATGGTGTTTCCTGAGATGATAGAGCCTGCAGAGCCATTGAGATAAATCACAATCGGATTCCCGGCTGTTCTGTTGACTGAAATGGTATTATCAAAAATCTCATGCACACCGGCGCTGATATAGATGGTGACCAAAAGCGGAGATCGCTCTAAGTGGTTGCCGATAATTGAGGTTTTTGCACTTGTGGAGCAGTAAATGGGGTAATTTTTAAACTCTTTAAATGTATTGTTTTTGATGATAGCGCCGGCATTGTTTGTAACGGAAACAGAATATGATTCCGGCACTGCTTCAAACGCGCCAGGATTCAGTGTATTCCCTTCAATCACCGCGTTCCCTTGAGCAATCCAAATGCCTCGGCTGAATTTTCTCAGGAGATTATCTTTAATGATCATGTTTCCGCCCGAAACGCTCACACCGTCAACGACTTGAATGAGACAGTTATTCAGAAAAGCGGTGTCATCTGAAAGCACTGCACGAAGACCGATGCTGCGCCTTGTTTCAGACAGTCCGTTTTGAATTTGGTTTCCGTCTACCTTTACGTCGGAGGACTGATAAACCAATATCCCTGTGTTTTCAAAGTTGCTGATTTTGTTGTTCGTCACAAGAACGCTCTTTCCCCTGACATCAATTCCAGTTGAAAATCCGGTAATGAGGTTGCCAGCGATCACTGCATCACTGGTCTCTTTTCCTTGTGATACACCGAGTCCGGTTATCCCGACTCTTGGCGCAGCCGCCGCGTCTTCAGGGCGTCTCAGAATATTGCCCTTGATCACTGTTTGCGTCCCATATCCGTAGCTGATTGTATTGTCTGAGTGATTTCCTTCTATTAAAATGCCATACCCGTTAAAATTGGTCACAGAACTTGAAACGTTTCCAACAAAGTGGTTATTGCGAATTGATACATTAATCGGTTCCTCATAATCAACGTCACCTTCGCCATATCCTTCAATGTCAATTCCGAATTTCGGGGCTGTTCCATTCCCCGTTCCGGCATCTTCAATCAAGCATTCCTCCACCGTGACCATGTCACATCCGGTAATGGAAATGTTATTTCTCCTTGACCGCCGAACCTCACAGCGGCGGATGATAATTTGCTCTGACGTTCGATAATCTTGATTGGTCTTTAATCCCCTTGGGCTGACTATGATCCCATCGCCGGTAAAATCAGAAATTTTCACATCATCAATGACAACATTCGAGCATCCTTCAATACATATGCCAAAGCCCCATTCATGGGTTGACCTTATCCCTGCCGAGGCATACGTATGCTCATCCCGTTCGCCGATAATTTGTCCCCCGGAAATGGTTATATTCTCTTGCTTGCCTACATAAAATGCGGAATAACCCCACGAACTATTCGGTATCACTTTCATGATACATTCGGGGTCCATCATAATCTCAAGGTTGCCGGGAACAATGATCCCCGCGTTTCGAAACCTCTGATTAAGATCTCCGCCAAGCGTTGCGTCTATTAAATATGTTCCCTTTGGAAACCAGACAGTATGATAGCCTTTCGAAACAGCTGTACTGAGGCACTGATTAATCCGTTCTGTCGAATCCGTTTTACCATCTCCAGGAACACCGAAATCCGCTGCATTTAATATGAATTCAGCCAATTGCGAGCCTCCTTCTCTATGATTACTATCATGTTACTCACAAAGGCCCGATCTGCTTGTACATTTCTCTAAAATTTTATTAAAAAAATATAAAGGAATAGTTGTGTAAGAAAATCTCACGATAAAAAGTTTAAAAATTAGGAGGAAATCACTATTTTTAGGTATTTATAATTTTTCCAATATGGAACTATTTGAAATGAGTATAAATTATATTGACACAAGTATTATATAAGAATATGATTTTTATAATACACTTTTTTTAGAAAGGGTTTGGCTGACATGGCTTCGATTGATAACGAAAGTATCATTAAAAGCGTCCCGCAAAAAGGGTTCTTTGGTCACCCGCGAGGACTATTTACACTATTTTTCACCGAATTTTGGGAGCGTTTCTCTTACTATGGAATGAGAGCAATCTTACTTTACTATTTGTATACAGAGACGGTAAACGGAGGGCTCGGCTTTGACAAGGGCACTGCGGTTGCCATTATGTCGATTTACGGATCACTCGTATACATGTCCACCATTATTGGCGGATGGCTCGCTGACCGGGTATTCGGTACCGCAAACACCGTGTTTTACGGCGGCATATTCATTATGTTCGGCCACATTGCACTCGCCTATCCGGGCAGTTCGATAGCATTCTATATCAGCATGGTGCTTATCATTGTCGGAACAGGCTTATTAAAACCAAACGTTTCAAGCGTAGTTGGGGATCTTTACACGAAAGAAGACCCGCGCCGCGACTCAGGTTTCAGTATTTTCTACATGGGGATTAACCTCGGTGGTTTACTCGCGCCGTTAATTGTCGGAACACTCGGACAGAAGTACAACTATCATCTCGGATTCGGAGCTGCCGCGGTCGGAATGCTTCTCGGACTTATCGTATTTGCTTTGACAAGAAAGAAAAACCTCGGGCTTGCAGGTTCCAATGTGCCGAATCCGCTGTCTAAAAAATCTGCAATTGGCACCGGAATCGGTGTTATCATTGTGGCGATCGCAGTGATTATCTCTGTACAAACAGGCGTGCTGACGATCAAACGTTTCATCGACCTTGTAAGTATTCTCGGTATTTTGATTCCTGTGATTTATTTCATCATCATGTTTACAAGCAAAAAAGCGGACAAAACAGAAAAATCCCGTCTTGCCGCTTACGTTCCTTTGTTTATCGGTGCTGTCATGTTCTGGGCCATTCAGGAACAGGGAGCGACCATTCTTGCGGTATACGCTGATGAACGCATAAGACTTTCATTGGGCGGATTCGAACTTCAGTCATCATGGTTCCAATCATTAAATCCATTGTTTGTTGTCATTTTTGCGCCAATATTCGCATGGCTCTGGATGAAGCTTGGCAAACGTCAGCCGTCTACACCAGTTAAATTCTCAATCGGAATTATTTTAGCCGGATTGTCATTTATCATTATGGTATTCCCTGCTATGCAAGGAAAAGAAGCACTCGTAAGCCCGCTTTGGCTCGTTCTCAGCTTCCTGCTTGTCGTGCTTGGAGAGCTGTGCCTGTCTCCAGTCGGTTTATCCGTGACAACGAAACTGGCACCAGCTGCCTTCTCTGCACAGACAATGAGTATGTGGTTTCTGACGAACGCAGCAGCCCAAGCGATCAATGCCCAAGTAGCCGGATTGTTTGATAAAATTCCTGAAACAATGTACTTCGGCACCATCGGTTTGATTTCTATCGTTCTTGGCGGCATTCTCCTGCTGCTCTCGCCGGTTATCAAACGCGCGATGAAAGGGGTCTTATAATCAGAAACAGCCCGCGGATTTTGATCTGCGGGCTGTTTTTTTATTGATCCAGCCATTTGCTGAAGCTTTGATCAAAGGCTTCCGGTTCTTCCAGCATCGGCTGATGGCCGCTCTTTTCAAAAATAACCTTATCCACATGGGGATATAAACCGTCAACAGCATCCCATAGCGCAACAGGCGCAACCAAATAATCATATCTCCCTAATCCGATATACACCGGCATACGAACATCAGCTAACCGCTGAATAAGATCAAGCCGGGCAAATGTTTTGCCCCATAATTCATCCATGATCGGCATATTCGTGAATACACCGTCCCATAAGGCCGCAGCATGCGGCCGCTCTTGATAAAAGCTTTTCGCTTCAGCGCGAATACACATGTGCACAAAGCGCCTTTTAGGATCTTTGTCGATGTCCTGCGGCAAATTCGCGATGTCTTTTTCAAAGCGTTTCTTTCTCTCAAGACTGGCTGTTTCCATGAAAAATGATTCGCTTTTCCGCTGTCTTTCTTCACTGTTATCAGGCGCAGTATTGAAGAGCGCCACCTTCCGAACTTGTTTGGGATATGTCCTGGCATACTCTAAAGCCATAAAAGCGTGCCCGGAATGTCCCAGAATAGTAACATCCTCAAGCTGAAGAAATGTTCTCATCCTTTCGATATCAGCCAAGACGGCATCAAGCCTCGAATCCTCCGCACGAAGCTCCCGCTTAGGCTTAGCAAATCCCCTATGGTCGACAAAGACCCATTGATATTTCTGTTTGATATCTGAGGAAAAAAGGCGCGGATAGTAAACCGCACTCCCGATCACAAGGATGGGTGCGCCCTCGCCCTCAATTCGATAAGCTAAATCAAAGCCGTCCGAGTGACAGATCCCCGCACGTTCCATTTCTCACGCCCCCTTTGTTTTCATTATATAAAAAAAGCCTGACGCATGGCGTCAGGCTATCGCTATTACCGCTTTAAATCTTCCAGGGTCTTTTCCCATCTGCTCAGCACCTCTTCAGGGCTGTGAAGCTGTATACGGACACCAGAAGTCAAATCAGCGTATTTCGCAACGTCCTCCTTCACTGAAACGATGCGGCAGGAAAAACGGTCTCTTTCATATTCGGCATCTTTCAAAGGCGGTAAAGGCGCGCATTCAAGCTTTACATAATAGGCCGCTCCCTTCCACCACGCCGTGAACTGTGCTTTTCCTGTGCGAAGGATGTTGGCCGAAGTCATTGTGTTTTTCCACAGAGCGATTCGGATATCAGTTCGGCTCAGCGCGATAATTTCACCCGCACTGATCATAGCGGCATGCGGCCAGCCATCCTCTGATACTGTTTGCAGAACGAAGGCCTCATGCTGCTTCTCATTCAGGCAGCTCCCGTCAAGCAGCTCAAAGAGACGGTCTGACATACAGTTCACGCGGATCAAGCCTTTCGTTCCGGCACCGCCGGAACTTCAATTGCTGTTTCTGTTTCCTTTGGATCAATTTTAAACGCTGGATTGTATTTTTCGGGATTTGTAATGCTTTCCGGTTCACAGGATCTCCATGTAAAAAAGCATGTTTGGCACTGATAAACTTCCCATGCGCCTTCTACAGGCGATTTGCTCATGACTTCTCCCTTTTTTGAGTCGCATCGAGGACATGTATGCATTTCGAACATCCTTTCCTTATTTATTCATTAAGTCCATTAGTTTTTGTTCCCATTCTTTCGTTGTTAGCGGAGAATCAAGCGGCTGTGAATAATGGCCTCTTGTTTCCGGCGCAACCGGTGTAGTGGCGTCGAGAATCATTTTGTGAGTGATTCCTGATGGATTGGATCCCGGATCAAGCGGCAGGACAGATAAGTCCGGAATGATGACCGCATCGTGTTTCGGATGCATTTTGGTCGAAAGCGCCCACATGACCTGCGGAAGGTTGAATGGATCGACATCCTCATCAACGACAATGACCATTTTGCAGTAGCCGAGTCCGTGCGGCGTTGTGAGTGCGCGCATGCCGACCGCTTTCGCAAATCCGCCATAGCGGGTTTTTGTGGAAACAATCGCGATTAAACCGTGTGTGTACATGGCGTTCACTGCCACAATTTCGTTCGGATACGCTTCTTTTAACTGCTGATAAAGCGGCACGCATGTGTTAATGCCGATCATGTAATCGCATTCTGTCCAAGGCATGCCTAAGTATAAATGTTCAAAGATCGGATTGTTTCTGTGATAGACGCGTTTAATTTTGATAATCGGCATGCTGCGTCCGCCGGAATAATGGCCTGTGAATTCACCAAACGGCCCTTCATATTCGCGCTCTCCGGCAATAATCTCACCTTCAAGCACCACTTCAGCGCCCCACGGAACATCAAGATCAGACAGCTTTGATTTGACGATGCGATATGGTTCGCCTTGAATCGCACCTGCCATTTCGTATTCTGATTGATCATAGAGAAGCGGAGTCGATGCCGCCGTTGTAATGACCGGCTCACAGCCGAGCGCAATGGTGACCGGAAGATTGATGCCGCGTTCTTCAGCTTGACGCAGATGGATTGCAATATCGTGCTGCGGGACAGGCTGAATGCCGAGGCGGTCTTTTCCTTTGACTTGCATTCTGTAAATGCCGACATTTTGTTTGCCGAAGTTGTCAGGGTCCTCAAGATCACGGGAAATAACACACGCTTTGTCTAGATAGTAGCCTCCGTCTCCTTGGTTTATTCTGAAAAGAGGCAGTATATCGAACAAATTGATATCTTCTGTGATTTCATTTTCATGAAATGGCGCTGTTTCCTCACGTTTGACCGGCATCGGAAATTGGTCATAACGCTTTGCGAATTCAAAAAACTGTTCTTTTACCGGTGTGTCTTTCGGCATGCCCAGCATCATTGCATGGTTTGGCCAAGAGCCGATGACATTCATCGCAATTCGTGCGTTATGATAGCCGTAAATGTTGTTAAATAAGAGCGCGGGGCTTTTATCGCCAAGATTGCTGGCTGCCCGTGCGGCGGCCCCTAAATCCGGTTCCGGCTTTACCTCTTCATTCACTGTAAGCAGCTGTCCTTCTTTTTCAAGGGCAGCGAGAAATTCTCTGAAATCTTGATAAGCCATGATCAAGCTCCTCCTTTTTGTTTTTCAATCCCATTCCAGCGCTTCGCTTCAGGAAGCCGAATGCCGAATTGGTCCAACGTTCTGAACACAATATGGTCAACCATTTCCTCTAAGCTGCTCGGCTGATTATAAAATGCCGGCATCGGAGGAAGAATGATGGTGCCCATTTTCGTAAGCGCTAGCATATTTTCGAGATGAATCTGGTTCAAAGGCGTCTCTCTCGTTAAGAGGACGAGTTTTTTTCTCTCCTTGAGCATGACATCCGCCGCACGTGTCAGCAGATTATCCGCCATGCCGGTGCGAATGCTTGCGAGAGATTTCATGCTGCACGGCGCAACAATCATTCCATCGGTATCAAACGACCCGCTTGAAATGGCTGCCGCCTGATCCTTATGTGAATAAGTGTATGTGGCCAGTTGTTCTACTTCTTGTAAGGTATAGCCTGTTTCATGTTTGATCGTGACGTTTGCCCAAGGAGACACAACGAGATGGGTTTCCACTCCGGCGGCCTTCAGCCACTGCAGCAGCCTGACCCCGAAAATGGCCCCTGTTGCCCCTGTCATTCCGACAACGAGTTTCACTTTGCCCCCTCCTTTACGCTTGAATTCTGCTTTCATTTCAATCATACTCCTGATATATCCATATGAAAAATATCTATTAAATCTATATTTAATACCTAAAAGGTATGATAAGGAGGCGCTTTCTTTTGGACATTCGCCAGCTTCGATACTTCATTACCATTGCCCAAGAACAGAAAATCACGTCCGCAGCCAAAAAGCTTCACATGGCGCAGCCGCCTTTAAGCAGGCAGCTCAAACAGCTGGAGGACGAACTTGGTGTTGTTCTGTTTGACCGGAACAAGAAAAAACAAATGACTCTTACATATGAAGGAGCTGTTTTTCTAAAAAGAGCAAAAGAGATTCTGCATAGGTTTGAAGATGCAGTCATTGAGGTACAGGAGCTGAAGGAGGAAGTAGCCGGCACACTTGCCGTGGGATCAACGATTTATTGCGCGGCTTTGATGCTTGAAAAAGTAACACAGATCAAAGAGAGATACCCCCATCTCACCTTTAATATTTGGGAAAATGAACCCGCGACACTGTTGGAACTGCTGGAAAGCCGGCAAATCGATGCGGCGGTCACGACAACACTGATCAAAAGTGACACGGTACAATTCAAACAGCTTGATGACATTCCATGTGTGCTCGTGCTTTCAGATGAAGCCGGATATCCGTGCGGAGACACCATTAAGATGGAGGACATTCCTTCATTTCCGCTGATCCTGCTGCGGCCTGTCAATGGAAAAGGCGTCTATAATCAGGTCATGAATGAATTTCATCGTTTGAATCTGGAGCCGCGCATTGTTTGTGAATGCCACGACTCTGCAACTTTGCTCAGCCTCGTGTCATCCGGATTCGGTGCGTCTATTTTGCCCGTCACAATGATTCCCGTTCATATGAGAAATCACGTTCACACCGTCCATATCGAAAATAATCCCTTCATTATGACACCGGCTGTCATGTGGAGAACGGACAGTTATTTGCCTAAACCGGCACAGCAATTTTTGGATTTATTTTAAAAGAATTTGCCTTATGAAAACCAATTACTTGACTCATACTAAAAAAAAGTTATCCTTTAGATTTGTAAGCTATTTTTTTATTTCAATAAAATCAACCAGAAAAGTGGGGAATAAGATGAAAAAAGCATTATTGGCTTTATTCATGGTCGTAAGTATTGCAGCTCTTGCAGCTTGCGGAGCAGGAAATGACAATCAGTCAAAAGATAATGCCAAAGATGGCGATCTTTGGGCTTCAATTAAGAAAAAAGGTGTGCTCACAGTCGGAACGGAAGGAACATATGAGCCGTTCACTTACCACGACAAAGACACTGATAAACTGACTGGCTATGATGTCGAAGTTATCACAGAAGTCGCAAAACGCCTCGGGCTTAAAGTGGACTTTAAGGAAACACAGTGGGACAGTATGTTTGCCGGCCTGAATTCCAAACGGTTTGACGTTGTTGCCAACCAAGTCGGAAAAACAGATCGTGAAGACAAATATGATTTCTCAGATAAATACACAACATCAAGAGCTGTTGTCGTAACGAAAAAAGACAACAACGATATTAAGTCTGAAAAAGACGTAAAAGGAAAAACGTCAGCTCAATCACTGACAAGCAACTACAACAAATTAGCTACAAATGCCGGCGCTAAAGTAGAAGGCGTTGAAGGTATGGCGCAGGCCCTTCAAATGATCCAGCAAGGCCGCGTCGATATGACATACAACGATAAGCTTGCCGTATTGAACTACTTAAAAACATCTGGCAATAAAAACGTGAAAATCGCGTTTGAAACAGGTGATCCTCAGTCAACATATTTCACGTTCCGTAAAGGAAGCGGCGAGGTTGTTGATCAAGTCAACAAAGCATTAAAAGAAATGAAAGAGGACGGGACTCTTTCTAAAATTTCTAAAAAATGGTTCGGCGAAGATGTTTCTAAATAATCTGCCGGCATTGACGCTTGGCACGGCGATCCCGTGGGATCTGGTGCAGCAGTCATTCTGGCCGATACTTTCAGGGGGAATCTACTATACGATTCCCCTTACGATTCTTTCCTTTATATTCGGAATGATCCTGGCGCTGATTACGGCGCTTGCCAGAATGTCGAAAGTGAGACCTTTGAGATGGGTGTTCAGTGTATACGTATCCGCAATACGCGGCACTCCTCTTCTCGTTCAATTGTTCATCATTTTCTATCTGTTCCCGGCCTTTAACGTCACATTAGATCCATTTCCAAGCGCAGTTATCGCCTTTTCATTAAACGTCGGCGCCTATGCATCTGAAATCATTCGGGCATCTATTTTATCCGTGCCGAAAGGGCAATGGGAAGCCGGCTACACAATTGGCATGACACATCAAAAAACGCTGTTCCGCGTCATTTTGCCGCAGGCGTTTCGTGTGTCGATCCCGCCATTATCCAATACCTTTATCAGCCTGATTAAAGATACATCCCTCGCCTCTCAAATTCTGGTCGCTGAGCTGTTCAGAAAAGCCCAGGAAATCGGCGCGCGGAATCTTGATCAAATTTTAGTGATCTATATTGAAGCAGCCTTTATTTATTGGATTATCTGCTTCCTGCTCTCACTCGTCCAGCATGTCATCGAACGGCGTCTTGACCGCTACGTGGCCAAATAAGGAGGTTCCGAGTATGCTTACCGTTAAAGGATTAAACAAATCATTCGGTGAAAATGAAATTTTAAAAAAGATAGATATGAAGATTGAAAAAGGAAAAGTCATCGCCATACTTGGGCCTTCAGGTTCAGGGAAAACGACGCTGCTTCGCTGCCTGAACGCTCTGGAGATCCCGAATCGCGGAGAGCTTGCATTTGATGATTTCTCCATCGATTTCTCCAAAAAGGTGAAACAGGCAGATATCCTAAAGCTTCGCCGAAAATCCGGAATGGTGTTTCAGGCGTATCACCTGTTCCCGCACCGCACAGCCCTCGAAAACGTGATGGAGGGCCCTATTCAGGTGCAAAAACGGAACAAAGAGGAAGTCAGAAAAGAAGCGATTCAGCTTCTTGATAAAGTCGGATTGAAGGACAAAATGGATTTATATCCGTTCCAGCTTTCCGGCGGCCAGCAGCAGCGCGTCGGCATCGCCCGCGCACTGGCGATTCAGCCTGAGCTCATGCTGTTTGACGAACCGACCTCAGCGCTTGATCCCGAGCTTGTCGGAGAGGTGCTGAAGGTTATCAAGGACTTGGCCAATGAAGGCTGGACCATGGTCGTCGTGACCCACGAAATCAAGTTCGCGCAGGAAGTTGCGGATGAAGTCATCTTCATCGACGGCGGCGTTATCGTGGAGCAAGGACCGCCGGAGCAAATTTTCTCTGCACCAAAAGAAGAACGGACACAGCGGTTCTTGAACCGGATTTTGAACCCGCTGTAATAAGAAAAACAGGGCGCCAGCGCCCTGTTTCAGATTATTGACAAAATCCTAAAACGATTTTCGTTTTAGGATTTTGTGATTTTCAGCGTGATTGAAAACCTTTGAAGTCTAGGAAGGGCGAGCATTGGAGCACAGCGAATGTTAAATTCGTGAGCACCGAAGCACAGGCCTGACAACGAATGCAAGGGTTTGCCAACACGCTGAAACAGGGCGCCCGCGGCGGCCCTGTTTTTTTGTTGATCCCCTTTCGCCTATTCCGCCCTTCTGTCAGATGTGCTACAATGACAATCGACTGATTTTTACGAAAGAAGGGACCTCACGTGAAGCAAGAACTTGTTCTGCGCTGGACATTTTATTTTGCCGGTTTGATCATTTTGGCTTTTGGTGTATCCCTGACGATAGAAGGAAAAGCACTCGGCATTAGTCCGTGGGATGCATTTCATTACAGCCTGTTTCAGCACTTCGGGCTTACCGTCGGCCAGTGGTCCATCATTATTGGAGCGCTCATCGTCGGATTCACGTCATTGTTTACGAGAGCTTGGCCGAAAATTGGTGCCCTCCTGAATATGGTGCTCATTGGTGTATTTATAGATTTTTTCAATTTCATTCTGCCTGCCCCCTCGACCTACACAGGCTCGATCATCGTCTTCTCTCTAGGCGTGGTGCTGATCGGTTACGGCGTCGGTGTTTATGTATCAGCAGGCCTTGGCGCGGGGCCGCGTGATTCACTGATGATGCTGATTACAGAAAAAACCGGCTGGAATGTGCAATGGGTGCGGAACGGCATGGAAATAACCATTTTGTTTGCGGCATGGGGCATGGGCGGGCCGATCGGTTTTGGCACCATTTTGACCGCCATCCTCACCGGACTTATTTTGCGCTTTTCATTGCCCCAGTCAATCCAGCTGCTGAATTATGCTGTGGCAAGGCGGACAGCCGCTGTGAAAGCATCTCCGCCTGTACACTAAAACAAAGCCGCCTTGGCTTTGTTTTTTTATTTTCTCCTCTATATGAGTCTTGTGGAAGTATGATAGGATGGTTTTGACAATCTTTTGCAGACGGAGGATCTAGAATGAAGATTTACGGAATTTATATGGACCGCCCGCTTTCACAGGAAGAAAATGAACGGTTCATGTCTTTCATATCACCTGAAAAACGGGAGAAATGCCGGAGATTTTATCATAAAGAAGATGCTCACCGCACCCTGCTGGGAGATGTGCTCGTTCGCTCAGTCATAAGCAGGCAGTATCAGTTGGACAAATCCGATATCCGCTTTAGCACGCAGGAATACGGGAAGCCGTGCATCCCTGATCTTCCCGACGCTCATTTCAATATTTCTCACTCCGGCCGCTGGGTCATTTGCGCGTTTGATTCACAGCCGATCGGCATAGATATCGAAAAAACGAAACCGATCAGTCTTGAGATCGCCAAGCGCTTCTTTTCAAAAACAGAGTACAGCGACCTTTTAGCAAAAGACAAGGACGAGCAGACAGACTATTTTTATCATCTATGGTCAATGAAAGAAAGCTTTATCAAACAGGAAGGCAAAGGCTTATCGCTTCCGCTTGATTCCTTTTCAGTGCGCCTGCACCAGGACGGACAAGTATCCATTGAGCTTCCGGACAGCCATTCCCCATGCTATATCAAAACGTATGAGGTCGATCCCGGCTACAAAATGGCTGTATGCGCCGCACACCCTGATTTCCCTGAGGATATCACAATGGTCTCGTACGAAGAGCTTCTATAAATGGCTCATCAACAGCTTGACACCGCGCTCAATATCTTCCGTTTTCACATTCGAAATATTGATTTTTAATAGATTTTCTTTCGGATAATCTGATAAATAATGACGGTCTATCGCCTCAAGGAGAACCCCTTGTTTTTTCAGTCTATGAATCACTCTTGAGGCGGGCAGATCCTGAGGAAGCACCAGATGGGTGTGCATACAGGGTGCCTGCCCGCTGGAGAACGTAAAGCGTCCGCTTCCCAGCTGCCTGTGAGTTCGAATGGCTTGATGTAGCCTCAGCGACCGCTCTTTATAAGAATCTCTGATTTTCTCCTTATGCCTGCCATACATACCGCTTTTCAGGTAAATCTCCAATGCCGCTTGAGAAATCATCGAACAGTCGATGTCGTTCAGTTTTTTGTACGCATAGAACGTGTCAGTCAGCGCTTCGGGCAAAACAGCCGCCCCCACGCGGAGGCCGGGGAACATCATTTTCGAGAAGCTTTTCAAATAGATGACATGTGAGGACAGATCATATGCGTACAGCGGATCTGCCTTTTTATTTTCCTCCAGATCACCGAGGTAATCATCCTCAACGAGATAGACATCATACGCTTCTGCCAGTCTCACAAGCTCCTGTTTATCACGCTCTGACAATGAGCACCCAAGCGGGTTATGGAAGCGCGGCATCGTATAAAAAAATTTAATCGATTCTGTTTGAAATAACCGCTCAACCTTGGCTATATCAAGCCCTTCTTCTGTTCGTTTCACCCCGATGGCGGGAATCCCAAGTGTCTCAAGCTGTTCGACCATCAAATGGTAGCCCGGCTGTTCAATGGCGATCTTCTCTTTCCCATTTGGGAACGGCATGGCACAAAGCAAGGATAACGCCTGCTGGACACCTGATGTAATGAAAATATGCCGTTCATCCGCAAATACCTGTTGAGTGGCCAAGAGCTTTTGGAGTACGCGGATGAGTGATGGAAGCCCCTTTGGCGTCCCATAAATAAACAAATCGTTTTTGTATGTATCAATCGCTTTGTTGATGCAGTGCTGAAAATCAAGATACGGAAACACATCTGGGTCCGGCGCAGATGTGGCAAAGTCGATGGGGCCAGGCTGCCCGCTTCTTGATTTCCCTGTCTTTTTCACAATATAATAGCCGCTTTTCGGAACAGAATAGATAAGGTGGCGCTTTTCCAGCTCCTGCAGCGCGCGGATCACTGTGCTTTTGCTGACTTGGTAGCGGGCGGACAGCTGACGGATAGATGGAAGCCTGTCTCCTTCTTGATAGGCGGTGCTTTGCATTATCTCCTCTATCCTCGTTAATAGACTCATATATTTCTCCATGCCTTCTCCCCCTGTTTTGTACCGGTACAGTTCATTGTTTTTCTCATTGTACCGTTCTGACCGCGGCCATACAATAAAGGGAGCGACCGGCGCTGCAATTCAGGTAAAGGAGCCCTTCCCATTATGGTTAAACATCAGCAAGCCCCCGCTTATATAGCGGCTATTTTATATTCGTTCATTATCGGTTTATCCTTTCTATTCGTAAAAATCGCACTGCAAACAGCAGAGCCGTTTGATATTTTGGCGCATCGGTTCACCATTGCGTTTGCTGCGGCCACTATACCGATCTTATTCGGCTGGGTAAAGCTATCAATCCGCATAAAGGACGTCATTGCCATTTTGCCGCTCGCCCTGCTGTATCCCGCGTTATTTTTCAGCTTTCAGGCATTCGGCCTTGTGTACTCGTCCTCCTCTGAAGCGGGAATTATTCAGGCAGCCATTCCGATTTTCACGATGGTCTTTGCCGCTTATGTTTTAAAGGAACGCCCAACGTGGACGCAAAAGGGGTTCACGGTTTTATCCGTTGCCGGCGTCATGTTTATTTTTGTGATGAAAGGCGTTGACGTGGAATCAGCCAGCTTAAAAGGGTCTTTGCTGATCCTATTGTCTGCTTTGTCTTCAGCGATGTACAATACTGCTGCCAGAAAAATGACGCAGCGGTTCAAGCTGACCGAGCTCACCTACATCATGTCAGCCATCGGCTTTGTCGTCTTCAACGCCATCGCCCTTGTGCGTCACGGAGTGGCGGGAACAGTCGGCACTTATTTTCTGCCGTTCCGGGAGCCCGGCTTCGTTCTCGCCATTGTGTATTTGGGCGTGCTGTCTTCACTTGTCACTTCATTTCTGTCTAACTATACGCTGTCGCGAATTGAGGCGTTTAAAATGAGTGCTTTTAATCATGTATCTACCATTGTGACGATGATTGCAGGAGTTGTGATTCTCAACGAAAGCCTGGTCTGGTATCATCTTGCCGGGGCTGTTTGTATTATGATTGGCGTGGTGGGGAGCAATATCAATCCGGAGAAAAAAACAAAGCGCCCTGGTATACCTGCAAAAAAATGAAAAATTATGCTAGACTGAAAGGAAAAACATGGTTAGAGGTGTAGGTTTACCGTATGATTCAATATGCTAGTGAAAGTATCAATCTTCCAGGAGAAATCGCTTTTAAGGATGTAAGAGAAATCTTTTTTTATCAAATCGCAAAAATATCATGCTTTTACTTTCTGTTGTTTTGCGCCATATTTGCTGCAGTTAACTTCATTAACGGATGGCCCCGTATCGTTTATGGCAGTGACGCGCTTAACTTGTTTATGAACAGTATGTTGATTATCGTGATGTCCGTTCTGTTTACACTGCTGCTCCTCCTGCTTCTATATGTGAAGTTTTCCAGAGCATACAAGAAGAACGAACGGATGAAATCTAAAAGAACATATACTCTGAACCAAGAAGGAATTCGTATATGTTCTAAAAAATATGACCTCATTTTCAATTGGGATGAAATCGCAGCTGTTTTCGAATATAAAAATATCTTCAGGGTCAATACATCAAGTGGCCAATATATTGCGATCCCAAAACGTTTTTTTCATTCCGAAGTGGAGATGAACAGATTCAAGGAGATTATCCTTAAAAATACTGAAACAAAAAAACTCAAATTTAAAAAGGATCAGCATTGACAGTGCTGATCCTTTTATATTGAATGGTGGGTTTCTTTTGCCTTCTGTTTATCTAAAAACGGCACCAGCTCTATTACAGCCGATAAACCCACAAACACGATGCACACAGCGACAATCAGCAAATAACCATGAGTCATGTCAAAAAACAAACCGCCCGCATACACGCTGAGAGCTCCGGCAACCTGATGGATAAAGAAATTGATGCCTAACAGCGATCCGATCAATCCTGTTTGATAGCTTTCCGAAATTGACGCCGCGGTCAGCGGGATCACGCCTGTGTAACTGAGCCCGAATAACAGGATAAACCCGAAGTACCAAAGGTCGCTTTGATGAATTCCGAGAATGGGAATGAGCAGGCAAATGAGGCTGAGCAGCCGAATGAAAAATAAGATGGATAGCATGATGCTTCTGCTGCCGAGGAGATCTGACAGCCAGCCCGCCAATAATCCGCCAATGATGATAAATGCCCCGAACGCGGCCATCATTCCGTTGACATGAGAGACATGCGCATCCTTCAGTATCGGGACGAGGTGAGCATCAATAATTCCCATTGTAAATCCGCAAGTAAACACGCCGAAGTACAGGATATGAATGAGGCGGGATTGCTTCATCACGTTCCAAAACCCCCGCCAATCATAAGATTTTTTCACAGACTCCGCTTGCGCATGCGGCGGGTGCTTCATCCCAAAGACGAGGAGCGGCAGCAGAACAGCCGCCATGACGATTCCCAAAATGGTATAGGTGCTCTGCCAGCCGGCATGATACGGAGCCGCAGCCCAAATGGGCGAGAGAAGCAGCAGGCCCGCAGAGTTGGCATTGGTCAAAATAGCAAGCGCCAGACCTTTGTGTATGTCAAACCAACGGCTGATGAAATACTGGGTCGTCACGCCGACCGCGCAGGAATAGCCGATTCCGCCAAGCACACCGTAAATGGCGGAAAACACATGAACATTCGGTGAATAAGGAAGCACCAAAAAGCTTGCGCTGATGCAGACAGCTCCAAGCGCCATAATTTTTCTGACACTGAAACGGTCGATAAAAAAACCGACAAAAAACTGGACGATGCCGGTTGTGATCATAAAAATGCTGACAGAAACCGAAATCAGCGACCTGTCGGCATGGAAGGCGTCTGCCATTGGCAGCATAAAAAATTGAAAGGAATTTCTGAATGAGTTCATTCCGATGGCGAAAACAAACGTAAACAGCAATACAAACCATTTCATCCTGGGAGACGTGCGCATGTTTCGACCTGCCTTTGTTTGAGTATTTCGACTATTATACCATGCAAAAATTGGCATTCAACACAAAAAAAAGCGGAACAGCCGAAGCTGTCCGCTTTTGATCACGGTTGAATGATCGGATGCTGATTCAAGATCGCAAAAATCCGTTCTGCGACTTCTTCCGTTTGTGACAGCAGGAACATGTGCCCGCCGTCAAATTGATGGAATGTGATGTCTTTTGCCCACTTCTTCCACCCTTCCGCATCTCGTATGCACTTTTTATCATCAAGCCCGTTAAAGACATGAACAGGCGACTGGATCTGGGCCAGATCGTAAAGCTCAAATTGTTCAAGAGCCCGGTAATCTGATCGGAAAGAAGGCAGGAAAAAGGACATGACCTCCTTATTTTCAACAAGCTCTGCGGGCATTCCGCCTAATTGGATAATATGATCGAGAAACTGATCATCAGGCAGGTGGGACACTTTCTTCCGCTGAATATGAGGCGGCTGGATTGCAGAAATGATAACCGCCTGCGGAAAGATGCCTTCACGCTCAAGCTTTTGCGCCAGCCTGAAGGTGATCATTCCGCCCATACTGTGTCCGAACAGCACAAACGGCCGATCAGGGCGAAGGTTCAGTTCTTGCTTGTACAAATCCGTCAGCTCTTCAAGATCCTCAATAGCTGACGTTTGATTCGTGCCGTGTCCCGGCGGCTCGGCAGCGAGCATCTCGCACTCCCCCTGCAAAAAAGCATGGAGAGGGCGAAACGACGCCGAGTAGCCGCCGGCAAACGGAAAACAGATGAGCTGTGTTTTTTCCGACGCATCAAATGATTTGAAGAGTTGGCTCATTGGCTGTCTCCTCCTTTCATCACTTCATTTATGAAACCGTTACGGTTTGTGTATTAAGAAATTCGAGCAAAATCCCGGCATTCCTATCTAGCGTTTCGCCCTGCAGCATTTCTGCGTGTGTTCCGAAGCCTCTTTTCACACGGTAAGCACCTGTTGTAGCTTCTTCCCATGATGCAAGCCATTCCGGCATGTCAAAATCAGCGCCGGAAGTCAACAGATCAATATCTGCTTTCACCTGGCCTGTGCTGATCAGGTTGACGTAGTATGAGTAAAAGGCATGTGTTTTTTGCTTGAGGCCTTGTTTGACGGCTTCGCTGTTGAGCGCTTCATTGTCCCGATTGACATTCATCAACGCTTCGACATCACTTTCAACCGTGCGTCCGTCCAGATCACTGACACCTTGTTTTTTATAGGAATCGACCATGATGATCCGCTGAACAATACGGCCTTGTTCCTCAAGCTTTTTCGCAGCTTCAAACGCCAGGCTGCATCCCGCTGAATATCCAAACAATGTTAAGGGCCCTTCCGGCTGCAGCTTCTGGATCAAATCCGCATAGCGGTCAAGCCGGTCTTCCTCCTCAATAAAATCAAAGGCGTACAGCTTGTATGACGGCAAGCGGCTGGACAGATTTTGGTACATAAGGCCATAGCCCAAGACCGGCGGGAATGCGAAAATGATCTGCTCCTGATCCTGATTCATTATCGTTACATCCTGCAAGCCATCAGGACCCCCGTTTTTCAAATACGCTGAAATGCCGGCGATCGTCGGCGCTTCAAACAAAAGCTTTACTGGAAGATCAATCCCGAGCTCTTTCTTGATGCGGGACGCGGCGGTCATGGCCTTCAAGGAATGCCCTCCGAGCGCAAAGAAATCGTCATGAATGCCAATTTGCTTTCTGCCGAGAACCTCAGACCATATTTGTGCGATTGTTTCTTCCATCTCGTTCCGCGGTCCAATCCATTCTTCCGCCAGCTGATCCTGATCAGGTTTTGGGAGCAGCCGTTTATTGACTTTCCCGTTCGTCGTTAAAGGAAGCTCATCCAAGAAGGTAAAGGTTTGCGGCACCATATAAGCAGGAAGCTGTTTTTTCAGGTGCGCCTTCACGTCCTCAGCTGAAAGCTGCGTTCGGTTCACAAGGTAGGCATTGATTGATGCATCGCCAGACTCATGGCGGTCCGCCACAACGACCGCATCTTTCACACCTGGGTATTCCTGCAGCTGCTTTTCGATTTCTTCAAGCTCAATCCGGTGTCCGCGTATTTTGACCTGGTCGTCAATACGGCCGGCGTATTCAATCGTTCCATCCGGCAGCCAGCGTGCTAAATCCCCTGTGCGGTAAAGCGTTTCTCCCGACTTGAACGGGTTCTTGATAAACTTTTCCTTCGTGAGGTCAGCACGATTTACATATCCTTTTGACACGCCCATTCCGCTGATGCACAGTTCACCGATCGCCCCGAATGGCTGGAGCTGGCTTTGCTCATTCAGAATATAAACACTGGCATTGCTGATCGGCTTTCCGATCGGCAATGAGGAGATGGAATCCGGCAGATCATGCACGACGTGAGCAGTCGCAAACACTGTTCCCTCAGTCGGCCCGTAGCAGTTAATCAGCTTGCCCGGCCCCATGACCCGCAGCGCTTTTCTGACATGAGGCACTGAGGCGCGCTCTCCGCCGAATAATATACAGCGTAGTCCCTTCATCCAATCCTCTCCCGCATCTGTGAGAAGATTAAATAGTGCGGTTGTCGCAAACATGACATTGACATTCTCTTGCAGGATCAGATCTGTGAGCCGTTCTGTATCAAGCAGCGTATGTTCATCTGCGATAATGAGCCGTGCCGCATTCAGCATAGAAGCATAGAAATCAAAAGTAAATGCGTCAAAGGCGTAATTCGAAACAGACAAGAACGTATCCTGATCAGAAAATGCCATGTAGTCTACATGCTTGACCAAACCCTGAATATTGGCATGAGTGGTGATATTGCCTTTTGGCTTTCCGGTTGTGCCGGACGTGTACATGATATATGCCGGATCATTAGGATCAATCGCGGTTGCAGGATCGCTTGCCTGTTCTTCAAACCGTGTTTGATCATCAATGAAGAGCGTTATGCCTGTATACGGCAGCTCAGCCGCTTGTTCTTTTATCTCCTGATGCGTCAGAAGACAGGCTGCCGCACTGTCAGCCAGCATATACGAGATTCGGTCCTCTGGCAGCTTCGGATCAACCGGCAGATAGGCTGCTCCCGCCTTTAATACACCGAGAATGCCGATCACCAATTCAAGTGAGCGCTTCGTGTACAGCGCTACAACAGAGCCTTTGCCCGCACCTTGTTTTTGCAGCCGGCGTGCAAGGCGGTTCGCTTCCTCATCTAATTTGCGATAAGACAGAGTCTGGCCGGAATACGTAAGCGCAGGTGCATCCGGATTGACGTTCACTGCTTCCTTGAACCAATCCGTCAGAGGCTTTGTTTCATGAGCTTGAGCCGGCGGGTTTAAGCCGGTTAGCAAAAATTCTCTCTCCCTGTCGTCAACGATGTTGATCGTGCTGACAGGCTGATCCGGATTCTGGATGAGCTGCTGAATTGCTGTGAGAAGCTGAGATTTCAAGCGCAGGATAAACGCCTCATCAAACACATTCTCATTATAGGCAAGCTTAATCAGCATCTCATCTCCAGGGGAAGCCATAAGGTTGAGATCATAATTCGACTTCTCAAAAACATGAACATCCACCATATCAAAGCCGTTTTCACTGCTTTCTTCATTTTTCGCATCCTGAAGCGGATAGTTCTCAAAAACAATGATGTGGTCAATCAGTTTCGGCTGATCGGCCTGGCTTTGGATGTCATAAAGCGGCACATATTGGTGCGGCTCAGACTGCAGCGATTGCTCCTGCAGCTGCTTGAGCAAGCCGTTAAATGTGATACCCTCAGACAGCTTCACACGTCTCGGGACAACGTTGATAAACAGCCCGACCATATGTTCAACGCCTTTGATTTCCGCGGGACGCCCTGAAACAACTGTACCGAAGGCCAAATCGCCAGACTGCTGATAGCGGCTGATCAATACGCTCCAGACTGCCTGCAGCGCCGTACTTAAAGTGGTATGCTGCGATTTTGCAAGCTCGGTAAAGGCCTTTGTTTCCGCCTCCGGCAGTGAAAAGAGCAGCTCTTTCGGCTCATAGCCGTCCTTTTGTTTCTTTCTTTGCTCCGCAAACGTCGTTTGTCCTTCAAAGTCCTCCAAGTACTCGCGCCAGTAGCGGAGCGATGCTTGTTTATCCTGCTTTTCAAGCCACTTGATGTAGTCTTTATACGGTTTGACGGGCGGCAGGCTGTACGGCTTTTGTTCGCGCAGAGCATTGTATACCTTAAATAGATCCTGTACGACGATGCCGAAGCACCATCCGTCCAAAATAATGTGGTGGTAGCTCCACACCCATTCAAAGCTTTCTTCAGCTTTCTTGAAAATGGCTGCCCGCATCGGAATATCCCGCGTCAAATCAAAACCCCTGATCTTATCCTGTTCTTTGTACTCATTGATTTTGGCTGTTTGCTCGCTGCCCGTTAAGTGTGTCAGATCGATTTCTTCTATATGGAACTGCCGTTTTTTCAATACGACTTGGACAGGTCTTTTTACTTTTTCGTGAATGAACACGGTACGAAATACATCGTACCGGTCCATGATCACATTCATGCTTTCTTCAAGACATTTGATATTCAAGCTGCCTTTTACTTTCATCGTGATTTGTTCAAGGTAAAAGCTTTGGCCGGGATTCAGGATGGCATGAAAAAGCATCCCTTCCTGCATCGGCGATAAGTAATACATATCTTGAACCTGATCCTTGCTAAATTGACTCATATGTTTCGCTCCCGCCTTCTGTAATTCCCTTGCGTTTTATTTTAAATTCTCCTCAAGCATGTCAAAGATATCTCCCATCTCGTCCATTTCAAGGTCGTCGGCGCTAAAGTCGCTTGGTGTGAATTCCTTGTCTTCTTTTTCCGTGCAATGGCGGATTAACATCAGGAGGTTTTCTTTAAACCGTTCCATTCGCTCTTCAATCGTGGCTCTTTTAAACTCCTTTTCATTGTAGGAGCAGGAAAGCACAAACCGGCCGTTTCTGATCATGCCGCTGAAGCTTAAAGCGTACAGCGCCTCTGATTCTCCGCTTACTTGGCGTCCCATATCGAAAGCGGACGGTTCAAAGAAATCGGTTTTGACTTCACTGTCGAATTGGCCCAAATAGTTGAAGCTGATCTCCGGTGTGAAGCCCTTTGTTTCCGCTGTTTCTGTGAAATAACGAAGAATGCCGTAGCCAACACCTTTGTCCGGAATGCGGCGCAGGTTTTCTTTGACTGTTTTGATCACAGCCGAGGCATCTGCGTCAGATATGTCGAGCACAACAGGGTATTGTGCCGTAAACCAGCCGACCGTTCTGGAGATATTCACATTCGGGATGATGTCCTCCCGGCCGTGTCCCTCAAGGTTAATGCCGATTTTGGCCCCCTCTGTCCATTCTTTCATTGTCAAACCGAGCGCGCTGAGAAGAATATCGTTGATTTCAGTTCCATATGGCTGATGAACATCTGTTAAAAGATGCTTCGTGTCTTCTTCCGTTAATTCACATAGGACGGATGATGTATCCTTGACGATCCGCTGCTCTGTTTCACAATCCTTCGGTAAAGGAGAAACCTGTTCAGCGGCAATTTGCGACCAGTATTCAGCCTGCTGTAAAAGATGCGCTGATTGGCTGAATGCCGCCAGTTCTTCCGCCCAGTCCTTGAAGGAGTTTGTTTTTTGCGGGAAGACAAGGCTCTCTTCTTTCTTAGCCTGCATGTAGCCTGAAGCAAAGTCTTCAAGCAAAATCCGCCATGACACACCGTCGACCACCAGATGATGTACAGCAATGAGCAGGTGATCTCCAGCTTCTGTGCGATATTGCTCCGCCTTTAGAAGCGGCCCGTTTTGCAGATCGAGACTGCTCTGCAGCTTGTTCGCGAGAATTTTAATCTGGCTTCTCAGCATCTCTTCATCGGAGCCGTACAGATCCACGATTTCGAAGCTGACCTTGCTCTCACTGATCGGTTGATACGCCTGAACGATGTCCCCGTTTTCCTCACGATAGACCATACGGAGCGCGTCATGATGCTCGATCAGCGCCTGCAATGTTTTCTCCACCCGTTCAGGATCAAAGCCCTTCTTGGCGTGAAGCATCACCGATTGGTTCCAGTGGTGCTTGTTCGTGAAGTTCTTTTCAAAGAACCAGCGCTGGATCGGCGTCAGGATGACTTCGCCCTCCACCGGGCCTTGGTCTGCCTGTTTGCCTTCGGCACGCTCTACGTACTGGGTGAGCTCTTCGATCGTCGGATGCTGGAAGAGATCTTTCATTTCCAGCTTCCAGCCGTGCTGATTCAAGCGGCTCGCCATTTGAATTCCTTTGATGGAATCTCCGCCAAGCGAGAAGAAATTGTCGGTGACACCGACTTCAGACATTCCAAGCACGTCCTGCCAGATGCCGGCAAGCAGCTCTTCCATGTCGGTCGTCGGCGCTTTGTATTCTCCGCTTCCCGCTTCGATGTCCGGCTCAGGCAAGGCTTTGCGGTCGACTTTGCCGTTTGCCGTAACCGGAAGCTCGTTCAGCGTCACCCAGAACGCCGGGATCATGTAATCCGGCAGGGTTTCCTTTAGTGTTGATTTTAGTGCTTCTATGTCAGCTGTTTCCGGTGTGACATACGCCGCGATTGCTGTATTGCCGCCTTTATCCTTGACAGCTGTCACTGCCGCATCCTGCACCTCAGAAAGCTGTGCGAGCTGGACTTCAATTTCTGAAAGCTCGATCCGGTAGCCGCGGACCTTGACCTGCTGGTCGATCCGGCCGATGTATTCGATGCCGCCGCCTGTCCACTTCACCAAATCGCCGGTGCGGTACATGCGCTCACCCGGCACAAACGGATCAGCGACAAACCGCTTCGCGGTTTCGTCTTCTCGATTCAGATAGCCTCGTGCCAGTCCGCGCCCCGCCACGCAAAGCTCTCCGGCTACGCCTTCCGGCTGCACCTGATTGCCCTCGCCGAGGATGTATACTCTCGTATTGGCAATGGCCCTTCCGATGGAAAGCGAGCCTTCCTCCGGATGGATTTCTGCGCTTGTGGCAACGACCGTATTTTCTGTCGGCCCGTAGTTGTTGACGAGTGTGTACGGCTTTTTCACTGCGCGCTTCAGCTTGTCTCCTCCGGTCAAGAGGACGCGAAGTGATGTGTTCTCAAGCTCCATGAACTGTTCCGCAAGCTGTGTCGGCAGGAACGTGATCGTTACGCCGTTCGTTTCAAAATAATCGTTCAGGCGGACGATATCGAGGCGGATCGCTTCATCAATGACGTGAAGCTCAGCGCCGATCGTCCAAGTCGGGAACATCTCCCAAATGGAAGCGTCGAACCCAAAGCCCGCGTACTTCGCACTGCGGTCCTCCGCTGTCATGCTGAACGCGTCGTGGTGCCAGAAGCACAGGTTCACAAGCGCATGGTGCTCGACCATGACACCCTTCGGCTGTCCGGTCGTTCCAGACGTGTAAATCATGTACGCCAAGTTCTCCGCGGTTACAGCGGTTTCTGGATTTCCCTCGTCGTTTTCATCAAGCGGCAGGCTTAGAATCGTGCGGCTTCCGTCGAGAAGAATGACATCTCCCGTATAGCTGTCCGGCACTGAAATGCCTTCCTGTTTCAAGAGAAGCTTCGCGCCGCTGTCCTGTAAAATATACTCAATCCGCTGATCCGGGTAGTCAGGATCAATCGGCACAAACGCCCCTCCGGCTTTCAAGACGCCGAGCACCGCGGCGGACATTTCAAGCGACGGCTTCGTGAGAATGCCGACGCGGTCATCCGGGCTGATGCCGCAGTCCATCAGAATCCGCGCGAGACGGTTTGCCTTCGCATTCAGCTCGCCGTACGTCCAAGACTGGCCGTTGTATGTGACAGCCGGGCGGTCTTTGTGGCGCTGGACAGTCTCTTCGAATAGCTGATGAACCGTTTTGTCTGTCGGCACAGGCAGCGATTTGCCCTTCCATGCCTCAAGAAGCGCTTGCTTTTCTGTCTCGGTGACGAGTGACAGGCTGGAAAGCGGCTGGTTCGGGTTATCCGCAACAGCCTTTAGTAGCCGCAGAACGTATTCGCTCCATTTTTCAGCTGTTTCTTTTGCGAACAGATCTGTCGCATATTCGAGCTGCAAGCCAATGCCATTTTCATCAGTAAATCCGCCCAGTGTCAGATCAAACTTAGAAGTTCCCTGATGAGCCTCATAAGGTGAAATGCTCAGATTTTGCAATGTAAGCTGTTCTTTATCAGGGTTTTCTGTCGTCACCATCACATTAAACAATGGGTTTCGGCTCATATCCCGAGGGAGATCAAGCTGATTAACCAGATCTTCAAACGGATACTCCTGATGCTCAAGCGCTGACAGGTTCGTCTGCTTTGCTTGCTCCAAAAGCTCCGCAAATGTTTGCTGTTCTTTCGCTTCCATTCTCAGGGCAAGTGTATTGACGAACATTCCCGGCATGTCCTGAACATCAGCATTCGTCCGGCCGGCAGTAACGGAGCCGATGACGATATCCCGCTGTCCGGAAATTTTGCTTAAAAAGACGTGGAAAACAGCATGAAGCACCATGTGCAAGGTCGTTCCGGTTTCCGCAAGCAGTTTTTCTACCGCCTTTGCCGTCTCACTTCCCGTACGGAAACGGATCGTATTTCCTTTAAAGCTTTGCACAGGCGGACGGGCGTAATCGAGCGGGAGATCAAGCTCTGGCAGCTCGCCTGAAAGAACTGACAGCCAGTACGCCTCATGCTCCTTCATCCGTTCTTTTTGCTCAGCTTCATTTTGCCAAACGGCGAAATCTTTATAATGAAGCGCCGGCTCCGGAAGCTGCTCTCCTTTGTAAAGCAGCGCCAATTCTTTTACAAAAATGCCTCTTGAGACGCCGTCTGCGATGATATGATGCATATCTAAAAGCAGCAAATGTTTTTTCGCTTCTATTCGAAGCAAAGCTGCGCGAATGAGCGGTGCGTCGTTTAAGTCGAATGGCCGGATAAATTCCTTAATCTTTTGGTCCGCTTCGTCTTCTTTGGCTTCAAACACATGAAGATCAACCTCCGCCTTCTCAATGATGCGCTGAACAGGCTCACCATTAGCTTCCATAAATGACGTCCGCAATGATTCGTGACGGTTCACAAGCTGATTGAGTGAATCGCGCAGGCACGAAATATCAAGCTCTCCTTCCATTAGAAGAACAGATGGCATGTTGTAGCTTATCGTCTGGCGGTCAAGCTGATTGAGCACGTACATCCGTTTCTGTGCGGATGACAATGGATACATATCCTGCTTGTCAGCCGGTTTGAGGACTTGATGGCCGCCTGAAACAGCAGACGCCTCCATATAAGCCGCCAGCTGGCGAACAGTCGGCTGCTCGAACAGTGCTTTAAGCGGTACGCTTTTCTCCAATTCCGCCTGAATGTTGGCAATCAGCATCATTCCTTTTAATGAATGGCCGCCTAAATCGAAAAAATTGTCGTCAATGCCGATGGCTTCTATGCCAAGCGTTTTCTGCCAAATGCGGCATAAACTTTCTTCAAGCGCTGTCTCCGGTGCGGCCAAGGCCTTGCCTCCGGATTGTGCCGCGTTAGGCTTCGGCAGAGCGTTTCTGTCGGTTTTTCCGTTTGCCGTCAGCGGAATCGCGTCAACCTGCACAAAGAAAGCAGGAATCATATGAGACGGCAGTGTTAGGGAAAGCTGGTACCGGAGCTCTGCTTTTTCAATATCTTGATCCGACGTATAATACGCGCAAAGCTCTTGAAGACCGCCCTCGGAAACCGCTAGTACAACCGCTTCTTGAATTCCGCTGAGGCTGAGCATGACCGTTTCAATTTCTTTCGGCTCAATGCGGTAGCCTCGGATTTTCACCTGATCATCAGCCCGGCCGATAAATGCAAGCGTACCGTCAGAAAGTCTTCGTACGACATCTCCGGTTTTGTACATGAGGCTTCCCGGCGAATATGGATTTTCTACAAATCTCTCGGCTGTCAGCTGAGGCCTGTTGAGATACCCTCTCGCAAGCCCCTGTCCCGTGATATAGAGCTGTCCGCTCGCTCCCGGCGGCACAAGCTTCAATGCTTCATTTAAGACAAGCACGCCGGCATTCGCAATCGGGCGTCCGATTGTCGGGCGTTTCGCAAATGCATCCGGCTCAGACAGATCAACCCGCCCGGCAATGGCGCCGATCGTTGCTTCTGTCGGGCCGTAGTGATTGATAAATTCGGTATGTCCATACATCTTACGGAAGGCGAGAACATCAGTCGGGATGATTTTTTCTCCTCCCAAGACGATCAAGCGCAAGGATTCAAAGTTCGCATCTTTTGCAAAACTGGCGGTGTTCACTATTGTATGGAACAGAGACGGTGTCAGCTTGATATATGTGATCCCATGCTCCTTGATATAGTGCGCTATTTCATCCGGCGCCGTATAGGTTTCCTTCTGGACGATATGGAGCTCGCCCCCGCCCAGAAGTACAGGGAACATGCTCGTATAGCCAAGGTCAAATGCGTAAGATGAAAGCAATACAGTCTTATCATTTTCCGTCAGGCTCGCCTCTTCACTAAACCAAGAGACATAGTTTGTCAGATTACGATGCTCAATCTGCACGCCCTTTGGCTTTCCGGTCGTACCGGACGTATAAATGACGTATGCAAGATTGCGAGACCCGGAAATGGATGATGGGCGCTCCTTGCTTTCATTTCTCCATTTACCGTCATCAAGGCTGACGATTGTCCCTTCATATTGCCCAATAGCCGTCATGTTTCTTTCATTCACGACCGCAATTTTTGCTCCGCTGTCCTCTAATGAATAACGGATTCGTTCTTCAGGTGTATCAGGATCAATCGGAAGGAAAGCTGCCCCCGCCTTCATGACACCGAGAATCGATACCATGACTTCAGCTGACCGGTCCATAACAATCGCGACAATGTCTTCATTTCCGGCCCCTTGGGCACGAAGATGATGCGCCAGCTGGTTCGCCTGTTCATCAAGCTCGCGATAGGTCAGCAGATTTCCGCCAGCCTTCACCGCAGGATGGTCAGGTGTTTGCTGGGCCTGTTTTTCAAAAAGAGCGGCAAAGGTTGCTTCGGTAATTTGAGTCATATGTCTTTCTTCTAGCAAAGCAGCCGTTTCTGCAGATGAAAGCAGATCTACATCAGACAGCCGAACGTTCGGATTAGCCGCGGCCGCTTTGATGATATTGACAAAGTGGCGGCTCCAGCGGCGGATCGTCTCGTCCTTAAACAAGGCAGTCGCATAGTCAAAGCTTAGGCCGATATCCTCTTCACGCTCGACCGCCTCCAAGGAAAGATCAAATTTCGCAACATGATGAAGCATGGAATACGAGGAAATCTTCAAATCTCCTAATCTTAATGAAGGAATCTCCATATTCTGCATGTTGAACATCACGCTGAACAGCGGACTTCTGCTTGTATCCCTTGTAAGCGGAAGCTTTTCAATCAGCTCCTCAAGCGGATAGCTCTGGTGCTCGAATGCTTGAAGGCTGGCTGTTTTGACCTCTTCAAGAAATTGCGCGAAGGTTTTATCTCCCGCCGGTGCCGTTCTGAGTGCCACCGTGTTGACAAACATACCCGGCACACCTTGCAGATCAGGATGTGTTCTGCCAGCTGTCGGCGAGCCAACAATGATATCATCCTGTGACGCGTACTTGGAAAGGAGTACATTGAACGCCGCCAGCAAAAACATGTACATTGTCGTATCTGTTTCTGCCATGAGCGATTTGATTTGAGCCGTGATTTGCTTATCAAGCCCAAACATCACGCGCTCTCCCGCAAAGCTCCGTTCAGCTGGCCGCTCAAAATCCGCGGGAAGATCCAGTATTGGCAGTTCGCCTTTAAAGACATCGAGCCAGTATTCCTCATCTTTTTGATAATTAGTTTGTTCTTTGTGCCAAACTGCGTAATCTTTATAGTGAATTTGTGGCAGTTCCAGATCTGCGCCTTGATATATTTTGGCAAGATCACCGATTAGAATGCCTGTTGAACTTCCGTCAGTAATAATATGATGCATATCAATGAGCAGCAGGTGGCGTTTTTCTTCCAGCTGGACAAGCTTCGAACGGACGAGCGGCGCGCGGTTTAATTCAAACGGCTGAACAAATGCTTTGATTATCTCTTCCGCGTCTTCTTCCCGTCCCTTGGCAGCCGCCAGCTGGAACGATATGTTTTTATGAACGGTTTGCACAACCTCTCCGTCGATCATGTCAAACGATGTACGGAGGATTTCGTGCCGGTTGATTAATTGCTGAATCGCGTTTTCAAGCCGGTCTTTATCTACTTCTCCCTCCAGCAGAAGTACAGCGGGGACGTTGTAGCTTGTGTTTGCTTGTCCAAGCTGATTGAGGATATACATTCTCCGCTGGGCCGGGGATACAGGATAATGCTGCTGATAAGATGCTTGCCTGATCGGTTCAAACGTCTGCTCCTCCTTGCTTTCGTTCTCTTCCAAATACAGTGCCAGTTCTTGAATAGTCGGCTTTTCAAAAAGCACTTTTATCGGAACTTCCTTATGAAAATGCTCTTGAATTTTCGCCGTCATCATCATCGCTTTCAAAGAATGGCCGCCGATCATAAAGAAGTTATCGGTAACGCCTGCTCTGACGCCGAGTATTCCTTCCCAGATCTCCGCTAATTTCTTTTCACTCTCTGTTTCTGGTGCTGCGTATTCCGGCTGCACGGCTTCTGATTGCGGTGCAGGCAGTTCTTTTTTGTTGATTTTCCCGTTTGGCGTGAGCGGCAGACTGTCCATTTGAATCAGGTGGGCAGGGACCATATAGTCAGGCAAAGACTGAGACAGTGTTTTTCTCAGCTCGCTCACAGCCACTTCACGGTCCGCCGTAAAGTACGCGCAAATTTCATTTTCATCCGCTTTGTTCTTGCGGATGATCACCGCAGCCTCTGTCACATGCTCAGCCATGTTCAGTTTTGTTTCAATTTCGCCAAGCTCAATTCGGAAGCCGCGCACCTTCACTTGGTTGTCGATTCTGCCTAAAAATTCGATATTGCCGTCCGGCAGCCATCTTGCCAAGTCACCAGTGCGATAAATTCTCTCACCCGGTCTGAACGGATCTTCGAGAAATTGCTTCTCTGTCAGCTCAGGGAGATTGACATACCCACGCGCTACACCGATTCCGCCTACGCAAAGCTCACCAGGCGCGCCGATTGGCTGCAGGCATTGCTGCTCATCCAGGATGTAGGCAGTGGAATTACCGATCGGCTTCCCGATTGGGATAGAGCCGCCATACTCGCGGTCGATCAGAAAACTGGTTGAAAATGTCGTGTTTTCTGTCGGGCCGTATCCGTTCCACAATGAAAGCGACGGCGATGCTTGTTTTACTTTGCTGACAATATGCGGGACAAGGGCATCTCCGCCGATGATTAAATGGCGCAGTGTGCCGAACATACCCGCATCCTTTGCAGCAAGCTGGTTGAATAAAGGTGATGTCAGCCACATGGTTGTGATGCTTTGCTCACGCAGGAATGCAGCAAATTGTTTTGCATCAAGCAGCGTTTCTTTTTTGACTGGATAAAGCGCTGCGCCATTCAGCAGTGCGCCGAATACCTCAAACGTTCCGGCATCAAAGCTGACAGCTCCCGTTTGCGCCATGCGGTCCTCTTCAGTAACAGGAACGTACCCGGCATTTTTGACGAGGCGCAGAATGCTTTTATGTTCGATCATGACACCTTTCGGTTTGCCCGTTGAACCGGATGTGTACATGATGTACGCCAAATCAGACGGGGCGGATGGCAGGTTGAGATTGTCAGCCGCTTCACTCTCTTCAAAGCCTATGTCCAGTGTAAGAACCGGCACTTGCAGCTGATGTGCCTGCCCTGTATAAGAATTTCCGGTCAAAACCATTCGAACGGAGCTGTCCTCTGCCATGAAACGAAGACGATCCCCCGGAAGCGCTGGATCAAGCGGCACATATACGGCACCTGCTTTTAACACAGCCAGCATGCCGACAACGGTTTCTACTGAGCGATCGTTCATAATCGCTGCTGTTTCCCCTTTTTGAAGCCCATGTTCGACAAGCTTTCTCGCCAGACGGTTAGCCGTTGCATTCAGCTCGCGGTACGTCAGCTCGGTTCCTTCATATACGACGGCGGTGCTCGCCGGCGTCCGTTTCGCTTGCTCTTCAAACACTTGGTGAACAGCCATTCCTTCAGGGAGTTCGGCTTTCGTGCTGTTAAACACCTCGACAATTTGCCGCTGCTCTTCGTCTCCCACAAGCCCGTACTCACGCACAAAAGCGGCCGGCTGATCGACAGCTGCTTCCATCATGCGGGTAAGGTGCTCCGCTGTCCGTTCGATAAAAGCGGAATCAAAGGCGGCTCCGTTATATTTAATTTTGACGGTCCATGTTTTGCCTGGATACACAATCAGGTTGAAATCGAAGCTCGTTTGTTCAAATGCGCTTTCTACCTTAATCGAAAACCCGAGGCGGTCTTCCATGCTGCCGTTTTCAAGCTCTTGATCAAGCGGATAATTTTCAAACGCGACCAGATGGTTTAAGAGATTGCCATCAAGAGCTGAGCGTTTTTGAATCTCATAGAGCGGCACGTAATCGTAACGCTCTGCCTCTACTGCATGCTGCTGAACAGCTGTGAAAATATCAGCGAATGCAGCATCTCGTTCAACTTTCACCCGCACTGGAATGGTGTTGATAAACAGCCCCGCCATCGTTTCAATTCCGTTGATTTCAGACGGCCTTCCTGAGACGACCGTTCCGAAGACAACATCATCCGTAAAGTTGTATTTGCTGAGAACAATGCCCCAAACGGCCTGAAATAGGTTAGGCCCTGTCACTTGATGGAGATTTGCGGTTTGCTGAATACGGGCAACCAATGTTTCGTCCCATGTAAAGGAATATTCTTTATTGACGTATTCGTCTTTTTTTACAGGCAGGCGGCCCGGGAGCACGCTTGGCTGTTCAAAACCCGCCAAGCGCTCGCTCCAGTAGCTCTCCGCTTCTTCATTGTCCTGTTTTCCAAGCCACTTGATGTAATCGGAATAAGGCTTGCCCTGACCGTTTGCCGGTGTCCTGCCTGCTCTGAGCGCTTCATAGTTTTGGAACAGGCTTTTCATGAGGACGCCCATGCTCCAGCCGTCCATCATAATATGATGATTGCTCCAGACAAGATACAGCTGATCTGCATCAAGGCGGAAAACCGCTACCTTGAACAATATGTCTTTTGCCAGGTTAAAGCCTTGGCGCTGAACGTCTTGTTTGTAACGCTCAATGTGCTCTTTCTGGCGGTTCTCGTCTGCATGACTGATATCCTCATAATGCACCTTTGTTTTGCGTTCCGCTAACACGACCTGACGCGGTTTTTGCAGCTGCTGATGCACAAATACCGTACGGAGAATATCGTATGACCGAATCAGTTCATTGACGCTTTTCTCAAAGATTTCAAGATCAAAAGCGCCGTGAATCCCAAGCTCTAATTGTGTGAAGTACGAGGAAGAATGCGGATCAAGCATCGCATGATACAGCATTCCCTCCTGCATTGGTGTCAGTGCGTACACCTTTTGAATCGATTTTTTGCTCATATGCCACCTCTATTAGAAAATTTCCATTAATTTATCCAGCTCATCCAGCGTCAAATCGTCGTCACCAAGATCACTCGGGGTCAGTTCCGTTCCATCTTGAGATAGGCAATGTTCAATGATTCTGAGAAGATGCGCTTTAAAGCTGTCACTGAATGTTTGTACTGTTTTTTCATGAAATTCAAGAGAATGATAGGCCAGTGACATCGTCAGTTTTCCGTTTTCGATATATCCGACAACATCCAGCGCATTCGGTTTTTCTGTTTCAGGGCTTAATGACTGTCCTGATGGCAGCTCTGATCTCGTAAACAAACCTGCATCCGACATTTCGTCAAACTGACCTAAATAGTTGAAGCTGACATCCGGCTGAATCGAGAACGCCACATCTTCTTTATGTTCCGGTGCCGTCAGATAGCGCAGAATGCCGTATCCGACTCCCTTATTCGGCACATGTCTTATATCTTCTTTCATTTGCTTCAGCTGGTAGCCCAGGTCATCCGCATGCTTCATATCGAGCACCATTGGGTACATACTTGTAAACCAGCCGACTGTGCGGGAAATGGTCAGGTCTTCTATGATTTCTTCACGTCCGTGCCCCTCTAAATGAACATTTACTCGATCCTGACCCGTCCACTCCTTCATTGCCAATCCGAATGCCGTCAGCAAAATATCATTCATTTCTGTGTGATATGCCTCATGCACCTTTGTGGTGAGCTGTTCTGTCTCTTCAGCAGTCAGCGAGAATTCAATTGTCTTTGTATGTTTCATTCGCTGATCACCAGATTCGCGGTCTTTCGGAAGCTTTGCCGCAACAGCTTGTTCTTCAAGCTGTCTCCAATACTCTTTTTCTTTCAAAAAGGCTTTGGAGTTCGCGAAGTCTTGCAATCTCTCTGCATACTCTGCAAATGAATGTGTTTTCTGCGGGAGAACCGGTTCATTGCCTTGCTCAAGCTGTGTATATACTGCGGCGAAATCCTCCAGTAGAATCCGCCACGAGACGCCGTCAACCACTAAGTGGTGAATGGCGAGAAGCAAGTGGTCTCCGTCTTCCGCTTGGAACAAGCCTGCTTTTAACAAGCCGCCTTCCTGCAAGTCGATGCTGCTTTGCAAACGCTCTGCTTCTCTCTCTATACGGTCTTCGTAATCTGCAGCTTGGCCCTCAATCTGGATGACCTCCAATTGAGCGGAAGCAGCTTCAAGACCTCTGTTGTATTGAATGACGTCTTCCTGTCCCTCACGATAGACCATACGGAGCGCGTCATGATGCTCGATCAGCGCCTGCAATGTTTTCTCCACTCGTTCAGGATCAAAGCCCTTTTTGGCGTGAAGCATCACCGATTGGTTCCAGTGGTGCTTGTTCGTGAAGTTCTTTTCAAAGAACCAGCGCTGGATCGGCGTCAGGATGACTTCGCCCTCCACCGGGCCTTGGTCTGCCTGTTTGCCTTCGGCACGCTCTACGTACTGGGTGAGCTCTTCGATCGTCGGATGCTGGAAGAGATCTTTCATTTCCAGCTTCCAGCCGTGCTGATTCAAGCGGCTCGCCATTTGAATTCCTTTGATGGAATCTCCGCCAAGCGAGAAGAAATTGTCGGTGACACCGACTTCAGACATTCCAAGCACGTCCTGCCAGATGCCGGCAAGCAGCTCTTCCATGTCGGTCGTCGGCGCTTTGTATTCTCCGCTTCCCGCTTCGATGTCCGGCTCAGGCAAGGCTTTGCGGTCGACTTTGCCGTTTGCCGTAACCGGAAGCTCGTTCAGCGTCACCCAGAACGCCGGGATCATGTAATCCGGCAGGGTTTCCTTTAGTGTTGATTTTAGTGCTTCTATGTCAGCTGTTTCCGGTGTGACATACGCCGCGATTGCTGTATTGCCGCCTTTATCCTTGACAGCTGTCACTGCCGCATCCTGCACCTCAGAAAGCTGTGCGAGCTGGACTTCAATTTCTGAAAGCTCGATCCGGTAGCCGCGGACCTTGACCTGCTGGTCGATCCGGCCGATGTATTCGATGCCGCCGCCTGTCCACTTCACCAAATCGCCGGTGCGGTACATGCGCTCACCCGGCACAAACGGATCAGCGACAAACCGCTTCGCGGTTTCGTCTTCTCGATTCAGATAGCCTCGTGCCAGTCCGCGCCCCGCCACGCAAAGCTCTCCGGCTACGCCTTCCGGCTGCACCTGATTGCCCTCGCCGAGGATGTATACTCTCGTATTGGCAATGGCCCTTCCGATGGAAAGCGAGCCTTCCTCCGGATGGATTTCTGCGCTTGTGGCAACGACCGTATTTTCTGTCGGCCCGTAGTTGTTGACGAGTGTGTACGGCTTTTTCACTGCGCGCTTCAGCTTGTCTCCTCCGGTCAAGAGGACGCGAAGTGATGTGTTCTCAAGCTCCATGAACTGTTCCGCAAGCTGTGTCGGCAGGAACGTGATCGTTACGCCGTTCGTTTCAAAATAATCGTTCAGGCGGACGATATCGAGGCGGATCGCTTCATCAATGACGTGAAGCTCAGCGCCGATCGTCCAAGTCGGGAACATCTCCCAAATGGAAGCGTCGAACCCAAAGCCCGCGTACTTCGCACTGCGGTCCTCCGCTGTCATGCTGAACGCGTCGTGGTGCCAGAAGCACAGGTTCACAAGCGCATGGTGCTCGACCATGACACCCTTCGGCTGTCCGGTCGTTCCAGACGTGTAAATCATGTACGCCAAGTTCTCCGCGGTTACAGCCGTCTCTGGATTTCCCTCGTCGTTTTCATCAAGCGGCAGGCTTAGAATCGTGCGGCTTCCGTCGAGAAGAATGACATCTCCCGTATAGCTGTCCGGCACTGAAATGCCTTCCTGTTTCAAGAGGAGCTTCGCGCCGCTGTCCTGTAAAATATACTCAATCCGCTGATCCGGGTAGTCAGGATCAATCGGCACAAACGCCGCTCCGGCTTTCAAGACGCCGAGCACCGCGGCGGACATTTCAAGCGACGGCTTCGTGAGAACGCCGACGCGGTCTTCCGGGCTGATGCCGCAGTCCATCAAAATCCGTGCAAGACGGTTTGCCTTCGCATTCAGCTCGCCGTACGTCCAAGACTGGCCGTTGTATGTGACAGCCGGGCGGTCTTTGTGGCGCTGGACAGTCTCTTCGAATAGCTGATGAACCGTTTTGTCTGTCGGCACAGGCAGCGCTTTACCCTTCCATGCCTCAAGAAGCGCTTGCTTTTCTGTCTCTGTGACCAGTGACAGGCTGGAAAGCGGCTGGTTCGGGTTCCCAGTAACTGCATCTAAAAGCTCCATCCAATATTGCTTCCATCGTTCAATCGTTTCCTGCTTAAACAGAGCTGTATTGTATTCGAGTACGAATGTAAGCCCTCCGTCGGTTTCGTCAACCGTCAGCGTGAGGTCAAACTTGGCTGTTTTCCGTTCAAACGGATGCGGCTCAAGCTGAATCCCTTTCATTGTTAAATCCTTTATATTCGCATTTTGCATTGAAAAAACTGCATCGAATAACGGGTTTCTGCTTGTGTCACGCTGAACTTGAACATTTCCGATCAAATCCTCAAGCGGGTAATCCTGCGCATCAAAAGCGCTGAGTGCCGTTTCTTTCACTTCGTTAAGATAGTCAGCAAAGGTCTTTTCACCCTTCGGATACGTGCGAAGCGCCAATGTATTGACGAACATTCCGATGACGCGGCTGACGTCCGCTTGAGATCGTCCGGCCACAGGTGAACCGACGATGATATCGTCTTGCCCGCTAAGTTTTGATAAAAATGCACTGTATGAAGCCAGAAGCACCATGTAAAGCGTGGAATCCGTTTCTTTTGCAAGCCTGCGCAGAGCATCAGCTTTGCCTGCTTCTAATGAAAATGCAATGCGGTCTCCCTCAAATGTTTGAACGGCAGGCCGACTGTAATCAGTCGGAAGCGTCAGCACCGGCAGCTCTCCGTCCAGCTCCTTCAGCCAATGCTCTTCTTGCTTCTTGTAAAGCTCAGACTGAATGAACTGCTGCTGCCACACGGCATAATCCTTATATTGAATACGGAGCGGCTCAAGGGTTTCTCCGTCGTACAGCTTTGAAAGCTCCTCAATCAGCACACCGACAGATGCACCATCAGAAATAATATGATGCATATCGAACAGCAGCACATGCTCAGTGTCTGAATGCTTGATAAGCCCTATTCTGAACAGTGGAAGTTGGTCGATTTTGAAAGGCTTAATAAACTCAGAAACGATCCGCTCTGTCTCTTCTTCCGGGGCTTCGAAATAGGCTATCTCGCACTCAGCCTCTTCCCAGATCCGCTGCACCGTTTCTCCATCTTTTATTTCAAACGTGGTTCTCAAGGCTTCATGACGCTGCATTAACTGCTGCATGACGCTGTTAAGCCTTTCAACATCAAGCTCACCTGTCAGGCGCAGAACCGCCGGCATGTTATAGCTCGTTTGCGCATCCTCAAGCTGCTGAAGCACGTACATCCGTTTTTGCGGTGAAGAAACAGGATACGTATCTTGTTTCTCTGCCGGGCTGATACTTGCGGCTGTCCCTTTTTCAGCAGAGGCAATCACCTGTGCCAAGCCCTCAACCGTCGGTGATTGGAAGAGATCCTTGAGTGACAGCTCAACGCCCAGTTCCTGATGAACCAAGGCAAGCATCTTCATGCCTGCTAATGAATGTCCGCCAATGTCAAAGAAGTGGTCATAAACGCCGACTTGTTCTGCCTGAAGTACCTGTGCCCAAATGTCTGCGATTTTTTGTTCCGTTCCATTGCGTGGCGCAACATATGAAACACCTCTTGAAACGTTGGCATCAGGAATCTGCAGCGCTCTCCGGTCAATTTTTCCGTTCCCTGTCAGCGGCAGCTCGTCCATTTGGATAAACACCGCAGGAACCATATATGCCGGCAAGTCCTTCGCAGCATGCTCTCTCATCTCTTGTGATGAGATGTCTCCTTCTCCGACATAGTAAGCACACAACAGTTTATCTCCCGCTCCTTGATCAACGGCAAGCACAACACTTTCCTGAACACGATCATGGGTTTGCAGCTGATGTTCGATTTCTCCAAGCTCGATGCGCTGTCCGCGAATCTTCACCTGATGGTCGATTCGCCCGATAAATTCGATGTCGCCATTCGGCAGCCATCTCGCAAGGTCTCCCGTTTTATACATGCGTTCGCCGGATGTAAACGGATGGGGAACAAATTTCTCCTCAGTCAGTTCTGGACGGTTGTAATAGCCTTTCACGAGTCCTTCGCCGCTGACGCAAAGCTCTCCGGCAATCCCGGCAGGCTGCACGTGTCCCGTACGGTCAAGAATGTATACTTCCGTATTGCTAACCGGTTTTCCAATCGGAACAGACAGCGTGTGCTCCTCCAATTCATCAACCGGATGATACGTCGCGAAAACCGTGCTTTCAGACGGTCCATACATGTGAAGAAGCTTGCCCTTTCCAACCGTTTGCAAAGCTTTTCTGACATGCTCAACCGAAGCCCGTTCCCCGCCAAACATAATTTTGCGAAGCGTTGACAAGCATGCCGGATTCAAGTCTACAAGCAAGTGGAACAAAGCGGTTGTAATCATGAGAATACTGATGTTCTCCCGTTCAATGACGCGGGACAGGCGAGCCATGTCCAAAACGGTTTCCTTCGGTATCAGCACCAGCTTGGCTCCGTTTAACAAAGAGCCGAACATATCGAACATAAACGCGTCAAACACGTAATTGGAAAGACCGAGAATCGTATCCTGTTCTGTAATGCTGAGATAATTCGTTTCCTTCACCGTGCGGAGGATATTGGCATGTGTCACGATATTCCCCTTAGGTGTTCCAGTCGTTCCGGAAGTATACGTCAGGTTGGCCATTGCTGCAGAATCAAGAGGCAGTGCGAGATTTCGCGCATCGGCATGATAGCTTTCTTCCTCATCGGCTAGCACGATAACGCCCTTAAATTCCGCTTCTTCCGCCAAAGCCTTTAATTTCCTCTGAGTGAGAAGCACCTTTGCTCCGCTGTCACGGAAGAAATGCTGCATCCGCTGAATCGGATGTTCCGGATCGATCGGAACATAAGCCGAACCTGATTTTAATACTGCCAAGATCGACACAATCATATCCATTGACCGCTCGCATAAGACAGCCGCAGTTCTGCCTTCGCCAGCTCCAAGAGAAAGAATGCCGCGGGCTAAACGATTGGCCCGTTCATTCAGTTCACGATAAGTGAGTGATTCGCCTTCATATTGAAGCGCAGTGTGGTCTGGCGTATTCGCCGCTTGCTCCTCAAACAGCTGAACAATTGTTTTATCTTTCGGATAAGGTGTTCTGCCCGGGTTAAACTGCTGAATTTGCGAAGCGGCCTCCTCTTCAGAAAGAAGCTTATACTCAGAAATCGGCTTCTCTGGATCAGCCGCAGCATCTTCAAGCAAACGCGCAAAATGCGTAAGCAGCCTGTCTGCCGTGCTTTGTTTAAACAGCTTCGTGCTGTAATCCAAATCAAGCTCAATGCCTTCATCGGTTTCTCTCGCCTGCACCGTCAAATCAAATTTGGCAATCTTGAAATTGGTCTCATGAACAGACAAGGACAGATCGCCGACAGCCGGAATGCCCTCTGTCGCGTTTTGAAGGCTGAACATCGTGTCAAACAGCGGATGCCTGCTAACATCACGCGGGATGTTCAATTCTTCAACAAGCCACTCAAACGGATAGTCCTGATGAGAAAAGGCATTCAGCACCCGTTTGCGGACACGCGAGATCAATTGGGTAAACGTCTCATCCTGCTTCACCTCACTGCGAAGCGCAAGCGTATTGACGAACATCCCGATAATGCCATCTGTATCGGAGTGATTTCTACCCGCTGACGGCGTCCCGACAATGATGTCATCCTGCCCCGTATACTTTGACAAAAGCGTATAGTAAGCGGACAGCATCACCATATATAAAGTGGCGCCGTTTTGTTCAGCCAAACGATTGAGGCGATCCTTTACCCCCGCATCCAGCTTGATTGACACCCGATCCCCTTCAAAGCTTTGAACAGGCGGTCTTGGGTAATCGGACAGAAGCTGAAGCACCGGGAGCTCGCCTGCAAAGACTTCCTTCCAATAAGCCTGGTCCTTCTTGTACCCTTCAGCAGCCTGTCTGCTTTGCCATACAGCGTAGTCCTTATACTGGAGACGAAGTTCAGGAAGCTGTTCGCCTTTATAAAAGCGTGCTAACTCCTCCAGCATAATGCCAATCGATACACCGTCAGAAATCAAGTGGTGCATGTCAAACAGCAGCATATGACGGTTCTCTTCAAGCCCCAGCAAACCGATTCTGAACAGCGGAGCTTTCGCCAAATCAAATGTCCGAACGAATGAAGTCATAATTGCCTCATCTGAGCGGCCGCCTCTTTCAATCATTTCGATGTTGAAATCAACGCTATCGTGAATGTTCTGTCTCGGCGTGCTGTTTTCAAGAACAAATGACGTTCTCAAAGACTCGTGGCGTCGGATTAACCCCTGAAATGCGCGCTCCAGCTTTTGAATATCTAAAGGCCCTTCCAGAATTGCTGCCGCAGGCATGTTGTAGCCGACTCCTGCATCCTCGAATTGGCTGACGATATATGTTCGCTGCTGTGCCAATGAAAGCGGGTAATGCTCCTGTTTTTCAGCAGGTTCAATCACCGAAAATGCCCGGCTTTCTCTGTGATCAGCTTCCTCTGCAAGAGCCGCAATCGTCGGATGCTCAAACAAAAATTGAAGCGGAATCTCGATGCCTGTTTCCTTATGAATCTTTGTTAAAAGGGTCATGGCCTTCAATGAATGCCCGCCCGTTTCAAAGAAATTGTCAAAAATCCCCGCCTTCTCAACGTTCAGCACGTCCTGCCAAATGGCTGCGATTGCTTTTTCAGTCTCATTTCGCGGCGCTGTATAGGCAGTGCCGCTGACAGCCTTCACCTCTAGTGCAAACAGCTTGCGGCGGTCGACTTTGCCGCTTGGCGTAAGCGGAATTTCTGTCACTTCTGTAAAGTAAGCCGGCACCATATAGTCAGGAAGCTGTCTGGCCGCATGCTCCCTCAAACCGGCTGGCGCAAATTCGCTTCCAGGCTTCTGCACAACATATGCGCAAACCTCAAGATTTCCCTGTTCGTCAGGGCGTGCCAAAACAACGGCTTTTGCAACGTCTGGCGCCTGCTGAATCACGGCTTCAATTTCCCCAAGCTCAATCCGGTATCCGCGGACTTTGACCTGGTCGTCCTCTCTGCCTAAATATTCGATTGTTCCATCTGGAAGCCAGCGCACCACATCCCCGGTCCGGTACATGCGATCGCCCGGCACGAATGGATCTTGTAAAAACTTTTCTTCCGTTAATTCAGGCAAATGCAAATAGCCTCGGCCCACACCGTCTCCCGCGATATAAAGCTCGCCCGCCACGCCTTCAGGCTGCAGCCGGCCTTTTTGATCCAAAATATATAAGCGATTGTTCCCCAGCGCTTTCCCAATCGGCACATACGCTGATTGAACTGCACTCTCAGGGATAACCGGATGAACAGACGCGTCAACGCACGTTTCAGTCGGCCCGTACACATTGGTCAAACGCGGCGCTGTGCCGGCTTCTTTAAACAGCTTCAGCAGCTTGTCCGCAACAACAGATGACAGGCCTTCTCCTCCGATCAGCATGTGCTTCAGTTTTAGGCCTTCAAAATCGCCTGCTGCTGCCAGCATTTGCAAATGAGCAGGTGTTCCATCCGTCGCCTCAATGCTGTTTCTCCGATAATATGCAGCAAGGGCGGCCCCGTTCTTCACTGTTTTCTTCGGTACGATATAAAGGGTTTGTCCCAAAAGAAGCGACGCGAAGATCTGCTTCACTGACGCATCGAAGTGGAACGGCGCAAGCAATGCCATCCGCAGGGTTTGGCTGCCGCTTTGATAAATCGTCTGCTGCAGAGATTCAACCAAATGATGAACCTGGCGATGCTCGATCATAACGCCTTTCGGGCGTCCGGTTGTTCCCGATGTGTAAATAATGTAGGCAAGGTTCCGTGCGTTCACATCTGCATTCAGGCTTTCCTCTGCACCTTCCGCAATCGCCTGATCTAAGTCAACCAGCTCAGCATCGGCTTCAGGCGCCGCAACCTTCGATTCAGTCAGGATGAAGTCCGCCCCGCAGTCCTCCAAAATATATTGAATGCGCTCAGCAGGAAAACCCGGATCAATCGGCACATAGGCTCCGCCGGCTTTTAAAATCCCCATGATAGCTGTAATCATCCGTTCAGAACGTTCAATCAAAACCGCGACAGGACTGTCCGGGCCAACCCCTTTTTGTTTCAGCACATTGGCGATGCGTGCAGATTGCTCATGTAACGTTCGATAGGACAATGTACGACCTTCAAATACAACCGCTGGATGATCTGAAAGCTGCTCAGCCTTTTCTTGGAACAGTTCCGGGATCGTCATGTCCTTACGGTAGCTCACAGATTCACCGCCGGCCCTCGCAAGCAGCTTCTCTTTCTCCGCATCAGAAATCATCGTTAATTCATCAATTGTATGTTCTGGATGCGTTAACGCGTTCTCCAGCATCGTAATCATGCGCTCACAAATCATGTTGATTTCTTCACGTGAAAATAAATCAGTGCGGTAATCAAAATCGATGGTGAGTTTCCCAATATCCCATCGATCCTTCACATGGATCGAGACATCATTTAATCCGCTGCCGCTGAAAATCGGCTCAGTCAAAAAGGCAAGGTCCTCTTCTTTTTGCCACTGCATCACCTGATATTCAAGAGAAACAGTAAACAGCTTGGTCAGAGAGCTCTTTGTTTCACGCAAATCGTTGATCAGGAGATTATACGGGTACTTTTGGTGGCGGAGTGTCTTCATGAGATCCTTCATCCGGTCTTTGACAAATTCTGAAAAAGCCTGCCCGCCGTCAATGTTTGTCCGAAGCGGAACCGTAGAAACAAACATGCCAAGCATCTGCTTCTCTTTCGCATTTGTCCGGTTGCCCATAAAGGTTCCCGTCACAACATCATTCTGGCCGCTGACCCTGTACAAATAGGCGGCGAGCAGCGATTGAAATACCGAAAGAACACTGACTTTATTCGCCTCACAAAACGACAGAATCTGCTGATGAAGCGCTTCAGGCACATCTTTAGAGAACCTCTCAGCATCTAAACTTCCCCCTGCGGATGCATTCCGTTTCAGGGAAACAAGTTCAGGCACCGATTCAAATTGCTTGTTCCAAAACGCCTTGTCCTTTTCAAACCGCTTCGATTGAGCATATTCCTGTTCAGATAAAACATGATCGATAAATGAATGCGAGATTCCTTCTTTTGTCTCTGAGCCGCTGGCTAATTCTAAATAAATGTGCATGATCGCATTCCCGAGAATATTCATGGAGATACCATCAGAAATCACGTGATGAACATTTGCGTAAAACCACACTTCATTTTCCTTTATGGTGAACAAGGAAAAACGGAACAAATCACAATCGTATAGCGGCAAAGGTTTCTTCGTTTCCTCCCGGCTCCATTGTGAAATAAACTCTATCGCATTCGGATCTTCAGTAGTGTCAGTATGTTTTATATCAACAGGCCGATACTCGCTAATATATTGAACAGGCTCCCCGTTTTCATCTAGCCGCAAACGAAGGCGCATGGCGTCATTTCTGCGAATAAACTCTTGAATCGCCTGCTCAACAAGCACATAATCAATCGCATCAGCTGAAACCAGCTTACCAATCCCCGCAAGATTTGAAATGCTCGTGTGAGGATAAAATTTTTCTGTGTACCAAATTCGTTTTTGTGCATCCGTTAAAGGGTAAAAAGTTATTTCCATATTGTCATACCTCCCCTAATCTTTATAAGCAGTGAACATGTGCAACGCATTTTCTCTTTCTTATCCATATCAGCTTTTAATTCTTATGAACTAACAGCCGAAATAGCCCAAAGTACTACACTTAAAAAGCAGTACTTCCAAACAAAAAAACAGATTGCCGCTATAAAAACGGGCAGCCGTCAGTCAGCATTGCGGCGTTTAACATAAGCGGATAAAGACCGCAAGATCCCCTATCCTAATAGGAAACAATTTTGGCTATTTATTCATTGTTTTCAATATTTTTTATCTTACTACCGTTCACTTTAAATGAAAAAAATGTTTTTATCACCGAAAAATGGGTGAAAAGTTTCATGCGGGATGCCGAAAGATTCCAGTTTATTTACAGGGATATTTTTGCGGGATGCCGCAATCATTTCTACTAAACATTATTTACAGAAAAATAAAAATTTTTAAACCGAACTGCTGCGTTCAATCTTTTTTTATTGCTGACTGCAATTTACAATCTTTACATGACTATGTGTACCGCGCAAAAACCGAAAAAAAGGCAAAAAAAAGACACCCTTGCGAAGAGCGTCTTACAACGATTCTTTCATGACATTTTTGTCGATATCAATCAATTCCATATAGCCTTTCCCCCACTCATACATGGCTTCAAGAATAGGCATGAGGCTTTCTCCGTGCGGGGTCAGAGAATATTCAACCTTCGGCGGGACAACCGGATACACTTCCCTGTGAACAATCATATCCTGCTCAAGCTCTCTCAGCTGATTCACGAGGATCTTCTGCGTAATATCAGGAATCAATGTTTTTAATTCATTGAACCGTTTTGTGCCTTCTTTTCCTAAATGCCATAAAATGAGCATTTTCCATTTACCGCCAATCACTGCAAGCGTTAATTCCTTCTCACAATTAAACCTTTTGTCGTCCATCCGGCTCAATAGAATCCCCCCTTAGTAACCTTTTTGTATGTTAGATACGTATCATCACTTACTTACTTTTTTGCAGACTCTTTTTTCATTATACTCACTCATAAAATCAAGCGAAAGAAATCTGATTGCCTCTCCTCACAGTATCCTCCAAGTAACTTGTTGACTTCAAAGTGCCTACTTCTCAACAAAAGAGGGAACCTATAGAATGAACAATAATTCGAAAAAGGGAGTGGATCAACAATGGAATTACAGCTTGCATTAGACCTCGTCAACATTCCAGAAGCCATTGAGCTTGTCAAAGAGGTAGAACAATACATCGACGTAGTTGAAATCGGAACACCGGTCGTCATTAATGAAGGCCTAAGAGCCGTTAAAGAAATAAAAGAAGCATTTCCTCAATTGAAGGTTCTTGCAGACCTGAAAATCATGGATGCCGGAGGCTACGAAATTATGAAAGCGTCGGAAGCAGGCGCTGACATCATCACCGTTTTAGGGGCTACAGACGACGCAACGATTAAAGGCGCAGTAGAAGAAGCCAAAAAACAAAAGAAGAAAATTTTAGTGGACATGATTAACGTGAAAGATATCGAGTCCCGTGCGCAAGAAATTGACGCACTCGGTGTTGACTACATCTGCGTCCACACTGGCTATGATCTTCAAGCAGAGGGCAAGAACTCTTTCGAAGAATTAACGACAATCAAAAACACCGTAAAAAACGCAAAAACCGCAATCGCGGGCGGCATCAAACTTGATACACTACCAGAAGTGATCCAGCAAAAGCCTGACCTTGTCATTGTCGGGGGCGGAATTACAAGCGCAGCTGATAAGGCGGAAACAGCTTCAAAAATGAAGCAGCTGATTGCCCAAGGATAACTCCGATGAAAACGACTGAATACGTAGCGGAAATTCTCAATGAGTTACACCGTTCAGCAGCTTATATTTCTAATGAAGAGGCTGACCAGCTTGCCGATCACATTCTTTCATCCCACCAAATTTTCACTGCGGGTGCGGGGCGGTCTGGCCTGATGGCAAAATCCTTCGCGATGAGATTGATGCACATGGGCTTCAACGCCCATATTGTAGGTGAGATTCTCACTCCGCCGCTCGCCGAAGGAGATCTTGTTATTATCGGCTCAGGATCAGGCGAGACAAAAAGCTTGATTCATACCGCAGCAAAAGCAAAAAGCTTACACGGAATTGTTGCCGCTTTAACCATCAATCCGGAATCAAGCATCGGAAAACAAGCGGACCTCATCATCAGAATGCCTGGTTCTCCTAAAGACCAGTCAAACGGAAGCTATAAAACCATTCAGCCAATGGGATCATTATTTGAACAAACTTTGCTGCTCTTCTATGATGCAGTGATTTTAAAACTCATGGAGAAAAAAGCACTCGATTCTGAAACTATGTTCACTCACCACGCAAACCTTGAATAGCATCACACAACCGGCCTGAAAATCAGGCCGGTTTTATTTTTTTAAAAATAAAACTTTAAACCCAAAAACCCGATAAGTAATATGACCTATAAATCATAAAAGGAGGAATTATGTTGATAAAACGATTTAAGATGAAGCTAGGAACTAAAATTCTTTGCCTCGTTTTCGTGGTGATTCTTTTGTTTTCGGCATCAGTTGGCACTGTGATGCTTAAAGAAATTACAGAAAGCATGAAACAAATGGCAACTGAAAAAGCGAAAGGTGATCTCGCTTTAAGCAGCACTTATATTGATGATGTCATGTCAGGCGACTGGCAGGTGAAAAACAATAAGCTCTATAAAGGGCAAACACAAATCAATGGAAATGAAGATATTGTTGATCTGCTTGGTGAAAAAACAGGTGATACCATTACCATTTTCCAAGGCGATACTCGTGTTGCAACCAATGTCATGAAGAATGGCGAAAGAGCTGTCGGCACCCAGGCTTCTTCTGAAGTTATTGCCGCTGTTTTAAAGAAAGGAAAGCGTTTTTACGGACAAGCAGATGTAGCAGGTTCTTCTTATCAGACTGCATACATGCCGTTAAAAGATCAAAATGGGAACATCATCGGCATGCTGTATACCGGAGCTAATCAAAGTATTTTAGCATCACTTACACAATCACTTTTCACTCAATTCGCTATCGTTCTTGTTATCGTCATTATAGTATCAGTCATCCTTGTTTTGGTTTTCACCAGAAAAATCAACAAGCGGCTGAACGCTTTAAAAAGCGCCTTTGAAAGTGCCGGAAACGGAGATATGACAATAGAGGTGTCAGACAAAACCGGTGACGAGCTTTCAGAACTAAGCGTCTATTATAATAAGATGAGAATGAAGCTGAACGATACCATACAAACCGTACAACAATCAGCCCTTCAGCTTGCGTCAGCCTCTCAGCAGCTCTCAGCCGGAGCAGAGGAAACAAATCAAGCTTCAGAAAAAATCACAGAAGCTGTACAGCAGATTGCAAATGGAGCCCAAGATCAGATCACCCGAATTGAAAACAGTGAAAGCTCATTAAAACAAGCTTCAGCAGACATCCGGGATATTTCTGCAAATACTGCCGCTATCGCTGACAAAGGGCAGCTCGCGCAATCAAAAGCAGACATTGGACAAAAGGAAATTGCAAATGTACAGGCGCAAATGGATGCGATTCACCAGTCAATTCAGAAAAGCGGAGAAATCATACACCAGTTAGACGGCCGCTCTAAACAAATTGAGCAAATTTTATCGGTCATCACCCAAATTGCCGATCAGACAAACCTGCTTGCACTGAATGCAGCGATTGAAGCTGCCAGAGCCGGTGAACAAGGAAAAGGCTTTGCTGTTGTTGCTGATGAAGTACGTAAATTAGCGGAAGAGTCTCAACAGTCTGCGGGACAGATTTCAAAACTGATCATAGAAATACAAAAGGATATGAACCGGTCTGCAAGATCTGTTGAGCATGTGAAAACAGAAGCTGCAGAAGGAGTCACCATGATCCAGCGCACCAGAGATGCATTTAAGGAAATTGCAGCTGCAACAGGTGAAATCAGCGCCGAGATTAGTGATTTATCAGCATCTGTAACAAACATTTCAGCCAGTGCACATCATATAAATGATTCCTTTGCAGCCAATACGGCCGACATTAAAGAATCTACTAAAAATACCCGGCAAGCGGCTGCATTAACAGAGGAGCAATTTGCTGCAATGGAGGAGATTACCGCAGCTTCTGAAACACTTTCTCAATTAGCTGAGGAGCTTACCGGTATCATAAGCCAATTTAAAATGATTAATCAAGCCGAAAACGGCTGATGACTTACTATCATTATTGTAAATTGGCAATCGTATTTTGCTGAAAACAAATATTTCGATCTGCTAAAATTACGATTTCTGCAATAAACTGAGCGTAAAACATAAAATTTAAACCTTTACACCAAATGCTTTCTGGATTACTCTTGTGTCAGTTTTAAAAGCGGGAGGTGAACATCACGACGGACATCATAAAAACAATACTTCTCGTCATCGTCATCATAGCAGCTGCAGCTGTCGGCCTGATAAAAGGAGACTTTTTCTCAGCTGATCAAAAAACGTCTCAAACGAAAGAATATGATGAAACAATCGCCTTCCCATCTGACCGGTATCCCGAAACGGCCAAGCATATTAAGGATGCGATAAATGAGGGGCACTCAGAGGTGTGCACTATCGACAGAGACGGAGCTGAGGAACGCCGCGAGCAATCATTACAGGACGTACCTTCCAAAAAGGGGTATGACAGAGATGAATGGCCAATGGCCATGTGCAAAGAAGGCGGTGAGGGAGCTTCTGTAGAATACATTTCTCCCGCTGACAACCGCGGAGCAGGCTCTTGGGTCGGGCATCAGCTTACCGATTACCCAGACGGCACAAAGGTTTTATTCACAATTCAGTAAACAGTACATAGAGGAGGAACAGCACATTGATCAAATCATGGAAGCCGCAAGAACTTTCGATTTCATATCATCAATTTACTGTATTTCAAAAGGATTCTACACCTCCTGTAATGGATTGGACTGACGAAGCGATTGAAAAAGGATATGCTGCGGCAGACGGAGCCATTTCCTTTGAGGCACAGCGAAATACAAAGGCCTTTATTCTTTTGCGCCTGAACAGTTCAGAAACAGTAAACTCCTACGAAAAAAAAGTGACTGTTCCTTTTCATGTCACAGAAAACGGAATTCATATTGAAAGCATTATGTCTAAAAGACTGTCCTTTGATCTGCCTAAAGGAGACTATCAATTGACATGTTGGACTGTGCCGGCTGAAATGTCAGATTTGCACGCCGACACTTATATTATTGATGCTGTTTCTGTGTAATGAAAAACCCCTGAGAGAATAACTCTCAGGGACTCTTTATAAACTTTCTCCGTTTGTCTTGATGACATCTTGATACCAATAAAAGCTTTTTTTCTTCAAGCGTTTTAAATCGGATGTGCTTTCTTCATCACGATTGACATATACAAATCCGTATCTTTTTTGGTAGCCGTTCAGCCAGCTTAACAGATCAGTAAACGACCAGCTGCAATAGCCGATTAAATCGACACCGTCACTGATGGCTTGTCTGCATTGCTCAAGATGCGAACGCAAATAATCAATTCGATAATCATCCTGTACAGTGCCGTCCTCAACTTTATCAAATTCACCCAAACCGTTCTCTGTTATAAACACTGGAAGCTGATAGCGGCTTGTAATTCGGCGAAGACCGATACGCAGCCCAATTGGGTCAATTGTCCAATCCCAGTTGCTCGTTGTCAGATGCGGATTTTTTTTCGTTTTGAACACTCCGGGTATCCCCGTCTCCTGATTGGTTCCCTTTTGGCCTGTCGTATTCATTTTCCCTTCTGACACACCATCAAGCGGATTTCGTTCATAGGTGATCGTCTGATAATAATTGACACCTACAAAATCAGGCTTCCCTTTGGCGAGCAGGTCCATATCCTCTGCTTCAATTGTCGGCGCCCATCCCTGTTTTTCCAAGTAGCGGAATGGAATTTGCGGGTAGGTTCCCCAGCAATACATGTCAAGCCACCAATTGTTCGTAAATTCTTCGGCGTTTTCAAATGCCAGTATATCCTCTGGATGGCTTGATAAAGGGTAAGCCGGAGAATAAGCAAAGCTAGGACCTATTTTGCCTTCAGGCACATATTCTCTAAATGATTCGATGGCTTTTGCATTAGCCAGAAACGCAATATGGTTTGCTTCGTAAAATCGTTTTCTGTCTTTCACTCCAGGCGGATGCATGGCTGTAATAAATCCGTGATTAAAATTGTAGTTCTGTTCGTTTAACGTAACCCAATATTTCACCCTGTCTCCAAAACGTTTATAAAGAGTAATACAGTAGTGATTAAAATCCTCTATGATGTTTCTGGATTCAAACCCGCCGTATTCGTCCATAAGCGCTTGAGGCAAATCCCAGTGATATAAAGTCAGAACCGGCTCGATGTGATGAGAAAGCAATTCATCAATCAGTCTATCGTAAAACGCTAGACCTGCTTCATTGATCTCTCCTTTTCCTTTTGGAAAAACCCGTGGCCAGCTGACGGAAAATCGATACGCTTTTAACCCCATCTCAGCCATCAGAGCGACATCTTCTTTAAATCGGTGATAATGGTCAACCGCAATGTCGCCATTGGTTCCTTTAAACGTTTTGCCCGGTATTTTCGTAAACACATCCCAAACAGAAGGGCCTTTGCCATCTTCATTCCAAGCGCCTTCAATCTGGTACGCTGCAGAAGCAGAGCCCCACAAAAAATGTTTCGGAAAAGATTCTGGATGCCGGTGGATCATAGTGTTTATCACTCCTGAATTATTTGATAAACCTATCATAGGCTATGAAACGCGTTTCATATCAACTCGATGTTAGTCGCGGAACAGCTCAACTAATATTGCCTACCTGTAAATAACGCAAAAGCACCCAATTCCCATTGGATGCTTAAAATCTTAATGTCTTTTTTCAAATTTATGCGGATGAGGATGGTGCTTTGGAACAAAGCCGTTTTGTTTCATCATTTCAAAGTGTTTGTCCAAGTGATTTTTGATGTGTTCTCCTCTTTCTTTAGGCAGGACACCATATTGTACATACTTTGAGATCACGTCTTTGCGCTTTTTAAGAATCTCTGCTTCCAGTTGTTCAATCTCTTTCTTTTGCTGATCTGTCAGTGTAACATTTGCGGGAGGCTGCTGCTGTTTTTCAACGGCCTCAGCTGTACCGGTCAGAGAAATGACAGCCGCTGCAATGAACATTGTGATGATGTTGATGGTTATTCGTTTCATCCAGTTTATTCCTCCAATCTATTTTTCATATGTTTTGCTGCCTTGTATTTTTTATGCATAAAAATAAAAAGAGCGAACCATTATTCGCTCTTTCTAATCTCTTCGTCAGCATTAAGTTCTTCTTCACCTGGCGTCGCATAAGTGACATACGTTCCCGCGATTAAATCATGCAGGGTCCGTTTGTCTTCTCGTACGGCAATCAGAATCAGGCTGGCGATCAAGCCGAGTCCGAAGGTTATAACGTAAACCAGGCCGGCTACAATAACCCGTAAAAACATTGTTAACAAGCTGACTTGTGATCCGTCTTTTTTTACGATTCAGATTCCGCAGATTCTTTTTCCGATAAGGTAGCCGCGCCAAAACACCGGCAGCAAAATAGAGTACAGCAGAACAACTAAACTTATGAACATGCTGTCGTTTGGGTCTTTTCCTGTAATCAGCCAATAGATCAGCAAAAGCGGCACGGAGACTATAATGTAGTCTAACAATGCAGCTCCAAGTCTGATCCAAAATCAGGCTGGTTTGTAAATATTCATTTGACTCCCCATTATGGTTTAAATGTTTCCATTTTTTTCTCATCGAATATATCATATGCCTTAGGGGCATCAGCAAGACTTAAATTTAATCGGTTTCATGCCTCTTGACCATTTCTTCCGGTATTGGCATAGATGAGTGACGGGTCTGCTGCATCCTTCACTTTCACATGTGTTTCCTTGGTACGTCTGGCATTCATCCTTGGACAATTCCTTTTTTCATCACCTCTTCCCTTCATAGACGCTTTTAAACACCCACCCATGTCTTTTGTATACACAATTCGAACTTTTTGAAAACGCGATCAACATATTGCAACCCCTTATGTTCAATGCTATCTTTTTAGTTGATTAACAGATTGGGGGAACTATAGGTGAAATCATTCATGCATTCCAAAGCCGTTATATTCAGTTTCACAATGGCTTTCTTTCTTATATTGGCAGCCTGTTCGGGCAAAAATGAAGCCGATTCCAAGGATACAGGCTGGGAGCAGATTAAGGATAAAGGGAAAATCGTAGTCGCTACATCAGGCACGCTTTATCCCACTTCTTATCATGATACCGACTCTGGCTCCGATAAGCTGACAGGCTACGAGGTTGAAGTCGTTCGTGAAGCGGCAAAACGCCTGGGATTGAAGGTTGAGTTCAAGGAGATGGGCATTGACGGGATGCTGACAGCGGTGAACAGCGGACAGGTTGACGCAGCCGCGAATGACATCGATGTGACGAAGGACCGCGAGAAGAAGTTCGCATTTTCTACTCCATATAAATATTCATACGGCACGGCAATTGTCCGAAAAGACGATTTATCAGGGATTAAAACGCTTAAGGATTTAAAAGGGAAGAAAGCGGCTGGCGCGGCTACAACCGTCTACATGGAGGTCGCGAGAAAATACGGCGCCAAAGAAGTGATTTATGATAATGCGACGAATGAGCAATATTTAAAAGATGTTGCCAACGGACGCACTGACGTCATTTTAAACGACTATTACCTGCAGACACTTGCGCTCGCGGCATTCCCGGATCTCAACATTACAATTCATCCTGACATCAAGTACATGCCGAACAAACAGGCCCTTGTCATGAAAAAAAGCAATGCGGCACTTCAGAAAAAGATGAACGAAACATTGAAAGAGATGAGCAAGGATGGCTCTTTGACTAAACTGTCGAAACAATTCTTCAATAAAGCAGATGTATCAAAAAAAATTGATGCCGACGTTCAGGACGTTGATTTGTAATCGGACGCCATGATCAATAGCATTCAATGGGAATATATTTTCAACACGAAGCTGGCTATTGAATCGTTCCCTTATGTCATAAAAGGCATTGGGTATACACTGCTCATCTCTTTTGTAAGCATGTTTGCGGGAACTGTGATCGGCCTGTTCATATCACTCGCCAGAATGTCAAAGCTTGCTTTGTTAAGATGGCCGGCGAAGCTCTATATCTCATTTATGCGGGGCGTTCCGATTTTGGTGATTTTGTTTATCCTTTATTTCGGGTTTCCTTATATCGGCATTGAATTTTCCGCTGTCACGGCTGCTTTAATCGGCTTTAGCCTAAACAGCGCCGCCTACATTGCGGAAATTAACCGGTCAGCCATTTCATCCGTCGAAAAAGGACAGTGGGAAGCCGCATCCTCGCTGGGTCTTTCCTATTGGCAGACGATGAGGGGCATCATTTTGCCGCAATCGATACGTATTGCGCTGCCTCCGCTTGCCAATGTATTGCTCGACTTAATCAAGGCATCTTCTCTCGCTGCGATGATTACAGTACCGGAATTGCTCCAGCATGCGAAAATTATCGGGGGCAGAGAGTTTGATTATATGACCATGTATATTCTGACCGCTCTCATTTATTGGGCCATCTGCTCCATTGCCGCGGTCTTTCAGAATATCCTTGAGAAAAAATACGCTCATTATGTTTAAACAAACGTTTCATTAAAAAAAGCCGCTCCCCAGGGGACGGCTTTTTTTCTATTGATTCAGCTTCCATTTAAACGGGTCCTCAAACAGCGACCAGTCGGAATCAAATTCATATTCAGTCAGCAGGCATTGATCAAGCTCTTTCGTAATCGTTTCTTCATCCAGGTCAGTTCCGATAAAAACTAGCTGTGTTAGGCGGTCGCCGAACTCCGGGTCCCACTCCTCCAGGATTTCCGGCTCCTGCTGCTTGACTTGCTCCTGCTCAAGCTTCGGCAGCGCCGCCACCCAATAAGATACAGGCTCAATCGTAACCGACGGACCTGCTTGCGACATCAGCAAAGCAAGGTTGTTATGAGATGCGCACCAGACGATTCCTTTGGCACGTACCACGTTCTTTGGCATTTGATCCAACCAACGGTAAAATCGTGTAGAATGAAACGGCAAACGTCTCTTATATACAAATGAAGAGATACCGTATTCTTCTGTTTCCGGGGTGTGTTCCGCATGGCCTGCCGTCAGCTCTTGAATCCAGCCGGCCGATCCGCTCGCTTCCTCGAAGTTAAATAACCCTGTATGCAAAATCTCCTGCGGTTTTACATTTCCTTTGACGGAACGAATGAACCTGGCTCTTGGCTGCAGTTTACGAAGAACGTTTTCAAGCTGTTCGAGCTCTTGCTCGCTGACCAAATCACATTTATTTAAGATCAGTACATCGCAAAACTCAATTTGATCGATCAAGAGGTCGGCGATTTCTCTTTCATCCTCTTCCCCCAATGCTTCTTTGCGGTCCAGAAGGCTTTCGCCTGACTGATAATCATGCCAAAAACGGTTGGCATCAACCACCGTCACCATCGTATCCAGCTGACAAAATTTTGTAAGATCGATTCCCATCTCTTCATCGATATAAGAGAAAGTCTGGGCCACCGGGATCGGTTCGCTGATTCCTGTCGATTCGATGACGATATAATCAAACCGTCCGTCTTTTGCCAGCTTCTCAACTTCAATTAATAAGTCTTCGCGAAGCGTGCAGCAAATGCAGCCGTTTGACATTTCCACAAGCTTTTCATCTGTTCTGGAAAGGCCCCCTTCCTGCTTAACCAAGCCCGCGTCAATGTTCACCTCGCTCATATCGTTTACGATAACCGCTATTTTCAAGCCTTCGCGATTTTGCAGAATGCTGTTCAGCAATGTTGTTTTTCCCGCACCTAGATAACCGCTCAGTACGGTAACCGGAATTTTTTTCATAATAGTGCCTCCATTAAAATAGAATGATTACGATTTAAATTGAATACTTCGCCGTATGTACAATGGTGTAGAGCAGCTTTTCGCGCTCTTTTCTCGCTCCACCCGATTTCTAAATCAGTAAAGGCTCCAACCGCGTTTAATCCTTTTTCCCCATCGCAAATCCTTGCCGACAATCGGAAAACAGCAGCTTCATAGGGCAATTGCTCCACTTGCGTTGCTGAACCGATGGAAAGCGCAAATATCTCATCAGAAAGTAGCTTGGGTTTCGTTTCCAGTTTTCAAGAGACGCTTCATGGGGATCAATGACAGCAAGATCCTTAGCCTTTCCGCTTTTCACAGATACAGCCAATGATAAGCCCTTTATCTCAAAACGTAATTGTTACGATTTAAATTGTATGGTCTTTTTTCCTTTTTGTCAACGGTTTTCAATTCAGCTGATCACCACTTTTGTATGTTCAGGGATATTTTCATATACCCATTTCGCATCTGGAATGGTCAGCCTGATACATCCGTGAGATGCTTTCGTTCCTAGTTTTTCTGCTTCCGTTTTGATGACTTTTTGATCCTTAGTCATTGGCACACTATGAAATAAAAATTCACCGTGATTTTTCCATGATACCCAGTATTTTGCGCCTTCCTGGTATCCTTCGGAGAAAAACCATTCTCCCCGTTCAGGCTCTACATAAAAGGTGCCCTTTGGCGTAGCATCATCTTTTGTTTGATCAAGACCAGAAGAGATCATCATTGTATAGATGGTGTTGCTTCCTTCCTTGATGTAAGCCTTCTGCTCCTTCACATTCACATCAATCCAGACATGCTTCTGTTTAATATCCGGGTATTCTCCGCCCGAAGGCTTTGTCCAATCAATGCTTGTTTTTGCTGTTTTTCGAACGTCCGTTATGTTTTTGACCGTTTTCTTTGTATTGATACTTGCGTGTTCTTCTGCATGGTCGGAGCAGGCTGACAGCAGGCTGGCTGGCATAAGAACTGCAATAATGAATAATGAGAGTTTCATATTTTATCCACTTCCTTCGAAAAACACAGCTTCGCATAGGCATCGTGGAGATGGATCGATTCTTCATTGCGGCATTCAATCTCAAAGGCAGACACCCATTCAAGCTCAAACAAATCTGCAGCAATCAGCCGGGCGAGATCCTCAACAAACCTCGGATTTTCATAGGCCGTTTCTGTCACGGCTTTTTCATCAGGCCGCTTCAATACCGGATACAGTCTCGCAGAAGCATTTGATTCTGCGGCGTGAAGCAAATCAGCTTTAACATCACTTGGCAGCGATGCGGCCGGATGAATATCCGCCCAAATGCTGACCGTTCCCCTCTGATTATGGGCACTGTATTCGCTGATTTCCTTGGAGCAAGGGCACAGAGTCGTTACTTTTGCTGAGATGCCGGCACGCTGTTTAAACGGCTGATCTTTGCGATAGGTGACAGACATGAATATATCAGCATGCATCAAACCCGCTTTCTCAAGCTTCGGGCTTTTCCGTTCGAAAAACCACGGAAACCTCACTTCAACTGTGGCAGATGATATGTCCATGTTTTCTGCAAGCTCTTTCGTAAATTGCTGAAGAGAGGAAAATGAGAGAACCCAGCCGTTTTGATGATAGACTTGCAGCAGCTCTGTTAACCGGCTCATATTAGTCCCCTTCTGATTTCTCGGCAAATTACAAGTCATTGTAAAGTTCGCAGCCGTTGTTTGCTCGGCAGGCATCATGGCAGAAGTGATTGTGACTGGATGGGACACATTAGCGACACCTACATGCTGAATGTCAAAAAAATAATCCTTCCTGATATTTTGCAGGTCCTTCATTTTCTCTTTTTCCACTGGTTTCTCGCCTTTGATCGGACTGACCGATCCAAAGTATTGAAGACGCTCCGTTTTTTTCGGGAGCAGCGTATGTTGATTCATTCAGAAAACTCCTCTCATTAACAAATCGTAATAATTACTATTTATTTTGATCGGTTCGCTGTTGAAAATCAAGAGAAAATAAAAAAGACACGCACAAATGCGTGTCCGTCAAAATCCTATACATCCGCCGGACTGCTTTCCGCGCTCCAGCTTTTCCGCCAGTAATAGCCTGCGGCAAGCACAAGTGCAAACGCCAGCAGCACGATACAGGAAAACGTGATAAAACCGATAGCATATGTGCCTGTCATCTGTTTGAGAGATCCTAAGATGTTCGGCAGGAAAAACCCTCCGATTCCTCCGGCCGCACCGACGATTCCCGTCACCATGCCAATTTCTTTGCGAAAACGCTGCGGCACGAGCTGGAATACTGCGCCGTTTCCCATTCCGAGCCCCATCATTCCGACAAACAATAGAACAATAACCATTGAGAGAGATGGCAGGCTGCTGACTCCGGCCATACACAGTGCCACGATGACAAACAGTACAGAAAGAACTTTCGTGCCGCCGACACGATCCGAAATCAAGCCCCCGACAGGCCGGAAAAAGCTCCCCGCCGCTACACATAATGTAACGAAGTCGCCCGCGTGAATTTTTGACAGCTGGTATTGATCAACAAAGAAAATAGATAAAAAGCTTGAGAGCCCGACAAATCCGCCAAATGTGACGCTGTACAGCAGGCAGAAAAACCATGTTTCCTTTTGCCCGAACACATGCAGATAGCTTTTGAGCGGCTGCGGAGCCGGCTGTGCAGGAGAATCCTTTGCCATGGATACAAAAAGAATAAAGACGATCAATAATGGAATTAGCGCAATTCCCATGACAATGTGCCAGCCGAACTGCTCTGCCAGACGAGGGCCAAACAGGGTTGCAAACAACGTGCCGCTGTTCCCCGCTCCGGCAATCCCCATCGCAAGTCCCTGCAAATGAGGCGGATACCAGCGGCTGGCCATAGGCAGCGCTACAGCAAAGCTTGCCCCCGCCACGCCAAGCAGAATCCCGATGGCATACAGCTCAGTCAGGGAACGGCCGCCGAATGTCCCCCAAAGCAGCGGAATCATCGTCACCAGCATCCCGATCACTGCCGTTTTTTTCGGTCCGATTCTGTCCGTTAAAATACCAAGAATGATACGAAACACTGATCCAGATAAAATCGGCACAGCTACGACAAGCCCTTTCTCAAAAGGAGACAGGCCAAAATCCTGAGAAATATAAACACCCAGCGCCCCTAGCATAACCCATATCATAAAACTGACATCAAAGTATAAAAAGGAACAGAGCAAAGTGAGTGGATGACCGCTAGTTTTCAGTTCCGACAGCTTCATAAGATTCCCCTTTCTAGACCCTCATTATTTTACATTTTCTGAATCAAGGATATAGGACCATTATTTTCTGGAAAAGACATGTGTAAGTTTTTGTGACACGTTTAATGCGTTAACAGTGCATTGTGACATAATTTTTAATAGGAGAAAACTTACGAGCTTCGCCAAAGGAGGTCTGATACATGAAGAAACAAAGATTGGTGTTAGCGGGAAACGGCATGGCCGGAATCCGCTGTATTGAAGAAGTATTAAAGCTGAATCATCACATGTTTGAGATTGTCATTTTCGGAACCGAGCCGCATCCCAATTACAATCGCATTCTCTTATCCTCTGTATTGCAGGGTGAAGCGTCACTCGATGATATTACACTGAACAGCAAGGATTGGTACGACAAGCACGGGATCACGCTTTACACAGGCGAAACGGTTATTCAGATTGATACAGATCAGCAGCAGGTCATCACAGATCGGAAACGCACTCTGTCGTATGACAAATTAATAGTGGCAACAGGTTCCTCCCCTCATATTCTCCCTATCCCCGGGGCAGACAAAAAAGGTGTCTATGGATTTCGGACAATAGAAGACTGCCAAGCGCTGATGAAGATGGCTCAGCACTTTCAAAAGGCTGCGGTAATCGGAGCCGGCTTATTAGGACTGGAAGCTGCAGTCGGTTTACAGCATCTCGGTATGGATGTCAGCGTCATTCACCACTCCGCCGGCATTATGCAAAAACAGCTCGATCAAACAGCGGCGCGGCTGCTGCAAACAGAGCTGGAACAAAAAGGCCTAACCTTTCTTCTGGAGAAAGACACCGTCTCCATTTCCGGCGCCACCAAGGCAGACCGAATCCATTTTAAAGATGGCTCTTCATTAAAAGCAGACTTGATTGTGATGGCGGCCGGCGTCAGACCGAATATTGAATTAGCTGTATCCGCTGGAATCAAAGTGAACCGCGGGATCATCGTGAATGACTTCATGCAGACAAGCGAACCGAATATCTACGCCGTTGGTGAATGCGCCGAACATAACGGAACGGTGTACGGATTGGTGGCACCGCTTTATGAGCAGGGAAAAGCTCTCGCCAGTCATATTTGCGGCGTTCCATGTGAGGAATATCAAGGCTCAGCATCATCTGCGGCTTTAAAAATAGCTGGAATCGATGTGTGGTCAGCAGGAAAGATCCAAGAGGATGAACGCACGACGAGCATCAAAATCTACGACGAACAAGCAGGCGTTTATAAAAAAGCGCTTTTTGTAGATGACAAACTGGCCGGTGTTATTTTATTCGGAGACACCCGTGACAAGCAGCGGCTTCTCGACAGCCTGCTTAAACAACGAGACATCTCCATTGTCAAAAAGCAGATCATCGAACCGGAGACAAGCGGCCCTTTATTAGAATCCATGCCTTCCAGTGAAACGATTTGCCAATGCAACACAGTGACGAAAGGCGCGATTGAAGACGCGGTGCACACGAATAGCTTAACAACTGTTGAGGAAGTCAAGCACTGCACCAAAGCCACTGGGTCCTGCGGAGGATGCAAACCGCTCGTTGAAGACCTTTTGAGATACATGACCAACAGCGAATATACGAAGCCCGCCGGCACACCTTCGTTTTGCAGCTGTACTGATTTTACAGAAGACGACATCATCGCTGAGCTTCAGCGCAGGCCATTCACTAATCCGGCAGAAGTGATGGACCAGCTTGACTGGAGAACAAAAAAAGGATGCAGTACTTGTGTTCCTGCGATTCAATACTATCTGGAAATGCTGTACCCCGGGTTTGTCCAGCCTGAGCCAGCCACTGAAGAGACATGCATCCTGATTCCGCAAATGTACGGCGGGCGGACAAACGCGGAGCAGCTAAGAACCATCGCCAACATCATTGAGGCATACAGCATTCCCGACGTATCCATCACTCACGGCCAAAGGCTGAAGCTTTCCGGGATCAAGCCTGCGGATCTCCCGAACATAAAAAAAGACCTGAAGATGCCCGTTTACACTAATGAACACCGACACGCGCTGCAAAGCATCAAAGCATGTACATGCGGGCAAAATCGATCGATTCAGCAGCTGGCAGCCCAAATCGAAAGACAACTTGAGACGCTTCCCTTACCCGCTCCCATTTCTATCAGCTTATCATGTGAAACAGACTGCACCGATGCCGCCCTGCAAGATGTCGGCGCAATTCGGACACAAGCTGGCTGGGACATTTACATCGGAGGCGTCCGGGGAACTCATGCCCGTTCAGGAGCTCTGTTTTGCGTGACTGAGAACGAAGACAGCACTGCCGGCATGATCAAAGGACTGATCCAGTATTATCGGGAAACGGCTCATTACTTAGAAGCTGTTCATCAGTGGATAGACCGTCTCGGGATCGTTCATATCAGAGAAGTGCTATTCGAAGAAGACCTAAGGGCACAGCTGCTGGAAAGCCTCCAAACAGATCTGTCACTGATTCAAAACCCGACTGTAGAGACGGGTGCATATAAGAAAGGATGAGGCATTTTGACTGAACGACTGCTTAGATATTTCCGTGATAAACAGCAAGACGTCCAATCAGAAAAAACATATGACACTCAATGCCCGTTTTGCAGCATGCAGTGCAAAATGCAGCTCGTGGAACAAACCATCGTCACGCGCAAAAAGTACACTGCGATCGGGATTGATAATCCTACAACACAGGGTCGGCTATGCATGAAGGGCATGAACGCCCACCAGCATGCCCTGAACTCCTCCCGCATCACCCGGCCGCTGCTGAAGAAAAACGGCGAGTTTATGCCTGTTTCCTGGGAAGAAGCACTGAATTACATTAAAGACCAAGTGACAATGATCCAAGCAGAACACGGCCATGACGCCATGGCGGTATACGGAAGCGCCTCGATTACAAATGAAGAGGCGTATTTGTTAGGGAAATTCGCACGGGTAGGCTTACAGACAAAATACATCGACTACAACGGGAGACTTTGTATGTCCGCAGCAGCCACCGCAGCCAACCAAACTTTCGGCGCGGACAGAGGCTTAACGAATCCCTTATCAGACATTCCCCACACCCGTGTGATCATTCTGGCCGGCACCAATATCGCGGAGTGTCAGCCTACGATTATGCCGTATTTTGAAAAAGCGAAAGAAAACGGAGCTTACATCATTGCCATTGATCCCCGTGAAACAGCGACAACGAAAATCGCCGATCTTCATTTGAAAATCAAACCCGGCACAGACGCCGCTCTTGCCAACGGTCTCGTCAAAATCATCATCGACGAACAGCTCGCAAACGAAGATTTTATTCAATCACGAACAAATGGATTCGAAGAGCTGAAGCAGCATACTGACTCGTTGGACCTGAATGACATCGCCGAACAGACGAGTGTCCCCCTGGTGGATATAAGAAAAGCTGCTGTAAAGTTTGCCAAGGAAACGTCCGGCATGCTGTTTACAGCCCGCGGGATTGAACAGCAAACCGATGGCACAGCGGCTGTGAAAGGCTTCTTAAACATGGTGCTGATCACAGGAAAAATCGGCAAGCCTTACTCAGGTTACGGGGCGATCACCGGACAAGGCAACGGGCAAGGTGCAAGAGAGCATGGCCAAAAAGCCGATCAGCTTCCGGGCTATCGATCTATTGAAAACGAACAACACCGGGCACATGTTGCGAAAGTGTGGGGAATCCATCAGGATGATCTGCCGCGAAAAGGTGTCTCAGCCTATGAAATGATGGAAAAAATCAATGACGGCGACATCAAAGGATTGTTCCTCATGTGCTCCAATCCTGCTGTCTCCAGCCCAAATGCGAATCTCGTGAAAAAGGCTTTAAGGAAACTGACATTCTTTGTTGCAATCGATTTGTTTATTTCTGAGACTGCGAAATACGCAGATGTGATTTTACCTGCCTCCTCTTACTTAGAAGATGAAGGCACCATGACAAATGTAGAAGGACGCGTGACATTAAGAGAAGCAAGCCGGCCATGCCCCGGCGAAGCAAAGCATGATTGGCAGATCATTTGTGATCTCGCATCCGCTCTCGGCAAGGGCCGCTACTTTTCTTATACGTCAGCGGAGGATATTTTTAATGAATTGAGAGAAGCGAGCCGAGGCGGGATTGCCGATTATTCAGGCATCTCATACGACAGGCTCAGACGTGAAGGCGGCATTCATTGGCCGTGTCCGGAATCTGATCATCCCGGAACTGGGCGCTTGTTTACAGAATCATTTGCTCATCCGGATCAAAAAGCGGCATTAAGTGTGATTCCAAACGAACCACCTGTTCCAAAAGAGAAGCCGACAGCCGATTATCCGCTTTATTTAACGACAGGCAGAGTCATGTCTCACTACTTAACAGGCGTCCAAACAAGAAAAAGCGCCGCCCTTGCCGCGAGACATTTTGAATCGTTTATGGAAATCCATCCGCAAACAGCAGCGACCTACAATATCGAGGACCGTGTACTGGTAAAAATAGAATCGCCGCGGGGAAGCATCACCGTCCGCAGCAAATTATCAGAACAAATCAGAAAAGATACTGTTTTTGTTCCCATCCATTGGGCAGACGCTCAAAATGTGAATGATTTAATCGGGGAAGCCTTAGATCCAGCCTGTAAAATGCCCGGTTTTAAGGTATGCGCCGTCCGAATCAGACCTATTTAAATTTTTCATAAAATTTTTAGAACTTTTCGTATATTTTGTTACATTTTATAACATGTATCTTAAATATTCCTTTTTGCTGTGCTACGCTGGAAAAAACATTGATAAGGAGCGGATCATCTGATGGGAAAAAAACAGCTAGTTCTTGTTGGTAATGGAATGGCCGGGGTAAGGGCCATTGAAGAGATACTGAGTGTTGCTAAAGACGAGTTTCAGATCACAATTTTCGGTGCCGAACCGCATCCCAATTACAACCGAATCCTTTTGTCAAAAGTGCTTCAAGGCGATACAGATATTAAAGATATTACGTTAAACGATTGGGACTGGTACGAAGAAAACAACATTCAATTGTATACAAATGAAACAGTCATCAAAGTGGACACGGAAAACAAAACAGTCATCACAGATGCAGACAGAATCCAGCCTTACGATGAATTGATCTTGGCGACAGGCTCGGTCCCTTTTATCCTTCCGATTCCGGGCGCAGACAAAAAAGGCGTCACAGCTTTCCGGGACATAAAAGATACAGACACAATGCTCGCCGCGTCAAAACAATATAAAAAAGCTGCCGTCATCGGCGGAGGACTTCTTGGTTTGGAAGCCGCTCGCGGACTGCTGAATCTTGGCATGGACGTGTCCGTCATCCACCTTGCCCCATTCCTGATGGAGCGCCAGCTTGATGCAACGGCAGGACGCCTGCTGCAAAACGAGTTAGAAAAACAAGGTATGACCTTTTTACTTGAAAAGCAAACAGAAGAAATTGTCGGTGATGACCGTGTCGAAGGCCTTCGCTTCAAAGATGGCACAAGCATTGAAGCTGATTTAGTCGTCATGGCTGTCGGCATCCGTCCGAATACAACACTCGGCGCCGAGAGCGGCATTCCGGTTAACCGCGGCATCATCGTCAACGATTATATGCAGACTAAAATCCCGCACATTTACGCGGTCGGCGAATGTGCCGAGCACCGAGGAATCGCCTACGGACTTGTGGCACCGCTCTATGAACAGGCAAAAGTGCTGGCGAAGCATATTTGCGGCATCGAAACAAAACCGTATGAGGGCTCCGTTCTCTCCACACAGTTAAAGGTATCAGGCGTCGAGGTTTTCTCTGCCGGTGACTTTAACGAATCAGAAGAGAAAAAAGCGATTAAAGTCTTCGATGAGCAGGACGGCATCTATAAAAAAATCGTCCTGAGAGGCAATCAAATAGTCGGTGCTGTTTTATTCGGCGACAGCAGCGAAGGCAACCGCCTGTTTTCTATGATTCAAAAAGAAGCCGATATCTCTGAAACCTCAAAAATATCAATCTTACAGCCTCTCGACCAACAAGCAGGCACAAGCATAACCGCAGCGATGAGCGACGATGAAATCATCTGCGGCTGTAACGGCGTGTCAAAAGGTGCGATTATTCAAGCCATACAGGAAAAGGGCTGCTCGTCAACGGACGAGATCAAAGCATGCACCGGCGCATCCCGCTCATGCGGAGGCTGTAAGCCACTCGTAGAAGAAATCCTCCAGCATACGCTCGGATCAGACTTTGATGCGTCAGCGCAAAAAGAATCCATTTGCGGCTGCACCACATTGTCGAGAGATGAAGTCGTAGAAGAAATCAAAGCCAAAGGGCTGTCACATACAAGAGAAGTCATGAATGTGCTCGGCTGGAAAACGCCAGAAGGCTGTTCCAAATGCCGGCCCGCTCTGAACTACTACTTAGGCATGATCAATCCAACCAAATACGAGGATGACCGGACATCCCGCTTTGTTAATGAACGAATGCACGCCAATATTCAAAAAGACGGAACATACTCAGTCGTTCCTCGGATGTACGGCGGCGTGACCAACTCCACAGATTTGCGCAAGATCGCCGATGTCGTTGACAAATATGAGATCCCGCTCGTGAAAATGACAGGCGGCCAGCGAATTGATCTTATCGGCGTGAAAAAAGAAGACCTTCCGAAGGTATGGGAAGATCTTGATATGCCGTCGGGCTACGCGTACGGAAAAACACTCCGCACAGTGAAAACTTGTGTAGGCGAGCAATTCTGCCGCTTCGGCACACAAGACTCCATGGCACTGGGCATTGCGCTTGAGAAAAAATTCGAAGGGCTAAACACACCGCACAAAGTCAAAATGGCCGTGTCTGCATGCCCGCGAAACTGTGCGGAATCCGGCATTAAGGACCTTGGCGTTGTCGGCATCGACGGAGGCTGGGAGCTTTATGTCGGCGGAAACGGCGGAACCCACTTGCGTGCCGGCGATTTGCTGATGAAGGTGAAAACAAATGAAGAAGTCTTAGAATACGCAGGCGCTTACCTGCAATATTACAGGGAAACCGCAAACTATCTGGAGCGTACGTCCGCATGGCTTGAGCGCGTCGGTTTATCCCATGTCCAATCCGTGTTAAACGATCCGGAAAAGCGGCAGGAGCTGAACGACCGAATGAATGAAACACTCTCTGTCCACAAGGATCCGTGGAAAGACTTTTTAGAGGATAAACAAACCTCGAAAGAATTATTTGAAAATGTCGTGACCACATCATAATGACAAAAACAATCATTGAGGAGGAATGGGCATGGTAAACAAAGACGTAACAAAAGTATGTATCGGAAAAATTGAAGAATTGCCTGAACAATTAGGCAAAACAGTGTATATTGAAGATAAGGAGCTCGCGGTTTTCAAGCTTTCAGACGGAAGCATCCGCGCCATCGAAAACCGCTGTCCGCATAAAGGCGGCGTCCTGGCAGAAGGCATCGTCAGCGGTCAATATGTTTTCTGCCCGATGCACGACTGGAAAATTTCCTTAGAAGACGGAATCGTCCAAGAACCTGACCACGGATGCGTCAAAACATATGAAACGCTGATCGAAGGAGAACATGTTTATCTCGTATATTGATCAAAAGACCGGATCACTTTTCTAGTGGTCCTTCATTTTTTACAGTGACGGAAGGATGACATGATCATGAAGAACGGAATCGTATATTTCGTGGGAGCCGGACCCGGCGACCCAGGCCTGCTCACCATCAAAGGAAAACAGGCGCTCGAGGAAGCAGATGTGATCTTATATGACCGGCTCGCCAACCCGAAGCTGCTCGAATTTGCATCACCGGACTGCCAGTTTATTTATTGCGGAAAACTGCCAAACCGCCATTTTATGAAACAAAAAGAAATTAACGCCCTGCTGGTTGAAAAAGCATTAAATGGGTTAACCGTCGTTCGCTTGAAGGGCGGAGATCCGAGCGTATTCGGCAGAGTCGGCGAGGAAGCAGATGCTCTTCATGAGCACGGCATTCGCTATGAAATGGTGCCGGGAATCACCTCTGGAATTGCAGCGCCGCTATATGCGGGCATCCCCGTCACGCATCGGGATTTCGCATCGTCTTTTGCCATGATTACAGCGCATGATAAATCATTAAAAGGCACGCCGAACCTTGACTGGGAAGGGCTTGCACGAAGCGTACAAACCCTTGTTTTTTACATGGGTGTCAAGAACTTGTCTTATATTTGCCAGCAGCTTATTTCATACGGGAAATCACCTTCTGTCCCTGTCATTGTCATCCAATGGGGAACGTGGGGCCGCCAGCGGAGTGTGAAAGGAACGCTTGAGAACATCCAGCAAAAAGTGCAGGAACACCAGATTACAAACCCTGCGATTATCGTCATCGGAGACATCGTCAACTTTCAAACACACAGCTGGTTTGAAAGCAAACCGCTCATCGGACGGCATTTGATGGTTGTGACTCATGGCGAAGATGAAGACCCGCTTGCAGACAAGCTGCGCGATTTCGGCGCCGATGTCATCGAGTGGCCGAAATGGCGGACCGAAAACATGCCTGTCAATGAAGACATTCTTCGAAAGATTGGCACCTTTGAAGACGTTTTTTTCACATCGCGCCGGGCGGTTTGTGAATTTTTCAGAGCACTGGCTTCTCAGAAAATCGACATCCGCCAGCTGACAGCGAAACTGAGTGCAGCATCTGAACAAGCAAAGACGGAGCTTGAAAAACGGGGGTTTCTTGTCACCGCCATTCAGCCTGATTCAGAGAAATGTCTTGTTGTCGGGAGCCGCCATGCAGTGGAAAACATGCAAAAACATGAATCCTGTTCGTTTTATATCACTCATGAAAACGTCATAGATGACCGGTTCACCCACATGATTCAGCGTACCATCAGTGAATCCCCGCTGCACATGGTCATTTGCCCGAACAAGCTGTCCGTTCAGCAATTGATCAATGGTGGCGAACAAATTGGCATTTCGCCGGAATTGTCAGCAAGCCGGCCTCCTATCGTCTGTATAGGCGATGACTCAGCTGCCGAGGCTTATGGATTCACAGCCGTACAAGAACAGGATGAATTGCTAGCTTTCATTCAGAATCAACAGACGCAAAAAAAGCTCCTTCACAGCTGATGGCTGGCAGCCCTTTCCCCCAAGGGCTGTTTTATTTATGTACCAATTTTTTGTGATGGGTTGAATACATCGCCATATTCTCAGCCTTAGGATCCAAATAAGCCTTAGCGCTGTTGACTGCTGTCGGGCCTTCGGTAAAGCCGCCGGCAATCAATCTCAGCTTGCTTTCATAAAAAGCCGCGTCGCCCGCCACAAACACGCCCGGAAGATTCGTTCGCATATGTCTGTCAGCTTTCACCCTGCCTTCTTCAATCTCCAGTCCCCACTCCTTCATCGGCCCGAGATCAATTTTGAACCCATGATTGATGATCAGCTCATCAATTTCTATGTCTTCCCTCTGGCTAGACTCAGTATGACAAACGGTCACGCTTTTGATGCGCTCTTTATCTCCGTTCAACTGCTCCAGCCGATAAGGAGTAAGCACCCGCACCGATGATTGCTTCATTTTCGTCACGCTGCTTTCCATTCCGCCGAATTCCTCACGCCGATGAACGACAGTCACAGACGCCGCAATCGGTTCAAGCTCATTAGCCCAATCGACCGCAGTATCTCCGCCGCCTGATATCACCACGCGCTTATCTTTAAACGCATCGAGCTTTTCCACTCCATAATGAAGATTTTTGCCCGCATATCGGGCCGCATCCTCGCTGTCAAACTCATTGACCTCAAGTGTACCCATGCCGCAAGCCAAAATCACAGTTCTTGTATAGTGCTTTTCCCCTTCAGAACCCGTCAGAACAATGGTGCCTTCATCTAGGCGTTCAAACCCGGTCACACGCTGATTCAATACGATATCAGGATCAAACGTTGCCGCCTGCACCTTCAGCTGCTCGATCAGCTGCTTTCCCGCAATCCCCGGTATGCCGCCGATATCGCGAATGATTTTCTCAGGAAAGAATAAAGACACCTTCCCTCCGAGCTTCGGCAAAAATTCGATTACCTTTGTTTTCAGCTCCCGCATCCCGCAGTAAAAAGCAGTAAACAGCCCAATCGGCCCCCCGCCTATAATCGTAACGTCATATACCTCTTGATTCTCAGCCATCCGTCCTGCCTCCCGTTCACATCTATATCAAAATTTTAATTGAGAATGAATATCAATACAAAGTATATCATATTCAAGGGCCTTTGTTTATTCATTTCTTCACCTTGTGATCAATTGTTGAAAACCCTATAATAGGCAAAAAACAAATGGGAGTAACAGATGAAAAGACGAGTCGAAACGATCACCTTCGAAGGACATACACTAGAATATTCAGTGGCTGGAAAGGGTGCCCCCATCCTTATCATGCATGGCGGGCATTCAAATTGTTACGAGGAATTCGGATACACAGCGTTGATTGAGCAAGGGTATTCCATCATTACGCCTTCAAGGCCTGGCTATGGACGGACGTCAAAAGAAATTGGAAAAAGTCTTGCCAATGCATGCCGTTTCTATGTGAAATTATTAAATCATTTACAAATCGAGAGTGTCCATGTGATCGCCATCTCAGCAGGAGGGCCGAGCGGCATATGCTTTGCCTCACATTATCCGGAAAGAGTAAATACATTGACCCTGCAATCCGCGGTCACCAAAGAGTGGCTCACCCCAAAAGACACTGAATATAAATTGGGGAGAATTCTCTTCCGCCCGCCGGTGGAAAAGTGGATATGGAAGCTGATTTCTTCCTTGAATAACGCTTTCCCGCGTTTGATGTTTCGAGCTATGAGCCCCCAATTCAGCACGCTTCCGTTTCAGCGAATCAAGTCCTTGATGAATGAAAAAGACATAGAAGCATTTCGGAAAATGAACAGCCGGCAGCGCTCGGGTGAAGGATTTCTGATTGACTTGTCACAAACCGCCGCTGTCTCTTTAAAAGACCTGCAAGCCATCATATGTCCCGTGCTGATTATGCAAAGTGTTTATGATGGATTGGTTGACTTGTCACATGCACATCATGCAAAAGAGCACATTCGTGGCGCTGTTCTCTGTTTGCTTCACTCGTGGGGACACCTGATTTGGCTCGGAAAAGAAGCTGCAGAAACAGACAGTATCCTACTCGGTTTTTTGGAATCCTAACCAAAGTGAAACGATCCTTTCCCTTCCTCCGTCAAACAAGCAGTGCCTTTTTTTCTGGTATCATAAGAAAGGCAGCTTAACATGAGCGGAGGTTTTATTGTGACAGCACAATCATCTTTTCTTCAGCTGAATTCTATTTTTATCAGCATTTTAATAGAAGCCATTCCGTTTATTCTGATTGGCGTCATACTTTCCGGAATCATTCAAATGTTTGTTTCTGAAGAAATGATTGCAAGAATCATGCCGAAAAACCGTTTTCTCGCCGTTTTATTCGGTGCGCTGGCCGGCGTTTTATTTCCCGCCTGCGAATGCGGCATCATCCCGATTACGAGGCGGCTTCTGTTAAAGGGAGTTCCTCTGCATGCGGGCGTTGCTTTCATGCTGACCGCGCCTATCATTAATCCTATCGTTTTATTTTCTACTTATATTGCGTTCGGGAATAGATGGAGCGTGGTCTTTTACAGAGGCGGACTGGCTCTCGCCGTTTCGCTGATCATCGGGGTCATTTTATCCTATCAATTTAAGGATAACCAGCTTTTAAAGCCTGATGAACCCGGGCACCACCATCATCATCACGGCACCTTGCTCCAAAAACTGGGCGGGACCTTGCGGCATGCCATTGATGAATTTTTCTCCGTGGGGAAATATTTAATCATCGGCGCCTTTATCGCAGCCGCTATGCAGACGTATGTCAAAACATCCACTCTGCTTGCGATCGGGCAGAATGATGTATCCTCTTCCCTCGTGATGATGGGTCTGGCGTTTGTCCTGTCGCTTTGTTCAGAAGTTGATGCGTTCATCGCGTCTTCCTTCAGCAGCACATTTTCATTAGGATCGTTAATCGCCTTTCTCGTCTTTGGCGCAATGGTGGATATTAAGAATCTATTGATGATGCTTGCGGCCTTCAAAAAACGATTTGTTTTCCTGCTGATTACATACATTGTCGTGATTGTTTTAGCGGGATCACTACTGGTAAAGGGGTGATTGGATGTTTCGTTTATTGGTGCTGATGGGATTTACGTTTTTCTTTTATCATCTGCATGCCTCAGGAAATCTAACAAAATATATCAATATGAAATATGCCTATCTATCCTTTATTGCGATCTTCCTGCTGGCCATTCTGACCGCCGTCCAAGCATATCTATTTATCAAGTCGCCTGAAAAAAGCGGGCATCACCATGACCATGATTGCGGGTGCGGCCATGATCACGAGCATGACCATGAACAAAACAAGCCATTTTATCAGCGTTATTTGATTTATGTTGTTTTTCTTTTTCCTTTGGTGTCAGGCATCTTCTTCCCGATTGCAACGCTTGACTCATCCATAGTCAAAACAAAAGGATTCTCGTTTAAGGCGATGGAGAGCGGAGATCACTACTCCCAAACACAGTATTTGCGGCCTGATGCCAGCCTTTATTACGCGCAAGACAGCTATGACAAACAAATGAAACAGCTGTTTAATAAGTATTCCAGCAAAAAAGAGATTTCTCTGACCGATGACGATTTCCTAAAAGGAATGGAAACCATCTATAACTATCCGGGTGAATTTCTCGGACGGACGATAGAATTCCATGGATTTGCTTACAAAGGAAACGCAATTAACAAAAATCAGTTGTTCGTATTAAGGTTTGGCATCATTCACTGTATCGCTGATTCCGGCGTGTACGGGATGCTTGTGGAATTTCCGAAGGACATGGACATTAAGGATGATGAATGGATTCACATTAAGGGCACTCTGGCCTCAGAGTATTACCAGCCATTCAAGTCAACTCTCCCTGTCGTCAAAGTAACTGACTGGAATACCATTAAAAAACCTGATGATCCGTATGTTTACAGAGGATTTTAAGTGAAGACGAAACCAGTACAAGTACTGGTTTCTTTTTTATTTCTTTTTCATCAGCATCAAATCGAGATAGAGCTGGCACCGCGTTCTGAAATCGCTTAAATCGATCGACGTCATCTCAGTAATCTGTTTGATGCGGTAATTCAATGTATTTTGGTGAATAAACAGCTGTTCTGCCGCTGGTTTTGTTTTGCAGTTGTTGAGGAGATAGATTTCCAAGGTTTTGAGCAGCTCAGTGCTGCTTTCTTCGTCTTTCGCTTTTAATAAAGCTAAATCTTTATTCTCGTATTCTAAAAATTCATTTTTCTGTTCGATGCTTTCTAAATAACGGTAAATGCCGAGTTTGGCATATTCATATGGAATGTTTTCCTGATTGCCGGTGATTTCTGCGGCTTTGATGACTTCAAGTGCTTCTGTGTAGCTCTTGCCAAGTTTTAATAGGTGATTATATTCGTTTCCGATACCGATATAAATAGGGGTAGGTATTTTTTGAAAGTGAAAATGTGTTAACAGCTTGTTAATAAATTCAGAAGCTGCTGAGGAGACGGAGCTTTTTTGGGAAAAACTCGCTACGACGATGACAATGTTTGATTCGATCGTTAAGACATGACTGACCTTATCCCGTAAATTCAGGTACGACCTGATATTTTCCTTTAAATCCTCAACCGCTTCCCCATCCCCATTTGCGGCGTGCAGGATCACAACTGAAAACATGGAAGGCAGCACGGTGTTGATCCTTTCAGCTTCCCGTCTGAGTTCCTTCTCAGAGGTAAATTGCTGATAGATCGCCCGTTTGATGAGATCCTCTGCTTTTTCTTCCTTTTCCTGTTTCAATTTATTCGTTTTATAAATGATTTTCCCGACATGGAAGGAGGTCTCGTACAAAAAGTCGAGCTCTTCATCCGTCAGATTTTGGTCCAGCTCCTGAATCCAGATGTAGCCCATGACTTCCCCTTTGTGCTTTGCACTCACGACCACCCTCTGGTTTAACCCAATGCTTTCAATTTTATTGACGCGAAAAGGCTCAGGCTCTGTTTTCAATTTTTCAATAATTCCGTCCTTCAGAAACCTCTCAAAAATCTGGACCGGACACTTTTTCGAAAAAATAGTCTGCTGGTTGGCAGAATCAAAATGGTTAATATAGTAAGAATTATAGGCTAACAAAAAGAAATCCGCGCTTTCCAGTATCACTGGCTTTTGCAGCTCATAGCTAATAAAATCAATCAGCTTATCAACATCTGAAAATGAAAAAACTCTCTCTAAAAGCTCTTCCATACCTTTTTCTCCTATACTTTTTTTACTTTAATCATATCCATACGGGGTCTTTTTGTATAGAAAAAAATACGTTTGTTTCCAAAAGAAAAAAATGGCCGCTTAAAAGGAGAAAAGAGGAAAAAGGGACAGCCCCTTCCTCCTCCTTTCGATCTTTATTGTGACATTGTATCTTGGTAGTCGTTGAACTGGTCTGTGACAGCTTGTGACGGAGCCTGCGTCAATATGCTGACAAAAAAGACAGATAATAGACTCGCAGCAAAACCAGGTATCATTTCATACAGAAAGTCCGAAAGACCGGCATTCGCCCAAATGATTACAGTCGCTGCTCCCACAATCATGCCGGCGAGTGCCCCCCATTTGGTCATTCGTTTCCAAAACAGACTGAGCAGTACAACCGGCCCGAATGATGCACCGAAGCCCGCCCACGCGTAGCTGACCAATCCAAGGATGGTGTTATTTTTCTCCCAAGCCAGAACCAACGCGACAATTGAAACAGCCAGAACAGCCAGACGGCCTAAAAACACCAGTTCTTTATCTGAAGCTGAGCGTCTGAACATCGACTTATACAAATCTTCTACCAGAGAGCTTGATGTCACAAGCAGCTGGGAAGAAATTGTACTCATAATCGCGGCCAAAATCGCTGAAATCAGAAAACCCGTGATAATCGGATGGAACAAGATATTCCCTAACTGAATAAAAATCGTCTCAGGGTCCTTCAGTGTCATGCCCCGCTGATGGTAATAAGCGATTCCGCCCAAACCGGTCAGCACTGCGCCTACTGCAGACAAAATCATCCAGCCCATCCCGATTCTGCGCGCTCTTTTGATCTCTTTGACAGACGTGATCGCCATAAAACGCACAATAATATGCGGCTGGCCAAAGTATCCCAGCCCCCAGGCAAACAAAGAAATAATGCCAAGGACGCTCGTTCCTTTGAAAATATTAAACATATCAGGATCTACAGAGCGGATTTCAGCAACTGTATCACCTGCTCCTCCCGTGTGGAAAAACGTAACGATCGGCACAAGAATGAGTGCGGCAAACATAATAATCCCCTGAACAAAATCTGTCCAGCTGACTGCCAAAAAGCCGCCAAACAGGGTGTATGCCACAACAACACCCGTCACAATCCACAGGCCGGTGTGATAATCCATCCCCAAGATGCTGTTGAATAAGACGCCGCCGGACACCATTCCGGACGATACATAAAACGTGAAAAAGACTAAAATGACAATTCCTGAAAACAGTCTGAGAAGCTTTGTTTGATCTCCGAAGCGATTTTCCAGGAATCCGGGAATTGTAATGGAATTCCCCGCTTTTTCAGTATAGGTTCTCAGCCGCGGTGCGACGTAAAGCCAGTTCGCCCACGCTCCAAGGCAAAGTCCGATGACGATCCAAGCGCCGCTCAGACCAGTAGAAAACATGGCGCCCGGAAGCCCCATTAGCAGCCAGCCGCTCATATCGGCAGCGCCGGCACTGAGAGCAGTTACTGCCGGACCCAAAGAGCGTCCTCCCAGCATGTAATCCGTCAGATTCGACGTACGCTTGTAAGCAAAGTAGCCGATTAGCAGCATTCCCGCCATATAAATACAAATCGAAATAATCAGCTGTGTGTTTTCTATGGCACTTCCTCCTCTTTTTTATAGTATATGGATGAAATGGACACCCCCGCAGGGAGGATGCCCATTTAGTCCCGCTTAGAACATTTCACTGATTGTTTTTGCTTGCATATGCAGAGCCAAGTAATCCGGCCCGCCTGCTTTTGAATCCGTTCCCGACATTTTGAAGCCGCCAAACGGATGGTAGCCGACGATAGCACCTGTACAGTTGCGGTTGAAGTATAGGTTTCCGACATGGAATTCCTGTTTCGCACGCTCGATGTGCTTGCGGTTGTTTGTGATCACCGCGCCTGTCAAACCATATTCAGTATTGTTTGCCACTTCTAAAGCTTCATCAAAGTCTGACACTTTACAAAATGCAACGACAGGTCCGAAAATTTCTTCCTGCATGAGTCTTGCTTTCGGATCAAGGTCAGCGAAGATCGTCGGTTTGATGAAGTATCCTTTCGAATCATCACCAGTACCGCCGCTTACTAAACGCCCTTCCTGTTTTCCGATCTCAATATAGCTCATAATTTTATCATAAGAACCTTGGTCAATGACAGGTCCCATATAAACATCTGCACTGTCAGGTTTAGCTGTTACTTTTGATTCCGTAATTTCAATGACACGCTCTAATACTTGATCATACACTTTTTCATGAACTACTGCACGTGAACCTGCAGAGCATTTTTGTCCCGCAAAGCCGAATGCTGAAGTAAAGATTGATTGAGCCGCTAATTCAATGTCCGCATCCTCATCAACAACAACCGTATCTTTCCCGCCCATTTCAGCGATGACACGCTTTAAATGCTGCTGGCCCGGCTGAACCTTCGCCGCGCGTTCGAAAATTCTCGTACCAACTTCTCTTGATCCCGTAAATGTGATAAGGCTTGTTTTCGGATGGTCAACAAGATAGTCGCCTACTTCCGCTCCGCTTCCCGGAACAAAGTTGACTACGCCTTTTGGCAATCCGGACTCTTCAAGCACCTCAACAAATTTTGCTGCAATAACAGGTGTAGCACTCGCAGGTTTCAGAACCACTGTGTTTCCAGTAACGATCGGCGCCACTGTTGTGCCTGCCATGATCGCAAACAAGAAGTTCCAAGGCGGGATAACGACTGTCACTCCAGTCGGCGTGTATACATATTGGTTTTTCTCGCCTTCACGGCTGTTGACCGGTTTGCCTTTTGCCAGTTCGATCATTTGGCGTGCATAATACTCCATGAAGTCAATCGCTTCAGCCGTATCGGCATCCGCCTCGTTCCAAGGCTTTCCTGCTTCTTTCACAAGCAAAGCTGAGAATTCATGTTTTCTTCTGCGGACTTTGGCAGCAGCGCGGAACAGGACAGCCGCTCTCTCTTCAGGAGACGTATATCTCCACTCTTCAAATGCTTTTGCAGCCGCTTGAATCGCTTGCTCAGCGTGCTCTTGAGACGCTTTTGACACTCGGCCGACGACTTCTTCTTTATCAGCCGGGTTGATTGAAACGATTTTCGCTTCCGTTTCCACTCTCTCGCCGTTAATGACAAGCGGATAGTCTTTTCCTAAATATTCGCTTACTGTCGCAAGCGCTTTTTTAAACGCTTCCACGTTGTTTTGATCTTGGAAATTTGTGAATGGCTCGTGTTTGTAAGGTGTTGTCATGATAATCTCTCCTTTTTTACTTCTTTGTCATTCCTTTGAAAGCAAATGCAATGTTTGACGGACGTTCTGCAAGGCGTCTCATAAAATAGCCGTACCAATCCTCGCCGTATGGCAGGTAGACTCTCATGTTATAACCTTCTTTTACGAGGCTGAGCTGGGTTTGCGACCGCATGCCGTACAGCATCTGAAATTCAAACTTGTCATTGGCAATGCCATGTTCCTTGGCAAGCTGCTTTGTAAAGTCGATCATTTTGTCGTCATGTGTGGCAATCGCTGTATAGTGACCGTTTAAGAGCTGCTTTCGGATGATTTTTTTGTAATTTTCATCGACATCGCTTTTCTCCGGGAAAGCTACTTTTTCTGATTCTTTATAAGCTCCTTTTACAAGGCGAAGGAACGGGTTTAAAGAATCCAAATCGTCAATGTCTTTTTCCGTCCGGTACAGATAGGCTTGCAGCACTGTGCTCACATGCTCGTATTTCTTTCTGAAATCTTTGAAAATATCAAGCGTTTTCTGGCATCTGACTTCGTCCTCCATGTCAATGGTGACCATGATTTTATGTTTCTCGGCCGTCTGAAGGATTTTTGTCATATTTTCATACACCAAATCCATATCTATATCCAAACCTAAAGACGTCATTTTTAAAGAAACGTGTGAGTTCAGCTCCTGATCCGCGATGGTCGCAATGGTTTGAATGCACTCTTCCGTACGCTCCCGTGCGACCTCGGCGCTGTTCACAAACTCGCCTAAATGATCGACAGTAACTGACAGGCCTTGGCTGTTAAGCTGTCGAATGGTCGGGATTGAACTGTTAAAGTCATTCCCGCCGATAATTTTACCCGCTGCTACCCGGCTTCCCCAGTTCCTCGCCATTTTATTGAGAAAGCCGCTTTTGGATAAAAATAAGAAAAAATCTCTTGTGATCACTTCCAACCTCAACACCCCGCAATCTAAGAAGTATTTGTATGAGTTTATTGTAAATGGACAAAACAGGCGTTCACAATATTCTCAAAATACAAAGATTCTGATTATTTTTGTGGATTTGCCACAATCAGATAGTTAGAAAGTCGGGGGGGATTCTGTCGAATAAAGCAGAAAAGGAAGCGACAAAAAACATCAGCTTCCTCCATCCTTCCACACTTCTTCAACCGTATTCAAAAGCAAACGGTTCAACTCAGGTGTCATATCTTTTTTCTCTGCCTTCAGTTCTTTTGCCGCTTCCATGATTCTTTCGATTTCCGTTTCAATGAATTGGTGAATAACATCGATTCTTGCTTCGAGGTCAAGCTCTTCCCCTCTTCTTTTCCGTTCAAGCAAGGTTTCCATTTCAGCCTTCAGTTCGGGTTCAGCAACAAGTTCATTCATCAAAACAGTAAAGTCCATTGGCGGAATGGTTCCGTGCTTTTCAATCCATTGGCAGGCCAAAATAGGCCGAAGAACGTAGAAGTACTTTTTAATTTTGACCTCTTGTCCTTGTAGATAATCCTTGACGTTCCTTCTCGCCATATTGATATAGTGATACACGCTTACTTCAGGCTTAAATGCCTCCGTCCGCAGTTTTCTTAACTGCTCTGCGGTCGTAAATGCTTCATAATACACAATGTCTGAGGACAGCCATTCGAGGAGCGGAGGGTTTGACTTTTTGAAAAGCCGAAGCGTTTTTCTCAGCTCCCAGCCGCTGATATCCAGCAAATCGTGAATCGGTTCCTCAATGACATCACGCTCCTGCTCAATTGAAAAATACCACTCCTTTTTCGGCACATAAATAAAGCGGACGTCGTAATCACTATCCTGCGAGGGAAATCCCCATGCGCGGCTTCCTGACTCGACGGCATACACGATTTTAACTCCGTATGACTGCTCGATCCGTTTTAATTCATCAATGATTCTTTGTTTCATATCTATTCGTCTCCAGTCTGTTCTCATTCCGGCAGTTTGCAGAAAAAAACCGCCTGATGATATGCGCGGCGGCTTTTCACATTTATCAGCCTTTAAGATGCTGCTTAAAAAAAGCAAGTTTTTCCGTTTGAAAAGCAGGGATATACTCATGTCCGAAGTAGCGGTACACCTTCAGCTCTTTCTCTGTTTCCAAATGATTGTAGGCGGCAAACACGGTGGACGGCGGCGTGACCTTGTCAATCAGGCCGATTGACATCAGGACAGGCACCTTCACTCGGTCAGCGAGATTCATAATATCGAAATATGAAAGTGTCTTCATCGCCTGCACTTCTGTTTCCGGGCTGCCATTTCTTCTGAAGAAGGAATTGATTTCAAGGTACGGCTGTTCAAGCGCCACATCAATGGCCCGTTCGAAGTTGCTTAAATAAGGATAATCGGCAACCGCGGCTTTTGGAATGTCTGACAGCGCTGCTGCGGCAATGGTTAAACCTCCGCCTTGGCTTCCTCCTGTCACACCGATCCTTGTTTCATCAACCTCGTCGAAGCTGCTGATGACCTCAAGCGCGCGGACGGCGTCCAAATAAACACCGCGGTAATAGTATGTATCTTCATCCAGAATTCCTTTCGTCATCCAGCCCAAAGCGTGACCGTGCGGTGAAATACTCGTATCCTCGCTGCTCTGCTGGCCGCGGACAAGCATGCCGAATGCGGCGTAGCCATGGAGTGCCCAGTTTACCATTTCATGAATCTCACCATCATAGCTTGCATTGTAGCCATGATATTTCACGATCGCCGGATGCGGGCCTTCCTTGTCAGGCACCGCGTACCATCCGGTAATGCGGGCGTTTTCGAAGCTTTTATATGTGAGACGGTACACTTTTACTCCGTCAGCAGGATAGTCAACCGGCTGTAAATCAGGTTCTGCTTGGACTTTTGCAAGTTCCTCCAAAGACAATTTCCAAAACTCAGAAAAATCTTTCGGTGCTGTTTTTTCAGGCTTATATGTTTGCAATTGGTCGAGCGGCAGATCGAATAGTTGCATTTCCGATTATTCCCCTTTGTTTTATAAGATATAGTTTGTATTCCTATACTACCACGTTTCGGCTTTGTTTTCTAAATATTTTCATCTTTGTTTCCCAGACAGCCTTCATCAAACGTTTGTTTAAGACTTTCCCGGCTTAGTTCCATAAAGGCCCGGGCGGTCAGACTGACATAGCGGTTCTTTAAAAAGACGAAGACGAGGGTTCGTGATGGCGCGGATTGAATCGATAAATAGATCACACCCGGATCTTTATCCCTTCTGACCATATTCGGCGCCATTGTCACACCTAATCCGTTAGCCACAAGAGATTGGGCGGTTTCAATATGGCTTGTCTTAAAGGCGGCATTCGGCTTAAAGCCGCTTTCCGCACAGAGATCGAGAACTGTCCTGCGAAAGCCGAAGCCTTCTTTTAACAGAATAAATGGCACGTTCCTTACCATGTCAAGCGGCACACACGGCTGGTGTCCCTCATCTTCTTCCAGCGCTTTCTCAATCAGCGCGACCATTTCCGGCGGCATCCACCTTTGTTTTTCCTTCGGCACCGCGAGAACAATCGGTTCCGTGAGCAAGGGTATAATGGAGAGCCGTTCATCCTCGATCGGCAAGGATAAAACAGAAAGGTCAACTTCTCCCTTTGCCGTCATCTCCTCTAATGAAACCGGATCTTTTTCAACAAGCTGAACCTCCACATGAGGATAGCGCGCCAAAAACTGCTTCAGCAGCGGAGGAAAGAGATATCTCCCTGTTACAGCAGGAATCCCGATGGATAATTTATGACCGATTCCCTGTGATCGCTCCTGCATTTCCCGAAGCAAATCATCTCTGGAACGAATGATGTCCTCGGCTTTTTCAATGAAACGCCTGCCGTGGGGTGTCAGTGTAACAGAGCCATGAGATCTGTGAAAAAGGGTAAGCCCCAGCTCAGCCTCAAGCTTTTTGATTTGCTGGCTGAGAGACGGCTGTGCGATATGAAGATGTTCCGCCGCCTTTGTAAAGCTTTGGCGCCGGGCAATTTCCGCTGCATATTCCATCACTTTAATATCCATTTCAGCCTCCATAGGTTGAACCTATCGTTTTCATCATTTTTATATCTTGGACGAATCATAACAGAAATTGCTAACATAATCCATATCATCATTTACGAAAAGAAGGAGCTGGTTCAAATGACAAATGAAACACCGTTTTCTAAAAACGCCGAGATGTATCGGGATGAAAAGGTATTTGCCGAGGGGGAAGATTTGGGGTTGATGATCAAAACAGCGGAATGCCGGGCAGAGCATCGGGTGCTGGATATCGGAGCGGGCGCCGGCCATACGGCCCTGGCATTTTCTCCTTATGTACAGGAGTGCATCGGTGTTGATGCGACGAAAGAGATGGTTGAGGTTGCGTCCTCCTTCGCGCAAGAAAAAGGAGCTGAAAACGTACGCTTTCAGCAAGGAACGGCAGAGTCACTCCCCTTCCCCGACGATTCATTTGACATCATCACCTGCCGATACGCAGCCCACCATTTTTCAGATGTCCGCAAAGCTGTCAGAGAGGTTGCACGCGTACTAAAACAGGACGGACGTTTTCTCTTAGTTGATCATTACGCGCCTGAAGATCCCGTTCTTGATGAGTTTGTCAATCATTTGAACCGGCTTCGAGACCCTTCCCATGTTCGTGAAAGCTCATTATCAGAATGGCAGGCGATGTTCAGCGCCAATCAACTGGCCTATCAAGACATCCAAAAGTGGAATTTGCCGATTCAATACGATAGCTGGATCAAACGAGGCGGAACCCCCGCTGACCGAGAAAAACAAATCATTACCCACTTGAATCACGCATCAGACGAAGCACGCGACACGTTCTGTATTACATTGAACCAAAACGGACAGCCCATCTCCTTTTGTTTAAAAGCGATTTTGATACAAGGGATAAAACGATAAAAAAAGCCGTGCGCTGCGCACGGCTTTTTACATCGGCTGATAAAGATCCCAGCCAATTTTTAATGTCTCAACAATGTAATCGGCAACCTCTTCCGGGGAAAGGTTGTCTGTTGCCACTTTTGAATTGTGCTTGTCATAAATGACTTTTCTTTCGTTAAACAGCTGTTCCATTTCATCCATTGAACGGTTATGCAGTACAGGGCGGCTTTCGATCAATAAATCCGCGCGCTGCTTCCAGTTCTCCCATGACAGGTCCAGATGAAGCACGAGACAGTTTTCCAGACAGCAATTCCTGATTTCTTCTTGTTTAAAAGATCCCCCGCCCAGAGATACGATTTTGAATCGTTTATGATGGCAGATGTCTAAAATATATTCCTTCTCCGTTTTCCGGAAAAAGTCTTCTCCCTTTTTCTCAAATATCTCAGGAATTGACATATTGAAATCCTTTTCGATCTGCTGGTCAATATCAATAAAATCTCTATATAATTTTTTAGCGACCAATTGGCCGATTGTTGTTTTTCCTACACCCATGAATCCGATCAGGACGATATTTCTTTCTCTTACTGGGATGGCTCGTTTAGCGTTCATCTTCGGCGAAATCCTCCTAAGGAATGAAATTTTATATTCATTATATGCTTATTTAGCGAATATTTATATAGATACCGGCTTTACCGGTCAAGCTTATAGTGCGCTTTGTTGTTTAGCCATTTTTGCCTGAATGACATTCATTGTACAACATTTCCCCAGGTATTTTAATACTTCGACGCAAAAAAGCATTAAAACCTTCCGCCTTTATTGTTTTTCCAGCTGACTCTTCGATGGAAGGGTCTTTTTCTGTATGATAAATAGGAAGGGATAAATGGCGATGATCATTTGGATAAACGGGGCATTCGGTTCCGGAAAAACACAAACAGCCTTCGAACTGCACAGAAGGCTGAACCCATCTTACGTGTATGATCCCGAGAAATTGGGTTTTGCGCTGCGCTCCATGGTGCCGCAGGAGATCGCAAAGGACGATTTTCAAAGCTATCCTTTATGGCGGGCGTTCAATTACAGTTTGCTAGCTTCTCTGACAGATACATACCGCGGCATCATTATTGTGCCTATGACGATTGTACATCCTGAATACTTCAATGAGATCATCGGCAGGCTCAGACAGGAAGGCAGGATCGTTCACCACTTTACACTAATGGCTTCAAAGGAAACCTTGTTAAAAAGGCTGCGCACCAGAGCAGAAGGAAAAAACTCATGGGCCGCCAAACAAATTGACCGCTGCGTTGAAGGTTTATCATCACCCATTTTTGAGGACCACATTCAAACAGACAACCTGTCGATTCAGGATGTGGCAGAGAACATTGCCGCGAGAGCCGAACTCCCATTAGATCCTGATACGAGAGGCAGCCTCCGAAGGTTCACCGACAGATTAATGGTAAAGCTGAATCATATCCGCATCAAATAAAGCTCCTGTACACGACAAAAGCCCGCTCCGAGAGCGGGCTTTCTTCAACTTATTTCCACCAGTCATCAAACATAGACGCCGGAACCTGGCGTTTATGTTCAGTCATGCTGTAGCGTTTTTCCAGCGCTTCTGATACTTTCGCTGATACTTCTTTTCCTTCGAGATAATCGTCAATCTCGTCGTAGGAAATGCCAAGCTCTGTTTCATCCGACTGCTGCGGTTTTTCGTCGAGCAGATCGGCAGTCGGCTCTTTTAAGTATAAGCGTTCCGGTGCACCCAGCTCTTTCAGCAGGGTTCTTCCCTGGCGCTTCGTCAAGCCTGTCAGCGGCAGGAGGTCTGCTCCGCCGTCACCGTACTTCGTAAAGAAACCAGTCACTGCTTCAGCAGCATGGTCTGTTCCTAACACAAGAAGGCCTTCCTGGCCGCCGATCGCGTATTGCGCGATCATTCTTGTTCTTGCTTTTACGTTTCCTTTATTAAAGTCAGTCAGCTGATCGCCTGTTTCCTGCTGATACTGATCAGAAAAAGCGCTGACTGTTGATTTAATATCAAACTTCCATGATTTATCCGGCTTAATAAACTTCAAAGCAAGCTGGGCATCGTCTTCATCCTGCTGTGTGCCATGCGGAAGACGGACCGCGATAAATTGAGCGTCTCCGCCCTCCTCGCGAATGCTCTCCACCGCAAGCTGAGCGAGTCTTCCCGCAAGTGTTGAATCCTGGCCGCCGCTGATTCCCAATACAAAGCCTTTAGCACCAGTTTTCTTTACATATTGTTTTAAAAAATTGACTCGGTCCTCAATTTCTTGCTTTGGATCAATTGAGGGCTTCACATGTAACTCACGCATAATCTTTTCCTGCATGCTCATCCCAATCATTCCTCCTGTACATTTTCCCTTGTTACTGATCATTTCCCCAAATCAATGAAAATGAATCATGACTGTTATGTATCCCTATTAAATATAGCACAGGTCTTCATTCACAGTGAACAAGAGAGATCAGCTGACTTCAACCCGTATGGATGTCACACTGTCGCCATTGCATTTCCCTTTTTCAATCGGGCAGGAAGAAAACGCGACAATTAAATCCATCTCCGCTCTGAGCCTTACATAATCTCCGGCATTCGAAAGCGGCGTTTCCACAGACAGATTCCCTTTCTCATCAAGGACAGTATTCATAAAAATCGCAAATGGGTAATGCATGTGAGGCTTCGGTACGCCAAACTGCTCAAGCGCACGGTTCATATTGTCATAGCACGTATCCTGAAACTCATCCTTTTGCTTCCCATATAAGAGCCTGTTCATATCAGGACGGCAGGCGGGCAGCAGCAGATCATGCTTGCCGACCGTATCTTCAATCAGGGTTAACATCGGCTTATACAGGTTGGAGTAGAGATGGTCGTTGACCTTCACATAAATGGAGTGATTGGCGTCTATCGTCGCTCCCTGATCAAGGTGTTCATAAAAATCCTTGGCATGGTATGCGACAAAATCAGCCACCTGCTGCCCTTCTACATCAACCACCTTTAAAATCTGCCCCTTTTTCAGCTTCAGCCCTAGCCCTTTTTTCGGCTCCACAATATATTGCTGTGTCATTGGTTTGCTCCTTTTTTCATTAGTATGAGCGTCCGCTTCCTTCTCCATGTAAAAAGAGGCAAAAATCCGATGTATATAAGCTTCGGACAGATCACAATCTAACCTTAGATAAAAGGGGTTGAATAAATAATGAGCCAAACAAAAAAAGACCAGCCAAAAGGGAATCTGGCTTGGTGGCAGCTGTCACTGATCGGAGTCGGCTGCACGATTGGAACAGGCTTCTTTCTCGGTTCCAGCATCGCAATTGTAAAAAGCGGTTTTTCCGTTCTCCTTTCATTTCTGATCGCAGGGATCGGTACGTATTTTGTCTTTGAACAGCTCGCCAAGCTGTCGGCGAAGCAGCCGGAAAAAGGTTCGTTTTGTGCGTATGCCCGAAAAGCATTCGGCAAATGGGCAGGCTTCAGCAACGGCTGGGTGTACTGGTCATCAGAAATGCTGATTACCGGAAGCCAGCTGACAGCCATTTCGCTCTTTACGAAGCATTGGTTTCCTCAAGTGCCGCTATGGGTGTTTGCCTCAATCTACGCAGTACTGGGGCTCCTTATTATTTTCACCGGCCTGTCCGTCTTTGAAAAAACAGAAAACGTGCTGGCAGTCATTAAAACAGCTGCTATTTTTATGTTTATTGTCATTGCCATCCTGGCTTTATGCGGTATCCTGTCCGGCGGAAATCATGGCATACATGTTCCAAATAAGACGAGTGAGTTTTTCCCATACGGCGCCATGGGGCTGTGGACAGGTTTAATCTACGCGTTTTACGCTTTTGGCGGAATTGAGGTCATGGGGCTGATGGCGGTTCACTTAAAAAAACCTGAGGAAGCGTCAAAATCAGGGAAACTGATGCTGGCGACGCTGGCGATTATTTATATCATTTCAATCGGGCTTGCTCTGCTTTTGGTTCCGTTACACGCGTTTACTGAACAGGACAGTCCGTTCATTACGTCATTAAAAGGATATAACCTTGAGATCATCCTTGATATATTTAACGGAATTTTCATCATCGCAGGGTTCTCGACTCTTGTCGCTTCGCTATTTGCGGTTACGACATTGCTTTGTACAATGGCTGATGACGGCGACGCGCCGAAATGCTTTACTCTAAAGGAAGGCAAAAAAATATGCTGGCCGGCACTTGGGCTGACGTTTGCGGGGCTTGTCCTCTCCATTATTCTGTCGTTAGTGCTGCCTAAAAACATTTATGAGCATATGACAACAGCTGCGGGGCTTATGCTTTTATACACTTGGCTGTTTATCCTGTTCTCCAGCAAAAAGCTGACTGATCCCGAGGGCATGGGAAAAACGCAAATTTATTTAGCGATGGTTCTGATTGCTGCAGCTGTGTCCGGTACATTGTTTGAAAAATCAAGCCGGCCCGGTTTTTTCGTCAGCATAGGTTTTCTCGTGATTATCGCCATCGTTACCATGATCTATCAAAAAAAGCAGGGTCATAAAGATCGCCCTGCCAGTCCTTGATTTATTTCATTTTGTTGAACATGTTCTTTAAATAAGAAAACGGGCACTTCGATACCTGTTTTTCGTCATCACGGAGGAAATACTGCTTCCATTCACGATTATCTTTTCCTCCGTACCAGCCTAATTGCGGGTGAATCGGAGCCTGATCATAGGCCTCTAAACGAGATCGGATCAGCCTGCTCATGTTACGGCCAAATGCAGTAGATCCATTTAGGTCATCAAACACCCACCTTGGCTGAAACGTGATCATAAAAAAAGGAAAGCTCCGGCTTCTTCTTGCCTCGTGCCCCGGTGTAGCGCACAGAATGAAATACGGCTCGCCGTCAAAACAAAACTCCCATTTATAATGCTCAGGATCGGCCGGAATGTCTTCCGGCCATTCTTTTTCGTCTTGATGACTCAGTCTATTTAAAAAGCGCCAAAACAGCTCTTCATACGCTTCAATCGAATAATGCTCCGCCAAATCTTCCGGTGTATCAAACAACACAACGAGGGATGCGTATTTTCCCGTGTCCCGCGATATCTTGCCGTACTCCGCAAGCAACGGAGCCAGTTCCTCCGCTGTACGGTTTTCCCGCGGATCTCCGGCAAAAGCAATCCGAAGCTGATCAGTCAGAAACGCCTGGCGTCCGGGAATGCACGGAAACGTATCCGCGTCGTCCGCCAGAGTTTCTGCCAGCAGCTCAAAAGCGATTCTTTGCCATTCAGGAAGCTCTTCCTGAATACGTTCCAGAAAACTTTTGGTGTAAATCCCATTCACCTTGATCCACCTCCAGTATCATCTGGATACTATATTAAAACTGGAAGCGGCAGGTGACTGTCCTTCATGAATCAGCCCAATAACTGTTTGATGCCCTGATAACCAAAGTAAAAGCCAAACACAAGGAGGGATACACCGGCGATTCCAGTCAATCCTCTCAATAGCTTTTCATGAAGCAGGTTTCTGAACGTACTGGCTGTGATAGCCATGCAGAAATCCCAGATTAAAATGCCGATCATGATGCCGGAGCTATAGATTAGAAGCTGATTCATATTGTAGGCCTCTGCTGTTTTCGCAAGAATGCTTCCGTAAATTCCAAGCCAAAAAAGGATGCTCAATGGGTTTGACAATGAAATGAGAAAACCCGATGCGAATGTTTTCCTGTATGACGGTTTCCCCCGCGAGCTTCGCACATCCATCGGTTCTCTGACGTTTTTCAGCGTTTCAATTCCGGTATAGGTCAGGACAAAAAAGCCGAACAGCCACAAAAACGTTTTCACAAATGGAGCGGTCAAGAACTGCGACAACCCGAAATAGATAAAAAGCATGTACAGCCCATCCGCTGTCATGGCGCCTAAACCGAAAATCCATGCATGCCAAAAACCGTTTTTAATTCCTTTGTCTATTTGCGCCGCATTCACTGGCCCCACAGGCGCAGACAAGGACAGTCCCAGCACAATATAGCTCAAAAAAATGTTCACCGGCCCGTACTCCCTTCTCTTATGTAACTTGTACAATTTATTCGGGAACGGGCCAAGCTATGCACAAATTCACTTACTGTTTCAGACGTTCAAGCTCTTCCTCCATAATATCGGCGGCTTTGCCTACAAAACTAAAAATGAGTTCCAGCTCCTCTTCCGTATATTCGCGGCACAACTCCATCGTCGACTCAGACAAAGGACGGAACAAATCCTTTATATGTTTTTTCGAAGCAGTCAAAGGGACGATTACGACTCTCCTGCGATCGTTCGGGTCCTTTTCACGAGCCACATACCCCGCTTTTTCCAGCCGGTCAACAAGCGCCGTGACGGAACCCGTGCTGAGGCCGGTTTTTTTTCCCAGCTCTCCGGCCGTCATCGGCCCTGCTTCATTTAAAATGTCAGCTGATTTCAAATCGGTAGGAAACAGACCGAGAGCTTGAGCGGCTGCCTGATGGAACAGAACCGTTCTTGTGCCCAGTTTTCGAAAAAGCTGAACAGCAGTCTTTTCCAACTCACTTCTGGAATTTCTTGTTGACAACTGACAGTCCTCCCTATAAAATCGAGTTTATCTTGATAATCGAGATATTCAACGATCAAACTATTATCATGATATCAGAACTTACATAGAAAAGTAAGAGGAGGTAGAACAAATGGACACAACAACAGCAAAACAGGCTTCCACCAAATTTGTGGTCCTCGGTCTCCTGCTGGGCATCTTGATGTCTGCAATGGACAATACGATTGTTGCCACCGCGATGGGCAATATCGTAGCCGATCTTGGAAGCTTCGATAAATTTGCCTGGGTGACGGCATCCTATATGGTGGCGGTTATGGCTGGCATGCCGATTTACGGCAAGCTTTCCGATATGTACGGCCGAAAACGTTTTTTCCTGTTTGGACTTATTTTTTTCTTAATCGGTTCGGCTTTATGCGGGATTGCCCAGACGATGAATCAGCTGATCATCTTCCGGGCCATTCAAGGGATCGGAGGCGGCGCGCTCCTGCCGATTGCCTTTACCATTATCTTTGATTTGTTTCCGCCGGAAAAACGCGGAAAAATGTCCGGCATGTTCGGTGCTGTATTTGGATTATCAAGTGTTCTTGGTCCGCTCTTAGGCGCGATCATTACAGATTCGATCAGCTGGCACTGGGTGTTTTACATCAATGTGCCGATCGGCGCATTGTCATTGTTTTTCATTATTCGCTACTACAAAGAATCTCTGGAGCACAGAAAGCAGAAAATAGACTGGGGCGGCGCGATTACCTTAGTCGTATCCATTGTATGCCTGATGTTCGCCCTTGAGCTTGGCGGCAAAACATACGATTGGAACTCCATTCAGATCATCGGGCTGTTTATTGTATTCGCCGTTTTCTTCATTGCCTTTTTTATTGTGGAGAGAAAAGCAGAAGAGCCGATTATTTCTTTCTGGATGTTTAAGAACCGCTTGTTTGCCACAGCGCAGATTCTCGCTTTTTTGTATGGCGGAACATTTATTATTTTAGCGGTATTTATTCCGATTTTCGTTCAGGCGGTCTACGGCAGCTCGGCGACAAGCGCGGGCTTCATTCTGACGCCGATGATGATTGGATCAGTCATCGGAAGCATGATCGGCGGAATCTTCCAAACGAAGGCAAGCTTCCGCAATTTGATGCTGATATCTGTTATAGCTTTCTTTATCGGTATGCTGCTTCTTTCCAATATGACGCCTGACACAGCAAGGGTATGGCTGACAGTCTTTATGATGATTTCAGGCTTTGGTGTAGGCTTTAACTTCTCCCTGCTGCCGGCGGCATCGATGAATGATCTTGAACCTCGCTTTCGGGGAACGGCAAACTCTACAAATTCATTTTTGCGATCATTTGGCATGACCTTAGGCGTCACCATTTTCGGAACGGTGCAAACAAACGTATTCACGAACAAGCTGACCGACGCCTTCAGCGGGATGAAAGGCTCAGCGGGATCAGGCGCTGCGCAAAATATAGGCGACCCGCAGGAGATATTCCAAGCGGGAACACGTTCCCAGATTCCTGATGCGATCCTGAATCGCATTATTGACGCGATGTCATCAAGTATCACGTATGTCTTTTTGCTCGCTTTGATTCCAATTGTCCTCGCGGCGGTTACCATTTTATTTATGGGAAAAGCCAGAGTGAAAACAACAGCCGAAATGACAAAGAAAGCAAATTAACATAAAAAAGCAGTACATGCTGGGCATGTACTGCTTTTTTATATTACACTCCAAATCTTGCAAGAATAAACGTCCATATACAAATGATCAATAACAGAATCAGGCTGTACGCCACTGTCCTTTTAAACAGTTTAGATTCCTTGCCTGTTTGGCCTACCGCTGCGGCAGCGATGGCGATAGATTGAGGAGAAACAAGTTTCGCCATGACACCGCCCGCCGTATTTGCGGCTAACAGCAAGTCTGAACCCGCACCGATTTGCGCTCCGGTGACAACCTGCAAATGGCCGAACAAAGCATTATTGCTGACAACAGAACCGGTGATGAACACGCCAATCCAGCCAAGAACAGGACTGACAAACGGGAACAGGTCTCCTGTTTTCGCCAATGCTAACCCAATTGAAGAGCTGAGCCCTGCGAAGTTGGCCAGATTGGCAAACCCCATCACGAAGCAGATCGTCATAATCGGCACCCACAGCTCTTTTCCTGTCTCCTTCAGGGAAGCAAAGGCATCCCGGGAGGAGAACTTTTTGCTGAACAGCCCTGTCACGATGACCGCCGCTAAAATCGCTGTACCAGTCGCTGACAGCAGATCAACTTTAAAGACTGCATCTAACGGCATGGCAGATGGCGCAATCGGCGGCATTTTCATAATTTGCTGATGCAGAAAAGGCATTTTGAACAGGAGCGTTGATTGATATAACAGCCCGCCTTCTTGGAAAAGCGCTTTGAAGGCTGGAAGGCTCCAGATGGTGATCGCCGCAGTTAAAATGTAGAAAGGAGACCACGCTTTCGCAATGTCAACGGCACGGTATGCCTTTTTCTCACCAGCATCGCCGGCCCCTTCCTCGCGGTAAATCTCTTTCGGCTGCCATTTGCGGAGGAAGAGGGCAAGCCCGCCCATGCTGAATAAGGCCGCCAAAATGTTTGCTAATTCCGGCCCGAGCACCGCCATTGTCAGTGTCTGAACCGCTGTATACCCACCGCTCACAACCAGAAGAGCGGGCCATGTCTGTTTGATTCCTTTCATTCGGTCTAATAAGAATACAAGCAGGAATGGTATTAAAAATGAGATCATCGGCAGTGTCCACATTAATGTCCGTGACAGCTCAAGAGCAGACAAATCACCAATCTGCGCCCCTGTGATGACAGGAATCCCAATCGCCCCAAAGGCTCCGGAGGCGGCGTTTGCAATCAAGCAGAGCGCCGCCGCTTTCAACGGTTTAAAACCAAGTTCGACGAGCAGCGCCGCACTAATCGCAATCGGAACACCAAAACCAGCCGCGCCTTCTAAAAACGCATTAAAACAAAAACCAATTAATAATAGCTGTAATCGTTGGTCAGGCGAAATGCCGGCAATGCTGGACCGAATAATGGTAAATTTCCCGGTTTTCACTGCGATTTTATACAGCCACACCGCCATCAGGACGATGTAGCCAATAGGCCACAGCCCGCTCCCGATTCCTAACAAAACAGAAGAAATCGCTTTTTCAACCGGCATATGAAATGCCCAAACGGAGACGAAGAAACTGACGGCTAGGGTAAGAAATGCCGCAAGAATGCCTTTCATTTTCAAAACAGTTAAAGCCAAAAGAAAAAAGAGAATCGGAGTGAGCGCCACAAGTGCGCTCACATACTCGTTTCCAAACGGATCATACAACTGCTCCCACATTGACAATCAGCCCTTTACTCTAAAGTTGCGGTTAGTTGACTTTTTGTTCTGCAAAATGAGGTTTTAAAATGTTTTTAAGGACGCCGGCGCTGTGAAGGAACTGTTCTTTTTCTTTCTCATTTAAGTTCAGCTCAGTGATACCCGCGATCCCTCCGCGGTTCACGACAGCCGGCACACCGATGTACACGTCATCTGCACCGTATTGCCCGTCCAAATATGTGCTGACAGTTAATATGCTGTTTTCATTATGAAGAATGGCTTTTGTAATGCGAGCAAGACTCATCGCAACCCCATAATAAGTCGCGCCTTTTTTCTCAATGATATGGTAAGCTGCGTTTTTCACATCATCTACAATTTGGTCCAGCTCCTCTTGTTTGTACGCATCGTTTTTCTCAACGAGTTCACTGACCGGCACACCGCCGACATTCGCATGGCTCCAAACAGGAAGCTCTGTGTCGCCGTGCTCTCCGATAATATGTGCGTGCACGTTTTGAGGCGCTGCGCCAAAGTATTCGCTCAGCATGAAACGGAATCTCGCAGAATCTAGTGTTGTGCCGCTTCCGATCACCCGCTCTTTTGGCAGGCCGCTGAATTTCCATGTTGCGTAAGTCAGGATATCAACCGGATTTGTCGCGATTAAGAAAATACCGTCAAATCCGCTCGCCATGACTTCACTAACGATGCCTTTGAAAATCTTCAAGTTCTTTTCTACTAATTCAAGGCGTGTCTCACCAGGTTTTTGGTTTGCTCCGGCGCAAATGCAGACAATATCAGCATCCTTGCAGTCTTCATATGTTCCGTAAGATGTTTTGACCGGTTGTGGCGCAAACGCCTTTCCGTGGTTTAAATCCATCACATCGCCCATTGCTTTTTCTTTATTTACATCAATGACCACAAGCTCATCTGTGATCCCTTGGTTAATTAACGCAAATGCATAACTGCTTCCAACAAAACCCGCTCCGATTAAAGCTACTTTATTTACATGTTTGTTCATCATTAATCATCCTTCCAGGGTATGTTTCTCTTTGATGTCTTTTTATTTGTGAAGTATTTCACATTTATATTGTGCAATACTTCACAAACTTTTGCAAGAGAAAAGTTTTGTCTGATTTATGAACAAAAAAGAAACCATCATTGATGGTTTCTTTCGGTAAGTCCCGTCTAGCATTGCCCTCAATGAGGAAGAGAACCGCTTAAGCCCGAGTCATTATATAAACCATTTTGCACGTAATCAAAGCCAGGCTGATTCTGACCGGGCACTTGGGCGCTGCCATTATTAAAAATCACTTTGGCGTTGGTTGTATCCGTGTCCGCAGGCAGCGTCAGCGTGTAAATTCCATCTGCATTTTTAGTCATTGGTTTTCCAGGCCAAGATCCGGTCAATTCAATTGCCCGGCTCCCATCATGTTTATAGATATAAGCATTTACCTGGCTCCAATGATTCGGATTTTGATAGCCGATGGTTTTGGCCGAAGCTGGATCTCTTTTAACAAAACTGTATTCCTCGGTCCTCGTTACACCATCACTGTTCGTTCCTTTTAACATGATGGTGTATGTTTTGCCAAATGGATCTCCTTTTCCGATTGTGAATTGATCTCCATCCTTAAACGCCGTCTCTGGTCCATTATTGATTTGATAAACGGCTTTTGTTGTATTCGCATCTGCACGCAAGGTAATCGTCAGTTGATCATTGAAAGAATGTGTTACACCTGTTTTGTAATTCTCAAGGAAAACATGAGGCGCTTTTGCAATATCATCAGGATAAAGCACAGCCACAGACCTGGCATTGATCGTGCCTGTCAGTTTACCATCATTCACTTGAAATGAACCTGCCCCAGCTTTATTGTCATACCTGCCATCAGGCAATTTTGTTGGCGTATTGATAGAAACAGAGGATGAACCTGCATTTGCCAGCACAACGCCATGTGAGCCGCGCTGATTCATAAATATCTGGTTGTTTCCATTTGGGTTCGAGAGCTCCTCAGGCTGTCCAGCCATCACATTGTGAAATCTATTGACCGCAGTGATAGCCTGATCTTCAAATAAAGCACTCCCGCGATCGCCTATTTGGCTTTTCCCCGGGAATCTCACACCATTTCCGCCTCCCTCAGGTCTGGAAAAGAAAAGAGGCGTACTGCCTGAACGAGAAGCTATCACCGCCCAGCCTAAACGGATATCATCATCGCTCATCCATGTCGACTCTTCATCATCATTGGCATACGTATCATGCGACTCTACCCATGTCACTAGCTTGTCCGCAGACACATCAGATGCATAGTGGGAGATATTCGACACGCCCAGATTACGATTCTTTAAAGCGGACCTTATGGAATGCCCATAGTTAGACGCTGTCACATTCATATAATTCGCATATGAAGCATCTCTGGAGGCACTATCCTGCAGGATTTCTCCGTATTGGAACTCTGCAGATGTATTTGTGATATTCGGCCAAAATTGACTGCCGTAACTGCCATCATCCGGAAGCTCTATATGTTTGGCGGCATCAAATCGAAATCCATCTGCCCCGTCATTCAATGCTCTTTCTAAGAACCGTTTCAAATAGGACTGTACTTGTGTATTTTGTGTATTCCAGTCATACAGCCCGAGCAATGAATTCTGCGTGACATCCCATCGATCCGACCAGTTTTTAATTTGTGTGTTTCCATGTGTCCAGTTTGGAATACTCTTAATCTCATTGGAAATCGCGGCATAGTCACTGGTGGTATGATTGATGACAGCGTCAACAATGACCTTTATGCCATATTCTTCAGCGGCTGCACACATTTCTTTAAATTCTTGTTCAGTTCCTAAGTAACGGTTGCCAATTTGGTACGATGTCGGCTGATAGAGCCAGTACCAGTTCGACATGCTTTTATTTCCTTGGTTCCCTTCCTTGACTTGGTTAATCGGAGACGTCTGAATCGCTGTATATCCTGCATCATGAATATCCTTCATATTGTGTTTTAACGTATTGAACGACCAATTCCAAGCATGAAGAATGGTTCCGCTTTTGATCGACGGTGCTGTCAGCTCATTCGATTTGTTCGCCGTTTCAGCACTCGCAGCCGCCGGTCCTGCCAGAACCAAATGAAACAGCAATAAAAATCCAGCGAATAACGGCAGTAAAGAGGTTTTGAATCGTTTTGCAAACATTCTTGACACTCCTTATTTGATTTTTTGAAGACTTACTTCGGAGTCAAAAATCCCTCTTACTTCATTCTTCCGCTTCCTCCTTTCAAACTGATGTGAAGACTGGATAATTTTGTTAACGCTTACATTTTAAATTATCACAATCACTCTATCAAAACAACTTGGCAGAGTGAATACAAATCAATGTTCCTATAAAAAAGCTGCCCGAAACTGTGAACGCTTCCCTCGCTTTCCAAACAAAAAAAAGAAACCATCTATTTTTCAAGATGATTTCTTTTTTACTTCTTCTTTTACAGCTCTTCTGTAAGCCAGCTTCACAATCACATACCGAAGCAGAAACAGAACGCCGCCGCAGACGATAAAAAGAAGAATCATTTTCAGCCAAGCGAAGAATGTATGGGGAATCCCCCTGTCGTACATCGTAAGCACCACTACCGCAAAGGCGACCGCAATTGATTCTATTCGCTGCTGCTTCACCCGTTTTTGCAGTTCTTCTTTGGTGTCTATTCTCGGCATGAGCATTCCGGATGCCGCAGCCCTGATGCAGTAATATAAGATAATGATGAACAAAAACACAAGGCTTGCAGCCCATTCTTTAAACGGAAATTCAAACATAATGCCGCGGATGATCACATCAAGCAGCGCAAATGCTCCCGCTATCATCCCAATCTCCGACCAGATTTTTTGTTCTTTTTCTTTTACTCTCTTATTTTTCCCATTCACGCCTGAAAGTCTATTACGCAGATTATTCATGACCTTCCTCCCGCACTTTTACGAATGGCTTATGGCTTACATGTTACAATAACAGCCTGCGCTTCTGCAATGAATAACTCAAAAGCCCGCCGTACAAGCCGGCGGGCAGCAATCGTTAAAACGGCCCCCAATTGATCATGACGCCGATCACGATAAAGACAAGCCCGATCAAGAACCAAATCAGAGCAAGCGGCACCATAAACCGCAGCCACTTGACATACGGAATACCGCTGGCGGCAAGCACCGCCATGAGAACGCCGGATGTCGGGTTCACACAGTTGACGACCCCTTCTCCAAGCATAACCGCCTCAACCGCAACCTGTCTCGTGATTCCCATCAAATCAGCGAGCGGCGCTAGGATTGGAATAAATACAACGGCTTCGCCAGAACCTGAAGAGATGAGAAAATGAAGCAGCGCACTGGCGATATACATGCCGATTGCCCCGGCAATCGGGCTGAATCCGTCCAAAAGTGAAGCCAAAGCATTGACGACAGTATCGAGAAGCTTTCCATTTTCAAGGATAACGGAAATGCTTCGTGCCATCCCGACAATCAGCGCCCCGTATACAAGACTTTGGCAGCCCGTAATGAAGGTTTTGGCAATATCGTTCGCCGCAAGTCCGCCTATTAAACCGGCAAGGACAGAAATAAAAATAAATGTCGCAGCCATTTGGGAATCTGACCAGCCAAGCTTCAAAGCGCCGTATAAAAATCCGACAAGTGAGAGTCCCGCCACAGCCAAAATCAGCTTATGGCGAACGGTAAACGGCACTGACTGATCTTCTTCTTTACCGGCTTCGCCCATTCCTGCCGCAGGGAACCAATCTGTTCCTAACACACTGGCATCTTTTGATTTTTTTAATTTTCTCGTATACAAATAGATATAAATAATAGAAGACAGCAAAAAGCATATGTATATCACAACTCGCAGGCCGATTCCTGAGAAAAGAGGGAGCTCCGCGATTGATTGTGATAAACCGAGCGGTGACGGTGATAATATGGTGGAGTTAAATCCAGCGTAGCAGCCGATGTATATAACAGCGGCTCCCGCGACTGCGTCCCATTTTAAGGATCGTGCCACAATGAGGCCGATGGGGATAAAACCGATAACTGAATTCACGACAATCCCGGTTGTTCCGAGAATGGAGAACAATGCGCCGACAATACAAATAAATAATAATTGCTTTGTGCGGAACTTGCTGATGACATTGTAAATCAGTCCGTTGATGGCTCCCGTTTTTTCTAAAATGGCAATGGTGCCGCCTGTGAATAAAATCAGAAAGATGATGGGCGCTGATCCAACCATTCCATCCTGTAGAGAAGTAAAAAAGCTGATCAAGCTGACCGGAGACTGTTCAATTGAATGATAGCTTCCCGGCACCGCAGTCGTAATATCTCCCTTTGTTACGCGGTCAAATTCTCCCGCCGGCACAACATATGAAGCAACGGCGCAAATGAAAGCAATGATAAATAAGAGGACATAGGCGTCAGGCATTTTAAATGTCGTTCGTTTTTTCTTAGGCTGAGTTTCGGCTGCTGGCATACTCATGTTCGATCCATCCCCTCTGTTTGAATATATTCATTATTCTGAAAAGTTGCAATATGTGCTATATTATATACAGCCTATCTTCCTGTTTCAATATAAATAAAGTAAAGAAGGTAAAAATTCATTCTGATAGAAGGAGGTATTTCTAACCATGCAAAAGCTTTCAGAAGACATGAAACAAACCATTATGGACATCTTCGAGCATCTGCACGCGAACCCTGAAGTCAGCTGGAAGGAATATGAGACAACTTCATTTTTGAAACAAAAGCTTGAGGATTTAGGGTGCCGGACGCGCACGTTTTCAGACTGCACCGGGGTTGTCGGTGAAATCGGCTCAGGCTCACCTGTTGTAGCGGTACGCGCTGATATTGACGCGCTGTGGCAGGAGGTTAACGGCACATTTCGCGCCAACCATTCCTGCGGACACGATTCACATATGACAATGGCATTGGGCACGTTAATGCTGCTCAAAAAACAACCTGAGCTTCCGAAGGGCACAATCCGTTTTATCTTTCAGCCGGCAGAAGAAAAAGGCGGCGGCGCCTTGAAAATGATAGAAGAAGGCGTGCTTGATGATATCGACTATTTGTATGGCGTTCACGTCCGTCCGATTCAGGAAACACAGAACGGCCGCTGCGCTCCGTCTATTCTGCACGGATCAAGCCAGCACATTGAGGGAACGATCATCGGGGAAGAGGCTCATGGCGCCCGTCCGCACCTCGGGAAAAACAGCATTGAAATTGCGGCATTTCTTGTACATAAGCTCGGACTCATTCATATTGACCCGCAAATCCCGCATACCGTCAAAATGACAAAACTTCAAGCCGGCGGTGAAAGCTCTAACATCATTCCAGGAAAAGCATCGTTCAGCCTTGATTTGCGCGCACAGACCAATGAAGCCATGGAGGCGTTAATCGCCGAAACAGAAAGAGCCTGTGAAGCGGCCGCCGCCGCATTCAGCGCCAAAATCGAGCTGCAAAAAGAACACAGCCTTCCTGCGGCAACACAAAACAAAGAAGCTGAAGCGATCATGGCAGAAGCCATTACAGATATCATCGGGGCTGAGCGGCTTGATGACCCGCTTGTCACCAACGGCGGAGAGGATTTCCATTTTTACGCCGTGAAGGTGCCGAATCTGAAAACAACGATGCTCGGACTAGGCTGCGGGCTCCAGCCGGGGCTCCATCATCCGCACATGACCTTTGACAGAAACGCGATGTTTACCGGCATTCATATTTTAGCGAACGCCGTGCTCAAAACATTTCAGAAGGCGGAATCACTTGCTGCCGCTAACGCTTCTTAACGCAAAAAAAGCAGCCTGTAGCCAGGCTGCTTTTTTCATTACTTCTTCAAATCTTCAATTGAGTTGACATTTTTCATATATTGAGGAACAACAAGCCCCATCTTCACACCAGTCATACTGGTGCCAATATCATCATATTTGCCTTTATATTTAGCGGCGTATGCTTTATGGGTATTCGGCAGCCATGCGGAAAGGGATGCATCCGCACTTCCCGTCGCAATTGCAGTCCACATCGGCCCAGCCTCTACCTGAGTAAGTGTTACCTCATAGCCCAAGTCTTCTAAGACTTTGCCTATGACGTTTGTACTTGCAATCTCACTGTCCCACGCCACATAGGCGAGGTTGATTTTGTCTCCCTTCACCTTTTGAACGCCTTTTGTCCATTCGGCAATCTGATCCTTGTGTTTATTGACGTACTCAGCAGCAACTTTGGCAGGTTTCTCGCCTTCTTCCACCTTGATCATGATTTCGCCCATTTCGTCCTGCGTCCATTTAAACTGGCTCAGAAGCTTTGCGGCATTCGGCTGCTCTTTGCTGAAGCCTTTGCGTGTGATCGTATGGATTTCCTCTGCGCTGCCATAAGATTGTTTCGGATCATCGAGATATTTCAGCTTATATCTGGAGAACATCCAGTGCGGTGTCCATCCTGTAATGATAATCGGTTTCTTACGGTCGTATGACTTTTTAAGCGTAGCGGTCATCGCAGCACTTGACGCTGAAATCAATGTCCAGTCATTCAGGTCATAATCCTTCATCGCTTTGTCAGTCAGGGACATAATCCCTGAACCGGGGTCAATCCCGATGATGGTCTTATTCACTTGTTCTGCTGCGGATGCATTTTCATCGTTTTCTGAACCGCAAGCCGCAAGTGAGAGCGCCAGCATGGCGGAAACGCCGATGCCGATGATTTTTTTAAGCATCAGGCATTCCCCCTGCTTTTCTTCTTCACTTTAATATTTTGAGTAATACGGTCCAGGGTAATGGCAACGATAACGATGGCGATACCGGCCTCTACTCCGACCCCGGTTTTCAGCTGTGTAACGGCACTGTATACTTCAGAACCAAGTCCCGGTGCACCGACCATTGCGGCGATAACAACCATTGATAACGCAAGCATGATGCTCTGGTTAATTCCGGCCAAAATCGTTTTTGTCGCAAGCGGAAGCTGAACTTTAAACAAACGCTGAGCTGTTGTAGAACCGAATGCCTCAGTCGCTTCAATCAAATCCGCCGGCACTTGTTTAATACCGAGAACAGTCATGCGGATTGTCGGCGGCATCGCGAAGATAACAGATGCAACAACACCCGGCACAACACCGATGTTAAAGAAGAAAATCGCCGGCAATAGATATACGAAAGCAGGCATTGTCTGCATTAAATCAAGAATTGGCGTTACAATACGGCGAACCGTTTCTTTCTGAGACGCCCAAATTCCGATCGGAACCCCGACCACAATCGAAATAATCACAGATGTCAAAACAAGCGCCAATGTTTGCAGCATTGGGTCCCAATATCCTAAATAATCGATCAGGAGGAATCCAATCAACGTAAATAACGCAATTCCCCTTGTACTGATCCACCACGCAAGTGCGGCGAAAATAATCGTTAACAAAATAGATGGAATAAATCCAAGACCGGTGACAATTCCATTTACAAAAGCGGCCAATCCGTTAGCGATTCCGTCGAAGAATCCGCCAAACGTCATCGTAATCCAGTCAACAAAACGGTCAATAATATCTGCTAAAGGTATTCTAGGCAGTCTATCCATCTTATTTCACCTCCTGTGCAGAAGGATCTTGTGTTTGTTCGTTAGTGCCTTCAGCATTGATATACTCGTTATTGCCGGCAAGTGCGCCAATCAGCGCGCCTCTTACGACAATTCCTTTCATTCTTTGCTTCTCATCCACAACCGCAATTGGAATATTCGCATCGGACACAACGTCAAAAATCTCAGTCAGATACGTATTCTCTGGTACAGTCGTAAATTCTGTATTCAAGATGTCTTGAAGTGACAAATCAGACTCAGCCGCTTTTTTCGCATCAGACGCATAGATAACACCTAACAATTTCTTTTGTTTATCCACTGCATAAATTGAAGAAATTCCAAGGTTTTTCATCAGTGTCAATGCTACGCGAGGCCCTTTATCAATCCGCACTGTTTCAGCGCGTTTCATAATGTGGCCTGCTGTGAGGACTTTAGACAAATCAACATCTTCGACGAATTTCTCAACATATTCGTTAGATGGATTCATCAGGATTTCTTCAGGCGTGCCGATTTGAACGATGTTGCCGTCCTTCATTAGGACAATCCTGTCGCCGATCCGCAACGCTTCGTCCAAGTCATGCGTAATAAAGATAATTGTTTTTCCGACATTATCGTGAAGATCAAGAAGCTCATCCTGCATATCTTTACGAATCAGTGGATCGAGCGCACTGAACGCTTCGTCCATCAGAAGGATGTCCGGATCATTTGTCAACGCGCGGGCAAGGCCGACACGCTGCTGCATCCCGCCGGAAAGCTGGTCTGGATATTGGTGTTCAAATCCTTCCAGTCCAACGAGCTTAAGAGACTCAAGCGCTTTTTGCTGCCGCTCTTGTTTGTCTACACCTTGAAGTTCCAGTCCGTATTCTGTGTTTTCAAGTATCGTTCTGTGCGGGAACAGAGCGAACTTTTGGAAGACCATGCTGATTTTCTTCCGGCGGACTTCCCGGAGCTGGTCTTTAGACATATTTGTTATCATGTCACCATCAATGTAAATATTTCCGGCAGTCGGTTCAATAAGCCGGTTTAACATCCGTACTAAAGTTGATTTACCGCTCCCTGATAGACCCATGATGACAAATATCTCACCATCATATACTTCAAAATCTGCCTGATTAACACCAACGGTTGATCCGGTTGCTTTCAGGATCTCTTTTTTTGTCTTTCCGTTGGCAAGCATTTGAACTGCCTTCTTTGTTTGTTTCCCAAAAATCTTAGAGACTTTCTCGACTTTTATCTTAATTGGTTTCTCATCTACACTCATATTTTCCCTCCATATTAAGCAATCTTTATTACCGTAACATTTATGTAACTTCCCACACAAACAGCATATTCTCTTTTATTCTGTACCATTTCTTTATAAACATCCATGTGACCACATGATCTTATTTATGCTTCTAAATGCTCTGTAATCCTCCTATATGATTGTATTTTACGGGTGATTTTTCTCCTATCTTTATTTGAAAACGCTTTTATTGGAATTGAATTCCTCCTTCCTCTTATGACTTCCTGCTCCTTTACTGGAAAAATAAGTTGCTTTTCCAACACCCATTATGTATTATAGTTTCATGACTATGAAACAATCAGATGATCAAATCAGAGCGCAAATTTTTAAAGCACTGTCTGATGAATCAAGGCTTGCCATTATTCGTACGCTTTATGTCAGCGGAAAAGAACTCAGCTGCGGTGAAGTAGGTGAAAAGTGCAATATTGTCAAAACCACGGCATCTTATCATTTTAAAACGCTGCGTGAAGCGGGATTGACGGCAACCCGGAAAGATTCGCGGACAAAATACGTCAGTCTGCGTGAAGACACATTTCAAACTTACCTGCCTGGCTTTTTGGAAACCCTCTAACAAAGGGTTTTCTCTATACATATCTGTTTCATAGTTTCAAAGTTATAAAACAATAGGAGTGATAAAATTTGAATCGCATTTGGCTTTTCTTCAGTGTCATGTTTGTCATTGGCACGGATACCTTTTTGCTTTCGCCGCTTCTCCCCCTTTTACAGAATCAGTTTCATGTCTCTACTGATTTGTCAGGCTGGATGGTCAGCGCTTATGCACTCGGTTATGCGCTCTTCGCTTTCATTGCAGGCCCAATCTCAGACCGGCTGAACAGGAAAACAGTCATGCTGTGGGGACTTGCAGGCTTTATCCTATCCACGTTTTTATGCGGCATCGCTCCCTCTTTTGCCGCCATGTGCCTGTTCCGTTTTGCCGCAGGCGTTAGCGCTGCGTTTGTGACGCCTCAAATTTGGGCATCCATCCCAGTCATTGTCCGGCCTTCTCAGATCATAAAAGGCATGGGGATTGCGACAGCAGGTTTGGCCGCTTCACAAATGCTCGGACTTCCTATTGGAGGGTTTCTCGCTTCCTTTACATGGCATACGCCATTTTTCGTTTTGTCAGCGTGCTCGCTTATTCTACTATTGATCCTGGCGGTTGTCATGCCTGATATCCGGCCTTCTGAACCATTGGCGTGCCCATCAATTGTCAACCCCTATCGGGAGCTTTTTTCATTGCCGAAAACATCGGTTATTCTGCTTGCCTATTTTCTGTTTCAAACCGGAAACTTCGCATCGTTCAGCTTTCTGGGTACTTGGCTTTCCGCGGATTATCATTTAACCGTGTCACAAATTGGCGCAGCTATGCTTGTACTCGGACTGGGAAATATGCTCGGGAGCCTTATCGGCAGCCGGGTTTCAGAAAAGCTGGGCATGTTTAAAACACTGATCAGCGGGATGCTGCTAATGGGCGCTCTCTATTTCGCTCTTCCGTTCTTTCCAAACTTGTTTTTAGTAGAAGCCAGCTTTTTTCTCACGTTTTTTACAGCTGGCATCATCTTTCCGTTAATGATGGGTGTCTTTCAATCCATTGCACCAAATGCGCGAGGCACCATCGCTTCCCTTTCCAATGCCGCTATGTATGCCGGAACCACTGTCGGTACAAGTATTGCAGGTTTTTTATATCAAAGCACACAGCATTTCGGAGCTGTCACAGGATTTACTGCCATTCTGTTCATACTTTCTATGACGCTCTACCAGACAATTAGTAAAACCGGGAAACGCCAATCCGCAGCCCGGGCGCAATTGTAAAAAAAGCACCTCATTCAAGAGGTGCCTCAGATTGTTGACAAAATCCTAAAATGGTTTTCATTTTAGGATTTTGTCATCTTTTCAGCGTGATTGAAAACCCTTGAAGTCTAGGAAGGACGAGCATAGGAGCGGACATTCACAGGATGTGATGACGACGGCGTTTAGGCAGGACGCCTGAGAATTTAGCCGTTGATCCACTTCGCATTGAGCACCGAAGCGCAGTCCTGACAACGAATGCGAGGGTTTGTCGACACGCTGAAAGCACCTCTTTTAAGAGGTGCTTTTCCTATTCTAGCTCAGTTTGTTTCGTTTCTTTCCCCATAATCAAAATACAAGCAACCGCGAGTAAGATTGCAATGCAAAAGATTGAAAAGATGACCGAAAACGAAATATGACGGGCTGCGAGCGTTCCGACGAGCAAAGGCCCGAAGATGCCGCCGATTCTTCCAAACGCTGCTGTCGTTCCTGAACCTGTTGCTCGAATCGCAGTCGGGTATTGCTCCGGGGTATAAGCATACAACACGCCCCATGCACCGAGATTGAAAAACGATAACAGCATTCCAGCCGTAAGCAGAAGACTTAAGGAATCCGCCGTTCCGAAGAAATAGGCGCTTCCTGCTGTGCCAATCAAGTAAACGACGAGTATCCACTTCCGGCCCGCTTTTTCAATCAGCCATGCGGCAGAGAAATAGCCAGGTAGCTGAGCAAGCGTCATCAGCAGGACATATTCAAAGCTTTGAATCATGCTGAAGCCTTTCAGCAGCATGACACTCGGGAGCCATAGGAACATGCCGTAATAAGAAAACACCACACAGAACCAAACGATCGACAGCATCACCGTCGGCCGTATATACTGTCTTGCCCAGACGCTTTTTACATTCTCCCACACCGACCTCTTTTTGGCAGAAAGCGATTCATATTTCGGCGAATCAGGCAGACTCGTCCGCAGGTACAGCGCATAAAAAGCAGTCAGCGCAGTTAACAGAAGGGCAGCCTGCCAGCCGAAGCTTGGTATCACAAAGTAAGAAATCAAGGCCGCTGCGAGCCAGCCAACGGCCCAAAAGCTTTCCAAAAGCACAATCACTCTGCCCCGCTTTTCAGGCACAACCGCTTCCGAAACGAGTGTTGAAGCGACTGGAAGCTCGCCGCCAAGTCCCATACCAATCACGAAACGAAGGATTAGAAATGCCGATAAGCTCGTCACAAAAGCGGAAATGCCGCTTCCGATGGAAAAGCATAAAAGGGTGATGATGAACACTTTTTTGCGGCCGATTCGATCAGCAAGCAAACCAAACAAAAACGCACCCGCAGCCATGCCGATGGAATTGACGCTTCCGATCCATTTCATTTCTTCGGGCGACAGATTCCACTCTACATGGAGCGCGGCGATAATAAACGATAATATTCCGACATCCATTGCATCAAACAGCCACCCCAAACCGGCGACGCCCAGCAGTTTACGCTGGGATATAGGCTGTTGTTTTCCCATTGCCAACACCTCTGATATGCAAAATGATTACCGTTTAAGTTTACACCTGTCTTTACACATTGTCATTAACTAAATGATGTAATTGAAAAACCCCGCTTATGTTCCACAAGCGGGGTTTTTATTATTGCTGCAATGCTGCTTTTTTAATATTATCCTGAAGCTGTGCAATTCGTCTCGCGCCGTCTTCGCGGAGGCGCTTGTTTTCTTCTTCGATTTGTTTTGTTTCCTGCATGCCGCTGACAATCGTGTTCCAAGACGATTCGATCGTTTCAATATCTATGCTCGGTCTGCCGGCCATTCTGGCAATTTCAACACTTTGGCTCGAGATGTTTTCAGCATTTCGTTTCAGCATCTCGTTTGTCCGGCGGTCAAGCTCGCTCATGGAATCAGCCACAAGCTTTTGCCGCTTTACCGTAACAGCCTGAATAATGCCGTTTTTGAAAATCGGAATGGTAATGATAAACGCGGAGTTGATTTTCCCGATCAGCTTTGCATTTCCTCGCTGCAGAAGACGGATTTGAGGTGCAGTTTGAAGCGCCACCATCCGTGCCATATCCAGATCATACACCCGTTCCTCAAGCGCCTGAATGCCGTTGCGCAACGTATCGAGCTGCATTTGCGCCAGCTGGTTCCCGCTTGCCGCTTTTTCCTCATATGAAGGAAGGATCGACTGCATCTCTTCCAGTTTCATCTGCCCAGCAACGACGTATTTTTCAAGCTCCATATAGTATTTGATATTGTTTTCATACATTTCATCGAGCGTGTAGTTCGTCTTCGTCATCTCATCTTTGTATTTTGAAATCTCAACGTGGATTTTTTCAATCTCTCCGCCAAGCGTCTGATACTTTTTAAAGATTTTTTCAATCATGCTGCCGCCGCGTTTGAAAATTTTCGCCATTAATCCCTTTGGCTCATCGAAATCATTTTTGTCGAAGCGGTCCATGATTTTCCCAAGCTGAGTCAGCATTGTGCCGGAGTCTGTCACGCTTGTTGTTTTCATCATCCCTAAGATGCGGTCAGAGAACTTGGATATTTCAACGGCCGGCTCCTTGCCGTACTCAAGCAGCTCCATTTGGTTTTTGACGTCAATTTGTTGAGCAAGCCGCTTCACTTCTGGTTCCTGACGGAGCTGAAGACGGATATCGTCAGCTTTTTGCTGGGAAATCTCTTCATTTTTATCGAGAACAAGCGGATTTTGATTTTCTGTTGTCATGCTTTTCTTCTCTCCTTATTTTTGGGTAATGGTTCTGAAGAGCCTTTTCACAAGCGAAGGCTCTTTGTAGTCCTGCTGAAACACCATGTCATCCAGCCAGTGGATATCATACTGGTCCTCTTCAATAAACTGCTCAATATCTTGGTGTCCGGGCGGATTATAAATGATGATATCGATTCCGATTTCATTCAGGAACAGCAGGGCGGCAGCATCCGAACGCGCGAGTCCGCCGCTCATTTCCGTATGATATAAAACGAGTTTCGGAACGGTTTGCGCATAGTCGAACATTTGAATCAATTTCAGCAGATTAGCAGGCAGGTTTGTTGTTTGTTTAAACAAATAGATTTGAACATCCTTGACTTGTTCCTGATGCAAAGCCTTAAGCCGCGGGTGCCTGCACATTCTCGAAATCGTTTTGGCAATGGCAGTCTGAACGCCTGCCGGCAGCTGTTTGTACTGCCACACATTGCTTGCCATCAGCTTGTCCGGATCAATGTTCCCTTCTTGATCAAGTGCGTGGCTGTAGTGAAATTGATAGTTCGACTTTATTTCTTCTGTAAATGGAAAGCTTCTGACCATTTCTGTTTCCTGATAATCCGCTAGAGTATGAAGCCTGTTCCAATATTCCTTATTGTCTTTCGACACGCCCATAATTTTGGCGAATACATTCGGAATCTCAATGGAATGTTTATCAGCTTTGAAATTCGGCCGAATAAAGGCGCGTTCTTTCGTGATTAAAAACAATTCATCATAGGTCGTTTTCAGCGTAACGGACACCGGTGTGTGATCTCTGAACTGCCACGGCTTATACAGCATGGATTCCTCGTGATTCAGCACATGTTCAATTTCCTTTGTTGAGCGGTAAGCCACTGTTGATTTCCGGTCTGGTTTTTCTTTCGGAAACGGCTGAAGCTCCGAAACATCCGGGAGCTTTTCCGTAAAACCGAGCTCCTGCTTCGGGTCGACAAGCGCCAGCTGATCCGTTCCCGCCGGATGGAACAGTAGTACATCACAGCCGACTAGCATCAGATAATATAAGAAATAGAGCTGGCTTTTCGTCGCATCTCCATACCAAACAACCTTCGGCATCTCCCGCTCTATATCGGTTTTTTCCAGCCAAGGATTCAGATGGTTTAAGGAAAACTTCGAGACATCAAGCAGCACTCTGCGAAAATCAGGATGATTCAGCCCCTTTTCATGACTGTCCGCAAAGGTCTGTAAAAGCGTCATCAGCGCTTTTCTTAAATGGCGGTGCATCAGGGGATTTGAGTGCTTCGCAATCAGCTTTTCCCCGTCCAGAAAGGCTACAAAGCGGCTGACTGACAGCCCTTTTTCTTTCTGATTGATGGAATGAATATGCTGAAGCTTTTGAAATGTTTCCGGTTCGATTGTTTTATCGAGCGTTTCACTCAAAATCGTTATGCGGTCGTTTACAGACAGCTCATATAGCTCGTTATAGTAGTCCGTCTCATCAATAGGCGTGCCCAATATCTGACCGGCAAGACGGGAAAAAGAAAGGCCTTCTGCAGTTTCATAGTGATCCCGCTCCGGCAATGGCTGAAACAGCAGGCTTTTCCAATCGCCATCAGCCGGAAGTGCTTTATGAATGGTTAGTTCTTCTTGTCTCATCATATCCTCCTTTCCGGTTTGTCATTGAACGATATTTCGGTAACAAAAAAGGAAGGACATTGAACCTCCCTCCTTGTTTTGTTTTATTCTTCTTTTGAAGCGGCTGTTTGTTCGCGCACCTGCTTTTGTTTATTGATGTAGTGAATGATCAATGTTACCGCAAATGCAGCGATAATGATAATGAAGAATACAGAGTGCGGCATTTCGTAATGGAAAGCGCTCCCCGCCATTTTCAGCGCGATAATGCCGATTAACACGAATGCTGTGTTTTCCAGCTCAGGAATTTTATCAATCAGCACAAGGAACACTTTTGCCACTGTACGCATCATTAAAATACCAAGCATACCGCCGATCAGAAGCACCCATACTTTTTCAGATACTGCAAACGCGGCTAGGATGCTGTCCACAGAGAAGGCAAGATCCATTAATTCTACTGAAATGACAGTCGCCCAGAAGATCCCGAACGTGCGGACCATCCAAGAGTTTTTCTTCATGCCGTCCGCTTCCTCTTCTTTTTCGCCTATCCAGAAGTGCTTAATGACGAGCCAAGCCAGGTAAAGCGCGCCAAGCACCTTGATCCACCAGAATTTAATGAGAAGCATACCGAGCCCGATGAAAATAAACCTGAAAATATAAGCTCCAAACAAACCATACGTTAACGCTTTTTTCCGCTGTTTTTCCGGCAGGTGTTTAACCATGACCGCAAGAACAAGCGCGTTATCGGCCGATAAAAGGCCTTCCAGAACAACAAGGGAACCGATCAAACCCCAAGAAACAGGATCAGTCAGAACTTCCCCCCACATTTTCCAATCGAAAAATGAAGCATACGTAGACAAAATATGATGTAAAAAGTCCAAGTTTTTTCCTCCTATTAATTTGAAACGGTGACTTCTCTATTTGTCACTCGCTTACACTTGCAAACCGTAATTCCGGCACAATGCAGCCAGCCCGCCGGAAAATCCGCTGCCGATCGCATTGAATTTCCACTCGCCGCCGTGTCTGTAAAGCTCACAAACGACAACAGCTGTTTCAATGGAGAAGTCTTCTCCTAAATCGAAGCGAAGAAGCTCATTCTGCGTTTCTTCATCCACAACGCGGACAAACGCATTGGAAACTTGTCCAAAGTTTTGGCTGCGTGCTTCAGCGTCGTGAATGGTCACTGTGATGCCGATTTTCTCAATGTGAGCCGGGATTTTTGAGAAATCAACGATAATCTGCTCATCATCTCCGTCGCCCTCACCCGTGCGGTTGTCACCCGTATGGATGACACCGCCGCTCGGATGTTCAAGGTTATTATAGAAGACGAAATCGAGATCATTTACGCAGTTATCATGCGCATCAACTAAAAAGGCCGAAGCATCCAGGTCAAAATCGTGTCCGCCGGAGTACTTGTTTGTATCCCAGCCTAAGCCGATCACCGCTTTTGTCAGTCCCGGATTTGTTTTTGTTAAATCAATGCGCTGTCCTTTTGATAATTGAATAGCCATACTGCCTCTCTCCTTTCTGCTCTTCGTATTTGTCTTAACCGACTTGCAAACCGTAGTCTGTTGCAATGCGGGCAAGGCCGCCTTGGTAGCCTGAGCCGATTGCGGAGAATTTCCACTCGCCGTTATGTCTGTAAAGCTCCCCTGCAATGATTGCCGTTTCAATAGAGAAATCTTCTGCAAGATCGTAACGGATGAGCTCTTCATTTGTTTCTTCATTTACGATGCGGACAAACGCGTTTGATACTTGTCCAAAGTTTTGGCTGCGCGCTTCTGCATCGTGAATGGTAATAACAAATGAGATTTTATCAATGTTTGCCGGTACAGCGCTGAGATTTACTTTTACATTCTCATCGTCGCCTTCGCCAGCACCAGTCAGGTTGTCGCCTGAATGAACGACTGAACCGTTGCCGCCTTCAAGCTGGTTGTAGAAAATAAAGTCGTTTGGTGACGCGCATTTGCCTGCGGCGTCTAACAGAAACACACTTGAGTCAAGATCAAAGTCGTGCCCGCCGTCATACTTGTTCGTATCCCAGCCTAAACCGACAACAACCTTTGAAAGACCCGGATTTGTTTTTGTTAAATCTACTTTTTGTCCTTTTGCCAATGAAATTGTCATGTTTCATCCACTCCTTTTCTTTTATACGTATCGGCTGATAATATCTTCTAATCTCGTATCGTTTGTGCCTTCACCAATCGCCGCAAACTTCCACTCACTGCCGCTGCGGTAGATTTCTGCTGTAATCAGGCTTGTTCTGCCGGCGTAATTGTCTCTCAAATTGTACTTGAGCATTTCCTCGTGATTAGATTGATCAACTACGCGGATAAACGCATTTTGAATCATGCCGAAATCTTGTTTTCTTCTGACACAATCGTAAATGTTCACTACAAATACAAGCTTATCGATGTTTCCAGGCACTTTATCTAAATCTATCATAATTTGCTCGTCATCGCCCGCACCGTCACCCGTCAGGTTGTCGCCTGTATGCTGTACACCGCCGCAGCGGCTTTTCAGGTTGCCGAAATAAATCAGGTTTTTCTTATCAGTGAATTTTCCGTTTTCCAGCATCAGCACTGAAGCGTCACAGTCGATATTCGGACCGCCTCCGCCAAGCAGTTTGCTGAAGAATCCTCCGCCTGAGGACACTGGGTCCCAGCCGAGACCGACCATCAATTTTGACAGACCGGCTTTTCCTTTTGTTAAATCAATTCGTTGACCTTTTTCTAAAGAAATTGCCACACGATTCACTCCTACTCATCGAAATGTGAAGATAGTCACATTTATTTTTACGCTCACAAGGAAAATAAGCCGTAAATTACTAATATATACGTTTGTTATTATATCAAAGTTTCGTAAAAGTTAAGAATAATTGACGAAAAACCTCGAAAAAAAACTTCCATATTTGATATATGATTTGCAAATGCTATAAAGTGCGCTTCTTAAACAAACCATTTGACGCGGGCAAGTCATTTTGCCTATTCTGGTGTCACCATCTAAAAACAGACAGAAAGGAAGCGGCCTTTTGATTCATTTAAGCATACTTGATCAGGCACCTGTTTCTAAAGGAGAGAGCCCTGTGACAACTCTTCAGCATTCGGTTGAGCTTGCTCGATTTAGCGAAGAGTGGGGCTATAAGCGTTATTGGTTTGCCGAGCATCACAGCACGAAAGGACTGGCAAGCACAGCCCCTGAAATCATGATCGCCCGCATCGCAGCACAGACAAACACCATTCGTGTCGGATCAGGCGGCGTGCTTCTGCCCCAATACAGCCCATTTAAAGTTGCTGAAACCTTTCGCCAGCTTGAGGCCCTGTATCCAAACCGGATTGACCTCGGCGTCGGTCGTTCCCCCGGCGGCACGACAAAAACCAGGCTTGCATTAACGGACGGGGTGAAAAAAAGCTTAACCGAATTTAACAGACAGCTGCAGGATGTCTCTTATTTTCTAACAGATTCCCTTCCTCCCGACCATCCGTATGCCGGAATCAAAGCGGCGCCCCTTATTGGTACGGCACCCGAGCTATGGGTGCTCGGTCTTGGTGAAAACAGCGCAAGACGCGCGGCGCACCATGGGATTGGATATGTATTTGGGCATTTCATTAATCCCGAGCGAGGAGAAAATGCATTCCGCATCTACCGGGAAAGCTTTCGGCCCTCAGCCCATTTTTCGAATCCATCCGCACTGTTTACGATTTTTGTCATTTGCGCAAAAACAGATGAAGAGGCAGAAGAACTCGCATTAAGCCAGGATTTGTGGCTTCTTCGCGTCGGAAAAGGCTTGGACAGCCGCGTGCCAAGCATCGAGGAAGCGAAAGCCCATCTCTATACATCGTCCGATAAAAAACTCATAGAAGAAAACAGAAAGCGGATGGTGATCGGTTCTCCAACCACTGTCAAACAACAGCTGTTAGACCTCACAGGCCGCTACGAAACAAATGAAATCATGGTTCTGTGCAATGTGTTTGATTTTGAGGCGAAAAAGGAATCTTATGAGCGCCTTGCCGGATTGTTTCTATAAAAAAAGCAGTTTTCCCTAGGGAAAACTGCTTTTCATGTTATCGGCTTCTTTTTTTGCGCTGAGCTTCTTTTTTGATAAACGTCCAAACTCCCTGAACTGCAAATCCGATTAATAGCAAAACGATCAATAGCAGGGTAATAGACGGACCTGGCGGCGTCCCGAGCTGATAGGATGATGTCAGTCCCGTAAATACGCTGAATAATGAAATGAGTATGGCTGTAATGAAAACCATGTTAAAGCCTTTTGCAATTCTGATGGCGAATGCTGCCGGCAATACGAGCAGGGCCGATACAAGAAGGACCCCGATGATCGGAATAATGACTGAAATCGCAAGGCCTGTGACAATACTGAATGACAACGAGAGAACGTTTGTATTGATTCCCGATGTTTTGGCTGTTGCTTCATCAAACGTCAGCAGGTAGAGCGGCCTTCTCAGTACGATAAAATAAAGCAGGATCAGCAGTGTGATAATACTGATAATATAGACCTGCTGCTGGTTTACTGTCACAAGCGATCCAAATAGGTATTGATCGATGCTCATATTGGCTGTGCCTTTGGAAAGGCTGATTAAAAACATCGCGAAGGACAAACCAGCTGCCATTAAGATGGCAATGGACACTTCTGAATAAGTCCGATACGCCCGCCGCATGTATTCAATTCCGATCGCGCCGATGGTCACGACGACTATGCTTGCTGCGGTTATATTGGTGCTGAGAAAAAAGCCGATGGCAACACCTGACAATGAGATATGTGAAAGTGTGTCAGCCATTAAGGCCTGTCTTCTGAGAACGAGATACACTCCTAGTATCGGAGCCATGACGGCGATCATGCCGCCTGCTAGAAAAGCTCGTCGCATGAATTCCAAGTCAAACATTTCCATCCGCCTTTTTCTCCTCTCTCTAATCGAATCACTTTATCTAAAAATTGCTGTACTTCGTTTTGTTCGTGAGTAACCATCACAACTGTGCGATTGTGATTTTTCACGAGGTGATGCATAAATTCGTAAAATCCTTTTCTGCTGTCGTAATCAACAGCTGTCGTCGGTTCGTCCAGCATCAGCAGATCCGGGTTGCTGGCGAGCATTCTGGCGATACAGATTTTCTGTTTCTGTCCGCCTGATAAATCACCGATTTTACGATGGCGGAGCTCCCACATTTCCACCATTTTCAGTGCTTTTTCTACTTCAAGATGATCTTCTTCATTTAAACGTTTAAACCATTTCCCTTTTGTATAGCGGCCTGACTGAACAAGCTCCAGCACCGTGCTCGGAAAGCCGGCATTAAATGAAGAAATTTGCTGCGGGACGTACCCTATGGTCAGGCGTTTCCCTTCTGTATTCCTTTTACTGATCGTCACTGTGCCTTCCCACGGTTTCAGCATGCCGAGCATTACCTTTATGAGCGTCGATTTAGAGGCGCCGTTTGGTCCAGTGATGCCGACGAACTCACCGCTTTCAATATCAAGTGATACTTTATCTAAAACAGGCGTATGGGAATAGCCGAAAACGATATCTTTCAATGAGACGAGATTCATGTTAATCTTCCTTTCTCACAAAGAAATAGTGTGCACCCTCCGGCGCACACTATCTTATGATTTAACCAATAGTGAATCTTTCAGGGCATCGAGGTTTTGTTTCATAATGTCGATATACCCTAAACCTTTATCCTGTTCTTCTTTGCTCAAGCCTTCCAGTGTATTCAGCACTTCTGTCTTCGCGCCGATTTCACTGGCGAGCGTATCTGCGACCTTTGAGGATGCAATTTCTTCAAAGTAAATGACTTTTACATTATGTTCTTTGGCATATGTTTTCAGCTTTGCCAAGCTGGCTGCGCTCGGTTCTTGGTCAGGTGAAAGCCCTGCAATCGGAACCTGCTTCAAGCCGTATTCTTTTGCCAGATAGCCAAAAGCTGTATGCTGCGTGATAAATTCTTTTTTCTCCGCTTTTTTTGCGGTTGTACGATATAGTTTATCAAGATCCTGCAGTTTTGCAATATATTCTTTACTATTTTTCTCATAGTATTCTTTGTTATCCGGGTCCTGCTTCACGATTTGCGCCGTAATATTTTTAACTTCCTTCTGGGCCAGAACAGGGCTAAGCCATACGTGAGGGTCCATTGCATGACTGTGCTCATGCTCCCCATGATCATGCTCTTCGTGTTCTTCTTCAGAGCCTTCCATTAAATCAATGCCTTTGCTTGCATTAACGAAAACGGCATGGCCTTGGCCCATGCTTTTTTCAGCTGACGGAACCCATGTCTCCATGTATTCACTATTATAAACGAACAAATCAGCATCCTGAATGTTGGCAATGTCTTTCGGCGTCGGTTCCCAATCATGCGGTTCAACGGAAGATGGGATTAACAGATCCACATCGCCTTTGTCTTTTACAATTTGTTTTGTGAATTCATACATCGGGTAGAACGTTGTGACAACGTGCAGTTTATCACCCTTTGAATCCGCCGACCCTTTTGTTGATGAGTTACCGCATGCTGCAACTAATAAAAAGCACGCTGCAATCACAAACAAACCGCTCCATTTTTTAAACATATCGTATATCCCCTCTTTTTCAGTAACTTTAAATCAAAATGATAACGATTTTGTAATCCTATATCATAATAAACCGAAGTCATTACGTTTTGCAAGAATAAATTTCATTTTCATTTATTCTTCCCGCCTGCAGAGCGAATATATGTACAAAAAAAACCCGGCTAAAAATGCCGGGCTACTTCAATCATTAGTTTGTTTTGTCCAGAAGATAGACCCTGCTCTCATAAGGCCGGAACACCATTTCGTCAGCAAGATCATCGTTGTTATAATTGCTGAGAAGCAGAGAGACCTGAGCTTTGCCGCAGTTCTTAGGCCACTGAAAAACAGCCTGCTCTTTTGAAAAATTATTGACCGACAAAAGCTGCTGTTTACTGTTTTCTCTCATGTATACAAACAACTGCGGATCGTCCAGAAGCAAAAGATCAAAGCTCCCTTTCATGAGGTCAGCGTACTGCTTTCTCAGGCTGATCAGCTTTTTGTAATAGTTTAAGACAGAATCAGGATCTCCCTGCGCTTCCTCCACATTGATTGCGGTGAAGTTCGGATTGACCTTCAGCCAAGGCGTGCCGTCAGTAAATCCGGCATTTTTGCCGCTGTTCCACTGCATCGGGGTCCGGGCGTGATCCCGGCTTTTGGCTAAGATCGATCTCATCACATCATTTGGATCATAGCCTTTTTCAAACACCCGTTTATGATACATATTGATCGTTTGGATATCTTTGTAGTCTTCAATCCGGGTAAACGGCGCGTTTGTCATCCCGATTTCTTCTCCCTGATAAATATACGGCGTGCCGTTCATAAAATAAAGTACGGCTGCCAGCATTTTCGCTGATGCTTTGCGGTATTCCCCATCGTCTCCGAATCTGGACACAATCCGGGGCTGGTCGTGGTTGCACCAAAACAATGTATTCCAGCCTTGATGCTCAAGCTTCTTTTGCCATTTTGTCAAAACCGATTTTAAATCAGAAAGCTCAAGGGGCTTCAAATCCCAATGTTCTTTTCCGGGCTGCTGATCAAGCTCCATATGCTGAAAGTGAAAAATCATATTCAGCTCATGCTTATCTGTTCCCGTATATTTCAGGCCTTCTTCCGGTGTGACACTGCCGACCTCTCCGACAGACATGACATCATATTGGGAAAACACTTCATCTGTCATTTCTTTTAAATAGTCATGGATTCGTTCGCCATTTGGCTGAAAGGGCTTCGGCTCTGCCTGCTGATTGATATAGTCCTCATACGAAGGAAGATATTCTTTCTTAGAAATGAGATGGAGCTGATCAATTCGCAAACCGTCGACCCCTTTATCGAGCCAAAATTTCATCATGTCATACACCGCCTGGCGAACTTCGGGATTTTCCCAGTTTAAATCAGCTTGTTTGACGGCATTCATATGGAGATAGTATTCTCCGGTGTGCTCCTCGTATTGCCAGACCGGGCAGCCATAGTCTGACAGCCAGTCTGTCGGCGGGCCGTTCTTTGTGCCGGGACGCCAATAATAATAGCTGCGGTATTTGCTGTTTTTGTACAGCTCCGCTTCTTTAAACCACGGATGCTCGACCGAGGTGTGATTTAACACAAAGTCCATCACCAGCTTTAATCCCCGCTGATGCACCTGGTCCAGCAGCTCGTGAAAATCGTCCATTGTTCCGTAAGAATCCATAATCGCCTTATGGTTTGTCACATCATAGCCGTAATCAACATTCGGAGAAGGATAGATCGGGCAAATCCAAATCACATCTGCCCCGAGTTCCTTTATGTAGTCAAGACGGGAAATAATCCCCCGCAAGTCCCCAATTCCGTCTCCATTGCTGTCCTGAAAGCTTCTCGGGTAAATTTGGTACACCACTGCATCCTTCCACCAGTCCGTTTTCATCCCGCAATCCCCCTGTTTTGTCTTCTATTCAAGCTGAGATGGATAAAGTGTCATTCCGCCGTCGACGAAAAGTGTTGCGCCGGTCACATAGCTTGCTTCCTCAGATACGAGCCAAGCTGCTGCTGCCGCCACTTCTTCAGGCTTTCCGAAGGCCTTCATCGGGATTTTTTTCAATTGTTTTTGCCTGCTCTCTTCCTTTTTCGTATCAACATTTGATTCTGTGGCAATGGTGCCGGGTGCTATCGCATTGACGCGGATTCCCTTATCCGCATAATTGAGCGCCAGCGTTTCCGTCATCATCTTGATGCCGCCTTTGGATGTGGAATACTGAACGTTGACAGGGCGCGGAATCTGCTGATGAACACTTGAGATATTCAGCACATTGCCCTTGATATTGTTTTTCATCATGTGGTTAAGTGCTGCTTTCGCTCCCAGAAAGGTTCCGGTAACATTGACATCAATCACTCTCTGCCAATCTTCAAGACTCATCTCATGCGGCATCGCCTCAACGCCGTTAAAACCGGAGTTGTTTACCATTACATCGAGCGTGCCGAAATGCTCTAATGCTGTGTCCAAGAGCGCCTGAATCCCCTCTTCTTTTGACACGTCCGCCTCAACTGCGACGGCTTTCCCCCCGTTCTGCTTAATGATTTCCAAGGTTTCATCGGCTCCAGACGGGTCGCTGTGGTAGTTTACAACAACATTCATTTTCTCCTGTCCGAACCGTTCCGCAATGGCTTTCCCGATTCCTTTTGAAGACCCTGTCACAATCGCTGTTTTTCCGGTTAAATCTTTGTACATACTTGATGTCCTCCTCTGATTTCTCACTATGCAGTGGAAAATACCCTGTTTTTCCGAGTTGAAAACAGCACAAAAAAAGCAGAGAATCTGTAGTTCTCTGCCATTTCCTATTGAAAACGCTGCTCGGCAAGCTTCTTTTTAATATTCATCAGCCTGCGGTAAAAGAAAGCGGCGGACTCGTAATGTTCCAGCTGATTGAAACGTTCCGCTGTATCATGCAGCAGATCTTCGGCGTCTGCAAGAAGCTGCCTGGATTCCAGCAGGTCAAAGCATTCTGTAAGCACGTTCAGGTCACCGTTTCCAAGATACAGCTCATGAATGAGGCGGAATTTCGTCAAGTACATGTCATCCTCCCATTCAGCCGCGCTCTTTATCCCGCGGTCATACGCCTCTACTGCTTTGTCGTATTTTCCCTCTTTACAGTAGATATGGGTCAGTGAAAATACAGCTTGAACAGCTTGCTGAAAGTTGTGCTCCTCAAAAATGGCGGCGGCTGTTTTGAAATAGCCCTCCGCTTCTTTGTAATCACCCAGACTGTACTTACAGTGTCCGACATTATAATAGGCAGCGGCGATCATGTACGCTTCTTCAAGCTGCCTGGCATGATCTAAAGCGCTGCACAAGTGGGTCAGTGCTTTTTCATGATGATACACATCGGTCAAATTTCCGGCGATGATAAATTCACACTGAACCCGGCGGCGACCGTACAGTTCATATTTCGTATAGATATCAAGCGCCTGGCTCGCATAATTCATGGAAAAATACGTTTGTTTAATGTGATAATACACTTCTGCGACTTTAAAAAGAAACTCAGCTTTTTCGATCTCATCCTCGACATACTCGAGCTTTTCCTCGGCATGTTTATAATGGTCAATCGCTAATATGAAATTTTTCTGCTTGAATTCGTACATTCCTCTGAAATAATAAAAGTAATATTCCAATAAGCCCGTGAGTTTTTGCTGATTGCTTTCAATTTCGTTCAGCATATCAGAGAACGGAGGCTTGGTGTCGCTGTCTTTCACCGGCATCAGCTTATCAAGCATGATTCGATGCCGGAATTCCATCAAAGAAAAATATAAAAGCAAGTCCTGGTTCTCTTCCATATCTTCTAAATCGTATTCAATCTCCTGCTTTAACGCTTCTGCTTGATCTGCTTCAAATGCGCGAATGAGCTTGTACCATTCATTCAGCTTTACTGCTACTTCTTCTGATGGAATCTTTGCTCTCATCGGTCTGCCTCCTTCCTCCTGCTACTATTTATGTTATATTTTATCATAGCTGTTCGCTTTTAGAGAGAGTCAATCACTTAAAAGCGTTAACATTCAGCACATCTTGAGAAAGTGAGACCGATATGAAGTTACCAGCAAAAACATTTGTTATCTTATGTATTCTATTTCTTCTAGATCTTTGTTTTAGTTATATTCGGCATGAATGGCATTCTCAAAACGCCTTGCAGGACATGCCTGTCCCCTCGGATCTTCATCCGATTGTGAAGCAGAATGCCGATGCACTCAAAGCCGCTGCAGCGAATAAAGGCATTAACGTCGTCATTACTGAAGGATTCAGGTCCTTTAAGGAACAAGATGAATTATATAAACAGGGACGTACAAAAAAAGGGAATATTGTCACCTATGCAAGAGGAGGGGAATCGTATCATAACTATGGTTTAGCGATTGATTTCGCCCTTCAAAAAAAGGATGGAAGCATCATATGGGATATGGAATATGACGGCAATCAAAACGAAAAATCAGATTGGCTGGAGGTTGTCGAGATCGCTAAGACACTCGGTTTCGAATGGGGCGGGGATTGGAAACGATTCAAGGACTACCCCCACTTGGAGATGATTCCTAACTAGACACCCCTCACAGCCTTTTCTTTTTCCTTATGTGCGCATCAATATAGGAAGGGTAAACCGGCTTATAGACAAGTTTGCAGTGCTGGTCACTGCCTGCTGTAAAATCGGGCTGCCATTCCAGCTTCACATCAAAAGCGGCTAAAAATGCTTCTCTCGCTTCTTCAGCGGAAACATCCGGCCTGTGATTTATCGCTTCCAATTGTTCAGGTTCAATATCAGGCGCCATAAAAGCGTCAATCAACCCAGTTTCCGGATTGACAATGATGCGGGCAGCGCCGAACCGCAGCGGCACTCCTTTATACCAGACAGAAAAATGGTTGCGGACTCTCCCTCTTTCATCAATTCGGACGGGATTCACCCTGAAAAACTCAGCCGCTCTCGGATAGAGGGCATACAAAAATTGAAGCGCTATCTCTTGGCATTCTTCCGTGGAGCATTGGCGGTTGTTCTGCCGCTCCATAAAAGAAAGCGCTGCTTTTAATTTTCCGGTTCTTTTATCCGTCTTCATTTTGATTGTGTTTTTATTTCTCGTTTCAAAATAGCTTACTATGCTTAAATCCTTACGCTCCGGCGCAGCGCCCCTGCGCCATGTGCTTCCAATTTGTTCTCCAAAGTCTCTTTCACTGACTTTCTGCATATCAGAGGTAAAACCCAGCAAGGCAAATATATCAACTTCTTCCTTGTTCTGAAGCGGCGGCAGTGGCGCCGTGTTTTCTATTCTTTCATCTGCGATATGCTGGTCGGGCACAATTTCGTCTACATCTGCGGGATAGCTGTATCCCGGGAGAATCGGTTCATAAACAAGCCTTGGTTCCTGTTCGCCATCAATGACATCGTACATCAGCTCAAAAGACATTGTGTTTAAGTAATGGGACACAACCTTCTCTTTTGCTACAAATTCCGTCGGAACTTCGGCTTTATACCCTTCCCCGTAATATAGAAAGTGGACAATCTGACCGCTTCGTGTCATATCAATTAAAAAACCTGAATTGGGAATCGGAAGCCCCAGCTCCATTTTGGTATAGACAAACCGGATGTGCTGCCCCCGTTCTTCCTTGCCTTGAAAATGAAAATTCATAAATGTACCGGGATGATTGGCAGCGGCAAACTGAAGAGCCGTCAGCTTCAGCTCGGCATCTGGAAGTTGTTTGTCTGTCTCGGAGCGGACAGTTGTTGAAAAGGTGAGCAAAGCGCCGTCATTTCTAAGTTCAACTGTAATGTGCTTTTCCGGATCTTTAGGGTCCTTCCAGATAAAATATGCCTGCCCGTTCTTCTTTTGCTTTTGGTCGTAATCTTCTATCTCAAGCTCATAATGCGTCGGTACATTTCCGATCTCCTGCGCCTTCTTTTTCAGCTGTTTATTAACCAATGAAGTCATCCCTTTCAAAGAGTCTACGACAAAGAGAATCCTGTTTATTATATAAAAAGACCTTTCTTCTTTTAAAGTGAAGAAAGGTCCTTTTCTATTATTGTCATTGTTTTTCGAGATTCTTTCTGTTACTTTCATCACATACTCTCTTCTATATCTGAGGCAATTGCATGACTTTTGGCTGTTTCACCATATGCTGAAGACAGGCTCTCCTGTATGTGCATCGATAAAACGCGGATACACCGGCTTATAGACGAGCCGGTAGCTGTGTTCTTCATCATCCCCGTACTCTCTTTCCCAGCCAAGCTCAACTTTAAAATGCTGCCAAAAGATAGACTTGGCTTGTTCAACTGAAATAGCCGGCACAGGATCAATGGTTGCCAGCTTATTTGGGTCAATATCCGGTCCCATATAAACGGTGATATACCCTGTCTGGCGGCTGACACAAATTTTGATCTGCCCAAATCGGATCGGAACCCCGTGACAATGCGCTTCAAATGTAAAACCAGCGACTGCGTTTTCTTCTTCATCCTTTTCATCGTATCTGATCCTAAAATATTGATCGGCATTCGGAAATAAAGCAAACAGAAAGCGAAGCGCGATTTTTTCGCACTCTGCCAAAGTTACTGTCAGCGGCCCTTTTTCCTCCATAAATGACATGACGCCTTCGAGTTTTCCGGTTTCTTTGTTATAGATGGTTTTCAGCACTTGATGAGTCCGTCCCTTAAACCAGCTGTCCATGCTTTTATCCGCCGGCTGATACACAGGGTCATCCGGATTCCGCCAAACGATTCCGATTCTCCCATCTCCCAAATCCGCTTCCCGCTCTTTGACAAACCCATTTTCAATACCAATCATGCTGTCAGGATCGGCCTTTTCGTGGATGCCCTCGAATAAAGGGAGAGGAAAGCTCTCCGGCTCCCTGTAATCATCATCAACCCCTCCTTGTTCTTCTTGAACCAAATCCGCAGGTACGGTAATCGCCCTACATTCAGGCTCATACACCAAATGCGGCTGATCATCTCCGTTTTTGTAAGCAGAACGATGGAGAACCTCAAACAAAAGGTCGAACTCCACGTCCTTCTTGATAAAGGCAAGTGCCTCTTCAACATCCGCGACCCTCTTTGGCTTGATGATGCTGCCCGCTTCGCCGTAATAGCGGAAGTAAACGATCTCACCTGATAAGGAAACATCAGCCATAAATCCGCTCATGGGGAGAGGAAGCCCAGCCTCCATTTGAACATATGAAAATCTCACTTTATCGCCGTATGCACGGTCATTTTCTTCACGAACAAAGGCAGAGAGTGCCCCCGGATGATGAGTCTCGACAAATTGGCGTATGATATCCTCTAGTTTCTCCTCAGACAGCCTTTCTCCGCTTTCAGGCTCAATATCACGGGAAAGGGATTCCAGCTCCCCGTCCGGTCCAAGTTCCACGATAATGCCGATATTCTCATCCTGAGGATCTGTCCAACAAAAACAGACTCTTTTGTCATCACCGCCATAATCTTCAATTTCCAGTTTTAAGTGTGTCGGCACCCGGCCGATTTCCAGTGCTTTTTGTTTCAGTCCCTCTTTCTTCACAAAGGCAGCCCCTTTCATCCTTCTTAAGTTCCCTCCAACTAATTAAAAAGTAATAGTCTAAAATACACAGTTTTCTGAGTTTACCAGTTTTACCAGAACATTTTTCACCAAAAATAGGATGATGAACCTATTCAATATAAAAGCTAATAATCTTAAAATTAATTCCGTTGTAACTTTTTATAGGTCCATTCATGACAAAGGAGGGCGGAGTTTCCAGAAAATCCGGTGAAAACCGTGAGAAAAGAACTGATTTTTTTGGTTATATGATGCTAATCCATTCAAAAAGATCCATTTCTCAAAGACAAAAGACTCCCTTTCCTAAACCATTTGAGGAGGAAAAATGAATGTTTCAGAAAAAAACGTACGCTGTTTTCCTAATTCTTCTGCTGATGATGTTTACAGCTGCTTGTTCCGGCAGCAAAACAAGCGCGGAGAAGAAAGAATCAGAAACAGAAAAAAGCTCAGATATAGCTCAAGTCAAAATCAAGGATGTCTCTTACACACTTCCGTCTAAATATGATAAGTCCACTTCAGATGACCAGCTTGTGTTAAAAGTCAATGTCGCGGTGAAAAACACAGGAAAAGACCCGCTGAATGTAGACAGTATGGATTTCACATTGTATCAAGGTGATACCAAAATGTCTGACACAGACCCTGAAGACTATAGCGAAAAGCTTCAAGGCAGCACGATTAACGCTGACAAATCCGTTGAAGGAAATCTTTTCTTCGTTGTAGATAAAGGCAAGCAATACGAGCTCAACTATACGCCGGAATCTTACGGTGATAAAAAGCCAAAATCAGTTACTTTTAAAATTGACGGAAAAGACAAAAAAATTCTGGCGACGGCAGATAAGCTCCAAGATTCTGCAAAAGCGTTATCAGCTTATGTTGATGTCCTTCTTTTCGGCAAAGATAACGCCGATTTCGAAAAAATCACCGGCGCTAACAAAAATGAAATTGTAAATGATTTTAATGAATCAGCCAAAGACGGTTATCTCTCAGCTTCCGGCCTTTCCAGCACATATGCGGACAGCAAAGCGCTTGATAATATCGTGAACGGCATTAAAGAGGGATTAAGCAAAAACTCTTCCATTCAAGCAAAAACGACTTCAATCTCTAAAGACGAAGCAATTGTTGAAGCCACAGTTAAACCTGTAGATGCATCTTCTCTTTCAGACCGTATCGAAGACAAAGTGAAAGACTACTACAGTAAAAACTCTAGTGCCAGCTATGAAGAGGCAGTGAAATACGCGCTTCAAGTCTACCCTGAGGAATTTAAAAAGCTTGGACCTGCTTCATCTGAAAAAACAGTCGAAGTAAAAATGAAGAAAAATGACATCGACCAATGGCAGCTTGATATGGATGATTACAGAGCAGCAGAATTAGTCGAAGCATTCATCAAAGAATAAAACACCAAAAGGAAATAGCCTCGGAGGCTATTTCCTTTTTTATTTGAAAATGTCGCTGATGAAATTCACTTCATCTTTGGTGAGTTCAATGTTCAGGGTTTTCAGGTTATCCTGTAATTGCTCAGGTCGTTTAGCTCCTGGAATAATGACATCAATCGCCGGTCTCGTTAACAGCCACGCCAAGGCGACATGTGCCGTATCCGCTTGTTTTTCCTCCGCTACTGCTTTCAGCTTATTTACTTTTTTGAGATTGTGGATAAACGTTTCACCCTGAAATTGAGGTTTATCCTTTCTGAAATCATCAAAGACTGTGTCTTGCGTGAATTTTCCTGTCAGCAGTCCGGACGCAAGCGGAAAGTAAGGAATAAAGGAGATGCCTTGTTTTTCACAGTATGGAAGAAGCTCTTTCTCGGCATCACGCTGTATGAGAGAATATTCGGCCTGGAAGACCTCCAAATAGCCGTCAGCATTAAAATCCTGCAATTGCTGATAATCGAGGTTCGAAGCGCCGATCGCTTTGATTTTCCCCTCATCCTTCAGCTCTTTCAAAGTGCCCGCCACTTCAGCGAGAGGTGTTTTTCCATCCGGAAAGTGAACATAATACAAATCAATGTAATCTGTTTTCAGCCGCTTCAGGCTCTTCTCCACCTCGCTGCGAAGAAACTCCCGGCTATTGTCTAATTCAATGCTGCCGTTCACTTCTTTATGAGCTCCTTTGGTGGCGATGATGAGCTCATTCCGTACGCCGCGTTCCTGTACGACTTCGCCTATTAATTCTTCAGATCGCCCCAATCCATATATAAAGGCGGTATCGATAAAGTTGACGCCGCCATCCAATGCCGTGCGCACTAAATCCTTCCCTGTTTCATCATTTAGATTTGGAAATAGATTATGCCCGCCGACCGCATTCGCGCCGAATCCGATCCGCTTCACCTTCAGCTTCGTTTTGCCGAGTGTACGTGTTTGATCCATTGTTCCTTCTCCTTTGAAACCAATTTTGATGAAAAATAGTGCAGGGTCACTTTTTGTATTAGATATCCTTTTTCTATTTTCCTTCTTTTTTCAGGATATACAAAAAGGAGAAAGTGTATTTCTCCTTTCGCAAGTTTATTTTGGAAGAACCCATTTGTCTTTCAGGAAGCAGGCTCTGGCTAGTAAAAAGAAGATGGCGATGAGCACGGCGATGGTTCCTGACGTAGACAAAATGGCAGCCGGGTCAACCATCCCGAATAAAAGCTGTTTAAATAACGCATGCAGGTTCAGAAACGGGATGAGAAAGTATGATAAGTCAAATTGGTTCGGTGCCTTGCTGAAGATGAAAAACATCGGGAACACAGGCAGAAAGACGACGAGAGACATATAACTTTGCGCTTCTTTTACCGAGCTGGACATGATGCTGATGAAAAGCTCCATCGCAGATATCAGCAATGCAGAGAGCACAATGATTAAGGCTGAAGCGCCGATTACACTCCACATATGATCTCCCAGCTGGAAGGCCGTTTTTAAATTTTCGGTAAATAACACGGTGGACAAAATCAAAAACACCAAAGCCAATACACCTGAAGCCACGGCAAAAGTGGAAACCGCAAGCCACTTGCCGACCAGCACTTTGTTTCTGCTGACTGGCGTTAATAGCAGCGCCTCGATTGACTTCCGGTCCTTTTCACCGGCCATGATATCAAGAGCGATCGGCATTGCGCCGGAAACAATGGAAGTCAGAATCAGCATGGGCAGAATGGCGGAAAGCATAATAGCGGAAGTCCCTTTCTCCTCATCCGCTTCCTTTTGCTGAATCGTAAACGGCTGGATCACCGATTGATCAATATGCTTATTTGTTAAACGTTGCTGCACAATTTCATTTTTGTACTGATCTAAGGCAGACTGCACAAGCTGCATGGCATTTGACGACCCTTGATCGATTGAATTGCCGTAAACATCAATCTTAAAAGGTGTCATGCTGTTGACATATGAGTCGAACTCTTTCGGGACGTTCAGATAGGCATCTGCTTTTCCTTCATCAACTGCCTCTTCAGGCTTTGCAAATGTTTTTACGCTGATTTCGTCAATCTCATTAAGCTTGCTTTCCAGTGCGGGCGGAAGCGAATGGCCGACAGCCAGCGTGTACTGCTCCCCTTTGTCGGACAGCATGCTTTCATAAAAGAAGACAAGTCCAAGCATCATAATCATCGGCACTAAGATTGTGAGTAAAATCGTTTTTCTGTCGCGCAAAGCGTCGATCATTTCTTTTTTATAAATATGGCTCAGCATTTAAGAAATCCCCCTGACAAGCTTAGACATAAAGATGTAATTCAAATCCTCACTGCGCTCGCTCTCGTATAGTGATTCAAGCGCCCCCCGGTAAATCACCTCTCCGCTGTGAATCATGATGACACTGTCACAGAGCGCCTGCACTTCCTCCATAATGTGGCTGGAGAAAAGAATCGTTTTTTGTTCTCTTTTCAGCTGCTGTATAAATTCGCGGAAGATGTTGCTTGACGTAATATCAAGCCCAGTTGTCGGCTCATCAAATAAAATGATGTCCGGATCGTGAATCAGCGCTCTGGCAATGGCGACTTTCTGCCTCATGCCTTTCGAAAACCCGCCCACTCTCCGGTTCATATAATCGCGCATGCCGAACCTTTTCGATAAATCTTCTATTCTTGCTTTGATCTCGTGGCGGTTCAGCCCATACAGCCTGCCGAAGTATTGGAGATTTTCTTTAGCGGTCATCCTGTCGTAAAGCCCGGTTTCTCCTCCGAATAAGACACCGATTCTTTTTTTGACTTCAGCCGGCTGCTTGACCGTGTCAAAGCCGTCTACTGTGATTACACCCTGTGATGGTTCAAGCAAGGAAGCAATCATTCTCAGCATCGTTGTTTTGCCGGCACCGTTTTCTCCGAGAATGCCGACGACTTCTCCTTTTTCAATTGTTAAGCTTACATCTCGCACCGCTTTGACTACTTTTTTCTTATCCTGAAACCTGCGGCTGCAATCGGTCAGTGTAATCATGTCACAATCTCCCTTATCTTTATTTCTAGTAATGACTATATAAGAAAAGCTGGATTAGTTGGATAAAGTTGTCGCGAAGAGTTCTTTTTATGTCGCGAAATGGGATAGAATAAAGATGATTCTATGTAACTAGGGGAATGATAATGGTAAAAGTCGGACTTGTAGATGATTATCGAGTAGATTTAGAGAAGCTGGAAGCGATCGTGTCAAGAATGCAGGACGTCGAAATTGTCTTTTCCACCGATTCAGCGGAGGAAGCCTACAGGCGGGTAAAGAATGGAGACATTGATCTGCTGCTTGCCGATATCGAGATGCCCCATATATCTGGCTACGAGCTTGCTGATTTGATCAAATCCCATTCACTTGATGTGGATGTGATTTTTGTTACCGGCCACGGCGGTTATGCGGTTCACGCCTTTGACCTGAACGTCCATGATTATATTATGAAGCCGTACTATGCCGACCGTCTGGCCGCTTCCTTCGACCGGTACTTGAAAAAGAAAACGGAAACGAGTTTGAATGGGCGTATATTGATAAAGCAAAAGTCTGAAATGCACGTCCTGCAAAAGAAGGATATTATTTTCGCAGAACGGACGGGACGTTCGACGACGATTGTGACAACCGCCGAAGAGGTGCAAACGTATCAAACATTAAATGATATTAAAGGCGACCTGCCCGAAAAAGATTTTCTTCGTTCGCATCGTTCCTTTATTATCAACATTCATTACATAAAGCATTTTTCCGCTTATACCAAGCATTCATTCACAGTTTCCTTTGAGGGAACGTCTAAAAAAGCGATGATCACCAAGCAGCAGCTTGATTATTTTCAAAACTACTACTTTTGAGGAGTTCAGAACGTGATTACCCTTTTTCAATGTCTTTATCTGGTTTTATTTAGTTTCATATGTTATCAGGGAGCTGCTGCTTTTTCACACAGCACAGCCGCCTCTTGGCTCACCGCTGTTTTAGGCGCAGCTGCTGCAGGATTGTACATTTGGAATACGAATCGGGTGTGGAAACACTGTTCCTCAGGGCTTTGTGCATGGATTGCCGTGATTCAAGTGATGTCGGCGGGAGTGGTGCTGATCGGCACAGACATCATGCAGGCATTATGTGTAATCGTAATATTTGCAGGGTGTGAAGGGCTCCGTATCGGACAGTCTGCTTTGCAGGCAAGGCTTTCTGATCAAATTGATAAGCTGACTCAAGCTGAACAGCACGCCAATCAAATGCTGATTGATGTGAGAAGCCGGAATCATGACACAATGAAACATATCACTGCAATCAAATCAGCTCAGCCCAAGGCAGATACACAAGCATATATTCAAAACTGGGCGGATCAATACAGTCAATATGACCGATTTTTGAAGGGAGAGAACGCGTACGTTGCAGGGGTGCTTTATGATTTTTTAGAAAAAGCCCGCGCCTCGAATGTGAGTGTTTCGCTGCATATTCATACACCGCTTTCTTCCCTTCCGTTTTCGCCTGCTGATCAGGTCAGCTTGGTCGGCAACATATTAGAAAATGCGCTCGACAGCGCGGCGGAGGCCCGAGAAAAAGCAGAGATTAAACTGGAGACTTCACTGCGCAGCGGACTTTATGTACTGACTTGTGAAAACAGCACTCCCGGGATGGACCCAAAAGTGCTCGATACAATCTATCAATCGTTTGGCCGCTCAACGAAAAACGGCGCTCATGAAGGCATGGGCACATATATCATTCAAAAACTGGTGAAGAGCGCTTTTGGCAGGCTGGATTTTACCTACCGCCACCCCATCTTCCGGTTAGAAATCAAAATTCCGTTTCAGAAATAAAAAAACCTTGAAAAGCCCGGCTTTTCAAGGTTTTTTTCATTATGAGGATAACGCTTGTGCAAAACGATCTGCTTCATCTTGCAGCGTGCTTTCAATTTCTTTGTAACGGCTGGAAATCGTTGATGCACTAACTCCGTATTTTTTCGCCAGTTTAGCTTGAGAAACGGACGCGCCGTTGAGAGAAATCGCGTTTACATAATATTCAACTGCCGCCGCAAAAGCTTCCGGCTTTCTGATGACAGGTGATTTTTTCTCGCAGAATGTTTTCCAGATGTCAATAACAGCTGGGATCAATTCAGTCGGATACTCTTCCCCGCTCATGCCTTCTTCAATAGCCGCAGCGGTTTCTTTCTCCAAGTCGTTTGCCCACTCAACAGTGCTTACTTCCGCTTTCTCTGCTTGTGGCTCTTCATCTTTCTCAGCTAACAACGCGAACAGAACGTTGTTGAATTCCTGCTTCATGAAGTCCTCCGGCGTTTTGCCTTCCTTCACAGCGGCATCCGCATATTTCTTCACCTTGCTGATCAGCGCTTCTGTTCTCTTCACCGGGAAGATCGTGAACTGCATGAAGAATTCTGCTTTTTCCGCTTCGTGGATTGGGTATCCAAGAATCAGGCTTCCCACTGGAGGAAGGTCTTGATTGCTGGCGTCCATTTCCACTTCGAATTGTTTTGCCGTAATAACATCTTCAAAGTGAATGATGCCTTCCTTCAGGTCCTTCAGCAGCAATAAAGCAGGCGTCATGCTCTGCCATGATTCTACGATCTCACGCGTTTTCGGACGAGTGATCGAATCGCCTTTTTTCTGAAGGTACTCTTCGAAGATTGTCTTCTCACCAGCAAGCGGGTGGAAGAAGATTCCCCAGATTCCTAAGTTAAATACGCTGATGTCTTTCGTCTGTCTGTCCATAGCAGAAAGAAAATCATGCTGGTTGATAAAGCCTGAAATGCTTTCTCTATGTACTGTGAAGGCATACTCCACTAAGTCTTCCTGAATTTGTTTCGCTTCTTTTGCCGCTAGTTCCGCCGGGAAGTCGACAACTTTACTTCCGCAGCATTTTTTATATTTCTTGCCGCTGCCGCATGGGCAAGGGGCATTTCGTTTCACTTTTCCCACAATAAACCCTCCGAATTCTGTTGTAACTTTTCTATTTTAACAAAAATAACTTCTGAGGGCTTGGTTTCGGGCTAAAAAAGAATTTGGTAATGTGATAAGCTGGCTGATTATGCCAATTTACCTATGACTTTTTCACCAACTTTTGTGATTTAAGGCTTATCACCTATTCCCACTTTAGGCCCTTCTTTTTTACAATCATTAGGTATTTATTTAACATTTTAAGGAGTGTTTCTATTGGAACTAGCTGGTTTCATGCTGCGCGCCTGCGCTCTTGTACTTGATGTAATCATTGCCGCAGCAGTGATTTTGGCAGCCGGATTTACGTTTGGCGATGGGTCCGCCGGTGTCATTATTGTCGCCATATTGATGCTGATTGTGTATCCTTTGCTGATGCCGCTGACAAATTGGAAGGGCACACTGGGCAAAAAAATCATCGGGCTGCAAATCGTGAGGGACGAAACACACGAGAAAATTTCTTTCCTACAGGCGATTGTCCGTTACATCATAGCGTGGGTGCATGTATTCTCCCGCCTGATCTATTTGACAGCCGCATTTACGAAGAAAAAACAAACCGTTCATGATATGGCGGCGAAAACCATTGTGCTAAAAGCAGAATAACCTTGAAGAATAGGACTCTTCAAGGTTATTTATCTCATTAGTTTGTATTCTGGCCCCCGCCGTTCAGCCCTTCTTTAATCAGGCTGTTGACTTGGCTGCTGTACAGAAGGCCGATGTGTCCAACGCCATGGATTTGAACGTTTCTCGCACCATCTAATCTTGATAAATAATTCATGACAATCATATCGGCACTGCTGTAAATAGATGTGTATAAAATCTTTTGATTTGGATCTGTTCCCGGAAGCGCCTTGCCTGTCGTCAAACGGTTCGCGCCGCCAAGCGTCACGACGTTTGCAACTTTATTTCCGCCGTCCAGATTTTTTATGTAGTAAAGTGTGTTCGCGCCCCCCATACTGTGAGCGACAATATCCACTTTTTTCGCACCCGTTTCATCTAAAACCTTTTGCACAAATCGTGATAATACCGGGCCATTGTTATAATTTGTGCCTGTCTTGTCCCAAAAATCAACTGCATACAGCTTGTCCCGCGACCAGCCCTGAGATACGAGATAGCTCTTAATTCCCGCAAAATTGAATGATGCCCCTCCAATGCCGTGAACCATAACGACTGGATTGTGTTCAGCGGCTTTTGCTGACGGCTGCAACGCAAACAGCGATGTAACAGACAGCATCAAAATTGTTACAAGTGCAACGATCCTTCTTTTTACAAATTTCATAATATCCTCCTTTTTTTGTAACAAATTCTCCAATTATATTACGTTACCAAATTAATTAAGTAAAGGGTAATTTTGGCTTATTTTTAAAGAAATTTTAAGATTCAGAGGTCATTATTGGTCCTAAAAAGCCAAAAAAAGAAGGCTTATTGCCTTCTTTTCTTCAATACTCATTGAAATAAGCTTGGATTTTTTGAGGATCATTTGTTTTGGTAAGCGCAAGCATCAGCAACATCCGTGCTTTTTGGGGGTTTAAAGAGTTCGATGCCAGCAGGTCCTTTTCCGCATAGTCTTGGTTTGGTGTGACGACACCATTTCCCGTGCGGGTAGAGCGCACCACTGTAACGCCTTTTTTGACTGCGCTGTCCGCCCCTTTTTCGGCTGCATCAGATAAAGACCCGTTCCCAGAACCGGCAAATACAATCCCCTTTGCTCCGGCTTTTACAGCAGCGTCAAACAGGTAGCTTCCGTCATTTTGGTATCCATAGATAATGTCAACCTGCGGCAGCTCATCAAGATTAGAAACCGAGAAATCCGTGTCCTTCGTATGCTTACGGGTAATCTCATTATTAAAATAGATATCATCTGCAATTGTTCCGACGAAGCCCATTTCTTCTGATTTAAATGTATCTGTTGTAGTTGTGTTTGTTTTGGTGACATATCGGGCTGAGGCAATCCGGTCGTTAAGAACAACAAGCGTCCCTTTCCCTTTTGCCTCAGGGGCACCTGCCACTTTCACTGCATTGTACAGGTTAGAAGGCCCATCAGCGCTGATGGTTGTGGAAGGTCTCATCGAACCGACAATAACAACCGGTTTATCACTTTTCACGGTAAGATTCAAAAAATAAGCGGTTTCCTCCAATGTATCTGTTCCATGAGTCACGACGATTCCGTCTACATCATCTGAAGCGAGCAAGTGGTTGATGCGTTTCGCCAGCTTCAGCAATATTTTATTATCAATATTTGTGCTGCCGACGTTAACAATCTGCTCGCCGCTGACGTTTGCAATGTCTTTCATTTCTGGAACTGCCTCGATCAGTGATTCAACGCCGACAACACCTGCTTTATATTCAGTCGTTGAGGTTTTCGATTGATCGGCACCAGCTATCGTGCCTCCTGTCGCTAAAATTCTAATGTTTGGCAGACCTTTTTTTTCAGAGGCAGAAGCCGAAGAGACTTTTTGTGTCTGCGTTTTTTCTTTCGGGGATTCTTTTGTTTCAGGAGAATGTGAACATCCGGTAAAAACAAACAATAGTGCGGTAAAAAGTACGAGCATTCGTTGTTTTTTCATCTATTTCTCTCCTTACATCCATATGATGATTAATCATTGAACATTTTATCTATTCAGTCAAAAGATCAGTCAGCTTTTCTCTCAGTATTTTTTGTTGTCATATCCTTCTTTTTTTGTCTTTTCATACAATGAATTTTTCTTGACAATTGATGATTGAATCAAGATAATAGACCAGTCACTATATTTTTGATTGCAATTCAGTAAGGTGGGAATGTTATGAGTTATGGAGATTCCCGTGAGAAAATCCTTTCGGCAGCTACCCAGCTTTTTCAGCTGCAAGGGTATTACGGCACGGGGCTGAACCAGATTATAAAGGAAAGCGGTGCGCCTAAAGGCTCTCTTTACTACCACTTTCCCGGGGGTAAAGAACAGCTTGCGATCGAAGCCGTAAATGAGATGAAGGAGTATATCCGTCAGAAAATCGCGGACTGCATGGAAGCCTGCACCGACCCAGCGGAAGGCATTCAAGCCTTTTTGAAGGAGCTCTCCTGCCAGTTTTCATGTACGGAAGACATTGAAGGCTTGCCTGTGGGCTTGCTAGCGGCTGAGACGTCATTGAAAAGCGAACCGTTGCGCGAAGCCTGTCATGAAGCCTACAAAGAATGGGCCTCTGTATATGAGGAAAAACTGCGGCAGACTGGCTGCAGCGAGAGCCGTGCAAAAGAAGCCAGCACTGTGGTTAACGCGATGATTGAAGGCGGTATTCTTTTATCTTTGACGGCAAAAAACAGTACGCCGCTCCTTCATATCTCCAGCTGCATTCCTGACCTGCTGAAGAGATAAAAAAACGACATCCTACATGCAGTTGATAGAGAGGGGAAATGATTTTGGAAACAACAGCTAAAGCATCTCAGCAATACAAAGTGATGCCGATTATGATTTCCTTGCTGTTGGCCGGTTTTATCGGCATGTTCAGTGAAACAGCACTGAATATTGCGTTAACCGACCTTATGAAGGAATTGAACATTACAGCGGCAACCGTCCAATGGTTAACGACGGGCTACCTGCTTGTACTCGGTATCCTTGTTCCTGTTTCAGGACTGCTGTTACAGTGGTTCACAACAAGACAGCTTTTTACCGTGTCACTAATCTTTTCAATTATAGGAACCTTGATCGCGGCGCTTGCGCCGAGCTTCTCGTTTTTATTAGCAGCAAGGATCGTTCAGGCACTTGGAACCGGTCTTTTACTGCCCCTAATGTTTAACACAATCTTGGTGATTTTCCCGCCTCATAAACGGGGCGCCGCAATGGGAACGATCGGTCTTGTCATTATGTTCGCGCCCGCCATCGGCCCAACTTTCTCAGGATTGGTTCTGGAGCACCTCAACTGGCACTGGATTTTCTGGATCTCTCTTCCATTCCTTGTGCTGGCGCTTGTGTTCGGTATCGCATATATGCAGAATGTATCTGAAACGACAAAGCCGAAAATCGATGTATTGTCTATCATCCTGTCGACGATTGGCTTCGGCGGCATTGTGTTCGGATTCAGCAACGCGGGTGAAGGCTCCGGGGGATGGTCCAGCCCGACTGTTATCGTGTCGCTGATTGTCGGCGTTGTCGGCCTTATCCTATTTTCAATCCGCCAGCTGACAATGAAGCAGCCGATGATGAACCTCCGTGCGTTCAAATACCCGATGTTTATTTTGGGTGTGATCATGGTGTTCATTTGTATGATGGTCATTCTGTCATCTATGCTGCTTCTGCCGATGTATCTGCAAGGCGGCTTAGTCCTGACTGCATTTGCATCTGGTCTTGTTCTCTTGCCGGGCGGTATTTTAAATGGATTTATGTCCCCTGTTACAGGCCGCTTGTTCGATAAATACGGGCCGAAATGGCTTGTCATTCCGGGATTTGTGATTGTCACAGTTGTACTATGGTTCTTCTCAAATGTAACGACCACTTCAACAGCTGTGCTGATTATCATCCTGCACACCTGCTTGATGATCGGGATTTCTATGATCATGATGCCTGCACAGACAAACGGTTTAAACCAACTGCCGCGTGAATTTTATCCAGACGGCACCGCCATTATGAACACGCTGCAGCAAATGGCCGGCGCTATCGGAACAGCGGTTGCGGTCAGCATTATGGCTGCAGGCCAGCATGATTATATGAGTACAGTTAAAAACCCTGCCGATCCGGCAGTCATCCCGCAAGCTTTGACAGCGGGTGTACAGCACGCATTTGTGTTTGCAATGATTGTTGCCATTATCGGTTTAATTGGCGCTTTCTTTATGAAGCGCGTGAAGGTAGATCATTAATATGAAAAGCCCCTGACTAATGTTCAGGGGCTTTTTTATGTTTACTTGTGGATCGTTTTCGCCGCGATTTCATCAATCGCGTGACGCATTTCCTCCTTCGTATTATAAAAATGGGGAGCGAGACGGATAACATTTTCCCGCGGCGCGCAAATCACTTTTTTCTTTTTCAGCAACGCCGCCGTTTCCGATGCCCGCTCATCCCGGATCGCAACCATGCCTGGCTGATCCCCACCTTGTGCCGCCGCCAGCTGCAGGCCTTTTTCAGCGGCATATTGAACTGCATCGGCACAGATCGTTTTCACATGATCCCTGATATGAGAAACCCCAATATGATTCAGCAGCGATAAAGCCGCTGCAGCTGCGTATACGCTGATAAAAGCTGGGGTGCCCGTTTGAAAACGGCGCGCGTCTTTTGCATAAGCCCCATCAAATCCGCTCTCTCTTCCGAACCAAGCTGATGCTTTCGGCTTCAGTGCGTCAGCCAGCTCCTTTCTCACATAAAGAAACGCCACACCCGGTATGCCGAGCAAATACTTCCGGGTGCCTGCTGCCAGCATATCTACGCCCCATTCCTTCACATCAATGGGAATATGCCCGGCTGATTGATAAGCATCTACAAACAATAAAGAGCCCTTTCTCTGAGAAATCTCGGCAATCGCTTTTATATCCTGAACATAGCCGTCACGATAATGAACGTGAGGAACACACGTCAGTACTGTTTCATCCGAAATATGCGTTTCATATTGTTCAAGCGGCAGCACGCCGTCTATTGATGGAATGACGGATACGGTATAATCGGAGTGTGCCTGCCAAACATGAGGCACCGCCGGAAAATCCATATCTGTATATACAACGTGCTTCTTTCCAAATGCAGTTAAGGACGATGCTACAGAAACCAGTGCATCAGAAACTGACGGCACAATCGCCACTTCATCCGGTTCAGCCCCGATCAGCTTTGCAAACTCGTTTCTCGCAAACTCTGTTTTTTCGATCGCTTCTTTCCAGTTCGTCCCCATATACAACAGGCTATCATGATAATCCTGGATCGCCCTTGATACAGGCTCTGCCAATGCGCTCTGAGAACAGCTGGCAAGCATCGTATGCGTCTGCAAGGTTGGGAATAAATGACGATACTGCTGCGGCAAATGCTCCATTATGATTCACTCCTTTACATTATTTTGATGAAAAACCCATAAATAAACAATAGAATAAAAGAAAAAGGAGATGGGAGAATGAGAAAAAAAGTGCTGATCACTGGCTTTGACCCTTTTGACAAAGAAACCGTCAATCCATCATGGGAAGCGGCGAAACGGCTTAATGGCTTCGAGACGGAAGAAGCCATAATTACAGCGGAACAAATTCCAACCGTCTTTAGATCCGCTCTGGGCACTCTGCGCCAAGCCATTCAAACACATCAGCCGGATATCGTAATTTGTGTCGGCCAAGCAGGAGGACGGATGCAGATTACACCGGAACGAGTGGCGATCAACCTTGCAGATGCGCGAATCCCCGATAACGAAGGACATCAGCCGATTGATGAAGAAATTTCTCCAGATGGGCCCGCCGCTTACTGGACAGGGCTTCCAGTGAAACGAATGACTGCTAAGATGAAGGAACATGGCATTCCAGCTGCGGTTTCCTACACAGCGGGGACCTTTGTATGCAACTATTTGTTCTACGGGTTAATGGATCACATTAGCCGGACATCCCCGCACATTCGCGGCGGTTTTATTCATATTCCTTACATTCCGCAGCAAACAATCGACAAAACAGCGCCGAGCCTCAGCCTGGACACGATTGTCCGGGCATTGAGAATCGCCGCTGTTACGGCCGCACAATATGATGAGGATGTGAAGTCACCGGGCGGTACACTGCACTAAGCGGCCGCCGCTGTTTCTTCCCTCAGCCTCTTTTTATAGACAAACGCCGATAGGGTGACACTCACTTCAAACAGGACAAGAAGCGGGATCATCACGAGAAAATCAGAAATAAAATCAGGCGGTGTAATCAATATGGACACGACAATCAGCAGAAAATAGGACAGCTTTCTCGCTTTGGCCAGTCTGTAAGGATTTAAGATACCCAGCCTTGTTAAAAACATCACCACCAAGGGCATCTCAAACAAGAAGCCGAACGGCAGGCTCAAATTCACCATAAACCTAAAGTAGCGGTCAGCCGTAAACATCGTTTCAAAGTGGCCGGAGGATAAATGAGTCAAAAAGCTGAGCACGATCGGAAACAAGACAAAGTATCCGAAGGAGATGCCCGCCAAAAACAACGCAAATAAACCTGGTATGTACATGAGCGTCACCTTGCGCTCCATTTTCGTCAGCGCTGGTGCAACGAAACGCCACAGCTGGTACGCGGCAACAGGGATAGAAGCCGCAATGGCACAAATGCCGGAAAGCATCATATACACCCAGAGGATTTCACTAGGCCCAAGCACAGCCAGCTTTCCATCCAAATCCCTGATTAGCCAGTCATAAATGTCCTGGACGAACAAAAAAGCCGTGATGAGAAATAGAAAAAATGCCGCGAGGGTGACGATAATCCGGCGGCGAAGCTCTTCTAAATGCCCGATCAGATGGGTTTCTTTTTTATCCATTCAAAAAAGCCCTCCCTTTCATAAAAAAAGAGGCAGACCCGGTGTCTGCCTCATCAGCATTCAGCCCGCGTTTTTGTCCTGCTTTACCGCTGTCAGCTCAGCTGATTTATCTTCTTTTTCATCACCAGACACAAGTGATTTTGTGGCGCTTTTAAATTCCAGCAGTGTCCGTCCGGCAGCACGCCCGATTTCCGGCAGCTTGGAAGGGCCAAAAATAATGAGGGCGATGACAAAGATCAGAATCAAGCCCGGTATTCCAATGTTTGAAAACATAATTTCCACTCCTTAATTCGTGATTTTTGCCCGCTTCTTAATCATTTGTTTTTCGTGGGCTTTGTTGTGCGCAAAGAAACGATCCTCTTCGACCTCATCGGATTGCTTCACCCCGCCTTGGATTGTTGTGGATGATACCTTTCTCAACCCAGTTTGGTCTTTCTGGTAAACGAATGAAGCCCTCGTGGAAATGGCTGCGCCCGGCTCGGTCACAAACGGCATCACCCGATAATCGGCTTTCCACTGGTGAGGCGTCACTGTACAGCGGACATATCCGCGATAGTCGTTAAAGAACTTGATGTGCGGATTTTCTTTTAAAATTTGGTCCGTATCCGCTCGCTTATCGGCTCCGTTTCCTCCGGAAGTGATCGAGGTTCCGACAAATTCGGCTCCGAATATTTTTGAACTTGTCTTCTCGAAATCGACATGCAAATTCGATGCCCAGCTTGCGTGTACATCACCTGTCAGTACGACAATATTATTCAGATTTTTGCTTTTAATGAAATTGATAACCCGTTCGCGCTGAGCCGGGTAGCCGTCCCACGAATCCATGCTGTAGATCGGGCTTGCGCTTGTCCCGAAATTCCACTTGGCAAAGAAAATCTGCTGCGCCAGCACATTCCAGTGGGCTGTCGAACTGCCCAAATTGTTGAAGAGCCACTGCTCCTGTTCTTTTCCAAGCAGGGTCCGATTCGGATTGCGCGATTCATCAGAAGGCGGCTTATTGCCGTCGTTATTGGCTTGGTCGTCCCTGTACTGGCGGGTATCAAGCACATTGAAGGACGCTAGGTTTCCGTACGTAAAGTGCCGGTACAGCTGCATATCTGGGCCATTCGGCAAAGAGGAAATGCGGAGCGGCATATGTTCATAGTATGCCTGGTATGCTGCCGCGCGGCGGAGCACGAATGCTTCAACCGACTGTCCTTTTTCAGGTATTTTATTGGCATAGTTGTTTTCAACTTCATGGTCATCCCAAGTTACAACCCAAGGGAATGCCGCATGTGCAGCTTTAAGATTGGCGTCAGAACGGTATTGAGCGTGACGGTTCCGATAGTCTTGCAGCGTAATGATTTCCGCACTGTTGTGCGTGCGGACATTACCTGTTTTTGATACATATTCATTTGGGCCGTATTCATATATGTAATCACCGAGATGGAAAACAAGATCAAGCTTTTCCTTTGCCATATGCTTGTAGGCCGTATAATATCCGTGCTCATATTGCTGGCAGGAAGCAAATGCAAAGGTCATTTGCGGCACATTGGCGCCAGGGGCAGGCAGTGTTTTTGTTTTTCCGACAGGGCTTAGTTCATGGCCGGTTTTGAAACGGTAATAGTACACTTTGTTTGGCTCAAGCCCGTCCGCTTCCACATGAACGGAATGGGCAAGACTCGGTTTAGCCATTTCAGTGCCTTTTCTTACGATTTTGCGGAAATGCTCATCCTTTGCGACCTCCCATTTGACAGGCACCGCTTGCTTCGGCATTCCTCCGCCGTTCAGCGGATCTGGTGCCAGGCGCGTCCAAAGCACGACACTGTCAGAAAGCGGATCACCTGACGCTACCCCTAATGTAAACGGATAGCTTGAGAATTTAGGCGCAGCATTTACTTCAAAGGCCCCAACCGACTGGGCAATCGTTAATCCAAGAGAAAGTCCTGCAATCTTCCCCGCTCCTTGAATAAATTTACGGCGGTCAAACGTATTGTTTTGAAAGCTTTCCTCTTTCAGTTTCTGTACCCATTCATCAAAACGACTGTCGTATGCCATTCAAGATCCCCTCTCTCCTCATTGATCGTCTCCATTATAGGAAATCATTGTTAAACGACTGTGAAGAAGTGTGAACCGATTGTAAGCGCTGAACATTAAAAACAGGTCTTCCCTCACAAGCCTGCCGCTGAAACATGCCGAAAGCTGGCTGAATGACGCGTTTTCTGCATATCCTGTCGTTTGCAAGCCGCCCATTCGGACTATTTTTCTTCACATGATCTTAAAAAAACAAAAACACCGAGCCATTTCGCAGAATGGCTCAGTGCCTTATCAGTTATTTCGAAAACAATCTGCTGAAAAAGCCCTTCTTTTTCGGCTTTTCAGCAGGAGGCTCTTGTTCTCTTACAATCCCTTTTTCCTTCGCTTCTTTCAGCCAAAATGGAAATTCAGCAAGCAGAGCATCATAAAGCTCATCATCAGAAATGCGGTCAATCTCTTCGATATGCAGGAAATTCGTGTTATCAATGACACGCCCTTCTAACGTATCCAGTTTATTGAGAAAATCAAAGTTTCCGTTTCCGATGCCGACAAACTGCCAGAACACCGGTTTATCAGAAGAAGCTTCAATTATCGGTTTGATTGACTTTTTACAGCCCCCGTCATTGATAAAAACAATGAAAGCAGGATACGAGCTCGGTTCCTCCGCAACATATTTGCGCAGCACGTCCTTCATGACTGGCGGCTCATCATTTCTGCCGAATTTATGCAAGCGGTCATTATTTAAAATTTCACGATCGACATAGCCCGAAAAATCCTTTTCTGAAACTGGCTTTAATCGGGAAAATTCATTATCATACACCCATACATCCAGCAAACCGTTATCATCAAACTGATCAGCCACTGCCAAAATCCGCTCCACCACATTTTGAACCGTCCCGTTTTTGTAGAGCGGTCTCATCGATCCCGTAATATCAAGAACCAGTCCGACACGAGCCGTCACCTTCGTTAACTGCTTTTTCTCCAGTACGATCTTTACACTTTTCTTTTGCAGGTCAATTGTTGCCATTCTGTCATCTCCGTCAGCTCTTTTTTCTTCGATTATCTCACAGGAATATTTTCCATTGCATCTTTTCAAAGAAAAACACCGTTCAACTTGAACGGTGTCCTGTCTCTAAAATGTGTTATATACATTTTCACACGTCTCCGCCGTCGGCTGATAAAAGCAGTGTGACTTAAATCTGGCCACAAACGGCTGGTTATACCACTGGGCTGGACAGTCCCCCTCCGGCCTGAAATACCATAAACTAAATTTTGCAGGCCAGCGCCTTTCACCATTAATCGACCGGCGTGCAAGGGCACGCTCGCTATCCCGCGCTCTTTGATAAAAATATCCATGAGTCACAGCCTCAAACGCGTGTGGCTGATAAATCATCTGCCTGATGGTGCGGAGGCCTTTAAAATCTGAGCAATTCGCCCGCAGCCGATTAATTCCAACGTTGCCGACAAGCAGCATCCCCTGCTTGCCTTCACCTTCCGCTTCCGCTCTGAGCAGCCTTGCCATCAAATCGACATCCGCACTCGTTGCTCTCACGACCGCCATCACGTCACCTCCCCTTGATCTCTTTTCATCATATTTCATTACTTCTGAAGTGATGACGGAGGGACAGGAGAAGTTTTTAAATTTATTCATCTAAAAACAGCAAACATAATGGGCTGTTGGGCATCAAAGCAGCGTCCGGTGCAGTACAAGCTTCACATTTCCGCTGTCGAAGCGCCGCAGCCTCAATTCCTGGATTCACATCATTGACCCCTCCCCAGCAGATTTGCACCCGCCTCCGAAAAAAAATAAGGTTTAACTTTTTACATTTGAGGAATTATACATAACAAATCAAATGACAAAAGGAGGAATTGTAATGACACATGTGAAAGCGCTCGCTATTAAAGGTATTATGACGATTATTGTGTTGTATCTGGTGCTTGGTCTGGGCTTTGGGTTCACGTTTGGTGATACGCTGCTAATGACGATTGTGTTAGGGGTTATTTCTTATTTGCTGGGCGATCTTTATGTATTGCCGAAATGGAATAATATGATTGCAACTTTGGCTGATTTTGGTTTGGCCTTTCTCGTGATCTGGCTGATGGGCATGCCGCTTTCTATGGGGATGACTGGCGGTGAAGTTGCATTGGCGGCTTTATTCGGCGCGATTGTCATGGCAATCGGTGAATATTGCTTCCATTTCTATATGATGAGCAAAGAGATTGGCAAGAAGCATTATCTTGAAACAAGAACAGACTCATAATGGAAAGGCCGGTGCTGACAGCATCGGCCTTTTATACATATTGGGCGCCTTTGTTTACGCATCCTGCTTGTCCGCATTCCTGATCGCCATGTAGGAAAAGAACAATCCGAATGCCGCTAACGATAACGGGATATACACAACAGATGAAATCGAGAAGCCCGGACTTGTTGAGCTGATGAGCATCACAATTACTACAGATGAAATGATGGTCGCCGGAACCGAGTGTCTACGCATCCCAAAAAAGATGGGAACTAAACTGGTTCCAGCGGCGCCAAAAGCGAAAACCGCCATTTTGACCGCCTGTTGAGAAATGATCTCGGAAGTAAGCTCTCCCGGTATGAAATGGTAGATCGAGTTCAGCCAAAAGAAACCGGCGGCTATGAGTATATTTGAAAGTAAAATCGTGATAAACGTCAGTCCGCCCGCGATCATGAGCTTAGCGGTGAGCAGCTTTTTACGGCTGATCGGGTACGTGAACATCACAAGAATGGTTTTGTTTTTATATTCCGAAATCACCAATTTTACGATCAGCACAGCGCCAAATACGATAAATACCGCTCTGACGAAGGTACCGATGATGAGGAATGCTTCATCCGTACTTTGGAACGAAACCCCGCCATCGGCTTTTTCGGAATAACTGATCAGCCACATAAAACCCATAATGATCACGTTGGCAATGATGGCGCCTCTGACATACCAGCCTATTTTCATTTTTCTTAATTCGATTCTGATCAAATTCATCAACGTTTCTCTCCTCCTTTACGCACTGATGCTATTGCCATTGATCAATTTGATAAAATAATCCTCCAGCGACGTATACTTTTTGTTCAATGATTCAATGTCTACATCATTTAAAATCAGCGCTTTGGATATAGCAGCCTGTGAGGCTTCGGCTTCGTAAATTCGGATTGTTTTCTCATTTAAAATTTTAAAGTTGGTTAATTGCAGATCTTTCTCAAGAACAAAGCAGGCCTTTGTCTGATTCGATGTAACAAGCTCGATGTATTCAGTGTTCTGGCCCCTGACATCCTCCATTGATACCTCTTCAAGCAGTCTGCCGTCCCGAATGACGCCGATTGTGTCCGCGATTTGTTCGATTTCACCCAGCAGGTGGCTTGAGATCAGCAGTGTCATCCCGTACTCTTTGCTCAGCACTTGAAACAATTGCCTGATTTTTTTAATGCCGAGAGGGTCAAGCCCATTCACCGGCTCATCCAGAATAAGCAGATCCGGCTTTGTAAGGATGGCACGCGCAATTCCAAGGCGCTGCTTCATCCCGAGGGAAAAGGTTTTGACGGGTTTTTTGTCGATTTGTTTTAAATTCACCATATCCAGCACTTCTTGTATGGCTTTTTTATTGTGGTATCCCATATATTCACAATGCAGATCTAAATTTTCTTCAGCTGTCAGGTTTTCATAAAAAATCGGATATTCAATCATGCTGCCGATGTTCCCCAGCACCTCATATGACGTGTGGGTGAACTTGTTCCCAAGAATGATGATTTCACCGCTTGTCGGTTTGACAAGGCTCGTCAGCATTTTCATGATGGTTGTTTTCCCCGCGCCGTTCGGGCCGAGAAAGCCATAGATTTCACCTTTTTTAATATGCATGCTGACATTGGATACGACCTCTATGCCCTGATACGTTTTGGTCAGCCCGTTTGTTTGTACGATATAAGTCAACTTTGTTTCTCCTTCCCTCTCTTTTCCTGTTTTCTATTGTAGCGGCGAGCCCTGTCATTTTTATTTCTCAAACCTTAAGAAATTCTTACGATTAATATGTCATGCGTTTCAATGTGATCGTAAATGCAGTCCGTTCGTACGGCTTGCTTTGGACGGATATGGTGCCTCCCATTTTTTCTGTAAGCCGTTTTGTGATGGTTAAACCCAGGCCGCTTCCTTGAAATGCTTTATTTCTGGATTCTTCCAGTGTGTACAGCCTCTCAAACACCCGCTGCTGATCGGTTTCACTAATCCCTTTTCCGCGATCCCATACGGTGATGGCGATGTTCCTCTCATCATAAGACAGCGTCATGCCGATTAACTTGCCGGCCGCGCCATATTGAATCGCATTGGATAATAGGTTTTGCAGGATTCTGTCCAGTGCCTCTTCATTCGCCTGCGCATACACCGGCGTATCCGGTATATCGATGGCTGCTTGAAAGCCTTTTGACTGAACAGCGTCATAATAGTGCAGGATATTTCGTTTGCATATGTCGTTCATATGTACTTTGGTGATCGGGATCTCTTTATCTTCAGATTCTAATTTCGCTAAATCAAAAAAGGAGTTGATCATCTGAATGAGTTCATTCGTTTTCTGGCGGAGCTTCCCCAGCAATCTTTCCCGCTCTTCGTCCGGCATGTTCGGGTCACTTTGAATGGCTTCGATATAACCGAGAATGACCGTTAACGGCGTTTTCAGGTCGTGCGACATATTGGTCAGCATCCGCTTCATGGATTGCTCTGTTTTGGCAAATTGGGCGCTGATCTGCTGACGATTCTCAACGATAAGATTGATGTTAACAAGCAAGCCTTTGAGCGCATGATCGTCTGTAGGAAGCAAAATTTGCTCTGCCGAATCCCGGCTGAGCATGTAGCTAAGCTGGTCAGCCGTGTAAGCCAGATTCCCGTCCCGCTTCTTTTTCATTATGAATTGAATCACATTCAGACATGCCAGAGCGATGACAGCGGCCACCCATAGCACTGTCATTCTAAAACTCTCCTAATTTATAACCGATGCCCCATAGCGTTTTAATATATTGAGGGGAGGAGGGGTCATCCTCAATCTTTTCTCTGAGCCGCCGCATATGTACGTTAATGATGTTCTGATCATCAAAGTACTCTTCATTCCAAACGGAACGGTAGATTTGTTCTTTCGTAAACACTTTTTTAGGATTTGATGCGAATAAGCACAGCAGCTGCCATTCTGTTGACGTCAGCTGGAGCGGTTCTCCGTTTTTCAAAACGGAAACATTGTCTATATCTATCGCAAGCTGGTGAATCCGGATCACCTTATTCACAGCCGGCTCCTCTGCCGAATATTGCGTTGCCCGCCGTATCGCGGCTTTTACTCTGGCTGTCAGCTCAATCATCGAAAACGGTTTGGCGATATAATCGTCCGCCCCAAAGCCCAGTCCCAATGCCTTGTCCACATCTCCATCTTTTGCCGAAATCATTAAGACCGGAACGTTGCTTTTTTCCCGGATGATTTTCAGAAAATCCATGCCGTTCAGCTTCGGGAGCATGATATCAAGGAGGACCAAATCGTATGAACCCTGCTGAAACAGCCGGATACCCTCTTCTCCGTCGAAAGCATGCACAATTCCAAAGCCTTCTTTTGTTAAATAATGATCCACCATTTCACTGATTGAGTGGTCGTCTTCTACAAGCAATATGCGCTGCATCTTCTCACCTAACCTTTACAAAATCAAAAAACACACACGTAATTACACTTATTGTAATTGAAAAACGTGTGTGTTTTATATAAATTATTCTTTTTTTCCTGTTTTCAGCTTCCTGTATTCCATGCCCGTAATGACAAAGAATACAGCAGTGCATCCAATGACTTGAATAAGCCGAAGCCGTTCACCGAGAAATAAAGCTCCATAGAAAATCGTCAGGACAGGCCCTGCCATTGAAATGGCGGCGGCTCGCTGTGCCCCGATTCGTCTTATGCCCTCAAGCATTAGCACAAATGGAATCACAGTGGTTACGACTGCAATTACCGCGAACAAACCATACATAGAAAGCGGATATGCTGCCATTGGCGTATTCATGCCAGCCGCCGATTTTATCCCTGTGTAAAGCATCATGGCAGCTCCAGCAGCTGTCATCCCGTATGCATTGAGACGGATCCCCCCGATTTGATGGACGAGATGCCCGGAAAGGACAAGATAACCAGCATAGACCGCCGAAGATAACAAAATGAATACAGCTCCAATCATATTCGCCTGGAAAAGCTCAGCATTCCAGCCGCCCAGCGCCAAGAAGAGCCCAAACATGACCGCCAGAACTGCGAAAAGGTCCTGAATTGAGGACATTTTCCGGTCACGACACGCGACGAATCCAAACACAAACAACGGATAGCTCATCAGCAATATACGTTCAACCATTGCGGATACATGGTTCAGCCCGATAAAATCAAGCAAGGGAGACAGAAAAAAACAAAACACTCCCGCGCCACAAGCCTTCCATAGGTCTCCTTTTTTCTTACCGTCTGGCATTGGAGGACGATATATTAAAAAAATCAGCCAAAACAGCGGAACAGCCAGCAGCTGCCTGTATAGCAGCACGGCATCTGGCTCAGCACCCATTTGGTATGCCCATTTTATCCAAATCGATTTAGACGCAAAACAAACTGTTCCGATCAGCAAAAAAATCGTACCTGCTGCGGCCTCACGAATCTTACTCTGCTCTTCTGCTCTCATCTCAGCTCAGCTTTTCTCCTTTACTTATTCAAATGCTTTTGGATAAAATCCAGAAGCGTATATCCTTGAGCAGTCAGAATAACACCTTTTCCGCTGCAGGCCGGGCAAGGTGTTCCTTCGATTTCTCCCGCTCTTTCACATTTAGGACATGCGACCTCAAGATCATCAGTTGCAATGACCATTTGATATCCTCCTTTCTAACTCATCTGCTATGCCACCACCAGCCATCGTCCATTGGCCGTCACCTCCTTTAAGAAACACAAAAAACCCCCGTCCTATGCAAAGGACGAGGGTCTCGCGGTACCACCTTTATTAACAGCTATACAGCCGTTCACTCTAAGTACAGAAAACCTATGTTTCGATACTCCTCTCTTGGTAACGGGGAGAGAAACCCGGCATCGCCTACTATCCGTTCAGCAAAGCAATTCAGAAGCCCATTCGGCATCAGGGGAGGATCGGTTCACACCTGCCACCGACTCTCTGAACCTCCATTCTGATGCGTACTTGCTCTTCCTCACGATTGTTGATCCGTTCTATTATTTGTAGAGTTTATAATACTCGGTTCATGAAACGAAGTCAATTCTTAATCCGATGTTACACCAAGTGCTTCCAGCGCCATATTGATGTGTCCCTCCTGCTGTGTTTGCAGAGCTAGCTTGGCGATTTCCACCGGATACGCCGCCTGCATCTCTGAAATGTGTTCCTGCATTTTTGCCCATATCCGGCCGCCTGCTTGATCATAGTATTCAAGCAAACGGGCAGTTTCTTTTTCTCCGAAAATGGTTTGATAAAGAACAAAATCCTTAGCTGGGTCAGCAACCTTCGCTTCTGTCCAATCCAGAAGTCCTGTGACACGTCCATTTTGATCGATAAGGATATGCGGCGGGTGGAGATCGCCGTGTATCAAAGAAGAGAAACCCGGCCAGTATGCATCATCATTTATCCACTTTTGCCATCTTTCCCAAAGCGTCGTAGATACGCCAAGCTTATTCTTCACATCAACCATAGAGTCTGCTGTCATTTGCCTGAAATCTTCTGGCCTTATCACTTCTATTCCGGATTGCCCAGCAGATATTTGATCCGTGCCATGTAATTCAGCCAGTATGTCGGCAAGTGTGCGGACAAAGTCGTCTGACGGCGGCTGATGATCCATATTCCATACATATTGCTTTTGTTCCAAGTCAATTCCAGCAGCCGGCGTTCCTTTTAACATGGGGTAAGCGATCAATTCCGGTGTATGAATTCTCCAATCCGGCACATCAGCAGTCAGATTCGCGCGGAGAAAGGCAAGCGTTATGCCTTCTGCAGATGCTCTTTCCACAACATCACTTCGCCGCGGTTTTCGCAGCACCCATGGCATACCTGTGTCGTCCTTGGCAAATACAACTTGAAAGTCCATTCCGGTTTCATTCAATTGCGCGTTCTCAGAATGAACCGTCAAACCTTGGCTGCGTGCAAGCCCGACAATCTCAGTGATAAGCTGTTTTTCGTTAAGGTTTGTCATCCCATTTCCCCTTTCTCATGCTCCGGCCTGCAGTAGAGAGAAGGGATGCTTGAAGGCACAAAAAAGGGCAGGCACGCCACCCTCTTTTTTGATAATCATGTAAGGGCTCATACATAGGCGGATTCATCCCGATTCTCCCGCTTTCAGGCGAGAGTTGTTCACTATTGAATTCGTGTCACTCGGAATCTCATGAATGCCATGCTGTAACCCCTCCGTTTCCTATACGCTGATTTTCATTTTACAGCATATTCCATCTCCCCGCTATAAAAACATGAATCAAGTCACTGGAGCAGGATTAAACAAGCACAAATCATTATGAAGACCCCAACGGTCTGCCCACGTTTGTTTGCGGCCGCTTGCCACATCCAAAATCGTCCTGAAGATTTCCCAGCCTACGTCTTCGATACTGGCCTCTCCTGTCGCGATTCGGCCGGCATTGATATCGATTAAATCAGCCCAATGCTCTGATAAGGAATGCCGAGTCGATACTTTCAGCACCGGCGCAGCAGCCAGGCCATATGGTGTTCCCCTCCCTGTCGTAAACACCTGCAGATTCATGCCCGCAGCCAGCTGCAGGGTGCCGCACACAAAATCGCTTGCCGGTGTCGCCGCGAACAGCAGGCCTTTTTGCTTTGCTCTTTCACCAGGGCCGAGCACGCCGGAGATGGGGCTTGTGCCTGATTTCGCTACCGAGCCTAACGCTTTTTCCACCACATTGGATAATCCGCCTTTTTTATTGCCTGGTGACGGGTTTGCGCTACGGTCTGCGTCTCCCCGCCGAAGATAGCTGTCATACCACTTCATCTCTTTGATCAGCGATTGTCCGACCTCTTCACTGACAGCCCGCGGCGTTAATAAATGAATGGCATCCCGCACCTCTGTCACTTCAGAAAACAAAACCGTTGCACCTGCGCGAACCAATAAATCAGCCGCATACCCCACGGCAGGGTTCGCCGTCACGCCGGAAAACGCATCACTGCCGCCGCATTGCAGGCCGATAACCAGATCCGAAACAGGGCATGACACCCGGGTTCTGCTGTTCAGCCTGATTAACCGTTCCTCCGCCATTTCCAAAATGGATTGAATCATCGCCGCAAAACCTCGGTGATCCTGGAGCGATAGAATGTCATCACCATTTTCGGAGGCAATTCTTTCCGGGAGGAGCTTTTCACATCCCAATCCGATTACCATTACTTCTCCGCCGAAGTTCGGATGCTTCGCAAGATTTTGAATCGTGCGGATCGGAATGACAGCGTCGGGCGCATTGATCGCCACGCCGCATCCGTATTGATGATGCAGCGGCACAACGTCATCGACATTTGGGTATTTCGGCAGCAGCTCTTCTTTTATTCGTTTGACTGCATAATCCAAAACGCCAACAACACATTGAACACTTGTCGTGATGCCGAGAATATTTTTTGTCCCCGTACTGCCATCCGCATTTCGATATCCTTCAAACGTATAGCCTTCAAGAGACGGCCGCGGCTGCGGCACTCTATTTGCAAGAGGAAGATCGTCTAACGCCGGAGGAGCGGGCATTCTCACGAGGTCTTCCCGTATCCAGCTCCCGCGTTTGATCGTCTCATCAGCAAATCCGATCACCTCTCCGTAACGCACGATCTCGTCCCCTTGATTGAGATCGGTGAGGGCCACCTTATGGCCTTGAGGAACATCCTCTTCAAGTACGAGCCCGCATGAGAAAACAGTGCCCTTTGGCAGTCCTCCATCATTTACAATAATCGCGGTGTTATCTATTTCATGCACTTTGATGTAAAGGCGGGCTTGGTTCTTCCTGAGGTTCATCGCCATATGAAAATCACTCCTCATATTTTAGTAAGCGTTTTCTAAATTGGTTTAAAAAAACCGCAGCTCTTACGTTTCAACTGCGGTTGCTCACCATTATTTTTCATCCATTCCTTTTAGAATTTTGTCACGGACAAATTTCAGATGCTCATACATGTGGTAATGTGCTTTGTACGGATCTCTTTTGGCAAGGGCGTCGTAGATTTTTTTGTGATATTCGACCGTTACATCTCTCTCCCTGTACGGAATTTGGCTGTCAATTTTCGCATGGGTGATCAGCAGGGACTGAATCATCCCTTCAACGACGGGGTTATTGGCGCTTAACGCAATAATTCGATGGAACTCTTTATCCGCTTCACCATAAAGATTGTCAGTGCTGTTGGCAATATCGTCGATCGTCTTCTGCAAACGCTGAAGCTCTTCCTCATTGATTTTTTCCGCGGCAATTGTCACGAGTCCGAGTTCTAGCGCCATCCGTGCTTCAATGATAGCCGGAAGATTATCAGTGGCCAAGGCAAGCATGACGGAAAACGGCTGCATGCCGATTTTATCGTTGAAATATGTGCCCCCTCGTGTTTTTCTCGTAATGACGCCCAGCGTTTCAAGTGAACTGAGTGCCTCCCGAAGCACCGGCCTGCTGACATGCAAAATGTCCATCAGTTCCATTTCTGTCGGCAATTTGTCTCCGGCCCTCAACTGTCCGCTCGATAATAAATGGACAATCCGTTCGATGACCTGCTTGGCTAATGTTTTCCGATTGACTGTATCGACTTTCAAATCCTCTAAACCTTCGTACACGAACAACTCTCCCTTCAGTTGTTCAATTGTAAGACAAAATAGCGGATATGACAATATTTACAATCAAACTTATCGCACAAGACACGGGCGCTTCCGGTCAAATTCCCAGTTGCTGATCAGAAACTGCATTGGGATCGCGTCATTCCGTGCGCCTAAATTCATTTTCCGATAGATCTCATGCGCTTTTTCCACTTGTTCCATATCAATATCGACGCCTAGTCCAGGCTTATCCGGCACCTTGACACAGCCAGAAGAAATCTCAAAAGGCTGTTTCGTTAATCGCTGCCCGTCCTGCCAGATCCAATGGGTATCAATCGCCGTGATCCGCCCCGGAGCCGCTGCTGCCACATGGGTAAACATCGCAAGGGAAATATCAAAGTGGTTGTTGGAATGCGAGCCCCATGTCAAACCCCAATCATGGCACATTTGCGCAACCCGCACCGACCCTTGCATCGTCCAAAAATGCGGATCAGCCAGCGGTATATCGACCGCGTGGAGCTGAATCGCGTGACCCATTTCCCGCCAGTCAGTCGCAATCATATTTGTCGCAGTCGGAAGCCCTGTCGCGCGGCGGAATTCAGCCATTACTTCACGAGCGGAGTAGCCATTCTCATCCCCGCACGGATCTTCCGCATACGCGAGCACATCTTGCTTTCCTTTGCATAATGCAATAGCTTCCTCTAATGACCATGCCCCGTTCGGATCAAGAGTGATCCTTGCCTCTGGAAAACGTTTCGATAATGCGGTAACAGCTTCGATTTCCTCTTCTCCCCGCAGCACCCCGCCTTTCAATTTGAAATCCTGAAAGCCATAGCGCTCCTGTGCGGATTCGGCAAGACGCACAATGGCCTCCGGAGTCAGCGCTTCCTCATGGCGCAGACGGAACCACGCACAATCTGACTGCTCATCGCTTTGATACGGCAAGGTCGTCCGCTTTCGGTCGCCGATATAAAAGAGGTAACCGAGCATTTTTACTTCATCACGCTGCTTCCCTTCGCCCAGCAAAGTCGCGACCGGTTCCTGAAGAAACTTTCCAAGCAAATCTAACAAAGCCGCTTCCAGTGCGGTGACGGCGTGCACAGTGGTGCGCAAATCAAACGTCTGGTTTCCTCGCCCTCCCCTGTCCTGATCGCCAAACTGCTTTCTGACCGTTTGCAATATCGCTTGGTACGCACCGATAGATTTTCCGACAACAAGCGGCTCTGACAGCTCCAGTGTGCGGCGAATATGCTCTCCGCCAGGCACCTCGCCGACTCCCTGATTTCCGCTGCTGTCCGTTAAGATTACGATATTCCGGGTAAAAAACGGGCTGTGCGCTCCGCTTAGATTCAGCAGCATGCTGTCATGTCCCGCAACAGGAATCACCTTCATTTCAGTAATTGAGGGAATATTCGATCTTTTCTCTTTTTGAACCTGCTCTTGTATCGGTGAACTCATGCATTTTCCTCCCTTTATAAAGCGCTTTCATAAATATTAGACAGGCAATGATTGATCGGGGTCTTGTTCTTGTTTCTTTAACACGACCCGTTTGATCGGCCCGACCAGCAGCAAATAGCTGAGGATCGCCGCAATCGCGTTAGCGCCGACAAACACAAGCGCGCCATTAAAAGATCCAGTGGCATTAACAATGTATCCGATAATAATCGGTGTTGTAATCGAGGCAATATTGCCGAAAGTGTTGAACAAACCGCCGCTTAATCCTGCACATTCTTTCGGAGACGTGTCCGACACGACAGCCCAGCCCAATGCGCCGAAGCCTTTTCCGAAAAACGCGAGCGACATAATAACAACGACAAGCCACGCTGAATCTGTATAGTTGCAGACAATCATACTGCAAGACAGCAGCATGCCGGCAATGATTGGCACTTTTCTTGCAAAGGTCAGTGAACGGCCTTTTTTGAGCAAGATGTCTGACACAATGCCCCCAAGGACGCCGCCGGCAAATCCGCACAGCGCCGGCAGGGAAGCGACAAACCCAGCTTCAAGAATAGACATGCCGCGGGCCTGAACCAAATATACCGGAAACCATGTGAGAAAGAAATAGGTGAGAGTCGTAATACAGTATTGCGCGATGTACACACCAATCAGCATGCGGTTCGTTAACAGCTGTTTGATATACGGCCATTTCGATTCTGTTTCTTGTTTGCTTTTACTGTCATCCATGGAAATCAGCCCGCCGCCCTGTTCGATGTACGCAAGCTCAGCTTCATTAACCTTCGGATGTTTTTTCGGTTCATACACCGTTTTTAGCCAGATGACAGCCAGAAGAATGCCTGCAATACCCATGACAACGAAAACGGAATGCCAGCCGAAAGAGTGGGTAAGCCAGCCCATTAAAGGAGAAAAAATGACGATTGCGAAGTATTGTGCTGAATTAAAAAAGGCTGAAGCTGTCCCGCGCTCGGAGCTTGGAAACCATGAGGCAACAACTCTGCCGTTTCCGGGAAATGAAGGCGCTTCTGATAAACCAACCAGAAAACGCAGTGCAAACAGCAGGATAATCGCTGTGCCGGCGGAGAAAAAGCCAATCGCCCCTTGCAGCAGCGTAAAAAACGACCAGAAAAAGATGCTTAACGCAATGATAGTCTTTGAACCAAAACGGTCCAGCAGCCAGCCGCCCGGAAGCTGTCCGATGACATAGGCCCAGCCAAAGGCAGAAAAGACATATCCCATGGCGACCGAGTCCAATCCCAAATCGTGCTGGACGGAATCTCCGGTGATGGAAAGCGTCGCTCGATCCGCGTAGTTAATAGAGGTCACAAGAAACAGCATAAACACGATAAACCAGCGCACGGACGTTTTTTTGCCCGCCGGTGTAACACTCGCAAAGTCTTTTTTCATAGTATCTTCTCCTTTTCAAAGTAGAGAATCATATGCTGGCTGTGATAAAGCTGGGAAAGAGACGCATGCCTCTTTCCAGCACCATTACGGCTTCACAAAAACGGTTTTGATCGCTGTGAAAAAGTCCTTCGCTGCCTCACCCTGTTCTCGGGAGTGGGAGCTCGACTGCTTCATGCCGCCAAAAGGCGCCTGCAGCTCAACACCTGCGCTTTCTGCATTGATCCGAACCAGTCCGGCATCGATTTCATCAATGAAAGAAAGCATTCGGCCGATGTTTTCCGTGAAGATGGATGCACTTAAACCGAACTTCACATCATTGGCAATGTTCAGCGCCTCCTCCATCGAGTCCACCCTGATCAAGGCGATCACCGGACCGAAGATTTCCTCCTGGGCAATTGTCATCTCAGATGTCACATTGTCAAAGATGGCAGGCTGAACATAATAGCCGTTTTGATACTTTCCGTTCTCCAGCTTTTCTCCTCCTATTAAAAGGGAAGCCCCCTCCTGTTTGCCTTTCTCAATGTATGACAGGCAGTTATCAAGCTGATTCTTGCTGGCAATCGGTCCCATCCAGACATCCTCTTTTAAGCTGTCTCCGATTGTAATATCTTTTGTACGCTGGAGCAGTTTTTCTTTAAAGCGCTCATAAATTCCGCTTTGTACAATGACACGGCTTGTCGCGGTGCATTTCTGGCCGGTTGAACGAAAGGCCCCCGTTATGACAGCTTCAGCCGCAGCTTCAAGGTCAGCGTCATCAACTACGATGACAGGGTTTTTGCCGCCCATCTCAAGCTGGTACTTGGCTCCCCTCGCTAAAGCGGCTTGCCCGATGATTTTTCCGACTTGATTTGAACCGGTAAACGTAACGGCGTTTACACCGTCATGCTCAGCAAGCCCCTGCCCGACAACAGAACCCGGGCCTGTCACCAAATTGATGACCCCTGCCGGGAGCCCCGCTTCCTCAAAGCAGGCAATGATCTTTGCGCATGTCACAGCTGTTTCTGTCGCCGGTTTGATGACAACGGTATTGCCGTATACCAATGCCGGCGCCATTTTCCAAATCGGAATCGCCACTGGGAAGTTCCACGGAGAAATCACGCCGACCACACCGAGCGGAACACGGGTGGTAAACATGAGCGCGTCTTTGTCAGTAGACGGAATGACGTCACCCGTTTTTCGCATGCCCTCTCCGGCGTAATAGCGCAGAATGGCAATCCCCCGGGCTGTTTCTCCCTTCGCTTCCGGCAATGTTTTACCCATTTCACGCGTTGCACAGGCGGCGATTTCCTCCAAGCGCTGCTCCATGATATCCGCTGTTTTGTATAAGTATTGGCCGCGCTCGGCACCCGTCAGCTTTCTCCAAGCCGTTTTGGCTTCATTGGCGGCGGCGACGGCACGTTCCACATCTTCAGCCGTTGAATTCTGTACATATCCGACAATATCATTCACATCGGCAGGGTTTTCGACCTTGACCATATCGCCTGATTGAGACTTAACCCACTCTCCGTTAATAAAGTTGAGGTACGTGTTTTGTTCCGTGATCACAGACATGCCCATTGCCCCTTTCGTGTTTTTTCTGGTCAAACCGTCGCGGCTTTTTTCGGAAAACGGTCAGCCGCCTGCTTCAAAATTGCTTCCAATTGCTGATAATGATCTTTTTCAACCGGGCCGACAGGCGGTCTGGCTGTATTCCTTACATTCAAACCCATGATTTCCATACCGGCTTTAATCAAGGATACGGCGTAGCCTTTTCGTTGTTTGCGAATGTCGTTGATCGGCAGAATCACATGCCGATAGAGTTCCTTCACAAGCTCGTCATTTCCGTTTTTCAATGCATCATAGAACATTCGCGAAATATGCGGGATATAATTTGAAATCGCTGAAGAGTAAGAGTGGAACCCGATCGGCAGATAAGCCGGCATCGTCACTTCAGCCATCGGCATTCCGTTGAGCCATCCTAAGCGGTCGCCGATCGTATAGACGAGGTTGATATTCAAATCCATATTTCCTACCCCGTCTTTGACACCGACAAGCTGTTCACATTCGGTCAGACGTTTGATCTGTTCAACAGAGAGAACTGCGTTATCGCGCTGATAAAGAATCGCGTTCAAGTCAGTGCTTTCAATAATCGTTTTCGCATACTGGTACAGCCCCTCCTGTTCGCCATGCACCAAATACGGAGGCAGAATCAAGTAGCCGTCGGCGCCTTTTTTCTCCGACAGCTGCGCCCAATCAAGCGCTGTGCTGAGGTTGCCGCCCACCCCCGTGTAGACCGGCACCTTTCCTCCGGCTGCCGAGACTGCGACTTCCACCATTTGCTCATATTCCTTCTGGCTGAGAGATTGGAATTCACCAGACCCGCAAGCGATAAAAATGGCTTCCAAGCCCTCATTCAGCAAAAACTCAATGTTTTGAAAAAGAGCTTCTTCCTCCAGTTTTCCTTGTGTGTTAAAAGGAGCAACCGGAAAACCTAAAATTCCAGCGGGTGCTTTTCTGATACGGCTCATCAACATAACCTCCTGTTATTTGTGTATACAGCCTCTATCTGTAAGCGCTTTTATTAATTTTTCTTTCACATCCGCTCCTTCCCCATATATCCTTTTGTTTAATTGTAAGACAAATAAACAATAAGTCAATATCTTTATTTTCTGATATTTTATAAAAAAGCGGAAAATCACTGTCCGGCCGGGATTCTGCGCAGCAAAAAAACAGCCTGGTCAGCCGGCTGTTTAGTTTATATCCTTCTTTGTTTCATCGTCTCATGCAAAAGCTTTGCTTCCAAAAAAAACACGTGGATGAATTTTTTCATATTTATTCTAGCAGGTGCAAGGGGTTTTGCATCCTTGGATTGGAGTTCTTTCATTTTCTGGCTGACAACCGGAAAATCAAAGAATTTCGATGCATAGGTTTCAAATTTTGGATTCGAAAAATCAGTTGTGCCCAATGAAGCAAAATGGTGCAGCGAATGAATAATCGCTCTGCGGATACGCTGCTCCGAGGCTTTCATTTCGCGATTGACTTCCGTCTGTGAGGCCCCTGCTCCCAGCTTCCGTACCGCTACTTGGGTGAATATTTGTTTTAGCGAAGGGCTTTGTTTTTCGTGCGGCTCGGATTGCTCGTGTTCTGCTAAATACTGCAGGACCGCCATGAGATCATGTGCGCCGCCTTCTCCCATCATGCCCAGCTCGGACAACAGGAATGTTCCTGCCTCTTTTAAACCGCTGTCACTCTTCTGCTGGGGACGCGCTTTCCGTTCAGTCCGATTGACAAGCCGGCTTAGAGAATGCTGAATGGCTCCAATCGAGTGTTCAAGCTCGATCCGCTCCTTCACCTTTTGGAGAACCGTGACAATTTCAATGCGGTTAATCGGCTTATGGATAAAATATTCGATGCCGAGCGAGTACGCTTCCCCGACCATTTCCTTCGCCTCCACTTGAGAGATCATTACAATTTTGCCGGAGTACGTATTCTGGATCTGACGAATCGTCTCAATGCCATCTCTTCCGGGCATTAACAGATCGATTAATAAAATATCAATCTGCTTAAATTGCAGCATATGCCCTTCCACTTGGCTTCCGTCGTCAGCTTCACCAGCAGCTTCCCCGAGATCTTCGTCCTCAATGATCTGCCTTAAAATTGACCGCACCGCACGGTCATCATCTGCAATAAAAAAACGCATAGCTTTCGGTTCACCCTTTCTGAATCAAATGCCGGACAGGCAGCCTGATGGCAAACACCACTCCCCGCTGCTGATTATCAAACGTGATATCCCCTTCTAGCTCTGTCACGATTTCCTTTACGTAGGAAAGTCCGATACCTGTAGAAGGCGTGCCAAATTCGTCATATTTTGAAGTAAAGCCCGGGTCAAACACAATGTCTCCGATTTTCTCGGAAATCCCGGGGCCATTGTCTTCCACCTGGAATTCTACCATACTCTCATTTGGCTTACGGAGCCTCAGGCTGACCATTCCCTCTTCATCCATAGCCTCTACCGCATTTGCTGTTAGATTATTAATGATCGAAAGCACGATAAATACGTGATATTCGTCATGCTCTCCCTCGATCGAGCAGTAAAAATCAATCTGCTTCCCTAGTGCTTCAGCGTACTTTTCATTCATTCGAATCACGAGCTGCAGCAAATCAGAAGCCCTCATATAATCTCTCAAACTCTCATTCGAAATCAGTTTTGAAAGCCCTGCGAATATCCGCTGGTTGTCCTTTTTCACTTCATGAATTTCTCCGGCCAGTCTCAGGATTCTGCCGCTCAGCTGAACATCCTTGCCCTTCATTTCCCGATAGAGCTGATACGAATCGTTTGTCACTTTCTCTGTCGTTTTCAATGTCTTTTTTAGGTGCACCGTTTCTTCATATAAATTGGAAACGATCATCAGCATGTGCTCGTGCTGCTGCCTTGTCTGTTTTTCTCTCGATTGTGTTTCATATAGCTTCAGCACACTATAAAAGCTCATCACAATAAATGTGTGAGAAATCGCAATCACCGCAATGTCAGTGATTTTCTCAGGCGTGACAACCGTATGAAAAATGAGAAATTGCACAGCCAGCTCGACACAATCTGACACAACTTCAATCATAAACCCAATGAAACCGAGCATAATCGGCCGTTCACGGAAACGATTGGCCTTTAATATGGAAAACAGACAGGCGTAAGTCATATAAAAGAAAAAGCCAGACGCTTGATCATACAGAATCGGAGTCAGTCCATTGTGTCCTCCGCCCCATAATTCCAGAAAGACGCGAAAGATGAAAACAGCCGCTCCAGTCAGAAAACCCGGCAACACAGCGGGCACATGCCGCAACAATGATAAAAAGAAGAAAAAAACCGGTGCCCCAAAGCTGACCCGGAATTCTTCATTGAGGGGATAAAATTTCAGTTCACCGGCCAGCGGCACCGTAATCAGCATGAGGGCCAATATATATCCGTCTTTTTCAATAAACCGTTCCAGTTTTATGTTGATCACATCCTCGCTTTTAATTTTGGGGAATCGGGAGAAAACCTGCAAATTGCTTTTGACCCAGAACATGAGGTTTTTATAAATCTTACTGCTTATTTTCAAAATGTTTTTGTCGTATTTTGTATGATTCTGTAGTCTCCATTATACAGTAATTATACCTTCCGCTATTATGAAAGCGTTTAACGCCCCTTTAGCCTTCGTTTTGATACACCTCAGTCCTTTAAGAAAAAAATCAGTGAGGAGGAATTCGATGAAAGAATTGATAAAAGAGCACCAGAAAGACATAAACACGGCGTTACAGCTTCATGATTGGGTTGAATACTATCGCCCTTTTGCCGCCAATGGACAAAGCGCAAACTATATCCCCGCTTTAGGAAAAGTCAATGATTCACAGCTCGGCATCTGTGTATTGGAGCCTGATGGAACGATGATACACGCCGGCGACTGGAACGTCTCTTTTACCCTGCAAAGCATTTCAAAAGTGATTAGCTTTATTGCCGCCTGCATGAGCCGCGGCATTCCCTATGTGCTTGACCGCGTAGATGTCGAGCCGACAGGTGACGCCTTTAATTCAATCATTCGGCTCGAAATCAACAAGCCGGGAAAGCCCTTCAATCCCATGATCAACGCGGGTGCCCTCACCATCGCTTCGATCCTTCCCGGAGAATCGGCATACGAAAAGCTCGAGTTTCTTTACTCGGTGATGGAAACTTTGATAGGAAAACGGCCAAGAATTCATGAAGAAGTATTCCGTTCTGAATGGGAAACCGCCCACCGCAACAGAGCGCTGGCCTACTATTTAAAAGAAACAAACTTTTTAGAAGCTGACGTAGAAGAAACACTTGAGGTGTACTTGAAGCAATGCGCTATGGAGAGCACCACAGAAGACATTGCGTTGATCGGCCTGATCCTTGCTCATGACGGGTATCATCCGATTCGACGCGAGCAGGTGATTCCAAAAGATGTGGCAAAATTGGCCAAGGCATTAATGCTGACGTGCGGCATGTACAACGCTTCAGGCAAATATGCGGCGTTTGTCGGCGTGCCGGCCAAAAGCGGCGTCTCCGGTGGCATCATGGCGCTGGTTCCTCCAAGTGCCAGAAGAGAACAGCCTTTTCAATCCGGATGCGGCATCGGCATTTACGGGCCTGCCATTGATGAATACGGCAACAGCCTCACTGGCGGTATGCTGCTGAAGCATATGGCGCAGGAGTGGGAGCTCAGCATTTTTTAAACATGAAAAAAGAGGTGATTGTATGCAGCAAATCCTGGAACATATCGTCGGTATTGCAAATGATCTTTTGTGGTCAAAGCTATTAATTGTTTTGCTCCTTTCTCTGGGAATCTATTTTACGTTCAGGCTTAAGTTTTTACAGGTTCGCATGCTGAAAGAAATGGTCAGGGTATTAAGAGAAGGTGCTGCTTCCCGGTCAAAAAACAGCATTTCTCCGTTTCAAGCCTTTTGCATCAGCATGGCGGCCCGTGTCGGAACGGGAAATATTACGGGCATTGCCATCGCCATTGCACTCGGCGGGCCCGGTGCAATCTTCTGGATGTGGATTATCGCTATTATCGGATCAGCATCCAGCTTTGTGGAAAGCACACTGGCTCAGATTTATAAAGTAAAAGATGTAAACGGCTTCCGCGGCGGGCCGGCGTATTACATGGAAAAAGGGCTGAACAAAAGGTGGATGGGCGCGCTGTTCGCTGTGTTAATCACCTTATCGTTCGGTATCGTCTTCAACTCGGTTCAATCCAATACAGTCAGCCTTGCCTTTGAAAACGCGTTTGGCACAAACCGCCTGACATTGGGACTCATTTTAATTGCTGTATTCGGCACGATTATTTTTGGCGGAGTCAAGCGCATTGCAAAGCTGGCTGAATCCATTGTCGTCGTATTGGCTGTCCTGTATATCGGAGTTGCGTTTTTCGTCATTTTCTCCAACATTACGCAGCTGCCAGGTGTGCTTGCGCTAATCGTGAAAAATGCGTTTGGTTTTGACCAGGCCGCCGGCGGGGCTTTGGGCGCGGCACTCATGCAAGGCGTCAGACGGGGAATCTTTTCAAACGAAGCGGGAATGGGAAGCGCACCGAATGCCGCTGCCACCGCCACAACAAGCCATCCCGTCAAACAGGGGCTGATCCAAGCTTTTGGTGTACTGACAGATACACTGGTCATTTGTACAAGCACCGCCTTTATCATCCTATTTTCGGATGCCTATCATACTCCGGGTCTGAGCGGAATCGCCTTGACACAAGCCTCCCTCAGCTCCCATGTCGGATCATGGGCATCAGGCTTTCTCGCGATTCTGATTTTGTTATTCGGATTCTGTGCTCTAATTGGAAACTATTATTATGGCGAAACCAATATCGGCTTTTTGAACAAAAGCAAAAAACTGATTTTTGTCTACCGTATCGGCGTGCTGGCAATGATCGTGTTTGGCTGTGTTGCCAAAGTCCAGCTCGTCTGGGATCTTGCTGATTTGTTCATGGGTTTGATGGTCGTCGTGAATTTAATCGCGATTTTCTTACTATCAAAGGTCGTTTTTACGGCGCTGAAAGACTATACACGCCAGAAGAAAGCAGGCAAGGATCCGGTCTTTTATAAAGATGTGCTCAAAAACCATAATGGCATTGAGTGCTGGCCGGTTTCAGACACAAAGACTGACACGCACAACAAACAAATATCATAAGAAAAGGGTGTTCAGACATATGGGCTGAACACCTTTCTCTTTTTGCGTTTATTGACAAACACGTAAGCCTCCATTACGATTTTCATATCTTTTTCAAAAAAATCTGAAAGAAGGCATCGGTACATTCTATGAATCCTATCCAACACATATTAGATACATACCCGCTTATTGTGCTAGACGGCGCCATGGCGACCGAGCTTGAACGCAAGGGCTGTAATTTGAATGACAGTCTGTGGTCGGCAAAAATCCTGATGGAAGAGCCAAATCTGATTAAACAAGTACATACTGATTATTTCGCGGCAGGCGCCGATTGTGCAATCACTGCCAGCTATCAGTCTACATTTGAAGGCTTTGCCGCACGCGGGCTGAGCGAAGCGGAAGCACGCCGGCTCATCGAGTTGTCCGTCAGCATCGCAGCTGAAGCACGTGATGAATTTTGGTCGCTTGAAGAGAACCGTTTGAATCGGCCAAAACCGATCATTGCGGCTTCTATAGGCCCTTATGGCGCTTATCTTGCAGACGGGTCTGAGTATCGCGGCAACTACGCAATATCAGAAGATGAACTGATTGAATTTCATCGCCCCCGGATGAAGGCGCTGATTGAAGCCGGAGCTGATGTTTTGGCATGCGAAACGATTCCGTGTCTGACTGAAGCCAAAGCGATTGTTCGGCTGTTGAAGGAATTTCCTGAAACGTATGCATGGATCAGCTTCAGTGCTAAAGACGGCCTGCATATCAGTGACGGAACACCTGCAGCTGACTGCGCATCATGGCTTGATGAACACCGCCAAATTGCAGCACTCGGCATCAACTGCACGCCGCTTCAGCATATCCCTTCCTTGATAGAGGAGTTAAAAAAGAACACGTCAAAACCGATCATTGTCTACCCGAATTCAGGTGAGCAATATGATCCGGAAACAAAAACATGGAACGGCGCAGCATGCGCAGAATCTTACGGGGCGAGCGCCCGCACCTGGCATGAAAAAGGAGCGAGGCTGATTGGCGGCTGCTGCCGGACAAAACCCGAAAATATTCAAGAATTTGCGGCTTGGGCCCGCTCTTTAAAAACAACTTGACTTATCGGAATAGTTTGTATATTCTAACTTAAAGCCGGTTCGCCGGAGTCTCGTGTCACTTTCTGACATGAGATTTTTTATTAGGAGGAAATAAATCGCTGATAGAAAGTTGGAAAAAGATGAACTCTGCCCACAACAAGAATGAGACAACCTTTCAGAGAAGTATGAAAAGCCGGCACCTCTTTATGCTTTCCTTGGGAGGTGTCATCGGAACCGGGCTGTTTTTAAGCTCAGGTTATACCATTCAGCAAGCAGGCCCGGCCGGAACGATACTCGCCTACTTAGTCGGTGCCGGCATCGTCTATCTGGTCATGCTCTGCCTCGGTGAGCTGTCAGTCGCCATGCCTGTGACCGGCGCCTTTCACACCTATGCAGCTAAATACATAGGGCCGGGCACCGGATTTACGGTCGCTTGGCTGTACTGGCTGACATGGACCGTGGCATTGGGATCAGAATTCACAGCAGCCGGCCTGTTAATGCAGCGCTGGTTTCCCCATACATCGGTTTGGATGTGGAGTGCCGTCTTTGCGCTGTTCATTTTCTTGCTTAACGCATTTTCGGTCAAGTTTTTCGCCGAAACAGAATTTTGGTTTTCCAGCATCAAAGTATTAGCCATTGTATTATTTATTCTTTTAGGCGGCTCTGCCATGTTCGGCATCATCCCGATCAAAGGCGGAGAAGCCGCTCCGATGCTGTCCAACTTCATGGCGGAAGGCGGGCTTTTTCCAAATGGATTTGTCCCGATTTTGATGACGATGCTGTCCGTTAATTTTGCCTTTTCGGGAACGGAACTAATCGGAATCGCAGCCGGTGAAAGCGTTGATCCTGACAAGACAATACCAAAAGCGATTAAAACAACGGTCTGGCGTCTCTCACTCTTCTTTGTCGGAACAATTTTTGTGCTGTCAGGGCTGATTCCGATTCAAGATGCAGATGTCATCAAAAGCCCGTTTGTCGCTGTCTTTGACAGAGTCGGTGTACCATACGCAGCCGATATCATGAACTTTGTTATCCTGACAGCGATCCTGTCAGCGGCTAATTCCGGACTCTACGCTTCTTCCCGGATGCTGTGGTCTTTATCAAAAGAAAAAACGCTTCATCCGACATTTGCAAAGCTGACGTCAAAAGGAACCCCTTTTAACGCGCTGGTGTTCAGCATGATCGGCGGCATTCTGTCGTTGCTGTCCAGCGTATTTGCGCCAGACACTGTATACGTTGTGCTCGTGTCGATTTCCGGTTTTGCCGTCGTTGTCGTGTGGATGGGAATCGCTGCTTCTCAATTCATGTTCAGAAAACGTTATATCGAAGCGGGAAACAAGGTTACTGATTTGAAATACAGAACCCCTTTGTATCCGTTCGTGCCGATTGCCGCGTTCCTGTTATGCCTGGCTTCCGTCGTTGGCATTGCCTTTGATCCGAATCAAAGAATCGCACTCTATTGCGGCGTTCCATTTATGGCCATTTGCTATGCAATATATTATGTAAAAAACCGCAAAAGCCAGCCGGCTGCTGATATGACTCATTCAAAATAAAAAGAACCTGCCTCCGGGCAGGTTCTTTTTCAGTTTTCACACTTCCACTGTCCAGTTAAACGGGCCTTTCACCTTGCCAAGCTGAATATCTGTTATCGTTTCATACAGCTTTTTCGAGAGGTCCCCGATTTGCCCGTCGCCTACAATCACCGTTTTTCCATGAATATTGAGTTCACCGACAGGCGTAACGACTGCTGCCGTGCCTGTGCCGAAGACCTCTGTCAATTCTCCGCGTGCAGAGGCCGCATACACCTCATCAATCGATATTCTCTCTTCACGAACCGGAATGCCCCAGCTTCGAATCAGTTCAATCGCAGACGCACGTGTCACCCCGCTTAAAATGCTTCCGCTTAAAGCAGGTGTGACAGCTTCCCCGTTTATGACGAAAAAGATGTTCATGCTCCCTACTTCTTCCACATATTTCTTTTCAATGGCGTCCAGCCACAACACCTGGTCATAGCCCAGCTCATTCGCTTTCCGCTGTGCCTGAAGACTGGCGGCATAGTTTCCAGCCGTTTTTGCAAATCCGACTCCGCCGTTGACCGCCCGCACATACTCATCTTCGACATAGATTCTAACCGGCTTCAGCTGATCGTCGCCATAATAGGAGCCGACAGGCGAAAGCACGATCATAAATGTATAGCTCCTGGATGCCTTCACACCGAGACTCGGTTCTGTGGCAATGACAAAAGGACGAATATACAGTGACGTTCCTTTTTTCTTTGGAACCCAATCTTTCTCAAGTTCAACTAATTGCGTCAATGCCTCAAGCACCAGCTCTTCGTCTAAAGGGGGCATGCTCATGCGCTCACACGATCTGTTCAGCCGTTTGATATTTTGATCCGGACGGAACAGGAGCACCCTGCCATCCTCTGTTCTGTATGCTTTTAACCCTTCAAAAACAGCCTGGCCGTAATGAAAAACAGATGAAGACGGATCAAGCGTAAGCGGTGCGTACGGCGCAATTCTCGGATGATGCCATCCAATCCCCTCTTCGTAGTCCATCACAAACATATAATCTGTAAAATATTGTCCAAACCCCAAGGAAGACGGGTCGGGCTTTTCCTTATAATATACAGTTTTTTCTCGTTCAATAAGCTTATTCAATCTAATCAGCACACCTTTCACATAATTGTTTAAATATTCAGTCTTTTTAAAGCTGCAAAAAGTATACAGCCTTTCCTTTAATAATACGCCGCTTCACACCTATAAATTTCAGAATATTCTTTAGGATCATCAGCTATTATACACCACATTCATTGTCAGATGAAGCTGAAATTAAAGAAAAACAGCCAGTTTTATTCTGGCTGTTTGATTTAGACCGCTAAACAAAGGACGACAATGTGGCAAATCAGCAAAATATACACTGCGAACACTAATTGCCAATTGATCTTCCGCGCCCATGCAAACACCACCATCAAAACAGGCAGCATCACAGTCCCCGCCAGCTTGTTAACCGTCAGATTCGGACTGTTCGCAACATCATAATGAATCGGCATCTGCGTCGGCAGAGAAGGGTAAAATACAATTGAAAGGATGAATGCAGCAATCACTGCTCCCCACAGCACTTTTCCATTCGTCAATAAAAACATAGAACCACCATTCCCTTCTTAAAACACATTGCTTTATGAATGATATGACTGTTCTACGGTGAATTTCGTTCGGTCTCCCCGGGTAATAATTTGCGCATATTCCACCACTTCTTCATTTTTATCATAGGTAAGGGATTCTGATAAAAACGCAGGCGCTCCGACATTGGTTAATAAGTGGCCGCTGATCGTTTCATCCGTTAAAATCGGTTCGATCGATTCCGTGCCCCTGCTGATTTCAATATTGTATTTTGTCCTTAACAATTCAAACAGCGAGCCGGTGCATTCCTCCTGCGCCAGCCCCGGTGCCGCCTTCCAGGGAATATATGAGGTATGATACTGCAAAGGTTCCCCCTCTGCGTATCTGACTCTGACAAGCTTGTTGACAGGTTCATTCTCTTTCATTTTCAAAAGCTCGGCAATGGAGTGATCGGCAGGAATCACCACAAGCTCAAGCACTTTTGATTCAGAACGAAGGCCTCTCATTTGTTCTGCAAAGCTCGTAATCTTATGCGGAATCGGCGTTTGTATTTTTGCCGCCGATACAAATGTCCCTTTTCCTTGAATTCTTTTAATATATCCCTCAAGCTCTAGCTGCTGCAGAGCCAGTCTCACAGTTGTTCTGCTGACATCATATTGTTCGCAAAACTCACTCTCTGTCGGCAGCTGATCATTCGCCTGATATTTGCCCGATTTAATTAACTCAATGATTTTAAACTTGATAACAGAATATAAAGCTGTCATTTCATTCTCCCCATTCTGTATGCAATCCGTTCTTTTTCATTGAGACCATAATACCATTTGCCATCCCAATATGAAAGATTTGTATCCTTCTTTTATAACAAATTTTCAGAAATTAATATTGACAGTTTAATAATGGTGGTGCTAAATTCGTAATGACAAGTATCATAAATTGGTCATAACAAATATGGTGCTTGTCTATCTCTTTGAGGGGGTGTCACATGAAGATTCTGATCGCCGAGCACTACGAAGAACTCTGTAAGTTAAGCGCTGCCATTATTAAAGAACAAATACAAGCTAAGAGAGATGCCGTTCTCGGCCTGGCAACAGGGAGCACACCGGTCGGCTTGTATAAGCAGTTGATTTCAGACTATCAGGCAGGCAAAATTGATTTTTCAAAGGTTACTACATTTAATTTGGATGAATACGCTGGTCTCTCTCCATCTCATCCGCAAAGTTATAACCACTTTATGCATGAGCATCTATTTCAGCATATCAATATGCAGCCTGATCATATTCATATCCCGCAAGGAGACAACCCGCAGCTTGAGGCGGAATGCAAAGTATACGAGGATCTCATCCGCCAAGCGGGAGGCATTGATGTCCAAATTCTCGGCATCGGCGCCAATGGCCATATCGGTTTTAATGAACCGGGATCTGATTTTGAAGACCGGACACGTGTTGTGAAGCTCTCGGAAAGCACGATACAGGCAAATGCCAGATTCTTCGGCGGCGATCCGGTGCTGGTGCCGAGACTCGCGATTTCAATGGGCATTAAAACCATCATGGAATTCAGCAAACATATTGTGCTTTTAGCAAGCGGCGAGGAAAAAGCAGACGCCATTCAAAAGATGGCTGAAGGTCCTGTCACGACAGAAGTACCAGCCTCCATTCTTCAAAAACACAATCATGTAACCGTTATCGCCGATTATAAAGCAGCTCAAAAATTAAAGAGTGCATCATTCTCATAACACAATAAAAGGAGACTGTCATGTTTAAAAAGGCATTTCAAATTCTGCAGCAGCTTGGCCGCGCGTTGATGACTCCGGTTGCCGTCCTGCCGGCAGCAGGTCTTTTGCTCCGTTTCGGAGACAAGGATTTACTGAACATTCCTATTATAAAGGATGCGGGCGGCGTTGTATTCGATAATCTCCCGCTGATTTTCGCCGTGGGGGTCGCGATCGGATTAGCCGGCGGAGAAGGTGTAGCCGGACTTGCCGCTGTCATCGGATACTTAATTTTAACCGTCACCCTCGACAATATGGGAAAATTACTCGGCCTTCAGCCTCCGTATGAAGGAGCCGAGCACCTGATTGATATGGGGGTTTTCGGAGGAATCATTATCGGGCTTCTCGCCGCCTATTTATATAAGCGGTTTTCATCAATCGAGCTGCATCCGGTCCTTGGATTTTTCTCTGGAAAACGCTTTGTCCCGATTATTACTTCCGTCAGTTCATTGGTGATCGGTGTCATTTTCTCATTCGTTTGGCCGCTGATCCAAAACGGAATTAACGCAGCCAGCAGTTTAATTGCCGATTCAACAGTCGGACTGTTCTTTTATGCAACGATCTATCGTTTGCTGATTCCTTTTGGCCTGCATCATATTTTTTATACGCCTTTCTATTTTATGATGGGAGAATACACAGACCCATCAACAGGCAACACCGTAACCGGCGACCTGACAAGGTTTTTCGCGGGAGACCCGACAGCCGGGCGCTTTATGATGGGGGATTTCCCTTACATGATTTTCTGTCTGCCGGCCGTTGCTCTTGCCATTATCCATACCGCGCGTCCGGAAAAGAAAAAAATGATCTCCGGCGTGATGATTTCTGCGGCGCTCACATCTATGCTGACCGGAATTACAGAACCGGTTGAGTTTTCTTTCTTGTTCGTTGCGCCCGTGCTCTATTTGATTAACTCTATTCTTGCCGGCGTCATCTTTGTCGTTTGTGATTTATTCCATGTCCGCCACGGCTATACGTTCTCAGGCGGCGGAATTGACTACGTCTTGAACTACGGACTGTCTACAAATGGCTGGGTTGTCATTCCTATCGGGATCGTGTTTGCTTTCATTTATTATTATTTGTTCCGATTTGCGATTCTGAAATGGAATTTGAAAACGCCCGGCCGTGAGACAGATGAAGACGGTCAGAATGAGGAGAAAGCTCCAGTTGCAAAAGACCAGCTTGCCTTTCACGTGCTGCAGGCCTTGGGCGGACAGCAAAATATCGCTAACCTGGATGCATGTATCACAAGGCTTCGTGTGACCGTTCATCAGCCAAGCCAAGTCAGCAAGGATGAATTAAAACGGCTTGGTGCAGTAGGTGTGCTGGAGGTCAACAACAACTTCCAGGCAATATTCGGAACCAAGTCCGATGCCTTAAAAGACGACATCAAAACAATCATGGCCGGAGGCGTCCCTGCCACCGCCGCCGCGCTGGACACGGTAACTGACAAACCGCAGAAGCCCGATTCCGGTGAGACCTTTATCTATCCGATTAAAGGAGAAACAGTCTCTTTAGGGGATGTGCCTGATCAAGTCTTTTCAGAAAAAATGATGGGCGAGGGATTTGCGATTATACCATCAGAAGGAAAAGTCGTTGCACCTGCGGACGGCGAGATCGTCTCGATTTTTCCGACAAAACACGCCATCGGCTTTATGAGCGCCGGCGGTACTGAAATCCTGATTCATGTCGGCGTTGATACCGTCAAACTGAATGGGGAAGGCTTTGAAGCACATGTCACAAGCGGACAAGCCGTCAAACAAGGCGAACTGCTTCTCACCTTTGATCTCGATTACATCAAGCAGCATGCCGCTTCAGCCATAACACCGGTTATTTTCACAAATACCTCTGAAGAAGATCTAAAGCACATTCAAATGAAGTAAAAAAGTCCCCCCTGCTGCGGGGGACTTTTTCGCCAACATAATGAAAGCGCTATCAAAATAAAATAACTTGAAAAAAGGTGTTTGCATTTGAATCACGAATGATATGAATATGCCTACATTCTATCGTTCTAAAGGGGGATTCATTTGAAAAAATTAATCGCGTTTCAAATTTTAATCGCTTTGGCTGTCGGCGCAGTGATCGGCCACTTTTTTCCTGATTTCGGGATGGCACTGAGACCTGTCGGAGATGGATTTATCCGCCTGATTAAAATGATTGTTGTGCCGATTGTGTTTTCTACCATTGTCATTGGAGCCGCAGGAAGCGGAAGCATGAAAAAAATGGGCAGTCTCGGCATCAAGACGATCATTTGGTTCGAAGTGATTACAACGTTGGTATTAGGGCTTGGACTTTTATTAGCGAATGTCTTAAAACCAGGTGTCGGGCTTGACCTCTCCCATTTGGCAAAAAAAGATATTCATGAACTTTCCGGCTACACAGACAAAGTTGTTGATTTCAAGCAAATGGTCCTGGATATTATCCCTACAAACATTATTGATGTCATGGCCAGAAATGATTTGCTTGCCGTTATTTTCTTCGCCATTTTATTTGGTGTCGCCGCAGCTGGTATCGGCAAAGCTTCTGAACCAGTAATGAAGTTTTTTGAATCTACAGCTCAGATTATGTTCAAGCTCACGCAAATCGTCATGGTCACTGCTCCTATCGGCGTGTTAGCCCTGATGGCTGCTTCTGTAGGCCAATATGGCATTGAACTCCTCCTCCCTATGTTTAAGCTGGTTGGCACCGTATTCCTTGGCCTGTTCCTGATCCTCTTTGTCCTCTTTCCGCTTGTCGGTCTCATCTTTCAGATTAAGTATTTCGAAGTATTGAAAATGATATGGGATCTGTTTTTAATTGCATTTTCCACCACCAGCACTGAAACCATTCTCCCTCAGCTGATGGATAGAATGGAGAAATACGGCTGTCCCAAACGAGTGGTATCATTTGTCGTTCCCTCCGGCTTGTCATTGAACTGTGACGGCTCCAGCTTATATTTATCGGTTTCTTGTATCTTTCTCGCACAGGCCTTTCAAGTAGACATGACATTGTCCCAGCAGCTGCTCATGATGCTTGTGCTTGTGATGACCAGTAAAGGCATTGCAGCTGTACCCTCAGGATCGCTTGTAGTTCTTCTGGCGACTGCCAATGCTGTAGGACTGCCGGCTGAAGGCGTTGCCATTATCGCGGGTGTTGACCGCGTCATGGACATGGCGAGAACAGGCGTGAACGTACCGGGACATGCGATCGCCTGTATCGTGGTATCAAAATGGGAAAAGGCCTTCCGCCAAAAAGAATGGGTTTCCGCAAACAGCCAAACTGAAAGCATATAGAAAAAAGAACACCTCAATCCGAGGTGTTCTTTTTATTATTCAGCAGCAGCGTGATCTCCTGTTTCAATCGCTGCCAGTCTTGCGTTTACTTCTTCTTCTGTCATATTATGCTCTTTCACATACAGGTTTCTTGGGTTCGTGCGGCATTCGTGGCTGCAGCTGCGCATATATTTATACTCATTTTCCGGTGTGCATATCATTTTTTTATTGCAAGATGGATTTGCGCAGTTCACATAACGCTCACACGGTTCTCCTGTAAAGTAGTCCTTGCCGACAATCACATGCTCGACACGGTTGACAGGCACGCTGATTCTTTCATCAAATACGTAGCACTGGCCGTCCCAAAGCTTGCCTTGCACCTCTGGATCTTTTCCGTATGTCACGATTCCGCCGTCAAGCTGTGCTACATCTTCAAAGCCTTGCTTCACCAGCCATCCTGAGAACTTTTCACAGCGTACGCCGCCTGTACAGTACGTTAAAATCTTTTTGCCTTCAAGCATATCTTTGTGCTCTTCGATCCATTCAGGTAATTCGCGGAAGGCTTCGATGTCAGGACGGACCGCACCTCTGAAATGGCCAAGGTCATACTCGTAATCGTTACGCGCGTCGATGACAATTGTGTTTGGATCCTGCATCTTCTCATAAAATTCTGCAGGCTTCAAATGCTGGCCTGTTGTTTCGTTCGGATCGACATCATCTTCAAGACGAAGCGTTACAAGCTCTTTTTTATGGCGGACGAAGATTTTTTTGAAGGCATGGCCTTCTGCTTCATCAATTTTAAATACCATGTCCGCAAAACGAGGATCAGCTTTCATTGTTTCCATATATTTTTCAGTCTGTTCAACCGTACCTGATACCGTACCGTTAATTCCTTCAGAAGAAACAAGGATACGGCCTAACAAACCAAGCTCCTTACAAAAAGCCAGATGCTGCTCTCTAAACGCCTCTGGATCTTCAATCGGAACATATTTATAGTAAAGTAATACTCTGTATTGTTTTTCCATGTTTTAAACACCCTGTTCAATTATAGTTAGTTGCTATGCACACTCTTACTATATCATACAGGAAAATGCCGCAAAGATGAACAGATCCGCCCAGACTGATAAAAATATCCAAGCTCTTACAAACCTAAGCGGCACAAGGGTTTCTCACGGCACACAAGTATTTTCCATTCATTTACTAATCAATGTAGTTATCTGAAAACTATCAAACAAAAGGTGAACTCCACCTGTTATAGCACAGGGGACACCGCTCACTTGATAATGACTGACGGCGTGATATGCTCCAGCCAAATGACACCGTCATATTGTTCCTTAAGGATCATCTGCTCTTCTGTGAATCCCCAATTAGGTTCTCTAGTCATTACGAGATAGATATAGAAAAAGTTTCCTTTTCCTGCCAACAAAAAAAGCTTCTCTGTTGAAAGAAGCTTTAGCTGGATTCTCTCATCACCTGATGAAAGTAAAACCGATACGTATTTCGTAAAAATGTCTCAACCGGAAGCTGCACATCCGCTTGGTATTTGCTGATGATGAATGGAAACCGCTCGATTCCTTTTTCGCGCAAATTGTTCGCTTGTTCATCATCTATTGCCTTCTCTTGCAAAACCGCTTCAACGATCGGCCAGCATACTTCTCGCACTTGCCGCAGGACGGCTTCATCTCCGGTGTTCTGATAATCTGTAATCCAGCTGATGATTTGTTTCTCCATGAATCTCACCTTTCTTCAAAAAAAGAGGCGCTGCGTTTATGCAAGCTCCTCTTCTTACTCTTCGTAACCTATCAGTTCTCCGACTTGGACTTCTTGGCCTTCTGCTAAATGGGCGGACGGCTGGAACGCGTCTTTTTCAAAAATCAAAATGACGGTTGAGCCAAATGAAAAGTATCCCAGCTCTTCGCCGATCTCCAATTCAGCACGGGTGCTCGTCTGCACGATAGAATTAATATTCATCGCGCCGACAGGAATCATCAGGACATTTCGGCTGCCGCTATTCAGCTCGTACACAAACCGATAATTTTTCGACAGCACATCTTTCCCGTATTTTAAGCCTAGTTGATTTACCGGGTATGAGCGATTTCCGAGCTCGGCCAGCTTTTGATACCTGCAGCTGATCGGAGAATGGAAACGGTGATAATGCCTCGGGCTTAGATACAGCACGACGAAGTATCCGCCGTTGTATTGATGGTCTGCGCTTTTACAGCCGGTGAGTTCAGCGAATGAGTAATCTTTTCCCTTCACCGTAAAGGTTTGATTCGGGTTGATGATTCCTACCGTCTGAACCACACCGTCAACAGGGCTGACCACCGCATGCGCCTCTTTTGACACAGGGCGCCGCTCCAGATTTATTTGTCGAATAAACAATTCAGACAGCGATCCGTAATCAGCAGCCGTACCGTCCACATCATCCCAATTCAGCCGAAAATGTTTTGAGAAAAGCGGAATGACCGGTTTGCTGATTTTTGACTCGCAAAATCCTTTAATCAGATAGGATGACAGACGATGATTCGTCAGCTCTATCAATGATCGATACAGAATCTTTACAGCCGTATTAAACATGAATAATCCCTATAACCCTTCCGATTGTAATAAAAACAAAGCACCATAAAAAGGCGCCGATTGCCGCAAACGCAACATACGTTTTCAGATCCATTTTGCCGATCCCCGAAAAGTAGCACGTCACATGTCTGACGCCGGGAATAAAATAACCTAAAATAAGAGAATATGGACCGTATTTCTTCATCCATTTTTCCACTTTCATCATTCTTTTTTCTTTTAAGCCGACCCACTTGCCGTACTTGTCGATAAACGGGCGTCCGGCTTTTCTGCCAATCATGTAGCTGATCAGCATACCTAACAAAGCCCCGACAAAACTAATCAATATCGAAAGCTCATAATTCAATACATCGGTATGCGTGAAATAGCCAACAACGGTCATCATCACTTCATCTGGAATCGGCAATCCTACAATTCCTAATACCAGCATCAAAAAAATAGCGAGATAACCGTAATCCGCTATGAGCTGCTGAACTAATTCCATCTCCCAGACTCCAGGTTTTCTGCCGCATGTTTTTTAAAATGAGGGAATTTTATTTTACTCACCATCAAATATGAAAGTCCGCAAGTGCCGATTGCCAGAAGGATCGGGTTATAGGTAAAGCTTAAAATAACGAGACACATGCCCGCAAACGGAATCGGCATACCGATAAACGTCGGGAGCTTGCTTTGTTCAATGTTAAATTTAGAGAGGCGAAGCATTCCGCAAATGCTGTACGTCAATGCGCATAAGATCCCGATAAATGGCAGGGTATACAACGCGACACTGTAAGCAAGCATAGCAGGAGCCACCCCAAACGTAACCAGATCGGCAAACGAATCCAGTTCTCTCCCCATATCAGAAACGGCATTCAGCTTACGAGCAGCCATCCCGTCAAAGAAATCAAGGAACATGCCTGTAAAAATAAAAAGCACTGCTGAATGAATGTTGTGATATAGCAAGGAATGAATCGCCAGCAATCCGCAAATGAAGTTTCCTATCGTAATCATACAGGGGATGTAATTCACAGTGTAACCAAACCTCCAATTGTAAAACCATCTATATTATTTGACGATAGTGATCGAATAGCGTTACAGGAAAAATTTTTCTCCAATAAGCATGATAACATAGAATGCTCCCAAAAAAAGCAGCATTCAAATTCTATTATTATACAACATTTGTTACCTTTTGAAAAATGAATGCCAATCTTTTCATGTTCCTTACTAGTTTATCCCCCCGCATAAAAAGGACAAGACGCGTTGATTGACGTACTCTGGCTGCTCCAGAGATAACAGATGTCCGGCGTTTCTTACGATTTCAGCCTGAATTCCCGGCACCAATACCGAAGCCCGCTCAAAGGCCATTTGCTGATGGTACATGACCTCGTGCTCACCGAACATCAGCAGTACCGGGACTTGTATCGATTTCAATTCCTGGTCTGTGAACACGTACGGAAAGCCGTTTTCTGTCGGCTTCAGGCTCCTTTGTTCATCCTTCCATTCCACGCCCGCCACAATTTGTCTTTGCAGTAAAGGATGCAGATCATAACTGTCGCCTGTGATCCACTTGATATATGATTCAGCTCCTCTTGCCCCTGTAAGCTCTGCAGCGTATTTATAGACATCCGGATGAAATGAAATAAACGCTTCAGCGGGACTCATAACAACCGCCCGCTCTACTCTTTCAGGCGCGCGGAGTAAGAAATTCACGATATGGGACCCGCCAAGCGAAAGGCCGGCCAGGTGTGCCGTCTCTAGTCCAAGAGAATCAAAGACATCTTTCATCCATTCTGCAAAATCAGCTCTCGTTTCCATGGCTGCTGATGGTATACTTTTATTTTTGTCTCCTATTATATCGACCGCATATGTACGAAATTGACGGCTCAACGCCGCGATATTCGGATACCACATTGCAGAGCTGAAAAGGCCCCCGTGAAGCAAAATGAGCGAAGGTGCGTCCTTTGGCCCACTTGCAATGATATGTGTTTTTCCAAAACGAGTAGAAACATAGAATGCTTCCGACTCAATCGGCCACAAAGAAAGGCTTTGATCATATGCCTGGTAAAAGCGCAGACCACTTTCAACCGCGGCAAACTGCATTGAATCTTGTATCATCTTCTTCTTTTTCCTCCGGGTTTGATTAATATAAAATAAAGGATAACGCCCCTTTTGTCTCGTAAGAAAAAATACCTATTTCTTATTATCTCACATAATAAATTTCCAGTATATAGTTTGGTTTCCTGTAATAAATAAAAAAAGGCAGTTCCCTTAAAATCAAGGAAACTGCTATTCTTTGAAGACTAATGGCATGGCATGATCTTTTTTATCCTCTGTTAACGAGATGTGATGGGTTACTGATGTTTCACCCTTCGTCAACGCGACTGAGTAATCGCCTTTTCTGCCGGTATCCCATTTGATATCTCCGTTTTTGTCTGTTTTACCGAGTATCTCGCCAATCTCTGTACTCGGCTCCCCGTCTGAGGCAGGCGCTTTGACAATCGTCACTTGAACCCCTTCGACCGGCAGCCCCTTAGCATCCTCCACATGAAGAGTGACAGGAATAGTCGTTTCTTTTGGAGAAGAATGCGTCTGCGAACTGCACCCGCATAAAAACAAAATAGACATGAATATGGCTAGTTTGCTGTATTTATTGATTTGCCCAATATTGAATATTGTTGAATACATCGTTCGTCACCCTTGTTCCCAAGTTATATGACGATCCTCCGTTCGTGTGAATGGCAATAGCTGTCTGCCCTGTATCACTGTAGTTTCGATAAACAGGCGAGCCGCTTTGGCAGCCGTACGTATCGGTTGTATAGGTCAGCTTATACGTTTCAGCGGAGCGAATCGGCTTTGTATCAGACCACATCGTGCCAAATGTTTTGTCACACGGGAATCCTGTCACTGACGAGGAAAGGCCCACGGGACTGCTGCTGTTTGTAGTCCGGTAGCCGTACCAGCCAACCGTGTTTCCAGGAGAACCGTTTAATTTAATAGCTCCGTAATCATAATTGGTGTCTTTGCTTTCCGTCCATCCTTTGACGGAGTAAAACATCGTGCCTGAATAAGTACCGTACGGGTATGACGAACCATTGCGGCCCGGCGCGGCGGTTATCGTCGAAGCCCATCCATGATCCTGGCTGTACACACAATGTCCAGCTGTGACGACTGTATTTGGATTGACTAAAAATCCGGTACATCCATAAGTGCTTGAAGTGTTGGGATACTTGATTGACAGTTGAACGGTTGCTCTATATGGAAAAGATGTCGTGCTGGAGATTCTGGTGCGTTCATCAGTTCCGATAATGCTCGAAGGCTGTAAGGTTTGAATGTTTTTCTCCAGTTCCGTTTGGCCGCCGTATAACGATTTACTTGTTTTTCCGGTTCCCTCATAAGGGGCAGAAACCTGTTCTGCTTTTGACGTTTGGTTTTTCGTAGCATCAGCTTCTTTACCGGTATTCGATACAGAAGTTTGCGGGTTCTCTGCCGCTTTTGCCGGTACGCCAAAAGATACCGCTGCTGCCAAAGCCAAACACAAAACCGTTAAGTAAGCGAACCATTGTTTTCTGAATCTTGGAACTAATTTCATTTTGTCATCTCCCTCCTTTAGTGTCAACCACCCGTAGGGATGGAAGACTTTTACATTATAATCAGGTTTCTGATTCTTATGATAAAACTTTTATGAAGGAAGAAAAAAACAGGCCTTGTACCATGACAAAGCCTGCTCAAACTCTATTTTATCGTTAGCTGGCCCAACGCTTTCTTTGCATTCTCTCTTGCCGTTTCAACTGTATCAGCAGCAGAAAGCGCAACTGCCATACGCCGTCCGGCTTTCGTTATCGGCTTTCCAAAGACGCGCACTTGAGTCTTTGGGACCGCCAGTGCGTTTTCCAATCCTTCAACAGTGTAATCCGCTAATTCTTCCGGCGCTTTTAGGGGCCTGCTGGCGCCAGGAGAAAGCTGTGTGATTTCTGTAATCGGAAAGCCGAGAATCGCCCGGACATGCAGCGCAAATTCTGACAAATTTTGCGTCACCAGCGTGACAAGACCTGTATCATGCGGACGAGGAGATACCTCACTGAAATATACCCTATCTTTCGCAAGGAACAACTCAACACCAAACAGACCGTATCCGCCAAGCTCATCCGTGATTGTTTTCGCAATATGCTTCGCTTCTTCTATTTGCTGCTCTGTCATATCATGCGGCTGCCATGATTCGATATAATCCCCGTCCTTTTGCACATGACCGATCGGCTCGCAAAATGTCGTACCGTTAACCGCACGTACGGTTAAGAGTGTGATTTCTGATTCGAATGGGATAAACTCCTCAACGATCACGCGGCCGTTTTTCACCCGTCCGCCTTCCATCGCCGTCTCCCAGCAGCTCTCTAAATCCGCTTCAGAGCGACAGATACTTTGGCCTTTTCCAGAAGAACTCATCAATGGTTTAACGACACAAGGAAAACCGATCTGTGCTGCCGCTTGTATAAATTCATCATATGTATTCGCAAATTCATAGCCAGCCGTCGCAAGTCCGAGCGTTTCTGCCGCAAGCCGTCTGATGCCTTCCCGATCCATCGTCAGCTTGGCGGCACGGGCATTTGGGATGACGTGAAATCCTTCCTCTTCAAGCTTCAGCAATTCATCCGTCGCGATCGCCTCCACCTCAGGCACAATCAAATCCGGCTTTTCTTTCTCAATGATGGCTCTGATCTGCTCGTGGTCCAGCATATCAACGACATAGCTATTATGCGCAACCTGCATCGCCGGAGCATGCTCGTAACTGTCAACTGCCACCGTCTGTACCCCAAGACGCTGGGCTTCAATCACTACCTCTTTACCTAACTCACCTGAACCTAACAATAAAACCTTCTTTGATTGATACATCTTTGCCCCTCCTATCTGTTCCAAACCATTATAACTGAAATATTTGAAAAATAAATTTTTGTTAAAAAAGATAAAATAAGAATTCATCACGAGTTGCATGATTAGAAGGCTTTCCACAAAAAAATGGCTGGCGAACTCCGCACATACCGTACAGTACCACCTGAAATCTTCAATATAAAAACTGAGATCTTGAAGCCACCAAGAATGGGTACGACAGCTGATTCCAGTAGATTTTATATCTGCGAGTAAAATGAATAATTAGAATCAGTAAAAAAGTACTGTTTTTCCTTGATTTCTCAGTTTGCACTCCTTTCCTAAATTCACCATGGTACCATATTTACAGGAAAATTCAGGCGAAAGGACATGTATTAAATGAAGATTCTTGAAGTAAGTACGATTTTAGAAACTGCCGAAACGCGCCTTAAAGCCTACCAAACATTGAGAGAGCACATGGCTACATTGAAAAAACAGTTCAAAAAGATGGCAAACTTGGATGATGCCATGACAGGCAAAGGAGCTAACGCAATTAAAGCCTTCTATAAGGAACAAGCGACAGGGGCGGATCTGTGGCTGGACCTCATTGACATGAGAATCGCTTTTTTCAAAAATATTCCATCCGCTATTGAAGCAGCAACATTTGATGACGATGCATATATCGAGGAATCTTATCTCAATAACGAACTGTATAATGGTCTAGTCAAAGCAGACGGTATTATAGAGGCACAGCAAAAAGAAATTAAATCAATTCTGAATTCTATTGATGACATTTTACCGCTGTCCCTCTTTGACAATTCCACAGTCACCGATAAACTGGATAAAGCAGATAAAAAACGAAAAAAAACGATTACACATCTGCATAACCTTGATGAGAAACTGAACAGTGATTACGAGGCCTCCGAAGTTGTAGAACATGAGGTTCGGGCATTTTTCGAAGCGCTGACCGGTGCCACCAGCAAAGGCGGAAGTACCAACCCAATAAGTTTTAATGCAAAAGCCTTTCACGAAACAGATGTTTATCAAAACAAAGCGGATATACACAAACAAGCTCAGCAGTTCATCAAAGCAAAAAAACAGGAAGAAATCGAGTATCTCAAGAAAAAACTCGACAAAACTACTGATCCTGATGAATACCTGAAAGTTGCAGAAAAGATTGGCACTGACAACCTGAGCGCTGAGCAATTACAATATTATTCAAGCATCGTTCAAATGAAAGCCCAGCAGCAAACAGGAAAAATGCTTGTCGAAGGAGGAAAAGGTGTAATTGTCGGGCTTTGGGATGCCGGAAAGGATATCGTTACCGGTGCATGCGACCTCGCAGTCGGTGCTTACGATCTTGCTATATGGTCGTATAGAGCACAGGGCAAGATGGGCATCGAAGAACAAGTCAAAGCCGGACAGGAACTCCAAAATATCATTTATAGCGCTCCCGAAACTTTTGAATACATGGTCGATTCATTTAAAAAATCTTGGAACGACAATATGGTTCATGGTGATGTCTATAGCCGCTCCCACTACATCACCTACGCAGTTGCTTCCCTTTTTGGCGCCAAGGGACTCGGAAAAGTGGCATCTGCAACAAAAGCAGGGAAATTCGTGACAAAGGAAACAAAGGCTTTTGTGAACGATCATAAATCTATAGCAAAGAACATTACTGAAAAAGCAAAACCTTATTTCAAATTGCCAAGTAACAATCAACTAGAATCTGCAATACAAGGAGTTGGGAACATTGAAAGCCCTATTCCGAAACTAGAGAAGGGTTTTGATAAGAAACTTGAAAACTTTGTCCAGATTAATAGCAGCGACCATAGCAAATCAGGTGGCGTAGGACCAAATGAAAATTCTAAAATTACACGTGATATTAAAACCGTAGAGGAAGCACACCAATGGGGGAGCAAGTATTATGACGATTGGATTAAATCATTAACCCCAAGTGAACAAGAAGCAATTAAGCAATATACTGGTGATGATTATAAAAAAATAAATGATTATCTAAGAGGAATTAGTGATTCTTTAGATGGCATTGATTTAGATACAATCTATAATATAAAGAATGGGTTGGATAAAGCGCGAGTTCCACACAATTTACAAGTTTATAGAGGAACAGACCTAAGACCTTTAGAGTCATTAATTGAAATTAACAAATATGGAGACATTAATGCTGAATCATTAATTGGAAAGATTTTCAGAGACAATGGTTTTGTTAGTACAGCAATTGTTAAGGAATCATCCTTTGATCACATGGAAGTCTCATGGGAAATAAATGTTCCAGCAGGAACCAATGCAGCCTATCTCGGAAAGATAAGCCACTTTCCTAATGAAGCTGAGTTACTTTTAAATTTTGGGCAAGAGATGGTTATTAAAAGCGCACATGTTGATAGCAACAATAAGTTACATATTATTTTAGACTTAATTTAAGTGGGTGAAAAAATGAGAGGCAGAAGAATGATAGATAGATGGGAAGATGACAATAAGAGCTTTCTTAAACTTAATATAAAAAACAAAGTTCTTCCAACAATATACGGTGGCATTATAGGAGATATGTTAGGAGTCCCTGTTGAATTCAAAAAAAGAGGAGATTTTCATGTGCAGGATATGGTAGGATACGGCACCTATAATCAACCTCCTGGAACCTGGTCTGACGATACATCTCTGACCTTGTGCCTGATGGAGAATATGATTGAAAAAGGGAACATAAATGATTTAATGCAGAAATTTAAACTGTATCAAGATGAAGGTTACTGGACGCCGTATGGTGAAATGTTTGACATTGGCAGGACGACCGTTGAAGCAATTACCCGATTTAGGAAAGGTGTTCTGCCAGAAAAATGCGGCGGTCAGTCAGAATTTGATAACGGAAATGGAGCATTAATGAGAATTTCACCATTAGTGTTTATTTTGCATAAGGAATTCGATTTTGTGAAAAAAGCAGAGATGATCAAGAAATACACTGAAATAACCCATGCCCATCCGCGTGCTATAGTTGGTTCCATTATTTATGTTGAACTATTACTAAGGCTATATTATAACAATTCAATTGATACATCTTTAAGAGAAGTGAAAGAGCTTTTCGACGAGAATTTCAAAAAAGAACATATATACCATAAAGAGTTAACACATTATAAAAGAATTTTTGAAAAAAGCTTTTTGAATACACCAAGAGAAGAAATTCGATCAGACGGGTATGTCGTTCATACTTTAGAAGCGGCAATTTGGTGTTTCGGCACTACATCTTCATTTACCGAGGCTGTACTAACAGCAGTGAACTTAGGAGAAGATACTGATACTGTAGCATCAATAACAGGATCGATAGCAGGAATGTATTATAAGCTAGATGGGATCCCAGGAGATTGGTTAGAAAAAATAGCTCGTAAGCAAGATGTTGATAAATTAATAGAAGAATTTTATCAGTATTGTGCAGATAAAGCGATTATCGAGCAATATGGGGATATTTAGATTTACGTTAAAATACTTAATCATACAAGGTAACGAAAGCAGACCAATAACGGTCTGCTTTCTCTATTCCTAAACAGCAACATCATACAAGAAATCCCCCAAAATCATGCTACACTTAATCCAAGACCACCACACCGACAGGAGGCATCCCATGCAAAATGAAACCCGCACACTGCAGCTTGACCCACACCTTCATATAGAAGCCTACCGTTTCAAGGGAATTATGCAAAAGTTCCCGAACCACTTTCACGATTATTATGTGATTGGATTTATTGAAAAAGGGCAACGGTATCTGGCCTGTCAGGATCAAGAATATATCATCAATCCAGGTGATCTTCTCCTCTTTAACCCTCGTGACACGCATAGCTGTGAACAGATTGACGGCCGGACGCTTGATTATCGGTGTATCAATGTCATGCCGGATATCATGGAGAAGGCGGTGAAAGAGATTACTGGCTCCGGGCATCTCCCTTATTTCTCCCAGCATGTGTTATTCCGCCATGAGCTGACAGCCAGCCTGCAGGAATTGCATATTTTGATATCCGAGGAAAAACAAGCTTTGCGTAAGGAGGAGCTGTTTCTTCATCTATTAGAGGAGCTGATCCGCCATTATTCAGATGTCACGTTCCTTAGCAGCGTTCCAGAACCATCAGACGAAGTCAAAATGGTTTGTGAATTTTTAGAAGAGCATTATGCCGAAAATGTCACACTCAATGATTTGAGTGAATTAACAGGCTGGAGCAAGTATCATTTATTGCGTTCATTTACAAAACAAAAAGGCATTACCCCTAATAGCTACATGGAAACAATCAGGATTAATCAAGCCAAAAAACTCCTTGAACAAGGAGTAAGACCGATTGATGCGGCATTTCAGACAGGATTCAGCGATCAGAGTCATATGACGAAGTTTTTTAAACGGCAGGTGGGGCTGACGCCGAAGCAATACATGAAGATTTTTGAAAAGGAGCTTCACAGATGAACATACAAAGAGAAACTTCGGGGCATATCGCAGCCATTGTGACCATTCTGATTTGGGGGACGACCTTTATTTCGACAAAAGTTCTGCTGGCTGACTTCTCTCCAATGGAAATATTATTTTATCGGTTTTTGATGGGCTTTATCGCTCTTATCCTCGTCCGTCCCAACATGATTCCGTTCAGAAATTGGCGGCAGGAGCTGTTGTTTGCCGGGGCTGGTTTATTTGGCGTAACCTTATACTTTCTATTAGAAAATATAGCTCTCACCTATACATACGCATCCAATGTCGGCATGATCGTGTCCATTATACCGATGATCACTGCGGTTTTGGCCCATTTTCTGCTCGAAGGCGAAAAACTGCGTCTGACTTTTTTGATTGGATTTGTCTCGGCACTGATCGGGCTTTTATTGATTACGTTTAACGGCAATGTGGTACTTCGTCTAAATCCGCTCGGAGACATCATGGCAGCCGGGGCTGCTCTCGTGTTTGGCGGATACTCGATATTCATGAAAAAATTAAGCGCCTACGAATACCACATCATCGAGCTGACACAGAGAGTATTTTTGTATGGCCTATTATTTATGGTTCCTGCTTTATTTTTGTTCGACTTCCATTTTGACCTAAGCCGATTTTCATCTGCTTCAAATATACTCAACATGCTTTTCTTAGGGATTGGCGCTTCGGCCCTGTGCTTCGCCACTTGGAATTACTCAGTCGGCGTGCTCGGAGCCGTCAAATCCAGTGCGTATATATACATGGTCCCGGTTATCACAATCGCCGCTTCCGTCCTGATCCTGCATGAAAACATGACATGGATCGCTCTTCTAGGAGGCGCCCTTACGCTTTTAGGCCTCTACATCTCGGAGATGAAACCGAAAGCGAAGCTGTTGGAGAACGAATGTAAAATGGATGCTTAATGTCTAAATTACAGTTTATGGGTAGACGACAGACATCTCACGCTGCGTTACAAATCAACTATTGTGAAAATATGTTAAATAATCTCAACTTCCCAATAGATGTTTGAGGTTTTACGCTAATATAATCGTTCAGAACGCTTCAAACAAAAATCCGAAAACGCCCGCATAGTCGGTATGATCGACTTCGTATTAGAACAAAAATACAAAAAAAGCATCTCTGAATAATCTCGAAATCAGAGATGCTTTCCCTTTGTCCTCATCACTTGTCTACCACAGCCGCACTGTCACGCGTGACCGCAGCTGGCTCCCTCAGCATCACATTCATTACGCTCGCAAGCACGAGCATTCCAATCGACAAATAAAAAGCCAGTGTATACTCACCCGTTACCGTATAGATGACGCCGGGCACATACGCACCTAGTGCCGATCCGATCTGATGGGCGAGTGACAGCCAGCCAATCATGAGGCCGATCGAGTAGTTTTGAAAGTACTGGGTGGCGAGCATTTGAGTCGGTGCTACCGTTGCAAAGTCCACTAATCCAAACAGAATCGCAAAGGCTAAAAGCAAGTAGGGCTCGTGGCTGTAAATAAGAATCACGATCGACAGCGCCCGCACCGCATATAAAAAGCACAGGATTTTCCGGCTGCTCCACCGGTCCGCTACAATTCCGGACAGCAAGATGCCAGCAATATTAAAGCCTGCCAGCAGACTGACAGCAGCACTCGTGACTGTCGTTGAAAAGCCATGATCATGAGAAAACGGAATCAAATGGGTATCCATCAACCCCACGGTCGTAAATCCACAGATCAAAAACGGAAAAATCAAGAACCAGAATTGCCTCATCCGAAACATCCCGGCCACTGAAAGAGCTGTTGTTTTGGGTGCTGTTTCTTTTTCTGATGCAGCCAGTCCGCCTATCGGCTCTGTATTCTTTTCTGAAGGATTGTTCCGCAGCATCAGCAGCGCAGCCGGAAAGACAATCAAGATTAACAGCAGTCCCAACACCACAACCGTCAGCTTCCAGCTAAACCAATGGATCAACATGAGTGAGCCGGGAACGAGAAGCATTTGCCCCGCGCCAAAGCCTGCTTCCATGATCCCAAAGGCTAGTCCCCGCTTTTTGCTGAACCAATTGACGACCAATACACTTGCCGCCACATTCGATGCTCCGCCAACTCCAAGCGAGACACCCAGCCCGTAAAGCAAAAACAGCTCCCAAGGCGAAGTCACAAGGTATGTTAAGAAAATGCTGACTCCTGTCAGTAACGCACTCCATGCCAAAACAGCCCGAGCACCCCATTTGTCCACAAGCCGCCCAATCACAGGCTGTGATATGCCATAAACAATAAAACTCATCGTCGAAATCAGCGAGATGGTGCTTCTATCCATTGAAAACTGCCGTTCCCACGGCTCCACAAACGCACCAAATGACAGCCGCACCCCCTGAACCGCCAATAAGATCAAGAAGGTGACGGAGACGATGACCCAAGCATAATGCAGTCTTTTCATGACAGCTCCAAATCCCACCGTTCTTCTGTCAGCTGCTGTCCCCATAATGGCGCTTCTTGTTTCACTTCACTTATCTTGAATCCAAATTTTTCATAGAGCGGACGAGCCTCAGCCATGGTACTCACCGTCCAAAGGAAAATGCGGTCAAACTTCATGTCTTGGCAGTATGCAACCAGATGCTCCAGCAATTGCGTGCCGAGCCCCCTGCCCCGAAAATCCGCATCAACAAGAAACCATCTGAGCTGGACTGTCTTTTCATCATGCTTGACCAACCCGACAGAGCCAGCAAATTTCCCGCCGCTTTCCGCAATCCATATTTTTTCGATGTCAGCGTCAAATGTCTCCTGAAGATAAGCTAAAAACGTGTCATCCCAACCGTGAGCCTCCGCGTAAAATTGTCTTTGTTTCTCAATAAGGAGTTGAAGATCCTCCGAAAGAAAATAATCTCTAATCGATATCTCTGATGTTCTGGCAGAAAGCGACTGTGAAAGGATCGCTTCAATCTCTGCCATCGCCTCGGCAAGCTTCTGCTGCTCCTTTTGGTTGATTTCCTTCAGCATCAGTTCCACTTGTTCATTGGCTTTCTCCTCCAGCTTTTTATAAATCGTTTTTCCTGTTTCTGTGACAAAAATATAATGGTGGCGAGCGTCATCTTTGCTCCTCTGTTTATAGATCAAATCTTCTTTTTCAAACTGCTTCACAATCCTGCTGACATATCCCCGGTCAAGCCCCAGTTTATCCTGAAGAGCTTTTGCCGTACAATTAGGCGTATTATAAATCTCAAATAAAATCCGTGTTTCTGTTAAGGAAAACGGGCTGTCGTAAATGTGCTCATTAAGGAAACCAAGGACGTTTGTATAAAATCGATTGAACTTTCTGAATTTTAATCCGACAGATGATTCTCTTGTTTTCAAATCAATCCCCACTTTCTAATATTGTTGACTAAGGCAATTATAATCATATATAGTTGCTTTAGTCAACGATATGTTAGAAAGTGAGGTCTTTTTAATTTCCTGATTCCTTCCTTTTCCTTACCACAATCAATGTGATATAGGATAAAGCCAGAGAAACCAAGCTATAGACAACAGCCCATCCCAAAAATGATTCATTAAAAATGGTAAAGGTGAGCACAAGAGAAATCACCAAACTAAGCATTGGCATCAGATACGGGTTTTTACAAATACAGGTCCCGACAATCGATAGCAGCATAATTCCTAACGGTAAAATAAAGAATGCGATATCTAATTCATCCACCTTTAAACAGCCTCCCTCCAGATTTTTATGTTACTAGTAAAAAAATATAATTGCATTTAGTAAAAGGATAATATTTACTTACCTAAGGCCCAATTTGAAAATTACCCGTTTACATTCGCTCCGGACTATGATAATTTAAGAAAGCGCTATCATGATAAGTTAATAGCTTGGATGGAGATGAGGAGAGCCAGGAATCCAACCCCTTTTGACAAGGGGTGTTTTCTGGCTCTTTTTGTTTTTCGGGAAAGGAGGCACGCCACACATCCAGCACAAACAGCAAAGGGGGATAATTATTAATGCTTAATATATTTAAACCGGCTCCTCATATTGAGAGACTGGATGATTCAAAGATGGATGCGGCATACAAACGGCTCAGACTGCAAGTATTCATTGGTATTTTCATTGGCTACGCAGGCTACTACCTGCTGCGGAAAAACTTTGCCTTTGCCATTCCTTATCTGCAGGAACAGGGATTTTCGAAAACAGAACTGGGTTTGGTGCTGGCCGCTGTGTCCATTGCGTACGGCTTCAGCAAATTCATCATGGGAATGGTGTCTGACCGCTGTAATCCGAGATATTTTCTGGCGACAGGCCTATTTTTATCAGCAATCGTTAATATTCTATTCGTTTCAATGCCTTGGGTGACTTCGAGCGTCACCATCATGTTTATTTTTATGTTTATCAACGGATGGTTTCAAGGAATGGGCTGGCCGCCATGCGGCAGGACGATGGCCCATTGGTTCTCCATAAGTGAACGCGGCACAAAAATGTCGATCTGGAATGTCGCCCATAACATAGGCGGCGGTATTCTTGCTCCGCTTGTCACTCTTGGGATCGCGATGTTCGTCACTTGGAAAAGCGTGTTTTTCTTCCCTGCCATCATCGCCATTATCATTTCATTTTTAATTGTTTTATTGGTTCGTGATACACCTCAATCCTGCGGACTCCCGCCAATTGAAGAGTATCGGAATGACTATCCAAAACACGCTTTTAAAAATCAGGAAAAAGAATTAACAACAAAAGAAATTCTTTTTCAATATGTGCTGAACAACAAATTTCTTTGGTACATCGCTTTTGCCAATGTATTTGTTTATTTCGTGCGATACGGCGTGGTTGACTGGGCGCCTACTTACTTAACAGAAGCCAAAGGCTTTTCTCCTGAAGACTCGCGCTGGTCGTATTTTCTTTACGAATACGCAGGCATACCGGGAACGATCTTGTGCGGCTGGATCAGTGACCGATTCTTCAAAAGCCGCCGGGCACCGGCAGGCGTTTTGTTTATGGCGGGTGTTTTCATTGCCGTATTGGTGTACTGGCTGAATCCGGCCGGCAATCCGCTCGTAGACAATATCGCCTTGATCAGCATTGGCTTCTTAATCTACGGACCTGTTATGCTGATCGGCCTGCAAGCGATTGATCTAGCACCGAAAAAAGCAGCCGGAACTGCAGCCGGTTTGACCGGATTTTTCGGATACATCGGCGGATCCGCCTTCGCAAACGCCATTATGGGCTTTGTCGTTGACCGTTTTAACTGGAACGGCGGCTTTATCATGCTGATCTCTTCCTGCATTCTTGCCATCGTCTTCTTGGCTTTGACGTGGAATACAGGAAAACGGGCGGAACACGTTTAAGAAAGAAACATAAAAGATTAATCATTTTCCAACACGCCGTTTACATCCGTTTTTTAATATGAAAGACAGGTAGTCTTTATTAACAAGGAGGAGAAATCATGAAAAAAAATAGAATACTAGCCTTAGTTGTTCTGTCGCTGGGCTTACTCGCATTTATGACAACGCCAGTGTCGGCAGCGTCAAAAGGAAACCTGCTGTCACCTGACCGTATCCTGACCGTCGCGCACAGAGGGGCTTCTGGATATGTGCCTGAGCACACGATTCTGTCTTACGAAACCGCTCAGAAAATGAAAGCAGATTATATTGAATTAGATCTGCAAATGACAAAAGACGGGAAATTGATTGTCATGCACGATGAAAAACTGGACCGTACCACAAACGGAACGGGCTGGGTGAAAGACCATACGCTCGCAGACATTAAGAAGCTTGACGCCGGTTCTTGGTTTAATGAAGCCTATCCGGAAAAAGCAAAGCCGCAGTACGTCGGCCTTAAAGTTCCTACATTAGAAGAGGTATTAGACCGTTTCGGAAAGCACGCGAACTACTACATTGAAACAAAATCGCCTGACACCTACCCAGGTATGGAAGAAAAACTAATCGCTTCTTTGCAGAAACATAAATTACTGGGGAAACATTCTAAGCCAGGCCAGGTGATCATTCAATCGTTCAGCAAAGAAAGCCTGATAAAAGTCCATCAATTACAGCCAAACCTGCCGACCGTTCAATTGTTGGAAGCCAAACAAATGGCGTCAATGACAGATGCTGCCCTGGAAGAAATCAAAACATACGCTGTCGGTGCGGGCCCGGATTATAAAGCTTTAAATCAAGAAAACGTCCGTATGATCCGCAGCCACGGCCTCCTGCTTCATCCTTACACAGTCAATAATGAAGCTGATATGCATCGCCTGCTTGACTTGGGAGTTACCGGGGTGTTTACGAATTACCCGGATGTGTTTCATTATGTGAAAAAATCCTATAAAAAGTAAAAAAAAGAGCTTTGAATCTCCTTGGATTCAAAGCTCTTTTGATTTGAAAATATATTAAATGAAAAGCCGTCTTAATTTATTTAGTACGCGTTTTATGATAGAGGGTCTTTCTTTATAATAAACTGGCACTCTTTTCTTATAGTGCCCTATCGCAATTTCTACATTCTTTTTTTGTCTCAGCTGCTTTAAATCACTCTTAGAGACTGCGAAGCGAAAGTGGCACAACTGTTCGCTGCCACTGGATTTCTGAAGTATAACTTCAGGTTCATAAGTAAGAAATTTTGAAAATATAAGTTGTAAGCGGGACGATTCATCCAAAGATACACTCGATGGCAAACTGAAATACCCTTTCACTTCAGAATTATTGTATGATAGTGAAAAATTTTGAATATCAAGCTCTTGAGTTTTTAATACAAAAGAAAGATTTCCCCATTTGGTTAAATAGGTAGACAATAATGTCCACTCTGTATGCTCTTTAGAAATAAATAAGGACTCCTTTAATAACACTGTTGGTTTTGCTCTCAATCTTACCGATTTCGTATAATCTTCGATCTTACTAATTAATCTTACATCCAATATGTCTCCTTCTTGGTTAAAACGGAAAAGGGACTGTATCGGGATAAAGGTATGAAAGTAGGTAACACGTTCCTTTTTCAAATAGTGGGACTCAATTTCTATTGGGTGGTGTTTTTCATAAATGTTTCTGAAGGCCGGTAATGTAATCCCTTCTTCTTGCTGACCTCTTAAAGAGATTTCAATAAATAAATTTTCGTTTGATGAATCAACGTGAGAATGATAACAAAATCCTTCCAGTAAAAGAGTGTTTTCTAAACGTTCTAATCTAGTTATTTCCCCTTCAAACTTATTAAGCCGATGAAAGGATATGGATTCATTTAACGCTAGTTCATAAGCCATTTTGGGTTTTGGATATACTTGTCCATGAAAAACCACCATATTGCCCGTATGTTTTTCCGCATACCAAAAGGCAATTAAATCCTCCATCTTACCTTTGTCAATCAACCGAATTAATAGCTTCTGCCTAGATGAAAATTGAGAGTAATAATCCAGATAATGATACTTATCAAGGACTTTCTTAAATGTATTGAATATATAAAGTTTGTCCTCTACTAAAAATGATCTTGAGATGAGCGCACTCAGTTCTACATCTAAAACTCTCTCCCAATATTGGTGAAAGACCATTAATTTCTTATCCTTGTCTAGTTCTAATGCTTCAATAGCAGCCAATGTCTCTTCAATTCTAAGCATGAAAAGTTTACCGGATAAAGGTTTTTTCGTTAGTTGGACTCTTCCAACGGTCTGATGATTCGTCAAATAATAGCATTCGTAATCTTTAACCAATGCAATTGAATTTGAATAGGCATATGCCTGAATGATAAACGGCTGGTCCTCTCCCAGAGAGAAATGTTCCGGAAAACGAATATTATGTTTTTTCAACAAATCAAGTTTGAATAATTTCTGAGCACTCGTTGTAAAAAGAGCGTTTGAACCAAAAAAAGAAAAACAGTCCGGGTTTCTCTTAAAAATTGAAACAGGCACGCCTCTATTGATCCCTTCATAACGTCCTATGACAATATCACTTTGATATTCAAGAATCTTTTCTTCCATTCTTTCCAAAGCTTCAATCCCTAAATAATCATCTCCATCAACAAAATAGATATAATCTCCTGTAGCAATATCTATTGCCTTATTTCTAGGTCGGCCAGGCGCTCCACTATTTTCTTGATGAATCACTTTTATGCAAGGATATTTACTCATATATTCATCTAATATAGCACCACTCTCATCGGTTGAACCGTCATTCACACAAATAATTTCAAGTCTGTCTTGTCCGATAGTTTGATTTAACACGCTATCCAAACATGTTTTTATTGAGTTTTGGTCATTATATACTGGTATTGCAACTGAAAATTTCATACCTTCCCCTATTCCTTTCGACGTACATATATATTTATCCTAAAAAACTCTTATTCACATTCAATAATTGGAATTAATGTAACAATAAAGAATTAATCATTTAACTAGACAATTTTACCACAAACCTATTTTTATACAGTATTTCCAGGAAGCATTTAAAGTAAATTTAAACAAACTTCATAAACACGGTTAGGAATGCTCCCGAAGATTAAACAATGAATCTGTTTTGAAGCCAGTTGTCGTGTGTTATTCAAGTAAACAGAAAAAACCTTGCGACAACTATCGCAAGGTTTTCTTCTATATTTTATTCTTTTCCGGCAGCAGCTTCTGACTGTCCATTAAGCAGCTGAGAATTTATCTCTTTCGCACCCTTTAAGTATTCTGTCTGGTAGCCGCTCTTCAGCGCCCACACATAGAATACAAGTGATACCATCGCAATCAGAACCATATCCCAGCCATAATGAATGACATTCAGGCCGCCGAATTTATCACTGCCCAAATAAGAAATGACCATCATGGCCAGCAGATAAAACACCATCCAGACGCCGGCTTTAAAATTCCGGCCAAACCCTTTCCATTTCGCCTTCGCCTGATAATAGAAATAAATCGGAAGACCGATCAGGATAATAAACAGAACCTGCCCTGTTAACGGCCAGCGCGCCCAATACAGCACCAGTGACGCAAAGATAAATCCAAGCGGCGCAATCACGTTTAAACCTTTTAAACGAAGAGGCCTGTACAGGTCTTTCCCCGTCCGTCTCAATGTCATGACTGTGATCGGGCCGGTGATATAAGAAATTAACGTAGCAACGGAAATAATTTCCGCTAATACGCCCCACCCTCTGAACAGGAACAAAAAGATGAACGACACAATCAAGTTAAAGAACATTGCTTGTCGCGGAACGCCGTAAATCGGATGAAGCTTCCCGAATATACTCGGCATGTATTTGTTTTTTTCCATTCCGTAAATCATTCGGGACGTTGTCGCCGTATACGTAATCCCTGTTCCAGACGGTGATACAAATGCATCCGCATATAACACAATAACTAGCCAGTTAATATTCAGCGCAATCGCCAGATCAGCAAAAGGAGAATTAAAATTCAGATGGCTCCAGCCGTGAGCAATATCAGAAGGATTCACAGCTCCAATGAAGGCGATCTGCAGCAGGACATAAATCACTGTCGCAACGAAAAGAGAGCCAACAACCGCAATCGGGATTGATTTCCCCGGGTTTTTTGCTTCACCCGCCATATTAATCGGGCTTTGGAAACCATTAAACGCAAAAACGATACCTGAAGTGGCAACCGCCGTCAGCACACTTGCCCAGCCATTCGGCGCAATGCTTTGACCGCCAGTAAAGTTTTCTCCGTGGAATCCGACAAACAGCAAAGCTCCAATCGTAAGACCCGGAATAATAATTTTAAAAATCGTAATTAATGAATTCGCTTTCGAAAATAGATTGACTGTCCAGTAGTTCAGCAGAAAATAAATGAGAAGCAATACAGAGGCAAACGCTAGTCCTTCCCCAGTCAGCGTTCCATTCTTCACCAAACCGCTTGTCCATTTCGCCCATTCCCAAGGCCAAGAACTCATATATTGAACGGAGGCCACCGCTTCAACCGGAATGACGGACACAATCGCAATCCAGTTGGCCCAGCCCGCAATAAAACCGATAAACGAACCGTGTGAATATTGCGTGTATTTGACCATTCCCCCCGCTTCAGGGAACATAGAACCTAGTTCACTATAAGAAAGAGCAATAAATAAAATGACGACCATTCCAATAACCCATGAAATAATAGCAGCTGGTCCTGCTATTTGAGCCGCACGCCAAGCCCCGAACAGCCAGCCTGAACCGATCATCGACCCGAGCCCGACCATCATGAGGGAAAACGTTCCCATTCTTCGATGCAATTGATTCATATCGTAAACACCTTTCATGTATGATGACATTCTCTTGCTAATTATATTATTATTCTGATTACTTTACTTTGTCAATATTTATCGAATTTTGACTGAAATCTATAATAAGTCAATGTATATTACCTTCCAATACAGGAATGAAGTCACTAGTTTCTTCTCAAATGGAATTTACTGTAAATTCCAATGATAAAAACACAATAGGTTTAGCTATTTCCAAAACGGGAATGATACAGGAAACACTATTCTTAAAATAGAAAGGAGTATCACCATGAAACAAAAGCTGTTACTTTCAGGTCTCGCTGTTTCAACTGTCGGCATCACTTCTTATCTATTAAAAGACCCGTCAAATCGCCAAAAGGCAAGGGAATTCATTCACAGCATGAAGATGAAAATAACAAAACAGCCCGATATGGAAACGTTCCCAGTTGATAAAGCCGGCCACCCGGACCCGCAAGATATCGAGGACAACAAAATGGTATCAGAAGGCTCCATGTATCCCGTCCAATACTACGATGAAAAAAAGAAGTAATCAAAAAGCTCTCTTCGATAAAGGAAGAGAGCTTTTTGATTTAACTTTTTCGTCTGATTCCGCTCATTACGAAGCCGCTTTCAGGCAATGACGGCATTCTGGCGAGACTGTAATGCAGTGATTGTTCCGGAACATCGTATTCAATCTGATGGACGAGGAAATCCAGGCTCGCTTTCATGACTTCAATTGTAATGCCTTCCCCTGGACAGCGGTGGCCTTTTTCGGCGTGTCCCCCGCCTTGAGGAATCATATCAAACGGATTTTCTTCCCGCTCCGCAAATCGTTCCGGCCGGAATTCATCGGGATGATCCCATAGACGAGGGTCGTGGTTCGTTCCATATACATCAAGCAGCACCGATGTGCCCTTCTTAAACTCACAGTTATTCCATACAAAATCTTTTTTGACAAGCGCCCCTAAAAACGGGCCGAACGGATAATATCTGCGGACCTCCTGCACAAACATTTCTCTTTCCCGGCTGTTTCCAGACCGCAGCCATTCCTTGTACTTCGGATGCTCATGAAGCGCCAAAGCTGAAAACACAAGAAAGTAAGAAATGGCGACAATAGGCCGGAGTACATTAATCAGCTCAATGGCTGCCATGCGGGAATCCAGCTGGCTTCCATCTTCTTGTGTGTGAAAAGCCATTTCATGCAGCGCTGTTCCGGGAGTCGTTTTCAGCAAGCCGGCACGAGCATCTTCAATCATGACTTCAATCCACTCTTCCGCACGCGGCCTTGCTCTTCTTCCCTTCCAATGCCGCGGTCCCACAGCACCGAACGCGTCGACCATGTCAATGAAGTCATCCGCTCTCTCTTTGACTTCCGTTTCCTTCAACGGAACACCTGCCCAATAGCACGCTACCCGGCACAGGATTTCTTTTGCTTCCTCAAATAACACAACCTCATCTGCCTTCTCCCATCTTGTGACTGCTGCTTTCCACTCCTCTGTCATCAACTCAGCCAAACGTTTTTGATGCGGCGGTGTCATCAATGACAGAAAAAGCATCTTCCGATGGATATGCGCGCTGCCATCCATTCCCTGAATCGCATTAACACCAAACAGCGATTTCTGCACCCGCTTAGGCAAAGCGTTCTGCCGCTGGAATCGATCCGTATCATAAAACACCTTCGCCGCCTCAGCGCCAGTCATGCAAATAAAGTTTTTTCCCAACAAACGGGCCTGAAACAGATCTGAATTGTAGCGCTCTGTTCTGTTTTTAATAAATAAATACCCTTCCTTCAGCAGCGTCAGACTGTTATCGAGACTTTTGTCATGTGGAATCTGCTCATTCATCCGCTTACCCTGCCTTCCTTTTTACCCTCTATTTTCACGTTATCTTCCGACTATAAACCCAGTAACAGTATTTGTTTGCAAAACCAAATTTAAGCGCTTTTTGATTATTTTTTAAAGGAAGAACAAACGAAAGAGAGAAAAGGTAGTTAATCAAAACAAAGGGGAGAACAAAATGAAAAAATGGATATATGTTGTGCTTGTGCTGAGTATTGCAGGGATCGGCGGCTTCTCCGTCCACGCAGCGTCATCTGCTCATGAAAAACACTTGAATGTCAGCAGAATGAATGTCGATGATGAATTCAAGGATACGGATGGAACCTTCATTCTTCACGATTTACAAAAGGAGCAGACATTTGTCTATAACAGAAAACGGGCAAATCAAAGACAAACTCCGCAATCCACCTTTAAAGTCGTGAACGCTTTAATCGGTTTGCAGGTCAAAGCTGCAAGAGATGAATACGATGTTAAACGATGGGACGGGGTCAAGCGTGAATTCGAATCATGGAACCGCGACCATACGCTTGGCTCGGCCATGCGCGAATCCGCAATCTGGTATTATCAGGCATTAGCGAGAGATATCGGCGAGGAAAGAATGAAAACATGGCTTCATACACTATCTTACGGCAACGAGGATATCAGCGGGGGAATCGACCAGTTTTGGCTGCAAAGCTCGCTCACAATATCTCCGCTGGAACAAGAAACTTTTTTGGAGAAACTGGCTAAAGAGGAGCTTCCATTTGACAAGCCGGTGATGAAAATCGTCAAGCGCATGATGATTCAAGAGGAAGGCGATCATTTCACGCTCTACGGGAAAACCGGAACTCGCCTGACTGATATGGGATTAGGATGGTTTGTCGGATTCATCAAAACAGAGCATGGCTCTTATGTCTTTGTCACCAATGTCGATGATTCCGGCACAAAAGCCAAAAACATCACCGTGGATATCCTGAAAAAGTATGGCCTGATCACATCCTAAATAAAAGAGCCCTGCACGGCAGGGCTCTAAATCTCATGCTCAAAACAATAATGATTCACAAGCTCTTCAATCAAATCATGATCGGGATATTCCCCGTTAAATTCAAATTCGATTTCTTCCACAAACTCTCCTTGATGGTACACATGGATGGCTCCGTTTTGACGGACAACGCTAAACTCCGGCTGAAATGTATATCCGCTTCGTTCAATTGCTCCCATTTCTTACCCGCCTTTCTCAAAGCAGTAATTCATACACCTCGTTTAATTCCTTGGCCCGTTTTTGATCCTGTTCATTCTGGGCATACTTAATTTCTTTTTCTAATACATGGTTCAAAAAAGACATTTCATTATCATCTAAGTCTTTTACAAATTCCTCTTCATTTGCATAACGCTTCGCCAGCATCTTCTTGCAAATACGCTGGCAGACTTCATTTTCTAGATGATTCGAGAGTGATTCGCGCAAATAACCGAGTGTAACATCCATTTCATGAACACCTTTCCTTCTGCTATCTTTACCCTATAGCTTGCTAAAATAGGGAAAATCCATACGCGAAAAATAAAAAAAGAGACATCCGTGAATGTCTCTTTTTTATCGTTATTCAGCTGCTTGTTCGCTTTTTGTCAAATTGGCCTGCGTGCGTTTGCCAATCCCAAACACATAATAACTAATGACCACAAGCGCTAAGAAAATTACGCCTACAATCAGAGAGATACGAGTATCATCGTTAAACCACATGCCAACCAGAACCATCAGCAAGAAAGCAATCGTCAAATAGTTAGTAAAAGGAGCAAACGGCATTTTGAATGGATGTTTATCTAATGCAGCACCCTTCGCTTTTCTGAATCCGATATGGCTGATCAAAATGATAAACCAAGGAATCATCCCTGGGAGCACGCTTGCGCTGTATACATAGACAAAGATCTTCGGCGGCGCGATATAGTTCAGTACAACACCGACAGCCAAACCGATCAGCACCGCAATTGTGCCATACAGCGGCACACCATTGCGTGAAATCTTCTTAAAGAATTTCGGTGCTTGTCCATTGACACCCAGTGTATACAGCATGCGGCCCGCGCTGAAAATACCGCTGTTACAGCCGGACATTGCAGCAGTAATCACGACAAAGTTAATAATGCCGGCCGCTGCCGTAATTCCGATTTTCGAGAACGTAGACACAAACGGACTTCCGAGTGAGTTGAGCTCATCCCAAGGATACACCGTCACGATCACAAAAATAGCACCAATGTAGAAAATCAAAATACGCCAGATAATACTTTGAATCGCACTTCTTAGCGTGTTTTGCGGGTCCTTCGCTTCACCCGCTGTAATTCCGATCAGCTCAACTCCTTGATAGGCCGCAATAACAAGAGACAGTGCAAAGAAGAAACCTGAGAAACCTCCTGCAAAGAAGCCCCCGTGAGACCACAAGTTCGACAAACCGATCGCATCTCCGCCGTTTCCAAAACCGAAGAAAATAATTCCGATTCCCGCAATAATCATCAAGATAATCGTCACGATTTTAATCATCGCAAACCAAAACTCAAATTCCCCAAACGACTTAACAGAAATTAAATTCGCCGCACCAAGAATCACCATTGCCACGATACCAGGTATCCAAGCAGGCAAATCCGGGAACCAATACTTCATATAAGAACCGACAGCGATAATTTCTGACATGCCGACGATAATCCACTGGAACCAGTTGCTCCATGCTGTTATATAACCTGCCATCGGATGAATATATTGATGGCCGAACGTCGCAAAAGAACCTGTGCTCGGCTCGACATACAGCATTTCACCCATCGCACGCATAATAAAAAAGATAAAAATTCCGCATATTGCATAAGCCAGAAGGACAGATGGGCCAGTCCATGAAATCGTGCTGGCAGAACCCATAAACAAGCCAACACCGATTGTACCGCCCAAGGCGATCATCTGAATATGGCGCGCGCCCAGGCCCCTCTTTAATTCTTTATTTGCCACTCCTCTTCCTCCTCCTAACATAAATGAGAAAACAGCAGACCTGCTTGCCTTCACATGAATCAGCGATAACAATCAGAAAATTCAAACTTAAAATTGTTATATAATCTCCTAAATTACTTATTTCATCATAATAAATTTCTCTGGAAAATACAATTGTTTTTTTCAGGTAAACACCTTTGTTCAGAGTTTTGAATCGTTCACTTCTTTTAAAATCTTTTATATAAAAATAATAAAATTATTTGAATATTTAAATTAATACACCCCTTAGATTCTCATAAAAAATAAGCTGTTCTACATGAACAGCTTACCTAATAATTCACACCCGTTTGACGCTTTAATGCTTCAAGCCACCCGGTATCTCCGGTCCCATAGCTCTTGCTTTGTCCCACATCTCTCAGAGATCCATTGCTGTAATCAATTGATAGGATGAAATCCAGAATGGCATTATACCCGGCTTCCGCGATTTTACTGAGCTCTGAACGATAGTAAGATATAGCATAAGAAGCCGTTTGTTTCTGCACTGGATCTTTTTCAAGTTCTTCTTTATAGACGTCTAATAAGTCACGTCCATCAGGCGTGACATACCGCCCATCAATCACTTCTAAATCCTTCAAATGGTAGCCTGTAACTTCATACATCTCACGAGCAGCCTGATACTTTTGATAGGCCTCTTCGGAAAATTGTGTTGAATCACTGCTTTGGCTTTTCATGATGTGCAAAAATAGCTCTTTGCTGTTGTCCCCAGATTGCAGTACTTGCTCAATCTGCTTAATCAGTGCCTGATCGTCTGACCCGCTTACCCGCACCTGATAGTCAATTGGTGTGATTGTAAACGTCAGCTCTGTCCCCTCTGGAATATGAATATGGTTTCGATTCAACAGCACTTGCAGCTGCTGGTTAACCTGTCCCCGCTGATACACCTTTTCATTCTCAGCTTCCACTTCCCCATGAAATGTGACATTCCGAAACGCAGCATCCTGGAGGTTATAGTTTTGCGCCTTGCCTTTGAATAACCATTCTGTTTCATTATCGTATGCGGCCTGTCTTTCTGCAGCTGACAGATCACTTCTGAAATAAGGAGACTTTGAATTTTGGTACTTATCCTTAATATAGCCTAAGGGATCAGGCTTTGATTTGTTTATCGCATTCATCCTGCTGTATTTTTCATCTAGTATTTTGATTCTGATATCACTCTCAGATTCATAGGGGTTTTGGCATTGAATCACTGTTTCTTCCCCTGTGTCTGTCACTGTTCGATCATTCGCTGATTGATACACTTTGCTGAATGTCCCGCTGTTTCCCGACACGCTGATTTTAGAATAATTGAACTGATTGATTCCCCCAGTTGAAGATTGTGACTTAAGCCTGCTGTATGCCTTTTCCAGAACTGCCGCTGGATTTTCAGTCGCATTCTCCCGTTTGGCAGGCGCATTCTTGCTCAATATGTTCTGTGCCATCAGCTGAGTGCGGATAAATTGCCGATTCAGACGCATTGAATTCCCTCCCGAGTATTCTCTCTTATTCTTTTTTATCGGTAAAGATAATGTATATATTAACCTCAAAAAACATTTATTTACACTTAAATCGTTATTATGTATGATGGAAATAAAAGGAGGTTGTTTGCATGGTGAAAAAATGGCTTATTCCATTCGCTGTTATGCTGTCTATCTTATCCACCTTTACGTATTCGGCATCAGCTATCGGAGTCACTGCTATCACAGGAAACAATTCATTTGATACCGCAATGCCGATCGGTTATTGGAAATATAAAAATATCGATACAACAATACTGGAAGCTGGACAAGATGAAGCCTATTTCACTTTTACGGCTAATAAGGGAGAAAAAGTATACGTGAGGAGTACATACCAGAGCGCGTATACAGGGATGAAAATTGAAATTTATGATAAGAATAGAATACCTGTTTCTCAAGGGACAGAAGTCATTAACCCTAATACGTTTTCTTCTTTTATTTATGCAAATGCAGACGCCCAAAACACGACAGATACCTTTTATGTGAAAGTGTCACGAGGCACCTATACCGGAAACATGTATTTTACACTTTCAATTGAAGACCGAATCAAATCAGGCAGCGGAACGTTCCAATTCAGCGGCGTTGCTGAAAATAAAGGAAATACAAGCCTTAACCCCTCAGGTTCTGACTCCAGCGTGATCAAGGTTGATTTAACAAACCAATCTGGGATACCGCGTGATGCCATTGTAACCAGAGTTCAGACAACCGCCACTCAAACACCAAGCCAGGGAAATACACGCCACCTGATCATGACGAGCGAAAACAACGAATGGCGCCGTGCTCTTGTAAACAGCTCGACTTCAGGGTCTTATGATATCTCTTTGTCAGATCAACTCAGTGTGGCAAAGGTATGGAGTTTTAAATATAATACATTAGCGACTGCCAGATCGACGATGAGCAATGTTAAAGCAAAAATAGATTATGAATACGACGTAACAAAGCAGTTTTAACTTATACCGAGCCGGTTATCCGGCTCTTTTTTATTCTCCGGCTAGAAGGTAAACTATAGTCAGTACAACCAAGGGAAGTGCAGACATGGCATTAAAACTTCTAAAAAAACTGCTATTTGACCGCCCTCTAAAGAACGGCGTTATCTTAAATCATCAATACAAAATCGAAGAGTGCCTCGGTATGGGAGGCTACGGTTTGGTTTATTTGTGCACCGATATCCTAACTCAAACACCTTATGTCTTAAAACAGCTTCGGCCGACAAAAGCGAAAAAGGAAAAAGAAAAAGTCCGGTTCCAGCAGGAAATAAAACTGCTCAATAGCATTCACCACCCGCAAATTCCGGGCTTCATAGATGAGTTCATCATAGACGGACAGGCTTATTATGTCATGCAGTTCATTGAGGGAGAGAATATAGAAGAATTATTATTTTTTCGAAAACAGCCGTTCACAGAGCTTATGGCATTACAACTGATTTCGCAGCTGCTTGAGATTATAGAATACCTGCATGATCGCCTTATCTTCCACAGCGACATCAGAACGCCTAATATCATCATCAATGACGGCAGGCTCTGCCTCATCGATTTCGGCCTTGCCAAACAATTGACTCCTGAAGAAATGGAGGAAATAAAGGTACGAAAACAGGATGACTTCTTCGATCTCGGAGAAACGCTGTTATTCCTGCTGTACTCTCAATATAAAGGAAAAAAGAAGAAAAACGGCACTTGGCTGGAGGAATTAACACTGACAAAGGAAGTAACCTTGCTGCTGAAAAGATTATTGGGCATTGAGGAAGAGTATCAGCACACCGCTTCCATTCGCGAGGATCTAAACCGGGCCATTCAATCGGTCACATAAAAAAACCCTTGTCCCAAAAGCGGAACAAGAACTTTTTTTGGATTAACTGCTGCTGTAGCTCCGGCGTTTGTAACGATGACTGCCGCCATAACGGTCGTAGTGTCTTCTTTTGCCCGAACTGCTGCTGTAGCTGTGATAATGTCTGCGCCGACTGCTGCTGTAATGCCGGTGTCTGCGATATCGGTCACTAGAACTGCTTGAGAGGTACTTAATCGTTTTGATGATTTTTTTAAACATATGCTGTTCACCCCATTTCTTTCTCCCTATTATATAAATTTTATAGGAGAAAGAAAAAGAATAGACGAGAATCTCTTATCTCAGCCTTCCAAGGAGAGAGCTTCCACTTAAATACAAAACGTAATTCAGCGGTATTCTTTCACACAAAGTCACCACAAAGCTTTTTTCTCTTCTTCCTGCTCGATAAACAGATAATTTTCAGGACGGGCCAAAACAGAAAAAAGTGCCAAAAGCAACTTCCAACCTCGAAGCGGACTTCCGCATCTAAACTTCAACACTTCTCCTTCCGCTAAAGTAAACCTCAAAGTTGGGCTTGTACACCAAGCAATCTTCACTTGAATAACATGCTCACCAGGCAGTAAATCAATTCGCAGCCTTCCTCCATCTTTGATAGTTCCCATCTCAGCCCCATCAATTAGCACTGAATACTCTCTCATTTTGTTGATGTACTGCGATGTCCTGCTCATTTCAATGTACGTCTTTTGATTCACGATGACACATCCTCAAAGTAATGATCTTACAGGCGAGAAGCGCTAGAACCCTTCCGCCATACCGTTATTTCCCTTCCTAGTATATTATAACTTGCTGTGCTTCAGCTCTCCGTCGGCAAAAATCCCTTTCAGCTTCAGTGTGCCTTCTACTTGAGCTTTTTAAAAAAACACCCGCTTGTATAACGAGCGGATGTTAGAACTTTCGAAATTATTGATTGATATCTTTTAGCGCTTGTTTCGGTTGCGAATTGAAAATCAGCAATGATGCAATAATGGCAATCATAACCCCTAACGCACCAACCCAGGTAATCGAGGCCAATGATACGTTTTCCACAAAAACCCCTCCTATACCTGCGCCGACCGCCATGGCGAATTGCATCATTGACTGATTCATGCTAAGCAAAACTCCTGACATTTCCGGTTCTATTGTAGCCAGGTGAAATTGCTGTGTCGGACCGGTGGACCATGCGGCAAACGACCATAATATGAGAATCACCAACACTCCGATATAGGAATGAGTAACAAGTGACAGAAGAATCAGTGTGACGATATGCAACGTCATCCCGCCAACGAGTGTAAAGGACACTCCCCATTTATCGGTGCTATATCCCCCAAACTTCGATCCAACCAAACTGGCAATTCCAAATATAAGCAAAACACCGCTGAGCAGCTTGCCATTTATACCTGAGATGTTCAAGAGATACGGTGACAAATAAGTGTAAGCAACAGAATATCCCCCGAGCCAGAAGAAAGTGATTGACAATCCCATAGCCACTTTCCGTTTTTTGAAAAGAGCAAGCTGTTGAAGCAAAGGCACAGGCTTATCCCCTTCAGTATGCGGAAGAGTAAAGAAAATAACGACCATCGCGATCAATCCCAACAAAGCAATGGCACCAAATACAGACTTCCAGCCTAATGCTACTGCTATCATTCTTCCAAGCGGAACACCTATGATTAAAGAAGCGGTAAATCCCATCACGACCGTAGCGATGGCACTGCCCTGCTTCCCTTCCGATGCAATCTTAGCGGCAATCGTTAATGCGGTGACAACAACCACACCTGCTCCCATCGCCATAATGATCCGCGCTGCAATAAACCATCCATAACCAGGCAGTACAAAAGCCAGGACATTACCGAACACAAACAAACCTAGGGCATACATCATCAATTTGCGTCTATCCATACTTGCTGTCAACGCCATAAGTACGGGTGTAGACAGAGCATATACAAGTGAGAAAATGGTAATGAGCTGGCCCGCGGCAGCTAAAGTGATCCCGAGAGTATGAGCAATTTGATCCAAAATTCCCGAAATGATGTACTCTGAGGTTCCAACTAAAAAGCTGACAATGGCTAAAATATAAATTTTCCAAGTGTTAGACATAAAACATTCACTCCTCAATTATTAATAAACATATCGCGAATTATCGATATGTTATTATAAAAAATAAACACATCGTAATATGTCGATATGTATGGTATAAAAATAAACATCTTTTGATGTTTATTTTTATATCTCTGTTTTAAGAAAGTCAGCAAGTTTCCCAATGGCTTCTTCATCTCTTTTGTAATACGTGTACTTTCCGATTCGCTCCGCCTTAATTAGGCCGGCTCTTAAAAGGATGGTAAGATATTGGGAAGCCGTCGATTGCGTCATTTTCAATTTGTCTGTGATTTGACTAACACATACCCCGATTGTGTTCATATCAATCCCTTCATGGGGTGCAAAATGACGATCCGGTTCCTTCAGCCATTGCAAAATTTGCAGCCTTGATTCATTTGATAAGGCTTTGAATACTTCAATTGGTTCCATATCGATTATTATATCGTTATATTTCGATATGTCAATCCGTTTTTTGGATATATTTAATTAAAGCTAATTCCGTGAAATGAAACTGAAGACAGCATATCAATTTTGTTCACCGCTTAAATTTATCATCAAGCTTTACGAAATTGGTCTCATAATCGTGTCACTAAACACTTGGGGGAACCCGGCAGGTGACAAGGATTTTTTCAAATATTGTTCAAGTGACTAATCACCAGCATCAAATTCATGTATTTAAAATAGATGTAAAAAAACATCCGCTCATAACAACAGCGGATGTTAGATCTTTCGACAGGAATAACAAGACAGTATACTATGAATTGACATCTCTTTATGTCCGCTTAGGATATGAATAAAAGTTATCAATGATGCCATAATTGTAAAACAAAAGAATCGGCAGTTCATTATGTTCAATTCACAACAAATTCCATACCGTCAAAACATTTATTTTCTTTAGATTATAAGATCTTTTCCAAATTTTTCTCTAGATCATTACATAATTTAAACACCATCACTCGTTCACCTGTCCGGGAGCTTAAATCAGTATGAAAACTTTTCACTTTTTCTCCGGTTATTTTTAAGATAATATCCTTAAGGCCTTCTATACCTGATTCGACTAACTCCGAACGAGTTTGTTTGATAGATAACATACCCTCTTTTGATCCACAAACTACATATTCAGCTGGTGTTAAAATCCCTTTTAAATTGACGATGATCATGTCCCGCAGTATATCAGTCTTAACAGATACAGACCCCCGCCCAAGATAATCCTTCTCCCATTGAGTAATGGACTTACTGATCTCTGATTCAATAGAACCCTTCGACTTTTTCATATCTAATACATCTCCTGAGCAAAAAAATTGGCATATTCTATTTGTGATTTCATCTCATTAATATTCTCTTACAACATATCCTTCATATACACCTTCAATATCCAAATCAGTTTTACCGTTTCTTGTGACCACTATCATTTTGGATAACATATTTTCTTCCATCATAGAGTGGACATGCAAAAATCGAACGTTTCCTGAATGGGTTTCCTCAACTTCTTCATAAGATTTTAGATGATAAAAATCAATTGCTTTTCTAATTAGTTTTTTCATACATTCCATATTTTCACGATCAAACGAGTTCATGTCCTCGATTGTTTTCGTGACAAAATCAGTTAAATTAGCGCTCATACAATCTCCTTAGAACTGCTTTCTCCATATATGGGTGCGTTTAGAAGTTGAACCTGTATTTCATCGTGACAAGCAATGATCAGGTAAGGCTTGACCTGTTTTAACATCAGGAACCTCCACGATTGAGGGTTTTCCATCATTATGATGAACGAATAAACCTCTAACTTTAACATATGACGGCACTAGGGGATGACGTCGAATCATATCAACACTTTTTTCAATGGTGTCACTGCTATTTTCATTTAGCCATTCATCGACCGTACCACCTAAAAATTCAGGCTTGCAATTTTGAAAGAGATAATCCAATGTTTGTATTTTATCTTTCATTGTTTCAAGTTGAGTTAGTCCATTACCTGCGGAAGTCTTCTTATCTTTTGTTCCTACTACAAAAATCTCCTCAACATCTTCCTGGTAAATCGCAAAAATAATAGACCTCATGATTTCTCCATAAGGATGTGAAATACTGGCACCATAGCTTTGTATAGTCAACATATTCTCTGCAGAAGTGTTAGTCGCTTCTTGTAAAATAGGCTCCAAACCGTTTTCAATATCCGTCAAAAATAATACTTTTTTATTTTGGTTTACATTCATACAGCACACCTCTTCCTTATGTTTATTATTTTTATTTTGAATAACAAATCCATTTGATAAATGCTTAGATTCATCATTACCAGCTTTCCCAACATCCTTCTGGATCAATATTAGCCAGTCGGACCCATCCATTTTGAACTTTTTGCAGAAATGCTGAGTCATGATTTAATAACCGTTCTACATATTCTCTAGGTGCTTGGATGAGTATCAATAAACGAAGAGGAGAATGATAGGCCTCGTGATCTGATTCCATGACCGATTGCCAAGGCAGTCCGGCTAACAAGTCGCTTGCATTCCCCTGCATAACGCCGAGACCTGCAGTAACGGTTTGAGTTGCTTTATTTCCGCTGCCATAATAATGAGGTGCTACCGTTGATGCGTAATATTGTAAATTAATCCATTGGGCTACAGTTCCAGGTCCTGCAATAATATTTGCTAGGAGTTCACCGCTTTCATCCTGCTTCCAATCATAATTATGGAGAAAGGCTCTGCCTTCCAAATCACAATCCTGAGTTAGTTCACGTTTACCGATAATAAAGGCGGCATTACGAGCCAGTCCCCATTCCGGACGTATCTCACTCCAATCTTCCGCAAATCGGTTTGCCTCAGCCTTCGGATTTTTTAGCTTCGATTGGAAATTCGGTAATTGGGCTAGACGTTCTGCGTTTACATGATGTCTCACTTTCGGCATAACGGCTTCAATTTGTTCAAATGCTTCTTGTGCAGCTTCGGAAAGCTCTGGTACATAAAGCCAATGTAATTCATCTACTGTTGTATTATGTTCAGCTGCTGCAAAAACCGTATCCTCAGGAATTTTAATTCCTTCAGCTAAAAGAGCTTCTCGTACCTCTGATAGATTACATAAAGCAGCTAAAACTCTTGCATTGAATCCACCGGCCGCTCCACCGCAGGCACCACAATCAAGGGCTGCAGAATAAGGATTATTAGTACTTTGACTGCCATGCCCGCAAATCACGACCAATGGTGCGATGTTCTCTGTTAACCCCATCATTTTTAATGCTTGGCGAGCATAGTTCACTTTTTCTTCATCAGTAAAACCCACAGGTATTTCTGCCTCTGTAGCATCATGATGAAGCGAGAGTTTTGTATCAGGTTTGCGTAACCAAGCCTCACGGAGATTACGAATGAAACGACCCGCCTTTCTTGGCACAAAGCTACGGGCTGCCATTTGCAGAGTAAGCCAAGGTCCGCTTAGCTCAGGCAGTAGTAAGCTCGAAAGCGCATTCTGCTTCATCGTTTTAAAGGTATGGCTTAAAGAATGAATTGCTTGCTTCCGTTGATTGTATTTTTTGAATACATCCTCATCTGCGAACTCTTTTATTTTATTTTGCGGTTTTTGTATGATCGGCAAGGAAGCATGACTGTGTTTACTGCCAAGTTCACAAGTTGCAATCGGCACCCCGAAGAAACCAGCAATACCAATCGTTTCAAACGGGCCTTCTTTTTCTAGTTGACGACGAAAAGGTTCTGATCGTACATCGATGCAGAATGCTAATTGAGCTAATGCAGATTTTTTACGGCCGGTTTCACGTTGTTTCGAGATAATCTTCTGGCTTAATCGATCAGTGTACGTTTGTTCCCAAGCTTCTAACCAAAGTTTCTTGCGAAGTTTCTCATCAAAGCTGTAGGCAAATGATAAATATTCGTTTTGTTCAATGGCCGTCATCTGTGACCATTCTTCTAATGTAAGCCCACCCCAATGAATCCAAGCTGCTATAAGGGGAGCAATTGAAATTGTTTTCTTAGATCGTTCATTAGTCAAAGGTAAGTATGGCTTTATAAGAGCCCACTCCATGGATATTCGAACCGCTAAATATTCTGTTAGGAGTGCATGTTCGTGGCTCGATTGTTGGGAGCGCCAAAGCATCATCCCTGCCCATCCAGGTAATGAAAGTAAATGACCTTCAAGATAAGTCTGGATTTCTGACTCTGGGATTTCTAGTGCGAATAAAGCTTTCTGTAAAGCCAAATGTGCCTCTTTCGGCCAACCCTTTACCCTTTCTCGCTGCTTTTTGCTAAGTGCTGGATCATATTGAATAAGATGCTGCCAAGCACGATAGAAACCTTCCTCACGATTAGGCATTGTCCAGCCTGCTTGAGAGTCATCAAGATATAATTTACTCCACTTAATGACATGATGATCTAGTATATTGACTAGCCTTTCACCATCTTGATTCTCTATATACGAACTTAGTGGTTGCATAAACACATTCTCGATATGATCCAATCCACTACATTCACCTACTAATTTCTCCAGCTCATGTGATGATAAAAGGTCGGAAGGCAGGGGATCTAACTTTAATGCAGCATGACAAAATCGCTCTGCCACGTCCCGTGGGATGTGATAAGAATGTGAATCAAGCCAACGCTGCAGCCCCATTTCCACAAAATCTTCATCAATCTCACCTTTATTCTTTGCTGAACGGATCATAGACGCACTAGGGTATATATCAACATCGCGAGTGTTTTTCAACCAACTTGCAACCTGATCAAAAGGTTGGTTTTCAAGTCCCATCCACGGATTACGTGCAGCAAATGTAGAAATAGGCCAAAGTGGCGCAATCACTCGGCTGGCAGATGTAATGAAAACGTTAAGATCCCTTCCTTGAACATCAATATCTGTATCTATCTTTTTTACATTATCTTTCGTTAATACGGATGTAATGCCCATCTCAGATTAGCTCCTTATGAAATATATTGTTTAAGGTAGTCTGGGTGACTCTCTACTGACTTTGGTTTTGCTTCACCTAATCGAACTAACCAAAGATAGAGCACCGCGAAAAAAACGGAAGAACGATAACGAGCAACCCATGTACCTAAAGCACTGCCAAATAATAAGAGACATACGACAATCATGACAGCTGACATTGGAGGTTGAACACTTTGAAAAATGGTTGTATGCAGCCACTTATAGAAAAGGTTATGAATGATAAAATATACGAGGGCTGCTCCTCCTAAAACAGTTAAGCCGGCAATTCGGCCAATTCGACCCTCTCCAAAAGCGACAAGCTGATTCCAAGAAACGGACAATGACCACCCTAAGATCAGCGCACTAATGAATTGATATCCCTCTCCAGGAGCAGCGAGCCAAAAAGCAACGCCTATTACTAAGGATAAAATCCGACCAGCCATGACCCATAAATAGGATGTTCTTTCATTAGTGCGAGCCGATACTTCATGACGCCCTACTGCTGAACCAGCTTGTAGAAACAACGTAGCTTTGAATAAACCATGTAAAATAAGATGAATAATGGCTGCTATATAGGCGCCTAATGCACACTGAATGAGCATAAACCCCATTTGTCCAATCGTGGAGCCTACTAACTGACGTTTATAATCAACCTGGACTAAACTAATTCCAGTTCCAATCAATACAGAAATGCTAGCAAGCAGAAGTAAGATAATCGAAGCGATACCACCATGAAATAGAGGTGAAAATCGAGTTAGTATTATTCCTCCTGCATTTACTAAACCTGCATGCATAATTGCAGAAACAGGGGTTGGAGCAACAATAGACTCAACCAACCATCTTTGGAACGGCCATTGAGCTGCAGGAATGATCACCGCCAGTACAATCAATAGCTGAATCCCTGTTCTCTCCCATTCTCCCAGCCCAGCTATACTTTCATTTGTTACAACCAATGATAACTGCCATTGACCTGTGGCATGAAAAAGCCACGTCATCGCAAAAAACAAAGAAAACCAACTTAACAAAAATAACCGTCCAGAAATTTTGGCTGCTTCACTAGCCACTTGCCAAGCACTGTTTAACCTAATAAGTAAGGTTAATCCAACAAGAGTCGCTCCCCAAAATAGAACCATCAAGCGGAGATCACCACTTAACCATGTCATTGAAGCAGCTCCTGTTGTGAAAGTAAAAAGCGTAAAATATTTTCGATAAGATCGATCCCCCATTAAGTAACGTACAGAAAAACGCTGAATGATGAATCCAATTGCAAGAACAAAGAAAGTCATTAAACAAGCTAAGGAATCTAAGTGCCAAGGGCCAACATTTCCACTCACACCACTATTGGCAAGAATCAGTAAGGAAACCAAAAGTGGTAAAGCCAAGATCCCAATATGAATGCGAACAAAACTCAAGGGTACTCGCGGATGTAAAAACAATAGTCCACTAATCCCAGAAGCCATAAGCATAATAAAAAATAATGTTAATAATGATGACAAACTCAGCGAAACTAACATTCTAAATTCTCCCTTTTTTAAAACTCATTATTGGTCAAAAGACCTTTCAATCAGATCATATTTGTCTATTATTTATTTCAATTTTTATTTATCTCTATTTTTTTCCAACAAAAAAGCCGACAACTTCAAAATTTCAATGATTATGTTAGATCATTGAATCCTGAAAATTGTCGGCTTCACTTCAACTAACTTCAGCGAAGTTTTTTGAAGAGCTACCTTATTATTGGTCTTTACTTTATGCTATGTTTAATTTCCTTTAATATAGTCCTGATTATCAAATAAATCGACTTATGTTTCTCTTCCTTTTTAGTTAGGATGCTTTTTCATCCTATCAATATTTAAAATGAAATATGAAAAGAATGCTAAAGGCCTACATATTTTAAAAGGAAAAATAAACATCGGCATCGATTATTAAGTTACGTATAAGATATGATAAATTTTAAAAGTTGTCAAGTTTATCAGTAAACTGGTCTTTACTTTCCTCTAAAATAATCCAACCCATTATAGATGATTCACTTTCAATGAGGAACATCCATTTCAGATGAAGCTCGCTTTTCCAGATCGAGGAGCAGTGTCTTCATTTCAAATCCGCCCCGATAGCCAGTTAATGAGCCATTCTTTCCTATTACACGATGGCACGGTACAGTAATTAATACCGGATTAGCCCCAATAGCCGCACCTACAGCACGAACAGCTGCTGGTTTATTTATATCATTTGCAATGTCGGAATAGGATTTCGTCTGTCCATAAGGAATTTCACAAAGTGCATTCCAGACGGCTATCTGAAATTGCGTACCGGCGTACTCAACTGGAACAGTAAAGTTTTTCCGCTTTCCTTCTAGATATTGAGTGATTTCAACGGCATAGGGTTCAAGCTTATCATCATCTTCAACAAGAAGACTTCCTGGAAAGCGTTTCTTAGCCCATTCGAACAATTCCTCGATTGGTTTGTTCTGTGAGCCTACAAACACAAGCCCCTTTAAAGTTGAAGCAATATAAAAATTCCAATCCTTGAACATTAATAAAGACCAATAAAGGGTTGCTTTATTCTTTGTTTCCATTGTACGTTTCCTCCATTTTACTCATTTGACGAAATTGTGCTGGTGTCTGTCCAGTTTTCTTTTTAAATAAAGTAATAAAATAAGGCGCGTTAGCCATACCCACACATGTAGCGATATCTCCAATCGCTTTATTTGTCTGAATCAAATACTTTTTAGCCGCGTGTACTCTAACTTGTTGTATATACTCAACCAGTGTAATGCCTTTAATTTTTTTAAATGTTCGATGCAGATGATACGGACTCCCATGACAAATATCTGCTAACGATTCTAGCGTTAATTTTTCTGAGAAATTTTTATCAATATATTCAGTAATTAAATCAACCCACTCGCGATCAGGCATTTTTTCATTAGTGGGCTTGCAACGTTTACAAGAGCGAAAATTTGCGCGGAGAGCTTGTTCTGCGTTTGGAAAAATACATACATTTTCTTTTTTCGGAACACGAGATTTACAGGATGGTTTACAGAATACCCCTGTCGACTTTACAGCGTAGAAAAATTGATTATTATACGTTGCATCATTATTTATAATTGCTTGCCACTTTTCATCTGTTATTATTTCTGCATCATTCAAAATTCTATGATCATGGCTCTCTTTATGTCCGTTATTGATATTATCCGGCATTTATCTCACCTGTCCTTACATGGCTCATCTAATTCATTTTGAATTAAATCCCAATTTAAATTTTCGACACGCGATTTTTATATCTTGGGCCATTTTTATCTACTCCCGTTTAACATTCTTGATAACTACACTATAACCTCATAAATAGAAAAAAATAAGATGGTTAGAATGTAATAGCAAGATAACAAAATGAGTAAAGATGATTATGTGATAAACTAATTTCAACCAGCGTGAGTTTTCTTATAATTATTTAAGATAAGGAGAAAGAAAAAGTGGCATGGCATGAAGTCAATGATGTTATTGTCATTACATTACCTGAAATTTTCGACATGAATGCTAACCTTGGCTACCTAACCAGGGAAAAAAATGAATGCATGTATGAAATAGAGAACAATATCATTACAAAAGTTATAGCCATTGGGGAAATTCGGTCCTTAGTGCAGGTAAGCGTAATCAATAATAAACAAATGATTGTTCAATTCCTAAACGATTCTAGACCTGTTGAGCAGTGGAAACGGGAAGAGATTGTAAAATATATTCATGAATGGTTTGATCTTGATAACGATTTAACTCCATTTTATGAAATGGCAAAAGCAGATCCATTACTTAAAATGCCTGCCCGAAAATTTTATGGGTTGCGAGTGATCGGCATTCCCGATTTATTTGAAGCTTTATGTTGGGGAGTTTTAGGGCAACAAATTAACTTAGCCTTCGCGTACTCCTTAAAGAAGCAATTTGTAGAAGCATTTGGCGATTCTATTGAATGGAATGGTAAAAAGTATTGGGTGTTCCCACCGTACGAGCGAATTGCACGGTTAACCCCTACCGACCTGGCAGATATTAAAATGACGGTAAAAAAAAGTGAATATATCATTGGAATAGCCAGATTAATGGCAAGTGGGGAATTATCGAGGGAAAAATTAATGAAAATGAACTTTAAAGATGCTGAAAAAAACTTAATTAAAATACGAGGAATCGGTCCTTGGACAGCCAATTATGTTCTAATGCGTTGCCTTAGGTTCCCGACAGCTTTTCCGATCGATGATGTGGGTCTAATTCGTTCGATAAAAATATTACGTAATATGAATCGAAAGCCTACGAAAGATGAAATCTTAGAAATATCGTTTTCATGGAAAACATGGGAGTCATACGCTACCTTTTATTTATGGCGTGTCCTTTACTGAATCATTTCAACTTAAACCGGAATGTACTCAATAAAAAAAGAATGAGCTTTAAAACCTAAGGCCTACAAGTACATTGTAAGTGCGACTTCTAGAATTCTTTGCCTTTATTAATTGACAATAAAAAAAAACGTTATCATTCCAATAGGCTCTCCGGTTTTCGGATTTCTAGCATGCTAAATTCCAACTGCTATCAAAAGCGTATCTTAATGAGGAACTGCTCTCTTATATCTGTATTAACATCAGAAAACTCAGTTAGGCAAAAGTCTTAATGCCTTTTAACCTGATTGACCGACCTTATGTGGAAACATCTTAAATCTATAGCCATGGCCGATCGATAGTCGGGTCCTGTACCATCAACTTCTTTAATCCATTTTTCCACTGTAGACGTTCTTTCTCTTTTGGACATAAAAACACCCCTTTAGATAATCTTATCCAAAGGGGTTAAACATTTATTACTCCACAGTAACACTCTTCGCAAGGTTACGCGGTTTATCAACATCACAGCCGCGATGCAGTGCAGCATAGTAAGCGATCAGCTGCAATGGAACAACAGATACCAACGGAGCAAGCGCTGGATTTACTTCCGGCAGTACGAATCTGTCATCCGCATCGTCTAGGCCTTTTAGTGAGATGATGCATGTGTTTGCTCCGCGAGCGGCAACTTCTTTGACGTTTCCGCGGATGCTTAGGTTTACGTGCTCTTGAGTTGCCAGTGCGAATACTGGTGTTCCTTGTTCGATCAAGGCAATCGTTCCGTGCTTTAGCTCACCGCCGGCAAAACCTTCTGCCTGGATGTAAGAAATCTCTTTCAGCTTCAGTGCGCCTTCGACACATACGAAGTAGTCAAGGCCGCGTCCGATGAAGAAAGCATTTCTGGATACAGTCAGGTATTCACGGGCGATCATTTCCATTTCGTCTTTCTGGTCGCATAGAGCTTCCATTGCGTTTGCAGCGATACCGAGTTCTTTGACGAGGTCAAATCCGATATCGATGCCGTTTTTGTCAGCAGCCACAGAAGCAAGAACCGCAAGAACTGCGATTTGTGCAGTGTATGCTTTCGTTGACGCAACAGCGATCTCAGGGCCTGCATGAAGCAGCAATGTATAGTCAGCTTCACGAGAAAGCGTTGATCCAGGTACGTTTGTGATTGTCAGGGCTTTGTGTCCGAGCGCTTTGACTTGAACGAGAACTGCGCGGCTGTCTGCTGTTTCTCCGCTTTGAGAAAGGAAAATGAAGAGCGGTTTCTTAGACAGAAGCGGCATGTTGTAGGAGAATTCACTCGCTACATGCACTTCAACCGGTACGTTTGCCCACATTTCAATATATTGTTTACCGACAAGTCCTGCATGGTAGCTGGTTCCGCAGCCAATGATATAGATGCGGTCCGCTTCCGCTACAGCGGCAGCGATATCGCCAGGCACAGACAGCTTGCCGTTTTCATCTTGATACGTTTGGATGATTTTGCGCATAACAACAGGCTGCTCATCCGTTTCTTTCAACATGTAGTGAGGGTACGTGCCTTTTTCGATATCACTGGCATCAAGCTCAGCAATATAAGACGCACGTGTAATCACGTCACCATCAAGGTTTTTGATGACAACTTGGTCATCAGTGACGATAACCATTTCTTTATCCATCAGCTCAACATATTCGTTGGTTACTTGAAGCATCGCCATCGCATCAGATGCTACGACGTTGAATGTATCTCCAAGACCTACTAATAGAGGGCTTTTGTTTTTCGCTACAAAAATCGTTTCTCTGTTGTCGTTATCGAATAAAGCAATTGCATAAGAGCCTTTTAACAGTGTAAGTGTTTTGCGGAACGCTTCTTCTGTCTCAAGTCCTCCATTGACGAATTGCTCGATTACTTGAACGACTACTTCTGTATCGGTGTCACTTTTGAGCTCTACATCTTGCAAATACTCTTGCTTCAGCTGAACATAGTTCTCGATCACGCCGTTATGAACAAGTGTAAAGCGGCCCAGTGCGCTTTGATGCGGGTGAGCGTTCAGATAGCTTGGTTCGCCGTGTGTAGCCCAGCGAGTATGCCCAATTCCGGCTTTCGCTTCTACATTGGCATCCACAACTTCACGAAGATCTGCAATGCGTCCTTTTTCTTTGAACACATGGATTCCCTGTTCGTTGGCAACAGCAATACCAGCAGAGTCATAACCGCGATACTCAAGCTTTTCTAACCCTTTTAATAAAATTTCCTTCGCATCAAGCTGACCGATATAACCTACGATTCCACACATATTTTTCTTCCTCCTAAGATTGTAAAAGGAGACGAAGAAAGTCAAATTTCAAGGGGACTTTCAATCGTCCCCTCCTACATGTTTTTTGGAAGATCATGTGATTTCTCTTTGTTCAAGGAGTCACCCCCTTGGTTTGAAGAAATCCTTACGGCTGTGATCTGCATACTCAGCCGGGAGGCATCCGCCGAAAATTCGATAACCTCCATCCTCGTCAACTAAGCCTTTTTCCGGGCGCTTAGTTCGGGCGCTATAATTATAGGTAAAGCAATAATCCCGTCTTCTTTTCCTATTGAGAAAATAAGAACAAGACAAGCTTGATTTTACAACATGTGGCATAAACGGTCAATTGTTTTTTAAACAACTTTGCCGTATGTCTCACAATTATCTTATGTAAACCTCGCTTGTCTTGTTCACTCTCTGATAATAGACTTCGTTACTCTAATCCCATTTCTGACCGGACGACTTCAACAATGCGATTGACATACTCATCGCACAGCTCTTTCGTCTTCGCTTCAGCCATGACACGGACGAGCGGTTCAGTTCCTGAAGGGCGCACCAAAATCCGGCCGTCGCCGTTCATTTCTTTTTCAACTTCAGAAATAACTGCTTTTACTTTTTCATTTTCTTCAACTTTATATTTATCAGTCACTCTCACATTGACTAACAGCTGCGGGAACTTCTGCATTTCAGCTGCAAGCTCTGACAGCGGCTTGCCTGTGGCTTTCAAAGTGTTCATCAGCATAATAGCAGACAATAATCCGTCCCCTGTCGTGTTGTAATCAAGGAAAATAAGATGTCCTGACTGCTCTCCGCCGACGTTGTAGCCGTCTTTTTTCATTGCTTCTACTACGTAGCGGTCGCCGACAGCTGTCTGTACGCTTTTGATGCCTTCTTTTTCGAGCGCCTTATAGAAGCCGAGGTTGCTCATCACGGTTGAAACCACTGTATCATCCTTTAAACGGCCCTCTGATTTCAGGTGTTTTGAGCATATGTACATGATTTGGTCGCCGTCTACAATATTTCCTTTTTCATCTACAGCAATCAGGCGGTCGCCGTCACCGTCGAACGCAAGACCGAGATCCGCGTTTTTCTCTTTGACAAACGCGCTGAGCGCTTGGGGATGAGTCGAACCGACGCCGTCATTAATGTTTAATCCGTTCGGGGAAGTCCCCATTGTAGAAACATCTGCATCTAAATCAGCAAACAGGTGTGTCGCCAAGGATGACGTTGCGCCATGGGCACAGTCCAATGCCACATGAATGCCTGTGAAATCTTCATCAGCTGTCTGTTTTAAGAATTGCAGATATTTTTGTCCGCCTTCAAAATAATCGTTTACAAGTCCAAGGTCTGCTCCGACAGGTCTTGGCAGCTTATCCTCAGGTTCGTCCATCAGGCGCTCAATTTCAGCCTCCTGTTCATCAGAAAGCTTAAATCCATCTCCCCCAAAGAATTTGATGCCGTTATCCTGCACTGGGTTATGAGAAGCGGAAATCATGACGCCCGCCTCTGCATCCATCGCTTTTGTCAAATAAGATACACCTGGTGTAGAAATGACACCCAGGCGCATGACTTCTGCGCCAATGGATAAAAGTCCGGCGACAAGGGCTCCCTCCAGCATATGGCCGGAGATGCGTGTATCGCGGCCTATCAGCACTTTTGGACGTTGTTTGTCTTTTGTCAGCACATAACCGCCGAAACGTCCGACTTTAAAGGCCAGCTCAGGTGTAAGCTCACTATTGGCGACACCTCTTACACCGTCTGTTCCAAAATACTTGCCCATTTTATAATCGCTCCTTTTTTATTCCGATGAGGATTGTGAATTAGCAGTGGATTCATCCTCATCCTGATCTTGGTTTTGATCTTTATTTTCGTCTTGGTTTTGATCGTTGCTGTTTTTATCAGTGTTCTTTGTATCTTCTTGCTGATTGTTCTTTTGATCATTTGTTTGTTTATCTGTGTCACCCTGGTTCCCTGATGTATTGCTGCTGTTATCATTCGTTGAAGTATTGCTTTTCTTAGACGTCAGCTTGATTTTGGCGTTTTTCCGCCCCAAGGACCAGGTTACATTCTGTGGCCCGTTCACTTCAAGCTTCACGCTATGCTCCCCGTCCTCTAAATCTGAAACATTCACATACAATTCAATATCTGATTTTTTCAGTTTTTTTATATTCGTGGGAGAGCCTTTAGCCGTTACATCTATCGCTTGTGATTCAGGATCAAGAAATTCAATGTTTTGTGAGCTGCTCAGCCCTACAGTCTTGATAGGGACATTCTCGAACTTCTGATCCGCTTCACTATCGACTTCTATATGCAAAGTCACCTTTGACGGTGAGATTTTTTTGACACCGTCAGGAAGCGGAATATCTGCCTCGATATCGGAATCCTTGTTAATTTTACTTAAATCTAAGCTGACGCCGTCAATAAATTCAAGAGAATCCAACACATCCTGTGAGCCGTAAACCGTTACCTCACTGGGGCTGGATTCAATATTGGCTATGCTGACACCGTCAGGAAGGCTTCCTGTCCGTTCAATTTTAAAGGGCACTTTTTTACTCGGGCTTGTCACCGGAACGGTAATCTTGATGACCGAGGGCTCCACGTCGACAGGAAGCGCGTTTCCGTCTTTATCATAGACAGTCACTTTCGCTTCCTTTTCAATCGTTTCATCTGCGTTTTCCAAATTCACTGAAGCTTTTACAAGAGAAATATTATCGATGACATTTTTCGATCCGGTAATCTGCACATTTTTCGGACTGACAATCGGCTGCTCCGGAGAATAGCCTTTTTTCATCTTGCTTTTGTTGTAGTACTCCACTTCTACGGGAAAACTTTTGGTCGTCCGTTCCTGAATGGTCACTGTCGTAACAGACGGATTAATTGAGATTGTCAGCCCATCCGACACGTTTTTGGCCTTAAGCTCAACCTTATGTGTGCCGGTTTTCAAATGTTCCATATCAGCATATATTTCAAAGTTTTTGGTCTGCCGAGCCTTTTTCACGGCGCTTGTCGAGCCTTTTATCGTGACATTAACCGTTTGCGGAACACCCGTCACGACGTAATTTTCATCATCATAATACGCTTTAACCGGAATATCAGTCAGAGTTGCTTCATCAGTTGTTGATGTCGGAAAGAAAGATTCACCCGGTTTTTTCGGAGTCGGTGCTTGGTTGCTGTTAACCGCTACATAAAGCAAGAGCGCGAAAAGCAGAGCAATGATTTTCACAGCCCAGCGGTTGTTTAAGAATTTATCCATTTTTCTTGCCCCTCCAATACCAGCGGTTAGAAGAAGTGTCTCTGGTGTTTTTCTTAAACTCGGCTTCAAGCATTTCTTTCAGCGCTTCTTCTGTAAGCTCTCTGTGAAGGTCGCCGTTCTTTGCCACACTGACGCCGCCGGTCTCTTCAGACACAATAATCGTCAAACTGTCTGTTACTTCACTGATACCGACAGCTGCTCTGTGCCGCGTGCCCAGTTCTTTTGAAATAAACGGGCTCTCAGAAAGCGGCAGATAACAGGCGGCCGCGGCAATTTCATTATTTTTCATAATCACCGCACCGTCATGAAGCGGGGTGTTTGGGATAAAAATATTGATCAGCAGCTCAGAGCTGACTTTGGCATTCAGTGGTATGCCGGTCTCAATATAATCCCCCATTCCAGTATCCCGCTCAATGGTCAGCAGGGCGCCTATACGGCGTTTCGCCATATAATTGATCGCTTTTGTAATGGCCTCAATCGTTTTCTGCTGCGCTTCTTCAACAGGCGTGCCGCTCCTCGAAAAAAAGCGGCCGCGGCCTAGCTGTTCAAGCGCTCTTCTCAGCTCAGGCTGAAAAATAATAATAATTGCTAAAAATCCCCATGTTATCGCTTGGTCCATCAGCCATTGAAGTGTGCTGAGGCCCAAATATTGGCTGGCCATACGAACAAGCACGATGACTACAATTCCTTTTAACAGCTGAACCGCTTTCGTGCCGCGTATCACCATAATCAATTTATATATCACATACCAAACAAGGAGAATATCAACGGCATTGCCGAGGTACTGCAAAAAAGGGATATCCTCAAAAGCCATTTCCTCGTCCTCCAAGATTTCAGTCATTTCGTATTTTGTGTTTTACGTGTTACGCATATGTACTTTACATAGCGAGCCCATTATACCACATTTCGATTTAGCAAGTGAAATGTGCCAGCCCTCTCAGCCCGCAAAAAAAGAGCAAAGCGGCTAACGCGCTTTACTCTTCTCCGTTCGGACTGAATGCATCGAGTACACTTTTCCCCGCAGACTTCATCTTGTACCATGTCCAATCGAATAATTGATTGATTTCTTCAATCTGACCGGTGACTTGTCCAGCAGAGGCCATATATTTTTCTCCGTTTACGACGGTTACATCCCCGTCTATTTTGCCTTTAATAATCAGCTTGCCGTTTTTGACAGTGACATCACCTTTGACCGTCTCACCTTCTGGCACGGTCACAGTATGGTTATGAACCACAAGATTCGGCTGCTTGGACACGCTGAAATTGTGGTCATTATGCCAGCTGTTAAAAAAACCCCCGCCCATCAAAATGATGAATACCGCAGCAGCTGCGATAACGGGATGGGATCTGAACCATCTTTTTACAGAAGCTCTTTTCTTCTCCTTAGGCAATTTTGCCATGACATTAGCGGTAAAATCCGCGGGGGCTTCGACATGCGATGTGCTCCGTACGAGCGCTATGGATTTCTCCATCTCGTAAAAATGCTTTCTGCATTTCTCGCATGTCTCCAGATGTTCATTTAATACGTGTTCATCTTTTGGAAGGATATCTCCATCAAGATGCATATGCATAAGCTGCACAATTTGTTCAGGACAGCTCATTTCATCACCCCACTTAAAGATCCCTTAATTGTTTTCTAAGAGCCTCTCTGCCTCTGTGAATCCGCGTTTTCACAGTCCCCACAGGAATGTTTAGAATCTCCCCGATTTCAATTAATGAGAGTTCGTCAATATACTTTAATACGATGACTGTTCTGTATTTGTCAGGAAGCTTTAAAATTTTCTGCTGTATCGTGTTTGAGAGCTCCAGCGACACAACTGCATCTTCAGGCAAAACACCATCTGCGGCGATTTGAGAATACATGGTCAAGCCTTCCGTACCAGCCACCTCTGCATCGAGGTAATAATCCGGCTTCTTTTTGCGAATGCGGTCAATGGTCAAATTGGTCGCGATTCGATAAAGCCAAGTTGAAAATTTCCGGTTAATATCAAAACTGTCGATATTAACGTACGCTCTGATGAAAGCTTCCTGTGCAATATCCTCCGCCTCATGCACATTGCCAAGCATACGGTAGCAAAGCTGATAAATTTTATCTTTGTAAATATCTACGATGTCCGCAAATGCATCCTGGTCGCCTTTTTTGACTTGTTTAATTCTTTTTTTAATCATCATTTCCATATTTATCTAACCTCTGCCTTCACCGGTCTGTATGTATACGAGCTTCGTTTCAAAAGGTTTCAATTTTTTTATAAAATAAGTTTATCAAATTTTTGGCAGGGTGTAGATGGTAATTCGTGAATAAACTACCTTAACATATTTTTAAAATTATTATACAGACTGAACAGTTAGAAGTTGGAATGATTTTTCCGAAAAGAAAAAAGACACCTTTTGATCAAAGGTGTCTGTGACTGGGCTAGCTGGATTCGAACCAACGCATGACGGAGTCAAAGTCCGTTGCCTTACCGCTTGGCTATAGCCCAATAATGGTGGAGGGGGGCAGATTCGAACTGCCGAACCCTGAGGGAGCGGATTTACAGTCCGCCGCGTTTAGCCACTTCGCTACCCCTCCACATAAAATTTTGAAAAAACAGTGCCGGCAAGAGGACTTGAACCCCCAACCTACTGATTACAAGTCAGTTGCTCTACCAATTGAGCTACACCGGCAAGATGGTGGAGGATGACGGGCTCGAACCGCCGACCCTCTGCTTGTAAGGCAGATGCTCTCCCAGCTGAGCTAATCCTCCAAATGGTGACCCGTACGGGATTCGAACCCGTGTTACCGCCGTGAAAGGGCGGTGTCTTAACCGCTTGACCAACGGGCCGTTGTGTTCTCGTCGAGCTGACAAAAGTTATTATATACAGGTCACCCCCTGTTTGTAAAGAGAAAAATTAAATTTTTTATTTTCAAACTTTTTAACTCCTTTTTTAACTGAAAAAGCCTCCCAACTAAAGCCATTTATTTTATGATAGAGACAAGCAAAGCAAGAGAGGAGAACCTAATATGATTCTAGTCAGTTCTTGCCTTGGAGGCATTGAATGCAGATATAACGGCTCTCACGCAGCGTCGGAGAAAATCAGAAAACTCGTCGATGAAAAGAAAGCAGTCATGGCTTGCCCTGAACTTCTCGGCGGCTTCTCTACCCCACGCGAACCCGCAGAAATCATAGGAGGCACCGGCGAGGATGTCCTCAATGGAACAGCGAAAATCGTGACAGCTTCAGGAGAAGACGTCACAGAACTATATATGGAAGGCGCCGCGAAAACATTGGCTTACGCAAAAGAAATCAACGCTTCTGCCGTCATATTAAAAGAAAACAGTCCATCTTGCGGAAGCGGTTTTATCTATAACGGCACATTCTCTGGCAAAAAAATCACCGGCAGCGGAGTAACCGCCGCACTGTTAAAACAAGCGGGCTACCGCGTCATTTCGGAAAACGAGCTTGACGACATATTGTAAGGAGGCCACCACATGACTCAAGACATTTCTTTATCCTTCTATAAGCCTGAACACTTGCCCGAGCTTCAATCATTCACGCTCACCAACGATGACAAACGCTTTACCTCCCTCCCGAAAGAGGTGCTGTCTCAGGCTCTGGGCATACAGGACCGATACCCGGTTGTCATCTTAAAAGACGACCTTCCAGTCGGTTTTTTCATTTTACATGCATCAAAAGAAACGCTTGCTTCCTATTCTAACAATCCATTTGCTTTACTGCTCAGCTCCCTGTCTTTAAACGCTGTGCATCACGGAAAAGGCTATGCGAAAAAAGCCATGCTTTTGCTTCCCGCTTTTGTGAGCGGATATTTTCCATGGTGCGACGAAATCATCTTGGCCGTCAATCATCTGAACATACGCGCAAAACACCTTTATATGAAAAGCGGGTTCCTTGATAAAGGACGGCGAAGAATCGGGCCGCTTGGAGAACAGTTGATCCTTCATCATTTCTTATAGTCTCTTAAGTGAAATAAAATTTCAAAAATTTAAAAACATAGTTGAAATATCATAACAGAAATGAATATACTGAATATTGAGATATATCATTTTAAAACAGGGGGCATCCTCATGTCAGAACCATTAAACCTTCACCGTCTCACAACGGAATCACGCAATAGCCAAACAGTTGAAATCCACAAAGCAAACACTCTTGGCATCCTCAAAATGATCAACAACGAAGATATGAAAGTCGCTGCAGCCGTTCAGGAGGTTCTCCCCGACATCAAAACAGCTGTAGACTGCGCATATGAATCGTTTCAAAATGGAGGCCGGCTCATATATACAGGCGCCGGCACAAGCGGCAGACTCGGCGTCATGGATGCTGTTGAATGTCCTCCTACCTACAGCGTAAGCCCTGATCAGGTCATCGGAATCATGGCTGGAGGCCCCAAAGCCTTTTTACAGGCAGCAGAGGGCATTGAAGACAGTGAAGAAGCAGGAGCTGAAGATTTAAGAAACATACAGCTCACTTCAAATGACACCGTCATTGCCATCGCAGCAAGCGGCCGCACACCGTACGCCGCAGGCGCCCTAAGATACGCCCGAAAAGTCGGAGCACACACCATCGCCCTTACTTGCAATGAAAACTCCGCCATCAGCAAGGATGCGGATCACAGTATTGAGGTTGTCGTCGGACCTGAGGCCATTACAGGATCAACACGTATGAAAGCCGCAACCGCTCATAAAATGATTCTAAACATGATATCTACCGCTGTAATGGTCAAAATCGGCAAGGTTTACGAAAACTTGATGGTAGACGTCAACGTCAGCAACAAAAAACTAAAAGAACGCGCCATCAGCATCATCCAAAGCCTTACAAACGCTTCATACGACACAGCAAGATACACTCTGGAACAAGCCGATCATCACGTCAAAACAGCAATCGTCATGCTCAAAACAAGCACAGATCAGAAACAAGCACAGACATTACTCGATGAAGCAAACGGTTTCATTGACAAAGCAATCGAACATTACCATCCATGATAAGGAGAGAACTAGAATGGCCACAGGCGGTTTAGCGATCATCCAATCAATGAAGCATAAGCTCCCTCCATCCGAGCGCAAACTTGCAGATTATATCCTAGCCCATCCCCACAAAGCAATCGAAAGCACGGTCAACGAAATCAGCGCCTTAGCCAATTCAAGTGACGCTGCCGTCATCAGGCTCTGCAAATCACTCGGTTTAAAAGGATTTCAAGATTTAAAAATGAGAGTAGCAGGCGATCTGGTAAAGCCTACGTTTCAGGGCTACCGGGATATTGTTCCCCACGAGCCGCTGCCCTCCATTTCCGAAAAAACGGCCGGCAATGCCATTCAAGCCATTCAGGATACTTCAGACCTGATGGACTACAAAGAGCTTGAACGAGCGGTTTCTCTGCTTCTCAAAGCTCATACCGTGCATTTTATCGGCCTCGGGGCTTCCGGCATTGTCGCCAAGGACGCCCAGCAAAAGTGGCTTCGCATTCATAAACAAGCAACCGCGTTTACAGACACTCATCTTGTGGCATCTTTAATCGCAAATGCAGATAAAGACGACATCGTATTCGCCATTTCGTTTTCAGGAGAGACACAAGAAATCGTTGAACTGTTCGCCATGGCTAAGGAAAAAGGCATCACAACGATCAGCCTCACACAATTCAGTCAGACATCCGTCTCCGCACTGGCTGATGTCCCTTTGTATACAGCCCATTCCAATGAAGCCTTGATTCGAAGTGCAGCCACTTCTTCCCGCCTCGCCCAGCTTTTTATAATTGATGTTTTGTTTTTAGGCATGGCGGCTGAGCAGTATGAAACGACAACCGGTTATATCGATAAAACGAGAGCAGCCATACAATCTATGAGAATAAAATAAGGCATCTTGAAGGGGAGGGGTTTTAATGAGCAAAGAAAATAACTACCATCATCTCGCACAGAAAATCCTTGAGCTATGCGGAGGAAAATCCAATATTTCTTCATATACGCATTGCATGACACGCCTGCGCATTACGCCTTACGATGAAAGCAAAGCAGATGCTCAGGGTTTAAGAAAGCTTGACGGCGTATTGGGGGTCGTTGAAGCTGAAACCTTACAAATTATCCTCGGCACAGGAGTTGTCAATCATGTTACAGCTGCTTTCTCAAAGCTCGTGTCAGCAGAAGAAGGTGCCGATGTCAAAGAAGCAGCGGCCAAAAAGAAAGCCGATATCAATCGAAAAAACGCCACTCCTTTTAAACTTTTCTTACGTAAAATTGCCAGCATTTTTATCCCTCTTATTCCCGCTCTAGTCGCTTCCGGTTTAATTACTGGGATTACCAAAGCAATTATTCAAGCAGGCTGGCTCTCTGCAGACTCACAAATTGCGGTTATCCTGACAGTCATCGGATCAGGGCTGTTCACTTATCTCGGCATTCTCGTCGGTATTAACGCTTCGAAAGAATTTGGCGGGACACCCGCACTTGGGGCTTTAGCCGGGATCTTGATTATCAATCCGGAGATCGCAAAAATCAGTTTATTTGGAGAAGAGCTTCTCCCGGGCAGGGGAGGTCTGATCGGCGTCCTTTTCGCAGCCATATTCATTGCTTACACCGAACAATTTATTCGCCGTTTTATTCCTCAATCACTCGATATCATTGTCACACCCACCGTTTCACTGTTAATCACCGGAATCGTAACGTATGTCGTATTTATGCCTTTAGGCGGATTCATTTCTGATGCTATTACATCCGGCCTACTGTCCATCCTGGACATCGGCGGCATCGCTGCGGGCTTTATTCTGGGCGCAACCTTCCTTCCTCTCGTCGTAACCGGACTGCATCAAGGCTTGACGCCTGTGCACATGGAACTGATCAATTCAATTGGCAATGATCCTCTGCTCCCTATTTTGGCTATGGGAGGTGCAGGACAGGTAGGCGCGGCCTTTGCCGTTTTCGTGAAGACGAAAAAAACAACACTGAGGAAAGCAATCGCCGGCGGGCTTCCATCGGGACTGCTCGGCATTGGTGAACCGCTTATTTTCGGAGTCACGCTGCCGCTTGGCCGTCCGTTTTTAACAGCATGTTTAGGAGCTGGAATCGGCGGCGCCTTTCAAGCTTATTTTCAAGTAGCCACCATTGCGATTGGTGTCTCCGGACTGCCGCTTTCCTTTCTAGTCCTGCCTTCGCAAATCATCCTGTATATCGTTGGGCTCTTTATTTCCTACGCGGCCGGCTTTTTATTGACCTATGCATTCGGATATAAAGATGAAATGGCTTCTCAGTTCGATTAAATTGTTTCTGTATTAGGGATAGTAAACGGGATAGAAGCACAGAAAGGGGCTAGCCTGTGAAAACAAAGACACTGTTCATATTCAGTGCCATTTTAACCCTATCGATATTTGCGCCAAATGAAACCTTCGCACAAACAGCAGACAACTTGATTGAGTCGAAAACCATAAATGCAGAAACTGCACAATTCTCGACGAAGAAGCTAAGGAAGGTAGATCAGATGATAGAACGGGATATTGCAGCAGGATTTCCAGGCGCCGTTCTTGTGGTGGTGAAGGATGGACGCATTATAAAAAAAGCAGCATACGGCTACAGTAAAAAGTACGAAGGGTCAGAACTGCTGCGCCGTCCGGCCAAAATGAAAACCCGCACGATGTTTGACTTAGCCTCAAATACAAAAATGTACGCAACAAATTTTGCATTGCAGCGCTTAGTCAGCCAAGGAAAACTTGACGTCTATGAAAAAGTTTCTGCATATTTGCCGGGTTTCAAGGATCAGCCGGGTGACCTCATAAAAGGAAAAGACAAGATACGTGTCATCGATGTCCTCCAGTACCAATCAGGGCTCCCATCAAGCTTTTACTTTTACACGCCGGAAAAAGCCGGCAAGTACTATTCCCAGGAACGGGACAAAACGATTGAATATTTGACGAAAATTCCGCTCGATTACCAAACTGGGACAAAGCACGTATACAGTGACATTGGATATATGCTACTCGGATGTATTGTCGAAAAACTCACCGGCAAACCGCTTGATGTCTACACGGAGCAAGAGCTCTACAAACCGCTCAGGCTGAAGCATACCTTGTACAATCCGCTGCAAAAGGGCTTTAAACCGAAACAGTTCGCAGCTACTGAACGCATGGGCAATACACGTGACGGCGTTATTCAATTCCCTAACATCCGCACAAACACGCTGCAAGGAGAGGTGCATGACGAAAAAGCGTTTTACTCAATGGATGGCGTGTCTGGGCATGCCGGATTGTTCTCAAATGCAGATGATATGGCCATACTGCTGCAAGTCATGTTAAACAAAGGTTCATACCGAAACATTTCTTTATTTGATCAGAAAACAGCCGACCTGTTTAAAGCACCTTCAGCAACAGACCCGACATTCGCTCTTGGCTGGAGGCGGAACGGAAGTAAAAGCATGGAATGGATGTTTGGCCCTCATGCCAGTGAAAATGCTTACGGGCATACCGGCTGGACAGGGACAGTTACAATTATTGATCCAGCATACAATTTAGGCATCGCATTGTTAACAAATAAAAAGCATACACCAGTTATTGATCCGGAAGAAAATCCAAACGTCTTTGAGGGTGATCAATTTGCAACAGGCAGTTATGGAAGTGTCATAACCGCGATTTATGAAGCGATGGAGTGAATGATTAGACGATAGGAGGAAGTTTCTATGAGACCTGTCTTTCCGCTTATCCTTTCAGCCGTTCTCTTTCTTTCATGCTTTTTCGGGGCCAGACAGACAGAAGCCTCTGCATCCAAACGTTCAATCGATGCCAATCAGATTGTCAATCGTATGTCGTTAGATGAAAAACTCGGCCAGATGCTGATGCCTGATTTTAGAAATTGGCAAAAGGAAGGCGAGTCCTCTCCGCAAGCCCTTACAGAAATGAATGATGAAGTCGCCAGCCTCGTCAAGAAATATCAATTCGGAGGCATCATCCTTTTTGCAGAAAATGTAAAAACAACAAAACAAACTGTCCAACTGACAGACGATTACCAAAAGGCAAGTCCAAAAATCCCGCTCATGCTGAGTATTGATCAGGAAGGCGGCATTGTAACGAGGTTAGGGGAGGGCACTAATTTCCCAGGGAATATGGCGCTGGGCGCAGCCAGAAGCAGAATCAATGCGTATCAGACCGGCAGCATCATCGGGAAAGAGCTCTCTGCCTTAGGCATCAATACAGATTTCAGCCCTGTCGTGGACATTAACAATAATCCCGATAATCCTGTAATCGGCGTACGGTCATTCAGCTCCAATCGAGAACTGACATCACGTCTCGGTTTATACACGATGAAAGGGTTGCAGCGGCAGGATATCGCGTCTGCCCTCAAACATTTCCCGGGACATGGAGACACGGACGTTGACAGCCATTATGGACTGCCGCTCGTCTCCCATGGCCAAGAACGGCTTCGTGAGGTCGAGCTTTATCCTTTTCAAAAAGCAATTGATGCTGGTGCTGATATGGTGATGACAGCCCATGTTCAGTTTCCCGCCTTTGATGACACCACTTACAAAAGCAAACTCGATGGATCGGACATTCTGGTTCCAGCTACACTTTCAAAAAAAGTGATGACAGGTCTTCTTCGTCAGGAAATGGGCTTTAATGGTGTGATCGTTACCGATGCACTCAATATGAAGGCAATCGCAGATCATTTCGGACAGGAAGAGGCTGTGGTCATGGCCGTAAAAGCTGGTGTCGATATTGCATTAATGCCAGCCTCAGTCACTTCAATGAAAGAAGAACAGAAATTCGCACGTGTTATTCAAGCTTTGAAAGAAGCCGTAAAAAACGGGGATATCCCTGAACAACAAATCAACAAATCAGTTGAAAGAATCATTTCCCTGAAAATAAAACGCGGCATGTATCCAGCGCGAAATGACGACAGTACAAACGAAAAAATAGCCAAAGCCCAAAAAATCGTAGGAAGCAAGCGTCACCTCAAAGCAGAGAAAAAAATAGCTGAAAAAGCAGTGACCGTATTAAAAAATGAACAGCACACTTTGCCGTTCAAGCCTAAAAAAGGCAGCCACATCTTAATTGTTGCACCTTACGAAGAACAAACTGCTTCAATCGAACAAACCATTCACGATCTCATCAAGCGAAAGAAAATCAAACCCGTATCTGTCGACAAAATGAATTTTGCCAACCAAGTATTTAATGCCGAGCATGCAAAACAAGTAAAAAAGGCTGATTATATCATAACCGGCTCCTATGTCGTCAAAAATGACCCTGTCGTCAACGACGGTGTCATCGACGACACAATATCAGATTCAAGCAAATGGGCCACCGTGTTTCCGAGAGCTGTCATGAAAGCCGCACTGCAGCACAACAAACCATTTGTCTTAATGAGCCTGCGCAACCCCTATGATGCAGCCAATTTCGAAGAAGCAAAGGCACTGATTGCAGTCTATGGCTTTAAAGGATACGCAAATGGCCGTTATCTTCAACCTAATATTCCGGCCGGAGTGATGGCGATTTTCGGCCAGGCAAAACCTAAAGGCACACTTCCAGTTGACATCCCATCAGTCACGAACCCGGGGGACACCCTTTATCCATATGGCTACGGATTAAATATCAAAACGGGAAAACCGCTTTAATAAGGAGGGACACATGAGAAAAACAATATTCGCTTTTCTGACAGGGCTCATGATGTTCGGAACGATAACCGCTGCCTCTGCTTCACCCGATTCAAAGAATCAAACGGCTAAAAAACCTAAAGTCCAAACTGGTATAGACACGCTCTTGCCAGACTATAAAAAACAGCTCAAGGGAAAACGTATCGGACTGATCACCAATCCAACCGGAGTAAACGCATCTCTGAAAAGCAGTGTCGATATCCTTTACGAGAACCCGGATATCAAACTGACAGCTTTATTCGGCCCTGAACACGGCGTCCGAGGTGACGCCCAGGCTGGAGACGAAGTAGGCTCTTACATTGACGAAAAAACCGGGGTTCCCGTATACAGCCTCTACGGAAAAACGAAAAAACCGACTCCAGAAATGCTGAAAAATGTCGATATTCTAATGTTTGACATTCAGGATGTCGGGACCCGTTTCTACACGTACATTTATACAATGGCATACGCAATGGAAGCCGCTAAAGAAAACGGCATTCCATTTATGGTGCTGGACCGTCCGAATCCCCAAGGCGGGAATCATATTGAAGGGCCAATCTTAGAACCTGAATACGCCTCATTTGTCGGATTGTATCCCATTCCATTGAAGCATGGGATGACGATAGGCGAATTGGCTTTACTGTTCAACAAAGAATTTGATATTGATGCCGATCTTACAGTGGTAAAAATGAAACACTGGAAACGAAAAATGGATTTTGACGATACCCGATTGCCTTTCGTCCTCCCTTCGCCTAACATGCCGACGGTGGAAAGCACATTTGTTTATCCTGCAACCGGGCTGATTGAAGGAACAAATATATCCGAAGGGCGAGGGACAACAAAACCATTCGAATTGATCGGAGCTCCATTTATCAAAAGCACAGAACTTGACGAAACATTAAACAGCCTCCATTTGCCGGGCGTAACATTTAGGGCAGCATCCTTCACACCGACGTTTTCTAAACATCAAGGAACGCTTTGCCACGGTGTGCAGCTCTATGTGACAGACAGAGATAAGTTTGAAGCCGTTAAAACAGGTCTTTCAGTCATTAAAACCATCCACGATCTCTATCCTGAGGATTTTGAGTTCCTCTCAACAGGTTCATTCGATAAACTGGCAGGCAACGGCTGGATCAGGACAAAAATTAAAAATGGAACTTCGATTGAGAACATCATAAACAGCTATGAAAAAACACTCCAACAATTCAGCAAAACAAGAAAAAAATATCTCATTTATTAGAACGTAAGCATCGTATGTTACACGTGTAACATATTCTTACCGAACGAAAGACCCTTACTTTTACACATAAGTAAGGGTTTTTTTCATACTAAAAAACCACCCGCTTTATATAGGAAAACTTTCTTTTATTTGGTACAATTTTTATTGAAAATGATTATCAATTAAAAGCCTCTGAAAAGGTGGTCTACTCGTGCAAAATGCAGTGATTTATCAACCGATACAAATTGAATATCTAAAAAAGACAAGTGATCTCTTCTCAGAACAGCAATTAGCCGATTCATTCGTGCTGATTTTTCATTTAAAAGGAAACGGCTATATTTCGATCGGAACAAACACCAATCCTCTGCAAAAAAAGACACTTTATGTTTGTCCGCCTAACGAGACCTTTGGCTTTACGCCGGCAGCCGATGGACATATAGATGCCTGTATGATCAGGCTTCAAAGCTATATCAAGGAAACCGGGCAAGATATTTTCACACCGTGCACAGAATCGGAATTAGCCAAACTGAAGCTTATGAATGTTTCACATATCGAAAATCTTGCCGTCCGGCTTCAAGAGCTTGCCGCACTATGGGATGAATCGTCTCAGCTTTCTCAGCTAAAATGTGTAATTGAAGTACAAAGCCTGATTTATGACCTTTTTACTGCCAGTTTATCTGATCAAACGGATACACATTCAGCAATCGAAAAAACAAAACACTATATCGAAACCCATGCCGATACAAAAATCACGCTTGCCCAGCTGTCGCAAATGGCAGGAATCAGTGCCAAACACTACAGTGAAAGCTTTAAAAAATGGACAGGACAGAGCGTAACAGAATTTATTACGAAAACACGAATCACAAAGGCAAAACGGCTCATGGCAAAATCAAACTGCAAATTGAAAGAAATTGCACACCAAACCGGTTATCAAGATGAATTTTATTTCAGCAGAATCTTTAAAAAACATACAGGCTGTTCACCTACAAGCTATATGAAAAAACGCCGAAAGAAAATCGCCGCATACGGAAGGGGCACAATGGGCCATCTCATCCCTCTTCACCACATACCTTTTGCGGCCGCTCTGCATCCGAAATGGACGTCTTACTACTATCAGCATTATTCGACAGATATACCCGTCCAGCTCAGTGCATACCGGTTTAATGAAAAGTGGGAAGAAAACCTGTACACGTTATCACAGGCAGAACCAGATGTGATTGTCAGCATGGATTCTATTTCTCCAGAAGAACAAGATCGCCTGAATCGCATCGCAGAAGTCATGTACCTTCCTTCAGAAGAAAGCTGGAGAACCCACTTTCTGCAAACTGCCTCATTTTTAAAGGAGGAGTCCGAAGCAGAAAAGTGGCTAGCGGATTATGACCAGCAGACAACAGCCGCCAAAAAAACGCTTCAGCACGTTCAAGGGCTGCGTTTTCTCTTTTTGAGGCTGCATAAGCAAAACTTCTATCTGGCACATAACCGAAGCGTCCGCGAAGTTTTCTTTGGGGATTTAGGATTCAGCTCGGCAACAACGGCTGACACACCTTCAGAACAAGCGATTTCGTTAGAAAATATCGCAAATTACCAAGCTGACTGTATGATGCTTTTTCTTTTTAAAGAGCCGGAGACCATAGCTTACTACCAGCAATTACAGCAGACAGAAGCATGGCAAAACCTAAGCGCGGTACAGAATAACCGTGTTTATCTTCTATCCCTTGATCCGTGGAATGAATACTCAGCTTGCGGGCACGAACGCATCGTTCAGCAAACTGTTTCTTTACTATCCGGAGATTATCCATGATAAATCAGGAATTTGTCCATGGTGTTATATCTGTTCATTCTCTATAATTCCAATTGATAATAGTTATCAATTGAACAGGGGGCTCTATAGATGAAAAATATATCTCTTACCTTATTAATCTTGCTTCTCGCGCTGACAGCGGCAGCTTGCGGCAGCAAAAATGAATCAACTGCCAGCAAGGCAAGCGGCACAGCATCTGAGAAAAAGAAAATTGAATACCTTGATAAAACATATGAAGTAACTGTACCGACAGACAAAATCGCCATTACGGGAAGCGTTGAATCAATGGAAGACGCGAAATTGCTTGACGTTCATCCGCAAGGCGCAATTTCATTCTCCGGCAAATTCCCTGATATGTTCAAAGACATCACTGATAAAGCCGAACCAACCGGAGAAAAAATGGAGCCAAATATTGAAAAGATTCTTGAAATGAAGCCAGATGTTATCCTAGCTTCAACAAAGTTTCCGGAAAAAACGCTGCAAAAAATCAGCACAGCAGGCACGACGATCCCAGTTTCTCATATCTCTTCAAACTGGAAGGAAAACATGATGCTGCTTGCCCAGCTGACTGGAAAAGAGAAAAAAGCTAAGAAAATTATTGCAGACTATGAACAGGATCTAAATGAAACAAAAACAAAAATCAATGATAAAGCGAAAGATTCAAAAGCGCTTGTCATCAGAATCAGACAAGGCAATATTTACATTTACCCTGAACAGGTGTATTTCAACTCCACACTATATGGTGATTTAGGCCTTAAGGCGCCGAATGAAGTAAAAGCTGCAAAAGCGCAAGAGCTGATTTCATTAGAAAAATTAAGTGAAATGAACCCAGACCATATTTTCGTCCAATTTTCTGATGATGAAAATGCAGACAAACCTGATGCCTTAAAAGATTTAGAGAAAAATCCAATCTGGAAAAGCCTTAAAGCAGTCAAAGAAGACCATGTGTATGTCAACTCAGTGGACCCTCTCGCACAAGGCGGCACAGCTTGGAGCAAAGTCCGTTTCCTGAAAGCGGCTGCTGAAAAATTGACACAAAACTAATTCAGAGTAGGTTTTTGTATGTATTCAAAACAGTGGACACGTATCATATTGATTACTTCTCCATTTGCTATAACGCTGTCGCTTTTGCTTTCAATCCTTTATGGGGCAAAGCATCTTAGCACAGATATTGTTTTTACATCTCTTATTCATTTCGATCCGGGAAACACAGACCATCAAATTATATGGCACTCCCGGATTCCAAGGGCTGCCGGCGCTCTGCTCATAGGGGCAGCCCTTGCTGTTTCTGGAGCGCTTATGCAGGGCATTACGCGCAATTATTTAGCTTCGCCATCCATTATGGGTGTTTCAGATGGTTCAGCGTTTATCATTACGCTTTGCATGGTTCTGCTCCCGCAATCATCTTCAATTGAAATGATGATATACTCTTTTATCGGCTCAGCGTTAGGAGCTGTGTTAGTATTCGGCCTTGCCGCCATGATGCCAAACGGATTTACCCCCGTGCAGCTCGCCATCATCGGCACAGTCACAAGCATGCTGCTCAGCAGCTTATCAGCGGCCATGTCGATTTATTTTCAAATTTCTCAGGATCTCAGTTTCTGGTACAGTGCCAGACTTCATCAAATGAGTCCAGATTTCCTGAAGCTTGCCGCTCCGTTTTTCCTGATTGGCATTATAATGGCCATTTCTCTCAGCAAAAAGGTAACCGCTGTATCATTAGGGGACGACATTTCTAAAAGCCTGGGGCAAAAGAAAAAAACCATTAAAATCATGGCGATGCTTTCCGTCATCATTCTAACCGGCAGTGCCGTAGCGCTGGCCGGAAAAATTGCGTTTGTCGGGTTGGTTGTTCCGCATATCACGAGATTTCTCGTCGGCTCTGATTACAGCAGGCTGATTCCGTGCTCCTGTATTTTGGGCGGAATCTTTTTAACCCTGTGTGATCTCGCAAGCAGATTTATCAACTATCCGTTTGAAACACCGATTGAGGTCGTAACATCCATTATCGGCGTACCTTTCTTCCTTTATTTAATTAAACGAAAAGGAGGGGAGCAAAATGGCTAAAAAATATGCATTGTTCATCGCTTTGATTCTGGTTGTCAGTTATTTCAGCTTAACGAGCGGATCATTTTCTGTTCGTCCTGCTGAGCTGCTCTCCACTCTTTTTCAAATCGACCCGAATCCGCAGTATGAAATTTTGTTGTTCGATTTAAGACTGCCGCGGGTTGTCATGGCTGCTATTATTGGACTCGGTCTTGGCATTGCAGGCGCTGTTATCCAGGCCATCACGAGAAACGGGCTTGCTGACCCTGGAATTCTCGGAATCAACGCAGGGGCAGGAGCCGGCATTGTAGCGTTTATGCTCTTATTCCAAGGCCAGAAGGAAGTGACATCCATAGCTGCAGCGATGGGAATGCCGCTCTTTGGATTGATAGGCGGGCTCATCGCGGCGATCCTGATTTACATATTTGCATGGCACAGAGGCAATTTAGATTCAGGAAGAATTATTCTGGTAGGGATTGCGATCAATTCAGGATTCAGCGCCCTGTCTTTGTTTTTATCTTTAAAAATGGACCCGCAAGACTATCAAATGGCCATGGTGTGGAAAAACGGAAGCATCTGGTCTGCCAACTGGACGTATATCACAGCCGTTCTCCCATGGATGCTGCTGTTTATACCGATTCTTATCGGCAAATCCCGCCTGCTCGACACCATTCGTTTTGATGAAGACACAGTCAGAAGCCTCGGCATTTCATCAAATAAAGAAAAAACCATCCTGCTCGTAGCCTGTGTAGCAATCATCAGCGCCTGTGTCTCCGTAGCGGGAAGCATGGCGTTTGTCGGCTTAATTGCTCCCCATATCTCACGGAGACTGGCTGGCGTCGAACATCGCTATATCCTGCCACTGAGCGGTTTAATCGGGATGCTTCTTGTGATAAGCGCAGACTTTGCCGGAAAACTGTTTTTTCAGCCCGCAGAAGTGCCCGCAGGCATCATTTTGGCGATCCTCGGAGTTCCTTATTTCTTATATCTGCTTTTCAAGCAAAAAAAGGGGGAGAATGCTTGAAAGGATCTCTTTCAGAACACAAAGCCGGCAACAGGAGGTTCACGCTGTACCTCCCTCCTTCCTACAGCACAGACAGCGGGGGATTTCCTGCTGTTTACGTGCAGGATGGCAGTTCTTTGTTCCAAAACCAAATCGAATTATTAGAAAACGCATTTCAACAGCGAAGGCTGCCTAAACTCGTGCTGATCGGTATCGAACCCGAAAACCGGCTAAATGAATACACACCTTGGCCGGCTGCATCACTCAGTGATCGGTTCACGGACTTCGGCGGAATGGGATATCACTATCTGTCTGATATAACGAACCAGTTCATTCCGCTAATCGAAGAAAACTGGAACGTCACCAGGGAACCGCAGTCAAGAGGAATGATCGGTGCCTCATTAGGCGGCCTCATCTCAATGTTCGCCATATTAAAATATCCGTCAATGTTCGGGAAAATAGGCTCTATATCAGGTTCATACTGGTACGAGAACGCAGCGGAAACCATTCATATAACTTCTTTAAAGCCCGGCACTGTACGTGTTTTCATGTCTGTCGGGAGTGAAGAAGGCCGTGAAAAACAATCCATTCAGCGACATATGCTTAAAAAAACAAAGCAAGTTCATCAAAGTCTAAAAGAAAAAGGCTTCACTGAAGACCAGTTGTATCTTTCAATTGAAAAAGGAGCGGTGCACCACCGCAAGTATTTCTGCAAACAGTTCATCAACGCGCTCGAATGGCTATACGGAAAAAACCGCTCAACCCTATGAGCGGTTTTTTATACTTTCTGCAACATTGGTTTTAATTCAAAACGATTCAGCATATAGCCAAACAAAGCAGCCAATATCTGCTGAAACAGCATGCCAATCACAACAGGAACGGCAACCTGAGACGGGAAGAACGTAACGGCAAGAACTGCGCCGGCACTAATATTCCTCATGCCTCCCGTAAATATAAGAGAGACTATTTCCTCTTGCCGCCTTTTCATCATTTTTCCGATCAGCCAAGCAGCGGCATAACCTGTTAACGCGATAAAGAATACCGTTACAGCTATTCCTGCAAATCTCAAATCAATGGATTTGAAATAAGGAGCAATGGCTGAACTGTTAATCGCAATCACTGCCATCAAGCAAAGCTTTGAAAAAGGCGACAGCGCACTGCTCAAAGACGAAGTTCTTTCTGGAGATGACATCTGATTAAACAGCATGCCCAGAAAAGAAGGAATCACGACCATTACAATCAGACCTTTCATCATTCCCCACACATCCATATGAACCTGAGCGCCGGCCAGCAATGAAAGACTCAGCGGTACGATTAGCGGTGACAGCACAGTATCAATTAAAATAATCGAAAGTGTCAAACCGACATTCCCTTTGTACATCGCTGCCCAAATCAAGCTTGTAATCCCCGTAGGAATCACAACAGCCAATGTTAAACCGGTAATCGTCAAAGGATCACCTTTAAATATAAGATGGCCGCTGCCCCAAGCAAAAAGCGGCATGAAAATATGAAGAACGAATAGTGCAAGAATCATAGGGAGAGGGTGAGACAATGCATGTCTCAAAGATTGAAAGTTCGCGCTTAAACTGCCTGCAAACGTAATAAAAGCAAAGATCCAAGGCACAGCCCATTCATACCCATTTAAAAACTGAGACAGCAGCACGCCCAGCACCACACTAGTCGGCGTTAACAGCGGCATAACCCTCCCCAATACACGGTTCAGCTTCTGAAGCATCATATGCAAGTCCCCTATTTAAAATTTCTCTTCTCTCTATTATATCAATGCTGCTTAAGTGTATGTTATATAAAAAAGCCCAGATCTCATTCATCTGGGCTTCTCTATTTTATGCCATCCGTTTCATTAGAGATTTACTCGCTTTATTCAAACCTTTTAACTCAGCTTCAATGCCTTGTTCCTTAAACTTCGCAACAATCTTATCAAGTGCGGCCACACCAGAATCGTCCCATACGTGAGCTTCAGTTAAGTCAATCACAACCCGCTCAATATCCTCTTGATATATAAACGCATTCGTAAGATCAGTCACTGACGCAAAAAAGATTTGCCCCTTCACTTGATACGTTCTAAGCTTTTGATCCTCTGCATGAGAAACGATTTTCAGCTTCGAGATTTTTGCTACAAAGAACACGGCACTTAAAAGAACACCGACAAATACACCCTTAGATAAGTCATCCGTCACAACAACCGTAACCACAGTCACAACCATGACAATCGAGTCCGTGAGCGGCGCTTTTTTGAGACCTTTTAAGGAAGACCAATCAAAAGTGCCGACAGACACCATAACCATTACAGCTACTAACGCCGCCATTGGGATTTTCACCACGACATGACTTAACACCGCAATTAAAAACATCAGAAAAGCACCGGCAACAAATGCTGACAAACGTCCGCGACCGCCCGCTTTTGTATTAATGACAGATTGTCCGATCATAGCGCAGCCTGCCATTCCGCCAAAGAATCCAGTCACGATATTCGCAATTCCCTGTCCGCGGCTCTCTTTATTTTTATCACTGTCCGTATCCGTCATTTCATCAATAATCTGCGCTGTCAGCAAAGATTCAAGCAACCCGACAAACGCTAAAGCAATTGAATAAGGAAAAATAATTTGCAGTGTTTCAAAGGTAAACGGAACATCAGGGATTAAGAAATGAGGCAATGAACTAGAAATATTGCCCATATCACCAACCGTCCGCACATCCACATGGAAAGTGACCGCAATAATTGTCATCACAATAATAGCAACAAGCGGAGACGGAACAGCAGTCGTAAATCTCGGCAGCACATAAATAATAACCAACGACCCGGCAAGCATCGCATACATGCTCCAAGAAGCACCTTCAAACTGGGGAAGCTGCGCAGAGAAGATAAGGATCGCCAGCGCATTCACAAACCCGATCATCACAGAACGCGGGATGAATTTCATTAATCTTGCAATTTTACTGATACCTAAAATCACCTGAATAATACCTGTCAAAATCGTAGCTGCAAATAAATACTGAAGCCCATGATCAGCAACCAGCGACACCATAACGACTGCCATTGAGCCTGTCGCAGCTGAAATCATGCCAGGTCTGCCGCCAAAAATAGAAATAATAATGGCTATACAAAATGACGCATAAAGACCGACCATCGGATCCACACCGGCTATAATAGAAAAGCCAATCGCTTCAGGAATTAATGCTAACGCAACTAAAATGCCAGCAAGAATGTCTTTTCGGATATTGCCGAACCATTGCTGTTTTAATGTAAAACTATTATTCAAATATAACGACTCCTTTTTAGTAAAATTAATCCGCACCATATCTATTGTATTGGGAGCTTTTTTTATTTTACGGGAGAAAATGAAAAGAAAAACGACCGGGGAAAACGGGGAAACGTTGAGTATATTGTATTGAGGCAAGGAGTTGTCATACAAAGAGTATCATAATAAATTTTTATCAATTACGCAAGATGAATGCTGAAGAAAAAAATGGCTTAAATATAGTCTGAGACATTTTATCATATCCGGATGAAACCAAGAATCGTTTTAATGACAGTAATATCTTTTCTCTCATTTGGCAACCCGAGCCGGTTTCCGAACAAACGACAGGCATGCTGCTCGCTGCCAATGGATTGGCGGCTCTATCCTGCCAATCGCAGTCGGATGGAGTCTGGATGAGTCTCCCGTACAACCTGCATTTTGATTATTTATGACTCTCATGTTGATCATGCTGGTGATTGTATTGGGATTCAAAAATATTAGTAAAATGGATACTAACGAAAGCAAATCGGCACAGATATAAAATAAAAAACCCAGCTCAATGAGCTGGGTTTAAGCTTGCTTGGCGGCGTCCTACTCTCACAGGGGGAAACCCCCGACTACCATCGGCGCTGAAGAGCTTAACTTCCGTGTTCGGTATGGGAACGGGTGTGACCTCTTCGCTATCGCCACCAAACAAATTGAGAGTGTTCTCTCAAAACTAGATAACAGGTGTGACATCATTCAAAAATATGGTTAAGTCCTCGATCGATTAGTATCTGTCAGCTCCATGTGTCGCCACACTTCCACCTCAGACCTATCAACCTGATCATCTTTCAGGGATCTTACTTCCTTGCGGAATGGGAAATCTCATCTTGAGGGGGGCTTCATGCTTAGATGCTTTCAGCACTTATCCCGTCCGCACATAGCTACCCAGCGATGCCCTTGGCAGAACAACTGGTACACCAGCGGTGCGTCCATCCCGGTCCTCTCGTACTAAGGACAGCTCCTCTCAAATTTCCTGCGCCCGCGACGGATAGGGACCGAACTGTCTCACGACGTTCTGAACCCAGCTCGCGTACCGCTTTAATGGGCGAACAGCCCAACCCTTGGGACCGACTACAGCCCCAGGATGCGATGAGCCGACATCGAGGTGCCAAACCTCCCCGTCGATGTGGACTCTTGGGGGAGATAAGCCTGTTATCCCCGGGGTAGCTTTTATCCGTTGAGCGATGGCCCTTCCATGCGGAACCACCGGATCACTAAGCCCGACTTTCGTCCCTGCTCGACTTGTAGGTCTCGCAGTCAAGCTCCCTTGTGCCTTTACACTCTGCGAATGATTTCCAACCATTCTGAGGGAACCTTTGGGCGCCTCCGTTACCTTTTAGGAGGCGACCGCCCCAGTCAAACTGCCCACCTGACACTGTCTCCCCGCCCGATAAGGGCGGCGGGTTAGAAGGTCAATACAGCCAGGGTAGTATCCCACCGATGCCTCCACCGAAGCTGGCGCTCCGGTTTCCAAGGCTCCTACCTATCCTGTACAAGCTGTACCAACATTCAATATCAGGCTGCAGTAAAGCTCCACGGGGTCTTTCCGTCCTGTCGCGGGTAACCTGCATCTTCACAGGTACTATAATTTCACCGAGTCTCTCGTTGAGACAGTGCCCAGATCGTTGCGCCTTTCGTGCGGGTCGGAACTTACCCGACAAGGAATTTCGCTACCTTAGGACCGTTATAGTTACGGCCGCCGTTTACTGGGGCTTCAATTCGCACCTTCGCTTACGCTAAGCGCTCCTCTTAACCTTCCAGCACCGGGCAGGCGTCAGCCCCTATACTTCGCCTTACGGCTTCGCAGAGACCTGTGTTTTTGCTAAACAGTCGCCTGGGCCTATTCACTGCGGCTCTCTCGGGCTTGCACCCTAACAGAGCACCCCTTCTCCCGAAGTTACGGGGTCATTTTGCCGAGTTCCTTAACGAGAGTTCTCTCGATCACCTTAGGATTCTCTCCTCGCCTACCTGTGTCGGTTTGCGGTACGGGCACCTCTCACCTCGCTAGAGGCTTTTCTTGGCAGTGTGGAATCAGGAACTTCGCTACTATATTTCGCTCGCCATCACAGCTCAGCCTTATGGGAAACGGATTTGCCTATTTCCCAGCCTAACTGCTTGGACGCGGATATCCAATACCGCGCTTACCCTATCCTCCTGCGTCCCCCCATTGCTCAAATGGTGAGGAGGTGGTACAGGAATATCAACCTGTTGTCCATCGCCTACGCCTTTCGGCCTCGGCTTAGGTCCCGACTAACCCTGAGCGGACGAGCCTTCCTCAGGAAACCTTAGGCATTCGGTGGAGGGGATTCTCACCCCTCTTTCGCTACTCATACCGGCATTCTCACTTCTAAGCGCTCCACCAGTCCTTCCGGTCTGGCTTCACAGCCCTTAGAACGCTCTCCTACCACTGTTCGAAGAACAGTCCGCAGCTTCGGTGATACGTTTAGCCCCGGTACATTTTCGGCGCAGAGTCACTCGACCAGTGAGCTATTACGCACTCTTTAAATGGTGGCTGCTTCTAAGCCAACATCCTGGTTGTCTAAGCAACTCCACATCCTTTTCCACTTAACGTATACTTTGGGACCTTAGCTGGCGGTCTGGGCTGTTTCCCTTTCGACTACGGATCTTATCACTCGCAGTCTGACTCCCAAGGATAAGTCATTGGCATTCGGAGTTTGACTGAATTCGGTAACCCGGTAGGGGCCCCTAGTCCAATCAGTGCTCTACCTCCAAGACTCTTACCTTGAGGCTAGCCCTAAAGCTATTTCGGAGAGAACCAGCTATCTCCAGGTTCGATTGGCATTTCACCCCTACCCACACCTCATCCCCGCACTTTTCAACGTGCGTGGGTTCGGGCCTCCATTCAGTGTTACCTGAACTTCACCCTGGACATGGGTAGATCACCTGGTTTCGGGTCTACGACCACGTACTCATGCGCCCTATTCAGACTCGCTTTCGCTGCGGCTCCGCATCTTCTGCTTAACCTTGCACGGGATCGTAACTCGCCGGTTCATTCTACAAAAGGCACGCCATCACCCGTTAACGGGCTCTGACTACTTGTAGGCACACGGTTTCAGGATCTCTTTCACTCCCCTTCCGGGGTGCTTTTCACCTTTCCCTCACGGTACTGGTTCACTATCGGTCACTAGGGAGTATTTAGCCTTGGGAGATGGTCCTCCCGGATTCCGACGGAATTTCACGTGTTCCGCCGTACTCAGGATCCACTCAGGAGAGAACGAAGTTTTGACTACAGGGCTGTTACCTCCTATGGCGGGCCTTTCCAGACCTCTTCATCTACCTCGTTCCTTTGTAACTCCGTACAGAGTGTCCTACAACCCCAAGAGGCAAGCCTCTTGGTTTGGGCTAATCCCGTTTCGCTCGCCGCTACTCAGGGAATCGCATTTGCTTTCTCTTCCTCCGGGTACTTAGATGTTTCAGTTCCCCGGGTCTGCCTTCTCATATCCTATGAATTCAGATATGGATACCACTCCATTACGAGTGGTGGGTTTCCCCATTCGGAAATCTCCGGATCAAAGCTTGCTTACAGCTCCCCGAAGCATATCGGTGTTCGTCCCGTCCTTCATCGGCTCCTAGTGCCAAGGCATCCACCGTGCGCCCTTTCTAACTTAACCGTTAAAAAGAATCACTATGTGATATCTTGTGTTACTAATTGAATGTGATGTCTACTGTTATCTAGTTTTCAAAGAACACGTTTCGAAGGAATGATCCTTCAAAACTAAACAAGACAGGGAACGTTCTGTTTATAAGACCCAAGGTCTTATATTCCGTATAATATCCTTAGAAAGGAGGTGATCCAGCCGCACCTTCCGATACGGCTACCTTGTTACGACTTCACCCCAATCATCTGTCCCACCTTCGGCGGCTGGCTCCTAAAAGGTTACCTCACCGACTTCGGGTGTTACAAACTCTCGTGGTGTGACGGGCGGTGTGTACAAGGCCCGGGAACGTATTCACCGCGGCATGCTGATCCGCGATTACTAGCGATTCCAGCTTCACGCAGTCGAGTTGCAGACTGCGATCCGAACTGAGAACAGATTTGTGGGATTGGCTTAACCTCGCGGTTTCGCTGCCCTTTGTTCTGTCCATTGTAGCACGTGTGTAGCCCAGGTCATAAGGGGCATGATGATTTGACGTCATCCCCACCTTCCTCCGGTTTGTCACCGGCAGTCACCTTAGAGTGCCCAACTGAATGCTGGCAACTAAGATCAAGGGTTGCGCTCGTTGCGGGACTTAACCCAACATCTCACGACACGAGCTGACGACAACCATGCACCACCTGTCACTCTGCCCCCGAAGGGGACGTCCTATCTCTAGGATTGTCAGAGGATGTCAAGACCTGGTAAGGTTCTTCGCGTTGCTTCGAATTAAACCACATGCTCCACCGCTTGTGCGGGCCCCCGTCAATTCCTTTGAGTTTCAGTCTTGCGACCGTACTCCCCAGGCGGAGTGCTTAATGCGTTAGCTGCAGCACTAAGGGGCGGAAACCCCCTAACACTTAGCACTCATCGTTTACGGCGTGGACTACCAGGGTATCTAATCCTGTTCGCTCCCCACGCTTTCGCTCCTCAGCGTCAGTTACAGACCAGAGAGTCGCCTTCGCCACTGGTGTTCCTCCACATCTCTACGCATTTCACCGCTACACGTGGAATTCCACTCTCCTCTTCTGCACTCAAGTTCCCCAGTTTCCAATGACCCTCCCCGGTTGAGCCGGGGGCTTTCACATCAGACTTAAGAAACCGCCTGCGAGCCCTTTACGCCCAATAATTCCGGACAACGCTTGCCACCTACGTATTACCGCGGCTGCTGGCACGTAGTTAGCCGTGGCTTTCTGGTTAGGTACCGTCAAGGTACCGCCCTATTCGAACGGTACTTGTTCTTCCCTAACAACAGAGCTTTACGATCCGAAAACCTTCATCACTCACGCGGCGTTGCTCCGTCAGACTTTCGTCCATTGCGGAAGATTCCCTACTGCTGCCTCCCGTAGGAGTCTGGGCCGTGTCTCAGTCCCAGTGTGGCCGATCACCCTCTCAGGTCGGCTACGCATCGTCGCCTTGGTGAGCCGTTACCTCACCAACTAGCTAATGCGCCGCGGGTCCATCTGTAAGTGGTAGCCGAAGCCACCTTTTATGTTTGAACCATGCGGTTCAAACAACCATCCGGTATTAGCCCCGGTTTCCCGGAGTTATCCCAGTCTTACAGGCAGGTTACCCACGTGTTACTCACCCGTCCGCCGCTAACATCAGGGAGCAAGCTCCCATCTGTCCGCTCGACTTGCATGTATTAGGCACGCCGCCAGCGTTCGTCCTGAGCCAGGATCAAACTCTCCGATAAAGTAGTTTGACTGACTACGCACATCGCTGTGCGATTTTTAAAAACTGAATTAACAGGTACGTTTTGTCTTGTTTAGTTTTCAAAGATCATTTTGTTTGTCCGCTTTGTTAAAGCAACTTTATTAGTATACAACGTCACTTCTTCAAAGTCAACAACTTTTTTTTAAAAATTACACTAACGTGCAATTGCTTGGCGGCGTCCTACTCTCACAGGGGGAAACCCCCGACTACCATCGGCGCTGAAGAGCTTAACTTCCGTGTTCGGTATGGGAACGGGTGTGACCTCTTCGCTATCGCCACCAAACAAATTGAGAGTGTTCTCTCAAAACTAGATAACAGGTGTGACATCATTCAAAAATATGGTTAAGTCCTCGATCGATTAGTATCTGTCAGCTCCATGTGTCGCCACACTTCCACCTCAGACCTATCAACCTGATCATCTTTCAGGGATCTTACTTCCTTGCGGAATGGGAAATCTCATCTTGAGGGGGGCTTCATGCTTAGATGCTTTCAGCACTTATCCCGTCCGCACATAGCTACCCAGCGATGCCCTTGGCAGAACAACTGGTACACCAGCGGTGCGTCCATCCCGGTCCTCTCGTACTAAGGACAGCTCCTCTCAAATTTCCTGCGCCCGCGACGGATAGGGACCGAACTGTCTCACGACGTTCTGAACCCAGCTCGCGTACCGCTTTAATGGGCGAACAGCCCAACCCTTGGGACCGACTACAGCCCCAGGATGCGATGAGCCGACATCGAGGTGCCAAACCTCCCCGTCGATGTGGACTCTTGGGGGAGATAAGCCTGTTATCCCCGGGGTAGCTTTTATCCGTTGAGCGATGGCCCTTCCATGCGGAACCACCGGATCACTAAGCCCGACTTTCGTCCCTGCTCGACTTGTAGGTCTCGCAGTCAAGCTCCCTTGTGCCTTTACACTCTGCGAATGATTTCCAACCATTCTGAGGGAACCTTTGGGCGCCTCCGTTACCTTTTAGGAGGCGACCGCCCCAGTCAAACTGCCCACCTGACACTGTCTCCCCGCCCGATAAGGGCGGCGGGTTAGAAGGTCAATACAGCCAGGGTAGTATCCCACCGATGCCTCCACCGAAGCTGGCGCTCCGGTTTCCAAGGCTCCTACCTATCCTGTACAAGCTGTACCAACATTCAATATCAGGCTGCAGTAAAGCTCCACGGGGTCTTTCCGTCCTGTCGCGGGTAACCTGCATCTTCACAGGTACTATAATTTCACCGAGTCTCTCGTTGAGACAGTGCCCAGATCGTTGCGCCTTTCGTGCGGGTCGGAACTTACCCGACAAGGAATTTCGCTACCTTAGGACCGTTATAGTTACGGCCGCCGTTTACTGGGGCTTCAATTCGCACCTTCGCTTACGCTAAGCGCTCCTCTTAACCTTCCAGCACCGGGCAGGCGTCAGCCCCTATACTTCGCCTTACGGCTTCGCAGAGACCTGTGTTTTTGCTAAACAGTCGCCTGGGCCTATTCACTGCGGCTCTCTCGGGCTTGCACCCTAACAGAGCACCCCTTCTCCCGAAGTTACGGGGTCATTTTGCCGAGTTCCTTAACGAGAGTTCTCTCGATCACCTTAGGATTCTCTCCTCGCCTACCTGTGTCGGTTTGCGGTACGGGCACCTCTCACCTCGCTAGAGGCTTTTCTTGGCAGTGTGGAATCAGGAACTTCGCTACTATATTTCGCTCGCCATCACAGCTCAGCCTTATGGGAAACGGATTTGCCTATTTCCCAGCCTAACTGCTTGGACGCGGATATCCAATACCGCGCTTACCCTATCCTCCTGCGTCCCCCCATTGCTCAAATGGTGAGGAGGTGGTACAGGAATATCAACCTGTTGTCCATCGCCTACGCCTTTCGGCCTCGGCTTAGGTCCCGACTAACCCTGAGCGGACGAGCCTTCCTCAGGAAACCTTAGGCATTCGGTGGAGGGGATTCTCACCCCTCTTTCGCTACTCATACCGGCATTCTCACTTCTAAGCGCTCCACCAGTCCTTCCGGTCTGGCTTCACAGCCCTTAGAACGCTCTCCTACCACTGTTCGAAGAACAGTCCGCAGCTTCGGTGATACGTTTAGCCCCGGTACATTTTCGGCGCAGAGTCACTCGACCAGTGAGCTATTACGCACTCTTTAAATGGTGGCTGCTTCTAAGCCAACATCCTGGTTGTCTAAGCAACTCCACATCCTTTTCCACTTAACGTATACTTTGGGACCTTAGCTGGCGGTCTGGGCTGTTTCCCTTTCGACTACGGATCTTATCACTCGCAGTCTGACTCCCAAGGATAAGTCATTGGCATTCGGAGTTTGACTGAATTCGGTAACCCGGTAGGGGCCCCTAGTCCAATCAGTGCTCTACCTCCAAGACTCTTACCTTGAGGCTAGCCCTAAAGCTATTTCGGAGAGAACCAGCTATCTCCAGGTTCGATTGGCATTTCACCCCTACCCACACCTCATCCCCGCACTTTTCAACGTGCGTGGGTTCGGGCCTCCATTCAGTGTTACCTGAACTTCACCCTGGACATGGGTAGATCACCTGGTTTCGGGTCTACGACCACGTACTCATGCGCCCTATTCAGACTCGCTTTCGCTGCGGCTCCGCATCTTCTGCTTAACCTTGCACGGGATCGTAACTCGCCGGTTCATTCTACAAAAGGCACGCCATCACCCGTTAACGGGCTCTGACTACTTGTAGGCACACGGTTTCAGGATCTCTTTCACTCCCCTTCCGGGGTGCTTTTCACCTTTCCCTCACGGTACTGGTTCACTATCGGTCACTAGGGAGTATTTAGCCTTGGGAGATGGTCCTCCCGGATTCCGACGGAATTTCACGTGTTCCGCCGTACTCAGGATCCACTCAGGAGAGAACGAAGTTTTGACTACAGGGCTGTTACCTCCTATGGCGGGCCTTTCCAGACCTCTTCATCTACCTCGTTCCTTTGTAACTCCGTACAGAGTGTCCTACAACCCCAAGAGGCAAGCCTCTTGGTTTGGGCTAATCCCGTTTCGCTCGCCGCTACTCAGGGAATCGCATTTGCTTTCTCTTCCTCGGGTACTTAGATGTTTCAGTTCCCCGGGTCTGCCTTCTCATATTCCTATGAATTTCAGATATGGATACCACTCCATTACGAGTGGTGGGTTTCCCCATTCGGAAATCTCCGGATCAAAGCTTGCTTACAGCTCCCCGAAGCATATCGGTGTTCGTCCCGTCCTTCATCGGCTCCTAGTGCCAAGGCATCCACCGTGCGCCCTTTCTAACTTAACCGTTAAAAAGAATCACTATGTGATATCTTGTGTTACTAATTGAATGTGATGTCTACTGTTATCTAGTTTTCAAAGAACACGTTTCGAAGGAATGATCCTTCAAAACTAAACAAGACAGGGAACGTTCTGTTTATAAGACCCAAGGTCTTATATTCCGTATAATATCCTTAGAAAGGAGGTGATCCAGCCGCACCTTCCGATACGGCTACCTTGTTACGACTTCACCCCAATCATCTGTCCCACCTTCGGCGGCTGGCTCCTAAAAGGTTACCTCACCGACTTCGGGTGTTACAAACTCTCGTGGTGTGACGGGCGGTGTGTACAAGGCCCGGAACGTATTCACCGCGGCATGCTGATCCGCGATTACTAGCGATTCCAGCTTCACGCAGTCGAGTTGCAGACTGCGATCCGAACTGAGAACAGATTTGTGGGATTGGCTTAACCTCGCGGTTTCGCTGCCCTTTGTTCTGTCCATTGTAGCACGTGTGTAGCCCAGGTCATAAGGGGCATGATGATTTGACGTCATCCCCACCTTCCTCCGGTTTGTCACCGGCAGTCACCTTAGAGTGCCCAACTGAATGCTGGCAACTAAGATCAAGGGTTGCGCTCGTTGCGGGACTTAACCCAACATCTCACGACACGAGCTGACGACAACCATGCACCACCTGTCACTCTGCCCCCGAAGGGGACGTCCTATCTCTAGGATTGTCAGAGGATGTCAAGACCTGGTAAGGTTCTTCGCGTTGCTTCGAATTAAACCACATGCTCCACCGCTTGTGCGGGCCCCCGTCAATTCCTTTGAGTTTCAGTCTTGCGACCGTACTCCCCAGGCGGAGTGCTTAATGCGTTAGCTGCAGCACTAAGGGGCGGAAACCCCCTAACACTTAGCACTCATCGTTTACGGCGTGGACTACCAGGGTATCTAATCCTGTTCGCTCCCCACGCTTTCGCTCCTCAGCGTCAGCTTACCAGTTACACAGAGAGTCGCCTTCGCCACTGGTGTTCCTCCACATCTCTACGCATTTCACCGCTACACGTGGAATTCCACTCTCCTCTTCTGGCACTCAAGTTCCCCAGTTTCCAATGACCCTCCCCGGTTGAGCCGGGGGCTTTCACATCAGACTTAAGAAACCGCCTGCGAGCCCTTTACGCCCAATAATTCCGGACAACGCTTGCCACCTACGTATTACCGCGGCTGCTGGCACGTAGTTAGCCGTGGCTTTCTGGTTAGGTACCGTCAGGTACCGCCCTATTCGAACGGTACTTGTTCTTCCCTAACAACAGAGCTTTACGATCCGAAAACCTTCATCACTCACGCGGCGTTGCTCCGTCAGACTTTCGTCCATTGCGGAAGATTCCCTACTGCTGCCTCCCGTAGGAGTCTGGGCCGTGTCTCAGTCCCAGTGTGGCCGATCACCCTCTCAGGTCGGCTACGCATCGTCGCCTTGGTGAGCCGTTACCTCACCAACTAGCTAATGCGCCGCGGGTCCATCTGTAAGTGGTAGCCGAAGCCACCTTTTATGTTTGAACCATGCGGTTCAAACAACCATCCGGTATTAGCCCCGGTTTCCCGGAGTTATCCCAGTCTTACAGGCAGGTTACCCACGTGTTACTCACCCGTCCGCCGCTAACATCAGGGAGCAAGCTCCCATCTGTCCGCTCGACTTGCATGTATTAGGCACGCCGCCAGCGTTCGTCCTGAGCCAGGATCAAACTCTCCGATAAAGTAGTTTGACTGACTACGCACATCGCTGTGCGATTTTTAAAAACTGAATTAACAGGTACGTTTTGTCTTGTTTAGTTTTCAAAGATCATTTTGTTTGTCCGCTTTGTTAAAGCAACTTTATTAGTATACAACGTCACTTCTTCAAAGTCAACAACTTTTTTAAAAAACTTTTGGTGGAGCCTAGCGGGATCGAACCGCTGACCTCCTGCGTGCAAAGCAGGCGCTCTCCCAGCTGAGCTAAGGCCCCATAAAAATGGTCGGGAAGACAGGATTCGAACCTGCGACCCCATGGTCCCAAACCATGTGCTCTACCAAGCTGAGCTACTTCCCGATTCCCTATCTATTCTATTAAAAGATATGGCGCGCCCGAGAGGAGTCGAACCCCTAACCTTTTGATCCGTAGTCAAACGCTCTATCCAATTGAGCTACGGGCGCAATTCAATTTACAATATCCCGTTGGGATAAATGGAGCGGAAGACGGGATTCGAACCCGCGACCCCCACCTTGGCAAGGTGGTGTTCTACCACTGAACTACTTCCGCATATCGCAATAAAAAAAGCTTTCTCCTTATGAGAAACCTTGGTAATAATACATTTAATAAAGCTTCCAAGCGGGCTCGAACCGCTGACCTCTTCCTTACCATGGAAGTGCTCTACCTGCTGAGCTATGGAAGCAATGGCTCCGCAGGTAGGATTCGAACCTACGACCGATCGGTTAACAGCCGATAGCTCTACCACTGAGCTACTGCGGAATAATATAAAGCTTCATAAACAAACATGGTAGAATTAATAAATCTGCTTGGCGGCGTCCTACTCTCACAGGGGGAAACCCCCGACTACCATCGGCGCTGAAGAGCTTAACTTCCGTGTTCGGTATGGGAACGGGTGTGACCTCTTCGCTATCGCCACCAAACAAATTGAGAGTGTTCTCTCAAAACTAGATAACAGGTGTGACATCATTCAAAAATATGGTTAAGTCCTCGATCGATTAGTATCTGTCAGCTCCATGTGTCGCCACACTTCCACCTCAGACCTATCAACCTGATCATCTTTCAGGGATCTTACTTCCTTGCGGAATGGGAAATCTCATCTTGAGGGGGGCTTCATGCTTAGATGCTTTCAGCACTTATCCCGTCCGCACATAGCTACCCAGCGATGCCCTTGGCAGAACAACTGGTACACCAGCGGTGCGTCCATCCCGGTCCTCTCGTACTAAGGACAGCTCCTCTCAAATTTCCTGCGCCCGCGACGGATAGGGACCGAACTGTCTCACGACGTTCTGAACCCAGCTCGCGTACCGCTTTAATGGGCGAACAGCCCAACCCTTGGGACCGACTACAGCCCCAGGATGCGATGAGCCGACATCGAGGTGCCAAACCTCCCCGTCGATGTGGACTCTTGGGGGAGATAAGCCTGTTATCCCCGGGGTAGCTTTTATCCGTTGAGCGATGGCCCTTCCATGCGGAACCACCGGATCACTAAGCCCGACTTTCGTCCCTGCTCGACTTGTAGGTCTCGCAGTCAAGCTCCCTTGTGCCTTTACACTCTGCGAATGATTTCCAACCATTCTGAGGGAACCTTTGGGCGCCTCCGTTACCTTTTAGGAGGCGACCGCCCCAGTCAAACTGCCCACCTGACACTGTCTCCCCGCCCGATAAGGGCGGCGGGTTAGAAGGTCAATACAGCCAGGGTAGTATCCCACCGATGCCTCCACCGAAGCTGGCGCTCCGGTTTCCAAGGCTCCTACCTATCCTGTACAAGCTGTACCAACATTCAATATCAGGCTGCAGTAAAGCTCCACGGGGTCTTTCCGTCCTGTCGCGGGTAACCTGCATCTTCACAGGTACTATAATTTCACCGAGTCTCTCGTTGAGACAGTGCCCAGATCGTTGCGCCTTTCGTGCGGGTCGGAACTTACCCGACAAGGAATTTCGCTACCTTAGGACCGTTATAGTTACGGCCGCCGTTTACTGGGGCTTCAATTCGCACCTTCGCTTACGCTAAGCGCTCCTCTTAACCTTCCAGCACCGGGCAGGCGTCAGCCCCTATACTTCGCCTTACGGCTTCGCAGAGACCTGTGTTTTTGCTAAACAGTCGCCTGGGCCTATTCACTGCGGCTCTCTCGGGCTTGCACCCTAACAGAGCACCCCTTCTCCCGAAGTTACGGGGTCATTTTGCCGAGTTCCTTAACGAGAGTTCTCTCGATCACCTTAGGATTCTCTCCTCGCCTACCTGTGTCGGTTTGCGGTACGGGCACCTCTCACCTCGCTAGAGGCTTTTCTTGGCAGTGTGGAATCAGGAACTTCGCTACTATATTTCGCTCGCCATCACAGCTCAGCCTTATGGGAAACGGATTTGCCTATTTCCCAGCCTAACTGCTTGGACGCGGATATCCAATACCGCGCTTACCCTATCCTCCTGCGTCCCCCCATTGCTCAAATGGTGAGGAGGTGGTACAGGAATATCAACCTGTTGTCCATCGCCTACGCCTTTCGGCCTCGGCTTAGGTCCCGACTAACCCTGAGCGGACGAGCCTTCCTCAGGAAACCTTAGGCATTCGGTGGAGGGGATTCTCACCCCTCTTTCGCTACTCATACCGGCATTCTCACTTCTAAGCGCTCCACCAGTCCTTCCGGTCTGGCTTCACAGCCCTTAGAACGCTCTCCTACCACTGTTCGAAGAACAGTCCGCAGCTTCGGTGATACGTTTAGCCCCGGTACATTTTCGGCGCAGAGTCACTCGACCAGTGAGCTATTACGCACTCTTTAAATGGTGGCTGCTTCTAAGCCAACATCCTGGTTGTCTAAGCAACTCCACATCCTTTTCCACTTAACGTATACTTTGGGACCTTAGCTGGCGGTCTGGGCTGTTTCCCTTTCGACTACGGATCTTATCACTCGCAGTCTGACTCCCAAGGATAAGTCATTGGCATTCGGAGTTTGACTGAATTCGGTAACCCGGTAGGGGCCCCTAGTCCAATCAGTGCTCTACCTCCAAGACTCTTACCTTGAGGCTAGCCCTAAAGCTATTTCGGAGAGAACCAGCTATCTCCAGGTTCGATTGGCATTTCACCCCTACCCACACCTCATCCCCGCACTTTTCAACGTGCGTGGGTTCGGGCCTCCATTCAGTGTTACCTGAACTTCACCCTGGACATGGGTAGATCACCTGGTTTCGGGTCTACGACCACGTACTCATGCGCCCTATTCAGACTCGCTTTCGCTGCGGCTCCGCATCTTCTGCTTAACCTTGCACGGGATCGTAACTCGCCGGTTCATTCTACAAAAGGCACGCCATCACCCGTTAACGGGCTCTGACTACTTGTAGGCACACGGTTTCAGGATCTCTTTCACTCCCCTTCCGGGGTGCTTTTCACCTTTCCCTCACGGTACTGGTTCACTATCGGTCACTAGGGAGTATTTAGCCTTGGGAGATGGTCCTCCCGGATTCCGACGGAATTTCACGTGTTCCGCCGTACTCAGGATCCACTCAGGAGAGAACGAAGTTTTGACTACAGGGCTGTTACCTCCTATGGCGGGCCTTTCCAGACCTCTTCATCTACCTCGTTCCTTTGTAACTCCGTACAGAGTGTCCTACAACCCCAAGAGGCAAGCCTCTTGGTTTGGGCTAATCCCGTTTCGCTCGCCGCTACTCAGGGAATCGCATTTGCTTTCTCTTCCTCCGGGTACTTAGATGTTTCAGTTCCCCGGGTCTGCCTTCTCATATCCTATGAATTCAGATATGGATACCACTCCATTACGAGTGGTGGGTTTCCCCATTCGGAAATCTCCGGATCAAAGCTTGCTTACAGCTCCCCGAAGCATATCGGTGTTCGTCCCGTCCTTCATCGGCTCCTAGTGCCAAGGCATCCACCGTGCGCCCTTTCTAACTTAACCGTTAAAAAGAATCACTATGTGATATCTTGTGTTACTAATTGAATGTGATGTCTACTGTTATCTAGTTTTCAAAGAACACGTTTCGAAGGAATGATCCTTCAAAACTAAACAAGACAGGGAACGTTCTGTTTATAAGACCCAAGGTCTTATATTCCGTATAATATCCTTAGAAAGGAGGTGATCCAGCCGCACCTTCCGATACGGCTACCTTGTTACGACTTCACCCCAATCATCTGTCCCACCTTCGGCGGCTGGCTCCTAAAAGGTTACCTCACCGACTTCGGGTGTTACAAACTCTCGTGGTGTGACGGGCGGTGTGTACAAGGCCCGGGAACGTATTCACCGCGGCATGCTGATCCGCGATTACTAGCGATTCCAGCTTCACGCAGTCGAGTTGCAGACTGCGATCCGAACTGAGAACAGATTTGTGGGATTGGCTTAACCTCGCGGTTTCGCTGCCCTTTGTTCTGTCCATTGTAGCACGTGTGTAGCCCAGGTCATAAGGGGCATGATGATTTGACGTCATCCCCACCTTCCTCCGGTTTGTCACCGGCAGTCACCTTAGAGTGCCCAACTGAATGCTGGCAACTAAGATCAAGGGTTGCGCTCGTTGCGGGACTTAACCCAACATCTCACGACACGAGCTGACGACAACCATGCACCACCTGTCACTCTGCCCCCGAAGGGGACGTCCTATCTCTAGGATTGTCAGAGGATGTCAAGACCTGGTAAGGTTCTTCGCGTTGCTTCGAATTAAACCACATGCTCCACCGCTTGTGCGGGCCCCCGTCAATTCCTTTGAGTTTCAGTCTTGCGACCGTACTCCCCAGGCGGAGTGCTTAATGCGTTAGCTGCAGCACTAAGGGGCGGAAACCCCCTAACACTTAGCACTCATCGTTTACGGCGTGGACTACCAGGGTATCTAATCCTGTTCGCTCCCCACGCTTTCGCTCCTCAGCGTCAGTTACAGACCAGAGAGTCGCCTTCGCCACTGGTGTTCCTCCACATCTCTACGCATTTCACCGCTACACGTGGAATTCCACTCTCCTCTTCTGCACTCAAGTTCCCCAGTTTCCAATGACCCTCCCCGGTTGAGCCGGGGGCTTTCACATCAGACTTAAGAAACCGCCTGCGAGCCCTTTACGCCCAATAATTCCGGACAACGCTTGCCACCTACGTATTACCGCGGCTGCTGGCACGTAGTTAGCCGTGGCTTTCTGGTTAGGTACCGTCAAGGTACCGCCCTATTCGAACGGTACTTGTTCTTCCCTAACAACAGAGCTTTACGATCCGAAAACCTTCATCACTCACGCGGCGTTGCTCCGTCAGACTTTCGTCCATTGCGGAAGATTCCCTACTGCTGCCTCCCGTAGGAGTCTGGGCCGTGTCTCAGTCCCAGTGTGGCCGATCACCCTCTCAGGTCGGCTACGCATCGTTGCCTTGGTGAGCCATTACCTCACCAACTAGCTAATGCGCCGCGGGTCCATCTGTAAGTGGTAGCCGAAGCCACCTTTTATGTTTGAACCATGCGGCTCAAACAACCATCCGGTATTAGCCCCGGTTTCCCGGAGTTATCCCAGTCTTACAGGCAGGTTACCCACGTGTTACTCACCCGTCCGCCGCTAACATCAGGGAGCAAGCTCCCATCTGTCCGCTCGACTTGCATGTATTAGGCACGCCGCCAGCGTTCGTCCTGAGCCAGGATCAAACTCTCCGATAAAGTAGTTTGACTGACTACGCACATCGCTGTGCGATTTTTAAAAACTGAATTAACAGGTACGTTTTGTCTTGTTTAGTTTTCAAAGATCATTACCGCCGCTTAACGAAGCAGCTTTATTACTATAACATTTAGCTTCTTTTAAGTCAATAATTTTTTTCAAAGTACTTAATGAAGCTTTTAGTTGATGTCAGCTGTTTATCAGCGACGAATAATAATATATCACGGATATTATCAAAAGGTCAACACCTAATTTAGGCTATGTGAAGAGACATTTTATCGGTTATATTCAATTGTCCATGCTCATAAGATGTAAAACAAGAATGATGGACAAGATAAGGAGGCATCATCAGTGAATCACTTCTATGTGTGGCACATTAAACGGGTAAAACAATTAATTATTATACTTATCGCCGCATTTGCAGCTGCCAGCTTTTTTTATATCCAAAGAGCTCTCCCGCTTCCCGTGTTTTCAACTGACACCGGACCTAAAGCCATTTATAAAGGAGAAACAGACTCTAAAGATATTTCACTTACTTTCGATATCAGCTGGGGTGATGAGAGAGCAGAACCGATACTTAATACTCTGAAAGCAAACGGGATTAAAAACGCAACGTTTTTCCTGTCCGCTTCTTGGGCAGAACGCCATCCCGACACAGTGGCCCGTATCGTAAAGGATGGACATCAAATTGGGAGCATGGGCTACGCTTATAAAAACTATGCCAATTTAGAGAGCAGCGAAATAAAAAAGGACATAGACCGTGCTCAAACAGCCTTTGAAAAGTTAGGGGTCAAAGACATACAGCTATTAAGACCCCCTACCGGCCAATTCAATAAGAATGTTCTAAAGGTCGCAAAGCAATACAATTATACAGTCGTTCATTACAGTGTGAACTCGCAAGACTGGACAAATCCTGGAGTTGAAAAAATCATCGACAATGTGACCAAGCAAGTTTCCGGTGGAGACATTATTCTTTTACATGCCTCCGATTCGGCAAAACAAACAGAAGAAGCGTTGCCCGATATCATCCATCAGCTGAAAGAAAAAGGATTAAAAAATGTAACCGTGGGTGATCTCATCGCAAATTCTGATGCCAAATCCGCAGAGGTAAAGTAATTACTTTGCTGCAAACTTCGGCAACATCAGCAATTGGAAGGCATTACATGCCATTAACGGAAAAAGCATTAAATAAAGCCAGTCCTCATCATTTACTCTTAATGCAGGGAACCATTCTAATGCGGTAATCACAACCATCAAAAACAACGATGACACAAATGTTTTCTTAGAGGACTGCTTTTGCTTTATATAAGCTGTAATCACTCCAAAGATCAATAAAAACACCGGTAACCACGCATACCCAGCCAGCGATTCTCCGCTCTCTCCAAAAAATAAAAAACGCACGTACATTAAATCAAAAGCAACAAACAGGATGAAAAACAACTGCAGCAAATTCCACAAAGAGGAGGACCTTAATATCTCAAGCGCAAACCGATGGACTGTTAAAAACACGAAAAAACCCATTTGGCTGATCACACTGAAAATCATGCCTACACCGATAAACCAAAATAAAACAGAGAAAATCTGTCCCGCTTCAAATGTCAGAAACAGCCCTCTATATTCTCCCCATTTTAAAGCAAAACCCACAATACTCGTGATAAGCGCCCCGACAGCTAAAATAGAAAAGAAAAAACGAACTAAACCACGGCTTTTCATTTCTTTATTCATCCCCTCAAAAATCGCGAACAGCGATATTTTGTTATGTATAATTCCAAACAGATGAATCATATTAAAGGTAAGACAAGTATGTGAAAGGAGCTTAAGCATGTCAAAAGCCAAAACGCTATTGATGAGCTGTTTTTTGTTATTATCTGTAACAGCTTGCGCTCCAAAAGACCAAGCAGCGGATATGGACTATGATCAGACCAAAAAAATGGTTGTTGATATATTAAAAACTGATGATGGAAAGAAAGCTATTAAGGAATTATTAAATGATGATGCCATGAATGAAGCGCTGGTGATTGACCAAGATGCAATTAAAGGAACAATAGAAAAAACACTCACATCTAAAAAAGGTGAAGAATTTTGGAAAAACATCTTTGAAGACACTGATTTTGCTGAGGGCTTTGCCAAAACTCTTCAGACAGAGCATGAAAAAGTGATTAAAAAGCTGATGAAGGATCCAGATTACCAGAAGATGCTGATGAGCGTTATGCAGGATCCCGGCATGGATAAAAAGTACAGCCAGCTGGCAAAAAGCCAAGAATTCCGCAGTTATTTAGAAGAGGTTATTAACGAAACACTTTCTAGTCCACTTTACAAAAAACAGTTCGAAGATGAACTGAAAAAAGCAGCAAAAGACACGGCCAAAGAAAGTGAATAAAGGGAAAGCCGGGATCTGGAATCCCGGTTCACCTTTTATACCTGCACTGACATTTTTGCATCTATTTTTTTTGCGATGTCCTGATATATTTCTCCGATTGGATGATTTTCGTCATAAACAGACGGAGCAAATTGGTCCTTATCCCAATCGGGCTGTTTCAATGGGATTCTGCCGAGTAAAGGCACGTTTAGTTCCTCAGCCAGTTTATCTCCTCCGCCTTTTCCAAACACATATTCTCTTTCCCCTGTCTTTGCACTTTCATAATAAGCCATGTTCTCTATGACACCCACGACCTCATGATCGGTTTTAATCGCCATAGAGCCCGCTCTGGCCGCGACAAAAGCAGCTGTCGGATGTGGCGTAGATACGATAATTTCTTTGCAGCTCGGAAGCATTGTATGTACATCGAGAGCAACGTCCCCTGTACCAGGCGGAAGATCAAGAACAATATAGTCTACTTCTCCCCACTCTACTTCATGGAAAAAGTTATTCAGCATTTTGCCGAGCATCGGCCCTCTCCATACGACCGGGGCATTTTCTTCTACGAAAAAGCCCATTGACATGACCTTTACTCCAAAGCGTTCAACAGGAAGAAGTTTCTCTCCTTCAATTGTTGGACGCACAGTGATACCCATCATGTCCGGCACACTGAACCCATAAATATCCGCATCAATTAAACCAACCTTTTTCCCTAGACGAGCCAGAGATATAGCTAGGTTTACTGACACAGTTGACTTGCCTACGCCGCCTTTTCCACTTGCTACAGCAAGAAAGACTGGCGGGTTATCCATATTTAATAATGTTTTTTTCTCAGCTGACGGCGCCCGGAATTTAGCAACCGTTTCTTCAGGCAGCTCTTCAAATCGAAGGCCGACTGTCTCAGCTCCTGCCCCTTTTAATACGTTTACGATCTCTTGCTGAATCTGCATTTGTTCTGCAGTTCCTGTTTTTGCAAGAGCGACTTTTACACTGATATGCCGTTTTTCAGGCTTTATTTTAATTTCCTTAACGGCATCCAATTCTCCCAGAGGTCTTTGAAGAAAAGGTTCGCGCATTTCTCCGACTAGTTTTCTTACTTCATCTTCTCTTATCATCGAACCTCACCCTTTTGTGTATTCGTTTACAATTATTATTATATCATACATAAATGGCGGGTGTCTTATGCTTAGAACCACAAGAAAACCCTCCATTACTCCGGAGGGTCTCCTTTTTCTGTGAAATATCGCAAAATGCCTTTATATATGGAAGATGCCACCTTGTCTTGATATTTCGGTTTACCGAGCAGCGTTGCTTCGTTTGGATTGGATAAAAATCCGACTTCTATAAGCGCCCCCGGTTTGGTGACGTTTTGCATTAAGTAGATACCATGAATCCGCTTTGCTTTCCGGGTTGTGTTTTCCAGATTTCTTCTCAGCTCATCTTGGATGTATTTTGCGACTTTCTCATTTTCCGCATATTTCCCGTAATAAAAGCTTTGGGCTCCGCTCCATTTTTGTGACGGAATCGCATTAAGATGAATGCTGATATAGAGCTCCGCCTCTGAATGGTTTATTAATTTGACTCGTTGTCTTAGATCCTCAGCTTTTCGTCGACTATAGCCTTTTGTTCCTTCTGGAGCGAGATCAGTATCACTTTCTCTGGTCATGATAACAAGCGCTCCTTGTTCTTGAAGATAATCCCTGACTCTAAAGGCCACTTCCAGGGTAACATCCTTCTCTAACAGCTTTCCGCCGACTGCTCCGCCGTCAGGCCCGCCATGACCTGGATCTAGATAAATGATTTTACCGCTCAAGGGCAGGCTCCACGGCTTCCAAGAGTCGTTATTGCTGAACTGATATTTGAACAGAAATAGTAATACGATGAAGCCTAGCAAAAAACTGAGCCATTTAAGCTTTTTCCTCATCCCTTCCCCTCCCGCTTGTCCGTTATTACATAACTATGGGACAGGGCCGGGAAATATGATTATCGCATGCGAAGCTTACACTGTTTTTCTCTTTGAACAAACCCCGCTGTCCACCAATCTTTAATGAACTTGCGTGCCGCTTCATAAACAGTGTTTTTATCAAATGTTGCGTATTGCTCGTGTATCCAATTATAGAGATAATCAAAAAACTCCATACGCAGCTCTTCTTCTTCTCTTGCAGAGCGGGCACTGATACTCTGCATGGATTCTCCGTAATAGCCGAATATCCCAAAACGCCCGCCTAACAAATAAGCTTCAATCGCAAAATCAATACAGCCTTCAGTAATAATATCTCGTTCATCATGTAAAAATGGAAATAATGGTTCCAAACAATCCTTAACAGACTGGATAATTTGTCTCAGAGAGAGTTCTTTGAGCAAGTTCTTTTCTAATTCAAAATCCTTTTGGCGTTTCACATCCATAAAAGACAGTACTTCTGCCATATAAATTCACTCTCCTTTTATCGATTATTTTGAGGTTTGGATAATGAAACAATGCCCGAATTCGGTTGGAAATTCGCCCAAATGAAGGTGTAAAATCGATAAAAAATCAACTTTCTGCAGGGTCAGGAACAAACGTTCTGTAATTAGTTATGAAAAAAGCAGCCCCTCTAACAGGTCGCTGCTTTTCATACTTTCACGCTTCTTGTTGCAGAATATGTATGGATATATTGGTCTAATACAAACCCGCCTTTATCTTCATAAAAACCAGTAACGATAAAACCGGCATCAATTTGGCCTTTGATTTGGTCTTCTAAGGAATGGCCGAATTCCAGAGCCTCATTATTTTCGATCAGTTTTTTCACTCTATGTTTCGGAAGATCTTCTGGGTCAGCATATGGAATGGAGTGTTTTACTTTTAAAACACCTTGCTGTTCTAATTCTGTATCAAACAGAAATACAACAGGATTGACAAAACCCGAGATTAGAACACCGTTCCTTTTCAACACACGGTGCGCTTCCTTCCATACCGGGAGGACATTCTCAACAAAAACATTGGCAACAGGATGTACAATGACATCAAATGATTCATCATTAAATACACTTAAATCGTCCATGCTTCCTTTGACAGTGTGTATCGTGAGACCATCTCGCTCAGCAACCATTCTATCCTGATTCAGCTGTTTTTCTGAGTTATCTAATACGGTGACATCCGCGCCTGCGGCTGCCAAAACTGGACCTTGCTGGCCGCCGCCTGATGCTAAACAGAGTACTTTCAGACCTTTGACCGGCGGAAACCAATCCTTCGGTACATCTTTCATTGGCGTTACCCTTATATCCCAATTGCCTTTTTTTGCTTGTTCGATAACCTGCTGCTCAGCAGCAACAGTCCATTCATTGCCTGTTTCTACTTTTTTATCCCAGGCTTTGCTATTATGAGCTACTAACGCATTCATGAATCTTCTCCTTACTTTAATGTATAGAGTATAACAAATATTTCTAGATTGATATCGCTTTCCCTTTGTATATTTAGAAAAAAGTTCATAAAAACGCAAAAAAATCACAAAGGAGATATGTGATTTATATCATCAGATTTACTTTTACTTCGTTACATAAGCCATTAGCAATGAGAGCTATTGTTTCTCCGGGTTAATCAGCAGTGAACTTTAACGGATGAGATACAGTGGTTAAATGGAACTGGGCTGGCGACATAACGATAATAAACATTGACCGAACTTCCAATTGAATAAAAATGAAAGCTATCATGATTTTTACAGTGAGACCGTTTATAAACAAACAATTTGTTTAACCCCGTCAAGCGTCCATTCAGTGTTATTTTTATGCGGAGCTGGCCACGTTATATTAAAAGAAAAAAGCTCCCAACCCAAGGTCGAGAGCTTTTTGAAAACGTAAAATTAACGTTTTGAGAACTGAGGTGCACGACGAGCGCCTTTAAGACCGTATTTTTTACGTTCTTTCATACGAGCGTCACGAGTCAGAAGACCTGCACGTTTAAGCGTTGTACGGTATTCTGGATCTGCTTCAAGCAAAGCACGAGCGATACCGTGACGGATTGCTCCAGCTTGACCAGATAAGCCGCCTCCATGTACGTTTACTAAAACATCATAAGTGCCAGCTGTTTCAGTCAAAGTTAATGGTTGTTTGATATCTTCGATTAAAGCTGCAGATGGGATATGTTCGCTGATTTCACGATTATTAACGACGATACGGCCTTCTCCTGGAACTAAACGCACACGCGCTACAGAGCTTTTACGACGGCCAGTACCGTAATATTGAACCTGTGCCAAATTGGTAACCTCCTTTTTAATTAACCGCGAAGTTCGTAAACTTCAGGTTTTTGTGCTTCGTGTGGATGCTCAGAACCACGGTATACGTTCAATTTTTTGAACATTTGACGACCTAGAGAACCTTTTGGAAGCATGCCTTTGATAGCAAGCTCAAGCATTTTCTCAGGGTAGTTTGTACGCATTTCAAGAGCAGTTCTTGATTTTAATCCGCCTGGATGTTGAGTGTGACGGTAGTAGATTTTGTCAGTTAACTTTTTACCAGTTAACTCGATTTTTTCAGCGTTGATGATGATCACATGATCTCCAGTATCAACGTGTGGTGTGTAAGTTGGTTTGTGTTTTCCGCGAAGGATAGCTGCAACTTCTGAAGAAAGACGACCTAAAGTCTTGCCAGCAGCATCAACAACTAACCACTTGCGTTCAATAGTACTTGCGTTAGCCATAGGTGTTGTACGCATTGAATTTCCCTCCTAAATGATCTGTCATTTTCAATAAACTTCGATTACGTTCTATTTCACAACACAATAAGTTCCGGGGCTTATCGTGGGGTTGAAATACATACCATATGATATCTTATAACTTTATGCAGACTCTGTCAAGAAAATATTATACACCTGGTTTAGTTGTCATAGTAAACGTTCCATAAATATAGCCCGTGCCCCGGCGCTGTGCGCCCTGCCGCTTCGCGATCCTTCGCTTCCAGCATGGATTTCACCTCATCGGGAGAAATTTTTCCAATACCTGCATCAAGCAAAGTACCCGCAATAATTCTGACCATATTATATAAGAAACCGCTGCCTGTGATCCGCATTTGCAGGCCGTCAGCCGTCTCAGTCCAATCAAGTTCGTATATCGTTCTTACCTTGTCCTGCACTTCTGTTTTAGCCGCGCAAAAGCTCGTAAAATCATGTGTCCCTATAAGATGCTTTGCCGCTTCTCTCATGTCCTGCACATTAAGGCGATATGAAAAATGGTAAGCGTAATGCCGTTTAAATACGTCCGGGTGTTTCTCCGTGTATACAAAGTAGCGATATTCTTTTTTGACTGCGCTAAATCGTGCATGGAACCCATCATCCGCAATTTCTGCCTGTTTGACTGCGATATCGTCCGGAAGCAGTGCATTTAAGGCATATGGCCATCTCTCAGCCGGGATAGACAGTGGAGTGTCAAAATGAATCACCTGTCCGGCTGCGTGAACCCCGCTGTCTGTTCTTCCAGACGAAACGACCGGAATTCTGTCTTTTGACTTATGCAGGACAGCCAAAGCCTTCTCCAGTTCATCCTGAACCGTTCTTTTGCCCGGCTGAACCTGATAACCGTTAAACAAATGTCCGTCATAAGAAATCGTGCATTTCAGTCTCATACAGCACCTCTAAGCCCTTAAGAAAAATAACAAAGCAGCTAATACAATTAAGCTGACAATGACAGAAGTGTCTTTTCCTGTCCATACAAGCTTTCTATATTTCGTACGTCCTTCTCCGCCTTGATAGCCTCTTGCTTCCATTGCCACCGCAAGCTCTTCGGCGCGTTTAAATGCGCTGACGAAGAGCGGGACAAGAAGCGGGACAATAGCCTTCACTCTTTCTTTGACAGGCCCGCTTGTAAAATCAACGCCTCGCGCCATCTGAGCCTTCATGATCTTATCTGTCTCCTCCATCAGTGTCGGAATAAACCGTAAAGAAATTGACATCATAAGAGCCAGCTCATGAACAGGAAGCTTTAATTTTTTCAATGGGTTCAGCAGCTGCTCCATTCCATCGGTAATCTCAATCGGTGTAGTCGTAAGCGTTAATAAAGTTGTGATTAAAATCAAATAGACGAATCTAAGAGAAATGAATATCCCCTGAACCAGACCGCCCTCATAGACTTTGAAAAAACCTATTTGAAAGATAATCGGTCCTTCATGTGTCATAAGGATATGAAGAAGGAACGTAAAAAGGACAATCCAGATGATTGGCTTCAGCCCTTTCATTAAAAAAGAGAAAGGAACTCTTGTTAAAGAAACGACGCCAATTGTAAATAAACCAAGCAACGCATATGTCTGAACATTATTGGCTAAGAATACAATGCAGACAAATAAAAAGATCGTGATCAGTTTTGTTCTGGGGTCAAGCCGGTGCACAAGTGAAGTCCCCGGTACATACTTGCCGATAATCATGCTGTCCATCATAAAGTCTTCTCCCCCTGAAAAAGAGCACGGATTTCAGCAGCGGCATCTTCGATTGTGAGCATAGGCTCATTAAATCTCACACCCAGTACAGCTTCAAGGTGTCTTTGGAATTTTATTGTTTCAGGAAGATCCAGCCCCCAGCCGGCCATCTCTTCACCCTTTAAAAACAGATCACGCGGACTGCCTGATGCTTGTATCGTTCCTTTATGCATAACAATTATTTCATCAGCGTATGCAGCTGCATCCTCCATGCTGTGTGTCACAAGGATCGTCGTCAGGTTCCCACGCTGATGAAGCTCATAAAACATATCCATAATCTCTTTTCGCCCTCTTGGGTCCAAACCTGCAGTCGGTTCATCCAGAACAAGCACTTCAGGATCCATTGCAAGTACGCCGGCAATTGCAACTCTGCGCATTTGTCCCCCGCTTAATTCAAAGGGTGACCTGTCCAAAAGCTCTTCTGATAAACCTACAAGCTGCAGCATCTCTCTCGCTTTTTGTTCAGCATCTTCTTTTTTAACACCAAAGTTCATCGGTCCGAATGAAATATCTTTAAGAACTGTTTCTTCAAATAATTGATGCTCAGGAAATTGGAAAACGATTCCGACTTTTTTACGAAGTTTTTTCAGATCTTTATTCTTTTTCCCTGCCTGAATGACAGTGCTGCCTAGTGATATCTGTCCCTTCGTCGGCTTCAGGAGACCATTTAGGTGCTGAAGAAGAGTGGACTTGCCAGAGCCTGTATGTCCGATAACGGCTACGTAGCTTCCTTCTTTAATCGATGCATTGATATCATACAGTGCTAGGCGCTCAAACGGCGTCTTCATCTGATAACGATGCTCTACATCTTTGATTGTAATGTCCACAGCTCTTTCACCAGCCCTTCCTGAGTCAAATGGTTTTCTTCCAAAGCCAGTCCATTTTCTCTTAAAAGCTGGCTAAGCTGGAATGAGAAGGGTAAATCAAGCCCGATTCGAACAAGTTCTTTATTCAATTTAAAAATCTCTTCAGGCGGCCCTTCAGCATATTTTTTACCGCCATTCATGACAATGATCCTGTCTGCTTTTGCTGCCTCATTCAGATCATGTGTAATGGATATGACAGTCGCCATGCCCTGCTCTTTTAAATGTCTTACCGTTTCAAGCACTTCTTCTCGCCCGATCGGATCAAGCATGGATGTTGCTTCATCTAAGATAATAATATCAGGACGTGCGGCAATAACCCCCGCAATCGCAACTCTCTGCTTTTGGCCTCCGGAGAGATGGTGCGGCTCTTGATCGAGAAAATCTTGCATATTCACCTGTTTTACTGCCCAGTCTACTCTCTCAATCATTTCTTCCCGCGGTACACCATTGTTTTCTAAACCAAAAGCCACATCATCGCGAACAGTCGTTCCGACAAATTGGTTATCCGGATTTTGAAAGACCATACCTATCTTCTTACGCACTTCCCAAACAGATTCCTCTGTCAATTGAATCCCGGCAACCTCAATGTCGCCTGATTCAGGAAGAATTAAACCATTCAATGCCCGGGCCAGTGTTGATTTCCCTGAACCGTTATGACCTACGATTGCAAGCCATTCACCCTCATACACCTGCAGGGAGACGCCGTCTAGTGCTCGTCTTTCTGCGTCCTTCCGATATCGAAATACGATATCCTCTACCGATATCAACTGATTTTGATTCATGGAAAACCGGCCTCCTCTCAGCTAATGCTCTGCTTTTCTCTCTATTAAAAGTTGCAGTATCTAAAAAAAGGGCATAGATCCAGTTAGAAACTGTCCCGCCCTTCTTTAGATACACAAAAATATGTGATTAAACCAATTCGATAATTGCCATTGGTGCTCCGTCACCACGGCGAGGACCAAGCTTCATAATACGTGTGTATCCGCCTTGGCGCTCCTCGTAACGAGTTGCAATGTCAGAGAATAATTTTTGAAGTGCATCTTGGTTATTTTCTTCGTTTGCAACCTCGTTGCGGATGTATGCAGCAGCTTGACGGCGAGCGTGAAGATCACCGCGTTTGCCAAGCGTGATCATTTTTTCAACTACAGAGCGAAGTTCTTTCGCACGTGTTTCAGTTGTTTCGATTCTTTCGTTGATGATCAAATCAGTTGTAAGATCACGAAGCATAGCTTTACGCTGTGCACTCGTACGTCCTAGTTTTCTGTATGACATGTGATGTCCCCTCCTTTATTGGAATGCTGTTTCTGAATAATAAACACACGAAAATCCTAGTTCACATGGGAAACTAGTCAATCGTCTTTGCGAAGTCCGAGTCCAAGTTCTTCTAGTTTCGCTTTCACTTCTTCAAGTGATTTGCGTCCTAGATTTCGAACTTTCATCATATCTTCTTCCGTCTTGTTCGCAAGCTCTTGAACCGTGTTAATACCCGCACGCTTTAAGCAGTTGTAAGAACGAACAGAAAGATCCAATTCTTCAATTGTCATTTCAAGAACTTTCTCTTTTTGATCTTCTTCTTTTTCAACCATGATTTCAGCATGTTGAGCTTCGTCAGTTAAACCAACGAATATATTAAGGTGTTCAGTTAAAATCTTTGAACCAAGCGCAATTGCTTCTTTCGGTCCAGTGCTTCCATCAGTCCAAACATCAAGTGTAAGTTTATCATAGTTTGCAACTTGGCCTACACGAGTGTTCTCTACCTGATAAGATACACGAGAAACTGGCGTATAGATAGAATCGATCGGAATCACGCCGATTGGCTGATCGTCTCTCTTGTTTGCGTCAGCAGGCGTATACCCACGTCCTCTTTGAGCAGTAAGGCGAACTCGGAAACTCGCATTCTCACCAAGAGTCGCGATATGAAGATCAGGATTTAAGATCTCTACATCACTATCGTGTGTAATATCAGCTGCCGTTACAGTTCCTTCACCCTGTACATCAATTTCTAGCGTCTTCTCTTCATCAGAGTAGATTTTCAATGCAAGCTTTTTAATGTGTAAGATAATCGTTGTAACATCTTCCACAACGCCTTCAATTGTCGAGAATTCGTGCAGTACACCATCTATCTGGATTGATGTTACAGCGGCACCAGGGAGTGAGGATAAGAGGATACGACGTAAGGAGTTACCCAGAGTTGTACCATATCCACGCTCAAGTGGCTCTACGACAAACTTACCAAATTTGGCATCGTCGCTGATTTCAACCGTTTCGATTTTTGGTTTTTCAATCTCGATCATTACTTAAAACCCTCCTTCAAAACGTCGAAACCTCGAATAGAATCATATGAGATTCCATCCGAAATTCCCCATTGTTTAGTCCCGTATGTGCTCAGGCAACGAGTCGGTGCATTCGTTTCATAAATAACTGTATCATAACCCATTATTGACAGGGACACAAAATCTATACAAACAAATTACACGCGGCGACGTTTTGGTGGACGGCATCCGTTATGAGGAACAGGAGTTACGTCTCTGATAGCAGTGACTTCTAGTCCAGCAGCTTGAAGTGCACGGATTGCAGCTTCACGGCCTGAACCAGGTCCTTTAACAGTAACCTCTAGAGTTTTAAGACCATGTTCGATTGAACCTTTAGCAGCTGTTTCTGCAGCCATTTGCGCAGCAAAAGGAGTAGATTTACGAGAACCTCTGAATCCTAAAGCTCCGGCACTAGACCAAGAAATAGCATTACCATGAGTGTCAGTGATCGTAACGATCGTGTTATTGAAAGTTGAACGAATATGAGCAATTCCAGACTCAATATTCTTTTTCACGCGACGTTTACGCGTGTTAGATTTACGAGCAGCAGCCATTGTTTAAGAACCTCCCTTACTTATTTTTTCTTGTTAGCTACAGTACGACGCGGACCTTTACGAGTACGCGCATTGTTTTTAGAGTTTTGTCCGCGAACAGGTAATCCTCTGCGATGACGGATTCCGCGGTAGCTTCCGATTTCGATCAGACGTTTGATATTAAGAGAAACTTCACGGCGAAGGTCACCTTCTACTTTCAGTTTGTCAATAATATCACGGATTTTACCAAGTTCTTCTTCAGTAAGATCGCGCACACGAGTATCTTCTGAAACTCCAGCTTCTTTTAAAACTTGCTGAGCCGTTGTGCGGCCAATTCCGAAGATGTATGTTAAAGAAATAACAACACGTTTGTCACGTGGGATATCTACACCAGCAATACGAGCCATTCTCTGGGCACCTCCTTATAAATTATCCTTGTTTTTGTTTATGCTTTGGATTTTCACAGATCACCATTACTTTTCCTTTTCTGCGAATAACTTTACATTTTTCGCAGATTGGTTTAACTGATGGTCTCACTTTCATGTGTTTCCAACCTCCTTCAGTTTCCGGAGTGCTTTATTTGTAACGGTACGTAATCCTGCCACGAGTTAAGTCATATGGAGATAATTCTACCGTAACTTTGTCTCCAGGTAAAATGCGAATGAAGTGCATGCGGATTTTACCAGATACATGAGCCAAAACAGTGTGGCCATTTTCAAGTTCAACTTTGAACATCGCGTTTGGCAGTGTTTCGACTATAGTACCTTCCACTTCAATTACATCGTCTTTCGCCATTCAAGTGTTCTCCCTTCTTCAAATCAGTAACTTGCTTTCTGACAAATTTCAAAAGAAGTTTGTCACACGCCCTGTTTCGTTTATACTGTTCTGAACTTCCGGAGATACGCAATCATAAAGGGTTAAATGATTGATATTCTTTTTCTTAGGAGAATGAAATGTACGCTTTTCTCCGTCTGCTGTTAGTACATTGATGATGGTTAAAATTCCAACGACAAGCAGCAAGATGAATTCGGTCTTGCCAATGTTCACCCAAGCTTTCTGCCCTATCAAGCTTGAAAAACATCTGTCTTCGGAATTATTTTCATCATCTAGACTCTCGTCAGTATATCAAAACCCGTTTCCGTAATCGCAATCGTATGTTCAAAATGAGCACACTTTTTCCCATCTACCGTTACAACCGTCCAGTTATCAGCCAATGTTTTCACGTAGCGGCTGCCAGCGTTCACCATAGGTTCAATAGCGAGAACCATGCCAGGTTTAAGCCGTGGTCCTTTGTTGGGCGGACCGTAATGAGGAATTTGCGGGTCCTCATGCAAGTCTTGACCAACACCATGTCCGACATACTCCCTAACAACTGAAAACTGCTCATTTTCGACATACGTTTGTATTGCGTGGGAAATATTCGACAAACGTTCACCTGGTTTTGCTTCCTGCAAGCCTTTATATAAAGACTCCTCTGTCACTTCCAGAAGTTTTTTGTCATCATCGCTGATGTTTCCTACCGGATATGTCCATGCAGAGTCACCATGATAACCATTTAATTTAGCACCGATATCAATACTGATGATGTCACCGTCCTTCAGCACCCTGCTGCCAGGTATGCCGTGAACGAGTTCTTCATTAACTGATACGCAAATGCTCCCGCGAAACCCATTATACCCCTTAAAAGATGGGATTGCACCCTGCTTCTTAATAAAACGTTCGGCAATTTGATCCAATTCTTTTGTCGAGATTCCTGGTTTAATGTGCTTTTTTAACTCTTCATGAGTTAAAGCCACGATTCGCCCTGCTTCCCGCATGATACCAAGTTCACGTGGGGTTTTACAGATAATCATTTTTTTAATCCTCCAAGAAGATCCTTCACATCTGCATAAACGTCTTGAATGTCCTGCTGGCCATTCACGTTTGCAAGATAACCTTTCTCTGAATAGAAATCGAGTAAAGGCTGAGTTTGCTTCATGTTTACCTCAAGCCGTTTAGAGACTGTTTCCTCATTATCATCTGCCCGTTGATAGAGTTCGCCTCCGTCTTTATCACAAATACCCGGCGTTTTCGGCGGATTAAAGACTAAATGATAGGTTGTGCCGCAAACACTGCAAATTCTGCGTCCAGTCAGACGTTCCATAAGAGCGTCTTTGTCGACTTCAATGTTAATGACATAATCAATCGGCTTGCCGTATTCCTCAAGAATTTCTTCAAGAGCTTCGGCTTGAGCGACTGTTCGCGGAAATCCGTCCAGAAGAAAACCTCTTTCACAATCATCTTTGCCAAGTCTCTCTTTTACAATTCCGATTGTGACTTCATCAGGTACGAGCTCTCCCTTATCAATATAAGATTTTGCTTCGAGTCCGAGTGGTGTTTCTTCTTTCATAGCAGCACGGAACATATCTCCTGTTGAGATATGAGGAATCCCATAATCCTCAACAATTCGTTCGCCCTGTGTGCCTTTACCGGCACCAGGAAGCCCCATTAAGACTAAGTTCATTCGGATTTCCCCCGTCCTCTCTTTATTAAGAGGGAATGGATAAATCCATTTCCTCTAGTTTTTCATAAATCCACGGTAGTTTCGTTTCACCAACTGGCTTTCTAGTTGTTTCATTGTCTCCAAGGCTACCCCGACAACAATTAACAAAGACGTTCCGCCAATTTGTGCACTTTGAGGCAATCCAGCGAATTGAATGAAAAAGATAGGAAGAATGGAAATCACGGCTAAGAATATAGAACCCACAAACGTAAGTCGATACAAAATGCTCGTAATTCTATCTTGAGTCATTTTCCCTGGACGAACCCCCGGGATATAGCCACCCTGTTTTTTAAGGTTATCAGCCATTTGTTCAGGGTTTACCTGTACAAAAGCATAAAAGTACGTAAAGGCAATAATCAACGCAACATATATCGCCATACCCACCGGATGCGTATTATCAAAGTTGTTTTGAATCCACTTTGTCACATCGTTTGTTCCAAAGAATGACGCGATCGTCCGCGGCGTTATCAAAAACGCAACCGCAAAGATTACCGGAATAACCCCTGCAGGATTCACTTTCAATGGAAGGTGTGTAGACTGACCTCCGCCAGCAGGTGAACGACCTGTGCCTTTAGCATATTGAATCGCAATTTTCCGTACGGCTTGCTGAATGAAAATAACTCCAACAATAACTGCTAAAATCGCAATCACAAGAAGTGCGACTTTCACAATATGAATAAACAACTGATCGTTGCTGCCGACAAATTGAGTCTCATATATTTGCCCAATTGTTTTTGGAATACTAGACACAATCCCCGCGAAGATAATGATCGATATTCCGTTGCCTACTCCATGAGAAGTAATTTGTTCCCCAAGCCACATTAAAAAGGCAGTTCCGCCAGTGAGCACTAAAGCAATGATAAGATATGTCGATACACCGGATTTTTCGATCAGCATACCGTTTGCCAGATTGTTAAATCCATATGACATACCTAATGCTTGGATGAAACCAAGCACAATCGTAAAGTACCTTGTGAACTGAGCTAATTTACGGCGGCCAACTTCACCTTGCTTAGACCACTCGGTAAACTTCGGTACAACATCCATCTGAAGCAGCTGAATGATGATCGAAGCCGTGATATAAGGAGTAATTCCCATTGCGAAAATGGAAAATTGGTAAAGCGCACCGCCGCCAAATGTATTAAGGAGATCAAAAACACCCATTTGAGACTGCGCCTGTAACGCTTCAGCGTTAACGTAAGGCACAGGAATAAACGCACCTATGCGAAAGACGATAAGCATGAGTAAAGTGAATATGATTTTATTCCTGATATCACTCACACGCATAAAGTTGGAGATTGTTTTAAACAAGTTAGATCACCTCAGCTGTACCGCCAGCAGCTTCAACAGCTTCTTTCGCAGAAGCAGAGAATTTATTGGCTTTTACAGTTAATTTTTTCTCTAATTTACCGTTGCCAAGAATCTTTACTCCTGCATTAAGTTTGCTAATAACACCAGTCTCTAGAAGAAGTTCAGGAGTGACTTCCGTTCCTTCTGCAAAACCGTTCAATTTGTCTAGGTTGACTACAGCGTATTCCTTGCGGTTGATGTTAGTGAAACCGCGTTTAGGAAGACGTTGGAATAAAGGCATTTGTCCCCCCTCGAATCCAGGGCGTACACCGCCGCCAGAACGAGCGTTTTGACCTTTGTGACCTTTACCAGCTGTTTTACCGTTGCCAGAACCAATACCACGACCTACGCGATTACGCGTTTTGCGTGAACCTTCTGAAGGTTTTAATTCATGAAGTTTCATTAGGACACCTCCTTATCCGATCAAATATTTTTATTGTTCTTTAACAGAAACTAAATGAGATACTTTATTAATCATACCACGGATCGCAGCGTTGTCTTCATGCACAACAGTTTGGTTTGTTTTCTTTAAACCAAGTGTTCTTACAGTAACGCGTTGGTCTTCCGGGCGACCGATTACACTTCGTTTGAGGGTAATTTCTAATTTAGCCATTAATGTTCCCTCCTTATCCTAACAGTTCTTCTACAGATTTTCCACGAAGCTTCGCAACGTCTTCAGCACGTTTAAGTTCACTTAAACCTTGAAGTGTTGCACGAATCATGTTGATCGGTGTGTTAGAACCTAAAGACTTAGAAAGGATATCAGCTACACCAGCTAGCTCAAGTACCGCACGTACAGGGCCTCCAGCGATAACTCCAGTACCTTCAGAAGCAGGTTTTAACAAGATGTTACCTGCACCGAAACGTCCGATGATTTCGTGTGGAATTGTAGTTCCAACCATTGGTACTTCAATCAAATTCTTTTTCGCATCTTCAACAGCTTTGCGGATCGCTTCTGGTACTTCTTGTGCTTTACCAGTACCGAATCCTACGTGTCCGTTTTTGTCACCGACAACGACTAGAGCTGCGAAGCGGAAACGACGACCACCTTTAACAACTTTCGCTACGCGGTTAACCGTAACTAAGCGTTCTTCTAACTCTAATTTGCTTGGGTCAATACGACGCATAATCATGTGTCCCTCCTTCTTTTATTAAAATTTAAGTCCAGCTTCACGAGCGGCATCAGCCAAAGCTTTTACACGTCCATGGTATAAGTATCCGCCACGGTCAAATACTACGTCAGAAATGCCTTTTTCAGCAGCGCGTTTTGCAACTAATTCTCCAACTTTAGTAGCAGCAGAAGTATCTCCAGTGCTTTCAACGTTCAAGTCTTTATCGAGAGTAGATGCACTAGCAAGTGTTACACCATTTACATCATCGATGATTTGAGCGTAAATGTGCTTGTTAGAACGGAAAACGTTCAGGCGCGGTCTTTCAGCAGTACCGGAAAGTTTAGCGCGAACACGAGCGTGTCTTTTAAGACGAGCAGCATTTTTGCTAGTTTTCGTAATCATCTAGGTCACTCCTTTCTTCACTTTAAGCGATCTTACTTAGCAGATTTACCTTCTTTACGGCGAACAACTTCACCTTCGTAGCGGATTCCTTTACCTTTGTAAGGCTCTGGAGAACGTACAGCGCGGATGTTAGCAGCAATAGCTCCTACACGTTCTTTGTCTGTACCTTTTACAACTACTTTTGTTTGAGAAGGAACTTCGATTTCGATGCCTTCTTCAGGAACGATCTCAACAGGATGAGAGTATCCAACGTTTAAAACAAGTTTATTTCCGGATTTAGAAGCACGGTAACCGACACCGACTAATTCCAAACCTCTTTCAAATCCTTTAGATACACCTTCAACCATGTTGCCAAGCAGACTGCGAGTCGTACCATGCAGGGCACGGTGCTCTTTTTGATCAGAAGGACGAGCGACTGTAAGCACATTGTCCTCTACTTTAATCTCCATATCAGGGTGAAACGTACGAGTTAATTCTCCTTTTGGTCCTTTCACAGCTACAGTGTTGTTATCATTTAACGTTACTGTAACATCAGAAGGAATCTCAAGTAGCTTCTTACCTACACGAGACATACCAAACACCTCCATTCATGTTAAACTTCTTACCAAACGTATGCTAGAACTTCTCCACCAGCTTGTTTTGCACGGGCTTCTTTGTCCGTTAAAACACCTTGTGATGTAGAAATAATCGCGATTCCAAGACCGTTAAGTACGCGAGGTACTTCATTAGATTTAGCATAAACACGCAAACCAGGCTTGCTGATTCTTTTAAGACCAGTGATAACGCGCTCGTTGTTTTGTCCGTATTTCAAGAAAACGCGGATGATACCTTGTTTGCTGTCTTCTACGAACTCAACGTCACGAATGAAACCTTCACGCTTTAAAATTTCAGCAATTTCTCTTTTCAATTTAGAAGCAGGAATTTCAAGCTTCTCATGACGTACCATGTTTGCATTGCGAATACGAGTTAGCATATCTGCAATTGGATCTGTCATAACCATTATATAATTACCTCCTTCCCTTTCTTGGGGATTACCAGCTGGCTTTTTTCACGCCAGGAATTTGTCCTTTATATGCAAGCTCACGGAAACAAATACGGCAAAGTTTAAATTTACGAATGACTGAATGCGGACGTCCGCAGCGTTCACAGCGTGTGTACTCTTGTACTTTAAACTTTGGTGTACGTTGTTGTTTCGCAATCATAGACTTTTTAGCCACGATTTCGCCTCCCTTTCATTGATTATTTCTGGAACGGCATACCTACTTGAGTTAATAGCTCACGAGCTTCTTCGTCAGTATTAGCAGTTGTTACGATAACGATGTCCATTCCGCGAACCTTTGTTACTTTATCGTAGTCAATTTCAGGGAAGATTAACTGTTCTTTGATACCAAGTGTGTAGTTACCGCGACCGTCGAAAGATTTTTTAGAAACCCCGCGGAAGTCACGTACACGTGGTAAAGATACAGAAATAAGTTTATCAAGGAAATCATACATGCGCTCTCCGCGAAGAGTTACTTTCGCACCGATAGGCATTCCCTCACGAAGACGGAATCCAGCAATTGATTTCTTCGCACGAGTAACGACAGGTTTTTGACCTGCGATAAACGTTAATTCTTCAACAGCACTGTCGATTGCTTTGGCGTTTTGAACAGCGTCACCAACACCCATGTTGATTACGATTTTTTCGATTTTAGGCACTTGCATGACTGAATCATAGTTGAACTTAGTCATTAAAGCAGGTGCAATTTCTTTATTGTACTTTTCTTTAAGGCGGTTCATGAGATAGACCTCCCTTCCTTTTAATACTATTTATCTAGAACTTGCCCAGATTTTTTTGCTACACGAACTTTTTTGCCATCTTCCACTTTGTATCCTACGCGAGTCACTTCACCTGTTTTAGGATCGAGCGGCATAACGTTTGATACATGAATTGGCGCCTCTTGATTAGAAATACCGCCTTGAGGGTTAGCTTGAGTTGGTTTAGAGTGTTTCTTTACCATGTTAACACCTTCAACTAAAACGCGGTCCTTTTTAGGGAAAGCAGCAAGGATTGTTCCTTGTTTGCCTTTATCTTTACCAGAGATAACCATAACTTTATCGCCTTTTTTTACATGCATCCTGATCGCACCTCCTTGAGTAAGGCATTTATTTCATTAGATAACTTCTGGAGCTAGAGAAACAATTTTCATAAAGTTGTTTTCACGCAATTCACGAGCAACTGGTCCGAAGATACGAGTTCCGCGTGGGCTCTTGTCGTCACGGATGATAACACAGGCATTCTCATCGAAGCTGATGTATGAACCGTCACTTCTGCGCGCTCCGCTTTTAGTGCGAACGATAACAGCTTTTACGACTTCACCTTTTTTGACAACGCCTCCTGGTGTTGCTTGTTTAACCGTGCAAACAATTACATCACCAATGTTAGCTGTTTTACGTCCAGAACCACCAAGAACTTTAATAGTAAGTACTTCACGTGCGCCAGAGTTGTCAGCTACTTTTAAACGAGTCTCTTGTTGAATCATTATTTGTTACCTCCCTTCGGAAAAAGAATTCCGAACTTTATTAGATAATAACAGCTTCTTCGACAACTTCAACTAGACGGAAACGCTTAGTTGCAGACAATGGACGAGTTTCCATGATCTTAACGATGTCACCGATTTTAGCTTGATTATTTTCATCATGTGCTTTGAATTTTTTTGAGTATTTTACGCGTTTACCGTAAAGTGTATGTTTTTTGTATGTCTCAACAACAACAGTAATGGTTTTATCCATTTTGTCAGAAACAACACGGCCTTGGTAAACTTTGCGTTGGTTACGTTCGCTCATGCTCACGACCTCCCCTCAGTGATTATTTATTAGCAGCAATTTCTCTTTCACGAATCACAGTTTTCATGCGCGCGATAGCTTTGCGCACTTCACGAATGCGAGCAGTATTTTCAAGTTGTCCTGTCGCTAATTGAAAGCGAAGATTGAAAAGTTCTTCTTTAAGAGACTTTACTTTTTGTTCAATTTCAGCAGTGGTAAGGTCACGAATTTCATTAGCTTTCATTTGATTCACCACCAATTTCTTCACGTTTTACGAACTTCGTTTTAATTGGCAATTTGTGAGATGCAAGGCGAAGCGCTTCACGAGCAACCTCTTCAGACACACCAGAAATTTCAAATAAAACTTTGCCCGGTTTTACAACAGCTACCCAACCTTCTGGAGCCCCTTTACCGGATCCCATACGTACCTCAAGTGGTTTAGCAGTGTAAGGTTTAGAAGGGAAAATTTTGATCCAAACTTTACCGCCACGTTTCATGTAACGAGTCATCGCAATACGTGCAGCTTCGATTTGACGGTTAGTAATCCAAGAAGCTTCTAGAGCTTGGATACCGAATTCTCCGAAATGTACTTCAGTACCGCCTTTCGCACGGCCACGCATTTTTCCGCGATGCTCTCTGCGATATTTAACGCGTTTTGGTAATAACATATTATTTTCCTCCTTCCTCAGTTTTCTTCTTAGTAGGAAGAACCTCTCCACGATAGATCCAGACTTTTACACCAAGCTTACCGTAAGTAGTATCAGCTTCAGATGTTGCATAGTCAATGTCCGCACGCAATGTGTGCAATGGAACAGTTCCTTCACTGTAGTATTCAGAACGAGCGATATCTGCACCGCCAAGACGACCAGAAACCATTGTTTTCACACCTTGTGCTCCAGCACGCATAGTACGTTGGATTTGTTGTTTCTGCGCACGGCGGAAAGAAACACGGTTTTCTAATTGACGAGCGATGTTGTCAGCAACTAGCTGTGCATCAAGATCTGCTCTTTTAATTTCAAGAATGTTAATGTGTACACGCTTGCCAGTAAGGCTGTTAAGGGCTTTGCGAAGTGCTTCGACTTCAGAACCGCCTTTACCGATAACCATACCAGGCTTAGCTGTGTGGATCGTAATGTTAACGCGGTTTGCTGCACGCTCGATTTCTACTTTAGAAACAGAAGCGTCAGAAAGGCGTTTGCTAATGTATTCACGAATTTTTAAATCTTCGTGCAGGAAGTCAGCGTAATCTTTACCAGCGTACCACTTAGATTCCCAATCACGAATGACTCCGATACGAAGACCGACTGGATTTACCTTTTGACCCACTACTTATCCCTCCTTCTTTTCTGATACAACGATTGTAATGTGGCTCGTACGTTTGTTAATTTGGCTCGCACGTCCCATAGCACGTGGGCGGAATCTTTTTAACGTAGGGCCTTCGTCAACGAATGCTTGAGAAATAACCAGGTTGTTAGCGTCCATTTCATAGTTATGCTCAGCATTTGCAATAGCGGATTTTAATACTTTCTCGATAATTGGAGAAGCAGCTCTTGGTGTAAGGTTCAAGATTGATACTGCCTCACCTACTTGCTTGCCTCGAATCAGGTCCATTACTAGACGTGCTTTACGAGGAGCAATACGGACTGTTCTTGCAACAGCTTTAGCTTGCATTTAAAAGCCTCCTCTCTTAGCGTCTTGTTTTTTTGTCATCACTAGCATGACCTTTGTACGTACGAGTTGGAGCGAATTCACCCAACTTGTGCCCTACCATATCTTCAGAGATGAATACAGGCACGTGTTTACGTCCGTCATAGACTGCGATTGTGTGACCAATAAACTGTGGGAAAATAGTAGAACGACGAGACCAAGTTTTTACGACTTGTTTCTTGTCTGTTTCATTTAATTTCTCGATTTTAGTCATCAAGTGTCCATCGACAAATGGTCCTTTTTTTAAGCTGCGAGCCATTTTGGAACCTCCCTTCGTGATTGCACTACGGTCCGAAAAGAACCGTAGACAACCCCGTTATTTATTTTTACGACGACGTACGATAAATTTATCGGATTTGTTCTTTTTCTTACGAGTCTTGAATCCAAGAGTTGGTTTGCCCCATGGAGACATTGGTGATTTACGTCCGATTGGCGCACGTCCTTCACCACCACCGTGTGGGTGATCGTTAGGGTTCATTACAGAACCACGAACAGTAGGACGGATGCCTTTCCAGCGAGAACGTCCAGCTTTACCAATGTTGATAAGTTCGTGCTGTTCGTTGCCTACTTGACCGATAGAAGCACGGCAAGCAGAAAGGATCATGCGAACTTCACCAGAGTTAAGACGTACAAGAACGTATTTACCTTCTTTACCAAGAACCTGAGCAGATGTACCAGCTGAACGTACAAGCTGTCCGCCTTTACCAGGTTTTAATTCAATGTTATGCACAACTGTACCAACAGGGATGTTGATAAGTGGAAGTGCATTACCTACTTTAATGTCAGCTTCAGGACCTGACATGATTTCAGTACCTACTTGAATTCCTTTAGGAGCAAGAATGTAACGTTTTTCTCCGTCTGCATAGTTGATTAGAGCGATGTTAGCTGAACGGTTTGGATCGTATTCAACTGTAGCAACGCGTCCAGGTATACCATCTTTATCGCGTTTGAAGTCGATAACACGGTATTGGCGTTTATGTCCGCCACCTTGGTGACGTACAGTCAATTTACCTTGGTTGTTACGTCCGCCTTTTTTGTGAAGGGGAGCAAGCAAGGATTTTTCCGGCTTGTCAGTCGTGATTTCAGCAAAATCTGAAGTTGTCATGCCACGACGTCCATTAGAGGTCGGTTTATACTTTTTAATCGCCATTTTGAATTTCCCTCCTTCTTTTTACAGATAATTAAGCTTCAAAAATTTCGATTTCTTTGCTGTCTGCAGTAAGTTTTACGATCGCTTTTCTGCGACGGCTAGTCATACCAGTGTAGCGTCCAACACGTTTTGATTTACCTTTGTAGTTCATGATGTTGACTTTGTCAACTTTCACTCCAAAGATGCTTTCAACCGCGTCTTTCACTTCTGTTTTGTTAGCTCTTACATCAACTTCAAAAGTATATTTCTTTTCAGTCATTAAATCAGCAGAACGTTCAGTAATGACGGGGCGCTTTAGAACATCACGAGGATCTTTCATTATGCAAGCACCTCCTCTACTTTTTCAACCGCTGCTTTTGTAATCAGAAGCTTCTCGTGGTTGACAACGTCTAAAACGTTGATTCCGTTAGCTTCAACAACAGTAACTCCAGGAATGTTACGAGCAGATAAAGCTACTGCTTCGTTTGCATCCGCAGTTACGATTAAAGCTTTTTTCTCAACAGATAATCCTTTAAGGATAGCTGCCATTTCTTTTGTTTTAGCCGTATCAAGAGTAAGATCTTCAAGAACGATGATATTGTTGTCGTTCACTTTAGAAGACAATACTGATTTGATTGCCAAGCGGCGAACTTTTTTAGGTAATTTATAAGAATAGCTGCGTGGTGTTGGGCCGAATACGACACCACCTCCGCGCCATTGCGGTGAACGGATTGAACCTTGACGGGCACGTCCAGTACCTTTTTGACGCCATGGTTTACGACCTCCGCCGCGTACTTCAGAACGATTTTTTACTTTGTGAGTTCCTTGACGTAAGGAAGCTCTTTGCATAAGAATAGCGTCGAATACAACACTCTCATTTGGTTCGATACCAAATACAGAAGCGTTTAATTCGATGTCACCAGCAGTAGAACCGTTTTGGTTGTATAATGCTACTTTTGGCATAATCAATTTCCTCCTTTCCTAAGAGAATTATTTAGATTTAACAGCACTTTTAACAGTGATTAAAGATTTCTTCGCACCAGGTACGTTACCTTTGATCAAAAGAAGATTGCGTTCTGCATCAACTTTTACGATTTCAAGGTTTTGAACAGTGATTTGCTCTCCGCCCATACGTCCAGGTAATAATTTACCTTTGAATACACGGTTAGGATCTACAGGTCCCATTGAACCAGGACGACGGTGGTAGCGTGAACCGTGAGACATAGGTCCGCGAGATTGTCCGTGGCGCTTGATCGCACCTTGGAAACCTTTACCTTTAGATACTCCTGTTACATCTACGATTTCTCCAGCAGAGAAAATTTCAACCTTGACTTCCTGACCAACTTCATACGCATCCATTTCCACTCCGCGTAATTCTTTAACGAAGCGCTTAGGAGCAGTTTCCGCTTTTGCAACGTGCCCTTTTTCAGGTTTGTTAGAAAGCTTTTCACGCTTGTCGTCAAAACCAAGCTGGATTGCTTCGTAACCGTCGTTTTCAGCTGTTTTCTTTTGAAGAACAACGTTTGGAGCAGCCTCGATAACAGTTACCGGAATAAGATCACCATTCTCAGCGAATACTTGCGTCATACCAATTTTTCTTCCTAAGATTCCTTTGGTCATTCGTCACACCTCCTATTAAGATCATTCTATATTTTAGAATTAAAGTTTAATTTCGATATCGACACCAGATGGTAAGTCTAATCGCATAAGAGCATCAACAGTTTGTGGTGTTGGGTTCACAATGTCGATTAAACGTTTATGTGTACGCATTTCAAATTGCTCACGAGAATCTTTGTATTTGTGCACCGCACGAAGGATTGTGTAAACTGATTTTTCAGTTGGCAACGGAATCGGACCAGATACGCTGGCACCAGAACGTTTTGCCGTTTCAACAATCTTCTCTGCAGATTGATCAAGGATTCTATGATCATATGCTTTCAAACGAATACGAATTTTTTGTTTTGCCATTATTTTCCCTCCTTTTCGCCTACATCACGTTAGACAGTTCTCCGTGAGAAAAACCTGAACACCTTGCCATGGCAAAGCGGCCGGGTGTGTCAGCAACCTCTCACTTCATCGCAGTCAAAGACCAACATACACCATTATACAGAAAATAGGCGCATGTTGCAAGACTTATTTAAAATATGCATGGTTTGCACACTTTTTTTATTATACAGGGGTTTTTCTTATTTATCAAGGATCTATCATAAATGGTGTCGTGCATGTCGACTTAATGTGTTCGCGAATAATGCCGGCTCCTCAATATGCGGGGTGTGAGCTGAGTTCTCAAATTGAAACCAGCGCTTTTCGGGTGCCTCAAGCACTTGATAATACTGTTTCGATATTTCAGCAGGAACAATTAAGTCATGTTTCCCTGAAATGAAAACACACGGTACTTTAATAGAAGGAACTGATGTAAAAGCATTAAACCGGTACAACTCACCAGTTAAATGTTTTTTACTGAAGCGCAATCCATTGAGGAAGCTGTGCATGTTCCGCACTCCATACTCATTGCCAGTAAGCATTTGAAATAATACAGCTAGAGATTGACGATGACGGCGAGTGAAGCCTCCCCTGCTTAGCTCGACACAAAACCGATAGATAAGGTGCTGGATATCCTGCTTCCAAGGCGGAGCACCAATGAAACGTGTGAGGAAAGATAATAAGCTGGCTTTTTTTGATTCAGAAATTTCACGAATATGTTGATAAGCAGTTGATTCTTCATCGTGGAGGTTAACAACCTGGCTGATTCCATAATACGCGTAAAATAAATCAGGACACTGCTGCAGCACATGAAGCGCCAGTATTGACCCCCACGAATGACCGGCTAGGTAAAGTTTTGATTTTGAAAAATGAGCTAAAAGCCATTGAGTGACTTGGATTGTATCTTTAATGAAGTGATCTATTGTCATAGAGTGATGCGAAATTCGCTTAGAATAAGAAAGCCCCGATCCTCTCTGATCCCAATGAACTACTGTAAAATACTGTTCCAGCTCTTTTTGATAATGTCTAACATATCCGATTTGCGGCGTTCCCGGCCCGCCATGTAAAAAAAGCAGCAATGGATTTTTCACATCAACTCCATTAATCATTAGCATTTGCTTTGTATTCCCAATGCTTAGTTCTTTCATGATTGCGATTGATTTCTTTTCAGGAATCATAAATATTAGCCCCTCGAATATGATAGATCCTATTATACAAGAAAAAGATAAGCAAACAAAAAACGAGACCCGCAGGGGTCTCGTTTAAAATCATACTATTACTCAGTGATTGTAGAAACAACGCCTGAACCAACAGTACGTCCGCCTTCACGAATAGAGAAACGAGTTCCTTCTTCGATAGCGATTGTAGAAATAAGTTCAACGTTCATTTCAGTGTTATCTCCAGGCATTACCATTTCTACGCCTTCTGGAAGATGGATGATACCAGTTACGTCAGTTGTACGGAAGTAGAACTGAGGACGGTAGTTAGAGAAGAATGGAGTATGACGTCCACCCTCTTCTTTAGAAAGAACGTAAACTTCAGCTTTGAATTTGCTGTGTGGAGTGATTGTACCTGGTTTAGCAAGTACTTGACCACGTTGGATTTCTTCACGAGATACACCGCGAAGAAGGGCACCAATGTTGTCACCAGCTTCAGCGTAATCAAGAAGCTTACGGAACATTTCAACACCTGTAACAGTTGTTTTCTTGTTCTCTTCTTGAAGACCGATGATTTCAACTTCGTCACCGACTTTAACTTGTCCGCGTTCTACACGGCCAGTAGCAACTGTACCACGACCAGTGATTGAGAATACGTCCTCAACTGGCATCATGAATGGTTTTTCAGTGTCGCGTTCTGGAGTTGGGATGTACTCATCAACCGCATCCATAAGTTCGAAGATTTTAGCTTCCCACTCAGCGTCTCCTTCAAGAGCTTTAAGAGCAGAACCTTTAACAACTGGTACATCATCACCAGGGAAGTCGTATTCGCTAAGAAGATCGCGAACTTCCATTTCAACTAGTTCAAGAAGCTCTTCGTCGTCTACCATGTCGCATTTGTTTAAGAATACAACGATGTATGGTACACCAACGTTTTTAGAAAGAAGGATGTGCTCACGAGTTTGTGGCATTGGGCCATCAGCAGCAGATACTACAAGGATAGCTCCGTCCATTTGAGCAGCACCAGTGATCATGTTTTTAACATAGTCAGCGTGTCCTGGGCAGTCAACGTGTGCATAGTGACGAGTTTCAGTTTCGTACTCAACGTGTGCAGTAGAGATTGTGATACCGCGCTCACGTTCTTCTGGAGCACCATCAATTTGATCGTACGCCATAGCTGTACCTTTACCAGATTTCTTATGAAGTACTGTTGTGATAGCAGCAGTTAAAGTTGTTTTACCATGGTCAACGTGTCCAATTGTACCAATATTGGCATGTGATTTGGAACGGTCGAATTTTTCTTTAGCCATTCTAAAATCCTCCTTAAGAGCTTTTAATTAGTAATGTATAGAGTGATAGGAAGTGAAAGAAAGCTTTCACTTCCTCATCTTACAATAGTAGTTATACTTGAGTTAAGCGGCAAAATCAATTATTCGCCTTTATTTTTTTTGATAATTTCTTCTGCGACGCTCTTCGGCACTTCTTCGTAGTGATCCATGTGCATAGTGAACGTACCGCGACCTTGCGTATTAGAACGAAGTGCAGTAGCGTAACCGAACATTTCAGCAAGAGGAACCATAGCGCGAACAACTTGAGCGTTACCGCGTGCTTCCATACCTTCTACGCGTCCGCGACGTGAAGTGATATCACCCATGATATCTCCCATGTATTCTTCTGGAATAACCACTTCTACTTTCATGATTGGTTCAAGAAGAACTGGGTTACATTTGCTGACTGCATTTTTCAATGCCATAGAAGCAGCAACTTTAAATGCCATTTCGTTTGAGTCAACATCATGGTAAGAACCGTCGAAAAGTTTAGCTTTAATGTCGATAAGCGGGAAGCCTGCTAGTACACCATTTTCAAGTGCATCTTCCAGACCTGCTTGAACAGCTGGGATGTATTCACGAGGAACGACCCCACCGACAATCGCATTTTCAAATTCAAAGCCAGCGCCTTCTTCGTTTGGTTCGAATTCGATCCAAACGTGTCCGAACTGACCACGTCCACCAGACTGACGTACGAATTTACCTTCAACTTTTGCACCGGTACGGAATGTTTCACGGTACGCAACTTGAGGAGCACCAACGTTGGCTTCTACTTTAAATTCGCGTTTCATACGGTCAACAATGATATCAAGGTGAAGTTCACCCATACCAGAGATGATCGTTTGGCCAGTTTCTGGGTTTGTTTGAGTACGGAATGTAGGATCTTCTTCAGCAAGTTTCGCTAAAGCGATACCCATTTTATCTTGGTCAGCTTTTGATTTAGGCTCAATAGCAACGTCGATAACTGGTTCTGGGAATTCCATTGACTCAAGGATAACAAGATCCTTCTCATCACATAGAGTATCTCCAGTAGTTGTATCTTTTAGACCTACAGCAGCTGCGATATCCCCTGCGTATACAGTAGAGATTTCTTCACGGCTGTTAGCGTGCATTTGAAGAATACGTCCAACACGCTCACGTTTGCCTTTAGTAGAGTTTTTCACGTATGAACCAGAATCAAGTGTTCCAGAGTACACACGGAAGAACGTCAACTTACCAACGTAAGGGTCAGTCATAACTTTAAATGCTAATGCAGAGAATGGCTCTTCGTCAGAAGAATGACGCTCAATCTCTTCATTTGTATCAGGACGTGTACCTTTGATTGCAGCAACGTCAGTTGGTGCAGGAAGGTAGTCAAGAACAGCATCAAGTACTAGTTGAACACCTTTGTTTTTGAAAGCAGAACCAACAAGAACAGGGTAGAATTCAACATTTAATGTACCTTTACGAATTCCTGCTTTTAACTCGTCAATTGTGATTTCTTCACCCTCAAGGTACTTATCCATAAGCTCTTCATCAAGCTCACATACAGCTTCAATAAGGCTGTTGCGAAGCTCTTCAGCTTGCTCTTTGTACTCTTCAGGGATTTCTTTTGCATCAGAACGAGTTCCGAGGTCATCTTCGTAGAAATACGCAACGTTTTCTACAAGGTCAATGATACCTTCGAAGTTATCTTCAGCACCGATCGGCAATTGAATTGCATGAGCGTTTGCTTGAAGACGGTCTCTTAAAGTTCCTACAGAGTAAAGGAAGTCTGCACCGATTTTGTCCATTTTGTTAACAAAAACGATACGCGGTACTCCATAAGTTGTTGCCTGACGCCAAACAGTTTCTGTTTGAGGCTCAACGCCTGATTGCGCGTCAAGTACAGCAACAGCACCATCAAGTACACGAAGAGAACGTTCAACTTCAACTGTGAAGTCTACGTGTCCTGGAGTATCGATGATGTTTACGCGGTATCCTTTCCACTGTGCAGTTGTCGCAGCGGAAGTGATTGTGATACCACGTTCTTGTTCCTGCTCCATCCAGTCCATTTGTGAAGCTCCTTCATGAGTTTCACCAATTTTGTGGATACGACCAGTATAGAACAAGATACGTTCTGTAGTTGTCGTTTTACCGGCATCGATGTGAGCCATGATACCGATATTACGAGTTTTTTCTAAGGAGAACTCTCTTGCCATTGGGTAATTTCTCCTTCCTTATTAGGAAATTGTGTTTTGTTAATCTATAAATCCTACCAGCGATAGTGAGCAAATGCTTTGTTTGCTTCAGCCATCTTATGAGTGTCTTCACGTTTCTTAACAGCAGCACCAGTGTTGTTAGCTGCGTCAAGGATTTCGTTAGCTAAACGCTCTTCCATCGTTTTTTCTCCGCGAAGACGAGCGTAGTTAACTAACCAGCGAAGTCCAAGAGTCGTACGACGTTCAGGACGAACTTCTACAGGAACTTGGTAGTTCGCACCACCTACACGGCGTGCTTTTACTTCAAGTACAGGCATGATGTTTTTCAATGCTTGTTCGAAAACCTCCATTGCATCATTGCCAGTACGTTCTTTAATGATATCGAATGACTTGTATAGGATTGTTTGAGACTTACCTTTTTTACCATCGATCATCATTTTGTTGATTAGACGAGATACAAGCTTAGAGTTGTAAATCGGATCAGGTAAAACATCTCTTTTGGCTACAGGACCTTTACGTGGCATCTGAATATCCTCCCTTCATCAATTATGCGTATTTTCGTATATTATTTTGCTTTAGGTTTTTTCGTACCGTATTTAGAACGGCCTTGTGCACGGTTTTCAACTCCAGCAGTATCAAGCGCACCACGAACGATGTGGTAACGTACCCCTGGTAAGTCTTTTACACGTCCGCCGCGGATAAGTACAACACTGTGCTCTTGTAGGTTGTGACCGATACCAGGAATGTAAGCAGTAACCTCGATTCCGTTAGTCAAACGAACACGAGCATATTTACGAAGTGCTGAGTTCGGTTTTTTTCGGTGTCATTGTACCAACACGAGTACATACCCCGCGTTTTTGTGGAGAAGATACGTTAGTGTGCTCTTTTTTAAAGCTGTTGTATCCTTTGTTAAGTGCAGGAGACTTTGAGTTTTCTACTTTACTCACGCGTCCTTTGCGAATTAGCTGATTAATTGTAGGCATGAATTTTTCCTCCCTTCATTACGTTTTATAACCCACATACCCAGGTGGTTCATCAAAAGGCAAAAAACAATGTCTTTACACAAGATGGAATCTTACGCAAAAACAAAAGTACGTTATAAAATAATGGCAACAGCGGCTGCTCCTACCTCAATTCCGCAGGCTTTGCCGAGCTTTTTCATGGATTCAACCATTGAGACAGAGATACCTTGATCTTCAGCAAGTGAAACAACACTTGACGTGAGTATCGGATCTGCGTCTTTTGCAACGACTACTTCCTTTACTGAACCTCGCTTTAGAGCTTTCACTGTTTGCTTCGTACCAATAATAATTGATTTGGCCTGTGATACTTTATCATAAGACATAAACATATCCTCCAAAGTAACAGGTTTATTTCGAGCACCTTGGTTATATTATCATTCTAGGAGACGAATGTCAACAAGGTATGACATTTTTTAGTTTCGTTCTTCTCATAGAGTGACTTTTTCATAAATATATCTGCTGAAAGACTGTTTTTGCAGTCTTTCAGCAGCATTAAATCAGTTATTCAACCGGGACCATATCGTCAGTCGGCTGAACATTTGATACTGGTTTTACTTTACGGTATTTCATCATTCCTGTACCAGCTGGAACAAGCTTACCGATGATAACATTCTCTTTCAAGCCGAGAAGCTCGTCACGCTTACCTTTGATCGCTGCATCTGTAAGGACACGTGTTGTTTCCTGGAAGGAAGCAGCAGATAAGAATGAATCAGTTTCAAGAGATGCTTTTGTAATACCGAGTAAGACAGGACGGCCTGTAGCAGGTCGATTGCCTTCAAGTAATACCTTTTTGTTCGCTTCAGTAAATTGGTGAATATCAAGCAATGTACCTGGAAGCACATCAGTGTCACCGGCATCAATTACGCGTACTTTGCGAAGCATCTGGCGAACCATTACTTCTACGTGTTTATCACCGATTTCAACACCCTGCATACGGTAAACCTTTTGAACCTCATGGAGAAGATACTCTTGAACAGTCGTCAGGTCAGTCACTTTAAGAAGTTCTTTCGGATCGATTGAACCTTCTGTCAGTACTTGGCCTCGAGTAATTTTATCTCCTTCCGCTACTTTCAGGCGGGAGTTGTAAGGTGCCGTATAAGAACGTGTTTCCACTGCGCCTTGAACCACAATTTCCTGTTGCTTATCACGAACTTCATTGATCTCAACGACTGTACCGTCGATTTCTGTAATTGTTGCCTGACCTTTCGGATTACGCGCTTCGAAAAGCTCTTGGATACGCGGAAGACCCTGTGTGATATCGTCTCCGGCAACCCCGCCTGTATGGAATGTACGCATTGTTAACTGTGTACCAGGCTCACCGATTGATTGGGCAGCAATGATTCCGACAGCTTCACCGACTTCAACATCGGAGCCAGTTGCAAGATTTCGGCCATAGCATCGTTTACATACACCATGAGGCGTATTACATGTGAAGGCAGAACGGATCCACACTTCTTCAATGCCGGCTTCGACAATCTCCAGTGCTTTATCTTCATCAATCAGTTCGTTTTCATTCACAAGCACTTCACCTGTTTCAGGGTGCTTCACTTGTTTTCTTGCAAAACGTCCGATTAAGCGTTCTTCTAAGCGCTCAATTGTTTCAGTTCCTTCTTTAAGAGGCTTAGCAAGAATGCCTCGGTCAGTTCCGCAATCAGTTTCACGAATGATAACATCCTGCGCAACGTCAACGAGACGGCGTGTAAGGTAACCTGAGTCAGCAGTTTTAAGAGCGGTATCGGCAAGACCTTTACGCGCACCGTGTGTGGAGATAAAGTACTCCAATACTGTCAGACCTTCACGGAAACTTGATTTGATCGGCAACTCAATGATACGTCCAGCCGGGTTGGCCATCAGGCCGCGCATTCCGGCAAGCTGCGTAAAGTTAGATGCGTTACCACGGGCACCAGAGTCACTCATCATGTAGATCGGGTTGAGTTCATCAAGTGATTTCATCAGTTTGCCTTGGATAACGTCTTTTGCAGCACTCCAGATAGAGATGACTCTCTCATAGCGTTCTTCTTCAGTGATAAGACCGCGGCGGAACTGCTTCATAACGTTGTCAACTTTGCTTTGCGCTTCCTCAAGAATTTCTTGTTTATCATCGAGTACGACGATGTCAGAAACCCCAACTGTAATACCAGCTTTAGTTGAATATTTGAAACCTAGGTTTTTCATGCGGTCAAGCATTTTAGACGTTTCCGTAATATGGAATCGTTTAAAGATTTCCGCGATGATTTTACCCAGAATGCCTTTTTTAAACGGCGCATTGATTGGCTGCTGTGCGATAACAGCTTTAACGTCAGCACCTTTTTCTAAGAAGAAACGGTCAGGTGTTTTCTCTTCAATGTTGCTCTTCGTTGGTTCATTCATGTAAGGGAATGATTCCGGAAGAATTTCATTGAAGACAAGCTTACCGACAGTTGTAATTAACAATTTTGAGCGCTGTTCTTCGGTAAATGTCACATTCTTAAGTGAGTTAGCTGCAACAGCTACTCTCGTATGAAGGTGAACATATCCGTTTTGATAAGCAAGAAGCGCTTCGTCTGTATTCTTGAAGACCATACCTTCACCGACAGCACCGGCACGCTCAAGTGTCAGGTAATAGTTACCTAGTACCATATCCTGAGACGGTGTTACAACCGGTTTACCATCTTTAGGGTTCAAGATGTTTTGAGCAGCAAGCATCAGGATGCGTGCTTCAGCTTGTGCTTCAGCAGATAATGGTACGTGAACCGCCATTTGGTCACCGTCAAAGTCAGCGTTGTAAGCTGTACATACGAGCGGGTGAAGACGGATTGCGCGTCCTTCAACAAGCGTTGGTTCAAACGCCTGGATACCTAATCTGTGAAGTGTAGGGGCACGGTTCAGCAGTACCGGATGCTCCTTAATAACTGATTCTAGTACATCCCAAACTTCAGGCTGTACGCGCTCAATTTTGCGTTTCGCACTCTTAATGTTGTGAGCAAGACCTTTTTCAACAAGTTCTTTCATAACGAAAGGTTTGAAAAGTTCAAGCGCCATTTCCTTCGGTAATCCGCATTGGTACATTTTCAAATGAGGACCAACAACGATTACAGAACGTCCGGAGTAATCGACACGTTTACCAAGAAGGTTTTGACGGAAACGGCCTTGCTTCCCTTTCAGCATGTGAGAAAGAGATTTTAACGGTCTGTTACCAGGGCCTGTTACAGGGCGTCCGCGGCGGCCGTTGTCAATTAAGGCATCGACAGCCTCTTGAAGCATACGCTTTTCGTTTTGAACGATGATGCTAGGCGCACCAAGGTCCAAAAGGCGTTTCAAACGATTGTTACGGTTGATGACACGACGATAAAGGTCATTCAAATCAGAAGTCGCAAAACGTCCGCCATCTAGCTGAACCATCGGTCTAAGCTCCGGAGGAATAACAGGAAGCACATCAAGGATCATCCAAGAAGGCTTGTTTCCTGAGTTACGAAAGGCTTCTAAAACTTCAAGACGTTTGATCGCACGAGTACGTCGTTGTCCTTGTGAAGTTTTCAGCTCTTCTTTTAACATATCAACTTCTTTGACAAGATCGATATCTTGAAGAAGTTTATGAATTGCTTCAGCACCCATAGATGCTTGGAATTTATTACCGTATTTATCAAGATAAGCACGGTATTCTTTCTCAGACAGAAGCTGTTTCTTTTCAAGCGGTGTATTCGCCGGATCAGTTACAACGTAAGAAGCAAAGTAAATGACTTCTTCTAAAGCACGAGGTGACATATCCAGCACAAGACCCATACGGCTTGGAATACCTTTGAAATACCAAATGTGGGAAACTGGGGCAGCCAGTTCAATGTGCCCCATTCTCTCACGACGGACTTTAGCCCGTGTTACTTCGACTCCGCAGCGGTCACAAACTACGCCTTTATAACGAACTCGCTTGTACTTCCCGCAATGACATTCCCAGTCCTTAGTAGGTCCGAAAATGCGTTCGCAGAATAGACCGTCCTTTTCAGGTTTTAACGTACGATAGTTTATCGTTTCAGGCTTTTTCACTTCACCAAAAGACCATGAACGGATTTTATCTGGTGAAGCAAGACCGATGTTCATATACTCAAAATTGTTCACATCTAGCAAGGGGCCTACCTCCCTTTTTATCTTCGGATTAACCGATGTCACTTGCCTTTATAACTAGAGATTATTCTTTTGTTACTACATCGCGTTCAACGTCTGCAGATGCTGTTTCTTCCGGCTCTTCATCACCTGATAATGCCAGGCCGTCAGCTTGTTTCGCATCTTCTTCGTCTTCTAAATCTCTCATTTCTATTTCTTCTTCATCACCAGAAAGGATTTTGACATCCATACCTAAGCTTTGAAGTTCTTTGATTAATACTTTGAATGATTCCGGAACACCTGGTTCAGGAACATTGTCGCCTTTAACGATGGCTTCGTATGTTTTCACACGTCCAACCACGTCATCAGACTTAACAGTCAGAATTTCTTGAAGAGTATAAGCCGCACCGTAAGCTTCAAGTGCCCAAACCTCCATCTCACCAAAACGCTGTCCGCCAAATTGCGCTTTACCGCCAAGAGGCTGCTGCGTAACAAGTGAGTAAGGACCTGTAGAGCGTGCATGAAGTTTATCGTCAACCATGTGAGCTAGTTTGATCATGTACATGATACCGACAGATACACGGTTATCAAACGGCTCTCCAGTACGTCCGTCGTAAAGCACTGTTTTGGCGTCACGAGACATGCCGGCTTCTTCAAGTGTTTCCCAGACATCCTCTTCTCGCGCTCCGTCAAATACAGGAGATGCAATGTGAATGCCAAGGTAACGAGCGGCCATACCCATGTGAAGTTCCAATACCTGCCCGATGTTCATACGTGATGGTACGCCCAGCGGGTTAAGCATGATATCAATTGGTGTGCCGTCAGGAAGGTAAGGCATATCCTCTTCAGGAAGAATCTTAGAGATAACACCTTTGTTACCGTGACGACCGGCCATTTTATCCCCTTCAGAAATCTTACGTTTCTGAACGATATATACGCGTACTAACTGGTTAACACCTGGAGGAAGTTCGTCTCCGTCTTCACGGTTGAAGACTTTAACGTCATGGATAATTCCGCCGCCGCCGTGAGGCACACGAAGAGAAGTATCACGAACCTCGCGGGCTTTCTCGCCAAAAATGGCGTGAAGAAGGCGTTCTTCTGCAGTCAGTTCAGTTACGCCTTTAGGCGTTACTTTACCAACAAGAAGATCTCCGTCTTTTACTTCTGCCCCAATACGGATGATTCCGCGGTCATCAAGATTGCGAAGCGCATCTTCACCGACGTTTGGAATATCGCGAGTGATTTCTTCAGGTCCAAGTTTCGTATCACGTGCTTCTGATTCGTATTCTTCAATGTGGATAGATGTATAAACATCATCCTTCACTAGGCGTTCACTCATGATGATGGCATCCTCATAGTTGTAGCCATCCCACGTCATGAAGCCGACCATTACGTTACGGCCAAGTGCAAGTTCACCAAGCTCCATAGAAGGACCGTCAGCAAGGATTTCTCCTTTTACCACTTCATCGCCGACACTTACGATCGGACGCTGGTTGTAGCACGTACCTTGGTTAGAGCGGACAAATTTCAGCAGGCTGTATTTATCCAGGTTTCCTTTTACTTTTTGACCGTCTACTTCTTCATAACGGCGAACCCAAACGTTTTTCGCTTCTACGCGTTCAACGATACCAGGGTGTTTACAAATAACAGCGGCACCAGAGTCTTTTCCTGATACGTATTCCATACCAGTTCCAACAAATGGAGCTTCCGGCTGCATCAAAGGCACAGCCTGACGCTGCATGTTCGCTCCCATGAGGGCACGGTTCGAGTCATCGTTTTCTAAGAACGGGATACATGCTGTCGCAGCAGATACAACCTGCTTAGGCGATACATCCATGTAGTCTACACGGTTTCTGGAAACAACAGTGTTCTCCCCGCGGAAACGAGCTACGATGCTGTCATCAATAAAGGCGCCTTCGTCATCAAGACGAGCATTCGCTTGAGCGACAACATAGTTATCCTCTTCATCAGCAGTTAAGTAATCGATTCTGCCCGTTACCTTCCCTGTTTCAGGGTCAACGCGGCGATATGGCGTTTCAATAAAGCCAAAACGGTTTACTTTTGCATAAGATGATAGTGAGTTGATCAAACCGATGTTCGGGCCCTCAGGCGTTTCAATCGGACACATACGGCCATAGTGGGAGTAGTGAACGTCACGCACTTCCATTCCAGCACGCTCACGTGTCAATCCGCCCGGTCCTAATGCTGACAGACGACGCTTGTGCGTTAATTCAGCAAGCGGGTTCGTCTGATCCATGAATTGAGAAAGCTGTGAGCTTCCAAAGAACTCTTTAATGGACGCAATAACAGGACGAATATTGATCAGCTGCTGAGGCGTAATTGTATTCGTATCTTGAATTGACATTCTCTCACGAACCACACGCTCCATACGGCTTAAACCGATACGGAATTGGTTCTGGAGAAGCTCGCCTACAGAGCGTAAACGGCGGTTTCCAAGATGATCGATATCATCTGTATCGCCTACTCCGTGCAGCAAGTTGAAGAAGTAGCTGATTGAAGAAATAATATCAGCAGGCGTGATGTTTTTAATCTCTTCTTCGATGTAAGCATTGCCGATTACATTAATAACCTGTTCTCCTTCTTGATCAGTCGGAGCAAAGATTTTAATTGATTGAAGAGTCACTTCATCTTCAACAACGCCGCCATTCGGATACAGCTTTCTAAAACCGATTCCGTTTTCTAAGTATGGCAGTACTTTATCAAGTGTTCTTCTATCAAGAATCTGGCCTTTTTCAGCAAGGATTTCTCCTGTTTCAGGATCAACAAGCGTTTCAGCAAGTCTCTGATTGAAGAGGCGATTCTTAATATGAAGTTTTTTATTAATTTTATAGCGTCCTACATTGGCAAGATCGTATCGTTTCGGATCAAAGAAACGAGAATCAAGCAAGCTTTTCGCATTTTCTACTGTAGGCGGCTCTCCAGGACGGAGACGCTCGTAAATTTCCAGCAACGCTTTGTCACTGTTTTCTGTGTTATCTTTATCAAGCGTATTTCGCAGGTATTCGTTTTCTCCTATGAGATCAAGAATCTCTTGATCGGAGCCGAAGCCGAGAGCACGCAAAAGAACCGTAACCGGCAACTTACGTGTGCGATCAATGCGGACATAAACAACATCTTTCGCATCAGTTTCGTATTCTAACCATGCGCCACGGTTTGGAATGACAGTTGCGGTAAAACCTTTTTTACCGTTTTTGTCTACTTTACCACTGAAATATACACTTGGAGACCGAACAAGCTGGGAAACAATAACACGTTCCGCACCGTTAATGATAAAAGTACCTGTATCTGTCATAATAGGGAAATCACCCATGAAGACATCTTGGTCTTTTACCTCTCCAGTTTCTTTGTTAATTAAACGAACCTTCACTCTTAGCGGAGCTGAGTAAGTCACATCACGTTCTTTTGATTCCTCTACAGGATATTTAGGCTCACCTAAACTATAATCAATGAACTCAAGAGAGAGGTTACCAGTGAAATCCTCAATTGGTGATATGTCTTGAAACATCTCTCTAAGACCCTCATCAAGAAACCACTGATAAGAAGAGGTTTGAATTTCAATGAGATTTGGTAATTCTAACACTTCGCTAATGCGAGCATAGCTTCTGCGCTGGCGGTGTCGTCCATACTGAACTAGTTGACCTGTCAACTGATTCACCCCTCAAATCATGCGTATTATATGTGTAATAAGCATTTCTTCCAAAGAAAGAAAATACTTTTACAAGACAAAAGAAAAAAGGGTTTCTAATTAAGAAAACCACATCCAAAAACAAATACCGATTTTATTAGCATTTCCATACTTGTATAATTTATACATAGATATTGACAATTCATCATATCAAGCAAAATATATACATTGGCATTTTACAATATTAACATAGTTAAAATACCGAGTCAAACTTTTTTTGCTTTTATGATATAATAGCCTTTCTTTTTTTGAACGACGGAAACTTCATCGAACAGTTCCTCGAGCTTTTCAATGGCAGAAGGCGCGCCTTGCTTTTTCTGTATGACGATCCACAATTCACCTGAAGCTTTTAAGTGTTCAGCGCTTTTCTCAAAGATAGCATGGACAACTTTTTTTCCGGCTCGGATTGGGGGATTTGTAAGAATAGAAGCAAATGTTTGAGCAGAATCAACGTTTGAAAACAAATCGCTTTGATAAATCTTAACGTTTGTTATTCCGTTCTGTTCCGCATTTTCATTTGATAGTTCTACGGCTCTCTCATTAACGTCAATCATGTGGATAGTCCGGTCTTTAAAGTCGCTGGCGAGCGATAAACCAATCGGGCCGTACCCGCAGCCTACATCCAAAATGCCACCCTCAACCTCAGGCTCTTCAAAAGAATCAATCAGCAGGCGGGAGCCGAAATCAACTTCTTTTTTAGAAAAAACCCCGCTGTCGCTGGTAAACGTGAAATCTTTATTCCGAAGCCTAAAAGACCAGGTTTGCTTGTTGCTTTTCACTGAAGGTTTTTCTGAATAATAGTGCTCACTCATTATTAGAACCTCCTTTTTTCATGGCTTAAAGAATGGCAAAGAAAAAGCTCGCCTCATAAAAGCGAGCTTCCCCTACAGGTAAGTGAAGATTACTTAACTTCTACAGAAGCGCCAACTTCTTCAAGTTTAGCTTTAAGCTCTTCAGCTTCTTCTTTAGCAATACCTTCTTTAAGTGGTTTTGGAGTGTTGTCAACAAGTTCTTTAGCTTCTTTCAAGCCAAGACCAGTGATTTCACGTACAACTTTGATAACTTTGATTTTTTGAGATCCTGCACCAGCAAGGATAAGATCGAATTCGCTTTGCTCTTCAGCAGCTCCGCCAGCAGCAGCTCCGCCAGCTACAGCTACAGGAGCAGCAGCAGTTACGCCAAATTCTTCTTCGATTGCTTTTACTAGGTCGTTCAATTCAAGTACAGTTGCTTCTTTAACGGAAGCAATGATTTCTTCGATATTTAAAGCCATTTGTAATTCCTCCATTTTGTTTTAATTTATGAAAAACTGATTAGATTAAGCGCCTTGTTCTTCCTTTTGTTCTGCCACAGCTTTTGCAGCAAGAGCAAGGTTGCGAACTGGAGCTTGAAGTACGCTAAGCAACATAGAAAGCAAGCCTTCGCGTGATGGAAGTTCAGCAAGAGCTTTCACTTCTTCAACAGTAGAAACTTTACCTTCGATAACGCCAGCTTTGATTTCAAGAGCTTCGTGATTTTTAGCGAAGTCATTAAGAACTTTAGCCGGAGCGACAACATCTTCAGTGCTGAATGCGATCGCGTTCGGTCCAGTTAAGAAATCATTCAAACCATTAAGCTCAGCTTGTTCAACCGCACGGCGAGTCATCGTATTTTTGTAAACTTTGAACTCAACGTTAGCTTCGCGAAGCTGTTTACGAAGTTCAGTTACTTCAGAAACGTTAAGTCCGCGATAGTCAACGATGATCGTTGATTTACTTTCTTTCAGTTTAGAAGCAATTTCTTCAACAACAACTTTTTTTGTTTCAATTGCGCTGCTCATGGTTACACCTCCTGTAGATTCTTGTGTAACACTTATACCGTTAGGTGATCACGACTGAGACGACGGATTCCATATAAAAAGCCTCCATGAGACATGGAGGCTGTATATACAAGCATACGTAACGTAATAGCTGTGATAATATACACCTCGGTAGGATAATTAAGCGGTTAGGCCCCTACTGTCTACGGTATAAATGATATTCTATTTTACAACATTTTGAATAATATCAGAATGTTGATGTCATGTCAATATTATTTTACGTTAAAAGTTGAAGAGTCTACTTTGACACCAGGTCCCATAGTAGAAGTTACAGCAACGTTTTTCACGTAAACGCCTTTAGCTGCAGCAGGTTTAGCTTTAAGGATTGTATCGTACATTGTTGTGAAGTTCTCAACAAGTTTTTCATCCTCGAAAGAAACTTTACCGATAGGAACATGAATGTTTCCAGCTTTATCAACGCGGTATTCAACTTTACCAGCTTTGATTTCGCCGATCGCTTTTTCAACTTCGAAAGTAACTGTACCAGTTTTAGGGTTTGGCATTAAACCTTTTGGTCCAAGTACACGACCGATTTTACCAACTTCACCCATCATGTCAGGTGTAGCTACGATAACATCGAAATCGAACCAGCCTTGTTGAATTTTGTTGATGTAGTCAGTATCGCCTACGAAATCTGCACCAGCAGCTTCAGCTTCTTTCGCTTTTTCGCCTTTTGCGAAAACGAGAACGCGCTGAGTTTTACCAGTTCCATTTGGAAGCACAACTGCTCCACGGATTTGCTGGTCGTTTTTACGAGGGTCAACCCCTAAACGGAAAGCCACTTCAACTGTAGCGTCGAATTTAGCTGTGTTTGTTTTTTTAACGAGAGCTACTGCTTCAGAGACGTCGTAAGCTTTAGAACGGTCTACAAGCTTAGCAGCTTCAACGTACTTTTTACCTTTTTTAGCCATTTTAAAATTTCCTCCTTATGTGGTTATAGCGGAATAACCTCCCACGAATAAGGGTTGCGAACTTGTTAAAACTCGCAACCCGACAAGAAACAAATTAATCCTCGATTACAATACCCATACTGCGGGCAGTACCTTCAACCATGCGCATTGCCGCTTCAACGTCTGCTGCGTTTAAGTCAGGCATTTTCGTTTCAGCGATTTCGCGTACTTTATCGCGCTTAACGGTTGCCACTTTATTACGGTTTGGTTCACCAGAACCAGACTCAATTCCAGCTGCTTTTTTAAGCAATACTGCAGCAGGTGGAGTTTTTGTAATAAATGTAAATGAACGGTCTTCGTAAACCGAAATTTCAACAGGAATGATTAAACCAGCTTGGTCAGCTGTACGAGCGTTAAACTCCTTACAGAATCCCATGATGTTAACACCGGCTTGACCAAGTGCAGGTCCAACTGGTGGTGCTGGGTTAGCTTTTCCAGCAGGAATTTGCAATTTTACAACTTTAACTACTTTTTTAGCCACGAGACACACCTCCTTAAGTCCGTGATGTGGTAATAGGGTAAACCCTCCCACTCAAGGTTTCATTCTTTATATGAATGACGAAATATCATGCTAGTTGCCTTGGATAAGTCCAAGACGTACCTTTGCTATATTATCATTTATATATAGCAATTTCAAGTTTTTTCACATTACAATTTATCGATTTGGGTAAATTCCAGCTCAACCGGCGTTTCACGGCCAAACATATTAACGAAAACTTTGACCTTGCTTTTATCATAATCAATCTCTTCAATTGATCCTGTAAAGTTAGCAAAAGGTCCGTCTATTACTTTCACTGTCTCTTTCAGTTCAAAGTCAATATCAGTTTTTCGTTCATCCATGCCCATTCTCTTCAGAATGGTTTCTGCTTCGCCCGGAAGAAGCGGCGTCGGTTTTGAACCTGACCCGGCAGATCCTACGAATCCAGTAACGCCCGGCGTGTTGCGGACAACATACCAAGAGTCGTCTGTCATTACAATTTCAACAAGCACATAACCAGGGAATACTTTCTTTTTCACGACTTTTTTCTTGCCGTTTTTGATATCTGTTTCTTCTTCTTCGGGTACGACTACACGGAAAATTTTATCCTGCATCCCCATTGATTCAACACGTTTTTCCAAGTTGGCTTTTACTTTATTCTCATAACCAGAGTACGTGTGAACAACATACCAATTCTTTTCCATTCTATTCAGGACTGTCCAGTCCTTCCCTCCCCGCATTTGGTTTTAGTGAATTACCATAACGCTTCAAAAAATAGGCGGCAAGCCTATGATAACTTTCATTTTAAGCCACAATAAAAAACCCGCTGAACGGGTTTTGGCAAGTAATATTATGATCTATTATAGCACGTATTGCTGATCATTATTCAACTATTAAACGAATTAATTGAGAAATTCCTGTGTCAAGGAGGGCAAAAAAGATAACAAAAAAGATAACTGTTGAAATTACCGTAATGGTATAACGCGTTAACTCTTTTCCTTTAGGCCAGCTTACCTTTTTCATTTCTTTCCCAACATCTTTAAAGAATTTCATAATACGCATGTAAAAGACCTCCACAATTTAAAAGCGCAAAAACTATTTTGTTTCAAGATGAGCTGTATGTGAATTGCAAGTACTGCAGTATTTCTTTACTTCTAATCGCTCAGCCGCTGATGCAGAGCTCTTCATTGTCGTATAATTACGGTTTCCGCATGTCTTGCATGCTAACGTAATCTTTTTTCTCATGTCATTACACCTTTTTCTAAATAGACATTAGTTCTTATCTTTAGTAACATATCATAGTCAGAAAAATACTGTCAATATAGCATAAATTGCTATTACAAACTGATTTCGCGAATTTCCAAGTACTTCTCCAGCTTGCGTTTCACACGCTGAAGGGCATTGTCGATCGATTTCACATGTCGGTTCAGTTCATCAGAAATCTCTTGGTAACTTCTCCCATCGAGATATAAGACGAGTACTTTTCTCTCTAAATCACTTAAAAGTTCTCCCATTTTCATTTCAATATCATCAAATTCTTCCTGATTAATGATCATTTCCTCAGGATTTAAGGTTTTCGCTCCTGAAATGACATCCAGCAGCGTTCGGTCTGATTCTTCATCAAAAATCGGTTTATCTAATGAGACGTAGGAATTCAAAGGAATGTGTTTCTGGCGAGTAGCTGTCTTTATTGCGGTAATAATTTGGCGGGTAATACATAATTCTGCGAAAGCTTTGAATGAGGTAAGCTTGTCCTCTTTGAAGTCACGAATAGACTTATAGAGGCCTATCATGCCTTCCTGAACAATATCCTCTCTGTCCGCCCCTATTAAGAAATAGGATCTTGCTTTTGCCCGAACAAAGTTTCGGTACTTCGTAATCAAGTAATCTAACGCATCACTGTCCCCAACATGAACCTTTTCAATGACCTGCTCGTCCTCCAACTGGCAAAACTGCTCTTTGTTGAATTTTCCCTTGTTGTTCTGTAGATTCACTCCGATCCCCCCGGCGCACGTAGATAGAAATATTATACAGTATTGGGCAAAAAAGCGTCAACTTAATCTAAGTCTCCCCGCCTCCACTTTTCAAACGTTTTCAAAACCTCTTCCGATAAAGCAATTTTACCCGCCGGCTTTTCGGAAGTGATTTTTCTTACCCGTCTCTCTATTCGCCTTTCAATCGTTTCTACCTCTCTCAAAAGCTCCCGGGCCGATTTCCGCAATGCCCCCTGTCCGAAAATCGCCCACTGCTCAGTATAGTCAGAGGTCGCAACGTGAATTTGAGTCGCAATATTATTCAAAGCCTGAGCGAGCTTTTCTATCCGCTCATCAGCCGTCTCATTTTCTTTTGTAAAAATTACTTCAACTCTATGGTTGGTCTGTTTTTTCTCAAGCCCTTTTACGAGATGCGCGTCAAAAACAACAATAACCCTGTTTCCTGTATACGATTGATATTCCGCCATTTTCTGAATCAGTACGTCTCTCGCCTCTTCAAAACTGTTCGCTTTTAAATCCTTCAGCTGCGGCCAGGCTCCAATCATGTTGTACCCGTCTACTAACAGGATATCCATGGGTCTTTATTCTCCCAGAGGGTTTCGTTTCCGGTAGACTTCATACATCAAAAGACCAGCCGCGACAGATGCATTTAGTGAAGTTACCTTTCCGGCCATCGGGAGTTTAATGAGAAAATCGCACTTTTCTTTCACAAGGCGGCCCATCCCTTTTCCTTCACTTCCGATGACTAGAGCCAAAGGCATATTGCCGTCCATATTACGGTAATCCTCACGCGCGGACGCATCCGTTCCGACAACCCAGATTCCCCGCTCTTTCATCTCTTCTAACGTCCGTGCCAAATTGGTGACTCTTGCTACAGGAATGTGCTCAATTGCTCCTGTTGAAGCTTTTGCCACTGTTGTTGTCAGCCCGACAGCTCTCCGTTTTGGAATGACGATGCCATGAGCGCCGACCGCATCTGCTGTCCTCATAATGGAACCAAGATTATGAGGGTCTTCAAGCTCGTCCAGAATGAGGAAGAAAGGCTGTTCATTTTTTTCTTCGGCTGCTTTATATAAATCGTCCAGTTCTGCATATTCATACGCTGCAACCTGTGCCACTACGCCCTGATGCTGTCCTGTCACCATTTGATCGAGTTTTTTTCTCGGGACGTATTGAATCGTGATTCCCTGCTTTTTGGCAAGCTCAATCACTTGCTGTGCTTGTCCCTTTACGGTGTTTTCCGCCATCCACAGCTTATACAGCTTCCGATCAGATTTTAACGTCTCGATCACTGCATTTTTCCCTATGACGTAATCATGTTGCTGACTCATTTGTTTTCCTCCCTGACGTCCCGAATTGTATAGCTTCGGCTACGAGCTGACTAAGTCGTTCCTCTTTTTTCTCTAGAAAAAGGTAGCCCAGAAGCGCTTCAAATGCTGTACTGTAGCGGTACGTCTGAACATCTGTATTTTTAGGTATTGTCCCTGACTTGGCATTTCTGCCTCTTTTCAGCACCGCTTCCTCTTCTTCCGTAAAAAATGATTGATTCTGCAGAAAAAATAGGATCTCAGCCTGTGACTTTGCTGAAACAATCCGGCTTGATTTCTTATGAAGATCATTTGGTTTGGTAAAGCCCTGCTTAAGCAGGTGATGCCTGACATACACTTCAAAAATGGCATCACCTATATAAGCAAGCGCAAGACCGTTAAGCTGCTTAGAATCTTTTATCGTATCAAATTCAAGCATCTGTTATTCTCCCCGTTTCCAGCGAGTGCCTTGAGCCGTATCTTCAAGAATGATATTCATGCTTTTCAGCTGGTCGCGGATCTGGTCTGACAATGCAAAATCGCGATTCCGGCGCGCTTCATTTCGCTTTTCGATTAAGTCTTCAATCTCTTGATCGAGAAGTTCCTGCTCACCCAACGAAAAACCGAGGACAGAAACAATACGGTCAAACATCTCGATAAACGCCGTAATTACATGATCAGCTGTATGGTCTTTCTGAAGATAGTAATTGGCGTGTTTCGCTAAGTCGAACAAGACAGAAATCGCATTCGCCGTATTAAAATCATCGTCCATCGCTTCTTCGAATGCATTGCGGTGTTCTTCAACTTTCTCAAGCCATTGATCGTCATCTTCCGTTAAATTCGTACTGCTGTTCAGACGGTGCTGAAGATTGCTGTACGCTGTTTTTAAACGGTTAAATGCGCTTTTCGTATTTTCTAGAAGTTCTTCTGAATAGTTAATCGGATGGCGATAATGAACAGATAGCATAAAGAATCTCAAAAGCTGCGGATCATGCTGTTTAATGATGTCATGCACAAGCACAAAGTTGCCCAGTGATTTTGACATTTTTTCATTATCAATATTGATATAGCCATTATGGAGCCAGTACTTCGCAAACGTTTTTCCTGTCAATGCCTCAGATTGCGCAATTTCGTTTTCATGGTGAGGGAATGTTAAATCCTGTCCGCCCGCATGGATATCAATCTGGTCACCCAGATACTTTTTCACCATTGCTGAGCATTCAATGTGCCAGCCCGGACGTCCTTTCCCCCAAGGGCTATCCCAAGAGATTTCTCCTTCTTTTGCCGCTTTCCACAATGCGAAATCAAGAGCATCTTCTTTTTTCTCGCCGACTCGGATGCGTGCACCTGATCTAAGTTCATCGATTGATTGCTGAGAAAGCTTTCCGTACCCTTCAAATGCTCTGGTTTTGAAATATACGTCACCTTCTGATTCATATGCGTAGCCCTTTTTCACGAGCTGATCTACGAATTCGATAATGGCATCCATGTTCTCCATTACTCGCGGATGAAGGTCGGCTTTTCGGCAGCCGAGCGCACCTACGTCTTCAAAGTATGCTTTAATAAAACGCTCTGAAATGGTGGGTACATCCTCACCGAGTTCATTTGCCGCTTTAATTAATTTATCGTCTACGTCTGTGAAGTTAGAGACATACTGCACATCATAGCCTTTATACTCTAAATAGTTTCGAACCGTATCGTAAACGATTGCCGGACGCGCGTTCCCGATATGAATATAATTGTAAACCGTGGGTCCGCATACATACATTTTCACTTTTCCCTCTTCAAGAGGAACAAACGTTTCCTTCTGTCTAGTCAATGTATTATAAAGTGTGATTGTCATTTTTGGTTGATCCTTTCTTTTCTGTCTTCAAGTTCTGCCTTCAGCTCTAAAATCTGCTGTTCCAAAGACTTAAAGCGGTCAGCAACTGGATCGGGCAAATCCTGATGGTTTAAATCGCGTCTTACTTTTTTGCCATTTTGTACAACGACCCGTCCAGGGATACCGACAACTGTTGAAAAATCAGGAACATCATGCAGCACTACTGAACCAGCCCCAATCTTTGAGCCTTCACCGACCGTAATAGAACCGAGCACTTTAGCACCTGTGGCTATCAATGCGTCATCTTTAATCGTTGGGTGCCTTTTTCCCTTTTCTTTCCCCGTTCCCCCGAGGGTAACCCCCTGAAAAACGGTTACGTTATTGCCGATTTCACATGTCTCCCCAATGACAACCCCCATGCCGTGGTCTATGAAAAATCTTCTCCCGATTGTAGCGCCGGGGTGGATTTCTATCCCGGTAAAAAATCGGCTTACTTGAGATATAAGGCGTGCAAGGAAATAAAATTTTCGTTTATATAAAGCATGTGCAATCCGATGCGCCCATATAGCATGTAAACCGGAATAAGTTAAAATCACTTCAAAATAGCTTCTTGCTGCGGGATCTTGATCGAACACAGTATCAATGTCTTCTTTGAGCATTCTAAAAAACACATGCTTCCCCCCGTTTCTCTATCTGATTTCCTCTACCCAATAAAAAAAGCGCCTCTGCATGTAAACATGACAGAGACGCTTTAACCGCGCGGTTCCACTCTGTTTGAAAAGCAGACTTCTGCTCTCCCAACTTCAGCCTGTAACGGCGGCGGCCGCCTTTGAATACTGGTTTCAAAAAACGTTCTTCAAAGGTCTTAAGGGCGCACTTCTAAAACCCGGCTCATGGATCTCTCTCAGCCAATGGAGATCCTTTCTGTAATGGCCTAAAGCTTTATACTCTTCCCTGTCAACAATCATTTATTTAGATATTTTTTAAACGCTGAATTGCAGTCTCTTTACCGATCAATTCAATTGATTGCGGCAGTTCCGGACCGTGAGTTTGCCCTGTTACAGCAACACGAATCGGCATAAACAGTTTTTTCCCTTTATGGCCAGTTTCTTTCTGCACTGCTTTGATCGATGCTTTGATGTTATCCGGAGTGAACTCCTCAAGCTCTTCAAGCTTCGCTGCGAATGTACTGAGCACTTCAGGAACCTGTTCTTCTTCCAGAACAGCTTTCGCTTCTTGATTATACTCGATCTCATCCGTAAAGAACAAATCAGTCAGCTCAACAATTTCCGCACCGTAGCTTAATTGCTCATGATACAGGGAAATCAGTTTACGAACCCACTCTTGTTCTTCAGCAGAAAGCTCAGTGCCAACTTTGCCCGCTTTTTGCAAATGCGGAAGCGTCAGTTCAACAACCTGATCAAGATCCAGCTTCTTCACATATTGGTTGTTAACCCATTTTAGCTTATGCATATCAAACAAAGCTGGTGATTTAGATAAACGATTTACATCAAAAATTTCAATAAACTGCTCTTTTGTGAAAAGCTCTTCTTCTCCAACCGGTGACCAGCCTAGCAGTCCGATAAAGTTGAACAGCGCTTCTGGCAAGTAGCCAAGCTCTTTGTACTGCTCGATGAATTGAATAATGGATTCATCACGTTTGCTGAGCTTTTTACGGCTTTCGTTTACGATCAGCGTCATGTGTCCGAACTGAGGAATATCCCACCCGAATGCTTGATAGATCATAATCTGTTTCGGTGTGTTAGAAATATGATCCTCACCGCGCAGCACGTGTGTCATTTTCATTAAGTAGTCATCAATCGCTACCGCGAAGTTATAAGTAGGCGTTCCGTCCTTTTTAACAATAACGAAGTCGCCGATGCCATCTGATTCAAAAGAAATTTCGCCTTTTACGATATCATTGAAGGCGATAATTTTTCCTTCCGGCACGCGGAAACGAATACTTGGTTTTCTGCCTTCAGCGATAAATTTCTCCTGTTCTTCCTGAGTCAGGTCTCTGTGTTTTCCGGAATAACGAGGCATTTCTCCGCGGGCAATCTGTTCTTCACGCTCTTTTTCAAGCTCTTCTTCCGTACAGTAACATTTATAAGCAAGCCCTTTTTCAAGAAGCTCTTCATAGTACACTTTATAGATATCGTTACGCTCGGACTGACGGTATGGGCCGTACTCTCCTCCGACATCCACACTCTCATCCCAGTCAATACCTAGCCACTTCAGATAATTCAGCTGGCTTTGTTCTCCGCCCTCAATATTGCGCTTTTTATCTGTATCCTCAACTCGAATGATAAACTTACCGCCTTGATTGCGGGCAAATAAATAATTAAAAAGCGCCGTTCTGGCATTTCCAATATGCAAATGTCCGGTTGGACTCGGTGCATAACGGACGCGTACTTCGTTTCCCATTTTCAAATACTTCCTTTCATGTCATGTATGGCCTCAGGCAAAAATGTATGAATCTATTCTACCACCAAATAGACCCGGCATCAAAACAAGTTAGCCTTTTTGTATCAGTACTGTCGCCTGAGCCGCTATTCCTTCCGCCCGGCCTGTAAATCCAAGCTTTTCTGTCGTTGTTGCTTTTACATTTACTTGAGAAACTTCTGCCTCAAGGCCTTCAGCAATTCTTTTTCTCATATCTTCTATGTACGGCAGCATCTTCGGCTTTTGCGCTATGATGGTGCAATCAATGTTCCCAAGGACATACCCCTTCTGTTTCACGATTCCCCAGACATGCTGAAGTAATTTGAAAGAATCTGCGTCCTTGAACTCGGGATCTGTGTCAGGAAAATGCTTGCCGATGTCTCCTTCACCCACAGCTCCCAGGCAGGCGTCAGCGACAGTATGCAGCAATACGTCTGCATCAGAATGGCCAAGCAGCCCTTTTTCGTACGGGATTTCAATTCCGCCAATAATGAGAGGACGGCCCTCAACTAATTGATGCACATCAAATCCTTGTCCAATTCTAAACATGTTTATTCCCACTTTCTGATTCCATGATAGCTTCAGCTGACGTCAAATCGTCTGGCGTCGTCAGCTTAATATTTGTATAGCTGCCTTCTACAACACGGACCGAACCGCCCTCCATCTGTTCAACGAGGCTGGCGTCATCCGTCCCTAAAAATCCCTTGCGCTCGGCCTCAGCGTGAGCCTTCATCAATAAAGAAAGACGAAAAGCTTGTGGCGTTTGGACAGCCCACAAGCTTGAACGTTCAATCGTCTCACTGACTTGTAAATCTTGAACGCGTTTAATCGTATCTTTTACCGGAACAGCAAGGATGGCCGCTCCTGTCTGTTCCGCCTCTGCGATCAGTTCGTCAATTTGTTCATGTTTTATAAATGGGCGGGCACCGTCATGTACAAGGACAATCTTTTCCTGCTTTACGGCTTTCAGCCCCTTATACACACTGTGCTGACGCTCATCTCCGCCTGCAACAAGCTCAATCGAAGTTTGAAACGGGTAATCGCACAGCAATTGCTGAAAGTGCTCCCGCTCCTGCTCGTTAATCACCAAGATGATTTTTTCGCACTGCCGGTGGCTGTCAAACACTCTTAACGTGTGTATGATCACCGGGTCTCCTTTCAGCTCAATGAACAGTTTATTTCTCCCTGCCTTCATCCGCTTTCCCTGACCGGCTGCAGGAATCACCACATCATAACTCATTGTTTTTTCTCCCTTTACAGCGCCTTCTCCAACAGCTTAGGCTTCGCAAAAATCATTCGTCCCGCTGCTGTCTGCAGCACACTTGTGACGAGTACATCAATATGCTTGCCGATATAATTGCGTCCTTCTTCAACGACAATCATCGTACCGTCATCCAAGTAGGCAACTCCCTGATTATGCTCTTTCCCGTCCTTAATGACCTGAACATTCATTTCCTCGCCAGGAAGCACAACAGGCTTGACCGCATTGGCAAGGTCATTAATGTTTAATACTGCTACCTTCTGAAGCTCGCACACTTTATTTAAATTAAAATCATTCGTCACAACGACCCCGGATGTCAGCTTAGCAAGTTTGACGAGCTTGCTGTCAACCTCCTGAATATCTTCAAAGTCGCCTTCGTAAATTTCAACTTCAATGTCTAATTCTTTCTGAATGCGGTTCAGGATATCAAGACCGCGGCGTCCTCTGTTTCGTTTTAAAACATCTGAAGAGTCTGCAATATGCTGCAATTCCTCAAGGACAAACTGCGGAATCACGATAACTCCCTCTAAAAAACCAGTCTGACAAATATCTGCTATTCTCCCATCAATAATAACACTAGTGTCCAAAATTTTCAGCTTCTTGTCTTGAACCTCATGTTCTTCATCAGCTGTTCCTTTTTTCTTTTGCATTCTGGCGGAAATGGAAAACAGGCTGATCAATTCATCCTTTTTCTTAAAGCCCACCTGGAAGCCGAGATAACCGAGGAAGAAAGCCAAAAATACAGGAATTATTGTGCTGAATATGCGGTAAGGTATATTGTCTAAAGGAATAACATTTACGATAAGATAAGCAATTATAAGTCCAAAAACTAAGCCAAGACTTCCAAATAACAAATCTGGAACCGGCGCTTTTAACAATGAATCCTCTATCCACTTCACCCAGTTCACAACGTATTCTGTACCCCATATACTGATGAGAAAAAAGATAATTGCTCCTATTGCCGCAGACGTATATGCGTTTGTTATTAAAGGTATGTCCTGTATATTTAACAGTACAAACAATTCAGGTATCAAAAATATACCAACAACGCCGCCAAAAATAATGAAGAACGCCTGAACTATTCGTTTTAACATACCCCCACCTCCTTTTTTAACATTTTAATTTCACAAAGTCTTATGCATCCTACGAATATCAGAATAAACAAAAACCAACATTAATATACCCGTATTCATAAGGTTTTAACCGAAATCACAGTTGTCTGTCTAAATAATGCTTCTCTTGCAGGCGTTTTAATCCTTTTTTGATTTTTTGGGCTCGTACTTCACCGATTCCCTCTACTTCATCTAATTCTTCTGCACTCGCCTCAATAATCCTTGGCAGGACTCCAAATGCTTCTACAACATTTTCAACAATCGGCATCGGAAGACGCGGTATCTTATTTAACAGCCTGTATCCTCTCGGCAATACATAATCATCAAGATTAGTAGAAGCAGGGTAACCGAGAAGCTTATACACAATGGAATCATCCAGCAGATCATAACTGGACATATCCTGCAGCTCCTTCAAGAGAACAAACGGATCTTTAATCTTTTCTTTTACATAGTCCTTAATAAATAAAGCGGCCTCTTCTTCCATATCCGTAATCAATTCAATGACTTGCAGTTTGATCAGATGCCCTTCTGTCCCCAGCTCTTTGATATACATATTAATTTCGTTTTTGATTCTCAGTACCATTTCATAACGATGCATGACAGACAAGACATCACTAAAGGTAACAAGTTCCTCAAACTCTAACGCGTTCAGTGCATTAATCGTTTTATCGAGGATTGTCTTATACTTTTCAAGTGTTTGAATGGCTTGGTTCGCCTTGGTTAAAATAAATCCTATGTCTTTTAGTGTATACTTCATGTTTTCCTGATATAACGTTATGACATTTCTTCTTTCAGAAATTGCGATCACAAGACAGCCAGTTTGCTTAGCTACTCTTTCGGCAGTTCTGTGCCGCATTCCTGTTTCTGATGAAGAAATTGTGGCATCCGGCATCAGCTGAGTATTCGCGTAGAGGATCTTTTGACCCGAATCACTTAAAATGATCGCTCCATCCATTTTAGCCAGCTCATATAAATGCGCCGGAGAAAAAGCCGTGTTTATGTGAAAGCCCCCGTCCACCACTTCTTTTACTTTATCATTATATCCAACAACAATCAGACCGCCTGTATTTGCTCTCAAGACGTTTTCCATCCCCGCTCTGAGCGGTGTACCCGGAGCAACAAACTGCAATATAGATGACAGGTCTAACTCGTGTTTCGCCCCTTTTTTCTCTTTTTCCATCTATTATCCTCCTAATGAAGTACGAAGCGCTTCTGCAACATTTGCTACTCCGATAACCTCAATCCCTTTTGGTTTTGTCCATCCATCCAGATTTGCCGCGGGTATGATCATGCGTTTAAAACCAAGCTTTGCCGCTTCTTTCACACGCTGTTCAATTCTTGAAACCCGCCGGACTTCTCCGGTTAATCCCACTTCTCCAATAAAACAATCTGCAGGATTTGGAGGTGTGTCTCTAAAGCTTGATGCGATACTAATCACAATCGCAAGATCAATTGCCGGTTCATCAAGCTTAACGCCGCCTGCCACTTTCAAATAAGCATCTTGATTTTGCAGCAGCAGCCCTACTCTTTTTTCTAACACAGCCATTAACAGAGAAACCCTGTTATGGTCTATTCCCGTTGCCATACGCCTTGGGTTGCCAAAGCTTGTTGGCGAGATGAGCGCCTGAATTTCAACAAGAATCGGTCTAGTGCCCTCCATAGAGGCAGTGATACTCGAGCCTGCGGAACCAGCAGAGCGTTCTTCTAAGAAAATTTCCGAAGGATTCAAAACCTCAGTGAGCCCCTCTTCCCGCATTTCGAAAATGCCCATTTCGTTTGTAGATCCGAAACGGTTTTTTACAGCCCGCAAAATACGGAAAGTATGGTGACGTTCTCCTTCAAAATATAAAACAGTGTCAACCATATGCTCCAACAGTCTCGGACCTGCAATAGACCCCTCTTTCGTCACGTGCCCTACGATAAAAATCGGAATACCTTTTGTTTTTGCAATTTTCATCAGCTCAGCGGTACATTCTCTGACCTGTGACACACTGCCTGGAGCCGATGTAATATCGCTTTGGTAAACCGTTTGAATAGAGTCAACAACGACAAACGCTGGATTCATCTCTTGTATAGCAGACGAAATATACTCCATATCGGTTTCAGATAAAACATGCAGTGACGGATTATTAATGCCAAGACGGTCTGCTCGCAGCTTCGTTTGCTTTACAGATTCTTCTCCCGAAATATACAGGACACTGTTTGATGAGCCTGATAATTGAGCGGAAACCTGCAGTAATAGCGTTGACTTTCCGATACCAGGATCACCGCCAATTAAAACGAGGGAGCCTTTAACGACACCTCCGCCGAGTACTCTGTTAAACTCGCCAAGCTGGGTTTTGACGCGGGGTTCTTCTGATGTTTCGATTGATGTAATAGGTGAAGGTTTCTGTACAGTTTGAACAGAATGAGAAAAAGCCGCTCTCCGATTGGCCGGTGCTTTTTTAATCATTTCTTCCACCATTGTATTCCAAGCACCGCAGCCCGGACATTTCCCCATCCATTTTGGAGACTCGTAGCCGCAGGATTGGCAGATGAATTTCGATTTTGTTTTAGCCATATATAGTGTAAGACCTCTCCCTTGTTCTATTTCTTGATATGAAAGTGAGGCATACACTTACATGCTGTATGCCTCATTTCCGTCTTCTATATTAATTCGTTTTAGCAGTCGTTTTTACGACAAATTCGCCATCTTCTACATCAAGAACAATATGCTGTCCTTTATGAATATTTCCTCTGAGGAGTTCTTCAGATAAACGATCCTCGACATGTTTTTGGATCGCTCTTCTTAACGGACGGGCACCGTATTCCAGGTCAACGCCCTCTTCCGCGACTTTCGCTTTTGCAGCATCTGTCAATTCGATAGAAAGATCTTGTTCTTTCAAACGTTTCGTTAATTGATCAGACATTAATGACACAATTTCAGTAAGATGTTTTTTCTCAAGTGAATGGAAGACAATGATTTCATCGATACGGTTGATGAACTCAGGTCTGAACGCTCGTTTCAATTCACCCATCACTTTATCTTTCATGTCTTTATGATTTTGAGTTTCATCCTGAACGTTAAAGCCGACATATTTATTGCGTTTCAGCTCACTTGCTCCGACGTTTGATGTCATGATCAGAATGGTATTGCGGAAATCGACTGTGCGTCCTTTAGAATCAGTCAATCGTCCGTCTTCAAGAACTTGCAGAAGGATATTGAAGACATCAGGGTGCGCTTTCTCGATCTCATCAAGAAGCACGACAGAGTAAGGTTTTCTTCTGACTTTCTCTGTCAATTGACCGCCTTCATCATATCCCACATATCCCGGAGGCGAACCAACAAGTCTTGAAGTTGAGTGTTTTTCCATGTATTCAGACATATCAATTCTGATCATGGATTCTTCATCGCCAAAAATGGATTCAGCAAGTGCTCGTGCAAGCTCTGTTTTACCTACACCTGTAGGGCCTAAGAAAATGAATGAGCCGATTGGGCGTTTAGGATCTTTCAATCCTGCTCTCGCACGTCTGACGGCTTTTGCAACAGCTACAACCGCTTCATCCTGGCCGATGACGCGGGAATGAAGAATGTTTTCCATATTGAGAAGCTTATCAGTTTCAGTTTGGGCGATTTTAGATACAGGCACACCGGTCCAGCTGGATACAACCATCGCAATATCATCCACAGTAACCTCTGAGTTTTCCTGCCCTTGCTTCTCTTTCCATGATTTCTTCGTATCCTCTACTTGCTCGCGCAGGCGTTGTTCAGTATCACGCAAGGAAGCAGCTTTTTCAAACTCTTGGCTTTGCACTGCCGCATCCTTCTCTTTACGAACCTCATCAAGCTTCTGCTCAAGCTCTTTTAAGTTAGGAGGCGTTGTAAATGAGCGCAGTCTCACCTTTGAACCTGCTTCATCGATCAAGTCAATTGCTTTATCCGGAAGGAAGCGGTCAGAAATATATCTGTCAGAAAGCTTAACCGCAGCTTCAATGGCATCATCAGTGATAGAAACGCGGTGGTGGGCTTCGTATCTGTCACGCAGACCTTGTAAAATTTGAATACTTTCATCTACAGATGGCTGATCAACCTGAATCGGCTGAAAACGGCGTTCCAGTGCTGCATCTTTTTCAATATATTTACGGTACTCATCAAGAGTCGTTGCACCAATACATTGGAGTTCGCCGCGAGCAAGTGAAGGTTTTAAAATATTAGATGCATCAATAGCACCTTCTGCTCCGCCTGCCCCGATTAATGTATGGAGCTCATCGATGAATAGAATGATATTTCCTGCCTGGCGAATTTCATCCATGACCTTCTTCAGGCGATCCTCAAATTCTCCGCGGTATTTTGTGCCGGCAACAACTGTTCCCATGTCTAATGTCATCACACGTTTATCACGCAAAATTTCGGGTACTTCATTATTGATAATTTGCTGTGCCAATCCTTCTGCGATAGCCGTTTTACCTACACCTGGTTCCCCAATGAGAACAGGGTTGTTTTTCGTTCTGCGGCTTAACACTTCAATGACACGCTGGATCTCCTTGCTTCTGCCGATTACAGGGTCAAGGCTGTCTTCCTTCGCAATAGCAGTTAAGTCTCTTGCCAAGCTGTCAAGCGTAGGCGTATTCGCATTGCTGTTTGTTCCTGCCGCTGATGATCCTGTTTCATTACTTCCTAGAAGCTGGAGCACCTGCTGTCTTGCTTTATTTAAGCTGACACCGAGATTATTCAGAACTCTCGCAGCAACACCTTCTCCTTCACGAATCAGACCAAGAAGAATATGTTCTGTTCCAACATAAGAATGACCGAGTTTTCTTGCCTCATCCATTGAAAGCTCAATGACTTTTTTAGCTCTAGGAGTATAATGAATCGTTTGAGACATTTCCTGCCCGCGCCCGATCAAACTTTCTACTTCTTTCTGAATTTTATCTGAACCGAGTCCAAGCGCTTGAAGAGCTTTAGCAGCAATGCCCTCTCCTTCTCTTACCAGTCCTAATAAAATATGCTCAGTGCCAATGTTATTATGACCTAACCGAAGTGCTTCTTCCTGTGCTAGCGCCAGTACTTTTTGAGCTCGTTCTGTAAATCTTCCAAACATCATATCGATTCATCCTCCTGTCTTTTCCCATTCATTTCTAAGTGAAGCCGTTCTCTGATGAGAGCCGCTCTTCGAATGTCCCTTTCGTTCGGACGCAAAGCGCCTCCCGAGTATTGCTGTAAAAATCCTGGCTGCGTCAAAATCATAAGTTCGTTAAGTATGTTGCTTGAAAGTCCTTTTATAATGCCTAGGTCTATGCCTAACCGAACATCTGAAAGGCACTTTGCAGTTTCTTTCGATTCTATCATCCGGCAATTAGACAAGACCCCATAAGACCGATATACCCGATCCTCAAGTTCGATTTTAGAAGTTTGATAAATCGCTTCTCGGGCAGATCGTTCTTGTTCAATCAACTGAGCAGCAACACTGTTAAGATCCTCTACAATATCCTGCTCTGACTTACCAAGCGTGATCTGATTTGAAATTTGAAAGATATTCCCTACTGCTTCGCTGCCTTCCCCATAAATTCCTCTAACAACTAAGCCTAATTGATTAATTGCCGGTATAATTCGATTTATTTGCCTAGTTAAAACTAGTGCCGGCAGATGCATCATGACCGAAGCCCTTAAACCTGTACCTACGTTTGTAGGACAGCTGGTTAAGTATCCTCTTTGCTCATTGAATGCATAATCAACTTTTTCTTCGATCCAGTCGTCGACCTGGTTTGCGGCTTTCATTGCTTCTAAAAGCTGAAATCCAGGGAAAAGACACTGAATTCTAATATGGTCCTCTTCATTTAGCATGACGCTTACTTCCTCATTTTCAGAAAGCAAACAGCCGCCAAAAGGAGACTCTGTCAGATTCGGACTGATTAGATGTTTTTCAACAAGTACACGCTTCTCTAAAGGCTGTGCATCATTCATTCTAATCAAAACAAATTTGCCGATTCCAGGAATTTCCTGCTCTGAAAACTGATCTTCAAATTGCTGTATGATGGATGAGGCTTCTTCATTGGAATACCGCGTAGGGAACCGAATATGCTCAAAGTTCCTTGCTAAACGTATGCGGCTGCTGAGTACAATGTCACTTTCAGGTCCTTTCTGCTTCATCCAACTGCTTAGTGCGTCCTGAATAAAATGCTTTAGCGACATTACTCCTGTTCCTCCTCACTATCTGTACTTTTGAGTGATTGTTCTAATGAACGAATTTGATCTCTTACATGAGCTGCATTTTCAAATTCTTCTTGATGGATTAAGGATTCTAATTCCTTTTTTAGCATATCAATCTGCCGTCTGACATGAAGATTGCCGCCTATTCGTTTCGGTATCTTACCTGCATGCACAGTGTTTCCGCTGTGCACTTTACGTAGGATTGGTGTAATGTTGCTATGAAATGTTTTGTAACATTCAGAACATCCAAAACGGCCAATTTTTCTGAATTGCTGAAAAGTCATTCCGCATTTCGGACAAGCAGATATTTGCTCCGAGTGACTGAACATTTGAGTTCCTGCATTTTGAAATGAAGAATCCATGTTCAGTAAACCCGAAAGTAAATTATGAATAGAGAAACCCTGATTTGCACTTATACCATATGAATCACTATTTTCTTTGGCACATTGTTCACAAATATGAACTTCTATTTTTTCTCCGTTAACAACCTTTGTAAAGTGAAAAGTGGCTGGTCTCTCGTGGCACTCTTGACAAATCAATCTTTTCACCTGCTTATTTTAATTTTAAAGAAGTCAGCATTGCCTTCATCATTCTCGCTCTTAATTCATCACGTTCAGGTAAGTCAATGTGTAAAACTGAGCGGTCCATTACGCTGACCATCATTTTTGCTTCTCTTTCTGAAATTACCTTGTCTTCTAATAGCCTTAAAATAATGTCATCAGAGGCTGCTTGAGACAAATGGGTATTAATTTGAGAAATAATATTATTGATCAGGACAACTTCATTGTTCATTTTAATTTTAATGATTCTGATGTAACCGCCGCCCCCGCGTTTGCTCTCAACAATATATCCTCTTTCGCTTGTAAATCTGGTGTTGATGACATAATTTATTTGGGAAGGAACGCATTGAAATTTATCTGCAATTTCACTTCGTTTAATCTCTAAAATTTCCTTGCCATTTTGATCTAACACTCGTTTTAAATATTGTTCAATGATGTCAGAAATATTATGTCCCACTCAACCCCCTCCTTTACTGACTTTGACTATATTTGACTATAATCTTACTATAAGCCGTTTCTCGAGAATTTTCAACTTTCTCGCTCTATCCTTTATTATTTCCATTTTCCCGGTCCACAAAACCTGATTGCTGATTTAAAATTCGGTATAAAGTTATTATATTATACAGTTAAGTGGAATTTTATGATACCAATAAACCAAAATACAAAAAACCCAGCTCAATGAGCTGGGTTTAAGCTTGCTTGGCGGCGTCCTACTCTCACAGGGGGAAACCCCCGACTACCATCGGCGCTGAAGAGCTTAACTTCCGTGTTCGGTATGGGAACGGGTGTGACCTCTTCGCTATCGCCACCAAACAAATTGAGAGTGTTCTCTCAAAACTAGATAACAGGTGTAACATCATTCAAAAATATGGTTAAGTCCTCGATCGATTAGTATCTGTCAGCTCCATGTGTCGCCACACTTCCACCTCAGACCTATCAACCTGATCATCTTTCAGGGATCTTACTTCCTTGCGGAATGGGAAAT
>NZ_CP096389.1:15000-97500 GCF_053903145.1 Bacillus sp. JZ39 | reverse complement strand
AGAGTGTCCTACAACCCCAAGAGGCAAGCCTCTTGGTTTGGGCTAATCCCGTTTCGCTCGCCGCTACTCAGGGAATCGCATTTGCTTTCTCTTCCTCCGGGTACTTAGATGTTTCAGTTCCCCGGGTCTGCCTTCTCATATCCTATGAATTCAGATATGGATACCACTCCATTACGAGTGGTGGGTTTCCCCATTCGGAAATCTCCGGATCAAAGCTTGCTTACAGCTCCCCGAAGCATATCGGTGTTCGTCCCGTCCTTCATCGGCTCCTAGTGCCAAGGCATCCACCGTGCGCCCTTTCTAACTTAACCGTTAAAAAGAATCACTATGTGATATCTTGTGTTACTAATTGAATGTGATGTCTACTGTTATCTAGTTTTCAAAGAACACGTTTCGAAGGAATGATCCTTCAAAACTAAACAAGACAGGGAACGTTCTGTTTATAAGACCCAAGGTCTTATATTCCGTATAATATCCTTAGAAAGGAGGTGATCCAGCCGCACCTTCCGATACGGCTACCTTGTTACGACTTCACCCCAATCATCTGTCCCACCTTCGGCGGCTGGCTCCTAAAAGGTTACCTCACCGACTTCGGGTGTTACAAACTCTCGTGGTGTGACGGGCGGTGTGTACAAGGCCCGGGAACGTATTCACCGCGGCATGCTGATCCGCGATTACTAGCGATTCCAGCTTCACGCAGTCGAGTTGCAGACTGCGATCCGAACTGAGAACAGATTTGTGGGATTGGCTTAACCTCGCGGTTTCGCTGCCCTTTGTTCTGTCCATTGTAGCACGTGTGTAGCCCAGGTCATAAGGGGCATGATGATTTGACGTCATCCCCACCTTCCTCCGGTTTGTCACCGGCAGTCACCTTAGAGTGCCCAACTGAATGCTGGCAACTAAGATCAAGGGTTGCGCTCGTTGCGGGACTTAACCCAACATCTCACGACACGAGCTGACGACAACCATGCACCACCTGTCACTCTGCCCCCGAAGGGGACGTCCTATCTCTAGGATTGTCAGAGGATGTCAAGACCTGGTAAGGTTCTTCGCGTTGCTTCGAATTAAACCACATGCTCCACCGCTTGTGCGGGCCCCCGTCAATTCCTTTGAGTTTCAGTCTTGCGACCGTACTCCCCAGGCGGAGTGCTTAATGCGTTAGCTGCAGCACTAAGGGGCGGAAACCCCCTAACACTTAGCACTCATCGTTTACGGCGTGGACTACCAGGGTATCTAATCCTGTTCGCTCCCCACGCTTTCGCTCCTCAGCGTCAGTTACAGACCAGAGAGTCGCCTTCGCCACTGGTGTTCCTCCACATCTCTACGCATTTCACCGCTACACGTGGAATTCCACTCTCCTCTTCTGCACTCAAGTTCCCCAGTTTCCAATGACCCTCCCCGGTTGAGCCGGGGGCTTTCACATCAGACTTAAGAAACCGCCTGCGAGCCCTTTACGCCCAATAATTCCGGACAACGCTTGCCACCTACGTATTACCGCGGCTGCTGGCACGTAGTTAGCCGTGGCTTTCTGGTTAGGTACCGTCAAGGTACCGCCCTATTCGAACGGTACTTGTTCTTCCCTAACAACAGAGCTTTACGATCCGAAAACCTTCATCACTCACGCGGCGTTGCTCCGTCAGACTTTCGTCCATTGCGGAAGATTCCCTACTGCTGCCTCCCGTAGGAGTCTGGGCCGTGTCTCAGTCCCAGTGTGGCCGATCACCCTCTCAGGTCGGCTACGCATCGTCGCCTTGGTGAGCCGTTACCTCACCAACTAGCTAATGCGCCGCGGGTCCATCTGTAAGTGGTAGCCGAAGCCACCTTTTATGTTTGAACCATGCGGTTCAAACAACCATCCGGTATTAGCCCCGGTTTCCCGGAGTTATCCCAGTCTTACAGGCAGGTTACCCACGTGTTACTCACCCGTCCGCCGCTAACATCAGGGAGCAAGCTCCCATCTGTCCGCTCGACTTGCATGTATTAGGCACGCCGCCAGCGTTCGTCCTGAGCCAGGATCAAACTCTCCGATAAAGTAGTTTGACTGACTACGCACATCGCTGTGCGATTTTTAAAAACTGAATTAACAGGTACGTTTTGTCTTGTTTAGTTTTCAAAGATCATTTTGTTTGTCCGCTTTGTTAAAGCAACTTTATTAGTATACAACGTCACTTCTTCAAAGTCAACAACTTTTTTTAAAAACTTTTGGTGGAGCCTAGCGGGATCGAACCGCTGACCTCCTGCGTGCAAAGCAGGCGCTCTCCCAGCTGAGCTAAGGCCCCATAAAAAATGGTCGGGAAGACAGGATTCGAACCTGCGACCCCATGGTCCCAAACCATGTGCTCTACCAAGCTGAGCTACTTCCCGATTTCCCATCTATTCTATTAAAAGATATGGCGCGCCCGAGAGGAGTCGAACCCCTAACCTTTTGATCCGTAGTCAAACGCTCTATCCAATTGAGCTACGGGCGCAAAACATAATGCCGAGGGCCGGACTTGAACCGGCACGGTAGTCACCTACCGCAGGATTTTAAGTCCTGTGTGTCTGCCAATTCCACCACCCCGGCGTGGATGGTATAGTTGGAGCGGAAGACGGGATTCGAACCCGCGACCCCCACCTTGGCAAGGTGGTGTTCTACCACTGAACTACTTCCGCAGACAGGATGTCCAGTTTTTCTAACTGTTATCCTATATAATGCGGGTGAAGGGACTTGAACCCCCACGTCATAAAGACACTAGATCCTAAGTCTAGCGCGTCTGCCAATTCCGCCACACCCGCGTAAAATGGTGAGCCATGAAGGACTCGAACCTTCGACCCTCTGATTAAAAGTCAGATGCTCTACCAACTGAGCTAATGGCTCTTCTACAAGAGACTTGAGTATTATATCATATAAAAGTGGTGCCGGCAAGAGGACTTGAACCCCCAACCTACTGATTACAAGTCAGTTGCTCTACCAATTGAGCTACACCGGCATAATGGTGGAGGATGACGGGCTCGAACCGCCGACCCTCTGCTTGTAAGGCAGATGCTCTCCCAGCTGAGCTAATCCTCCATAATTGCACTAACGTGCAATTGCTTGGCGGCGTCCTACTCTCACAGGGGGAAACCCCCGACTACCATCGGCGCTGAAGAGCTTAACTTCCGTGTTCGGTATGGGAACGGGTGTGACCTCTTCGCTATCGCCACCAAACAAATTGAGAGTGTTCTCTCAAAACTAGATAACAGATGTGGCATCATTCAAAAATATGGTTAAGTCCTCGATCGATTAGTATCTGTCAGCTCCATGTGTCGCCACACTTCCACCTCAGACCTATCAACCTGATCATCTTTCAGGGATCTTACTTCCTTGCGGAATGGGAAATCTCATCTTGAGGGGGGCTTCATGCTTAGATGCTTTCAGCACTTATCCCGTCCGCACATAGCTACCCAGCGATGCCCTTGGCAGAACAACTGGTACACCAGCGGTGCGTCCATCCCGGTCCTCTCGTACTAAGGACAGCTCCTCTCAAATTTCCTGCGCCCGCGACGGATAGGGACCGAACTGTCTCACGACGTTCTGAACCCAGCTCGCGTACCGCTTTAATGGGCGAACAGCCCAACCCTTGGGACCGACTACAGCCCCAGGATGCGATGAGCCGACATCGAGGTGCCAAACCTCCCCGTCGATGTGGACTCTTGGGGGAGATAAGCCTGTTATCCCCGGGGTAGCTTTTATCCGTTGAGCGATGGCCCTTCCATGCGGAACCACCGGATCACTAAGCCCGACTTTCGTCCCTGCTCGACTTGTAGGTCTCGCAGTCAAGCTCCCTTGTGCCTTTACACTCTGCGAATGATTTCCAACCATTCTGAGGGAACCTTTGGGCGCCTCCGTTACCTTTTAGGAGGCGACCGCCCCAGTCAAACTGCCCACCTGACACTGTCTCCCCGCCCGATAAGGGCGGCGGGTTAGAAGGTCAATACAGCCAGGGTAGTATCCCACCGATGCCTCCACCGAAGCTGGCGCTCCGGTTTCCAAGGCTCCTACCTATCCTGTACAAGCTGTACCAACATTCAATATCAGGCTGCAGTAAAGCTCCACGGGGTCTTTCCGTCCTGTCGCGGGTAACCTGCATCTTCACAGGTACTATAATTTCACCGAGTCTCTCGTTGAGACAGTGCCCAGATCGTTGCGCCTTTCGTGCGGGTCGGAACTTACCCGACAAGGAATTTCGCTACCTTAGGACCGTTATAGTTACGGCCGCCGTTTACTGGGGCTTCAATTCGCACCTTCGCTTACGCTAAGCGCTCCTCTTAACCTTCCAGCACCGGGCAGGCGTCAGCCCCTATACTTCGCCTTACGGCTTCGCAGAGACCTGTGTTTTTGCTAAACAGTCGCCTGGGCCTATTCACTGCGGCTCTCTCGGGCTTGCACCCTAACAGAGCACCCCTTCTCCCGAAGTTACGGGGTCATTTTGCCGAGTTCCTTAACGAGAGTTCTCTCGATCACCTTAGGATTCTCTCCTCGCCTACCTGTGTCGGTTTGCGGTACGGGCACCTCTCACCTCGCTAGAGGCTTTTCTTGGCAGTGTGGAATCAGGAACTTCGCTACTATATTTCGCTCGCCATCACAGCTCAGCCTTATGGGAAACGGATTTGCCTATTTCCCAGCCTAACTGCTTGGACGCGGATATCCAATACCGCGCTTACCCTATCCTCCTGCGTCCCCCCATTGCTCAAATGGTGAGGAGGTGGTACAGGAATATCAACCTGTTGTCCATCGCCTACGCCTTTCGGCCTCGGCTTAGGTCCCGACTAACCCTGAGCGGACGAGCCTTCCTCAGGAAACCTTAGGCATTCGGTGGAGGGGATTCTCACCCCTCTTTCGCTACTCATACCGGCATTCTCACTTCTAAGCGCTCCACCAGTCCTTCCGGTCTGGCTTCACAGCCCTTAGAACGCTCTCCTACCACTGTTCGAAGAACAGTCCGCAGCTTCGGTGATACGTTTAGCCCCGGTACATTTTCGGCGCAGAGTCACTCGACCAGTGAGCTATTACGCACTCTTTAAATGGTGGCTGCTTCTAAGCCAACATCCTGGTTGTCTAAGCAACTCCACATCCTTTTCCACTTAACGTATACTTTGGGACCTTAGCTGGCGGTCTGGGCTGTTTCCCTTTCGACTACGGATCTTATCACTCGCAGTCTGACTCCCAAGGATAAGTCATTGGCATTCGGAGTTTGACTGAATTCGGTAACCCGGTAGGGGCCCCTAGTCCAATCAGTGCTCTACCTCCAAGACTCTTACCTTGAGGCTAGCCCTAAAGCTATTTCGGAGAGAACCAGCTATCTCCAGGTTCGATTGGCATTTCACCCCTACCCACACCTCATCCCCGCACTTTTCAACGTGCGTGGGTTCGGGCCTCCATTCAGTGTTACCTGAACTTCACCCTGGACATGGGTAGATCACCTGGTTTCGGGTCTACGACCACGTACTCATGCGCCCTATTCAGACTCGCTTTCGCTGCGGCTCCGCATCTTCTGCTTAACCTTGCACGGGATCGTAACTCGCCGGTTCATTCTACAAAAGGCACGCCATCACCCGTTAACGGGCTCTGACTACTTGTAGGCACACGGTTTCAGGATCTCTTTCACTCCCCTTCCGGGGTGCTTTTCACCTTTCCCTCACGGTACTGGTTCACTATCGGTCACTAGGGAGTATTTAGCCTTGGGAGATGGTCCTCCCCGATTCCGACGGAATTTCACGTGTTCCGCCGTACTCAGGATCCACTCAGGAGAGAACGAAGTTTTGACTACAGGGCTGTTACCTCCTATGGCGGGCCTTTCCAGACCTCTTCATCTACCTCGTTCCTTTGTAACTCCGTACAGAGTGTCCTACAACCCCAAGAGGCAAGCCTCTTGGTTTGGGCTAATCCCGTTTCGCTCGCCGCTACTCAGGGAATCGCATTTGCTTTCTCTTCCTCCGGGTACTTAGATGTTTCAGTTCCCCGGGTCTGCCTTCTCATATCCTATGAATTCAGATATGGATACCACTCCATTACGAGTGGTGGGTTTCCCCATTCGGAAATCTCCGGATCAAAGCTTGCTTACAGCTCCCCGAAGCATATCGGTGTTCGTCCCGTCCTTCATCGGCTCCTAGTGCCAAGGCATCCACCGTGCGCCCTTTCTAACTTAACCGTTAAAAAGAATCACTATGTGATATCTTGTATTACTAATTGAATGTGATGTCTACTGTTATCTAGTTTTCAAAGAACACGTTTCGAAGGAATGATCCTTCAAAACTAAACAAGACAGGGAACGTTCTGTTTATAAGACCCAAGGTCTTATATTCCGTATAATATCCTTAGAAAGGAGGTGATCCAGCCGCACCTTCCGATACGGCTACCTTGTTACGACTTCACCCCAATCATCTGTCCCACCTTCGGCGGCTGGCTCCTAAAAGGTTACCTCACCGACTTCGGGTGTTACAAACTCTCGTGGTGTGACGGGCGGTGTGTACAAGGCCCGGGAACGTATTCACCGCGGCATGCTGATCCGCGATTACTAGCGATTCCAGCTTCACGCAGTCGAGTTGCAGACTGCGATCCGAACTGAGAACAGATTTGTGGGATTGGCTTAACCTCGCGGTTTCGCTGCCCTTTGTTCTGTCCATTGTAGCACGTGTGTAGCCCAGGTCATAAGGGGCATGATGATTTGACGTCATCCCCACCTTCCTCCGGTTTGTCACCGGCAGTCACCTTAGAGTGCCCAACTGAATGCTGGCAACTAAGATCAAGGGTTGCGCTCGTTGCGGGACTTAACCCAACATCTCACGACACGAGCTGACGACAACCATGCACCACCTGTCACTCTGCCCCCGAAGGGGACGTCCTATCTCTAGGATTGTCAGAGGATGTCAAGACCTGGTAAGGTTCTTCGCGTTGCTTCGAATTAAACCACATGCTCCACCGCTTGTGCGGGCCCCCGTCAATTCCTTTGAGTTTCAGTCTTGCGACCGTACTCCCCAGGCGGAGTGCTTAATGCGTTAGCTGCAGCACTAAGGGGCGGAAACCCCCTAACACTTAGCACTCATCGTTTACGGCGTGGACTACCAGGGTATCTAATCCTGTTCGCTCCCCACGCTTTCGCTCCTCAGCGTCAGTTACAGACCAGAGAGTCGCCTTCGCCACTGGTGTTCCTCCACATCTCTACGCATTTCACCGCTACACGTGGAATTCCACTCTCCTCTTCTGCACTCAAGTTCCCCAGTTTCCAATGACCCTCCCCGGTTGAGCCGGGGGCTTTCACATCAGACTTAAGAAACCGCCTGCGAGCCCTTTACGCCCAATAATTCCGGACAACGCTTGCCACCTACGTATTACCGCGGCTGCTGGCACGTAGTTAGCCGTGGCTTTCTGGTTAGGTACCGTCAAGGTACCGCCCTATTCGAACGGTACTTGTTCTTCCCTAACAACAGAGCTTTACGATCCGAAAACCTTCATCACTCACGCGGCGTTGCTCCGTCAGACTTTCGTCCATTGCGGAAGATTCCCTACTGCTGCCTCCCGTAGGAGTCTGGGCCGTGTCTCAGTCCCAGTGTGGCCGATCACCCTCTCAGGTCGGCTACGCATCGTCGCCTTGGTGAGCCGTTACCTCACCAACTAGCTAATGCGCCGCGGGTCCATCTGTAAGTGGTAGCCGAAGCCACCTTTTATGTTTGAACCATGCGGTTCAAACAACCATCCGGTATTAGCCCCGGTTTCCCGGAGTTATCCCAGTCTTACAGGCAGGTTACCCACGTGTTACTCACCCGTCCGCCGCTAACATCAGGGAGCAAGCTCCCATCTGTCCGCTCGACTTGCATGTATTAGGCACGCCGCCAGCGTTCGTCCTGAGCCAGGATCAAACTCTCCGATAAAGTAGTTTGACTGACTACGCACATCGCTGTGCGATTTTTAAAAACTGAATTAACAGGTACGTTTTGTCTTGTTTAGTTTTCAAAGATCATTTTGTTCACTTCGTTCAAGCGACTTTATTATTATAACTCGTTGACTCAGTGAAGTCAATAACTTTTTTTGAATTTCTTTTTTTCGTTATCGCCTTGTTTAGCGGCAACGAATAATAATATACCACCTAGTAAATAATAGTGCAATAGTTTTTTTGAAGAAATACTAAGGAATTTAAAAAGAGCGGCATCCTTTCCCTATGGAGGATACCGCTCTTCTTTATTAGCGTTGTCTCATTTGCGGGAATAACAGCACATCGCGAATAGAAGGGGCATTCGTCAGCAGCATAACCAGACGGTCGATACCGATGCCTAAACCTCCTGTTGGCGGCATACCGTATTCCAGAGCTTCAACAAAGTCTTCATCCATTAGATGAGCTTCATCATTACCGGCTTCACGCTCTTTTAATTGCGCTTCAAAGCGTTCTCTTTGATCAATAGGATCATTCAGCTCTGTAAACGCGTTAGCATGTTCACGGCCAACGATAAACAGCTCAAAACGGTCTGTAAAACGCGGGTCCTCAGGGTTTTTCTTAGCAAGAGGAGAAATTTCTACAGGATGCCCGTAAATAAACGTTGGCTGAATAAGCGTTTCTTCAATTTTTTGCTCGAAGAATTCGTTGATGATATGGCCTACTGTCATAGAATCTTTAATTTCTACACCATGTTCTTTTGCATATTCACGCGCCTGTTCAACAGTAACCTCTTCCCAGAAATCAACGCCGGTCGCTTCTTTGACTGCGTCAACCATATGGATTCTTTTCCACTCCGGTTTAAGGTCGATTTGCTCTTCCCCGTATTGAATCGTAGTTGTGCCAAGCACTTCTTGGGCGATATGAGCGACAAGGTTTTCAGTTAAGCTCATGATATCTTTATAGTCCGCATATGCTTCATATAACTCAATCATTGTAAATTCAGGGTTATGGCGTGTAGAGACACCTTCGTTACGGAAAACACGGCCGATTTCATATACTTTTTCTAAACCGCCGACAATTAGACGTTTTAGGTGCAGTTCGATAGCAATACGCATATAGAGTGGAATGTCTAACGCGTTGTGGTGAGTGATAAACGGACGCGCAGAAGCTCCCCCAGGAATGCTGTGCATTGTAGGTGTTTCTACTTCTAAGTATCCATGATCATCAAGGTATCTTCTCATAGCTTGAATGATCTTGCTTCGTGTAATGAACGTATGTTTGCTGTCTGGGTTTACGATAAGATCCAGGTAGCGCTGACGGTAGCGCTGCTCAACGTCTTTTAAACCATGGTATTTGTCAGGAAGCGGACGAAGCGCTTTTGTCAGCAATTCAAAGGAAGTTGCTTTAACAGACAATTCGCCTACATTTGTTTTGAAGACTTTTCCGGTTACGCCGATAAGATCACCAAGGTCAGAAGACTTGAAGATTTCATATTGGTCGTCACCGACACTGTCTTTTCTTACGTAGATTTGGATTTGGCCTTCTAAATCCTGAAGATGGGCAAAGCCGGCTTTTCCTTTGCCGCGTTTTGTCATCATGCGGCCTGCGATTGTAACTTCAATCGCTTTTTCTTCTAACTCTTCTTTGGTTAGATCTTGATATGCCGAAATAACTTCTTGAGACTGATGAGTTCTTTCAAAACGTGCGCCGAATGGATCGATGCCGTTATCTCTCAGCTGATTCATTTTATCGCGTCTGACTTGCAGCTGATCATTCAATTCTTCATGGTTATGCTCTTCTTGACTCATTGTTATCACTCCATTACAGATATTGTTTCATGAAAAAAGCAGAAAAACTGCCAGCGTAAAACTAGCAGTGAGCAGCAAATAGAGGTGAGTATTATCCTACTTTTGCATTTTGAAGCTCTTTTGCCTCAACTTCAACCGTAAATGCATCTAAAAGCTGTACAAACTCTTCTCTCGTCTCGCAATGATTGATTTCATTACGAACGTTCGCATTGCCTTTCACGCCTTTCAGATACCATGCAGCGTGCTTTCTCATTTCTCTTACCGCTACGTTTTCACCTTTTAAGTCAATCAGGCGGTCAAGATGCAGTTTGCATACGGCCATTTTTTCGCGTACTTGCGGCTCTTCTTTTAATTCACCTGTTTCAAGATACTGAACCGTACGGTAAATCATCCACGGGTTGCCCAATGCAGCGCGTCCGATCATGACCCCGTCTACTCCTGTCTCATCGAGCATACGCTTAGCATCCTGCGGTGTCTTAACATCGCCGTTTCCGATAACCGGAATCGATACTGATTGTTTAACTTCTTTGATGATATCCCAGTTTGCCGTTCCTTCGTACATCTGCACTCTCGTACGGCCGTGAAGCGCCACTGCTTTACCGCCCGCACGTTCTACAGCCTGTGCATTTTTCACTGCGAAAATGTGGTCTTCATCCCAGCCCATTCTCATTTTCACTGTAACTGGTTTATTAACAGCATCCACTACTGCAGAAACCATTTCGTAAATCTTATCAGGGTCGAGAAGCCATTTGGCTCCCGCATCGCATTTTGTAATCTTCGGCACGGGACATCCCATGTTAATATCAATGATATCAGCAGTTGTGTTTTGGTCTACAAACTTCGCCGCTTCCACAAGGGTTTCCTTTTTTCCTCCGAAAATTTGAAGGCTCAGTGGTTTCTCGCGTTCATCAATATAAAGCATACCCATTGTTCTTGCATTGTTGTAAAGGATCGCTTTGTCACTGACCATTTCAGCGCATACCAATCCGGCTCCGAATTCCTTTACAGTCAATCTGAACGCAGAGTTGCAGACACCAGCCATAGGTGCGAGCACAACCCGGTTTTTCAATTGAATATCTCCGATTTTGAACAATTTTTCTCCTCCTTTCATTTGTTCTATTTTTCTGGCGGCGCCAATTCGTCCGCACTTATATTTAAAACATCAGCTGCATCTTGAATGATGGCAGCTGACGGCAATCGGTTTCCGCGTTCAATTTCGCCGAGAATAGAAACTGATATACCTAATGCTTTTGCAAAACCTTCTTGAGTATAACCTTTCAGCTTTCTGAATGCACGAATTCGTCTACCCCAGATTTCTGCTTCCATACTCTTACACCTTCTTGGTCTGTTTCGGCGCTTGTAGCCTCTTTTTCAACCTGCTGGCAAATTTCCGCAAGCGGCGCAAGGACAAACAAACGCTCATACATTCTCGGATGCGGAACAATTAGTTGCTCTGTTTCAATATTTTCACGATTAAATAACAAAATGTCAAGGTCTGCCGTCCGCGGCCCCCATCTTACTTCCCTTGTTCTGCCTAATTCATTTTCTATCTGCTGCGTCAGTTCAAGTAGTTCAAAAGGGTTCAGTGATGTCTTGATTTCAACAGCCATATTCAAAAATTGAGCTTGATCTTCGTATCCGACCGGGTCAGTTTCGTAAATAGACGACACTTTAGTGACTGTCACCGCAGCATGCTGATGCAGTAAAGCCACTGCTTGCCTTAAATACGTTTCTCTATCTCCAATATTAGATCCAAGTGCAATATAAGCTATGTTGTTCATGACTTTTTTCTCGTAATTTCAATTGCTACTGATTTATAGTGTCCGGGAATTGGCGGGTCTGGCTTAATCACTTTCACCGTACATTGCTGAACAGGCTGAAATTTTTCGAGAACAGTGCCAGCAATACGTTCCGCCAGCGTTTCTACCAATTTTACAGGCTCCCCTTCCACGATATCTTTACATACGTGATAGAGCTCAGCATAGTTGATCGTTTGCTCAAGGTCGTCTGTTTGTCCGGCTTTGCTTAAATCCAGCTCAGCGGTTAAATCGACTTTAAACCGCTGGCCAAGTTTGTTTTCTTCTTTGAACACACCGTGATATCCGTAAAACTCCATACCTTCTACATAAACTTTATCCATGGTGCACCCCTCCCTTATTCAGCATCGCGTCCATCATTTTCGCCATTCTGGCAATTTGCTTTACATCATGGACCCTGACAATGTCACAGCCTTTTTGAATGCCGAGACACACAGTCGCGCCTGTGCCCTCAGCCCGCTCCTCAGGCGGAAGATCCAGAACACGTCCGATGAATCTTTTTCGGGAGGTTGCCAGAAGAACCGGATATCCCAATCCGCTGAAAATCTCTAGTTTGTTCATCACTGCCAAGTTATCGTGATAGGTTTTCGCGAAACCGATACCGGGATCAAGAATAATGTTCTTCTCGTCTACTCCGGCCTCAACAGCAATTTTTACACTCTCCATTAAGTCCGACAGCATATCCGGCAATAAGTCATTGTAGTTTCTTTCAGGGCGGTTATGCATGAGAACAATTGGAACATTATGATCAGCTGCAACGGAAGCCATCTTCGGATCATGTTTGGCTCCCCAAATATCATTGATAATGGATGCACCGGCTTTCACTGCTTCATCTGCGACAGAAGCCTTGTACGTGTCTACAGAAATAGGAACACCAAGCTCTTTCGTAATCCGCTCAATCACCGGAATGACTCTGGACATCTCCTCATCCTCAGATACGCACTCAGCGCCAGGCCTTGTCGATTCCCCTCCGATATCAATGATATGGGCACCATCATCGATCATCTCTTTCGCGTGCAGCAGCGCCTTGTCCAAGCTGTCATATTTTCCGCCGTCCGAGAAAGAGTCAGGCGTTACGTTTAAAATTCCCATCACCAGCGTCTTCTCTTTATATGATAAAGCGCTGGGCTTAGTGTGGATTACTTGTGTTTGATCTATTGTGTGCTGCGCCATGCTCTTCCTCCCTTTTCATGAATCATGTTCTTTATTTCTTTTTTGTATAACAATTGAAGAGCGGAGGTTGCTTCTCCGCCTTGCCTTCCATAGTTTACTTCTTCTATTTTAGTAAACGGGATGATTTCAAGAACCGAGTTCGTCATCCACGCTTCGTCAGCTGTCAAGAGAGCTTCTAGCTCATATCGGCCCGTTTTGAGCTCCAGGCCGATATTCTTTGCATTTTCTATGATAAAACGTCTCGTGACGCCGTCCAGAATACCGGTATCAAGCGATGGCGTATAGATACAGCGACCTTTTCTCCAGAAGACATTAGATATGATACCCTCTGCAACAACTCCATCCTCCGTTAGGAAAATTCCCTCGACACGCGGATCATTTCCAATTTCACGTTTCGCATACATATTATTTAGATAATGATGTGATTTTAACCGGAACGATCCCTCTGGAGTGTTTCTCCGTATCGATAAAACCTTTCCTTCTTTTTGCAAAGGAAGACTTTCTGGTTTCAGCTGATTCATAAAGCAAAAAACGGTCGGCTTATCGTACGTCTGGGCGACAAACCCTTTATCGCTGAGTCCCGCTGATATGTTCAGTCTGACGCGGGCATTGCCATCCTTGATATTATTTAGCTTAAGCAGCTTGTCCAGCATCTCAAGGATCTCATGCTTTGAAACAGTATATTCGATTTGCAGGTCCTTAAGCGCTCGTTCAAGCCTTTCTATATGCCAATCAAGCAAAAACGGACAGCCTTCGTAGAGCCTGAAGGTTTCGAAAACACCGATCCCATATAAAAACCCATGGTCAAAAGGAGAAAGAACTGCATCTTTCTCCTCCATATACCGGCCGTTCACATATATCATCACGCAATAACTTCCTTGCGATATGTCTCAATAAAATTTCTGAGCATTTCTTTCCCAAAGGAGGTCATAATAGACTCTGGGTGAAATTGCACGCCCTCTATCGGGAGGTCATTGTGGCGAATAGCCATGATTTCTCCTTCTTTCGTTTGTGCTGTTACTGTAAAACAGCTTGGCAGCGTCTCAGGTTTTACGATCAGCGAGTGGTATCGCGTCGCAACAAGGGGGTTTTTCAACCCTTCAAAAATGGTCTTGCCGTCATGCTCGATATCCGAGGTTTTCCCGTGCATAAGCCGTTCTGCCCTAACAACATCACCGCCGAACACTTGTGCGATGGACTGATGTCCGAGACATACACCGAAAATAGGAATTTTCCCTGCGAAATGTTTAATTGCTTCGAGACTGATTCCCGCCTCATCAGGGCTGCACGGTCCGGGAGATATCATCAGAAAGTCCGGAGACAGTTCTTCAATTTCTTCGATTGTGATGCTGTCATTGCGTTTCACAACCAGCTCTTCCCCAAGCTCGCCCAAATACTGTACCAAGTTGTACGTGAATGAATCGTAGTTATCAATCATTAAAATCATTTCTCCGCTCACCTCATCTAATTTTTGTCTCTTCTTTGCTCAGCTCTAATGCTCTTTGCATCGCAAAAGCTTTTTTGAATGATTCCTTGTATTCGTGCTTCGGAACAGAATCAATCACAACTCCTGCGCCGGACTGCATAAATGCCTGCCCTCCGGTTGCATAAATGGTTCGAATGACGATATTAAACTGCAGATCGTGATTATATCCAAACCACCCTATAGATCCAGTATAAAGCCCTCGGCGTGTCGGCTCAAGTTCTTCTATAATTTCCATCGTTCTTACTTTCGGTGCACCAGTAATGGTTCCTCCGGGAAACACAGCATGAATAATATCTACAGCGTCATACCCATCCTGCAGTTCACCTTGGACATTAGACACAATGTGCATCACATGCGAGTATTTTTCAATTGCCATGAATTCATTTACGCGCACAGACCCGTAACGTGATACTCTTCCCAGATCATTTCGCTCAAGATCAACCAGCATGACATGTTCTGCGCGTTCTTTTTCATTGTGTATCAATTCGTTTGCAAGCGCCTCGTCTTCTTCATTTGTTTTCCCTCTGGAACGGGTGCCCGCAATCGGTCTCGTCTCTAATAGCTTGCCCTTTTTGCTGACAAGCAGTTCAGGCGATCCGCAAATGATCTGAAAATCAGGTGTTTCTAAATACGCCATATAAGGAGAAGGATTTACTTCTCTCAAGGTTTTGTAAATTTGATATGGGTGGACAGACAGTGACTGTGACTGCCTTATTGATAGATTGACTTGAAACACATCTCCGCTGGCAATGTATTGTTTGATTTTCTCTACAGCTTGTGAGAACCCATCCTCGGTAAATGGCGCCGCGAAAGAACCATCTGTTTCAGGGTTCATCTCTCGCGAAGAGACAGCGGGAAGCTCAGTCAGCCACATCTGCTCTAACTCAGATAGCTTCACATCCGCTGTTTCCTGATCAGAACCATTAACATGAGTAATCAGCCATAGAGACTCTTCTTGATGGTCATAAACTGCTATATCATCAAAAACAAGAAAATAAATATCTGGTGTTTCTAGATCATCTAATGAGAGCATTTTAAAATTTTCAATGTACCGTGCGTAATCATAGCTGAGAAACCCGATTGCCCCGCCTTGAAAGTCAGGGAACTCATGATTCGTTTCTGTTTCCAGCGTTTTAAACCAGCTGTGGAAGGCCCGTAATGGATCACCTTCTTTAAACAGCATCTCATCACCATGCTTAATTGTAGTTATTCCGTCTTTTCCTTTCACAGTCGCAATTGGATCAAGACCGGCTATACTATATCTGCCGCCTCTTGCACTTTCAAGAAGTACATGATGTTTCCGGGATTGCGCAAGTTTCTCAAATTGTTGTAAGAATGAGTCTTTTTGAAAAGGTACTTTTTTGCCTGCCGGTCTGCGTTGTGCCATTTGTATCATTCCTCTATTTTCTTTTTTACTTGTTTTTAATTGTAAAGCAATGTTGTTAGTGAAAAAAGTGAATTTCTCTTCCAAGAATAACATTCGTCGCAGACATGGCATATTTGATGCACGAAATATAAAAAAACTCCCGGCGGACCGGGAGTTTTGGCTTTTTTTAATCGAATTGATACAGCGGCGTGCTTAAATAACGTTCGCCGTTACTTGGAATGATGGCCAATACTTTTTTGCCTTTTCCGAGTTTTTTTGCTACTTGAAGAGCAGCATAAATTGCCGCACCTGATGAGATGCCTCCGAGAATTCCTTCTTCACGTGCAGCTCTGCGGGCATATTCGAATGCTTCTTCATTCTTCACAGGGAAGATTTCATCATATACTTCAGTGTTTAAGATGTCCGGCACGAATCCAGCTCCGATTCCCTGAATTTTGTGGGGGCCTGGTTTTCCTCCTGAAAGCACTGGGGAATCTGACGGTTCAACAGCGTAAATCTTGATGGAAGGGTATGCTTCCTTCAGCACTTCACCCGCTCCCGTAATCGTTCCGCCCGTTCCGATTCCGGCTACAAATGCGTCAAGCTGGTCATCACCGAATTGCTCAACGATTTCTTTACCAGTTGTTTGGCGGTGAATTTCTGGGTTAGAAGGGTTGTTAAACTGCTGCGGCACAAAGTATCCGTGCTTTTCAGCAAGCTCTTCAGCTTTCTTAATGGCGCCTTTCATGCCTTCCGCACCAGGAGTCAGCACAAGTTCAGCACCGTATGCGCGAAGAAGGTTGCGGCGCTCCATGCTCATTGTATCAGGCATAACCAAAATGGCTTTTAATCCTTTAGCAGCAGCAACCATTGCAAGCCCGATTCCAGTATTTCCGCTTGTCGGTTCAATGATTGTATCACCGGCTTTTAATTTTCCTTCTTTTTCAGCAGCTTCAATCATGGCCAAACCGATACGATCTTTTACACTGCTTCCAGGGTTCATGTATTCAAGTTTTAGATATACATCCGCACTGTTTTCATCTGCAAGGCGATTTAATTTAACGATTGGCGTATTCCCAATTAATTCAGTAATGGAGTTTGCTACACGTACCATTCTCGACACCTCAATTTCCGACTATTTGTATTGGTATTATGTATATAATCTATCAATTTCAAAATTTTTTGTCAATCACTTAGTACTTTTTTCCCCATAAAACCAAGATACATCGGCTTCTTTCCAAAGTGTCTTAACTGTCGCTTTATCACCTAGCTGATCCATTGCGATTTGCCGTCTGATCTGGCCCTTTACTTCATCAAATGAGAACGTTCTTGCCTTTAGTTTTTCTTTCAGCTGGATAATGGCATATCCGTTGCTGATCTTTATTGGTTCCTGAGACCATTCATCCTCTTTGAGTGTTTTCGCCTCTTCAATGTATGCTGATGGAATGTTGTCTGATGCCTCTGTGACAAAACCTAAATCTCCGCCGTATGGTGATGTATATCTGTCAGTGGATCTTTCGGCAGCGACTGCTTCAAAGCTTGATCCGCCTTTCAGTTCTTTCAGGACTTCTCTCGCTTCTTCTTCATCTTTTACAACAATGTGCCGAATTCGATACGAATCATCAAACTGATATAGTTCCTTATTTTTATTATAGAATGATTCCAATTCTTTGTTTGAGATATCGATATCCCTTGTTAACAATTCCTCAAGGAGGATATTATAACGAATTTGGTCTTTCCACTCTTTCTCCGTCGTATGTTCATCTTCGTAAAAGGAATTATTGACCGCTTTAATCAGCAAAAACTCACGATCAACTTCGCTTTTGGATATTTTAAGGTTGTTCTTTTTAGCCAGCTGCTCAACAACTCGGACATTGATCATATCTTCAAGCGTTGACTTACCATACTGATCTTCCATTTCTTTTAGCCATTCTTCTCTTGTCACACTCTTGCCCCCGATAGTCGCAATAGACTCACCGGATGACGATGCGCCGGCTTGGGATTTCGTCAGCGTATATGCAACAGCAATACAGCAAACCAACAGCGCCCCTAAAATAATGGTCCAGATTGTTCTTGATTTCAAACCTGCTTTCAGCCCCTTTTCTCAAATTAAAAACCCGCTAAAGAGCTTAGCGGGTAGTTTGGTCACGAAGCCCTTCCAGCTCTTCTTTTGTAAATAAGTACTTTTCATTACAAAAATGGCATACTGCTTCGGCTTGTCCATCTTCTTCTATCATATCTTGAATTTCTTTTTTGCCTAGTCCTAAAATGGCTGTTTCGAACCGTTCTTTTGAACAAGCGCAATGGAATCTGACAGGCATCGTTTCCAAAATCTCAGGTTTCTCGCCTAGGACTTCTTCTAAAATTTCTTCTGGTGTCAGCCCTTTTTGGATGAGCTTAGAAATCGGCTCTACTTGAGATAGACGCTGTTCAATTTTTGTGATTGTTTCATCATCTGTTCCCGGCATCAGCTGAATAATAAAGCCCCCTGCCGCAAGAATGGTATTGTCAGGATTCACGAGCACACCTACGCCCACTGATGAAGGAACCTGCTCAGATGATACAAGATAGTAAGTGAAATCATCGCCTAATTCTCCTGAAACGATTTCTACTTGTCCTGTGAAGAACTCGCGCAAACCTAAATCTTTTACGACACTTAACGTTCCGTTTGTTCCAACCGCACGTCTGACATCAAGCTTGCCTTGTTCATTTAAATCAAAATGAACTTGCGGGTTAGAGACATAGGCTCTGACTTCTCCTTTGGCATTGGCATCAGCTACAATAGCTCCGATCGGACCTCCGCCCTCGATTTTCACAGTCAGCTTATCATCGCCCTTCAGCATAGCGCCGAGCATAAGTGAAGCTGTCATTGTGCGGCCCAATGCAGCGGATGCTGTCGGCCACGTACCATGGCGTCTCTGCCCCTCATTTACCATATCAGTCGTTCTCGCTGCATAAGCCCGAACTTTTCCGTCATACGCAAGTGCTTTTACTAAATAATCCATTACTAAACCTCCTATACACTTCCTACGCGGTTTCTTTCATAAATCAATTCCAGCCCTTTTAGGGTTAAGAATGGATCAACGATGTCTATACAATCTGATTCGTTCGCAATAAGCGGCGCCAGGCCTCCTGTCGCAATGACCTTTGGTTCCTGTTTTGCCTGCCATTTCATTCGCTTAACGATTCCTTCCACTTGGCCGACATAGCCAAATAAAATCCCAGATTGCATCGCGCTAACAGTGTTTTTTCCGATAATATTGTCGGGCCGGGTGATTTCGATACGCGGAAGCTTTGCTGCACGCGAGTAAAGCGCCTCTGTCGAAATTGTAATCCCAGGGGCAATCGCCCCGCCCATGTATTGTTTGTTTTCATCAATATAGCAGTACGTTGTGGCGGTTCCGAAATCGACAACAATTAATGGATTGCCGTATAAGTGTATCGCAGCGACAGCATTTACGATTCTGTCTGCCCCCACTTCTTTCGGATTGTCATATTTTATATTTAAACCGGTTTTCATACCTGGACCAACAATTTGCGGCTCGATATGAAAGTATTTTGTGCACATTCTTTCTAACGCAAACATGATTGGCGGCACTACTGACGAAATAATAATGCCATCTATCTGTTCAAACATAAGCCCTGAGTGATCAAATAAGGAGCGCAAAATCATCCCAAACTCATCTTCTGTTTTATGCCTGCTTGTTTCTATACGCCAGTGATATTCTAATTTTCCATCATGATATACACCAAGTACAGTATTGGTGTTCCCCACATCGATAACCAGTAACAACCTCTATCACCACTTTTGAATAGTTTCTCTACTTTACTTTTTACAAACATTCTACAATACCATACACGATCAGCGGCTCATTTGTAAACAAATCGATACCAGAATTGGATGATTGTAAAAGCCGCTGCTGAGCCCATCATTTACATAAAAAAACTGCCAGCGTCAGCCGGCAGTTTTTTTAGAAAGAAAGCGAATTACTCTTTCGTATCGTCTTTCTTTTCTTCTGTTTTTGTCAGAATGTTTACTTTCACATCATCGTTCTTTTCATCATCTGAGAAATTACGCTCAGGTAATGTTCCATGATCGACAAGGTGTTTGATTTGTTCAGCGTCAAGCGTTTCAACTTTCAGAAGCGTTTGGGCAATCAATTCAAGCTTGTCACGATTTTCAGTCAGGATTTGTTTCGCACGCTCATAACATTCTTTGATGATGCGCTGAATTTCCTGATCAATTTCGTAAGCGATTTGATCACTGTAGTTCTGTTCGTTGTTGAAATCACGGCCTAAGAATACCTGACCGCCCTGAGACTGTCCAAATTGCAATGGTCCCAGTTTTTCTGACATACCGAATTCCGTAACCATTCGTCTTGCAATATTCGTCGCACGCTGGAAGTCATTGTGTGCCCCTGTGCTGACTTCACCGAAGATAATCTCTTCAGCAACACGTCCGCCCAAGAGGCCGACAATTTTATCAAGCAGCTCCGGCTTTGTTTGGAAATAACGGTCTTCTCTTGGCAGCATAACAGCATAACCGCCAGCCTGGCCCCGAGGAACAATCGTTACTTTATGAACCATATCTGCCTCATCTAAAACGAGACCGATAACGGTGTGTCCGCCTTCGTGATAAGCCACGATATTGCGTTCTTTCTTGGAGATAACGCGGCTCTTCTTAGCGGGTCCGGCAATTACACGGTCCGTCGCTTCGTCAATATCACGCGCATCGATTTTTTTCTTGTTTTGACGAGCCGCTACAAGCGCAGCTTCATTCAAGAGGTTTTCTAAGTCAGCGCCCGAGAAGCCTGGTGTTCTCATGGCAATTGATTTTAGGTTAACCGTTTCATCCAGCGGTTTGTTTCTCGCATGGACTTTCAATACAGCTTCACGGCCAATGACATCTGGACGGTCCACTGTAATTTGACGGTCAAAACGTCCCGGACGAAGTAAGGCTGGGTCCAAGATGTCCGCACGGTTCGTCGCAGCAATGATGATAATTCCTTCATTAGCGCTGAATCCGTCCATTTCAACAAGCAATTGGTTTAGCGTCTGTTCACGTTCATCGTGTCCACCGCCGAGACCAGCGCCACGCTGGCGTCCGACTGCGTCAATTTCATCAATGAAGATCAAACAAGGCGCATTCTTTTTCGCATTTTCAAACAAGTCACGCACACGGGAAGCACCGACCCCTACAAACATTTCAACGAAATCAGATCCGCTGATGCTGAAGAAAGGTACGCCGGCTTCTCCTGCACAAGCCTTGGCAAGCAATGTTTTACCGGTACCCGGAGGTCCGACTAAAAGCACGCCTTTTGGTATTCTGGCGCCGAGCTCGGCAAACTTGCGGGGATCTTTCAGAAACTCAACAACTTCAACAAGTTCTTGCTTTTCTTCGTCAGCCCCTGCAACGTCTTTAAATTTGACGCGTTTCTTTTCCTCTGTATACAGCTTCGCTTTACTCTTGCCAAAGTTCATGACACGGCTGCCGCCGCCTTGAGCCTGATTGAGCAGGAAGAAAAACAGAATAAAGATAATGACAAATGGGATGATGGTCGTCAGGAACGTCACCCATCCGCTTGTTTCTTGCGCGGGCTCAACCTTTACGTCTGTCTTTTTCAAAGCGTTAAATATCTGGTCTGCTCCCTTTCCTTCAGGAACATGAGTCAAAAAGTATTGATCTTTGTCGTAGTTTTTCAGCTGCCCTTTTACCTCATAAACACCTCTGACAGGCTGAACCGATACGCTATCAACTTTCCCGTCATCCAGGTTTTTGATGAACGTACTGTACGACATATTTTCTGTTTTCGGATTTGAGGTCTGGAAGTAGCTCACAACCCCGATTACTACTAATAAAATAAGTAAATAAAAAATGGTATTACGGAAGACCCGATTCATTCCTTACCTCCTCCCACAGTAAGCACAACTATGTTCAATAGTACCATAGAAAATCATTCCAATACAAACAATAACCATCTCGGAAGCAGGCTGCCGATCAGCTTTCATAAACTGCCGGTTTTAACACTCCGATATAAGGCAGATTGCGATAGCGCTCAGCATAATCAAGTCCGTAACCCACTACAAACGCGTCAGGAACTTCAAAACCGACAAAGTCTGCTTTGATGTCCGCTTTTCTTCCGCTCGGTTTATCCAAAAGGGTAACAATCTTAATTGATTTTGCTTTACGGTATCGGAAGAGCTCTACGAGATAACTTAAGGTTAACCCACTGTCGATGATATCTTCAATAATTAAGATGTCCCGGCCCTCTACAGATGTATCCAAATCTTTAATGATTTTTACTTCTCCAGAAGAAACCGTAGAATTTCCGTAGCTTGATACATCCATGAAATCCATTTCCAAATATGTATCAATATGCTTGATAAGATCCGCCATAAAAGGAAGTGCTCCTTTTAACACACCGATTGCCAACGGAAATGTATCTTGATACTCGCTCGTTAATTCTGCACCTAACTCTTTTACTTTCTTTTGTATCTCTTCCTCTGAGATCAGTACTTTCTCGATATCATGTTTCATCATGATTTTGCTTGCCCCCTACACTTTTCATGCTGTCTATATTGTAATACAATGCGGTCGCTGTTTGGAATCACAAGATCTTCAAAAATTGATTTTTTCAAGCCAGGTATCCAGATAATTTCACCGCTTGCGTCCGTCACAATCGGCCAGTTGTCTCTTTCTTGGAGAGGCAGTTTCTTATCAATAAATATATCCTTTACCTTTTTTGAGCCGTTCATCCCTTTTAGTTTGATCCGGTCTCCAGCTTTTCTCGTCCGGATTGTTAAGGGAAACCGCACCTTTTTTTCACTTGTGATAAAAACAGCATTCCCATGTTCTTCAGGCGAGTCCGCATAATGCCTTGCCTCTATCAGATATCCATTAGGGAGCACTGCCGTTTCATCAGAAGCTCCGCTAATTTGGTATTCAAAGGGAACATTTTTGCACTGCCATTGTTCAAATGTAAACAAACATGTCTGATATGATTTGACCACCTTCAGTCCTTTCGGAAAGTCCAGTACTCCTGAAGAACCGCCATTTTCCGCCCAATCGAGAAACTGCTGAATGTGATGGGCCGAAAAGGATGATGGAACGTTTTCATAAAGATAGTTTAATATTAGTTGAACTCCTCTTCTTTGTAAAGGCATCGGGAGGGCAAGCAATTGAGAGGAATTGATTTCAACTGATGTATTAGACTGGCTTGTGATTACTTTATTCATTTCATCTTTCGTTAATGACTGTAAGAATTGCTCATCTTCCGTCAGTGCTTCACTCACTTTCTGAAACCTTTTATGCACATCCGGAGATTCCTGCTTCAAAAACGGGAGCACTGTTTTTCTGAATCTGTTTCTTGTGTAGTCATCTTTGGCGTTGCTTTCATCCGTCCGGTAGCTCAAGCCGTTTTCACGGCAATAGTGAAGGATCTCTTCCTTTGTAATGGGTAAGAACGGCCTGATGATCCGCCCCGTCCCAAAACGTCTAACCGGCTGCATTCCCGCAAGTCCCGTTCCAAGCGTACCCTTAGCCAGTTTCATAAGCATTGTTTCAACCTGGTCATCACCATGATGCGCAAGAGCCAGATAGTCCGCTTGGTGCTTCGACATGATTTCCTCAAAAAACTGGTAGCGGCAATCGCGTGCTGCAGCCTGCTTATTGAGTCCTTTTTCCTGTGCATATGCGGTTACATTGATTTGAGCCGTTTCGCACACGAGCTGTTCAGCTTTACAATAAGCTTGGACAAAACGCATGTCCTCCTCGGATTCCGCACCTCTGAACCGATGGTCAACGTGAGCTGCAATAACATTCGCTGAACGGCCGCATAACGTATGCAACGCGTGAAGAAGAGCCATTGAGTCCGGACCGCCGGAAACGCCTACAATGATTGTCGCCCCTTTTAACGTAAGATTGTGTTTGTTAAAAAAATCTTTGACACTTTTCACAATGTCCTCCTCACAATGAGCAGGTATTTTAAAGATATTCATATCCTAACACTTTCAACCCCTCCAAGCAAAGAAGAAGCATAGGCTCTGCAGTTTGCGCCATTCAGATTAAGAAAAAGATAATATAGGCGAAATAAAGCGCTAAAACACTGATCACGATAAGCGTTGTTTCAAATAACCCCCCCGACTTAGCCGGTTTCTGTTTTGGGGTATATCGCGTCTTCGTTATTTTTCCTTGGCGCGGTATTTGCTGTCTTTGTCGTGTGGCAGGCTGCGGTGATGCTTTTATAGGCTGTTTTCTTTGTGATGCTTTTTGCCCCGCGTCTAGCATATCCTTTTTCATTTCATCTGCGGATTGATAATCTCCGTTCAAGGCTGAAAAAAGCACTTTTTTATACTTTTGAAGCAGCGGGTTTCCTTCGATGAGAGACCTAAGCTGTTCTTTGGGCTGGTTCGTTTTCTTAAATTCTTTTTTATGCACACTGTTGATCATAATCATGGCAACTGCGAACAGATCATAGGATGGCTCTGCCTTTCTTGTTCCATACCCCCAATAGCCTCTGTCATAAAACTCCGTATACTCTTTTATCGCCCGGCCTTCCTTTGTCGTGCCGCCCACATCAATGCAGCGGATCCTTGCGGGCGGACCAGTTACGATCAGATTATCAGGTTTAAGATCGCCGAATATCCATCCTTGCTGGTGAAGCACCGATAAGCTGGATAACAGCTGAATCATTAATACCGGTATCCACTCTGCTCCTTTATCACTGACATACTTCAAAAGCAGCGGCCCTTTTATGTATTCCATTGCATAAAATGAAACTTTCGTATTGGCACTGGGAATATAGGCATCATCCGTATCAAAAAAAGAAGGCCCCATCGTAACGGACTGGGCCTTTGAGAAAGATTTCAAGACATTCACTTCAGAAGTAATAGACAGGCTGTCATCACTGACCTTTAAGGCAACATGTCCATCTGATGTTTCTGCCAAATACACAATTCCATTGGCCCCTTTACCAAGCTGTTTACGCAATGTATAAGTGTTTCCATTCCACTTGCCTTTGATTGTCGTACCCGGCTTGAGGCTACATGCCAAACTCGTCAAAGCGTCGTTCATCATCTGCCAGCATGCCCCTTCTTGAGCGTATTTTTTCAAACTGCAGTGTCGCTTCACGAATCGCCGGACCTGTCGGCGTGATGCCGCCTGTCGAAAGCTTTGCAAAGAGTGTGGAAAGAGATTGCAGCTTCGGTGTCCAGTTCAGCACAAGCTCGACCTCTTGTTTTTTCCCGGGAAATATACACATCGCAAATTCGTTATTCCCGATTCGGGAATTGAGGCTTACAGACAAATCAATCAGCGCCTCTTTTACTGTTGGAAGCTTTGGCGCCATACTTGCACTTGTATCAACAAGAACCAAAACCTGAAGATGCACCGTTTCTCCAAGCTCGTCTACCACTTCCATGACTTCGCCGCGTTTTTCCGGAGAAAGCTCTTCCATTTCCACATTCTTTCCGAGAATCTGTTTCAGTTCTTGATTGACTACACCTTGTAAGGTTTGCGTCATCGCTTTTTTTGTTACCATTTGAACAGTTTGTGAAAGCTGAGATGCATAAACGACTTGGTGCACGCCTCCTCCGGCAAGTGCAATCCCTTCGACTTCCTTCATTGCCTCAGGGTCAATTTGATTTTCTTCCATTATACCAATGACATTTACCGTAATCCCCTGCTCTTTAGCAAAAGCAGCCATTGCAAGCGGGTCTTCCCCATGGTTTGAGCAGCCATCCGTTATCAGCAAAATTTGATTTAAATGTCCGTTGTTCACATTCATTCCTCCTGGAGAATACGAGGATTCTCAGATTCATATATTCCCATCTTCGCCAGAAGAAATTTGATTTATACGGAAGCGTTATGAAATTTCTTGTTTGTTTTGAAAGATTGCCGGAACAGGAATGGATGCCCACTTCGGTGTATTGTGATCAATCCGGACGACAACAACAGTCATATCGTCCTCAATTTGGCCGGATCTTGTGCGGATGACTTCTTCCATAAGCAAATCGGCAATCTCCTGCGGGTCATTTGTTTTCAACCCTTTCATTTTACGTTTCATCCATAAGTCGTGATTTTCCACATGCTTAGGCCCCTCAAAAATGCCATCACTCATCATAATTAAGAGGTCACCCGCTTTCAGCTGTTCACTCACAACCTCCACATCGAATTCATTAATAATACCGATTGGCAGATTGCTCGCTTGAACTTTCATGACCTGGTCACCCCGTTTGATAAAGCTAGGCGTCGATCCAACCTTCAAAAATTTACAACTGGCATCTTGAAGATCGATAATAGATAGGTCAAGCGTGGAATATATTTCGTCAGTTGTCCTTAGAGACAGTATGCTGTTGATCGTTTTAATTGCTATTTTTTCATCAATGCCCGATTCAAGGATTTTTTCAAGAAGCTTGATCGTTTCATTGCTTTCAAAGTGCGCTCTTGCACCATTGCCCATTCCGTCACTGATTGCTGCAGCATATTTTCTGGCTCCAAGCTCCATCATGCTGTAGCTGTCACCGGAGACAAGGCCGCCGCCCTTCGCAGCGTGAGCAGCTCCCGTGGACACCCTGTATGATTTTGTTGATCCAAAGGCGACATGGCTGTATCCATTCGGATGCGGAGAGTGCTGTTCGGCTTTCACAAGAATTTGTTCTTCCAGAATGTCAGAAAGCATAGGAGCAATGATTTTTTCACTTTCTCCATGTCCGCTGAACGGAATGGTCATTTCAATATCGATATTTCCTTGTTCAAGACTATAGATCTCGACATGCTGAATCTCAATTCCGAAATGCTGAAGCGCTTCTATGATTTGCTCTTCCTGCAGAAAGTGCTGTTCTCGCTCTCTTTTTATTTCCCGAGAAAAGTCGGCCATAACCTCAGAAACGCCTAAAAGCTGTTCAGCAACAAGGCGCCTGCTGTCTTGGACTTTTTTCTTGAGTGTCAAATGGGCATGATGATGTGCGAGCTCATCCTCAATCAGCTCTTCAACCTGCTTGGATTTAGAACAATACTGTTGAAACTCTTTTTTCAGCCTTCGGTTTGATGCATATTCTTTTTCCTCTGTTTCAAGCATAACTTGTTTCATTAAATCATATGTTTTATCAAAGTTCTGTACCCAGCACCTGTTTTTCTTGTAGCACGTCTGACAGGAATGCTCCGTGATTTTGCTTAAGAACAGATCAACTTCGCTGTCATCTGTCTGTTCATCTGACGCTTGATAAAAGGTTGCAAAGCTTTCAGACAGCGCGTGAAATACATTGGAGAACTGGTCTACCTTCTGAGCAGTGACATCACGGATTTTTCTAGCGTATTGCTGTTGCTCTTGAAGATGCTCGACAGTTCCCGGAATATATCTCGCCACTTTCCTTGTAATAGATTGAGGTGTGAGCAAAAACAGGCCGACTGCGATTAATGACTCATAGAGCGTTGTCATCAGACCGGCAGAGCCTTCACCATATAAAGATATAAGAAGTGATCCAACGATCAAACCAATTGCTGCACCCGCTTTTTTCCCTTCCTTCAGCAAACCGCCCAATAAACCGGAAAAAGCAAGCAGACTCATTTGATATAGGTTTCCGATATTCGCCAAGCCAAGAATCAGGCCGGTCACAACACCAACCGTACAGCCGATGCTTGCTCCGCCAATAAAGGAAAAACTCAACACAACATAACGAGCCAATATATGTTCTGCCTGCATCCCTTGGTAGGACAAGCCAGCCAGCCCTGTTAAAACAGAGGCAATAAGAATCATAAAGCAAATGATTTCCTCTATTTTTAATGATTGTTTCACTTTTTTCACAGTAAAAATCGGAAGGCTCTGAAGGAAAATCAGTGTTAAGATAAACGATAGTCCAGCCTCAACGATAGCCATTACATAATCATAGGTTGTAAATACGCCATTTTGGGCATAAACAAACCCGGCTCTTGCTGCAGCCATGGAGAAGAACACGACAATCGGGAGTGCTTTAACACGATCGTCGGTAATAAAGGCAGCCACTTTAGAAAATACGAAGAATGCCAGCAATGCCGCCAGTATGAGCAATGAGTGCTTTGGAGATATTGTCAGCGCACCTGCAAGCACAGCCAAAACCGCATAAAACGCTTTGTCTCTTCTGATAAGAAGCATCGCTCCAAAGAAAGGAAGTGCGAAAGGAAGCACCTCGGATAATATGAAAGCCCGTCCAAGCAAAAATCCGATGACAACATAAATGAATCCTTTATAGAAAAACAGTGAATGCAAATGATGAGTCACCAGCTTCGTGCCCCTGTTAAAAAACGATTGGAGTTTTTCCAAAGCTTGTCCCGTCATTGGCCCGTTCACTCTTCTTTCTGCTTTTTCCATTCCTCTCATCTCCCACCTGTTATATTCGTTGCCTGTCATTATAGCGAAAGCACAGATAGGATTTTGTCAAAAGAAGGTAACAATACCAAAGAAATCTTCGACGGTTTCTGCCCTGATATTCGTTTATGAGAAGAATTTCCGGAATGTTGTCTAAAAATGAAAAAAATCGGCTTCTGCAAGAGAAACCGATTTTTTAGGATGACCCGTACGGGATTCGAACCCGTGTTACCGCCGTGAAAGGGCGGTGTCTTAACCGCTTGACCAACGGGCCAAACAAATATGGTAGCGGCGGAGGGGATCGAACCCCCGACCTCACGGGTATGAACCGTACGCTCTAGCCAGCTGAGCTACACCGCCATATTGTTTTGTGCTTCTAAGCACAAGTTATATAATACAAAGGTTTGTCTCTTTCGTCAACAGAAACTTTAATGTTGTAATTTTCTGACTCTTAAAGAGGATGAGGATAATAAAAAAGCATCCGTCGGGATGAACGGATGCTTCATTTATTTTATAGAAAGCAGCAAGTTATCCTCTTCTTGCTCCGCGCCCTCCACGTTTTGATTCCGTATTGCGTTTTAAAGATGACAAGCGATCTTCGCTGTCTTTTAAAAACTTATTCATTTTCTGTTCAAAAGATTCTTTCGGACGGAAATCATTTCTAGGTCTGGCTTGCGGACGGTCTTTAGCTTTTTTAATAGATAAACCAATTTTCCCGTCTTTTTCAACGTTGATGACTTTCACTTCAACTTGGTCGCCGACTTTTAAGTGGTCGTTAATGTCTTTGACATAATTATCAGCTACCTCACTAATGTGAACGAGACCGGTTGAGCCTCCAGGCAATTCAACAAATGCTCCAAAATTTGTAATACCTGTAATTTTCCCTTGCAACTTGCTGCCAACTTCAATCGACATAAAAAAAGTGCTCCTCCTTAGGCTTATAAAAAGATCGTTTGCTTAATTATACCTAAATAAAAATTTAAGTGTCAACAAGGCTACTTGCTCTTCTTCTCCACATTGAAGATAATTTCTCCGTCTCCAGACATGAATAAGTCCCTTCTGGCAAGCTCTGTGACGTAATCCTCATCTTTCAATTTGGATATTTCTTCTTTTAAATCCGTTTGTTTTGTCTTTAAACTTTTGAGTTCTTTTTCAAGCTGTTCTTTCTTTTCTTCTTTTGCACTAAGGGAAGATGTTTGGGACCATACAGAGCTTGCCAGCACAATTGCCGTCAGGAATACTAGGGCGCCGAATACAGTTAACCGTCTGTACAGCCCTTTGCGTCTTCGTTTCTTCAGCTGATTTTGCCGTTCTACTTGTTCTTTATAGTCGTTTTGTATTTCAGTTATCGTTCGTTCCCTGGAAAAATTCAAACCAGATGGTCCTCCTTTCATTTCTTCAAAAACCGTGTAATGGTCGTTCTTATGGTTATCAATAGTTTCTTCTTCTTTTTGAGAAATCCTGCACCTTTTTCAAAATAACGTCTAAAAGTTAGACGCATTTTCACAGGAAGAAGTTTCAAACATTGTTTCGCGATAAAACGGATCGGAAAACACAGAACCATGACTATTTTATATAGACACAGCAGGAGAAAACCTATCAGGCTGTATGTTTTCTTGAATAAAAATGCCGCCAGCCAGATGATCGCTCCGCATGTCCACACAATAGGACGAAATAACACGTGCTGAATGAGTTTTTTGAAGAATTGATAAACAGAAACAACAAGGTAAATGAAGAATTTCAGTATTTTTATATAGATTCGTTTGCAAAGGCTCTGATACGTCGCAACGCCCAGCAGAACCGCTAAAAAGATGTAAATCCTGAATTCTCCCTCATTTACATGAAGCAAGACATAAAAGAAAAGCAGCCCTTGCACAATCCAGAAAAGAATATCATGAATAAATAATAGCCATCTGGCTGTTTTGGCACGAATGACAAAGAGCCGGTATGTATCAAGCGAAGCACCAAGCCAGAGACCCATACCGGACATCGCCAGCATTGTATAGAATTGTGTCGTCAGCGTCATTTAAACAACTTGCTAAAAAACCCTTTAGCTTTATCCCCTTGTTGTTCGTCTAAGTACACTAAATCAAATACCCTGCCTTTAATCGAAACAATCCCTTTTTCCACATCAAGATTTTTCATCTGCAGGTTTTGGCCTCTGACGGAGAGCATTCCCATCACCGTTTCCAGCAGGAATTCTTCGTTATCAAAACTCTCCACATGCTTAACCCCAGAAATATCTAAATGCTTCCGGCCTTTCATTGTCACATCATGTTGTTCCGGAACAGACGAAGAACCTTTTTGATCATAATATGAATTCATCTATTCAGCCCCCATATCCTCGATACTTTTAGCATTATTACTGCATTGTATGAGGTAGGGGATTTTTTTAGAACAAGCCTATTCGCCGAGTTTTTCTTCTTTTAGAATCGTGTACATGTTTGCAGCTTCTTCTTTTTTCGTCGTGTCTTTCAATTCATTAACTTGAACCGTTACAAGCTTTTGGCCGAAGCGGACCGTTAGTTCATCTCCCGGTTTTACGTCAGAGCTTGCTTTAGCTTGGTTTCCGTTAATAGAGATTCGTCCTTGGTCAGCTACTTCCTTCGCTAGTGTACGCCGTTTGATCAGCCGTGATACTTTCAAAAATTTATCTAATCTCATATCTATGATCTCCTCTCAGTTTCTTTTGCTTCATTCCACAGTTTGTCCATGTCCTCAAGGGACATATCAGCCAACTCGACTCCCTTTTCCTTCGCTGTTTCCTCAATGTACGAGAAGCGTCTCCGGAATTTGTCATTAGTCATGGTCAGCGCTTCCTCTGGCTCTATTTTGTAGAAGCGGGCTACATTCACCAGCGCGAACAAAATGTCGCCAAACTCAGCTTTAAGATTGTGGTCGTGAGGAGCTTCAGAAACCTCAGAAGAAAATTCCTTCATTTCCTCACTTACCTTTTCCCAAATATCGCTGACGTCTTCCCAGTCAAAACCGACCTTCGCTGCTTTTTTCTGCAATTTAGCAGCTTTCGAAAGAGCTGGAAGGGTTTTCGGTACGCTGTCTAGTAACGATGATTCAGATGTATTTTTTTCGGCCTTTTTTATATCTTCCCAATTGGCCAAAACATCGTTTTCATCCTGAACCTTAACATCTTTAAACACATGGGGATGTCTTCGGACCATTTTTTCACTGATTCCTTTTATGACATCATCAATTGTGAAATAACCTTCATCTTCACCAATTTGCGCGTGAAGCAAGACCTGAAGCAAAACGTCGCCAAGCTCTTCGATCATATGGTCTGTGTCTTCTTCGTCAATAGCTTCGAGAAGCTCATAACATTCTTCAATCATGTACTGTTTTAATGACTGATGCGTCTGCTTTTTATCCCACGGACATCCATTAGGTCCGCGAAGCTCTCTGATGATGCTTCGGAACGTGGAGAATTCGTGATAAAGCAGCTTCTCTTCTTTAATCGGCGGAATATACACACTTGTTAAGTTGTTCAAGGCGACATTGCGGTCCAGCTCAAATAATGGCACTGTCTTGATCTCCTCGCCACGGCTGCCTGCTGCAGTCACAATGACGACCTCATAATCATCAGGCAGCTTCTCCATCAATGTCAGCTTGACTTCAGAAGCCGTCATTTGGTCGTAAACCTGACATATGATCAGATGATGTCTGAGCTCAAGCTCATCCGCAGACAATGTGCCGGCATCCACAAATTGAAAACCTTCAATCGGGTCAATTTGCAAGGCATTGAATGTGGCATCAAGGAAACTTTGTCCACCCGCGGCTTTCACTTGAACGTTTTCCTTTTCCTGCCGCTCCGTCAGCAGCTGAACTGTTTTTTCTGCGACAAAAGGGTGCCCCGGCACAGCATAAACCACGTCCTCACGCCGCGCCGCTTCAAAGAGGATATCAGCAATTTCTTCATATACCGCCTCGAACTGATCATGTTTCTCATATATATCATCAAAGAAACGGATGTTCTTCGTTTCTTTTTCAAGCTCCTCAATTAAAGGATGATCCTTGGTTCTGACATACAGCGTATCTGCCTTCGTCAGCAGCTTGTGTATACCAATTGTCAACTGGTCCATGTCTCCGGCACCAAGTCCCACGACTGTAATTTTACCCACCATTTTGTTCTCTCCTTCTCATGAATTTGCTTAACTTGCTGCCGAATGGCACACTGTTCAGCTCTTCATCTGTAAATATTCCCAATCTCATCATACAATAAATAAACATCGCGCCACCAATGGCAACAGCAGAAAGACTCTCAATCACAGCAACTCCTCTTCCTGTAGCAGGAAACAAAAAATTCCAGAAACGCATATACGCAAGCAAGACAGCTGACATCAAAAGAGCAGATCCAATAATCGGAATCAAAACGCCTCTAAGCTTATCGAGCCATTCCTTTTGCCGAAGCTGATACAAGTTGAGGCCGGCGACAGCCGCAAAGGAAGCCGCTGTCGCAAGCGATGCGCCTTCAATCCCATAGCGCGGAACCAAAAGTGTGTTTAACACCCATTTCACTGCAACACCCGCGCCCACCGCTATCGCAGGAAAAACTGTGTATCCCGCTCCCTGTAAGACTGCCGCTGCCGTTACCGCCAAGGATGCAAACAAAATGGAGCAGCTAAATACTTGTAACGCACCTGTCCCTTCTCCATTTTGAAACAGCATGATATTTACCGGCTTTAGAATGCAAATCAACCCAGCCGATGCGCCTGTACCGAGCACAAGGCATAGTTTCAAAGATGACGTGATTTTTTCTTTCATGATCTTCAGCTCTTTGTTTTTTACAGCCATAGAAATATACGGAACGAGTGACGTCGCAATGCTTACGGCAAAAACTGAACCGAGCTGCAGCAAGGGTTGCCCCCGATCATAGATCCCCTTTAGGCGTTTTGCTTCTTCGCTTGCCTCACCACCCGAAAGCAATGCATATAAATTCAAAGCATCAACAAGCTGGATAAACAAAAGCAGCAAACTGCTTACACAAATTGTAACCGAATATAAAAGCAGTTTTTTCGTCAATTCTTTTGTTGTGATGACATTTTCGTTTTGCCTATCCGTTTGGTTGTCTCTTTTCGTTTTGAACCAAAAAAACCCCAGTATCATCAATGCAACCAAACTTCCGGCAAGAGAGCCTGAAGCGGCTGCCGCTCCCGCAGTATAAAGCGAGGCTCCCTTTTTCACGAGCCAAAATGATAAACCCAAGAGCACCGCAACACGCAGAAACTGCTCTGTCATCTGTGATAAGGCTGAAGGGAGCATTTCGTGCCGGCCCTGAAAACCGCCTCTAAGCAATGCGACAAATGGGAACAGCAGAAACGCGTACGCGGTCACTTGAATTAACACGGCTAGATGCGAATCCCCCATAAAGAGTGCAATAGGAACAGCACCCAGATATAAACAAAGAAATAATAAAATACCGATTAAAGACAAAAATAACGCTGATATTTTTAATATGGTGTGATGATTTTTTTCACTATAATCATTCATCAGCTTTGAAATAATGACTGGAAATCCTGATGTGGACAGCATGACCGCAATACCAAGAAAGGGATATACCTGCTGATATATATAAAATCCAACATCGCCGACAATGTTTTGAAACGGGACTCTGTAAACAGCGCTTAAAATTTTTGTGATGACGCCTGCCAGAATTAAAACAAAAGCCCCCTGCCAAATCCAATGCCGTTTAACGCCTATTGAATCGTCCATCCAAAAGCTCCTTCCCAACGTCAGGGGCAATACGGTTCACGTATTACCGCGGCACAAATAAAAACGAGGTTATTATACCACATCCCAACCCTTGGATTCCTTTTTCCGCACGCATGAAAAAGAACAGCGTCCCAAGGAGAGCTGTTCTTTACATACCTATTTTCGAAGAAAGGAATAAGACCTACTGTTCCATTTGACGAGCCAAAAATCCAGCTGCTGTTTCAACGGCTTTATGCTCTACTTCGCCCATTGTCTGATCTTTTGAAAAAATCACCACAGCACCTATCGGATCACCGTTCGCCACAATTGGGCCGACAGTATAAGAATTCATGTCCTCATCAATTCCATTCACAAGCTGTACTGATTTCGCATCACTCTCAAGCACGGAGCTGCGCTGATCCATTGTTCTTTCCAGCATTTCGCTGATTGACTTGTTTAAGTAATCTTTTTTGGAGCTGCCGGACACGGCAATATATACATCACGATCACAAATCAGCACTGAATGGCCGAGGCTGTCGTAAAGCGCGTCTGCATACTCCTTTGCAAAGTCTCCAAGCTCACTGATCGGAGAATACTTTTTCAAAATCACTTCTCCGTCACGATCTACAAAAATCTCAAGCGGATCGCCTTCCCTGATTCTCAGAGTTCTTCGAATTTCTTTAGGAATCACGACCCGACCTAAGTCATCAATACGACGTACGATACCGGTTGCTTTCATCTCTGGTGCCTCTCTTTCATTTGATGGTATATACATGTGGGAAAGACCTAAAGCAGTTACTTTATGTACCTTCCGCCTCGCTTGAAATTAGTATCCGTCACATCAAATGTAATATACACCAGAGAGTAACAAAATTTACGTTGATGAAATGGTTTGCTTCTTCACATCTTTTAAGCCCTTCAGCATGCCCAGCACGGTGTCGAGCCATTCATCAGCACTACGGCCTTTCGTCTGTATGGAGATTTTGAGTTTTTTCCCTTCCATTCCCAGTCCGATTTGTCTGCCATATTGATTGCCAAGCTCAAACAGCTTCTGCCCGTCAATTTCAGCACTTGCTTCTTCAGAAATCGTCAATCTGACAGCATCTTTATCCTGCTTAATCAGCTCGACACGTTCCTGTCTCGCATAGACTTTCATTTCTGCAACAGTAAACAAGTATTCGACTTCTTTTGGATAGTTTCCAAAGCGGTCGATCATTTCATCTTGAAGCTCATTCTTCTCTTCGATTGTCGCCACAGACCTGAAGCGTTTATACATATCAATTTTCTGTTTGCCGTCTTGAATATAAGTTTCCGGAATATACGCATCAAGCTCGACATCAATTTCTGTTTCAAACTGCTCTGTCTTCGCTGTGTCTCCTTTACGCTCCTCAATGGCCTCCTTCAGCATTTGTGAATAGAGGTCAAATCCGACCGAATCGATGAAGCCATGCTGCTGGGCACCAAGAAGATTCCCGGCTCCGCGAATCGTTAAGTCACGCATTGCGATTTTAAAACCGGAACCTAGCTCTGTGAATTCTTTAATAGCCTGCAGCCTTTTTTCAGCCACTTCTGTCAGCACTTTATCCCGGCGATACGTGAAGTACGCATACGCCACACGGTTAGAACGGCCGACACGCCCCCGCAACTGGTAAAGCTGAGAAAGTCCCATCTTGTCGGCGTCAAATACGATCAGCGTATTGACGTTCGGGATGTCCACGCCAGTTTCGATAATGGTTGTGCTGACGAGAACGTCTGATTCTCCTTCAAGGAAACTTAGCATAACGGTTTCTAATTCATTTTCTGTCATTTTCCCATGCGCATATGCTACCTTCGCGTCAGGGACTAGCATTGAAATTTCATCCGCTTTCCGCTCAATGTCCTCTACCCGGTTGTACAAGAAATAGACCTGGCCTCCGCGTGCAAGCTCACGTTCAATCGCCTCTCTGACAAGAGCGCCGTTATATTCCACAACATACGTCTGTACAGGGAAGCGATTTTCCGGCGGAGTCTCGATGACTGAAAGGTCCCTTACGCCAAGCATAGACATATGCAACGTACGCGGAATAGGTGTTGCTGTTAACGTTAATACATCAACATTGGCTTTTATTTGCTTGATCTTTTCTTTATGGGTTACACCGAAACGCTGCTCTTCATCAATGATGAGGAGCCCTAAATCTTTATACACGACATCCTTTGATAGCAGCCGATGCGTCCCGATGACGATATCAACTGTTCCGTTTTTCAGCCCTTTGATTGTTTCGTTTGCTTCTTTTCTCGTTCTGAACCTGCTGAGAAGTCCGATATTAATCGGATAGTCCTGGAAGCGCTCTTTTATGGTTTCATAATGCTGCTGTGCCAAAATTGTTGTCGGAACGAGCAGAGCTACCTGCTTTCCGTCACCGATCGCCTTAAACGCGGCACGTATGGCAACCTCTGTTTTACCGTAGCCCACATCTCCGCACAGCAAGCGGTCCATCGGACGTTCTCTTTCCATGTCTTTTTTGATTTCGTGAATCGAACGGAGCTGATCATCAGTCTCTTGATAAGGGAAAGCCGATTCGAATTCACGCTGCATCTCATGGTCAGGAGAAAACGCATAGCCCTTGCTCGCTTCTCTTTCGGCATACAGCTTAATTAAGTCGTCAGCAATATCCTGAACGGATGTCTCTACTTTTTTCTTGACCCGCTTCCATTCACTTCCGCCTAATTTATACAACTTTGGCTCTTTTCCTTCGGAGCCGACATATTTTTGGACCTGATCAATTTGTTCTACAGGAACGTAAAGCTTGTCACTGCCCTGATAATGTATATTTAAATAGTCTTTATGAATGCCGTTGATTTCAAGAGTTTCAATCCCCAGGTATTTTCCGATCCCGTGATTAATATGAACGACATAATCTCCAATTTGAAGCTCAGAATAGCTTTTGATGCGCTCTGCATTGGTAAGCTTCTGTTTTCGCGGCTTCTTCTTTACACGGTTTTTGAACAGTTCTTCTTCCGTGATAACGGCAAGCTTCATTAACGGCAGCTCAAATCCCGATTGGAGCTCGCCTTCCATGATATAGACCTGTCCCTGAGCAAGCGCTTTTTTGCTGTCTGTCATGGCGGCCTCGATATCATAATCAGCCAAAACAGATGACAATTTCTGTGTACGTTCCTTATTTGCTCCTAAGAACACAACAGTGAAATTTGATTTTTTAAAACGCTCCATTTCGCCCGCAAGCACGTTCATTTGGCCATGGAAACTCTGCATTTGCCGGCCTGACACATTGACGATATTTTGCGGGCTCGTATGGTGTACATGCCGCAAAAATAAAGAGTAGTACAGCAGAGGCCGTTTTTGGTCAGCCACTATTTTTTGGAAGCTGAATGACAAACGAATGTCATGCAAAATCTTCCCTTCCTCAAGAAGATTTGTGATAAACTCCGCTTCTTCTTTTTGAAGCTGTTCTTCCATCTCATGAATCCGACTGACTTCATCCAAAATCAGAAGTGTATTATCAGGTGTATAATCTAGTAAACTAGCAGGCTTTTCATAGAAATATGAGAGATACTTCACGAGCTCCTGATCTGTCTGGCCTTCAGACAAGCGTTCTTTATCGTGAGAAATATTCGCATGAAGTATTTCTTTTTGTTTGTCAGCCTTTAATTTTTTCAAGCTCGCGGCAAGACCACTATCGATTTTCTCCATCGCCCGCGCTTTTTCTTCCGGTCTGATAATTAATTCCTTCGCGGGACCGATATTGATTGAGGTAAGGGTCTCAATTGACCGCTGATCATCTGAATTAAAGCTGCGGATTGAATCCACCTCGGTGTCAAAAAGTTCAATTCTCACCGGATTCTCTGAAGTCAACGGATAAATGTCAATGATTCCCCCGCGAATACTGAATTCCCCGGGCGCAGAAACCATATCAGACCGCTCATACCCTACCTCTATCAGCCGTGAGGCAAGCTGGTCAGGTTCGATATCATGGCCTACTTGAATGAGCATCTGGCTGCTTTTCCACACCTCAACAGGCGGCAGCATTCTTCTGATTGCCGCTACCGGAGCAACGACAATTGGCGCTTCTCCATTCGTTAGTCTATTAATGACATCTAATCGCTGCGCCCGCAATTCAGGGCTTGCAACTGCGATTTCTGATGAAATGAGTTCATTGACGGGGTACAAAAGGACTGACCGATCCTCTAGAAGTGAAGTCAGATCATCTGTTACTTTCTGGGCTTGATATAAGTTATGGGTGATGAGAAAGATAGGCTTATTCGTTTCATTAGCCAGAGCAGAAGTAAAAACAGAACGCGCGGAACCCGACAGACCCGCGAGCAGCTGTTCCTTCAGGCCCTCGTGTAAACCGTTGATGATGGATTTAAAGTCATCGCTTTCTTTTATAAAGGTTTGAATGTTGTCCATATGACCCCTCCTCTCTGTTTCCTGCGAGAACAGAAAAACGCTTTGGTCTAGTGTCTACACCAAAGCTTTTTATTGAATAAATGTGTGATATTCGTGGTAATGCGGATTTCGGTCAAGCGCCTCTTGGCAATCTTCACATATTGTCAAAACATGGACATCTCCATTTTCTTTATAAGAAATCATATCGTTTCTTTCCTCATTTGTTAAGTGCTGAAATCCAAGTGAGTCTGTCGATACCATTGAAGATTCGAGACTGCCTACTTTCACTCCGCAATGACGACAATAATAATACAAAGCCATACAAGGGACCTCCTGATGAAAAAGTCATTTTGGTGTAGTATGGACTTTGTTGTTACATTTTATACCTTTGCGTTAAATTCGTTCATGACTTCTAAAAACGGTTTACTCAGTGAAGCCTCACAAGCCTTCACAGATTTATCAACCGCTTCTTCGATCTCAGGTGCCTCCTCCTTGGTAAAGGAGCCTAACACATAATCAACGACCTTCATGCCGTTTACAGGCCGGCCGATTCCGATGCGGATACGGTCAAACTCGGATGTACCAAGATGCTGGATCAGTGATTTGATGCCATTGTGCCCTCCGGCGCTTCCTTTCGTTCTTAAACGGATCTTGCCAGTCGGAAGGTCAAGGTCGTCGTAAATGACTGTCAATTCTTCGTTATCGACATCATAGTAGTCCATTAAAGGCCGCAAACATTCTCCTGATAAATTCATATATGTAAGCGGTTTAACAAGTAGAACCTTTTTGCCGGAAACAAATCCGGTTCCGTATAATCCGTTAAATTTATTTTGATTCAGCTCTATATTCCATTCCTTTGCAAGCTGATCTATCACCATAAATCCGACATTATGCCGTGTATTTTCATAGTTCTTCCCCGGGTTTCCGAGACCGGCAATCACAAGCATGGCGAATCCTCCCTTAGTCACATAACTCCCGTCTTCATAATCGGGCTATAATTCTTCTCATTCTAGCACAAAAGACGTAACCGCGGGAGGGTTACGCCTTAAGCTATTATTGTTCGTTTTCACCTTCTGGCTGAGCATCGGCAGATTCCTCTTCATCGACCTCAGCTGCTTCCTGCTGCTGCGGAGGAAGGATTGAAGCCACAACCTCATCTGATTCATGATTAAAGGAGTAGTCACCGCCAGCAGGCAAATCCGCAATCGTCAGTACTTCATTTACATCGAGGCTTGAAATATCAGCCTCAATCGTTTGCGGAATGGCTTTTGGCTTGGCCTTTACAGTAAGTGCATATAACGGCTGCTGCAGTACGCCTCCGTTTTTCACTCCAATGGCTTCTCCGGTCAGATGAATCGGAACTTCCACTTCAATGTCCTCACTCATATTAACTACTTGAAAATCAGCATGAGTGATTTCATTTTTCAGCGGGTCCGTCTGCAGGTCTGTTACCATGACTGAGTGTTTTTCTCCGCTGACCTCAAGCGTAATGACTGCATTTTTGCCTTCGTCCCTCAGCGTTTTGATGAGCTCCACACTGTCTAATGACACAGGTTTGTTACCCGTATCCTTCCCATATATGATACCTGGAACATGTCCTGAAGTACGGATATTCCGAAGAGACGAACGAGTAAAGTCCGTTCTTTCTTTTGCCGTTAAAGTTGCCATATTCAGCACCATCCTATTGTCGTTTTAGTTGTCCTATTACAAACAATACCCATAACGATAAGGATTTAAACCTCGAAAAATGGTTTAGCTGAACAGATAGCTGACTGATTGCTGCTCATGAACGCGAATAATCGCTTCGGCCAGAAGCGGTCCGACTGAAAGCTGCTTAAAGCGTTCAATTTTCTTTTCTTCAGGAAGCTTAATGCTGTTTGTCACAACAAGCTCTTTAATTGTTGAATTATTAATCCGTTCTACCGCAGGGCCTGATAGTACAGGGTGTGTACAGCATGCATATACTTCTTTCGCTCCGTTTTCAACGAGCGCATTAGCAGCAAGTGTAATCGTACCTGCAGTATCAATAATGTCATCGATGAGGATAGCAGTCTTCCCTTCGATGTTACCTACAATATTCATGACTTCCGCCACGTTTGGACGCGGACGGCGTTTATCGATAATCGCAATTGGCGCTTTTAGTCGGTCAGCCAGTTTGCGGGCACGTGTCACACCGCCATGGTCTGGTGAAACAATGACGATATCTTCAAGATTTTTGCCTTCAAAATATTCTCCTAAAATCGGAACACCCATTAAGTGGTCAATCGGTATATCAAAGAATCCTTGAATTTGCGGCGCATGCAGGTCAAGTGCAATCACACGAGTCGCACCGGCTGTTTCAAGCAGGTTAGCGAAAAGTTTAGCTGTGATTGGCTCACGGGATCTTGCTTTTCTGTCTTGACGCGCATAACCGTAATAAGGAATAACAATGTTAATCGTTTTTGCAGAAGCGCGTTTTAACGCATCTACCATAATCAGCAGTTCCATAATATGCTCGTTAACGGGGTCACTTGTAGACTGGATGATGTAACAATCACATCCGCGAATACTTTCTTCGATATTAATTTGGACTTCCCCGTCACTAAATCTTGTGACAGAACATTTCCCTAATTGAACTCCAACTATATCTGCGATTTCTTTTGCAAGCTCTGGATTCGAATTCAAAGAAAAAATCTTTAAATTCTTATCTCCGTATTGATTAGACATGGATAAACCTCCGAATTTAGGATTATTTTTTATGAATATTTTTCACATAATCGTCTTTATTTACTTGTCTCGCTCTGGCAATAGCAAGTGCTTTTCCAGGTACATCTTCCGTAACAGTTGAACCTGCCGCCACATAAGCGCCTTCTCCGACTGTGACAGGGGCAACCAAGTTGGAATTGCAGCCGATAAACGCGCCATCTTCAATTTTTGTCAAATACTTATTCTTTCCATCATAATTGACAGTAATTGAACCGCAGCCCAGGTTTACATCAGTGCCTACCTCAGCATCGCCGACATAGCTTAGATGAGATGCCTTGCTTCGGTCTCCGAATTGAGTCTTTTTAATTTCTACAAAATTCCCGATCTTCACTTCATTCCCGATGACAGAATCAGGTCTGATGTGAGCAAAAGGTCCTATGTTTACATCATTCCCCACTTTACTGTGATTGACTACCGATTGTTTAATAACCGTACGGCTGCCAATGGCACTATTCATAATCTCCGTATGAGGGCCAATAATCGTATCTTCTCCGATTTGCACCTCACCTTTAATCACAGTTCCAGGGTAAATCACAGTATCGCTTCCGATAACAGCGTCAGGAGAAATATACGTATTCATCGGGTCGATCAACGTCACGCCATTTTGCATATGCCGTTTATTAATGCGCTCTTTCATAAATTGTTCTGCCTGAGAAAGAGCAACTCTATCATTAACTCCGAGCGTTTCTTGGAAATTACCAGTCTGGTAAGCGGCAACAGTTTCGCCTTCATTTTTAAGAATCTCTATGACATCCGGCAAATAATACTCGCCTTGGGCATTATCATTAGACACCTGATCAATAGCCCGAAATAGCGCTTCATTGTCAAAACAATACGTACCGGTGTTGATCTCAGTTACAAGACGTTCTTCTTCAGAGGCGTCCTTATGCTCAACGATTTTTTGAACCGCTCCGTTTTCGCTGCGAATAATGCGGCCGTATCCGGTTGGATCTTCTGCAACCGCAGTTAAAATCGTAGCTTTCGCTTCTCTTTGTGTATGTTCTTTCAGCATCTGTTCCATCGTCTCTGCTGTCAAAAGCGGCGTATCTCCGCAAATGACAATTGTGACGCCTTTTTCGTCAGCAAGAAATGGCTGTGCCTGTTTTACAGCATGAGCAGTGCCAAGCTGTTCTGCTTGAAGCGCGTACTCGCTTTTATCACCAAGCTGCTTTTTCACTTCTTCCGCACCATGTCCGACAATCGTGACAAGCTTTGATAAAGATAATTTTAAGGCTTCGTCCACGACGTGCTCTACCATAGGCTTACCGCAAACTGGATGAAGGACTTTATAAAGCTTCGATTTCATTCTCGTTCCTTGTCCAGCCGCTAAAACAACTGCAAACCGCTTATCCATTTATTGGCCTCCAATATCCCTTTTATCCATAGAAAAATATATCCTAAATATCTTCTGATTTCAAGGAGACTTCATGAAGTGCAAGAATTTTCTATTGAGTGCAACTAAGTTTGAAAAATCAGAATTAAAAAAGGACCGCCGGCAAAAGGCTTATGTCAGCCCTTTCAGCAGTCCTTACTTTTTGGTTATTTTTTAAGAAGCTCCAGCTTCTTCGAATTCTAATGCTTCAGTGTCACCCAGACGATGATACTCATTTAACACGGCATCTTGAATCTTTCCTCGCGTGCTTGAATTAATAGGATGAGCAATATCGCGGAACTCTCCATCAGGGGTGCGTTTACTCGGCATCGCAACGAAAAGACCATTGTTTCCATCAATCACACGAATATCATGTACAACAAATTCGTGATCCAGCGTGATGGATGCAATCGCTCTCATGCGACCATCGGTATTCACGCGGCGTAATCTTACGTCAGTAACTTCCACAGTAGTTCACCACCTTTTCCCTATATAAAAGCATTAGTGTATCAATTCCACGATTTTTTCTGAAATCCTGCTCGTTTTTAAAATATTTTTTGAAAAAATAGGATATAGTTACACAATTAGGTCATAAAGCTTTCATTTCGGGCATAAGGTAAATAAAAAAGTGATCCCGGGCTCTCCCAGAATCACTTTTCTTATTATTTCACCAGTGCAATAACTTCAATCTCGACTAACGCATCCTTCGGGAGTCTCGCGACTTCAACACAAGATCTCGCCGGTTTGTGAGTGTCAAAGTATTGTCCGTACACTTCGTTTATTTCCGCAAACTGTTCCATATCCGCGATAAATACAGTTGCTTTTACAACTGTTTCAAAAGAAGCACCCGCTTCTTCCAGAACCGCCTTTAAATTGCTGAATACTTGATGAGTCTGCTCCTTAATATCGCCGTTCACCATTTCGCCTGAAGGAGTCAAAGGGATTTGACCTGAGCTGTAAAACATATTGTTGACGATAATCCCTTGTGAATAAGGCCCGATTGCCGCTGGGGCATGTTTTGTGTGGACTGCTTTTGTCATGATTCTGTCTCTCCATTCTTTAAAAGATTGTCTTTAAAAAAACGCAGAAAATTGCCATTCTGAATTTCAATGGACTTCTCTTTCATGTTGATGGTTGAAAGAGTAAGAAGTGACATATATTCGTCAACAAGACGTTCATCTACTCCTTCGGCTTCAACTAAGACGCCGATTCCCGCCACATTTGCGTTAAACTCATCCAACAGGTTAATCATACCATTAATGGTGCCGCCTGCTTTCATAAAGTCATCAATAATGAGTACGTTTGAACCCGTTTTCATGCTTCTTTTCGCAAGTGACATTGTTTGAATGCGGTTTGAGGAGCCTGAAACGTAATTAATGCTGACTGTGGAGCCCTCTGTTACCTTATTGTCTTTACGAACGATCACAACAGGCACATTCAAATAGCTTGCAGCTGCATACGCAAGAGGGATGCCTTTCGTGGCAACGGTCATGACAACATCAATTTCGCGTTCTGCAAACACGGAAGCAAACAGCTTCCCTACCTTGGAGAGTACAGATGGCTTTCCTAAGATATCCGTTAAATATACATAACCGCCCGGAAGGATACGCTCAGGATTTGCCAGCGACTGTCCAAGTGTCTGCACAAACTCTTCAGCTTCAGCCTGCTTCATTTTCGGAATATATTTAACGCCTCCGGCAGCTCCGGGAACAGTAAGCAAAGTACCAATCCCCTGCTGTTCAAAGGTTTGTTTAATAATTGTTAAATCTTCACTGATCGATGATTTTGCAGATTCATACCGCTCAGAGAAAAAGGTTAGCGGTATTAACTCGTGCGGATGGGTTAACAAATAATTTGTTAAGTCCACCAATCTGCCGCTGCGACGAAACTTCATGAACTTACCCCCAAAATCCGAATATTTTAAGATCAATATAACTTAACATACGGATTTAATCAAGAGCGTTCTGTTCGCCGATCATTCTCACCGCATAAACTTGATCGCAGAAGCCTCTTAACCCGTTATAAATTCTCTGCACCTTCGACTCATACTGAACCAGTCCAAATACTGTCGGGCCGCTCCCGCTCATTAACACGGCATCTGCACCAAAGCGTTTCATCTGGTTTTTAATCATCGCAACTTCAGGATGCATGTCGAGTGTAACAGATTCAAGCACATTGCCTAAACGGCTGCACATCTTCTGAAAACTCTTCTCTTCTATCGCCTCGATCATGCCTTGTACATCGGGATGCTCTATACCATCCAGTTTCAGCGCTCTGTACACTTCAGCAGTTGAAACACCGATTGTCGGCTTCGCTAAAATGACCCAGCAGTGCGGAGGCGTGCTTATATGTTTAATTTTCTCGCCGCGCCCTGTTGCTAATGCAGTTCCGCCATAGACACAAAATGAAACGTCAGAGCCAATTTCCGCTCCAAGCTCAGCAAGCGTTTCCGCGGACAGATTTAAATTCCACAGTCTGTTCAGCCCTCTGAGTGTCGCCGCCGCATCACTGCTTCCGCCGGCAAGACCGGCAGCCACCGGAATTACCTTCGTAATCATGATGGAAACTCCCTTTTTCACGTTGTATCTGTCCTTGATCAGCTTGGCAGCCTGATAAGCTAAGTTTCTTTGGTCATCAGGCACAAATCGGTTGTGGGAGGAAACCCTCACTTCATCCTCTGCAAGCTCCGTCAATTCAATTCGATCAGCTAAATCAATTGTCGTCATGATCATTTCGACTTCATGATAGCCATCCGGGCGTTTTCGGGTGACGTCAAGTGACAGATTGATCTTAGCTGGCGCTTTTTCTAAAATACGCATAGCTTTCACCTACTTCTCCATCTAAACATAAGTATGAACATTGTATCACATTTGAAGTACAGGATGAACATATCCATATTCAGCCCATTATGTATTTATATCCAAAATAAAAAAACCAGGGAACAGCACGTCCCCCGGGTCACATCCTTATCGGTTATTCTGATTCTGAGCCATTTGCTGTTCGGCGATTTCTATAGCGCGCTTTACCATGTTACCGGCATCGCGAGCCCGAATTTCGCCCCAGCCGCCATTTTTTACTGTGTCATAAAAACCAAGATCTTTAGCAAGCTCATATTTAAACTCATCTGACATAACTCCACGACGTCTGCCCAAACGAAACAACCCCTTTTTTAGAAGTGATAGCCATTCGTGCACGTCACGATAATATGTGACTGTTTTATCTTTTGTTAAATCAGAAGGAACTTTCGTTTAAATTACTGGAAACCAAAAAAGGGCAAAACAAAAAGCAGTAAACAAAAGGTTCACTGCCCGTTAAAATGCCACTGAGCTTGCGGCGTCATCATTAAATGTCAGCTCAACAGTCTCAGTCAAAATATCAGCATAACTGTATGAAACTCTTTCAAACGAGTTCTCGTCTTGATCTAGTTGTATCACAAAAACAGAAGGGTACGTCTCAGCTAAAATGCCCGAACGCTCAATCGTTTTTCGGCGGCCACCGTTTGCTTTTAACGTCAGCCTTTTACCTAAATTCCCATCAAGCGATCTTTTAATATCGGACAACGTCTTCGCCATTGCATCCACCTCACTACATTTATTGTACAACACGAGCCCATTTTTGTCAAATAAAATTTAAATTATATCAACGTTAATAAGACGTTGTCAATAAAATTATTTTGACAAAATTCTATGATTCCTCAATTATGTTCCGCAAGTTTCGGTAAATTATGTATCATTATGTAAAATAAAAAACCCGCATAGCTCTCCTATGCAGGTTTTCAACTGTTAATTGGACTTATAAGGCATACCAATTCTCAGAACTCCTCTTGTTTCAATACCTCCAAGCCCTTTCTCTCTTGTCAGCGTATTACGGAGCACTTCCCATACATTAATCCGTTCCATAAACGGCGTAAAGCTGATCTTCGCGACGATATATACCGGATCAAGCGCATGAATATTGACTCTTGACGGTGAACTTGCAAAATTCGCACCCGCTCTGATGAGTGATTCAAAATGGGATTGGCAGGCCCCCGCAAAAATAACAAGCTGATCTAAGTGAGGGATTTTTTTTCGGGCTGTTTGAACAGTTTCAACAAAGTGCTTAGAATGTCTGTACGCATTCAAATCATCAATGCCGCCCTTTTGCTTCGAATACGCATCATGCCCTGTGATCACCAGGATATCAGGTCGATATTTGTCGAGCAATTCTTCAATAGAAGCAGACATTTTCTTTTCATGGCAATGGATGCCATAGACCGGCACTCCAATTTTTTTATAGACATTCAGGCATTTTTTCAGATATGCTTCGTCACCATCCAGATGAAGCACTTTGCCCGGCATATGGAAATAATGCTCCTGATGCTGATATTGGCTTGTCGCATAGTACTCCTGCTTTTCTCTGAGCAGCTTATAATCTTGGCGGAGCAATTCGAGCGACTCATTCATTCTGCTCTCATCTTTCTTTTTCCGCATCATCTGCTCATCCTTTTTCACTGCCACCAGATCAGAAAAATCCGAATCAGCAATCAGCCTGACTTCATCTCCATGCAAAATGGCAATTGAATTTCCTTTGCTTGTTTGCTCTATTCCTATAATTCGAAACAAAACATCCATCTGATAGGATTTTCTGGCTACCATATCCCCTATTTGAAATTGCACGTTCCTCACTCCACACATAGACTAAGCCTCATCATGAAAGAAAGAGCCTTGAGAAAGCGCCTTTTTTCGCTGAGTCCAAGTTTTTCTTATCATTGAATGAAAGGTCCTTCTCTAGCCTATGTAGCGGCAGTCCATGTGGTGCGCAAAACAAAAAGCCCTTTTAGAAAAGGGCTTTATACAATCCGTTAGACAGCGCTGCGAACTCCTCAATAGACAGGGATTCACCTCGGCGCTTACCGTCAATATTTGTTTCTTTGAGCACTTGCTCAATCGTTGATTTTTGCGCCTTTCCTTCAGGCAGATTGTTAACTAAGTTATTGAGCAGCGTTTTACGGCGCTGTGCAAAGCTTGCCTTGATGAGCTGAAAGAAAAAAGATTCGTTTTCCACGTCCACTGCCGGGCCGTCTCGGAGATTCAGACGGATGACTGCGGAATCGACATTAGGCTGAGGAACAAATACGGTTTTCGGAACGATCATCACCGTTTTGGCTTCTGTATAAAACTGCACCGCGATTGAAAGCGAGCCGTATTCCTTAGATGAAGGATCAGCCGCCATGCGCTCAGCCACTTCTTTTTGCAGCATGACCACAATCCCTTTCAGCGGAAGATGTTCTTCAAGCAGTTTCATGATAATCGGTGTTGTTACGTAATAAGGAAGGTTGGCAACTACCATGATCTCATCACAATCTTGAAATTGTTCTTCAATGACCGATTTGACATCAGCCTTTAACACGTCCTGATGAATGACAGTGACATTGTCGTAAGGTGACAGTGTATCCTTCAGAATCGGCAATAATCGCTGGTCAATCTCAAATGCCACGACCTTTTTCGCCCGCTTGGCAAGCTGTTCGGTTAAAGCCCCGATTCCTGGGCCGATTTCAATGACACCTGTTTTCTCCGTCACTTCCGCGTGATCGACAATTCTGTTTAAAATGTTCGTATCAATTAAGAAATTCTGTCCTAAGCTCTTTTTAAAAGAAAAACCGTATTTCTTCAGTATCTCTTTCGTTCTAATCGGTGTCGCAATATCTTTATTCATTCTGTTCCTCCCGCATAACGGTATCGAGCGCACTCATAAAATCACTTTTTTTAATTTGAAACATTTGCAGCCGTTTTTGAAGCTGTTTGCCATTTGTATAGCCGATTTTCAACAGATCACCCAGTCGTTCCCGGCGGCGTTTGGCCGCAGGTCCGCCTATTAGTCCGGCATGAATCAAATCCTCAGCTGAAATGTCACTCGGCTGCGCTTCCATCTCCTCATGCACATTTTCTAAACATGCCCTAATGCTTTCAACCGATGCATGCTCCACACCAATTCCCCGCTTGTTTTTAGGTTTGGCAAGATGTTTTGGCAAAAATGCATGCTTACAGCCGGGTACAGCCTCTGAGATGGTTTTGCGAATCTTCTCTCCCGGAAAGTCCGGATCCGTTAAAATAATGACGCCTCTGGTCTTCTGGGCCAAACGGATTTGGTCAATCACATGATCATCGATGGCTGAACCATTTGTTTCAATTGTGTCTGCATCAACAGCCAATTTGATGCGGGCCGTATCGTCACGCCCCTCGACCACAATGATCTCTTTAATTTTCATTATTTCCTCCAAGACAAAATAAAAACTTTTGTATATTCATGAAACTTTTTCTTATGTCGAGCGTCTAATAAGCAGAAAATGCACTTTGTCTATTATAACGAAAAAAACAGAGGGCGCAAAACCCTCTGAATACATAAGTATATACTAATTTAAGATTTTAATTTTGACTGTTTTATTTCCCCATCGGTACGCCGATGATTTCTCTGGGAAAAAGACGTCTATCTTGTTCCCTTTAATCGCTGAACCGGTATCTGCAGCAATGGCATATCCATAGCCTTCCACGTGGACTTTGGAGCCTAGCGGAATGACATTTGGATCCACAGCGATGACTTTGGCATTCGGATTATTTTTTAAATTGACGCCTGTCGCTGTATGTCCTGAACAACCGCTGCAGCTTGCCGTATAAGCCGTAGATGATACAGTCATGACTTTGCCTGTTGATTCATTGCTGCGGGACACAACTGTTTTTGAATCACCTGAAGCACTAACCGTTTCAACTTTTGGACTGCTTTGCTTTGTGCCGACAGCAATCACTTTATCTTTGCTTTGTTCAGCTGTTTCTTCTTTTACAAGCTCTCTGGACACTTCTTTACCGTTTTCTTTAACGACTTCGAAATGTTTTTTTAGCTTTCCTTCTTTTCCTTTTTGGACGACCTTTTCTTTCCCTTTTTCAAGAGAAGCGTCTTCTTGCTTTTTCACATCGAACGCAATCTTCTCTTCAACTACATCGGTGACCTTTTCGATACGAGTAATTGTAATATCAGCCTTTCCTTTCGTCAGCTTTGCATCTAACGCAGGCTTGATTTTATCTTCGTCTTTTATGTTCATCTTTTGCTGTTTTAAAAAGTCAGCGACCGTAGTCGAAGTCGTCCAGATCTTCTTTTGTTTCCCTGCATCATTCACAGTAACCTGAAATGCGGGCTCTATGTTAATCTTCATGTCTTTCGAAATATCTGTATCTATTGCAGGATCAATTTGATCTTGTTCTTTCACATCAACATCTTGTTCGTCCAGTAATGCACCGACCGTTTTTGCTGTTGACCATAACGTCTTTTCTTCCCCGTTTATTGTAAGCTTCACAGGTTTTGCAGCCTCATACACAACGTCCATGTCTGCTGTTATCTTTGTCTGTTTAGCAGGTGTGATCTTGTCCTCGTCTCTTGTCTTTATATCAAGCGTCTCCAAAAGATCACCGACTGTATTTGCATGTGTGCGTATATGTTTCTTTTTGCCATTGATAGAAACTGAGACTGATTGTTTCGTCAGCTCATGAGCCGCGTACGCAGTCCCGCTTCCTGCCAAAAGCAAACAAGCAGCAACCAGAATGACTTTGCTTTTGCTAAGCTTTACGGAAAACAGCTTTTTCATTTTTTGTGTGATGAAAAACGCCTCCTTCTCCTCGGAGAGATTATATAGAGTATCTAAAAGGCTGTCAACCCTCCCTTCTCTTTCTCCCAAAAGCTCAGTGTCTTCTTCATTATCCTGAAATACACTGAGAAACGGAAGAAAGACTTGTCGACAAACCTATCCTATGAGGAGAAGAAAGCATGTAGAACTTTTATAGAAAAACGCTGTAAGGGACAAGCTCTTACAAAACCCGCTAGCGTTTTTTGTCAGTTTATACGGAAAAGTCTTTTCGCATTTTCAGTCGTGATTGACGCAATCTCTTCAAAGGTCATTTCTTTTAATTCGGCGATTTGTTCTGCCACATATTTCACATAGCTTGGCTCATTTCTTTTCCCGCGGAAAGGGTGCGGTGTGAGAAACGGGCAGTCCGTTTCAATCAGCAGCCGGTCATTGGGAATTTCCTTCACTACTTCCTTCGGTTTCTTCGCATTTTTAAATGTCACCGGTCCCCCAAATGATAAATAAAAATTCATTTTCATGCATTCTCTTGCCACTTCCGCACTTCCTGTAAAGCAGTGCATGATTCCGCCCACAGCTTCTGCGCCTTCCTCTTTCAAAATGGTCACGACATCCTCCGTTGCATCACGGTTATGAATGATAATAGGCAAATTGACCTCTTTCGCTAAGGCGATTTGTTTTCTAAACACCTCTTTTTGAATATCTTTAGGTGATTTATCCCAATGATAATCCAGTCCCATTTCCCCTATCGCTACCACTTTCTCATGAGCAGAAAGCTCTTTAATCCACGCTAAGTCTTCCTCTGTCATGTCAATAGCGTCAACAGGGTGCCAGCCAATGGCTGCATAAATAAAATCATATTCCTCAATCATTTCCATCGCACGGGTAATCGTCGGACGGTCAAAACCAACTACGACAATTCGTTCAACTTTTTCAGCTTTTGCCCGTTCAATAACCTCTTCAAGATCAGTATCATATTGTTCTGCATTTAAATGCGCGTGTGTGTCAAACAACATAAGTGAAAAACTCCTTTCTTGTCGAAACACAAAAGGTGTTCGACGAATTGTTACACGTGAAACACCTTTTGTTTTATCATTATTTAATTCTTGTGCCTTTTGGTAACGACTGATCGATAGACACGACCTTTAAAACGCCGTCTGCTTCTCCTGCAAGGATCATACCTTGAGAAAGCTCTCCTCTGAGTTTAACCGGTTTTAGATTTGTTACACAAACGAGTTTTTTTCCAACAAGCTCTTCAGGCGTATAATGCTTCGCAATGCCGGATACCACTTGGCGCTTTTCAAAACCAAGATCGAGCTGCAGCTTCAATAAACGGTCTGCTTTTTTCACTGGCTCTGCCTCAATGACCTCAGCTACGCGAAGCTCTACATCCATGAATTGATCAATCGTAATTTCAGGTAAACGATCGACCTCTTGCGGCTCTTCTTCTTTTGTTTCTTCTTTCGATGGTGCTGAACCTTGCATTTTCCCTTTGATGTAAGCAATTTCTTCTTCTGCCTCTAAACGAGGGAACAATGGATCACCTTTTTGTACTTTTGTATCTTTCAGCTGGCCGAAAGCTGTAATGCTGTCCCAAGCTTTTAAAGATTCATCAGTAATACCTAGCTGCTCGAACATTTTTTCAGGTGTTTTTGTTAAGAATGGCTGAAGCAGTACCGCTGAAATACGCAATGATTCAGCGAGGTGATACATAACTGATCGCAATTCTTCTTCTTTTGCCGGATCTTTCGCAAGCACCCATGGAGCTGTCTCATCAATGTATTTGTTTGTGCGGCTGATGAGCTGCCATAAAGTCGAAAGTGCTACCGAGAACTCCATATTTTCCATTGCTTTCTCATAAGCTTTCACTGTTTCTTCAGCAACAGAAGTGAGCGTTTGATCAAATTCCGTAACAGCACCTTTGTAAGAACCGATTTGACCGTCAAAATACTTATTAATCATCGCAACAGTACGATTCAATAGATTTCCTAAATCATTCGCTAAATCATAGTTAATCCGCTCAACAAATCCTTCCGGCGTGAATACACCGTCAGATCCGAACGGCACTTCGCGAAGCAGGTAATAGCGAAGCTCGTCTAAACCATAGCGCTCAATTAATGTAACCGGATCTACAACGTTTCCTTTTGATTTCGACATTTTTCCGTCTTTCATCAAAAGCCAGCCATGCGCGAATACTTGCTTTGGCAGCGGAAGATCCAGCGCCATCAGCATAATTGGCCAGTAAATAGTATGGAATCGTACAATCTCCTTACCGACTAAATGAACATCGGCAGGCCAATATTTTTGATAAAGCTCATCATTTTCTGTATCATAACCGAGTGCCGTTAAATAGTTAAATAGTGCGTCAATCCAAACATATACAACATGCTTTGGATTTTCCGGCACCTTCACGCCCCAATCAAAAGTGGTACGTGATACTGCCAAATCCTCAAGTCCGGGTTTGATAAAGTTATTAATCATTTCGTTTTTGCGTGATTCTGGCTGAATGAATGTCGGGTTTTCTTCATAGTATTTCAGAAGACGATCCGCGTATTTCCCCATGCGGAAGAAATAAGATTCCTCTTTGATCAATTCAACTGGGTGACCGCTGTCAGGGCTTTTTCCTCCGATGACCTCTCCCTTTTCATTCCGCTCAATATCAACGAGCTGAGTTTCCGTGTAGAACGTTTCATCAGGGATGCTGTACCAGCCTTCATACTCATCAAGATAGATGTCCCCGTTATCAAGAAGCTTTTGAAACACCTTTTCAATGACAACTTTATGCCGTTTTTCTGTCGTGCGGATAAAGTCGTCGTTTGAGATTTCAAGCTGCTTCCACAGTTTTTGAATATCTGCCGCTGCGCGATCCACATACTCCTGAGGTGTAATGTTTTCCTGTTCAGCTTTTTGCTGGATCTTTTGTCCATGCTCGTCCGTTCCCGTTAAATAGCGAACATCGAACCCTTTTAATCTTTTGTAACGTGCCATTGCATCTCCCGCGACTGTCGTATATGCATGGCCGATATGTAATTTTCCGCTCGGATAATAAATCGGTGTTGTAATGTAAAATGTATTGTTTTCTTGCGGCATCTTGAAACCTCCTAATCAGAATGTCAAAAAGCTCCCGCCCAAAGGACGAGAGCGGCGATAAGTGCAAATCATATATGAATATTATTTATATTTATCCTTTATCTATGATACCATCTTAGCCTTTAAGATCAAGAATATATACATACGCCCTGAAAAAGAATAATTAAAATTAAAAATCTTTAATGAAAATAAAAAAAGTCTGTTCGTGTCGAATTTTGTCGTATATAATCAAATGAAATAAAAAACTTTGGTTCGAAAGTCTTGATTTAAAAGGATTTTTAGTAGGATAATAGCTTTATTAAATATTTATAAAATGCTGTTATTTCGGTAGTTTCTAAGACATTACTGACTATAAGAACTAATTCTTACAATCAATAGTAAACAAAATGATTGACGATTATTGGAAACCTTGTTATGCTATGAAGGTAAGGATTTTGTCGAATAATGACGAAGAAAAATATAATTTAAACAAATAAGTATCTCTTGGGAGGAGAATGTTTATGAAATCTACTGGTATTGTACGTAAAGTTGATGAATTAGGACGTGTAGTTATTCCTATCGAACTGCGTCGTACTCTTGGAATCGCAGAAAAAGATGCTCTTGAAATCTATGTTGATGATGAAAAAATCATCCTTAAAAAATATAAACCAAACATGACTTGCCAAGTAACTGGTGAAGTTTCTGATGATAACCTTAAACTTGCAGGCGGTAAATTGGTTCTTAGTAAAGAAGGCGCTGAGCAAATCATCAGCGAAATCCAAAACCAGCTTCAAAACCTTAAATAATCATTTCTTGTACAAAAAACGTTCTTGTTATGACACAAGAACGTTTTTTTATTGCTTAATATGGTAAGCATCGTACACTTCACGCTTTGGTACATTGCGATCGACTGCTGCTTTTTTAATGGCTTCTTTAGACGTAGCGCCTTTCGAGATGTAATGCTCGACATGTTCTTTCGCAGTGAGGGTTTCCCACCATTGTTCTTCCTCATCTACCTCTTCATTATTACTTCCTTCTACGACAAGACAAAACTCGCCGCGTATCTGATCCTCGTTTGCCCATCCAATGACCTCAGATATGGTTCCTCGGATAAACTCTTCATATTTCTTAGTGAGTTCACGTGTTACAGCAATTTCCCGATCTCCTAATATCTCTGCCATCGCTGACAAGGTTTCCTTCAATCTGTGAGGCGCTTCATAAAAAATGATCGTTTCCCGCCGTTTTTTAAGGGCTTCAAGCTCCTTCTTCTTTTCTTTTTTCTGTCTGTTGAGAAAACCGTAAAAGAAAAAAGGCTGCGGTACAATACCTGAAGCAATAAGAGCTGTTAATGCGGCATTTGCTCCCGGCAACGGAACAACATAACCGCCTATATCCGTAAAATCCTTTACAATTTCCGCTCCGGGATCAGAAATCGTCGGCAGACCGGCATCACTGACAAGAGCAATGTTTTTTCCCGACTTCAGCCATTCAATAATTTTGTGCCCACTGCTTTCTTTATTGTGTTCGTGATAGCTGACGAGCGGTGTTTCAATTTCATATACATGACAAAGCTTTTTCGTTTGCCTCGTATCTTCCGCAGCAATCGCATCCACTGATTTCAGCGTGTCGATCGCCCGGAATGTCATATCCTCTAGATTTCCGATTGGGGTTGGGACCAAGTAAAGAATCCCCATGTCCGACTTTCCATTAAAGCTCATTTGGCGCCTTAACATATACAGCCTCCTTGCTGTTCCGCTTTTCTTCTATATAAAGCTCTTTTTTCTTCCGAGTTAGTTTTTTGAAATAATATTCCGCCTGCATAGCTTCTCGCTTTGTTGAAAAGCTCTCGGCAAAAATTAATTCAACCGGACGTCTTACTTTTGTGTACTTTGCGCCCTTTCCATCATTGTGTGTTTTCACTCGTTTATACAGATCGTTGGTATACCCGGCATACCAGCTATTGTCCTTACATTTCACGACGTAGAAGAAATGGTTATTTGTCTCCATATAAAATGGTCCTGATTTCTTTTGTATATTCATTTTGTTCATCATAAACGAATAAAGGCGGAAGAATTTTCAAATCAGGACGCCCGCCTTTGATACCTTCAACCAAAATGGTATTGGCTTCTTTCCCTTGCTTCGGATAGACAAATTGTACACGTTTCGGCTCGATTTGATAAGCCTTCATCAGTTCAAAAATCTCCAGAAGCCTTCCCGGTCGGTGAACAAGAGCTACTTTTCCCCCTTGCTTGAGCAGCTTGCTGCTGACTGAAATGACATCCTCCAGCGTGCAGTGGATTTCATGTCTTGCGATTCGGAGATGCTCGTTCATATTTTGTTCAGTTTGTTTCGGCGTTTTAAAATACGGCGGATTGCAGGTGACAACATCATATCGATTATGTCCAAGTTTCTCCGGCATGTTTTTCAGGTCATCATGTATGATCTGAATCTGATCCTGCAGCTTATTATACTCCACGCTGCGAACAGCCATATCATGCAGCCTTTCTTGTATTTCGACTCCCAGAATGTCTGCTTTTGATCTTGTACTGAGCAGCAGCGGCACAATACCATTGCCGGTGCATAAATCAACGATTTTCCCTTTTTGAATCGGAACGTACGCAAATTTGGACAGAAGCACAGCGTCCAACGAAAAAGCAAACACTGTTGGGCTTTGTATGATTTTCATGTCCTCTGCCAGCAAATAGTCTAATCTTTCATCATCATGTAATGAAACCATCTTCTTATCCTTTCAGTACCTTTGAAAAAGGCTCCCGTCTTATGCGGAAGCCTTTTCCCTATTTTTTATTTAAGAATGACAGACAGAAAAGACAATCCTCTTTTCGAACACTTCCATAGTGGACATTGCAGATATGAAATCCTTCTTGATACAGACGTGCCAGATTATCATATCCTTCCCCTATATCAGTTTGCTCTGTCTTCTGTGTTTTTGATTCTTTTTTATCAGCTTTGAACTTTTCAATCTGCTGCGTCGTATCGTCCAGCCGTTTGCGCAAATGCTTGTTTTCAAGCTGTAAATGATGATTTTCCTCAATCATCTCACCGATATGCTGCTTCAAATCCCCCAGCTGCCGGTACAGTGAACCAATTTGTTCTTCTAAGTTAATGACTGTATCAAATAACTCTTTTTTATCCAAGGTTCCACACCTCGTTAATCTGTGGTTTGTGCGGATACGACGCCCTCTTCCAAGAGCTCTTCCCAAGTATATTCTATCACTTTTTCACGGTTTATCAGTTCCACCTGAAGCACCCGTTCCAGAATATTTAGTCCGACGACCTTCGCGGGACCGTTTGCTGTCGTAATCATTTCTCCTATATCCGGAAGCTGTTCTTTTGCCGTCTCATACTCATCGTTCTCATATTTTAGACAGCACATCAATCGTCCGCAAAGACCCGAAATCTTCGTAGGATTTAAAGACAAGTTCTGATCCTTGGCCATTTTAATGGAAACGGGTTCAAAATCTCCAAGAAACGTTGAACAGCAAAGCATTCTTCCGCAAGGACCGATTCCTCCGAGCATTTTTGCCTCATCCCTCACTCCGATTTGGCGCAGCTCAATTCTTGTCTTAAAGATAGAAGCCAAATCCTTTACAAGCTCTCTAAAGTCGACTCGGCCGTCAGCAGTGAAGTAAAAAATGACTTTATTGCGATCAAACGTGAATTCAACATCGACCAGCTTCATATCCAAGCCATGCTCAATCACTTTCTTTTGGCAGATATCAAATGCTGATAGTGCTTCCTGTTTATTTTCTTCTACAATGAGAAGATCGCGCTCGTCAGCCACACGTATCACTTTTCGAAGGGGAAGCACCACATCATGCTCATCCACCTGTTTATTTGCAATCACGACCTGGCCGTACTCAACGCCTCTGACAGTTTCTACAATTACGCAGCTGTCATGTTCTATATGAAATCCATTCGGATCAAAATAATATATTTTACCCGCTTTCTTAAAGCGGACACCAATTACATTGTACAAGCTTATCCCTCCTGCAACATTAACACCAAGTGCTCCATTAATCCTTGTACATTCACATTGGAATGAAGCCGTTTCTTTGCTTCTAAAACAGCAAGTATCTGATTCGTAACGCTTTGTTGTGTTGATTGTAGCGCATGCTGTTTTATTGATTGGAATAAGTCTTGATAAATCAATTTATCTTCATTTCCTATTTGGATGGACAACACATCACGATATATCAATAAGAGCATATCAAGACCCATTTCTTGATGGGTTTTTTCTTTGAAAAAGGGCATCCATTGATCTTGAATAAAGAAAAAAGCATGTCCTTTCCGCTGGTGTAGGACTTCATACAATTTTATCACTTTCGCTCTAGACTCTGCAAACTCATCATTTCGACTTAATTCGACTGCTTCTGCTACATTATTGGTCATGTTGGCCAGAAGCCTTGCCATATGAGGCGAGACGTCCTGTTCGATCAGTCTATCTTCAATTGCTTTCGGCTGCAAAGGCTGAAAAGGAAGGGTTTGGCATCTTGAAATGATGGTATCCAATAACCTTTGGGGCTGCTCAGTGATGAGGACGGCCATTGTGTCTTTGTTCGGTTCTTCTAAAAATTTCAGCAGGCTGTTCGCCGCATTTGCTGTCATTTGATCTGCGTGCGAAATAATATACAGCTTTTTATGCGATTCAAGTCCTGTCTTAGAAAACTCTTCTTGGAGCGCTTGAATTTGCGCCTTTTTGATTGATAAGCCATCAGGCTGAACAAGATGGAGATCAGGATGGTTCCCTGACTCTATCCGTTTACAGTTTCGGCAGCTCTCACAAGGCTCCGCGCCATCCTCCAGACAAAAGAAGCTTTTTGCAAGAAGCAGCGCGGCATCAAGCTTGCCTGTTCCTTTTTTTCCCTCAAACAAATAAGCGTGTGATAGTCTGTCCTTCTCAATACTATTATATAAAAGCTTCATCACTCTGGGCTGAAGCTCGTTCATTTCCTTCCAGGATATTGCCATTGTATCACTCTCTATGTGTAAAGGTTAATTAATAAACCTTTTATTTCGCCAATACGCTCCAGCAAATCAATTGCCGGTTTTTCCTGATCCATCATCTCTTCCGTAAGCTGTATCAATTTGTCATCTATTTCTTTCACAAGTCCCAGCGTTCTGCTGTTCCCGTAAAGGTCAAAGCTTTTCGATGTTTCATGTGAAAGGCCGCTGTCCACAGCTTCTTTGACAAAACGTTTCACAAGGCCTTTAAATCTCGCTAAGTCTTTAAAATTCCGAGATTTCGTTAGCCTTTTTCCGAATGCCTCTATATCAGATAACAGCCTGGTAAGCTGATCAAGCTTCATTTTGCTGCTTTGGTTTTCCATTGATGTTTTAAACGATGATGTGATCTCAGATGTTTTCACAGAGGGAATCTGCTTATTATCTATAAATGTACGTATATCTTTATTAATTTTCACAGTTTCAGATCCTTAAAATTGATGAAATTCATCGACTGGAAGGACAAATACTGTCGCTCCGCCAACTTCAACTTCGACTGGATAAGGGACATAAGAATCAGCATTTCCGCCCATTGGAGATACAGGGGCAATCATCTGATCACGTTTCTGCCCGTTTTCTTTAATGAGACTCAACGCTTTATTGACGCGTATATCCTCGACACCGATCATAAACGTTGTATTGCCTGATTTAAGAAATCCTCCTGTCGTCGCAAGCTTTGTGACTCTGAAGTTGTGATCCGTTAAGGTTTTCAAAAGTCTGTTGCTGTCCTGATCTTGTACAACTGCCACTATCAATTTCATCTGTGAAGGCCTCCTTTAGATTGGAAACAACGTGATCTCGTTTACATTATTATATCAACTATTGGGAAACAGGTCACAATTGAATTTTTTTCAACGCTTCATCGATCACCTTTAGAACATCCTGAACGACGAGGTCTTTGGATTGCCCGGCATCAACTGAATAAAACCTTTCCGGAAATCGCTTTATCAGCTCTTGATAACCTTCTTGTACTTTTGTATGAAAGTCCAGTTTTTCTAAATCGAGCCTGTTTTTCTCCCGTGAGCCGTTTGCGTAAATACGCTTCAGTCCTTCTTCCGGATCAATTGAAAAATAAACCGTTACATGGGGCATCATATCTCCAATGGCAAATTCATTAATGGACAGAACCTCATCAATTCCAAGTCCTCTTGCATATCCTTGATACGCAAGAGAACTGTCTATGAATCTGTCGCAAAGAACGATAAACCCCTGTTCTAAAGCAGGTTTTACTTTTTCAACTAAATGCTGGCGTCTTGCAGCCGCATATAAGAGAGCTTCTGTTTTTGGGTCCATTAATGTATTGTTCTCATTCAGAATAACCTCTCGAATTTGTTCTGCAATATCTATTCCGCCTGGCTCTCGAGTTGCCATAACCTGAAGGCCTTCTGCTGTCAGTATGTTTTTGATCTCCTGCAGAACAGTCGTTTTTCCTGCACCTTCAGGACCTTCGAATGTAATAAATAAACCGCTCATGATTTCTCCTCTTCTATATAAACAAGTAGTTGTTTCTCTTTGATTTTCATATTCCCTTGAACATGCGTTTTCATGCTGATCAAGCGGCTGAGCTTTTGCACACTTTCTTTTGTTATTCTTTCTCCCGCCATAATCATCGGGATACCCGGAGGATAAGGGATGATATCTTCTGCATTCAGCCGGCCAGCTGCTTCCTCAAAGCTCACATATTCTTTCTTAAACGAATGTAAGACCTTTTTTGGATAAGGCAAGACAGTAACAGGCTGCACACCCCATTCTGCAGAAACAAACGTCTGATCCGGAGGCGTTTTCTCAATCTCTTCATCGATGCTTCTAATGGTTTCAGCGTTTATTCTCCGTTTTCCTCCCAATGGGAGAACGAGCAGAACTTGATTTTCATCAGCAAGCTCAGTGAATATGTTGGCACGCTCTAATATGCTTTGCAGCGTATAGCCAGAATGCCCGCGTTTTGAACGAATTGTGAGCTTCAGCGGGTCCGTGATGATCAGTGGATTAGCAGGGTTAACAGCTTCTGCATTTGTAAGTGAGTCAAACGTTTGTTTAAGTGTTTGTATCCGCTGCAGAATGTCAGAAAGCTTTTGTTCTTCTATAATATGCTGTACATAAGCGCGGGCAATATCTAACGAAGCCATAATCGGATAAGACGGGCTGCTGCTTTGTAATCGGTTTAAATACTCTGCCACCCGATCCCTGTTAATCCTGCAGCTGGTGTTGAGATGCAAATAAGAACCCATCGTCATGGCAGGCAGCGTTTTGTGGGCCGACTGAACAACAATATCTGCCCCCATTTTTAAAGCTGAGACCGGAAAAGGCTCACCTAAAATAAAATGTGCGCCATGCGCTTCATCGACCAAAACAGGAATCCCGTAATGATGGGCTTCAGTAATGATCTCAGTCAAATCAGCACTATGTCCGTAATATGTCGGATTGGTCAGTACCAAGCCTTTCGCATCTGGATATGCTGCCAGGGCCTCTTTAATTGTTCCAAGCGGAACATGCGTAGGCACATGCATCGCTGAATCAACGTCAGGTGCAAGATAAACCGGCTCAGCACCGGCCAAATCAACAGCATGAAATACAGATTTATGACAGTTTCTTTGAACCAGAATTGTATCACCAGGTTCACAAACAGATAAAATCATCGCTAAGTTTCCGACAGTCGTACCATTTACCAGAAAAAAACTTTCCGCCGATCCATATAATTGACTGACAAGCTCCTGAGCTTCCTTAATCACCCCGGAAGGATGATGGAGATCATCCAGTCCTGCCAGTTCAGTTACATCAATGGTGAGAAGCGGATCGAATATTGACTTAGCGTCATCAAAAAAGACATCTCCATTGTGATGTCCCGGAACATGAAATGAATGAGAATTTCTTCTCGCATGTTGAATTAATGCTTTATATAAAGGTGTGTTCATGAAAACAATCCTTTGAATGTGTCTTCTTACACCTTATTATATCGTGCCTCTGACAGAACTTAAAGCCAGACTTACTGGTAACTATCTTTCCTTTATTGTAAGCAGCTTTTGCTTCAGGTCGCCTTCCATCATCATGAGCTCTTCTTCTGCCTGACGGCGTTTGATTCGTCCTTCTTCTTGTATATTCAGTGTTTCTTCAAGCGCGCTTATTAAGCTTTCCTGCACCTTCTTCAAGGTATCTATATCAACAAGGCCTCTTTCATTTGCCCGTGCAGTTTCAATTGTATTGGTTTTTAAAAGCTCCGCATTTTTCAGCAAAAGCTCATTGGTTGTATCAGATACTTTCTGTTGTGCATCCACTGCATTACGCTGCCTTAAAAGCGTCAGCGCAATGGCAACTTGATTTTTCCATAACGGAATCGCTGTCACAATGGATGACTGAATCTTTTCAGCTAACGCTTGGTTTGTATTTTGAATCAGCCTGATTTGCGGTGCACTTTGAATTGTAATTTGCCTGCTCAGCAACAAATCATGAACTCTTTTATCTAACCGGTCAGCAAATTGAATTAAATCATTCACCTCTTGAACGGCCATTTGGTTATGATCACTCGATTCAGCCTGTTGCTTCAGTTCAGGAATTGTTTTCGTTTTTAATTCCTCCAGCTTCAGTTCTCCTGCAGCAATATATACATTCAGCGCGGCAAAATATTCTTTATTTTTTTCATATAACTGCTCTAACAGCTTGTTGTCACTGATTAAAGCATTTTTAGAGTGCCCCAGCTTCAAGCTGATTCTGTCTATCTGCACACTGGTCTTTTGGTATTTAGACAGCACCTCTTGAAGAGAACTTGATACTCTTCCAAACATGCGTGCCAAAATACCCTTTTTCTTAGATTGGAGATCATCAGGATTTACTTGCTCCAGCTTTTTCATCAGCTCTCCAAGTATTTCGCCAATCTCCCCGACATCCTTCTTTTGAACATGATTAATCATATCATGAGAAAAGTTCAGCAGTTTAGATTGAGCTTGTGAACCGTATAAGACAATGCTTTGCATATTTTTATGATCAATCTGTCCAGCAAGCTGAATTGCTTTTTCCTTGTTTTCCTCAGGAAGAACATCAACAAGCCGTACTTGCTCTTTCTCTGCTTTTACAGCCTCCGAACCTGGTATCTCTATGTTACCACCAAAAGGATCTGCCAATAATTCATCTATATGATGGTCACTTTGGTCTCGGTTCATCGCTCTTACCCTCTTCCCTTATTTCTTTAATGAATGTTTTGCTGCGTCTAATTCAAACTGCAACTCGTCAATTTCATCACCCATTGCTTGAGTTAAATCTTCCTCTAAACGCTTGGTCAATTCAGTAAGAGTGATGCGTGTCTCACTTAACGACATCGACAGTTCTTTGCTTTTTTTTGGGTGAGATGATAGAAAAGCATACTTCTCTGTCAATTCAACAACCGAATCGAGAGTTTGATAAAAAAATCGTTCTGCCTGATAAAACCGCTTTGGCTCTTTTTTGGTGAGGAGATAAATCCTTCTCACAATCCTTAGCATTTCTGCATTTTGCTTAAACATTTGAATGCTTTTAGCCTGAAACAAGGCTTTCCTAAGACGGATCATTTTCTGCCTTGCTTCCTCTAAGTTTTTCTTAATGTAAGCATACTCTCTTCCTGTCAATTCATGCTTTTTAAGAAATAACCGTCTTGCATTCCAGATGCCAGCTATATATACGGCTGCTCCAGAAGCAAGCCCATAAACAATAGATAAAAAAAGCGACTGGTTTAAACCAAAAAAGCTCAATATTCCAATGAAAACAAAAGTCGCACTGCTAGTTAAACTCCACATCAAAAAGTGAAAAAATCTCTGCATGAGATAATCGACTCCTGTGTCTATACTCAGTTTTAATATTATTATCTACTACGTTCAATCCTTAAACAAGTTTCATCTTCTTTTTATTATTAAGAGTACAAAAAAAGACCTTTTCAGGTCTATGAATATAATGGCGGTGTATGAATGCTCTTTAGTTTTTTTACATAAAACGCATAGTCAGGATCAGAAGTTGATGTAGAAATTACTTTTCTCTCACAATCTAAGCATATGAATTTCGTATAAAGATGAATGCCTCTATTCTTCTCTAGATCACAAATCACACATGTATGATTAAGTTTAACTGTTTCGTCCATCTTCTCCACCTCCGTACAATTAGCCTCCCCTTAAAACGGATATTGTATACACTATTTAGATCTTTTCGAAACTTGAAATCAGTATATGGGCTGTATAAGCCCTCGGTGTTTGTATTTGTTTGATTTTCTCGATCTTGAGTAAACAAAAAACCCAACTCAATGAGCTGGGTTTAAGCTTGCTTGGCGGCGTCCTACTCTCACAGGGGGAAACCCCCGACTACCATCGGCGCTGAAGAGCTTAACTTCCGTGTTCGGTATGGGAACGGGTGTGACCTCTTCGCTATCGCCACCAAACAAATTGAGAGTGTTCTCTCAAAACTAGATAACAGGTGTGACATCATTCAAAAATATGGTTAAGTCCTCGATCGATTAGTATCTGTCAGCTCCATGTGTCGCCACACTTCCACCTCAGACCTATCAACCTGATCATCTTTCAGGGATCTTACTTCCTTGCGGAATGGGAAATCTCATCTTGAGGGGGGCTTCATGCTTAGATGCTTTCAGCACTTATCCCGTCCGCACATAGCTACCCAGCGATGCCCTTGGCAGAACAACTGGTACACCAGCGGTGCGTCCATCCCGGTCCTCTCGTACTAAGGACAGCTCCTCTCAAATTTCCTGCGCCCGCGACGGATAGGGACCGAACTGTCTCACGACGTTCTGAACCCAGCTCGCGTACCGCTTTAATGGGCGAACAGCCCAACCCTTGGGACCGACTACAGCCCCAGGATGCGATGAGCCGACATCGAGGTGCCAAACCTCCCCGTCGATGTGGACTCTTGGGGGAGATAAGCCTGTTATCCCCGGGGTAGCTTTTATCCGTTGAGCGATGGCCCTTCCATGCGGAACCACCGGATCACTAAGCCCGACTTTCGTCCCTGCTCGACTTGTAGGTCTCGCAGTCAAGCTCCCTTGTGCCTTTACACTCTGCGAATGATTTCCAACCATTCTGAGGGAACCTTTGGGCGCCTCCGTTACCTTTTAGGAGGCGACCGCCCCAGTCAAACTGCCCACCTGACACTGTCTCCCCGCCCGATAAGGGCGGCGGGTTAGAAGGTCAATACAGCCAGGGTAGTATCCCACCGATGCCTCCACCGAAGCTGGCGCTCCGGTTTCCAAGGCTCCTACCTATCCTGTACAAGCTGTACCAACATTCAATATCAGGCTGCAGTAAAGCTCCACGGGGTCTTTCCGTCCTGTCGCGGGTAACCTGCATCTTCACAGGTACTATAATTTCACCGAGTCTCTCGTTGAGACAGTGCCCAGATCGTTGCGCCTTTCGTGCGGGTCGGAACTTACCCGACAAGGAATTTCGCTACCTTAGGACCGTTATAGTTACGGCCGCCGTTTACTGGGGCTTCAATTCGCACCTTCGCTTACGCTAAGCGCTCCTCTTAACCTTCCAGCACCGGGCAGGCGTCAGCCCCTATACTTCGCCTTACGGCTTCGCAGAGACCTGTGTTTTTGCTAAACAGTCGCCTGGGCCTATTCACTGCGGCTCTCTCGGGCTTGCACCCTAACAGAGCACCCCTTCTCCCGAAGTTACGGGGTCATTTTGCCGAGTTCCTTAACGAGAGTTCTCTCGATCACCTTAGGATTCTCTCCTCGCCTACCTGTGTCGGTTTGCGGTACGGGCACCTCTCACCTCGCTAGAGGCTTTTCTTGGCAGTGTGGAATCAGGAACTTCGCTACTATATTTCGCTCGCCATCACAGCTCAGCCTTATGGGAAACGGATTTGCCTATTTCCCAGCCTAACTGCTTGGACGCGGATATCCAATACCGCGCTTACCCTATCCTCCTGCGTCCCCCCATTGCTCAAATGGTGAGGAGGTGGTACAGGAATATCAACCTGTTGTCCATCGCCTACGCCTTTCGGCCTCGGCTTAGGTCCCGACTAACCCTGAGCGGACGAGCCTTCCTCAGGAAACCTTAGGCATTCGGTGGAGGGGATTCTCACCCCTCTTTCGCTACTCATACCGGCATTCTCACTTCTAAGCGCTCCACCAGTCCTTCCGGTCTGGCTTCACAGCCCTTAGAACGCTCTCCTACCACTGTTCGAAGAACAGTCCGCAGCTTCGGTGATACGTTTAGCCCCGGTACATTTTCGGCGCAGAGTCACTCGACCAGTGAGCTATTACGCACTCTTTAAATGGTGGCTGCTTCTAAGCCAACATCCTGGTTGTCTAAGCAACTCCACATCCTTTTCCACTTAACGTATACTTTGGGACCTTAGCTGGCGGTCTGGGCTGTTTCCCTTTCGACTACGGATCTTATCACTCGCAGTCTGACTCCCAAGGATAAGTCATTGGCATTCGGAGTTTGACTGAATTCGGTAACCCGGTAGGGGCCCCTAGTCCAATCAGTGCTCTACCTCCAAGACTCTTACCTTGAGGCTAGCCCTAAAGCTATTTCGGAGAGAACCAGCTATCTCCAGGTTCGATTGGCATTTCACCCCTACCCACACCTCATCCCCGCACTTTTCAACGTGCGTGGGTTCGGGCCTCCATTCAGTGTTACCTGAACTTCACCCTGGACATGGGTAGATCACCTGGTTTCGGGTCTACGACCACGTACTCATGCGCCCTATTCAGACTCGCTTTCGCTGCGGCTCCGCATCTTCTGCTTAACCTTGCACGGGATCGTAACTCGCCGGTTCATTCTACAAAAGGCACGCCATCACCCGTTAACGGGCTCTGACTACTTGTAGGCACACGGTTTCAGGATCTCTTTCACTCCCCTTCCGGGGTGCTTTTCACCTTTCCCTCACGGTACTGGTTCACTATCGGTCACTAGGGAGTATTTAGCCTTGGGAGATGGTCCTCCCGGATTCCGACGGAATTTCACGTGTTCCGCCGTACTCAGGATCCACTCAGGAGAGAACGAAGTTTTGACTACAGGGCTGTTACCTCCTATGGCGGGCCTTTCCAGACCTCTTCATCTACCTCGTTCTTTTGTAACTCCGTACAGAGTGTCCTACAACCCCAAGAGGCAAGCCTCTTGGTTTGGGCTAATCCCGTTTCGCTCGCCGCTACTCAGGGAATCGCATTTGCTTTCTCTTCCTCCGGGTACTTAGATGTTTCAGTTCCCCGGGTCTGCCTTCTCATATCCTATGAATTCAGATATGGATACCACTCCATTACGAGTGGTGGGTTTCCCCATTCGGAAATCTCCGGATCAAAGCTTGCTTACAGCTCCCCGAAGCATATCGGTGTTCGTCCCGTCCTTCATCGGCTCCTAGTGCCAAGGCATCCACCGTGCGCCCTTTCTAACTTAACCGTTAAAAAGAATCACTATGTGATATCTTGTATTACTAATTGAATGTGATGTCTACTGTTATCTAGTTTTCAAAGAACACGTTGGTGGAGCCTAGCGGGATCGAACCGCTGACCTCCTGCGTGCAAAGCAGGCGCTCTCCCAGCTGAGCTAAGGCCCCGTTATATAAGATGGTGGGCCTGAGTGGACTCGAACCACCGACCTCACGCTTATCAGGCGTGCGCTCTAACCAGCTGAGCTACAGGCCCATCTTAACTTATTCAAGGAACAAAGTTCCTTCAAAACTAAACAAGACAGGGAACGTTCTGTTTATAAGACCCAAGGTCTTATATTCCGTAAAATATCCTTAGAAAGGAGGTGATCCAGCCGCACCTTCCGATACGGCTACCTTGTTACGACTTCACCCCAATCATCTGTCCCACCTTCGGCGGCTGGCTCCTAAAAGGTTACCTCACCGACTTCGGGTGTTACAAACTCTCGTGGTGTGACGGGCGGTGTGTACAAGGCCCGGGAACGTATTCACCGCGGCATGCTGATCCGCGATTACTAGCGATTCCAGCTTCACGCAGTCGAGTTGCAGACTGCGATCCGAACTGAGAACAGATTTGTGGGATTGGCTTAACCTCGCGGTTTCGCTGCCCTTTGTTCTGTCCATTGTAGCACGTGTGTAGCCCAGGTCATAAGGGGCATGATGATTTGACGTCATCCCCACCTTCCTCCGGTTTGTCACCGGCAGTCACCTTAGAGTGCCCAACTGAATGCTGGCAACTAAGATCAAGGGTTGCGCTCGTTGCGGGACTTAACCCAACATCTCACGACACGAGCTGACGACAACCATGCACCACCTGTCACTCTGCCCCCGAAGGGGACGTCCTATCTCTAGGATTGTCAGAGGATGTCAAGACCTGGTAAGGTTCTTCGCGTTGCTTCGAATTAAACCACATGCTCCACCGCTTGTGCGGGCCCCCGTCAATTCCTTTGAGTTTCAGTCTTGCGACCGTACTCCCCAGGCGGAGTGCTTAATGCGTTAGCTGCAGCACTAAGGGGCGGAAACCCCCTAACACTTAGCACTCATCGTTTACGGCGTGGACTACCAGGGTATCTAATCCTGTTCGCTCCCCACGCTTTCGCTCCTCAGCGTCAGTTACAGACCAGAGAGTCGCCTTCGCCACTGGTGTTCCTCCACATCTCTACGCATTTCACCGCTACACGTGGAATTCCACTCTCCTCTTCTGCACTCAAGTTCCCCAGTTTCCAATGACCCTCCCCGGTTGAGCCGGGGGCTTTCACATCAGACTTAAGAAACCGCCTGCGAGCCCTTTACGCCCAATAATTCCGGACAACGCTTGCCACCTACGTATTACCGCGGCTGCTGGCACGTAGTTAGCCGTGGCTTTCTGGTTAGGTACCGTCAAGGTACCGCCCTATTCGAACGGTACTTGTTCTTCCCTAACAACAGAGCTTTACGATCCGAAAACCTTCATCACTCACGCGGCGTTGCTCCGTCAGACTTTCGTCCATTGCGGAAGATTCCCTACTGCTGCCTCCCGTAGGAGTCTGGGCCGTGTCTCAGTCCCAGTGTGGCCGATCACCCTCTCAGGTCGGCTACGCATCGTTGCCTTGGTGAGCCATTACCTCACCAACTAGCTAATGCGCCGCGGGTCCATCTGTAAGTGGTAGCCGAAGCCACCTTTTATGTTTGAACCATGCGGTTCAAACAACCATCCGGTATTAGCCCCGGTTTCCCGGAGTTATCCCAGTCTTACAGGCAGGTTACCCACGTGTTACTCACCCGTCCGCCGCTAACATCAGGGAGCAAGCTCCCATCTGTCCGCTCGACTTGCATGTATTAGGCACGCCGCCAGCGTTCGTCCTGAGCCAGGATCAAACTCTCCGATAAAGTAGTTTGACTGACTACGCACATCGCTGTGCGATTTATAAAAAATGAATTAACAGGTACGTTTTGTCTTGTTTAGTTTTCAAAGAACTTTGTTTACCGCTCGTTTAAGCGACTTTATTATCATAACATTTACCGCCGCTACTGTCAACAACTTTTTAGTATTTTCTTTTCAAAAAAGCTGTTCGTCATCAGCGACGTATATTAGAATAACACCTTCAGTTGTCTAAGTCAATACATAATATCAATTAAATGATAAATTGCTTAATAACGACTAACGCAGCTATTCCGGGTATCCCTAAAATTCCGCTGATAGCTGTTGTAACCAGATTAATCGGCACATGAATGCCAAGACTGCCGCCAAACATATTTACACAAACCAGCAGCAAAGCACCTGCCACAAATTTAACAGCTGTGATGCCCATCCACTTTAAAGGCTTCGCAGCTGAACCTGATAAAAAAAGAAGAATAACCAGTCCTAAAATAATCCCAATAATAAAAATAGGCTCCATGAATCTTCTCATCTCCTTCGCTTGTTCTAGTACAAGCTTATGAGAAGATCCAGGAGTTTAGACCACTTACTTCCACCGGCTGATTTTTAAATTTCGCTGCTTCGCTTCCCTTAAGTAAAAAAAATACTTCGCTTCAGCTACTTTCAGTTCGTATAACACTTCAGCAGACGGTTCTAAGCTTTTTTCAACCAGCTTTTTTTGCCTGTTCCACTCTTCCTTTTGCTTAAAAAGCTGCTCGGTTAGTTTTTCATCAAACTCTCTTCTTAATGTTTTCTTGCGAAGAAAACCCATGGATCGCTTTTTCCTCCTTACAATTCACGTCTTCCTTCAAGTGCTTTAGAAAGAGTGACCTCGTCAGCATATTCCAAGTCACCGCCGACGGGCAGTCCGTGGGCAATACGGGAGAGCTTAATACCAGATGGCTTGAGGAGCCTTGATATATACATCGCCGTTGCTTCCCCTTCTATATTAGGGTTTGTCGCGAGGATCACTTCTGTCACTTGATCATCCTGTAATCGTTTTAACAATTCTGGTATTTTAATATCCTCCGGTCCGATGCCGTCCATTGGAGAAATAGCGCCGTGAAGAACGTGATACTGTCCGTTGTATTCCTTCATTTTCTCCATAGCGATAACATCCTTAGGGTCTTGCACAACACAGATAACAGACTTATCCCTGCGCGTATCTTCACATATATAGCAAGGGTCCTGATCTGTAATATGCCCGCAAACTGAACAATATGTCAGGTTGCGTTTCGCATTTACTAATGCTTTCGCAAAATCTAATACTACATCTTCTTTCATACCTAGAACAAAAAAAGCCAGACGAACCGCTGTTTTCGGTCCGATCCCTGGCAATTTCATAAAGCTGTCAATCAGCTTTGATATTGGTTCAGGATATTGCATGTTCTTTTATCCCCCTAGAATAAACCTGGCATGTTCATTCCCTTTGTAAATTGACCCATTGTTTCGTTTGTGATTTCGTCAACTTTTTTCAAAGCTTCATTCGTTGCAGCAAGCACTAAATCTTGAAGCATATCAATATCTTCTGGATCAACGACTTCTTCTTTGATGATAACATCCAGGATTTCTTTTTGGCCGTTTGCTTTTACTGTTACCATACCGCCGCCTGCAGTTCCTTCAACAACCTTTTCTGCAAGCTCTTCTTGAGCCTTCGCCATGTCCTTTTGCATTTTTTGCATTTGTTTCATCATTTTTTGCATATTACCCATTCCGCCACGCATAGCATTCACTCTCTTTCATTTTGTTAGTCTTTTATTTCAATTAAATCCGCTCCAACAAGCTTTTTCGCTTCGGCAATAAGCGGGTCTTCTTCAGCCGGTTCATTTGATCCTTCATTTTCCTGCTGATGATCTTCTAAAAATTCTTCTCTTATTTTACCCCATTGTGCTTCTGGAACGCCAATCAAATCCATTCTTTTTCCGAGCATCGATTCTAAAATCTGCTCAAGATTAGTCCGGACTCCGTTGTTATCCTCAGCGACCATTTTACAATGAATTTCATATTTGAACTTCAGAACAAATGCCGCCGATCCGGCAGCCACAGGTTCACTGTCATTCAGCAAAGCGGCATGTGATACTTTGTTTTGCTGTTTGAGATGAGCAAGAAGCTTGCCCCAACTGTTTCTGAGCAGATCAAGATCCGGTCTTGTGGCTTCCTTCAAAATCTCATGAATTCTGCCTACTGGCGCTTTGTAATTGGATTTCCCGCCCTTTGGCACACGCGGCGCTTCTTTTTTCGGGCTTTCCGCAGCTGCTTTTATGCCCGTTGTTTTGAGCCGCTCTACTTCCTGTTCGAGCTGCTGGATTTTTTTCATCAGCATATCCACTTCCGGGAGATCAGCAGCAGATTGATGTGAGGTTTGGCAAATCTTCACAACGGCCACTTCGAAAAAGATACGCGGATGATTTGTCCATTTCATTTCCTGATGGCTCTTGTTCAGAATATCAATCATTTCATATAGGGCCTGAGCCGGAATTTGTTCACTTAGTTCCCGGAACGTTTCATCGACTTTTACTTTCTCAAGCACTCCCTCTAAGCCAGGGGCTGTTTTGTACAGCAGCATGTCCCTGAAATAGAAAATCATATCTTCTATCAGCTTAGCTGGATCTTTTCCTTGCTGAAGCAATTCATTTAATGTTTCCAGTGCGTCAGAAACGTTTTTATCATGCAGGGATTGTGCAAGCTTCCCGATATATAATTGAGAAACAGCACCCGTAATTAAAAGCGCATCTTCGACTTTCAGGATATCGCCGCTGAATGATATGGCCTGATCAAGAAGGCTCAGGGCATCCCTCATCCCTCCGTCTGCAGCACTCGCGATGATATCCAGCGATCCTTCCTCCACTTGCAGCTGTTCAGCATCAACAATTTTATTCATGCGGCCTACAATCGCTTGGGAGGTAATTCGTTTAAAGTCAAAACGCTGACATCTAGAGATAATGGTTAAAGGAATTTTGTGCGGTTCAGTTGTTGCTAATATGAAAATACAATGCTCAGGCGGCTCTTCTAATGTTTTTAGTAATGCATTAAAAGCGCCGATAGAAAGCATATGCACCTCATCTATGATATATACCTTATATGTGACGGCCGATGGGGCAAACTTCACTTTATCGCGAATGTCACGAATCTCATCAACACCGTTATTAGAAGCGGCGTCAATTTCTATGACATCGGATATTGACCCGTTTGTTATCCCTTTACAGGCCGCACATTCGTTGCATGGCTCATCAACAGGAGCATGTTCACAGTTGACAGCCTTAGCAAATATTTTGGCTGCACTGGTTTTTCCGGTTCCTCTTGGCCCGGAAAACAGATAGGCGTGAGAAAACTTTTTTTGCAAAAGGGCATTTTGCAGCGTTTTTGTAATGTGTTCTTGTCCGACCACATCTTCAAAGCGCTGAGGCCTGAATACTCGATATAAAGCTTGGTAACTCACGGGTTTGCCCTCCTCCGTTATTCATCATTCCCATTATACATGAACCTTGTTTCGATTCCAAAAGCTCTTTTTACATAACAAAAAACTCACCTAATGTTAGGTGAGTCTGAAAATTTGATGATTGATTTACCGTGCACCTTCTGTCGATTCGCTACCCTAAGCGTTACTTAAGCAGTTAGCTCGGCCCAGGCAACCCTGCGGCACATGAGAGGTTTCACTTAATGCTGCTTCCTTCCGGACCTGACATGGTTCATGAATTCCCATTGCGCAGGACCCAAACGTCAACACCACTTACTTAAGGCAGGCCTTAAAGTAAACGAACCTCGAGAAGGGATTCGGCCCTGCTAGAGCGGATTGCAGGTACAGGGCACCGCTACCTCCCCGCTTAGCACGGCAAAATAAATATCAAATTTTATGTTGCATCTATTACGATGCACACTTAAGTATATCTGTTTCCCCTAAAAATTGCAACCGTGCTATTCAGACAAGTTTTTCCTGGCGGCTTTCTTCTTTTTTCTTAGTTCTCTGAAAAACGCACTGAGCATTCCGCCGCATTCTTCCTCAAGCACACCGCTCACCACTTCAGCCTGATGATTAAAGCGTTCCTCCTGAAGAAGGTTCATTAGCGTGCCTGAACAGCCGCCTTTCGGATCAAATGCGCCAAAAACCACTTTTTCCACTCGAGAAAGTACGACTGTACCAGCACACATTGGACAAGGCTCAAGCGTCACATAAAGAGTCGCACCTTCCAGCCGCCATGTTCCGAGTGCCTTACACGCTTCATCAATTACAAGCATTTCTGCATGGGCAATAGATCGCTGTTCAGTCTCTCTTAAATTATGTGCACGCGCTATAATTTCATCATTAACGACAAGCACCGCACCTATTGGCACTTCACCTTTCTCTTCAGCCTTTTTCGCTTCTTTAATTGCTTCTTTCATATAAAGTTCATCTTGTGTCATAAGGATAAGCTCTCTTTTCAAAGTTTTTTCATTGCCTAAAAAGGCTACATATTAACTATAACTGAAACGGAAAGGAGACTGTCGATTGTCCAAAGCAGATACAGCCCTTCTCATTGTAGACATGATCAATAATTTTGAATTCGATATGGGAGAAGCCCTCGCTAAAAAAACAGAAAAAATCGTTCCTCATATTTTATCATTAAAGGAGCACGCGAGACAAAATGAATGGCCGATTATTTACATCAATGATCATTATGGACTTTGGCAAGCTGACATTAAAAACATTCAGCAAGAATGCACAAATGAAAGAAGCAAGGATATCATCACAAAGATAGCTCCGGAAGATGCTGATTATTTTTTAATCAAACCAAAACATTCCGCTTTCTACGAAACTGCACTTCACACCCTTCTTACTGAGTTGCAGGTGAGACATATTATCTTAACAGGTATAGCCGGCAATATATGTGTGCTGTTTACCGCTAATGACGCTTATATGAGGGAATACAGCATCACGATTCCTAAGGACTGTATAGCGTCAAACAGTGACGAAGATAACGAATTCGCCTTAACTATGATGGAGAATGTTCTTTTCGCAGAAATTACGACGGAAGAACAAATTACAGAAAAACAAACATGATCAGCGCTTTTCTTTCATACATTGATAGCGATATGAAAGGAGGCGTTTTTCATTCAAATTTATGTGGTAAAACAAGGCGACACTCTTTCTGCTATCGCTTCACAATACAGAACAACCGTAAGTGAGATCGCTGAAACGAATGAAATACCGAATCCCGACAGCCTTGTTGTCGGACAAACCATTGTCATTCCAATAGCTGGCCAGTTCTATGATGTGAAGCGAGGTGATACCCTGACATCTATCGCCCGGCAGTTCAATACAACGGCAGCCGAGCTCGCAAGGGTTAACCGCATCCAGTTAAATACCGTGCTTCAGATTGGTTTCCGTTTATACATCCCACCATCTCCTAAACGAGACATCGAATCAAATGCTTATTTGGAGCCCCGAGGAAATCAAGTCAGCGAAAATCTCCAACAGGCGGCCAGAGAAGCGTCGCCCTACTTAACGTTCCTTGGCGCATTCAGCTTCCAGGCACAGCGGAACGGAACCTTAGTCGCACCGCCTTTAACGAATTTAAGGAGCATTACAGAAAGTCAAAATACAACATTGATGATGATTATAACGAACCTAGAAAACCAAGCATTCAGCGATGAACTTGGCCGGATCCTTTTGAACGACGAAACTGTAAAAAGACGGCTTCTAAATGAAATAGTCGAGAATGCCAGACGATATGGCTTCCGTGACATTCATTTCGACTTTGAATATTTGCGGCCCCAAGATAGAGAGGCTTATAATCAATTCCTCCGCGAAGCAAGGGATCTTTTTCATCGAGAGGGCTTAGAAATTTCTACGGCTCTTGCTCCTAAAACAAGTGCAACACAGCAGGGCAGATGGTATGAAGCTCATGATTACAGGGCACATGGCCAAATTGTCGACTTTGTTGTTCTCATGACATATGAATGGGGCTATAGCGGCGGGCCGCCTCAAGCGGTTTCTCCAATTGGACCTGTCCGTGATGTCATAGAATATGCTTTGACTGAAATGCCTGCGAACAAAATTGTCATGGGCCAGAATTTATATGGATATGACTGGACGCTGCCATATACAGCAGGGGGAACTCCGGCAAGAGCTGTAAGCCCTCAGCAAGCCATTGTCATAGCTGATCAGAACAATGCTTCCATTCAGTATGACCAAACCGCTCAAGCTCCTTTCTTCCGCTATACTGATGCAGAAAACAGAAGGCACGAGGTATGGTTCGAGGATGCCCGCTCGATTCAAGCAAAATTCAATCTGATTAAAGAGCTGAATTTAAGAGGCATCAGCTATTGGAAGCTGGGTCTTTCCTTTCCACAAAACTGGCTGCTGCTGTCTGATCAATTTAATGTTGTCAAAAAGACGTTTCGATAATTTGGAAACGTCTTTTTTTCATGGGGGCACCCAAGGGTTGTGATACAATATGAAGGTCGGTAACTGACGCACGTTTTTCAGATATAAGGAGGATTCCGATGAATACAGCCCCTTTTATTGCAATAGAAGGTCCTATCGGGGCAGGAAAAACAACTCTCGCAACGATGCTCTCACAAGAATTCGGATTCCCTATGATCAATGAGATTGTAGAGGATAACCCGTACCTTGATAAGTTTTATGACAATATAGAGGAATGGAGCTTCCAGCTCGAGATGTTTTTTCTTTGTCACAGATACAAACAGCTTGAAGACACCAGTGATCACTTTTTAAAAAAGGGACAGCCTGTAATAGCTGATTATCATATTTATAAAAATGTGATTTTTGCGGAACGCACCTTGTCTCCACATCAGCTGGAAAAATACAAAAAGATATATCACCTGCTAACGGATGATCTGCCAAAGCCGAATTTCATCATTTACATAAAGGCCAGTCTGCCTACATTGCTACACCGCATTGAAAAACGCGGGCGCCCCTTTGAGAAAAAAATTGAAACTAGCTATTTGGAGCAGCTGATTTCAGATTATGAAGTCGCCATCAAGCAGCTGCAGGAAGCAGACCCTGAACTTACAGTGTTAACCGTAGATGGTGATTCAAAGGATTTCGTTTTGAATAAGAGCGACTTTGAACGCATTGCCGCCCATGTAAAGGAGCTTATCGTATGAAGGAACATCATATCCCTAAGAATTCAATTATTACAGTAGCAGGAACAGTAGGTGTTGGAAAATCGACTTTAACAAAAACTTTAGCTAAACGGCTTGGATTTAAAACATCTTTGGAGGAAGTCGATCATAATCCATATTTGGAAAAGTTCTATCATGATTTTGAACGTTGGAGCTTTCACCTTCAAATTTACTTCTTAGCTGAACGCTTCAAAGAACAGAAAACAATTTTTGAAGCCGGTGGAGGTTTTGTACAGGATCGTTCGATTTATGAAGATACAGGAATTTTCGCAAAAATGCATGCTGATAAAGGGACAATGTCAAAGGTTGATTATAAGACTTACACAAGCCTTTTCGAAGCAATGGTAATGACACCGTATTTCCCACACCCAGATGTGTTGATCTATTTAGAAGGAGATCTGGAGAACATTTTAAACCGGATTGAACAACGCGGCCGTGAGATGGAGCTTCAGACAAGCAGGTCTTATTGGGAAGAAATGCATACACGCTACGAGAACTGGATAAGCGGTTTTAATGCCTGCCCTGTTTTAAAACTTCGCATTGAAGATTATGATCTTCTGAACGACGAAAACTCGATTGAAAATATTGTAGATCAAATTGCTTCAGTTATTCATGATAATCAAAAAAAGTGAATCTCAGTCGAGATTCACTTTTTCTTTAAAATAAAAAATCCGCCGCACCGAATGCAACGGACAAAACAATCTCCAATATATGCTTGTGTTTCATTAGAATTAAAATCAATATGGCGGAGGAAGAGGGATTCGAACCCCCGCGGGCTTTGACACCCCTGTCGGTTTTCAAGACCGATCCCTTCAGCCGGACTTGGGTATTCCTCCGTATCGACAAGACTTACTATATCACGTATGTTCTCGTGTGGTCAAGCATTTTTAAAAACTTTTTTTGTTTTTATGAAAATGCCGTGTTTACATAAGCAAAAAGGCGCACCTTGTCAGGCACGCCTTTCCATAATTTACGGTTTCATTACTTCTCTATTCCCCATATAAGGACGGAGCACTTTCGGAATCACAACGCTTCCGTCTTCCTGCTGATAATTTTCTAAGATAGCGGCAACTGTTCTTCCAACCGCCAGTCCTGAACCGTTCAGTGTGTGTACATGCTCAGGCTTGCCTTTAGCTTCACGTCTGAAACGAATATTCGCACGTCTCGCCTGGAACGCTTCGAAGTTGCTGCAAGAAGAGATTTCTCGATATGTGTCTTGGCTTGGAATCCAAACTTCGATATCGTATTTTTTCGCAGCCGTAAAGCCTAAGTCACCCGTACACATGCTCATGACACGGTATGGAAGCTCAAGCAGCTGAAGAACCCGTTCTGCTTGGTTTGTAAGCTTCTCTAATTCTTCATAAGAATCTTCAGGCTTCACAAACTTTACAAGCTCAACTTTATTAAATTGGTGCTGACGAATTAATCCGCGTGTGTCACGTCCTGCTGAACCAGCTTCAGAACGGAAGCAAGCACTGAATGCCGCATAGTTGATCGGCAGGCTGTCACCTGAAAGGATTTCATCGCGATGCATGTTTGTAATCGGCACTTCCGCCGTTGGAATTAAGAAATAATCTTCTTCTCTGATTTTAAATGCATCCTCTTCAAATTTAGGAAGCTGCCCCGTTCCCGTCATGCTTGCGCGGTTTACCATATATGGCGGGATCACTTCAGTGTAGTTATACTCATCCACATGCAGATCAAGCATAAAGTTATAAAGCGCACGCTCCAGACGAGCACCTAAGCCTTTATAGAACACGAAACGGCTTCCTGTTACTTTGGCAGCACGTTCAAAATCCAGAATACCCAGCTCATCCGCAATATCCCAGTGCGGCTTCGGCTCATAAGCAAATGAAGGCTTTTCACCCCATTTACGCACTTCTACGTTGTCGTCTTCTGTTTCACCGACAGGTACAGACTCATGCGGAATATTCGGGATTGAGAGAAGGATTGTATCAAGCTCAGCTTCCACTGTTCGCAATTCTTCATCAAGCTTTTTAATTTCCTCGCCGACTTCACGCATTTCTTTAATAATGTGATCCGCGTCTTTTTTCTCACGCTTCAGCACAGCAACCTGCTGAGAAACTTCATTTCGTTTTCCTTTTAACTCTTCAACCTTGCCGATAAGCTCTCTTCGTCTATCATCCAGCGCCTCAAACTTATCAAAATCAGTTAAGTCTTCGCCTTTGTGTACAAGCTTTGCTTTAATTTCTTGAAAATTTGCTCTCAGCATTTTCGTATCAAGCATGCGAAACACTCCTTTTTTTATTGATTTGTCGAAAATAAAAAGAGCCCTCATCCCCATAAAGGGACGAGAGCTCTCGCGTTGCCACCCTGATTGAAAACAAATCAAAGACTCGTTTTCCACTTTCAAACATAACGGTTATCCCGTAAATGCCTACTTGTTTCAGCATTTCGCTCAAGGATGGATTCAGACAGCATCTTTCACCGATTCGCACCAACCATCGGCTCTCTTAGAAAGAGAGGCTCCCTACTAGTTCCTATCAACGCTTTTCGATCTTTATTTGTGCTTATAATGTACTATAAGTTTCCACAGCTTTCAACTGTTTTATACAAGTGCCTTTTGCTTGTATTCCTTAACCATTTCAACAAACAGCTGTGTTACTCGGTGATCTTCTGTCAGCTCCGGATGGAATGAGCAGCCAAGGAATTGCCCCTGTTTCGCGGCTACAATACGACCATTATGCTCCGATAGAACTTCAACATTTTCACCAGCTTCTAAAATATGCGGAGCACGGATGAATACCCCTGTAAAAGGCTCGTCCAAGCCTTTAATTGTTAAATCAGCTTCAAAGCTGTCAACCTGCCGGCCAAATGAATTACGTTCTACAACCACATTCAGAAGACCTAAATGAGGATTATCTGAACCGGCAATTTCTTTTGCTAATATAATTAATCCGGCACATGTTCCAAACATCGGTTTGCCCTGAGCAGCGAATTCACGAAGCGGCTCCATGAATTGATACGTATCGATCAAACGGCGCATCGTCGTGCTCTCACCGCCCGGCAAAATCAACCCGTCAACTTCGTTCAGCTGCTCCGGACGTTTTACGACAAGACCAGCCACGCCGCATGCTTCAATCGCATGGATGTGCTCTCTAACTGCTCCTTGAAGTCCTAGTACACCTATTGTTAACATGTCAGCAGCGCTCCTATGTTCTTACCAGCCGCGTTCTTGCATACGCTGTTCTGGAAGTAAGTTTGAGATTTCAATCCCTTTCATTGCAGTACCAAGCTCTTTTGACAACTCAGCGATCAATTTGTAATCAGTAAAGTGAGTTGTTGCTTCCACAATTGCTTTCGCAAATTTAGCAGGGTTGTCTGATTTGAAAATACCAGAACCAACAAATACTCCGTCAGCACCAAGCTGCATCATGAGAGCAGCATCAGCTGGAGTTGCTACGCCGCCAGCGGCAAAGTTAACGACAGGAAGCTTGCCGTCTTTTTTAATTTGAAGAAGAAGCTCGTAAGGAGCACCTAGGTTTTTCGCTTCTGTCATTAGTTCATCCTCACTCATCGCAACTACTTTGCGCACTTGAGCGTTAACTTTACGCATATGGCGAACAGCCTCAACAATATTACCTGTTCCAGGCTCACCTTTTGTGCGAAGCATAGAAGCACCTTCCGCAATACGGCGTGTTGCTTCACCAAGATCACGGCAGCCACATACAAAAGGAACTGTGTATTCATTTTTATTTAAATGAAATTCTTCGTCAGCCGGCGTCAGAACTTCACTTTCATCAATATAGTCAACACCCATAGCTTCAAGCACACGCGCTTCAACAATATGTCCGATACGCGCTTTTGCCATTACCGGGATAGATACTGCATTCATTACTTCTTCCACGATTGTAGGGTCAGCCATACGGGCAACTCCTCCAGCCGCGCGAATATCTGCTGGCACACGTTCTAGCGCCATTACAGCGACAGCTCCAGCTTCTTCAGCGATTTTCGCTTGTTCCGCATTGATGACGTCCATGATGACGCCGCCTTTTTGCATTTCTGCCATTCCGCGTTTTACACGTTCAGTACCTGTTTGAGCCATTTCTTGGTCCCCCTAATCAAGGTATAGTTATATGATTTCTAATCCTTATTGTATCCTAGAAATCCAATAATTCATATGGATATATACTATTTTATTCGGTTTTTAGCGCTTTGAAAATCATTTTTTATTAAAAATTGGGTTTTTTCAGTATATTACGCGAAAGAGCCCTAACATCCATCAGAGCTCTTTCAATTGATTAAAACCAGCCGGTTACCGTATCAACAATGCTTCCCCAAATTCCGGCAAAAAATCCGCCGATACTGCGCATTGTCAAAACAAACCAGTTTGCTTTTTCTACATTTTCTTTTGTAACAAGGTCTACGCCAGCCAGATCGCTGTTAAGGAATCCGTAATCCTTTTCATCACCTGTGTATTCCGCAGTCAGCTTCCCAACCTTGGTTCCTTTTTTCACAGGAGCAGTTAAGTTGTCTTTATTCAGTGTGACCTTCGCTTTGTAATTCTTTTCTTCACCATTTTTGACAGGAAGAGAGAACGCCTTGTTTGTCACAATGCCTACTTCTTTCTCTTTACCCTTATCAACTGAAATTGTTTTATGGCCTTTTACTTGATCGCCTTCAGCATAAATTTCTTTCATGGAGAAATTGTCGAAAGCATAATCAAACATTTTCTTCGTTTCATCGAAACGGCCTGTATGAAGGTTGCCCTTTGCGTTTAAAACAACAGTGATGACACGCATACCGTTGCGTTCAGCTGTTCCTGTAAAGCATGAACCCGCAGAGTCAGTAGAACCTGTTTTCAGTCCGTCTACAGTCGCTTTTTTATACTCGCTGACAAGCCCCTTCAGCATAAAATTCCAGTTCGGCATGTCCATTTCATCATCGGTGCCTTCTCGGAATTTCGTTTTGGCGATACTGGAAGTCTCCAGTATCTCAGGGTAATCAGTAATCAAGTGATCCGCAAGAATCGCCATATCCTTTGCAGAAACTTCACTTTCTTCATTTACGCTTGTCCCCTCAGGCTGATGCCCGTGAAGATCTTTGTTTTCAAGACCTGTTGCGTTAACAAATTTGTAATCTGTTAAGCCTAGTTCTTTTGCTTTTGCATTCATTTTTTCAACAAACTTAGTTTCAGAACCGGCAACGATTTCTGCAATCGCAATAGCAGCAGCATTTGCAGAATAAATTGCTGTAGCTTGATATAATTCTTTTACTGTGTATTTCCCGTCTTTCCGAAGAGGAACGTTTGATAAGCTGTTATCTTGGGAAATTTCATACACATAGTCATCAGGCGTATAGGTTTGGTCCCATTTCACTTTACCTTGATCAATTGCTTCCAATAACAGATACTCTGTCATCATTTTTGTCATACTCGCAATTGGCAGTCTCTTATCTGCATTTTTACTGTAAAGAATTTTACCTGAAGAAGCTTCGATCATAATAGCAGCAGATGCATTGATATCAATTGGATCGCTGGCTGCTTTTGCTTTTGACATTGGAGCCAGACACGTGACAGCTAGAGTTAACACAACCAATGACATCAGTAGCTGTTTACATTTCTTGATGTTCAATCGTACGACCTCCGTATTTCATTTTCTTCATCTATAATTAAGCCGTTAAGGACATTTTCAATGCACAACAGTATAAATTTTATCATAATCAGTATAAAAAAAATAGACAGAGTCAGAGACCCTGTCAAATGTTTTTAATTTGTAACAATTTATTATGAAATTGTATAGTTAGGTGATTCTTTTGTAATCTGTACGTCATGCGGATGGCTTTCGCGAAGTCCTGCGCCAGTCATGCGAATGAACTGAGCTTCTTCTCTTAGCGCACGCAGATCTTTGGACCCGCAATACCCCATACCAGAACGAAGGCCTCCGACTAGCTGATAAACGGTTTCTTCAACTGGTCCTTTGTAAGGTGTGCGTCCTTCAATTCCTTCAGGAACAAATTTTTTGTTTTCTTCTTGGAAGTAACGGTCTTTACTTCCTTTTTCCATTGCAGCAACTGATCCCATGCCGCGGTATACCTTAAATCTTCTGCCTTGGTAGATTTCAGTTTCACCAGGGCTTTCTGATGTGCCTGCAAGCAAGCTTCCGAGCATAACAGCATGTCCGCCGGCTGCCAATGCTTTAGTGATATCGCCAGAGAATTTAATCCCACCGTCGGCTATGATTGTTTTGCCGTGTTTTCTTGCTTCAGTCGCACAATCATAAATTGCTGTAATTTGTGGAACACCGACGCCGGCTACAACACGTGTAGTACAAATTGAGCCAGGTCCTATTCCAACTTTGACAACGTCTGCTCCAGCTTCGATAAGCGCTCTTGTCGCTTCAGCTGTTGCCACGTTTCCAGCAATAATGTTTAATTCGGGATACGTTTCACGGATTTTTGTGACTGTGTTTAAAACGCCTTGAGAGTGTCCGTGAGCTGTATCGATAACAATCACATCAACATTGGCTTCAACAAGCTTTTTGACGCGAGTCATTGTATCGCCAGTTACACCAACTGCCGCGCCAACGATCAGGCGGCCGTGAATGTCTTTAGATGAGTTCGGGAACTCAATGACTTTTTCAATGTCTTTAATTGTGATAAGACCTTTTAATTTATTCTGGTCGTCTACGAGAGGAAGCTTTTCAATTTTATGTTTCTGCAAAATCTTTTCAGCTTCATCCAGAGTAGTTCCTACAGATGCAGTAACTAGCTCTTCTTTCGTCATGACGTCGCTGATTTTCATTGAGTAGTCAGAAATAAAGCGAAGGTCACGGTTTGTAATAATTCCAACAAGCTTCTGGTCTTCTTCGTTATTTACAATCGGAACACCGGAAATTCTGTATTTCCCCATCAAATGCTCCGCATCAAATACTTGGTGATCAGGAGTTAAAAAGAAGGGATTTGTGATAACGCCGCGCTCAGAACGCTTTACTTTATCAACTTGTTCAGCCTGCTGTTCAATGGACATATTTTTGTGAATGATGCCCAAGCCGCCCTGTCTTGCCATTGCAATTGCCATTGCTGATTCTGTTACAGTGTCCATACCTGCGCTGATGACAGGAATATTTAGCTTTAACGTTTTTGTAAGTTCTACAGATAAATCCACATCACGCGGAAGTACCTCAGACTTTGCTGGCACAAGCAGCACATCGTCGAACGTTAAGCCTTCTTTTGAAAATTTACTTTCCCACATTAGTAAATCCCCCTCTTTTCGGCAAAATATTATATGTAGATTATCAACTAGCCAAGAGCATGT
>NZ_CP096389.1:0-10000 GCF_053903145.1 Bacillus sp. JZ39 | reverse complement strand
TGCGCTCGTTGCGGGACTTAACCCAACATCTCACGACACGAGCTGACGACAACCATGCACCACCTGTCACTCTGCCCCCGAAGGGGACGTCCTATCTCTAGGATTGTCAGAGGATGTCAAGACCTGGTAAGGTTCTTCGCGTTGCTTCGAATTAAACCACATGCTCCACCGCTTGTGCGGGCCCCCGTCAATTCCTTTGAGTTTCAGTCTTGCGACCGTACTCCCCAGGCGGAGTGCTTAATGCGTTAGCTGCAGCACTAAGGGGCGGAAACCCCCTAACACTTAGCACTCATCGTTTACGGCGTGGACTACCAGGGTATCTAATCCTGTTCGCTCCCCACGCTTTCGCTCCTCAGCGTCAGTTACAGACCAGAGAGTCGCCTTCGCCACTGGTGTTCCTCCACATCTCTACGCATTTCACCGCTACACGTGGAATTCCACTCTCCTCTTCTGCACTCAAGTTCCCCAGTTTCCAATGACCCTCCCCGGTTGAGCCGGGGGCTTTCACATCAGACTTAAGAAACCGCCTGCGAGCCCTTTACGCCCAATAATTCCGGACAACGCTTGCCACCTACGTATTACCGCGGCTGCTGGCACGTAGTTAGCCGTGGCTTTCTGGTTAGGTACCGTCAAGGTACCGCCCTATTCGAACGGTACTTGTTCTTCCCTAACAACAGAGCTTTACGATCCGAAAACCTTCATCACTCACGCGGCGTTGCTCCGTCAGACTTTCGTCCATTGCGGAAGATTCCCTACTGCTGCCTCCCGTAGGAGTCTGGGCCGTGTCTCAGTCCCAGTGTGGCCGATCACCCTCTCAGGTCGGCTACGCATCGTCGCCTTGGTGAGCCGTTACCTCACCAACTAGCTAATGCGCCGCGGGTCCATCTGTAAGTGGTAGCCGAAGCCACCTTTTATGTTTGAACCATGCGGTTCAAACAACCATCCGGTATTAGCCCCGGTTTCCCGGAGTTATCCCAGTCTTACAGGCAGGTTACCCACGTGTTACTCACCCGTCCGCCGCTAACATCAGGGAGCAAGCTCCCATCTGTCCGCTCGACTTGCATGTATTAGGCACGCCGCCAGCGTTCGTCCTGAGCCAGGATCAAACTCTCCGATAAAGTAGTTTGACTGACTACGCACATCGCTGTGCGATTTATAAAAAAATGAATTAACAGGTACGTTTCGTCTTGTTTAGTTTTCAAAGAACTTTGTGTGCTTCTCTCGAAGCGACTACTTAATAGTAACATTTTTAGTTAACTAGGTCAATACTTTTTTAAAAAAGTTTTTACTAGTCATAATGGTCATGCTTGTGTCTTTAAAAAGACAACAGAAATGATTATACCATAATTTTTATGACTGTAAAGGGTTATGACAAAAAAAGCACAGCTATTTCAGCTGCGCTTTTTTTCACACTTCTTCTTGTTCTTCTTCATTCTCATCTTCTTCGTTTTTCTCTACTAAAGCTACTGTAGCAACATGCTCTTCTTCTGCCATTCTGATGAGACGCACACCTTGAGTGACACGTCCGGTGATGGAGATATCATTGATGTCCATTCTGATGAGTACGCCGCTAGCTGTAATAATCATTAGATCCTCTTCACCTTTAGTAGCTTTCACTGCTACTAGTTGGCCGTTGTTCTCGGTGATTTTCGCTGTTTTGAGTCCTTTTCCGCCCCGGCTTTGGGTTCTGTACTCTTCAGCAGGAGTTCGTTTTCCGTACCCTTTTTCAGTTACGATAAGGACGTGTGATTCTTCCTCTAAAATCTCCATGCCGACAACAACGTCGTCATCCGTCAGGGTGATGCCTTTTACGCCTGCCGCAGTTCTTCCCATCTCTCGGACATCTGTTTCAGGGAAACGGATCAGTAAACCGTTTTTCGTTCCAATGATGATTTGTTTTGTGCCGTCAGTCAGACGTACACCCATCAGTTCATCATCTTCACGAAGACTCAGAGCAATTAGACCATTGTTGCGGATATTAGCGAATTGAGATAGCGATGTTCGTTTTGAAACCCCATGCTTTGTAGTGAAGAAAAGGTAAAGCTCCGCATTGAATTCCGTGACTGGAATAATCGCGTTGATCCACTCACCCTTTTCTACCTCCAGCAGGTTAATAATCGGGATTCCTTTTGCCGTTCTGCCGTATTCAGGGATTTCATACCCTTTTGCACGATACACTTTCCCCTTGTTCGAGAAGAAGAGAATCGTGTCATGAGTTGACGTAGAGATCAAATGTTCAACGAAATCATCTTCGTTTGTTCCCATACCTTGTACACCTTTTCCGCCCCGTTTTTGACTGCGGTAAGTTGATGCAGGAAGACGTTTGACGTATCCGTTGTGCGTCAGAGTAACTACGATATTTTCTCTCTCGATGAGATCTTCATCTTCAATTGTCTCCAGTCCAGAAGTGACGATCTCAGTACGTCTTTCATCGTTAAAACGCTCTTTGATTTCCGTGAGTTCTTCACGAATGATCTCAAGCACTTTATATTCATTTGCCAAGATGTCTTTTAGCTCTGCAATTAATTTAACAAGAGATTGGTATTCTTCTTCGATCTTTTCACGTTCCAGTCCCGTTAAACGCTGGAGCCTCATGTCAAGGATCGCTTGTGCTTGCTTCTCTGTCAGTGAGAATTGTTCAATTAAACCTGTTCTCGCAATTTCAGCCGTTTGAGAATTACGGATAAGGGAGATAACTGCATCGAGATGATCCAGTGCAACTCTCAATCCTTCCAAGATATGAGCTCTCGCTTCTGCTTTACGCAATTCATAAGCAGTACGGCGTCTAATGACAACTTTTTGATGGTCAAGGTAATGCTCCAGGCATTGCTTAAGAGTTAAAACTTTCGGCTGGCCATCAACAAGTGCAAGCAGGTTGATGCCAAAAGATGTTTGTAGAGCAGTTTGTTTGTACAGATTGTTTAAGATGACATTTGCATTGGCATCGCGTCTGATTTCAATGACAATTCTCATACCTGTACGATCTGACTCATCACGCAGATCTGTGATACCCTCTATCTTTTTGTCCCTTACGAGATCAGCAATTTTCTCAATTAATTTCGCCTTATTTACTTGGTAAGGTAACTCTGTAACGATAATTCTTTCTTTACCCGAAGATGTTTGTTCGATCTCAGCTTTTGCCCGGATCGTGACAGAGCCTCGGCCTGATTCGTATGCTTTCCGGATACCGCTGCGTCCCAAGATTTGACCCGCGGTCGGGAAATCAGGCCCTGGAATGACTTCCATAAGCTCTGGAATGGTAATGTCCGGATTCTCACTGACAGCAAGTACACCGTCAATGATTTCTCCCAGCTGGTGCGGAGGAATGTTTGTTGCCATACCTACCGCAATGCCGGCAGCACCGTTCACGAGCAGATTCGGGAACCTTGAAGGCATAACGACAGGTTCTCTTTCTGACCCGTCATAGTTATCCTGGTAATCGATTGTGTCTTTTGTGATGTCACGAAGAATCTCCATTGAGATTTTAGACATTCTTGCTTCTGTATAACGCATGGCCGCCGCTGAGTCTCCGTCAACAGAACCGAAGTTTCCATGACCGTCAACGAGCATATAACGGTAGTTGAAATCCTGAGCCATTCTGACCATGGATTCATATACCGCTGAATCACCGTGCGGGTGGTATTTCCCGATAACTTCTCCAACGATACGCGCGGATTTTTTATAAGGCTTGTCACTCGTCATGCCTAAATCATTCATTGCATACAAAATCCGTCTATGAACCGGTTTTAAACCGTCTCGAACATCCGGAAGAGCACGGGACACGATAACGCTCATTGCATAATCCAAGAAGGACGTACGCATTTCCTGACTGATATTTATTTCACGAACTTGTGGTGTGTTTTGTTCACTCATTAAAAAACCTCCCTGAAGTATCACATGAAATATGTGGGAGTAGATTGTCCATTATGACCTTCAATACGATTTCACTATTCTCCATTATATCAATAAACTTATGATTATACACATTAAATTGCTAGAATATATAGGTATTGCAGGCATTGCTGCATCTGATCTTGTTCAGAAAAAAGCCTTATTTCTTATTGGAAATAAGGCTTTTTATGATTAGATGTCAAGATTTTTAACGTATCTCGCATTCGCTTCTATGAAGTTTCGGCGCGGTTCTACCTTGTCGCCCATAAGCATTTCAAAAGTCTCATCCGCATCCATTGCATCTTCAAGAGTTACCTGAAGAAGTGTTCTGGAACTAGGATCCATGGTTGTCTCCCATAGCTGGGTAGCATTCATTTCACCAAGACCTTTGTAACGCTGCAGTCCAGGCTTAGGCGTTTGAGGAAGAGTTTTTAACAGCTCTTCAAGCTCCTTGTCATTGTATGCATATTCAACGCGTTTCCCCTGTTGAACCTTGTAGAGCGGCGGCTGCGCAATGTACACGTAGCCATTTTCGATAATTTGGCGCATATATCTGTAAAAGAACGTTAACAGCAGTGTTCTGATGTGCGCGCCGTCAACATCGGCATCTGTCATAATGACAACTTTGTGGTAACGGGCTTTCTCAAGGTTGAAGTCTTCCCCAATACCTGTGCCGAGCGCTGTGATCATAGAGCGAACTTCGTTGTTAGAAAGGATTTTATCCAGTCTGGCCTTTTCAACGTTTAGGATTTTACCTCTAAGCGGCAAAATGGCTTGGAAATGTCTGTCGCGTCCTTGTTTAGCAGATCCTCCGGCAGAGTCACCCTCTACGATATATAACTCGGAGATGCTCGGATCTTTTGAAGAGCAGTCCGCTAACTTACCGGGCAAGTTTGAAATTTCCAAAGCACTCTTACGACGTGTTAGTTCACGGGCTTTTTTCGCAGCCATTCTTGCTCTTGCCGCCATTAAGCCTTTATCGACAATTTTTTTGGCCGCATCTGGATTTTCCAGCATAAATGTTTCCATCGCCGTAGAAAATAACGTATCGGTGATCGTCCGTGCTTCTGAGTTGCCCAGCTTTGTTTTCGTTTGGCCCTCAAACTGCGGATCAGGGTGTTTGATTGAAATAATCGCTGTCAGCCCTTCCCTTACGTCATCTCCGCTTAGGTTTGGATCATTTTCTTTAATAAGCCCTTTTTTTCTGGCGTAATCGTTGATAACACGAGTCAGGCCCGTTTTGAAGCCAGCTTCATGGGTACCGCCTTCGTACGTATTAATGTTGTTTGTAAACGAGTAAATGTTGCTTGTGTAGCTGTCATTGTATTGCAAAGCTACTTCAACCGTAATGCCGTCCTTTTCGCCTTCAATGTAAATCGGCTCTTCATGGACAACCTCTTTAGAGCGGTTTAAATACTCTACATAACTTTTAATTCCGCCTTCGTAATGGTATTCATTTTTGCGCTCTTGTCCTTCACGTTTATCCTCAATCGTGATGTTTACGCCCTTTGTTAAAAAGGCTAATTCACGCACGCGGTTGGCAAGCAGATCATAATCATACTCGGTTGTTTCTGAGAAAATTTCAGGGTCCGGGACAAAATGTGTCGTCGTTCCTGTATGATCCGTTTCGCCAATGATTTCAAGGTCTGTAACCGGAACTCCGCGTTTATAGGTTTGGCGGTGAATTTTACCGTCACGGTGAACCGTCACATCAAGCTCTGTTGATAGTGCGTTTACGACCGACGCACCTACACCGTGTAATCCTCCGGATACTTTATAGCCGCTTCCGTCAAATTTTCCTCCGGCATGAAGCACCGTCATAATGACTTCTACCGCAGGACGGCCCATTTTTTCATGAATACCGACTGGAATACCGCGGCCATTATCTACAACCGTGATACTGTTGTCTTTTTCGATTTGGATATTGATATCCGTACAATAACCGGCGAGGGCTTCGTCAATACTATTGTCGACAATTTCCCATACCAGGTGGTGAAGGCCTTTGCTGTTTGTCGAACCGATATACATCCCCGGTCTTTTACGAACAGCTTCCAATCCTTCTAGTACCTGTATCTGATTTTCATCATAACTGTTTTGCTGCTGTTCCATAGCCACGTCATTCACCTACACTTTTCTAAACGATATATTCGTGATAAAAAATTTCTAAGAATCTATTTCAAACATAAATTGCGCACGTTTTTTTAATGTGCTGGAAGATAAGGGAGAGTAATATATATTCTGAACCGTGACTACGATAGATTTGGGCGTGCCGTTTACGGAAGGCACCACCTTGTGTTTCTGTTTTTTCAGAAATTCTTCAACAATAGGCGACATGTTGGCTTTAAAGTCAAAAATGCCGACAATATCTCGTGTTGAAACCACAAAGTCATCACCTAAATGAATATACAATTGCTCACCTCATTTCTTCACTTCACTAACGCACCATTTTGCACACGGAACATTCCTGCTTGACGTAAGGTTTCGTGATCAATGCCATCAACGCTTGTCGTTGTGACAAACGTTTGTACACGGCCTTGGATCGTATGAAGCAAGTGTGACTGGCGATAATCATCCAGTTCACTCAGTACATCATCCAATAGTAAAATGGGATATTCTCCGATTTCTTCATGGATCAGGTCAATCTCCGCCAGCTTAAGGGACAACGCCGTCGTTCGCTGCTGTCCTTGAGAACCATACGTCTGCACATCGCGTCCGTTCACATAGAAAAGAACATCATCGCGATGAGGCCCTGACAGCGTCACACCACGCTCAATTTCTTTTTCTCTTAATTTAGAAAACGCTTCTTGATAGCTATCTCCTATTTTCGACAAATCTAGGGGATCTGATACATCAAGAGCTGTATGGTATTTCAGCGTCAGTTCTTCAAGCCCTCTTGAGATGCCTGCATGGATGGGCTGCGCCCATTTCTCGAGCTGTGCTGTAAACTGCAGGCGTTTTACGACGACTTTTGCTGCAACTTCTACAAGCTGATCGGTCAGAACATCGAGCATCGTCCGGTCAGTTTGTTTTCTTGTTTGCAGCTGTTTCAAAAAATGATTCCGCTGGGAAAGGATTTTCTGGTAAAGAGAAAGATCATGAAGGTAGACGGGAGAAACCTGTCCGATTTCCATGTCAAGAAACCGCCTTCTCACTTGAGGGCTTCCCTTTACAAGATTTAAATCTTCCGGCGCGAACATAATGGTGTTGAGGGCCCCGACATACTGGCTGAGCTTTTGCTGTTCAATATGATTGACCTTGCCCTTTTTACCCTTTTTGGAGATGACGAGCTGCATCGGGATCGCCCCGTTTTGCTTCATCACTCTTCCCTCTATTTTAGCATAGTCTTTGTCCCACCGTATAAGTTCTTTGTCATTTGATGTCCGGTGCGATTTCGCCATGGACAAGACATAGATCGCCTCCATGAGGTTTGTCTTCCCCTGGGCGTTTTCTCCGATGATCACATTTACTTTATTTTCAAATTGAAGTTCAGCATGGTCGTAGTTGCGGTAAGATGTCAGTTCTAAGTTCTGGATATACAATCAGTGTCACCCGCTTTAATTGACGACTTGAAATGAACCAAATCCTTCAATCTCTACCACATCTCCAACATACAGCTTTCTGCCCCGGCGGTTGTCCGGCTCATCGTTCACAAGCACTTCATGCTCGCTTAAAAACCACTTCGCCATACCGCCAGACTGAATCACATCGGCTAATTTTAAGAATTGTCCGAGTGTAATCATCTCTGTATCAATTGAAATCGGATTTGCCATTATATCGACCTCTTTCAAATATCACTAATATCTAATTGTACTAAAAAAAAACGAATTAGGGAAAGGGAAAACTTGTCGGAGCAGATACCGAATAGAAAAGCTGCCGACGAGTCGGCAGCAGTGTATCGGATTAATAGGTTCTGACAGGAAGGATAAGCTGTACAATCGTTTCATCATTCGGCGTGCGAATTAAGAAAGGTCTCATTGCGCCTGTAAAGCTTACGCGTATTTCTGCTCCTTCAAGCACCTTTAGTGCATCCAGCATATATTTTGGACTAAAAGAGATATTTAATTCCTCACCTTCAATTTGATCCGCAGCAATTGCTTCCACAACTTTACCGATTTCTGGAGAATTGGAAGAAATTTCAATGGATTCAGCCGGTTTTGCGGACAGTTTTACAACGTTGTTGCGTCCCTCTCTAGCTAAAAGAGATGCACGATCAATGGCCTGAAGGAATTCTTTTGTGTTCACAATGATTTCTGTTTTGCTGTCTTGCGGAATCAGGCTGGTTGTGTCTGGATAATTCCCGTCCAGAAGCCGTGAGAAGAATAAGACGTTTTTCGCTTTAAACAGAACTTGGGTTTCTGTGATGACGATATCTACAAGTTCCTGGTTGTCATCTAAAATCTTGCTGAGTTCAGTTAAACTTTTTCCCGGAATCACGACGTTATAAGATCTGTCTTCTGGAATATCAAGTTTCGCCTTTCTTAATGCAAGACGGTGGCTATCCGTTGCAGTGCATAATAATTCACTTTGCTCCACTTTCCAGTTTACACCTGTCAAGATAGGGCGTGTTTCTGAGGTGGACACTGCAAATACTGTTTGTCTGATTAGATTTTTTAACAAATCAGTTGGGATCTGAATCGCATGATGCTCTTCAATCTGCGGCAAGTGCGGATATTCATCAGCATCCAGTCCGTTTAGATTAAATTCAGCTTTACCAGAACGGATAATCGTCAAATACTGATTTTGGACTTCAATTTCTACAGTTGCCATCGGCAATTTTTTTACAATTTCACTAAAAAAGCGAGCCTGTAAAACGATGCTTCCGGGCTGTTCAATAGTGACGATTTCTTTATCTCCTTCTTCTTTTGGAATGAAGGATTCAATAGAAATATCTGAGTCACTCCCTGTAAAGGATACTCCATCATCTGATGCAACAATTTTAATACCAGTCAGAATGGGAATCGTGGTTCTGGATGAAACTGCTTTTAATACATCTTGGACACTTTCAACAAGACGATCTTTTTGAATCGTGAATTTCATTTTTATCCTCCTAACGGATAATGTATTAATATATATATTTATAAAAAATAGTAGAAGTAATAGTAGGGCCTGTGGATTTGTGGATAAGTTGTGAAAAAGACAGGAAACACAGCCTATCCACATGTGGACAGACTGTGTATGACTTCCGAAAAGTTATTCACACTTTCCCCGATTGATCCCCGGTCCTGCTATTTAAGCTGTTCTTTAATTTCTTTTACATGCTGCTGAAGCTGTTCATCATCTGCCAGCAGTTTTGAAATTTTTTCATGCGCATGAATAACGGTCGTATGATCACGTCCTCCAAACTCTTCACCGATTTTAGGAAGAGAGGAATCAGTCATTTCCCTTGATAAGTACATGGCGATTTGACGCGGAAAAGCTACTGACTTTGTCCGTTTTTTTGCTTTGAAATCCTCGAGTTTAATATTAAATTGCTGGCCTACTACCCTCTGAATTTCTTTTATCGTAATGACTTTCGGTTTTGAGGAAGGAATAATATCTTTCAACGCCTCAGCGGCCAGATCAGCATTAATATCTTTATTAATTAAAGATGAATAAGCGACAACTCTGATTAATGCTCCTTCGAGTTCCCGAATATTGCTGTCGATTTGATTCGCGATGTAAAGCATAACCTCGTTCGGAATATCGAGGCCTTCTGCTTTGGCTTTTTTTCTTAAAATTGCAATTCTCGTTTCTAGATCAGGCGGTGTGATATCTGTAATAAGTCCCCATTCAAAACGTGAGCGCAATCTGTCCTCAAGTGTCGGAATTTCCTTTGGCGGTCGGTCACTTGAAATGACGATTTGTTTGCTTTCTTCGTGCAATGTGTTAAATGTATGGAAAAATTCTTCCTGGGTTTGTTCTTTCCCCGCTAAAAATTGAATATCATCTATCAAAAGCACATCAACATTTCGATAGCGATTGCGGAAGTCGACGGCTTTATTATCTCGGATAGAGTTGATGAATTCGTTTGTAAATTTCTCAGAAGACAGATAAACCACTTTGGCAGAAGGATTATGATCTATTACATAATGGCCGATCGCATGCATTAAGTGCGTTTTCCCTAAGCCGA